>CAWCKZ010000004.1:0-1455224 GCA_963796305.1 uncultured Solirubrobacteraceae bacterium | reverse complement strand
AAGCCGCAGTCCTCCGCGCAACCCCCCGACTTCGCGTTGACGAGCGAGCACATGTCGGTGGAGTCGGCGAAACGCTCCACGCGCGCTTCCCACGCCCGTCTGGATCAGCGCCTCGATCTCCGCGTGATCCTCGATCTCGCCGAGGCGCAGAGCCTCCTCGCGCGTGATGAGAGGCGGCATGCGCCACACCGTATGAGGTGTGGCGGACGGCTATTCGCCGGTCCAGCGGGGCGTTCGTTTCTCGGCGAACGCCCGCATCCCCTCGCGCATGTCGCGCGAGGCGAACGACGCGCGGCGAAGCTCGATCAGCTCCTCTTCGACGTCCGGCGCGAGCTCGCCCTCGGCAGCGAGCAGCGCCGCGATCACGCGCTTGTTGCCGAGCTGCGAGAGCGGCGCGTTCCCGGCGAGCTCCGCCGCCAGCTCGAGCGACGCCAGGTCGAGCTCCTGCGCGGGCGCGACGCGGTTGACGAGGCCCCAGGCGAGCGCCGTCGTCGGCATCGACGTAGCGCCCGAGCAGGAACAGCTCGCGCGTGCGCGCCGCGCCGATCGCGTCGAGGAAGCGCCGCAGCCCGGTGTGGGAGTAGACGAGACCCGAGCTTCGCGGGGGGCATCCCCAGCCGGATCCCCTCGCGGGCGATCCGCAGATCGCAGGACAGCGCGAGCTCGAGGCCGCCGCCGATGGTGTGTCCGGGCAGCACTGCGAGCGTGGGGTAGGGGAACGCCTCGAGTGCGTCGATCGCCTGCGTGAACGGGTGCGCGACGAGGCGCTCGGCGCGTTCCTCGAATTCCTCTTCGGGGATCTCGCCGATGTCGTATCCCGCGGAGAACATCCCGTGGGCTCCGGTGACGATCACGCAGCGCGCCTGCGAGGCGCCGCCGGACAGCTCCGCGAGCTTCGCGGTTATCGCGTCGAGGATCGGGTGGTCGAGCGCGTTGCGCTTGTCGGGGTTCGAGATCGTCAGGCGCACGACGCCCGCGGCGGGCTCGTCGACGAGCAGCTTGCCGCCGGCGAGCTCGCTGGGAGAAGAGGGCGATGGCACCGGGCGGACAGGCTAGCGAGGGGCGGGCAGTGCCGCCGCCCGGCGCCTACTCGAGCACGACGAGCGTGTCGCCCTCGCTCACCGCCTGGCCCTCCTCGCAGAGGATCTTCGCCACCGTTCCCGCGTCTTCGGCCTCCACCGGCATCTCCATCTTCATCGACTCGAGGATCGCGACGGTGTCGCCCTCCTCGATCTCGTCGCCTACGGCGCACTCGATTTTCCATACCGTGCCCGTGATATGGGCCTCAATGTCCGTCATGTCACCCTCCCGATGCCGTTCGCCACTCGGCCGAGACGATAGACCGCGCACGCCGACCGATCCGCGCCGGCAGAAGAGGGTGGTGCCGGACCGCCGCGGGCCGTGCTCGTGGCGGCGCGCGACGAGGCGCAGCGGATCGGCGCCACCGTCGCGGCGCTGCGCGGGGCGTTCCCCGGCGCGTGCGTGTGGGTGGCGGACGACGGCTCCCGCGACGCGACGGCGCGCCTCGCCGAAGCGGCGGGGGCGCGCGTGCCCGCTCTCGGCGCCGCCGCCGGGCGCCGCCGCTCCCCGCTGGGGAAGGGCGCCGCGATGACCGAGCTGGCGCGCTGCGCGCTCGCCGAGGACGTTGGCAGCGAGGCCGTGTTCGTGCTCTGCGACGGCGATCTCGGGCGCTCCGCCCGCGAGCTCGCGGCGCTCGCGGACGTCGTCGAGCGCGGCGAGGGCGACGTCGCGGCAGCGGTGTTCGCGCGCAGCGCCGGCGGCGGGCTCGGGATCGTGCGCCGCTACGCCGCGCGCGCCGTCGAGCGCTCGTGCGGGGCGCGGCTGCGTGCGCCGCTGTGCGGTCAGCGGGCGATGCGCGCGGCGACGCTCGAGCGGCTGCTGCCGTTCGCCGCCGGATACGGGATGGAGCTCGGCATGACGATCGACGCCCTGCGCGGTGGCCTCTCGGTGGTGGAGGTGGAGCTCGAGCTCGAGCACCGCGTAACGGGGCGCACGCCCGCGGGCTTCGCCCACCGCGCGCGTCAGCTCGCGGACCTGATGCGCGCCGTTCGCAGCAGGCGCGAGTGAGCTGAGCGGGCGCGAGGCGTAACCTTCGAGCGCCGCGGAGGTAGACCGCTCAGATGAGCGAGCTCTCGGCGATGCGGGAGCAGATCTACAAAGATCCGCGCCCGAAGGAGTACTTCGACCGCTTTCACGCGCGCGCGCGCACGCGCGAACCCGACTGGGTCTACGAGCTCGTGCGCGTGGGCGCCTCGCTCTACGCGTACACGGTCTTCCGCACGCGGGCGATCTCCACCGAGAAGGTGCCGGGCAGCGGCGGCGTGATCCTCGCTCCCAACCACTTCTCGTTCATGGACCACTTCCTGATGGGGTGCTACATCCGCCGCAAGGTGCGCTTCATGGCGAAGTCGCAGATGTTCAAGCCGCCGCAGGAGTGGGTGTTCACGCACGGCGGCGTGTTCCCGGTGCGGCGGGGAGCGCGCGACGAAGAGATGTTCATCACCGCCAAGGCGATCCTCGCCCGCGAAGGTGCCATCACGATGTACTGCGAGGGCGGGCGCTCGCGCACGGGCAAGATCGCCGAGCACGCCAAGCCCGGGATCGGCCGCCTCGCGCTCGAGACCGGCGCGCCGATCGTGCCGATCGCGATCCACGGCTCCTCGCGCATCCGCAACTGGAAGCGCCTGCAGTTCCCGAAGGTGACGGTCCAGTACGGCGAGCCGATGCGCTGGGAGGTCATCGAGGACCCGACGAGGGAGCAGCAGCAGGTGGTCGCCGACACCGTGCTCGAGGAGATCAGACGTCTCCACGCCGGGCTCGACCAGCACGGCCGCAAGGGCGTCCTGCGGCGCGTGCGCGAGCAGCGCCGGGCGGAACGGCACGCGCCCAAGGGCGCAGCGGTCGCCTGACGGCGGCTCGTCCCGAAAGCGCTCCGTCGAGAGCGGTGCGCCGTCGACGCGACGCCGCCTGCGCCTGAGGCGCGCCGGCGGTGTCGGAGGGTTCGCCTACGCTTGCCGCGGCGAGACCCGGGCGAAGGGGGACGATGCAGACACGGATCGACGTTGGCGCAGTCATCAGGCGGGTGTTCGACATCTACGTCGACCAGGCATCCGTGCTGATGCCGGCGGCGGCAGCCGTGTTCGCCGTGACGGGCATCCTCTCGTCCGTCCTGATCGCCGCCGCGGCCGGCCTCGCGCTCGTGTCGCTGCTGCTGAGCGTGATCGCCATAACGCTCTTCACCGGCATGGTGGTGGAGCTCGTCGCCGACGTCCAGGACGGCCGGCGCGACGCCACCGCAGGCGCGCTGCTGCGGGCGGCGACGCCGGTGTTCGGCAAGCTCGTGCTGGTTGGCGTCGTGGCGGGCATCGGCATCGTGCTCGGCCTGATCCTGTTCATCGTGCCCGGTCTGATCCTGATCACGATCTGGTCGGTGGCGGCACCGGTGGTGGTGCTCGAGCGCCCGGACGGGCTCGGTGCGCTCGGGCGCAGCCGCGAGCTCGTGCGGGGGAACGGGTGGCAGGTGTTCGCCGTCATCTTCATCCTCTTCATCCTCGTCACGCTCATCGCGAGCGCGATCGAGGCGGCCGCCGGATCGCCCGACTCGGGCGTGGGCCTGGTGGTGCGCGTGATCATCGGCATCCTCACGGCGCCCCTGTCGGCGCTCGCGGCGGCGGTGCTGTACTTCGAGCTGCGCGGCCCGGGCGCGAGTGTTGCGGGCGCGGTGCCGTCCGCGACGCGCGACGGCCAGCCGGACGACGGCGTTGCCGCCCCGGGCGAGGCGCCCGGCGAGCCCCCGGCGCAGCCCGGTCCGCGCCCCCGGCGCAGTCGCCCGCCCGAGCCCCCGGCTACGGGCCTCGAGCAGCGTCCCGAGGACGAGGGACGCAACCCGTTCGGCGCACCGTGACACGCGGCGCACAGCACCCCCACTAGGGTGCGACCGATGCACGCGCTCGGGGTCACCGACGTGCTGCGCCCGGACCTGCTCGACGGGGTCGGGGTGCTGCTCGCTGGCGCGGGCGCGGGCGCGACGGCGCCGCACGCCTCGGCGGCGCCCGGCGTGGCGCACGCCTGCTCCGCAGTCGGCGCCGACGTGTTCGAGATGGGGCTGCTCGCGGCCGCCGCGAGCGCGCTCGAGGAGACGGAGCTCGACGCGGCGCTCGAACGCGTGCACGGGGACGGCGGACGGCCAGGCGTGCTCGTGGTGGACGCCTGGGGTCTGTGGGCGGCAGCCGCCGGGCGGCTTGCGCTGGGTGCGTGCATGGAGGCGAGCTGGAACGCCGCCCGGGCTGTTGCGAACAGGTTCTTCATACCCGTCCGGCGCCGGCGGTCGCATCGTGTTCGTGTGCCCGCCGTCCGCCGCGGGCGAGCACGCCGGCGCGGCGCGGGCGGGGCTCGAGAACCTCGCGCGCACGCTGTCGATCGAGTGGGCGCGCTATTCGATCACCGCCGTCGCGGTTGCGCCGGGCGCCGCCACCGCTGCGGACGAGGTGGGCGCGCTCGTCGCCTATCTGGCATCGCCGGCGGGCGCCTACTTCTCGGGGTGCCTGCTCGACATGCGCGAGACGCCCTAGCGGTGAGCGGCGGTCAGGGCGAGGACGGCGCTCTGCGGCGCGCCGCTCGAATCTGCACCGCCCGCGAGGAGGACGCCCGCGACGCCTGAGCGCCCGGGCGCCGCAACCGCGGCGTCCGACAGCCCGCCGGGAAGCTCGCCGGCGATCGTGGCGGCGCCAGACGGCGTCACCGCGAGCACGCTCCGGTGCCGCGCGCCCGTGGGTGAGCTGCGCCCCCCGATCACGAGCAGCCTTCCATCCAGTGCGGCGGCTGCGGCGTGCGTGACCGGGAACGGGAGCGCGCCGATCCTCGACACGCGCGCGCCGACGGGATCGAACGCATACACGTCCCTGCTCGCCGTTTCGCCGCTCGTCCCGCCCGCGATCAGGATCTGCCTCCCCACTGCGGCGGCCGCCGCATAGCGCAGCGGCTTGGGCAGCGTCGCCACCGTCCGCGGCTGGCTTCCGGGCGACCACGCGACGACGGTTCGCAGCGGTTCAGAGCCCGTGTAGCCGCCCACCACGTAGACGGTGCCGTCCAGCACGGCGCACGCCACGTCCGAGGCGGCGGTGGGGAGCGAGCCGACCTGCGTCGCCGTGAACGGCGCACCGGCGCCCGCCGGCGAGAGCCGCATGATCGCCGAGAACGATTCCTGGATGCCGCCGCCGAACACGTACACCGCGCCACCCACGCGCGCGGCGCAGGCGTCGTGCAGTGGCCCCGGAAGCGTTCCTGCGGTCGATGTGCGACCCCCGGACACGCGCGTGATCGTGTCCTTCGAGGCTTCTTCGCCGTCCAATCCGCCGATCACGAGGATGCCGCTCGAGGAGGGATCGGAGGCGGCGGCGGCGTCCTGGAGCGCTTCGCCGAGCGAGCCCGCCGGTGAGGTGGACACGGCCAGGCGCGGGGCGGCGGTGGAGGAGGCGCGGTGCGGGGAGCGCGCATGGCCTCGGTGCGAGGAGCCGCCGCTCGTGAGGATGAGCGCGACCAGCGCGGCGCACACCACGAGCACCGAGATGGCTGCGGCGCGCCGGCGGCGCACGGTGCGGCGGCGCGCTTCCCGGCGCGCGAGCAGCCGCGCCGAGGTGTCCGGGCTCCCGCTCACGGGTGCACCACCGCGGCGTAGTCGGGGGCGCCGGCGCTCGTCAGCGGAATGAAGTCCATCCCGTCGGGGACGCTCAGGTGCTCGAAGCCCGTCCCCGGCCTGTCGGTGTGCCCGTATTTCCACACGATCCTGTTCGTGCGCGGGTCGATCACGATCACGCGGTCGCGATAGTCGTCGTTCACGGCGACATCGCCGTTGGGGAGCGCCATCGCCAGCGAGGGATGGTCCAGGCGCCCGAATCCCGACGCAGGGCCGTAGCGCCAGAGCACGCGCCCGCGGCGGTCGATGATGAGCACGTGGCCGGGCGAGGTGTAGTCCGCCAGCAGCACGCGCCCGCCCGGGAGCGGCTGCGGATCAGACGGGTATTCGACCGGCGCCTTGACGCTCCAGCGCAGCCTCCCTTCCGGGCCGATTTCATCCACCCAGTCCCCCTGCACCTCGCTCACGAGCACCCCGCCGCCCGGCACCGGCGTGTCGCCGTTGACGGGGGTGAAGCTGTGCGGAGGCCGGTGCACGCAGTCTTCGGCCCTGCCCAGGCTGCGCACGATGTGCCGCGCGCGTATGAACAGGATGCGGCAGTTGTTCGCATCGGCGACCGTGAAGGTGCCATCCGGCAGCATGTAGGCGTCGTCCGGCGTGTTCACATGGCTTGCGCCGGCTCCCGCTTCGCCGGGGTGGCCGAACAGCAGCTCGAGGCGCCGCGTACGCAGGTTGACCTGCACGATCGTGTTGTTGTCCTCCTCGTTGGAGATCAGCCACTTTCCTCCGGGCTCCACGAACGTGTCGTCGTCGAAGAACAGCCGGTGGCCTTCGCGGCGAGAGGGGTACTCGAACACGGCGTGGCCCGAGGGTTCCACCACGAGGATCCTGTTGTTGCCGCGGTCGGCGATCATCAGATCGCCCGGCAGGCCGCTGCGTCTGGCTGCCGCTTCATACGCCGCAGCCGTGCCCGGCTGAAGCCCCACGACGTTGCGCGCCGCCCACAGCGCTGACAGCCCGCCTACCGCGGGCGGCGCGAGCGGGCCGCCGTCGGGAAGCGTCCGCGGGTGTGCGGCGCCACCGGCGCGGGACGTACCTCGCCGGTTGCTGTCGCCGCCGCTCGCCAGCAGCGCGGCGAGCGCGGCTGCCAGAGCCACCGCCGCGCCGGCGGCGACGAGCAGCCGCTGGCGCCGGGTGCGGCGTCGGGCGGCACTCCGACGTTCGGCGCGCCGGCGCTCGTCGACTCCGCTTCCGCCTATCTGCTCCACTCTCCGATCAGCTGCCGCTCGCTCGCGGCCTCCCAGGTTAGGCAGGTGCGGCCGCCAACGCTGCGGCCGCCACCAAGGATGAGCGCTCGCCCGGCGGCTGCCGGGGCGCAGCCTTTCCGCGGGCGCTGCGCGTCAGCGGCGCGTCGCGCGGCGAGGGCCCGGCGCCCGGGGCGGGCCAGAAGATGGTGCGTGGCCGCCCTCAGCCGGTCATCCCGCCGAACACGCCGCCCGTGACGTGCAGCGTCTGGCCGTGGACGTAGTTCGACCACGGCGAGCACAGGAAGAACACCCCGCCCGCGGCCTCCTCCGGCGAGGCGGGCCGTCCCAGCGGGATCATCATCGACGCCATCTGGCGCATCTGCTCGGGGATGCCGAGCTGGATCGTCTCGCCGTCCTTCTGCATCGTGTTCTCATCGACCTTCGCCTGCGTGAGGCGGGTGTCGATGAAGCCGAAGGCGACGGCGTTGACGTTCACTTTGAACTGGCCCCACTCCTTGGCGATCGTTTTCGTGAGTCCCACGACTCCCGCCTTGCCCGAGGAGTAGTTCGCCTGCCCGGCGTTGCCGAACGTGCCCGAGGTGGAGGAGATGTTGACGATCTTGCGGAACACCTCCTTGCCTTCCTCGCGCTCCTTCTTGGCGGGCTCGCGCAGATGCGGGGCGGCGGCGCGGATCACCCGGAACGGCACCACCAGGTGGATGTCGAGCATCGCCTGGAAGTGCTCGTCGGACATCTTGTGGACGGGCGCGTCGAGCGTGTAGCCCGCGTTGTTGACGATGATGTCGATCTTCCCGAACGAGTCGATCGCCTTCTGGACGAGCTCGTCGGGCGCTCCCGGCTTCGTCAGATCGCCGGCGTAGACGGCGGTCTCGCCGTCGATCTCCTGTGAGGCCTGCTCGGCGAGGTCGCCGTCGAGGTCGTTCACCAGCACCTGCGCGCCGTGCGCGACGAGCAGCTCGGCGGTCGCGCGGCCGATCCCGCGCGCCGATCCCGTGACGATCGCCGACTTGCCGTCGAGTACTCCCATGGCTGTTCGCTTCTCCCTTGTCGTGGTGGGGCAGCGCACCTTATCCGAGGTGCGACGGCTGCAGCCTCCGGGCAGAGCTGCGTGCGCCCGGCACCCTGCCGACTTGACTCAGCGCCGGTAGATGACGCCGAACTCCTCTGTGTAGACGCCGCCCGCCTGGCCTTCTTCGAGGCGGCCCGGGAGCTGCGCGGAGACGCCGATGCCGGTGTCGCGGAACGCTCCGTGGAGGATGTTGGCGCGGTGAGGAGGAGAGCTCATCCAGCTCCGCACGATCGCCTGCGGCGTCGAGAGCGTGCCGGTGCCCCACGCGAGGTTCTCGCCCACGGCCCAGCCACGCCCGACGCGAGCGGGTAGCCGGCTGCCTCGTCGCGAGTCACCGGGGTGTCGCCGGCGGGGCCGGTGTGGTCGAAGTAGCCGCCGGCGATCATCGATTCGTTGTGCCGCTGTGCCGCCGCTTGGAGGTGTCCGTTGCTGCGAAGCGGGGCCTCGCCATGGGCGATGCGTTCGTCGTTGATCAGGCACAGCACCGCCGAGCGGATCACCTCGAGGTCTTCACCGGTGGGTGGGAGGAGCGCCCGCGGGCAGGTGCGGACGACCGCGCTCGACGCCGGCCGCCCGCCCCGGTGCTGGTGATGCGGCGCGAGCCGCCGCTCGGAGCTGTGTCCCGTCAGCGCAGGCGCGCCCGCCGGCCCGGCCAGCGCGGCGGCCGCGATCACGGCAGCGGCAGGCACTACACGTAGCCGTGCCATGTCCAGCCACCCGGGAGCGAGCGACCGAAGCTTTAGCCCGCTCGCTTCGACTGGACGGATGTTCTAGTGGGGCGCGCCGGGAGTGGGCGCGCCCGGGTTCAGCGCCGAGTGGGGGCAGCGCTCGGGCCCAGCGCCGAGGGGGCGCGGCGCGCTCAGCGCCGCCGCTGCTCGCTCGGTGCCGTCGGCGCCCGCTCAGCGCCCGATGACGACGCCGAAGTCCTGCGTGTAGATGGCGCCGGGCTGTCCGTGCGCGAACGAGCGCGGGAGGTTCGCCGAGACGCCGATGGCGGTGTCGCGGAAGCGGCGGTCGAGGATGTTCGCGCGGTGGCCGGGCGACGCCATCCACGCCGCGACGATCGCGCGCGGCGTCGCCAGCCAGAGCGTGCCCCAGCCGATGTTCTCGCCTATCTCGTAGCCCCGGGTCGAGCTCGAGATGTAGCCCACCGAGCGCATCCGGCTGAGCGGCGTGGCGCCGCCGGGGCCATCGTGTTCGAAGTAGCCCGCCGCCACCATGCTCTTCGTGTGCTGCTGGGCGGCGCGCCGCAGCCTCGTGTTCGGGCGCAGCGGCGCCTCGCCGTGGCGCATGCGTTCGCGGTTGACGAGGCAGAAGACCGCCTCGCGGACGAGCAGCAGGTCGTGGGCGTTGGGGCGCAGCGTCGCGCCGCGGCAGGCGCCTCGCGCGCGGGGGCGCGCGCCGCAGGGGCGCGGCGCCGACCCGTGAGAGCCGCTGCCCTGGCTGAAGCTGCTGCGGTGCACGCACGCGCCGGCACGCGCCGGCGGGACCCGGGCGCCGCTCGTCGGCGCCGTGCACGCGAGGCCCGCCATCGCGAGCCCGGCGGCGAGCAGGAGCCGGGGTGCGAGCGCGCGCCGCGCAACAGCTTGCGTGCGTGCGGGAGCCACGAGGCCTGTATCGGCGGCTCATGCACGAGACATGAGCGGGACAGCGCAGGTTTGGACGGGCTATTGCAGGTACGCGGAGGTGCACGCAGGCAAAGGAGCCCGCCTACTGCTCCAGCCCAACGGCTTTGAGGGCCGCGCTCTGGTCCGAGAACTCTCGATACCTGAGCAGCTTGGCGCTGCGGATCGTGAGGACGGCGTAGGTGAAGGAACTCACCGACGCGCCGCTCGTCGCTCCGCGTGCGTGCTCCCGTCCGACAACGAACACGTCCTCGCCGCAGTCCACCACGCGCTCGAGCTCGACGCTGTACTCGTCGAAGCCGTCCAGCCAGCGTTCCCACGACTCGCGGACTCCGTCATGGCCACGGTGGACGTGCGCGTCTGCACGCAGAGGGTCCTCGATCCACTCGATCTCGGGGTCGCAGATCTCCGCGATCAACTGCGGAAGCGCTGCGAGGAGCTCCTGCTTGTCCATGCCGTTGGCTGCGCCGAAGAGGCCCTCCACGAATGCCACGTTCTCCTGCGACACCGACTACTCCTCGACGCCTACAGGCCGAGCACGCGGCCGAGGATCTCGCGCATGATCTCGTCGCTGCCGCCGCCGATCGGGCCCAGGCGCGCATCGCGGGCCGCCCGCTCCACCCAGTACTCGCGCATGTAGCCCGCGCCGCCGTGGATCTGCAGGCACTCGTCCATCAGCTCGAACGCGGCGCGCTGCGTGAGGAGCTTCGCCATCGTCACCTCCTTGAGCGGTTCCTCTCCGGCGACGAAGCGGGTGAGCGCGTCGTAGGTGACGCAGCGGCAGGCGTACACCGAGGTAGCGAGATCGGCGAGCTTGTGGCGGATCACCTGGTGGCCGGACAGCGGGCGCCCGAACGCCGAGCGCTCGCGTGCGTACGCGGCGGTGCGCTCCCACGCGAGCTGCATCCCCGCGACCGACCCGAGCGCCATCACCAGTCGCTCCCACTGGAAGTTGGCCATGATCAGCTTGAAGCCCTCGTTGAGCTCGCCGAGCAGGTTCTCCGCCGGCACGAACACATCCTCGAAGGCGATCGTGGCGGTGTCGGAGGCGTGCCAGCCGAGCTTGTGCAGCGCCGATGAGCTCACACCCTCGCCGCGGTCCACGATCAGGAACGAGATGCCGTGGTGCCCGCCCTCGGGAGTGGTCTTCACGGCGGTGACGATGAAGTGCGCGCGCACGCCGTTCGTTATGTAGGTCTTCTCGCCGTTCACGACGAACCCCCCGTCCACGCGCTCGGCGCGCGTCGTGATCGACGCCACGTCGGAGCCCGCGCCCGGCTCGGTGATGCCGAGCGCGCCGATCAGCTCGCCGCGGATCGCCGGGGCCAGGTACCGGCGCTTCTGGTCCTCGTCGCCGAACTTCCAGATCGGCGGGGTGGCGATGTTGATGTGCGCGCCGATGCCGGCGGCGGCGCCACCCGAGCCCACGCGCGCCATCTCCTCGACGAGCACCGCCTCGTGCAGGTAGTCGCCGCCCTGGCCGCCGTACTCCTCGGGGTACTTGAGCCCGAGCAGTCCCTGGGCCGCCATCTTCGTGAACACCTCATCGGGAAACCAGCGCTCCTCCTCCCACCGCTGCGCGTGGGGGGTGAGCTCGCGTTCGATGAAGCCGCGGGCTGACTGTCTCAGCTGTTCGTGCTCGTCGGTGAAGGGGGCGCAGATGTTGGTCATATCAATGTATTGGTAGTGAGCCTGTATTTGTATGTATCAATCGGGGTGCCTATGCTATACGGATGGGCGTGAAGCGAACGACGCTGGACATAGACGAAGAGATGCTGGGCAAGGCGCGCGAGATCCTCGGGACGCGCGGCATCCGGGACACGGTCGACGAGGCGCTGCGGGAGGTGGTCCGCCGCGAGGCGGGGGACCGGCTGATGACGTGGCTCAAAGAGAACGAGGACCTCCGCAACCCCGAGGTCATGGCCAAGGCATGGCCGCACCCACCCACCTCGTAGACAACAGCGTCCTGGCGCGCGGAGCCAAGCCGCCGATCGCCGCGCGAATCGAACCCATGCTCTTGGGCGGACGGCTCGCCACCTGTGCGGTTACCAACCTCGAGGTTCTGTTCAGCGCGCGCTCGGGCGCGGAGCACCGGGGAAGACGCAGAGATATCGAGCTCCGCTTTGCCCACGTTTCGCTCGAGGACCCTACGTTCGCTCGGGCGCTGGACATACAGGGACTGCTCGCCGACCGCGGACAGCACCGCGCCGCCAGCATTCCCGATCTCCTCCTCGCGGCGGCCGCCGAGCAGACCGGCCTGACGGTGCTCCACTACGACGCCGCCTTCGACCTCATCGCCGAGGTCACCGGGCAGCCCGTCGAGTGGGTCGTCCCACGGGGCTCGGTGGACTGACCCGACCGAGTTCGGGGCTCGGACCGGATCGGGCGCGGCCGGAATATGCTCGCTCGCGTGGAGGGGAACGCCGACCGCGGGGCTGAGACCGAGCCGGCGCGCGAGAAGGCGCCGCGCCTGCGCCGGGCACTCGCGGTCGCCATCGATATGGGCCTGTGGAGCGCGCCCTTCTGGGTCGCCCGGCGCCGGATGCGCCCCGCGGGGAGCGGGACGGGCGAGAGCGAGTGGGCTCGGCGCGCGAGGCAGGCAGCGAGGCCCGGATGGACCGTGCTGGAGCAACAGCTCGGCACGCCCGGGCAGTGGATCGCCGGGGTTCGCACGGTGGACCGGCGTACGGGAAGGCGCGTGGCGCCGTGGCGCTCGCTCGTGCTCGCCGCTTTCTCGTTGGCACGCGGCGAGCTCACACGACGCCTGTGGAGTGCAGCGCGGCCGTCGCCGGTCGACGCACAGGAGCGAGCACGCGAGGTGCGCGTGATCGTCGATGCTCACCGCGACGATGAGGAGGCGACGCACGCGGCGCTCTTCGACTACCACCGCGACGATCGCATCCCCGACCCCAACGGCGCGCACCTGTTTCTCGTCCCGCTCGCGCTCGGGGTCCTGGAGTCGCAGCTGGGCAAGCGCCTGGCGCCGACCGTGGTGGTGTTGCGCAGCGATCGAGCCACCGCCGACTGAGCGCGCGCGAGGTCCTCTATCACAGCCCGTAGGAGCGGCCGATCACCTCGAGCATGATCTCGTCGGTGCCCGCCCCGATGCGGTTCAGGCGGGCGTCGCGCCACGCGCGCTCGACGTTGTACTCCTTCATGTAGCCGGCGCCGCCGTGGATCTGGATGCACTCGTCGGCGACTTCCACCGCCACGCGCGAGGCGTACAGCTTCGCCATCGAGATCTCCCGAACGGGGTACTCGCCGTTTGCGAAGCGCCACGCGGTGACATACACGAGCTGGCGAGCCGCCTCGATTTTCGTAGCCATCTCGGCGAACTTGTGGCGGATCACCTGGAAGTGGCCGATCGGCTTGCCGAACGCTTCGCGCTCTTTCGCGTACTGCAGCGTGCGGTCGAAAGTGCGCTGCGCGCCCGCGATGCTGCCCGCCGCGCCGATCATGCGCTCGCCCTGGAGCTCCCACATGATGTTGTAGAAGCCCTTGCCCTCCTGGCCGAGCATCGCCGAGGCGGGGACGCGGACGTCCTGGAAGGCGAGCAGCGCCGTGTCGGAGGCGTGCATGCCCATCTTCTGCAGCTTCTTCTCGCGGATCACGCCGGGCGCGTCCATCGGCACCAGGAACAGCGAGAAGCCGTCGTATCCGGCGTCGGGGTCGGTCTTCGTGACGAGCACGATCACGTGCGCGCGGTGCCCGTTGGTGATGTATGTCTTGGACCCGTTGATGACGAATTCGTCGCCGTCGCGCACGGCGCGCGTCTTGATCCCTTTGACGTCCGAGCCGGCGTCGGGCTCGGTGATGCCGAGGCACAGGATCTTCTCGCCCTTGATCGCCGGCACCGCCCATTCCTGCTTCTGCTCCTCGGTGCCGAACTTGAGGATCGGCGGCATCGCCATGTCGGTCTGCACCGCCACGCCCATCGCCAGCCCGCCGCAGTTGGCGTGCGCGATCGCCTCGCCGAGCACCATCGCCGAGAAGTAGTCGCCGCCCTGTCCCCCGTACTTCTCAGGCTTGTCGAGCCCGAGGAAGCCGAGCTCGCCCATGCGGCTGAACACCCAGTCGGGGAACGTCGTCTCCTCCCACTCGTCTGCGTGGGGGGCGAGCTCCTTGGTGGCGAAGTTCGTGATCGACTCGCGCAGCTGTTCGTGCTCGTCTGTGAAGATGAAGTGCTTGCGGGTTGCGCCGTGGTCGGGCTTCACGACGCTCTCGGCGGTGGCGGCCATCGTGGGCGGTCTCCTTGTGGTTGCTGGCGCACCGGCAGTCCACCGGGCGGCGGGTATCCGCGACGCTACCGCAGCGCCGCGGAGAAGTAAACAGTAGCGCTATCTACTTTTTGCGGAGTCGTCGAGTGCGCTCGCGATCCGGCGGCGCAGCGGCTACTCTCCGCTTCCCGGTTCCACGAGCACGAAGGAGTCAGATGCGCAGAAGCGCCCCCTCGATCGCCCTCACCGTGCTCGTGCTCGCGGCGACCCTCCCCGCGACTGGACCGGCGCTCGCCGCCCCGGCGACGCCGCCGCCCGCGCCCGCACCGGCACCTGCACCGCCGCCGGACCTCCAGCGGCTCGAGCAGGCGATGCTCCAGCTCAACCCCACGAGCCAACGCTTCTCGGCGACGATCAGCGTGTCCGCCACGGGGGCTCCCGGGGGGCCCTTCGGCAGCTTCTCGCGCGTCCTCGCCAAAGCTGCGAGCTCGCTCGCCCTCATCACGATCGTGGGCGAAGAGGCGTTCTCCCCGCCGATGGCGAACATCAGCGTCGACGTCCTCGGCTTCAAGGTCAACGAGCGCCTGATCGGCACCACGCTGTACGTCGAAGAGCCGTTCATCTCGCGCCTCGACGGGGGCCGGCCGTGGGTGGTGAAGACCGGACAGAACCTCAAGGAAGCCGTCGGCACCGAAGGCGTCGGCGGAGGCGGCTCCTCGACGCAGCCCTTCGCGGGACTCGTCAAGGAGCTCGGCAAGGCGAGCGACGTGCGCGAGCTCGGGCCGCGCACCGTCGACGGGCAGCCGACGACCGCGTTCTCCGCGACGGTGGACCTCGGCGCCTACGAGAGCTCGCCCTCGAAACGGAAGGCGCTCGAAAAGCTCGTGCGCCCGCAGGTCGGCCTCGAAGTCTTCATCGCCGAAAACGGCCTGCCCGTGCGCACCGTGCTCAGCCTCGCGATCCGCGAATCGCACCCCAACCACCACGGGCACCTGATCGAGCAGGCGGACATCCCCGCGATCGACGTGCCCGTCGTCGTCACGCCTCCACCCGCCGACAAGACGATCACCGAAGCCCAGCTCGAACGCCTCGAGGAGGCGCAGTTGAAGCGCCTCATCGCTCACCTGCGCCGAGCACGCCCCCGCTTCACCGGCTGACACGCTCCGCGTCGGGCCGCCGAGCTCTCCCGCAGAGCACCTGCGCGAGGCGGCGAGATCGCGGCTCGCACCGCGCGCTCACGCGAAAGTGAGTAGTAGGGCTTCTCACTTCCGACACGGGGCGCTTGCCGTTACGATCGGGCGGATGGCCGGCGAACACGTCCTCTACGAGGTGAGCGACGGCGTGGCGACGCTCACGCTGAACGACCCCGACACCCGCAACGCGCTCTCCGCCGAGATGCTCGCCGGGCTGATCGGTGCCCTCGAGCGCGCCCGCGACGAAGACGTGGTGCGCTGCATCGTGCTCGCGTCCTCGCACGAGCGCACGTTCTCCTCGGGCGCCAACCTTGGAGGCTTCGCCGCCGATGCGCCGCTCGTCCACCGCCACTTCGGCTCCGAGCGCTTCGTCTCGCTGTTCAAGCTGATCGGCCAGCTCGGCAAGCCCACGCTCTGCGCGGTGCGCGGCCACGTCCTCGCGGGGGCGCTTGGCATCGCCCTGGCGTGCGATCTCATCATCGCCTCCGAGGAGGCGAGCTTCGGGACGCCCGAGATCAACGTGGGCACCTTCCCGTTCATGATCATGGCGCTGATCTACCGCAACGTCCCGCGCAAGAAGGCCAACGAGCTGCTCCTGCTGGGCGAGCGCTGGAGCGCCCAGGAGGCGCTCGCCGCGGGGATCGTGAACCGCGTGGTGCCGGCGGGCGAGCTCGATGCGGCGGTCGCCGACTGGTCGGGCAAGCTCGCCGCCAAGTCACCGGTGATCATGCGGCTCGGCAAGGACGCGATGCGCCGCCAGCTCGACATGCCGCTCGACGACGCGCTGGACTACCTGCGCGCCCAGCTCTCGCTCGCGATGTCCACCGAGGACATCGTCGAGGGCGTGAGCGCGTTCTTCGAGAAACGCGAACCGCAGTGGAAAGGCCGCTGATGAGCACGCAGCAGACCACATCGATCCTGCGCCCGCTCGTGGAGGACCTGCAGGAGCGCCGCGCCCGTATCGCCCTGGGCGGCGGCGAGGAGCGGATCGCGCGCCAGCACGAACAGGACAAGCTCACGGCGCGCGAGCGCCTCGCGCTGCTGATCGACGAGGGCACGTTCGTGGAGCTCGGCATCCACGGCCGCCCGCACTTCTCCCAGCGCGCGATGGAGGGCAAGGACGCTCCCGCGGACGGCGTCATCACGGGCTACGGCAAGGTGGACGGCCGGCTCGTCGCCGTCTGCGCCTACGACTTCACGGTGATGGCGGGCTCGATGGGGATGACGGGCGAGCTGAAGGTGACGCGCCTGCGCGAGCTGGCGCTCACCAAGCGGATCCCGTTCATCTGGCTGCTCGACTCCGCCGGCGCGCGCATCCAGGAGGCGGTGGGATCGCTGTTCGCAGGCTCCGGGCACCTGTTCCGCGAGGAGGTGGTGATGAGCGGCGTGATCCCGCAGGTAGCCGCGCTGATGGGTCCCTGCGCGGCGGGCACCGCCTACATCCCCGGCCTCGCCGACTTCGTGCCGATGGTGAAGGGCCGCGGCTCGATGGCGCTCGCGGGCCCGCACCTCGTGCGCGCCGCCGTGGGCGAGGACGTCACGCAGGAGGAGCTCGGCGGCTCGCGCGTCCACTGCCGGCGCTCGGGCGTGGGCGACATGGAGGTGGCGAGCGACGAGGAGTGCATCGAGCGGATCAAGCAATACCTCTCCTACATGCCGGAGAACTGCGAACAGCCGGCCCCCCGGCGCCCCGTGTCGGATCCGATCGAGCGCCGCGAGGAGGAGCTGCTCGACGTCCTCCCCGAGTCCAATCGCAAGCCCTACGACATGTACGAGGTCATCAGGCGGGTTGTGGACGACGGCGAGTACTTCGACATGAAGGGCCAGTGGGCGAAGACGATCATCACGTGCTTCGCCCGCTTCGGTGGGCGCCCCGCGGGGATCGTCGCCAACCAGCCCAAGCACCTCGGCGGGATCCTCGACAACGACTCCGCCGACAAGGCGGCGCGCTTCGTCAACCTCTGCAACGCGTTCTCGATCCCGCTCGTGTTCCTGATGGACGTGCCCGGCTTCATGGTGGGGACGAAGGTGGAGGCGGCGGGGATCATCCGCCACGGCGCGAAGATGCTGTACGCGGTCGCCAACGCCACCGTTCCCAAGGTGACCGTGATCACGCGCAAGGCCTACGGCGCGGGCTACTACGTGATGAACGGCCGCGCGTACGAGCCCGACCTGATCGTCGCCTGGCCCACCGCCGAGATCAGCGTGATGGGCGCCGAGGGCGCCGTCGAGATCGTGATGCGCAAACAGGTCGAAGAAGCCGAGGACCCCGAAGCGAAGAAGGCCGAGCTGATCGAGGCCTACCGCGAGATCATCGACGTCTACATCGCCGCGGGCAACGACATGATCGACGACGTCATCGACCCCCGCGAGACGCGCGAGACGATCTGCCGGGCGCTCGAGATGGCGCAGGGCAAGCAGATCGAGCGGCCGCGCAAGCGCCAGGGCGTGGTGCCGGTATGACCTCTCGCCAGTCGCGCTTCTACGACCGCATGCGCGACCCCGCGAGCCTGCAGGCCGCGCGCGGCGGCGCCACGGCGCAGGGCTTCGACGCGCTGCGCGGGCGCAAGTACTGCCTGCTCGTGAGCTACCGTCGCTCGGGCGAGCCGGTGCCCACCCCCGTTTGGTTCGGCCTCGACGACGCCGGGCAGCGGGCATACATTCGCACCGAGGCGGACGCCGGCAAGGTCAAGCGCGTACGCGCCAATCCAGAGGTGCTCGTCGGCCCGGCGGACGTGCGCGGCAAGCCGCTCGGGCCGCTCGCCGCCGGCAGCGCGCGGGTGCTCGCGGGCGAGGAGCAGGCAGGCGCCGAGCGCATCGTGCAGGCCAACTACGGGGTTGGCAGGCGCATCTATGAGGCCGTGCTCGGCGCGCGCGGCGACGGCAACGCCTACCTGGAGGTCACAGCGGCATGAGCCTCGACGATCCGGTCGTCATCACCTGCTCGATATCGGGCGCGATCGCCAACCGCGATCAGTGCCCCGCGATCCCCTACACCCCGCAGGAGTACGCCGCCGAGGCGCGGCGGATCGTCGACGAGGGCGGGGTGATGATCCACATCCACGCGCGCAAACCCGACGGCACCCCGAGCTACGAGATCGAGGACTTCCAGGCGATCACGGATGCGATCAGGGCCGAGGTGGGCGAGGCGGTGATCGTCAACTTCTCGACGGGCACGATCGGCGTGCCGGTGCAGAAGCGCATCGATTACCTGCGTGCCTGCCGCCCGGAGGTGGCGGCGCTGAACATGGGCTCGATGAACTACGCCAAGTACTCGCGCTCGCGCAAGCAGTTCGTCTTCAACATGGTCTTCGCCAACCCGTTCGACGAGATCGTCGAGCTGCTCGAGGCGATGAACGAGCTCGGCATCAAACCCGAGCACGAGTGCTTCGACGTCGGCCACGTCGGCAGCCTCGAGCCGCTGATCGACATGGGCGTGCTGCACACGCCGCTGCACGTCGACTGCGTGATGGGCGTCGTCGGCGGGATCCCGCCCACCGCGCGCAACCTCGCCGCGATGGTGGACAACATCCCCGCGGGCTCCCACTGGGGCGTGATCGGCATCTCGCGCGAGCAGTGGATGCTCGTCGCCGCCGCGCTCACGCTCGGCGGCTCGATCAGGGTGGGCCTCGAGGACAACCTGTACCTCCCCGACGGGGAGATGGCGCGCTCCAACGGCGAGCTGATCGCGCGCGCCCGGCAGATGACCGAGGACTTGGGCAGGCGTCCCGCCACGGTGCAGGAGGCGCGCGCGATGCTCGCCGTCGCGCAGCCGGCGGGGAGCCCGGCATGAGCGCCCTCCCGCTCGCAGGAGTTCGCATCCTCGACCTTTCCCGCCTGCTGCCCGGAGGGTTCTGCTCGCTGCTGCTCGCCGACTTCGGCGCCGAGGTGCTGAAGGTGGAGGACACCGGCATGGGCGACTACATCCGCTTCTCGGCCCCCTACTACGAGGGTGCGCATGAGACCGCGAAGTCCGCGCTGTTCCTCGCGCTCAACCGCAACAAGCGCTCGATCCGCCTGGACCTCAAGAGCGAGGGCGGGCGCGAGGCGCTGCTGCGGCTCGTGCGCGACTACGACGTCGTGCTCGAGTCGTTCCGCCCGGGCGTGCTCGAGCGCCTCGGCGTGGGCTACGAGCGGATGAGGGAGGTCAACCCGGGGATCGTCTACTGCGCGATCAGCGGCTACGGCCAGGACGGTCCCAAACGGGATGCCTCGGGCCACGACATGAACTACCTCGGCCTGATCGGCCTGCTCGGGCTGACCGGACCGCGGGGCGGCGAGCCGGTGCAGGCGGCGGGGCAGATCGCCGACCTCGGCGGCGGCGCGCTGATGGCTGCCTTCGGGATCATGGCTGCGCTTCGCGAGCGCGACGGTGCGCCGGCGCGCGCCGGCCGCGAGGGAGTGCCCGGCTCCGGCGAGGGCCAGATGGTGGACGTGTCGATGGCGGACGGGGCGCTCTCGTGGCTCGCGATGGTGGCCGCCACGTACTTCGCCGACGGCGTCGTGCCGCGGCGGGGCGACCTCCCGCTCGCGGGAGCGCTCATCTGCTACCGCCCCTACGAATGCGCCGACGGCTTCGTCTCGCTCGGCGCGCTCGAGCCGAAGTTCTGGCAGGCGTGGTGCCGCGGGGTGGGCCGCGAGGATCTGATCGGCTCCCAGTTCGAGGGCCCGGGCTCGAGTGCCCACGAGGAGGTGCAGGAGATCTTCCGCTCGCGCACGCGTGCCCAGTGGGAGGCGTTCGCGCGCGAACACGACTGCTGCCTGGAGCCCGTCCTCGAGCTCGACGAGGCGCTCGGCTCGGAGCTCGTCCGCGAGCGCGAGATGGTGGTGGAGCTCGAGCAGCCGGGCGCCGAGCGGCCCGTGCGGCAGCTCGGGATCCCGGTGAAGCTCGGACGCACCCCCGGTGCGCACGATCGCCTTCCCGGTCCTGCGCTCGGCGAGCACACCGAGCAGGTGCTCGCCGAGGCGGGCTACACCGCGCAGGAGATCGAGGAGCTGCTGCGCTGCGGCGCCGCCGCAGGTGCCGGCGAGTCGCTGCAGGGTGCGGCCTTCAGGGCGTGAGGCGGAGACGATGAGCGCCGCCCCCGAGCCGCGTGCCGCGGTCGCCTCCGTCGGTGACGGATCGGCGCGTGCGCGGGCCGGAGCCGGCGCAGGGGTGCCGGGCGGGCGGCTGCTCAAGATGAGCGAGCTCGCCGAGCGCTCGGGGGTGAGCCCGGGGACGATCCGCTACTACCTGCGCGAAGGGCTGCTCGGGGACGGGGCGGACATCGTGCGCACGTCGCGCAACATGGCCTACTACCCGCCCGCCTATGTGGAGCGCATCGAGCTGATCAAGCGCCTTCAGGAGCAGAGGTTCATGCCTCTGCGCGTCATCAAGGGGGCGCTCGCCGAGGATCCCGAGCGCGTGCGGGCGCTGATCGAGCTCGAGGACCGCATCCTCGAGCGCGCACTCGCGAGCGCCGAGGACCAGCGCCGCATCTCGCGCCGCGTCGTGCACGAGCGCTACGGCGTGCCCCGCAACGTGCTCGAGCGCCTCGAGGAGATAGGCGTGCTCACCCCGAACCAGCGCGGCTACGACCGCGACGACGTGAAGATCATCGAGGCGATCGCGAGCTTCCGAGCGGGCGGCTACGAGGAGGCGCTCGGGTTCACCGTCTACGACACGTTGCGCTACCGCAAGGCGCTCGAGCCGCTCGTCGAGGAGGAGGTACGGGCGCTGCTCGAGCGGCTCGCCGGCGAGGTCGAGGTCGAGCGCGCGATGGAGATCGTGTCCGCCGGCGCCGAGCCCCTGCGCGAGCTGATCGGCGCGATGCACTCGAAGCTGCTCACCGCCGAGCTGCGCCGTCAGAGCCGCGCACGCTCGGCGGAGTAGCTCGCGGGGCCCGACGCGCTGTTCGTGGCGCTCGTCGAGCAGCTCGGCGAGCGGCTGTTGACGAAGGACGCGGCCCTGGCGGCAGCAGTCGAGCGCCTCGATTGCGTCGAGCTGCACCGCCTCCGCGATCCGCGTGCGTGAGGAGAGCTCAGCGCCTCCCTACCAGCGCGCGCGGTGGTGCTCCATCACGCCGAGCCCGTGCGCCAGCTCGATCCCGCCGGGCAGGCGACCCGAGAAGGCGCCGAACGGCGCGCGGTAGTCGCTCGAGACGAGCAGCAGGCGATCGCGCCGGGCACGCTCGGCCTCGGGGGTGAACAGCAGCTCCGAGCCGTCCTCGCAGACGATCCGCAAGAGATCTGCCGCGAAGCGCACCGGAGGCACCTCGCGCGGCTCGTGTGCCACCCACACCGCCCGCTCGCTGCCGCTGGGCGGGTCGTTCACTCCCTGCACCAGGTTCCACGCGACCGCGCGGCCGTCGGTGCTCACGCCCACCCCGGTGCTCCACCACCACTCGGTCCGTCGCGCGTGGTGCCCGGCGGTGTCGTCGATCGTCGCGAGCACGTCGATCTCGCGGCTCGGGCCGCCGTCGATCGAGAGCGAGCCGTGCGCGCGGATGCCTGCCTGCTTTCGCGTCCACACCTCGCCCGCGCCGTGCGGGCAGAGCGCCTGCACCCCCGCCTCCTCCTCGAGCTGCACGTCGAGCTCCACGCCGAGGTCGCTGATCCGGAGCGTCCCGGGCGCGCCCGCGCGCGCGGGTAACAGAGAGAGCTCGCGCGAGCGCGGCAGCAGCCGCGTGCGCTCGCGGACGGCTTCGCCCGGGCGCTCGTACAGCGCCCAGAACGACTGCCGCGCGGGTCCGATCTGCACGAGCGCCGCGCATGCCATCAGCTGCTCGTCGAACAGCCCCACCCAGCGCCAGCGCTTGAGCGGCCGCGTCCCTCTGAACAGCGCGCGCTGGGCGGGCGGCGGGTCGGCCTCGCTTCCCGCTGGCTGCACAGCCGCAGACGCCGGCGGCGGTATGCTTCCTGTTGTTGACTGACCAGTCAATCTATTCGCTCTCCTGCAAGCCGGGGAGCTCGCGGGTACCTAGCCCGCGGGAGGTAGTGCTATGAGGGTCGCGGCAGTCCAGCTCAACTCCACCGCCGATCGGGCCGCGAACGTGAAGGACGCGGACCGGCTCACGCGCGCCGCGGCGGCGGACGGCGCGCAGCTGATCGTACTCCCCGAGAAGTGGACCGCGATCGGCTCGGATGAGGAGCTGCGCGCGGCCGCCGAGCCGCTCGAGGGGCCGACGCTCGCCTGGGCGCGGGAGCTCGCGCGGGAGCTCGCCGTGGACCTCGTCGCCGGCTCCTTCCTCGAGCGCCAGCCGGGCTCGGAGAAGCTCGCGAACACGAGCGTGCACGTGGGCCCCGACGGCGAGCTGCGCGCCACCTACCGCAAGCTGCACATGTTCGACGTCGAGGTGGGCGGGCGCTCCTATCGCGAGTCGGACATCGAGGAGCCGGGCGAGGAGATCGTCGTCTCGCACGTCGGCGAGGACATCGGCCTGGGGCTGTCGATCTGCTACGACCTGCGCTTCCCCGAGCTCTACCGGATCCTCGCGGTGCGCGGCGCGCTGCTGATCGCGGTGCCCGCCGCGTTCACGCTCGCCACCACCCGCGACCACTGGGAGACGCTCCTGCGCGCCCGCGCGATCGAGAACCAGGCGTTCGTCATCGCCGCCAACCAGTTCGGCGCGCATCCCGCCGGACAGCGCTCGGGCGGGCGCTCGATGATCGTCGACCCCTGGGGGATCGTGCTCGCGCAGGCGCCCGACGGCGAGGGCTACGTGCTCGCCGACCTCGACCTCGAGCGCCAGCGCGAGATCCGCGCGAGCCTGCCCTCGCTCGCGAACCGGCGCCCGGGCGCCTACCGCTGGCCGCAGGAGGTGCACGCGTGAGCGCCGCACGCGCCAAGGCGGCGCCCGACAAGCGCAGGCTGATCCTCGACGCAGCCGTGCGCGTGTTCGCGCGCCAGGGCTTCCACGCCTGCCGCGTGTCGGACATCGCCGACGAGGCGGGTGTCGCCTACGGCCTCGTCTATCACTACTTCGACTCCAAGGACGAGGTGCTCGACACGCTCTTCCTCGAGCGCTGGAACGTGATGCTCGAGCTGATCCGCTCGGTTGACGCCGAGAGCATCCCGGTGCGCGAGAAGCTCGCCGCGATCGCGTCGTTCATCGTCGACAGCTACCACCACGACCCCGACCTGATGAAGGTGATCATCGTCGAGGTGACACGTGCCGCCAACTCCTTCGGCGACACGCACATCGGCACGATCCGCGAGGCCTACGACCTGATCGGGGGCATGATCACCCAGGCGCAGGCCGACGGCGTGTTCAAGGCGGACATCGAAGCGCGCTTCGCCGCGATGGCGTTCTACGGTGCGATCGAGCAGCTGCTCACCGGCTGGATCTTCGACCTGCTGCCCCAGGGCGAGGAGCACTTCGAGCGCGCCAAGTGGCTCGTCGTGGAGACGATCTGCGGCGGCCTGGAGACGAGCACGGCGCGCCAGCCGAGCGTCGGCTGAGCCGCCCCGCGCATGCCTGGCGACCTCCGCGGGCAATAGACTGGCGCCCGATGGAGAACGACTTCGTCAAGCGGCTGATGTGGTCGGCCCTGCGTGGCGGGCGTGGGCGTGCTCGCGAGCCTCGCCGCCAACCGCACCGCGACGGTCGTGTGGAGGCGCGTGTTCGGAGAGGAGCCTCCCGAGTGAGCGCGAGCGTCCCGCCGCCCGCCCGGCGAGCCCTCGCGTGTCGGCCGGCGCAGCGAGCAGCCTCAGAACATCGCGACCGCGATCACCGAGGTGTCCGAACGCGCGACGGTGCTCGTCCGCGAAGAGATCGAGCTCGCCAAGGCTGAGGTCCTCGAGAAGGGGATCAAACTGGCAAAGGGCGCCGTCGTCGGCGTCGTCGCGGGGATCTTCTTCGCCACCGCGCTCCTGTTCCTGCTCGTCGGCTGCGCCTGGCTTCTCTATTACTACCTGCCGGGCAACGACTTCACGTACTTCTGGGGGTTCTTCGCGATGGCGGTGATCCTCGTCGTGCTCGGCGCGATCGCGGGGCTGATCGCGGCACGCGTGGTGAAACGGGGCGCGCCGCCGACTCCCGACATGGCGATCGAGGAGTACCACCGGATCCGCGACGACGTGGTGCCGCCTGCGCACGCCCCGGCGTCCGCGCCGGGCAACGGCTCGGCGCCGGTGCCCGCCCCGGATGCGGCGACGGTGCCCCCCGTCCCGGCGCCCGCTCCTGCGAGCGCGCCGCAGCCCGGTCGGCAGGAGGGAGAGGGATGAGCGCTCAACAGCGATCGGCCGCGGAAATCCGTGACTCGATCGAGGCCAACCGCGAACAGTTCGCGGTGTCCGTGCAGCGGCTGCGGGGAGAGGTGGAGCGCATCACCGACTGGCGAGGCCAGCTCGAGCGCCACCGCGGGGAGCTGATGGTGGGCGCCGCCGCCGTCGTGAGCCTGTTCGTCGCCAAACGCATGCTCGGCCGCCGCCGCAGGCGCCGCCTCGGCGAATAGCGGCGAGCGCCCGGCCCGACGCCGCGGGCCGATGGTGGACCTCAGTTCAGTGTCGCGCGCGGGATCCCGCCCACGCCGATCAGCCCCGGGCCGGTGTAGGTGCCGATGACGGGGCCCACCTCCGAGGTGAACAGCGGCTCGCTGTCGAAGATCTCCCGGCAGCGCCCGACGAGCCGCTCGCACTGCTCGGGCGCCTGGATGTGCTGCACCACCCACCCGTCGGCGCCGCTGTCGCGGAGCTCCTCGGCGTAGCGCACCATCCGCTCGAACGCGCGCCCCGCCGTGCGCACGCGCTCGACGGGCACTATCTCGTACTCCAGCGAGAGGATCGGCTTGATCTTGAGCGTCCCGCCGAGCCAGGCCTGCGCCTTGCCGATCCGCCCCCCGCGGCGCAGGTACTCGAGCGTGTCCACGCAGAACCAGATGCGCAGCGACTCGCGGGCCTTGCGCACGTGCGCCGCCACCGCGTCCTTGTCCGCGCCGCCGCGGGCGGCCGCCGCGGCGGCGAGCAGCAGCATCCCGAGACCGCCGCAGGCGGTCTCGCCGTCGATCACCTCCACGCGCTCGCCGAGGCCGCGCTCGGCGAGCATGCCCTGCGCCTGGCGCGCAGCCTCGGCGGTCCCCGAGATGCCGCCGGCGAGGTGGATCGAGACGATGTCGTGTCCCTGCTCGAGCAGCGGCTCCCAGACAGCGAGGAAGTCGCCGATCGAGGGCTGGGAGGTGGTGGGCAGCTCGGGGTCGGTGCGCAGCCGCGCGTAGAAGTCGTCGAAGCCGTCGAGCTCGAGCTCGCGTACGGGCTCCCCCCGCCAGCCCACATACAGGCTCACCTGGTGGATCCCTTCGGCGTCGGCGAGGCCTCGCGGCAGGTAGTGGGTGCTGTCCGTGGCGATCGCAACCGGGGCCATGCGGCGCGAGACGCTACAGCAACGCCCCCGCCGCCACCGCCGCGCTTGCGTTCGCGGGCGCCCCCGCTACTTGAGCGCTTCCTCGAGCTCGCCCGACTCGTACATCTCGAGCACGATGTCGCAGCCGCCGACCAGCTCGCCGCCGACGAACAGCTGCGGGATCGTCGGCCAGTTGGAGAGTCGCCGACAGCTCCTGGCGGATGCGCGGGTCGGGAAGCACGTCGACGGCCGCGAAGGGCGCCTCGAGCGCCTGCAGCGCCGCCACGGTGCGCGCCGAGAAGCCGCATGCGGGCGCTTCCGGCGTTCCCTTCATGAACAGGATCACGCGGTGCTCGGAGATCGCCTCGGAGATCGCCTCGCGGATCGGGCTCGCCTCGCCGGCCGGCTCGGGTGCGGGCGCGGGCGGTTCGCTTGGCATCATTCGTACCGGGTCGAACTGGCTCATCGCTATCAAGCTCCTGGCTGTCAGTGGGTGTTCGTCTTCGACGGTGCCCGCGTCTTGAGCGCGAGCGCGTGGATCGGGCCGCCTACCTCGTCGCCGAAGACCTCGTAGACCAGACGGTGCTGCTGGATGCGGCTCAGCCCCTCGAACGCCGGGGCGGTGACGGTCGCGCTGAAGTGGTCGCCGCCGCCCGTGTAGTCCTCCACCTCCACGAGCGCGCCCGGGATCGCGGCCTCGATGCGCTGCTGCAGCTCCTCGGCGGAAGGCATCCTCGCTCCAGCCTAGAAGATCGCCGACCTGCGCCCCGTGGCGGCCGCCGGCCCCCTGCCCGCCGGCGCTATACTTTTCAAAGCATTGAAGCCGTCGACAGGAGCTGAGCGATGATCACGATCACCGACAAGGGCGCCGAGAAGGTGCACGAGTTCCTCGCCGCCCAGCAGGCCGACCTCGGCGTCGCGGGCCTGCGCGTGGGCGTGCGCGGCGGCGGCTGCTCGGGGTTCCAGTACCAGCTCGCCTTCGACGAGCAGCGCCCCGGCGACGAGGTGTTCGAGAGCCACGGCCTGAAGCTGCTCGTAGACCGCGAGAGCCTGCAGTTCGTGCGCGGCTCGACGATCGACTTCGAGGAGAGCCTTCAGGGCGCGGGCTTCAAGGTGAACAACCCGAACGTCGTCGCCGCGTGCGGCTGCGGCTCGTCCTTCCGCGTGGCGGAAGAGGAGCAGGTCTCAGCCGTCTGAGCCCGCGCGCGAGCGACGGGTGAAACCGCTCTCCGCCGGCCTGCGCCGGCTCACACCCGATCCGCTGCGCGACGACGTGCGCCTGCGCGCGCTCGCGCTCGGACTCGGTCTGATACCACCGCGCACGATGCACTCGGCCGAGGACGCGCGCGTCCTGTGCGAGGCGGCGGCGGGGGCGCGGCGCGCGGTCGAGATCGGGGTGTACGAGGGGGCCTCGGCGATCGAGCTCTGCCGCGTGCTCGAGCCCGGCGCCGAGCTCCACCTGATCGACCCCTTCGGGCGCCGGCCCGACGCGCTGCCCGCCGGCTGGGCCGCGTCGGAGTGGGCCACCCGGCGCTCGCTGGAGCGCGCCAGGAGCCACGCGCGGGGACCCGCGCTCGTGTGGCACATCGCCCTCTCGCACGAGGTCGCTCAGAGCTTCGACGGCGAACTCGACCTGGTGTTCATCGACGGCGATCACAGCGAGGCGGGATGCGAGCGCGACTGGCTCGACTGGGGGCCCCTCGTGCGCGTGGGCGGGAGCGTCGTCTTCCACGACGCGCGCCTCGGCGAGCCCGCCGGGCGCGGCCTCCCCGGTCCCACCGCGGTCGTCGCCAGGCACCTGCGCGGCGCCGGCACGCCCGGCTGGGAGATCGCTGCGGAGGCCGATCGCACGGTCCTCGCACGGCGGACCGGCTGACCGCCGCGAAGGCCCCGCCACTTGCACTGCACACGAAGGAAACCGCTCTGCAATGCCGTTTTCGGGGGATCTCGGTGGGCGCCCAAACAGGCTGGTCAGCCAGCCAAAGAAGAGGGGGGTTTTCCCCCAGCACTCGGGTTGACGACGAATCAAGCCGTGTGCTACGGTCTCGCGCGACATGAGGTCGAGCGTCGTAACGGGATTGGATTTCCCGGCCCGCCGGCAGGACGTTGCCTTCCCTGAGGGAAGGGCATGCGGGGGTGCATCGGCGCTGTTTGGTCCGGCCTTGACGGAGAAGTGCTTTTCTGCCAAGGTCGAATTGAAGTCAACCGCCGGCCACGGTCTGGCAGGCGCGTGAGGCTGGCTTCGGGGGGCCCCTCCTCGTGAGGGGTGAGTTTCGGGGTCGGTCGTTCCATATCCAGAGGGAAAAGGAGCAGTGAGCAGATGAAACGCATCAAGGTCGTAGGCCTTTGCCTCCTCGCGATCTTCGCGGTGGCGGCTGTGGCCGCGTCGGGTGCTTCGGCCGCGGAAGTGGGCGAATGCATCAAGCAGGCGAAGCCGTACAAAGGCGGCTTCAACGACAAGAGCTGTCAGGAAGTGAACGGGACCAAAGAAGGCAAGTACGAATTCTCGCCTGGCACGACGCCGGCGAACTCCGTGTACGCGACGAAGGCCAAGGCTTCGCGCCTGTTCGGCCCGACGGGCGAAATCAAATGCGCGAAGAACACCTCGGTCGGTCAGTGGACCGGTCCGAAAACGCAGACAACCACAGTGGCCTTCACCGGCTGTGAAGCCGGTGCTCCGCTCAACGCCGAGTGCCACAGCGTAACTGGTGCGCCTGGTGAAATCATCACCAAAACGCTTGCCGGCACGCTGCTTGGCGAAGGTGAAAGCGCTGACGGTTACAAAGGCAGCACTGTTGGTGCCGGCGAAGTCTGGGACCAGCTGCAGTCTCCGGGCGGGATCAAAGAATACCAGGCTGAATACCTGTGTGGCGGTGTCGAGGAACTGAAGACGAAGGGTGAGTCCGCGGGTGTGTACACCGCTGCCTCGATCAACAAAGCCTCGAAGAAGGCCGAACTCAACTGGACGCCGGGTGGCGGCGACCAGTCGCTTCTGAGCGACGGCTTCGGCGCCCTGCCGTTCGAAAACGCTCCGGGCACCGAGGAAGCTCTCAACATCAAGAGCAAGGGCGCGGCCAAGCTGGTCATCAAAGCCTAGCTAGCAAGCCCATGCAGGTCGAGGCCGCGCTGCGGCAGCGACCTGAGTAGCAAGGTGCGTGGGGCCCAGGGCCCCACGCACCTTCTTTTTTTGCGCCGGCGAGGCGCGCGCGGATCGGCGTCGGACCGAGTCACAAACAATGGTCCAGAGCCCGACGGTTCCTGGTTGACATGCTTTCGGGAGCCGGTAAACTCGCTGGCGTGGGGCGCTCGGGGAGCGCTCCAACGCTGTAAGAAGCTGGTATTCAGTCGGCAGCAAGAAGCACGGAGACAGGGGAGACGGGGAAGGGAAAGATGGCAGTGCCGCGGAGGCATCGACGCGCAGGGAACGGAAGCCCGTCACACGGAGCGGCCCTCCCCGGCGACTGCGAGCACCACGCGCCCGCCGGGCGCCGCGGCCTCGCGCTCGCGGCGAGCCTGGCGCTCCTCCTGCTCGCCGGGCTGCTCTCGAGCTCCTCGGCGCTCGCGCTCCCCCAGCGCGGTCACGTCTTCAGCTTCGCGTTCGGCGAAGGCGGAGTCGGCAACGGCCAGTTCTCGCACCCCGCCGGCGTCGCGGTCAACGAAGCGAGCGGCCTGCTGTACGTCTCCGACAGCCGCAACGAACGCGTCGAGATCTTCAAACCGAAACTGAACGGAGCCGGCGAAGTGATCGGCGAGACGTTCGTGAAAAGCCTCGAAGTGAAGTTCCCCCAAGCGGTCGCCGTCGACAACTCGACGCTCGTATCGGACCCGTCCAAAGGCGACGTGTACGTCGTCGGGACGACGAACGAAGAATCGAAAGAAGAAGTACCCGAAGAGCTCACGATCTACAAGTTCAGCGAAGCGGGCGCGCTGCTCGCGAAGTTCAAAAAATTCAAAGCGGAAGCGAAAGGCAGCGAAGCCGAAGAACTCGAAGGCGTCAGCGGCGCCGCGGTCGACGCGAGCGGCAAGCTCTTCGTCTACGAGGGTGAAGAACAGCTGATCTTCGAGTACAACAACGAAGTCAAAAACCTGGGCATCACGAGCATCAAATCGGGGGCGGAAGAAGTAGAAGGCATGGCCGGCTTCGCGCTCGACGCCGAAGGCAACTTCTACGTCGGCGCCGAAGCACTCGTGGGAGGCACCGAAGAAGAAGAAGAAATCGCCGAAGCGATCGAAGAAGAAGACGAGCTGGCGGGCGACGTCATAACCCCCCCTCCCCCGAAAGGCGACTTCAAGCTCGTCGCGCAGCTCGACCCGACGGGCAAAGTCGCAGTCCCGGCGTTCGACCTCGAATACACGCCGGCCGCGGCGGTGAACACCAAGAACGTGCCGGCCGAGGAAGTCAACGAACTGAACGACGTCTACCTCGCGAACGTGGGAGACGTCGCCGGGGAACCGAAGACGACGATCGCCGCGTTCGCCCAGCCGAGCTCCGGCCACCCGCACGGCTCGCTGATCCAGCGCTTCTCGGCGTCCGGGCTGAAGTCCGGCGCCGGCATCGCCGTCAACTCCTCGACGGGCATGGTGTTCGTGACCGACGGCACGGCGAACAAGGTGGACGCCTTCGGGCTCGAACCGCGGTCGCAGCCGGGGGTCTCGGCGCTCGAAGCGTGCACGCTCGAAAGCGGCACCGAAGGCGGCTGCCCGCAGGTGCCGAGCTCGACGAACCTGAAGGCCCTGGTCGATCCGCACGGCTCGGACACCCACTACCACTTCGAATTCGGGCCCGGGAGCTGCTCCGCGGTGCCCTCGCCGTGCACCTCGACGCCCGAAACAGACGTCGGCTCCGGATGGGAAGACGAGCGGGCGGGCGCCGAACTCGGTCCCCTCGCGACCGGTACCTACCACTTCCGCGTCGTCGCGCAGAACGCGCTCGGCACCGTTCGCAGCGGCGAAGGCACGTTCCACATCCTCGCCACCCCCGGTCGGGCTCGCCGACGGGCGCGCCTGGGAGATGGTGAGCCCGGTCGCCAAAGTGGGCGCGGCCCCCGAAGCGCAGGGTTTCGAAACGGGCATCGTGCAGGCGCGGGCCTCCGGGAACGCGATCTCCTACGTCGCCAGGGGCGTGATCCCCTCCGACGAACCGCCGGAAGGGAACCGCAACCCCGAATGGACACAGGTGCTCTCGACGCGCTCGGCGGGCGCCTGGGCCTCCAAGGACATGAACACGGCCAGCAACAACGGCAACGGCGTGTTCGTCGGCGCGCCGCCCGAATACCTGCAGTTCACCCCCAGCCTCGCGCTCGCGGCGGTGCAGCCGTTCATGGGGCCGGCAAACAGCGGCGGCTTCGCCGAACCGCCGCTCTCGCCGCCGCTGCCGGGAGAAGAAGGCCTGCAGGAAAAGACGATCTACCTGCGCGACAACGCGCCACGTGAACTGCTGGGCCCGGGGCCGGCGGAACTCCCCAGCTACGAAGCTGCACGCGCCAACGGCGAAGCCGCGCACAACCCCGGCTTCCTCCCGCTCGTCACCCGCGCGAACTCGCCCGGCGGCGAACCCTTCGGCGGCGGTTGGGTCGGCGAGGACGGCAGCGAAGGGCTCGAATACGAGGCGGGCACATCGGACCTCAGCCACGTCGTGTTCATCTCGCGCCGCGCGCAGCCGGGGCTGTACGAGTGGGGCACGGGCGGCGAAGTGCAGCTCGTCAGCCAGCTTCCGAACTCGACCCGCGTGCCAGGGCAGCTCGGCTCGAAGTCGGGGCACGCCCAGCACAACGCCGTCTCCAACGACGGCGCGCGCGTGATCTGGACCCCCACGAACGAAGGAACCCCGGGCCTGTACGTGCGCGACACGATCACGCACGAAACGCTCCGGCTCGACACCGTGCAGCCGGGCGCCTCCGGCAAGTTCGAAGCCGAACCGACGTTCCAGACCGCGAGCGCCGACGGCTCGCGCGTGTTCTTCACCGACATCCAGCGCCTCACCCCGGGCTCGAAGGCCGGGGTCTTCAGCGAACCGCGTCCCGACCTCTACGTCGCCGAACTGAGCGGCGGCGGCTCGCCCGGCAGCCCGCTGGCGATGACGCTGCGCGATCTGACCTCCGAAGGCGTGAACGGCGAAAGCGCCGACGTGATCGCCGAATCCAGCGGCGGCGGCGTAGTGGGTGAGAGCGAAGACGGCACGCGCATCTACTACGTAGCCAACGGCGCGCTGTCGCCCGACGCCAAGCGGGGCTCCTGCGCGGCCGGAACGGGCGAACAGCCCGCTGGCACGACGTGCAACCTGTACGAGAGCGCGTACGAGCACGGCGCGTGGCTCCCGCCGAAGCTGATCGCCCCGCTTTCGTGGGAAGACTCGCCGGTGTGGGGCAACTCGCAATTCGCGGGGGATCCCGCGTTCCAGCCGGCCGGCGTCTCGCCGAACGGCGAATTCCTCGCGTTCATGTCCTCGCGCAGCCTCACCGGCTACGACAACGAAGACGTGACGAGCAAAGCGCCGGGCGAACTCCTCGACGAGGAGGTGTTCCTCTACGACGCCGCGCGCGAACAGATCGTCTGCGCCTCGTGCAACCCCGACGGCTCGCGGCCCGAAGGCATCCTCGACGGGCCCATCAACTTCAAGGACGGCTCGCGGCTGCTCGTCGACCGCAACCAGATATGGGCCCCCACCAAGGAAAAAACCGAAGAACACACGAAGGACAACATGCTCGCGGGGAACATCCCCGGCTGGGACCCGCTGTCGGTCCACCGCGCGATCTACCAGCCCCGCTACATCTCCGACAGCGGTCGCCTGTTCTTCAACAGCCCGAGCAAACTCGTGGAAGCGTCGGTGAGCCCCAAGAACAAGGTCTACGAGTACGAGCCCAACGGCGTCGGCAACTGCACGAGCACGAGCGGCTGCGTGTCTCTGCTGTCCTCGGGCACCGCCGAACACGAAGCGGCGTTCCTCGACGCGAGCGTCAGCGGCAACGACGCGTTCTTCCTGACGGCCGAAAAACTCGCACCGCAGGACCCCGACTCGAGCTTCGACGTGTACGACGCGCGGGTGTGCGGAGCCGAAGGCTGCGTCAAGCCGCCCGGAGAAGCCGAAGAAGAATGCGCCTCTCTCGAACGCTGCCGCGGCGAAGGCCTTGCCCCGCCGAGCTACAGCGCGCCCGCGAGCACCGCGGTGGGGGTCTCGGGCAACGTCTCGCGGCTCGAAGTGCTGTCGGTGAAAGAAGGCGAAAAGCCCAAGCCCAAGCCCAAGCCGCCGACGCGCGCCCAGAAGCTCGCCAAAGCGCTCGCGGCGTGCCACAAAGTGAAGAACCACAAGAAACGGGTGGCGTGTGAAAAGGCCGCGCGCAAGAAGTACGGCCCGGTGAAAAAAAAGGCGGCCGTGAAGAAGGCCTCGGCGCACCGCGCCTCGACCGCCGGGGGCAGGCGATGAGCTCGAAGGGCTTCATCTCCCGCCTCGGCCTGCTGCGTCCCGCGCTCACGCTGGCGCTCGTGATCGCCGGTCTTCTGGCGCTCGCCCCGGGCCTCGCCCAGGCCGCGGCGCCGGCGCGCTGGGTGCTCGAATCGAAAGCCGCCCCGACGAACCTCCCGGTCGCCCACGAAGGCAAAGCGGGCGTGGGCTATCTCACCGTGAACGTTGCGAACGTCGGCGGCAGCGCGGTCGACGGCGAAGGCGAACAGGTGAAAGTCGTCGAGCGGCTTCCGGCGGGCGTCGAAGCCACAAACGTCAGAGCCGCGTCCCGCGGCACTCCGGGTTCGATCAACAACGAACAAGGGACGGGGGCGTGGACGTGCGCACCCGACCCGCACGTGATCAACTGCACGTTCGGGAAAGAGCTCACCTCCTACGAACAGCTCGAAATCCTCGTCAACCTGAAGGTGACGACGGAAACGCCCTCCGAACCTTTGAACGAAGTCGAAGTGGAAGGTGGCAAAACGGCGCCGGCGAGCCTCAAACGCCCGGTGCCCATCAACAGCCTGCCCACCAACTTCGGCGTCGAACAGTTCGAAATCGCGACGGAAAACGAAAACGGCTCGCAGAACCTGGAGGCGGGGTCGCATCCCTACCAGATGACGACCACGTTCGGCCTCAACGAGACGATCACCGAAGACAACTTCCTCGGCACACACGACAAAGTGCCCGGCGCGCCGGCGCTGCAACGCAACCTCGGCTTCAAGCTGCCCCCAGGCCTGATCGGTGACCCCAACGTGGGCGGCCGCTGCCGCTCGGTCGACTTCCTCGAACCCCCAGAAACAAAACGTGAACACGTGCCCGAACGACAGCGTCGTCGGCGTCGCGACCGTGACCGTCAACGACCCGATTCTCGTCGAGAACATCACGGTGGTCGTACCCGTCTTCAACCTCGTCCCCAGCCCCAGCCAGCCGGCGCAACTCGGCTTCAGCGCCGAGGCGGTCCCCGTCGTGCTGAACACGTTCGTGCGCTCCGACGGCGACTACGGCGTCACGGTTGAAGTGAAGAACGCTCCCACGGAGGTGCAGCTGCTGACGAGCCGCGTGACGATCTGGGGAACGCCCGGCGACCCGAGCCACGACGCCGTGCGCGGCTGGCGGTGCCTCGGATATAACGGGGAAAACCCTGCCCCTCCGTGCGAAAAAGAAGAACTCTCCCAGGAACCGTTCCTGACGATGCCGACCTCGTGCGTGTCGAGGCCGACCGCGAGCGTGAGCGGCGAATCCTGGCCGCTGCTGTCGAGCGGCGCCGTCGAGAAGATCAACGAAGGCGACCCCAACACGATCTACAAGTTCCCGACGCCGCTGACCGGCTGCGAAGCGCTCGACTTCTCGCCGAGCACCGAAATCTTCCCGGTGTCGGCGAACGGGGGGGACCCGAAAGAACACCTCCTGACGCAGGGGAACACGCCCGCCGGCCTGTACGTGCACGTGCACATGCCCCAGCAGAAGACGAAAGAACCGGGTGGCCACGCCGAGTCCGCCGTGAAGGCGACCACGGTGGTGCTGCCCAAGGGCGTTCTGCTCAGCCCTTCGGCGGCGAACGGACTGGAAGCGTGCTCGGAGGGTGAAACCGAAGGCAGGGGAGGCATCGGCTTCACCGGCTTCACCGAACTCGACAAAGAAGGCGAACCCGGCGTGAAGGAGCCCACCTTCACGCGCGGCCTGCCCAACCCGCTCGAACCGGGCTCGAACTTCTGCCCCAACGGCTCGAAGGTGGGGACGGTCAAAATCTTCTCGCCGGACCTGCTCGAACGCACGAAAGGCGTGAGAGCCGAACTGACGGGGGGCGTCTACCTGGCGGCGCAGAACGCGAACCCGTTCGGCACGTCCTTCGCGATGTACATCGTGGCGAGCGAACCCGCATCGGGCATCGTCGTGAAGCTCGCGGGCAAGGTCGAAGTGGACCACGAAACCGGACAGGTCACCTCGACGTTCGAAAACACGCCCGACGTCCCCTTCGAAGACCTCACGCTCGAACTGTTCGCGGGACCGCGGGCGTCCGTCACCACGCCGGCCACCTGCGGCGGATACGAAACGAAGTCCACGTACACCGCATGGGCGGGGCCCGTGAAACCGCCCAGGACGGTCACGCAGGGAAGCCCATTCTCGATCACCTCCGGCCCGGGCGGGACCGAATGCGCCAGCCCGAAGCCGTTCTCGCCGTCGTTCTCGGCGGGCTCAACCAACACGCAGGCGGGCGCCTACACGAGCTTCGAACTCAACCTCGGCCACGCCGACACCGACCAGGCGCCGACGGCGCTCACGGTGAAAACGCCCTCGGGCCTCGCGGCGATGCTCTCGCACGTCGAACAGTGCCAGGAGCCCGCGGCGACCGAAGGCACGTGCGGTCCGGGCAGCCTCATCGGCCACGTCACCGCCACGGCGGGGCTCGGCAGCGAACCGTTCACCGAGACCGGCGGCCAGGTGTTCATCACCGGCCCCTACAACGGAGCTCCGTTCGGGCTGTCCGTCGTGATCCCGACGAAGGCGGGGCCGTTCGACTTCGGCAACGTCGTGACGCGCTCGACGATCAACGTCGACAGGAACACGGGCGCGGTGACGATCGGCAGCGCGGTGCCGACGAAAGTGGAAACCGTGCGCGACCCCCACACGGGCGAACCGGGGCGTCCGGGCATCCCCGTCCAGCTCAAGCAGATCCACGTCGTCGTCGACCGGCCGGAATTCGAGTTCAACCCGACGAACTGCAACCCGCTGGCGATCGAAGGAGCGCTCGAAGGCGAAGAACACGGCTCCGCACTGGTCTCGAGCGGCTTCCAGGTCCACGGCTGCGGAAGCCTGCCGTTCGCGCCCAAACTCACGGCAACCGCGGGCAAATCCTTCAGCCGCGTCAACGGGATCAACTTCAAGGTCGTCGTCGAATCGGCGTTCGGGCAGGACAACATCGGTAAAAGCAAGCTCGTCATCCCCGAACAGCTGCCCTCGCGCCTGACGACGATCCAGAAAGCGTGCATCGACAGCGTCTTCAACGCCAACCCGGCGGGCTGCCCGGAAGGCTCGAACATCGGCCACGCCATCGTGCACACGCCCGTCCTGAAGAACCCGCTCACCGGGCCCGCCTACCTCGTCTCGCACGGCGGCGCGGCGTTCCCGGACGTGGAGTTCGTGCTCCAGGGCGAAGGCATCCTGCTGGTCCTCGACGGCAAGACGAACATCCACAACGGCATCACCACCTCGACGTTCGAAGCGGTCCCCGACGCGCCCGTCGACAAGTTCGAAGCGATCTTCCCCGAAGGCCCGCACTCGGCGCTCACCGGCTTCCTGCCCAAAGAAGCGACGAACATGTGCGGGCAGAAACTCGTGATCCCGACGACGCTCACGGGCCAGAACGGCGTCGTCATCCAGCAGAACACGCAGGTGAAAATCGAAGAACCCTGCAAAGCGGTTGCGCACTCGACCGAAACAAAGCTCCAGGCGGCGCTGAAGAAGTGCAAGAAGATCAAGAACAAGAAGAAGCGCGTGGCGTGCGAAAAGGCCGCGCACAAGAAGTACGGTCCCAAAAAGAAGAGCAAAGGCAAGAAAGCCGCGCACCACTAGCGCGGTCCTCTCCCTCCCATAGCCCCAAGCGGGCGTCGTAGTTCGGCTGAGCAGTACCCGTCCAGCTGTTGCAGTCAACGATCAAGGGAGAGAGCAATGAGATCCGTCAGGGCAGTGGGGCTGTGCCTCTTCGCCGGCTTCGTGCTGGCGTGCGTGGGGGCGTCCACCGCAGCGGCCGCCGAAGTCGGCGAATGCGTCAAGGCGCCGAAGAGCCCGATCACCAAAAAACACACAGGCGTTTACAGCGAAAACAGCTGTCAGACGCTGAGCGAAAAACCGCACATGGGCAAGTACGAATGGTCGTCCGGCGTCGCACCTTCGAATGCCGGGCTCACCGTGAAAGCGGGCGGAACCGTCCGCTTCCAAACCCTCACGCTGACGATCACCTGCAAGTTGGGCTCGAGCGCCGGTGAATGGGCCTCCAACAAGCGAGGCCTGGAGTCGGTCACCCTCGAAAGCTGCAGGAACGAAACCGGTCCGGGTACGGGTCCGTGTCAAAACCCCGCTGCGGCTGAAGGCACGATCGTCAGTAATCCGCTCGAAGCGGTGCTGCGCGGCGAAGGCGAAGAACTGCCGGCGGGCGAATCCGAACCGTTCACGGTCCCGCCCGGTGAAGTCTTTGCCGAAATCACGGCGCTCGGCGGAAGCGGGACGCTGTACGAAATCGAATGTAGGGTGGGGACGAGCGTCGACCTCAAGATCCAGGGGGACCTGGGGGCGCGGCTCTCGCCGGTGGACAACGCGACGAAGTTCGAGGCGCTCAGCTTCGAGGTTCAGGGCCTCTCGGCGGAAGCCTCGGTCGGCGGCGGCCCGTTCGAAGGGCACTCTCCGGTCACAGAGCAGGGCGAACTGCGCGAGCACAACGCCACGAAGCTCGTGTTCTCCTCGATCGAAAAATAGGCCGTCCCTAAGGCGTCGCCGCGTCGCCGCAGCGACGTGAGGAGGCGATGGGCGCGGTGCGCGAGGGCGCCGCGCCCCGGCGCCGCATGGTCAGGCCGTAGGCCGCCTGCCTGTGAGCGGCGTCCGATAGCCGGAGCGGCATCGACGTAGGCGGAGGGCGCGTGGGGCAGGACGTCCCGCGTGCGCTCCCTGCCTAGCCCGGCTCGCCGCTGGGCCACACCGGCGGACGCCGCTGAACCGCGGCACTTGACCGACAGCTCGCTCATCTGAGAGGATCGCGCCGGAGGGGCCATCCGCGAGGGACGGCGCCGGTGCCCCGCATTCTGCGTCGCTCGATCCGCGCGACTCCTCCTCGTGCCAATCAAGGGAGGGAGAGTGGAGTCGATGAGACCTGTCAAGGGCGTGTGTCTCTGCCTGCTTGCGATCGTCGCGCCGGTAGCGGCGTTCGCGTCGAGTGCGCAGGCCGCGGAAGTGGGCGAATGCATCAAGCAGGCGAAGCCGTACAAAGGCGGCTTCAACGACAAGAGCTGTCAGGAAGTGAACGGGACCAAAGAAGGCAAGTACGAATTCTCGCCTGGCACGACGCCGGCGAACTCCGTGTACGCGACGAAGGCCAAGGCTACGTTCCTGTCCGGCCCGACGGGCGAATTGAAATGCAGCCAGAGCTCGTCCGCCGGCAAATGGACCGGGGCGAAAACGCAGGAAACCGTCGTGACCTTCAGGGGCTGTGAAGCCACTGCTCCGTTCAGCGCCGAGTGCCACAGCAGTGGTGCTGAACCGGGCGAAATCGTCACCAAAACGCTTGCCGGGACGCTGCTTGGCGCCGGTGAAAAAGCCGACGGTTACAAAGAAAGCACTGTTGGTGCCGGCGAAGTCTGGGACCAGCTGCAGGCTCCGGGCGGCGTCGCCGAATACCAGGCCGAATACCTGTGCGGCGGTATCGAGGAATTCAAGACGAAGGGTGAGTCCGCGGGTGTGTACGCCGCCGGCTCGCTCAACGTCGCCTCGAAGAAGGCCGAACTCAACTGGACGCGGGGTGGCGGCGACCAGTCGCTTCTGAACGACGGCTTCGGCGCCAACCCGTTCGAAAACGCTCCGGGCACCGAGGAAGCTCTCAACATCAAGAGCAAGGGCGCGGCCAAGCTGGTCATCAAAAGCTAGCCAGCAAGCCCATGCAGTTCGAGGCCGCGCTGCGGCAGCGACCTGAGCAGCAAGGTGCGTGGGGCCCCAGGGCCTCACGCACCCTCTGTTCTTGTGCCGGCGAGGCGCCCGCGCCTAGCCGGGCTCGTTGTACAGCGAGCGCCAGAGGAAGCGGCAGGCGAGCGTCCGATATGGGCGCCACGGCTCGGCGATCTGCTCCATCAGATCGGGGTCGGGCAGCTCCGGCAGCTCGTAGGCGCGTTCGATCGCGCGGCGGATGCCGAGATCGCCGACGGGCAGCACGTCGGGCCGTTCCAGGTGGAACATCAGGAACATGTGGGCGGTCCACGTGCCGAGGCCCTTCACCGCCACGAGCTCCGCGATCACCTCCTCGTCGGGCAGCTCGTCGAGGCGCTCGAGCTCGAGCTCGCCCGAGATGACGTGCTCGGCGAGCGAGCGCAGGAACTGCACCTTCGCGCGCGAGAGCCCCGCCGCGGCGCGCAGCTCTTCGGGCTCCTCGGCGAGGATCTCCGCGGGCGTCGGCGGGCGCCCGCCGAAGCGGTCGGTGAGCCGCCCGTAGATCGCCCGCGCCGCCTTCACCGAGAGCTGCTGTCCGGTGATCGAGCGCACGAGCGCGCCGTAGTGGTCATCGGGATCGGGGCGGCCCTCGCGCGGGTCGGGAAGGCGCCCGACGCGGTCCATCAACGCGGCGAGCACCGGATCGGCTGCGCGCAGGTGCGCGATGCCCCTGCGCTCCGAGGGCCGGCGCGAGCGCTTCGAGCCCGCCGCTGCGCTCTTCGCGGGGACGCCCTTCGCCGAGGTGCTGCGCCGGCGCGCCGGCGAGCCGCCCGCCACGCGCCTACAGCGCCTGCAGCGCCGTCTCGAGCGCCACCGGCTCTCCGTCGAGCGCGTTCAGCGCGCGCGGCAGCGACATCGCCAGGCACGTGAAGCTCGGGGTGTCGCGCACCGTGTAGCGCGACGCCTCGGTCGTGCGCAGGCGCTGGACGAGATCGAGGAACGTGCCGGGGTCGTCGGTGTCGAAGGCGACGACGAACTCCTGGTCGTCGAGGCCGAACGAGTACGTCGTGTGGTTGTCCACGCCCGGGTATTCGCGCCCCACCTCGATGTGGCCCTGCATGATCTGCCAGCGCTCCTGCGCGGGCAGCGCGTACCACTCGCGCGACTTCACGAACGGGTAGACGAACACGTACTTGCCCCGGAACGGGCGAACGATGTTGCGCTCGTCCTCCGAGTACTCAGAGCTCTTGCGCATGCCCAGGTACGAGTAGGGGATCTGCGCCCAGTGCATGAGGCCGCTCTGGAGCATCACGACGTGGAACTCGTGGATGCGGTCGAGGTTCTCCGCCTCGGCGACGAGCAGGAGCTCCGCATCGCCGCGCGTGCCCACGAGCGAGAACGACTGCAGCAGGTGGCCGTCTGCGAAGTCCTCGCAGGCGGCGAGGAGCTCCTGCTTGTGCTCGGCGCGCACGTCGGGTGCCAGGCGCCTCCACGCCGGATCCACCTTCAGGAACGTGTACTTGACGAAGCGGCGCGTGCTCACGCCCGGATTATCGCAGCGTGCGCGCCCGCGCCCCGCGAGACCGGTGCGCGACTGCCGCTGCGGATAGAGTTGGCGGGTGCGGATCGGGCTGCTCTCGCCCTACTCGTGGACGTATCCGGGTGGCGTCACGCGCCACATCGAGTCGCTCGCACGCGAGCTCGACACGGCTGGTCACGAACCCCGGATCATCGCCCCGTTCGACCCCGACGACGCGCTCGCGCGGCGCATGCACCGCGGCGCGCGCCCGCAGCCGCGCGAGACGCCCACCGGCTTCGTCTCGCTCGGGCGCACGGTGGGAATCCCCGCGAACGGCGCCGTCTCGAACATGGCGCTCACCCCGCACGCGGTGTTCGCGATGCGCGAGGAGCTGCGCGGCGGCGGCTACGACCTGCTCCACCTCCACGAGCCCGTCGTCCCCACCGTCTCCTGGGACGCGCTGTGCAGCCTCGGCGAGCTCCCGCTCGTGGGCACGTTCCACACCTACTCCGAGAACCTGCTCACGAACGGCATCGCCGCCATCGGGCTCGGCGGCCGCCGGCGCATGAACAGGCTGCACGTGCGGATCGCGGTGTCCGAGGCCGCCGCGTGGACCGCCCGCCGCTTCTACGGCGGGCGCTACCGCATCGTCCCCAACGGCGTCGTGATCCCGCGTGAGGCGCCTGGCGAGCTCGAGGCCCGGCCCGGCGAGGGCGTCGCGGCGGAGGGCGTCGAGCCGCTGCGGATCCTGTTCGTCGGCCAGGCGGTGGAACGCAAGGGCCTGCCCGTGCTGCTGCGTGCCTTCGAGGCGCTGCGCGACCAGATCCCGGCGACGCTCACGCTCGTGGGTGCGAGCGCCGAGGAGGTCGCGCACATGATGCTCGACGATCGCGGGGTGAGCGCCCTGGGGAAGGTGTCCGAGGAGCGCAAGCTCGCCGAGCTCGCCCGCGCGCAGGTGGTGTGCGCCCCCTCGCTGCACGGCGAGAGCTTCGGGATGGTGCTCACCGAGGCGTTCGCGGCGGGGGCGCCGGTGATCGCCTCTGAGATCCCCGGCTACCGCGACGTGCTCCGCGACGGCGTCGAGGGGCTGCTCGTGCCCCCCGGCGACGCGCTCGCGCTGGCGGAGGCGCTGCGCAGGGTCGCGCTCGAGCCCCAGCGGCGCGAGCGGATGGCTGCGGCGGCGCGCGAGCGCGCCGAGCGCTTCGCCTGGCCGCACGTGGCGGCGGAGGTGCTCGACTGCTACGAGCACGCGCTGCGGATACCCGCTCCGGCGACGCGCAAAGGGCGCGTCGCCGTCCGCTACGGCCTCGCCCCCGCCGACCTGGAGCCGCGCATCCCACCCGAGCGACTGCCGAGCCTGCAGGGGCCGCGCCCGGTGCCGAGCGCTTTGCCTCAGCGTCGCGGAGCGCACGCGCTGCGCAGCGCCGCGCTCGCGCTGTCGCTCGTCGCCGGCGTGGCGCTCTCGCTGCTGGCGTTCGAGCACATCGGGCTCGATCGCGTCGCCGCCAGCCTGCTCGCCTCCAAACCCGGCCTCGTGGCGGCGGGGGTGGCGCTGATGTGCGCGTCGATGTTCGCTCGCGCGATCGCGTGGCACGCGATCCTCGTCGCCGCGCCGACGTGGCGAAGGGCGAAACGCAGGGACGCGATGCAGGGCACGTTCATCGGCGTGCTGATGTCCTCCACGCTGCCCGCGCGGCTCGGCGAGCCATCGCGCGCGCTGATCGTCGCCCGGCGGCTCGGGCGAGCGCGCGAGACGCTCCCCGTGGTGCTCGGCACGATGGTTTCGCAGCTGCTCATCAACCTGCTCGTGCTCGCCCTGCTCGGCGTCGCGATGCTGTCGAGTGTCGATCCGCTGGACGGCCACCACGGCGCGCTCGTCGCCGCCGCGCTCGCTCCCGTCGCAGCGCTCGCCGCCGTGCTCGTCGCGCCCGCGCTCGTGCCGTCCGCAGCCGTGTCCTACTCCGCGCGGATCGACGCGCTGCGCGCCGGGCTGCGCAACTCGCTCGCACGCGTGCGCGACGGCGTTCGCATCTTCTCCCATCCGCGCCGGGCGGCGCTCGCCGTCTCCATCCAGGCGGGGGCGTGGGCGCTGCAATGGCTCAGCTGCTGGGTGCTGCTGATGGCGCTGGGCCTCGACGCCCGCGCGGGCCTCGCAGGTGCGGCGGCGGTGCTGTTCGCGGTGAACGCCACCGCCGTGGTGCCCGCCACGCCGGCGAACGTTGGCGTCTTCCAGGCCGCCTGCGTCGCGGTGCTCGTGGGTGCCTACCACGTGTCCACCCCCGAAGCGCTCGCCTACGGCATCGTGCTGCAGGTGGTGGAGGTGGCAACCGCCGTGCTGATGGGGCTCCCCGCGCTCGTCAACGAGGGCCTCTCCTGGCGCGAGGTGCGCCTGCGCACGCTTCATGCCGCCCCCGTGACGCTCGGTCCGCTGCCCGCCCCGAGCTCGCGACTCGCCGGCGCGGCGCGCTCGGAGCGCTAGCGCGAGGTCCTTCTCACCGGTGCCGGGCACCTCCGCCACCGACAGCCGCCACGCCCTCGGCGGTCGATGCAGGCATCGGTGCCGCTGCGGCGTATCGATTAGCGATGGCTGACGCCTGGGTCTACATGCTCCGCTGTCGCGACGGCTCGATCTACACGGGCTGGAGCAGCGACGTAACCGCGCGCCTGGAGCGCCACCGCGCGGGGCGGGCGAGCCGCTACACCGCGAGCCGCCTGCCCGTCACGCTCGCGCTCGCGCTGCCGATGCCCGACCGCAGCGCGGCGATGCGCGAGGAGGCGCGCATCAAGGCGCTCCCGCGGGCGGCGAAGCTCGCCCTGATAGCCGCCCACGCGGGCGAGGACGAGTGCGCGGGCGGCAAGCCACGGCGGGTGCCAGGGGTCCGCCGCCGTCTTGCGGCATGATGGGGGAATGGCGTCCAAGCCCCCCGCACGCAGCGTCAAGATCTCCGACGACGAGCGCACCGGCTGGTCCTCGGACCGTCCGCGCCGCGACGGCGCCCCGCCGCGGCCTGCGAACCTCGCTGTGCACTGCAGCGTGCTCTCGCCCGCCGACCGCCTGCGCTACTCGCCCGGCAGCCTGCTGATCGTGCTCGGCGCCTCGCACGGCGAGCGCGACGCCTTCCTCGCCCGCCTCGTCGAGGATCGTGCCTCGCTCCTCTCACCGGGCAAGGTGCGCGCCCTACTCGCGGGCCGGGTGGCGGAGGAGGAGCTCCAGGAGCGCGCGGAGGAGCTCCTGCGGGCGGCGGTGGCCAAGCGGCTCGACAGCCGTGAGACCGTCGTGCTCGCCCTCGACAGGCTCGGGCCCGAGGAGCGCGAGCCCTACGTGCGCATCGCCGCCACCTTCAAACGCCCGCGCCACCTGATCCTGCTCGAGACGAGCCGCGACCAGGTGAGCGAGGACGACCTCGCGCCGCTCAACGAGCTGCGCCGGGCGCTCGATGCCGGCGAGCTCGGCAACGAGGGCTTCCAGACCGCGCTGCGGCTCGGCGGCGGCTCCGCCGCGGAGGTGAAGCGCCTGCTCTTCCGGCCGCCGCCTCGCGAGGAGTGACCTCGCGGACAGCCCTCCACGCGCCGCGGTAGGCGGAGCTCCTGCATCTAAACAGCCGATGCGAAGCGCAGCTGCGAAGCTCGCCGAGCGGGCGGCGAGCGGCGCGGCGATCCTGATCGCGCGCACGGTGTCCCGCTCACGTTCGGCCGCTGCCTGAGCACACGCCGCGCAGCGGGCTATGGAAGGGCCGCATCGAGATTCGCGCGTCTCGACGCGCCGCTGCCGCCTGACATCCAGGACGCGCCTCGAAGGGCAGCGCGACTGAGGCTGCACTCGACAGCCACGTGCTGATCTGGGCGTCGGCGACCTCTCGACGACTGCGCGACGACTGATCTGCGACGTCGCGCGCGGTCGCGGTGAGCGTGGCGACGATTGGAGCTCGAGATCGAGCGCTCGCTCGGCAGGCTGCCTCGCCCCGGACGTGCTCGAGATGGTTGAGCGTCCGGCCGAGCCGCTGCGATCACATTCGAGCACGCGTCGAGGCGGCCGCCTTCCCTCCATCATCGTGACCCTTCGACCGCATGCTCGTCGCCCAGGCGCGCCTCGAGGGCCTGACGCTGGCCACCGCCGAGGAGGCGCTCTGCGCTACGACGTCGCCACCGTCGAGCGTAGCGCGCGCCTGACGCGATCGCGCGCTCCGGTCAGGCTCTAGCCCGCCATCGCCGGCTCGTCCTCGCCTTCCACGCCACCCTCGTCGGGGTCGGAGTCGTCGAGGTCGCCGAACAGCGAGGGGTCCCGGGCGGAGCCGCGGATGAGGTCGTCGGGGCTGCCGTTCGGGAGCAGCCGGCCCTGTTTGGTGCCGAAGTAGATCGCCTGCGGGTGGTGGGCGACGAGCGCGAGCGTCGACTGCTCCGGGTCGGGCGCGAAGCCGTCGGTGATGCTCATGCCGATCCGGCCCGAGATCGAGGAGCGCGTCCACCTTCAGGTGCTCGCTCTGCTCGGGCACGGCTGGGTACCCCCACGAGTAGCGCCGACCCTGCGCGGCGTCGATGCCGAGCATCTCGCGCACGCTCGCGTGTAGCCACTCGGCGAGCCCCTCGGCGGTCTGCACCCCGAGGCCGTGGACGAACAGCTGCTCGGAGAACTCACCTTCCGCCTCGAGCCTCGCCATCAGCTCGGTCACCTCCGAGCCGACGGTCACCGCCTGGATGCCCACGACGTCGAGCTCCGCCGGCGGCGCGCCGTCGACGGCGGGGCGGAAGAAGTCGGCGAGGCAGATGCGGTCGCCCTTCGGCTGGCGCGGGCACACGAAGCGCGTGAGCTCCGTCTCGCGGTCGCCTGGATCGAGCACGACGATCTCGTTGCCGAGCGCGTAGCAGGGGAACAGCCCGAGCAGCGCGCGCGGATGCAGGTAGGGCGCCCGCGCCGGCGTCCCGTCGCCCGGGGGCGCCACCCGATCCCCGTCGCCTCGCGCCACATCCGCTCCAGGCGCGGTCGGAAGTCCTCGCGCAGCAGCGTCTGCCACGCCTCGCCTTTGACGCCCCTGCCGCCCCAGTGCAGCTTGAACAGGACGTGCGTGTCGAGATGCCGGTAGACCTCTTCGAGGTCCACCGGGATCTCCCTCACGCCCCAGAACGGAGGTGCCGGGATCGGCACGTCGGTGCGTGCCGCCGAGCGCACCGAATCGTCGCTGAAGTCGAGCATCCTCCACGGGCTCCTCGCCCTTCTCGCGGAACGCGCGCGCGCCCGCCTGGAGCTTGTCCACCAGCGCCGAGCGCGCGCCGTCGTCGACGAGCTGGTCCATCACCGCCAGGCCCGCGAAGGCGTCCTTGCAGTAGAAGACGCCCGGCTCGTAGACCTCCTCGGATTCGCTGCCGCCGGGGTACAGCGCGCGGTAGCCGAACGCGCGGTTGATCGCCGCGCCGCCGATCAGCACGGGGTAGCCGAGGCCCTTCGCGTGCAGCTCCTGGATGCACGCGGGCATCTGCTTGGAGGTCGATACGAGCAGCGCGGAGAGCCCGATCGCGGTCGCCTCGTGCTCCTGCGCGGCGTCGAGGATCGTCTGGATCGGCACCTGCTTGCCGAGGTCAACCACGGTGTAGCCGTTGTTCGTGAGGATCGTGTTGACGAGCGACTTGCCGATGTCGTGCACGTCGCCGAACACGGTTGCGAGCACGACCGTGCCCTTCGTGTAGCCCTCGATCTTGTCGAGGTAGCGCTCGAGCTGCGCCACCGCGCGCTTCATCACCTCGGCGGACTGCAGCACGAACGGCAGGATCAGCTCGCCGGCCCCGAATTTGTCGCCCACCTCCTTCATCGCAGGCAGCAGCACCTCGTTGAGCGTCGGCACCGCGCCGATCTTCTCGACGCTGCGGTCGATCCACTCCTCGACGCCGTCCCTGCGCCGGCGCAGGATGTGGAAGTGGAGCGCCTCCTCTGGCTCCATCCCCGCGGTGGGGTCGGCTGCGCCCTGTTCCGCCTCGTCCTCGCCCTTGGACTCGAAGTGGGCGATGAAGCGCTCGAGCGCGTCCTCGCGGCGGTTGAACACGAGGTCGTCGGCGAGCTCGCGCTCGGAGTCGGAGATCTCGCCGTAGGGGGTGATGTGGTTGGGGTTCACCATCGCCAGGTCGAGCCCCGCCTCCACGCAGTGGTGCAGGAACGCCGAGTTCAGAACGGCGCGGGCGCCGGGGGAGACGCCGAACGACACGTTCGAGACGCCGAGCGAGGTCTTCGCCTGCGGCAGCTCCGCCTTGATCCGCCGGATCCCCTCGATCGTCTCGATCGCCGACGGACGCCACTCCTCGTCGCCGGTCGTGAGCGTGAACGTGAGGCAGTCGAAGATCAGCAGCTCGGGGTCGAGCCCGTGCTCCTCGCAGCACAGCTCGTGCAGGCGCTTGGCCACCTCCACCTTGCGCTCGGCGGTCTTCGCCATGCCCACCTCGTCGATCGTCAGCGCGATCAGCGCGGCGCCGTGCGCGAGCGCGACGGGCACGACGCGGTCGAGCTTCGCGCGCCCCGCCTCGAGGTTGATCGAGTTGACGATCGCGCGGCCCGGGATCTGCTCGAGCGCGCGTTCGATCACCTCGGGCTCGGTGGAGTCCACCTGGATCGGCGCGGGCTGCGTGAGCGACACCTTCTTGACGGTGATTCGCATCTGCTCGTCCTCGTCCTGGCGCTCGGTGAGCGCGACGCACACGTCGAGCACGTGCGCACCTCCCGTCACCTGGTCCTCCGCGATCTGCACGAGCCCGTCGTAGTCGTCGGCGAGCAGGAGCTCCTTCGCCTTGCGCGAGCCCTGCGAGTTGACGCGCTCGCCCACCATCGTCGGGCGCGGCTCCTGGACGAGCGGCGTCGCGGCGATCATCGAGGAGAGGTGCGGCGCCCGCGGCGCCGGGCGGGCTCCCACCGCGCGCGAGGCGACGCGCTCGGCGATCGCCGCGATGTGCGCCGGCGTCGTGCCGCAGCAGCCGCCCACGATGCCCACGTCGTAGCGCTCGACGAACTCCATCAGCGTCTCGGCGAGCGGCTCGGGCTGCTCGGGGAAGATCGTCTCGCCGTCGGGGCCCTGCAGCGGCAGCCCGGCGTTGGGGATGCAGGCGACCGGCAGCGGGCTGAACTCGCCCAGGAAGCGGATCGCGTCGCGCATGTCCTCGGGCCCGGTCGAGCAGTTCAGCCCGATCACGTCCACGTTCAGCGCGTGCAGCGTGCTCAGCACGGCCGATATGTCCGTCCCGAGCAGCATCTTGCCGCCGTTGGGCAGCAGCGACACGGAGGTGTGGATCGGCAGCGGGCGGCCGGTCGTCTTGAACGCCTCGCGCACGCCGAACACGGCAGCCTTCACCTCGAGGATGTCCTGCGCCGTCTCGATGATCAAGAGGTCGGCGCCGCCTTCGATGAGGCCTTCGGCCTGCTCGCTGAACACCGCCACGAGGTCGCGGAAGCCGATCTGCCCGAGCGTCGGATCCTCGGACGCGGGCAGGAACCCCGTCGGCCCGATCGAGCCCGCCACATAGCGGTCCTCGCCCGCCGCCCTGCGGGCGATCTCGGCCGCCTTCGTGTTGATCTCGAGCGTGTGCTCGCCGAGCCCCCACTCTTCGAGCTTCAGGCGCGAGCCCTGGAAGGTGTCGGTCTCCAGCACCTCGGCGCCCGCCTCGAGCATCGAGGAGTGGACGCCCTCGATCACGTCGGGGCGGTTGAGCACGAGTGCCTCGTGGCACTTTCCCTGGAGTCCGCCGTAGTCCTCGCTGCTCAGATCGAACTGCTCGAGCGTCGCCCCCATGCCGCCGTCGTAGACGACGACGCGCTCGGAGATGGCTTTCAGGTAGTCGCGGGCCATCAAGCCATGCTAGCCGCAGCACTGTCCCGCAGCCGCCCGCGGCGTCGGAGGATGAGGAGGTGGTGCATTACCATGCACACATGCGCACCACGATCGAGCTGTCCGAGCCGGTCTATCGTCGCCTGAAGTCGGAGGCTGCCCATCGTGGGTTTCGCGGACTCTCCCCGATCGTCGAGGAGGCGCTGATGGAGCACTTCCAATCGGAGCCCGAGCGCAAGCGTCTCGTAGAGCGGATTGCCGCCGCGAGAGGCGCATGGAAAGACCTGGATCTAGCTGAGTGGGAACGCGAAGTCGATGAGGCGTGGGCGACGTGGAAGCTGCCCCCGTCCTAGACTCCGACATCCTCATCGATCACCTGCGCGACCGCGGCGCCGGTCGAGAGCTCGTCGATGAGCTCAACGCGGAGTCCGGCTACCGGATCACTGCAATCACGGCGTTCGAGCTCGCGCTGGGCCGCGGATACGCCCATGACCCTTCCAGCGCCGAGTCGCTCCTCGCAGCACCCTGTCTCACGCTGACCCGAAGAGCTGCCGTCCGCGGCGGCGTCTTGCTGCGTGACCTACGCGCCAAGGGGTTGGGGATCGAGACTCGCGATGCGATGCAGGCAGGCATCTGCCTGGAGGCGGGCGCCCAACTGGTGACGCGCAATGTTCGTCACTTCGAGCGCATCCCGGGGCTCGACCTCAGCGACCCGGGGAACTGGCTCGCGGAGTCCTAGCGCCATGCGCCGCAGCCATGTGCGGCGAATCGCAGCCCTAGGCAGGCGGAGGTGTTGGCGCCGGCGCGGCAGCGCCGCCGCCAACACCGGAGCTACTTGATGAACAGCATCTCCGAGTACTTCGGCAGCGGCCAGAGGTCGTCCGCGACGAGCTTCTCGAGGCGGTCTGCCACCTCGCGCACGTCCGCCATCGCGGGGATCACCCGGTCGCGCATGTATGCCGCCCACTTGTGCGCGTTGGTGTCGGGCTGGTTGTCGGCGAGGTTCGCGTCCTCGAGCGCCCGCAGCGCGAAGTGCAGCTCCTTGAGGACGGGCTCGACCTCCTCGGTCAGCTCCGCGAGGCCGGTGTCCTTGAGTTCGGCGAGATAGCGCATCGCGGCGGGCATCAGCATCGTGCGCGCGATCGTCGCCGCCACCTCGCGCCTCGATGTTGATCGTCACCGAGTACTGCTCGGTGAACACCTCCTCGCGCGCCTCGAGCTCGCGCTTGCTCAGCACCTTGTACTTCTTGAACAGCGCGACCGTGCCTTTCTCGGTCAGCCACGGCAGCGCGTCGGGCGTCGTGCGCAGGTTGGCGAGGCCGCGCTTCTCGGCCTCGACTTGCCACTCCTCGGTGTAGTTGTCGCCGTCGAACACGATCTGCTTGTTCGCCGTCCAGCTCTCCTTGACGACTTTCGCCACCGCCTTCTCGAGCGTCGCGCCCGAGGCTTTCAGCGCCGTGCGCAGCTTGCCCGCGAGCTCGTCGATCGACTCGGCGACGATCGTGTTGAGGACCGTGTTCGGGAACGCCGGCGAGGAGCTCGAGCCGAGCGTGCGGAACTCGAACTTCTGCCCGGTGAACGCGAACGGGCTCGTGCGGTTGCGGTCGCCGCCGTGGAGCGGCAGCGCCGGCAGCACGGGCGTGCCCAGGCCCAGGAACGATCCGGGCTTCGCGCGCTGCGCCTTGCCCGTCTCGATCGCCGCGTAGACCTTCTGCAGCTCGTCGCCGAGGAAGATCGAGATGATCGCCGGCGGCGCCTCGTTGGCGCCCAGGCGGTGGTCCTGGCCGGCGTCCGCGACCGACGCCCGGAGCAGCGCCTGGTACTTGTTGACGGCCTGGATGACGGCGGTGCAGAAGAACAGGAACACCAGGTTGTCGTGGGGCGTGTCGCCCGGGTCGAGCAGGTTCAGGCCCGTGTCGGTGCCCATCGACCAGTTGTTGTGCTTGCCCGAGCCGTTCACGCCGGCGTACGGCTTCTCGTGCAGCAGGCACACGAGCCCGTAGCGGCGCGCCGTGTTCTGCATGATCTGCATCGTCAGCATCTGGTGGTCGGCGCCGACGTTCGAGTTCTCGAACGTGGGGGCGATCTCGTACTGGTTCGGCGCCACCTCGTTGTGGCGCGTCTTCACCGGCACGCCGAGCTTGCCGAGCTCGCGCTCGGTGTCGAGCATCGTCGCGAGGATGCGCTCGGGGATCGAGCCGAAGTAGTGGTCGTCGAGCTCGTGGCCCTTGGGCGGCTTGGCGCCGAACAGCGTGCGCCCGGTTGTGAGCAGGTCGGGCCGTTCGAAGTAGTACTGCTCGTCGATCAGGAAGTACTCCTGCTCGCAGCCGATCGTCGTGAACACGCGCTTGGCCTCTTGCTCGCCGAGCAGCTCGAGCGCGCCCACGGCGGCGCCCGAGAGCGCGTCCATCGAGCGCAGCAGCGGGATCTTGTGGTCGAGCGCCTCGCCGGTCCACGACGTGAACGCCGTCGGGATGCACAGCAGCGCGCCGTTCGGGTTCTCGAGGATGAACGCCGGGCGAGGTGGGGTCCCAGGCGGTGTAGCCGCGCGCCTCGAACGTCGCGCGGATGCCGCCCGTCGGGAACGAGGAGGCGTCCGGCTCGCCCTGGATCAGCTCCTTGCCCGAGAACTCCGCGATCGCGGTGCCGTCGCCTGCGGGCGCGTAGAAGGAGTCGTGCTTCTCCGCGGTGGAGCCGGTGAGCGGCTGGAACCAGTGCGTGTAGTGGGTGGCGCCTTTCTCCATCGCCCAGTCCTTCATCGCCACCGCCACCGCGTCCGCGAGCGAGGTGTCGAGCGCCTCGCCGCGGGCGAGCGTGCGCTGCAGCGCCTTGTAGACGTGCTTCGGGAGCCGCTGGCGCTGCACCGCGGCGGAGAACACGTTCTCGCCGAACACCTGGTTGCCCGGCAAGGTGAGGTCGAGCGGGCCGAGCGCTGTTCCGTTGGCACTCCACTGGGCGGCGGTGACGTTCTGCTGGCGGGTCCTGGGCATGAGCTGGGTCGAATCCTCCTGGAAAAGGGCGGCGTGAGCGGGCTCCGCCGAGGGCAGTGCGAGACGCAATCGTAGTGCGAACAGAGCCGAACTACATCACCGCCTGGCGAAAGACGTGGTCCGACGTTTGGACAGACGGCCAAACGCCTCGCCGGCGCGTGCGGCGGGGAGCTCGCGCTAGGGGTTTGCCGGCGACGGCCCCGAGCCCGTCTGGACTTGGCCCGTGTTCGGGTTGACGTAGGTCGCTCGGCGGCGCTCCCGCGACGTGGACGACGAACGTCCCGTGCACGGGCCCGCCGCGCGGCGCTTCTGCTTTCGCCTTGCCCGCCGCGCCCGCGGCGACGTGGTAGTGCACGACGTGCACCCCTGGCTTCAGCGGCATCACGTGCCAGACGAACAGGCGCGAGGAGTGCGGCGGGAGCGCGCCGAGCGCCCACGTGTTGACGTAGGCGGTGCCGCCGCTCCCCGGCTTCGCCACCTCCACGCTCTCCACGGGCGGGCTCGCGATCACGCCCCGGCCCGCGTTCCACCGCCCAGATCGGGCGCTTGTTCGCCGCCAGATTCGGATACGAGGACACGTAGTTGAACGAGTCCACCGTCACCGCGACGTTCGGCACCGTCGTGCTCCCCGTGTTGCGCACAACGATCGCCATCGCGGTCGGGCGGGCGATCACCTGGCGCACGGGGAAGTGCGCGTGCACCACCGCCATCGAGTAGGTCGCCGCCGTTTCGTGGGCGTCCTGCCGGGATCCCCCACCGCAGCCCGCGAGCAGCAGCCCCGTCGCCAGCGGGACGAGCGCCACCGCGCGCAGCCACCCCCGCCGCCGGCGGTGTTCCGGCGCGCCGGCGCGTTGAAGGTCTCTCCACCTCCCCCTCACGATCGCGCCACCATACCAGCGGTCCCGCGCGCCGGCGCCGGCCCGCCGGGCTCCTCTCGCCGGTTGGCGCTGGCACGCCAGTGGCCCATGGCGTATCGTTCCCCGGGCAACGAGGTAACCCGAGGAGGGGTCAGCCGAGGTGGTTCGCAGCGTAGCCGAGCGGGCTTATTTCCCGACCAGGAACCTGATCGAGGAAATCGGGGACATGATGATCCTCACGGGCAAGACGATCTGGTCTGCCCTGCGCCCGCCCTACCCCTACGGCGGCGAGTTCGTCTCGCAGTTCCTGTTCGCGCTGCGGCTGTGCTGGTTCCCGCTGCTGATCTCCACCGTCTGCCTGTGCTACGCCGCACCGGGACTGCAGGCGGCCAACTTCCTCACGCTGTTCGGAGCGCTGGACCGCCTCGGCGGCTTCTTCGTGCTCGGCGCGGTACGCGAGATCGGACCCAACGTCACCGCCATCGTGCTCGCGGGTGTTGCGGGCCGTGCGATCACCGCCGATCTCGGGGCGCGCAAGGTGCGCGAGGAGCTCGACGCGCTGCAGGTGCTCGGCGTCGACCCCGTCAAGAACCTCGTCGTGCCGCGCTTCCTCGCGCTGATGCTCGTCACCGGCCTGTTCGACATCTACGCGCTGCTGTTCGGCATCTTCGGCGGGATCCTCGCCGAGCTCGTCAATGGGCAGCCGCTGGGGCCGTTCTGGGCGACGCTGTTCGCCAACGCCTCAACCACCGACCTGTGGGGCTCGGTGCTGAAGACCACCATCTACGGCGCCATCATCGCGATCGTCTGCTGCTACAAGGGCATGGCCGCCTCGGGCGGCGCCGAGGGCGTGGGGCGCGCCGTCAACGAGGCCGTCGTCCTCACCTTCACCGCGATCTTCGCCTTCGACTACGTGTTCACGCAGACGCTGCTCGCGACCCACCCGTCGATCCTGGTGATCAAGTAATGAACGAATGGCTCGCGGTACCGCGCGAATGGTTCGAGTCCTCCGGGGAGATCGGGAGGTTCTCGAGCGAGATCGTCCGCGACGTCTTCGGCCTGCGCGTCTTCCGCTTCTTCGGCGAGGCGCTGCGCCAGTGCGGGATCCTGATCGTCGGCTCGACGGCGATCATCTGGACGCTGATGTTCATCCTCGGCCTGCAGTGCGGGATCGAGGGCGCCTACTTCACCGCGGCGCAGGGCGCACCAGCCTACTCGGGCGTGTTCAGCGCGTGGTGTGACCTGCGCGAGATCACCCCGTACGCGTTCGGCTACATGATGGCGGCGAAGGTCGGCACCGGCATCGTCGCCGAGCTTGGCGCGATGCGCATCTCCGACGAGATCGACGCGCTCGAGGTGATGGGCATCAACTCCGTCACCTTCCTCGGCGCGACGCGCCTGCTCGCGGCGTGGCTGGTGCTGCCGTTCATGTACATCGGCGGGGTGGGCGTCGCCTTCCTCGCCTCCTACATCGCCGACGTGCTGCAGATCGGCTACGTGTCCTCGGGCGGGTATCTGCTGATCTTCTGGCAGTTCCAGAACCCGCCGGACTTCTTATTCAGCCTCACCAAGGCGATGCTCATGGCCACCGCGATCGTGCTTGTCGCCTGCTACTACGGGTACAACGCGAGCGGCGGCCCCGTCGGGGTGGGCCGCGCCACCGCGAAGTCGATGGTGCTCAACATCGTGCTCGTACACGTCATCGGGATGCTCGGCACCCAGGTCTTCTGGGGCGCGAATCCACGCGCTCCGATCGGAGGCTGAGCCCGTGAGCGAGAGCGAAACCGCCGCCGCGGAGCGGGACGAGTTCGAGTTCCACACGGGCACGATCCGCCGTGCCAAGGAGGCGGACGCCATCGAGTTCATCGACGTGCACAAGTCGTTCGGGCGCAACCACGTGCTGCGCGGCCTCAACATGGCGCTGCCGGAAAACCAGATCTCGATGATCCTCGGGCCGTCCGGCACTGGCAAGTCGGTGTGCATCAAGCACATCGTCGGCCTGCTCTATCCCGACGAGGGCGACGTGATCGTGCACGGCCAGTCGGTTCCCGCACTCCCGGACGCGGAGCTGTTCGAGATGCGAAAGAAATTCGGCGTGCTGTTCCAGGACGGCGCCCTGTTCGGCTCGCTCAACCTCTACGACAACGTCGCCTTCCCGCTGCGCCAGCACACCGAGAAGGGCGAGGATGAGATCGCGGACATCGTCAACCGCCGGATGCGCGAGGTGGGCCTCGGAGAAGACGGCGCGAAGATGCCGAACGAGCTGTCCGGGGGCATGCGCAAGCGCGCGGGGTTTGCGCGGGCGCTCGTTCTCGAACCCGACATCGTGCTGTTCGACGAGCCCGACTCGGGCCTGGACCCGGTTCGCACGGCGCTCCTGTGCGAGCTCATCAAGGAAGTCCATGCGGAGCACGGCGGCTGCTATGTGGTGATCACGCACGACATCATGAGCGCGCGCCGCGTCGCCGAGCACATCTCGTTGCTGTGGAAGGGGCGCATCGTCGAGTCGGGTCCCGCCGAAGAGCTGTTCGCCTCCGAAAACCCGTTCGTGCGCCAGTTCCTCTCCGGGGCGGCAGCCGGGCCGCTGGGGATGGACTAGCGGCGAGCGCCGCGCCGCGCCCGGGCCTGCGCCCCGCGCGCATCGTCAGCCCCCCGCGCACGCGGCATCGGCCGCCCGACTGCCGCGTCCTGGCGGCTCGGCCGGCGCCGCCACCCACTAGCCTCTGCTTGTGAACGCGGCGAAGGTCCTCTCGTCCCTTGCCGCCGCGGCAGCGCGGCGTCCTCGCACGGTCGTGGCGGTTGCCGCCGTGCTCGCACTCGCCGGCGCCGGGCTCGCGCTGCGGCTGCACCCCACCGCGAGCACGAGCTCCTTCGTATCGAGCTCGAGCAGCCCCTATCGCGACACGCAGCGCTACTACTCGAACTTCGGCGAAGAGCCCGTGGCGGTGCTGGTGAAGGGCAACCTCGAGCAGCTCGTGCTGAGCTCGGACATCGTGCGCCTGCTCGGCCTCGAGGAATGCCTCTCGGGCAAGATGCCCGCCAACGAGCTCTCGCACGCCGGCGGACAGGGCGGTCCCTGCGGGCAGATCGCGCACGCGGGGACGGTGAAGGTGGTGCTCGGGCCGGGCACGTTCATCAACGAGGCCGCCAACCAGATCGACGCGCAGCTCGCCACCCAGACGAAGCAGGCGCAGACCCAGGCGCGCCAGGCCCAGCAGACGGTCGATCGCGCCGCGCTCGCGCGCGGCTTCTCGCCGAGCGAAGCAAGCGCCCTCGGCAAGCAGGCGAGCAAGATCACGATCACGCGCTTCCAGGAGGGGCTCGTGAGCGTCGCGCTCCAGTACGGCCTCACCGGCCGGCCGAGCATCACCGACCCCAACTTCAACGCGGCGCTCGTGTTCGACTCCACCAAGCCCGCCGGGACGCCCAAGCAGCGCTTCGCCTACCTGTTCCCCTCGCGCAACTCCGCGCTCGTCTCGGTGCGCATGCGTGCGGGTCTGAGCGAAGCGCAGCGCAACCACACGATCGCGCTCATCCGCAAGGCCGTGACGATGCCGCAGTGGCATCTCAGCCGCGGCGGCACCTACATGGTGACGGGCGTCCCCGTCATCGTCTCCGACTTGACCAAAGCGATCACGAGCTCGATCGAGCTCCTGCTCGTTGCGGTGCTGCTGGTGATGGCGGCGACGCTCGGTCTCGTCTTCGGCGGGCGCCCGCGGCTGCTGCCGCTCGCGCTCGCGGTGCTCGCCTCGGCGATCACCTTCGGCGCGCTCTCGCTCGCGGGCGGCTCGCTGACGATGGCGTCGATCGCCGTGCTGCCCGTGCTGGTGGGGCTCGCCGTGGACTACGCCATCCAGTTCCAGTCGCGGGTGGGGGAGGCCGCCGAGGAGCCCACAGCGGGCGAGCCGGCGGCGGCCCCGCCCGACCGCTCGCTGCCGATTGCGCGCGCCGCGGCGCTCGGAGGGCCGACGATCGTCACCGCCGGCGCGGCGAGCGCCGCCGGGATGCTCGCGCTGCTCCTCTCCGCGGTGCCGATGGTTCGCGGCTTCGGCGTGCTGCTCATCGTCGGCGTCGCGATCGCGCTCGCCTGTGCGCTCGTCGTCGGCGCCGCCTGCATGGCGCTTGCGCCCGCCCGCAGGCGCCCGCGCGCGCGCGCCCGGCAGGTTCGCGGGCGATGTGCAGGCGGCATGGCGCGGGGCGAGCGACCTGCTGCTCGACAACCCGCTCACGCGCCTGGTCTCGCGCCTGGCGCTCGTCGAGTCGGTGCGGCGCCCGGAGCGCGTCTTGTGCGTGGGCCTCGTGCTCGCGCTGCTCGGCTGGGGACTCGACACGCAGACGAAGGTCGAGACCGATCTTGACGAAGCTCGTCCCGCAGAGTCTCTCCTCGCTTCATGGGCTCGACGAACTCGAGCGCACCAGCGGGGTGGCGGGCGAGATCGACCTGATGGTGTCGGGCAAGAACATCACGAGCCCGGCGACGCTCGAATGGATGAGCAACTTCGAGAAACGGGTGCTGGCACGCTACGGCTACAGCGCGAACCGCGGATGCGGGCGCGCCCGGCTGTGCCCGGCGTTCTCGCTCCCGGACCTGTTCCAGGGGGGCGCCGGCGGGACCCAGGCGCAGGCGCAGGCGCCCGGGACGCAGGGCTCGGCGCCCTCAGCGGGCGGCCAGAGCGGCCCTGGCGGCCAGAGTGGCCAGGGCGGGCAGGCGCACCTCTCCCAGGCGGAGGTGAATGCCCTGCTCGCTGCGATCCCGCCCTACTTCTCCCAGGACGTCATCACGCCGGACCGGCGCACGGCGACGCTCGCCTTCGGGATCCGGGCGATGAGCCTGCAGGACCAGCAGCAGCTCGTGGAAGGGATGCGCTCGAGCCTGCATCCGCCGGCGGGGGTGCATGCGAGCCTCGTCGGCCTGCCGGTGCTCGCAGCCCAGTCGGGCTCGCAGGTGGCTGATCCGCTGCGCCGCCTGCTCACGCTCCTCGTGAGCCTCGTCGCGGTCGGGCTCGTGCTGCTCGCCGCCTTCCGCGGCGACGTCCGCCGCACGCTCACGCCGCTCGTGCCGATCGTGCTGGCGACCGGCTGGTCCGCGCTGATCCTGTTCGCGGTGAGGGTGCCGCTGAACCCGATGTCGGTGACGCTCGGGGCGCTCGTGATCGCGATCTCCACCGAGTTCAGCGTGCTGCTGTCCGAGCGCCACCGCCAGGAGCGCCTGGCGGGCTTCGACACGCTCGCCGCGCTGCGGCGCACGTACCGCCGCACGGGCGCCGCCGTCGTCGCCTCGGGCGTCACCGCGACGGCGGGCTTCGGCGTGCTGATCCTGTCGGACATCAGGATGCTCCGCGACTTCGGTCTCGTCACCCTGATCGACCTCAGCGTGTCGCTCGTCGGCGTGCTCGTCGCGCTGCCAGCCGTGCTCGTGCTCGTCGAGCGGGACGAGCCGCTGCAGCTGCGCGGCCGGCTGCGACGGGCGCGGGAAGCGCTGCTGCAGGGGCTCGTGGGGCCCGACCGCCGTCGCGCCCGCGGCGCCGGCGTCGCCCGTGCGAGCGGCTCGGGCGCGTCCGGCTCTGGACATGGGCGGACCTGAGGGACCCTCGCAGGAGGATCGTCCGCCGGCGGGAGCGGCGGCGCCGCTGCCACCGGGGGTCCCCCCGCCGCAGCGCTACGGGCGCTACGTGGGGTTGTTCGCGCTGCTGATCCTCGTGCTCATCACGATCAACACGATCGTCACCAAACCCAACGGCGCGAGCGGCGTGGCGCCCGGGGCGAAGCTGCCTCCGTTCGCGGCGCCGCTTGCAATCGGCGGCCCCAGCGGCGACGTCAACATCGCAACGGCGGCAAACCAGGGCAGGGCGGGGAAGGTGCCCGCCTGCAGCGTCCGCGGCGCGGGCGTGCTCAACGTCTGTGAGCTCTACGAACACGGCCCCGTGGTGCTCGCGCTGTTCATCAACGGCGGCTCCTGCGCCGACGTGCTCGGCAGCATCCAGGCGCTCGTGCACGAGTATCCGGGCGTGCGCTTCGCCGCGGTGGCGCTCGGCGGGAGCACGGCGGGCGTGCGCTCGCTGCTCCACACCAAGCACCTCACCTTCCCCGTCGGGGTCGATCGCGACGGGGCGCTCGTGGCGCTCTACAAAGTGGCGAGCTGCCCGCAGGTGAGCTTCGCCTACCCGGGCGGCACCGTGCAGAGCAAGGCGCTGCTCGGGCGCTCGAGCGCGGCGACGGTACGCGCCCGCGTCGCCGAGCTCGTGGCGGCGGCCCGCGCGCGGGGATGGCAGGAGCCGGGGGCGTGAGCGAGGACACGCGCGAGCCCGCCGCCGCGCCGGTGCTCGGCTGGTGCGCGAGGGAGGTCGAGGAAGAGCTGCCGTCGCTGCGGCTGCTCGTCGACGAGGTGAACGTCAAGCGCGCGGGAGCGCTCACCGGCGACTCGCCGGGCGACATCCTCGCGCAGCTGCGGGCGCTGTCGAGCCGCATCCGCGGCGCGCGCGCGGTGGCGCTGCGGCGCGAGCCGGTGCCCGCCGCCTACCGCGTCTTCTACCGCCACATCGGCCTCGACCCCGATGTCGAGCGCACGCCGATCGAGGCGGCGGTGCTCGAGCGGATGCTCCGCGGGGGCTTCCCCACGGGGGGCCTGCTCGACGACGTCCTGCTGATCGCCCTGCTCGACACCGGCGTCCCCGTCTGGGCGCTCGACGCCGAGGAGCTCGACGGTCCGCTCGGGATTCGCATCAGCCGCGACGGGGAGCCGCTCGGGCATCCGCCCACCTCGCCGCCGCTGTCCCCGGGCCGCCTCGTCGTCGCGGATGCCTCCGCCGCGCTCGCCGTGCTCTTCGGGGAGCTGGCGCCGGCCCACGCCGCCGGCTCGCGCACCCGCACGCTGCGGGTGTTCGCGGTGCAGGTGCCGGGGGTGCCGACGCTCTACGCAGAGGAGGCGCTGTGGTGCTGCCGGGAGGCGCTCGAACAGCCCTAGGCGGCTGCTCACCCCGGAAGCGCTGCCCGTCCGTGAACGCGGCTCAAGCGGACGCCTCCCGCTGTTAGAATCTGGGCCCTGCGGTACTGCGAGAGGAGCAGCGCGTGAGCGAGCGCGAGCAGCTGGTAGATCGGGAGACGCCCCACGATGACCGCGGAATGCGGCCCGGGTGGGGGGTTGCGCTGGGTGCCCCGCAGCTGGGTGCTCCACAGCAGCTCGAGCGCACCGCCACCGAGCAGGCCGAGCGCGGCGCGCGGCGCTCGCTGCGGGCCCAGATAGCCAAGCTCGAGGGCGAGCTGTCCGCGATCGTCACCAACACGTTCCCGCATCTCTCGCCGGTCGACGGCGAGCTCGCGCCCGCCCCGGCGGGCGGCGGTCCGATGCTTCAGAGCTTCGAGCAGCTCGAGCGCTCACGCGACCGGCTGGCCGGCCGCGTGAGCGAGCTTCAGGCGCTCGCGGCCGGCCGTGCCGACCACGAGCGCCGAGCGCGTGAGCAGCTCGAGCGAATGCGTCTTGAACCGGGCCGGTACAAGTTCGTGCGGCTCCCGGTCAGCGATCTCGGGGAACGCGGGTGCGGCGTGTGGGAAGTACGTCCGCGCCTCGGCCTGATCGGCATGCTCGCCGGCTGGTGGCAGCTCAAGCTGTCGTCAGGCTGTCCGTTACCCAGGGGGTCGCGTTCCACGCGCGGCCCCTTTCCACCGAGGTGAGCATCGCCGCGAGCGTCCGCCGCTGACGCTCGGTCATCGACCCGATCGTCTTCTTCTCCGACATCGGGATCTGGGAGAGGAATTTCCTGCAGCGCGTCTGACCCCAGCGACGCTGGCTCATCAGCAGGTCGGCGACGGCCATGCTCTCCGCCTCCCACGGGCACTCGAGGATCACCTCTGCGACGTCGGTCTCGGAGCTCGCCACTCGGCGCTTGAGCTCGGCTCTCGCGAGACGGACCTGATTCGCGCGCTCGAGGGCGCGCATGTACTGCGGGCTCGCAGGGGCAATCGTCGCTGTCGCGTTCATGTTTTGCAGTCTCCCCGTCGCCGCACCAAGGCCCGGGGCGGCAACATCCATGCTCGATTGTTGACCAAGTTCGCGCCCGGAGCCCCGCCGCGCAGGGACTACCCGCTGGTTTGCGGATAACCCCCGACGGCTGACCCCCTCTTACCTGACAGCCAGTCTGAGCTTCAACCCCAGGACGACCATGCAGAGCGCTCCTGGAAGCTATGCCAGCGCGGGGTTCGCGGTCAACTGCGCGCCGTTCGGTTCGTACGCTAGAAGCGACCTTTTTCGTCGGCCGCCGGACTTGTGAAGATTTGGACAAGTCCCCGGCGCGGCGCGGGTGCACTCAGTCGTCGGCGGATGCCGGCAGCGGTCCGTGCTCGGACTCAAAGTCCTCCTTGACCTGGGCGAACACCTCGAGCGAGCGGTCGATCGTCTCCTCGTCGTGGGTCGCCATCACGCTCGTTCGCAGCAGTGCGCCCGCGGGCGGGACGGCGGGGTGGAGCGCGCAGTTCGTGAACACGCCGGCGTCGTAGAGCGCGCGCCAGAGGAGCGCCGCCTTCCAGTCGTCGCCCACGAGGATCGGCACGATCGGCGTGGTGACGCGCTCGAGCGGCGCATCCTCCGCGGGCCCCATCCGCACCGGCTCGCTGACGAGCACGCTGTAGCCGATCTCGTGCAGCCCCGCCGACAGGCGCCGCGCGTTCGCGAGCACCGCGGCGAGCAGGTCCGCGCCCTCGGGCGAGCGCACGATCCGTAGCGCCGCGAGCGCGGCGCCGAGCGCCGCGGGTACGGCGGAGGCGGTGAACAGGAACGCCCGCGAGGAGATGCGCAGGTAGTCGATCACCTCGGAGGGGCCCGCAACGAAGCCGCCGCAGGCGGCGAACGACTTCGAGAACGTGCCCATCCGCAGGTCCACGCGGTCCTCCACGCCGAGCAGCTCGCAGGCGCCCGCTCCACGCGCGCCGAGCACTCCGGCACCGTGCGCCTCGTCCACCATCAGCCGTGCCCCGTGGCGCGCGCACAGCTCGGTGATGTCGACGAGCGGCGCCACGTCGCCCTCCATCGAGAACACGCCGTCCACCACCACGAGCGTCCCGCCGCCGTCGTCCTGCGCGCGCTCGAGCGCGCGCTCGAGCTTGTCCATGCGGTTGTGCCGGAACGGGCGCATCTTCGCCCGCGACAGCAGCACCCCGTCGAGGATCGAGGCGTGGTCGGCGGAGTCCACCACGACCGTGTCGGCGGCGCTCAGCAGCGCGCCGAGCGTGCCCACGTTCGCCTGGTGGCCGGTCGTGAAGACGATCGCCTCCTCGGTGTCCATCCACTCGGCGAGCTCGCGCTCGAGCTCGAGGTGCAGCGGCGTCGTGCCGTTGAGCAGGCGTGAGCCGGTGAGGCCGGTGCCGTAGCGGGCGAGGGCGTCGCGCGCGCCCTGCATCACGCGCTCGTCGCCGGTGAGCCCCAGGTAGTTGTTCGACGCCAGCATGATCCGCGGGCGGCCCTCCATCTCCACCACGGGCATCGCCGGCGACTCCACCGTGCGGAAGTAGGGAAGGAGGTCGGCCTCGCGTCCCGCGCGCAGCATCGCTTCGCGCTCGTGGCCGCGAACCTTTTGAAAGACGTCGATCGAGGTGGGCATATAGGGTGCGCGCCGGTGAGCGTGGCTGTCACACCGGTCTCGGGCGGACGGGAGCTCAAGCAGTTCATCGCCCTGCCCTTCCGGCTGCATGCTAGCCATCCGCTGTGGGTAGGGCCGCTGAAGCTCGAGCGGCGCCTGTTCCTCGGCCGCCGCACGAACGCCTTCTTCACCCACGGCGACGCCGAGTACTTCCTTGCGCGGCGCGACGGCCGTGTCGTGGGTCGCGTGAGCGCCCACATCAACCACGCCTTCAACGACTACCAGCGCAAGCGCTGGGGCTGGTTCGGCTTCATCGAGTTCGAGGACGACCAGGAGGTGGTCGAGGCGCTGCTCGACGCGGCCGCCGCCTGGCTCTCCGAGCGCGGGATGGAGCGCGTCGTGGGCCCTGCGAGCTTCACGATGAACGACGAGAGCGGCGTGCTGATCGAGGGCTACGAGCTGCGGCCGATGATCCTCCAGCCGTGGCAGCCGCCCTACTACCGGGAGCGGATCGAGCAGGCGGGCATGACCAAGGCGATGGACCTGCTGATGTGGAACCTCGAGGTGTCAGACCGCGACAAGGTGCTGCCCGTCATCTTCGAGCTCGCCGAGAAGGTGCAGAGCGAGCACGGCATCCGTGTGCGGCCGATGCGCCGCCGGCAGCTGCGCAAAGACCTCGATGCCTTCGCCGAGGTCTACAACTCGGCGTGGTCGAAGAACTGGGACTTCGTGCCGTACTCGAAGAAGGACCTCGACGCCTATGCCCAGGAGCTCCAGCTCGCCTTCGACAAGCACTGGTTCATGATCGCCGAGCGCGAAGACACGGGAGAGGTGGTGGGGATGGCGATCACCGTGCCGGACCTCAACCAGGTGCTCGAGCGTATGCACGGGCGGCTCCTCCCCTTCGGCTGGTGGCACTTCCTCAACAAGGGGCGCATCACAGACCGCGTGCGCGTCGGCTTCCTCGGGGTGAAGCCCGAGTACCAGCACACGGGCGTCGCCGCGCAGCTGTATGTAAAGCACTTCGACGCCGCGGCGGAACGCCCGCAGTCGGGCGGGGAGATGGGCTGGATCCTCGAGACGAACACGGCGATGAACCGCGGGATGGAGGCGATGGGCGGGCGCGTCGTCAAGCGCTACCGGATGTACGAGCGGGTGCTCGCCCCCGGCGCCGCGGGCCAGACCGCCGCCTCGCCGGCCGCCGAGGATGGGGTCTGAGCCGACCTCTACACTTCGCGCGGTGAGCGAGCCCTTCGAGCACAGCGTTGCTCCGCAGCCGCCTTCGCCCCCGGCCGGCGAGCCGGCTGCGCCGGTGCCCGCGGCGCTCGCCGTGCGGGTGCGGGAGGCGGCGGCGCCGCCGGTGTCGCGGCTGTCGCGGGGGCTCTCGCGCGACGGCGCAGCCGCGCCTGGAACCGTGCAGGCGGCAGCCGTGGGCTTCCTCGCAGGTGCTGCCGTCCTCGGCCTCGTCCATCGCCGCCAGCGCCGCGCGATCGCGCTCGCCCGCCGCGCGCCTCGCCGCCGCCTCGGCCGGCGCGCACGCCGTGCGCGGCGCAAGGACGGCATCGACCTGCTGCAGATAGTGGGCAGCCGCTCGCTGCTCGTGGACGTGCACCTGCTCGGCACGCCCGCCGACCGCTGAGAGGCGGAGCCCTGAGCGCGCTGGTGGAGCTGCGCGAGGAGGTCGCTCCCGCGAGCACGTTCCGCCTGCCCCGGCGCACCGGTGCCGACGGCATGGCGCGCCGCCGCGGGGGCGTGCTCGAGCGGCTGCTGCACCTGGATGATGTGCCCGTGATCGTGAGGGTGGCGCAGACGTCACCGGACCGGGTGCTGTTCGGCGCGCGCGCGCCGAGCCGCGTTGCGGCGAGGCACGGGATCGCACGGATGCGCTTCGCGCTCGGCCTCGACGACGACCTCGCGCCGTTCCTGAGGGAGTTCAGGGCTGACCCGCTGATCGGGCGATCGGTGCGCATGCGGCCGTGGCTGCGGGTGACGCGCCGCCCGGAACCGTTCGAGGCGCTCGCGTGGGCGATCTGCGAGCAGCTGATCGAGTACGAGCGCGCGGCCGCCATCGAGCGGCGGATGCTCGCGGCGCTGGGGCGCTCGTGGCGCGCCTGGGACGGCACGCCCGTGCCCGTGCGGGGCGGCCTGCGCGACCTACCGCAGCCCGGCGTGCTCGCGGGCACGGCGCCCGCGTTGCTGCAGTCCTTCGACCTCTCCGGCGGGCGCGCGCTCTCGCTCGTGCGGGCGGCGCGCGAGATCGCGCGCGGTCGCGTGCGGCTGCACGCGGACGATCCCGAGCCGGGCTGGCGCAGGCTGCGGGCGATCCCGGGGATCGGCGCCTGGACGGTGGAGATGCTCGCGCTCACCGGTCAGGGCCGCTACGACCAGTTGCCCGCGGGCGACCTCAACTTCCTGAAGCTCGTCGGCAGGCGCCTCAGCGGCGGCGACCCGCTCGCCCGCGCGAGCGAAGCTCAGGTTCGCGAGTACTTCGCCCCGTACGGGCGTTGGTCGGGCCTCGCGGCGGCGCACATGGGCTGGGCCTGACCTGGTGGTGCGCCGCCCTCGGCGCCCGCCGGCCCGAGCCCGGCTAGCCTCGGCTACCCGCGCGACCGCGCTCGCGTTCGCGTTCGACGAGCAGCGCGAACGTCGGGCAGGCCTGCGCCGCCCGCGTGGCGTGCGCGACGAGCTCGCCGTCCAGCGGCCGCTCGTCGACGATCGGGTAGCCCCACTCGTCGAGCTGGATGCGCTCGGGGAGCAGCTCGGCGCACATCCCGTGCGCCTCGCACGCGATCGGGTTGACGCGCACGCGGCTGCTCATCGCGCCTCCCGGCGGCGCAGCGTCTCCTCGCTCACCGGCCGCGGCGGCAGCGGCAGCTCGGGGGCGAGCGAGCAGGCGTCGCACGGCCCGTGGCGTGCATGGTCGGCGAACTCGACCTGGAAGTTCTCGAGCGAGCTCAGCAGGACGTTGACGGCGCCGTCGGGGTGGCCGCACGCCCCGCGCCGGGCGGTGAGCGAGGCGAGCCGCTGCAGGCGCTCGCCGGGGCGCCCGCGTGCGGTCCCGCCCGCGACCTGCGCGATCGTCTCGGCGATTGCGCCGAGGCCGTGCTCGCAGGGGCCGCACTGCCGCGTGCTCTGCCCCGCCAGCCAGCGGGCGAGGCGCACCGTTTCGGCGACCGGGCAGGCGTGCTCGGAGAGCAGCAGCACCACCCCCGCCCCGAGGCTCGCGCCGTGGGGGGCGAGATGTTCGTTGGAGAGCGCCACAGCCGACAGTCGCTCGGCGCCGATCCAGCTGCCCGCGTAGCCGCCGATCAGCGCCCCGCGCAGCCGCGCCGTGGCGCCTCCGCCGGCTTCGATCAGTGAAGCGAGCGATGCGCCATGCTCGATCTCGTAGACGCCCGGGTGGTTCACCGGGCCCGACAGCGTCACGAGCGCCGAGCCCGGCTGCGAGGCGGTGCCGAGCGCGCGGAACCAGCCCGCCCCGTGGCGGGCGATCAGCGCGACGTGGGCGAGCGTCTCGACGTTGTTGATGAGCGTCGGCCGGCGGCCGACTCCCTGTTCGAAGGGCAGCGGGGGCGTGAACGTCGGCTTGGCGGGGCCGCCGCCCAAGAAGTTGACGAGCGCCGACTCCTGGCCGGCGACGTAGTGGCCCGGCACCACCACCAGGCGGATCTGCGGCGTCCCGCGCTCGCGCCCGTACGCCGCCTCGCGTTCCTCGATCGCCGCCGCGATGCCGTCCAGACCGGCGTCGGCGAACTCGCAGGCAGCCACGATCACCTCGTCGGCGCCCACCGCTTCGGCGGCGATGGCGGCACCGTCGAGAACCAGGTGCGGGACGAGCTCGAGCAGCGTGTGGTCCTTGAGGCTCGCGGGCTCGCCCTCGGCGCCGTTGACGACGACGACGGCGCGTCCCCGCGCGCCCGCCACCGCACGCATCTTCGTCGCAGCGGGGAAGCCCGCCCCGCCGCGTCCGAGCAGGCCGGCGGCGGCGATCTCCTCGATCAGCGCCTCGCCGTGCCCGCGGTCGCGGCGGCGCCCGCGCGGGCCGACGGGAGCGGGCCCATGCACGTCGAGGTGTTCGGCGAGCGTCATCGTCCCCTCCTCGGGGATGCCCGCGAGCACGCGCGGGAGCGACGCCGCGCCGATCTCTTCGGCGGGCGCGGCCGCCTCCTCACGCGGGGCGAGCGTGCCGCTCATCGCCCGCTCCCGTGCGTGCTCGAGGCGTGGGAGTGGCCGAGCAGGCTCGTCGGGGTACCCGAGCGGCGGGCCCATTCGGAGCCGAGCGGGCCGCTCGGCAGCCACAGCACGAGGAACAGCGAGAACGCGCCCGCCCCTCCGAGCGCGGCGCCGCGGCCGCGCACGTTCGCCGGCCAGCCGGAGATGACGCGGGCGAGCACCGCGGCGAGCACCACGAGCAGGCAGGCGATGCTGATAGCCAGCAGCCACGTGTCCTTCACGTCGCTTCCCGTCCCGAAGCCGTGGACGAGCGCGATCGGCCAGCTCGCATACGTGAGCCAGTGCACCGCGCGCCAGCCCTGATAACCGATGCGCTGGCGCATCAGGCTGGTGATCGTCACCGCGAGCAGCAGGTCGAACGAGAGCGCGCCGAGCCCCAGCCAGAACGGCCGGTAGGAGCCCGTGAACGGGATGAACGCGTTGACGAGCGAGATCGGCGCGAAGCTGTCGAGTAGGGACGTGAGGATGTGGACCGCGAGGAACGCCATCGCGAGCAGCGACACGTTGCGGTGCACGCCGTCGATGATGAAGCGCGGCCAGCGCGGTGAGCTCCAGCGGCGCACGTCTGCCACACCGAGCGCGATCGCCGCGGTGAGCAGGATCAGCGAGACCGCCCCGGTCGAGCGCGTCAGGTACCAGTAGGCGCTGGGCCCGGCGCCCGCGAGCACGACGCTCATCCTGCGAGACACTCTCTCATCGGCTGCGGCGGTCCTCTCGCGCGAGGAGCGAGCATCCTCGCCCTCGGCGGGCCAGCCGCCCAGCGCAAGCACGTCTCCCCGCTCGTCGACGAGGCGTGCCGGCAGCGCCTGCGCGGCGAGCCACGCGGGAGCGTGGGCGCCCTTCACGAGCGCGGCGGTTGTTGCGATGTTCGCGTCCGCGCAGTCGCCCGCGGCGGCGCTCACCGTGCGCCATGGGCCGCGCGTGGGCGCCCCCGTGGCGGGGTCGATGATGTGGTGCATCGTCTCCCCGCGGTGGCTCCAGCGCCGCACCGCCGTGCTCGAGGTGGCGAGTCCGCCCGAGTGGACCGTCACCGTCTGGCCGGGTGCCGAGGCGTCGCTGCGGTGGTCGTCGGTGACGCGAATGCGCCAGCCGCCCGTCGGTGCGGCGCCCGCGGTGGCGATGTCGCCGCCGACGCCCACGAGCGCGCCGCAGCCGCACGCCGCCGCCGCCGCAGCCGCGCGGTCCGCTGCCCACGCTTTCGCCGTGGCACCGAGGTCGAGGCGGATCGGCGCGGGCACGCGCACCGACGCGCTCGCGCGGTCGATCTCGATCGCCCGCCAGCCCGAGCGCACCTGCACCGTCACCGTCGGCGCGCCGAGCGGCCTGCCCGCCGCCGGCTCGAGCAGGCTCCAGTCGCGGTCGTAGCCTGCAACCTGCAGCGCTCTGCCGATCGTCGGGTCCACGTCGCCGCCCGTCAGCGCCGCCGCGCGCAGCCCGAGCTCGAGTGCCGCCAGCAACAACGGGTCCACCCGCACCCAGCGCCCGCCCGCATCGTTCACGCGCGAGAGCTCCGAGTCCGGCCGGAAGCGGCTGCACGCGCGGTCGATCGCTGCGAGCTCGCGCTCCACCGCGGCGCGGGCGCGCGCAAGGCTGCCCGGGCGTGTGACGCGTAGCACGACGGTCGTCCCGAGCGCCTCCCAGGCCGCCGCGCCGAGCTCGCCGCCGTCCTGCTGTGGCGCTGTCATCTCAGGAGCCCCCCGATATGACGGGCCCCGACGCTTCGGGGGCGGGTTCCTGCTGCGGCGCCGGTTCCGAGGGCGCGGGTTCGGGCGCCGATTCCCGCGGCGCTTCGCCGGCGCTTTCCGGAACAGCCGGTTCGCTCGGCGGAGCCGATTCCTGCGGGGGCGCCGATTCCTGCGAGGGCGCCGCTTCCTGGGCGTTCGATTCGCTCGCCTGCGGCGCCTGCGAGGGGGCCGCGAGGGGTTTTTCGCTCGCCCCGCCGGAGGATTCCTTCGAGCTGCTCGAGCTCGCGCCGTGTTTGGCAGCCGTGCTCGACTTGGCGGACTTGCCGGGGAACGCGTGTGCGGCGACCTCGGCGAACACGCCGGTGAGCACCACGCTCCCCGCCACCATCCAGCGGTTGATGCGGCTCAGCTGGTAGAGGGCGGCGTCGCGTGTGTGGGAGGTGTGGTTGTGGTCGCGCATGTCGCCTAGCCGTCGTGGTGGAGGATCGACATCGAGTGCACCCACGGCGCGAACTCGGGCACCACGAGGATGGCGAGCACCACCCCGGCGACGAGCGCTCCGGACAGCGCGATCGCACGCCCTGCTCGCCCGTTGAGATCGCCGCCGCCGATCCCGCCGTAGTCGGCGCGCAGCGGCGCGGCGAGCCCGGGCAGGTGGCCGAGGACGTGCAGGCCCGTGAACACGAGCCACGCGATGAAGCTCACCTTGTGCACCGGCAGCAGCGCCGAGCGCGAGGAGGGGCCGATCAGGAGCAGCGCGACGCCGCTGGCGAACACGATCACCGTTGTGAGCACGACGAGCGGCGCGAGCGCCCGCATCGCTGCCGGCGGCGGCCCCTTGCGCCGGTAGGCGTCCGCTCCCGTGTAGTAGCGGGCGAAGCGGTATCCGGTGCTTCCCATCTTCAGCAGCACGGGGGGCACGAGCAGCATTCCCACGAACAGGTGCACGTTGAGCAGCGGCTGCAGGCGCACGATCGTCACACCGAGAACGGCGAGCAGCACGAACAGCACCGCCCCCGCTGCCGCGGTGAGACGCTCGTTGCCGGTGGTGCCGCCGCCGAGCAGGCGCTCGGCGAGGGACGCGCCGCGCGTCGAGCACGCAGCCCTCGTCTCGCCCGACGGGGACGCGCCTACGACCGGCGCGTCGCCGGTCGCGGGGAGCTGCGCGGCGCGTCGAAGCGGACGCGCGCGAGCGCTGCGCGGTGAGCGCAGGGGTGGTGTCTGCCGGCGCGAAGCCATATGACCAGTGTCTCCATGTTGCTAAGTAGCGGCTAACACCTCGGTGAGAAACCTCATGCAAAGCCGAGAGAGGAAAAACGGGGCGGGCGCCGAGTCCTATGCTTGTGCGATGGCGTCTACGGCGAATCCGCATGAGAAGGCGGGGGCTGCGTCCACGACGGACGCGCCCGCCGAGCAGGCGCTCGTACCGGGCCGCGTGCTCGTGATCGAGGACGAGCCGGGCATCGTCGACTTCGTGCGCCGCGGGCTCGAGGCGGAGGGCTTCTCGGTGGATACCGCCCTCGATGGCGTCGAGGGAGAGCGCCTTGCGCTCAAAGGCGAGTTCGACGCGATCGTGCTCGACCTGATGCTGCCCGGTCGCAGCGGCCTGGAGATACTCGCCAGCGTGCGCACCGCCCTGCCGACGCTGCCGGTGATCGTGCTCACGGCGCGCGGGGAGATCGAGGATCGCGTGGCGGGGCTCGAGGCGGGCGCCGTCGACTACCTCGTCAAGCCGTTCTCGATGGCGGAGCTCGTCGCGCGCGTGCGCGCGCAGCTGCGCGTGATCGCGCAGGTGTCATCGAGCACGCTCTCCGCCGAGGACATCGAGGTGGACCTGCTCACGCGCAAGGTACGACGCGGCGAGCGCCAGATAGCCCTCTCGACGACCGAGTTCGAGCTGCTCGTGTTCCTCATGCGCCACCACGGCCAGGTGGTCTCCCGCGATCAGATCCTCAGCTCCGTGTGGGGCTACGAGCACGACCCCGCGACGAACGTCGTCGATGTGTACGTGGGGTACCTGCGACGCAAGCTCGGCACGTCCGAGGAGCCCGCGCCGATCTTCACAGTGCGCGCCGTGGGCTACCGTCTCGGCGCGGCGAGCTGAGCGTGTCCCGGCCGCGCAGACGCCTGCGGCCGAGCGGCCTGCGCTGGCGCCTGGCGGCATGGGTGGCGGTTGTCATCCTCGTCTGCACCGCGGTTGCGTTCGTCGCGGTCTACCGCGGCACCGCCACCGACCTGCGCCACCAGATCGACCAGGAGCTGCGCGGCGATGCGCACGAGCTCGCAGCCACGCTCGCCTCGGCGCACGACAAGGGCTCTGACGAGCTCGCCTCGACCGCCGACTCCTACGTCCGCGACCAGCCCTTCGGCGCCGCCTCCACGCTCCTGTTCGTGCAGATCCCGGGGGTGGGCACGCGCACGAACCGGCCCGAGCTGTTCGCGGCAAAGGCCCCCGACAACCACGAGACGATCGCCGAACAGCAGCACGAGAACCAGCTGTCGTCGCACCTGCTGAGCTCGCCCACCGGCTACTCGACGGTGACGCTCGGCGACGTCGGCGAGGTGCGCCTGCTGAAGGTCGTTGGCGCACGTCCCCGGCAGCCGGGCAGCCGGTGACGGTGGGCGTGGGGGAGCCGCTGGCGACGGTCAAACAGGCCCAGCACGGAGTCGCGCGTGCGTTCGTCCTCGCCGGGCTGCTCGCGCTCGCCGGCGCGCTGATCGCCTCCTACCTGATCGGGACGGGCGTGTCCCGGCCGCTGCGGCGGATGGCTGCCGTCGCCGCGCGCGTCGACGCGGGCGATCTGCATCCGCGCATCCGCGCCGCGGGCCGCGAGGGCGAGGAGGTGAGGGTGCTCGCCGACGCCTTCAACCACATGCTCGACCGCCTCACGGACGCCTTCGCGGGACAGCGTGCGTTCGTCGCGGACGCGTCGCACGAGCTGCGCACGCCGCTCACGGTCATCCGCGGCCAGCTCGAAGTGCTCGCCTCCCAGCCCGAGCCGAGCGCCGAGGAGGTGCGGCGGGTGGAGCGGCTCGTGGGTGCCGAGATCGCGCGCATCAGCCGCCTCGTGGATGACCTGCTGCTGCTCGCGAAGACCGAGCAGACCGAGTTCCTGCGGGTCGACTGGATCTCGCTGCGTGCCTACGTCGCGGAGCTGTGGGACGGCGTGAGCCTGATCGCCGACCGCCGGTTCGAGCTCGGGGCGGTGCCCGCCGGGACGCTCCGTGCCGATCCCGACCGGCTCGCCCAGGCGCTGCGCAACCTGGTTGCGAACGCGATCGACCACACGGTGCCGCACACGGGCCTGGTGCGGCTGCGCGTGGAGGTCGCGCCCGGGGAACGCGTCCGCTTCCTCGTCGAGGACGACGGCCCGGGGATCCCGGCGGACGAGCGCGAGCGCGTGTTCCACCGCTTCTATCGCACCGACTACGCCCGCAGCCGCCGCTCGGGCGGCACCGGCCTCGGGCTCGCCATCGTGCACGCCATCGCCGACGCCCACGGCGGCTGGGTGCGGGCGTCGGAATCGCCCGAGGGCGGCGCCCGCATCGAGCTCGAGCTACCGGGCTTCACCCCCGCGCACCCCGATTCGGAGGAGCGCTCGCGCCGGAGCGCGCCGAGCAGCGCCGTAGGCGCCGAGCTCGACGAGCGGCTCACCCCACGCTGAGCGGGCGCGGGCGCGCACGGGGGGGCGCGGTGGGGGCCCGCGGCGTCCCCGGCGCGGATGCGAGGAAGCCGTGGATCCGCCTGCGCGTTCGCGCCGCCCAGTCGGCGTCGGCGCGCAGCTGCGCGTGCACGCCGTCGCGCGTGGAGTCGATGCACAGCGCTGTCCACGAGCCCGCTCGCCGGTCCGGCCGCACGAGCTGCGCGAGCACCAGGCACTCGCGTTCATAGGCGTCGAGCGCCCGCAGCAGCCGCGGCGCATCCTCTCTGCGCGCCACCGACAGCTTCGCCTGGAGGCCGAGGCGCACCGGCTCGCGCGGGAGCAGTGTCTCCATCCACTGCGACAGCGCGCGCGAGCTCGCGGCGGTGGGGTGGTAGACGAGATGGGTGCGGCCGCCGTCACCGCGCTTGGGCTGCTCGCGCGAGCGTGCGAGGCCGGTGCGCTCGAGCTGCTCGAGCAGGCGGTAGACGTCGTTGGTGTCGACGCGCCACGTCTCGCCGAGCCGCACGGCGAGGCGGTTGGCGAGGTCGCCTCCGTGCCCCGGGCGCTCGAGCAGGAGGCCCAGGAGCGCCCCGCGAAGCGGCGTGGAGGGACCCCGCATCCACTTCGCCTTCGAACTGCCTTCCGTCATTGCGTTCCTTCCCCCCGTGAGGCGCCGTGGACCATACATGAGAGCGCTCTCATGGAACTGTTCCAATGGCTCGTCGATGCCGGAGCGCGGGCGGCGCGGTCGGCGCCTCGACGTGGGGCGGCGCTCATGGGACGATCACGGCGGCGCCCGTGAAACGTCCCGCGCGCAGATCCTCGAGCGCGCGCTGGGCGTCCTCGAGCGGGTAGGTGGTGACGTGCGTGCGCACCGGCACGCGCGGGGCGAGCTCGAGCATCTCCCGCGCATCCCTTCGCGTGAGGTTGGCGACCGAGCGCACCGCTCGCTCCTCCCACAGGATCTCGTAGGGGAAGGAGGGGATGTCGCTCATGTGGATGCCCCCGCACACGACCGTCCCGCCCGGCGCGAGCGCGCGCAGGGCGATGGGGACGAGCGGCCCGGCGGGGGCGAAGATGATGGCTGCGTCGAGCGGCTGCGGCGGCTGCGCCTCGGAGGCGCCCGCCCACTCCGCACCGAGCTCGAGCGCGAGCGCCTGCGCCGCCTCGTCGCCCGCGCGCGTGAACGCGAACACGCTGCGTCCCTGCCAGCGCGCCACCTGCGCGAGGATGTGGGCGGCGGCGCCGAAGCCGTACAGGCCGAGGCGCTCCGCCTCGCCGCACATCCGCAGCGAGCGGTAGCCGATCAGGCCCGCACACAGCAGCGGCGCCGCCTGGTGGTCGGGATACGAGGCGGGGAGCGGGAAGCAGTAGCGCGCGTCCGCCACCGTGTACTGCGCCATGCCGCCGTCGATGTCCCGCCCGGTGAAGCGCGCGCGGGGGCAGAGGTTCTCCCGCCCGCTGGTGCAGTACTCGCATTCGCCGCACGTCCATCCGAGCCAGGGCACGCCCACGCGCGCCCCCACCTCCACCGGCACGGCGTCCTCGCCGCCGCCGAGTGCGGGCGTCGCGGCGGGTCCGCCGCGCTCGAGCACGGTGCCGACGATCTGGTGGCCGAGCACCCGCGGCGGGGAGGCGATCTCGACCTCCCCGTCGAGCAGGTGCAGGTCCGTGCGGCAGACCCCGCACGCGTGCACCTCGATCAGGAGCTGCCCCGGCCCCGGGCGCGGGATCGGCAGCCGGCGCTCCTCGAGCGGCTCGCCGACCCGCGCGAACACCATCGCCCGCATCTCGCCGCCTGCCGTCGCGTTCGCCATAGTGTCTGCCCGCAGTGAACCACGATGGGGGTGACGCCGTGACGCCCGGCCTGTACTTCAGCCACGCCGCGTGCCTGGAGCACGACCCGCGCGTGCACTCGCCCGGCCACCCGGACACGCCCGAGCGGCTCATATCGCTGGAGGCGGCGCTCGGCGCGCGCGACTGGCTCGGCTGGGAGCGGCGTGCGGCGCCGGCTGCCGAGGAGTCGCGGCTCGAGCTCGTGCACGCGCCCGCGCACGTAGCGCACATCAGGGAGCTGTGCGCCGGCGGGGGCGGGGCGATCGACGCCGACACGTACGTCGGCGAGCCCTCCTTCCGGGCGGCGCTGCACGCCGCGGGGGGCGCGTGCGAGATGGTGCGGGCGCTCCTGGCGGGCGAGAGCGAGGTGGCCTTCTGCGGCGTGCGCCCCTCCGGGCACCATGCCGAAGCGGCGAGGGCGATGGGCTTCTGCCTGTTCAACAACGTCGCCATCGCCGCCGCCGAGGCGATGGCGGAGCACGGGCTCGAGCGCGTGCTCGTGCTCGACTGGGACGTGCACGCGGGCAACGGCACCGCCGAGATCTTCCGCCGCCGCGCCGACGTGCTGTTCGCGTGCATCCACGAGGCGGGCCTGTACCCCGGCACCGGCCCGCTCAGCGACGCGGGCAGCGATGCGGGCGAGGGCTACACGATCAACCTGCCGGTGCGGGCGGGCTCACAGGAGCCGGAGTGGCTCGCGCTGCTGCACCACGTCGTGCTCCCCGTGGCGGACGCCTTCCGTCCCCAGCTCGTGCTCGTCTCGGCGGGCTTCGACGCGCACGCGGCGGACCCGCTCGCCAACTGCAGCCTGCAGACGGGCTCGTTCGCGGCGATGGCGCGCCTCGTGCGCGACCGCGCGCGGGCCTGGGAGGTGCCCGTGGGCGTCGTGCTCGAGGGCGGCTACAACCGCGAGGTGCTCGCCGACTGCGTCTGCGAGCTGCTGCCCGCCCTCGCGGGGGAGGGCGACGCGCCGGCCCCCGCCCAGGACCCCGAGCCGGGCTCGCTCGCGGAGCGCGCGCGCGAGCAGGTGAGCCGCTACTGGCGGCTCGCCTAGCCGAAGAACAGCTCGGCGGTCTCGTACAGCGCGGGGTCGAGCAGCTTCGGCTCGCGCAGGGCCTCGGCGAGCGGAACCTCGACGATGTCGGTGCCGCGCAGCCCCACCATCGTGCCGAGGCGCCCGCCGGCGGCGGCGTCCATCGCCGCCACGCCGAAGCGGGTGGCGAGCACGCGGTCGAAGGCGACGGGGGTGCCGCCCCGCTGCACGTGACCGAGGATCGTGACGCGCGTCTCGAAACCGGTGCGGCGCTCGATCTCGCCCTCGAGCGTCACGCCGATGCCGCCCAGCCGCGCGTGTCCGAAGGCATCGGTGCCGGTGTCGGGGCGCGTCTGCAGGGTTCCCTCGCGCGGCGTGGCGCCCTCGGCGACGACGACGATCGAGAAGCTGCGCCCGCGGGCGTGGCGGCGGCGCAGGTGCGCCACCACCTCGTCGATGTCGAACGGGCGCTCGGGCACGAGGATCGCGTCGGCGCCGCCCGCGAGGCCGCCGTGGGTGGCGATCCAGCCGGCGTGCCGGCCCATCACCTCGACCACCATCACGCGGTCGTGCGACTCGGCGGTGGTGTGCAGCCGGTCGACGGCGTCGGTGACGATCTGCACCGCCGTCTGGAAGCCGAAGGTGACGTCGGTGCCGCCGAGGTCGTTGTCGATCGTCTTCGGCACCCCCACGACGGGCACGCCCTCTTCGTGCAGGCGCAGCGCCACCCCGAGCGTGTCCTCCCCGCCGATCGGGATCAGGACGTCGACTCCGCGGCTCTCGAGCGTGCGCCGCACGAGCGCGGTGCCGTCGCTGCCGTCGGCGTAGGGGTTCGTGCGCGAGGTGCCGAGGATCGTGCCGCCGCGCGGGAGGATCCCGGTTGTGCTCTCGAGCGTGAGCTCCATCGCGTGGTCGCGCAGCACGCCCGCCCAGCCGTAGCGGAAGCCGACGAACGAGTGGCCGCCTTCGGCGAGGCCGCGGCGGACGACCGCGCGGATGACGCCGTTGAGCCCGGGGCAGTCGCCTCCACCGGTGAGCAGCGCCACGTTCGTCATCGCCCTATCTTCCTAGATTCCCTGGCCCGGGAGGAACTCGTTGGTGAAGGGCGGCAGGCCCGAGGAGCCGGGGTTGCTGCTGAGCAGCCCGTGCACGTACATCCAGCTGCCGAAGCTCGCCCACCTGCCGGGGTCCTGCCAGCCATAGGGCTTGTTCGGGTCAGACGGCTGCGTGGCGGGCAGCGTCAGGCGGATCGACGCTTCCTGAAGGCGCTGTTCGAGCGACGGGTTGGCGTGCACGACGAGCGCGGCGGCGGCCTTGGGGTCGGCGCGAACCTCCTGCTGTCCCCGGGTGAGGGCCTGCAGGAAGGCGCGCAGGTCCTGGCCGTCCTTGTGCGCCTCGTCTTCGCGCACGACGAGCACGAGCTCGTCGTAGGAGGGCACCCCCGCGCGGTCGACGGGGATGACGAGCGGGCGCTTGTGCATCATCCGCAGCTGGATCGCCTCGTAGTTCCAGAAGCCGCCGAGCGTGGCAGCCACCTGATGGGACAGCATCGCCGGGATCAGGTTGAAGCCGACGTTCACTTCGTGCACCTTCGCCGGGTCCACGCCCGCGTGCGCCAGCGCGGTTCGCAGGTAGGCGGCCTGGTAGGCGATGCCGGCGGTGCCCACGCGCTTGCCCGCGAGGCTCGCCACGCTCGTCACGTGGCTGGCGGGCAGCGCGATGATCGACGTGAGGGGCCGCTGCACGAGCGCGGCGATCGAGAGCACGCGCAGGCCGTGGTCGCGCGCGAGCAGCAGCTCGGGCTCGTAGGAGATCGCCATGTCGACCTTGCCCGCGGCGAGCAGCTTCAGCGGTTCGGAGGGGTCGGCGGGCGTCTCGGGGCGCACGTCGAGACCCACCGCGCGGAAGTCGCCGTGGGCGATCGCCGAGTACAGCGCGGCGTGGTCGGCGTTCGGGAAGAAGTCGAGCATCACGGTCATCTGCTTGGCGCCGCCCTGGCCGCTCAGCACGTCCTGCTTTTCACCGCAGCCCGCGAGCGCCGCGGCGCAGGTGAGCGCGATGGCGCCGAGCACCAGCCGGCGCGCCCCACGGAACCTCATCGAGCGAGCTCTCCCGGCCGCCGTGCGCGCCACGGCGCGAGCCTGCGCTCGGCGAGCGCGAGGGCGTAGAAGCAGGCGATCGCGAACGCGAACAGCACCGCCGTGCCCGCATACGCGCGGGCGGTCTGGAAGTTGATGTCGCTCAGGATCTCGCGGCCGAGCCCCGGGTAGGCGCCGGTGCTCGGCGTCGTCGTCTCCGCGATGAACGCCCCGATCACGCCCACGGCGAGCGCGATCCGCGCGCCGCTGAGCGCCGCCGGCAGCGCCGCGGGCAGCTCGGCGAAGCGGAACGACTGCCAGCGCGAGGCGTCGAGCGTACGCAGCAGCTTCGGCTGCTCGGGGTCCACCGAGGCGAGCCCGTCGACTGTGGTGACGACGATCGGGAAGAAGCAGATGAGGGCGATGACGAGCAGCTTGGGGAACATCCCGAAGCCCCACCAGAACACGAGCAGCACGCCGATGACGGGCACGGGGATCGCCTGCGAGCCGACGAGCAGCGGGTAGAGCGCACGGCGCACGAGCGGCACCATATGGATTGCGACGGCGAGCGCGAAGCCCACGGCGAGCGCGAGCGCGAGTCCGAGCAGCACCTCCTGCGCGGTGAGCAGGAAGTTGTGCCCCACGAGGCTGCGGTCGTCCCACAGCGTCGCGGCTACCGCGTGCGGCGCCGGCAGCACCTGTTCTTCGACGCCCGCGAGGTCCACGTACAGCTCCCACGCCGCGAGCAGCGCGGCGGCGAGAGCCGCCGCGGGGAGGATCCGCCGCGCGCCCCTCATCGCGCCGTCCCGACGGGAGCGCAGGCGTCCGAGCGCGCGCCTGCGAGGGCGCGCAGCGCACGCTCGCGCAGGGCGATGATGTCCTCGGCGGTGCGCTCCCGCGGCCGCGGGGCGGGCACGGCGAGCTCGGCGACGACGCGGGCGGGCCGCGGCGTGAGCACGAGCACCCTGTCGGCGAGCAGGATCGCCTCCTCGACGTCGTGTGTCACGAGCAGCACCGTGCGCGGCTCGCGCGCGAGCGTTCCCGCCAGCCACTCCTGCATCTCGGCGCGGGTGATCGCGTCGAGCGCGCCGAACGGCTCGTCGAGGCACAGCACGGGCTTGCCGGAGAGCAGCGTGCGCAGGAAGGCGACGCGCTGGCGCATGCCGCCGGACAGCTCGTCGGGGTGCGCGCCCTCGAAGTCCTCGAGCCCGAGCTCGGCGAACAGCGCGGCGGCGCGGGAGCGCGCGGCGGCGCGCCGCAGACCGGCGATGCGCAGGGAGAGCGCGGCGTTGTCGAGCGCGCTCAGCCACGGCAGCAGCAGGTCGCGCTGGGGCATCAGCACGGCGGGCGCCGAGCTCACCGTGCCGCGGTCGGGCTGCTGCAGGCCGCACACGATCTCGAGCAGCGTGCTCTTGCCGCAGCCGCTCGGTCCGACGACCGCGACGAGCTCCCCCTCGCCGGCGTGCAGCGACACCTCTGCGAGCGCCTCCACGGGCCCGCTGGCACCGGCGTACGTGCGCCCGACGCCGTGCAGGCGGACCGCCGCTCCGGCCGGCGCCTCTACGGCGGGCGGCTGGGCGTGAGGCTCGAGGTCGGTGGGCACGTCGCTCCCTTCGCGGGCATTACCCCACAGGTTCTAAGGGTCGGCGCCGGGGGAATCGCTTCCCGTGCGCCATCTCAGCCGGCCTTCCCGCCAGCACCCCTGGTGTGAGCTCTGCTCGTGATGCTATCGCGCAGCCCGGCCTCCGGGCCGCTCCCGGAGATCGACGACGAGGTCCCGCTCACCTACATGCTCGCTCTCTACCCGGGGAGCACCGCCGCGCCTGCCGGGTGGCCGCCTCAGGCGCTGATCACGGGCCGCGTGAGCGCGCGCACGAAGTCCTCGAGCTGGGCGGTGGTCCAGCACTCGAAGGCGGTGCAGTACTCCTCGTAGGCTGCGATCACCGAGTCTCCGTAGTTCCAGTACAGCCGCGGCTCGGGGTTGAGCCAGAACGTGCGGCCTGCGCGCGCGGCGACCTGCGCGAAGGCGTCGGCACGGGGGTCGCGCCCGTTCGTGCGCGCATCGCCCAGGACGATGACGGTGGCGCGCGGGTGCAGCTCGTCCTCCACCTGCGTGAGGAACTCCGACCACACGCGCCCGTAGTCGGTGTATCCGGAGATGTCCGCCACGCCGGCGTCCGAGGAGATCCGTTCGCTGACGGTCTTGAAGTTGCGCTCGTGTTCGAAGATGTCGGTGACCTCGGAGATGCGCTCGATGAACACGAACGAGCGCATCTTGCGGAACGTGTCGTGCAGCGCGTGCAGCACCGACAGGAAGAACACCGACGCCGAGGTGACGCTCGTGGAGACATCGCACAGCACGAAGATCTCAGGGCGGCGGGGGCGCTTGGGGCGGAACTTGAGCACCACCGGCACGCCGCCGGTCTGCAGCGAGGCGCGGATCGTGCGCCGCACGTCGACATGGGCGTGACGGCGGTGCCCGCGGGCCTGGAGCCCCTGGGTGGCGAGGCGGCGGCGCAGCTGCGCGACGACGCGGTGGACGGCGGCGAGGTCGGCGAGCGGGCCCGAGGGCAGGGCGCGATCGAGTTCGCCGAGCGGGCGCGCGGGGGGGAGGTCGCCGGTGCGCTCGATCTGCGCGCGTTCGAGCTCGCGGCGCAGCAGCGCCTCGAAGCGGCGCAGCGCGTCGCGCGGCAGGCCCTCGCGCCGCGGGTCGCCCTCGGCGAGCTCGGGCTGGGGCTCGGCGCGCAGACCGAGCGCCCGGCGGATGCGCTGCACGTCCACGCCGATCACACCGGAGCCCTCCTGGCGGCGCGCGAACGCGGCGATCGCCATGCGCGCGAGGTCGCGCATCGCCGACTCCGAGCCGTCGCGGAGCGCGGCGGCGATCTGCTCGCGCAGCGCCTCGAGCTCATCCGCCGAGAGCTCGCCGAGCTCCTCGTGGCTGCCCTCGCGCACACCCTCGCGCGCGGCGGCGAGCTCGACGGCGCGGAAGAAGAAGCGCTCGAACACGAGCTCGAACACGCGCCGGTCCTCCTGGCTCTTGGCGAGCGTCGCCGCGAGCGCCTCGCGGAAGTCGTCCTGCTCGATCCAGCTGACCTCGTCGAGGACCTCGAAGGCGTCGAGCATCTCCGAGGTGCCCACGGCGACGCCTTCGCGGCGCAGCTCTTCGCCGAATTCGAGTATCCGCGCGGGCAGCCCGTGCAGGCGCTGCTCAGGCGACATCGGCGGGCGAGGACAGCTTCAGGCCCACGCGCTCGGCGACGATGTCCATGTCCGTGCGGTGCTTGACGATCACCGACATCGTCGCGGTGAACGTGTCCGCGTCGATGTCCTCCACGCCGAGCAGCAGCAGGGAGCGCGCCCAGTCGATCGACTCGGCGATCGAGGGCGGCTTCTTGAGATCGAGCTCGCGCACCATCCCGATCACCTCCACCAGCCGGCGAGCAACCGTCTCCGGCAGCTCGGGCGAATGCAGGCGCACGATCTCGAGCTCGTGCTCGAGCGTGGGGTAGTCGAGCCACAGGTACAGGCAGCGGCGCTTGAGCGCCTCGGTGAGCTCGCGCGAGTTGTTCGAGGTGAGCAGCACGATCGGGTGCGTGCGCGACTCGACGCGCCCGAGCTCGGGGATCGAGATCTGGAACTCCGAGAGCACCTCGAGCAGCATCGCCTCGAACTCCTGGTCGGTCTTGTCGATCTCGTCGATCAGCAGCACCACCGGCTCCTCGGAGGCGATGGCGGTCATCAGCGGGCGCTGGAGCAGGAACTCCTCGCCGAAGATGTCCTCTTGGACCGCCTCCCAGCCCGTGTCCGAAGCCTCCGCCTGGATGCGCAGCAGCTGCTTGCGGTAGTTCCACTCGTACAGCGCCTTCGCCTCGTCGAGGCCCTCGTAGCACTGCAGGCGCACGAGCGGGCGGTCGAGGTAGCGGGAGAGCGCCTTCGCGAGCTCGGTCTTGCCCACGCCTGCGGGCCCCTCGACGAGCACCGGCTTGCCGAGCTTGGTGGCGAGGAACGAGACGAGCGAGGTGGACTCGCCCGGGAGGTAGCCCACCCCGCGCAGGCCCTCGCCCAGTTCTGCGACTGAGGCCGGCGCCGAGGGTGCTTGGACGTTCATTTCCAGCGCAATGATATGCGCCCGCCGCGGCCGGGCGGCGAGAGGCTCACTCGCCGCCCGCGGGCGGATCCTCGAAAGACAGCTGGTCGGGTTGGGCGGCGGGGGCGGGGGGAGCGGGTGGGCGGCGCGCCGCCCGTTCGCGTGCAGCAGCGGTCGCTGGGCGCCGCCGCGCGCCCACCGGCGCGGCGAGGGCCTCGCCATCGCGCGGCGCCAGAGGCTCCCCGCGGCTCACGCCGCTCACGCGCGCGGAGCGCTTCCGTCGGGTCCGCCTCGCCGGCGGGCGTCGGCGCACGCTCGCCCTCTGCGGGTCCCGGCGCGTGCTCGGCGCCGGCGCGGGGGCGGGGCGAGCGCGAGCGCCGCAAGGGCGGTTCCGGGCGACCCGAGGCGCGCATGCGCCAGCCGGCGTAGCCGAGCAGGCCGGCGGCGACGAAGGCGACGAAGAAGCCCCATTCGATGCCCACGGGGCGGCCGTTCCCCGGCGGGCGGCTGAAGACGCGCACGAAGATCAGCAGCGCCGCCCACGCGCCCGCGATCAGCACGATCGTGCCGTCGCCGCCGGGGAGCTTGAACTCCTTGCCGTCGCCGCGCGCGAACAGCATCGCGATGACGCCGGCGGCGACGAGGAAGATGGAGGCCTCGATGAACGAGACGTCGCCGAAGGCGTTGATCGAGTGGTCGTAGATGACGTGCGTCTTTGAGTTTTCGCTGAGGAGCCCGTACCAGGGCAGGAACATCGCGACGAGCAGCCCGATGGCAGCGCCCGACGCCAGCCGCTGATCGCCGTCGAGAGCCCGCCAGGTTCCTGCGATGCGTGTCACGAGGGACCGGCTCGGTGGTGGTTCGGGGGGATGCTGCTCACTCCCGGCCAAGTCTAGGCGCGCGTCCAGCTAGTGGTGGCTGACGCTGACGGTGGCGCTCGTCGTGGAGAAGTTGCCCGCGAGGTCCTGCGCGGCGAGCGTGATCGTGAATGTGCCGCCCGCCTGCGGGGTCACCCACAACAGGCGCGGCTTGCCGCGCGACAGCGTCGCCCGGTTCGTCCACACCACCCGCGAGCCCTGCTTCACGGTCATCGTGACGGTGGACATCTTCGACAGCGAGATCTGCACGCCGGCGCGGGTGCCGCCGCGCAGCGTGCGCGAGAGCAGGCTCACGGCGGGCGGCGTGGAGAGGTCTTCCTTGAAGCGCTGGGCGGTGGTGCAGTAGATCTGATCGCCCGGGATCTGCGCGGTTGCGCTCGAGCTCCGGGCCGCTCCGGCACCCCCCGCGGTGCCGCCCGCGGGGGCGGGGCTCGACGGCGCGCTCGCGGCGGGTCCCAGCGGGGCTCCCTTGCGTGTGCGTTCGCACAGGTGCTGGAGGAATTCGGTGAGCAGTTCGTGGTAGTTGAGGTTCGATTCTTCGTACTGGTCATAGAGCGACCAGGCACCGGTGTCGTAGTGGGGCACCTCGGCGCGGGCCTCGGCGTCGCCCGCCTGGAACAGCGACAGGCCGAGCGGGTCCTTCGTGATGGAGGTGTAGTCGTAGAGGCCGATGAGCGCCTGGATGAAGCCGTTGAGGATGCGATCGCTGGGGGCGTATGTGTACTCGGCGTACTCGGCTCCGGCGTGCCTCGCCACCCGCACCCCCTGCGGTGTCGCCTGCGTGAAGATGCCGAGCGCCTGCTGCGCGGCGGTGAGCAGGGCGGGTTCCTTGAAGCGCGACCACGCGCGCGCGAGCACCTGCAGCGCGGTTCCCTGCGAGAGGCCGCTCGTCCACGGCGGCGAGCCGCCGTCGAAGCGGAACAGGTACTCCCACGCGATCCCGCCGGCGCGGTGCGCGGCGAGCGGCAGCACTTCGCCGAGGAGCTGGCGCAGGTTCGAGTTTTCGTGCCCCGAGAGGAAGTAGCCGTTGGCCTCGCCGAACGTGCCGAGCCACTGGATCTCGATGCCCTGTCCGGCGTAGTACTCCCACACGATCTTGCTTCCCGGGAAGCTCACGCGCTCGCCGCTCGACAGGAGCGGTTCGGTGGTCCACCAGCTGCGGTTGCGTTCGAGCGTCAAGAACAGGGCGGGCAGGCGGGAGGAGCTCAGCTGGCCCGTGGCGGCGATCCGCTGGAGGTTGGCGACGACGGCTGCGAGCTCCACCGAGCGCGTGCCCGAGAGCCTGCCGAGCGAGTGCAGCGCGGCGGAGTAGGCGCCCGTGTACTGGCGGTAGGAGGCTTCGGAGATGGCGCCCCCCTGCTGGAGGCGCTGGAGCACGCTCGTGACGGTCTGGGCGCGCGCCACAACGGCGCGGGCGGCGGCGGAGGGGCGGGGGTGAGAGGCCGATGCGGATGCGCTCGCGCACGCGGGGGCGAGGCAGGCGAGGAGGATCGCCGCGGTGGTGAGCGCGCGCATCACGGTGATGCTACGCGTGGTGGAGGCGCTCGCCGGACGAAGCCGCGCGGCGAGCGCCCGCTTGCTCGGGCGCACGACCAATCAACACGCGGACGGCCCCGTCAGTTGCGCAGCGCGGCGCTCACTCGTGCTCGAGCTCGAGGTCGTCCACGCCGTCGAGTTCGTCGTCCTCGTCCTCCTCCTCGTCCTCGTCGAGGTCGTCCTCGTCGTCGTCTTCGTCCTCGTCGTCGCCGAGTTCTGAGAGCTCGTCGGCGCCGTCCTGGTGGGAGCGCTGGAAGCGCTCGACGAGCTCGTCGCGCTGGTGCTCGTCGAGCGGGATGTCCTCGGCGATGAGCACCCAGTCGCTGCTCTCGAGGTCGTGGCTCTCGAAGATCTCGTGGTCCACCTCGGGCGAGTCGTCGACGACGATCATGATCTCGGTCTGGGGGTTGAAGTAGGTCCCCGGCCGGAGGGTGAGCTCGTCGAGCTGGAAGCGGCGAACGCTGGTCATCGAGGCTTTATACCCAACCTCGCGCGGGGCACGCTCACGGATCGAGCTCCTCGAGCGTGCGCGCCACCTCGCTGTCCACGTCGAGCGGCTCGAGGCCCCTGCGCAGGCGCCGTTCGTTGCGGGCAACCACCATCTGGCGGACCTCCTCGAGCAGGCCGGCGTCGTGCTGTGCGCGTGATTCCTCGGGGGCGAGCAGGCGCGCCACTTCGGCGTCGATGTCGAGCGCGGGACGGCCGCTGCGGACGAGCCGTTCGCTGCGCGCGCGCAGCATCTGGCGGATTTCCTGCTCGCGCTCGGCGTGCGCCGCCGGGGAGTCGAGCGAGGCGCCCGCCGCGCCTCCCGGGGAGTCGCCTTCGCGCGAGAGCCCGCCCTGGCCGATCTGGTCGTAGAGGCTGTCTTTGCCGCGTGTGACGAGGAACAGCACCGACATCACGAGCGAGAACGCCACGGTGCCGAACACGACAAAGCTCAGGCCGTTCTCGGCGATGCCCACGACGGCTGTTCCGGGCGCGCCCAGCACAGGTTTGATTGTTGCCGATCAACCGGCTCTCCGCTACCCTCTGCGGAGGCGCTTGACTGACCAGTCAATCGATTCGACGCCCCACCCCGCAAGGAGAACGAGAATGGTCGATTTCACGCTCACAGACGAGCAGAAGAACCTGCGCGAGATGGCGCACGACTTCGCCGTCAAGGAGATCCGGCCGGTCGCCTGGGACTACGACAAGGATGGAACCTGGCCCGAGGAGATCATCAAGAAGGCCTGGGAAGTCGGCCTGATGAACAGCCACATCGAGGAGGAGTACGGCGGCCCGGGCGCGAGCTACCTCGACGGCTGCCTGATCGAGGAGGAGCTCTCGTGGGGCTGCTCGGGCATCCAGACCTCGCTCGGCTGCAACGGCCTCGCCACCTCGCCGATCGCGCTCGGCGGCTCGGAGGAGGTCAAGAAGAAGTACCTGGGGATGCTCACCGAAGCGCCCAAGCTCGCCTCGTTCTGCCTCACCGAGCCCGACGCCGGCTCGGACGTCTCGGGGATGCGCACGACCGCCGTCAAGAAGGGCGACAAGTACGTCATCAACGGCTCCAAGTGCTTCATCACCAACGGCGGCCACGCCGACATCTACACGGTGTACGCGAAGACCGACAAGGACGCCGGGCACCGCGGCATCTCGGCGTTCGTCGTCGAGCGCGACTGGGGTGTGGTTGTCGACAAGAAGGAGGACAAGCTCGGGCAGCGCGCCTCCAACACCGCCACGATCAGCTTCAACGACGTCGAGGTGCCGGCGGAGAACCTGCTCGGCGAGGAAAACCACGGCTTCAAGCTCGCGATGATGACGCTCGACCGCACGCGCCCGGGCGTCGCGGCGATGGCGACGGGGATCGCCCGCGCGGCGATGGAGTTCGCCGTGGACTACGCCAAGGAACGCGTCCAGTTCGGCGTGCCGATCGCGATGCACCAGGCGATCCAGTTCCTGATCGCCGACATGGCGACGGACATCGAGGCGTCGCGCCTGCTCACCTGGAAGTCGGCGGTGATGCTCGACAAAGGCGAACGCAACTCGCTCGTCTCCTCGCACGCCAAGCGCTTCGCCGCCGACACGGCGATGAAAGTCACCACCGACGCCGTGCAGGTTTACGGCGGCTACGGCTTCATCAAGGAGTACCCGGTCGAGAAGCTCTTCCGCGACGCCAAGATCATGCAGATCTACGAGGGCACCTCGCAGATCCAGCGGCTCGTGATCGCTCGCGAAACGCTGCTGCCGCGGCGCGTCGAGGAGCCGACGGCGGTTCCCGCCTAGGCGCTAGACCCTCCCGGTTCCCAACCGGACGGGCTCTGTTGTATAGCCCGGGCCGCATGCGGCCCGGGCCCGGGCCGTGCATGCACGGCCCGGAGGGGCGCCGCATGTGCGCTCCCCTTGCTCGTGTGAGACGGGCTTCGGTGCCACGCCCGGGCGCGGCACCGAACACCTCGCGTCCCCAAGCTGCGCCTAGCGGATCGCCATCGGCTGGCTGTAGTTCGACACCTGCGCGCCGTTGACGACGCGCACGAGCACGCGGTAGATGCCGCGCCGCACGTGCACCACCCGGTGGAACGTCGAGGTGGTGATGCTGTGGTGGCGCAGCGTGGTGCCGCCCACGAGCACGCCCCGCCCGCGTTCGATCCGCAGGATCCCCACCTGGGCGCCGTCCTCGGCCGGCGTCACCGTGCCGAAGATCCGCGCGAAGTGCGCGCGGCGCGTGCGGCCCACGTGGCTCACGACGCGAACCGCCACGTTCTCGACGGCGACGGGGCTCACCACGGGTGGGTTCGTCGCCGTCACCACGCGGTACTGCGTCGTCACGCCGAGGCCGAACACGGCGAAGGAGAAGCCGCCGCCGGCGGTGGTCAGCTCCGGGTTGCCGAGGTTCTGGAAGCCCGCGCTGTAGGGGAAGCCGGCCGCCTGGAGGATCACCTCGCGGTTGGCGTTTTCCGTCCCCGAGAGCGTGCCCTGGACCGTCGCCGCGCCGCCGTAGAGCACCGGGTTGGGCGTCGTCACGATCGCCAGCGACAGCGGCACCTTCGTCGTCGTGAAGGTGCGATCGGAGCCGAACGCGGGTCCCGAGGCGTTCACCGCGACAAGCCGGTAGTGGTACTGCGTGAGAGGTTGAAGCCCGCCCGCGGGCAGGCTCACGCCGACCGCCCCGGCGCCGCTCCCGGCGTTGGCGATCGCCGTCTGCCCGCCGTACAGCCTCGTGAGCCCGTACTGGAAGTAGTAGGAGGTGTCCACCCCGTTGGGGTGCACCGTGCCGGTGAGCGTCGCCGACTGGTAGGTCACGGCGTGCGCGGACCCCGTCGTCGCCGAGGGGGGCCCTGCAGCGCCCGCCGGCGCCGCCAGCGCGAGTCCTGCGAGGCCTGCCAGGAGCGCCGTCGCGAGCGCCCTGCGCGGGCGCCGGGTCGTGGCGCGCCGGCTCCGCCGGGCCGCCCGGTTGCGTGTGCTTCGCTGCATGTTCTCCTCCGTTTGCCCCCTGTCGGTTTTCTCAGTGCACTCTTAGAAACCCGTTTGAAGCCGAATAGATGCGGCGTCCGGCGCTCGTCGCTAGGCTCCGCCTCTCGCCGCCGCCGCGTGCATGGGCGCGTGCGGGCGGCGGCACCCCACCCCACAGAGGAGAGCGCAAGCATGTTCGTGTTCAAGGCCGCCGTGGTTGGCGCAGGCACGATGGGCGGCCAGATCGCCCAGACGATCGCCGCCGCGGGCATCCCCGTCGTGTTGAAGGACATCGACGGCGCGCTCGTCGACGCGGGCCTGCAGGAGGCGCGCAACGTCACCGCCGGGCAGGCGGGCAAACTCGCCGAGCGGGGCAAGATCTCCGCCGAGCAGGCGGAGGCGCAGGTCGAGGAGGTGATGGGGCGGATCGTCGGCACCACCTCGTATGTCGAGTTCGGCGACGTCGACTTCGTCGTCGAGGCGGTCCCCGAGCGGATCGACATCAAGCAGACGGTGCTCGCCGAGCTCGACGCCGCCACGCCGGGCCACGCGATCCTCGCCTCGAACACCTCATCGCTGTCGATCACCGAGATGGGCGAAGCAACGCTGCGGCCCGACAAGGTGATCGGCTTCCACTACTTCTATCCCGCCTCGGTGATGCCGCTCGTCGAGATCGTCGAGGGCGAAGACACCTCGCCGGAGACGCTCGCGGTCGCCGTCACGTTCGCCCAGGCGATCCGCAAGCAGCCCATCACGTGCGCCGAGGTGCCGGGGTTCGTCGTCAACCGCATCCTCAACTCGGGCATCTCCGAGGTGTGGCGCGAGCAGGAGGAGAAGGGCATCTCGATCGCGAAGATCGACGAGGGTGTGGGCGCCGCGGGCGTCGTCCCGGTGGGCCCCTACCGCCTCGTCGACCTGCTCGGCCTCGACACCGTGCTGCACGTCGCCGAGCACCTCGTCGACTCCTACGGCGAGGAACGCTTCTACGTCCCCAAGGGGATGCAGAAGCTCGTCGCCGACGGCAAGCTCGGCGCGAAGAGCGGGGGCAACGGCTTCTACGACCCGCAGGGCGCTCCCAACCTCGACGGCGACGCCGACCCCGACGTGCAGGAGCTCGTCGAGCTCCTGTCGTTGAAGACGCTGCTCGAGGCGTGCCTCGTGCTCGAGGAGGGCGTCGCCACCCACCGCGACATCGACTTCGGGATGATGGCGGGCGCAGGGCTCGACCCGCGCCGCGGCCTGATGCCGCCGTTCATGCGCGCCGACAGCGACGGCCTCGACACCGTGCTCGAGCGGATGGAGAGCGCGCAGGAGCGCTACGGCGAGCGCTTCTCCCCGCCCACCATCCTGCGGCGCCTGGTTGCCCAGGGACGCCTCGGCCAGAAGTCCGGGCAGGGCTTCTACGCCTACCCGCGTCCCGACCCCGAGCAGCCCGCAGAGGTGATCAAGCTCGAGACCCGCGAGGACGGCGTTGCCATCGCGTGGCTCGTCAACGGCCAGATGAACTCGATCTCGCCGCAGGTGGTGCAGGAGCTCGACAGCGTCTGGAAGGCGGTGCGCGAGCAGGGCGTGCGCGCGCTCGTCATCGCCTCCTCGAACCCGTTCCTCTACAGCGCCGGCGCCGACATCAAGGCGTTCACCTCGATGGACGAGGCGGGCGGGCGCGACCTGCTCGAGAAGACCCACGAGCTGTTCCGCGAGCTCGGCGGCGACGGCGTCGCGACGATCGCCGCCGTCAACGGCCTCGCGTTCGGCGGCGGCTGTGAGCTCGCGATGGCGTGCGACGTGCGCATCGCCGCTCGCTCCGCGATGTTCGGGCAGCCCGAGATCAAGCTCGGGATCATCCCGGGCTTCGGGGGAACGCAGCGGCTGCCGCGCCTGGTGGGGACGAGCAAGGCGCTCGAGATGAACCTCGTGGGCGACCCGATGCTCGCCGAGGAAGCGTTCGAGGTGGGGCTCGTCAACCGCATCGTCGACGACCACGAGCTGCTCGACACGGCGCTGCTGTGGGCGCGCAAGCTCGCCGGGCAGGCGCCGCTCGCGCTCGCCGAGATCAAGCGCGTGTCGGGCGCGGGCGACCTCGACGAGGGCATCGACGCCGAGAAGCAGGCGTTCGCGCAGGTGTTCGCGAGCGAGGACGCCAAGGAGGGGATCTCCGCCTTCCTCGGCAAACGCCAGCCGCGCTTCCAGGGGCGCTGAGAAGGTGCCAGGAGCCGACACCCGGCAGGCGAACGGCGAGCGCGCGCTCGCGGACGCCGAGATGGAGCGCCTCGTCGGGCTCGCCCGCGAGGCGCGCTCGGTGGTGGCGCTCACCGGCGCGGGCATCTCGGTGCCGTCGGGCATCCCCGACTTCCGCTCCCCGGGCAGCGGCCTGTGGGAGCGCGTGGACCCGATGGAGGTCGCCCACATCGACGCCTTCGAACGCGACCCCGCGCGGTTCTGGGGGTTCTACGCCGAGCGCTTCGCGATGCTCGACGGCAAGCAGCCCAACGGCGCGCACCTCGCGCTCGCCGCGATGGAGCACCACGAGCGGCTCGCCGGCGTGATCACGCAGAACGTCGACATGCTCCACCGCAAGGCGGGCAGCGCCGAGCTCGTCGAGGTGCACGGCAGCATCGCCAGCTGCTCCTGCCGCGCCTGCGGCGAGCGCACCTCGCTCGAGCAGGCGCGGGTGCGGATCGCCGGCGAGCCCGACGGGGTGCCGCGTTGCAGCGCCTGCGCGAGCCCGCTCAAGCCCGACGTCGTGCTGTTCGGCGAGCTCCTGCCCGAGCGCGAGCTCGAGCGCGCGCGCGAGCTGTGCGAGGGCGCCGATCTGCTGTTGTGCATCGGCTCCTCGCTCGAGGTGCACCCCGTCTCGGGCCTGCCGCTGCTCACCCGCCAGGCGGGCGGGCGGATCGCCATCATCACCCAGGGCCCCACCCCGCTCGACCACCTCGCCGACGTGCGCCTGCATGGAGATGTCGTCGCCGAGCTCGAGGCGCTCGCCGGCGCGCTCGGCATCGACGCCCGCCGCTAGCGCCGCCCCGGGCGGCGCGAGCGTCAGGGCAGGACGAACGTGTCGGGGTTCGGGCCGGTCCGCTCGCCGCGGTCGAGCGACTCGATCTGCGCCATCTGCTCGGGGCTCAGCTCGAAGTCGAACACGTCGAAGTTCTCGCGGATGCGCTGGGGGGTGACGGACTTCGGGATCACAACGAGGCCGAGCTGCAGGTGCCAGCGGATCACCACCTGCGCGGGCGTCTTGCCGTGCGCCGCCGCGATCTCCACGATCGCCGGGTCCTCGAGCACCAGCCCCCGCGCGAGCGGGCTCCAGGACTCCGTCACGATCCCGAGCTCTGCGTGCAGCTCGCGCAGCTCGCGCTGCTGCAGGTAGGGGTGCAGCTCGATCTGGTTGATCGCCGGGGTGACGCCCGTCTCCTGCACCACCCGCCGCAGGTGGGCGGGCTGGAAGTTGGACACCCCGATCGTCCGCGCGCCGCCCTCGCGCTGGATCTCTATGAACGCCCGCCACGTATCCACGTACAGGTCCTTGCTGGGCACGGGCCAGTGGATCAGGTAGAGGTCCACGTGGTCGAAGCCCAGCCGCTCGACGCTGCGGGCGAACGCCGCCTTCGCCTGCTCGTAGCCGTGGTTCGTGTTGAAGCACTTGGTTGTGACGAACACCTCGCCGCGGTCGACTCCGCCCGCGCGGACCGCCTCGCCCACTCCCTCCTCGTTGCGGTAGGCGGCCGCCGTGTCGATGTGGCGGTAGCCGACGGCGAGCGCGCGCTGCACCGCCTCAGCAGTCTCGGCGGGAGGGACCTGGAAGACGCCGAAGCCGAGCTGCGGAATCGACGCTCCCCCCTGGAGCGGGATCGCGGGGGTGGGTGCGCTTGCGGTGTCTGCGTCCATCGACGGCCAGCTGCTCGTTCGCGCGCAGGCTAACCGATCTAAGCGGGCAGCTCGGCAACGGTGAGGAGGTACTCCGATGCCACCTTGAAGCTGCCGTCGTCGGCTTCGTTGGCGTCCTCGTGGAGCGCGAGCATCGTGCTGCGCAGCTCCTCGTAGCGCCCCTGGGGCTCGAGCGCCGCTTTCGCCATCACCGCCGGGCCGAGGATCTGCTCGTCGTTCGACAGCCACTGCTCGGGCGACTCGCCCGCGAACGTCACCGTGCGGAGCTCGAACGACAGCTCGGCGCCGCTGGAAGCGAACAGCTCGCGCACGTGCTCCTCCACGCCCCACATCACCGGCGGCTTCAGCTCCGGCGGGGGCGGCGGCAAGAAGCCCGCCGAGGTCCTGAAGTTGCGCCCCACGAAGCCTTCGGGGGTCCACGCCGCGACGACGATCCTCCCGCCGGGGCGCGCCACGCGCACCAGCTCGGCGGCGGCGACGTCGTGGCGCGGCGCGAACATCACGCCGAAGCACGAGGTGACGCGGTCGAACGCTGCATCGGCGAACGGGAGCTCCTCGGCGTCGCCCTCCACCAGCTTCACCTCGACGCCGGCTGCCTTCGCCCGCGCGCGCTGTGCCTCGAGCAGCTTCGGGGTGAGGTCGAGGCCCGTCACGCTCGCTCCCGCCTGCGCCGCCGGGATCGAGACGTTGCCGCTGCCCGTCGCGACGTCGAGCAGCTCGATTCCCGGGCCCGCGCCCGCGCGCTCGGCGACGAACTCGCCCACGCTCTCGATCCGGCGCGCCACCTCCGGGTAGTCGCCCGCCGTCCACATCGTCCTCTGGCCCTGCTTGATGCCGCTCACGTCGATGCTCATGCCCGTCTCCTCATCGCTCGTTCGCCTGCGCGAGCTCGCGCACCGCGAGATCGCCCTGCGGATCGATCCTCCAGCGCTTGGCAACGCCCGCGAGCTCCTCGTCGAGCTGCCAGCGGTCCGGCAGCGCGGGACCCTCGTGTTCCGGGTTCGCGCCCTTCAGCGCCATGCACCCCGTGTTCTCGCCGATCTGCCTGATCGCGCGCACCTCCTCCTCGCTCAGCTGCTCGCGCAGCCCGCCCACGGCGGCGAGCTCCGCGCGCTTCTGCTCGACAGCGCGCGCCCCCGCGCCGGGCTCCTGGATCAGGGTGGGAACGACGCAGCGCACCGCCGGCTGCGCGAGGTCCCAGGCGCACGCGAGCTGCAGCATCGTGAGGCCGTGGCGCTCTGCCAGCGGGCGCATCAGCTCGAGCTTCGCGCACGCCGCCTGCACCCATCCCTCGGGGCGGAAGGTGCGGTGGTCGCGCTCGACGAACGCGTGGCCCGGGCGCACGTCGTCGTGGAACACGCCGCCGTGGTCCACCACGCGCGCGATCACGCTCACGCGGCGCTCGGCGGCGGCGCCCAGCACGAGCTCGCCGGGCCAGGGCTCGAGCGGGTTGAGGATGATCATCGCCCAGTCGATCTGTTCCCCGAAGCGCTCCAGGCAGTCGATCAGATCGAGCGTGAAGCCGTTTGCCGGCCCCGGCGCGACGCCGAGCAGGCGTGTGAGGCCCGCCTCGCGCAGCGCCTCCATCCCCGCCCACACCGCCGGGCTCGAGTAGCCCGTGCGGTCGGGGTTGTGCAGGAGCAGCAGGTCAAAGGACGCCGCGCCGCAGCGCTCGAGGCTGCGCTCGGCAGCCATGCGCAGGTAGGAGGCGTACTCGCGCTCGGATCGCAGCGCAGGGTCGGTGAAGCGCGGGAAGCCTTTCGCGCCCGCGCGCTCGCCCTCGTAGAAGTCGTGCCCGATCGCTCCCACGAGGCAGTAGCCGTCGCGCTCTGAGCCCTCGAGCGCCCGGCCCAGCAGGCGGTCCGCCTCGCCGCAGCCGTACACGTCGGCGCTGATGACGGTGTCGATGCCGTCGCCCGGGCGCAGCAGCGCGAGCAGCCTCTCCTCCTCGAGCGGCTCGCCGAAGTGCATGAAGCGCCCGCCGCTCCAGGTGCCGATCGCGGTGGTCGTGGGGTCCATGCTCATGGCAGGTTAAACCCAGGCGCCACACGGGCGCGGAGCGCCGCCTCGAGGCGCCCGAGCGCATGCCCGAGCGCCTCCTCGTCGATCGCAGCGGGCTCGCCGGGCTCGCGCTCCGGCGCCTCCCCGGCGAGCGCAGCCTGCGCGAGCGCAGCCACCTGCGGGCGCAGCTTCTCGAGCTCGGCCACGCGCAGCGCAAGGTCGGGCCGCTGCTCACCCGCGAGCTCCCCCAGCGCAGCCGTGTAGGCGGCGTCGAGCTGGATCGCGGCGTGCGCGGGGCGGCCCTGGTCGAGGTCGAGCCGCGCCCGCAGCACGAGCTCCTCGCAGAGGAGCATCTCGTGGCGCCCTCCGAGCAGCGCCGCGAGCCGCTCCTGGGGTCGCAGCACCGTCGAGCGGTCCCTGCGGCCCCCTCGCCGCCGCCCTCCGGCGCGCCACGGCAGCTCGCGCGCATGCAGCCAGGCGCCGTCCGCCACCTGCTCGCCTTCTCCCCAGCCCGCCCTGATGACGATCGCCTGAGCCGGTGACACCTCGCGCACGTAGGGGTCCGCGGACGCCACGCGGTGGGCGTGCACGACGCGGTTGAGCACCGCCGTCGCCGCGAGCACCTCGCGTTCGCGGTCGAGCTCTTCCAGCCACGCCCGCGCCTGGTTCTCGGCGGACAGGGAGATCGGGTCGATGACGGTCGCCCGCGTGGTTGTCACCGCCGCCGGGTCCGCCGGCGCGGGACGGCCGATCCCGCGCTCGCGCCAGCGCTCGCGCAGCGACGGGCGCACCGCACGCCGCGTCGCGCGGACACCGACGGGGCTGCCGGGCCCGCCGCCGTCGAGCGTCCCGAGCACCACCACGCGCTCAGGCTCGCCGTCCTCCCCCCGGCGCAGCAGGTAGCGGCCCTCCGCCGGGCCGAGCAGCCAGGGGAACTCGAACTGGATGAAGACGAACAGGCGCTCGGGCACAAGCGCACCGTATCCTTCATCCGCGCCCCGCAGCAGGCGGTCCGCGTCCTCAGATTCGATCACGGGAGAGATGGATGTCCGATCCGAACAACGTCGCCAAGAACCTGCGCGAGCGACTGGGCGCGAACAGCGAGGACCGTCTCGGACGGGCGCTCACCGAACTGCTCGAAAGCCCCCTGCTGACGGGAGCCATCGGCCGCGCCTTCGACGCCCGCGAGCGGGCGTCGCAAGCCCAGGAGGTGGCGCTCGGCGCGCTCAACATCCCCTCCGCCGCCGACATCGAACGCCTCACCCGCCGCCTGCGCTCCGTATCCCACCGCCTCGAGGGCATCGAGGACGGCGTCGACCGGCTCGACCGCGTGCTCTCGCCGAGCGCGGTGGAGGCGCGGCTGTCTGCGATCGAAGCGCAGCTGCGGACGATCATCGAGAAGCTCGAGCAGACGCTCCCCGCTCAGAGCGCCGCAGCAAGCGCCGCGCCCGCGGGCACCGGGCCGGCCGGCGCAGCCAAGACGACGGCGCCGCCGAAACGAGCCGCGCCCGCCAAACGCGCGGCACCCAAACGCGCTCCGCGCGCCGGCAAGTCCGCCGGCGCGGTCAAAGCGACGCAGCCCGCTGCCGGGACCACCCGTAAGAAGGCGGGCGCCCCCGGCGCCGGCCCGTCGAGGGGCACCCGCTAGCCGGAGGGCGCCCCCGGCGCCGGCCCGTCCAGGGGCACCCGCTAGCCGGAGGGCGCCGGCTGCCCCGACGCCGCCGACTGCTCTGACAGCGCGGCGATCGCGCCCGCCCCCATCCGCTCGGCGGCGGCGAGCAGGTCGTGGTCGTCGATGCGCCGGCGCGCGCCGTCGGCGTCGAACGTGTCCGAGACGGCGAGCACGCAGGCCACCGCGACACCCTGCGATCGGCCCACGGCGAAGAGCGCCGCCGCCTCCATCTCCACGGCGAGGACGTCGTCGTGGCCGGCGCCCGGCCTGCCGTTCTCATAGAACAGGTCGACGCTCACGACAGCGCCCGCGCGGGCTCCCTCGCAGTGGGCGAGGAGCGCCTGGGTGAGCCGATCGTCGGCGCCGACACGCTCACCCGCGCCCAGCGCCCGGGAGGTTCCGTCCGCGCAGATCGCCTCGCGCGCCACCACGAGCTCGCCGAGCTCCACGCCGGCGGCGAGCGCGCCGCAGGTGCCCACGCGCACCGCCCTGCGCGCGCCCAGCGCGATCAGCTCGGTGAGCACGATCGCCGCCGACGGGCCGCCCATGCCGGTGGCCTGGATCGTGAGCGGCTCGCCGTCCGGCGCGCCGCCCGTGTAGCCCCACAGGCCGCGGTGGTGGTTGAACATGCGCGGCTCCTCGAGCAGCGCCTGCGCCAGCGCCAGCGCCCGCCCGGGATCGCCGGGAAGCAGCACGCGCTCGGCGAGCGGTGCAGTGGGGCGCACGTGAAGGGGCGCAACATCCGCCATCGCGGGCGACTTTAGACTGACTCCCATGGGAACGCCGATCGCGCCGCCGCCTGCGTGACCGCGCCTCGACACGAGCCGCGAAGACGGGGTGAGCCGACGCTCGCGCAGGTCGCCGACGGCCTGGGCGTATCGCCCGGCACGATCAGGCGCTGGGTGCGGATGGGGCTCGTGCCGGGATTCGACCGCCACTGGACTCCAAGCTCGCTCGCCTACGTGCGTGTCGTCGCGCGCCTGCGCGCGCGCGGGCACACGCTCGCCCAGATCAAGCGCGCGAGCGACAGCGGCCAGCTCGCGATCGGCCCGATCGAGAACCTGCTGCGCAGCTCGGGAGGCGTGCACACGCTCGAGGACGCCGTACGCGAGACCGGGCTCGAAGCCGAGCTGGTGCGCAGGCTCTACGCCGCGATGGGCCTCGGCACGGTGCCTCTCGACGGGCTCACGGACGAGGACCTGCAGATGCTGCGCTACGCCGCCGCCACGATCGACGCGGGCTTCCCGCTGCCCGCCTACCTGCAGCTGCTGCGCGTCTACTCGCAGGCGATGGCCCAGATCGCGGATGCCGAGGTGCGCCTGATCCACCTCTACGTGCACGAGCCGCTGATGCGCGCGGGCCTGCCGAGCGCGCAGATCGCCGAGGAGATGGAGACGCTGACGCGCTCGGTGCTGCCGTTCGCGGCGCCGTTCATGACCTACCTGCACGGGCGCCTGCTCTCCCACTTCGTCGAGCAGGACATGATCGGGCACATGGAGGCCGACCTCGACGAGGAAGAGCTCGGCGAAGGCCGCCTGCGCGTGGCGATCGTGTTCGCAGACCTCTCGGGGTACGCCCGTCTCACCGACGAGCAGGGCGACGAGGCCGCGGTGAGCACGGTGGAGCGCTTCGTCGAGACGGTCGCCGGGACGCTTCCCTCCGACGCGCGTGTGATCAAGACGCTCGGCGACGAGGTGATGGTGGTGGGCTCCGACGCCGCTGCGCTCACCGAGTGGGCCGTCGCCCTGCAGCTGGGGATCGCCGCCGAGGAGCCACCGCCGCGGATCGGCATCCACTACGGCCAGGCGATCTACCGGGACGGCGACTACTTCGGCCGCGAGGTCAACCAGGCCGCGCGCGTGGTTGCTCGGGCGGGCGGGGGAGAGGTGCTCGTGACGCGCCCCGTCGTGGACGCCGCGGATGGGATGGACGGCCTGCAGTTCGACCGCATCGGCGAGGTGCGCCTGAAGGGCTTCGTCGAGCCCACCGAGCTGTTCATCGCCTCCTCGCGCGAGGTGTAGCGGTGCCGGCGGAGGAGGTTCGCGCGGCGGTCCGCGAGGGCGGGCTGCTCGCGGACGGCGCCGGCGTCGTGGCGATGATCTCCGGCGGGCGCGACTCGACGTGCCTGCTCGATGTCGCCGTCGCGCTGCGCGGCGTCGCGGCGGTGCGGGCCCTGCACGTCAACTACGGGCTGCGGGAGCAGGCGGACGCCGACGAGCGCCACTGCCGCGAGCTGTGCGAGCGGGCGGGGGTGGCAATCGACGTCGTGCGCGCCGACGGCTCTGCCGCGGCGGCCGCGGAGGGGAACCTGCAGGCGTGGGCGCGGGAGCTTCGCTACCGCGCCGCCGAGGAGCTCGCCGCGCCGCTCGAGGCTGTCATCGCGACGGGCCACACCGCGAGCGACCAGGTCGAGACGATCCTCTACCGGCTCGCCGCCTCCCCGGGGCGCCGGGCGCTGCTCGGCATGCCCGCCGCGGAGGGCCGCCTGCGCCGGCCGCTGCTGGCGCTCACCCGCGAGCAGACCGCCGGCTACTGCCTCGAGCGGGGTCTCGAGTGGCGAGAGGACGAGAGCAACGAGGACGAGCGTTTCGCGCGCACGCGCGTGCGCCACGGGCTGCTCCCGGCGCTGCGGGCGGTGCATCCGGCGGCGGAGGCGAACGTGCTGCGCACCGCGCAGCTCCTGCGCGAGGAGACCGCGCTGCTCGACGAGCTCGTCGCCGCAGAGCTCGGAGAAGGCGAGGCGATCGCGCTCGAGCGGCTCGCCCAGCTGCCACCCGCGCTCGCGCGGCTCGTCGTCGTGCGGCTCGCCGAGCGCGCTGTGGGCGGCTACGTGCCGCAGGCCGGCGACCGCGTGCAGGAGCTGCTCGCGCTCGGACGCCGCGGGGGCCGCGCCGAGCTGCACGTCGGCGGGCAGGCGGGCGCCGTGATCGAGGACGGCATGCTCACGATGGTGCGCCTGCCGCCGCGCGGCTGAGCCACCGCGACCCCCCGCGCTGCCGAGACGCCCCGCGCCGGCCGCTGCTGCCGCCGGCCGGCGACTAGACTCCTCCTCGTGGCCACCCAAGCGCGCGCCTCACGCGAGCCCGGTCTGGGCGAGGTGCTCGTCAGCGAGGAGGACCTCAAGCGCCGCGTGGCGGAGCTGGGGGAGGAGATCTCGCGCGACTACGCCGACACCTCGCTGCTGCTCGTCGGCGTGCTGAAGGGCGCCGTGTTCTTCCTGAGCGACCTGATGCGCTACATCGAGGTGCCCGTCGAGCTGGACTTCATGGCGGTCGCCTCCTACGGCTCGGCGACCGACTCCTCGGGCGTCGTGCGGATCCTCAAGGACCTCGACGCCTCGATCGAAGGGCGCGACGTGCTGATCGTCGAGGACATCGTCGACTCCGGTCTCACGCTGCAGTACCTGATGCGCAACCTCGGCTCGCGCAACCCGCGCACGCTCGAGGTGTGCGCGCTGCTCACCAAGCCTGCGCGGCGCAAGGTGGATCTGCCCACGCGCTACGTCGGCTTCGAGATCCCCGACCGCTTCGTCGTCGGCTACGGACTCGACCACGGCGAGCGCCACCGGAACCTTCCCTTCGTCGCCGCGCTCGAGGGCTAGCGCCGTCGTCGCGGGCGCCCGCCGCGGCGCTCGCGGGCGCCTGCAGCCGCCGTCCGGGGAGGCTACGCAGGCGCCTTCAGAGGCCCTCCGAGACCCGCTGAATCGCCAGAGATGGCGGGTTTTCCTGGTACGCTAGGGGACCGGTGACCACCACGACAGCCGGTGCCAGCACTCGTAGGATCTCGCAATGAGCCGTTTCTTCAAGAGCGCCGCATTCCCCATCCTCATCGTGGTGGTGCTGGCGTTCCTCGCGGTCAAACTCGTCAACCCGGGCTCGCCCAACCACCGCACGCACAGCTACCAGACGCTGGTGAGCACCGAGCTGCCCAACCACGAAGTGCAGACGGTGATCTTCAAGAACAAGGGCAAAGCGCTCGAAGTCAAGCTGAAGAACAAAGAAACGTACGAAACCGGCTTCATCGACTATTCGGCGCCGGGGCTGGAAAAAGAACTGCGCAGCGCCGGCGTCAGCTACAACGTCGAATCGGAAAAGAGCAGCGCGCTGCTGAGCCTGCTCATGTACATCATCCCGTTCGTCCTGTTCTTCGGGTTCTGGATCTTCCTGATGAACCAGGTGCAGGGCGGCGGCTCCAAAGTGATGTCGTTCGGCAAGTCGCGCGCCAAGCGCATGTCGGCGGACTCGCCGAAGATCACCTTCCGCGACGTGGCGGGCGTCGACGAGGCGGTGGAGGAGCTCCACGAGATCAAGGAATTCCTCGAGAACCCGAAGAAGTTCCAGGCGCTCGGCGCGCGGATACCCACGGGAGTCCTGCTCTACGGGCCGCCGGGCACGGGCAAGACGCTGCTCGCGCGCGCGGTCGCCGGCGAGGCGGGCGTGCCGTTCTTCTCGATCTCGGGGTCGGACTTCGTCGAGATGTTCGTCGGCGTGGGCGCCTCGCGCGTGCGTGACCTGTTCGAGCAGGCCAAGCAGAACAGCCCCTGCATCATCTTCATGGACGAGATCGACGCCGTCGGGCGCCACCGCGGCGCCGGCCTCGGCGGCGGCCACGACGAGCGCGAGCAGACGCTCAACCAGCTGCTCGTCGAGATGGACGGCTTCGAGGCGAAGGACAACATCATCATGATCGCCGCCACGAACCGGCCCGACATCCTCGACCCGGCGCTGCTGCGCCCGGGGCGCTTCGACCGCCAGATCGCCGTCGACCGGCCCGACCGCAAGGGCCGCGCGAAAATCCTCGAGGTCCACACCCGCGGCAAGCCGCTGGCGAAGGTGATCGACATCGACGCGCTCGCCGGCCAGACGCCCGGCTTCACCGGCGCCGACCTCTCCAACCTGATCAACGAGGCGGCGCTGCTGGCGGCACGCACGGGCAAGCGCGAGATCGGCCAGGAAGAGCTCGAGGAGGGGATCATGCGCGTGATCGCCGGCCCCGAGAAGAAGACGCGCGTGATGAGCGAGAAAGAGCGTCTCATCACCGCCTTCCACGAGATGGGCCACGCGCTCGTCGGCCACTTCCTCGAGCACTCCGACCCGGTGCACAAGATCTCGGTCATCTCCCGCGGCCAGGCGCTCGGCTACACGATCTCGATGCCGCAGGAGGACCGCTTCCTGACGACGCGCGCCGAGCTCGAGGACACGATGGCGATGACGCTCGGCGGCCGCGCCGCCGAGGAGCTGATCTTCGGCGAGATCACCACCGGCGCCTCGAACGACATCGAGAAGGTGACGCAGACGGCGAAGCAGATGGTGATGCGCTTCGGCATGAGCGACAAGCTCGGCCCGCGCGTGTTCGGCCACGACCACGGCCAGCCGTTCCTCGGCCGCGAGTTCTCCACCGAGCCCGACTACTCCGACGAAATCGCGCGCGAAATCGACGACGAGGTTCGGCGCATCATCGAGGTAGCCCACCAGCGCGCCCGCAGCATCCTCACCGAGCACCAGCACTCCCTCACGAAGATCTCCGAGATCCTCGTCAAGCGCGAGACGATCGAGAAGGAGGAGTTCCTCGCCCTGCTCGACGGCAAGAGCGAGGAGGAGGTGTTCGGGATCGAGGAGGAGGCCAAGCCGCAGCTGCCCGCACCGCCCACCGCAGTCGATCGCGCCGAGCGCGAAGCGCCGCGCACGATCCCGCGCCCGGGCCTCGCCGGTGGCACCGCCGAGATCCGCGCCACCGACCCGGAGCGCCCCGGCCTCGCCTGACAGCCCCGCGTCGCGCCTCGACGTCCCCTACCGGCTGATGGGGATCGTCAACGTGACGCCCGACTCGTTCTCGGACGGGGGCGAGCATCTCGATCCGGACGCCGCGGTGGCGCACGCCCGCGTGCTCGCCGCCGAGGGGGCGCACATCCTCGACGTGGGCGGCGAGTCCACACGTCCGGGCGCGCAGCCGGTGAGCGCCGATGAGGAGCTGCGCCGCGTCGGGCCCGTGCTCGACGGCATCGGCGCGGCGCTCGGCGCCGGCGCGCCGCAGGTCTCGATCGACACCTCCAAGGCAGCCGTCGCGCGGGCCGCCCTCGCTCGCGGGGCGAGCCTCGTCAACGACGTGAGCGCATTCCGTGCCGACCCGGAGATGGCGGGCGTCGTCGCGGAGGCAGGCGCCGACTGCTGCCTGATGCACATGCGCGGCGAGCCCCGCACGATGCAGGATGCGCCCTCCTACGAGGACGTGGTGGACGACGTCAAGGCGTTCCTGGAAGAGCGCCTGGAGTTCGCCGTGGGGCAGGGCATCGCGCTCGATCGGATCATGCTCGACCCCGGCATCGGCTTCGGCAAGACCGCCGAGCACAACCTCGAGCTGCTGCGGCGCCTGCCCGAGCTCGCGGGGCTCGGGCGCCCGCTCGTCATCGGCACCTCGCGCAAGAGCTTTCTCGGACGGCTCGCCGCGAGTGCGGCGGGAGGCGGACAGCCGCCTGGGCCGCGCGAGCGGCTGCCCGGCACGATCGCCACGAACGTGCTCGCGCTCGAGCGCGGCGCGAGCGTGTTCCGCGTCCACGACGTCGCGCCCGTGCGTGACGCGCTCGCCGCGGCTGCTGCTACGTTGGGGAGGACATGGACGGCGACGGCGAGCGTCATGGCGAGGACCCGGACGACGCCGACGAGCTAGACGACGCGGACGACGCAGACGGCATCGACGATGACCGCGACACCGCGGAGTCGGTGACGATCGAGATCACGGGGCTCTCGCTCTACACCCACCACGGGGTGAGCGCCGCAGAGCAGGAGGTGGGACAGCGGCTCGTCGTGGATCTGCGCCTGGAGGTCGGCGAGACCGACGCCACCGTCACCGACTCGATCGAGGACACGGTGGACTACGCCGAGGTCTGCCAGCTGGTTGCGCTCGTCGCCCAGCAGCGCTCGCACAAGACGCTCGAGCGCCTGTGCAGCACGATCGCCGAGCGGCTGCTCGCCGACTACGACCTCGAGGGCGTGTGGGTGAAGGCCGCCAAGCCGGAGCCGCCGATCCCGCTGAGCGTCGACGAGGTGTCCGTCGAGGTGTGGCGTGAAGCCGCGCAGTAGCGGGCGGCGCACTAGAGTTCCGGCGCAGGCGAGCGGTCAGGAGGTGGCCGGATGACGAGCACACGCACGGGCGCGGCGCGAGCGGGGAGCGGCGGGCGATGAGCACGGCGGCGGACTTCCGGGCGGCGGTGGAGCGCAAGGACGTCGAGGCGGCGACCGAGCTGCTCGCACCCGACATCGTCTTTCACAGCCCCGTCACGTTCCATCCCTTCATCGGCCGCGAGACGGTGACGCGCCTGCTCGGCCTCGTCGCCGAGACGTTCGAGGACTTCCGCTACACCGACGAGTTCGGCGGCGGCGACACGCACGCGCTGATCTTCCGCGCGAGCGTGGGCGGCAGGGAGCTCGAGGGCATCGACCTGCTGCGCCTCGACGAGGAGGGGCTGATCGCCGACTTCACGGTGATGCTGCGCCCGATGTCGGGGCTGATCCCGTTCGCGCAGGCGATGGGCGAGAAGGTGGCCGAGGCAGGCCTGGAGACGACCCGCGTCTAGCTGCGCCCTGCGAGCCTGATGGGCGGAGCGGGCCAGAGCGGGCTGCTGGGCCTCGGCTCGAACGTGGGCGAGCGCCGCGCGCACCTGCAGGCGGCGGTGGACGCGCTGCCCGCCGCCGGCGTGAGCGTGCTCGCGAGCTCCTCCACGTACGACACGGACCCGGTGGGCGAGGTGCTCGACCAGCCGAGCTTCCTCAACGCCTGCCTGAGCGTCGCCACCGCGCTCGCGCCGCTCGAGCTGCTCGACGCGGTCAAGCGGATCGAGCGCGAGCTCGGGCGCGCCGCGCAGGGGCCGCGCCACGGCCCGCGCGCGATCGACATCGACATCCTCATGCTCGGCGGCACGCTGCTGCGGCACGAGCGCATCTCGCTGCCCCACGAGCAGCTGCTCACACGCCGCTTCGTCCTGATCCCCGCGCTCGAGCTCGACCCCGGGATGCGCGCGCCCGACGGGACGGCGCTCGCCGACGCGCTCGCCGCGCTCCCTCCGTGGGAGGGCGTGCGCTGGGCGGGCCCGCCGCTGCGGCTGCCGGGCGCCTAGCCCGCTAGCGGACGGACGCGCCCGAGGCGCGCAGCGCGTACCAGCGCCCGCCGAACTGGTTTTCGCCGACGTAGAACGTTTCGCCCGGGCCGCTGTCGCCCGAGTACAGGTACAGGGGGTGCCCCGCGTAGGTCACCTGCCGCGCCCCCGAGGGGAGCTTGATCGAGGACAGCATCGAGGAGTGGACGCCGGGGCCGGCGATCGGCCTGCCGCCCGTCTGCAGGGCGGGCCAGATTTCCGCGCAGCCGCTGATGCGCAGGCAGCTGTTGGAGGCGCCGTGGTCGTGCGTGAACTCGTACAGCGTGCGACCCGAGGAGCTCACGAGGATCGTGCCGAGCCTCGTGTGGCGCAGCATCACCTTCGCGGGACGTGACGAGGCGGCGGCCCCGCCCGGCAGGGCGGCGGCGAGGAGCAGCGCTGCGCACAGCGCGACGGCGGCGGCGAGCCGCTTGGAGATGGGTGCGTTGTTCATGTCGATTCCTTTCAAGCTTGCGGGGCGGGGCGGGCTGAGCTGCGGGGTGCCGCGCCGCAGTGCGCCTCCACCAGATCCAGACACCGGTTGCACCCCAACCTTCCCTGCCTACGCCGGCGTGCTGCGCTCGCTCCAGCTCGCGAGCTTCAGGAGCGTGGCGGGGTGCACACCGTGGCCGGAGACGATGCACAGGCGATTGGAGCGAAGCCAGACGACCGCGTAGCGGTCGCCGATCGACATCACGTGGTAGGCCGTCCCGCGGCGCCAGGTGGCGGGTCCGCTCAGCTGCGGCGGCGGCGTGCCGCCGACGATCGAGTAGCCGATCCGCTGCCCGTGGCCGTTGGCGTAGAAGACGGTGAACACCGGGCGATTGCCGACGTGGTCGGCGCGCGCGCCCACGGTGCGCCAGCCGAAGCGCTCCTCCCAGTAGGGGAAGGCGACGCCGTCCACAGACGCCGTCAGCTCGCCGCCGTTGCTGTGGCTCTCGGCGGGCGCCCCGATCGTGGCGCCACGCAGCGTCAGCGCCGAGGCGCTGCGGACGTTCGGCCCGCCGTTCGAGCTGCCGCCCGCGAGCACGAGCGCGAGGATCGCCGCGCAGGCCGCCGCGGCGACCGCCCCGCCGCCCCACGCGAACGAGCGTCGGCGGCGCTTTAGGCGGGAGGAACGATCCGCGACGAGCTGCTCGACGCGGGCGTGCAGCGCCGGCGGCGCGGGCACGTCGATCGCGCGGACCAGCTCCACGAGCTCGGTCTCAGCAGGGGTTGGCACGTCGTTCATGTTGTTCCTCCATTTGGCAAGACTCCGTCTGGGCCAGTCTCTTCCCGACGATCTGGGGCAATTCCGGCGGGCGCCCGCTGCTGCTGCCCGGACGGCGCCCCTCCCTCCTGCGGCGCCTTCGCCGCGGCGCCGGCGCGTGCCCCGCCCGCCTCCGTCCCCAGGCGCTCCGCCACCTGCTTGCGCGCCCGGTACAGGCGGGTGGTGACGGTCGCCTCGCGGGTCTTCAGCGCCCGCGCAGCCTCGCGGTAGGAGAGCCCGAGCACGTCCACCGCGACGAGCACGAGCCGGAAGTCCTCGGGCAGGTCCGCGATCGTCGCGTAGACCTCCTGCACCTCGAGCGCGCGCTCGGGCTGGCCCGTCGGCTGCGGGTCCGCCGCGACGACGTCGTCGAGCGTCGCCACCGTCGCGGGACGCCTGGAGGCGGTTCGGCGGCTCGTGAGGAAGGTGTTTCGGAGTACCCGCATGAGGTAGTAGAGCTCGTCGTCGCCGCGCAGCACGCGCGGTCTCGCGAGCACTCGCGCGAACGTCTCCTGCACGAGATCCTCGGCGTCCTCGCGCGAGCCGCACAGCGCCCACGCGGCGCGGTAGAGGCGGTCCACGTGCTTGGGCAGAGCCTGCGGGTCGAGAGTGCGCATGCTGGGGGATGCGGGGCGCTGCGGCGTTCGCCCCGCCTGCGAGAGTAGCGCCCGCACGGGCGTGCGGTCGAGGAGGCGAGCCGCGGGAAGGTTCGGGCGGTAGCGGCGTCCTGGATGTAGACGCGTCCGTACGGCTCTCGCCGGCCCGCGGGCGTTCCTCGACACGGGAGGAGTCGCTGGTGCCACGCAAACGCAGGTTGCTGCTGTTCGTGCTCGCCGCGCTCGCCGGAGCAGCGGTCGTGGTGATGCCCGCGCTCGCCGGCACCGAAGGCACCCCAGCGGTGGAAGCGTTCAACGGCAAAGGCGTCTACGGCGAAGCGACGCACGAATGGCGCCCGCCGAGCGTCACGATCGCGCCCGGAGGAGCGATCACGATCAGCAACCCGACGACGGTGGCCCACGGCGTGGAATGGCAGGACGCAAAAAACCCCGAAAAACCCTCGTGCGGCGGGACGATCCCGGTCGGCGAAGGGGCGGCGACGTCCGGTACCGAATGGAGCGGTACGTGCACGTTCGCAAAGGCCGGGGTCTACGTCTTCTACTGCACGGTCCACGGCAGCGCGATGAGGGGCAGCGTCACGGTGGGCACGGGGGAAACCACGCCGACCGCGCCCCCACCCACGCAGCCTCCCGGCACGGAAACGACCCCTCCCGGCTCCACCACGACCGCAGCCTCGACGACGCCCCCGCCGGTGGCGCTGCTGAGCGCCTCCGCGCTGAAGCTGGCAGGCGGCCTGCACGCGCACGCGGTGCACGGCTCGCTGAAGGTCCCCGCCGCGGCGGCGGGGGGCAAGCTCGAGGTAGATCTGCTCGCCACGCGTGCGGTACTCGCGCGCACAGGCAGTAGGGCGCTCACCCCGGTGGGCAGGACAGTGCGCTCCTCCCTGCCCGCCGGGGTGGTCGCGTTCAAGGTCGCGCTCGATCGCGCGGCGCTGAGAGCGCTCCACAGGCACCACCGCTTGACCCTCACGATCAAGATCGTGCTCACGCCGCCGGGCGGCGACTCCGGCGAAGCTGCAGCGGACGCTCTCGGTGCACGGCTAGCGTACGCTCGCCGAAGCGCCGGCTGAAGTGCGGTGGCTGGCGGCGGGGCGCCCTAGCGCTGGGCGGCGGCCGCCGGCACGATCCACTCCGGCGGCAGCACGCCGGCCGGGATCTCGCCGGCGAGCGGCGGGAAGTAGCGCGTGAGCGCTGCAGCGGGCCGCCCCTCGATCAGCGGGCGCACGTCGGCGATCGACATCAAGAGGCGCAAGGAGCTTCCGATCTGCAGGTCCGCGGCGTTCGGCTGCTCGCCTCCGAGCACGCCCTGCTCGATCCACTCCTCGATCCGCTCGAGCTGCCGCGGCAGGGCGGCGAGGTCGGCGCGCGCGCTCTCCTCGCGGCGCCTTGTTGCGGATCGCCATGAGCCGCGCGGTGGCCGGCAGCGCGGGCCGCAGCAGCGCTCGGGGGAGCGGCAGCCGCGCGTCCCCCACGTAGCTCTCCATCACCGAGGGGCGGCGCACGAAGGCGACGTCGATGATCCGGCGGGGGACGCTCTGCAGGACCTCGTCGCCCCAGCGCTCCGCCTCGAGCACGCGCGCGTACATCTCCTCGCCCGGCGGCGGCAGCAGCGGCGGCTCAGGCGCGATCTGATCGAGCTTGCGCATGATCGCTCGCGAGCCCACGATGCGCTCGCCGTCGACGCGCATGCCCGGCACGGTCGTCCCGCCGTAGCGCAGCGGGCCGATCACGATCTGGCTCAGCGGCAGCAGGTCCACGCGATCGAAGGCGATCCCCTTGCCGCGCAGCGCCGCTTCCACCGCGCTGCAGGGATGCGAGGCGGGGAGCGCGTAGAGCTTCGTCGAGGTCGCGGTCATCGGCGCCGAGCATAATGGTCGCCGATGCTGCTCGCCGTAGACGTCGGCAACACGCAGACCCACTTCGGGGCCTTCCGGGGCGAGGAGCTCCTCGAGCACTGGCGCTTCGCAACCGTGCGCTCATCCACCGCCGACGAGCTGGGCGCGGCGCTTCGCAACCTGCTCGAGCTGCGCGGCTACGGCTTCGCCGACCTGACAGCGTCGATCGTCTCCTCCACCGTCCCCCAGCTCGAGCCGGAGTGGGCGGCGATGGCGGAGCGCTACCTCGGCCACGAGACGATCATCGTGGGTCCGGGCACGAAGACGGGGATGGCGATCCGCTACGACAACCCCCGCGAGATCGGAGCCGACCGGCTCGTCAACGCGGTGGCCATCCGCGAGCGCTTCGGCGGACTCGCGGTGTGCGTCGACTTCGGCACCGCCACCACCTTCGACGTGGTGTCGCGCGAGGGCGAGTACCTCGGCGGCTCGCTGATGACCGGCATCGAGATCTCGCTCGAAGCGCTGTCGGAACGCGGGGCGCGCCTGCCGAAGGTGGACCTCGCGCCGCCGCGCAGCGTGATCGGCAAGAACACGATCGACGCGATCCGCTCGGGGGTCGTGTACGGCTACGCCGGCGCCATCGACGCAATCCTGCGGCGGCTCTACGACGAGCTCGGAGAGCGCACCGACGTCATCGCCACCGGCGGCCTGGCGGGCCTGGTGGTGCCCTTCACGGAGGAGATCGAGGAGGTCGACGACCTGCTCACGCTCACCGGCCTGCGCCTGCTCTACGAACGCAACAGCTGAGCTCGCTAGGCGGCTCGCGCCGGCTGCCGGCGGATGCGCGAGACGGCTAGTGGTGCGCCCGGTGTTTGCGCGGTGGCGCTTTGTAGTGGACGGTGATCGTGCGCGTCTGCGTCGAGGGGAGCAGCCCCGTCTGGGTGTAGGTGATCGTGAGCAGCACCCGCAGCTTCTTGCTGTGGGCGAGCAGCTTGAGCGCCTGCGCCGTGGGCTTGAGCGTCACCTTCACCGTCCCGGCCGCCGTAACCGTTGCGGAGGCGTGCCCATAGGGGAGCGTTTCGGTCTTGCGGATGCGGCGGCGATGGCCGTGGATCCGCTTGAAGACCGTGCGCGTGTGCTTGAACGTCGCCTTGACGCTCAGGCGGCCCGGTTGCAGCGCCGCGAACGCGAGGCGCAGCACGCCGCTCGTTCCCTGGGCGATCGCGGGGAACGCGAACGAGGAGCGTGTGATCGCGAGCGGGCAGAGTGCTTTGTTGGGGATGACGCGCGTGCCGGCGGGCGCCTCGGCGGCACCCATGTCGACGATCGCCGCGCCCGCCACCGGCCCGCCGCACGTCCCTGCGATCGTTCCCGAGAGGATCCGCGCGCCGCCGAAGAAGTCGGTGCCGAGGCCCGCCGGCACGAGCGCGTTCGAGCCCGCGTCGATCGTCGGGCTGGCGCCGGTCTCGTGCACGTCGAACGACGCGGGGTTGCCGCCGTTGGCGAGCGCGGGGTTCGCGCAGATGTTGCCCGTCCCTGCCAGCGGCGTCACGCCGTCGGTGGCGCACGCGTCGGTGAAGCTCGCGCTCAGCGAGCCGCCTGTTCCGTTGAACCCGGCGACCTCGGCACCGCCCGAGTCGGCGGCCACGATCGAGTTGGCGAGCACGAGCTGGTCGCCGGGGCCGCCGTCGACGCCCGCGACGCCGCCGGCCGGGACGCTGTTCTGCGGTGACCGTCGAGTCGAGCAGCGCGAGGTGGTTGTGGTGTTCGGGGTCGGGTGAGCAGCCGACGTAGATGCCCGCGCCGCCGAGGTCCGCAGGGGTGCCCGCACCGATCGCGTTCCCCGACACCACCGCGTTCATCAGCGTGCTTTCGGTGGGCGTCACGCGCGTTGCAGCTCGTGTTGAGGATCCCGATCCCGCCGCCCCAGCTCCACTTCGCGCCTTCGGTGCCGGGGATCGAGTTGCGCGAGAAGCGGTCGCCCGCGCTGAGCAGGTTCCCCCCTTCCAGCCACTCGCCGCCGCCGCCGAAGTCCGAGGTGGAGCTCGTCGAGAGGATGCGGTTGGAGTCGAACACGTTGCCGCGACTGGTAACCGGCGTGGGCTGTTCGAAGCCGTCCCCTTCGATGCTCGCGCCTCCGCCGAGCGCTTCCCCGGAGCCGCTGTGTTCGACCGTGTTGCCTTCGAACGTGTTCGCTTCGAGCACGATTTCCGGGAACGCGCAGAGCTGGGCGATCGTGAGCGCGCCGCCGTTGGCGAAGCCCGCGGCGGCGACCAACTTGTTCCCGCGGAAGGTGCTCGCACGGACCGTCGCCGCGGGAGGTGCGGCGCTCGTCGGACACGTGGGCGGTTTGCCGGGCTCGGGGATGAAGATCGAAACCGCCCCGCCGGCGTCGCCGTGCGTCGTGTTTTCGATGAAGCTGTCGCCTTCGAGGACGATGTGGGCCGCCACCAGGTGCAGCGCGCCACCGCCCGGTGCCGTCACGTTGGCGTGCTGGAAGACGAGGTTGCGCAGCGTCATCGTGCCGACCGTTTCGGAGCCTGCGCTGTGCAGCATGGGTGCGGTGACGCCGGTCCCGTCGAAGCCCGACGTCGTGCCCGGAGCCCCTTCGATCGAGAAGTTCGACCCCGCCGGGAATCGACACGCCCGCGGTCGTTTTCAGATTCGACGCTTCGCACATCCCTTCGAGCACGATCACGTCGCCTTCGCCGTGGTTCGGGTCGCCGGCGGCCGTCGCGATCCTGCTCGTCAGCTGTTTGCACGTGCTCGTCAGCACCGTCGCATGCGCCGCTGCTGCGAACGTCCCCGCGCAGCACACCACACCCGTCGCCGCGGCGAGCAACGAGCGCCACCGGCGAGCCGTGCGGGCGCGAGGCCTCCTCATCGCGCCACCCATCCTACCGGCGCCGAAGGCGCCGTACTAAACACCCATAATGACCGCATGCCCGCATCCAGCCGACTGGACGAGCCATGGCAGCTGGGCTCCCTGACGGTCCCCAACCGCGTGCTGCTCGCGCCGCTCGCGGGGATCGGCAACTGGTTCGTGCGGCTCCAGGCCAAGCGCTACGGCGCGGGCATGGCGGTGTCGGAGATGGTGTCCTCGCACGCGGTCCACTACGGCAACGAGAAGACGTGCACGGAGATGCTGCGGATCGACCCGCGCGAGCGCGAGGGCGGGCCTGTGGCGATCCAGCTGTTCGGCGAAGACCCCGCGATGATGCGCTCGGCCGCCGCCAGGCTCGTGGAGGCGGGCGCCGACGCGATCGACATCAACATGGGATGCCCGGTGCCGAAGGTGAAGAAGACGGGCGCCGGCGTGGCGCTGCTCGACGATCCCGACCGCGCGGTGGCGGTTGCGCGGGGCACCGTCGAGGGGGCGGCGGAGGTCCGCGCGGAGGTGCCCGTCACGGTGAAGCTGCGCTCGGGCGTGCGCCCCGGCGAGACGAGCGGCTCCGCGCTCGCGCGCCGGCTCGTCGAGGAGGCGGGGGTGGCGGCGATCGGCTTCCATCCCCGCTCGGCGGCGGTGCACCACAAAGGCGAGCCCGACTACGGGCTCGCGGCGGAGCTCGTCGGTGCGCTGTCCGTGCCCGTCATCCTCACGGGCGGCCTCGACGATCCCGACAGCGTGCGCGCCGCCGTCAGCCGCACCGGAGCCGCCGCCGTGATGCTCGCGCGCGGCGCCCTCGGCAACCCGTGGCTGTTCGAGCAGCTCGTGCGCGGGCGCGAGCGCGGCCCCACGCGCGCGGAGGTGCTGGACGAGCTCGACTGGACGATCGATCGGGCCGTCGAGCACCTCGGTGAGCAGCGCGCGACGCGCTACCTGCGCAAGTTCTATCCCTGGTATGTCGCACGGCTGGGGCTCCCCGCCGCAGCGCCCGCGACCTGCAGGAAGCGCTGCAGTCTGCCGCCACTCTGGCGGACGCGCGGGCGCTCCTCGGGCAGGCCCGTGAGCCCGTCGCAGTCGCCGTGTGAGCGCCTGATCGGGCCTTCAGGCGGCGCTCCGGAGCGGGCGATTCACCACGCTATACTGCTGCGCTCGCCGGACCTCCGGCGCCGCGCCTTCCCCGCCGCCGGCGGGGTTTTGCATGCCGGCCGGTCCAATCACGAATCTGCGATCGAGGGTCACATGCCGAAGGACGTCATCCTCACCCCGGAAGGTCTCGAGAAGCTCAAGGACGAGCTCGAGCTGCTCTCCACCGAGAAGCGGCGGGAGGTCGCCGAACGCATCAAGGAGGCGCGCGAGTTCGGGGACATCTCCGAGAACTCCGAGTACGACGACGCCAAGAACGAGCAGGCGATGATCGAGAGCCGCATCGCGCAGCTCCAGGAGAAGCTGCGCATGGCGACCGTGATCCAGGCGAAAGACCTCTCCACCGACGTCGTCCAGGTGGGCTCGGTGGTGCACGTCAAAGACGTGAAGACGGGCAAGTCGGTGAAGTACACGATCGTGGGCTCCGCGGAGGCGAAGCCCGACGAGCACAAGCTCTCCAACGAGTCGCCCGTGGGGCGCGCCCTGATCGGGCACAAACGCAACGAGACCGTCGCCGTGAAGGTCCCGCGCGGTCCCGCACGCAAGCTCAAGATCACCAAGATCGACGTCGGCCTGGAGTAGGCTCGCCGCGATGAGCGGAAGCGAGGAGCGCCCGGCGGACGCCGAGCCGGGGCGTCACGGCCTGTCCGAGCTGATCGCCGAGCGCCACGCCAAGGCGCAGCACCTGCGCGAGAGCGACCCCGACGCGTTCCCGTACGCGTTCGCCGGCGTGGAGCCCGTGGCGGACATCCTCGCCGCGTACGACCACCTCGCGGTGGGCGAGGAGACGGAGGACCGCCACCGTGTCGCCGGCAGGGTGCTCGCGCGCCGGGGCGCGGGCCGGGCGGCGTTCCTCGACCTCGTCGATCGCAGCGGCAAGATCCAGCTCCACGCGCGCGTGGACGTGCTCGGCGAGGAGGCGTTCGAGCGCCTGCTCTCGCTCGACCTCGGCGATCTCGTCGGGGTGGACGGTGCGGTGCTGCGCAGCCGGCACGGCGAGCTGACGCTGCGGGTGGACGGCTTCCGCGTGCTCGCCAAGGCGCTGCGCCCGCCGCCCGACAAGCACCACGGCCTCACCGACGTCGAGACCCGTCACCGCCGCCGCGAGCTCGACCTGATCGCCAACGAGGAGACGCGCCGCCTGTTCGTCGATCGCGCGCGCATCATCGCCGCGCTCCGCTCCTACCTCGACGGGAGCGGCTTCATCGAGGTCGAGACGCCGGTGCTCCAGCCGCTATACGGCGGCGCGCTCGCGCGGCCGTTCACAACCCATCACAACGAGCTCGAGCGCGACCTGTACCTGCGGATCGCCACCGAGCTGTACCTCAAGCGCCTGATCGTCGGCGGCCTCGAGCGCGTCTACGAGCTCGGCAAGGACTTCCGCAACGAGGGCGTCTCGACGAAGCACAACCCCGAGTTCACGATGGTGGAGTTCTACGAGGCCTACGCCGACTACAACGACGGCGCGGCGCGGCTCGAAGAGCTCGTCGCGACGGCCGCCGAGGCGATCGCATACGAGGGCGAGCTCGAGCTCTCGAGGCCGTGGCGGCGCGTCACCTTCCAGCAGGCGATCCTCGACGCCACCGGGATCGACGTGCTCTCCAACCGCGACGCCGAGCAGCTCCGCGCGGCGATCGACAGGCTCGACCTCGACAAGCGCATCACCGGTGACTACTGGTTCCTGCTCGCCGACGACCTGCTCTCGAAGGTGGTCGAGCCGACGCTCGTACAGCCGACGTTCGTGTTCGACTACCCGGTGGAGCTCTCGCCGCTCGCGCGCGAGCACCGCTCAGAGGACGGTCTCGTCGAGCGCTGGGAGGCGTTCATCGACGGGCGCGAGATCGCCAACGCGTTCAGCGAGCTGATCGACCCCGACGTGCAGCGCGAGCGCTTCGCCGCCCAGGACCGACTAGCGGCGCTCGGCGAGGAGGAGGTGCAGCCCTACGACGAGCTGTTCGTGCAGGCGCTCGAGCAGGGGATGCCGCCGGCGAGCGGTGTGGGCGTCGGGATCGACCGTCTCGTGATGGCGCTCACCGGGCGCGACTCGATTCGCGAGGTGATCCTGTTCCCGGCGATGCGCGACTAGCCGATCCTCCAGGCCGAGCCCGGCGCGCGCGGTCGCGGTCCCGGTAGAGCGCGAGCCGCTTCGCTCGCCACCGCAGGCCGCATCGGCGGCGCGCATGTGCTCCCGAAACTCCGCAAAGAACGGCCCTTCGGCGGGCCCGAGCAGGCCTCCGGCTCCTCGCCGCACGCACCGCTGTCGGCGTACTGGACACCCGCCACGGACATGAATCAAGCCGGGCCTCCGCGCTGCCGATGACCCCGATGGAGCAAGTAGGCCGCTTGGTAGACTGCTCGTCGAGGCGTCAAGCAGGGCCAGTAGGGTCATCAGGCACCGCCCAGCAGGAAGGAATCAAGCATGTTCGAGCGATTCACAGAACGCGCCCGCCAGGTGGTCGTTCTCGCGCAGGAGGAGGCGCGGACGCTCAAGCACAACTACATCGGCACCGAGCACATCCTGCTGGGACTCCTGCGCGAGGAGGAGGGCCTTGCCGCCCGCGTGCTCGAGAGCCTCGACATCACCGTTGAGCGCGTGCGGGCGCAGGTGGTCCGCATCGTCGGCTCCGGCGAGGAGGTCACCTCCGGTCAGATCCCGTTCACGCCGCGCGCGAAGAAGGTGCTCGAGCTCGCGCTGCGCGAGGCGCTGAGCCTCGGCCACAACTACATCGGCACCGAGCACATCCTGCTCGGGCTCGTCCGCGAGAACGAGGGCGTGGCGGCGCGCATCCTGCTCGACTTCGACGCCGACTCGGAGAAGATCCGCAACGAGGTGATCCGCATGCTGTCGGGCCCCGGCGGCCGGCGCCAGGGCCAGTCCGGCGGCGCCGGCACGGGTGCCGGCTCGAGCCCCGGCGAGGGCAAGAAGTCCTCGAAGCTGCTCGACCAGTTCGGCAGGAACCTGACGAAGCTCGCCGCCGAGGGCAAGCTCGACCCGTGCGTGGGCCGCGAGACCGAGATCGAGCGGATCATGCAGATCCTCTCGCGCCGCACGAAGAACAACCCCGTGCTCGTCGGCGAGCCGGGCGTCGGCAAGACCGCCGTGGTGGAGGGCCTCGCCCAGCGCATCACGAGCTCTGAGGTGCCCGAGCTGCTGAAGAACAAGCAGATCTACACGCTCGATCTCGCGGCGCTGGTCGCCGGGTCGAAGTACCGCGGCGAGTTCGAGGAGCGCCTCAAGAAGGTGATGAAGGAGATCACCCAGCGCGGCGACATCATCCTGTTCATCGACGAGCTCCACAACCTCGTCGGCGCGGGCGCCGCCGAGGGCGCGATCGACGCCGCCTCGATCCTCAAGCCCGCGCTCGCGCGCGGCGAGCTGCAGACGATCGGCGCCACCACGCTCGACGAGTACCGCAAGTACCTCGAGCGCGACTCCGCCCTGGAGCGGCGCTTCCAGCAGATCCGCGTGGAGGAGCCCACGATCGACCAGACCGTGGAGATCCTGCAGGGCCTGCGCGACCGCTACGAGCAGCACCACAAGGTGCAGATCACCGACGAGGCGCTGCGCGCCGCGGGCGAACTCGCGAGCCGCTACATCTCCGACCGCTTCCTGCCCGACAAGGCGATCGACCTCATCGACGAGGCTGCTTCACGCATGCGCATCAAGTCGATGACCTCGCCGCCCGCCAACCGCGAGCTCGAGGGTGAAGTCGAGAGCACCCGCCGCGAGAAGGAGGCTGCGATCGAGGCGCAGGAGTTCGAGAAGGCGGCTGCCCTGCGCGACAAGGAGCGCAAGCTCACGAACAAGAAACGCGAGCTCGAGCAGGCGTGGGAATCGGGCGAGGCGGGCGAGCGCCCGTCGATCGGCGAGGAGGAGATCGCCGACATCGTCTCGATGTGGACCGGCATCCCGGTGTTCAAGCTGACCGAGGCGGAGACGCAGAAGCTGATGCGCATGGAGGACGAACTCCACAAGCGCGTGATCGGCCAGCACCCGGCGATCGAGGTGATCTCGAAGGCGATCCGGCGCTCGCGCGCGGGCCTGAAGGACCCCAAGCGGCCCACCGGCTCGTTCATCTTCCTCGGGCCCTCGGGCGTGGGCAAGACCGAGCTCGCCCGCACGCTCGCGGAGTTCCTGTTCGGCGACGACGAAGCGCTGATCCGCATCGACATGTCCGAGTACATGGAGAAGCACGCGGTCTCGCGCCTCGTGGGCTCGCCCCCGGGCTACATCGGCTACGACGAGGGCGGCCAGCTCACCGAGGCGGTGCGGCGCAAGCCCTACAGCGTGCTCCTGCTCGACGAGATCGAGAAGGCGCACCCCGACGTCTTCAACATCCTGCTGCAGATCCTCGAGGACGGGCGCCTCACCGACGCGCAGGGGCGGACGGTGGACTTCCGCCACGCGATCGTGATCATGACCTCGAACATCGGCGCCGCCGAGATTGCGCGCAACACGCCGCTCGGCTTCGCGGTGTCCGACGACGAGACCGGCATCACCTACGACGACATGAAGAACCGGATCATGGGCGAGCTGAAGAAAGTGTTCCGCCCCGAGTTCCTCAACCGCATCGACGACGTGATCGTCTTCCACAAGCTGCAGAAGGAGGAGATCAAGCAGATCGTCGAGCTGCTCCTCCTCCGCATCCGCGAGTCGATGGCAGAGCGCGAGCTGCAGCTCGAGCTGACCGAGCCGGCGAAGGACATGCTCGTCGAGAAGGGCTGGGACCCGGCGATGGGTGCGCGCCCGCTGCGCAGGGCGATCCAGCGCTACATCGAGGACCCGCTCGCCGACTTCGTGCTGCGCGAGCAGCTCACGCCGGGAGCCACGGTGGTGGTGGATCCAGCGCCGGACGACGGCGAGGGCGAGGTGCGCCTGTCGATCGTCAAGCCGAAGAAGCAGAAGACCCCGGTGGGGGTCGGCGCGCAGGGCTCCGACGCCGAGGAGCTCGTCGAGGGCGACAGTCGCCCCGACGAGGACCGGCCGGAGATCGACGAGCCCGAAGAGCAGTAGGCGCGTCGCCATCGAGCCGTCTCCGCCGGCGCGTACGCTGGTGCGGTGAGCCGCTCCACCGTCCACGTCTGCTCGGAGTGCGGCGTCCAGTCCGCGCAGTGGCGCGGGCAGTGCCCCGGCTGCGGCGAGTGGAACACGCTCGTCGAGGAACGCGTGCGCGCGGAGGGCCGCGGGCGCCGCGGCTCCTCCGGCGAGGCGCGTCGCCCGCGCCGCGCAGGCGCTGTCCCGCTGGCGCTCCACGAGGTCGGCGCGGCGGCGCCGGAGCGCATGTCCACGGGTATCGGCGAGCTCGACCGCGTCCTCGGCGGCGGCCTCGTGCCCGGCTCGCTCGTGCTCCTCGGCGGCTCTCCCGGGATCGGCAAGTCGACGCTCACGAACATGGTGCTCGGCCACCTTCAGCGGGCTGGGCTGAGCACGCTGTACGTGAGCGGCGAGGAGTCCGCCGAGCAGGTGAGGCTGCGCGCGGAGCGGCTGCGCCTCGACCCCGCTGATGAGAGCGGACGTCCGGCGCTCGAGGTGCCGGTGCTCGCCGAGAACGACCTCGACTCCATCCTCCAGACGCTCGACGCGCAAGCGCCGCAGGCGTGCGTGATCGACTCCGTGCAGACGCTGCGCTCGGCGGAGCTGTCGGGGGCGCCGGGCTCGGTGGGCCAGGTCCGCGAGGCGGCGGCGCAGGTGATGGAGCTCGCGAAGGCGCGCGGGATCGCCGTGATCCTCGTGGGCCACGTCACCAAGGACGGCGCGCTCGCGGGACCGCGAGTGCTCGAACACCTCGTCGACTGCGTGCTCCAGTTCGAGGGCGAGCGCGAGCGCCCCTACCGCGAGCTGCGCTCGCTCAAGAACCGCTTCGGCTCGACGAACGAGGCGGGGCTGTTCGAGATGCGCCAGGGAGGCCTCGTCGAGGTGCTCGACGCGTCCGCCCGCTTCGTAGCGGAGGCCACGCGCGCACCGGGCAGCGTGGTGCTCGCGGCGATGGAGGGCTCGCGCCCGCTGCTCGTCGAGGTGCAGGCGCTCGTCGCGCCGTCCGAGCTCGAGCAGCCGCGCCGCGTCGTCTCCGGGCTCGACCGCAACCGGCTCGCGCTCGTGCTGGCGATTCTCGCCCGCCACGGGCGCGTCGCGACGGGATCCGCCGACGTGTTCGTGAACGTGGTGGGCGGCGTGCGAGTGGACGAGCCCGGCTGCGACCTCGCGGTCGCCCTCGCCGTCGCCAGCGCGAGCCGCGGGATGCCGCTCGGCGGCGCCCCGCGCGCGTGCTTCGGCGAGCTCGGGCTGACGGGGGAGATCCGCTGGGTGGGGCACCCCGAGCGCCGGCTCGAGGAGGCGGCGCGGCACGGCCTCAAGGAGGTCATCGCACCCCCCGACAGCGGTGCGGGCGCACGCGAGGCGGCCACCCTGGCAGAGGCGCTCGCGGCCGCGCTTCCGCGGGCTCCGGGGGGACGCTCGCGCGGGCACGCAGGCGTCGAGCATCCCGCCCCGGCGGTGGCGCTCGTGAGCGACTGAGAGGCCTCGCGCGCTGCCGTCGCGCGCTACCGCGAAGGGTGATGCCGCCCTCACCCTTTGCCTCACCCGTGCGCCGTGAAGGTGCCGCTAAAGGATCGCTAAATGCCCTAGAATCCAGGGAGTGGTACCGCGATCCGGCGAAGAGCTAGACAACGAAGTACGTCCGGATCCGGGACTCATGCGGGCGCTCGAGATGATCGCCCCCGGAACCGCGCTGAGAGAGGGAATCGACAGCATCGTGCATGCGCGCACGGGCGGTCTGATCGTGATCGGCGAGCCCGAGGACCTCAGCTTCCTGAACTCGGGCGGGATCAAGCTCGACATCGACTACACGCCCGCGTTCCTGTACCAGCTCGCGAAGATGGACGGCGCGATCATCCTCAACGCGAACGCCACGAAGATCAACATGGCGAACGTTCAGCTGATGCCCGATCCCACGATCCTCTCCCACGAGACGGGCACCAGGCACCGCACCGCCGAGCGCGTCTCCAAGCAGACCGACGCGCTAGTGGTCGCCATCTCACAGCGCCGCGAAGTGGTGTCGGTGTACGTGGACGGCGTGAAGTACATCCTCGAGGACATCCCGGTGGTGCTCGCGAAGGCGAACCAGGCGCTCGCCACGCTCGACAAGTACCGCACGCGCCTCGACCAGGTCTCCACGCGCCTCACCGCGCTCGAGTTCGAGGGCGGCACCACCCTCCACGACGTCCTCACCGTGCTGCAACGCTCGGAGCTCGTCACGCGCATGGCGGTCGAGATCGAGCGCTACATCGTCGAGCTCGGCAGCGAGGGACGCCTGATCGAGATGCAGCTCGAGGAGACGATGATCGGCGCAGCCGCCGAGAAGTCCGCGCTCGTGCGCGACTATCTGTCGTCGTACTCCGACGAGGCGTTCGCGGCGGCGCTCGAGGAGATCGGGCGCCTCGCCCACCAAGACCTGCTCGACTTCGGGCGGCTCGCCGAGCTGCTCGGATACGACCGCAAGCTCAACACGCTCGACTACCCCGTCTCGCCGCGCGGCTACCGCGTACTCGGACGTATTCCGCGGCTGCCGCGGATCGTGGTGACGCAGATCGTGGACGTGTTCGGCGGGCTCGATGAGCTGCTCGCCGCCACCGACGCGGAGCTCGAGGCGGTGGACGGCGTGGGTGAGATCCGTGCGAAGGACATCCGCGAGGGCCTGCGCCGGCTGCAGGAGCTGAACCTCGTGGACCGCTATCTACAGACTTGAATCAACTGGCCACCGCAAGGGCTGGTCGCGACGAAGGAGGACATCATTCCGCCACAAGCAAGCGAAGAGGCAGTGCTCACAGAGGAGACCGAGGTCACCCGCGAAGTCGAGTTCATCGAGTTCGAGCTGGGTGACCACGTCGTCTATCCGCATCACGGTGCGGGCAAGGTCATGAAGAAGGAGGAGATGGAGATCCTCGGCGAACGCCGCGAGTACCTCACCATCAAGATCCTCCACAACGACATGACGGTCCGCGTTCCCACCGAGAACGCCGCGCTCGCGGGGCTGCGGCGCGTGATCGACGAAGACACCGTGAAGAAGGTTCTGGACGTGCTCCGCGACGAAGTGTCCGAGATGCCGAAGAACTGGAACCGCCGCTTCAAGCACAACCGCGACAAGATCAAGACGGGCGACATCTACGAGCTCGCCGAGGTGGTCCGCAACCTCTCGCTGCGCGAGAGCGAGAAGGGCCTGTCCACGGGCGAGAAGCAGATGTTCACTCGCACGAAGAAGATCCTCGCGTCGGAGCTGATGTACGCGCTCGACAAGGACGAGGAAGAGGCCGAGAACTACCTCGACGAGCTGCTCGCCGACTCGGCCAACAACCAGCTGGCAGTCGCCGGCTCGAAGTAGCGAGGCTTTCGCGCACGCGGCATGGCAAGCCGCCCTTTGCCGCGTGCGCGACAGCCCCCTCAGATAGATGACCGTCGCGCTGATCGTCGCCGCAGGCAGCGGTGAGCGCCTCGGTGCGGGGCGCCCGAAGGCGCTCGTGGAGGTGGCAGGCAGACCGCTGGTGCAGTGGAGCATCGACGCGCTCGCACGCGTCGCGCGGATCGAGCAGATCATCCTCGCGCTGCCGCCCGGCGTGGCGGCGCCGGCGGGCGTGAGCGCCGTCGAGGGCGGTCCGGTGCGCTCGGACTCGGTTCGCCGCGCCCTCGCCGCAGCGGGCCCGGGAGATGCGCGCGGGACGGTGCTCGTCCACGACGCCGCGCGGCCGCTCCTCACTCCCCAGCTCGCCGAGGAGGTGCTGGCGGCGCTCGACGCCGACGCCGACGCCGAGGGCGCGATCGCCGCGGCGCCGGTCACCGACACGATCAAGCGCGCCGGCGGCGACCGGGTGGTGCACGGCACGATCGATCGCAGCGTGCTGTGGTCGGTGCAGACACCCCAGGCCTTCCGCCGCGGCGCGCTCGAACGCGCGCTCGAGGTGTCCCCCGAGGAGCTCGCCCGGGCCACCGACGACGCCTCGCTGATCGAGCAGCGGGGCGGCCGGGTGATCGTCGTTCCCGCGAGCGTCGAGAACCTGAAGGTGACCACCCCGCTCGACCTCCAGCTCGCGGAGCTGCTGCTGCGGGCGCGCGGCTCCTCGAGGAGCGATTAGCTGATTCAATCGCAGCGCAGATGCTCACCGACTACCACGTGCACCTGCGCCAGGACGACCTCGATGCGAGCGTCGAGGAGCACCACACGCAGGCGAACGTGGAGCGCTACCTCGAGGTCGCCGGCGAGCGCGGGATCGCCGAGCTCGGGGTGTCCGAACACGTCTACCGCTTCCGCCAGGCGCTCGAGATCTGGCGCCACCCCTTCTGGGAGGGCTACGCGCACGACGACCTCGACGAGTACTGCGCGTTCGTGCGCGAGCAGGGCGGGCTGCGGCTCGGGATCGAGATGGACTTCGTGCCCGGCGCCGAGGACCGCACGGCGAACCTGCTCGAGGCATGCGACTTCGACTACGTCGTCGGCTCGGTGCACTTCGTCCGCGAGGGCGCAGTCGACATGGACCCGTTCAGCGTGTGGGACAGCGGCCGCAGCGTCGAGCTCCTCTGGCGGCGCTACTTCGAGACGATCGGCGAGTCCGCCGCGAGCGGCCTGTTCGACATCATCGCCCACCCCGACCTCGTCAAGTACTGGGGCAGCGGCAGGCCGCGCCCCGACGGCGACCTGCGCCGCTACTACGAGCCCGCGGTGGAGGGGATCGCGGCGTCGGGGGCGGCGGTGGAGGTGTCCACCGCCGGCCTGCGCAAGCCCGTCGAGGAGATCTACCCCAGCCCCGCGTTCCTGCAGATGTGCGTGGAGGCAGGAGTGCCCGTGGCGCTCTCGAGCGACGCCCATCGAGCCGATGACGTCGGCGCCGGCTACGACCGCGCGCTCGAGCTGCTCGAAGCGGTGGGCGTCGGCGAGCTGTGTGTGTTCGAGCATCGCTCGCGGCGGCTGGAGCCGATCGGCGCGGCCGACGGCGAGGGGGACGCGGCGGCGCGGGAGCGCGGGGGCGAGGCTTGAGCCCCGTCGGCATCGGCTTCGACAGCCATCGGCTCGTGGAGGGGCGGCGCCTGGTGATCGGAGGCGTCGAGATCCCCGCCGAGCGCGGGCTTCAGGGCCACTCCGACGCCGACGTGCTCGCCCACGCGGTCATCGACGCGCTGCTCGGCGCCGCCGCCCTGGGGGATATCGGCGAGCACTTCCCCGACAGCGACGAGCGCTGGCGCGACGCCGACTCGATCGGCCTGCTCGAGCAGGCGGCGGGGATGGTTGGCGCCCGCGGGCTCGCAGTCGTGAACGTGGACTGCACCGTGGTGATGCAGGCGCCCCGCCTCTCGCCGCACCGCAGCGCGATCCGCGAGCGCCTCGCCGCGGCACTGGGGATCGCGTCCGAGCGCGTCAACGTGAAGGCGACGACGGGCGAGGAGATGGGCTTCGTGGGCCGCGGCGAGGGCGTTGCCGCGCTAGCCGTGGCGATGCTCGAGCCGACGGGCTGAGCGGCGCGCGCGCGCGCGAACGCTAGGGTTGCGCGGCGATGAGCCAGATCGAGCTGCGCGACACCAAGAGCGGCGAGCTCGAGCGGCTGCGCCCGCCCGACCCTGCGCTGCCGCTCGGCATCTACGCATGCGGCCCCACCGTCTACAGCCGCATCCACATCGGCAACGCGCGCCCGTTCGTCGTATTCAGCCTGCTCAAGCGCTTCCTCGAGCACGAGGGCCACGCGGTGAGCCTCGTCGTGAACATCACCGACGTCAACGACAAGATCTACGACGCAGCTCGCGAGCAGGGCCGCGCGAGCGCCGAGCTCGCGGCGGAGATGACGGCTCTGTACCGCGCCGACACCGACGCGCTCGGGCTCGGGCGCCCCGACCACGAGCCGCTCGCCTCCGAGACGATCGGCCCGATCGTCGAGCACATCGCCGCGCTCGTCGAGTCCGACCACGCCTACGCCGCCGGCGGCGACGTCTACTTCCGCGTCCGCTCCGACGACGGCTACGGCACGCTCTCCCATCGCAGCCTCGAGAGCATGGACCAGGGCGAGGGCGTGGAGGGCGCCGAGCGCAAGGAGGATCCGCTCGACTTCGCCCTGTGGAAGGCCCACAAGGAGGGCGAGGACACCGTCTGGGACTCGCCCTGGGGTCCGGGCCGCCCCGGCTGGCACATCGAGTGCTCGGTGATGGCCGAGCAGCTGCTGGGGGTGGGCTTCGACATCCACGGCGGCGGCTCGGACCTCGTCTTCCCGCACCACGAGAACGAGGCCGCACAGACGCGCGCAGCGCGCGGGCAGGAGCTCGCACGGCTGTGGATGCACAACGGGATGATCCAGTTCACCGGCGAGAAGATGGCCAAGTCGGTGGGCAACATCGCGCTCCTGCACGAGGTGCTCGAGGAGTACGGGCGCGACGCCGTCGTCATGTACCTGGCGTCGGGCCACTACCGCCAGCCGCTCGCCTTCTCCGACGAGGAGCTCGAGGACGCCGATCGCCGGGTGCAGAGGATTCGCGAGGCGCTTCGGCGCGTGGTGGGAGGAGCGCCGAGTCCGCCGGACATGGCGGGTCATCGTGACGCCTTCTTCGACGCTCTGGCAAGCGACTTCAACACCCCCGCCGCCCTCGCCTCGCTGTTCGAGTGGGTACGCGAGGCCAACCGACGCGAGACGTCGGTGGGCGATCAGCATCTTCGGGAGATGCTCGACGTGATCGGCCTGGGCGATCTGGAGCCGCTGGAGGCGGTGGGCGACGTCGCCGCCATCGACCCTCGCGCCGCCGAGCTGTTTGAGCGGCGGCAGGCTGCGAGGGCCCGCCGCGACTTCGCGGAGGCGGACAGCGCACGCGATCAGCTCGCAGAGCTCGGGTGGCAGATCCGAGACGGGCCAGAGGGCTCGGAGTTGATACCGATCAGCAAACCGTGATCCTCTACGGCCGCAACCCGGTTCGCGAGGCGATGCGGGGCAGGCGCGCCGGCTCGGTGCGCGATGTGTGGGCGACGGGCGGCGCCGCGCGAGAGCCGTGGCTCGAGGGGGTAGCCGTCCGGGTGACGGGCGCCGATGAGATCGAGGGGCGCTGCGGCTCGCCGGCTCACCAGGGGGTGTGTGCCGAGGCCGGGCCCTACCCCTACGCGGCGGCGGAGGACCTCCTCGCGCGCGAGCAGCCGCTGCTCGTGGCGCTCGACCAGGTCCAGGACCCCCAGAACCTCGGCTCGATCTGCCGCACGGCTGAGTGCGCGGGGGCGGGTGGCGTGGTGATCCCCGAGCGTCGCGCCGCGGAGGTGACGCCGGCTGTCTGCAAGGCCTCGGCAGGGGCCGTCGAGCACATAGCCGTCGCCCGCGTCCGCAACATGGCTGACTTCCTCGCGCAGGCGCGCGAGTCCGGCTGCTGGTGCTACGGTGCGAGCGCCGAACCCGACCGTACGGGGCGCGCGCCCGTGCCATACGACCGCCCCGACTACCGCGGCGCCGGCGTCGTGCTCGTGCTCGGAAGCGAGGGCGGCGGGCTGCGGCCCAGGGTGGCGAGCTCCTGCGACGAGCTGATCGCCCTGCCGCTACGTGGCCGGGTGCAGTCGCTGGGCGTGAGCGCCGCCGCCGCAGCCATCCTGTACGAGATCTTGCAGGATCGCGCCGCAGGTCTTGACAACGCGACATAACTGTGGCAGGCTCGCGCCCACATAACGCTGAACCTAAGGTTGAGAAACCTTCAGGTATATGAGCTTTGGCGCCAGGGGAGGAGTGCGCCACTGAGCAAATTCGACGCCGCCCATCGCTGGGCGGGATCGAGAAAGGATCTGCTCGTGGCACGAATCTCCCAGAACCCTCAGTCTGAGCCTAAGGTCGAGGATGTGTTCCTGATCGCGCTCGCCAAGAGCGGCGATCGCAATGCCTACGACCGTCTAGTCCGCCGTTATTACGGCTTCGTGCGCCTCAAGGCGTCCTCCTACTTCCTCGCCGGCGGCGACGCCGACGATCTCATCCAGGAGGGCCTCGTGGGGCTGTACAAGGCGATCCGCGACTTCCGCACCGACCGCGAGTCGAGCTTCCGCAACTTCGCCGAGCTCTGCATCACCCGTCAGATCATCACAGCCGTGAAGACCGCCACCCGCAACAAGCACACGCCGCTCAACCAGTACGTGTCCTTCTCATCCACGCCCGCCGGCAGCGGCGAGGACGTGCCCACGCTCGACCAGATGCTTCCCGGCCCCACCGTTCACGACCCCGTCAACCAGGTGATCTCCTCGGAGGAGCTGCGCTCGCTCGTCGGCTGCCTCTCCACCGCGCTCTCCGAGCTCGAGGGCCGCGTGCTCTCGCTCTACCTCGACGGCTACTCCTACGAGCAGGTGGGCGAGCGGCTGTCGTGCGACACGAAGACGGTCGACAACGCCCTCCAGCGCGTCAAGCGCAAGGTGGGGGCGCACCTGGACTCGCGCGCGGTCGCCGCGTAGGCGGGCGTCGCCGCCGCGGGGCGTCGTCGCGGTGCGGCGGGCGCGTTGTGCGCCCGTGGTCGTCGCGGGGCGCCTCCGTGCACGGCACCCCTAACGCCCGCGGCCGCCCCGTTGGGGGCGGCCGGCGAGCGCCGTGGAGGGGTCTCGAGGGTTAGTGGGGTTCGTGCGCCGGCGGGCGCGGACGCAGCACCCCGGGCGGGGGAGGCGTCACTTCGACCGGGAAGGTGCTGCTCCTCACGGCCTGGTTGCTGGGGTCGCCGGGCACCTTGATCCGGAACACCTCTTTGCCCGAGCCGAACATGAAGTGCGTGATCGACCAGGTCGAGCCGGAGGTGACGAAGCCGACGTCGACGACGTGGAAGAAGCCCTGCCCGGAGGCGTTTTCACGCTCGAGGTAGACCGCCTTCCCGACGTTGCCCGGAAGCACGGTGCCGGAGAACGTCACCGGGGTGCCAGCCGGGGCGCTTGCCGCCGAGGCGCTCGCCGTGAGCACGTATTTCACGCCCTCGAACAGCACCGCCGAGCTGATGCCCGCGCCGGTCACCCGGTAGGCGGTGTTGCTCGTCGCTGAGGGGATCGTGAATGTGTATCCGCCACTTCCGTCGGTGGTCGTTTCCTGCACCTGCGTGAACGTGATCGAGCCTTTGGGCCTTGCGAGCAGCGCCACTTTTTTGCTCGCACCGCCGGCGAGCACGCCGCTCAGCGTGAACGTCTGGCCGAAGGAGACCGGGTCGGCGGAGGTGTTGATCGTGAGATTCGGGTTCTGCGCCTGCTCGATCTGGTACGAGAGCGTGTTCGAGATCCCGCGGATCGCGAAGCCCCCGTGCGGGCGCACCACGGCGCGCAGGTTCGCGTCGCCCGGGCGCGAGAACCTGTGGACGATCACGAACGTGCCGTCCGCGGCGACGATGCCCCTCGTGGAGATCGTCCGCCATTCTTCGTTCGCGGTGGCGGCCTCGCGCTGGAGGATCACCGTAGCCCCTGCGTCGGCCGGGCTCACGGTGCCTTTGAACGTGACGCGGCTGCGGGCGCCGGTGAAGATGTTCGCCCCTTCGGGCGGTCCGCCCACCGTCACGAGCGGCGCCACCCTGACCGTGCGCGTCGCGCTGTGGGCGCCGTTCGAGAGCGCGTAGAAGGCGCTGTTCGAAGTCAGCGCCGGCGTGACGAACGAGTAGGTCCCATCGGGGGCGGTTGTGGGCGTGCCGACCGCTTTGAAGCCGCCGGGGACGCCCGCGCTGTGCTCGAAGATCGTCACCGTCTGGCCCGCGGAGCCGGCGGGGCATTTCAGCGCGCCGAACACCTGGGCCGTTTCGCCACTGGTGAGGGCGCGCGGTTCAGCGAACTCGTTGATGCGGCACCCGGCCGGGCTCAGGCGCGCATGTTTCTTGTGGGGGAGCGCGACTTTCAGGTGGTGCGCCGCGGAGGCTCCTGCGGGAGCCACCACGAGCGCCGCTGCCACGGCCGCCAGGCCGGCCGCCGCTCTGCTCGATCGCATCACTTGCCTTCTCCTTGGGTGGGGGGAACCGTCTGACTCTGCCTAACCACCGCATAAACCCCTCCCGGACGCCAACGATGCGGTTTCCGAACATTGCAATCTCGCGCCCGGATGGGCGCATTTTCCGCCCGAATGCCGCGAATCCTGCGTCCGAATCGGCGATCGCCGGGCGTGCTCGGCGCTCTCAGGGGCGCTCGCTGCCGAGCGTGAGCTGGGACAGCGAGGCTGCGCCGTCCACGGCGAGCGCTTGGCCGCTTATCTGGCCGGCCTCCTCGCTCGCCAGGAAGGACACGGTGGCGGCGATCTCCGCCGGCTCCACCGGGCGCTTCGTCGGCAGGGCCGCGAGCGCCCGCTCGAGCACCGCCTCGGGCATCGCGAGCACCTGCTCGGTGGCGACGAGTCCCGGGAGCACTGCGTTGGCCGTGATCCCGCGCGACGCCGACTCGGCGGCGAGCGTGCGCACCATCCCCAGCTGGCCCGACTTCGACGCCGCGTAGGCCACCTGGCCGGGCAGCCCCGCCAGCGCGGCGACGCTCGAGATCACGACGATGCGCCCATGGCGGCGCTCGCGCATGCCGGGCAGGCATGCCTGGATCGTGCGAAACGCGCCGGTGAGGTTGACGTCGATGTCACGCTGCCACTGCTCCTCGGTCATACGGTGGGCGGGCGCGATCGTGGTGGTGATCGCCGCGTTCGCAACGCACACGTCGATCTCGAGCGGCGGGAAGGCGTCGCGGGCGACGTCGAGCTGGACGTCGCAGCCGGGGCTCAGGTCGAGCGTCACCACCTCCAGGCCGTCGTCGCGCAGACGCTGTGCGATCGCCGCGCCGATGCCCCGCGCGGCACCGGTCACGAGGGCCCTGCGCGCAGCAGTCACAATTGGGCCCCGATCAGCATCGAAGGAGGAACGATGACAGACCGCTGGTTCTCCGAGGAGGAGCTCGCGCAGCTATCGCGTCCCACGATGGACCGCGCGATCGAGGCGATCGACGCGGGCGAAGTGGACGAGGCGCGCCGACTGTGCGCGGAGATGAAGCACGAGTGGCAGATGCTCCACGACCTGATGGCGGCGGGGGTGCTCGACCTCGTCTCCTTCATCCAGCAGCGCCTCGGCGAGGAGGGCGTGGCGGAAGCGTGGAGCGAGAGCATGAACCGCGGCTGGCGCCGCCACCACGACGCGATCGTGGCACTCGATCGGCGTGACCTCGTCGGGCTGCTCGCCGCCACCTGGCGGGCGCACTCATGCTCGGGCGTCGGCCCGAACCCCGGCAGCTTCACGGTCAGCGAGGACGAGGAGAAGGTGACGTTCGCGATGAACCCGTGCGGCTCGGGCCAGCGCCTCGTCCGCAATGGCGCCTACGAGGGGCTGCCGGACGGCGGCGTGACGCGCGAGGCGCACGACTGGTCCTTCGGGCGCAAGGGCTTTCCCCTCTACTGCACGCACTGCTCGTTCATGAACGAGTCGCTGCCGATCCAGTGGTCGGGCTACCCGTTGTACCCGTGCGATCCCCCGGAGGACTACTCCACCGATCCCTGCACGTGGTACTGGTACAAGGACCCCGACGCGATCCCCGAGCGCCACTGGAGCCGCTACGGGGCCGTCAAGCCGGAGCGTGGCCCGCTCGCCGGCGAGGCCAACGGCGCGGCGCGCTGAGCCCGGCTCAGGCGCCGGGCGACTCGGGGACGATCACGTTCGCCGGATCGGGACGCTCGCCCGGGGGCGCCTGGCTGTAGTCGCCGAAGGCGCCATCACGCTCCGCCACGGCGGCGCCCACTCCGTCGCGCTCGGCGAGCTCGATGAACCTGTGCGCGTCGGGCGTGTTGCGCATCAGGCCGTCGAGCACAGGACCGAGCAGCTGGGTCGAGGCGAGGCCCATGTTCTCGTAGGCCTGGTTGACGATCAGCTTCATCGCCGCGAGCTGGGATGCGGGGATCGAAGCGAGCTCTCGCGCCCGGGTGCGCACCGTCTGCTCGAGCTCATCGAACGGCACCGCAGCGTTGATGAGGCCGAGCTGCACCGCCTGCGGCCCCGACAGCGGGCGCCCGGAGAGGGCGTACTCCTTCGCGCGCGTGAGGCCGAGCCGGTAGAGCCACATACCGCTCAGGTAACAGCCCCACATACGCGAGTAGGAGGTGCCGATGCGAGCGTCCTCGCTCGCTATCACGAGGTCTGCGCACAGCGCCATGTCGCTGCCGCCGCCCACGCACCAGCCATGTACCTGGGCGATCACCGGCTTCGGCGAGCGCCACAGGCTCATGAAGCGTGGGACGGCGCCGAGGCTCTGCGAGGTGGCAGCCGCGAAGTCCTTGCCGGGATCCCAGGCGCCGTCGGTGGTGAGCTGCTCGTCCCAGTGGTGGAAGCCCCCGCCGAAGTCGAAGCCTGCGCAGAAGGCGCGGCCCGCTCCTCGCAGCACGATCACCTTCACCGCCTCATCGGTGATCGCCCGCTGCACCGCCGCCTCGAGCTCCTCGGGCATCGGCGGCACGATCGTGTTGAGGCGCTCGGGGCGGTTGAGCGTGATCGTGGCAACCGCCTCCGCGGTGTCGTATAGCAGCGTCTGGTAGGCCATGGTGGCTCCTCTCATCGACGGTTGCCGCGCGCGGCCGCTGGGCGGCGATGCTATTCGCTCAGGCGCGGCCCGACAGCGAGTCGAGCACCTTGCCGAAGCGCGAGGAGCGTCCGGTGCGCGCCTCGAGACGGTCAGCGCGGCGGTAGAGCCCGTACAGCCCGCGGATGCCCGCCCAGCGCAGCGGCTCGGGCTCCCAGCGCCGCGGCCGGTGCCCCACCCACGGCAGCTCGCGCAGCTCGCTGGGGCGGTCGAGGATCAGGTCTCGCAGCGTGCGCGCGGCGAGGTTCGATGCGGCGACGCCCTCGCCGGCGTACCCGCCCGCCCACGCCAGGCCGCTGTCGCGGTCGACGTTCACCGACACGCACCAATCGCGCGACACGCCGAGGACGCCCGACCAGGCATGCGCCACCGCGGCGTCGGCTGCCGGCGGGAACATCGCGCGAAGCTTCCCGTGCAGTGCGCTCACGGTGGAGTCCGCCGTCTCGCCGCGCCGGTCCGTGCGCGAGCCGAAGCGATAGGGGATGCCGCGCCCGCCGATCGCGATACGTCCGTCGGCTGTGCGCTGCAGGTAGACGTAGACGTGCGCGTCGTCGGAGAGCACCTCCGCGCCCTCCCACCCGATCTCGCTCCAAGCAGCATCCGCCAGGGGCTCGGTGACGATCATCGAGCTGTTGACGGGAACGAGCAGGCGCCGCGCCCCCGGGAGCGCCGCCGTGTAGCCCTCGGTGGCGCGCACCACCCAGCGGGCGGACACCGTGCCGGCGGGCGTGAGCGCGGCGTGCGCGCTGATCTCCCGCACCGGTGTGCGCTCGCGGATCTCCACCCCGAGCTCCTCCACCGCCCGCGCGAGCCCCGCCACGAGCTTCGCGGGGTGGACGCGCGCTGCGTGCGGCGAGAAGCTCGCGGCCCGCGCACCCGCCACGTTCACGCGCGCGCGCAGCTCCTCCGAGGAGAGCTCGCGCAGGTCCTCCTCGCCGAGTCCGCGCGCGCGCGCATCCGCTACCTGCGCGCGCAGGCGTTCGGCCTGCGCCGCGTCGAGCGCGACGGCGAGGCGCCCGCCCTTGAGGAGGTCCGCCTCGATGCCGTGGCGCTCGACGACGCTCGCGATCTCCTCGACGGTGGCGAACATCTCCCGCTGGAGCGCGTGCAGGCGCGCCCGGCCCGACCGGTGCTCATACACGCGCGGCGGTCCGGAGAAGAAGCCGGACACCCATCCGCCGTTGCGACCGGACGCACCGAAGCCCGCGAACTCGCGCTCGAGCACCAGCACGTGCAGGGACGGCTCGGCGCGCTTGAGGTAGTAGGCGGTCCACAGGCCGGTGAACCCGCCGCCCACGATCGCGACGTCCGCCTCCGCGGAGCCCGCGAGCGCCGGGCGCGGCTCGCCGGGACCGCCCACCGAGTGCCACCAGTGGCTCACCTCGCCGCTCCCCATGACGGCAGCGTAGCTGCGCCCGGCAGCGCCCGCCGGCGGGCTCGCAGGGTCCGTGGCGGCACGTGCGCATCAGCTCTTTGCAGGCTATTATCGGCCGAGACGGGGCGGGCGCAAGGTCGACGCCGCGTCGTCACCGGGGTTGAATAGAAGGGGAGAGGAGCCGTTCGAATGGAGGCCGCAGTCAAAGGGATCGCTACGCGGGAGGTGGCGGCGGCGAACGCGGCAACCCTCGCGGAGGCTTTTCGCATCACCGCTGCAGAGCGGCTCGACGAGGTCGCGATCCGCACTCGCGGCGACGCCTTCACGATCACGTGGGGCGAACTGCGCGATCGCGTCGACGCGCTCGCCGGAGGGCTCGCCGAGCTCGGCCTGAAGCGTGGCGACACGCTCGCGCTGTTGCTATCCAACCGCCCCGAGTTCCACATCTGCGACCTCGCCGGGATGATGATCGGCGCGGCGCCCTTCTCGATCTACAACACCTACACGGCCGAGCAGATCCGCTACCTGATCGAGGACGCGGGCGCGCGGATCATGATCTGCGAGCAGGAGTACCTGCCACGCGTGCTCGAAGCGCGCGAGCAGCTACCGCAGCTCGAGCACGTGATCGTGGTGGACGGCGAGGCGCCCGAGGGAACGATCCCGCTCGCGCAGGTCGAAGACATGAACCGCGAGTTCGACGTCGAGGCGTCGGTGGCGAAGATCCAGTCGGGCGATGTGCTCACGCTGATCTACACCTCCGGCACCACCGGGCCGCCGAAGGGTGTACAGCTGATCCACCGCAACCTTCTCGCCGCGTGCGAGGGTCTCGATGAGCTGATCGAGTTCCCGCGCGACGGTCGCGTGATCTCGTGGCTGCCGGCGGCTCACGTTGCCGAGCGCAACGCCCATCATTACCTGCCGATCGTCTACGGGCTGCAGATCACCTGCTGCGAGGACCCGCGCCAGGTGCTCTCCTACCTCCCCGAAGTGCGGCCGAGCTGGTTCTTCGCGGTCCCGCGCATCTGGGAGAAGCTCAAGGCGGGGCTCGAGACGATGATGGCTGCCCAGCCCGACGACAAGCGGGAGGAGATGCAGGCGGCGCTGGACGCCTCTGTCCGCAAGGTGCGCATGGAGCAGCGCGGCGAAGAGGTGCCCGCCGAGCTCGCCGAGCAGGTGGCGAAGGCGGACGCCGAGATCTTCGCGGGCCTGCGCGAGATGCTCGGCCTCGACCGCGTCGAGGCGATCAACGTGGGGGCGGCGCCCACCCCCGTCGAAGTGCTCGAGTTCTTCCACGCGATCGGCCTCCCGCTCGCGGAGCTTTGGGGGATGAGCGAGACCTGCGGGGCGGGCACGGTCAACCCCGTGGGCAAGATCCGCATCGGCACCGTGGGGCCGCCCGCGCCGGGCGTCGAGATAAGGCTCGACAGCGACGGTGAGGTGCTCATCCGCTCCGACGTCGTGATGCTCGGCTACCGCAACCTCCCCGAGAAGACGGCCGAAACGTTCACCGAGGACGGGTTCCTGCGCACCGGCGACATCGGCGAGCTCGACGAGGCGGGCTACCTGAAGATCGTCGATCGCAAGAAGGAGCTGATCATCAGCGCCGCCGGCAAGAACATGTCGCCGGCGAACATCGAGGCGACGCTGAAGACGGCCTCGCCGCTGATCGGCCAGGTGTGCTGCATCGGCGACGCGCGGCACTTCAACACGGCGCTGATCGTGCTGGACGCCGACTTCGCGCCGATGTGGGCAGCCAAAGAGGGGATCGAGGACGTGAGCCTCGAGAACCTCGCCCGCCAGGACAGCGTTCGCGCGGCGGTCCAGGAGGGCGTCGATGCCGCCAACGAGAAACTTGCGAAAGTGGAACAGATCAAGAAGTTCTTCATCGTCGAGGGCGACTGGCTCCCGGGCGGGGACGAGCTCACCCCCACGATGAAGCTCAAGCGCAAGCCGATCGCCGAGAAGTACGCAGAGCCGATCGAGGCGATGTACGCCGGCTAGGGCGCCGCGCACGGCGTGGAGCATCCGCTAGCGCTGCTCGACAGCTGGATCGAAGACGCGCGGGCGGCTGGCCTCGCGCAGCCGCGATCCGTCGCGTTCGTCACCGCCGATGCGCAGGGCCGGCCTTCGGCGCGCACCGTCACCCTGAAGCGCATCGAGGAGGATGCCCTCGTGTTCTCGTCGGCGCTGTGGACGCGTAAGGCGCAGGACATCCGTGCCAACCCGAACGTCGCCCTGCTGTTCCACTGGCCCGCCCTCGGCCGGCAGGCGCACGTCGTCGGTCGAGCGTCCCTGGCGCAGCGGGAGCTCGCCGAGGAGCTGTTCGCGGAGCGCGACCTCGCCAACCGGCTGCAGACCGTTGTCTCGCGACAGGGCGAGCCGATCGAGAGCCTCGAGCCACTGCGCGTGCGCCATGCGCACCTGATGCGCGTCACCGAGGCGCCGCCCGCCTGCCCCGCCGACTGGGGAGCGATCCGGGTGCGGCCCGATGCGGTGGAGCTGTGGAGCGAAGCCTCCGACCGGATCCACGAGCGAAGGCTCTACGAGCGCGCCGGCGAGGGATGGCGCCTCACGTTGCTGTCCCCGTAGCGCGCGCCCACGTGTAGCCATCTTGTCGAGAACCCTTGACGCGCGTGCTGGGGATGTGCGACGGTCGCGACAGCGGATCTCGGCGCCGCGGGAGCTTCTGGCGGCGCCGGCAGGGGCCGTGCTCACGGACTGCGGGCTGCGCGGCCCGACAAGGCGGGGCAAAGCCAAGGGAGGTTCATCATGCAGCGCGTTGCACGACTGGCGGTCTGCCTGACGGCGCTCGTCGCGGGTGGTGCGGCGGGCGCTTCAACGGCGTCGGCGGCGCCTCCGGAATTCGTGCCCGGGGCCGTCCAGGGATTTGAATCGATCATCCCGAAGAAGATCAAGCTGGAAACCGTGGGCAAAACGAAGGTCATGTGCAAGCACGGCGGCGACTTCGGCCAGGTGACCGGGCCGAAGACGATGACGATCACGCTGATCTTCGACGAATGCAGCATCCCGGGGGCGCTGTGCACCTCGCCCGGCGCTGCAATCGGTGAAATCAGGACCGGGACCCTGCTCGGGACGCTGGGTTACATCAACGCCCCGATGAAGAAAGTCGGCCTCGATCTCACTGCCGGGCTCGTGCCCATAACGACGTTCACCTGCGGGCCGGCATCGTTCGTCGTCGAAGGGTCGGTGATCGGGCGCCTGACGCCGGTGAACAAGCTCGTCACCATCCCCGCCCACTTCACGCTGAAGTTCATGCAGAAAATGGGCAAACAGAACCCGATGAGCTTCGAAGGCGAACCCGTGGACGTGCTGCAGACGTCCATCAACGGCGGACCGTTCCAAGAATCGGGTCTGAGCGCGAAGGACGAAGTGTTCATCACCGGCGGGCCGGTGGAAGTGACTGCATAGGTCGGTAGGGCGGCCGTGCCCTCTGGGTGCGGCCGCCTTCCCATGTGCACGAAGGCTCGCGCGCTGGCACGTTGCGTCGGCGCCCGCTCTCGGGTCGCGCTGGGATGCTCCTCGCGCGCCGCGGCGCGAGGAAACGCGGTCGCTCCCGCGCCGCGCCGCGCCGCCCCCGCGGGCGGCAGTGCAAAAAGAGTGCCCACACGCGCACGCCACCATCAGTTACGCTGGTTCGGCTGGCGCGCCCCTGCGACGCGCCCGGGAACGCGGCGAAGGGAGGCAGGTATGGGTCTTGGTGCGACACCGCGCCGGAGGCGGGCGCTGATGCTGGCAGCGGCGGCGCTCCTGGTGGCGGCCGGAGCGCTGATCACGCTGAGCGCTCCGGGATCCTCTCCTGTCAGCAACAAGGCCGACGCGTACGGTGTCGCGCCGAGCCCGGTCAAGCCGACCAGCCCGAAGACCAAGACCGAATGCACGAGCTACTACGGCGCGATCCCCACGGCGGAATCGCGCGACTGCCAGGCACGCGCGACGCGGTACGCCGCGCTCAAGCGCTGCTCGCACAAGCGCGGTGCGGCTGCGCGGAAATGCAAGAAAGCGGCTGCCGCCGCGTTCGCCAAAGCCGAGGCGAAGATCGCGACCCAGAAGAAAGCCGAACAAGCCTGCAGCGCGGCGCAGAGCACCGCACAGAGCCAACTGAACCCCGAAGATCCCGAATACGGCCAGAAGCTCGGGCAGCTCGCCGCAACCTTCCAGGCGTGCATGGCGAAAGCCAGGGCCTGATCGGGTAGCCGCCCGCGATGCCGGCGAGCGGCGCCACGGCGTGGCGCTGGCTGGCGCTCGCGGCCGTCGCCGCCGTGGCGATCGCATGGCGGGGCGGCTACGCAGCGGACACGCGCGGGGCGGTAGCGGGCCTCGCGGGAATCGCGCTGTTCACAGCGCTCTGGATCGCTCCCGCCGCTACCGGGCGGGCGATCCGGATCCGATTGTCCTGACGCTCGCCGCGCTCGCCGCGGTGACTGCCCTCAGCGGCGCCTGGACCGTCGGCAGCACCGCGACCGCTCTGCGCGACGGGGCGACCGTCCTCGCGCTCGCCGTGGTCGTGGTGGCGGCGGCGTCGCTTCCTGCTCCGTTCGGGCATGGAGCGGTGCTGCTCGCGGCTGCGCTCGGGTGCGCGCTCAGCGGGCTGGCGGCGACGCTCGCCACGTCGGCGCCACGGGCGCTGCCGATCTGCGGAACTTGGCGGCCGGCGGGGCCATTCGAGTATCCCCCGACGCTCGCGCTGGTGTGTGCGGGGGCGCTGCCCGTGGCGCTGGCGGCTGCAACCGATCGCCGTCGCTGGGCGATGGCGCCGGCGGTCCTCGCCGCCTGGCTGCTCGCCGTCACGATCGCGCTGACCGCCAACCGCACGGGAATCGCGCTCGGAGGGCTCACGCTGATCGCGTGCGTCGCGCTCGCACCCGCGGAGCGCAGGGTCGCCGTGGTAGCACTCGGAGTGCTCGCCGCCGCCCTCGCCAGCACTCTCCTGCTCGAGGGGGACCTCGCGGGCGCTTCCACCCCTCGCCAGCTGCTCGCGCTCGTCCCCGGGGCGCTCGCAGCAGCCGCGCTGCCGCGCCTCGGACGCTCGTCGCGGGCCACCTCGCGCGGAACCTGGACGGCGCTGGTCGTAGCAGCGGCGCTCGTCGCGACAGCCGCGGGCTTCCTCGCCGAACCGTCCGGGTGCGGGGGCGAAGTGAGCCATGGCAGGATCGGGATCTGGCGCGCGGCCATCGGCACCGCCGCCGAGCGTCCGCTCGCGGGCTACGGTGCCGGCACCTTCCTGCTCGCCTCACGCCGGCGCCAGCTGAGCGAGCGCCCGGTGCCCACCCGCTACGCGCACGATCTCCCACTCGAAACGTGGGTCGAGCTCGGCGCCGGGGGCCTGCTCGCCGTGTGCGCGTGGTATCTCGCCGTGGGCGCCGGGATCGTACGCCGCCGGCGCGTCGACGCCGCCTGGATCCTGATCCCGGCGGTGGCTGCGTTCCCGCTGGCGAACCTGCTCGACTGGCCGTGGCAGCTCACCGGCAGCGGCGTCCTCTGGGCGATCGCCGCGGGCGGGCTGATCGCGCTCGGCGCGGCCGCCGAGGGGCGGAAAGCGGCGTCGGACTGCTGATGGTCTGGGGTGTCCGGTGTCCGCCCGGAGCGGCCGGCGTATCCCGCGCCGCCGCCGCGAGCGGCGCGGGAGCACACACGGAGGCGTCAGGTAGCGAGGAACGACGTTTCGAGCACCGCGCCGAACGAGGCGATGTCCACGTCGGCTTCGAACAGCTCGGTGCGGGTCGGTTCGCACCCCATGCTGCTCGCCTTCGGGTTGAGGACGCCGACTTCTTCGCCTTCCGTCACCGCGAATCCGGGGATCGCGAAGTGGCTGTGGAACGCGCTGAACTTGTACGTACACGAGCCGGGCACCGTGAGTTCGAAGTTGCCCTTGAACGTCGCTTCGCCGCCCGCGGTGAGCGTCACCTTCTTGATCCCTCCGTTGCCCGGGAATTCAGGTTGGCAGTTGCGTTCGACGACCGTGGTGAACATGGCTTTCACCTTCGCCTTGGCGTTCGCCTTGAGTGTGCCTTCGGAGAACTGCAGGCAGTCGGCGATGCGCAGCTCGTCGAACACCGTCGCGCCGTCAGCGAGCGGTTTGGCACCGCTGCTGAGGACGAGCCTGCTCGCCGCCTGGGCTCCGCCGGCGATGAGTCCCGTCAGCGCGAGCGTCGCGGCCGTGCTCGCAGCGAGTGTCCCGATCCGTCTCATGTGGCCTCCCTTGATGGTCTTCTTGGTCGACCCGCCCCGACGGCTCAGCTTGCTCGCAGGGCCGCGTGCTGCGCCAACGACGCCGTGCGTCGGGACGGGTCTTTGGCCATAAACCCCGATCGATGCGAAACCTTTCAAGGAGGTGCAGGACGAGACAGATCCCACTCGGATCATGCGCGCCGGCTCATCGTCCTGTGATAGACCGCGTTCGTGGCGACGTTCGGCTTGCTCCACGGAGCTTGGCACGACCCCTCCTGTTGGGACACCCTCGTCGGACGGCTGCACGAGCGCGGCCACGGGACGCACGCGCCCGACCTGCCGTTGCACGATCCGGCGGCCGGCTTCGCGGAGCGTGTGCTTCCCGCGACGAGAGCGCTCGACGAGGTCACCGGCCCGCTCGTGATCGTCGGTCACTCCCTTGGCTCGGGATACGGTGCGCTCGTCGCCGCCGGTCGGCCCGATGCGCTGCTCGTGCATCTGTGTCCGCGCCTCGGCCCGTTCGCAGCTCCCGAAGGAGCTCCGGCGATGTTCAGGCCGGGCATCCCGTTCCCCGCGGAGCGCGCCGACGGCCTCTCCGAATGGGACCCCGAGGTGGCTGTCGCGGTTCTCTACTCGCGCCTGGACGCGGCGACGGCGCGGGCGCTGTCGCGACGTCTGCGCCCGCTCGCACCGGTGCCGGACGAGTACCCGCTCGACGCCCATCCCGATGTAGCTACGGCTCTCATCTACGCGGCCGATGACGAGATCTTCGAGCCCGGTTGGGAGCGCTTCATGGCAGAGGAACTGCTGGGTGTGGAGCCGATCGAGATCACCGGCGGCCATTTCCCCATGCTCGAGGACCCCGATGCGCTCGCGGATCTGCTCGACGGGCTGGCACGCGAGCATGGCACTCGCGGGAGCACCGCCTAGCCGGGCGCGACCGCGAAAGCCGGAGAGCGGACTCGAACCGCTGACCGCCTGTTTACAAGACAGGTGCTCTACCAGCTGAGCTACTCCGGCGGGAGGTCCTAGTTTACGTGCGATTCGCCCGGCTACTGGGACGTTTCGACGGTGAAGCCGACAGGCTTCGGCGGCACCATGGCTCTCAGCGTGGTGCAGACCTTCACGACGCCGCACAGTGTCAGCATCAGCTGCAAGCTCAGAGAAGGCGAAGGGCTCTTCAGCAACGCGAGGATCATCGCAATCCAGACGGGATCGCTGCACGGCAGCACTCCCACGGACTAGCTCGCGCAACGACCGCGCCGGGAAGCGGCCCGCTCTGTCCGGCGGGCCGTTCCGTCACGCAGCGGGTGTCCGCGCCGTAGTCGAATAGAGCTGCCCGGGGGTAGGCTGCCCCCGCGATGGCAGACACGGCCGCGGGAGGCGAGGGGATCAGCATCAACGGCGTCGCCCACGTCGTGCTGAGGGTGAACCGCATCGCCGAGTGCATCGCCTTCTATGACCGGCTGATGCCCTTCCTCGGCCTCCAGCCGGTTCAACCGCGCTCCGAGGAGTTCGTCTACTACGTGGGCGGCCGCACGGCGCTTGCGCTTCGCGCGGCCGAGCCGCAGCACGCGAACGCCAGATACGACGAGACGGCGCCGGGGATGGACCACATCTGCTTCCGGGCGCGCCGGCGCGAGGACGTCGACGCGCTCTACGCGCTGCTCCAACAGATGGGCGCCGAGATCGTGCGCGCGCCCGAGGAGGGGCCGTGGGCGCCCGGCTACTACTCGCTCTCGTTCCGCGACCCCGAAGGTATTCGCCTGGAGCTGAACCACGTGCCCGGTGAGGGCGTCCTCGCGGAGGGCGCCTCCTTCGATCCGGCCCCCGACTACCCCCTCTCTGGTGGCGGCTAGACGGCGCGCGCCTGGAAGGGCGGCCGCGCCGGGTTTGGCGCAACGTGCGACGGGGAACTTCTCCAAGGGGCCGCTCGTGGCGGTTTTCACAGCGGGCTCCATCCGAGCCCGGGGCCATAGTGCCAAGCGCCGCCTCCTCCAGCCCGCGCTGGCAAGGCCGTGATTCGAAAGGCAGGTGAGCCATGAAGCTGATCAAGTTCTCGCTGCTCGGCGACCCGGACCCCGCGCCCCTCTCGCTCGAGCTGATCAGCAACGCAGAGCTCGACCGCCACCTCGACGCCGAGGCGGCGGCGACGCGGGGACGCCAGTCATCCCCCGCGGGCGCAGGCAGCGCGCGATCCGGCGGCGGCGACGGCCTGGGCCGCGCCGGCTAGTCCTCCAGCCCGACGGCCTGCAGCGCCTGGCTGTGCTCGAGGTAGCCGCGGATGCGCGAGATGCGTCCATCGCGAAGGTCGAACGCCATCCCCAGGGGCGAGTCGACAGCGGCGCCGCTGCCCCTGCCGCGCCCCTCGAGCCGCCCCAGCAGGAGCACCGCCTGCGGCTGCTCGCGGAACGACTCGGGTATCACCTCGAAGCGCTCCCAGGCGTCAGCGAGCGCCGCGAAGTAGCGCCGCACGCCGTCCGCGCCCTCGAACCTGCGCGCCTCGATCGGGCTCATCGAGGGAATCCATTCGAAGTCGCTCGTCGTGAGCTCGGCGAACGCGTCGGCGTCGCCCGCGTTGAAGGCGACTATCGCCCGCTGAACGAGCTCGAGATCCCCCTGCGCCATCGCGCCAGTATCGCTGAGCGGACGGCGCGGCCCGGGCGCTGAGCTACGCGGCCTGCTTGTAGACGGTCACCACAGCGGCGCCGCCCAGCCCGATGTTGTGCTGCAGCGCAACCGTCGCACCGTCCACCTGGCGCTCTTCCGCCATGCCCCGCAGCTGCCAGTTGAGCTCGGAGCACTGGGCGAGCCCCGTCGCACCCAGCGGGTGCCCCTTGGAGATGAGCCCGCCGCTCGGGTTCACGACCGGCCCGCTGCCGCCATACGTCGTCGCCTCGGCCTCGACGAGCTTCTGCCCCTCGCCCACCTCGGCGAGGCCGAGCGCCTCGTAGGTGATCAGCTCGTTCGTCGAGAAGCAGTCGTGCAGCTCGACGACGTCCACCTCGTCGATTGCCACCTCTGCCTGCTCGAGCGCTCGCTCGGCGGCGAGGCGCGACATGTCGAAGCCGACGATCATGATCGAGCTGTTGCCCTCGAACGTCGAGGACAGGTCGGTGACAACCGCCTGACCGGCGATCTCGACGGCGTGATCCCACAGGTCGTGCTCGTCCACGAAGCGCTCGGAGGCGACGATCGCGCAGCCGGCGCCGTCGGAGGTGGGGGAGCACTGGAGCTTGGTGAGCGGCGCGAAGATCTCCCGCGAGTCCTTGATGTCCTGGAGCGAGTAGTCCACCTGGAACTGGGCGTAGGGGTTGTTCACCGAGTGGTGGTGGTTCTTCCACGCGATCCACGCGAAGTGCTCCGGCGTCGAGCCGTAGCGCTCCATGTGCTCGCGGCCCGCGTTCCCGAACATCTGCGGGGCAGAGGGCGCTTCCTCCCACTGGCCGCGCCCCGCCACCATCGCGCCGACGTGCTTGTCCATCGCCGGAGTGCGGTCGGTGTACCTGGAGGAGAGCGAGCCCCTTTCCATCTTCTCGAAGCCGAGCGCGATCGCGCAGTCGACGATCCCGCCCTGCACCGCCTGGCGCGCGAGGAACAGCGCGCTCGATCCGGTGGAGCAGTTGTTGTGGACGTTCACCACGGGGACGCCCGTGAGACCCAGCTGGTACAGGCAGCGCTGCCCGTAGGTGGAGTCGCCGTAGCAGTAGCCGGCGTAGGCCTGGCCGATGTCCTCGTAGGCGATGCCGGCGTCGGCGAGCGCCATCTCGCCCGCCTCCTTCGCCCAGTCGGGGTAGTCGCCCTCCTTCGCCCCGGGCTTCTCGAAGCGCGTCATGCCGACGCCGATCACGAACGTACGGTTGCTGCCCACCGGGGCATCATCCCATGGCTCGCCACGCGGTGCCCGCCGGCAGGCCGGGCGCAGCGCTTGCAGACTTGCCAGGAGCCGGCTGCGCTCGGCTACGCTCAGCGCGGCGGCACGAGCACGAAGGGGGTGCTGCGCGATGGGCCCAGATCAACGGACTCCGGCAGTCCCCGACGGCGACGCCGAGCGGATCGCCGCGCTGCGCAGCCTGCTCGGATCGGACGCTGCAAGCGCGCCGCCGCCGCCCGTGCGCGGCGGCCGCCTGCTTCGCCTGGCACCAGCGGGCGCGCCGGGCGCCTTCCGCGCCGTCGGCACGCGCCTGATGCGTCCTCGCGCGCGGCGTCAGTTCGCGGCGCTCGCCGCCGCCAGGCCGCGGCTGCATCTCGGCTGCGGCTGGGAGCACAAGGACGGGTGGGTGAACGTCGATCTGTTCGCCACGCGCGCCGACGTCGTCTGGAACCTCGCGCTCGGGATCCCGCTGCCCGACGGCAGCGTCAGCGCGATCTTCCACGAGCACCTGCAGGAGCACCTCACCCTGCGCCAGGGCTTCGCGCTCACGGCAGAGTGCCGGCGCGTGCTCGAGCCCGGCGGCGTGCTGCGCATCGGCGTACCGGACGCGGGCGCATGCGTGGACTCCTACGCGGGCAAGGCGGACCCCGAGTGGGCGGAGTCCCAGCCCACGGGCATGCTCGCCGTGAACGAGCTGTTCTACGAGAACGGGCACCGCGCGATGTACGACGGCCAGACGCTCACGCTGATGTGCCGCGCAGCCGGCTTCGCCGAGGCGCAGGTGCGCCAGGCGAACGAGGGCTGGCTGGAACCCAACGTGGATACCGCCCGAGCGCCGCGCGGGCACCCTCTACGTCGAGGCGCGCTAGCGCCCGGTCGGTCTGTAACGGGCCTGTCTCGCCCGGTGTATCTGGGGCATGGAGCCACGCCCCGCCATCCCCGCAGGCACGTCCGCGGAGCCCGCCGACCCCGATCTCGCGGCCTTCCGCGAGCGCTCGCTCGCTCGCGGGGTGAACCCCTTCGTCTACTGGCCGCTGCGCGCGGTGCTGCTCCCCGCGTTCCTCGTCTACCTGCGCCTGGAGCGCATCGGCCGCGAGCACCTCCCGCGCAGCGGGCCGCTGCTGCTCGCCTCCAACCACCGCAGCTTCCTCGACCCCTTCATCATCGGCACGCTCGTGCGCCGCCCCGTCTACTACATGGCCAAGCGGGAGCTGTTCGAGAAGCGCTGGCAGGCCTGGATCCTCAACGCCCTCGGCGCCTTCCCGGTCGATCGCGGAGCGGGCGACGGTGCCGCCATGGACACCGCCCGCGCGATTCTCGAACGGGGCGACTGCGTCGTCCTCTTCCCCGAGGGCACGCGCATCCGCACCGGCCCGCTCGCCGAGCCCAAACGCGGCGTGGCGCGGCTCGCGCTCGAAACCGGTGCTCCGGTGGCACCGGTGTCCGTGATCGGCTCGGAAGACGTGCGCCGGGGCTGGCGCATCCGCCCCCGCAAGGTGCGTGTCCGCGTGGGCCGCCCGCTGCTGTTCCCCACCGTCGAGCGCTGCTCGCCGTCGCTCGCCGCCGCCGTCACGCAGCGGATATGGGCATGCGTGAGCCTGCAGTGGGAGTGGCTGGGGGGCGAGAAGGCGCCGCGTGCCGACGCGCCCGAGCGCGGCACGCGCGAGCGCGAGATATCCCGCGCCGCCTGACTCCGGCACGTGAGCGCGGGTAGTGTGCAATGAGTGGCCGAGCCGACAACGAAGTCCAAGGCCCAGCTCGACGCGGAGTTCTCCGAGCTCTACCGCGCCCATCTGCGCGACGTGTACAGCTATGCCTACTACCGGGTGGGCGACCATCACGACGCCGAGGACCTGACCGAGCAGACGTTCCTGCAGGCCTACAGGCACTTCGAGCGGGCGCAGCGCGAATCGCACGGCCGGCCGCTGCGGCCGTGGCTGATCCGCATCGCGCACAACCTCGCCGCGAACCTCTACCGCGACCGCTCGCGCAAGCCCGCCACGCCGATCGACGAGACGACGACGATCGCCGCCCTGCACACGACCGAGCAGCTCGTGGAGGGACGCGACGAGCTGAGCCGCGTGCTCGACGGCGTGCGCATGCTCCCCGACGATCGGCGCGAGGCCCTGATCATGCGCTTCGCGCTGGGCATGGACAACCGCGAGATCGCGCGCGCGCTCGGCCGCTCGGACGGCGCCACGAAGGTGCTCATCCATCGCGCCATCAAGCAGCTTCAGGAGATCGTGGGCGACCACGCGCCGGCGACGGCCGCGTCCGGGCCGCCGTCGGCGAACGGCTCGGGTCCCGCCTCCGAGGAGCGGGTGTCCGGTGACTGACGCCGCCGCCAACTTCGAGGGGCTGCTGCGCGAAGCGCTCGCCCCCGTCGAGCCGCCCGAGGACCTCGCCCTGCGCCTGGAGTCGACGCTCACGAGCATCACCGAGATGGCGGTGGACGAGCTCGAGGGCTGGGAGCTCTCGGCGATGCGCGACCCGCGCAACTGGGCGCGGCCGACAGCCGCCCTCGTCGCCGGCACGGCGGCAGGAGCGGCGCTCGTGCTGCTGCGCAGCCGCCGCCGCGCGCAGGAGGCGCAGGGCGGCCTCGACGGCGTGCGCCACGCTGCCGAGCGCACGCTGCGCGACGTCGAGCGCGAGGCCCGGCGGCTGCTCAGCCGCTAGCGCTGCCGGCTCGGCGCAGACACGAACTCCTCGGCGGGCTCGGGCGCGGCAGCTAGGCTCTCTCTCCCATACATGGCCACCTGCTACCGCCACCCCTCGCGCGAGACCGGGGTCTCCTGTTCGAACTGCGGGCGGCCGATATGTCCCGACTGCATGACCACGACGCCCGTGGGGATGCGCTGTCCGGAGTGCGCGAGGCAGACCACCCAGGTGCGGCGCATGCGCGACATGGCGACCGTGCCGCGCGTCACCTACGCGCTGATCGCGATCAACGTCGTGGCGTTCCTGACGGAGCAGGACAGCTGTCGGTGACCGGGACCGAAATCCGATGGAGCGGTGATCGATGAAGGCATCCTGCTACCGCTCGGCGATCTCCGAAGGGCACCAGTACTGGCGCCTGGTGAGCAGCGGGTTCCTGCACGAGAACCTGCTTCACCTCGGATTCAACATGTACCTGCTCTATCTGCTCGGCAGGATGCTCGAGCCGGCGATCGGCTCGCTGCGGTTCGCCACCATCTACTTCACCTCGTTGATCGCGGGATCGGCGGGGGCGCTGTTCGCCACCAGCGCGCCCAGCCTGGGCGCCTCCGGCGCGATCTTCGGTCTGATGGGGGCGGCGGTCGTGGAGCTACGTGCGCGTCGCGTCGGCGTCATGCGAGTCCGGCATCGGGGCGCTGATCCTGATCAACCTCGTTCTCAGCTTCACGCTCGCCAACATCTCCGTGGGCGCGCACGTCGCGGGTCTGATCGGCGGCGGGCTCGCGGGTCTGGTGATCCGCGACGGCCGATGAACGTCGAATGCCGGCGCGTGGGTCTGATCACGCTGCCTGCTCGATGTGCGCCGCCTCGGTCGCCGGTGCGCTTGCGGCCGCCGGCGCGACCGGCAGCGGCATTGCGATCTAGGTGGCGCCACCGACCCGCGCTGGCGGTGCCAACTCGGGAGCGCCTCCGCGCCCTCGGGCGCAGCGGGAGCGGCGCTCCGGGTGGAGGATGCTCGCGAGCAGCTCGACGCCGTCGATGAGGCGCGGCCCGGGCCGCGAGAAGTAGGCGGCGGCGTCCACCGCCACCACGCGCTCGGCCGCGACCGAGGAGAGCTCCTGCGCGTGGGCGCGGGCCTCCTCGAGCGCGCGCGGCGCGTCGTAGCCGCAGGGCATCACCACCACCACCTGCGGCTCCGCCGCTACCACCTCCTCCCAGCTCGCCGTGCGCGAGGGCTCTCCGGGCATGCCGAGCACGTCTTCGCCGCCCGCATACTCGATCAGCTGGGGCGTCCAGTGGCCCGCGACGTAGACGGGATCGAGCCACTCGATCGCAGCCACGCGCACGCGCCGACGGGCGCGCACGGCGAGCCGCACGCGGTCGATCCGCGAGGCGGCCCGCCCGACGAGCGCCACGCCCTCGGCGCGCCTGTCCGTCGCCAGGGCGACGGTGCGCACGTCCGCGAGCGTCTCGCCGAGCGTCGCCGGGTCGAGCGCGATGACGCGCGGGCGCGATGGCAGCTCCTGTGCGAGCGATGCCACGTCCTCGTATGACACCGCGCACACCGGGCACAGCGCCTGCGTGACGATCAGGTCTGGCTCGAGCGCCGCGAGCGCGCCGGCATCGAGCTCGTAGATCGCCTGCCCGGCGAGCGTCCGCTCGCGCACCGCGGCGTCGATCTGCCCGGCGTCGAGACCCGGCGGGAGCACATCGCGCGTGACGCGGGGCAGCTCGAGCGCGCCCTCCGGGTGGTCGCACTCGTGCGTCACGCCGACGACGTCGGGGCCGAGGGCGAGCTCGAACAGAAGCTCGGTTGCGTGCGGGACGAGGCTGACGATGCGCATGCCATGACTGTACGCATCCGGCGCCCACGGCTAACCTGAGATGAGATGGCGCTGCTTTCTGAGGAGCAGGTGCAGGAGCGGCTCGGCGCCGCAGGCGAGTGGAGGCTGGGGGACTCCTCGGAGATCGTGCGCGACTTCGGCTTCGAGGACTTCGCCGCGGCGATCGCGTTCGTCAACCGTGTGGCGGAGGCGGCGGAGTCCGCGAACCACCATCCGGACATCCTCGTGCACGGCTGGAACAAGGTCCGCCTCACGCTCTCCACGCACTCGCAGGGTGGCCTCACCGACGCCGACTTCGGGCTCGCCGAGAAGATCGAGCGACTGCTCTGAGCGGCCCCGGCGGGCGTCGTCCGACATTTCCGCTTGCTACCGTTGACGCGTCGGCCACTCGATGAACGACGACGAAGAACTTCCCCGAAGTAGCCTGGCCCGGCGGGGCCAGCGGAACGTCTCAGCAGCGCTTGGGCGGAGCCGCCTGAGCGCGCGCGCACGCGGGATCGCCGGCGCGGCGTGAACGGCGTCAGGCTCATCCTCGCGCTGCTCCTGGTGGCGCTGAACGCGTTCTTCGTGATCGCCGAGTACGCGCTCGTGCGCTCGCGCCGCGCGCGCCTGGAAGTGATGCGCGACGAGGGCGCAAAAGGCGCGGGGCTGGCGCTCGACCAGATCGGCAACGTCAACGAGTACATCTCGGCGGTGCAGATCGGGGTGACGATGACCTCGATCGGTATCGGCGCGCTCGCCGAGCCGGCGCTCGCCGACATCCTCAAAGGCGCCCTCGGCGGCCCCCTCAGCCACGGCCTTGCGGTTGCCATCGCGGCGGCGTTCGCATTCGTGCTGATCGCCTCCGTCCAGCTCGTGTTCGGCGAGATGGTGCCGAAGTTCTACGCGATCGACCGCGCGGAGGCGGTCGCCAGCCGGGTGGGGCGCCCGCTGCGTGCGTTCAGCATGGTGTTCCACCCGCTGATAGTCGCGCTCACGGCGGTGAGCGACCGGATCCTGCGGCTGCTCGGCGTGGACATCGCGGCGGAGCGGCGCGGGGGCTCGCCCGACGAGCTCAAGCGCCTGATCGCAGAGTCCTACGCCGGCGGGCACATCGACCCGGGCGAGGCGGGGATGCTCACGGGGGTGTTCCACCTGCACGAGCAGGAGGCGCGCCAGGTGATGACGCCGATCCCCGCCGTCGTCACGATCGACGTCTCCCAGGACCTCGAGACGGCGCTGCGCCTGTGCGTGTCGAGCGGCCACACGCGGCTCGTCGTCACCGAAGAGGAAGACCGCGACCGCGTGCGCGGCCTCGTCCACGTGAGTGCGCTCGTGCGCCAGCTGATGCAGGAGGGGCCCAACTCCCCGCTCGCGCCGCTCGTCAGCGACGCGCTGATCGTCCCCGAGACCAAGCCGCTGGATGACCTGCTCGCCGACCTCCAGCGCGAGCGCACCTCGCTCGCCGTCGTCGTCGACGAGTACGGCCGTGTGGTGGGGGTGGTGACGGTGGAGGACATCATCGAGGAGGTGGTGGGGGAGATCGCCGACGAGACCGACCCCACCGCGGGCGAGATCCGCCGCCTCGCCGACGGCGACTGGTTCGTCCGCGGCCACGTCGCCGTCACCGACCTCGTGGACTACGGACTCGAGCTGCCCGTGGACACCGACGCCTACAACTCCGTCGGCGGCTTCGTGTTCGCGGAGCTCGGCCGCCTGCCGCGGCGGGGGGACACGGTCAACGCGGACGGCTACTCGATCCGCGTGGAGTCGGTGCGCGACAACCGCATCGAGGCGGTGCGCATCCGCGAACGGCGGGCGGTGCGGCGCGAGGCGCGTCACGGTGAGGACTAGCTCGGCGGCGCCTTAAACACGTCCGGCCCGCGGGGGGTGCGGACCGGATCGTGTGCACTGGGAGGAGGCGGGTGTGCGTTGCGACTCAATGTCGCATGCCCCAGTATCGCCAGCTTGATGAACGGCAGCTAAAAGTCTCCTCAGCGCAGGAGAAACGTTGAAGCGGGCCTGCAGCGGGCTCAGTAGGAGTGGAAGCCGCGTCCCGCCTTGCGCCCGAACGCGCCCTCGCCGACGAGCTCCGCCAGGCGCCGCGGGATCTGCTCGCCGATCGTCACCCCGATCGCCACCGACACGTCGAGGCCGATGAGGTCGAGCAGCGCGAGCGGGCCCATCGGATGGCCCGCGCCGAGTTGCATGCACGTGTCCACGTCGGCGGGCTCCATGCCCGTCTCTTCGACGAGCCGCACGGCGCTGAACAGGTACGGGAACAGCAGGCGGTTCACGACGAACCCGGGCACGTCGGGGACCTCCACGGGCGTCTTCTCGAACGTCTCGCAGAGGGCGAGCGCGCGGCTGCGCGTGTCCTCGCGCGCCGCCTGCGGGAACACCAGCTCCACGAGCTGCATCCGCGTCACGGGGTTGAAGACGTGCAGCCCCAGGAAGCGCTCGGGGCGGCCGCTCTCGACCGCCAGGCGCTCGATCGAGAGGGAGGAGGTGGTGCTCGCCAGGAGCGCGTCGGGCCCGATGACGGCGTTCATCTCGGCGAGCACGCCCGCCTTGACGTCGTGGTCCTCCACCACCGCCTCGACGACGAAGTCCGCGCGCGCGAGCTCCGCGGGATCGGTAGCCACCTGCACGTGATCGGGGTCGATCTCCGCGCCGAGCTTGGCGAGCGTCTTCTCCACGGTCGCACGGGCGCGGTCCGCCGAGCTCTCCGACCGCGCGAGGAGCAGCACGGGCCCGTGGTGGGCCGCCGTCGCCGCCAGGCCGCACGCGATCGCGCCGCTGCCGACTATCGCGAGGCTGTCCCTCATGTGATCCCTTCTGTGGCTGTGGTTCGCGCGACGCCGGGCACGCCGCTGGTTGACTGACCAGTCAATCTAGATCGGGTCAGGCGATAGAGTAGGGGTTGCAGGGTCCGGGCATCTCCCCGATAGCCGCCGGCGAGCCCCGCGCGGCCCCGGTTCCTCGAATGCATCCTGGGCATCGATCGCAGAAGGAGTCCTGACATGAGGCAAGCAGAGGGCCGCGAGGTCGTAATCGTCGAGGCAGTGCGCACCCCGATCGGGCGCGGGCACCGGGAGAAGGGCTACTACAAGGACACCCACCCCAACACGCTGCTCGCCAGCTGCTACACCGAGGTGATCGACCGCTCGGGCATCGACGCGTCCGAGGTGGAGGACGTGATCGCCGGCTGCGTGCAGCAGTTCGGCGAGCAGGGCTTCAACATCGCCCGCAACGCCTGGCTGCAGGCGGGCCTTCCGATCGAGGCGCCGGGCACGACGGTGGACCGTCAGTGCGGCTCCGCCCAGCAGGCGGTCAACTTCTCGGCAGCGCTCATCGCCGCCGGCGTCCACGATGCGATGATCGGCTCGGGCGTGGAGCACATGGGCCACCTGCCGTTCGCCGCGGGGATGAAGACGCAGGAGGACTTCGGCTACGCGTTCACGCCCGAGCTGATGGCAAAGCACAACATCGTCGGCCAGGGCCTCGGCGCCGAGATGATCGCCGACCAGTGGGAGATCCCGCGCTCCGAGCTCGACGAGCTCGCGCTGCGCTCGCACAAGCTCGCCCACCAGGCCACCGAGGAGGGCCGTTTCGAGCGCGAGATCGTGTCGATGAAGGTGGACGGCAACGACCTCGTCACCGACCAGGGCATCCGCCCCGACACGAACCTCGAGGCGCTCTCGCAGCTGAAGCCCGCGTTCAAGCCCGACGGCAAGATCACCGCGGGCAACTCCTCGCAGATCTCCGACGGCGCCGCCGCGGTGCTGCTGATGTCGGCGGACAAGGCGAAGTCGCTCGGGCTGCGCGCGCGTGCGCGGATCGTCGACCAGACCACCGTCGGCTGCGACCCCGTGAAAATGCTCGAGGGGCCGATTCCGGCGACGCGCAAGATCCTCGACCGCAACGGGATGAAGATCGGCGACATCGACCTGATCGAGATCAACGAGGCGTTCGCTCCGGTCGTGGCGGCCTGGCGGCGCGAGCTCGAGCCGGACATGGACCGCGTCAACGTGAACGGCGGCGCGATGGCGCTCGGTCACCCGCTCGGCTCAACCGGCGCGCGCCTGATCACGACGCTGCTGCACGAGCTCGAGCGCTCCGACAAGCAAGTGGGCTTCGTCACGATGTGCTGCGGCGGCGGCCTCGGCACCGCCACGCTGATCGAGCGGCTCTAGCGCTCTCGCCCTTCGATTGCTGTTCCGCCCGGCGCATGCGCCGGGCGGCGGGGGCGCGCATGCGCGCCCCCGGGTCGGGCCGCATGCGGCCCGACCTTCTCGATTTGATCCCGTGTGCGCCGCGAAGCTCAGCCGCTCGGGCCTTTGCCCGTCCAGCTCACCGCCACCGGCGCAAGCGCGAGCAGCGCCTGCCACGTCGCCGGTTCGGCGACGCCGTTCGCCTTGAGGCCGTGCGCGGTCTGGAAGGCGATCAGGTTCGCCTTCGTTTCTGAACCGAAGTTGCCCGTCGTCTGCTGCGTGGGGATGGCGGTGGCGAGGTGCTCCTGCAGCCACAGCACCTCATCGCCCTTGGAGCCGCTGTGCACTTCCGGCCATTCGCTGTTCGGTTCGACGCTCGTCAGCGGCGCGAGCGGCGCCGCGAGCGCGCTCCAGCCGCTCGCGCTCGTCTCCTGCCAGTCCCAGAACGAGATCCCGGTGGCGCCGTACAGCGGCGCCTCCTCGCGGAAGCGCACGAGGTCGGAATAGGACACCGATTCGTAGGTCTGGCCGAGGGGGAAGATCGGCCGCTGGTAGATGCGGTTGCCGATCCACGTGTTCGCGTACACCGTGTCCACCGACACCCCGATCGCCTTCCAGTACATCTGCGGCGCGTTGTACTGGGCGCCGCCGGGGCCGAGGAACACCGAGTAGGGCTCGGAGGGGTGGTAGGAGACGTAGGGGAAGGAGGCGAGCGCGATCGGGTAGCTCGGGCCCAGTTTCGCGCGCAGTTCGTTGATGTAGGTCTGCGCGGCGGAGTAGCGGCCTTCGTACTCGGACTCGGCGTCGATCAGCAGGCAGTCGGCGCCGTTCGCCGCCGCTCTCGCGCCGAGCGCCGCCTCGCCCCGCGGTTCGCTTCCGTACACGTACTGCCACGCGCACACCTTCAGCCCGCCCGCGTGCAGTTCCTGCACGAGCTGCGGCGAGAACTGGCTCCAGTAGTTGGAGGAGCCGTCGGAGCTCTTCACGAACACCGTGCCCACGCCCGCGGCATGCGCCTGGGCGATGATCGACGCCACGCTGCCGCCGTTCGAGCGGCTCACGTACCAGATCCACATGCCCTGGCCTTCGAGCGGGTTGGGTCCGCTCACGGTCACGCCTCCCGAGGGCGCCACGTGCGGGGGAGCGGGCGGATGCAGCGAGTGCTTGACGATCGTGATGGGGCCGTAGGAGCCCGTGTGCCGCACGGCGTCTATCAGCACCATGATCCGCCCGGAGTGGGCGCTGCTCGGCACCGTCACGAGCAGCCCCGAGCGCGTCTGGTGCAGGTGCGCGCCGGGCGAGGTGCGGCTGATGCGCGCGCCGGGGGCGCGCGGGAACACCACCACCATCCCCGCCTTCAGGCCCGCGCCCTTGAGCAGCAGCGAGCCGTGCACCGACACCATCCGCGGGTTCGTCGAGCAGCGCGCCGTGGGCGTGCAGCTGACGCTCGAGATGCGCACGATGCTCGCAGCCGCAGGCGGCTTCGCTTCCTTGGAGCCCGACACGGGCGTCCCGCCCGATGCCGCCGCTCCCGCGTGGGGCGCCAGCGCGAGCGCGCACGCCGAAGCAGCAGCCAACGTTGCTGGCAGTAGACGCGATCGCTTGTGCACAGAAGTGCTCGCCAAGACCAGGGACCTCCGCGCCGAGGCAACCGCCGATCCCGATCGGCGGTGGCATGCCACCCAGGGGGCGACGACGTTAGCCGCTCTGTCCGGGAAAAACCTAGCGCGGGCAGAGAAGTTGCGCTTCGCCGAGCGACTTTATGTCCAGCGGAACCCGCTCGCCGCGGGCGCCGGCGCGAGCGGGCTGGAGGGCAGCCCCGGCGGTGTCTGCGGCAGGTTGAAGGCGCTCGGCGCCACGTCGTTGGGCGCGTCGGCATGGAACAGGGCGGCGAGGTACTGGTTCTGGCCGCGTCCCACGCCCAGCTCGAACTGGCCGCCGCCGTAGTTGCCGATCCCGCGCTCGGCGCAGTAGTCGTAGGCGTCCAGGAGGTTGCGCAGGCCGCCCAGCCGCGAGGGCTTGATGTTCACCATGCGCGGCGGATATGGGAGCGCCTCGATGTCGGCGATCGAGTGGATCGTCGCGTCCCACGAGAAGCGCTCGCGATGGGACGCGAGCACCGCATCGGTGTCGGGCGTGAGCGCGGGATCCTCGATCCAAGCCTGCGGGAACGCCTCGGCGACGCGCGCATAGAGCACTGGGTCCGCCGGCTGGTCGACGATCGACCCCGAGTAGTAGCCCTTGAAGTCCACCGAGTCCACCGCGCCGGTGCCGACGAGCTCGGCGATCAGCGACTCGTCCCACGAGCTCGTCGGGTCGAGCTTGAAGCGCAGCCCGGGATACTGCTCCAGCCGACGGCTCACCGGCTCGAGCGTGGGCGGCTCGCCGAGGCGCAGCGACACCACGAAGCGGACGGGCTCGGGCGAGCGGCCGAGCGCCTCGTGCAGGGTGCTTGCAGACTGGCGCAGCGCGAGGTCCAGCGCCGCCGACTCGTATGCCCACGTGCGGTAGCGGGGCGACACGTCGCGCTGCGGCGGCTGCGGGAACAGCTCGAGCTCCGCCAGGCGTTCGCTGAACGACGCCAGCGTGAAGCGCCCCGCGAGCGCCAGCACCGGCCCCGCCGCCTGCATGATCTCCTGGTCCAGCGCGTCGTAGATGACGTCCTCGCCGAGCCCCTCCTGCCCTGCGCCGAGCAGACGGATGATCGTGGTCTTGCGCTCGAACTCGCTCGACACGCTCGCCTGCAGTCCCTCGAGCTCGTAGGAGTCGATCTGCAGCGGCAGCTGAGCGAGCCGCTCCCAGGTGCTCATCGCGACGCCTCGCCTTCCAGGCGGGCGACGAGCTCATCGAGGCGCAGCTCCTCGAGCGCACCCCCCACCGCGTCGAGCTGCCCCGCGCAGTACTCGATCAGCGCCTTGCCCTCGCGCACGAGCTCGAGCGTCTCCTGCAGGCTCGCCTCGCCCGAGTCCAGCCGGCGGATGATCTCCTCGACGCGCGCAGCCGCCGCCTCGTAGCTCTCCGGCGCGGCGTACGGCGGCTGCTCTGTGGGGTCCTCCCCGCTCACCGCTCCTCCACCCGCGCGTCGAGCCCGCCGTCGGCGAAGCGCAGGGAAAGGGCGCCCGCCGCCCGCGCCGCAGCGGCGCTCGCCAGCGGCTCGCCCTCGCGCGAGCGCACCATCGCGTATCCGCGCTCGAGCGTGCGCTCAGGATCGTGCGCGGCGAGCGCCGCGGCTAGCTGTCCGAGCTCGCGCTTGCGGCGCTCGCGGCAGTCAACCAGCGCCGAGGACGCCTTGCGCCCGAGCACCAGCGCCCGCCGCTGGGTCACCTCGCGCTCGTCCGCGAGGCGCCTGCGCGAGCCCGCGCGCACCTCGCGCAGATGCTGGTGCAGGCGAGCGCGCTCGCGCTCGATGTGCACCGACGGCGCGCGCGAGAGCGTCGCGAGCAGCCGCGCGCGACCGAGCACCGCCGCGCGGCCGCGATCGCGCAGCCGCGCCGCGGCGCGCGCCTGCTCGTTGCGAGCCCGCGTGCAGTCGATCCCCACCGCCACCTCCGCGGCGTGCGTCGGCGTCGAGCAGCTCGCGGCGGCGACGTCGTCGAGCAGCGTGCGGTCGGTGTGGTGGCCCACCGATGCGATCACCGGCGTGCCGAGCAGCGCCACGGTGCGGCACAGCGTCTCGTCGCAGAAGCACAGCAGGTCCGCCAGCGAGCCTCCGCCTCGCGCCACGATCACAACCTCGACGGCGGCTGCCGCCACGAGGTCGCCGAGCGCGCGCACGATCGCCGGCGCCGCGTGGCGGTCCTGGACGGGGCGAACCCCCACACCAGGCGCCCCGCCCAGCCGCGGCGCGCGAGCCCGGCGAGGATGTCGTCGCGGGCCTTGCCGCTCTCGCCCGTGATGACGCCGATGGAGCGCGGCAGCAGCGGTCGTGCGAGCTGCTGCTGGCGCTCGAGCAGACCCTCGGCGCTCAGCTGCTTGCGCAGCCGGTCGATCCGCGCGAGCAGGTCGCCCTCGCCCGCCACGCGCAGGTCGCTCACCGCGAAGGAGAAGCCGGGCGAGGATGTGGCGCTGCCTGGGTAGTAGTCGCAACCGCCCGCCACCACCACCTGCATGCCCTCGGCGGGAGCCGTCCCGCCACGCGCGAGGATCGCCTCCCAGTCCTCGCGCCACGCCGCGCACGGCAGCGCGCCGCGGGCGTCGCGCAGCTCGAAGTAGACGCGGGTGCGTGCGGCACGCAGGTTCACGAGCTCACCCGTCACCTGCACGCGCGCGAACGAGCGCAGCTTGGAGCGCAGCGCCGCCGCGTACTCGCCCACCGGATAGGGCCCCGGGAGGCCGCTCTCGGGAATGCCTCCGGGGAGCGGGGCAACGGCCTCCTCGTGCGTGGACATCCCCCTCAGCATAGGCGCTACGATCGGCGGCGATGCGGCGCAGCGAACCCCCGCCCGGGCACTGACGCCGTGGCGAAGCGAGGCGGCAGGCGCGGCCGCTCACGCAAGCCGCGGGGAGCCTCGCGAGCGGCCGCCGAGCCGGCTCAGGGCTCCGGCGACGCGGGCCGCTCGCCGTCCTCCGCCGAGCGCTCGCCCGACGGGGAGCAGCCCGTCCGCGACACCGCTGCCACCGCAACCGCCACCGCCGCCGCATCGACGGGCAAGAGCGCGAAGCGCGCCGCCCGCCGCGAGCAGCGCCGCTCCGAGCGCGGGGCGCCGCGCGAGGGGCGCGGCGGCCTGCTCTCCGAACAGCTACCGCTCGGCGAGCGCCCGCAGGCGCCGTGGCATCCGCTGCCGCTGTCCGAGCTGCTCATCTTCGTCGGGCTCGTCGCGGTCATCATCGGGGCGACGCGGGGCAGATCGGGCCTGCCGGTCATCGCCGCCGGGGTGCTGTCGGCGTGCGTGGGCACGCTCGACTTCACGATCCGTGAGCACCTCAGCGGCTACCGCCCGCACACCACGCTGCTCGCCACGTTCGCGACGGCGATCCTCTACGGCCTGCTCGCGATCGTGGTGCTCGCGCTCGGCGTGCCCGCGCCCGCCTACTTCGTCGTGCCGCTCCTCGTGGCGGTGCCGGTGTTCACGTTCCTGTTCAGGCTCCTGCGCGCCCGCTTCCGCGACGCCCGGCGCGAGCGCGTGTTCGCCGCCGGCCGTTGACGCTCGCGGTCAGCTCGGCGGGAGCTCGAGCGAGGGCAACGGGCGCTCCCCCTCGACGGGTCCCTCGCCGCGCGTCTCGCCGGTGACGCCGAGCGCCTGGAGGCGCGCGATCTCGCGCTCTCCTTCCACCCGCGCAGGGTGATCGGGCGGGAGATCGGCAATCAGCTTCGCGATGCGGTTGCGCAGCTGCAGCGCGAAGTGCGGCGTGGAGGCTCCCATCAGCTGGCGCACGTCCTCCACCGTCACGGTGTCCGCGCGGTCCATGCGCCGCACACGGCGTGGGTCCTCTGCCTCGCTCAAGCTGTTTCTCTCTGTCGCTATTCGGCCCGTGTCACCGCTGCTTCCCCGGGCGACTGCCGGCGGGGGCTGATCTCGAGCAGCGAGTCCAGTTCGGCCTGCGTCACGGAGGAGATCGCCTGTTCGTCGCCGATCAGCCAGCCGTGATTGTAGACCCCGCGCACGGGGCTGAACTGCGGCGCCGAGGTGTACGCGGGCTGGATGTCGCTGAGGTAGGCGGCGAGCGCCGTGGGCACTTCGTCGGGATGTTCGAGCAGCAGCAGCGGGCCGTAGTCGCCGCTCGCCGACAGCGGCGCCGCGGCGGGAGCGTCGAGCGAGCGCGCCTGGTTGGCGAACACCAGCCCGTGCCCCGGTTCTTTGACACCCCATCCGAACGTCCCGTCGGTGAAGCGCGACACCTCGATCGCGTTGTTCACCGCGTCGGCGGCTTCGCCCTGGCCGCCCGAGACGACCGTGACGTGACCGTAGTGGGACAGCAGCGCGAGCGTGTGCGCGCCCACCGAGGCGGCGTCGACGACGAAGATCGAGGGATGCGCCAGGCTTCGCAGCAGGGCGCTCGTCGGCGGCGGCATCCGCGACGGAGTGACGAACAGGATCGGCGCACCGCTCTCCGCCGACAGCGCCGCCGCCGGCATCTGCAGCGCGCGCGGGGCGTTGGCGGCGAGCACGATCACCTGGCGGAGCGGCGACCCCGACGCCGTCGCCCGCAGGCGCGCGATCGTCGCCGCGCTCGTCGCGGGTTCGCTCGACGGGATCGACCGCACGAGCAGGCCGGAGGGGAGATCCGGGGGCGCGCCGACGCTGATCACCTGGGTGTTGCCGAGCGCCGGGATCCCGGTGGGATGCATCGCTTCGAGCGTCTGGCGGCTCACCGACGGCAGGCTGCCGGCATCGCTGTAGAGCAGCGGCGCGCCCGTCGGCGCGCTCGCGAGCGAGGCGGCGGCGAGCGCCGCCGACCAGTCGTGTTCGTCCGCCACGACAACCGCCTTGGGCCTCGTTTCGGCGGTCAGGCCGGGATACACCGCCCGCGCCACCGCGGCGGCGTCCGCCGCCGGTTCCGCACCGCCGAGGCGCGTGGTGTTGCGCGTCGCCACGCTCACCGCGCCCTGTTCCTGCACCGGCGCGAGCTGCTTCGCCGGGCCGCCGCCGGCGGTGGCGCTCTGGCGCGAGGACTTGCCGCACCCGGCGAGCAGCGCCGCCAGCGCGCCAGCGAGCAGCAGGGACCGCCACAGGCGCCGGGGGATAGCCATGGCGCCACCCTACAGAGCCACCCGGAGCCAGCTATCCGTTCGGGCCGAGTGCGCCTCGGGCGCCCGCCGGCTGTTCGAGCGCCAGGCAGGAAAAGGCGCAATTTGCGGGAACTACAGATGAACACACATGCAAGTCCCGCAGGCGTCCTTGCAGTTTGCTAGCCTGCCGCACCGAATGCCGAATCCCTGACCAGATGTCAGGGAACGGGGGACCCGAGTTGTTGGGGCGAATCCCACGGCGAGTCCGTGGGAAGCGCAGGCTCTTTCAGCGCTAGCCCGTCAGCTAACCCCGCAGGCCGACGAAAGAGGTTGTGCTGTGCGGAAGCGTTTCATCAGTGCAGTCGTCTGCATCCTGATGACGATCGCGGTGTCTGCGTCCGGCGCCTCGGCGGCGAGCACCGGCGGCGTGGGAGCGAGCGAACCGTCCTCCGCGTCCACCACGACGAAGACCACGGTCCACCTCTTCCCGGTCACCTCGCACTCGTCGAACATCGCCTACCACGGCCCGGTCTACGAAAAGACCGTCACCGGGCAGATCGTGCCGTACACGCCTCCGCCCGCGGGCACGCTCCCCGGCACCACCACAACCGCCGGTGTGGCGGCGAGCATGGCGGGCGGGAGCGTCGCCGGCACCACCAAGCCGACGACGAAGCCGGTGCCCGTCGGCGGTCCCTTGCTGCGGCCGCTGCTGCTCGTGCCCGGCACGCGCGCCCGCTACGTGAACGGCGTCGCCGCCGCGCCGATGAACGCCCCCGAAGTCGTCCAGAAGATCATCTGGGCGGGCAACGAGCTGATCGGCCTGCCCTACATCTTCGGCGGCGGGCACGCCTCCTTCATCTCGCCCGGCTATGACTGCTCGGGCACCGTCTCCTTCGCGCTGCACGGCGCCGGCCTGCTCGCCACACCTGAGGACTCCTCCGAATTCGAAACGTGGGGCTCGCACGGGGTCGGCCGCTGGGTGGCGGTCTTCTCCAACCCCGGACACGCGTACATGACCGTCGCCGGGCTGCGCCTCGACACGAGCGCCGCCGATGACCCGTCCAACCAGCAGGGTCCCCGCTGGCGCCCGCTGCGCCAGGAAAACGGCGGGTTCGTCGCGCGCCACCCCTTGGGCCTGTAGCTTCGCCGGCGTCGGCTAGGCTTGTGGTCGTTGGCCGGCGCGCCGCCGGTCGTCCGTTGGAAACGCGATAGGAGGATCACATGGCCGGCTTGGCCGGGCGCATGTCCACGGTCGTCAAGGCGAAGGTCTCGAAGCTTCTCGACAAAGCCGAAGACCCCGGCGAGACCCTCGACTACAGCTACCAGAAGCAGGTCGAACAGCTGCAGAACGTCAAGAAGGGGATCGCCGACGTCGTCACGGCCAAGAAGCGCCTGCAGATGCAGGAGAACTCCCTGCAGCAGAGCGTCGTCAAGCTCGACACGCAGGCCCGCCAGGCGCTGTCCGGCGGCAACGAGGAACTCGCCCGCGCGGCGCTCGAGCGCAAGAACGTCGCCCAGACGGAGCTGCAGTCGCTCGACACGCAGATCAACGAACTCGAAGGCCAGCAGGAGAAACTCACCGACTCCGAGAAAAAACTGCGCGCCAAGATCGAAGCCTTCCGCACCAAGAAGGAGGTCATCAAGGCGCAGTACTCCGCGGCGGAGGCGCAGGTGCGGATCTCCGAGGCAGCCACCGGCGTGGGCGAGGAGATGGCGGACGTCGGGCTCGCGATGCAGCGCGCGGTCGACAAGACCGAAAACATGCGCGCCCGGGCGGACGCCGTTGGGGAGCTCGAAGCGGCCGGGACGTTCGACGACATCACCCAGCTCGGCAGCGGCGAAGACGACATCGACCGGCAGCTCAAGGAGCTCTCGAGCACGGGCGCCGTGGACGACGAGCTCGCGAAGATGAAGGGCGAACTCGGCCAGGGGGAGGGCACCGCCGCGCAGATCTCCTCGGGCGAGGGGTCGGCGCCGAGCGAGAGCAGCCAGGCATGATCGTGCGCATATCCGGCGAGGGCCAGTACGATCTCGCCGACAGCGAGGCCGCTCGCCTCAACGAGCTCGAGCGCGCCGTCGTCGATGCCGCCGAGCAGGGCAACGAGGACGACTTCCGGCCGGCGCCTCGCCGCGCTGCTCGACCACGTCCACAGCGCGGGCACGCCTGTCGCCGACGATGCGCTGGAGGGCTCGGACGTGATCCTGCCGCCCGCCGACACCTCGCTCGCCGAGGCCGCCGCCGAGTTCACGGGCGAGGGCCTGATCCCCGACTGACGAGGCGGGCGCGTCGAGGCGCACCGCATCGAGAGCCGCCGGCACGGGCTCGCGCGGCTAGGCAGGCGGAGGGTTCATCGCTCGGACGGAGGTCCGAGCGAAGATCCCGGAGCTAAATCGGTATCCCCCACAGCGGGAACCAGCGCTCGATCTCGGGCTCGAGCGGCAGCTCCGACGCCATCTGCGCCTTGAGCTGCAGCTCGCGTTCGGTGCTTCGCTCCTGCGCGCCCCCGGGCGCCGGAACGAACGGGTACCAGAAGCCGCGCTTGTAGTTGTAGATGAAGTAGATCCGCCGCTTCTTCGCGTCCTCGAACGCGAACACGGCGCACAGGATGCGCTCGCCGTAACCCGCCGTCTCGATCGAGCCCGACACGGCGTTGATCCCGACGGCGAGGTCTTCCACGCTCGGGCTGCCCTCGGCGTTGCGAAGCACCATCCAGCGATAGCCGTAGCTGTCGTCCTCGGTGGACACCGTCGTGCCGCTTTCGCTGCCCGTCGCCTTCACGACCTCCTCCATGTCGCGCAGAGTTTCTTCGAACTCGCTCGTGGCGAGCGCCTGGAAGACGATCGCGGCGCTTCCGGCGGGGTCGATCTGGTGGCCCGCCTGCAGCGTCACCCACCCAGTGGAGATCGCGAACAGCCGGTCGGGAGCCGGCTCCTTGACCTTCGAGCGGCCAGTGAGGATTTCCCTCAGGCCCACCTCAGGCGGCGCCCTGCAGCTGGGACTCCAGGCGCTCCAGCGCCGCCAGCCGCTGCTCGAGCGGCGGGTGGTCGGAGAAGATGTTCATCAGCGAGTTCTTGGCGCGCGCGGGGATGATGAAGAAGGCGCTCATCCCTTCCGCCGCCCGCAGGTCCTGGCTCGGCACGCGTTCCATCGTTCCGCTGATCTTGATTAGCGCCGAGGCGAGCGCGCTCGGGCGGCCCGTGAGCACCGCCGAGCCGCGATCCGCGGCGAACTCGCGGTAGCGCGACAGCGCCCGCAGCAGCAGGAAGGAGATCGCGTAGACCGCCGCCGAGACGGCGATCACGACCACGATCGCCGACTCTTCGTCGCGGTCGCTGCCGTAGCCGCCCCCGAAGAAGAACGCGAACTGGAGGATCAGCGAGGCGAGCGCCGCGAAGAAGCTCGCGAGCGTCATCACCATCACGTCGCGGTTGATGACGTGCGTGAGCTCGTGCGCCATCACGCCTTCGAGCTCTGCCGTGTCGAGCATGTCGAGGATGCCCCGCGTGGCGCACACCGTCGTCGACTTCTTCGAGCGGCCCATCGCGAACGCGTTGGGCATCGAGGTGTCCATCACGCACACGCGCGGCTTGGGCAGGTCGGCCTGCACGCACAGGCGCTCGATGATGCCGTGCAGCTCGGGCTCCTCGGCGGGCGACACCTCCTTGACGCCCATCGTCGCCATCGCGATCTTGTCCGAGGTGAACAGCTGCAGCAGCAGCAGCACGACGGCGATCACGACGATGAAGCCGGCGCTCGCGCCGGCCGCGAACAGCACCCCCACGAACACGACGTAGACGAGGCCCAGCAGGAACATCGTGAAGATCATCCGTGCCTGCAGGCCGGTGTCCTTGCCGAAGCTCGATCGCCGGTTCGCCATGATCGGGATTGTCGCAGGTCCGGCTGCGCGTACCCTAAAGTCCGCTGTCAACCAGATGCCCGGCACGAGGACGAGATGAAGCCCGAAATCGAAGTGCTCGGCATCACCATCAAGACGTTCGGCGTGATGTTCGCGCTCGGCTTCCTCGCCTGCGGCGCCGTCCTCTACCGCCGCCTGCGCGAGCTCGGCAAACCCGTCGACTGGGCCTACGAGATCGTGTTCGCGGCGCTCATCGGGGGCGTCGTCGGGGCCCGGCTCTACTACCTGATCGAAAACTGGGAAAAGGTGCACCACGACCTCGTGGGCAGCACCTTCTCGGGCTCCGGGCTCGTCTGGTACGGCGGCGCGATCGGCGGCGCGATCGGGGTGGTGGCCTGGATGTACTGGCGCCACACGCTCGAACTGCGCCTGCTCGACGCGTGCGGCACCGTGCTCGCGCTCGGCTATGCGATCGGGCGGATCGGCTGCCAGGTGTCGGGCGACGGCGACTACGGGATCCGCTCGAGCCTGCCCTGGGCGATGGGCTACCCGCACGGCACGGTTCCCACCCCGCCGGGCGTCCGCGTCCAGCCCACGCCGATCTACGAGACGGTGGCGATGTGCGTGCTCGCGCTCGGCCTGTGGCACCTGCGCGACCGCGTGCGCCCCGGCGTGATCTTCGCCCTGTACCTCGTGGGCAGCGGCCTCGAGCGGCTGCTCGTCGAGTTCGTCAGGCGCAACCACGAGGTCTACGCGGGGCTGACAGGGCCGCAGCTCGAGAGCGTCGCGGCGATCGTCGTCGGGCTCGCCTGGCTCGGGCTGCTCATGCGCCGCGGCGGCGTCGCCGCGCTCCGCCCGACGACGGCGTGAGTCTCCGGCGATAATCCAGCTTGTGATGGCGACCGGAACGGCACTCTCGAGCGTATTCCCGCTGGGCAGCCGCCTCAACGAGAAGGGGCGGCTCGAGGTGGGCGGCTGCGACACGATCGAGCTCGCCCGCGAGTTCGGCACACCCGCCTACGTGGTCGCAGAGGAGGACCTGCGAGCCCGGGCGCGTGCCTTCCTCGACGCAGCCCGCGAGTCGGGCCACCCCGGCTTCCACGTTGTGTTCGCCTCGAAGGCGTTTCCGTGCACCGCCGTCCTGCGGCTGTTCGCACAGGAGGGCCTGTGGTGCGATGTCGCCACCGGGGGTGAGCTGCATCTCGCGCTCGTCGCCGGTTTCCCTCCCGAGCGCATCATCCTGCACGGCAACGCCAAGTCGGAGGCGGAGCTGCGCATGGCGATGCGCCACCGCGTGGCGGCGATCGTGATCGACAACTTCGACGAGGTCGAGCGCCTCGAGCGGCTCATTCGCGAGGGCGCGCTCGCCGACCGCGGCGAGCAGCCCGTGCTCATCCGCGTGACACCGGACGTCCGCGGGGAGACGCACGAGAAGATCTCCACCGGCCAGGCGGACTCGAAGTTCGGCTTCGGAATGGACGACGTCCCCGAGGCGGTCGAGCGCGTGCGCGCCGTCGGCTCGCTCGCGCTGCTGGGTATCCACGCGCACGTCGGCTCACAGCTGCTCGACCTCGAACCGTTCCGGCGCGAGGCCGCGGCGCTCGCCACGCTCGGGGACTTCCCCGTGTGGGACCTAGGCGGCGGCCTCGGCGTCCAGTACACAGAGCAGCAGCCCGCGCCGCCGAGCATCGAGGAGTACGTCGGCACGATCATCGGCGCGGCGCACGACGCCGGCATCAGCCCGCAGGCGCGGCTGCTGATCGAGCCGGGCCGCGCGCTCTGTGCGAACTCCGCCGTCACGCTCTACACCGTCGAGGCGGTGAAGCACAACGTCTCGCGCTGGGTGGCGGTGGACGGCGGGATGTCCGACAACCTGCGTCCGATGCTCTACGGCGCCGCCTACGAAGCCCACGTCGCCGACCGCTTCGGCGGGACCACCGAGTACATGCTCGTGGGCAAGCACTGCGAGTCCGGCGACGTGATCGTGCGCTCCGCGCTGCTCGACGACCCGCGGCCGGGCGAGGTCATCGTCACGCCCGCCACGGGCGCCTACGGCTACGCGATGGCGAACAACTACAACGGCGTGCCCAGGCCGCCCGTGATCTTCTGCTCCGAAGGCAACGCGCGCGTGGTGGTCAGGCGCGAGAGCTTCGAGGACCTCACCGCGCGCGATGTCCCCTGACGGACGCGAGCACGACGGCGGCGCCCTGGGGCCGTTCCGCGTGGGCCTGCTCGGGCACGGCACCGTCGGCGGAGCGTTCTCGGCGCTGCTCGAGCAGCGCGCCGACGAGATCGAGCGCTTCAACGGACGCCGCCCCGTCATCACCGGTGTGCTGACGCGCTCGCAGGGGAGCTTCGAGGAGATCCTCGACGGCTGCGACCTGCTCGTCGAGGTGATCGGCGGGATCGAACCCGCGCGCGAGTACCTGCTGGCGGCGATGCGCGCGGGCAGGGATGTCGTCACGGCGAACAAGCAGCTCCTCTCCCAGCACGGCGAGGAGCTGTTCGAGACAGCTCGCGAGCGCGACGTGCGGCTGCGCTTCGAGGCGGCTGTGGCGGGCGCCGTGCCGGTGGTGCGCGTGCTCGAGGAGTCGCTCGCCGCCACGCCGATCGAGAGCGTGCACGGCATCGTCAACGGCACCACCAACTTCATCCTCACCGAGATGGCGCACGGCAGCGCATACCCCGAGGCGCTCGCGGAGGCGCAGCGGCGCGGCTTCGCCGAGGCCGACCCGAGCGACGACGTCACCGGCAGCGACGCCGCTGCGAAGATGGCGATCCTCGCGCGCCTCGCCTTCGGGAGCCCGGTGCACCTGAGCGACGTCAAATACGAGGGGATCGAGCACCTGCACCTCGACGACATGGAATACGCGCGCGAGCTCGGCCTCGGGCTGAAGCTGATCGGCACCGCCGAGCGCCGCGACGGCGGGCTGTCGGTGCGCGTGCACCCCACGTTCCTATACGGCGGTCACCCGCTCGCCTCGATATCGGGCGCCTTCAACGCGGTGACGGTGGAGTCCGGGACGATCACGGAGATCACGATGTCGGGCCCCGGCGCGGGCGGTCCCGGCACCGCGAGCGCGGTGCTCGGAGACGTTGTCTCGGTGATGACCGGCGGCGCGCGGCCTCCAGCTCCGCCGCTGTCGCTCGAGCTCGTGGAGGACGTCGAGAGCGCCTTCTACCTGCACCTCGACGTCGCCGACCAGCCGGGCGTGCTGGCATCCGCCACCCAGGTACTCGGCGAGCACGACGTCTCCATCAAGTCCGTCGTGCAGCGGGGACTGGGAGAGCGGGCACGCCTCGTGATGGTGACCCACCCGGTGCTCGAGTCGGGCATGCGCGCGGCGGTCGAGCGGATCGCCGCGTTCGAGTACGTGCGCTCGCCGCCGCGGCTGATCCGTGTGATCGAAGAGGAGTTCCTGTGAGGGGGCGGAGCAGGTGAGCGATACCCACATCCCCCTGATCGAGCGCTTCCGCGAGCACCTGCCGTTCGCGGAAGGCGACCCGATCGTGACGCTGCAGGAGGGCTCGACGCCCGTGCTGCGCGCGCCCGTCCTGTCCGAGCGTCTCGGCGCGAACGTGCGCCTGAAGCTCGAGGGCGCAAATCCCACCGGCTCCTTCAAGGATCGCGGCATGACGTGCGCTGTGTCGGCGGCGGTGCGCGAAGGTGCGAAGGCGGTGATCTGCGCGTCCACCGGCAACACGGCTGCGAGCGCCGCCGCGTACGCCGCGCGCGCGGGCATCACCTGTGCGGTGATCGTCCCCGAGGGCAAGATCGCGCAGGGCAAGATGGCGCAGACGCTCGCCCACGGCGCGCGGGTGATCTCGCTCGCGGGCAACTTCGACCAGGCGCTCGTGCTCGTCCGTGAGCTCACCGACACGCACCCGATCGTGCTCGTGAACTCGGTCAACGAGTTCCGCATCGAAGGGCAGAAGACGGCTGCGTTCGAGCTGCACGACACTCTCGCCGGGACGCTCGAAGTCCTCTGCATCCCCGTCGGGAACGCCGGCAACATCACCTCCTACTGGCGCGGCTTCAAGGAGATGGGGGCGGCGCCGCGCCTGTTCGGCTTCCAGGCGGCGGGCGCCGCGCCGCTGGTATTGGGGCACCCGGTGGAGCACCCCGAAACGGTTGCGAGCGCGATCCGCATCGGCAACCCGGTCCGCTGGGAGGACGCGATGGCGGCCACCACCGAGTCGCGCGGCTCGATCCGCGCCGTCAGCGACGAGGAGATCCTGGCCGCCTACCGGCTGCTCGCAGCCAAGGAAGGGATCTTCTGCGAGCCCGCCTCCGCTGCTTCGGTGGCGGGCCTGTTGAAGTACGGCGCCGACGGCGCCTCGGAGATCGTCTGCGTGCTCACCGGACGCGGGCTGAAGGATCCCGAGACGGCGATCGCCCACAACGACGGCAGGATCATCCAGTGTGTCGCCGAGCGCGCCCCGCTGGAGGAGGCGGTGCTGGGTGATCCGTAGGCGGGTGGTGCGAGTGCCCGCCTCCTCCGCGAACCTGGGACCCGGGTTCGACTGCATGGCCGCCGCGGTGACGCTGCACATGGAGCTCGAGGTGGTCGAGACGGGCACGTTCGCGGTCGAGTCCGAGCTGCCGGTCGCACGCGGTCGCGAGAACCTGTGCGTCCGCGGCTTCGAGCGCCTGCACCCCGCCGACGGGCTGACGTTCAGGATCAGCTCGAAGATCCCGCTGTCGGGCGGCCTCGGCTCGAGCGCGGCGGCGATCGTCGCAGGGCTCCTCGCCGCCGACAGCATGTTCGAGCTCGATGCAGATCTGCTCGCCCTCGCCACCGAGATCGAGGGCCATCCCGACAACGTCGCCGCGGCGCTGCTGGGCGGCTTCGTCATCTGCGCCGACGGACAGGCTGCGCGCTTCGAGCCGCCGAGCGGGCTGGAGGCGCTCGCGGTGGTGCCCGAGGAGGCGGTGCGCACGCGTGCCGCGCGTGCCGCGCTCCCCGCCGAGGTGCCGATGCAGGATGCCGTGTTCAACGTCGCCCACGCCGCCACGCTCACGCTCGGGCTCGCGCGCGGCGACTGGGACCTGCTGGCGCGCGGGCTCGAGGATCGCCTGCACCAGGAGCGGCGGGCGAAGCTCTACCCGCGCTCGTTCGAGCTCGCCGGGCGCGCCCGCTCCCTGGGGGCGCTGGGGGCGACGATCTCAGGAGCCGGGCCAACCGTGCTCGTGTGGTGCTTCTACGAGCAGACGGGCGCGGTCGCCGAGGCGCTCGTGGGCGAGGTGGAGGGCTGGGCGCGCGTCCTGCGGACGCCGTTCGAGCAGCAGGGCGCCTACGTCGACGAGCTCTGAGCGAGCTCGCGCACGCGCCTGCGCGCGCCGTCGGAGTCGGGCAGTCGCGCGAGCACTTCGCCCGCCAGCGCCAGGTAGTCCACCGCCAGGTCGGGGCGGTGGTCGAGGATCGACGTCGCGCGCTCGGCCGATTCGGCGTAGGCGATCGACGCGCGGATGACGGTGTCGAAGACCTCCTCGCCGAAGCGCTCCTGCAGCGAGACGAGTGCCTCGCGCGAGTGCACGGTTCGCATGTCCGCGAGGTTCAAAAGGACGCCGAGCAGCGACAGCTCGGGGTTGAGGCTGTCGCGCGCCACGCCCACCACCTCCATCGCCTGCTCGACCCCCTGCAGCGCGAAGTACTGCGCCTCCGCCGTGATCAGCGCGCGATCGGCCGCCACCAGCGCGTTCACCGTCAGCAGGCCGAGCGAGGGCGGGCAGTCGACGAGCACGATCTCGTACTCCTCGCGGACGTCCGCGAGCGCGCGGCGCAGCGTCAGCTCGCGTCCGATCTTGCCCCCGAGCATCAGCTCGGCCTCGGCGAGCGCGAGGTTCGCCGGGATCACGTCTTCGCGGATCGCCTCGGCGGCGGGCGTCGTCCCCGAGAGCACCTCTGCGATCGTCGGCTCGGCGTCCGGGGGGAGGTCGAAGTAGTCCGACAGGTTGCCCTGCGGATCGAGGTCCACGGCGAGCGTGTGCACGCCGCTGCGGCGCAGCACGTCGGCGAGCGTGCGGACGGTCGTCGTCTTGCCCGTGCCCCCCTTCTGCGAGAGCACCGCGATCGTGTAACCCATCGTGTCGATACTACGCGCCGCCGCGCGGCGGGGACGGCCTGGCGCCCGGGCAGCCCAAGCGCAGCTGCTGCTCAGCCGAGACTCTGCTTGGAGCCGGGGTCGGCGCCCGCCATCGGCGGGTTGCCTTTCTCGGCAGGGACCTTCACGAACAGCAGGCGGTAGCGCCCGACGATGATCTCGTCGCCGTCCCGGAGCGCCTTGCCGTCGACGCGGGCGCCGTTCACGAACACGCCGTTGAGGCTGCGATCGTCGAGCAGCCGCACGCCGTCCGCGTGGCGCACGATCAGCGCGTGGCGGCGCGACACGGTGGGGTCGTCGAAACGCACGTCCGCGGCGAGGCTGCGCCCGATGCGCGTCCACTCGCGCGTCAGCGCCACCGTCTGCAGCGTCCCGCTGTCCTCGTAGCAGATGTAGTCGCCGGGGCGCTCGATCCCCTCCCTGGCGCGCTGCAGCTTGGCCTCGAGCCCGGGCGCGGCCGGCTCGAAGAGGACGTCTTCGCGGACCTCGGTGCCCTGGTTGATGCGCTCCGTGCTGTGGCTGAAGAGCGAGGCGCGGGCGAACTCGGTGCCCCCGCAGCTGGGGCACGCCGTGAGCGTGTCCGAGCCGGACAGGGTGAGCGTGTAATCACACTGCTTGCAGCGGAACGAGCCTGCTCCCACAAAGGTGCCAGAGGTAAGTGACTCCATCGTGCTCCTCCCTCTCTTTAGCAGGCGGCCGTGGACACGCTCCGCCCAACCCCGGGGAAACTCGTGCCGATCATAACAAGGTTGTCAATCACCTCGGACCGGTGTTTTCCGCAAGCTGCGGACGATCCGGCGCAACCCCGATTGCAGGCGCAGGAGCCCGTGCGCGCTCGGCGAAGGAGCATCCCATGGCTCCCTCTCTCAGCCACATCGAGCAGCTCGAAAGCGTGCTTTTCCGCCGCAGCGTGGGCGCCCTCGAGGCCGACCGCAGCTACTGCGCGGACTGCGGGCGCACGCCGCTCGCGGGCGAGCGCATCCACGTCTACACAGGCCGGCGAACACGCGTGGTGTGCGACCTCTGCCGGCTCGCGCGGCGCGAGGCGCCGAGCGACAGCGAGATGGTGCGGCCGGTGGGCCTGGGCACGGTCCGCCTCACCGCTCGCGCCGCCTAGCCGCACCGCGCCGCCTTCGGAGCGCGCCGCCTGGCGGCAGCGCGCCGTCTTCGCATCCGCCCGCCGTGTAGTCGCAGCGCCTCGCCGTCGGCGAGCCCGCGTCGCGACGGTGAGCAGCCGGCCCGCGCCGCACCGTGCCCGCCGGGGCCGGCGCGGCGCCAAATACACTCCCGCTGCCGATGGACCCGGTGACCACGTCGATAGTTGTCTCCACGCCTTGCGAGCAGGCGTTCGACTTCCTCGCGGACATCGCCAACCACCCGCAGTTCACCGACCACTTCCTGGCGGACTGGAACCTGACGCGGATCGACTCGGCGGGCGAGGGAGCGGGTGCGCGCTTCCGCGCGAAGATGCCCGGCAACCGCTACGCCTGGACGGATATGACGATCGCCGAGGCCGAGCGCCCGCACCGCATCGTGGAGGTGGGTCGTACCGGCAAGAACAACCGCGTGCGGGTGCTCGCGAGGTACGAGCTCGAACCGGCGGCGGGGGGCGCGACGCGCGTTACGTTCACCGTCGAGACGGTTCCGGCGACGTTCGCCGACCGGCTGCTGGAGTCGCTCGGCGCGCGTTCCTGGCTCCGTCGCAAGTGCCGCCGCGCGCTTCACCGGCTGCGCGCGATCCTCGAGGGCGAGCAGGCCCCGGGAGCGCGTGTGACGGTTGCCGGCGGATAGACTGCCGCCTCGCCATGCTCAGCCGTTCGCGCAAGTCAGCTCCGCTGGTGCTCGCGCTCGTCGCGGCGCTCGCCTTCAGCGCCTGCGGCAGCTCGCACACCCGCGTCACGACGGGCACCTACGCCGGGGAATCCGGGGCGGCCGCCCCCTATCTGAACGTCGGCACGCTCGTCTACCAGGTGCAGCTCTCGCGCCAGCTGAACCCCTCCAACACCGAGGACGCGGGGTATCTCGAGGGGCTCACGCCGGCACAGCGCCTGCTGCTGCCCGGGCAGGAGTGGTTCGCCGTCTTCCTCCAGGTCTACAACCACAACTCGGTCACGCTGCCGGCGTCGACGGCGATCACGATCTACGACACGCAGGGCAACGTCTACGCCCCGATCATGCCCGACCTGAGCAACCCCTACGCGTATCGCGGCGGGCCCGTGCCGGCGAGGGCGATGATCCCCGAACTCGACACCACGCAGTCGTTCGGGCCCACCCAGGGGGCCCTCGTGCTCTACAAGATCCACACGGTGTCGCTCGACAACCGGCCGATCAAGGTACGGATCGAAAGCCCGAGCGGACTCGGTCAGACGGCGTCCGCCGTCCTCGACGTCTAGAGCGGCACGGGCTACGGGCTCGACTGCAGCGCCGCCTCGATCACTTCGCGCGCCACCGGCGCGGCGGTTGACCCGCCCGCACCGTCTTTGACGAGCAGCACGCACACCACGATCCGCGGGTGCACGGCGGGTGCGAACGCGGCGAACCACGCGTCGGTGTTGCTGGGGTCGCTTTCCGGCGCGCAGCCTCCCGATCCCGATTCGCTGCTCTGTTCGGACCCTTCGGAGGAGGAGCACGCGGTCTTCAGTTCGGCGGTGCCGGTCTTGCCCGCCACCACCACTCCGGGTATCGCCGCGGCGGTGCCCGTGCCCGTGCGCACCACGCCGATCATCAGCCGCCGCACGGTGCGCGCCACCGAGGCGCTCATCGCGCGCGTGACGTAGGCAGGGGCGCCGGGGCTGAACGTGACGCGCGGACGCCGGCCGCCGTCCGCGATCGTCGCGGCGATGGTTGCCATCTGAAGCGGCGTCGCGACCACCTGCCCCTGGCCGATCGCCGTCGAGCCGACGTCGAGTTCGCCGTGGATCTGCGACGCCGCGGGAAGCGTGCTCTCCGCCGCCCCGGGGACGTCGGGGTTCTGGTTGAAGCCGAACGCTTCGGCCGTTTGCACGAGCCGCGTCGCACCCAGTTTCACCCCCAGCGGTGTGAACACCGAGTTGCACGACACCGCGAAGGCGTTTTCCAGCGTTCCGCCGCATTCCTCGCCGTTGGCGTTGTGCAGCTTCACTCCGTCCAGCACCGCGTAGGTGGCGTAGGGGAACACTGTCTTCGGTTCGGCGACGTGTGCCGCGAGGGCGCCGGTGACGGTGACCATCTTGAACGTCGAGCCCGGAGGCTGGAGCCCTTCGAGGCCGATCCCCGCCACCGCGAGGATCTGCCCGGTGGTGGGCTGCATCGCCACGATCCCCCCGAGCTGCCCGCCGAGTGCCGCCACGGCCGCCTTTTGCAGCGGCGGCGAGATCGTGGTGCGCACCGGTCCGGACGCGTGCGAGGAGGCGACAGCGAGAACGCGGCTGCCCGCCAGCAGCTCGCCGCCCGGAGCTCCCCGCAGGCGTTCGTCGAGCGCGCGCTCGAGGCCGGTGAGCCCGACGAGGCCGTCGCTCGGGACGCCCTGTGCGTCGAGCGCCGCGCGGCGGGAGGCGGGCACCGAGCCGACCGTGCCGACGACTGCCGCCGCGGCTTCGCCGAGGGGCGAGCTGCGTGTCTGTTCGCCGCCCGGCGGGCTCACCGCCGCGCCCTGCGGGCCTTCTGCGAGGATGCTCCCGTCGCGGGCGAGCAGCGTTGCGCGCTGCGGCAGCGTGGTGCGGCGGCCCAGCGTCTCGCCGGGCCGCAGGCCCGGGAAGGCGAGCGAGCGCGACCACGCCACCCGCACCCCTTCGCCGTGTGACGCCACCTGGATCGTGAACGGGAGCGAGAGCACCCCGAACAGCCGCGTGTTCACGCGCACCGGCACGGTGACGCTCCCGGCGCCCGCATCGCGCGCGTGGCCAACCACGCGCGAGCTGGTGGCGGTGGCGGTGGCGAGCGCCTGTGTGTTCAGCGCCGCGAACTGCGCCGGCGTGAGCGAGCGCTGCGTCGCCGGGTCGAGGTCCGAGTACATCGTCGCGTAGTCGCCCGCGGCCCACGCCGAGACGTAGTGCGCGGCGAGCGACTCCCCTGCGGAGGCGCCCCTGTGGGCGCCGACGGCCGCTCCCACCAGGAACGCCACGCCCGCGATCGCCACCACCGGCAGCGCGCGGCGCACGCGGCTGTGTCCCTCGGCGGCGTGAACCTGCCCCGGCGGATGCTCGCGCCGAGTGGTGTATGGGCTGAACTCAGTCACGGAGCTTGTAGAACATGATTGGTGACGAAGCTCGACTGGCTAATTGTCGCGTTCGCGTCGATCCTTGCGATCTTCGGCTACCGCCGCGGCTTCATCATCGGCGCTCTGTCTTTCGCCGGGTTCGTCCTCGGCGCCTTCATCGGGACGCGCCTCGGGCCGCTGCTCCTGCCGGAAGGCTCAGCTTCGCCGTATGCACCCGCCTTCGGCCTCGTGGGTGCGCTGCTCGCCGGCGCGGTCCTCGCCAGCGGCTTCGAGGGGCTCGGCCTGCGGCTGCGACGCATGATCGTGCTGCCGGGAGCCGGTGTCGCCGACGGCGCCCTCGGCGCGCTCCTCGGCGCCACGCTCGCGCTGGCGATCGTCTGGATCGTCGCCGCCGTGGCGGCGCAGACGGAGGGGCAGAGCCGCCTGCGCGCCGACATCCAGCAGTCGGCGATCCTGCGCAAACTGAACGAGGTGATGCCGCCCTCGGGCGCGATCCTCGGAGCGCTCGCGCGGCTCGACCCGCTCCCGTCGATCACGGGTCCCTCGCCCGACGTGGCGCCGCCCGCGACCGGGGTGGCGCGCGATCCCGACGTGCGCAACGCGTCGCACAGCGTCGTGCGCGTGATCGGGACGGCGTGCGGGCTCGCGATCGAGGGCTCGGGCTGGGTGGCGGCCCCCGACCTCGTCGTGACGAACGCGCACGTGGTGGCGGGCGAGCAGGACACCACGGTGCAGGTGGCGGGTAGCTCCGCGAGCCTACCGGCCGAGCCCGTCGCCTTCGATCCCGCCGACGACATCGCGGTGCTGCGCGTCCCCGAACTCGGGCTGCAGCCGCTGCGGCTGGCATCCGACCCGGCGTCGGGCACCGCCGGTGCGATCCTCGGCTACCCCGAGAACGGACCGTTCGACGCCGAGCCGGGGCGCATCGGGCGCACGCAGGACGTTCTCACGCAGGACGCCTACGGGCGCGGCCCGGTGACGCGGCTGCTGACGCCCCTGCGCGGCGTCGTGCGGCCGGGCAACTCGGGCGGGCCGCTCGTCGACTCCGACGGCCACGTGCTCACGACCGTGTTCGCTGCCACCGTCGACGGGCATCCGCGCGGCGGCTACGGCGTCGCCGATGCCACCGTCGCCGGCGTGCTGCGCGACCTCGCCGCCGAAGGCGGCGGGCACACGCGGGTGAGCACGGGCGCATGCGCGCCAGGCTAAGGCGGCGACGCCACCCGCTACCCTGACCGCGATGTCCAAGACCCTGCTCGTCGCCGAGAAGCCCTCTGTCGGCCAGGATCTCGCGCGCGCGCTTCCGGGCCCCTTCCAGAAGCGCGAGGGCTGGCTCGAGGGCCCCGACCACGTGATCACGTGGGCGGTGGGGCATCTCGTCCAGCTCGCCGAGCCCGAGACCTACGACGCGCGCTACAAGAGCTGGCGGATGGCGGACCTGCCGATCGTGCCGGACCGCTTCAAGCTCGAGGTCAGGGACGAGCGCTCGCGCAAGCAGATGTCCGTCGTCTCCAAGCAGCTCGGGCGCGAGGACGTCACCGAGGTGGTGAACGCCTGCGACGCCGGTCGCGAGGGCGAGCTGATCTTCGCCTATCTGTACGAGAAGGCGAAAGGCCGCAAGCCGGTCAAGCGGCTTTGGCTGAACTCGATGACGAGCGCGGCTATGAAGAGCGCGCTCGGCAGCCTGCGCCCGGGGGAGGAGTTCGAGCTGCTCGAGCAGGCGGCGCGCTCGCGCTCGGAGGCCGACTGGATCGTGGGTATGAACGCAACCCGCGCCGCCACCATCCGGCTGCGCAGCTCCTTCGACGGCGCGGTTTCGCTGGGCAGGGTGCAGACGCCGACGCTGGCGCTCGTCGCGCGGCGCGAGGAGGAGATCAGGGCGTTCGTGCCCGAGCCCTACTGGCTCGTCGACGCGACTTTCGATGCCGGTCCGCTCGAGGGCGAGCCCGCGGGCGGGGGCCGCAGCTACGCCGGGCGCTACCACGCGCCGGCGGGCTCTCCCGGCAAGACGCGGGGGCCGCGCCTGGGCACCGAGGAGGAGGCGCTCGCCGTCGTCGCCGGGTGCGAGGGCAGGCAGGGCACGATCACGAAGCTCGAGAAGAAGGAGCAGCGCGAGCGCGCCCCGATGCTGTACGACCTCACGACGCTGCAGCGCGAGGCGAACACGCGCTACGGGTTCTCCGCCAAGCGCACGCTCGCCGCGGCGCAGCGCCTCTACGAGGAGCACAAGGCGCTCACCTACCCGCGCACCAACTCGCGCTATCTGACGAGCGACATGGTCCCGGAGATCAAGCCGATCGCCGAGCTCGTGGGCGGCCACGAGCAGTACCGCAAGGGCTCCGAGTACGTGCTCGCACTCGACGTGCTGCCGCTCGCGCGGGTGGTGGACGACGAGAAGGTGACAGACCACCACGCCATCATCCCCACGCGCTCCGAGCACAAGCTCGAGAAAATGGGCGACGACGACCTGCGCATCTACGACATGGCGGTCAGGCGCTTCCTCGCCGTCCTCCATCCCGAGGCGGTGTTCGAGAACACGCGCGTGGAGACCACCGTCCGGCCGGAGCCCGGTGGCGATCAGGCGTACGTGTTCCGCACGCGCGGGAAGCTCCTGCTCGTGCCGGGCTGGCGCGGCGTCTACGACGAGGTGGCAGCCGACGCCCGCTCCGACGGCGACTCGCGCGACGAGGACGAGGGAAGCGACCAGCAGCTCCCGCGCCTGCTCGAGGGCGAGCAGGTGAGCACGAGCGCGGTGGAGAGCGCGCGCAAGGAAACGAAACCGCCGCGCCGCTACAGCGACGCGTCGCTGCTCGGCGCGATGGAGACCGCCGGCAAGCTGGTGGACGACGACGAGCTGCGCGAGGCGATGAAGGACTCGGGCATCGGCACGCCTGCTACACGTGCGGCGATCATCGAGCGCCTGATCACGGTTGGCTATCTCGAGCGCGACGGACGCGCGCTCACCGCCACCGAGAAGGGGCTCAACGTCGTCAGGCTGCTCGACGGCCACCCCCTCACATCACCGGGCCTCACCGGGAGCTGGGAGCAGCGCCTGGGCAAGATCGAGCGCGGCGAGGACTCGCGCAAGGACTTCATGAGCGACATCGCAGGATTCGCGCAGGAAACCGTGCGCGAGCTCGACGAGTCGCTCAAAGACGTACGCATCCCGCGCGCGCGGCTGGGTCCGTGCCCCGTCTGCGGCCACGAGATCGTCGAGAACCGCAAGGGCTACTCGTGCTGGGCGCGCGATGACCCGGGCTGCGGCTTCGTCATCTGGAAGGCGAAAGCCGGCAAGCAGCTGCCCGTCGCGGTGGCGCGCGAGCTGATCCGCTCCGGCTTCACCGAGCAGGCCATCACCGGATTCCGCGGGCGCAGCGGCCGCAGCTTCCGCGCGCGTCTCGCCCTGAGCCAGACCGACGAGGGCAAATGGCGGGTGGAGTTCGACGAGCCGTGGGCGCGCGAGGGCGTCAAGCCGCCCGACAGCGAGGCCGGCGCGGCGGCGGAGCTCGCCGCCGGCGAGCAGCAGCTCGGCGCGCGCAGCGCGGCTTAGACGCCCGGGGGAGGGCGGCCGTGGTCGCGCCGGGCGCCGGCGGCTGACCGTCGGGCGCCTGCGCGGCGCCGAGCCGGGGAGGCACGCGCGTCGGGTGCGTGCGCGAGGATGGATCGAGATGCCGATAACGCTCATCAGCGGACCCGCGAACGCGGGCAAGGCACACGTGGTGCTCGATGAGCTGCGCCGCCACATCGCCCACGGCGCCGAGCCGCTGCTGGTGGTGCCGACGCGGGCGGACGCCGAGCACTACCTGCGCGAGCTCGCCGGCGATCGTGCCGCGATGGGCGTGCGCGTGGAGCGCTTCGAGGGGCTGATCGCCGAGGCGGTCCGCTGCGCGGCGCCGGCGGACAACCCGATCGCTCCTGTCGCCCGAGAGCGGGTGATCGACGTTCTCGCGGCGCGCGCCGGCGCGCCGCGGTCCGCCGGGTTCCTGCGGGCGCTCGGCGACCTGTTCGCGGAGCTGCAGGTGCGCAGGGTGGCGCCCGACGCCTTCGCGCGGGCGCTCGCGCAGTGGCGCGCCGCCGACGGGCGCTCCGCCGCGCGCGAGGAGCTCGGCGCCCTCTATGCCGATTACCGCGCGACGCTCGAGCGGCTGGGGAGGCCGGACGCCGAGCAGCGCGCGGTGGCTGCGCTGGATGCGCTGCGCAGGCGCCCCTCCGCATGGGGCGCCACGCCCGTTCTGTTCTACGGCTTCGACGACCTCACCCCGCTGCAGCTCGACGCGATCGAGACGCTGGGCCGGGTGGTGGACGCCCCGGTGACGGTGTCGCTCGCCTACGAGCCCGGCAGGACGGCGTTCGCGGGCCGCGCCGCCAGCTACCAGGCGCTCGTCCCGCTCGCCCACGAGCAGCGCAGCCTCGCCAACCGTCCCGATTACTACGCGCCGTCCGCGCGCGCCGCCCTGGCGCACCTCGAGCGGACGCTGTTCGAGCCGGTCGCGGCGCGCGCCGACCCGGCGCGCGCGGTGCGCCTGCTCGAGGGGGGCGGCGAACGCGCCGAGCTCGAGCTGATCGCCCAGGAGATCACGTCGCTGCTCGAGGGCGGGATGGAGCCGGGCGAGATCGCCGTGCTCGTGCGCAGCGGCGGAACCTCGCTCGACCTGCTCGAAGAGGTGTTCGCGGGTGGCGCTATCCCGTTCGCGACGAGGAGGCGGCGGCGGCTGGCCGACACCGCGATCGGACGTGCGCTGATCGGCGCGCTGCGCTGCGTGCCCACGGAGGACGGCGCAGGCGAGCTCGCGGACCTGCTCGCGTGGCTGCGCGCACCGGGCCTGCTCGCCGACCCCTCTGCGCGCGGTGTCGAGCTCGGCCTCGTGGACAGCCTCGAGCGCCGTTCCCGGCGCACCGGCGTGCGCTCGGCGGCGGAGGCGAGGCGTCTGTGGGAGGAACGCAACTGGCCGCTCGACGCGCTCGACCGCCTCGCCGAGGCCCAGCAGCGCGGACCGCTGGCGCTGCTGGAGCGCGCGGGCAGGGAGCTCGAGCGGCTGTTCAGCTCGCCGCGCAGGCGCCAGGCGCGGCTGCTCGAGGCGAGCGAGCTCGACGAGGCACGGGCGCTCGCGTCGGGGCGGGCGGCGCTGGCGGAGCTGCGCGAGCTCGCTCGAGGCGATCGAGCGCTCGCCCCCGGCTCGGCGTGGGAGCTCGCGCGGGTGCTCGAGCGGGTGGAGATATACAGCGGCGCCGGCGCGGCGGGCTTCACCGCCGACGCGGTCGCCGTGCTCGATCCGCTCGCGCTGCGCGCGAGGCGCGTGCGGGCGCTGTTCGTGTGCGGCCTGCAGGAGGGCGTGTTCCCGGCGCGCGCGCGCCCCGAGCCGCTGCTCTCGCAGGAGGAGCGCAGGCGGCTGGCGGAGGTGTCGGGATTGCGGCTCGGCGAGGGCGAGGACACCCTCGCCGCCGAGCGCTACCTGCTCTACGCGGCGGTGTCGCGTCCGGAGCAGCAGCTGGCGCTCAGCTGGCACGTCGCCGACGACGACGGCGAAGCCGTAGCCAGATCGCTGTTCGTGGACGACGTCTGCGACCTGTTCGACGAGCGGCTCGTGCAGGGCCGCGCGCGTCGCGCGCTCGGGGCTGTCGACGGGGCGCGAGCGGGTGCCGGCGCGCCCCCACAGCAGCCCGCGCAGCCCGCCGGCGAGCGCCGCGGCGGCGGGCTCCTGCGCGACGAGCGCGCGCTCGCGCAGCTGCGCGGGCGCGTGTGGTCGGCGTCCTCGCTCGAGAAGTGGATCGACTGTCCGGTGAGGTGGTACGTCGAGCGGTTGCTCGCTCCCGATGCGCTCGAGCCGCCGCCCGAGCCGCTCGCGCGCGGCAGCCTCGCCCACGCGGTGCTTCGAGACGTGCTCGACGGGCTGCGCGAGCAGACTGGCAGCGCGCGCGTGAGCGAGCAGGCCCTGCCCCTCGCGCTCTCGCTGCTCGAGCGCGCGCTCGAGCAGAACGAGCCCAGCCACCCCCTCTCGGTGGCCCCGGAGCGCCTCGCGCCCGCGCGCCGGCGCTTGCGGGCCGACCTCGAGCGCTACCTGCGCGACTGCGCCGGGGGCACCGAGGCGCTCGAGCCGACCGAGCTCGAGCTCGGGTTCGGCTTCGGCCCGGGCGAGGATGCGGACGCCATGCCGGAGCCCGCCGGACGGGCCCCGCTCGGGGCTCTCGACCTCGGCGAGGGGCTCGAGCTGCGCGGTCGCATCGACCGCGTGGACGTGAGCGCCGACGGCTCGGCGGTGGTCTACGACTACAAGGGCGGCAGGGCGCCGGCGAGTGCGAGATGGCTCGCCGACGGGAGCCTCCAGGTGGCGCTCTACATGCTCGCCGTCGAGCAGCTGCTGGGCCTGCGGGTCGCCGGCGGCTTCTACCAGCCGCTGTCGGGCGAGGACCTGCGCGCGCGCGGCGTGCTCGAGCGAGACAGCGGGCTCGAGCTCGACTGCGTGCGAACCGACCTCGTCGACTCGTCCGAGCTCGCGGAGCTGCTCGAGGCGGTGCGCGCCGCCGCGCACCGCGCCGCCGCGGAGGCTGCCCGCGGCGAGCTCGACGCCCGCCCGCCCACCTGTGCGTTCCGGGGCGGCTGCATGTACCCGGCGATCTGCCGCTGCGAGCGATGAACAGCGGCGGATTGGAGGCGCGGCGATGAGCGCGCGCGGAGCCGAGGCGCCGGGGGTGATGGAGCTCCCCGGGATGGAGCGCTTCACCGGCACTGCCGCTCCCGCGCCGGAGCGCGCGCCCACCGCGGAGCAGGAGCAGGCGATCGCGCGCAGGGGCGAGCCGCTGCTCGTCTCCGCTGCCGCGGGCAGCGGCAAGACCAGCGTGCTCGTCGAGCGTTTCATCGGTGCCGTGCGCGAGGACGGCACCGCGCCCGGGCGGATACTCGCGATCACGTTCACGGAGCGCGCTGCGGGCGAGCTCCGCTCCCGCGTCCGCGAGCGCCTGCTCGAGCTCGGCGACCGTGCCGCCGCGCGCGACACCGAGGCGGCCTTCGTGGGCACGTTCCACGCCTTCTGCGCACGCCTGCTGCGCGCCCATCCGCTCGCCGCGGGATTGCCGCCCGACTTCGCGATCCTCGACGAGGGGCTCGCCGGGCGCATGCGCGGTGCGGCGTTCACGGTCGCCCTCGAAGGCTTTCTCGCAAGCGACCGCGCCGACGCGGTGGATCTGCTCGCCGCCTACGGCGTGGACCGCACGCGCCGCATGATCGAACGCATCCACGCCGAGCTTCGCAGCCGCGGCCAGCGCACGCCGCGGCTGCCGCCCGGCGGAGCCGGCGAGCGCGGTGATCCCGAGCGGGCGGCGTGGCAGGCGTGCGAGCTGCTCGACGAGCTGCTCGGGCGCTTCGCCGCCGCGTACGAGGCGTCCAAGCGCGAGCGCGCCGCAGCCGACTTCGATGACCTCGAGCTGCTCGCGGGCGAGCTGCTGCGCGAGCACGACGGCATGCGCCGGGCCTGGTCGGAGCGCTTCGAGCTGCTGATGGTTGACGAGTTCCAGGACACGAACCCCCGCCAGCTCGCGATCCTGCGGGCGCTCGCGAGGGACAACCTGTTCACGGTGGGCGACGAGCTCCAGTCGATCTACGGCTTTCGACATGCCGACGTCGGGCTGTTCCGCGAGCGGCGCGCCGAGCTCGGCGCGCGCGGCGGGAGCATCGCGCTCACCGTCAACTTCCGAGCGCGGGAGCCACTGCTCGAAGCCGTCAACGCGGTCTTCGCGGAGCGCTTCTCCGGCTACGAGCCGCTCGTGGCGGGGAGGGGAGCGGAGAGCGCATCGGGGTCGGACACGGGCACGCCCCCGGCGGTGGAGCTGCTGCTAACCGGCACCGCGGGCTGGGAGGAGCACGAGGAGCTCGCCGCGAGCCTCAGCGCGGGGCTGCCCGACACGCAGCGCTGGCGCCAGGCGGAGGCGCGGCTGCTCGCGCGCCGCGTGCGCGAGCTCGTGGACTCCGGCGTGGCGAGCGCCGGCGACGTGGCGGTGCTGATGCGGGCAACCGGCGACATCGAGGTGTTCGAGCGGGCGTTGCAGCTGGAGGGCCTGCGCACCCTCGCCGCCGTGGGCTCCTTCTGGGGACGCCAGCAGGTGCGCGACCTCGTCGCCTACCTGCGCGCCGTCGCGAACCCGCGGGACGAGGTTGCTCTCTACGGCGCGCTCGCCTCGCCCCTGTGCGGATGCTCGCTCGACGGCCTCGCGCTGCTCGCCCGAGCCGTTGCCGAGGAAGGGCGCCCGGCGTGGCAGACCGCGCTCGGCGCGGGCGCCTTCGGGCAGGCTCTCGCCGAGGACGACCGCGCCGCGCTCGCAACCTTCTGCGAGCGCCTGGCACGAGAGCGCGAGACAGCTTCGCGGCGCACCATCTCGCAGCTGATCGAGCGCGCGATCGAGGACAGCGGCTATCGCGAGCATCTGCTCACGCTCGACTGGGGCGAGCGCCGGCTCGCGAACGTGCACAAGCTGCTGCGCCTCGCACGCGGGTTCGAAGCGAGCGAGGGGCGCGACCTGCGCGCCTTCCTCGACCACGTCGAGCACCTCGAGGAGTCGGTTGCTCCCGAGCCCGACGCCCCGGTGGAGGGCGTCGAACCCGACACCGTCAGGCTGATGACCGTGCATGCTGCGAAGGGGCTCGAGTTCCCCGTCGTATGCGTGGCGGACCTGGGGCGCCAGCCGAACGTCTTCACCCCGGATCTGCTCGTCGAGGGCGATCGCATCGGCGTGCGCCTCGCGGGGCTCGACGGCCAGGAGCCGGTCAAGGCGCTCGACTACGAGGCCCTCGCCAGCGAGCGGCGCGAGCGCGAAGCCGAGGAGGAGGACAGGATCCTCTACGTCGCGATGACGCGCGCGCGCGAGCGTCTGCTGCTGAGCGGCTCGATCGACCTCGCTCGCCCCCCGCGCCTCACGGGCGCGTATCCGCCGCTCTATTGGCTCGCGCCGGCGCTGTGCCCGGAGCTCCCCGCCCTGCTCGCGGGCGGCGTCCAGGAGCCGGTGCACGATCTCGAGGTACGCAACGGGGCGGCGAGGTTGCACTGCGTGCTGAGCACGCCCGCCGACGCCGAGCAGCTCCTCGGCGTCGCGTGTGCGACCGGCGAGGCCCCGCCCCCGCCCGAGACCCCGTCGCTCCACCGCGCATCGCCCCAACCCGCGGCGAAAGACGCCATGCTCTCGCCCGAGGGCCAGGAGCCGGCGACGGCGCGCCCCGCGCCACAGCGGCTTGCCCCGCTCGGCGAGGATCCCGCGACCGTCAGCTATACGTCGCTCAGCGAGCGCGAGCGCTGCGGCTACCGCTACTACCTCGAACGCGTCCTCGGGCTACCCGAGGAGCGTCCGGCGGCGAGGCGCTCCTCCGAGGGAGCCCTCGATCCGCGCGCGCGGGGGACACTCGTGCACCGCCTGCTCGAGCTCGTCGATTTCCGCCACCTGGTTTCGCCGGACGAGGCGGACGTGGGCGGCACTGCGCGCGCGCTCGGCCTGGAGGTGGGCGCGCGCGAGGCCGCTGAGGTGGCGGCGCTGATCGCCGCCGCGCTGGACGCGCCCACGGCCGAGCGACTCGCGCGGGCCGAGGAGGTGCGCCGCGAGCACGCCTTCGCGTTCGCCCCCGCGGGCTCGCAGCCGCTCGTGACGGGCGTGATGGACGTGCTCGCGCGCGAGGCGGACGGATGCCTGCTGGTGGTGGATTACAAGAGCGACCGCGTGGAGGCGTCGGAGCCGCTGGAGGAGGCGGTGGAGCGTGACTACGGCCTGCAGCGGCTGATCTACGCGCTGGCGGTGCTGCGCGACGGCGCCCCGGCGGTGGAGGTGGCGCACTGGTACCTCGAGCGTCCCGCCGAGCCCGTCGCGGCGCGTTTCACGGCGGCGGAGGTGCTGGAGCTCGAAGAGCGGCTCCTGGCGCGGCTCGCCCGGGCGAGGGCGCGCGGATTTGCCGTCAGCGAGCAGCCCCACCGCGGCCTCTGCCTCACCTGCCCGGGGCGCTTCACGCTGTGTTCCTGGGACGAGAGCGCGACGATGCGCGAGCATCCCGGCGACGCGCCCGCGGACGGCGCCCCGGAGCCGTCCCCCGGCTGAGCCGCCGGGGGTGTCCGCCCCCGTCGAGCAGCCGCTTTTCGGGCTCTCGGCGCTGCTACGCTTCGGGCTCCGCCTCCGGTGCCCGCCCACCCGTGCATGCCCGGAAACGCCCGCAGAAGGGGCATTTCCGCTCACTCGCGGGAGCACCGCCCCCAGAGCACTCACATGAACTCGCACTCCACGCAGCCGCCGCAGGCCGTAGGCCTTTACGACCCTCGCTTCGAGCACGACGCTTGCGGCGTGGGGATGGTGGCGCGGCTCGACAACGAGCCGACGCACGAGGTCATCACGCGCGCGCTCGAGGCGCTCGAGAACCTGGAGCACCGCGGCGCCTCCGGCGCCGACGCGTGCACGGGCGACGGCGCGGGGATCCTCATGCAGATGCCGGATGAGCTGCTCCGCTCGGTGGTCGACTTCGAGCTGCCGCCGCCCGGCGCGTACGGCGTGCTGATGTGCTTCCTGCCCACCGACGAGCAGGTGCGCGGCCGGCTCGAGGCGCTGCTCGAGCGCACGGTCCGCGAGGAGGGCCAGCGCCCGCTCGGCTGGCGCGACGTCCCGATCGACCCGTCGCAGTCGGGCGAGGTGGCGGCTTCGGCGAGGCCGGTGATACGCCAGCTGTTCGTGGGCGCCGGGCCGGACCACGAGCGCGACCAGGACGCGTTCGAGCGCAAGCTCTACGTGATCCGCCGCGTGTGCGAGCTGACATCCGAGGACCCGGGCCTGTACGTCGCGTCGAGCTCCTCGCGCACCATCAACTACAAGGGCATGCTGATCAGCTACCAGCTCGCGCCCTTCTACGCCGACCTGCGCGACGAGCGCACGAAGAGCGCGCTCGCGCTCGTCCACTCGCGCTTCTCGACGAACACGTTCCCGAGCTGGGAACTCGCCCATCCGTACCGCGTCATCTGCCACAACGGCGAGATCAACACGGTGATGGGCAACGTGAACTGGATGCGCGCGCGCGAGAGCGAGCTCCAGAGCGAGCTGTTCGGCGAGGACCTGCCGAAGATCCTCCCGGTCGTGAGAGCCGGCAACTCGGACTCGGCGACGTTCGACAACGTCCTCGAGCTGCTGATGCTCGCCGGCCGCTCGCTGCCGCACGCGGCGATGATGATGATCCCAGAGGCATACAAGGGGCGCGAAGACCTCCCCGAGCACCTCAAGGGCTTCTACGCGTTCCACGCGTGTCTGATGGAGCCGTGGGACGGCCCGGCGGCGGTGGCGTTCACCGACGGCCGCGTGGTGGGCGCCACGCTCGACCGCAACGGCCTGCGCCCGGGGCGCTGGGTGGAGACGACAGACGGCTACGTGGTGCTCGGTTCGGAGTCGGGCCTGCTCGACATCCCGCCTGAGAACGTCCGGCGGCTCGGGCGCCTGCAGCCCGGCAAGCTGTTCCTCGTAGACCTCGAGCGGGGGCGCATCGTCGAGGACGAGGAGGTCAAGCGCGAGGTGGCGACGCGCCGCCCCTACGGCGAGTGGTACGCGCGCAACGCCGTGCATTTCTCGGAGCTGCCCCCGTCCGAGCAGGTGACGCTGTCCAACCAGCCGCTGCACCTGCGCCAGCGCGCGTTCGGCTACACCCAGGAGGACCTGCGGGTGCTGCTCGCGCCAATGGCGATCGACGGCGCCGAGCCGGTCGGCTCGATGGGCAACGACCTGTCGCTCGCGGTCCTCTCAGACCAGGCGCCGCCGCTGTTCTCGTACTTCAAGCAGCTGTTCGCGCAGGTCACCAACCCGCCGATCGACCCGATCCGCGAGGAAATCGTGATGAGCCTCGCCACCTCGCTGGGCAACGAGCGCAACCTCTTCGACGAGACGCCCGAGCACGCCCACAAGCTCCTGCTCGACCAGCCGATCCTCCTCAACCGCGAGCTCGAGACGCTGCGCAACGTCGACCACGACGTCTACAAAGCGCGCACGCTCGACATCACCTGGCCCGTGGCGGAGGGGACTACTGGGATGCAGGCGGCGATCGACCGCCTCTGCCGCCAGGCGCGCGAGGCGATCGCCGACGGGGTGAACATCATCATCCTCAACGACCGCCGGCTCGGGCCCGACCGCGTGCCGATGCCCTCGCTGCTGGCTGTCGCGGCCGTCCACCACCACCTCGTGCTCGAGGGCACGCGACTGCGCGCCGGCATCATCGTCGAGTCCGGTGAGCCCCGCGAGGTCCACCACTTCGCGACGCTGATCGGCTATGGGGCGAGTGCGATCAACCCGTACGTCGTGCTCGAGACGCTCGACCAGATGGTGGTGGAGGGCCAGCTCTCGCCCCCCGGCGAGGATGGCGGCCGGCGCCGCCCGAGCACCGACGAGCTGAACGAGCTGCTCGAGCAGGCCGCTCAGAAGTTCGTGAAAGCAGTCGGGAAAGGCCTGCTGAAGACGATCTCGAAGATGGGCATCTCGACGATCCAGTCCTACCGGGGCGCGCAGATCTTCGAGGCCGTGGGCCTGGAGCGCTCGCTGATCGACACCCACTTCACCGGCACCGCCTCGCGGATCGGCGGCGTCGGGCTCGAGGTCCTCGCCGCCGAGGCGCTCGAGCGTCACGCCCGCGCCTATCCCGCCGTGCACGACGAGCTGCTGCCCGTCGGCGGGATCTACGCGTGGCGGCGCGACGGCGAGCACCACATGTGGAACCCCGAGACGATCGCGCTCGTGCAGCACGCCGTGCGTGCGGCGAACGGCGATGTCGAGGCGGCGCTGCGCGGCGACGCCGAGGCGCAGGCGGCGGTGCGCGAGACCCCCGCCTTCGAGAAGTACCGCGAGTACGCGAAGGCGGTGAACGAGGATGCGGCGCGCCGCGCGACGCTGCGCGGGCTGCTCGAGATAGGAGCCGGCGAGGCTGCCGCCGGTCTGACTCCGGTGCCGCTCGAGGAGGTCGAGCCGGCGAGCGAGATCGTCAGGCGCTTCTGCACCGGCGCGATGAGCCTGGGGTCGATCTCGCGCGAGTCCCACGAGACGCTCGCGATCGCGATGAATCGCCTCGGCGGCCGCTCGAACACGGGCGAGGGCGGCGAGGACCCGTCGCGCTTCACGCCCGACGCGAACGGCGACAGGCGGCGCTCGGCGATCAAGCAGGTCGCCTCCGGCCGCTTCGGCGTGACGATCCACTACCTGGTCAACTCCGACGAGCTGCAGATCAAGATGGCGCAGGGCGCGAAGCCCGGCGAGGGTGGGCAGCTGCCGGGGCACAAGGTGGACCGCTACATCGGCTCGATCCGGCACACGACGCCCGGCGTCGGCCTGATCTCGCCGCCCCCGCACCACGACATCTACTCGATCGAGGACCTCAAGCAGCTGATCTACGACCTGCGCTGCTCGAACCCGCGCGCCGAGGTGTCGGTGAAGCTCGTCTCCGAGGTGGGCGTGGGTACCGTCGCCGCGGGCGTCTCGAAGGCGAACGCGGACCGCGTGCTGATCTCCGGACACGACGGCGGCACCGGCGCCTCGCCGCTGTCCTCGATCCAGGCGGCGGGCGTGCCCTGGGAGATCGGCCTGGCGGAGACGCAGCAGACGCTGCTGCTCAACGACCTGCGCTCGCGCATCAAGGTCCAGACCGACGGCCAGCTCAAGACCGGGCGCGACGTCGTCGTCGCGGCGATGCTCGGCGCCGACGAGATGGGCTTCTCGACCGCGCCGCTGATCGCGACGGGCTGCATCATGATGCGCGCCTGCCATCTCAACACCTGCCCCGTGGGCATCGCCACCCAGGACCCGGAGCTGCGCAAGCGCTTCAAGGGCACGCCCGAGCACGTCGTCAACTTCTTCTTCTTCGTGGCGGAGGAAGTGCGCGAGATCCTCGCCTCGCTCGGCCTGCGCTCGCTCGATGAAGCGACCGGGCGCGTGGACCTCCTGGGTGTGAGCGACGCGATCGACCACTGGAAGGCGCGCGGCGTCGATCTGACCCACATCCTCACGCACATCGAGCTGCGCGACGGGGCGGTACGCCGCCGCGTCGAACCGCCGCCGGCGGTACTCGACGACGCGCTCGACTGGCAGCTGCTCGAACAGGCGCGCCCGGCGCTCGACGGAGGGGGTCCGGTGTCGACCTCGACGGCGATACGCAACCGCAACCGCTGCGTCGGCGGGATCCTCTCGAGCCACGTAGCCTCAGCCCACGGTGCGCGGGGTCTCGCCGAGGACTCGGTCATCGTCGACTTCGAGGGCTCCGCGGGCCAGAGCTTCGCCGGCTGGCTGGCGCCCGGGGTCACGTTCACGCTGCGCGGCGACGCTCAGGACTATGCGGGCAAGGGCCTCTCCGGCGGCGTCTTCGCGATCCGCCCGCGCGAGGGCATGGGCGAGCACTTCCGCGCAGAGGAGAACGTCGTCGTCGGCAACACGGTGCTGTACGGGGCGACAGCCGGGCGTGCCTTCTTCCGTGGCCTCGCCGGTGAGCGCTTCGCCGTTCGCAACTCGGGCGCGAGCGCGGTCGTGGAGGGCGTGGGCGACCATGCCTGCGAGTACATGACCGGCGGGCGGGTGGTCGTCCTCGGGCCCACCGGCCGAAACTTCGCGGCGGGTATGAGCGGCGGCGTCGCCTACGTGCTCGACGAGGACGGCAGCTTCCCCGCACGCTGCAACATGGGCATGGTGGGGTTCGAAGAGCTCGCCGAGGCGGACGCGATCGAGCTGCGCGCGCTGATCGAAGAGCACGGCCGGCGGACCGGCTCACCCGTCGCCGCCCGCGTGCTGCGCGAGTGGGAGGCGCTGCTCGAGCGGGGCGCGTTCGTGAAGGTGATGCCCCACGACTACAAGCGCGTGCTGCGGGAGCTCGCCGAGGAAGAGGCGCTCGCCGAGGCGGCTCGCGCGAACGGCGTGCCCGCCGCGCGGCGTCCGCTCGACGCGGTCGGCGAGGCCGGCGCCTGATGGGCAAGCTCGGGGGGTTCCTGAAGATCGAGCGCCACGGGGTCCCTTACAGAGACCCCGCCGAGCGCGCACGCGACTACCGCGAGTTCCAGCTCCAGCGCCCCGTCGCGCAGCTGCGCGACCAGGGCGCCCGCTGCATGGAGTGCGGCGTCCCCTTCTGCCACAACGGATGCCCGCTCGGGAACCTCATCCCCGACTGGAACGACCTCGTCTACCGCGACCGCTTCCGCGACGCGATCGCCCAGCTGCATGCGACGAACAACTTCCCCGAGTTCACGGGCAGGCTGTGCCCGGCGCCGTGCGAGGCGGCGTGCGTGCTCGAGATCCGCGAGGGCGATGCGGTGACCATCAAACAGATCGAGAACGCGATCATCGACCGTGCGTGGGCGGAGGGGTGGGTGATGCCGCGCCCGCCGCGACACGAGACCGGCCAGCGGGTGGCGGTGGTCGGCTCCGGGCCGGCGGGCATGGCGGCGGCACAGCAGCTGCGCCGCGCGGGCCACGCCGTGACGCTGTTCGAGCGCGACGAGTCGATCGGCGGGCTCGTCCGCTTCGGCGTGCCCGATTTCAAGATCGAGAAGTGGGTGGTCCAGCGCCGCGTCGAGCAGCTCGCGGCGGAGGGCGTCGAGCTGCGCTGCGGGGTGGACGTGGGCCGCGACATCGACGCCGAGGAGCTGCGGGCGGGCTTCGACGCGATCGTGATCGCGACGGGCTCCCGCGTTCCCCGCGACCTGCCGGTTCCCGGGCGCGACCTCGAGGGTGTGCACTTCGCGATGGAGTACCTCTACCAGCGCAACCGCTGGGCGGCGCGCGAGTTCGGTCCCGATCCGAGCATCCCGCAGCCGCCCGCCGAGCGCGAGATCAGCGCCGCCGGCAAGGACGTCGTCGTGATCGGCGGCGGCGACACCGGCGCCGACTGCGTAGGCAACGCCATGCGCGAGGGCGCTCGCTCGATCACGCAGCTCGAGCTCCTCTCCGAGCCGCCGGCGCACCGTCCCGACGACCGCACTCCGTGGCCCGAGTGGCCGCTGAAGTTCAGGCTGAGCTACGCGATGGACGAGGTGCGGACGCTGGGCGTCGGCGAGCAGGACTACTCGGTGACGACGGCGCGCTTCGCCGGCGACGGCAACAGCGCGCTGAGCGCGCTGCACGTCGCGCAGGCTTCGCCCGAGCCGCCGTTCGCGGCGCTCGAGGGCACCGAGCGCGAGCTCACCGCGCAGCTCGCGCTGCTGGCGATGGGCTTCGTGTGCCCCGAACCCGAGCTGCTCGAGCAGCTCGGGGTGGAGAAGGACGCGCGCGGCAACGTGAAGGCGGTGCGCCCGTACACGACGTCGGTGGACGGCGTCTTCGCCGCAGGCGACGCGCGCCGCGGCCAGTCGCTGATCGTTTGGGCCATCAACGAGGGCCGCCAGTGCGCGCGCATGGTGGAGCGCTACCTCGCCGCCAAGCGCCACGAGCCCCTCCCGGCGCACGAGGACGCGGGTCTCGCGGGCCACGCGGATGCCGACGAGGGCCCGGAGGGGCCTCCCCAGCACGTCACGCCGGCGATCGCGGCGGCGCCGGAGGAGACGGCCGGATGAGCACCTCCAACGGCGATCATTCGGCGGGCTCGGAGCCCGAACCCGCGCTCGCCCGCGCGTGCATCATCGGCGCCGGGTCATCGGGCATCGCCGCCGCCAAGGCCCTGCACGAGCGGGGCATCCCCTTCGACTGCTTCGAGAAGTCCGACCGCGTGGGCGGCAACTGGGTGTTCGGCAACAAGAACGGGATGTCCGCCGCCTACCGCGACCTGTTCATCAACACCTCGCGGCCGCGGATGGAGTACAGCGACTTCCCGATGCCCGAGTCCTATCCCGACTTCCCGCACCACACGCAGATCGCCGCCTACTTCGACACCTACGTCGACCACTTCGGCTTCCGCGACCGCATCGTCTTCGAAACCGGCGTCGAGCGCGCCGTCCGTGGCGAGGACGGGGCCTGGACGGTCGAGCTCGAGGGCGGCGAGACGCGGCGCTACGACGCCCTGCTGGTCGCCAACGGCCACCACTGGAACCCGCGCTGGCCCGAACCGCCGTTCCCCGGAGCGGACGCCTTCACGGGTGAGCAGATGCACGCGCACTCATACGTCGAGAACTCGATCTTCGCCGGTAAGCGTGCCGCGGTGGTGGGGATGGGCAACTCGGCGATGGACATCGCCGTGGAGGCGTCCTACGTCGCCGAGCGCACGTTCCTCGTCGCGCGCCAGGGCGTGTGGATCGTCCCCAAGTACCTGTTCGGCAAACCGGTGGACCAGATGCGCAACGACCCGCGCGTCCCGTTCAAGGTCCGCCAGCGCTTCACCCAGCGCCTGATCTCCAGCTACGCGGGGCCGCCCGAGCGTTACGGCCTGCCCAAGCCCAACCACCGCTTCGGTGAGGCGCACCCGACCGTGTCCGGGCGCATCCTCGACCGCATCCAGCACGGCACGATCACGCCGAAGCCGAACATCGAGTCGTTCGCCGGCTCGCGCGTGCGCTTCGTCGACGGCAGCGAGGAGGAGGTGGACGTGGTGGTGTACTGCACGGGCTACAAGATCACGTTCCCGTTCTTCGACGAGGACTTCATCTCGGCCCCTGACAACCGCATCGAGCTCTACAGGCGCGTCTGGCAGCCCGAGATCCCGAACGTGTTCTTCATCGGCCTGCTGCAGCCGCTCGGAGCGATCATGCCCCTCGCAGAGGCGCAGGGCGCGTGGGTGGGGGACTACCTCCTTGGCGACTACATCCCGCCGCGTCCGGAGCAGATGCGCGCGGACATCGCCGCCGACCAGGCGGCGATGCGCGAGCGCTACGTGGCATCCAAGCGGCACACGATCCAGGTCGACTTCGACGACTACCTCTACTCGCTCGCCAAGGAGCGCCGGGCGGGCGCCGAACGAGCCCGGGCGAACGGATATCGCCGACCGGCGCTATGCCGACCTTCTGCCGCCACAACCGCTTCCTAGACCGCTGCCCGGTCTGCAGCCGCGAGGCCGCCGATCGCGACGCGGCGACGGGCGCCGGCAGCGCGAGCGGCGTGCGCTCGGCGGCGCGGGCGGGGGCGCCGCGAAAGCCCGGCACGGCGCGGCGCGAGCGCGCGGCAGGGCACGGGGGTGTGCGCGTCCGGCACGAGGCGCGCGCCGAGGACGACGGGTACCGCAGCGAGCTCGTCCCAGGTCTGCGGTCATCGGAGGACGCGCGCCGGCTCGCGGAGGAGATCGCGTTCTCGTGCGGCCGCCTGGGCGCCCTGCAGGCCGACCCGCCGGGGATGTATCGGGACCTCCGCGCACTCGCTGACAGCGACCCGGAGCGGGCGACGTGGGCATTCCTGCTGATCGCCTACCTGTCTCCTGCCGAGGGCGATGACCCATGGGCGGGCATCCGCACCGCCCTCGACGCCTCCTGGCCCGCGGACGGCCCCGACGCGCAGCGCGTGCGGAGCGAGGGCCCTCGCATCCCCGATCTCGAGGGGATCGCGCTCGGCCCGCGCACCTCGCACGATCCCGCGCGGGGCGGCGAGACCCTCAGCGCGTACGTGCAGTGGGTCGAACGAGGCGGCTCCGCGCAGCAGCCCGGCCCCGCCACCCAGCGGGGATCGCAGGTGGCTGCCTTCATCGGCGATCCCTCGTGGAGCCCGGGGCGCCGCTTCGAGCGCGTCTTCGAGCGACTCGCGCTCCCCGGCTTCTCGCGCGCGGGTCGCTACGAGCTGCTGCTCCTGCTCGGGCACCTCGGGCTGTATGAGCTGCGGGCCGACGCGCTGCACCTCGGCGGCGCCCGTGGCCTCGCCGCCGATGATCCCGCGACGCTCGCCGCCAAGCGCGTGTTCGGGATCGGCGATCCACTGCTGCTCGAGCGACGCGTAGCCGCACTCGCGCAGGCGAGCGCCGCGCCGCTCGAGGCGCTCGACCTCGCGCTCGCCAACTGGGGCTCTGAGCAGCGCACCACGCTGGGCTTTCCCGCCACGAGCAGCGACGAGGCGGCGCGGGAGCTCGCCGAGCAGGCGCTCGGCGTCTGAGCGGCAGCGCGTTTCGCCGCCGCGGTGTCGAGGACTCGGACCCGGGTGGCGCACGCCCTGGCGGGGCGGCGGGTTCTGGGTGGGCGAGGCGGGGAAATTGCCGTCCACACGGCCGCCTACAGTCCGTGCTGTCAGTTGTTCCTCACCCACGGGAGCCGCGATGCCACTCTGCTTCATCGAGCCTCAGGATGCGATCCGGGTTATCGCCGAGTCCGTAGGTCGCGAGGCGCGCCGCCAGCTGGTGGGGGAGGTCGTGCGGGCATGGGTCGACGACATCCCCGACCAGGAACTGTCGGTGCACTACGCGAAGGCGATCGCCGACCTCGACGAGGACGACCTGCACCTCCTCGCCGCCTGGCACGCCTCGCTCGAGGTGGGCCAGCCGATCCCCAACACGGAGTTCCTCGTCGGTGTCTTCCCCAGCCTCGGCGAGAACCGTCGCGAGGCGCTGAAGATCGCCGCGGGCTTCCGCGGCGAGGAAGCGTTCCAGGCGGGAGTCGCCGAGGAGCAGGCGCTCGAGACCGTGCTGCCCCGGCTCTCCAACGAGCGCGCGGTGCAGCTTGCGGGCGAGTGCATTCAGCTGTACATGTGGGATCGCCTCGGCTCCGACAACTAGCGGGTCGTATGGCGGCGTCAGGCTGTGTCCTCAGTCGCTTGTGTGCGTAGCACACGTCGCTCCCTGCGTCCTTGCCTGACTTGCCCTACGGTCCGCTGCGGGTCGCCGGCGCTGGGGCCGGGTGGCGGCGCCCGGCGGCGTCTCGCCGGCTCGCGTGCGTAGCACGCCGTGCTCGCGCCCCGGCGAAGCCGCGTACCCTTGTACGTGATAGCGTACGCACGGTGAGCGACTCGGTGAGCGTGTTCGCGGAGCACGCGAACGACTACGACGCCCAGCGGCGGCGGCTCGTGCCGTCGTTCGACCTGTTCTACGGCACCGCTGTCGACGTGCTCGCGCTGCGCGGAGGGCCGATCGAGCGGGTGCTCGACCTCGGCGCCGGCACCGGGCTGATGAGCCGGGCCGTGCTCGAGCGCTATCCGCACGCCGAGGTGGTGCTCGTGGACGGATCTGCGGAGATGCTCGCCCACGCGCAGGAGCTCCTGCCGCGACACTCGACGACGACGGTCGTGGCGGACCTGCGTGAGGAGCTTCCCGAGGGGCGTTTCGACGCCGTCGTGTCGGCGCTCGCGATCCACCATCTCGAGCACGCCGAGAAGCGCGACCTGCTGCGGCGGGCGCACGCACGCCTGCGCGAGGGGGGAGCGTTCGTGAACGCGGAGCACGTGGCGGGTGCCACCCCTTGGCTACAGGACGAGTACCGGCGCCTGTGGCGGGAGGCGTGCAGCGCCGCGGGCGCCACGGCGCAGGAGATCGCGGGCGCCGAGGGGCGTATGGAGATGGACCGCTCCGTGGACGTGGCGACGCAGCTCGCATGGATGGCGGAGGCGGGCTTCGAGGAGCCGGACTGCTTCTTCAAGCACCTCCACTTCGCGGTTCTCGCCGGCTGGCGCGGCTAGACTCGTCTCATGGCTGAGCCCCCCGCACCGATGCCCACCGAGGACGAGGTGATGGACGCGCTGTCGAACGTGATCGACCCCGAGCTGGGGCTGGACTTCGTCGAGCTCGGTCTCATCTACGGAGTGGAGATCGACGACGGTCACGTCCGCGTGACGTTCACGCTCACCACCCCGGGTTGCCCGATCGGGCCGCAGGTGACCGAACAGATCGAGGAGTTCGTCGGCGAAGTGGAAGGTGTGAAGACGATCGAGTCGCAGATGGTGTTCACACCGCCGTGGTCGCCGGAGAAGATGAGCGAGGACGCCAAGTTCGCGCTCGGGTACTGAGCTAGCCCGAGAACACGGGCTAGATGGCCGAGGCGCAGCAGTTCCTTGAGGCCGGTGATCACGTCGTAGTCACAAATCGGGTCAGGGCCAAGGGGCGGGCGAGCGGCGCGCCCGTCGAGCGGGTGACCTTCAGTGTCAACGAGTACCGGGCGGGGCGTTTGGTGCGCGTGAGCATCTACGGCACCAAGGCCGAGGCCCTCAAAGCCGTGGGGCCGGCGGAGTAGGCGATGTCGCAGGAGAACGTGGAGGTGGTTCGCAGCATCTATCGCCTGTGGAGCGAAGACGCCCCAGCCCGTCATCTCGTCGACCCAGAGCTTGAGTACGTGAACCCGCCCTATGCCGTGGAGTCGGGAGCGCCCCGCGACCGGAGGACATTGGCCAAGATACGTGACGTCTATCCGGACTTCCGCGTCGAGCCGGAACGTTTTGTGGACGCTGGCGACGATGTGGTCGTGGTCGGCATCGCGCGTGGTACATCGGCGAGCGGCATTGAAGCTCAGTGGCGACAGGGCTACGTGTGGACGGTTCGGGATGGCATAGCCGTGCGCTTTCGCTGGTTCAACGATCCCGACGAAGCGCTCAAGGCCGTGGGCCTGGCGGAGTAGGCGATGTCCCAGGAGCTACTGCATGCCATCGTTGACCGGGCGCGGCGGGCCTCCAGAGCGCAGGCGTGCTCGATCCTGGTGCACGAGCCCGAGAGCCATTTGCTCGTTTTCGCTGCGATGTCCGGTGAGGGATCCGAGTCGCTCGTCGGCGTGAAGTTCCCCGACAGCGCCGGGGTCGCAGGCTGGGTGCTCGCAACCCGCGAGCCGGTGGTACTCGAGGACGTCGCCCGCGACCGGCGGTTCGCCGAGGACATCGCCGAAACCATCGGCTACGTTCCGAGGCGACTGATGGCCATCCCCCTGCTGCTCGAAGACCGCGTGCTCGGCGTGCTTGAGGTCCTCGATTGTCCCGAGCAGGCGAAGTTCACCGAGACAGGCCAGCTCGGTGGCTTCGCCGACGAGGCTGTGCGCGCTCTCGCACACCTCGGCCTGGAGGAGTAGGCGGTGTCGCAGGAGAACGTGGAGATCGTCCGGTCTGGGTACGAGCGGTTCGCGGCCACCGGGCAGTTCGCCGGCGACATCGTCACGCCGGACTTCGTGTGGGACATGTCGAAGTTCGCCGGCTGGCCGGAGTCGCCCTATTACACAGGTGTCGAGGGGGCGCGTCGCTTTCTGCCTCGAGTGGACCGAGCCGTTCGATGACTGGCGCCTCGAAGTCGAGACGCTCCACGACGCGGGCGATGAGGTCGTGGCCGTCCTCCGACAACGTGCTCGGTCGAAGCTCACCGGGATGCCGGTAGACATGCGCTTCGCGCAGGTCTGGACTATCCGCGATGGGAAGCGGACGCGGGCGACGCTGTACGCCGAGCCGGCAGAAGCCCTCAAAGCCGTAGGGCTGGCGGAGTAGGCGATGTCGCAGGAGAACGTGGAGCTTGTGCGCTCGCTCTACGAGGGAGCGCTGCGCGGTGAGCTCGGCCTTGACAAGCTCGATCCAGAGATATCTATGGTGGAGTCGGAAACGCTCCCTGGCGCGGCTTCCGCGTACGGCATCGAGGCCGTCGAGCGATACATGCGGAGCTTCGCCACGCATTGGGAACAGATCAGGTTCGAGCCGCAGGAGTACATCGACGCGGGGAACCAGGTCGTAGTCGTGGCCCGCCTCATCGGGCAAGGCAAGAAAAGTGGCGTCGAGGTCACGCGCACCTGGGCGTACGTTTGGACGATCCGCGAGCGAAAGGCCCTGCGCATGGTCGGATATGCGGATCGCGCCGAAGCCCTCAAAGCCGTGGGGCTCGAGGAGTAGGCGATGTCGGAGGAGAAGCTTGTTGTCGTCACCGCCCTCGCCGAGGCGATCAACCGGCGGGATCTGGATGGGCTCTCCGGGATGCTGCATCCGGATTACGAGTTCCACGCCGCGATTGGCGCCGTGGAGCAGAGGCCCTACGTGGGTGAATTGGGGTTGCGAGCATTCGTCGCGGACATGGACACGATTTGGGAGGGGTATCGCATCGAACTCAAGGAGTTCCGCGAGGCAGGCGAGCAAGGCGTCGCCCTGATGCACATCACGGGCACGGCGAGAGCAAGCGGAGTCCCGCTCGATCAGGATCTCGCTCAGGTGATCACGTGGCGTGACGGCAGAATCGCTCAGGTCGTCGCGTACATGGTGCCTGCGGAGGCCCTCAAAGCCGTGGGGCTGGCGGAGTAGGCGATGTCGCAGGAGAACGTGGAGCTGGTGCGCTCGGTGCTTCCGGCTCCCGATGCCGACATCGTCGCCTTGTTCACCGACGACACCCCGAGCGGCGGACTGATGCAGACGATCGCGCCCGCGCTCGATCCTGACTTCGTGTCTGTGAAACACGTTCCAGGCGCCGAGCCGGACACCGCGAAGGGAGTGCGTGGCCTCCGCTCTGGTTGGCTTGACTGGCTCGCTCCCTGGGCGAGCTACCGCGCGGAGATCGAGGAGATGATCGACCTCGGAGACCGCATTGTGGTGGTGCTTTGTGACTACGCGCGGCGGGAGCGGAACGGCCCGGAGATCGCCCTGAAATCGGCGGCGGTTTGGACTGTGCGCGAGGGCCTGATTGTCCGGGCCGACTTCTATCCTGGGGGCCGCGCTGAAGCCCTCAAAGCCGTGGGTCTGGAGGAGTAGGCGGTGTCGGAAAACCTGGAGATCGTGCGGCGCTCGCCCACGCGAGTGGCCTAGCCGAAGACAGAGAGGAGCCACACCATGCCGCACGAGTCGCCGTTTCATACCGACAGCCCCGAGTACCCGCCGACCCACAGAAACGTGTATCACGACAACTCCCTGTGCGACCACGGCAAAGCGATCAAGCAAGAGCATCGAGTCGCGGGCAGTGGCGCCCGGCCCCGCTGCGAGCGCTGCGAGACCCTCGCCGGCAGCGAACACGACAGGCCCCTCCTAAGAGTCATCTCGGCGCCCTTTCGCGTGGTCGGCAAACTTGTCAGCAAACTCTTGGGCTCTAGCGATTGATCCTGACTCTGCGACGTACCGCTAACCGCCAGTCGGATGACGCTTGGCGCCGGAAACGCCAGATCAACTGCTCGCAGACCTTGCTGCCGCACAGGATGAGTGGGCTGCGGTCGAGGCGATCCCGGCGGGAGCCGCAGACGAGTTGGTCGCCCCCGGCCGTGAGCGACGGTTGCGGGCGCGCGAGGCGGCCCTTGCCGGCGGCATATCTGCGCGGTCGGTGGCCGTCGTCACGGGCATGAGCCTTGCCGAACTACAGGGAGGGGATGCGTAGTGGCCGCCAAGCCGCTCAGTGAGGGCGCACGGCTGGTCTTGGAGCGCGTGTCGCGCGTGATCGAGGCCAACCCGGACGCTGATACCCGGACGATCCGCAAGCGCGCTGGTGTCCAGAGAGAGCGCGGGGATGCGGTGCTCGACTATCTGCTCCGTGGCGGGTTTGTGGAGCGCAAGCAGGTGAACGCGGAATGGGCCTATCGCAGCGTGACGCCCTACCGGGCGAGGAACGAGGCGCCGGGCGTGTCGTACGGCGCAAGTCACAGCACAGGACAGGGAGGGGATGGCTGATGGCCGCGAAACGGCCCGAGAGCGGGCAGAGTGCCAGCAGGAGGCGCGGTACCCGGAGAGGTTGGGGGCGCACCGGCCCCCGTTAAGATCGCGACAGGTATGGGTGCGTCGACGTCAGCGGATCTGGTCACGGCGTGGGCCGAGCGCGCCGGCGGTGAGTTTGCCGACCACTTCCATCGGGCGTGGGCGTACTTCGACCGGACCGTCGATGAAATCGCCTCGCAGCAGGCCGCGTGGACGATCACGACGCACGCCGAACATGCCGTCCTTGTCCTAGCGGGGGACACGGCGTTCGCGATCGTCGCCTTCTCCGGACCGCCAGACGGCGTCACGATCAGCGGGGCACTGCACCCGCTCCAAGAGGGAATGGTCCGCGTCAGCTTCAACGATCGGCTCGCAACCGCCGAGATCGAGCTCGACGGGGTAGGCCCGATCAGGCCGATGATCCGCCAGTGGACGTTCGACTGGCACGGTCGGCTGCAACTGCCGATCGAGTATTGGCTGCAAGGACCCTGGACCTCAGCAGCGGGGCAACTCGCGGGGTCGGCCCTGCTGCACCACGAGCGTCAGCGAGCGATGGCCCACACGCTGGCGAGAGCGGCGGGCTGGCCGATGCAGCCGGAGGATGGCTAGCCCTACGCGGACCGCCCGGCTAGCGGCTACTCCTCCCGCGCCCCGTGAGCGTTTCCTTCCTCGGTGGTCGCTCCGGCACACGCTCGCCTGACTGCGGGATCTCGGGGGGCCCTTGCGGGATACTGCGCGGGCGATGTCGGAGAACATGGACCTTGTGCGCTCGATATTCGCGGACTGGGAGCGCGGGGACTACACCCGCATCGACTGGGCCCATCCCGACATCGAATTCGTCATCGCCGACGTGCCGGACCTCGGTGTCTGGCACGGCGTTGCAGGAATGATCGAAGGATGGCTCGAGTTCCTCAGCGCTTGGGAAGGGCATCGTGTCGAAGCCGCCGAGTACCGCGAGGTCGACACCAGGCGCGTGCTCGTGCTTGGCCGCATGACGGCCCTCGGACAGAGCAGCAGAGTCGACCTCGATGGGCTGCAAACGCCGGGCGGCAACCTCCTCGAGATATCCGACGGCTTGGTGACGAGGCTCGTCGTTTACTTCAACCGCGCTCACGCGCTCGCCGACGCCGGCATGGAGGAGTAGACGATGTCGGAGAGCGCGCGCACGCCGGGGCTATGCCGCACGACAACGTGAGAGTCGTGCGGGAGGCGTTCGACGCGTACCTGCGGGGCGACGAGGCGGGAATGCTCGCGCTCACCTCGCCCGAGGTCGTCGTGAGGCAGTTCCCGGACCAGCTCGACGTGCACGACTTCCACGGGCACGACGGCGTCCGTCAGGTGATGGCGGAGTGGATCGGCGCCTGGGAGGACTGGACGATCGAGCTCCTCGCCGCCCGCGAGATGGGCGACGTCGTGCTCGCCACGGCGCGCCAGCGCGGCCGCGGCAAGGGCAGCGGCGCGCCGATCGACAGCGAGGTGACGTTCATCTTCACCCTCCGCGACTCCAGGATCGCACGCTGGCAGATGTTCCACACCGAACAGGAAGCGCTCGAGGCGGTGGGGCTCGCGTGAGCAGCACGGGCGATCAGGACTGGCTGCTCAAGTTCCTCAACGAGTTCGCCGCGATGAGCGAGGCGGAGCGCGACGCCGCCATCGACGCGCTCTCACCCGAGGGACGGGATGCGCTCGTGGCGCTCGCCGAGGCGCGCGCGGCGACCGCCGACGCGGATCTGATCGGCGTGCTCGACGCGGGCCACGCGGGTCTCGACCGCCTGTATGAGGTGACGCAGGCAGACGATCTGTACGCCGTCATCAACCTCGCCGTGCGGGACCGCCCGAGCATCGTCGTGGAGGCCCTGTTCGCGGCCGTGGTGCTGCACCGCAGCTGGGACGAGGGCGAGCCTGCCTCCATCAACGAGCTGCGCGAACGCTGGCACTGGCACGTGCATGACCTGATCACCGCCGAGCGGGAGCGCGCGCACGCGGGCGAGACGCGCAAGGACGAGCGGGGGCAGCAGGGTGAGCCGGACCTCGAACCGCCCGCGGCGGGCGAGCAGGAGCGCGAGGGGGCCTAGGCGGGCGCCGCCGCCGTTTCGCGGGCGAGCGCCAGCAGCGTGTCGAGTTCGGCCGAGATGTTCTCGCCGATCACGTCGATGTCGGGCAGCGCGTCGAAGTCGCCGAGCAGGCCGAAGTTGAGCTGGCCGTTGTAGGACATGATCGCGATCGCGAGCGCGTGGTTTTCGGGGAGGAAGGCGACGGGTATCGCCTGCAGCATCTCGCGCCCGAGCACGTACAGCGGGAACTGGGGGCCTGGCACGTTCGTGACGATCAGGTTGAACAGGCGGGTGGAGAAGTTGAGCCTCGACGCCTGGGCGAGGATCGTCGGCGGCGCGAAGTTCTGGGCGCCCGCTATCACCTCGGCGCCGAGCGCCGCCTTGGACTCCTTCAGCCCCGCCATCTCCTTGGAGACGAAGCTCAGGCGATCGAGCGGGTCGGCGATGTAGACGGGCAGCGGGCCGCGCATCACGACTATGCGGTTGCCGATGCTTTCGTGCTCCTCGGTGCGCACCGACACGGGCACGAGCGCACGCAGCTCGACGCCCTCCGTGCGTACGCCGCGGGAGATGAGGAACGTCCGCAGCGCGCCGGCGACGACGGCGAGCACGACGTCGTTGACGGTGCCCCCGAACGCGTTCTTCACGGTCTTGAAGTCCTCGAGGCGCCCGCTCACGGCGACGAAGCGCCGATGGGGGCCGATCGGCACGTTGAGCGGCGTCGCCGGAGCCGGGTTCAGGCCCGCCCACACGATCTCCCCGATTCCCTCTGCCGCTTCACGTGTGCGGGCGAGCGCGCGCTCGGGATGCGCGAGCGCATCGAGCGCGCCCTCGGCGAGCGCCGCGCCCGTTCGCAGCGCTCCTGCGAAGCCCGCCGCCAGCAGCTGGGCGGTGCCCGGTTCGGGATGCGGCTTCCACGCGCGGCCCGAGTGCGTGAGCGGCGGCGGAGCGGGGGAGAGGTCGAACAGCACGGTGGCGAGGTCCACGCCCGCGATCCCGTCGATCAGCGAGTGGTGGGTCTTCGTGATCAGCGCGAAGCGGTCGTCCTCGAGGCCCTCGATCAGCCACATCTCCCACAACGGCTTGGAGCGATCGAGCTGCTGGGAGAAGATCCGCGCGGTGAGGTCCTGCAGCTGCTCGAAGCCGCCCGGGGCGGGCAGCGCAGTGTGGCGGATGTGGTAGTCGAGGTTGAAGCTGGGATCGTCGATCCACACCGGCCGGCCGCTGTCGAGGGCGGTGTGGCTGTCGGCGAGCTTGTGGCGGTAGCGCGGCACCAGATGCAGGCGGCGCCTGATCTGTTCCAGGAACTCGTCCATGCTCGGCGGCGGACCTTCGACGATGGTGAGCCCGCCGATGTGCATGTGCGACACCGGTCCCTCCTGGTGGAGGAAGGACGCATCCACCGCGGTGAGGCGATCGAGGTGCTGCTGCGCCATGAGCCCTTAGCCTAGCTTGCCGACCCCTACAATGGCTGCCATGTCGAACACCGTGGAGAAGCTGCTGCTGGCGGCTCCGCGCGGATACTGCGCGGGCGTGGACAGGGCGGTGCAGACGGTCGAACGCGCGCTCGAGATCCACGGCGCGCCCGTGTACGTGCGCAAGGAGATCGTCCACAACAAGCACGTCGTCGAGGAGCTGCGCAAGCGCGGGGCCGTGTTCGTGGAGGAGCACACCGAGGTGCCGGAGGGCGCGGTGTGCGTCTTCTCCGCCCACGGGGTCGCCCCGAGCGTGCGCGAGGGAGCCATCGAGCGCCGGCTGCAGACGATCGACGCCACCTGCCCGCTCGTCACGAAGGTGCACCGCGAGGCGGTGCGCTTCGCCGATGACGGCTACACGATCGTGCTCGTCGGTCACGACGGCCACGAGGAGGTGGAAGGGACGATGGGGGAGGCCCCCGAGCGGATCGTGCTCGTGCAGAGCGAGGAGGACGTGGAGGACCTCGAGGTGCCCGACCCGGAGCGGGTCGCCTACGTCACCCAGACGACGCTCGCCGTGGACGAAACGGCGGCCATCATCGCGCGCCTGCGCGAGCGCTTCCCGGCGATCGTCGGCCCGCGCACCGATGACATCTGCTACGCCACCACCAACCGCCAGGCGGCGGTCAAGCAGATGGCGTCCTTCTGCGACCTGATGCTCGTGATCGGCTCGCGCAACTCCTCCAACTCGGTGAGGCTCGTCGAGGTGGCGCGCGACTCCGGAACCGAGGCGCACCTGATCGACAACGCGGGGGAAGTGCGCGAGGAGTGGCTCGCGGGGCGTCGCGTCGTGGGCATCTCCTCGGGCGCCAGCGCTCCCGAGAACCTCGTGGGCGAGCTCGTCGAGTTCTTCAGGGAGCGCGGCGTGCAGGACATCTCGGAGTTCGACGTGGTGCGCGAGGACGTGCGCTTCATGCTCCCGAAGCCGATTCGCGAGTCCGTCGCCGCGGGCAGGCGCTCCTGATCGCACCTCCGGCGGTCCATCGACACCGCGCCCGCAATCATCAGGGGCGAGCCCGATGCGCACGCTGATCGTCTCCGACCTGCACCTGGGCAGCCTCTCCGGCGCCGACCTGCTCCGCCGCAGCGACTTCCGTGCATCCCTGCTCGAAGCGCTCCACGGCGTGGAGCGCCTCGTGCTGCTGGGGGACGTGCTCGAGCTCCGGCACGGGCCGGCGCGCGAGGCGATGACTGCCGCACAGCCGTTCTTCGAATCGCTGGGCGCCGCGCTCGCCGGACGCGAGCTCGTGCTCGTGGCGGGCAACCACGACCATGCGCTCGTCGAACCGTGGCTGGGGCGCCGCGGCGAGGACGCCGAGCCGCCGCCGCTGGGGCTGGAGCAGGTACTCGATCCCGAGCAGGTGTCGCGGGCGTACGCGCGGATCGCCGCCTGGGCGCAGCCGGCGCGAACGACGATCGCCTACCCGGGCCTGTGGCTGCGCGAAGACGTGTATGCCACCCATGGCCACTTCCTCGACAGCCACCTGACGATCCCGACGCTGGAGCGCCTCAGCGTGGGCGCGATGAGCCGCCTGCTCGGCCGCTCGCCCGACACGTTCGCGAGCGTCGGCGACTACGAGTCCGTGGGCGCGCCCGTGTTCGCCTGGCGCGACGCGGTGGCGCGGGATGCCCACACCGGCGCCGCGCTCAACGGGCTCGCCACCGTGGGAGCGTGGCAGGCGCTCGCAGGCGACCGGCGCAACGGGCGGCCCCCCGGCGGACCCGCCGCGCGCGCCCGTGCTGCGTATCGCGAGCTGCGCCGCCGCGCGCTCGTCCTCGGCTTCCCGGTTGCCGTCGCCGCGCTCAACCGCGCCGGCCTCGGACCGCTGCGGGCAGACATCTCGGGGCAGGAGCTGCGCCGCGCCGGGCTGCGCGCGATGGGCGAGGTGTCGGCGCGTCTGGACCTCGGCGACGCCTACGTCGTATTCGGCCACACGCATCGGCCCGGACCGCTTCCCGGCGACGACGAGCAGGAGTGGCGCGGGCGTGGGGGCGCCCGCCTCGTGAACGCGGGCAGCTGGACGTACGCCTCGATCTTCGTCGGGCGATCGGCGGCCGACAGCCCCTACTGGCCCGGCGTGTGCGTGCTCGTCGAGGAGGACGGTCCGCCACGGATCCTGCGCGTGCTGGAGCACCGCACGCGCGCGGAGCTCCGCCAGGGCATGCGCTGAGAGTTGGCCCGGAAGGCCTCCAGAGGGTATCTTCGACAGCGATATGGCTGACATGCTCGAGCCGGACCCCGGCCCGAAGGAGGAGGCGCTCGCGCGGTGCCGTGCCGCTGCAGCCGCGGAGCTCCAAGCACCAGGCTTCCGCGATGCGCTGATCGAGGAAGCTCGCGACGCGGGGGCGAGGATGGATGAGATCGAGGCGGCCCTCGACGCCGAGCCCGAGCCGGTGAGGGAGGATCCCGCACCTCCGCACGGCGATCCGCTCTCCTAGGTGCCCCCTTGGGGGCGCGAGGCCCCGCAGCCCGCCGCCGGGCGCGTGAAGGGACGCGCGGCTACGCCAGCCCGGGTGTGAAGCACGTGGCGATGCAGCGCACACCCGCCGACAGCTCCACCGTCAGCTCGCCCGCGGTGTGCCGCTCGTGCTCGGCGAGGGGGTACGCCCCCGGGTCCGCCACCGCGAAGCCGTTTCGCAGCGAGCCCTCAGGGCCCGCGTGCACCTCCAGCTCGCCTTCACCCTCGAGCACCGCCCACACACCCCCCGCCTCGTAGGGCCCGCGATAGGCGCCGGGCTGGTCCTCGGTGGGCGCCGCCAGCAGCGCTCCCGGCCGATCCTCGGGGCGCAGCGGCGCCAGCGGCTCGCGCTCGACTCCCACGAGCTCCTGGATGGCGCGCTCCGTCTGCGCATATGCGCCCTCGCCGTAGTGGTACTCGAACATCCGGGCGCGCCCGTCGAACAGGTACCGCGCCGGCCAGCCCTCGTTCTCGTACTCCTGCCACAGCAGCAGATCGCTGTCGATCAGCACCGGGTACTCGATCCCCAACCGCCTCACGGCCGCGCGCACCGCGTCCTCCTCGCGTGAGGGCTCGAACCCCGGGCTGTGCACCCCCACCACCCTCAGCCCGCTGTCGGCGTAGCGCTCGTGCCACGCCTTGAGGTAGGGGAGCGTGCGCATAGAGTTCGGCCGGCAGAAGTCCCAGAACTCGACGAGCAGCGGCCGCTCGCGCTGGATCACGCTCACCTGGGCGCCCCCGGGCGTGTTCAGCCACGGCAGCCCCCGCGGGAACAGCGGCGCGACGATCGTGTCTACCGGCGCGCGCATCGCAATCGAGCGGGGGGCGCATGCAGCCGCACCGCCTTCACCTCGGGGAAGGAAGGCCGGAGGATCGGGGTTGCGGGCAAGGACGCAGGGAGCGTGGCGTGCTGGCCGAAACGGGGATGCGAGCGCAACGAGTGTCTCCCGGCTTCGGTACGCGAGCGACCGAGGACGCCGCCCGCGGGCCCGAGACGACGCCTAGCCGATCGAGCCGACCATCTCGAGCTGAATCAGCCGGTTCAGCTCGACCGCGTACTCCATCGGCAGCTCCTTCGTCACGGGCTCGATGAAGCCGTTCACGATCATCGCCGCGGCCTCGTCCTCGGTGAAGCCGCGCGAGCCCATGTAGAAGAGCTGGTCGTCGGAGATGCGTCCCACCGTCGCCTCGTGGGCGACCGTCACGTGGGGGTTCTGGATCTGGATGTCGGGCCAGGTGTCCGAGCGCGATTCGCCGTCCATCATCAGCCCGTCGCACTGCACGCGCGCTTTCGAGCCGGCGGAGTTGCTCCCCATCTTCACGAGGCCGCGGTAGCCCATGATCCCGCCGTCCTTGGAGATCGACTTGGCGAGGATGTTGGAGGTCGTGTTCGGCGCCAGGTGCACCACCTTCGCGCCGGTGTCCTTGTGCACTCCCTTGCCCGCCACGCCGACGTTGAGGTGGTCGGCGCGCGCGCCCTCGCCCATCAGGAACGAGCCGGGGTAGAGCATCACGTACTTGGCGCCCATCGAGCCGCCCACCCACTCCACCGTCCCCTCGGCGTCGACGACGGCGCGCTTGGTGTTGAGGTTGTAGACGTCCTTCGACCAGTTCTGCACGGTCGTGTAGCGGGCCTTGGCGCCCTCGTGCACGAATATCTCGACGACCGCCGAGTGCATCGAGTTGACGCTGTAGGTCTGGGCGGTGCAGCCCTCGATGTAGTTCACCTCTGCGCCCTCGTCGGCGACGATCAGGGTGTGCTCGAAGGTGCCCTCGCCGGCGCCCTCCATGCGGAAGTAGGACTGCAGCGGCAGGTCGCACTTGACGCCCTTGGGGACGTAGCAGAACGCGCCGCCCGACCACACCGCGCCGTGCAGCGCCGAGAACTTGTTGTCCTGCGCGGGCACGCACTTGTTCATGAAGTACTTCTGCACGAGCTCGGGGTACTCCCGCACCGCCGTGTCCATCGAGCAGAACAGGATGCCCAGCTTGGCGTACTCCTCCTTCAAGCCCTCATAGACCGGCTCCTGGCGCCACACTCCGACGACGCCCGCGAGGTGCTCGCGCTCCGCCTGGGGGATTCCGAGGTCCTCGTAGGTCTGCTTCATCTCCGCCGGCACGTCGTCCCAGCTGTTGAAGCGCCCGGCCGTCGGCGGCGAGTAGAGGACGAGGTCATCGAGGTTCAGGCCCGAGAGGTCGACGCCCCAGTAGGGGACGGGCTTGCGTTCGAAGATCTCGAGCGACTTCAGCCGTTTCTCGGCCATCCAGTCGGGCTCTGCCTTGATCTTCGAGAGCTCGCTCACTACCTCGCGCGAGATGCCCTGGCGCGCGCGCAACTGGCCCTGATCGTCCTCGACGATCGGGCTTGGCTTGGCGACTTTCACGCGGTCAATCGTTGCCATCTCGTCTCCGCTCCAAGGTTAGGTGTCGAATCCCGTGCTCCAGAGTAGGAATTGTATCGCGTGCTCCGGTGCGCCCGCCGGCGCCGCGCTCGCGCTCAGGTCGGCCAGTCGTTGTCGCCCGTCACCGCTCCGCGTACGACCTTCAGGTTCAGCAGTGCGCACTTGCGCCTGGTAGCCGACACCGGGATCCCCAGCAGGTCGATCATCCAATCGGCATCGAGGCGCCCGACGTCGGCAACCTTCATGCCCTTCAGCTCCTCGGAGGCGATCGACGCGGCAGCCTGTGAGATCGCGCAGCCGTGCCCCTGGAAGCGCAGATCCTCGATGCGGTCGCCGTCGAGCAGTATGTGCACGCCCAGCTCGTCGCCGCAGAGCGGGTTGTGCTCGTGGGCTTCGAGATCGCGCTCCTGCAGCTCGCCGAAGTTCCGCGGGTGCTTGTAGTGCTCGAGGATGTAGTCGCGGTAGAGGTCGTCCATCACAGCCCGAAGACCTGGCGGCCGGCGAGCAGCGCGTCGATCAGCGCGTCAACGTCGGACGGGTCGTTGTAGACGCCGACGCTCGCGCGCGCCGTGGCGCCTACGCCGAGGCAGCGCATCAGCGGCTGGGCGCAGTGGTGGCCCGCGCGGATGCACACGCCGCTGCGGCCGGCGAGCTCGGCGATGTCGTGGGGATGGATGCCCTCGATCGTGAAGGAGGCGAGCCCTCCGCGGCGCTCGGCGTCCGGGGGCCCCACCACCCGCAGGCCGGGCACGTCGGCGAGCCGTGCGAGCAGGTAGGCGGTGAGCTCGCGCTCGTGCGCGCGCACTCGATCCATGCCGATCGCCGCGAGGTAGTCCGCGGCGGCAGCGAGGCCGACCGCCTCCGCCACCGGCGGGGTGCCCGCCTCGAACTTCATCGGCAGCTCGTTCCAGGTCGAGGACTCGAGGCCCACCGAGGCGATCATGTCGCCGCCGGTCAGGAACGGCGGCATCGCCTCGAGCAGCTCGCGGCGGCCGTGCAGCACGCCGACGCCCGTCGGCCCGAGCGCCTTGTGTCCGGTCCACGCGTAGAAGTCGGCGTCGATCGCCGCGACGTCGACGGGCATCTGCGGAACCGCCTGGGCGCCGTCGATCAGCGTCACCGCGCCGGCGGCACGGGCTCGTGCTGCCATCTCCGCGACGGGGTTGATCGTCCCCAGCACGTTCGACACGTGGGCGAAAGCCACGATGCGCACGTCGCCGCGCGCCAGCTCCGCCTCGAGCGCCGCGAGCGAGAGCTCGCCCTGCTCATCCACCTCCAGGTAGCGCAGCGCGGCGCCGCGCTCGGCGCACAGCAGCTGCCAGGGGACGATGTTCGCGTGGTGCTCCATCTGCGTGATCAGCACCGCGTCGCCTGCAGCAACGTTCGCGCGGCCCCATGCGTAGGCGACGAGGTTGATCGCCTCGGTTACGTTCTTCGTGAAGATCGTCGCGTGCCGCGCCTCGTCGGCACCGGCGAACGCCCGCACGCGCGCCCGGGCGCCGTCGTAGGCGGCGTCGGCCTCCTGGGCGAGCGCGTAGACGCCGCGATGCACGTTCGCGTTGTGGTTGGCGAGGTGGTCGGCGAGCGCGTCGATCACCGCCCGCGGCTTCTGCGAGGTAGCCGCCGAGTCGAGGTAGACGAGCTCGTGCCCGTCGAAGCGGCGGGCGAAGATCGGGAAGTCGGCCTTGACCCCGAGCCCCGTCTCAGCGACTGGCGGCATACGCCTCGATGTCCTCGCGCGCGGCCGCCAGCTTGGCGGCGACCTTCTCGCGCACGAGCTCCTGCAGCGGCTCGTCCTGCAGCTCGGAGATGAGCGGCTCGAAGAACCCCTCGACGATTATCCGCACGGCGGCCGGCCGGTCCAGGCCGCGGCTCTGCATGTAGAAGATCGCCGACTCGTCGAGCTCGCCCACCGTCCCGCCGTGCGAGGCGCTCACGTCATCGGAGGAGACGAGCACAGAGGGGATCGCGTCGATGCGCGCCTTCGGCGAGAGCATCATCGAGTGGATCTGCAGGTAGGTGTGTGTCCGCTGCGCACCGGGGTCGATTTTGATCAGGCCCTCGAAGCTCGCGCGGCTCTCGCCGCTCGCAGCTCCGCGCCAGTGCACGTCGCCGCCCGAGGGCCCCGTCTCGTGCAGGTCCACCGCGAACACGTCGAGGTGCTCGCGCTCCTCGGTGAAGAACAGCCCGCGGAAGGCCATGTCGCCGCCCGGCTCGCTGACGGCGAGCTCGAGATGCTGGCGCACGAGGTGCCCGCCGAGCAGCGCCGGCAGCCAGTGGCAATAGGCGTCGCGGCCGACGCCGACGAAGCGGGTGGACACGTCATACACCTCTGCGGAGCCCCAGTCCTGCACCTGCGCCAGGCGGCAGCGGGCGCCGTCCTGCAGATACAGCTCGAATGCGCCCGCGTGCAGCGCCTGGCCCTCGAACTCCTCCGCCAGGTCGTACTCGTGCACGCGGAACTCGCTCGTGGGCCCGCCGATGACGAGCGTGCGCCCGTACTGCGCCACACCCGCCTCCTCGATCGCGTAGACGATCTCGAACGGCTCCTCGACGACGAGTCCCCGGGGCACGTGCAGGAACGCCCCGCCGCTCCAGAAGGCCGCGTTGGCGGCCTCGAGCTTGTGGCGGTCCAGCGGCAGGCGCTTGGAGTACCACGGCGCCACCAGCTCGGCGTGGTCGCGGAAGGCGTCCTCCAGCGAGCACAGGATCACGCCCTTCTCGGCGAGCGCCGGGTCGAGCTCCACCGCAACCACCTTGCCCCCGTTCTGGACGATCCGCCCCGCCCGTGCCCGCTCGGGGAGCGTGCGCTCGACGACGCCCGGTACCGCATCGCCGCCGCCCGCCTCCAGCGCGTCGAGGTCGAGGCCCTGCAGGCTCGTCGTCCAGAAGCCCGAGCGGCGCCACACCGGCAGCTCGAGCCGCTCGTAAGCCTCGCGCGCGGCCTCTCGCAGCTGCTCCTGCGTGCGCCCGTCTCCGGCACCAGCGCCCGACAGCGCGTGGTAGAGGGTCGCCTCGCGGTGCCTGCCCGGCTTGACCTGGACCGGCTCGGCGCTGCTGGCGCCCGTCGCCTCAGCCAACGTCATCACCGGCGGCGGCGCCCGCGCCCACCTCCTGGCGGATCTGGTCGTAGCCCTCGCGCTCGAGGCGCTCGACGAGCTCCACGCCTCCGTCGAGCACGATGCGCCCGTCCATCAGGATGTGCACGTAGTCCGGCTGCACGTGGTGCAGGATGCGCTGGTAGTGCGTGATGATGAGCGCGCCCAGCCCCTGCTCGTCGTGCAGCCGCTGGACGCCCTCGGCGACCGTTCGCAGCGCGTCGATGTCGAGACCCGAGTCGGTCTCGTCGAGAATCGCCACCTCGGGGCGGAGCATCGCCATCTGGAGGATCTCGGCGCGCTTCTTCTCGCCGCCGGAGAAGCCGTCGTTGAGGTGTCGCGAGGTGAACGAGCGGTCGACGTCGAGCAGCTCGACGGCGTGCTGCAGCTGGCTGCGGAACTCCTTCACGCCGATCGGCTCATCGCGTTTGGCGTTGATCGCCATGCGCAGGAAGTTCGCCACCGACACCCCGGGGATCGCAACCGGGTACTGGAAGGCGAGGAACAGTCCCGCCTTCGCGCGCTCGTGCGGCTCCGCCTCCGTGATGTCCTCGCCCATGAAGGTGATCGTGCCCTCGGTGATCTCGTAGGCGGGGTGTCCCAGCAGCGTGTTCGCGAGCGTCGACTTGCCGGAGCCGTTCGGGCCCATCAGGGCGTGTATCTCGCCGCGGCTGATGTCGAGGTTCACGCCGCGCAGGATCTCGCGCTCGTCGGTGCGGACGTGCAGGTCGCTTATCTCGAGGTCAGCCATCTTTCGTTTCAAGCTCCAGTCGTGAGAGGTCGGGTGGGCATGTCGATCGCCGGGAGCGTCGGCCCGGTCGGGAGTGGGTGTGGCTCGGCGCGGCGGCCGGAAGCCCGCAGGAGATCGGCGAGCGTCGTCTCGCGAAGCGTGCTCACGATCGAGAAGCGCACGCGCGTCCACAGCAGCTTCGTGGGACACGCCTCCTCGGGGCTCGACTCCCGCGCGCACACGATCGAGCCGTCCGAAGCCTCCGAGATGCACTCGATCGGCGCGATCGAGCCCTCGAGCGCCTCGACCACCTCCGCCATCGTGATCTCGGCTGCCGGCCGCGCGAGCATGTAGCCCCCGCGCGACCCCCGCCGCGAAGCGACGAGGTCCGCCTTGCGCAGCCGCGCCACGAGGTGCTCGAGGTAGGCGAGCGGCAAGCCGCCGCGCTCGGCGATCTCCGCCAGCGGAACCGGCTCTTCGCCGCCGCAGCGGGCCAGCTCCACCATCACGCGTATGCCGTACTCGGCCTTTGTTGAGAACATCATCGCCTATTTCCTACCTCGCAGCTAGGGTATCAGCCCGCCTGGAGAGCCCTGATGTCGTGGGCGAGCGCATCGGGCGTGAGCTGTTCCTGCTGGTAGATCACGCGCTCGCGTCCGGAGGCGTCGATCAGCAGCACGGGCAGCGCGCTTTCGTAGTCCGCGCCGTGGCCCGGGGTCGCCACGCGGTAGTCGCGCCAGGCGCGTTCGAGCGCCGCGCGCGGCCCCACCAGATAGCTCGCCCGCCCCTCAAGCGACACGCGGCGAAGGAAGGCTTCCACACGCGCGCGCGAGTCGCTTGAGGGATCAACCGACACGAGCAGCAGCGGCGGCGGATGTTCCAGCTCGTCGAGCGCGCCGCGCAGCTGCTGCGCTATCAGCACGCATGTCCTGCACGAGGAATCCAGGAAGGCGATCACGGTGACGCCGCCTCGGTGCTCGGCGAGCGACACCGTCCGGCCGCGCACGTCGCGCAGCGCGAACTGCGGAGCGGGCACCGCGCTCGGCAGCGCCGCGCCCTCGAAGCCGCCCGCGCCGTTGTCCGTCGCGGTGCTCGCGCCGCCCGAGCTCCCGCAGCCGCCGAGCAGCCCTGCCGCCAGCAGCCCTGCCGCCACGGCGCGCATGCGACCCTTCGCGACCTGCCGCGGCACGGGCAGATCGTAGCGCCGCGGCGGTTGCCGCAGACCCGTAGAAAACGCCTAGGCGAGGGGACCCCGCGAGCCTTCAAGGCGAGCCCGCGGGGCGCTACACTTTGTGAAGTCACTGAAACCCGACCGTGGTTTAGGAGTTTTCGACGATGAGTACGTCCGGGGCGGAGCTTCTCCGCCAAGTGAAGAGCCAGATCGATGAGGTAGACCCGTCCGAGGTCAAGGAGCTGATCGACGAGGGCGTGACGATCCTGGACGTGCGCGGCAGCGAAGAGTTCGCAACGGGCCACCTCCCCGGCGCCAAGAGCATCCCCCGCGGCCACCTCGAGTCGCGCATCGAGGGCGTGGCGCCCGACCGCTCCGCCGAGGTCATCGTCTACTGCCAGTCGGGCAACCGCTCCGCCTACGCCGCGCGGACGCTGCAGGAGGATCTCGGCTACGCGCACGTGCGCTCGATGGTAGGCGGCATAACGCTGTGGAAGGACCGCGGCTACGAGGTGGAGATCCCGCGGGCGCTCAGCGCCGAGCAGCGCGAGCGCTACTCCCGCCACCTGCTGATCCCCGAGATCGGCGCCGACGGCCAGCAGAAGCTGCTCGACGCCAAGGTGCTGCTGCTCGGCGCCGGCGGGCTCGGCTCGCCGACGGCGTTGTACCTCGCGGCGGCGGGTGTCGGCACGCTGGGGATCGTCGACGACGACGAGGTGGACCTGTCGAACCTCCAGCGCCAGGTGATCCACAACACCGACCGCATCGGCATCCCCAAGGTGGAGTCCGCGGAGGAGTCGATCCATGCGCTGAACCCCGACGTCGAGGTGGTGAAGTACCGCACGCGGATCGACGCCTCGAACATCATGGACATCATCGAGGGCTACGACGTGATCGTCGACGGTGTGGACAACTTCCCAACGCGCTACCTCCTCAACGACGCGAGCGTGCGCCTGAAGATCCCGGTCGTCTCCGCCTCGATCCTCGGCTTCGACGGGCAGCTGTCGGTGTTCAAGCCGTATGAGGGTCCTTGCTACCGCTGCCTGTTCCGCGAGCCGCCGCCCGCCGAGCTCGCGCCGTCGTGCGGCGCCAACGGCGTCCTCGGCGTGCTGCCGGGCACGATGGGGCTGCTGCAGGCCACCGAGGTCGTGAAGCTGATCGTCGGCATCGGCGATCCCGCGATCGGCCGGCTGCTCCTCTACGACGCGCTCGGTGCGACTCTCACCGAGGTGAAGGTGCACCGCGACCCCGAGTGCCCCATCTGCTCCCGCGAGCCGGGCGACATCACAGACGATGAGCTCGGGCTGTTCCCGGACTACGAGGCGTTCTGCGCCGCCGCCGGGTAGTCTGCGCGCCCGACGCGATGGCGACGATCAAGATCCCCCCAGTGCTGCGCGCGTCTGTCGGCGGCGAGAAGGAGGTAGGAGCCTCCGGCGCGAACGTCGGCGAGGTGCTGCGCGACCTCGCCGCGTCCCATCCCGCCACGCAGGAGCAGCTGTTCTCGGCGGACGGCGAGCTCAACCGCTACGTGAACGTGTACCTGAACGACGAGGACGTGCGCGTGCTCGACGGGCTCGACACGGCGGTGGGCGACAGCGACACGCTCGTGATCCTCCCGGCGATGGCCGGCGGCGCCGGCGCCTGAGCCTCGCGGCGGGCTGCAAGACCGCGTCCAATCTGCGCGCGGCGCCTAAAGGGTTGCGCGCGGCCTGTCGATTGGTTCAGCGGTCCCATGAGACTGCGTGCGATCCTGCTCGACCCCCGAAGCGCCTCGCGGCGAGGCAGCCGCGCGCTCGGCGCCTGCGCCGCGCTGGTGGCGCTCGTCGCCGTGCTGACCCCGTCTGCCGCGTTCGGCTCGGCGCACGGGCCGCGGTACAACCTGAAGGTGGTGTCGGGCGAGACCACCCTCCCGGAATGGGACCAGGTCGCCTCGACAACCGGGTCGGTTGAACCGTCCGCGCAGGTCGCCGTGTCGATCGTCCGCGGCGGGATCACGGTCTACAGGGACGTCGGCCACGGCTGGGCGGGCTTCTCGCAGGTTCCCCAGGTGGGCGACGTGGTGACGCTCGAGTCGCCGGTGGGCACGACGATCGGCTCGGTCGTCTACGACGGGATGCCGACGATCGATCCCACGGTGTGCGCCGGTTCCACCAACTTCTCCGGCTCCAACACGCCGGGCTTCGTGGTCGAAGGCTTCTTCAACAGAAAAGTTCTCGACTACAACAAATACGGCCAGGTGACCGGCTGGAAACAGACCGGCTTCGGCGAACCGCAGGTGAAATCGCTCACCGGCACGACATACGGCGGCAGCTTCCTCGCGCCGCTCGAACAGGGCGAGACGGTGGGCGCTTCCGAGTCGCTGAAGACCCCGCTTCCCGGCGAAGCGACGTACACGTACACGAGCGAAACCCAGCGCCCGGTGGGAGCGTGTCCTCCGCCTCCGCCGCCGCCCTACAAACCGCCTCCGCCGCCTGCGCTGCAGGGCACGATCCTGAAGCTCGGCTTCGCCACGATCCACGGTCTGCTGCGCACCGGCTGGCACAACCGCGTCGGCATCAACCAGGCGGGCACCGTCACGCAGGACCTCTTCCTCCAGGGCGGCTCGCTGCCCGCCTATGCAACCGCGGTCCACCACCGCCGGCCCCCCGCGCTGCTGCTCGCGCGCGGCAGCGCCGCGGCAAGGGGAGCGGGCGCGGTCATCGTGGTGCTGCACCCGACGAAGCGCGGGCGTGCGCGGCTGCGCTCCGCCCACACCCTGCACGCGGTGCTCCTCACGACGCTTCGCAGCGCCTCCGGCGCCACGCTGAGCCTCGGGCGCCGAACGCTGCTGATCCACCACTAGGTCCGGCGCGTTGCTCGCGCGCGGGCTCGGATTCGCAGTGAGCGCTGCGCTGTGGCTGCTGCCCGGGCCGGTGCTGCCGCTGCCCTCGCGCTCCGGACCCGAAGGCCCGCCGCGTCCGCTCGGGCCGCAGCCGCGCGTGGAAGGCGCCGCCCCCCGCACCGGTCCGGCGGTCGTGCGCGAACAGGATCGGGCACTGCTCCGCGGCCCGTTCCCTGCGGGGGGGCTGGTGCGCGGGATATCCGACGGCGGGCTGCTGCTCGCGGCTGACCCGCACGTCCGCGAAGCGGCGCTCGAGCGGGTGCGCGAAACGGGGGCGAGCGTCGTGCGGCTGCCCGTCACCTGGAGCGAGCTGGTGGCGCCGAATGCCCCTGCGGGCTTTGAGGCGCGCGACCCCGCGAGCCCCTACTACCGCTTCCAGCGGCTCGACGCGAGCGTGCGCAGCGCCGTCGCCGCCGGGATGCAGCCGCTGCTCGTGGTGTCGCACGCGCCCGCCTTCGCCGAGGCGCCGGAACGCTGGCCGTTTGCCTATCCGGGCAGCTGGGCTCCGAGTCCGCCGGCGCTCGAAGCGTTCGCGGCGGCGCTCGCACGCCGCTACGACGGGAGCTTCCCCGATCCGCGGGATCCCGAGCGCGCGCTGCCGGCCGTGAGGCTCTTCCAGGCCTGGAACGAGCCCAACCTCGCGCGCTATCTCGAGCCGCAATGGGTGGCCGTGCAGGGGCGCTGGCGCGCCTTCTCGCCGCTCCTCTACCGCCAGCTGCTGAACGCCTTCTACGCGGGGGTGAAGTCTGTGCAGCCGCACTCCGTCGTCGCCGCCGCGGGGATCGCGCCGGGCGGCGAACCTGCCGGGGTCGGCCGGATGGCGCCGGTGACGTTCCTGAAGACGCTGCTGTGCCTCGGCCCCGGCGGACGCCGGGCCGGCGACTGCGCCGATCCGCCGCGCTTCGACGTGCTCGCGATCCATCCGCTGTCGGTGGGGAGCCCGAACCTGCCCGCGAGCTCCTCGCTCGACGTGGCGATCGCCGACGCGGGCAAGGTGGCGCGGCTGCTGCGCGAGGCACGCCGCGCCGGCACCGCGGCGTGGCCGACGCCGCTGTGGGTGACCGAGCTCAACTGGGAAAGCGCTCCCCAGGCGCGCGGCGGCGTGCCGCCGCAGCTGCAGGCGGCATGGATCTCGCGCGCGCTTCACCGCCTGTGGATCGCGGGCGTCGGTCTCGTCGAGTGGGAGTTCCTCGTCGACCCTGTCCACGGCGTTCGCGCCGCCACCCCCACCGGGGGCACGGTCGAATACGAACGGCCCGCCGGGCTGTTCAGCGCGGCCCCCGACGGCGACCCGGCGCTCGCCCAACCGAAGCCGTTCCTGCAGGGCTTCGAGCTGCCGTTCGATCCGCTGCGGGTGGACCGTCGCCGCGTGCGCGTGTGGGCGCTGCTCCCGCCCGCAAGCGTCGCGCTCCTGCAGGCGGCCGAGCGCGGCGGGGGCTGGCGAACGCTCGCGCAGCTGCGTGCGAGCGGAGCGGGCGTGCTCAACACGATCGTGCGCCTGCGCGGCGGCTTGCGCCTGCGGCTGCTCAGCGGGTCGCTGCAGAGCGCGAGCGCGAGCGCCGGCGTCGGCGCCCGCGTGGAGCTGCCGTGAGCGTCAGGCGGTGGCGAGCGGAGCCGTCTCGCGCTCCGCTGCGGGCACGTGGCTCATCGCGTGCTCCGCGAGCGCGGTGATCGTGAGCGACGGGTTCACCCCGACGTTCGCCGGGATCGCCGAGCCGTCGCACACGAGCAGGTTCTCGTAGCCGAACACGCGCTGGCGCGCGTCGACGACGCCCTGCGAGGGGTCGGGTGCGATCACCGCGCCGCCGAGGATGTGGGCGGTGGAGGGGATGTTGAAGAGCGCCTCGGTGAGCGCGCTCTGCGCAATCCCGCCGGTGCGCCGTGCGAACCATTCGGCTGCCTCGTTGGCGACCGGGATGAACGTCGGGTTGGGGCGCTCGGGGTCCTGTTCGGTCTGCAGCCAGAGCGTGCCGAACGGACCTTTTCTCGGGCGCAGCGCGATCGCGTTGTCGAGCGTCTGCATCACGAGCAGGATGATCGTGCGCCGCGACCAGTGCTTGGGGAAGAGCACCTTCGCGAGGCGTCCGGGATGCCGCACGAGCTGGCCCAGGAGCTTCAGCGGACGCGTCAGGCGCGTGCCATCGCCGGTGAGCAGCGTGTAGAGCATGCGCATCGAGTCGCCGTCGTCGCCGTAGGTGACGGTCTCGATGTGGGTGTGCGGGTCGGGGTAGATCGAGGACGTGATCGCCACGCGTTTGATCAGGTCGTCCGGGTAGTCCTCCGGCACCGTCACGGTGAGAATCGACTCCGAGTTGGTGCGCACGAGCTCGCCGAGCCGGGAGGAGATGCCCGGCAGCGAGCCGCCGAGGCGGCAGCGCTGGAGCAGCTTGTTCGTGCCGAGCGGCCCCGCCGCGACAACCACCCCGCGGACGCGCTGGACGGTGCGCTGCTTGCGCAGCCAGGCTCCCGAGCGGACGCTTTCCACCTCGTAGCCGTCGCTGCCGTCGGCGGCGCCGAGCGGGCGGATGTCGATCACGGTGCGTTCGGGCATCACGCGCGCACCGCGCTTCTCCGCGAAGTAGAGGTAGTTCTTGACGAGCGTGTTCTTGGCGCCGTGCACGCACCCCACCATGCAGCGTCCGCACAGGTGGCAGCCCGTGCGGTCGGGCCCCTCGCCGCCGAAGTACGGATCGGCGACGGTCTTGCCGGCCTCCCCGAGGAAGATGGCGACGGGGGTGTGTTTGTAGGTGTCGCCGACGCCGAGCTCCTCGCCGAGCTCCCGCAGCAGCTGGTCGGCGGGGTCCTCGTGCGGGTACTGCACGACGCCGAGCATCCGCTGCGCCTCGGCGTAGTGCGGGGAGAGCGCGCCCTCCCAGTCCTGCATGTCCGCCCACTGGCGGTCCTCGAAGAACTGCTTCGGCGGCACGTAGAGGGTGCACGCGTAGCCGAGGCTGCCGCCGCCCACGCCGCAGCCCGATACGACGGAGACGTCCTTGAACGTCGTCAGCCGGAAGATGCCCTTCAGGCCCAGGCGCGGGCTCCAGAAGTAGCGCTTGAGATCGGCGGTGGAGCGCGGGAACTCGTTGTCGGCGAAGCGGCGGCCGCACTCGAGCACACCCACCGAGTAGCCCTTCTCGGTGAGGCGAAGCGCCGACACGCTGCCGCCGAAGCCCGAGCCGATCACCAGCCAGTCGAAGTCGTATCCGTGGTTCGCGCTCATCGTCGAGGGCCCGCTCGCACAGGAGCAAGCAGATCCTAATCGGTCTGGCCGCCTGGCCAGCCGCTCGTCCTGCTCGCGGCGTTCCCGCGGGCAAACGGACGCGCAGCTGCCCGTCCGCCGATGTGAGGCGGATCGCGCCCGCCCCCCTCGGAGCTCGGGAGGCCGCTAGCCGACGCGCCTCATGCCGCTCGCGCCTACTCCTCGAGCCCCACGGCTTTGAGGGCCTCGGCGCGGTCGAAGTACTCCTCCAAGCGTCGAATCTTGCCCTCTTCCAGCGTGATGACGTGAGCGATCTCCATCGTCAGGGGTATGCCGCTCTCAGCCGATGTCCCGACGAAGCGCACCCAAACGAACACCACATCCCCGTTGCCATGGGCTTCCAGCGGATGCACCTGCACGTCGGGATAAGCGTCGAGCCACGAGCCAAACAGCTTTTCGATCTCGTCCACACCTCGATGCGTTGCGTGATCGGGGTCCTCGCGGGCGTTGACGTATTCCCCATCCTCGTGCCACCAGGGTTGCGCCAGCTTCCGTTCGCGGTTGCCCCACGCGTAGGAGGCCACCACCATCTCCACGTTCTCCTGAGACATCGCCTACCCCGCCAGGCCGAGGTCGGCAAGCGCGCGCTCGCGGCTGGAGTACAGACACAGCCGCGAGATCTTGTGGCGGCGGACGTAAAGGACGTTTGCGAACTCGGTCTCGACGCTCACGCCGCTGGTCTTTCCACGTCCGCCCATGCGCCCAAGAACGAGCACACGCTCGGGGTCGATCTCGCGGAACTCCTCGGCCGTTGCCTGGTAGCCGTCCCATGCCGCGAGCCACTGGCGCCAGCCGTCTGCCATGCCAGTCAGTCCGCTCCAGCTTCCGGGGTCGGGCCCGCCTACGATCTCGAACTCGATATCGGGGCACGCCCAACCCGTCGAGCTGAAATCACCGTCCCGCCAGATGGCATAGATCGAGCGCACAAGGTCCAGGTTCTCGGACATCGCCTACTCGCCCAGCCCGGCGGCTTTGAGGGCCTCGGCCCTGCTCGCCATCTCCACGTTCTCCTGCGACATCGCCTACTCCTCCAGGCCCACGGCTTTGAGGGCCTCGGCCGGTTCGGCGTACATCTCCATCCGTATCTCCTTGCCGTCGCGGACGGTCCAAACCTGGGCGAAGACCATCTCGACATGCATGCCGGTTGTCTTCGACTGGCCGCGCTGGCGGACCACCGCCACGACTTGATCGCCCGCGTCGTGGAGCCGGCCAACCTCGATCTCCCAATGATCCCAGGCGTCGTTCCAGTCCTGGACGAAGCGCCGCGTGGCCTCGATGCCCTCGAACGCCTCCTGGTCCACCACCCCCCCGAATTTCGACATGTCCCAAACGAAGCCCGGTGCTATGACCTGAGCGGGAAGTTCCCCCGTCGCCTGGAAGTGCTCGTAGCCGCGCCGCACGATCTCCACGTTCTCCTGCGACATCGCCTACTCCGTAAGGCCCACGGCTTTGAGCGCTTGCCTGCGATCCGTGTGGAACTCGATTCGGGCGATCTTGTCCCGACGCAAGGTCCATATCGAGGCACTGACGTTCTCGACCTCAGAGTCGCTTCCGCGCAGGCGGCCATGATCACGAACGAGAACGAGGACCCGGTCCTCACCAGCGTCGACGAACTCCTCGACCTCGGTCCAGTAGGTCTCCCACGGGCCAAGCCAATCGCGCCAGGCCGCGACGAGTCCCTCTATGCCACGACCGCCAGAGGTGAGCCCGCCGCCGCCGCCTATGCGATCACCTCCCACGACCTCGAAGTCCTCTGTCAGCAGCGAAGCCAACCGCTGAAATCGGGCAGAGTCCGCGGCGTATCGTTTGAAGAGGCTCGAGAGGTCGGTCCCGGACATCGGGTGCACGGACCTGACCAGCTCCACGTTCTCCTGGGACACCGGCTAGTCCGACAGCGCGTTGTTGATGAAATCGCCCTTCGCAGTGGTGTAGCCGGCGCGGTCTTCCCGGAATCTCTCCGCGAGCGATCGCTTCAGCCGGACGTAGTCGTCGGCGAGCTTCGGATCATCGGTGAGCAGGTCACGGAATCGCAGGCAGCGGTCCATGTGCTCGCGCACGTCAACCAGATGCAGATGGTGCGTGCGGTGGGACACCGCCGGATAGCAGAGGTACCGGCGATTCAGGAGACCTCTGTTGAACCGCGCAGGCAGGTGGTAGCCGGCTCGTTGGATGAGCAGTTCGGCGGTCGCGTCCAGGTCATCGACGAGCGCGATCATGTCGATCACTCGCTTCGCCGCGAGCCCCGGAACCGCGGTGGAGCCGATATGTCGGACCTCCACGCCGGGAAGCAATGTCGCGAGCCGCTGGCGCTCGGCGATGTACGCGTCGTGCCACGAGGGCTCGTAGCTCGCGATCTCGATCGGGCCGTCATCGGCACCAAGTGCGCTGTGCGCTCTCTCACCGCCAGCCGCCGACATCGCGCCTCCAGTATCCCGCCTTCGGCAGCCAGGCGTAGCCACAAAGGATCCCGGCCCCCTCGAAAGTTCAGGGCGCCTGGTCTTGACCGGCGCCTCGGGGTATCACGAGCGACCGTGTGATGCCCGGAATGGGGCGCGGGCGTGAAGGAACCCCGGTCAGATTCGCCGTGCGAAGTGAAGGCTCGTGATGGCCATTCGCTCGCGGAAGTAGAAACGATGTGCGTCCTCCCTGGAAACGCCGGAGTCCAGATCGATAGCGCGGCAGCCTGCCTGACGTGCTCGATTCTCAAGCTCGCGCAGGAGCGCCGCTCCGATCCCCCGTCCCCGGTGATCGGCTGCCGTGACCAGATCGTCGACGTAGAGCTTGCGCAACGCCACCGTCGTGGCCATCAGCCGCCAGCCAGCGACAGCCAGGCAACGCCCCTCGCCGTCGTAGACGGCCGTGAAGCGGAGGCCCTGAGCGTGCCCCTCGGCGTACACCTCGGCGAGGCTCTCGAGCGTCAGATGCGCGCGCAACTGCTTGAGGACAGGGATTACGTCCGCAGCCAGCCGTGGATCTCCCGGTGCCAGATCGACGAAGCGCATGCCCGATTCCACGTTCTCCTGCGACACCGCCTACTCCTCCAGCCTCACGGCTTTGAGGGCTTCGGCTTCTCTCCCGAACTCACGGGTGAATGTGATCAACCCGTTGGACATGGTGAGGAGAAAGACGTATGGCTCCCGAACCGTGATGCGTGTTGTTCGAGCCGCTCCGACCAACTGCGCCGGGAGGATCACCTGATCGCCGAGATCGACTATTGGACCAATAAGGTCGATCTGGTATCCGGGGAACATGTCTTCCCACCCACCGATGTAGCGTCTGACGGCCTGACGCCCGTGGTGGACGCCGGCGTCAGGCTCGTCGCTGCGGGCGTGCCACTCAATATTCTCGTCGAGCGCATCCCACCACGACGTGCGTTCGTTGAAGTCTTCGATCATCCGGCGACCCACCGCCACGTTCTCCTGCGACATCGCCTACTCCTCGAGGCCGAGGTCGGTCTTGTCGGACTCGTCGGCTCGAATGCGGAAGACGGGGTAGCTGGGCGCGATTACCTCGAACTCGGAGAGCGCGGCGCTGCGATCGACCGGGAAGTGAGCCCGCGCACCCGGCGCCAAGGCGAGGTAGCGCTTCAGGATCGGCGCTCTCGCGCCTGGCTCGACCTCCTCAAGCTGTATCGGTTCACGGCGACCGTGCTGAAGAGCGGCTTTCCCGCCGGCTGCGCGCACGTTCGCAACCCAGTTCGCACTCGCGCCGAGCATCGCCACCAGGTAATGCTCGCCCTGGTAGTCCGCGACGACGACTGGAAACGAGATGAGCCGCCCGGTGCGGCGACCGCGTACCTCCAGAGCCTTCACCCGATGCGGCGGCAGTCCGGCTGCCGCGATAGCGGTCTGCAGACGGTTGAGCAGCGACGCAACCCGGTGTGGGCGTCCGCCGCTGTACAGCCACCGTCGGTACGTCCTCCGATCGAGAAGTCGCGACATCACCCGGCCAGTATTCCGCCTGTGGCAGCGAGCCGTGAGGCGCACAGGACCCCCGGCCCCCCTCGAAAGCTCAGAAGGCCTCTGACCGACCCGCGCATCGATGAGGAGGCCTGGTGAGCGCCATTCTGCGACGCCTCTTGTCAACGCGATGTCAGCGAACGTAGCTGGACGCGCTAGAACGCGGCGCCACGAGCGACCCGCGTGATGCCCGGAATCCCCAGCGATCTCGGACTCCCCGGCATTGGCGGACACAGCCAATCAGGGTCGCTATATTCCGTGAAGTAATGGCGGTGGAGCAGTTGAGGAACCGGCCCTGCGGAGGCCGCTACGGCGACATCGTCCAGTCGATCGGCAACACGCCGCTCGTGGAGCTCGCAAAGCTCTCGCCGAAGCCCGGCGTCCACATCTGGGCGAAGCTCGAGTCGCGCAACCCGACGGGCTCGGTGAAGGATCGCGTCGCCCGCGCGCTGATCGAGGACGCCGAGGAAAAGGGCGCGATCAGCCCGGGTCAGACGATCCTCGAACCCACCTCCGGCAACACCGGCATCTCGCTGGCGATGATCTGCCGGCGCAAGGGCTACCGGCTGAAGGTGGTGATGCCTGAGAACGTGACGCCCGAGCGCACCCAGCTGCTGCGCATGTATGGCGCGGACATCGTCTACTCCGAGGGCTCCAAGGGATCGAACGGCGCGGTTGCGATGGCGCTCGAGATGGCTGCCGCCGACTCCTCTGTGTACATGCCCTACCAGTACGGCAACCCCGCGAACCCCACCGCTCACTACAACGGCACCGCCGTGGAGATCCTCGAAGAGCTCGACGAGGTGTCCGCGTTCGTCGCGGGCCTCGGCACCGGCGGCACGCTGATGGGGAACGGGCGGCGCCTGAAGGAGGCGCTCGGCGACGCTGTCAAGATCGTGGCGGCCGAGCCGATGCAGGGTGAGCCGGTGCAGGGCCTGCGCTCGCTCGACGACGGCTTCATCCCGCCGATCATCGACATCTCGCTGCTCGACCGCAAGATCTTCGTCACCAACCGCGACGCGATCATCTGGACGCGCAAGCTGCTCGACGAGGAGAGCCTGTTCGCGGGCGTCTCCACGGGCGCGATTGCGAGCATCGCGGTGCGCATCGCCGGCGAGCTCGACGAGGGCAACGTCGTCTTCGTCGTCGCCGACGACGGCTGGAAGTACCTCTCGAGCGGCATCTACACGCTTCCCGTCGACGAGATCGAGAACCTCGACGCGACCGTGTGGTGGTAGTGCTCGCGCGGGGCGCACCGCGGCGGCGATGAACATCTCCCGCGACCTCCTCGACGAGCTGCTCGCACACGTCCTCGAAGACCCCGGCAACGAGATCTGCGGGGTCGTCGCCGTCGAGCCGCCGATAGACGGGGACGCGCAGGCTGCCGCGGTCTTCCGCGCGCGCAACCTGCACCGCAGCCCGCTCCGCTTCGAGATCGAGCCGCGGGAACTGCTCGAGCTCGCGAACGAGATCGAGGAGCGCGGCTGGGAGATCGGCGCGATCTACCACTCCCACGTCCGCAGCAGCCCCTATCCGTCCCAGACCGACGTGAACTTCGCCGCCGGCTGGCCCGGCGTCGAGTGGATCATCGTGGGGCTCTGCGAGGACGCGCCGCCGGAGGTGCGCTCCTACCTGATCGAGGGGGCAGAGGTGCGCGAGGTTCCGGTCGCCGTCGCGGGCGCATGAGCGCGGAGGACCTCGTCTGCCCGAGCTGCGGTCGCGCGCACCGCGCGAGCGAGCGCTTCTGCGAGCGCTGCAACATGCCCCTGGTGCAGGTCGACGACGGCAGCACCGCCCCCAGCGAGCGTCAGCGCAGGGCGCGCAAGATCAAGCCGCAGTACGCCGAAGGCGCGCTCGTCAAGGTGGCGCGGGCGCAGAACCAGCCCGAGGCGGAGTTCATCGAGGCGCTGCTGCTCGAGGAGGGCATCCCGAGCCTGCTGCGCCGCTCCGGCGGCGCCGACGTGCCCGACTTCCTCGCAGCGGGACCGCGCGACGTGCTCGTGCCGGAATCAGCGGTGCAAGCGGCGCGTGAAGCGCTCGCCTGGGAGGAGCGCCCCGAGCAGGCCTAGACGAGGACCGGCTGGCCCGCTTCGGCGGTGATCGAGCGGATCTCTTCGGAGGCGCGCTCGAACTCCGCGTCGGAGAGCACCGGGGTGCCCTCGAAGGGGAGTTCGCGCTGAAGCTCGATCCAGGCGCCGGGGCCGAGGTACTCGTCCTTCACCTTGACGGTCACCGGCCGCGGGATCCGGTAGGTGCGCAGCAGCAGCACGTGCAGCGGCTGGCGCCCGCGCCAGCCCAGGCGCTTGGTTGCGTAGTCCGGCGTCCACACATAGAACGGCGAGAGCGCGTCCACACAGCGCGGGTCGACGATCGTGAAGTGGTCGGTGACTTCCGCCCATGCCCTGATTCGCACCCGGTCCGGCTGCTGCAGGGGCGCGCCGGAGACGAACGTGTGCAGCGGCGGCTCGCCGTCGCTCCAGACGCCCTCCTCGAGGGCGCGGCGCAGCTCGGGCTGGTGGGACTCGCGCACGAGGTCGCCGGGCTGGTGGTCGAACGTGGGGTACAGGAAGAAGCGTTCGTGTGCGAGCTTGAGGGGCCTGCTCGACGGCGCGAGCATGCCCTTCCTCAAGGTGAGCAGCTGCTCGCCTTCCGCAAGCGCGCGGACGGTTACAGCCCATTCTCTGAAGGCAACTGGCATGGGAACGGTACGGACGGGACGAAGGGAGTACGCCTGACTTACACCGCCACCTCCGGTGACGGAGGCTGCGACGGCCGGTTAAAGATACGAAAACTGGGCGGAAATCCCAAATCGCCTGCAAATTGCAAGGTTTTCGAGCGAGCGCCGACCGGGAGCCGTCACACCGACTTCACAGGCGCCGGCCGGCGAGGCCCTCAGCAGCCTCCACCATCGCCGCGTAGTCGTCATCCGCATGGCCCCGCGCCATCGCCGCGGTGAGCAGGTCGCGGGCGTGGGCAGCCGCGGGAAAGGGCACCCCTGTGGCCTGCGCCTCCTCGAGGCACAGCCGCACGTCCTTGAGCATGTGCGCCGTCTTGAAGAGCGTGCTGAAGTCGTGCGCGCGCATGGCTCCCGCCTTCAGCTGGAGCTGTGCGGACGCTCCCGACCCGGCTCCCACCACCAGTTCGAAGGCGTCGAGGTCGATGCCCGCCGCGTCCGCGAGCAACAGCGCCTCCGCTAGCGCAGCCGCGTTGGCGGCGCCGAGGGCGTTGTTGACGAGCTTCAGCATCTGTCCCTGTCCGAGCTCCCCGACGTGCGCGATCAGCTCGCCCATCGCCTCCAGCAGCGCCAGCGCCCGGGCGTAGTCCTCCTCCTCGCCGCCCACCATGATCGTGAGCGTCCCGTCCTCGGCACGCGGCGATGACCCGGTGACCGGCGCATCGAGCATTTTCACCCCCTGCTCGCGCAGGCGCGCTCCGACCTCGCGTGCCTGCGGCGGGCCGATCGTGGACATGTCCACGGCGAGCAACCCCTCCCGCGCCCGGTCGAGCAGCCCGGACTCGCCGAGCAGCACCGACGCCACCTGCTCGCCGTCCACCACCATGCTCACGACGATGTCGCTGCGCGCCGCAACCTCCGCCGGCGTGGCACACGCGACGGCACCGGCGTGCTGCGCCGCCCATGCATCCGCCTTGCCGGGGGTGTGGGTCCAGACGCTGAGCGGGAAGCCCGCGCGGGCGACGTTCGCAGCCATCCGCGAGCCCATGATGCCCAGCCCGAGGAACCCGATCCGCTCGCCCGCGCCGCTACTCGGCTCCTGTGCCGTCATCGCCGAATCCTCCCCCACCGGGCGTTTCGATGCGCAGCCGCTGCCCCGCGTGCAGCTCTCCCGTCGCCTTGCCGGGCAGCGGCACGCCGTCGAGGAAATCGCGCCCCCGGGCACCCGGCTGCCCACCCGCCGCCCCGCGTGGCGCGTGGCGCCTGCGCTCGGCGATCAGCGAGAACGTCATCTCGCGCAGCGCCTGCAGCTCGCGCACGACGCCGTCGCCCCCGCGGTGGCGACCTGCGCCGCCCGAGCCGCGGCGCAGGGCGTACTCGAGCACGCGCAGCGGGAAGTCGCGCTCGAGCGCCTCGATCGGCGTGTTCAACGTGTTGCTCATCGCCACATGAACGCCGCTCGGCCCGTCGGCGTCCTCGCACGCGCCCTGCCCGCCGCCGAGCGTCTCGTAGTAGGAGAAGCGCTCGTCGCCCAGCGTGAGGTTGTTCATCGTCCCCTGTCCCTGCGCGCGCCCGAACGCGGCGAGGACGATGTCGGCGACGCGCGAGGATGTCTCGACGTTGCCCGCGGCAACCGCTGCGCCGGGGGCGGCGTTGAGGAGGCTGCCATGCGGGGCACGCACCTCGATCGGCCGGTAGGCGCCCGCTGTAGGCGGGATGTCGGGGTCGGTGAGCACCCGCACCGCGAACAGGCAGGCGGATCTCGTCACTGCGAGCGGGCAGTTGAGGTTGCCCGCGTGCTGCCGCGCGGTGCCGGCGAAGTCGAGGACGAGGCGCTCGCCCTCGACGAGCGCGCGCAGACGTAGCACGAGGTCCCCGTCGCTCGCCTCGAGCACGTCCTCGGCCTCGCGCTCGCCGTCGGGCAGCGCGGCGATGCAGGCACGGGTGCGCCGCTCGGAGTAGTCGAGCACGGCGTCGCTGGCCTCGCGCAGGCGCGCGGCGCCGAGCCGTCCGGCGAGCTCGGCGAGCCTCAGCGCGCCGGTGCGGTTGGCGGCAAGCTGCGCTCGCAGGTCCGCACGGCGCTCCGCGGGCTGGCGGGTAGCGGCGGCGATCTCCTCGAGCGCCTCCGCGTCGAGCGGGCGCGGCGAGATCACGATCCCCTCCTCGGCGAGCGAGGTGCTGTCGGCGGGCATCGACCCGGGCGCGCGACCGCCCACATCGGCGTGGTGGGCGCGGCTCGCGGCGAAGCCGATCTGCTCCCCTGAGGCGGCGAACACCGGCGTGACGACCGTGATGTCGGGCAGGTGGGTGCCGCCCGCGAACGGGTCGTTGAGCACCCACGAGACGCCCTCCCGGTGGCGCTCGCCGAGCACCGCCTCCACTGCAGCCGGCATCGCCCCGAGATGAACGGGGATGTGCTCGGCCTGCATCACCATCTGCCCGTCCGGGTCGAACAGGGCGGTGGACGCGTCCCGGCGCTCCTTGATGTTGGAGGAGTGCGCCGAGCGGATGAGCACGACGCCCATCTCTTCGCAGGCGGCCCGCAGCGAACCCGTCACCAGCTGCAGCTCGATCGCGTCGAGCACCGCTCAGCCCCCGCCCTCTCGCTGCAGGCGGATCGTGCCGTGCTCGTCCACCTCGCCACGCCAGCCCGGCGCCACGAGCAGCGTCGCCTCGGGCAGGGCGCACAGCGCCGGGCCCTCCAGCTCCTCGCCGGGGGCGGGCTCGCCGCGGATCACGCGCGCCTCGTGCGGGCGCCCGGCGATCACCAGCTGCTCCCTCCATTCGGCGCTAGGCGAGCGCGAGTCCGCCCGCGGGCGCAGCGCGGGAGCGCTGCCCCACACCGACACGCGCAGGTTGACGAGCTCGACGTCCGCGTACTCGTCGCGATAGCCGTAGCGCTGCTCGTGTGCGCGTGCGAACGCCGCACACATCCCTGCCGCGTCCGGGCCGCCGCCCCCGCCGGCGGGGTCGATGTCCTCGTCCACCGGGAGCTCGAACGACTGCCCGCGGTAGCGCAGCTCGTGCCGGGCTCGTGCCCGCGCCGCGGGTGCGCCCAGCGCCGTGGCGGCCTCGCGGACGAGCTCGCTGCGCTCGCTCGCGAGGCGCTCGTCCGACAGCCCAGCCCCGCTCAGCATCAGCGTCCTCGCCACGTCGCGGCGCGGCGCGGCGGCGGCGAGCCCAAGCGCGCACAGCACTCCCGATGCGCGCGGGCAGAGGATGCGCGAGATGCCGAGCTGCTCGGCGAGCGCGGCGGCGTGCAGCGGCCCGGCGCCCCCGAACGGCATCAGCGCGAATCCCCGCGGGTCGATGCCGCGCTCCACCGTCATCACCCGCAGCGCGCCGAGCATCTCCGCCTCGGCGACGCGCACGATCCCCTCGGCGCAGGCGAGCGTGTCGAGACCGAGCTCTGCGGCGAGCACGCTCACCGCCCGCTCGGCGGCGGCGCGGTCGAGCTCGACGCCGCCCGCGAGCGGCGAGTCGGCGAGCAGGCGCCCGAGCACGAGGTTCGCGTCGGTGACGGTCGGCCGCTCGCCGCCGCGCCCGTAGCAGGCGGGGCCGGGATCCGCGCCCGCCGACTCCGGCCCCACACGCAGCGCCCCGCCCGGGTCACGCCATGCGATCGAGCCGCCGCCCGCCCCCACCGTGTGGATGTCGAGCGCGGGCAACGCGAGCGGGCGCCCCGCCACCGCCCGCTCCGCGGTCTCCGCCACCCGCAGGCCGTCGATCACGCACACATCGCACGAGGTGCCACCCATGTCGAAGCACAGCACCTGCTCCTCGCCGGCTAGCTCCGCGAGCAGGAGCGCTCCGCCCACGCCCCCCGCGGGCCCCGACAGGACCGTCAGCGCGGCATGCGCCCCCGCCCGCGAGGCGTCGGTGAGGCCGCCCGAGGACTGCATGATCTCCGGCGCCGGCAGCGCGCCCGCGCGCGAGCGCTCCGACAGGCGGCGCAGATAGGCCTCGAGCAGCGGCGAGAGCGCCGCGTCGAGCACGGTCGTCGCTGTGCGCTCGTACTCGCGGAAGGTTCCCACCACGTCCACCGACAGCGACACGTGCGCGTCCGGGAGCAGCTCGTGCAGCAGCTCGCCGAGCCTGCGCTCGTGCTCGGGATCGGCGTAGGAGTGCAGCAGGGAGACGGCAACCGCCTGCGGGCGCTCGAGCGCGAGGCGCCCCACCAGCTCGCGCGCCGGCTCCTCCTCGAGCGCGCGCAGCACGCCGTCCGGGCCCATTCGCTCCGGCACCGCGAAGCGCAGCTGCTGTGGGACGAGCGGCGCCGGTGCCGCGGCGCACAGCCTGTAGAGGTGCACCCTGCCCTGGCGTCCGAGCTCCACCACGTCGGTGAAGCCCTCGGTTGCGAGCAGCGCGGTGCGCGCCGTGCGGCCCTCCAAGAGCGCGTTCGTCGCCACGGTCATCCCGTGGGCGAAGCGCTCCACCTGCTCGGCGCGGACGCCCGCTCGCTCGAGCACGAGGCGCACCGCCTCGAGCACTCCCGCCTCCTGTCCGGCGGGCGTGGAGGGGACCTTCGCGGTGTGGATGCTCGAACGCTCGCCGACGAGCACCGCGTCGGTGAAGGTCCCGCCGACGTCTACCCCCAGGAGCACCACCTCAGCCTATGTCAGGCTGAGGGGTGCGCCGAGCGCGCGCTCAGGCGGCGGCGAGCTCGCGGTCCTCGGTGTCGGCGAGGTGCTGGTGGGAGGGGCAGTAGCCGTTGTGCGGGAGCGGCGTGCGCTGGCAGGCCGATCCTTTGCGGGTCGTCGCACGACACTGCGGCGGCGCGCCGCTGACTGCGGTGTAGCCCTCGTGAGGATGTTCGATGAGGAACTGCTGCGCGTAGCCCATGTAGCGCGAGATCACGTGATGCACCTCTGCCTGCGCCGACATCGGGAAATAGTTGCGCACCTGGCAGAAGAGGGTGCGCTCTGGGCGCGCGAAGTTGTGGCGGTCGATCGCAAGCCGCGTGATGACCTCCTCGCAGGCTTTCAGGACCGCCGCATGGTTCCTCGAGACGGGGACGCCGGGCGGGGGCGCGAGCACCTTCGGTGCGAGCTTACGGTAGATCGCCCTACTGAACTGATACATGGGATGACTCCTGACCCTCTTTCTCTCAACTGCTTGGGCTTGGGGCACTCCCGCCGTCCTGAGAGACTCCGATCCGCTCTCAGGCCTTCCGTCCACCCACAACACGCTCGTGCCCCAAAAGGAGCGAGATAAAGACGCCAGGGATCATCTTTTTATGTAGGTACCCCCTAGAACAGAATAGGGAAAACCCCTAGCAAATGCCTAGATACCCGCTGCTGCGGAGGGCGGCGCCGAAGAGGTCGCGGAGGGCGGCAAATACGTGGGAGCGAGGGCATCCTGCCCCCGCTCCCGCGCGCTGGCACGACGTGGCAGTGTCGTGCCGGGGTCGCGGTAACCCCCACTCTTGAGAACGCGCAGGCACCCCCCGGGTTGCAGAAAGGACGCGTGGATAGCGCAGCCGTGGTAGGGCGCTGCCTCAGGGCGCCGCGCTCGGGCCGGCGCCGCTGTCTCCCTGGTGGTCCGCAGGCGCGCGCTCGCCGCTCGCCTCCCCGGCGGGCGCGTCCGCGGGCGGATCGGCGGGCACGTGGGAGGGCATCTCGCGCTTGGCGCCCGTCTGGTCGTTGCGGCCCGTGCCCAGACAGGAGCGGCACACCACCCATTTGCCGCGCGCAGAGGGCTCGTGCGGGGGCGCCCACCACGTCCAGCCCGCGCCCGCACAGGTCGAGCAGCGGTCGGTCGCGAGGATCAGCCGGTCGCCATCAGCCATCGCGCGAGCGTACTACCAGCGAGGCGGCCCACAACCGCGCGCGGCGTCCGCTCACGACCACGTCTCCCAGGCGGGCATCTCGTCCTCGCCCAGGACGGCGTGGCGTCCGTCGAAGGCGGCGTCGAGCTGCGGGTGGTCCGAGCGCAGGTGGGCGCCGCGGCTCTCGGTTCGCGCGAGCGCGCAGCGCGCGATCGCGCGGGCGAGCGGATGGGGGTCCTCGAGCAGACGTTCGAGGTCGTCGGCGTCGCGCACGACGCCCGCCCGCTGCCACAGCGCCTCGCGCGTCGAGCGCTCGGCGGGCGCGGGCGCGGGAACCGCCCGCAGCTCGTCGAGCTCGGCGTCCTGCGGGGCGCGCACTGGTGCGGCGAGCTGCGAGAGCGCGCGCTCGACGGCGCGGCGCGCGAACACGAAGCACTCGCTGAGCGAGTTGGAGGCGAGGCGGTTGGCGCCGTGCAGCCCCGTGCACGAGGACTCGCCGACGGCATACAGTCCCTCGACACTCGAGCGCCCGTCGAGGTCGGTGACGATCCCTCCCATCATGTAGTGCGCCGCCGGCGCCACCGGGATCAGCTCGCGCGCGGGGTCCAGCCCCGCCTCGCGCAGCGCCGTCACCACGTTCGGGAAGTGCGCGGGGTCGATCGCCCGCATGTCGAGGCCCACCGAGCGCTCACCGCTCGCCTGCAGCTGCTCGTGGATCGCGCGCGCCACCTCGTCGCGGGGGGCGAGCTCGTCGACGAAGCGCGCTCCGCTCGCATCGTGAAGCGTCGCCCCCTCGCCGCGGATCGCCTCGGTGACGAGGAACCCCTCGCGACCCGGCACGCCGATGACGGCGGTGGGGTGGAACTGCAGGAGCTCGAGATCCGCCAGCCGGGCGCCTGCGCGGTGCGCGAGCATCAGGCCCACGCCCTGCGATCCCGGCGGGTTCGTCGTTCGCGCCCACAGCGCCGCCGCGCCACCGGTGGCGATGATCACAGCCCGCGCGGCGATCACGCGGCCGTCGTCGCAGGCGACCCCGCGGCAGCGTCCGTCGGCGTCCCACAGCGCCTGCGCGCGGGCGCCCTCCCAGACCGTGATCCGCGGCTCCTCGACGGCGAGCGCCGACAGCTGGCGGACGAGGCGCCTGCCGGTCGCGCTGCCACCGGCGTGCACGACGCGCCGCACCGAGTGGCCGCCCTCGAGGCCGAGCGCGAGCGCCCCGAAGCGGTCCGCGTCGAAACGCACCCCGAGCGCCTGGAGGTCGTGCACGCGCTCCGGGGCTTCGCGCACGAGGATCTCCGCCGCCGAGCGCCGCACGAGCCCCCGGCCCGCCACCTCGGTGTCGCGGAGGTGCAGCTCGAAGCTGTCGTCCGCGGCGAGCGCCGCGGCGAGCCCGCCCTGCGCCCAGTAGCTCGCCGTCTGCGCGAGCGGCGTCGCGGAGACGAGCACCACGCGCGCCCGCCGGCGGGCAGCGCAGAGGGCCGCGTAGAGGCCTGCGGCGCCCGCGCCCACCACTGCGATGTCGGTCTCCTGCGGGGCCGCCGTCGGTGAGCGGGCCATCGCGCTAACCGTATACGCACCGCTGGGCGCCGCGGCGCTCGGCGGCCGGGCAGTGCGCCGCTGCTCGGCGGCTCAGCGGCTGCCGCGGCTCAGTTCGCGCAGTCTCTGCAGCACGTGCTGCTGGCCCGGCGCGACGCCGCTCACGTTGGGGAGGTGGCGAGCGGAGCCGGTCGCACCCGCCGATCCGGTGGCGGTGGTGGACGGGGTGCTCGTGCCGGGAGCGGTTGCGCCGGGGGTGGTGGACGGCGCCGTCGCCCCGGGGGTCGTCGAGGGCGCGCTCGGAGCCGGTGTCGTGGGCGTCGCAGGTGCGGTGCTCACAAGCACGGTTCTCGCCGGCGGAGGGCCGCTCGAGCTGCCGGCGAGCGACACGAGCGACGCCGCGAGCACGCCCAGCGAGAGCGCCACGAGAACCCCCAGCGCGATCGCGGGCGCCCGCCAGTTGGGAGACGCCGCCAGGCGCGTGCGCGCCGCCGCGCCACAGCGCAGGCACCAGTCCTGGTCGGGGCTCAGGGGCGCCCCGCAGAGCGGGCAGGCGTCCCCGGCCGGCGCTATCGGCGCCGGGCCTGGAGCCGTGGTGCCGGCGACGAGCGTGGGCGGCGCTGCGGTGCTCACGAGCCCTGCGAGGGACGGAGGATCTCGGTGTCCTCGCCCGGGGCAGGCGGGCTCTCGCCACCTGCCGGCTGGGCTCGCTCGGGCTCCGCGGGCGCGCCCGGGAGCGACTGGGTTGCGTCGAACGCCGGGGGGGTGGGGGAGCGCCCGCGAGATCCGCTGCCCTCCGCGGGACGCCCTCCGGAGCCGGCCGTGCCGCCCTCGCGCGCCGGGACGGCTCGTGCCGCCGCAGGCGGGGTTCGAGGCACCGGCCCGGCCGGCCCGGGCAGGACCTGCGTGGGAGGTCCGGCGGGCGCTGCCGCCTCCGCCGCGGGCGCCACCGGCTGCCCGGGCTGGGGCTGCGCGGGCGCCTGTGCCGCGCCCGCGCCCGGATGCGCGGCGGCGGGCTGGGCGCCGGGCGCAGGCTGCGCGGCGGTGGTGTCCGCCCCGGCCTGCGTGCCTCCGATCGGCAGGTCTGCGTGGCGGCCCATCGACAGGCCGCAGTTCGGGCAGAAGCGGTCTTCGCTCGAGTGGATCGCCGCGCACCTCGCGCACGCCGTGATGCCCGCCTCGCGCAGCACGGTGATCGGCCGGCGCTCGCGCAGGGCGGCTTCGAGAGCGCGCAGCTCGGAGTCCATCTGGCCGATCAGGTTCAGCTTGGCGAGCACCAGCGCGTCGTTGCGCTGGCCGAAGCGATGCAGGTTGAAGACGAGCCCGCCGAGATCCCTGTAGGCGAGCTCGCGCGCCTTGCGCAGGAAGCGCGCCCTGCGGCGCATGCGCCCGCGCGACAGGAAGCCGGCGCTCGCCGGGGCGGCCACGGCCTCGGGCGCCGCGGGTGCGGTGGGCGTCTGCGCGGACTCGGGTGTGCCGCCGGCGGGCGCGACCGGTCCCGAGCCGCTGCCCGCAGGGGCCGCACGGGAGGCGCCGGCGGCAGCGCCGGCGCCAGGGGCGGTGCCGGCAGCGCCGGCGCCGGGGGCGGCGGGTTCCGCGGCTGGAGCGGCGGGGGCCGCGCCGGGGCCGGCGGATCCCGCGCCCGCGGGCGCGCTCGTCACGCCGGACGATCCGCCTGTCTCGGCCGCGCTCTGCGACCCCGCAGGCGAGCCGGCGTTCGGGTTCTGCGGTTCGCCCGAATCGTGCGCCTGCGCTGGGGTGTCGCCAGGCGTCGTGCCGGATATGTGCTCCACAGCAGATCCATGCTATCCGGCGTGCTCGCCGGAGCGCTGCAGCGCCTGCTCCCAGGCGTCGCGCACCCGCTCGGCCATCTTCTGCGCCGAGAAGCGCTCGGCGCGGGCGCGTCCCTGCACGCGCGGGTCCGCGACCTGGAGGTGTGGCTGCAGGGCTGCCAGCCACGCCGACGGCTCGAACGGCGCGCACAGCGTTCCGTCCACGCCCTCGAGCGCCTCCCGGTGGACGCCCACCGGAGTCGCCAGCACGGGCACGTCGCAGGCGAGTGACTCGAGCACCGCCATCCCGAAGCCCTCGCGCTCGGAGGGGACGACGACGGCGCTCGCGGCGTTCACCCACAGCGGCACGCGATCGGGTTGCACGCCTCCGAGCGTGAGCAGGGGCACGCCCGCCGCCTCCGCGAGCGCGAACGCGCGGTCGACACGCTTGGAGTGACGTCCGGGGTCTGCGGGGAACAGCAGGAGGGGGGAATCCGGGGCGAGGCCGAGCTCCGCGCGGGCGGCGGCGCGCGGCATGGGGTGGAAGCGGTCGACATCCACACCGCAGGGCAGCACCTTCGCTCGCCGCCGGGCGCGGCTGGTAGGCAGGTGCTCCACGAGGTCAGTCGAGGCGGCCGCGAGCAGGTCGATCGCGGGTAGCGCCGCCCTCGTCGCCAGTCGCGTTCGCGGATGATGCACGTCGGTTCCGTGCACGGTGAGCGCGTGCACCCTCGCGCGAACCGCGAGCGACGGCCAGGCGGTGAGCCCGAAGTGGGCGTGCACGACATCCGGGGCGGGTCGCCCGGAGCGGCGCGAGCGCCGCAGCAGCGCGCGCGTCGCGGCAACCAGCGCGCTCCCGCCGGGCGGGAACTCGTAGAGCTCCACCTCGAGGCCCTCGATCCGCCGCAGCGCGCTCACCTGGTCGCGGACGAAGCGCCCGCGCTCCGGGTGGGCGCTGTCGGGGAGCATGTTCGACACCACGAGCGCCCGCACGATGCCCCGACCGTAGCGCTCTGGAATGATGGCGCGCATGAGCGAGCGCAGCTACGGACGCGGCCCGGACGAGCTGCGCCCGGCGGCGATCGAGCCGAACTTCATGCGTACGGCAACGGGCTCCGCGCTGATCTCGATGGGCGAGACGCGCGTGATCTGCACGGCGTCGGCCCAGGAGGGCGTGCCCCGCTGGCTCGCCGGCCGCGGGCGCGGATGGGTGACAGCCGAGTACGGGATGCTCCCCGCCTCCACCGGCGAACGCAAGCAGCGCGATGCCACCCGCGGGCGCCTCGACGGCAGGACCGTCGAGATCCAGCGGCTGATCGGACGCTCGCTGCGCGGCGTCGTGGACTTCGAGGCGCTCGGCGAACGCACGATCTACCTCGACTGCGACGTGCTGCAGGCGGACGGCGGCACGCGCTGCGCATCGATCACCGGCGCACACGTCGCGCTCTCGCTCGCGTGCGCGCAGCTTCGCAGCGACGGGCAGCTCGAGTCCTCGCCGCTCACCGGGTCGGTGGCGGCGGTGTCGTGCGGGATGCTCGGCGGGACGGCGCTGCTCGACCTCGACTACTCCGAGGACTCCACCGCCGAGGTTGACGCGAACGTCGTGATGACGGGCGACGGCGGTCTCGTCGAGGTACAGGCGACCGCCGAGCGCACGCCGTTGTCGCGGGCGCATCTCGACGAGCTCCTCGCGCTCGCCGCAACGGGGATCGAGCAGCTGCGCGGTGCCCAGGATCAGGCGATCACGCAGGGCGCAGCCTGACGCGTGAGCGACGAGCCCCGCGAGCTGCTGCTCGCCACCCACAACGAGCACAAGCGACGCGAGTTCGAGCGGCTGCTCGAGCAGGACGGCTCCGCCGCGTGGTCCCTGGCGATGCTCCCCGCCCACCTCGCGCTTCCGCCCGAGGTGGGGGAGACGTTCGCCGAGAACGCGCTCGGAAAGGCGCGCGCCGCCGCGCAGGCGTGCGCGCGTGCGAGCATCGCCGACGACTCGGGGATCGCGGCGGCCGCCCTCGGCGGGCGGCCCGGCGTTCGCTCCGCGCGGTATGCGGGCGAGCATGCGAGCGACCGCGAGAACCTCGAGAAGCTGATGCGCGAGGCCCCCGCCGGAAGCGGCCTCGAGTACGTCTGCGTGATCGCCTACGTCGATCCCTCCGAGTCGATCGAGCGCCTGTTCGAGGGCCGCTGCGGCGGCGTCCTGGCGACCGCGCCGCACGGCGAGCGCGGCTTCGGCTACGACCCCGTGTTCCTTCCCGACGACGGCCCCGCAGGACTCACGATGGCGGAGCTGAGCGACGAGCAGAAGGATGCGATCAGCCATCGCGGGCGCGCCGCCCGCGCGCTGCTGGCATGGCTCGAGCAGCGCGGCTAGAGCAGGTTGATGGCAGCGGCTGCCGCCACCGCGAGCCCGAGGCCGGCGTAGCCGGTGTAGCCGGACAGCAGCAGCAGCAGCGCCGTGATCAGCGCGACGAGGACGGTGGCGATCCAGGCGATGCGCTCGATGGCCATCGCGGCATTGTTGCGGATGCGCCTGTCCGCATCCGCTGTTAGCTTCGATGGCACCGATTCGCAGAATGAGGAGGCCGAAGTGACGAAGTCCGAGCTGATCGACCAGGTCGCGGACCGCGCCTCGCTGAGCAAGCAGGAGGCGGGACGCGCGGTGGATGCCGTGCTCGCGACGGTGGAGGACGCGCTGCGCCGGGGCAGCGACGTGGCGGTGTCGGGCTTCGGCAAGTTCCACGTGTCCGAGCGCGGCGCCCGGGCCGGCGTCAACCCGCGCACGGGCGAGCGCATCGAGATCGCCGCCTCGCGCGTGCCCCGGTTCACCGCCGGGAGCGGCCTGAAGGCCGCGGTGAAGGGCCGCTGAGCCGGACGGTCTCATTCGGCGACACGCTCGCCGCGCGGGTGAACGCGCGGCGCTCGCAGGTGGTGCTCGGGGTGGACCCCGATCCGGCGGATCTGTGGCCGCCGGCGCAGGAGGCGGCCGGGGGCGGCGCGACCCCGTCCGAGCGCGCGGGCGCCGCGGTCCTGGCCCACTGCCGAGCGCTGATAGACGCCGCCGCGGAGGCGTGCGTGGCGGTGAAGCTCCAGCTTGCGCGCTTCGAGGTGCTCGGGCCGGCTGGGCGGACGGTGCTCGACGCGGTGGCGGCCCACGCGAAGGACGCCGGCCTGCTCGTCATCGCCGACGGCAAGCGCGGCGACATCGACGTCACCGCCGGCGCATACGCGAGCGCGCTCACCGGCGGCCTGCAGACGCCGTTCGGGGCGATCGCGGGCATCGGTGCGGACCTCGTCACCGTGAACCCGTTGATGGGCAGCGATGCGATGGAGCCGTTCGTTGCGGCTGCGCGGGAGAGCGGAGCGGGCGTGCTCGTGCTCGTGCGCACGTCCAACCCCGGCGCCGCCGACGTCGAGGACCTCCCGCTCGAGGGGGGCGGACGGGTATGGGAGCGCGTGGCGCAGCTCGCCGAGCGGCTGGGGCGGCCCGGGGTCGGGGCGTCGGGGCTGAGCGACGTGGGCGCGGTGCTCGGTGCCACCGAGCCGCAGCATCTCGCCCGGGCGCGCGAGCTGATGGCGCACGCCCCCTTCCTGCTCCCGGGCGTGGGCGCGCAGGGAGGGCGCGTGGAGGAGCTCGCGCCCGCGTTCGCACCCGGGCGAGCGGGCGGGCTCGTGAGCGCCTCGCGGAGCATCGCGGGCGCCCACCGCACACGCGCAGGCGCGCCCGCGGAGGCGGCGCGAGCCGAGGCGGAGCGCCTGCGGGAGACCGCCTGGGCGCTCTCGGAGCGCTTCGCGCCGGTCGGCTGAGCGGGCTTGCGGCGGAGCCCGGCGCGGCATCCTACGGGCGTCCGGACTCCTCACACGCGTTCGCTAGCCTTCAGGTCGTGCCGCAGCGGGAAGTTTCTTCCGGAGTGCTACGGGCCGATCCGGGTAGGTAGGCGAGATGATCATCACGGTCACCCTCAACGCAGCCATCGACAAGTCGCTGGCGGTCCCGAACTTCAGGCTGGGACGCCGCCACAGGACGGTTGAACAGCGCACGATGGCGGGCGGCAAGGGCGTCAACATCGCACGCTCGCTGAAGGCGCTCGGGCAGCCGGTGATCGCCACCGGCTTCGCGGGCGGGGCGACCGGCACCCACATCGTCGAGCAGCTCACGGAGGAGTCGATCCTCAACGACTTCGTGCGGATCCGCGAGGAGTCGCGGACGAACACGTCGGTGCTCGATCCGACGACGGGCGAGCAGACCGAGATCAACGAACGCGGCCCGCTCGTGTCCGAGCGCGAGGTGGAGCTGTTCCGCGACAAGCTGCTCTACCTCGCTCGCGGCGCGGCGATCGTGGTGTTCGCCGGCTCGCTGCCGCGAGGGGTGGACGCCGACATCTACGCCTCCCTCATCCGCGACCTCGAGCGCCTCGACGTCACCACCGTCGTCGACACCGACGGCGAGCCGCTGCGCGCGGCGGTGCGCGCCGAGCCCGACGTGGTGTCGCCGAACGTGCTCGAGGCGGAGGAGCTCGTGGGGCATGAGTTCGCGGGCGACAACGAGCGCTCGCTGGCGGTTGCCGAGATCGCCGCACTGGGGCCGCGCGAAGCGATCATGACGCTCGCCGACGGCTGCTTCGCGCAGGTGCTGATCGACGGGCAGCGGCGCCTGAAGCGCGCGCGCATCCAACCGCGCGAGCCGATCGCCAAGAGCGGGTCGGGCGACGCCTTCCTCGCCGGCTACCTCGCCGCCCGCTACGAAGGCCGAGCGCCCGACCAGTGCCTGCGCTTCGGGGTCGCCTGCGGGGCGGAGTCCACCGGTCGCCTGGGTGCAGGGCTGATCGACGCGCGCGAGGCGCGGCGGCTGATGGGCGACGTCGAGCTCACCGTCGTCGAGCTCCCGGCTGAGGTCGGCTAGCGGGCGGAGCGGCTCGCGCGCGGCGGCGGCTCAACCGCCCGCGACGTCGCGCCGCAGGAACACGAGGTAGCCCACGAACAGCGCGGGCAGCGCGTAGAGCGCGCACAGCCACAGCGAATGGAGGATCGGAGCCCAGTCGGTGGGCGTGCGCAGCAGCCCCTGCCAGGCGAAGTACTGGGTGGTGAGCAGGTAGGGGTGGAGCCCTTCCAGGCCCGGGATCTGCTGGACGATGGCGAGGACGAGCGTCACGCCGAGCGTCCCCACGATCGCCGCCGCGCTGTTGCGCGTGATCGTCGAGAGCAGCACGCCGATGCAGGCGATCGTGAGCAGCGGGATCAGGAAGCACGTGTTCGCGGCGAACACGAGCAGCAGCGCCTTCTGCGCCGAGACGGTCGTCCCCGACAGCGTCCGCACGCTGTGGAAGCCCCAGGAGGAGACGCCCGCCACCGTCGCCACGGTGGCGGACAGGTAGACCGCGATGGCGCCGTAGGTGAGCGCCGCGAGAGCCTTCGCCGCGAACACCTGCCCGCGATCCACCGAGCGGGTGAGGATCGTCTTGAGCGTGCCGTTGCTGTCCTCCGTGGCGACGATGTCCCCGGCGACGAGCGACGCGATCAACGGCAGGAAGAACGGAGCCAGGAACGTGAGCATCAGCACCGGCGTGGCGAGCCCCGACTGGAAGATCTCCGAGGCGAAGATGCTGTCGGCTCCCCGCGGCGGGTGGCCGCGGATCAGCTGGCTCACGACGAAGATCAGCGGCAGCAGCACGGCGAGGCCGAGCCCGAGGAAGGTGCGCTTCTGCGAGACGAGCCTGCGCAGCTCCCAGCGGTAGATCGTTCGCACCGGCGGCCGCTGCCCGTGGCCGAGCGCCGCCGGCGGCAGGCGCGGCGCCGCGGTGACGCTGCTCATGTCGCCTCCACGAGCTCGGCGGGCGGGCCCCCGGGCGTGCCCGCAGGCGCGTGGATTCCGCCGTCCTCGCCGGTGAGGCGGAAGAACAGGTCCTCGAGCGTGGCGAGCTCGGGCGAGAGCGCGAGAATCCCGATCCCGTCGCGGCCGAGCGCGAGCGAGAGCTCGCCCACGTGGCGCTCGTCCGCCTGGAACTCGAGCACGTCGTCGGCGGCGCGGGCGTGCTCGATCCCGGGCTGGCGCTGCGCCAGCGCGAGCGCCCGCTGGTTGTCGGTGGTGCGCAGCCGGTAGCCCGCGCCGCCCTGGCGGCGCAGGTCGGCGAGCGCGCCCTCGTAGACGACGCGCCCCGCATCGACGATCGCCACGCGGTCGCACAGCTCCTGCACCTCCGGCAGCTGGTGGCTCGACAGCAGCACCGTGATCCCCTCGTCGGCGAGCCTGCGGATCAGCACGCGCATGTCGCGCATCCCCGCCGGGTCGAGCCCCGTGGCGGGCTCATCGAGGATCAGCAGCCGCGGGCGGCGCAGGAGCGCCGCAGCGATGCCGAGACGCTGGCGCATGCCGTGGGAGAAGCCGCCCACCTTGTGGCCGGCCCGCGGCGCGAGCTCGACGACGTCGAGGACCTCGTCTATCCGCTCCCTGGCGCCGCCGCCGTCGAGGGCGGCGAGCAGCTCGAGGTTCTTCCGCGCCGGGAGGTAGGGATAGAAGCGCGGAGCCTCCACGAAGCCCGCTACGCCCTCGAGCGCGCGCGCTCCGTCGCGCATCGGATCCCGGCCGAACAGCTCCACCTTCCCGTCCGTCGGCACGATCAGCCCGAGCGCCATCCGCAGCGTCGTGGTCTTGCCCGCGCCGTTCGGCCCGAGGAAGCCGTAGACATCACCCACGCGCACATTCAGGTCGACGTGGTCGACCGCGAGGACCTCCTTGTAGCGCTTCACCAAGCCACGCGCCCGCACGGGCGGGGCGTCGTCGCTCACGCTAGAGGCCTCGCGCGATCGCTTCGACCGACGCCGCCGGCACCGATCCCGCGAGCACATAGCGCACGCCGCTGCGCTCGAACGTGAGGATCGTGCCCAGGGCGGTGCGAAGCTCGCTCGCTTTGACGCCGTTCACGTCCACTTTCGGCAGGTCTTCGAGGCTGCTCGACTGGGATGCGCCGCCCTTCACCGGCGCTTCGACGACGGCGACCGAGGTGACCCCGTGGCCGTGGGTGGTGAGCTTCGGCCGGCTGTCGCTGCTCGCGGGCTTTTCGTCCTGCTTCGAGGAGGAGGATGAAGTGATGTCTTCCACCTTTGCGTCCGCCGGCGGGGAGAAGGCGAACACGGACGGGTCAACGGCGCCGTAGGTGACGTCGCTGGCCGCAAGTTCCATCACCGGTGAGCTGCTGGTCGAGGAGTACACCGCGGCGCGCAGCGGCACAGCGTGCGCGGCGTCGAAGGACAGCTCGACGCCGCCGAACAGGCTGCCGCCTTCCTTGGGTGACAGCCGCACGGTGTAGGCGGGCTGACCGCCCACGTCGGTGGGGGTCGCCTCCGACACGTTCGCGTGCTCGCCCAGGTGCGACAGCGCTTCTTCGATCTTCGCGACGGACGGCGTTTCGTGATTACCGCTGTCGGTCGCCTGGCTGCTGCTCGCGGCTTCCTTCGGCGTGTAGCGGTAGAGCGTGTTCGTGGCGGCGTCGTACACGGACACCGTGTGGCCGTCGTAGATCACCTGCGTGTCGCCTTTTTCAGCCTGAAGCTCGAGGCGGGCGCGGCCGTCCTTTGCGATCCACAGGCGTCCCGAGGCGCCCGTGAGCAGCGGATTGGACGCCAGTTCCCCTCCGCCGGCGAGGTTCGCCCCTTCGAGCAGGTTGTTCGTGAGCGTCACGTTCGCGCTCATCCCCTCCACAGGGGGTCCCGCGAGCGAGTCGTGAATCGCCTGGGCGAGGGGCTTCGCAGGAGGTGTGGGCCCGCCGCCGAGGGCGGACGCCAGCGCGGTGGCGGACACGCCGATGGCGACGACGATGCCGCACAGCAGGAGCAGCCGCGAGAGGGGGAGTCGTCTGAGCACGTTCACGAGGGTTCCGCCCGATCCATCGCTTGCATCATCCAGGTTAGCGCCGCACCTTCGCAGCGCCTAAAGGCTGTGGACGCTCTCATCGCGCGATCCGACGCGGCGGCCGGCGCCGGTGCGCAAGCGTCTGGGGGCGAGGGGAGCAGGCACGGACGCTATTCGAACGCCAGCACGACGCCGAAGATGACCGCGACGACGCCTGCGGCGCCCACCCATGCCATGCAGAAGCGGTAGCCGCTGCCTTCGAGGATGGCGTCGAGCCGCGCTGTGGACTGTCCCCGCTCCGCCCTCCGCGCTCGTATGCGGGCCATCTCGCGCGGCATGAACCAGCGCGACCAGCCCACGCACAGCGCTCCGAAGACGATCAGCAGCAACCAACCCATCGGCCCCGAATCAAACACCGCACGCCGCTCGCGTGTCCGCACGCGCCGCGCGAATTCAACGCCGGCGCCGCCCCGCGGGCGCGACGCTTCGGTGTGCCCAACCGATATCTTCACGCCCGCATGCTCATCGCCCTGATCATCTTCTGGGCCGTACTCGGGCTCGTCGTGTTCTTCGCGGCGATGCGCGGCGGCAGGAAGCGCTCGCAGCGCGGGGAATCGAAGGCGGGCCGGCGCCTGGTGTGGCTCGGCGTGATCGTCGCCTTCGCCTTCGGGCTTGCGGTGCCGGCGATCGTGCTGGCGTTCAATGCCGCCGACAAGGCTTCGGTGGGCGCCGGCGGCGTGCACCTGAACGCCGAACAGCAGAAGGGCCGCGACCTCTTCGCGAAGGCATGCGCCGTCTGCCACACGCTCGAAGCGGCCAAGTCCGTGGGCCGCATCGGCCCGAACCTCGACGTCCGCGTGGGCGAGGACATCGCGCAGCCCGCGGGGCGCAAGGCGCTCGTGCTGAGCGCGATCGCCGAAGGCCGCGCGCGCGGCCTCGGCCAGATGCCCGCGGGCCTCTACCAGGGCAAGGAAGCCGAACAGGTCGCAAACTTCGTTGCCGCCGTCGCCGGCCACTGATCCGCCTCACACGCCCCACCTCGCGCTGACTCGCGCCGTGTGACGGTCATCTGTGCCCCCGGACGGCAGCCTCACCGGCCGGCGAGCGGCTTTGGCCAGACGTCGATAGCGGTGCCACCGGGCCCTGTGTAGGGTCTGGCCGCATGTCAGACGTGCCCAAGAGCGCCGAGGACGTCAAGGCGATCGTGGAGGAGCGGAACATCCGCTTCATCCGCTTCTGGTTCACGGACATCCTCGGCCAGCTCAAGTCGTTCTCGATCAACGCCAAGGAACTCGACGACGCGTTCGAGGCGGGGATGGGCTTCGACGGCTCCTCGATCACCGGCTTCAACGCGATCGAGGAGTCGGACATGATCGCGATGCCCGACCCGAGCACGTTCGCGATCCTGCCCTGGCGGCCGGAGGAGCAGGGCGTCGGGCGCATGTTCTGCGACGTCATCACCCCGGAGCGGACACCGTACGAGGGCGACCCGCGACACGTGCTCAGGCGCGCCGTCGCCCGCGCCCGCGAGATGGGCTTCGACACGTTCAACGTGGGACCCGAGCTCGAGTACTTCCTGTTCCGCGACTCGCGCTCCACCGAGGTGCTCGACGAGGGCGGCTACTTCGACCTCACGACGCTCGACGCCGGCTCGGACGTGCGCCGCGAGACGGTGCTCGCGCTCGAGCAGCTCGGGATCCACGTCGAGTACACCCACCACGAGGTGGGCCCCTCGCAGCACGAGATCGATATGCGCTACGCCGACGCGCTCAAGATGGCGGACGACTGCATGACGTACCGCATCACGGTGAAGGAGTACGCGATGAAGTACGGCTGGCATGCCACCTTCATGCCGAAGCCGCTGTTCGGCGAGAACGGCTCGGGGATGCACACGCACCAGTCGCTGTTCCGCGAGGGCTCCAACGCCTTCTTCGACGGCGACGATCCCTACTTCCTCTCGGACGTCGGCAAGGCTTTCATCGCCGGCCAGCTCAAGCACGCCCGCGAGATCTGCTCGATCTTCGCCCAGTGGGTCAACTCGTACAAGCGCCTCGTGCCGGGGTTCGAGGCGCCCGTCTACGTGGCTTGGTCGCGGCGGAACCGCTCGGCGCTCGTGCGGGTGCCCCTCTACCACCCCGGCAGGGAGCGCGTCACGCGCATGGAGCTGCGCTGCCCCGACCCCGCGTGCAACCCCTACCTGACGTTCGCAGTGCTACTGCAGGCGGGCCTCGAGGGGGTCGAGAAGGGCTACGAGCTGCCCGAGCCGATGGAGAAGAACCTGTACCACCTCTCGGGTGAGGATCGCCGCCGGCTCGGCGTCGAGCAGCTCCCCGAGAGCCTCGGCGAGGCGATCGAGCTGACCGCCCAGTCGGAGCTGGTGCTGCGCACGCTCGGCGAGCACATGTTCAACCGCTACGTCGAGATCAAGCGCCAGGAGTGGGACGACTACCGCGTGCAGGTCACGCGCTGGGAGCTCGACCGCTACCTGTCGATCCTGTAGGCGCCGCCGGCACCGGGCACGCGAGCGGCCTCGCGGGGGCGAGGTGCCAGTGCATCGCCTGCAGCAGGTGGCCGAAGGCGACCGGATAGCGGGGTGCGATCTCCCCGAGCAGGCTCAGCACCGAGACGGCGTGGCGCTCGTAGGACTCCTCGCCCGTGATCTGCGCCAGGCGCAGCAGGCCGGCGGCGGCGCTCGAGCCGCCGGCGGGGATCGGCGAGTCCTCGAGGTCCTTGCGGCGCGCGATCAACGCTTCGCCGTCGGCGGCGGTGGAGAAGAAGCCGCCGCCCTCGCTGTCGGCGAAGCGCTCGATCATGTCATCCGCGAGCCGCCTCGCTTCGGCGAGCAGGGGCTCCTCGCACGTCGTTTCGAACAGCACGAGCAGCGCCTCGAGCAGGAAGGCGTGGTCCTCGAGATAGGCGGTGATCCGCGCCTCGCCGTGGTTGTAGCTGCGCAACAGCCGTCCGCGCTCGTCGCGCATGTCGCGCGCGATGAAGTTCACGCAGGCGACCGCGGCGTCGCGGTAGCGCGGCTCCCCGAGCGCCGCGGCGGCGTCGGCGAGCGCGGCGATCATGAGCGCGTTCCAGCTCGTCAGCCGCTTGTCGTCGAGGCCGGGCCGCACGCGCTGCTCGCGCGCGGCGAGCAGCCGTGCGCGGATGCTCGCGACGACGTCCGCCGGAGGGCGCGGGCCACGGTCCTGCAGCACGTTCAGCCCCGGCGCGGGGTGGTGCGGATCGACGAAGTTCCCCTGCTCGCTCGCCCCGAACCACGCGATCGCGGCATCGGCGTCGTCGCCGAGCAGCTCGCGCAGCTCCTGTACCGTCCACACGTAGTAGCGGCCCTCGACACCCTCCGAGTCCGCGTCGAGAGCCGAGTAGAAGCCGCCCTCGGGCGCGCGCATCTCGCGTAGCGCCCACTCGAGCGTGTCGATGCAGACCTCGCGCAGCCGCTCGTCCCCCGAGGCCTGCCAGCCGTGTAGGAAGGCGCGTGCGAGCAGCGCGTTGTCGTAGAGCATCTTCTCGAAGTGCGGCACCGTCCACGCGGCGTCGACGCTGTAGCGGGCGAAGCCGCCGCCGAGGACGTCGTGGATGCCGCCCGCCGCCATCGCGTGCAGGCTCGCGAGCGACATCGCCCGCTCCCCGCGCAGCAGCAGGAACTCGATCGCCGAGGCGCCGGGGAACTTCGGCGCCCCGCCGAAGCCGCCGTTGCGCGGATCGTAGGCGTCGCCGAGCGCCGACACAGCGCGCTCGAGCGCGCCCTCGTCGATCGGCTCGGTGGACGGCTTCAGCCGGCCCGCCCCCGCGAGCCGCTCCCGCACGCGCTCGCCGCCGGCGCGGATCTCCTCGCGGTTCTGCTCCCACGTCTCGGCGATCGCCTGGAGCACCTGAGTCCAGGCGGGCATGTCGCCCCGCGGCTCGGGCGGGAAGTAGGTGCCTCCGTAGAACGGGATCTGCTCGGGCGTGAGGAAGACGTTCAGCGGCCAGCCCCCCCGCCCCGTCATGCCCTGCACCGCCTCCATGTAGAGCGCGTCGATGTCGGGTCGCTCCTCGCGGTCCACCTTCACACAGACGAAGTCCTCGTTCATCAGCGCGGCGGTGCGCTCGTCCTCGAAGGACTCGCGCTCCATCACGTGACACCAGTGGCAGGAGGAGTAGCCGATCGAGACGAGCAGCGGCTTGTCCTGCGCGCGCGCGCGCGACAGCGCCTCCTCGCCCCAGGGAAGCCAGTCGACCGGGTTCTCGGCGTGCTGGCGAAGGTACGGCGAGGTCTCCTGCGCGAGTGCGTTCGGCACGCGCTCAGCCTAGCCCGCCGGCGCCCCGCCCAGCCTGGGGTGCAGGAGCGGAGCGAGCCCGGCGAGCGACGGCCACGCCCCGGCGCCCGCGCGCGAGAGCCTCACGCGCGCGACGCTCAGGGAGAAGCGGTGACCTTCCAGGTCGCCGCTCACGCGCTTGAAGCCCGACCCCACCCGCACCGTGCCGTGGCTCGCCTGAGAGCCCGAGATGCGGATGCTCGCCGCCTGCAGCTCACCGCTCCGCACCGGGAAGGAGCCGTTGAGCTCGACGCCGGGGACGAACGCGAACCGGTGCAGCGTCAGCGCGGTGGAGCTGAGCCGCGCGTACCCGCCGCGGAGGCCGCCGAAGCTCGCGCCCGCGGGGAGCTGCTGGTTGGCCTGGAGCGTCGCGCTGATGACCTGCCGGTTGAGGTCCACGAGCGTGTCGAGCACCGCCACGAGCGTCCGCCCGGCCCGTCCGGGAAGACCCGGAGCGGGGCGCACGAACGCTAGCCGCGTCGGCGTCACGGGCGTCGGCCCGAACCTGTTCGGCGTGGGCGTGCAGGGTTGCACAGGCGACGCTGTGAAGAAGGCGGCGAGGCCGCGGTCGGCGCAGTCGCCGAGGTCGCTCCCGATCACCGAGTGGCCGGTGAACGGCACCACCAGCAGCTGCGCGTCGGGGATCAGCGCCGCCACGGCGCGCGCGCCGCTCGTCGGCGTGCGCAGGTCCTGCCCTCCGGACAGGATCAACGTGGGCACGTTCGGCAGCGCTCCTGCCGGCGCGGGGGAGGGGGACGCGTCGGGCCAGCTGGAGCAGTCGGGTATCAGTCCCGTGTTGAACGAGGTGCCGGCGTCGAAGGGGAAGAAGTCGCTCGGCGGATGCGCGTTCAGCGCCGCACGGGCTTCTGCCAGCCGAGTGCTCGCCGGAGCGGAGCGCTGCCACGGGAACGGGAGCTCCTCGCAGCTCGTCGTCGCGAACAGGGCTTCGTCCACCTCCTGTGTGCGCTGGGCGCGCGCGACGCTCGGCAGGTTCGGGATCAACCCCTCGGAGAGGAGATGCAACCGCAGCAGCGGGTCGGGGTCGTTGCGCAGCGCCGAGCGGACAGCTGCCGGCAGCAGCGCGCGCAGCGCCGGGTTGAGGTCGCCGGCCTGGAGGATCTCGAGCACCCCCGCCTCGGTGAGCCCCGCCGCGTGCCGGCGGCCCGCGCCGTCGTAGACGGTGCCGCGCAGCGGCACTCGGTGCAGCCTGGCGTCGAGCCGCGCGAGTTCGGCGAGCGGGTTCGCGCTGACGCCGGCGCACGCCCCGTTGCCGCACAGCTCCGCGAGCATCGGGGCGATCGCCTGAAACGTCGGCAGCTGCAGCGGTTCGGGGCCGTCGGCGGGAACCACCGAGTCGAGCACCAGCGACTCCACATGGCTGGGGTACTCGGCGGCGTACTCGAGTGCCACCTTCGTGCCGTAGGAGGTGCCGTACAGCACGAGCTTTTCGTATCCCGCCGCCCGGCGCAGCGCCTCGATGTCTTCCACCGATTCCTGCGTCGTGAACGCGCCGCGCGCGGGTCCGATGTCGAGTGCGCACTGTTCGAAGACGTGGGCGAGCGTCCGGTGGCCGATCGGTTCTTCGAAGGCGGAGCAGCTGAGCGGGTCCGAGGCGCCCGTTCCGCGCTGGTCGAACAGCAGCAGGTCCCGCGAGTTGAGCGCGGGTGCGATCGCCTGGGCGATGAATTCGTCGAGCGGCAGCGTCGCCTGGCCGGGGCCGCCCGCCAGGGCAACCACCGCGTCGCGGCTCGGTTCGGCTCCCGCGAGCTTGCGCTCGACGCTCACGGGGACGGTTCCCGGGAGCGTGCCCGCTCGGTCGAGCGGGACGTTGACCGTGGTGCAGCTGAAGCCGGGCGAGCCGGGACAGCTGACGAAGGCGAGGCTCGAAGCCGCCTGCGAGGCGGGCGCCGATGCGCACAGGGCGCCCGTGGCGAGCACGGCCGCAAGGGCCACTATCGCTGCTCGCCTTGGCATGGGAAAACGACAATACCCACAGTGGCGCCGAAAGTCGCCGGCAGGCCCGCGCGTCTCTCGCGCGTGGCGGGCGCGGCGCGTCCTGCGCCCGCAGTGGGCGCGCGCAACGGCGCCCGCTCGCGATGTAGGGTGGCGCGCATGACGGCCGAGCGTGAGTGCGTGCATGCCCCCGACGCGCCTGCGGCGATCGGCCCCTACAGCCATGCGGTGCGCGTCGGCGATCTGCTGTTCTGCTCAGGTCAGATCCCGCTGGACTCCGCCACCGGCGAGATCGTGGGGAGCACCGCGGCGGAGCAGGCACGGCGCTGCCTGGAGAACCTCGCGGCGGTTTGCGCCGCGGCGGGAACCTCGCTCGAGCGCGCCGCCCGCCTCACCGTCTACATGACCGACCTCTCAGCCTTCGCGGACGTCAACGACGTGTACGCGGGCTTCTTCGGCGACGCTCCGCCGGCACGCGTGGCGGTGGGGGTGGCGGAGCTTCCGCGCGGCGCCTACGTCGAGATCGACGCGGTCGTCGCGCTGTAGGCGGGCTCCTCCTCGACGGGCTCCATGCTGCGCAGCGCGCGTGAGAGCAGCTGTAGCAGCGTCCTGCGCTCGTCGGGATGGAGCGCCTGCAGGACCTCGTCCTCGATCGCCGCCTGCGCCCGCTCGCTGCGCTCGAGCGCTGTGCGGCCGGAGCGTGTCAGCTGGACGAGGTGGCGGCGACGATCGTGTGGGTCGCGCAGGCGCGTGACGTAGCCGAGCTGCTCGAGCTCGTTGAGCAGCAGCACGACGTTGTTGGCGTCCATGCAGAAGGCGTCCGCGAGGTCCTGCTGGGGGCAGGCGTCGTGGTCTCGCACGTACGTCAGCGCGACGAGGTGGCGGAGCTGCATGCCAAGCAGCTCCTCGTCGCTGCGCCGGTAGAACTGCTTCGCGAGGCGTGAGAGCAGCACCATCGACCCTGGCGTGCAGCCGCTCTCCTGTCCCATGTCCGCGAGTGTACATGTCATTGCAACATCTGTCATCAGGTTAGCATGGATTCTAAATTTTTAGAGGATCATCCATGAATTAGTGATTATCCATGATAGAGTGCTCCTGTCGCGAAACCGGAAGGAGCCACATGAGCACGATTGCCACCATCCCGGGCAGTACACGCAGGACGGCGCGGATCCGCCGTCCGCGGCGTTCCCCCCAGACACCGCGCCTGGGCGCGCCCCACATCGCCGAGCGCGCGTACATCGCCGAGCTCACGCACGCTGCGCGCACGCGCCTTTCGCGGCGCGCGCCCGCGGCGGGGCGCAGCGACGGGGACGACCGGGACGGCGAGCCGCGCCAGGCACCCGCGCCCGCGCGCGAGCAGGTCGTGCGGGCGCCCGCCCCCGAGCCGGCCCAGGCGCAGCTCACGCCGGAGCCCGCCCCCGAGCCGGCCCGGGTACAGCCCGCGACGGCGGGCACGCCGCAGGCATCCGGCAGCGACCGCCGCCGCTGGATCGCGCTCGGCGTGCTCTGCCTCGGCCAGCTGATGATGGTGCTCGACGCGACGATCGTGAACGTCGCGCTGCCCTCGATCCAGCACGACCTCGGCTTCACCCAGGGCAACCTCACCTGGGTGATGAACGGCTACCTGATCACGTTCGGGGGGCTGCTGCTGTTCGCCGGGCGGATGGGCGATCTGATCGGGCGCAAGCGCGTCTTCCTCTCTGGTCTGTTGCTGTTCACCGGGGCGTCCGTGCTGTGCGGGCTCGCCGGCAGCCAGGCGATGCTGATCGGCGCGCGCCTGCTGCAGGGAGCCGGCGGTGCGGTCGCCTCGAGCGTGATCCTCGCCATCATCGTCACCGAGTTCCCGCAGGCGCGCGAGCAGGCACGCGCGATGGGCCTGTACGCGTTCGTGTCCGCCGGCGGCGGCTCGATCGGGCTGCTCGCGGGCGGCGTGCTCACGCAGTCGCTCGACTGGCACTGGATCTTCTTCGTCAACGTCCCGATCGGGATCGTCGCGTTCGTGCTCGGCTCGGCGCTGATCGTCGAGAACGAGGGCATCGGCCTGCGCGGCGGCGTCGATGTGCTCGGCTCGGTGCTGATCACCGCGGCGACGATGCTGGGGGCGTTCGCGATCGTGAAGTCGAGCGAATACGGCCTGCTGTCGGCGCGCACGCTGCTCGCCGGCGGCGGCTCGGTCGCGCTGCTCGCCGCGTTCTTCGCACTCGAGGCGAGGGTGGCGAACCCGATCATGCCGTTGAGGATCCTGCGCCTACGGATGCTGATGGGCTCGAGCCTCGTGCGCGGGCTGCTCGTGACAGGCATGTTCAGCGCGTTCTTCCTCGGCGCGCTCTACTTCGAGCGCGTGCTCGGCTACGACGCGATCGAAACGGGCCTCGCGTTCCTGCCGCTGACGTTCGCGATCGCGGTGATGTCGCTCGGCATCTCCGCGCGACTCGCCGAGCGCTTCGGACCGCTGCGTACGCTCGCGGGCGGGCTCGGCGGGATCGTCGCCGGTCTCGTGCTGCTCGCGGGAGCGGGCGTCCACGCGAGCTACTTCCCGGGGCTGTTCATCGCCTTCCTCACGCTTGGGCTGGGAGCGGGCGCCTCGTTCCTGCCGCTGCTCACGATGGGGATGGCGGACGCGCCGCCGCGTGACGCGGGGCTGGCATCCGGGATCATCAACGTGTCGGTGCAGCTGTTCGGCGCGATCGGCCTGGCGACGCTCGGCACGATCGCCACCGATCACACGCGAGCGCTCGCGCACAGCGGCCACTCGCTCGCATCGGCGCTGACCGGCGGCTACCACCTGTCCTACGTCGTGGCGGCGATCTGCGTGACGCTTGCGATCGCGATCGCCCTCGCGCTCCTGCGCCCGCCCGCGAGCACCGTCGCGGAGGCCGACGCGGAGCCCGAGCGCGGGGCGCTCGGCAGCCCGTCGGCTCAGCCCGCCTGAGACCGCAGCTCGGCGCGCCTGATCTTGCCGCTCGGCGTCTTCGGTAGCTCGCTCGCGAAATCAACGATGCGGGGGTACTTGTACGGGGCGGTCTCGCGCTTGACGTGCTCCTGGAGCTCGCGCGCGAGACCCTCCGACGGCTGGTAGTCCCCGCGCAGCACGACTACAGCCCGCACCACGGCGCCGCGCTCCTCGTCGGGCGCGGCGACCGCGGCGGCCTCCGCGACAGCGGGATGGGCGACGAGCGCCGACTCGACCTCGAAGGGGCCGATGCGGTAGCCGGCGGAGACGATGACGTCGTCGTTGCGGCCCTCGAAGTAGAGCCAGCCGTCCTCGTCACGGCTGACCCGGTCGCCCGTCCGCCACAGGGCTCCCTCGCGCCGGTCCGCGAGGACCCAGGATCGGTCGGGGCGGCGCTGCGCCTGCCCGCCGATGTAGCCGAGGAAGAAGGTGGGGACGGTCGCCGGGTCTACCGCGAGCTCGCCCTCCTCGATCTCCAGGCCGACCCCCGGTAGCGGCGGCCCCATCGAGCCCGGCCGCGTCGGGCAGTCGCCGGGCGCCCCGGTGAGCTGGCCGGTCTCGGTCTGGCCGTAGCCGTCGCGGATCTGGAGCCCCGTCGCCTCCTCCCAGGCGCGGAGCACCTCGGGGTTCAGCGCCTCACCGGCGGCGACGAGCCCCCGCAGCGCGGGCAGCGGGCGCAGGGTGGCCCGCTTGGCGATCACCCGGTACTCCGTGGGCGCCATGCACAGCACCGCTGGACGCTCGCGCGCGAGCAGCTCGAGGCGCTCGTGCGGGTCGAAGCGGGCATCGTGGAGCAGCGCGGCGGCGCCCATCAGCCACGGGGCGATGAACACGTTGCGGGCGGACTTCGACCAGCCGCTCGCGGCGGTGCACCAGACGAGCTCGCCGCTCGCGGGGGCGAGCCAGCGGGAGGCCTGCAGGCGCTGGCCGAACAGATAGCGCTGGGCGTGGAGCACGCCCTTCGGCTCTCCCGCGGTGCCGCTCGTGAACGTGAGCAGGCATGGGTCCGATGGAGCCAGCTCGAGGAGGGGGGCGGGGTCGGCGGCGAACAGCGACTCGTCGGGCACGGGGAGGACGGGCACCTGCGCGTTGCCGAGGGCGGGCAGATCGCGCTCGTCGGCGAGGATCGCGCTCGGCCCGGCGGCGTCGATGCGCAGGCGCAGATCCTTCTCGCGCAGCTGCTCGGTGCACGGGAGCACGACGGCGCCGAGCCTGAAGCAGGCGAGCATCGCGAACACCCACTCGGGGCGGTTGCCGATCACGGTCATCACGACGTCGCCGCGCCCCACGCCGCGCGCGGCGAGCGTGCCCGCGAGGCGGGCAGAGCGGTCGGCGACCTCGCCGAAGGACCACTCCCGCCTGGTGCCGTCGCGGGCGAGCTCGACGAGCGCAAGACGCTCGGGCGGGCTGCCGTCTACGACGTCGCGAACGAAGCTCACGGGGGCGGGATCTTCGCGGATGCACGCGGGGGTTGCCATCCAGATCACGCCGGTATGCTGCCTGTGGAGGTCGCCGCGCCCGCGGCGCGCCCGGCGTGCGCCGCCGCCCGCGCGCGCGAACGAAAACGACTTTGGAGCGCGAATCAGAATGGCCGTAGCCGCCCACCTCGCAAGCGAAATGTCGGACGAGCAGCGCGCGATCACCGAGATGGTGCGCCAGTTCGCCGACGAGCAGATCATCCCCAACGCCGAGCACTACGACCACGAGGACACGTTCCCCGAGCCGATCGTCGAGCAGATGAAGGAGCTCGGACTGTTCGGCGTCACGATCCCCGAGGAGTACGGCGGGATGGGCCTCGACCTGACCACCTACGCGCTGATCGTCGAGGAGCTCTCGCGCGGCTGGATCTCGATCTCGGGGATCGTCAACACGCACTTCATCGGCTCCTACCTGCTGATGAACTTCGGCACCGAGGAGCAGAAGCAGAAGTACCTGCCGAAGATGGCGAGCGGCGAGCTGCGGGCCGCCTTCTCGCTTTCGGAGCCCGAGCTCGGGTCCGACGTGCAGGCGATCAAGACGTCTGCGAAGAAGCAGGATGACGGCACGTGGGAGCTCAACGGCCAGAAGATGTGGGTGACGAACGGCCTGCTCTCCTCGCTCGTGTTCACGCTCGTCAAGACCGACCCCGAGGCCGATCCCCGCTACAAGGGCATGACCTGCTTCATCTGCGAGAAAGAGCCCGGCGTCGCGGAGAACACGGGTGCGCTGAAGGGCTTCACCGTCCCGCCCAAGATCAAGAAGATGGGCTACAAGGGCGTCGAGTCCACGGAGCTCGTGTTCGACGGATACCGCTGCCCGGCCGAGAACATCCTCGGCGGCGAAGCGGAGGGTCTCAACAAGGGCTTCGTGCAGATGATGGACGCGCTCGACCTCGGACGCGTGAACGTCGCCGCCCGCGGTGTCGGCCTCGCCCAGCGGGCGCTCGAGCTGGCGCTGAAATACGCGCAGGAGCGCAAGACGTTCGGCAAGGCGATCGCCGAACACCAGGCGATCCAGTTCAAGCTCGCCGACATGGCGACGCAGGTCGACGCCGCGCGGCTGCTCGTCCGGCGCGCTGCCGCGATGAAGGACGCCGGCGAGCGCTCCGACCTGGAGGCCGGGATGGCCAAGCTGTTCGCCTCCGAGGCGGGCCGCTTCTGCGCCGAGGAGTGCCTTCGCATCCACGGCGGCTACGGCTACTCGAAGGAGTACGAGATCGAGCGCATCTACCGCGACGCGCCGCTGCTGCTGATCGGCGAGGGGACCTCGGAGATCCAGCGGATGGTGATCGGACGCAAGCTCCTGCAGCGCCATAAGATCTGACCGGCAAGCGAGTGGGCCGGCGGCGGCCTGCAGAAGGGTGGTGGGCAGATGGCCGAGGACGCCAAAGCGCTGATCGAGCTCGCCACGCGCCGGTTCCTCGAGGAAGTCCCTGCGCTCGAGCCGATCAAGCTCGTCGTCGCGGTGGAGCTGCGCGGCAGGGGAGACGTGCAGCACTTCCGTCTGGAGATGCCCGGCGTGAAGGTGACGAAGGGCCCCGCCACCGACGCGCGCATGCGCGTCGACATGCGCCGCGAGTTCTTCAACGTGATGGCGCACGAGGGCAAGGTGCCCGACTGGATCGAGGCGTTCACGTACGGGCAGGCGAAGGCGTCGGGCCCCGACCAGTTCATCCGGCTGATCGTGAACGTGGTGGAACGCCAGCAGGAGCGCGAACGCACGCGGCGCGCCCGCCGTCACGCCTAGGCCGATCGCCGGCTCACCCGGCCGTGGACGCTTGGCCTAGTGGTAGGAGGAGAGCTGCTCGGCCAGGAACGCGAGCGAGCCGAGCAGGAACAGGCACATCACGATCAGCGAGAGGTTTTCGTTCATTGGTGCGATTCCATCACCCTGCGCGGTCGCAACCGGCGCCGAAGTCGGCCGGTCGCAGTCCTGACGGTACACCAATTCAGCTGTCGCAACCAGTCCCCGAAACGCACGAGGGGCCCGCTAGCGACGGACCCCTCGGCGAGAGAAAGCGTTGATGAACCTGCCCGACAATCATACACGAGCTCTGGCTGACCGGCCAGCCAGCGTGAACGGGAGGTGAAGGCGCCGCCGTGCCCGGGCGGGTGCCCGGCGGCGCCGGCGTGAACGGGAGGTGAAGGCGCCGCCGCGGCCTGGCGGGCGCCGGACGGCGCCCGCGTCGCGCCGGGCGCTCAGGCGAGCAGCGCCTCGTTGTCGTAGAGCTTGATGACCTTCACCGTGCCCGCGTGCCAGTCCGCAGCGGCGTCCAGGCAGAGCCTGCAGAGCACGCACTCGTCGAGGTTCTCCTCGACGATGCGCAACCGGCCGCCGCCGTCCTGGGCGAAGATGTCGACGGGGCACGCCTCGCTGAGCTTGCCCGCGAGCTCCGCGTCGCCCGCCGCGTCGTCGGCGACGTCTATCGCGATGAAGATCCCGTCGCTCCTCACTGCGCTCCCACCTGGGAGGCGCCGCGGGCGCTGCCCTCGGCGATCTTGTTTCGGATCATCCCGGGGATGTCCTCGATGCGCTCCGCCACCACGATGCCCGCCTGGGCGAGCCGGGCGATCTTCTCGGAGGCGGTGTCCTCCTTGCCTTCGACGATCGTGCCGGCGTGGCCGAAGCTCATCCCCGGCATCTCGTCCATGAAGCGGCCCGCCATGAACGCCACGATCGGCAGGCGCGAGTCGTTGTCGGTGACCCAGCGCGCGAGCTCGGCCTCCATGCGGCCGCCCGGCTCGGTGTAGATGACGATCCCCTGCGTCTGCTCGTCCGCCTCGAACAGCGGCATCAGCTCGGCGTACGTCGAGCCGATGATCGCGTCGCCGCCGATCGAGACGGCTGTGGACTGGCCGAGCCCGGCTGCGCTGAGCGTGGAGGACATCTCCGTCGTCATCCCTCCCGAGCGCGAGATCACACCGATCGGACCGGGTTTGTAGGCCTGCGCGGCGTTGCGCGCGGGGCCGCCGATGCCGCCCATCTTGATGACGTCGGGGACGATGATGCCGAGGCAGTTGGGGCCGATGATGCGCGCGCCGCGCAGCGTCGCGAGCTCCACCATCTCGGCGACGTCGCGGCGCGGGATCCGCTCGGTGACGATCACGACGAGCTTGATTCCGTTCTCGATCGCCTCGAACACGGCGTCCTTCGTGAACGCCGGAGGCACGGTGACGACGGAGCCGTCGATCGGGCCGCCGTGGTGCGAGACGGCCTGGGCGACCGTGTCGAACACCGGCACGCCGTGGACCTCGCGACCGAGCCGCCCCGGCGTGACGCCGCCGACCACCTTCGCTCCGGCGCCGTAGTCGAGACACTCGCGGGTCAGGTTGACCGCCTCGCGGCCGGTGATCCCCTGGACGATGAACGTCGTGTCGGCGTCGATCAGGATGCTCACACCGGCGCTCCCTGGATCTTCTCCACCGCACGGCGCGCCGCCTCGTTGAGCGACACCGAGCGATCGGCGTAGTCGACGCCGTACTTCTCGAGGATCTTGAAGCCCTCCTCCTCCCAGGCGCCCGGGATGCGGAAGATCGCGATCCGCTCGGCGGGGTCGTACCCGAGCTCGAGGCAGGCTTTGATGACGCCGCGCGCGACGATGTCCACGCGCGTGTTCGAGACGATCGACATCATCACCGCGATCTTGTCCACCCCGGGCTTCTGCAGAACGAGCTTGGCGAGGCCGCAGGCCTTCGCCACCGAGGGGTTGCCGCCGATCTCGCAGTAGTTGGCGGGCCTGCCGCCGTGTGCGCGAACGGCGTCGAACAGCGTGAGCGATCCGCCGCCGGCGCCGATCACGAGGCCGAGGTTGCCATCGAACTCCGTGACGTTGCCCGCCACGCCGCGGTGGTCCTGGGCGTCGACTTCCTCGCCCGCGAGCTCGAACGGCGTCGCCTCGCGCGCCTGGCGCGTCTCCTCCTCGCCCACGCCGAGCTCCGCGAGCAGCTTCGCGTGGCGGCCGCGAGCCTCGTTCTCGATGTCCATGTGCGCGTCGAGCGCCACGAACGAGCCGTCGGGGAGCCGCCCGAGCGGGTTGATCTCGGCGAGGATCATGTCGTTCTCGACGAACAGCCGCGCGAGCCGGGTGACGATCGGGACGAGCCGGTTGAGCGCCGAGCCGGTGACGCCGGTGGAGGCGATCACCTCCTTCGCCTCGAACTCGGAGAACGGCAGGATGTTGGAGAAGTGCCGGCGCCCGACCTTGTCGGGCTGCTCCTCGGCGACCTGCTCGATGTCGATGCCGCCCACCGGCGAGAAGATCATGACCGGCTGCTTGCGCGTTCCGTCCCAGACGACGCCGGCGTAGTACTCCTGCTCCACCTCCGCCCTCGGGTCGACGAGCACGCCCCGCGGCATGTGGCCGCTGATCTCCAGCGCGAGGATGTCGCGGGCATGGGCCTCCGCCTCCTCGGGCGTGTCCGCGAACTTGACGCCGCCCGCCTTCATGCGCCCGCCCGTGAGCACCTGCGACTTGATCACAGTGGGGCCGCCGATCCGCTCGGCGATCGAGCGCGCCTCGGCGGCGTCGGTGGTGAAGCCGTAGTCGGTGACGGGGATGCCGGCGCGCTTGACGACCTCGCGCGCCTCGAACTCGAAGAACCTCATGCGGCGCGCAAGCCTACAACGACACGCCGGGCGGGCGCTGCGGGGCGCTCAGGCGAGCACGTGCAGCGTCACCGACACGCCGAGGTTGCCGCCGCCGCAGCGGCCGCTCACGCTGTAGCGCCCGGGCGCCCGGGCGGCGGGGATGCGGATGCCCACCGAGTAGGCGCCGCCCCTGCCAACTCGCGCGTACACGGCGGGCACGCCCGCGAATCGATGCGTCGCGGGAAATGCCCGCGACAGCAGCGTCACCTGGTCGCCCACCGGGCACCCGGAGAGCGTGCCGTGGACCCGGATGCTGCCGCCGCGATGGACGGTGCTCGGCGTCAGCGCGATCCGCGGGGGAGCCGCGAGGGCTCCGGCGACGCCCGACGACGCGAGACCAGCCAGCAGCAGCGTCGCGGCGCGGGCGGCACTGCGGCTGAGATGTCGAGCGCGGCTCACCATCGAAGCCAATGGTCGCAGCTCGCGTGGCGGTCGCGTCGCTCGGCGAGCGCGATCTAGCCGTAGCCCGCCCGGCGCAGGAAGCGGTTCAGCTTGGCGACGAACGCGAGACCGCCCGGGCTCAGCCGGTCGCCGCTGCGCAGCCGGTGAAGCCGCGCTTCGGAGCGGAGCCTGCGCTCAGCCGCCGTACGCCGTCCGAGCAGCGTCTCGTCCGCGGTCCAGGCGGCGATGAAGCCGAGGCCGAGGCCGTGGCGGCGGTTGGCGAGGAACGCCGCCCACTGGCGTGCGGCGTCCGCGGCGAGCGCCCTCGGGAAGGCGCGCGTGGCGTCCACGAAGCGGCCTCCCTGCACGCGCCAGATCTGCAGCGGCAGGCCGGAGAAGGCGAACGAGGTGAACTCGTAAGCGAAGCGGTCGTCGGCCGACTCGATCTCGAGGCGGCGGTCGCCGGCGACATCGGCGATCCGGTCGGCGGCGTCGCCGAAGTCGCGTTCGGCGAGGGCGTAGGAGCCGGTGCTCGCGTCGTATGTGAACACCTGCAGGATCTCGCAGCAGTGCTCACCGCCCGTGTACAGGTGCAGCACGATGGCCGGCTCCCCGCTCCCTTCGAGGTCAGCCACCTGCAGGGGGCCGGGTCCGCCCGGGCCGAGGCCTTCGAGGGCACAGCCGGTGGGGCAGTAGGTCGAGGTCACCGGCTTGGCGTAGACGGTCGTCCCGGCTCTCGCGACGCGCAGTTCGAGGCCGCTGAACGTGGCGTTGCCGAAGCTGTCGGCGCTCTGCTGGTAGCTCAGCACGGCGCTCACCACGCCCTCGCCCGCCTGGACAGAGGAGCCGTGCGCCGCCGCCGGGGCCCACAGCAGCGCGGCGGCCGCAGCCACCGCGACGGCCCCCGTCAGTCGGCGCGGCGCGATGCGCCCGCGGGAGCTCATTTGAGCAGGGTGAAGGTGGGGTGCTGACCGGCGCGCGCCGTCGCGGCGCCCGCGCTCGCGCCGAGCGACAGGCGGTAGCCCCCGGGGGAAGCTTCGCGCCGCCCGTGAGCACGCCGTCGAAGCTGATGCGGTTGGCGCCGGCGTGGGCGGGCAGCGCGACGGTGCCCGCGACGCGGGTGTAGTGCGTGCAGCGCTTGCCCCGCGAGTGCGCCCGCGAGCGCGCCACGCAGCGGCGGCCGGCGAGGACCCCCGCCCCGGCGCGCTCGAAGCTCAACGTCGCGGTTGCCGCCTCGGAGATCGTGAACGAGATCGTGGTGGCGCTCGAAACCTTGCGCGCGGCGATCGTCGCCGCGCGCCTGCCGCGGCGAAAACGGCTGGGACTCAGCCGCAGGCTGCTCACCGTGAGCCCCGAGCCGCCCGGCGGACCGGGACTCTGCGTCGTGAACGCGACGGGCGTGCCGCTCGTCGATCCCTGCGCGCTCGCAGCGACGAGCGTGGCGGTGTACGCGGTGGTGGGGGAGAGGCCGCCGAGCGTCGCGGTGACGGCCACCGGTGTCCCGCCACCGCCTACCTGCTCGGCGCACGGCAGCGACGCGCCGTTCGACACCGCGAAGTGGCAGTCGGTGATCTGCGAGTTGTTCGGATTGACCGTGCCGGTGAGGGTGGCGCCGAGCTCGTGATCGCGCTCGGCGCGCCGGTGCTCGCCGCCGGCGCGGGCCGCGTCCAGGACAGCGTCACTTGCGGTTCGGCGCCGGGTTCGCTCGCCAGCAGCGAGAAGCCCGAGACGCCGCCGGCGCCCGCGGGCACACCCGACGAGCCGCCGGCGCCCCCGCCGCCGCCGGAGCCGCGTTTGGCGGTCGGTTCGCCGCTCCCCGCGCCGCCGCCGCCGCCTCCGTAGATGCCGCCGCCGCCGCCCCCGCCGCCGCCGCCGATGAGGATCGCTCCGTTGCCGTCGCCGCCGATTCCGAGCGATCCGGCGGTGCCGTTGCCGCCGCCGTTGCCGACGGCGCCGCCGGCGCCGGCCGTCCCCGGTCCGCCGCCCGTGCCGGCGGGCTCGAACCCGTCACCGCTGCCCGTGTTGCCCGCGAAGCCCGCCGAGCCGCCGGTGCCGCCGTTGGTCTGAACGCTGCCGACCGAGCTCGCTCCGCCACTGCCACCACCGCCCGCGGCGACGAGCAGCCGGGAGCCAAGGGAGTTGCAGGCGGGTTCGCTTGCCGAGCAGGTGCGGACATCCGAGGCCCCGCCGCCGCCGCCGCCGGAGGGCACTGCACCCAGCAGGACGAACACGAAGGCTCCGCTGCCGCCGCCGCCGTACCCGCCGAAGCCTTCTTCGAGGGGGGTGAGGCTCACCCCCTGTCCGTCGCCCCCGACCTCCGTGTACAGGATCTCGCCCGGCGTGACCGCGAGCGTGGCGGTGGCAGTGGCGCCGAGGCCGCCCGCCGCGCCGCCGTTGCCGGCGCCGCCGTGGCCGCCGACCGCGAGCACGTGCAGGCTCGTGACGCCCGCGGGAACGGTGAACGCGTGCTCGCCCGCGCTCGTGAACGGCTGCGTGGCGGTTTCACCCGCTGCGGCGGAAGCGGGCACGACGCCGAGGACGCACAACAGGATCCCGACGGCTGCAGCCGTCGTACGGCACGCGCACACGCTGCGAAGTTAGCGGGCGGGGCGGCGGCTGACGCGGGCTCTAAGCGGAATACCGAGACCGGGCCCGCGCTGACGCGGACGCGTTCGCGAGCGGGCGGCAGCCGCCCGCAGCCCGTTCACACCGCCGCGGGCGCGAAGCCGTACGCCTCGGCGAGCTCCGGGTCCTTGCGGGCGAGCATCTCGGCGAGGTTCACCATCACCTTGCACTGCTTCCACGTGGCGTCGTCCTGCATCTTCCCGTCGATCATGTGGACGCCGCGGCCGTCGGGGATCGCCTCGATCACCTTCTTCGCGAAGGCAACCTCGTCGGGGTCCGGCGAGTACACCCGCTTGGCGATCGCGATCTGGCCGGGGTGCAGCGACCACGCGCCGACGCAGCCGAGCAGGAACGAGGCGCGGAACTGCGTCTCGCAGCCCTCCTCGTCACTGATGTCGCCGTACGGGCCGTAGAAGGGCAGCGCGCCCACGGAGGTGCAGGCGTCCACCATGCGCGCGATCGAGTAGTGCCAGGGGTCCTGCTGGTAGCTAGGGCGCGGCGCGTCGGGGTCGTCCGGGTCGGGATCGGCGATCGTGCGGTAGCCGGGATGGCCGCCGCCCACCCGCGTCGTCTTCATGCGGCGCGAGGCGGCGAGATCGGCGGGGCCGAAGCTCATGCCCTGGATGCGAGGGCTCGCGCTCGCGATCTCCTCGACGTTGGCGACGCCCTGGGCGGTCTCGAGCACGCAGTGGATCAGCAGCGGGCGCTCCAGCCCCGCCTTGGCCTCGAGCTGCGCGAGCAGGCGGTCGGCGTAGTGGATGTCCCAGGGTCCCTCCACCTTCGGGATCATCACCACCTCGAGCTTGTCGCCGATCTCGGCGACGAGCTGGGTCAGGTCGTCGAGCACGAACGGCGAGGCGAGCTCGTTGACGCGCGTCCACAGCGCGGTTTCGCCGAGGTCCATCTCCTTGCCCACCTTGATCAGCCCCGCGCGCGCCGCCTCCTTCTTTTCGAGCGGGATCGCGTCCTCGAGGTTGCCGAGCAGGATGTCCACCTTCGGCGCCAGGTCCGGCGTCTTCTCGACCATTTTCGGGTTCGAGAAGTCCATGAAGTGGATCATCCGGGAAGGCTTGAACGGGATCTCGCGCGCAGGCTCGGGTGCGTCGATGGCGAGGGGCTTGTAGAAATCGCGGGGGTTGCGCAAGGGGCTCTCCTGTGTGGTCTTGACGCCCCTACGGTACCGCCGCGGCGTCGCTGCCCGCGGCGTCGTGGGGCCGCTGGAGCCCGTGCAGCACCAGCCGGCGGCTCGCCCGCGCCGCGTCCGAGCCTCTAGAGTTGCTCACGCAATCATCCAAGGAGACCCATGCCAGAGACGACCACTTCCGTCGAGACCGAGCAGGCAGCGCGCGAGGCGAGCGGAGCCCATCCGTACGGCCGCTATCTCGAGGAGTTCGAGGTGGGCGCGGTGTACAAGCACTGGCCCGCGAAGACCGTCACCGAGGCGGACGACCACCTGTTCTGCCTGCTGACGATGAACCACCACCCCCTGCACATCAACGACGTCTACGCGCGCAACTCGCAGCAGGGGCGCAACGTCGTGGTGGGCCCGCTCGTGTACTCGCTCGCCCTCGGGATGTCGGTGAGCGACGTGAGCGGCAAGGCGATCGCCAACCTCGCCACCGAAGAGCTCAAGCACCCGGCGCCGGTGTTCCACGGCGACACGCTGTTCTGCGAGTCGGAGGTGCTCGAGAAGAAGGAGTCCCAGTCCAAGCCGGACAGGGGCACGGTGAAGGTGCACACCCGCGTGCTGAACCAGGACGGCGTGCTCGTCGCCGAGTTCAAGCGGCTCGTGCTGGTGCCGCGCAAGTACCCGGGCAACGGCGACTAGCAGCGGCTTGCGGGCCGCGGCGAGTGGCCGCGGGCGGCCGTCGGGCCAGGCGTTTTCGGCGCTCGGCGGGCGTGCGGTACGCTTCCGCAATCGCCCGACAGGGCGTTTTCCCGTTTTGGCCCAGTTGCAGACCGGCCGCAGGTCCGCCTGCCGCCGCCGTCTCCCGAAGTGAAGGAGTCGCTTGGATCCATGAACACGACCGCGCACGCACCAACCAAGAACGAGCGTCTCCTGGCCTGGGTGGGTGAGGTCGCGGCGATGACCGAACCCGATGAGATCCACTGGTGCGACGGGTCGGCAGCGGAGTACGACAAGCTCTGCCAGGCGCTCGTCGATGCAGGGACGTTCGAGCGGCTCGCGGACGCCAAGCGTCCCAACTCCTATCTCGCCCTCTCCGATCCCGGCGACGTGGCGCGGGTGGAGGACCGAACGTTCATCTGCACGCGCACGGAGGCCGAAGCCGGCCCCACGAACAACTGGCGCGAGCCTGGCGAGATGCGCGAAGGCCTGATCGAGCTGTTCAGCGGCTCGATGCGCGGGCGCACGATGTACGTGGTGCCGTTCTCGATGGGTCCGCTCGGCTCGGACAAGAGCCACGTGGGGGTGCAGCTCACCGACTCGATGTACGTGGCGGTGAGCATGCGGGTGATGACGCGGATGGGCAAGGGCGCGCTTGAAGCGCTCGGCAACGACGGCACGTTCGTGCCGTGCCTGCACTCGGTGGGCATGCCGCTCGCAGACGGCGCCGAGGACGTGCCGTGGCCGTGCAACGCGGAGAACAAGTACATCGTCCACTTCCCCGACTCCCGCGAGATCTGGTCCTACGGCTCCGGCTACGGTGGCAACGCGCTGCTGGGCAAGAAGTGCTTTGCGCTGCGGATCGCCTCGGCGATGGCGCGCGACGAGGGTTGGATGGCGGAGCACATGCTGATCCTCAAGCTCACCTCGCCCGAGGGCGAGGTGAAGTACGTGACAGGAGCCTTCCCGAGCGCCTGCGGGAAGACCAACCTCGCGATGCTGATCCCCACGCTCGAGGGCTGGACGGTGGAGACGATCGGCGACGACATCGCCTGGATGAAGTTCGGCGAGGACGGGCGGCTGTACGCGATCAACCCGGAGGCGGGCTTCTTCGGCGTCGCGCCGGGGACGGGGGAGAAGACGAATCCCAACGCCGTGAAGATGGTGTCGCACGACGCGGTCTTCACCAACTGCGCGAAAACCGACGACGGGGACATCTGGTGGGAGGGCCTCACGAAGGAGCCGCCCGCTCATCTCATCGACTGGCAGGGGAACGACTGGACACCGGCCGCCGACAAGCCCGCGGCGCACCCCAACGCGCGCTTCACGGTGCGCGCCGACCAGACCCCGGCGATCGCGCCCGAGTGGGAGGATCCCGCCGGCGTGCCGATCGACGCGATGCTCTTCGGCGGGCGCCGCTCGACGGTCGTGCCGCTCGTGACGGAGGCGCGCGACTGGGAGCACGGCGTGTTCCTCGGCTCGGTGATGAGCTCCGAGAAGACCGCCGCCGCCGCCGGCACGGTGGGCGAGCTGCGCTTCGACCCCTTCGCGATGCTGCCGTTCCTCGGCTACAACATGGCGGACTACTTCGCCCACTGGCTCGAGATCGGGCGCACCTCCGGCGCGAAGCTGCCGAAGATCTTCTACGTGAACTGGTTCCGCAAGGACGCCGACGGTCGCTTCCTGTGGCCCGGCTTCGGCGAGAACTCGCGCGTCCTCGCGTGGGTGTTCGCGCGCTGCGCCGGTCACGGCGCGGCGAGCGAGACGCCGATCGGGCTCGTCCCGCCCGTCGGCCCCGACGGCATCGACACACGCGGCGTGGACGTCTCCGAAGAGGACATGGCGGAGCTGCTGAGGATCCACCCCGAGGAGTGGAAGGCGCAGCTCCCCCAGTTCCACGAGCACTTCGCCAAGTTCGACCACCTACCCGACGAGCTGCACGCGCAGCTGAAGGCGTTGGAGGAACGGCTCGGCTGAGCCGATGCCCGACGCGATCCCGCGCGTCGACCCCGAGGCGATCTCGAGCTCGCCGTTCAGGCGCGCGCTGTTCGCCTTCGCGCTGACGAAGGCGGGCACGTGGTACTCCTCGCAGCTGGGCGCCCGCGTGGATCCGTGGCTGCTGCGCGCCACGCGCGGCCACGTCGACCACGCCTTCGGCCAGATCCCGATCGTGCTCGTGGTGGTGCGCGGCGCGCGCAGCGGCGTCGAGCGCACCGTGCCGCTGCTCTACTTCAACGACGGCGGCGACGTCATCCTCATCGCCTCCAGCTACGGGCGGCCGAAGTTCCCGGCGTGGTACTACAACCTGAAGGCCAACCCGGACGTGCGCCTCGAGGTGAGGGGGCGCTCCGCGCCCTACCTCGCGCGCGAGGCGACCGGCGAGGACCGCGACCGCCTGTTCGAGCTCGCGAAGAAGGTCTACCGCGGCTACACCGACTACGAACGCCGCACGACGGGCATCCGGCGCATCCCGGTGATGCGCCTGTCGCCTGCGAGCACGGGCTAGCTGCTCGCCGGCTACTCGTGGCCGTGCGTCTCGCCGGCGGCGGCCGGCGGGCGCGACTCCTCGGCGAGCGAGGTGATCGTCAGCGCGCCGCGCGCTGAGGACTCGAGCACCTCGGTCGCCTCCTCGAGCGAGCGCGCGTACAGCTCGACGAGCAGGTGCACGATGATCCGCGAGTCTTCCTCGTGCTTGTGGAAGCGCACGTGCGTGAAGAACTCGCGCACGCCATGGTCGCCGAAGGCGGCATAGGAGAGGGCGTCGCCCGCCTCCGGGCCCGAGCAGCTCTCGACGTCCTCGGAGTCGACCGCCACCGTGCACGACGCCACCCACGGGGTGCCGGCGATCATCCGTTCCCAGCGGTCCTCGATCGGCTCCACGCGGCCGTTGGCGAAGCCGAGGTGGGGCTGGTCGTGCATGCAGTCCAGGCACTGCACCACCGCCTCCTGCAGCTCGTCCACCACTTCCGCGCGCTCTCCGGTTTCGGGGTCGATCTTGTGGATCCCCTCGTAGTGGACCTGTACCTCCAGATCCTGCGACCAGCACCGGTAGCAGCGGAGCCAGCTGCGGGCGCTTGTCTCAGCCATCGAGCCCTCCATGCGGCCATTGTAGGCGGCTGCGGGCGGCGCGCGCGGGCGCGCGGCAGGGCTTCGCTTTCCCGCTCGCACCGGAGAACGCTTCGCCTAAGCGTCCACTACCGGCGCAATGCGGGTGTGGCAGCGTGTAGATTCCCGCGACACACTGGGGGTCGCGGAGGGATCGCGACCCGGCGAGAAACCTCAGGGAGGCAACGATGCGGCGAACCGCGGTTCTACTGGGCGCATGCCTTGCGCTCGGGCTACTACTGATCGCGCCGGGAGGGGCGAGCGCGGCGTTCACGCAATGCCCTCCGGTCGACAAAGACACGAGCTGCCAGTTCCTGTCCACGGTCACCGACGCCGAAACGTCGTGTCGAACAGGACGCGACGCAGGAACCGTACGAGGGCGATCGAGGACGCGCTCATCGGCGTCCAGAACAACTCCTCCAAACCGATCACCTCGCTCCCGATCTCGGCGGAAGCGCCCCTGTTCGGCTTCGAGAACGACGGCATCTGCAGCCCCGGCGAGCAACCCGATCCCGTCCGGCTGCGTGTCCTCCGGAAACGAGCGGCAAAGAAAAACCGCTCCACACAGAGGCGAAAAATGTCCGGAACCGACGCTCATGCACCGATGCGGCTTCCCCGAACCGGCGGGTGAGCCGGCAAAAAGCATGTTCGCCGACAGGCATCTTCCTCGACGGGTATCGGCGAAACGGCAGTGCGATCAGCGGCTACGAGGGTGCCGACGTCCTACTTCACGAACATCACCGACTTCGGCACGTTCGAATTCGGCAGCGGGCGTCGTGAACTTCTCGCCCGCGATCCCGCCCGGCGAGTCGACGTACTTCTCGCTCGAGTCGCCTCCGGTGGGCGGCTTCGGTGCCGCCGCGACGCTGAGACGACCCTGTCGTCCACCAGAGCAGTCCTGCAGGGCACGCCCGTCACCGACACGGCGACGCTGACCGGCGCGAGCCAGGCACCACGGGGGGCAAAGTGACGTTCACGTCTACAGCGACCCCGGCTGCAAAACCCTTGCGGCGGCGGCGGGCAGCGCCGCCATGGTGGCCGGCATAGCCGGACCGTCGGCGGCGGTGGCATCCCTCGCCCCGGGCACCTACTACTGGCAGGCCAGCTATGGCGGCAGCCTCGGCGACCAGGCGGCGGTGAGCTCGTGCGGCAGTGAGATCCTCACGGTGCTCGCGCCGACCACCACGAGCACGGCCCAGACCGGTGGCGGCATCACCGGCCCGTCGATCCCGGTGCTCGTCGGCACCGCGGTGACCGACAAAGCCGCGATCGCCGGCCCCCTCGCGAAAACCGCGACCGGGGCGGTGACGTACGTGCTCTACAAGGACAAGAAATGCACGATCCCGGCGGGTACGCCGAGCTCCGCGCTCGTCGCCGGCGGCGTGGCCGGGCCCTCGGCGGCAGCGAAACCGGCGGTGGGGACGTACTACTGGGTCGCCAACTACAGCGGCGACTCGGTGAACGCCCCGTCGTCGAGCCCATGCGGGAGCGAGGTCCTGATCGTCTCGGCGAAGAAGAACCTCAACCTGCGGTCGATCAAAGGATGCGCGAGCAAACGCAAATTCGCCATCCACCCGAAAGGGCCGAGCAACCTGGTGAAAGTGCAGGTCTACATCAACGACAAACTCGCCAAGACCGCGAGCCTGCACCACGGCGGCACGACGCTCAGCCTGGTGGGTCTGCCGAAGGGCACGTTCAAAGTGGAGCTCGTCGCCTCGACGTCGAGCGGCAAGACGTATGAGGACACGCGCACGTTCCACACGTGCATCCCGAAAATCAAACACAAAAAACACTGATCGCAGGCTGAGTGCGACTGGCCTCGCGGCATCCCTCGGGGACCGCCGCGAGGCCGTCGCAGCGCTCGTGCCGCCACCCCGCGGCGAGCGCGCTAGCCGAACGTGAACGCGTAGCCGGTCACGCCCGGGGCGAAGCGCAGCGACAGCCGGTGCCTGCCGAGCGCGGGCAGCGCGACGAGCGCGTAGAGGCGCTGGCGGCTGACGGTGACGACCCCGCCGTGGACGTCCGCGCCCGCGTCCGCCGCGGCGATCGGGCGGCCGTCGAGCATCACGCGCACGGGCAGCGGCCGTCCTCCCGGGGAGCTCAGGACGAGGTACACGTTGCGCGCCTGGAAGCCCACGTCGATGCCCGCGTTCGCGCCGGCGAGGGCGGGCTGGCCGGAGATCGTCCAGGTGCCGCTGAACTCAAAGGCGTTCAGCGGGAGGCTCCCGGCGGTGGCCTGGCCGTAGTCGTGGGTGCCGGGCAGCGGGCCGTCGAGCCAGCCCTGCGCGCGGTCGGTGCCGAGGTAGGTCTCGGGTGTCGTTTCGCGCGAGGGCACGATCACGCCGCGCTCGCGGCCGCGGGCGCTCACCTGCTCGCCCGCCGCAGCCAGGAGCGCGCGGATCGCCGTCTCGGTACGTTCGTAGTCGCCCTCGCCGAACGCTGCGTAGCGGACGTCGCCGGCGGTGTCGATGAGATAGTCCGCGGGCCAGTACTCGTTGCCGTACGCGTTCCAGGTTCCCATCCTGTTGTCCTGCACGACCGGGTAGCGCAGGCCGAACTGGCTGATCGCGTTGGCGACGTTCGCGGCGCTGCGCTCGAAGGGGAACTCCGGAGTCTCGACGCCGACGACCACGAGACCGTCGCGGCGGTAGGCGGCGTCCCAGGCCTTCAGATAGGGGAGCGTGCGGATGCAGTTGATGCACGTGTAGGTCCAGAAGTCCACGAGCACCACGTGCCCGCGCAGCGACGCCAGCGACAGCGGACGCGAGGCGGGCGTGTTGAACCAGCGCTCGGTTTCGCTGAATTCGGGTGCAGCTCCGAGGTTCGGCAGCGCCGCGGCGTCCGCCAGCAGGCTCGCGCGCCCGGCGTTGGCTGCGGCGGGCGCGAGCGTGCTCCCCGAGCCGCCGCATGCCGACGAGCCGTTGGCGGGCGCGAACCGCGGGCGGCGGCCGGTGATCTGATGGAGGCGCCCGGTGACCGTCGGGGAGCACTCGAGCGAGGCGGTGAGGTTGACGTTCGGGATGTGCTGCGCCACGAACTGGTCGAAGTTGACGTCGAGGTTGAGCAGCATCGCCAGCGCCGTCGCGAGCATGATCGAGCCGAGCACGCGCTGTAGCGCCGGGCCGCGGCCGGCGCGGCGCACGCGGTCGAACACCCGCCGCCCGCCGAGCGTGAGCGCGAGCAGGACGGCCGCCGAGCCCGCCGCATAGGCGATCGCGATGGCGACGGTCCTGCCGGTGGCGGCCCCCACGGAGATCACCGCGGCGAGGATCGGGCTCGCGCACGGGGTGTACACGAAGCCGAGCGCGCCGCCGACGAGCAGACCCGATGCGAACCCGTCGCCCGAGGTCCGCGGCCCGAAGCGCGCGAGCCGCGAGAGCGGCGCCTCGACGCGTGCGGCGAGCGCGGGCATCAGCAGCATCAGCCCGAACACGAGCAGGACGACGATCGCGAGGTTGCGCAGCGGGTCGCTGCCGAGCCCCACCCCGTCCACGACGTTCGCGAGGCCGATGATCGTCACGCTGAACGTCGCGCACAGGCCGAGCACGACCCCGAGCGGGCGCCGCCGTCCGCCGACGCCGCTCGCCGACAGCAGCGCAGGGAGCACCGGGAGCACGCATGGCGAAAGGGCGGTGCCCGCCCCCGCGAGGAACGCAAAGCCGAGGAGGATGCCCATGCCGTCAGCCTACGGTCTGCCCAGCGCCCGGCGCGTTACACCACGCCGCGAGCGGTCAGGCCGGGGAGCGGGGGCGACGCGGCTACGTGCTGCGGTGCCGCTGCGGCGGTTGCTCCGCTAGGAGGGGGTGCCCGCGCGCAGGGTGGCTTCGAAGTCTGTTTTCGCGATCGGGCCCACGCACGGCGAGCTCGCGCCGGCGTCGCGGTAGCGCGCGACGCCCTCCTGCACCTGCCCCTCGTCGCCGATCGCGGTGAGCTGCTCGATGAACGCGTCCGAGATCCCGGCCTGCATCGCCTCGAGGTCGCCGGCTCCGGCGTCGTAGGCGGCGATGTCGGCGGCGAACCCGCTGCGCTCGATCATCGCGCGGTAGAACGGCAGCGAGAAGTAGGGGATGAGGTCTTTGCGCATCGCCGCGAACGCCGCCTCGCGGTCGTCCGTGAGCGCGGCGGGGACCGCGGCGACGACGTCGAACCCGTCGAGCTCCTTACCCGCACGTTCGCGCCCGGCGCGCACCTCGGGGATCACGACGTCGCGGATGTAGGCGGGGTTGCACAGCCACAGCACGACGCCGTCGCCCATCTCGCCCGCTAGCCGCAGCATCGCGGGGGAGAGGGCGGCGATGTAGATGGGCAGCTGCGGGCACGTATCGAGCCCGGCGAGGTGGAACCCGGTCTGCCACTTCTCGCCCGCCGGCGGATGCTCGCCGCAGAGGATCGCGCGCACGATCGCCACGTACTCGCGCATCTCGGCGACCGGCCGGTCGATCGTCTGGCCGTGCCAGCCCTCGACCACCGGGCGGTGCGAGACACCGAGGCCGAGCGTGAGCCGGCCGCCCGACAGCTCGTCGATCGTCGCTGCCGTCTGCGCCATCGTCGCGGGTGTGCGCGTGTAGATCGGCACCACGCCCGTGCCGACGCGGATGGTGCTCGTCGCGAGCGCGTACGCCGTGAGCACCGTCAGCGACTCGCGGCCCGCGATGTGCGTGATGTACGCCGTCTCGTATCCGAGCGACTCGGCGAGGCGCACGCGCGCGATCGCCTCGTCGAGAGATCGCCCTGTTGAAACGAAGCAGCCCGTTGCCACCGCCGGAGCATATGCAACGCTCCCGGCAGATGGGATCGACCACGACCCCTCAGCCAGCCGCTCCACTTCGCGCTTTGCGGGGAATGCCGGGTGGAAAAGAGCGGCGCAAAGCGCATAGGGTCCGGAAGTAGCCGTCCAACTCCTCCGGCTGAACGGGGGGAAGCGAAAGGGAGGAAGAGCGATGTCACCAGCGCAGAGGCGACGACCGAAAGCGAAAGCCAAACCGAAAGCCAGATCGAGCGCGAGCGCGCGCAGGCACGCTCGTTACCGCGAGGCCGACCGCCTCGTGGCGCGGGTCAGCAAGTCGCTCGATGAGGCGCAGGCCGATCTCAGCAAGCTCGGCGGCAGCCTCGGCAGCGGTGTCGCCGACGCGCGTCGTAGGCTTACACGCCGTCTGCGCGAGGCACGCAAAGACGCGAAAAAACTAAGCTCCTCCACTCGCAGAGATCTCGACCGCCTTCAGAAAGAGGTTGCCTTGGTAGCGAAAAGACCGAAAAAAGCTGCGAAAAGAACTTCGACCAAAGCCAAAGCTGCGACGAAACGCAAAGCGACCACCACGAAACGCAAAGCGACGACGGCCAAACGCAAAACGACGGCGACCGCGAAACGCAAAGCGACCACGGCCAAACGCAAAACGACGGCCAAACGCAAAGCGTCCACCGCGAAACGCAAAACGACCGCGACCGCGAAACGGAAAGCGTCGACGGCCAAACGGAAAACCGCGAAAGCGAAACCGGCAGCAAAACGCGCTACGACGAAACGGACGACCGCGAAACGCAAACCCGCGGCGAAACGCAAAACGACAGCCAAACGCAAATAGCATCGGGGCGCATGAGCCGCGCGTGAGCGCGGCTCGCGCGTACCCGAGCGTGCGGGCGACGTGACGGCCCGGCGGCTCTCAGGCGGCGGCCCCCGCTGCAGGGAGGGGCTTGTGCGCCCGTGATCGACCTGCACTGCCACATCCTTCCGGGGGTGGACGACGGCGCGCTCGACATCGTCGACAGCGTCGCGATGGCGCTCGAGGCGGCGGGCGACGGCGTCGAGGTGGTGTGCGCGACGCCGCACATCCGCGACGACCACGACGTCCGGCTCGAGGAGCTGCCCGCCCGCGTGGCGGCGCTCCAGGACGAGCTCGATCGTCGGGGCATCGGCGTGCGAATCGCGCAGGGCGGCGAGCTCGCTGCGCCTGCGGCGCACCGCCTGAGCGCTCAGCAGCTGCGCGACGTCTCCCTGGACGGTGGCGGCTGGATCCTGCTCGAGCCCGGACCGGGTCCGCTGGAGGAAGCGCTCGGCGCGACCATCGAGCTGCTCGCCGAGCGGGGCGTGCGTGTGATCGTCGCGCACCCCGAGCGTCACGCCGGCGCCGACTTCGAGGATCGTCTGCGAGCGCTCGCGGATCGCGGATGCCTCATTCAGTGGACCGCCGAGTTCGTGGCGCGGGCGCAGCCTGAGGACCCGGACGCACTCGTGCTGCGCCTCGCGCGCGACGGGCTCGTGCACGTGCTCGCGAGCGACGCGCACTCCTCCCACGGCGGGCGCAGCATGCGCCTGAGCCCGGCGTTCGCGCGGCTGCGGGAGGTGTGCGCACCGGAGCTGGTGGCGTGGATCGCGCGGGCGCCTGCGGCGATCCTCGCCGGCGAGGACCTGCGCCCGCCACCGTGACCTCGTGCCACGCGAGGGCCGTCGGCGCTGCTGCCCGCTAACGGCTCTCAGGCGCTGGTGGACGCGGGCCAGCGCTCGAGCGTCACCGCCGGCGTGAGCTCCTCGACGACCTCGCGCGAGGCGTGGCCGAGACCCCGCCGCAGGAAGTTTGCGGCGCCCGCCGCCGCCCCCGAAGCGAGTGCTTGCTCGAAGCTGTCCGTGCGCGCCCAGGTGGCGGCGAGCGCCCCCATCATCGCGTCGCCGCAGCCCTCCCGGTGACCGTGCTCGAAGCGGGGCGGTGTGAGCTGGAGAGGGTCGTCGCCATGCAGCACGAGCGCGGGCTGCTCGCCGCGCGTGACGACCACATCTCTCGCGCCCGCGTCGCGTATGCGCCGAGCGGCTGCGAGCATCCGCTCGGGCGTGGACACGTCACCGCTCACGAACTCGGCGAGCTCCCAGTCGTTGATCTTCACGAGATCGGGTTCCCCCTCGAGCGCGCTGTCCAGCCGCGGTGAGGAAAGGTCGACGAGCGTGCGCGCGCCGCCCGCGCGCGCGTTGGCGACGAGCTCGCGATAGCACTCGAGCGGAAGCGCGTCGCCGGGCAGCGGGTTGGTGACGATCAGCCAGCCGCAGGCAAGCGCCTGCGAGGACGTGAGCGACAGCAGCTCGTCGAGCTCGTGACGCGACGGCGGATCGCTGAGCACCATCGCGAGCACGTCGCGCTCGCCTGAGCGGCGGTCGGTTACGTAGCAGCCGCTCGCGCCGGTCGTCGAGACGAGCCGCGCGTTGCCCGCGGTTGCCGCGGCGAGCAGCGGGCGCAGGAGCGTGCCGGTCTCGCCTCCCGAGAACCCGCAGAGCACCGCTGTGGCGCCCATCCGTCCGATCATCTCGGCGACCCACACGCCCTGTCCGCCCGCGTGAAGGTGGATGCTCTCGCGCTCCTGCCCGCCCTCCGCCTCGATCGTCACGGTGAGCACGGGATGAGGCGCGAACAGCGCGATCGACGGCTGCATCATCGCCGCAGCATCACATACACGGTGCTCGCCGCGAACGCCATCTGCCCGAACGCGAGCGCGGTGCCGAAGTTGGCGGCGCCGAGCGCCGCCGCGACCGCGGTGGCGATCACGAAGCAGCTGAACACGATCAGCAGGTCACGCGCCATCGGCCGATCCTAGGCGTCGCTGCGGCTGCCCGCGACGGTCACCGCGAGCCGCTCCTCGAGTGCCGCGAGCAGCGCGGGGGAGTCGAGCGCCCCGTCCTGCGCGGCGAGCACCTCCTCGGCTCCCGAGCGTCCGCCGAGCGCGCGCAGGCCCGCCTCGCCGTGCTCGACGACGAAGTCCGTGAGCGCGCCCGAGCGCCGGGCGCGCTCACGGCGCTCTTGGACATCAAGGCGCTCGCGGTGCTCGTCGAGCGCGTCGAGCAGCTCGTCCACTCCTTTCGGCGGCGCGATCGCCGAGACGGTGACGACGCGCGTCTGCGCCGAGCCGAGCGAGCGGAGCGCCGCAGTGAGGTCGCGGGTGGTGCGCATCGCGATCTGACCGAGGTCCGACTTGGTGACGACGAGCACGTCCGGGATCTCCATGATCCCCGCCTTCAGGAACTGGAGCACGTCGCCACCGCCGGGCTGGACGACGACGGCGACGGTGTCGGCGACGTCCGCCACGTCCGTCTCCGCCTGCCCCACGCCCACCGTCTCGATCACCACCACATCGAACGCGGCGGCGAGCGCCTGCGCGGCGGCACGTGTCGCGCGCGCGAGGCCGCCGAGCCGCTCGCCCGCGGCGGTCGAGCGGATCAGCACGCCGCGGTCGGCGGGATCGAAGTCGATGCGCGCGCGATCGCCGAGCAGCGAGCCGCCCGAGCGGCGGGAGCTCGGGTCGACGGCGAGCAGCGCCACCGTGCGCTCGTTGCCACGCCAGGCGCGCAGGAGCGCCGACAGGAGCGTCGACTTGCCCGCGCCGGGCGGGCCGGTGATGCCGATGACGTGCGCCGGCGCCTCGCCCCCGAGCGCCGCCGGCGAGAGCTCGGCGAGAAGCGCCGCCGCCTGCGCGCGATCGGCCGTGGCGCTGCTCTCGATCAGGTTCAGCGCGGCGGGTGCCGCAGCCAGATCCCGCTCGCGCAGGCGCGCTCCGAGGGCGGCGCCGTCGCCGCTCACGCCGAGCCGTTTGCGCTGGAGCCCGTCGCCGCGAGGCTCGAACCGTCGGCGCCGGCTCCCACGAGCGCGATGATCTCGCGCATGATGCGGGTGATGTCGAAGTCCTTGGGCGTGTAAACCGCAGATACGCCTGCGCCGCGCAGCAGCGGGACGTCCTGCTCGGGGATGATGCCGCCCACCACCACGGGCACATCGACGCCCGACTCGCGCAGCGCGACGAGCACCGCCGGGATCAGCTCGCGATGGGAGCCCGAGAGGATGGAGAGGCCGATCACGTGGACGCCCTCCTGGAGCGCGGAGGCGGCGATCTGGGCGGGCGTCAGGCGGATGCCCTCGTAGACCACATCCATGCCCGAATCGCGAGCGCGCACCGCGATCTGCTCGGCGCCGTTGGAGTGGCCGTCCAGCCCGGGCTTGCCCACGAGGATCTTGGGACGGCGTCCGAGGCGCTCCTCCAGGCGTGCCACCTCCTCGCGCAGCTTGCCGAGGTCTGCGTCGGCGGGCGCCGCCGCAGCCTCGCCCACGCCGGTGGGCGCGCGGTAGCTGCCGAACACCTCGCGCAGCGTCTGCGCCCACTCCCCGGTTGTGGCGCCTGCCCGTGCGGCCGCGATCGTGGGCACCATCAGGTTCTCCGCCTCGCCCGGCGCGGCGGCGGCTGCCTGCGCGAGCGCGGCGAGTGCCTCATCGACAGCCGCCTGGTCGCGCTCGGCGCGCCAGCGCCGGACAGCCTCGACCTGCTCGGCTTCGAGCGCGGGGTCGACGACGAGGATGCCGCCCTCGGCGTCGGCGGTGAGCGGGGACTCCTCGGTCTCGGTGAAGCGGTTCTGCCCCACCACGACCTGCTCGCCCGACTCGATGCGCCGCAGCCGCTCGCGATGGGAGTCGACGAGCGCCGCCTTCATGTACGGGACGGCCTCGACGGCGCCGCCGTGCTCGGCGACGACATCCATCTCGGCGCGTGCCCCTTCGAGCAGCTCCGCCACCAGTCGCTCCATCACCGTCGAGCCCTCGAAGATGTCGGGGTACTCGAGGATGTCGGTTTCGTAGGCGAGCACCTGCTGGATGCGAAGCGACCACTGCTGGTCCCACGGCCGCGGCAGCCCGAGCGCCTCGTTCCACGCCGGCAGCTGGATCGCGCGGGCGCGTGCGTCGCGCCCGAGGGTGACCGCAAGTGTCTCGAGCACGATCCGCTGGACGTTGTTCTCGGGCTGCACCTCGGTGAGGCCGAGCGAGTTGACCTGGACGCCGTAGCGGAAGCGCAGAAGCCGCGGGTCGCTCACGCCGTAGCGCTCGCGCCCGAGTGCCTCCCAGAGAATCCCCATCGCGCGCAGCTTGGCGTGCTCCTCGACGAAGCGGACGCCCGCGTTGACGAAGAACGAGATCCGTCCGAAGACCTGCTCCATCGCCTCCTCGCCGACGCGCTCGCGCGTGGCGTCGAGGACCGCTATCGCGTTGCTCATCGCGTAGGCGATCTCCTGGACCGGCGTGGCACCGGCCTCCTGAAGGTGGTAGGAGCAGATGTTGATCGGGTTCCACCTCGGCACGTGCTCCACCGTGTACGCCACCATGTCGGCGATCAGCCGCATCGAGGGACCGGGGGGGAAGGCGTAGGTCCCGCGCGCGAGGAACTCCTTGATGATGTCGTTCTGCGTCGTTCCCTGGAGCTGCTCCTCGGGGACGCCCTGCTCCTCGGCGGCGACGATGTAGAGCGCGAGCAGCCAGGCGGCGGTCGCGTTGATCGTCATCGACGTGTTCATCTCGCCGAGCGGGATGCCGCCCATCAGTGCCGCCATGTCGCCGCGGTGGGACACCGGCACGCCCACCTTGCCCACCTCGCCGCGGGCGAGCTCGTGGTCGGGGTCGTAGCCCGTCTGCGTAGGCAGGTCGAACGCCACCGACAGTCCCGTCTGTCCCTTCTCGAGGTTGCGCCGGTAGAGCTCGTTGGAGGCCTTCGCGGTGGAGTGCCCGGCGTACGTGCGCATCATCCACGGCCGGTCGCGCTCGGGCAGCCGCGGGTCCCTGTCGGCGCTCATACGAGCAATTGTACGGTCGCGCCGCTGCGTCTATCCTCCGGGCGATGGCACGGACGACCGAGCTCCCCCGGACGGACGGTCCCGGCACGGGGCTCGGGGGCTCCTGGAAGGTGATCGTCCGCAACGACGACCACAACACCTTCGACCACGTCGCACGCACGCTCGCGCGCTTCATCCCCGGCGTGACGGTCCAGCGCGGGCTGGAGATAGCGAACGTGATCCACAGCTCCGGCAAGGCGATCGTCTACAACGGCCACCGCGAGCCCGCCGAGCACTACTGGGAGCAGCTGAAGGGTGCGGGGCTGACGATGGCCCCCCTCGAACAGGGCTGAGCGGGCGTCGGGGCGTGCGGGGCGCCTCGGGCGCCTTTGGCGCGGGTGCTAGGAGATGTCGCCGACGGGCACGCCGTCGCCGTGCCCGTTCGCGCGGCCGTTGCCCGGGGCGAGGGCGCCGCCGGCGACGGCGTCCCACCACCCGTACAGCACGGGGATCTGGTACCAGCTCGAGTGGCGGCCGCGGAAGTCGATCATCTCCGGCCCGTCCCAGTAGCGCTCCCAGTCGAGATGGTCCTCGAACGCGGCGAACTGCTGGAAGCGGTAACGGTCGTCGCGCGAGCGGTAGACGCTGTAGGAGGTGGCGCCGTAGCGCAGCGCCACCGCCGCCACCTCCGTCAGCACCTTCTCGAAGGCGTCCGCGCGGAAGCCCGTGGCGTACCACGGAACGATCACGGTGCCCGCCATCAGGCGCCCACCTCGGCGTGGATCGCGCCGGGGCCGTCGGCGGTCTTGCCCTGGCCCTCCGACTCGGCGCCGACGAGGATCGAGATCTTCCCCAGGTGCTTGTTTTCGAGCATCAGCTGGTGCGCCTCGGCGACGCCCTCGAAGCCGAGCGTGCGCCACAGCACCGGGCGGATGCGGCCCGACTCGATCAGCTCGTTCGCCTTCATGCACTCGTACGCGTTGGCGAAGTGCGAGCCGAGGATCTCCTTCTGGCGCATCCACAGGTAGGCGACATTGAAGTCCAGGTCGATGCCCGTCGTGCCCGCGCAGATGACGATTTTCCCGAACGTCTTCGCCGTGAACACGGACGTGGGGAACGTCGCTTTGCCGACGTGCTCGAAGACGATGTCGGGGGCGTCGCCGAGGAGCTCCTTCGCCCGCTTGGCGAAGCCGAGCGACACCTTGAAGCGCTCCTTCTCCTCGTCGGGGCTCTCGCCGCCCTTGCGCATCATCCCCGCGAACTCGTTGCGGTCGATGTAGTCGATCGCGCCGAGGCGCTTGACGAGCTCGCCCTTCTCGGCCGAGGAGACGACGCCCACGCAGTTCGCGCCGGAGGCGGCGCACAGCTGCGTCGCGAACACGCCGAGCCCGCCCGCGGCGCCCCAGATGAGCACGTTGGCGCCCGCCTGGAGCTTGCAGCGGGTGATCAGCATGCGGTAGGCGGTGAAGTAGACGAGGCCGTAGGAGGCCGCTTCCTCCCACGTCAGCGCGGCGGGCTTGGGCAGCAGCTGCTGGGCCTGCACCTTCGCGAACTGCGCGAAGGAGCCCCACGTCGTCTCATAGCCCCAGATCATCTGGGAGGGCGCGGCGAGCGGGTCGAGGCCGTGCACCTCGGGGTCCTCGTAGGAGGCCTGGTTGCAGTGCACCACGACCTCGTCGCCGGGCTTCCAGCGCGTGACGCCCGCGCCCACCTTCCAGACGACCCCCGAGGCATCGGATCCGCCGATGTGGTGACCGTACTCGGGGTGGTCGCCGTAGCGCATCACCGACACGGGCTTGCCGAGCGCCGCCCAGACGTTGTTGTAGTTCACGCCTGCCGCCATCACGCGCACGATCACCTCGAACGCGCCGGGCTCGGGCACCTCGATCTCCTCGACCTGGAAGGCGTCCCTGGGTTCGCCGAAGCGCTCCTCGCGGATCACCCATGCCGCCATCGTCTGGGGCAGCTCGCCAGGCTCGACGTCTACAGAGGAGACTTGTTGCAGATCGATAGCCACGTGTGCTCTACCTCGAAGGTCGGAGTTCGGAAGCGGACGGCTTCCCATCCTACCCGGGGGTCGCGGCCGCGGGCGGCACGCCGGACGGGTGCTCAGACCTGGACCGTCTCGGCGTGAGAGCCGGAGGGCGCCTGCGCGGCGTCGGGCATCTGCGCGGCGTCGAGCGCGTGTGCGGTGTCGAGCGCCGGCCCCGTATCGGCCGTCGGCACGCTCGCCGCCGCCGGCAGGCGTGCGACGAGCGTCCACGCGAGCAGCGCTCCGAGCAGCGCGACGGCGGAGCCCAGACGCAACCCGTACTGCAGGGCGTAGACGAAGGCGGAGTGGCTCGCGTCGACGATCGAGGCGGGCACGCCGTGCATCACCCCGCCCGAACCGAGGCTCGAGGCGAGGCGCTCGCGCGCGCCGGAGGGAAGCGCGGGAAGGAGCTCATCGATCTTCGAGCGGCCGAGCGTCGCCACCATCGCACCCAGCACCGCCACGCCGAACGTCCCGCCCACCATACGGTTCATCGAGAGGATTCCGGACGCGACCCCGGCCTTCGCGGGGTCGACCGAGTTCATCGCCGCGGTGCTCATCGGCGACATCACGAACGCCATGCCGACGCCCATCATCACGAAGCCGGGCAGCAGCACCGCGTAGCCGCTGCTCGTCGAGAGGTGCGACTCCCAGAACAGCGCGCCCGACACGCACAGCAGACCGAACGTCATCAGCGGGCGCGGGCCGACGCGATCGGCGAGACGCCCCGCGAGCGGTGCGATCAGGACGATCATCAGGGTGGAGGGGAGGAACCGGACGCCCGCCTGAAGCGGGGTGTAGCCGAGGATGTTCTGCATGTAGAGGGCGAGGAAGAAGAACATCGCGAGCATCGCGAAGCTCACGATGAACGCGACGATGTTGGCGCCCAGGAACGTGCGCGAGCGGAAGAAGTCGAAGTCCACCATCGGGGCGGGCTGGCGGCGCTCGACGAACACGAAGCCGGTGAGGCACACGACGGCGGTGGCGAACAGCGCGAGCTCGCGCGTGGAGCCCCAGTGCCAGGCGTTGCCCTCGATCAGCGCGAGGATCAGGGCCGTGAGGCCCGCGGTCAGGATCAGCACGCCGGGGACGTCCACGATGCGGGCGACCGTTTCGTCGCGCGACTCGCGCACCGCGAACAGCGCCACCACGATCGCGCCCGCGGCGACGGGGAGGTTGAGGAAGAAGATCGACTGCCAGCTGACGTTCTCGACGAGGAAGCCGCCGACCACGGGGCCGATCGCGAGCGCCAGCGCGGACACGCCGGCCCACGTGCCGATCGCCTTGCCGCGCTCGGTGGCGGGGAAGGCGTTCGTGATGATCGACAGCGTCGCCGGCATCATCATCGCCGAGCCCGTTCCCTGCACGGCACGCCAGGCGACGAGCCACGTGTCGCTCGGCGAGAAGCCGATCGCGGCGCTCGCCAGCGCGAACACGGTGACGCCCGCGAGGAAGATTTTCCGCCGTCCGAAGATGTCGCCCAGCCGCCCGCCCGTGACGAGCAGCACCGCGAAGGACAGCGTGTAGGCGTTCACCGTCCACTCGAGCGACGGCGTCGAGGCGTTCAGGCTGCGCTGGATCGACGGCAGCGCGACGTTGACCACCGTGTTGTCGAGCATGATCATGAAGAGCGCGAAGCACATCGCTCCGAGCGCCCACCAGCGTCTGTTGTCCTCGGTCATGCGCAGCGCGCGAATCCGCTCGGTCATCGGCGCGCTCGCTTCTGCTCGGGGCGGTACGCCGCGATCTCCTCGCGCCGCTCGAGGATCAGCGTGAGCGCCTCGCCGAGCGCCTGCGCCTGGTCCTCGTCGAGCGAGCTCATCAGCTCTTCCAGCGCGGACAGGCGCGCCTCGTTGAGCGCCTGCGGCACCGAGCGGCCGGAGTCGGTGAGGCCTACGCGCTTCATCCGGCGGTCCGCCGGGTCCTCCTCGCGCCGCACGAACCCACGCTCGTAGAGGCCGTCGACGGCGCGGCTCATCGCGGGAAGCGAGAGACCGAGCGAATCCGCCAGGGCCTTCACGGAGCGGTCTTCGCCGTCGGCGTCGAGCGCGCAGAGCGCCTTGATCTGGGTGAAAGAGAGGTCGAGCTCGGCGATCGCCTCGAACGTGCCCACGTTCGCCGTGCGCATCAGGTAGGCGGCGAGCGCGTACATGTCACGCGTCACCGCGTCGCGGCCCGGGCTCTTCGGCGACGCAGTTACTTGCACAAGCGCAACTATACGTGCCGCGCAATCGTTGCTTGTGTGAGATGGATCACAGATATCCCTTGACAGGGGTAGGCGTCATGATGTCTCTCCATGTTGCTCATCGGTATCGCAATCTTGGTGGTCGCAATCCTCGTGGCGGTCGCGTTCGGCCGGTGGCTGCAGCGCAAGGGCGCGGACATGGAAAAAGGGGGCGGCAAAGATGCCCCCCGTTGACCGCGAGGACCCTGTCCGCTCGTCGGCCTCCGAGTCGCAGTACTCGCTGATGGAGTTCCTCCACGTACGGCCCCGGTTTCGCCCGCCGCGTCAACCAGATGCCCACCACCACTGCAAGCAGGATCGCGGCCAGGATCAAGTCATCGACGCCCACTCAGGGCTGTTCCTGTTCGGCCATGCGACGCGTCTTCTGCGAAGCGCGGAAGGTCTCTCAGCCGGCGACGAACGGCAGCTCGACGACCTCGGCCACGGCCGGCCCGCCCGCCACCGCGAGCCTGCTCCCCGGCTCGGCCTCGCGCCGGACGAGCGCGAGCGCGATCGGCCCGAGGCGGGGCGAGACGGCACAGCTGCCGGTGCGCCCCACCAGGCGCTCGCCGAGCACCAGCTCCTCGCCGGGCTGGGCGGGCTCTGACAGGCGCAGCCCGCGCAGGTGGCGGTTGGGCTTGCCCTTGTAGTAGAGGCGCGCCACCGTCTCCTGTCCCACGTAGCAGCCCTTCTCGAAGCTCACCGCCCGCTCGTTGAGACCCGCCTCCTGCGGGATCACCGTGTCGTCGAGATCGACTCCGTAGCGCGGGCGGCCGTGCTCGACGCGCAGGCACTCGACTGCCGGCTCGCCCACCGCAAGCGCTCCCCGCGAGAGCAGCGCCGCCTCGAGCTGCTCGCGCTCGCCCGCATCGCACAGCAGGTCGATCCCCACGTCGGTGCGCACGGCGAGCGCCGGCACGCCGTCCACCGCGACCGGGCCGTTGCAGTGCTCGGGCGCTCCCACACCCTCGGCGTTCGCAACCGCCGCCGAGCGAGGTCCGATGAGAGACAGCAGTGCGCGCTCGAGCGTGCGCTTGTGCAGCTCCACGTCGAAGCCGATCTTGTAGCGGCGGATCATGTCGAACAGCGCCTGCAGCGCGACGCGCTCGGTGTCCAGTGCGAGCTCGCTCACCGGCCCGCCCGGCTCCTCTCCGAGCGCCAGCACCCGCATGTCGCCGAGCATCTTGCCCTTGTGTGTGAGGAACGCCGCGTAGCGGCCCTCGCCGGTACGCAGCGTCGCCAGCTCGTTCGTCACCTGGCCGTTGAGGAACTCGATCGCGCCGGCGCCGGTCAGAGCGAGCTTGCCGCGCTCGGAGCGGTCGAGCAGGCCGCAGCCCTCCACGAGCGTCCTGTGGTCCGCCTCGAGCGTGTGGGCCTGCACGGTTGCCATGGGTTCGAGAATAGCCACGCTAGGCTTCCCGTCATGGGCCTCGCCGAGGACTTCCAGGCGCTTGTCGACTCGCTTGCGGACGACTGGACCGACATCGAGCTCGACATGCGCATCGCCGATGAGTCGCGCTACGTCGAAGCCGCCCTGTACCTGGCGAGCTGCAACGCGCGCCCGTACTCGCACCACGACTGGCACTGGCGGCTGCTCGTCGCCCACCGCTTCGGCCACGCGGCGGCGGCGCCCACGGTGCACGGCGTCATGCGCCTGCTCGACGAAGCCGGGATCGAAGGCGAGCTCGCGCTGCGGGAGACGCGCACCGGTCGCGTCGAGGTCGTGCAGATGTGGGGCCGGCCCGAGTCCGCGCGGCAGGAGTTCCGCCGGCTGCGGGCCCAGTAGCGATGGCGCGGGTCCTCGCGCTCGTCCCCGATCTGATGTTCGGCTCGCGCCTGCAGGGCTCGCTGTCGGCGGCGGGAGAGGAGCTCGAGCTGCTCGGCGAGGAGAGGCGGCTGCGTGAGCGCCTGTCGCAGAACCCGGTTCCCGCCGTGCTGATCGTCGACCTCACCGACCCCTCGCTCGGCGGCGCCGAGCTCGTGCGCTCGCTGCACGCGGACGGGGTGCTCGCCCGCACGCGCACGGTGGGCTTCTACGCCCACGTAGACGCGGATGCGCGCGCCCGCGCCGAGCAGGCCGGGTTCGACCTCGTCGTTCCGCGCTCGCGGATGGCGCGCGAGGGCGCCCAGCTCGTCGCCGGCCTGCTCGAGCGCGTCGGGTGAGCCCGCGCCCGCGCCTCTAGCGTCGTTTGTGCGGGGCTTTGAACGTGAGCTGCTGGCTCTTGACGAGCTTCGTCTGCGAGCCCAGCTTCTGCGTCACCTTGAGCCCCACGTGCAGCGTCTTGTAGCGCGTGAGCAGGCTCTTGCCCGTGCCGTTGAGGGCGATCTTCAAGACCCGTGTCTGGCCGGCGGCGAGCACCGCCGTGGCGCTGCCGACCACCACCGTGCGCTTGCGCGTGCGCGGGCGCGCCGCCTGGAGGGCGACGATGCGCCCTGCGCGCAGTGTCTCGACGACGACCAGCTGGACGACCGCGGTGCACTGACTGCCGGCTGGGCCGGTACACGTCAGCGTCACGCCGGCGCTGCTTCCGGTGACGTGCACGCCGCCCGCACTCGCACTGCCCGACGCGAGGGCGGCCGCGCAGCTGCTCGCGGCGATGACATCCGAGATAGCCATCCGTGAGCTCGAGGCGGGACGGCGGCTTCCCGCGGCGAGGCGATCGCTGCGCCGCTTCCTCGGCGCCTAGGCGCGCCGGCGCTGCAGGGCGATCAGCTCGGCGTCGTGGCCTCGCCGCCGCCGAGCTCCGCGTGTTCGGCCTCGACGGGATCGAGCGGCACGAGTGCGGCGTTGGGCACGCGCTCGAAGCGCTCCACGCGGTGGCCCGCACGAGAGGCGAGCGCCGCCCTGATCACCATGCCGTGGCAGACCACCAGCGCCGGCAGCTCGCCCTGCTCGACGTCCGCGAGCGCCGCGCTCACCCGCACCCCCTGTTCGGCGAACGACTCGCCGCCGGGGAAGGCGAAGCCGGGGTCGCCTGCGACGAAGGCGGCGAACTGTGCAGGCGCGAGCGCGTATATCTCCTCAAAGCTGCGGTCGGTCCAGTCGCCGGCGTCCGTCTCCATGAAGCGCGCGTCCTCGCGCGGCTCGAGGCCGATGCGTGCCGCCACCGCGTCGGCGGTTTCGCGCGCCCGCAGCAGCGGGCTGCACCACAGCGTGCGAAAGCCGTAGCTCGCCGCGCGCTCGGCGAGCTCCAGCGCCTGCGCGCGTCCCGTCGCGTCGAGCGGTATCGCCTGCTGCCCCTGGAAGCGTCCCTCGTGGTTGTAGGCGGTCTGGCCGTGGCGGGCCAGGTATACGGCAGCCGGTGTCATGGCGCGCGACCCTAGCGCGCTCGCTCGTCGCGGCGCACCTCACGCGCGGCGCCGGCTCTCCGCTCGCTCATCGCGGCGAGCCTGCGCGCGCCGCTGGATGCCGCCTCAGCGTCGATCGAAGCGGTCGAGGTTCATGACCTTGTCCCACACCGCGACGAAGTCGCGCACGAACTTCTCGCCCGCGTCGTCGGATGCGTACACCTCCGCCAGGGCCCGCAGCTGCGAGTGCGATCCGAACACGAGGTCCACCGGGGTGGCGGTCCACCTGGCCTCGCCGCTGGCGCGGTCGCGACCCACGTACACGTTCTCGGCCGACTCCGACGGCTCCCACTCGGTGCCCATGTCGAGCAGGTTGACGAAGAAGTCGTTGGTGAGGGTCTCGGGCCTGTCGGTGAAGACACCGTGCGGCGATTGCTCGAAGCCGGCGTTCAGCGCGCGCATGCCGCCGATCAGCGCCGTCATCTCGGGAGCGGTCAGCCTCAGCATGTAGGCCCGGTCCAGGAGCCCGTGATGCAGCGGCATCGGCGCGCCGGGCCGGAAGTAGTTCCGAAACCCGTCGACTTCCGGCTCGAGCACCTCGAACGACTCGGGGTCGGTCTGCTCTTGCGTTGCGTCGGTGCGTCCGGGGGCGAAGGGGACTGCGACGTCGTGCCCGGCGTCCGACGCCGCCTGCTCGACGGCCGCGCATCCGCCGAGGACGATCACGTCGGCCAGCGAGACCCTCTTGGCGCCCGGCTGCGAGGCGTTGAACTCCTGCTGGACCTGCTCGAGCGTCTGGAGCGCCGCCGCCAGCTCGGCCGGTTCGTTCGCCGCCCAGTCCTTCTGGGGCGCGAGGCGGATCCGCGCACCGTTGGCGCCGCCGCGCTTGTCGGTGCCGCGGAACGACGCCGCCGCCGCCCACGCCGTCGCCACGAGGCGCGCGATCGACAGTCCCGACGCGAGGATCTGCTGCTTCAGCGCAGCGACGTCATCGGCGCCTATCAGCTCGTGATCGACCGCAGGAACGGGGTCCTGCCACACCTGCGGCTCGGCAACCCACGGTCCGAGGTAGCGGGAGAGCGGGCCCATGTCGCGGTGGAGCAGCTTGTACCAAGCCCTGGCGAAGGCGTCGGCGAGCTCCTCCGGGTGCTCGTAGAAGCGCCTCGCGATCGGCTCGTAGATCGGGTCGAACCTGAGCGCCAGGTCCGTCGTGAGCATCATCACCGGAGAGCTTTTCGACGGATCGTGCGCGTCCGGCACCATGTCGTCCGGATCGGGGTTCTCGGGCGTCCACTGCTTGGCTCCGGCGGGGCTCTCCGCCAGCTTCCACTCGTATTTGAAGAGGTTGTCGAGGAAGTCGTTGTTCCACTTCGTCGGTTCGCTCGTCCACGCCCCCTCCGGGCCGCCGGTGAGCATGCGCACGCCGTTGCCGTTGAGGCTCAGGCTGCCCTTCCAGCCGAGGCCCTGCTGCTCGAGCGGCGCGCCCTCGGGCTCCGGGCCGAGCGTGCTGGGATCCACTGCACCGTGCGTCTTGCCGAACGTGTGGCCGCCGACGATCAGCGCGACGGTCTCCTCGTCGTTCATCGCCATCCGACGGAACGTCTCGCGGATGTCCGTGGCGGCCGCCACCGGATCAGGATTGCCGTTCGGGCCCTCCGGGTTGACGTAGATGAGGCCCATCTGCACCGCACCGAGCGGGTTGGCGAGCTGACGGTTGCCGCTGTAGCGCTCGTCGCCGAGCCACGTGTCCTCGGGCCCCCAGAAGATCTCGTCGGGCTCCCAGATGTCCTCGCGGCCGAAGCCGAAGCCGAACGTCCGAAAGCCCATCGACTCCATCGCGACGTTGCCCGTGAAGACGAGCAGGTCGGCCCATGAGATCTTGCGCCCGTACTTCTGCTTGATCGGCCACAGCAGCCGGCGCGCCTTGTCGAGGCTCGCGTTGTCGGGCCAGCTGTTCAGCGGCGCGAAGCGCTGGGCGCCCTGGCCGCCGCCGCCGCGCCCGTCGGCGATGCGGTAGGTGCCGGCGGCGTGCCAGCTCATGCGGATGAACAGCGGACCGTAGTGGCCATAGTCCGCCGGCCACCAGTCCTGCGAGGAGGTCATCAGCTCGTTGAGGTCGCGCTTCAGCGCCTCGAGATCGAGCGTCGCGAACTCGCTCGCGTAGTCGTAGCCGGGCCCCATCGGATCGGAGAGCGGGGAATGCCGGTGCAGCACGCTGAGGTCGAGCTCGTTCGGCCACCAGTCCTGGATCGTCCTGGGACGGGCCACCTCCGGCGTGGGGCTCCCGACCGCCGGGTTCTCGCTCTCGCTGACGCTCTCAGTCATCTTGCTCCTGTCCCTTTCGTTCAAGCGTGCCTCGGGCACCGAGAGTACCGCCGGCGAGCGCATCGCAGCTTCGACGCCACCGGCTGCGCGTCGCACTCGTCATAGAATCCCGCCATGCGCCGCAGGGTGACCTTCTCGCGCAACCTCACGCTGTCGTTGTCGCGGACTTGCCGGTGCTACTGCAAGTACTGCAGCTTCGCCACGCACCGGGCCCATCTCTACAGCCCGGAGGAGGTGCTCGAGATCCTCGACGGCGCGGCGCGCCGGCAGGTGAAGGAGCTGCTCGTGCTCACCGGTGAGCGCCCCGAGGTGAACGACGAGGTGGCGGCGCGCCTGCGCGAGTACGGCCACGAGGACTTCACCGCCTACGTCGTGTGGACGTGCGAGCGCGCGCTCGAGCGCGGGCTGCTGCCGCACACGAACCTCGGGGTGCTGGAGCGCGAGGACCTCGCCCGCCTGCGCGAGGTGACGGCGTCGCAGGGGCTGATGCTCGAGTCGATCTCCGAGCGCCTGATGGAGACCGTGCACGCGGGCTCGCCGACGAAGCACCCGCTGCGGCGCCTGGAGACGATCCGCGCCGCCGGCGAGCTGCGGATCCCGTTCACGAGCGGGATCCTCGTCGGGATCGGCGAGACCGAGGAGGAGCGGGTGGCCTCGCTCGAGGCGATCGCCGCGCTGCACGCCGAGCACGGCCACATCCAGGAGGTGATCCTCCAGAACTTCGTGCCCCACCAGCGCTACTACGGGCGCGAGCCCGCGCAGATCGCCGAGGACGCCGCTCGCGCGTACTGGCTCACCGGCATCGACGGGGACCCCGGCTCGCACTCACGGCCCTCGCTGCCACTGCCCGAGTGGGCGTGTGCGGTGACGATCGAGGACATGAAGCGCCTGATCGAGCACGCGCGCAGGCTGATGCCCGACGTCGGGATCCAGGTGCCCCCGAACCTCGCCGACTGGTGGGTCGAGCTCGTCGCCGCGGGAGCCACCGACCTGGGTGGGCTCAGCGCGAACGGGGACCACATCTCGCCGGAGCACCCGTTCCCCTCGCCCCACCGCGTGCGCAAGCTGCTCCAGCGCGAGGGCAGCGCGCTCACCGAGCGGCTGTGCGTGTACCCCCGCTACATCGACCCCGAGTGGCTTTCGCGAGGGGTGATGGACACGATCAAGGCGAACTACTGGAGCTTCATCCCGCGCCGCGGATCGGGCCGCACCGAGCCGCCCGCCCCGATCCGTCCGAGCCTCGTCGCCGCCGCCACCGCCCGCGCCCGCGAGGGCGGCGCGCTCGGACCCGACGAGCTCACCGCGATGTTCGCCGAGACGCGCCCCGCCGCGATCGAGGAGATGCGCCAGGCCGCCGACGAGCTGCGCGGCGAGCTCGCGGGCGAGGTGGTGACGTTCGTCGTCAACCGCAACATCAACATCTCCAACATCTGCACCGTCGGCTGCGCCTTCTGCGGCTTCGGCCAGGGCAAGCGCTCGCCCGACGCCTACGAACACGACGAGCCGGACTTCGTCGCGCGCGTGGAGGACGCGATCGCGTTCGGTGCCAGCGAGATCTGCATCCAGTCGGGCATCCATCCCGACTGGCAGCTCGAGGACTACCTCGGCTGGCTGCGCCTCGCCACGCGCACCGCCGCGCGGGTGGGCACCGAGCTGCACCTGCACGCCTACAGCCCGATGGAGATCGCGCACATGTGCGACATCTCCGGCCTGCCTCCCGCGGAGGTGTTCGCGCGTCTGAAGGATGCGGGCCTCGGCTCCACGCCGGGGACCGCCGCCGAGGTCCTCCACGACGGTGTGCGCGAGCGCATCTCGCCGAACAAGCTGCCGGTGGCGCGGTGGGTGGAGATCATCGCCGCGAGCCACGAGGCGGGCCTGCGCTCTACGGCGACGGTGATGTTCGGGCACATCGAGGAGCCGTGGGAGCTCGCCGAGCACATGCGCGTGGTTCGCGAGCTGCAGGAGCGCACCGGCGGCATCACCGAGTTCGTGCCGCTGTCGTTCATCCCGTTCCAGACGCTGCTCGGCCGCACGCACGGCGTCGAGGAGATCTCGCGCGAGGAGAACCTCAAGCACACGGCGGTCTTCCGTCTTGCGCTGGGAAAGACGATCCCCAACGTGCAGGCGAGCTGGGTGAAGATGGGCCTCGACGCCGCCACCGAGGCGCTGCGCTGGGGGGTCAACGACCTCGGCGGGACGCTCATGGAGGAGTCCATCAGCCGCCTCGCCGGGAGCTACCACGGCACCCGCCTCGAGCCCGAGGAGCTCGTCGCGGCTGCGCACCGGGCTGGGCGCCCCGCGGCGGAGCGCACCACGCTGTATGAGATCCGCCGGCGCTACCCGCTCGGCTCCTCGCCGCAGGTGCCGGCGGCGGCCTAGCAGCGCCGGCGGCCGCGGTGCACGCCGGCGTCAGCCGAGACGCGAACTGGCCGTGGAAGCCGAACGGGATGTGGTGCGGGACCTCGGCGCGCCCGATCTCGGCGAGCTCGTCGGCGTCGAGTACGAGCAGGAAGGAGCGGCCCGCGTCCGCATCGAGGACAACCGACAGCAGCACGCCGTCGTCCTCCGCGGAGGCCTCGGGGCGCGCGACGAACACCGGCTCGCCCGCGAAGCAGCCCGGCTGCGACCACGAGCGCGCGTCGCCCCCGTGGGTGTCGACCTTGGTGATCCGCTCGAGGAACCCGCTCGGCCCGACGCCGTTGCCCCACGTGTAGCGGTAGGGGCGCTCGTTGCAGCGGCGGTAGTTGATCCGTGGCAGCTCGATGCCCTCCTCGGCGAGCGCCTCGCTGGCGCACCGATCGGTCGCGCAGGTCCAGGCGGAAGCGAGTGAGTACGGCGCTCGCGACCGGCTTGCCGGCGCGCAGGCGCTCGAGGTAGAGGTCCTCGATCATGCCCGCGTCGGGGTAGGCGCACACGTCGACGACCACCTCGCCGTCGGCCTCGTAGGCGTTCACGTGGTGGAAGGCGAAGCAGGCGTCGGTGCGAAAGCCGCCGCAAGCGGCGCCGCTGCGGCGGTCGACGAGCGTGAAGCGCGTCCCGCGCTCGGGCTTCCAGCGGTAGTTCTCGATGTAAGGGCGCCCGGACAGCGCGAGCGCGAGCGGGTTCACGACGAGCGGGAACTCGGCGAGCACCAGCCAGCGCTCGGTGAGGCCGAAGGAGTGCATGTAGGCGGGCTCCCGCACCGGCAGCGAGCACAGCACCCGCGGCGCACCGCTGGCGTCGAGCGTGAAGAAGCGGTAGTGGCTGCGCGGGCCGAGCTGCGCGGCGTAGTTGAGCATCCCGCCGCTCGAGCGGTCGAGGTGCGGGTGCGCGGTAGACAGCTGGCCGGGCGCGCGCGGGGGCTCGACGTCGGCGGTCCGCAGCGTGCGCGGGTCGAACACCACCGGCAGCGGCGTCTCGGTCATCGCCAGGAAGCGATCGCCCAGCGGCGCCACGTTCACGTTGGCGTTGTCGGAGGTGGCGCTCGAGCTGAACAGGGTCTGGACGCGCTTGAACAGCGACCGGCAGGGGTCGGTGGCGAACTCGCGGTAGGCCAGCCGCGCCTGCTCGCGCGCGGCCCGGTAGGCGTGGCTGTCCAGGAAGCTGTTGGCGTAGGACACGCGCCCGTCCGCCACCGCGAAGCGGTGCAGCATCGCTAGGCCGTCGAACCAGTGGCGCATCTGCTGGCCGCCCACCTCGAACTTGGCCGGGCCGGTGCGCAGCAGCGAACCCGATAGCCACGCCGGCAGCTCGCCGCGCGAGGGGGAGCTCCTCGACCGACACCTCCTGCTCGAGCGTCTCGAAGCCCTGGGTGGGGGAGCTGATGCCCGCCAGCGAAGAGAACATGATAGTACCTCCGGAATGGTTCAGGTCGAACGGTTCGGTCCGTACACGTAGCGTATCGTGATGCCCGCGTGTCCTCGCCGCGCCTAACAGAGACCTCCTACATCGTCCTCGGGCTGCTCGAGCGCCTGCAGCCCGCGACCCCGTACGACCTCAAGCAGCTCGCCCAGCGGAGCACGTTCAACTTCTGGTCGGTGCCGCACACGCAGCTCTACAGCGAGTGCGCACGGCTGGCAGCGGAGGGCCTGCTCGAGGAGGAGCGCGAGCAGGCCGGTCGCCGACGTCGCATCTACACGCTCACCGCACGCGGCGGGCAGGCGCTCGAGGCTTGGCGCGAGCAGCCGGCCGGCCCGGACTACGTGCTGCGCGACCAGGCCACGCTGAAACTGTTCTTCGGCTCCGATCCGGCGATGCTGGCGCCCGGACAGGTCGAGGCCCACGGGCGGCGGCTGGCAGACTACGAACAGCTGCGCGAGCGGATCGCCGGCGCCCCGGAAGGCTGGCGGCTGGCGCTCGAGCTCGGGATCGGGCACGAGCGCGAGTTCATTCGCTTCTGGTCGGCGCTCGGCGCACGCGAGCCCTCCTAGCGGAACAGGTCCTCTGCGAGCGGGCGCACGAGCACGGCGGCGCCGGGGCCATCCTCGGCGGTGATGAAGCGCTCGAGGCCCGCCACCAGGACGACCGGCTCGCGCGAGTCCTTGCTGCGCGCGAGGTCGGCGGCGCCCGCGGCGGCGTCGGCGACCGCCAGCCACGTCGCCTGCAGCTCCAACCCGTCCGCATCGCTGCGACCGCGCCAGTCGTCGAGCGGCTGCATTCCGGCGAGACCGATCGCGACGTCTGTCTGCCCGTGGCGCCAGGCGCGCCCGAACGTGTCTGCGATCAGCACCGCCGGCGCGGGCTCCGCGGGGGCGATCCCGGCGAGCTCGCGCAGGCGCGCGCGGATGCCGCGCGCCGAGGCGTCGGGGTCGCGCGGGAGCAGGATCACGGTTTCGGGCGCTGCGGCGTTCGAGGTGTCCACGCCCGCGTTCGCGCACACGAGCCCGTGCCGGGTGCGGCTGATGACGACGCGCTCGGCGCGCAGGACCTCCTCGGACTCGTCGAGCACGACCTGCATGAGCCGCGGGTCCTTCTCGCAACCGGCGGCGAGCGCGAGCGCGCGCTCGCCCGGTTGCACGTCCGCGAGCGCCCGTACCGCGCCCTCGGCCTTCGAGACGATCGTGTGGGCGATCACGAGCACCTCATCGCCGCTCGGCTGCTCGCCGCCGAGCGCGGCGAGCACGAGCGTGGCGATGTCGTCGCCCTCGCGCACCTCCGGGATGCCGGGGAGGCTGCGCGCGCTGAGCGTGCTCACGCCGCGCGCTCGTTCACGCGCGGGTGGTGAGCATCGCCTCGCCGCGCTCACCCTCGCCGAGCACCGCGCGCGTGCGGGCTGCCCCGGCGCGGCTGCCGTTCAGGCTCCTACGCAGCTCCTCCAGGTCGGCGCCCGTGTCGACGTCGAGCAGCAGCGAGGGCGGGCGCGCCACCCGCCAGCTGACGCCCGCGGCCCTCGCGAGCTGGAGATGGCGCTCGCAGCTCCCCGGACCGAAGCTCGGCGCGATCGCGTCGGGAGGGCTCAGGAGCAGCCCGTTCGTTCCCGTGCCGTGGCGGTCGGGCACCACCACCACCTCGCGCCCTGCCGAGCCGGCGCCCGGCGCGAGCAGTGCCGCCAGCTCGGCGGGCTCGAGCGCAGGGCAGTCGCCGGGCACGCACAGCGTCCGCTCGAACCCGGCCGCCAGCGCATGGGCGATGCCGAGCGCCGCCGCCGCCGACTGGCCCTCCTCGCGCGGATCGGCGATGACGAGCGTCGCGAGGCCGCTCGCGGCGGCCGCCACCCGCTCCTCGTTGCTCACGACGATCGTGAGCCCGATCTCGCTCGTCTGCGACAGCGCCTGCAGCACGTCGGTCACCATCGCCGCGGCGAGCGCCATGCGCATGCGGTCGGCGACCGTCTCGCGCAGCCGCTGCTTGGCGCGCGTGAAGCGCTTCACGGGGAGCACGGCGGCCGTCCGCATCGCACAGAGCGTATCCGCCGACGCCGTCCGTCCCGGGCCGCTCAGCCGCTCGGCTGGACCGTCACGCGCATGTTGAGCTCCTCGCCGGCGAGCGTCGAGTTGGCGAGGAACTGATCGCCGTTGTTGTCAAGTTCGTTGCTCGCGAACATGTCGGTGGTGACGCCTGCGCGCGGGACCAGCACCTTCCAGTTCCCCCCGGGCGTGGCGAGGCCGATGAAGTCGCCGCGCTGCCCTCCGATCGCGCCCTCTGACCCCCTGCGCGCCCCGCACGCAGCAACGATAGCTCCTCCCGCGGTGGCTGATGTCAGCGCAGCGAATCGGCGAAGGCGAGGGTCTCCTCGGCCAGGCGCCTGCGCTCCGCCGCGCCGTCCATGCGCGTGTGCGTGCGCAGCGCGGGCACTCCGCCCACGTCCTCGTCGGCGACGATCCCGTCGAGCAGCTCGCCGTAGTAGGCGGCGGTGCCCGCGGCGCTCGGCTCGAGCCCGGCGAACGCCATGAACTCGGCGGTGGGCCCCTTGAGCACCTCGCCGCCGACGATCGGGCTCACCGCGAGCACGGGGGCGGGCGCGGACCGGAGCGCGTCGCGCATGCCCGGGACGGCGAGGATCGGGCCGATCGAGGCGAGCGGGTTGGAGGGGCCGATCACGATCGCGCTCGCGCTGGCGATGGCGGCGAGCACCTCCTCGCTCGCCCGCGCGCTCTGGGCGCCGCGGTACTCGACGCCCTCGACCGGCCCGGCGGCGCGCAGCCGGATCATGAACTCCTGGAACTCGCTCCAGCCCGCGGCGGTGCGCACCCATGTACGCACGGCGTGGTCGCTCATCGGCAGCACGCGCGCGTCGAGGCCCTGCGCGTCGTTCAGTCGCGCGAGCGCCGCGGTGGGCGTGAGCCCCTCGGCGAGCAGGCGGGCCCGCTCGATGCACCAGGCGAGGTCGCGGTCGCCGAGGTTGAACCACACGTCCTCGCCGAGGTCCCGCAGCGCGTCCATCACCGCGAACGTGTCGTCGCGCAGCCCCCAGCCGCGCTCGTCGATCGTGCCCGCCAGCCAGAAGGAGACGAGGTCGGGATCGGGTGACACGTGGGCGCCGTAGATCTCGATGTCGTCGCCCGTGTTGGCGATCACCGACAGCCGCTCGCCGCCGATCGCCTCGGCGATGCCGCGCGCGAGCTTCGCGCCGCCGGTGCCGCCCGCGAGCACCACCACGGCGTCGTCGGCGCCGCCGGTGTTCACTCCCACAGGGTGTCGGGAAGGCTCGTGAGGCGTACGCCCGCGTGTGCCTTGTAGCGCGCGTTGACGGCGATCAGCAGGGCGGTGAGCGACTCGGTGGTGCGCGACATCTCGAGCCGTCCGCAGTCGACGCAGCGCAGCCCCTCGATCCGTTCGAGCAGCACGGCCGCCTCGCGCTTGTCCGCGCGCGAGTCGCCGCACAGCAGCACGTCCTGGTCGAGCGGGTGCTCGAGATCGGCGAGCGATGCGGCGCTGATGGTGTGGAGCCCCGACACCACGCGCACGCCCTCGGGTGCCATCTCGGCGGCCTGCTGGGCTGCGGACCCCTGCCAGACGCCCAGCATGCGCGTCGCGCGGCCGCTCACCGCGGCGGCGAGCGGCACGGTGGCATCGATCAGGAGCGTCCCCGGGGCGAGCGCGTCCTTGAGGTTCGTGAGCGTCTCGGACTGGTTGCGGAACGGAACGCTGAGGATCACGATGCGGGCGCCGCCGGCGGCGCCCGCGTTGTCGTGGGCGGTGAAGGTGCCGTCGGGCGCGTCCGTGCGCGCCCGCGCCGCCGTCTCCTCCGCGCGGGCGAGGACGCGCGAGCCGATCGCGATCGGCACTCCCGTGCGGGCGAGGCGGATCGCGACGCCGTAGCCGAGCGCTCCCGACGCGCCGATCACTGCAACCGGGTCGGTGGGCGGCGGCGGCACGGCGGCCGAGTATAGGCTTCGCCGCGTGAGGCTCGAGGGCAAGACCGCGTTCGTCACCGGGGGCGCCTCCGGAATCGGAGCCGCCACCGCTCGCCGGCTCGCGGCGGAAGGTGCTCGCGTGGGCATCGGCGATATCCAGGCAGATGCCGCGGCGGAGGTGGCGGGTGAGATCGACGGCTTCGCCTGCGCGCTCGACGTGGCGGACACGGGTTCGGTGCGTGACGCTGTCGCGGCGACGGTGGAGCGGCTCGGCGAGATCGACGTGCTCGTCAACAACGCGGGCACCGACCGCTTCGCCTTCTTCGTGAACACCGACGAGGAGCTGTGGGATTTCGTGCTGGGCGTCAACCTTCGCGGCGTGCTCGCCGTCACCCATGCAGTGCTGCCGAGCATGCAGCAGCGCCGAAGCGGAGCGATCGTCAACGTCGCGAGCGAGGCGGGGCGCGTGGGCTCGCAGGGATCGGCGGTGTACTCGGCGGCGAAGGCGGGCGTGATCGGCTTCACGAAGGCGATCGCTCGCGAAGCAGCCCGCTATCGCGTGCGCTGCAACGCCGTCGCTCCGGGTCCGATCGAGACGCCGCTGCTCAACGCGGCTCCGGCGATGCTGGGGGAGATCGGCGAGCGGCTGAAGGCTGCGATGGTGAACGCCACGGCGCTCGGCCGCTCGGGCGAGCCGGAGGAGGTTGCGGCGACGATCGCGTTCCTCGCGAGCGACGATGCCGGCTACGTCACCGGCCAGACGCTCGGCGTGAGCGGCGGCCTGTCGATGTGGTGAGCGTCGCTGCGGAGAAACTGCCGCAGGCCGTGCGGATCAGGGAGGTGGGGCCCCGCGACGGCTTCCAGAACGAGCCGGAGGTGATCCCCACCGAGCGCAAGGTGGAGCTGATCGACGCCCTCGCCCGCACGGGCCTGTCCCGCCTGGAGGTGACGAGCTTCGTCCGCGCGGACGTGATCCCCCAGCTCGCCGACGCCGCCGAGGTGCTCGCGCGGATAGACATCGCGCCCGAGGTGATGGTGTCCGTGCTGATCCCGAACGAGCGCGGCCTCGACGCCGCTCTCGAGCTGCTCGACTCACCCCGCCCGGGAGGCGCGCGCGCGCGGGCGTTCGACGAGGTGAACGTGTTCCTGTCGGCGTCCGAGACGCACAACCGCCACAACGTGAACCGCTCGAGGTCCGAGTCGCTGGCGGGGCTCGAAGCCGTGCTCGCGAGGGCGCGCGCCGCGGGGCTGCGCTGCGAGGGCGTCATCTCGACGTCGTTTGGATGCCCCTACGAGGGGCACGTGCCGCCCGAGCGGGTGCTCGACATCGCCTCCGCGCTGCAGGGGGCGGGAGCGCAGGAGATCGGCTTCGGCGACACCACAGGGATGGCGAACCCGCGTCAGGTGCGCGAGTTCTTCGCGCTCGCGCGCGAGCGGCTGGGTGACGCCATCGAGCTCACCGCGCACTTCCACAACACGCGCGGGCAGGGGCTCGCGAACGTCCTCGCCGCGCTCGAGGCGGGCGTGGAGAGCTTCGAGTCGAGCTTCGGCGAGCTCGGCGGCTGCCCGGTGCCGGCGGGGGCGACGGGCAACATCGCGACCGAGGACCTCGTCTCGATGCTTCACGAGATGGGCATCGGCACGGGCATCGACCTGCCCGCGCTGATCGCCTGCGCGCGGCGCGTCCAGGAGCTTCTCGGCCGGCCGCTGGGCAGCCACACGCTTGTCGCAGGGCCCGTCGACTGGCACGGCTAGGGCACAGGGGCTAGCCCGTCAGCGCCGCCTCGCGTTCCGCCTGCGCACGGGCGTCCTCGCGCGCCGCCGAGACGCAGTACTCCTGCACGGCGATCTCCATCTCGAGCGTCTGCGCGAGTGCGGGGCGCGCCGAGGCGTCGATCACGCGCTTGGCGCGCCCCACCGCCACGGGCGAGTTCGCGAGCAGCTCCTCGACGAGCGCCTGCGTGGCCTGCTCGAGCTCCTCGGGCGCCACCACGCGGTTCAGCAGCCCGATGCGCTCCGCCTCGGCGGCATCGATCAGCCGCGCCGTCATGATCAGCTCCTTCGCGCGCCCCAAGCCCACCACGGCCGGCAGTCGCGTCGAGCCGCCGACGTCGGGGATCAGGCCGAACTTCACCTCGGGCAGGCCGAGCTGCGCGTCGCTCGAGGCGATCCGCAGGTCGCATCCGAGCGCCACCTCGAGTGCGCCGCCGACGCACGTGCGGTGAATCTGGCAGACCACCGGCTTGGCCATCTCTTCGCACAGGTTCGCGCAGTCGAGGAACACGTCGCGGAACGGGCGCAGCATGCCGAGTGCTGCAGAGGATTCGGCGAGCTCGTGGAGGTCGACGCCGGCGCTGAAGACGGGGCCTTCGCCGCGCAGCACCACGCAGTGCACGCTCGTGTCGGCGGCCGCCTCGCGCAGCGCCGCGCCGAGTTCGAGCAGCAGCTGCTGGTTCATCGCGTTGCGCTTCTCGGGCCGCGCCAGCACGACGTGGCGGACCGGCCCACGATCCTCTGTTACAACCAAGCTCATCGGCGGCCTCCTGAAGGTGGGATGCGCACCCGGCGTGCGGGCGCCCGGCCATGAGCGTACAGCCGGCCGTCCGCGCGGGGGTTACGCGCGGACGGCCGGTCCTCGGCGGAGGTGCACGCCGCCGTGTGGGGGGCGGGGTGCGGGCCGCCGCATCGGCCGCACCCCGCCGCGCCCGGACCTCAGGGCTGGCCGGGCGTTCCAGTGGCAGAGACTCCAGCTCCGCGGAATCCTTCCGTGTCGCTACGCAACCGCCACAAGTTGGCCGCCTCAGCGCAGAAGGCCGAGTGCGTTTTCGGCATCGTTCACGTAGTACAGCCCTCTCAGGTCGGGAGCCACGGCGAGCCCGAACAGCCCGCCTTCGCCTGTGCCCGTGTCGAACGGCTGGAACTCAGCCCCGGATCTGGTGGTCTCGACGATGTTCCCGTCGCCCGCGTTCGCGGTGAGGATGTCGCCGTTGGGCGCGATCGTGAGGCCGAGAGGGCTGTTGAGGAAGCCCCCCTGCGCCACGGTCGTACCGCCGCCGGTGACGGGAGCGTGCCTGCTGAGCGCGTTGCGCACGGCTGCGATCCGGTTGCCGAGCGTGTCTGCCACGTACAGCGTGCCGTCGTCTCCGAGCGCCACCCCGGTGGGGCCGATCACGAGCGCCGCTTCGTCGGTTCGCTCGGGGAAGCCTTCGGCGATCACGTCCATCGCCTTCACCTCGGGCATCGAGTGGGAACCGACGCGCACGCGGATCCGCACGACCGTCCCTTCGTCGGTCGGCGTTTCGCCTTTGGCGACGGTCCCGTTCAGCACGTTCGCGACGAACAGCGTGCTGTTGCTTCCCTCGTTGACGGCTGTCATGTCCCACGGGCCGTTGATGGGCCCGCCGGAGATCGTCTCCACGGGCGTGCCGTTGCTGTCGAGCACGATCAGGCATCCCGCCTGGGCGGTTTCGGCTTTGCCGTTCGTCGTGGGGAGGCTGCCCACGACGACGAAGCCCTGCGGCAGCACCGCGAGGGCCGTGGTGAGACCGACGCCGCCGGGGCAGGGACCGGGCAGGCTGGAGGGGTTGATCTGCGCGAATACCGACAGCTTCCCCTTCGGGGTGATCTGCACGATCGTCGAGCCGGTGCCCTGCAGGTTTTCGGAGTTGTTGAAGTTGCTCACGAGGACGTTGCCGGCGACGAGCGCGCCCGTCGTGGAGGGCGTGACGACGATGCCGTAGGGGTTCAGATCGCCGTTGCCGGGCACGGTTTCGGCGACCGTCGTGTTGTGCTTGAAGCTCAGGAACGGATGCTGGGCCGCCGCGGCGGACACCGCGGCGGCGAGGCACGCGGACACTGCCAGCAGCGCCGCGAGCCACGTTCTCACCCCCGGGCGCGGCGGACCTCCTCGTGAGCGGGTTCGCGGCGTGTGGTCCTGCGGACACGGTCGAACATCGCGGGCCTCCAAGCTGGAGTAGGGGTTCCAACCGCACAGACGCCCGCCCCGGAGGATCCTTTCGTGAGCGTTCTCGTAATAGTGTGCGACCCCCGAAACGGGCTACGGAGCGGAGGTGAGATGGCGCAACGGATCGAGAAGGTGGGAGTGCTCGGCGCGGGCCTGATGGGCCACGGCATCACGCAGGTGGCGGCGGAGTCCGGCTATGAGGTGGTGGTGCGCGAGGTGGACGAGGCGACCCTCGAGAAGGGCATCGGCAAGATCGAGAAGCAGCTCGCGCGTGCGGTGGAGAAGGGGAAGGCGACGCAGGAGCAAGCCGATGAGGTGCGTGCGCGCATCACCGGCACCGTTCACTACCGCGACCTCGCCGGCTGCGACCTCGTGATCGAGGCGATCACCGAGAGCCTCCCGCTGAAGCTCGAGATGTGGCGCGAGATCGACGAGATCGTCAAGCCCGAGGCGGTGTTCGCGACGAACACCTCCTCGCTCGCCGTCATCGACCAGGCGGCGGTGACGGGGCGCCCGCAGCAGTTCGTGGGGCTGCACTACTTCAACCCCGCGCAGGTGATGAAGCTCGTCGAGGTGGTGCGCTGCGTCACGACGGGGGACGAGGCGTTCGAGACCGCGCTCGAGTTCGTCCGCTCGGCGGGCAAGCTCGCTATCCCCACCAAGGACAAGGCGGGCTTCATCGTCAACCGGCTGCTCGTGCCGTACATGCTCGACGCGATCCGCGCCTACGAAGAGGGCGTCGGCTCCGTGCTGGAGATCGACGAGGCGATGAAGGCGGGCGCCGGGCACCCGATGGGTCCCCTCACGCTCGCCGACTTCGTCGGCCTCGACACCCTCGGCTCGATCTGCGACGTGCTGTTCGACGAGTTCCGCGAGCGCCGCTTCGCGCGTCCGCCGACGCTGCGCAAGATGCTGAGCGCGGGCTGGTTCGGCCGCAAGTCCGGGATGGGCTTCTACGATTACTCCGGCGAGGCGCCACAGCCAAACCCCGCGTTCTGAGGAGCTAAATCCAGGTGACAGACCGCTCAAGCCTGCGCGTTGCGGACGCCGACCGCGAGCAACTCGCCGCGGAGCTGCGCGAGCACATGGTTGCGGGCCGGCTCACGCCGCAGGAGCTCGAGGACCGGCTCGAGCGCGCCTACACGGCGTCAACGCGCGCCGAGCTCGATGCGCTCCGAGACGATCTGCCGATGAGCCCCGCGACGCTCGATGCCGAGATCGCGCGACGGCGCGCGCGACTGCGCCGCCACGTGGTCCAGGAGGCGGGCGGTGCCCTCGGGATCTGCGGCATCTGCGTCGCGATCTGGGCTGCGAGTGGCGCGAGCGGCAGCTTCTGGCCGATCTGGGTGTTCATCGCGGTGCTGATCCCGCTCACGCGCGAGGTGTGGCGCCTGATGGGACCCGCACCGGATCACGATGCCCTCGAAGCGAGGATGCTGGCGCGCCGCGCCCGGCATGCGGCGCGCGAGCGCAGGCGCGCCCACCGCCATCGCGAGCTGCCGCGATGAGCGCGGACCTCGAGGGGCCCCTGCGATGAGCGTCTCGCCGAAGTCCTCCGAGCAGGCGGACGCGCTCGAGCGCGCGTCCGACCGCGCCCTCGCGGGCGGCCCCGAGCGCCACCGCGAGAAGGCGCTCGAGCAGGGCAAGCTGCCCGTGCGCGACCGCGTCGCGATGCTGCTAGACGAGGACTCCTTCGCCGAGGAGGCACTGCTCGCCAACTGGCAGGAGGACGGGCTCGGAGCCGACGGCGTCGTCACCGGCGTCGGCACCCTCGAAGGGAGGCCCGTGGCGCTGATGGCGAACGACCCCACCGTGAAGGCCGGCTCGTGGGGGCCGAAGACCGTCGAGAAGATCCTGCGCATCCAGGAGCGCGCGCTGTCGCTCGCGATCCCGATGGTGTACCTCGTCGACTCCGCGGGCGCCCGCATCACCGAGCAGGTGCAGATGTTCCCGGGCAGGCGTGGCGCAGGGCGGATCTTCTTCAACCAGGTGCGGCTGTCGGGCGTGGTGCCGCAGGTGTGCGTGCTGTTCGGGCCGAGCGCCGCCGGCGGCGCGTACATCCCCGCCTTCTGCGACCTCGTCATCATGCGCGACGGCAACGCCTCGATGTACCTCGGCTCGCCGCGGATGGCGGAGATGGTGATCGGCGAGCACGTGACGCTCGAGGAGATGGGCGGCGCGCGCATGCACACTGGAGTGTCGGGCTGCGGGCACCAGCTCGTGCGCAGCGACGAGGAGGGGATCGAGGTCGCCCGCCGCTACCTGTCATACCTGCCCTCGAGCTGGGAGCAGCAGCCACCGCCGGCGCCCGCGTCCGCTCCGCGGACGGACGCCGAGGAGATCGCGCAGCTGATCCCGGCGGACGAGAACAAGCCGTTCGACATGAAGGCGCTGATCGAGGCGCTCGTCGACGAGGGCTCGCTGCTGGAGGTGCACCCGCGCTGGGCGCGCGAGCTCGTCGTCGGCTTCGCCCGGCTCGACGGCCGCGCGGTGGGGATCGTGGCGAACCAGCCCAAGCACAAGGGCGGAGTGCTGTTCGGCGACTCCGCCGACAAGGCGGCCCGCTTCATCTGGACGTGCAACGCGTTCAACGTGCCGCTGCTGTTCCTCGCCGACGTCCCCGGCTTCATGATCGGCACGCAGGTGGAGCGAGACGGCATCATCCGTCACGGCGCGAAGATGATCAGCGCCGTCAGCGAGGCGACCGTGCCGAAGATCTCGGTGATCGTGCGCAAGGCCTACGGCGCCGGCCTCTACGCGATGGCGGGACCAGCCTTCGATCCCGACTGCTGCATCGCGCTGCCGAGCGCCTCGATCGCCGTGATGGGGCCGCAGGCGGCGATCAACGCCGTCTACTACAACCAGCTGCAGGCGATCGACGATGAGCAGGAGCGCGCCCGGCGCACGGAGGAGCTTCGCGAGGAGTACTCGCGCGACATCGACATCCTGCACCTCGCCTCCGAGCTCGTCATCGACGCCGTGGTGGAGCCCGAGACGCTGCGCGGGGAGCTGATCCGCCGCTTCGAGCATGCCGAGGGCAAGCGGCGCGAGTGGCCCGCCAAGCGAAACCCGGTGACGCCTGTCTAGCGACGCCCGGCAGGCTGCAGCGGCGTCGCCTAGCCGTCGAGTCCGCTGCTCTGGCTCGGATCGCTCGCGGTTGAGGGCCCCGGCTGCGCCGCGCGCGGCGGGCCCGCGTCGAGCGCGGGACCGGGTGGGCCCGTGCCCGCGGCGCGGGTGTGCTCGTCCTGGAAGGGCGGGTAGGTCTCCGTCAACAGGTACAGGTAGGCGTCGCTGCGGGCAGTGTAGGAGTTGGCCAGGATCATCACGTCGAACAGCCCGCGCGGCAGCTTGCCGGTGACGAGGATGATGAACCACGCCGCGATCGCCCCGAGCTCCAGCAGCAGCCCCATCACGTATCGCAGGATCAGGATCGGGATCGCGAGGATGATGCGGAACAGCGTCTTCAGGCGGTCGTAGTGCTCGATCGGGCCGTCGAACTCCATCCGCACGGGATACGCGGGATCGGGCTGGCCCCAGAACGGGGGATAGGGGTCGCAAACCAGCGCCCCGTACGCCGTCACCCGGGTGAGGAAGCGGGTGTAGCCGGCGACGAAGTCGTACAGCCCGCCGGGGTAGTGCGCCGTGAACACGATCGCGAACCAGGCGATCACGATCGCGAACGATGCGATGAACCCGTAGACGGCCAGGACGATCAACAGCGGGATCAAGAGGATCAGGCGGAAGAACGCGGTGAGCCTGTTGCGGCGCTCGACGTAGTCCGCCTCGAAGCTGACTGGATAGGACATGGGGGCTGCCTCCCTCCGTGGCGTCCGCGGCGCGCCGTGGCGGCCCGCCGCGACACCACATAGACCGCCGGCTCCGCGAGGCCGGCCGAAGCGCATCCTAGGCGTGTCCGCGGCGGCGTGCCACGCCTTGCACTAGATTTGCGCGCACGATGGACGCAACCGAGCTCGCGTACGCAGGCATCGCGCGCCAGGCGGAGCTGATCGCGGCGGGCGAGGTGTCCTCGCGCGAGCTCCTCGACACGTACCTCGAACGGATCGCGCGGCTCGACTCGAAGCTGAACGCGTTCCGCGTCGTGTTCGAGGAGCGTGCACGGCTCGAGGCCGATCAGGCCGACGCCCGGCGCGGCGCCGGCGGCGGGCGCCCGCTGCTGGGCGTCCCGATCGCGATCAAGGACGACATGGACGTGGCGGGCGAGGTGACCGCTTTCGGCACCAACGCTCACGGCGGCCCGGCGGACGCGGACGCCGAGCTCGTGCGCCGGTTGCGAAGTGCCGGAGCGGTGATCATCGGCAAGACGCACGTGCCCGAGCTCACGCAGTGGCCGTTCACCGAGAGCGCGACGTTCGGCATCACCCGCAATCCCTGGAACCGCCAGCACTCGCCCGGCGGCTCGAGCGGCGGCAGCGCGGCGGCCGTGGCGGCGGGGCTCATCGGTGCGGCAGTCGGCTCGGACGGAGGGGGCTCGATCCGCATCCCGGCGGCGTGGTGCGGGCTGTTCGGCCTCAAGCCGCAACGTGACAGGGTGCCAACCGCTCCCAAGCGGAGGCCCTGGCACGGGCTTTCGGTGTGGGGGCTCGTGAGCCGTCGCGTCGCCGACACGGCGCTGTTCCACGACGTCGCCTCCGGCCCCTCGGACGGGGAGGTCGACCAGCCGCCGCCGCCGGCGGCGTCGTTCGCCACCGCCGCGCGAACGCCTCCGGGGCGGCTGCGCATCGCCTACTCGACGCGGATCCCCTTCGGGGTGATCCCGCGGCTCGACGCCGACGCCGCGCGTGCGCTCGAGGCGACCGTGGAGCTGCTGCGCTCGCTCGGCCACGACGTCGTCGAGCAGGACCCCGACTACGGCTACGACGCGGTCCAGGGGATGCTCGTGCGTTACCTGCGCGGCATCCACGACGACGCGGCCGGGATGGCGCACCCCGAGCGCCTGGAACGGCGCACGCGCGGGATGGCGAGGATCGGGGGCCTGATCCCGGATTCGCTGCTCGAGCGCGCGCTCGCGAGCGAACAGGAGCTGGCCCGTCGTCTCGGCGGTGTATTCGAGTCGCACGACGTCCTGCTCACCCCCACCACCGCCGCGCCGCCCCCGCGCGTCGCCCGCCTGGAGGGCCGCGGCGCGCTGTGGACGCTGAACGCCGTCGCCGGCTGGGTGCCTTACAACGGCGTGTGGAACGCCACCGGCCAGCCCGCCGCCTCCGTACCGGCCGGCTTCGGCGCGGACGGCCTTCCGCGCGGTGTGCAGATGGTGGGCCGCGCCAACGACGAGATCACGCTCCTGTCGCTCGCCGCGCAGATCGAGGCAGAGCGCCCCTGGGCGCAGCAGCGCCCGCCCGAGTTCTCGTGAGCGAGGCTGACGCGCTGCTCGAGGTGGCGGTGGAGGCCGCCCGGATGGCGGGCGCTCTGCTCGGCGAGCGCGTACGCAGGGGTGTGGAGCGCGAGGTGGTGAGCAAGAGCACGCCCACCGACCTCGTGAGCGAGGCGGATCTCGCTGCCGAGCGCGCGATCAGGGAGCTGCTCGCCGAACGGCGTCCCGACGACGGCTTCCTCGGCGAGGAGGGCGAGCAGGAGCGGGGCTCGAGCGGGCTCCGCTGGGTGGTGGATCCGCTCGACGGCACCATCAACTTCCTGTTCGGCATCCCGCAGTGGTGCGTGAGCGTCGCGGTGTGCGACGAGCAGGGCGCGCTCGCCGGCGCGATCTACGACCCGAACCGCAACGAGCTGTTCACGGCGACCCGCGCCGGGCGCCCGCGGCTGATCGGACCCGCGGGCGCGGTCGAGCTGAGCGGGCGCTCGGCGGCGACGACGGGCTCCCGCGGGGGCGAGGCGGGCGCGAGCGCCGCGCGGGACGAGCCGGGGACGAGCTCGCGACCGCGATGGTGGCGACCGGGCTCGCCTACGACGCTCATGTCCGCGCGGAGCAGGCGCAGGTGCTCGCACGGCTGATCCCGCGCGTCCGCGACATCCGCCGGTTCGGCAGCGCGGCGCTCGATCTCGCGTGGACCGCCGCGGGGCGCTACGACGCCTACTTCGAGCGTGGGGTGAAGGCGTGGGACATCGCAGCCGGCCGGCTCATCTGCGAGCGCGCCGGACTGCTCGCGCTGGAGCTGCCAGAGCGCGAGGGACTGCCGTTCGGGATCCTCGCGGCGCGCCCCGGCCTCGCCGAGCGGCTGCTCGACCTCGTCGGCGGCGCGTAGCCGCGAGGAGGGAGTGCGGCGGGTGGGAGTCGAACCCACACGTCCTCTCGGACAGGGCCTTTTGAGGGCCCCGCGTCTGCCGTTCCGCCACCGCCGCCGGTGGTGCAGCGAGGATAACCGCGGGTCAGGCGAGGTTTGGAGCGGCGTCGCCGCCGACGCTCCCGCCGGAGCCGACGCGGCGCTCGAGCTCGACGTTCCAGCCCTGGTTGAAGCCCCGCATCGCGAATGCGATCAGCAGGATCTGCACTGGCACTATCAGCAGCGTCAGCAGACCCAACATGCCGGCGTCGAGCGACGGTTCTTCGAAGCCGTGCTTGTCGCGGCTGAACCAGGCAGGGCCCGCCACCAGCGCGAAGATCGCGAGGAGCACGGCGAGCGCGGCGGCGACCGGGAGCACGCCGCGGTTCCAGCGGCCGGCGTAGAAGGCGAGCGTCAGGTAGATGGCGATGTAGGCGATCTGGATCGGGATCGCGCTCTCGAGCACCTTCCAGCCGCCGACCGTAACGATCAGCACGAGCCCCGCGCTGACGAGCAGCAGCACGATCACCGTCGCGCGCGTCGCCTGGACGACCGGCTTGTCGCGGTTGGGATGCGTGATGACGACGTCGGGATCGCGCTGCTCTGCGGGGACGGCGGACATAGCGTGCATGACGATACAAGCTCGAACCGCGCTCGTGTGCGCCTGGCGGGCGTCTCCGCGCCGCTGCTGCGAGGTGACCGCGCATCCGGGGCGAGGCGCCAAGGCCGTGAGCAGCGATGCGGGTCGCCCGCCGCCCCGCGCGTGGCGCCGGGGCGACGGGCGAGCGTGCTGCTAGGCGGCGGGCGCTGCGTCCATGAAGCCGTACACGCTGCGGATGCGCCCGTCGTCCGCGACGACGACGTCGAAGCCGACGAACCGGTCGGGCTCCTCGGCGGGGCCGGCGTGCCACTGGAAGCGCGCCTGGTCGTGGTGGGCATCGACCGCGCTCCCGAGCCTGAACGTGTAGCCGGGAAACCGCTCCTGGGTCTGCTCGATGAAGGCGCTGATCTCGTTCGTCCCCTGGGCGTGCACGTGGGGGTCCGTGTACGTGCTCTCGCCCGAGTAGAGCGAGTCCACCAGGTCGCCGCGCGCCTCGGCGTTGATCTCGTTGAACGCCGCCAGGTAGCGGGCGACGAGCTCGTCTGCGTTGTCCATGACAGTCCTCCTGTCTCGGGGTTGGCGTCGCGATCTTGCAGCCCGAATGAGTGCGTGTCGATTACCTGCCGGGTAGTGGGGCGCCGCCGTGACTACCTCGGAGGTAATGGCGGGCGAGCGGCATCCGTCCTACGCTGGCGGCGTGGAGGCTGCGCGCGCATATGTGGGTGTCGGGGACCTGCTCCGCGAGTGGCGCCGCAGGCGCCGCCTCAGCCAGCTCGAGCTGTCGCTCGACTCCTCGATCTCGGCGCGCCATCTCAGCTTCGTCGAGACCGGTCGCTCGAAGCCGAGCCGCGAGACGGTGGTGCGCCTGGCGGAGTCGCTCGAGGTGCCGCTGCGCGAGCGCAACGCCCTGCTGCTCGCGGCGGGCTACGCGCCGGTGTTCCCCGAACGCGCGCTCGACGCCGAGGAGATGGAGCCCGTGCGCGGCGCGCTCGACCGCTTCCTGCGCGCACACGAGCCCTACCCCGCGCTCGTCGTCGACCGCTGGCACGACATCGTCGCCGCCAACGATGCGCTCGCGGCGCTCACCGCCGGCTGCGATCCGGAGCTGCTCGAGCCGCCCGCGAACGCCGTGCGCGTGGCGCTCCACCCCGAAGGCATGGCGCCGCGGACCGTCAACCTCGAGGAGTGGAGCGCGCACCTGATCTCGCGCCTGCGCCGCGAGGCGGCGCTCACCGGGGACGCCCGCCTGGAAGCGCTGCGCCGGGAGGTGGAAGGCTATCCGGGTGTGAGCGCCGAGCCGCCCGCAGCGGAGCGTACGGCGCCGGAGGTGGTCGTCCCGCTGCGGATCCGCGACGGCGAGCGAGAGCTCGCCTTCATCTCCACGATCTCGACGTTCGGCACCGCTGTCGACGTGACGCTCGCCGAGCTCTCGATCGAGGCGTTCTACCCGGCGAACGCCGTCACCGCGAAGCGGATGCTGAGCGAGGTCGCCGACGTGTGACGTGGCGCCGTGCCGCCCGTTCGCCGGCGCTTGCCTGCGCAGCTAGGCTCTGGACGCCTGCGGGCGTGGTGGAACTGGTAGACACGCCGGCCTTAGGAGCCGGTGGCCTAGCGGCCTTGGAGGTTCGAGTCCTCTCGCCCGCATTTCTCAGGGAGAAAGTCGTCGTACTCAAACCGCCGCGCCCAGCACTCTGCGCGAGCGTCTCTCGGGCGCCAGGTAGCCGTCTGGCTCCTCGATCGCGGTGTTGCGCAGCGCACTCGGCAAGCGACCGGAGCCGCCTGCGTGGCTATTGCGCGCCCGACCTGGCCTCGGTAAAAGTCACTAGTCGTCCGCGTTCCTCGTCCCATAGCTTGAGCCGCACCGCCCGCAGGCCGTCCCACAGCGAGAGGGTCGGGACGTCGTGGAAGATCGGATTCTCCTCGTGAGCTCGGCGCAGGTTGTAATTGGGAATGCGGGCGCTGAGGTGGTGAATGTGGTGAAAGCCGATGTTGCCGGTACAGAAGCGAAGCGGACCCGGGAGCTTCAGGTAGGAGCTGCCCCGCAGCGCGGCATCGGCATAGTTCCAGGTCTGCCCACTCTCCCAATAGGCGTCCTCGAACTGATGCTGGACGTAGAACAGCCAGATCCCGATCGAGCCGGCCACGAGGGCAGGCGGCACAAACACAAGCAGGTACGCGCGCCAGCCGATCAGCCAGCACAGCCCGCCGACGAGCACGGCGAGGGCGACGTTGGTGGCGATTACGCTGCGACGCATTCGCGGACGCGCGCCGCGCGCAACGATGCGCGGGCCCACGATCATCGCGACTATCGGACCCAGCACGAACATCACGAGCGGATTGCGCACCAGGCGGTAGCCCAGCCGGCCGCGCCACGGCAATGCACTGTATTCGCTGACCGTCAGCGTGCGGACGTCTCCCGTTCCGCGACGTCCAAGATCTCCTGACGTCGCGTGATGAACTGCATGGTCGTGCCGCCAGCGCAGGAAAGGCGAGTAGAGCAGCAGCCCCAGAGCCATGCCGAGCCACGCGTTGCCGCGCCGGCTTGAAACGAACGAGCCATGAGAGCAGTCGTGGAACACGATGAACGTTCGAACCAAGAAGACGGCAGCGGGTAGGACGAGCGCGAGCACGAGCAGGTAGGAGACACCCAACGCAAAGTACATTCCTGCAGAGAGCGCTAGGTACGGCAGCGCCGACGTGGCGAGGTCGAGCAGCGCGCGCCCGCGGTCGGCCTGCTCATAGCGAGCAAGCCGCTCGCGCAGGGCGGTTGTGTCCCGGCGCGTCTCAGCCCCTGCGGTGATGCTGCCTGTCACAGGCGGCATCTCGATCCGCAGGCGGTTTGTTGGCGTCGTGTCGGATGACCTCGTCGTTTGTTGGCGCATGAAGTCCTCCTAGGGGCCGAAGTCTGAGACCGGGTGATTGGCGCGCGAAGCCGCACAGCCTGGCACCCGGCTTCGCGGAGATGGGGGTGCGGGGACAGCGGGGGAAGCCCTGAGGTGTCCCCGCACCCGGTCCGGCGCGAAGGTGGAAAAGGAGCAAGACCTCCGCGCTGACAAGCGGCGACGGTGAGACGGTCGCCGACGCTCGCCGTGGCGCAGACCGCCACGCACATGACCACGATGCAGGACCAAGCAGTTGCGACCAGGATGTAGAGCACGTGCCCGCAGAGGTCAGGTGCCTCGAGTACCTGGTGGATCGTGTTCATTCGGTCCGCACATCACAACATCGTGTCTCCAGATGAGTGGCTGTACGGACCAGACCGGACGGCCAGCGTCTGACCGTCTACTCGTTCCGCTTCTATGTGCAATCCCGCAAACGACCAGTGGCCGCGCCGGCTGGAATCGCAGTACTCGCGATCATAGCGCGAGCCGAACGATCAGGGCAGTGCCCCGCTGCCCTTGGCACCGGTCCCAGGCCCACTCAGATTGCTCGTGCTACTCGGCTTCGGTGACCTCGACGGCACCGAAGCCTTCGAGCGGGCCGTCGACGAAGAAGATCTCCATCGTGATGTCGGGCTCGACGTGGGCCTGGCTGAGGAACGCGAGGACCCTGCGGCCGGTGAGCTCTTCGATCGTCTGCTTGTATCGCGCCGCCATCACGCGCTGGAAATCCTCGCGCATGGCGATCACGCGATCGGGCTCCCCGCTGTCCATGATCGTCTGCTCGAGCGGCGTGAAGCCACTGCCCCGCATCACGACGACGATGATGTCGTCGAGCGCGTAGGTCTTGGCCCTCATCGGGCCGCGCCCGTAGTGCTCGCGCAGGATGCCGACGATGCTGGTCGAGATCGCTGCGAGCAGGTGCCCGCCGCCGAGAGCGGCACGGCCGGTGGTTGTCGCGTCTGCTTCTGCCACTTTCTCCTGCGGGGCTCGCGAGGCCTTTGGGTACTGTCGTCTGCTTCAGGCTGCCCGGGATGAGGGCATACCAGTCGCGCCCTTGCGCGTCGGAATCGTAGTGCGGGCCGGCCGGCGCTTCAAGCGCGCCCGCAGGGCGTAGGAAAAGCTCCGACTGAGCGGCATAAGTCGCCGCGAGGCGGCGACCAGCGCCGTGTCTGCGCTACGCTCGGCCGACAGCGATTCCACATGCGCGGCCACCGGCCGTGCGCGGGATTGCGCTTATGCAACGGAACGACGTCGCGGTCACACGCTGGCCGCGTGACTCTGATCCGTCACACGGTTGTTGTGGACCATGGAGTCCAACGCGTGCACGGATGGTTGTCTCGCGCTCACCCCGGAGCAGAGCGCCCAGTTGGCCGAGTCGGCCGAGCATCACCGAGTGGTCGGGGGCCGAGTGCAGCGCGCTCCGGTGCTCGAGCCCGCCGGGCAGATCATTCGCACCCAGCAGAACGACCCGCTTACCGCGGCCACGATCGCGGCAGGCCGGCCGGCGTCGCCCACCAAGGACGTATCAACTAACCAGGAGATGCCTCATGGCACGAATCATCGTCATGCCGGACGCCTCACACCTCAAGCTCGGGATCAGGGGCACAATCCTCTACGCGGAGCAGATCGAGCCGAAACACCTCGACGACTTGCATACTTCGGAACAGATCCTCGAGCGCCTCGAGACGGCCGTCCGCGAAGCAGGTGCCGCCACGCGGCCATAACAGCCCCCTATCCACGTCCCAGCTCAGAGTCAGCGTCGCGGACGTCTTGCACCTACGAGGACAACTGCGGCAACCATCCCTGGGAGATCGCCGGCCGCGATGGGGAGATCACGCCGCTCCAGTTCTGCTGGACGAGCGCGTCTACTCGATACATCTCAACAACAACCACAACGCCGCGCAACTGATCGAGCGGCTCGGCTGGGCGATCAACGACGCCGAGAACACGCAGCGCACCGAACAGGCGATGTAACTGAGCACCGCAGGCGGCCTGCGCTGTGCGTAGGCCGCCGGCACAGACCGCCAGCTCGCGCGCCACAACATCCAATGAAATGAGGCAGTAATGCAGACCACTTCTACCCGCGTAGTTGGACCCACAGATGGCAAGGCCGGGTTCCTCGGCAGTATCGGGGTGCGCTTCATGCTCGACGGCGATCGGAGCGACGGTGGCTTTTCACTGGTCGAGCACCCCATGTCGGCGCGCGCGCTCGCTGCGCCGCTGCACCGGCACGCGCGCGAGGATGAGTACAGCTACGTGCTTGAAGGCCGAATGGGAGCGCTACTCGGCGACGACGTGCTCGAGGCCAATCCGGGCGATCTCGTGCTCAAGCCCCGCGGAGAGTGGCACACGTTCTGGAACGCCGGTGATGGCCCGTGCCGAATCCTCGAGATCATCGCACCGGCCGGCTTCGAGCGTTTCTTTGCCGAGTTGGTCGACCTCGGCGGTGTCGCGCAGGCGGACCCCGCGAAGCTGGGCGAGCTGTGCGAGCGCTACGCGCTCGAGATGGACCCCTCGAGCATCCCCGACCTGATCGAGCGCTTCGGCGTGTGCTTCCCCGGGGAGCCCCTCACGGACTGAGGCCCCAAACGCGGGTCGGTGGGGGTACATGGCCGCAGTCCATGACAAACAAGAGCACACAGGCCGATCGGAACAGGGCCTGACATATAGAATCGGCCGATGTCGCAACACCAGCGCGCGGGTGCGGTGGCGGTCGCCAACGAGGAAGCCGTACGTGCATGGGACACGGTCCTGTATGAGCGGTGGAAGTCGAACCGCAAGGTGTTCGTGGGCGCTCTGGCGGACGTCACCGAGGAGGTCTTTGAGCTCTTTCCGCCGCCCGAGCTCGGGCGCTGCATAGACATCGGCTGCGGCTTTGGTGAGACGACTCGGCGGCTGGCTGAACTCGTCGGACCGGGAGGCTTCGTGCTCGGCACCGATTCCTCACCGCGGTTCATCGATGACGCCCGTCGCGAGGCGATCGAGGCGGGGGTCGAGAACGCTGCGTTCGAAATCGCCGATGCCCAGACGGCCGACTGGGATCCCGTCCACGACTATGCCTTCTCGCGGATGGGGACGCAGTTCTTCTCAGCACCGGTCCCGGCTATGCGCGTTATCCGCGGCGCGCTCAAGCCCGAAGGCAGACTCGCCAAGGTCTGCTGGCGCCGCAAGGCGGACAGCCCGTTCTGGGCGGAGACCGAGCAGGTCGTTGAGCGGTTCCTGCGGCGCCCCGCCGAGTACGAGGCCGACACCTGCGGGCCCGGACCATTCTCGCTCGGTAACCCCGACACCACGCGCGGGATTCTCGAAGCCGCCGGGTTCGACGGGATCGAGCTGCATCGGCGCGACTTCGACTACTTCATGGGCGCGGACATGGATGAGGCGGTCGAATCGCTGCTCGCGATCGGACCGGGTGCCGAGCTGATCCGCCTGAACGGCGAGTACGGGGAGAGCCGTCGGGGCGAGATCGCCGAGGCCCTACGGGACCACTACGCCGCTTGGCAGAAGCCGGACGGGTCCATAGTCGGTCGCGGGTCCATTTGGATCGTCGCGGCCACGAACCCTGGTTAGCGTCACGCGGGCCGGACAAACCTAGATCGCGGCCCCGAGCCCGACGTCGCCATGGTCCGCCGGCTCTCATGGGTCCGGCCGCTGGGCGTGGCTAGACTCGGTGGTGTCGATGTCCGAACGTAGAGCACCAGATCACGACTTGACGACCGAGAAGGCCATCAAAGAGCTCTTCCCGGAGGAGGCCAGGGAAGCCGCCACCGTCGCAGAGGGGGGCGAACCAGCTGCCGGAGCAGGCGAGCCGGGCACCGCCGGATCGACGAGCGATGCCCGCCAGAAGGAAGTCGCGCTTCGACGGCTGCGCGATGCTCCCGACGAGGAGCTCGCCGTGTTCGAGCACGCACGTCGTCAAGACGCATCTGCAGCGGGCGCGACCGAGCAAGAGCTTCGCCAGGCGCAGTCCGGGCAGCCGGGCCACGGCTAGCAGTCGCGCGTGACGCTCCCGCAGGGCGTTTGTCGTTCTCGCTTTACCCCGCCCTCAGGCAGACGGGGCAGGATCGAGCATCGTCCACCATCAGACAGGGAGACTTCATGGCCAGGATCATCGTGACGACCGATCCAACTCACAATCACGCCGCTCCGGTCCTGCTCGACGAGCGCGTCGACTCGATACATCTCGACAACGACCACAACGCGGCACAGCTCGTCGAGCGGCTCGGCTGGGCGATAAGCGACGCCGAGGAAACCCAGCGGAGGGAACGGGCGCACTAACACGGGCCCGTCGGGCGCCCTGAGCCGGAGCGCGTGAGTCGCTCGACGTCGTTCGCGCCGGCGCGAACATGGTGCTCACGCGAAGGAACAGGCCGCTGGACGCGAGGGGCCGTGTCGATCCTCGCTGGGTTGGCGGTCGCGTATGCCCGTGCGCTGCACATCGGAGCGTCGCGACCGGCTGAGCGTGATGGTCACGGCCCAGGGTGCCGTCTCGCACGTCCCTCAAGCGTGCTCGGCGGGCGCTATCTCTTGCATCGCGGCAGCTACGTCCGCGTAGCCGAGGATCGCACGAACGATCTGGCCGTCCCTGACCTCATAGGCGTCGGCGAAGTGAACCTTGACCACTGCGGTGTCGCTGTCGCCCTGGCTGTGCGAGCGCGTGTCGCAGATGACCCACGGGTCAGCGTCGATGTACTCGTAGACCTCCGCCCCGAACTCGTCGTACGGGACAGTCCAATGAGCTATGACACGACGGACCGCGTCACGGCCACGAAGCACGTCAGGAACCTCGGGCGGGCGTTCGACGTCGCGCAACTCGACCTGTACATCAGGGTGATACAGCTCGAGGACCGCTTCCCAGTCGCCTACGTTCAGCAATTCGGCGCAGCGGCGAAGAAGTTCGACGTTCCTCTGCGACATCGCCCTCCAGTATCGCAGCGAGGGCACTTCAGGGTCTCCGGTGGAGGCTTCGGAAAGAGCCGCCTGACTCTCGAGGACGCCGAGGAGAAGGAAGCTGACGAGGCGTCTGGACTGCTTCGTTCCAGAGCTTGAGCGTGGTTGCCCGCAGCGCGCTGGACGTAGAACAGCCAGATCCCGATCGAGCCCGCGAGGAGCGCTGACGGACCGATCGATCACGACCAGGTAGTCGCGCCACCGCTCGCCGAAAGGGCCGCGAGAGCCGCCTGAGGTGACCCCGAGGGGCTTGAGTAGTGTCCACTCGCCCGCATCGGCCGCCTCGAGTCGGTCGCTCCCACTCGTCGCGTTGGCGTTGGCCTCCGAGCAGGCGCCGCATCGAACTGCGACGCGAACGGGTGCTTCTTGCCTAAGGTTCGTCAATGCTCATCATCCTGGTGGCAGCCGCATGCGCGGCCTTGGTGCTCATGGCGCTGAGTCTGTGTCGCGCTGCAGCGATCAGCGATCGCTCGGATCCGCTCGCGATGTTCGAGCCGGTGGCGAGCGATCGGCTCGAGGAGGAAGCCGCTCCCGACGCCTCGCCGGCCCCGCCGATACCGCTCGACCGCCGCCGGCGCCCACGCCGGGCCGCCGGCTGATCTAAGATCGCTGTCACGGCAACCGATACGGACATGGCCGGCACCGACACCAACTCCCCGACACGGATCGTCCCCCGCAGAGGCGTGTGCCTCGGCGTGATCGTTCTGACCCTGCTCGGGGCCTCCGTATTCGCCGGATCGGCGCAGGCTACCGAACCGACGGAACCCAGCCAGATCGCCGCTCCAAGTGCCGAAGTGCCCGGCACCGATCCGGCGGCGGGCCCCGATGAAGGAGCGCTCTCCGAGGAACCGTCGGCGGGCTCGCCCTCCGCTGAAGCCGAAGCGCCGTCGGATCCCACGCCGCCGCCCGAAGAGGCGCCGCCGGCGAGCGAACAGCCCGCGGAATCAGCCACGCCTCCCACCGGCGAAGAATCGCCGCGCACCGAACAGCCCGCCGAACCGGCTCCGCCACCTGCGGCTGAAGAAGCTCCCGTGGCTGAACCGGTCGCCGAACAGTCCATCGAACCGCCGCCGCCTCCCGCGCCCGAAGAAGCGCCCGTGGCGAGCCCGGTGGTGGAAGCGCCGCCTCCCCCTCCGGTCGTCGAAGCTCCGCCACCCGCGGTGCCGATCGTGGAAAGCATCACCCCCGTGACGCCCATCGCCCCCGTTCACGAAGAAGCCCGTGAAGCGGGTCCGAGCGCCGGCGTCAACCGGAGCAGCGACGAAGGGGCCGGAGCGGGTGCGGGCAGCCAGCAGCCGCCCGCGAGCTCGCTGCCCGCGTTCCTCGCGCCGGCGGCGGGATCGCCGGCGCTCGCGCAGCCCGTCACTGCGCCGAGCGAGCCGCGGGTCTCGCCGGTGATGCCCGCGATCGTTCCGCCGCTCGCGCGGCTCGCCGCGATGCACTCGGCGACGAGCGAAGCGTTCGTGCGCTGCGCGCTCTACTCGCTCCTGACACAGGGCGGCTGCGCGGCCGCCGCTGCGGCGGTGCCCGGCGGGCTCGGTGGCGCTGCGGTAGCGCTGTCCCGGCCCGCCGCCGCGTATGCACTCGCCACCGGAGGCTCCGGCGGCAGCGACAGCGACGGGCCCAGCGGGGGCATGCATCCGGTCAGCCCCACCCCCGGCCCGGGACCGGGCACCTCGTCGAGCAGCTCGGCGACCGGCGGCGGCAGCGGCTTCGGCATCTCCTACCTTCTCACCCTCGCGGGGCTCCTGTCGTTGGCGGTTCCGCGCGCGATGCGCCGGTTGCGGCTCTCGTCGCTGCCATGGCGTACCTCGTTCTTCGTTCTGATCCCAGAGCACCCGGACTAGCTCCTTCCGGTCGTCTCACGCTGCCCCGGATCGCTCGATCCGGGCCGCAGGCATCGTTCGAAGCAATCTTGGAAGGAGCTGTATCTCATGAATACCGATCGGACCGGAGCGAGCGCGGGTATCAGTACCGGCGACGCGTCCGGTGTCCCAAGAAGCACACGCCGCAGGCGCGGACCGCGCCGCGAGGGCTCGGGCGACCGGGCCGCCGCGGAGACGTCGCGCGCGACGCTGGCGAGCGTGAAGCCGTGGACGCACACGCTGATCGTCACGGGCGAGCTGAATGGCCGTTCGGCCGCTGAGCTCGAAGCTGAGATCGAGACGCTGTTCGAAGAAGGCGTCACCGGCATAACACTCGATCTGCGCAAGCTCGAGAAGCTCGATGCGGTGGGGGCGAGGGTGCTCGCCTTCCGCGGCGGCCTCTGCGAGCGGCGAGGGTATGAGTTCGCGGTGATCCCGGCCTCGGCCGAAATGCAGGTCGCACTCACCACCGCGGGCGTCACAGTCCTGCTGTCAGGTGACGACGGTGCGGACGAACGGAGCGCGTCGTCTGGGCGGGCGCTCGTGGGGCCGAGGGTGCACTGAGGAGAGCGGAATCGAAGCCGTCCGCCAACGATGACACCGCGCTATCTGCGGGTGCTCTCCGCATGCAGCCCGCTGCTAGGCGCCGCCGCCCGTGGCGGCGCCCCTCAGCGGCCCCGTCGGGCGAACGCTCGGCCCGGACGGGTCGGGTCCAAACGCGCGTCGGCGCGGGGCTGCCGATGCCTGCGTGCCGCTCTCGACGCCTCGCCTTGCGCGGGCGCCGATACGCTGCGGGTAACGCCGCGCGGCGGCGCCGTCAGCCCTTTTCGATCGCCGTCTCGCGCGCGATCTTCCAGCCCGCCTTCAGCGGTGCCAGGAAGTAGGGGGGCTCGTCGGTGGCGAGGCGTTCGTCGTAGATGTATTCCTTGACGTAGCCGTGGGTGCCGACGATACCCACGATGCCGCGGAACTTCTGGCCGATGGCGCCGTAGATGTTGAGGTTGCCGAGCGTCGCGCCGCAGTTGTAGTTGTCGACGAGGAACGAGTGGCTCGTCGACAGGATGGCCGCGTAGATCCAGGGGTTTTCGAGCGAGCCTTTGCCGTTGGTGCCGCCCGAGCACGGGTGGTAGACGCGGATGAAGCGCGTCGCTATCAGCCCGACGGTGGTGGTGCTCGTGCTCGACGGACCGGAGGGCGGCGTGACGCCTTCCGGCGTGATGTTGCCGTTGACGATCACGTCGACTTCGCCCGCCACGGTGAGCGAGTTTTTGTATGTCCCGTGCACGTACACGCTCCCGCAGAATTTTTCTTCTTCGTATGTCGCCGCCGTATCGGTCGCTTCCTGGCTGAATTCGGTGTATTCGCAACCGCCGGTTTTTTCGTTCGACTGGACGAACAGCAGACCGTTTTTCGGCCACCCGATTTTTTTCGTGACGGGTACCCATTCAATTTTTTTCGATACGGGTTCTTCTTTTTCGACGAGGGTCGTCACCTTGATTTCGTTGCTCGCGCCTTCGAGCACGAGTTCGGTGCGGCCCGTAAATTCGTTTTCCTGCGGTTCGTGTTCGACGTAGGCGCGCAACGTCGTGTCGCTTTCCGGCGCCACCAGTTCGGGTCCGGTGATCGGGCCTTTCGTGGGCGTGTTGTAGACGGGGCTGCCGGAGCCGCAGCCGCCGGAGGCTTCGCCGCCGTTCATTTCGATGATGTCGGCCGGTTCGTGGGCCGGGCGTCCGAATTCAGCGCCTCCGCATACCACCGCCGTGTCATCGGTGTGCAGGGGACCGTTCTCCGTGTCTTCGGGTCCGAACACGATCGTCCCGCACGTTTTGCTATAGCCTTTCGCTTCGCGTTCTTTGCGGTAGTGTTCGCATTGTTCCTGTTCTTTCGGGGTGCCGTTGCGGGCCGCCGGGTCCTGCACCTCGTACTGGGTGAAGTAGATGTAGTTGAGGAAGCCCGCCACCTGGAAGTTCGCGACGATCGCACGCTTGCTTTTGCCCGCCGTGCCGACGGACTTGATGCGGAAGGTGTTCGCCAGTTTCCCTTTCGACTCGATGATCGTGCTGAACGGGTTCGCCGAGTTGCAGACTTTGGAGGCTTCGGGATCGGTGCTGGCCGCGAGCGTCGTGACTTCGTAGCTCTGGTTGCTTTCGCCGGGGACAGTGGCTTTGGGAGCGGGGCAGCTCTGCCAGTAGTTGGGGTTCGCCTCGAGCTTGTACTCGTATTCCTGGACGCCGGCGAGCGCGGCGAAGTAGGCCTGCTTCTGGGTGAGGTCGGTGTGCGCCTGATGGACGTCGCCGTTCGCAGCGGTGAACGCGGCCACCATCAGCAGGCTCGCGACGAACATCACCATGATCGCGATGATCATCGTGAAGCCGGCCTCGGAGCGGCGGGGGGCAGACGGCGTGTTCGTGTTTGCGGCTACTGGCATGGTCCGTCGGTGATCGTGGCTTCGGATGCCGGGGAGGCGAATGCGAACGTCACCAGGTTGCTGAATTCGACCGAGCGGTTGAGCGCGAGGTTGTTGTTCTGCGGCGCCTGGCTGAAGCCGACCTGCACCGCCGCCACCGATTTCGCTCCTTCGGCGGTGAGGGTTTCTTTTTCGCCGAGGGCGATCGGCATGAGCGTGCTCGAGGCGGATTCGGTGGTCCCGAGGCTCGCTTTGGTTGCGTACTTGTAGTACTGGAAGATCGGAACCTTTTCTTTGGCTTTATTCGTCTGGCGGTAGATGTTTTCCGCGACCAGTTCTTTGCTTGCAAAGCCTTCTTCGAATTCGAACGTGGGCCACGCACTCGTTTTCTTGGCGTTGAAGGTCTTGTCGAACAGCTTGCCCGGTTCTTTTTCGTCCCAGTAGATCCGGTGTTCGAAGACTTCAGAGGGTTCGAGCTGCGTTTTTTCGCTGAAGCCCGTGGCGAACTTCAGTTCCTTGGGGCCGCTGCCTGCCTTGACCGGCGCGAATTCGCGCGCGAGGCAGCCGGAGTGCAGCTCGTCGATGATCTTCGTCATCGCAGTGCGTCCGAGCTGCGTCGCCTGAACGCGGTCGGTGATGCGGGAGGTCTGGTGGAGCGAGACTTCGAGGATCGCGAACAGCGCGCCACTGATGATGATGCCGCACACCATCGCGACGAGGACCTCCATGAGCGAGAAGCCGGCCTCCTGCCGAAACAGCGAGGTCCCGCCGTCCGCGAGACCGCCACCCGGGCGCTCAGGGCGCGCCGCGGAGCTCCTGTTGCGTGTCGTCGCAGGGCTCATGGGCATTTTTCCCCGGTTTCGACGACGACTTCGGATTTCGTCGCTTCTTCGGCTTCTTCTTTTTCTTTGGTTTCGCGGGCTTTCTTTTTCGCTTCTTCTTCAGGAATCAAGACTTTGTTCCGCGTTTCTTCCTGTTCTTTCAATCTTTTTTCGTACGTGGCCTGGGTAATCGTGCCTTTTTCTTTTTCTTTTTTCCAGGTGGTGCGTTCGCCGGCTTCTTTTGTTTCGCGTGTTTCTTTCGCTGTTTTTTCCGCTTTGACTTCTTCTTCTTTCAGTTTTTCCTTTTCCTGCGTCGACTTCTGCCCTATGTAGACGGGGAGCGTGGGGCCTGTGAGTTCGGTGTCTTTGTATTTGCGCGTGTACGTCTTTTTGACGATCGCGACGCACAGCTGCATTTCGGAGGAGAATGGTTGGAACGGGCTTTGCAGGTGCCCGCCGTAGGCGACGCCCGTCGTCGTGACCTGTTCGTGTTTGACGTTCGTCGCGGGCTCATTGTTCGGCGTGGTTCCGGCACACTTGACGTTCGTGATCCTCACGGGCCATGCTTTGTTGACTTCGAGCGCTTTCCACTTGCTCGCGCCGAGGGCGGTGACTTCTTTTTCGGTGGCGTTGTAGAGATTGAGCGTGACGAGGCTAGTGGGGACTCTTACGCCTTTGGTTTCACCGGGGGAGACGAAGACTTTTTCCTGCGGTTTGACTGTCCCGCCGGTGACTTTTTCGGGATTGTTTTCGGTGCAGTCGCCCGCGTATGTGGCCCAGGAGATTTTTTCGGATTCGAGGAACGGGAAGAGGTTGGCTGGCGTCGTCGCCTTTTCTTCGAAGGTCCCCGGCAGCGGGTTGTAGGTTTCGGTGACGGGGTTGTACTTGGTGGCGCCCACCTCGAAGTCCGGAGCCGCCGCCATCAGCGAGTTGAAGACGACAAACGTGTCGCCGTTGACTTTTTCGGTGAGTTCGCCGGTGCCTTCGTTGTTGGGGTGCGTGTATTCGCCTTTGCCGTTGTAGGCGAATTCAGCGGTGATGGCGCCGCCTTTGTTGTAGACGACCGGGTAGTGGGTCGTGTAGTTCGGCGCGATCGTGACTTCTTTTTCGGGGAACTTGCGAGCTCCCGAGCGCGTCACGTAGCCGGAGATTTCGTGGATTTCGACGGCCGCTTCGGTGGAGGGGATGCCCCCGAACACGACGCAGCCTTCGCTGCCCGTCGTCTGTTCCTGGAGCGTGAGTCCGGCGCCCCCGACCCCTTCGTACTTGATCGTGGCGGTGATCCCCGAGACGCCTGCGGTGGGCGTGGGCGCGTTGTAGGCGTCGACCTCGAGCGCCGAGCCCGTGGGCGGCGTGATGATGCTCGACGCAACGACCGCGGGGCTTTTGCGTTTCGTCTGGGCGTACCAGGTGACGCTCGAGGTGATCCGGAAGGCGTTCCCGCTCTGGCGTTTGCTTTCGGTGATGCTGCAGTTCGCGTTCGATCCGCTCACGGGCTGCAGTTCGGCGTTCTGCGCCACCGTGAAGACGGTGCCGCTGACCGTCTGGGTGTAGGAGTGCGGTGAGCCGGCGAGCGTCTGCAGCGTGCTCGCCGGGTCGCTTCGCAGCTGCTCCTGGGACTGGGCCGCGAGCACCGCCGCCTCGTTGCGCTGGCGCTGGTCGGCGGAGGCGCGGTTGACGACGTCGAAGCCCGTGAGCGTCGCGACGACGATCAGCGCGACGAGCAGCGCGCTGATGATGACCTCGATCAGCAGGAAGCCCTCCTGCGAGCGAGCTGCCCGCAGAGGGTGTGAGCGGGCGCCGTGAGCAGCCACCGAGCCACGTGCTCGCGCGCCCGAGTGGGTAGGCGATCGATCGACCGCGGGTCGGTCCCCTGACCGGAGCATCGCAAGGAAAGTGGGCATGTTCGCGAGAAGGGCTGCTGGCGCTATCTGCTGTGTCGGCACGCCTCTGGGGCTGCTTTAGCCGCGCCCGCGGCGGCTAGACGGGCGATGCGAATGGGTTCGAGCGGCGCCTCCCCGTGCCACGAACGAGCCCGGCCGGTTCGCCGCGGCGCCGCCGGCAGGGGTGGTGCGCCGCGCGGCGGTGGCCCGCTCGCTCAAAGCCGGTACGGGGCGCCCCTGCGCTCGGCGGCGCCTAGAATGCGGGGTCCCCGGGGGACTGGTGTATCGGTAACACGGTGGTCTCCAAAACCGCAACGCGAGGTTCGACTCCTCGGTCCCCCGCTTCGGCAACCCGTCCGCCGTCGCGCCGTGCACCGCGCGGTGATAGGGCATCCTTTGCCGATGCGCCAGCTCCAGAGGCGTCCGCAGGTTCCGGTGCTCGTGATCGCGCTCGCCGCGATGGCGCTCGCCTGCGGGCGCCCCTCACCTGCGAGGGCCGACGGCGACCCCGCGAGCGATGTTCTGCTCGTGCAGAACGTGTTCTTCCCCTACCAGCCGAAAGTGAGCGGCTCGCTCGAGCGTGCGCTCGAAGCGACGCTCGCTTCGGTCGCCCGCGCCACACACGTGCCCTTCAAAGTGGCGATCATCAGGAGCGTCCCGGACCTCGGGCTCGAGCCGCAGTACTTCGGCCATCCCCAGGCTTACGCGAGCTTTCTCGACCGCGAGATCTCGTTCAACTCGCCTCTGCAGCCGCTCATCACCGTGATGCCGTCGGGCTTCGGCGTGATCCCCGCGCGCTATGCCCCTGCGCTCGCGCGCGTCCCGGTGAACAGCGGTGAAGGCTCCGATGGCCTGACACGATCGGCGATCGCGGCCGTCGTCGCGCTCTCCCGCTCTCTGGGGCACCCCGTGAGCCCGCCGCGGATCAGCGCCGCGGCGAGCCCCAGCAGCTCCCCGGAGCTCGTCGCTTTCGCCGTGCCCGTCGGCCTGCTCGTGATCGGCGGCCTCGTGCTCGCCATGCGGCGCGCGCGGTCACGGGCCGATCCGACACACGCAGACGACTGACCGACGGTCGCTCGCGCGGCGAGTGGGAGCGGCGCCCGGGCGACAGCGCGCATGGCCGGCTCACCGGACGAGTGCGATCAGTTGCGCGACGGAGTATTCGATCCCGCTTACCGGATCGGCAGCATCGACCTGGACGGTGGCGTAGAGCTGCCGGCGGCGCGCGAACGCGTGCCGCAGTTGCGGGAGCCTCCGGCTCGGCAGGTACAGCCGAATGGCGACGGCGGCGCCGGTCTTGACGATCCGGGCACGGGCCTTGGTCAAGGTGATCGTCCCACCCCTGCCGGGCAGCGCGATGGCGCCGTGGGCGCGCACCGTCATCGGCATCGCCACAGAGACGCCGAACTGGATGAGCCGTCGCCGCAGGATCGCCTGCGGGTGCTTGTAGGAGATGACAATCGCTGCGCTCCGCGCGTGCGCGATCGGTGTCGTGGCGGGTTGCCCCGGCCCGGGGGCGAGGGGTGGCGCGGTCCCGGGGGTCGTCGGTTTCGGCGTCGGTTTCGGCGTCGGGGTGGGTGGCGGTGGCGGCGAGACGGGCGGTTCGGGGGGCGGCGCGCAGTCGCCCATCACCGTGTCGATGAGGTCGGCTTCGACGACGTTCCCGGGGCAGGAGTGAATCGTGTCGGCAAAGCCGTTGAGGGCGTTCAGCTTGTCGGGCCCGGGGTTCCCGTAGATGACGTTGCCGCCCACCGGGCCGACGGTGATGTTGCTCGTGCGCGGCCCACCTTCATCGGTCACGGAGCCGCCGGTGACGGTGGCGGGCGTCGGGGCGGTGATGGTGACGTTGCCCGTCGTGTTTGCGTAGACCGTGCCCGTGCCGAGGCGGACGAAGAGGCGTTCGATGCCGCTCGCCGGACAGCGAATGTCCTCCTGCGCTTCGTCCAGCGGTACGCATTGGGAAGGGAACACGATGCCGGTGCTGCCCGGATCGCTCACCTCATAGTAGGCGCCGAGCAGGTCGCTCTTCAGCGAGATCGTGACGTTGTTGTCGAGGTTGACGTTGAATTCCGGCCGCTGCTCGTAGACGAGCGTCGAAGCCCCGATCAGGATCAGGGAGGCGTGCGCACGCGCGCCCGCGGCGTTTGCGCCCGCGATCACGGCGAAAGCGGCAAGCGAACAGAGGAACCTCCGAGACTTCACCGATGCCCCACGGTCGATGTCATGGCGCGAATAGGACCTTCCAGCTGCTGCCGCCGTTGCCCGACGTGACGATGCTTCCGTCCGTGAGCGCAGCATAGAGCGTGCCTTCCGCCGTCTCTACGAGCTTGCCGGGTGTTCCCGGCACCTCGCCCACCCGCCGCCAGGTCTTGCCGCCGTCGCTCGAGCTGAGCACGCTGCGGTCCGCGTCCGCGCGGTAGAGGCCTCGAGACGTCCAGGCGAGTCGCGACGCGGCGGCGTTCGTCAGCGCTCGCCAGCTGTTTCCGCCGTCGGGAGAGGTGAATATCGCGCTCTCGGTGCTGGCGAGGAGGTGACGGTCTGCGCGCGGATCGACCGCCAGGTCGAGCACCACCGCTTCCGAGGGGGCAGAGCGCTCGGAGAAGGTCCGTCCGGCGTCGTAGCTGGCGACGACACCGCCGAGCACGGTGTCGTAGCCGTAGACCGTGGAGCCCGACACGACGAGCACGTGCAGATCCGAGAAGCCCACGCGGGCGATCGCGGTCCAGCTGGCGCCGTCGTCCCGTGACTCGATCACGCCGAGGAACGGGGGCAGTCTGCGCTCCGCCCAGTTCGGATGGCCGGAGCCGAGCAGCTCCCCGGCGTGTATGTAGGCGAGCGAGGACACGCGTTCGCCGAACGCGCCGACGCGGCGTCCCGCCTGGACCCGTGACGCGATCGCCTGAGCGTGATGGCCGTCGGCATCGATTCCGTACAGCCCGCGGTTGGTGGCGAGCAGCAGCGAGCGATCGGTCGGGTTGACCGCCAACCCCGTGATGTAGGGGGGCCGGCTGCCGTCGACGAGACGGTTGCTCTTCGGGGCAGACGGTGGCGCCGGAGCGCTGCCGGTGTGCGCCGAGCCGCCGCAGCCGGCGAGAATCGCGGCGGCCGCCATGTACACGCAGCACGACAGGCACGATCGGCGCACGGGCTATATTCAAGCTGACCCCAGGCTGCGATGAACCGCCCCGTGCAAGCGTCCCGCAATCAGCTGATCTCGATGACGGCCGGTATCGCCGTGGCGCTCCTGCTCGCGGTCGCTACACCCGTCGCCGCCATCCCCGCGGTCGGTTGCGGGAGCATCACGGTTCACCACAAGCGCTACTCGATCCGCGCGCACGTACTCAGCTGCAAGCTGGCGCGGCCGTGGTCCACCGCGTTCCTCGGGCGCGGCTCGGTGCCCGCCGGCTACGAATGCCAGCGCTACAGCCCCAGGGTCACACGAATCCGGTTTCTGTGCGTCGACCCGTCCACCTCGACGCGCATCGATGGACCGCGGAGCTTCAGCGCCACCGGTTGACCGGCGGCACCCGCGCGCCTAGCGCGCTTGCGGCTTGGCGCCCGCGCGGCGCTCCACGCCGTCCTCGCCCGCGATCAGGATCACGCTCACCATCTCCGGCGGGAACATGCCGTGGTCGATCACGCCCGGTGCCGCGCTCAGGCGAGCGGCGAGCTCGCGCGGGTCCTCCACCGGGCCGAGGTAGTCTGCGATCAGGCCGCCGTCGGGGCTCGGCGGCCAGTCGCGCAACTGCGCCGGAGAGAGCTCGGCGAGCGTGTGCTGGACACCGAAGCGGAGCAGCTCGAGGGGAATCGGCGGGCCGAGCCTGGCTACCGCCTTCTCGGGAGAGGCGATCACGACGAACGTGCGCGCCGCGGCGGCGATGATGCGCTCGCGCGTGTGCGCTCCGCCGCCGCCCTTCACGAGCCACCCCTGCGGATCGATCTGGTCGGCGCCGTCGATCGCTATGTCGAGCTCGCCGACGTCGTCGAGGCTCCGCAGCGGCAGCCCGAGCTCCAGCGCCGACTGCTCGGTCTGCGGCGACGCCGCCACGCATTGCAGCCTGCGCAGCCCGCGCTCGGCGAGTGCCGGGATCACGTACGCGAGGGTGCTGCCGCTGCCGAGCCCGACGCGCATCTCGTCCTCGACGAGCTCCGCCGCCGCGCACGCGGCGGCCTGCTTGTAGCGGTTGGTGGGGTCCTCGTCGCTCAGCGGCGGCGACCGCCGCCGCCCAGTCGCACCAGTGGGCGCCATGGCGCGGACGTTACCGACCCGGAGGTATCCCTGAGGCGAACGCGCTCGGCGCTCGCCGGCTGGTGCAGCAGAAAGCCCTGACCCACGGAGCAGTCGAGCTCGCGGGCGAGCGCGAGCTGGCGGTTGGTCTCGATCCCCACCGCCACCGCGGTCAGGCCCGCCTCCTTCGCGAGCGCGATCGCGGCGGCGAACACGGCGCGGCGCTCCTTGTCGCGGTCGAACTCGGAGACGAGCATGCGGTCGAGCTTGAGGACGTCGAGCGGCATGTTGCTCGGCAGACCGAGCGAGTGCTTGCCCGAGCCGAACCTGTCGAGCGCGATCGACACGCCCAGGCGGCGCACGTCCTTCAGCGCCGAACGGGCTCGCTCGGGGTCGCGCATGACCGCCTCCTCGCTCACCTCGAGGCACAGTGCGCGGCCCGGGAGCCGGCAGTAGGCGAGCTCCTCGCGCACGCGCTCGGCGAGGTCGAGCTCGGTGAGCTCGCGCGCCGAGATGTTGACGGAGATCGGGATCGCGATGCCGCTGCGCCGCCACTGCTCGGCCTGCTCGAGCGCGTTGTGCAGCACCCAGTTGCCGATCTGCACGATCAGCTCGCTGCCCTCTGCCGGGGGCAGGAACTCGGTGGGCAGCAGCTCGCCCTCGGCGGAGGAACCCTGCGGGCGCCAGCGCACGAGCGCCTCGCAGCCCACCGCGAGGCCTCCCGCGAGCGGGACGATCGGTTGGTAGTGGAGCATCAGCTCTCGGCGCGGCAGCGCATCGCGCAGGCGTCCCTCGAGCGCGAGGTGATCGTCCACCTGGCGGCGCAGGCCCTCGTCGAACAGCGTCAGCCGGCGCCCGCCCTCGCCCTTCGCCTGGTACATCGCGAGGTCCGCCTCGCGCAGCATCGCCTCGGGGTCGGTGTCGGGGCTGTGCGACACAGAGATGCCCACGCTCGCGAGCATCGACACTTCCGCGCTGCCAACGGGAATCGGGTCCTCGAGCGCGTCGAGCACGCGTGCGCCGAGCGACAGCGCCTCCTCCTCGCCTTCCACGTCCTCGGCGAGGATCACGAACTCGTCGCCGCCGAGGCGCGCCACCGTGTCGCTGTCGCGCATCAGCGCGGCGAGTCGCTCGGAGATCGAGACGAGCAGGCGGTCGCCGATGTCGTGGCCGAGGTTGTCGTTCACCGCCTTGAACTTGTCGAGGTCCACGAACAGCATCGACACCGCGCCTTTGCTGCGGTGCACGCGGGCGAGCGCCTGGCGCGCGCGGTCCATCAGCAGCGTGCGGTTGGGGAGGTGGGTGAGGGGGTCGTGGAGCGCCTCGCGTTCGAGCCACATGCGGTCCGTCACGTCCTTCGCCGCCGCGTACCAGGTCGTCCCGTCGCAGCGCGCGCTCCACAGCAGCCAGCGCCACGAGCCGTCGCGGTGGCGGTAGCGGTTGGTGAAGTTCTCGAAGTGCGAGGGCCTGCTGCCGCCCGAGTGCATCAGCGCGAGCGTCTGCTCGACGTCGTCGGGGTGCATGAACTCGTCCATCGGTGCCGCGAGCAGCTCCTCGCGACTCCATCCGAGCAGCTGTTCCCAGGCCGGGTTCAAGAGGGTGAAGCGCCCGTCGAGCGAGATCGTGGCGAGCAGGTCGCTCGTCATCTCGAACAGGCGCGAGACGGTCGCGTCACCGGAGCCGGTGTGCTCCTCCTCGGCGCCCGGCACGCGGACGTCGGCGTGCGGAGCGGTGCTCGTGGTCATGGAATCCATCGCCTTTCATCAAGTCGGCCCGGGGGGCGTCCGGGGCCGGAAAGGCTCGTGGCGCATGGACGTATTGACTACGGATGCTGGCGGGCCGCAGCCCCGCTTGCAAGCCGCTCCGAGGGGCTCAGCCCGCGGTGCCCACCGGTTCCGTCGACTCGGCCCCGGGAGGGGTCTCGCCGCCGCCGGTCTGGGCACGCGCAGGCTGATCGCCTCGCAGGAAGCGCCAGGTGGCGAGGCTCACGAGGATCGTCATGATCACCGCGCTCGAGGCGCACCACTCGCAGATCGCGTGGATCGAGAACAGCTCGCGGTACGTGAGGTAGGCGCTGAAGCCGAAGCCGACGAGCGTCAGGCACATCGTCGCCAGACGGCTCGTCTCGGTTTCGCGCACGAGCAGCGAGCCGAGGATCGCGATGTAGCCGAGCAGGCCGATCAACGCCACCGGCACGCCCCCGAGCTTCGAGTAGACCGACGTCTGCACCTTCGTGCAGCTTTCGCCAGCCGTGCACGCGGGCTTGATGCCGGCGTAGTGCACGTAGGTGAGGTAGCTCGCCACCGCGAGGCCGAGCACGGTGAGCGCGATCATGATGATCCTCAGCGTGCGCGCGCTCACTGCACGCCCCCCGTCAGCCGCCGAGTGATGCGATCGCCTGGTTGAACGTGGTGGGGTCGGTGAGCGAGTTGTATTCGAGCTTCTTCATCGCCCCGCCGGTGCGGCCGATCAGGAACGCCGGCGTGCCGTTGAAGCCCTGGTTGTTCGCCGCCTGCGCGTCTGCCGTTATCTGGTTGGCGAATTCGGGGTTCTTGCGGTCGTTGGCCCACTGCGAGGTGTTCAGACCCGCTTGGCGCGCAAGGCTCTGGAGGTAGGCTTCGGTGACATAGCCCGAGGACTCTTCTCCCTGCTCGTGGTAGAAGAGCTCGAGGTAGTTCCACATCTTTGCCTGCTTGCCGGCGGCGAGCGCCGCCGTCTGCTGGGTGCGGAACGTTTCGGGTTCGCGCGTCGCGGTCTCGAGCGAGCGATATTCGATCCGCAGCTTGCCTTCGCGCACCTGCTTCTGGATCAGCGGCGAGAGCGCGCCGAGCGTGAACTGGCGGCAGATCGGGCACTGCAGGTCGCCGAAGTAGACGAGCGTCACCGGGGCGTTGGGCGAACCCAGCGTGTTGCCGTTCTGCGGGATCGCCGGAGTCCCGCCGCTGCCGCCGAGCTCGGCGTTGACCGCAGCCACCGCCTGCGTTTCCGCCGTGCTTCCGTGCGCGGGGGGCGATTTCGAGCCGCCGCCGCTCGCCACGACCGCGATCACGACGATCGCCACGACAACCACCGCGGCGGCGATCCCGAGCTGGGTCAGGCGCGTGCGGCGGGCCGCTTTCGTGGCTTCTTCCTGCTCCATCGCCTTCCGCTGCTCGCGCGCCTGTTCGCGACGCTGCTTGCGGGTGAGGTCCTCCTCGTCGCTGTCCACGGGGGTCATGGCAGCAAACTTTTACAGAATTCGCATCAAGCGCGGTTAAGTACCCGCGCGGGGCGCTTGCCCCGGACGGCCGCCCAACCGGGCAGACTGTTGCTCTGCGTGCCCCCGTAGCTCAACTGGATAGAGCGCCGGCCTTCTAAGCCGGGGGTTGCTGGTTCGAGTCCAGCCGGGGGCGTCGCCGTCGAGCGATCCGGCAGGAGGGGGAGGCGCACCGCCGAATCCCGCGAGCATGACGGACGAGCGCACGCACAGCAGCCGGATGCTTGAATGGGTTCAGGGCCGTCAGCGGCGCAGGGGTTTGCGCCCGCGCGAAGCTGCGTTCCTGATCGTCATCGTATGGTTCCTCGCGATCATCATCTTCGGGGTCGTCGAGGCGCTCGTGGATCCGAATACGTTCCCCGACGTGTGGCTGGGGATGTGGTGGGCGCTCCAGACCGTCACCACGGTGGGCTACGGCGACGTGGTGCCGGTGAGCACGGCTGGGCGCGCGATCGCGAGCGTCCTGCTGCTCGGCGGCCTCGCCTTCCTCACCGTCATCATCGCGATGATCACCGGGAACTTCGTCACGCGCTTCCAGCGCCAGGCGATCGCTGCGGGCGACGACCCCTACCTGGAGGCGTTCCACCAAGTGAGCCGCGAACTGCAGGAGGTTCGCGCCGAACTGCAAGCGCTTCGCGGGGAGGGCGGCTCCCCCGCGGGCGGAGCCCCGCCCGCCGCGTCGCACTAGCCGCGGGCGCCGGCGCTCGCCGCCGCCGGCGGGGGCCCCGATGTTCGTCCTGAGCACGCTCGTCTACCCGCTCGTGCTCGCGCTCCTGTGCCTGGGCGCGGGCCTGCTCGTCGAGCGGCTGAGCGGCGTCTCGCTGCCGGGCGCGCTGCTTCTCAGCGTGGGTCTCGCCGCGCTGATCGGCGCCACCCAGCTGCTCACCTACGCACCAGCCATTGCGCCCGCCACGCCCGCGTTGATCGCGGTGCTCGCCGCCGCCGGCCTGATCGTCTCGCGCGGTCGCCTGCGCGGCCTCGCACTGCGCGCCCGCGAGCGCCCGGACGCGCCGGTGGTGGCGGGCCTCGTCTACGCGGTCGCGCTCGCCCCCGTCCTGCTGTCGGGGCGGCCGACGTTCTCCTCGTTCATGGCGCTCGCCGACTCCGCCGTGCACATGATGGGCGCCGACTACCTGATCCACCACGGGCAGAGCTACAGCCACCTCGACCTCGGCAACTCCTACGGGCAGTTCGTGAAGAACTACTACGGCACCGGCTACCCCTCCGGCGCCGACACGCTGCTCGGCGCCAGCGCACTGCTCGTGCACGTGCCGCTGATCTGGGCCTTCCAGCCGCTCAACGCCTTCCTGCTCGCGACCGCCTCCGGCCCCGCGCTCGTGCTCGCCCGGCGGATGCGGGTGCGGCGAGGGCTCGCCGGGGCCGCCGCGCTCACGGTGGTGATCCCGGCGCTCGTCTACGGCTACGAGCTGATCGGCTCGGTGAAGGAGATCGCCGCACTCTCGATGCTCCTCTGCGCCGGCTGCCTCGTCGTCCTGCACCGCAGCTGGCTGCGCGCCGGCGCGGGAGCAGGTATCCCGCTCGCGCTGGTGCTCGCAGCCGGGGTCTCGTCGCTCGGCGCGGCATTCGGCGTGTGGGCGCTGGGCGCGCTCGCCGTCCTCGCGCTCGTGCTCGTCGAGGAGCTCCGCGCGCATCGCCTCAACCCGATCGCCGCCCTGTGGCTCCTCGGCGTCGCCGCGCTCGTGGGGGTGATCGCCGTGTTGCCCACGCTCTCGCACCTCTCGCAGTCGCTCAGCGTCGCCGAAAACATCGCCTCGACGAGCAACCCCGGCAACCTGCGTGTGCCGCTGCGCACGGCCCAGGTGCTCGGCGTCTGGCTCGATGAGAGCTACAAGCTCGAACCGCACGGATCGAGCCTGCACATCACGAACGCGCTGATGGTCCTCGTCGTGATCGGCGCGGTGCTGGGCTGCGTGCACGTCGTGCGCATGCGCGCGTTCACGCTCGCCGGGTGGCTGGGCTTGACGCTGCTCGCTTCGTGGATAGTCAGCGAATCCGTCGCCACATGGGCGAGCGCGAAGACGCTCGTCCTCACCTCGCCGGCGGTGGTGCTGCTCGCGTGGGGCGGCGTCGCGCTGCTCGCGGGGCTGCCCCGTCCCGCGCTCGGCCGCGCCCTCGCAGGTGTGCTCGCGTTCGCGCTGCTGCTCGGCGTGATCGCCTCCGACATGCTCCAGTACCGCGCCTCGAACCTCGCGCCCACCGCACGCTACGAAGAGCTCGCCAAGATCGACTCGCGCTTCTCCGGCGACGGCCCAGCGCTGTTCGCGGACTTCGACGAATACTCGCTCTACGTGCTGCGCCATCTCGACGTGGGGGGCCCCGACTTCGTCTTCCCGCCCGCCGCGCTCGAGTCCGCTGCCGGCGGCTACGGCCGCCCCGTGGACCTCGACCGCGTGCCGCCCGCGGCGCTCGTCTCCTACCCGCTGATCGTCACCCGGCGCGACCCGTCTGCGACGCGGCCGCCCTCGGCGTACGAGCTCGCGTGGCACGGCCGCTACTACCAGGTCTGGCGCCGGCGTCCGGGCGCCGCTCCGGCGCTCGTGCACCGCGCGCTCGCGGGTGGTACCAGCGCGCAGTGCGCGCAGCTCGGTGCGCTCGCGGCGTCGAGCGCGATCAGGGGCCGCGCCGGCGCAGCCGCGGGCCGGCCGACCCTGCTCGCCGCGGTGGCGCCGCAACTCGTCCACGTGGACCTCGACCGCGTTCGCCGCCCGGCGGGCTGGGGGCGCCTGCACTCAGGTGTGGTGATGAAGCGTGCGGGCACGCTGCGGGTGCCCGTGCGGGTGCCGCGCAGCGGGCTGTGGGACGTGTGGGTGAAGGGGCAGATCATGCCCACCGCCGAACTGCGCCTCGACGGGCACCCGCTAGCACGGATCGGCGGCCAGCTCGACGGCAACTCGCTCGTCACGGGCGCCGCCCCGCCGGTTCGCGTGCGGCTCGCGGCGGGCAACCACGTGCTGTCGGTCTCGCGCGGCGGCTCATCGCTCGCCCCCGGCTCGCGTGGTTCGGCGTACGTGGCAGCCGTCTTCCTCACGCCGGCGGGCACCACCGTGGCTGCGCCTGTCCGCGCCGTTCCGCTCGGCGGCTGGCGCGGTCTGTGCGGGCGCTCCTACGAGTGGGCGGAGCTTGTGCTCTAGCGCGCGCCCTTGGGGAGCGGCGCGAGCGTGACGAGCGCGGCGCTGCTCGGCGCCACCGCCACCGTCGCCACGCCGCCGCTCACGGGGCTCGTGGGCAGCCGCGGCGGGGGGTTCCAGGAGCCGTCTTCGGCGACGGCGCGGCCGCCCAGCCTCACGCCCGCCGTCGCGCGCAGCGAGGGGGCGGTGAGCGCGAGCACGCTCGCAGCGCCGTAGCGCGAGCCGACGTCGAGCGCCACCGACGCGGACGGCGAGCCCGGCGGGTCGTCGTCGACGATCACGAACCGCAGCGTGCCGTCGGGTGCGAGGAGCGAGCGCACGGCGATGTCGGGCGAGCCCGGCGAGGAGACGAGCGTGCGCACCGGGCGCGAGCCGATCAGCGCCTTCGTCAGCAGCAGCGCGTACCAGACCGGCTGAGCGGTGAGCTCGCCGCGGGCGAGCCGCTCCTCGCTGCTCGCGCACACGGGCGTGTAGCCGAAGCAGTTGCCCGGGTTGCCCTGCAGGTTGATCCCCGACGCCCCCGCCGCCATCGCCTGCGTGATGTAGTCGGTCGCCCACAGCGCCGAGGCGAAGGTGTTGCTGATGCCCGATGAGCCGCCGCACGACACAGTGTTCGCCTCGTCGAGGCGGAAGGGGATGCGCGCCCGCCGCGCCACCGACAGGTAGCGCACGAGCGACTTGCCCGCCTTGAAGCGCACTTCGCCGCTCAGCAGGCGTTCGATCGAGGGCGGCGGTTCCTGGTGGCAGCCGAGGGGGTAGTGGTGGCCGGTGAGCAGCGCCGGCTTCACCGAGCGCACCATCGCGCGTCCCCATTGCGCGAAGCTGTGCGAGCCCGACACCCCGGGCCCCACGAGTGCTACGCCCGGCACGAGCCGGCGCATCGCCCTGCGGTAGACGCGCACCTCGTAGTCGTAGTGCGCGGGGTTCCACGGCTGCCCGCGCAGGCCGTGGCGGGCGTAGGCGTCCGGCTCGTTGCCGATCTCCACCCCGGCGAGCCACGGGCCGAGCGCGCGCTTGGCGACGCGCACCTCGCGCGCCGCCGCGCGGGGGTCGAAATGGGCGAGGCCAACCGTCAGCAGGACCGGCCAGCCGCTCGAGCGCGCGAGCGCTCCGAGCCGGCGCAGGTCGCCTGCTTCGAGCACGACGCTCGTCCACGCGGGTCGCGGCGTGGCGCCGTCGATCCACGCGATGCGCGAGTCCGCCGAGATCCCGCCGAAGCGCAGCACGCCGGCGCCGAGCGAGCGCAGCAGGCCGACGAAGTTGCCGCTGCCCGAGTACGTGGCGATCTGCGGCAGCGCGGACGCCTCGAACGAGAGGCCCAAAAAGCCCGCTGGCACGGGACCGCCGTGGACGCGAGGTTCCACCTGGACGCTCACCGGCACGGGCCCGGAGCCGGCGGGGGTTTCCGAGCCCGTCTGCGGCGGTGCTTCGGGCGGCGAGGCGGCGGGTGGCGTCCCCAGCGAGATGCTCGCTGCCCCGGCGGCTGCGCCCGTCCCGCCCGCCGCTGCGTCAGGGTCGGCGCCGTCGCCCACGCCCACGAGGAACACGGCGAGCGCGAGCACAGCGACGAACGCGAGCGTCACGAGTGCGCGCACGCGACGGGCGCGCCGCCGTGCTGCTCGAGCCGGTGTCATCGCCGGGAGTAAACCAGCATGGGCGCGCCGGGCGCGAGGGGCCCCCGGCAGCCCCCTGCTCGCCTGCCCGGTCGCCGCCGCCCGTCCCGGCGGCCGGTGGCGCCGGCCGCGGCGGGGCTTCCCGCGTAGGTGCCTCCCGTCTGCCCAGCCGATGCCCAACTCCGTCGGGCGTCCCGCATACCCTGGGCTCCGTGCCGCCGCCGAGCGGATCTCCCGGGGCGAACCAGATCCTGCTGGGCGACAACCTCGACCTGCTGCCGGGCTTCCCCGCCGGGCGCTTCCAGCTGATCTACATCGACCCGCCCTTCAACACCGGGCGGCGCCAGACGCGACGCACGCTCGAGGTTGTCCGCGACGAGGACGGCTCGCGCACCGGGTTCCAGGGCAGGCGCTACAGCGAGCGGCTGCTCTCCGAGTCCGCCTACCGCGATCATTTCGACGACTACGTCGCCTTCCTCGCGCCGCGGCTCGTCGAAGCGCACCGCCTGCTCGCTCGCGAGGGCACGCTCTACTTCCACATCGACTACCGCGAGGCCCACCGCTGCAAGCTGCTGCTCGACGAGATCTTCGGGCGCGAGTGCTTCCTCAACGAGATCATCTGGGCGTATGACTACGGCGCGCGCACGCGCCGGCGCTGGCCCGCCAAGCACGACACGATCCTCGTCTACGTGCGCCACCCCGACGCCTACCACTTCGACGCCGCCGCCGTCGACCGCGAGCCCTACATGGCGCCCGGCCTCGTCACGCCCGAGAAGGCCGCCGCCGGCAAGCTGCCCACCGACGTCTGGTGGCACACCATCGTGCCCACCAACGGCCGCGAGAAGACCGGCTACCCCACCCAGAAGCCGGAGGGCATCGTGCGGCGCATGGTTGCCGCCTCGAGCCGGCCCGGCGACTGGTGCCTGGACTTCTTCGCCGGCAGCGGCACGCTCGGAGCGGTCGCCGCCGAGCTCGGCCGCCGCTACGTGCTGATCGACTCCAACCCCGAGGCGGTTGCCGTGATGCGCGCGCGCCTGGAGCCCGCGCGGGCGCGCAGCGCCCGCTGACGTGCGAGCCTTAGCGGCGTGTTCCACGTAGAGCTGCGCCAGTTCCCCCACAGCTTCAACGCCTTCAACGTCGACGACGCCGGCCTGTGGGCGATCGTCGAGCCGTGGGTGAACGACCGCGTGTTCGAGGCGGGCGAACTCAGGTGGAACCCGCGCGCCGGCACGATCCTGATCCTCGAAGGCCCGCACATCCCCGTGGAGGAGCTCTCGATGGGCCGCGGCTGGCGAATCGCCCAGCGCGACGGCGAGGACGTCACCGAGCGCGTGCTCGCGCACGCCCAAGAGGTGCTCGACGGGATGCACGCCGAAGCGCTGGGCGTCGCGCAGGCGTCGAGCGAGCCGGTTGCTGCGAACGCCCGCGAGGAGGTCCCGGGCGACGGCGCCTCGAACGGCGACGCGCTCGCGCTCGGCGTGGCGCTCGCCACGCTGCTCGGCCCCGACGCCGAGCGCCTGCTCGCCGGCTGGCGAGCGGTCGCCGCGCGCGCCGAGGGCCTCGCCCCGAGCGAGGCGCTGGCGCTAGCCGAACGCGAGCTTGCACGCGAGGGGTGAGGAACCCCCCTCGCGCCGGGCGCAGCAGTCCGCGTCGCTACACTGCCCTCGCTGGACAACGCGGTGGGCGTAGCTCAGTTGGTAGAGCTCCTGGTTGTGGTCCAGGCGGTCGGGGGTTCGAGTCCCCTCGCTCACCCCTAACGAAGAGCCTGCAGACGAGGCGATTCCGCCGAGAGCCGGTGGATGGGTGCTGAAGGCCATGGCACGTCAGTGGCACGTCGACTCGTTCGCGAATCGGCCGTAGATGCCGAACTCGCGGGCTAACGTGCCACGCGTGCGAGAAGAGTGGATCGACCAAGTAGGCGTGGGCGACGACGAGCGGGTCACCGCGATCGTGCGCCGGGAGGCGGAACGGGGACCTGCGACGCGATGGACCGTTCCGAGGGTCGAGGTGCCTACCCGCCTCGGCCTTGTAGTTGTGGGGCTGCGTCGAGGTCGAGCCGTGGTCGTGAGCGGCCGGGCCAGGCTCGCGCCAATTCTGGTGCCAGCTCGCGAGGCAAACCTTTTCGAGTCCGAGCGGTCCGAGATACGGCTGACTCCGAGCGACGGCGTTGACTATTTGCTCGCTGTGGCCGAGGCTAACGCTGGCGCTATCTATCGAAGCAACCCCAGCGATGTCCTTGAACGGCGGCGGTTCTTCCGGCGATGGGGACGCGCCAGCGCCATTCTGCTCCCGGTCACTGGAACGATCGCGGTTCACGGGGACCTGACCGACGCCCGACGGCGATGGTTGTCCGAGCAAGCCGTGCCTTCGCTGCGCCGGGAATGGCACGCGTTCGTCGAAGGGGCGATCGGCAAGGCACAGCGCTGAGTCGTAGGCACCGAAGACTGCCAGTACGATCCGGCCTCGTGGGGGACGCCAAGGACGCTTACCTAGCCAGCCGAGTTCGAGCGCGAGCAGGAGGTCGAACGCGAACGCATCCCTAATGTCGTCCGTACCGCGTTCGACGCGGCCGCGTGACTCGGGCCGCTCGCGCGCTGGCGCGCCAGGAAGCGGCCGTCAAAGCACGGCGAGCCCGCGCCGTAATCGCTTTGGCGCGTTTCGTTGTTGTTGGACGCGACGCCAATGGCGATGATCGCGGGGACGACGACGAGCAGGACGATCAGCAGGATTGATTCGGATGCTCCGCCGGGGATGTCCGCCGGCTAAGGCAATGCCGGACGCAAACTGCGTCACACGATCACCGGGGCGAGCAGCGGCGCTGAAGCCGGCGAGTAGGAGGGCGGAGTGAGTTCGTCTATGCGGAAGTTCGCCGTGCGTTCGCGTTGGATGACCTCGTAGAGGCGGGAGCCCGTGTCTGCGAAGCCGGTGACAGTCTGTGGGCCGGGTTTTCCGCGTTCGTAGCGGCGTGTCGAGAGGCGAAAGCGCCACGGGCCAACGATCTTCCGACAGCTCGCCTCTGGGACCCCGCAGGCCCTGTACCAGGCTAGACGCCCGTCGAAGAACGACGGGCCAACGAGATGTTGATCATTCAGCCCGACGGTCTGCGAGGCAACTCGCTGACTGGATCGGTGTGCCACCTTGTCGAGGCGAAGTTCGTTCTGCGCCACGCCGGAGCATCGCCCGCAGGCGTAGTCGACCGTAACGGCGAGGTTGTCGCCCGACAGCTCGAGCGCGGCCACGCGGCGGTAGGTCGTCGGTTCGCAGGTGTTGCCGATGCAGTGCGTCTGCGGCACGCCGGGCAGTCGAGTGGACGGCTGCGATCGGGGTGCGGCCAGGGTCTTGGTGTAGACGACCGGGTTCGCGTTCTTGCCGGAGCCGTATTCGCGTGTCCAGGCGATCCGGCCATGCCAGAGCGTGGGGTTCACGTCGTTGTGGTGGGGATCGTTGGCGTTTCGCACGGGACGTTCGACGGTCCCGTCGGCGAGCGAGAAGACGAACAGTTCGCAGCCCGTCGGCTGGGGTTCGAAGACGTTGGTTGCGGCCGTGCAGCGTTGGTAGATCAGCTCTGGACGTCCACTGCTGTCGGTGCCGATGTCCGCATTGAAGGGCACTGGGCTCGATGCGACCTTCAGGCGTTCGGGCGTCTTGCCCGCCTTGCGCACACTCAAATACCAGCGGCGGGTGGCCTGGTCGAACTGGCTGAAGACGATCGTCCCGCCGTACTCGCGCACGGCTGTCGCCATCCCGGGTGCCGCGACCGTCACCGCCGACGTCGCCGCTGGCACCGTCGCCGCCGCGAGCGCAAGCACCCCTGCGACGCCTGCGAACATGCCGACACGCCGAAGCCGATTCACACGAGTACGGTCGCAACTCGGGCGCACTCGCCTCATCCGTAGTCCGTACGCTCCATCGCCGGGTGATCCCGCTCAAGTCGCAGGACACCGGAGGTGCGTCCGTTCCGTGGCACGCCACGTGGCACGTCAATGAGCGAATCTCAGCGCGCCTGAGAGCACCTGAGAGCAGCGAATATCGGCGTTCTCGCCCGAGAACAGCCCCAGATCGTGGTTGTGGTCCAGGCGGTCGGGGGTTCGAGTCCCCTCGCTCACCCCTTGTAAAGGGCCTGCGATCAGGCACCTGTCGCTAGCGGCGTTACCGGCCGCAGCATCAGCGCGGGGTCCAATTGGGGTCCAATTCCTTCTCGCGACTGCCCAAGTGGAAGCCGTCTCCCCGGTGAGCACACGTTGCGTCGGCCACGTGCCGGGCGTGGCTTGACGTTGGACCTAGCCGCGCCCGGACAGCGGGCGGGGTGCCGCCTGCCCCCTCGGCGGCGGGTCTTCGCTGACCAGCTTCGAGATCGTCACCATGCGAAAGCCCCGTTCATGCAAGCGCCTGATGATGTGTGGCAGCGCGGCGACGGTCTGGGAGCGGTTGCCGCCGCCGTCGTGCATCAGGATGATCGCGCCTGCCTGGGCGCCGCTCACGGCTGCGTAGACGATCCTCTTCACGCCCGGGCGGGCGTAGTCGTTCGTGTCCACGCTCCAGAGCGCCATCAGCATTCGCCGGGCGCGCAGAAGCATGAGCGTATCTCGGTCAAAGGCGCCGTAGGGGGGACGGAACAGGCGCGGGGTGGGCGCCCCGGCGCGCTCGATTTCATGCGCCGCATCCGCGATCTGGGCTGTCTGTGCGGCGCGCGGGAGCAGCGACAGGAACGGGTGGGTCTCGGTGTGATCGCCGATCTGGAATGCGTCGCGGGCCTCCTCTGCCACGAGCCGCGGGAAGCGTCGCACCGAGCGACCGATCACGAAGAACGTCGCCGGGGTGTGCGTACGCCGAAGGATCCGGATGATGCCCGGCGTGTATTCGCCGGGGCCGTCGTCGAAGGTGAGCGCGACCTCGCGTCTGCGGTGGCCCGCGAGACGCACATAGGAGGTGTATCGCAGCACTTGATCCACACTGCGACTCTCGCTTGCAGTGAGGCTGAACCTGCGAGCCGACCTGGCGAAGCCCGAGGTCCTGTCCGGAGCTGAGCCGGTCTCGCTCGAGTTGGCCGCCGCCTGTGCGGCACTCGCCTGATGCGAGGCCTGGCCGCAGCCTGCGAGCGCCAGCAGGCCACCGGCGGCGAACAGTGCACCACCGCGTCGGATCGACCGTCTCGTGGGTCGCGCCGCGCCCGCTCGCTGGATCCGCACGAACCAGATCAGACCTGCGAGACAGAGGATGCTTGCTACGTAGAGGTTCAGCCGCAGCCCGAAGATGTGATGGGCGGGGTCGACGCGCAGCAGCTCCTCTCCGACGCGGCCGAAGGAGTAGCCCGCGACGTACAGCGCGAACAGTCCCGGTGGGCGGATGCGCCGGTGGTGGCCGAGCCAGACGAGCGCGGCTGCCAGCAGCAGGTTCCAGACGATCTCGTAGAGGAAAGTGGGGTGGAAGGTGGCGTACTGCGCGTAGCCGGCGGGACGGTGTGCGGCTGAGATCTCAAGGCCCCACGGAAGGGACGTGGGCCCACCGAAAAGCTCCTGGTTGAAGTAGTTGCCCACCCGGCCGATTGCCTGGGCTACGAGCAGGGCCGGGGCGGCGGCGTCCAGGAATGTCGGAATGCTCGCGCCGCGACGCCGCAGGACCCAGACTCCGGCGAGCGTGCCCGCAGCCACGCCGCCCCAGATCCCGAGCCCCCCTTTCCACACAGCCAGAGGCCCCCACCAGTGCGGCGGGACTTCGTTCCAACTCGTCGCTACGAAGTACAGCCGCCCGCCGAGGATCCCGGCAGGGAAACCCCACAACGCAACCTCATACGCAAGTTCGCGTCGGCCGCCTACCTTCTCCCAGCGGTGCGCGGTGATCGCCACCGCCGCCACCACCGCCACCACGTAAGCGAGACCGTACGCATGGAGGAAGAACGGCCCGAGGTGCAGTCCGTTGCTCGGAGGGCTCGGGATGAATGCCGCGGACGGCTGGGTCATGGTTTGCCGATGTGGGCGATCACGGCCACGTCGCTCGCCCCTGATTCTGGCGTAACGACACCGAGCCCGACCAGCCAGGTGGTCGGGCTCATCGCCTGAGCGCGCTGGCATACACTCGGCCGCGGTATGAACCCTCGACGTCGCCTGCTGGCCCCCGCTCTCAGCGCCCTGGGAGTCGCCGCGCTGTTGTTCCCGGCAGTCGCGCAGGCGCACGGCATCGTCGGCCGGGCGGACCTGCCGATCCCGGTGTGGCTGTTCAGCTGGGCGGCGGCGATCGTCCTCGTCGTCTCATTCGTGGCGTTGTCCGCTTTGTGGACGCGGCCGCAGCTGCAGAGCGAACGGCGCGTGCAGCTGTTTCGGGTGCCTGCGCTGCTCGTGCGGCTCGTCAGCCTGATCGGCGTGGCGCTGTTTGCGCTCGTGCTCTACAGCGGCTTTGCCGGAACGGAAATCTGGTCGGCGAACTTCAGCGTGACGTTCGTCTACGTGATCTTCTGGGTGGGCATGCCCGTGCTGAGCGTGCTGCTGGGCGACGTGTTCGCCGTGCTCAGTCCGTGGCGTTCGTGCGCGCGCGCGATCCGGTGGGGGGGGCGCCGTCTGGCCCCGCGGGCATTCGCGCGTCCGCCGCTGCGCTATTCGCCGAAGCTAGGCCAATGGCCGGCGGTTGTCGCCCTGATCGGGTTCGCCTGGCTCGAGCTCGTGTATGTCGATCGGGACAGTCCATCCAAACTCGCGGCGCTCTCGCTCGGCTACTTCCTCGTGATGCTCGCCGGGATGCTGTTGTTCGGAGTCGAGGAGTGGAGCGAGCGGGCAGACGGGTTCGGCGTCTACTTCGGCCTGCTCTCGCGTATGTCGGCGCTGTGCGGCGACGAGAACGGCGTCGTCTACCGGCGCCGGCCTCTGAGCGGGTTGACGGGGATGCCGATGCTCCCCGGAACCATCGCCCTGGTGTGCGCGGTGATCGGCACCACCACCTTCGACGGCCTTTCCAACGATGTCGTCTGGCGCAACCTCGAGCCGCACTTGCAGAGCGGCTTCAGCGATCTGGGCCTGCATCCGACGCCGGCCGTCGAGTTCGCTTACACCGTGGGCCTGTTGTTGTGTGTCGGGCTGGTCTTCGGCGTCTACGAGCTCGGCATCAGGGGCGTTCGCAGCGTCAGCAGGCGCTACAGCACGAGCGAGCTGAGCCACAGTTTCGCGCACACGCTCGTGCCGATCGGCTTCGCCTACGTCCTGGCGCACTACTTCTCGCTGCTGATCTGGCAGGGCCAGGCGATCGGCTATCTGGCGTCGGACCCCCTCGGCAACGGGGCGAATCTGTTCGGCACGGGCTCCTACCAGATCGACTACGCCATCATCTCCTACGCCGCGATCTGGTACGTGCAGGTCGCAGCGCTGGTTGCGGGCCACGTCGGCGGTCTGACGCTCGCGCATGACCGTTCGCTCAGCATCTATCGCAACCCGCAGGAGGCGGTGCGCTCGCAGTACTGGATGCTGACCGTGATGGTCGCCTTCACGAGCTTCGGCCTGTGGCTGCTCTCCGCCGTCGGGACGTGAGGATGAACCAGCGACGCTCGCGAGGAGTAACGTTCACCCGAGCGTGTTCCAGCGGATAGACGCTGATTGGCATATCGCAGGGAGGCCGCGCCGACGGTGCTGGTCGCTCGCGCTGGCGAGCCTCGCCGCCGTCTCGATCGCCGCGCTCGCGCTCGCGTGGGGGGACCCGGCCGCCCTTTGCGCGCTGCCCGTGCTCCCGCTGGCGGCGCTCCTGGCAGCGCGCAGCTATCCGGGCGAGCGGATCCTCGCCGTGCTGTCGGAGACGCGCCATCGGCCTCGCCAGAGGCCGCCTTCGAGCATCTCGGTCGCGGCGCGTCTGGACATCGGCCTGCCGCGGGGCGGGCTTCTCCTCGCCAACTCGCTGGCGGTTCGACCGCCGCCAGTCGCCTCGCTCGCGGCAGGCTAGAGGCTCGGCCCCCCCGGGGACGGCCTGCCGTGAGATGACCGCGCGCCTGCGCGGCGACGCCTCCATCCCGTCCCTTCGAGCTCATGAGGAGCCGTGATGTCACGCCGTCCTTGGCTCGCCCTGTTGGGAGCACTCATCCTGGTGCCCGCTGTCGCGGCCAACGCCGCGAGCAACGGTCAATCGTCCACCCAGGAGAGCGCGAACCCGATCAACGACCAGGGCTCCAGCTACCACTACCGCACCTACATCACGTCGATCACCCCGAAGGCGCCCGGCCTGAGCGTCGAAGTGCTCGAGTTCGCCGACCGTTTGCTTCTGCGCAACCACACCGGCAAGACGGTCACCGTGTACGGGTATTCGGGCGAGCCGTACGTCCGGATGCTCCCGAACGGCGCCGCCGAACAGAACGTCCACTCGCCGGCCGTCTACCTCAACACCAACTTCTACGCGAACGTCACCGTCCCGCCGTCTGCCAGCGCGACCGTGCCGGCCAAGTGGGAAGGCGTCGACCGGACCGGCCAGTTCGAATGGCACGACCATCGCATCCACTGGATGAGCCCGGTCACCCCGCCCCAGGTCAAGGACACCGGCAAGCGCACGAAGATCTTCAGCTGGAGCGTGCCGATCCAGGTAGGGACGCAGCGGGGGGCGATCAACGGGGAACTGTTCTGGGTTCCCGAGAGCTCGAAGGCGTCCGCAGGCGCGATCCTGGCGCTCGTCGCGATCGTCGTGGGCGGAGCACTGCTCGTGTTCGTCGTTAGGCGCAGGCGACGCCGCCAACCCTCGCCGCCGACAGGGCGGGGCGAGGGGGGCGATCCCTCAGGGCAGCGCGAGGCCTGGTGAGGAGGCCCGGGGCGTGCTCAGAGCAAACCGCCCGGCGCTTCTCGCTCTCGTCCTCGGCGTCGCCTGCCTCGCGGCGCTCGGCGGCGCCACGCAGGCGTCCGCGCATGCGCAACTGCTCGGGACCTCGCCGACCTCCGGGTCGACGGTCGCGGCGCAGCCGACGGAGGTCGTCTTCAAGTTCAACCAGGCCGTCGGCGGGACGCTCGGGGCCGTCCGCGTCTACGACGCTCGGGGCAACGAGGTCGACAACCTCGCCGTCGCCCACCCCGAAGGCCGCGAGCACTGGATGGGCGTCGGGCTGAAGTCTCATCTGCCGGACGGCACCTACACCGCGACCTACCGCGTGATCTCGGCCGACACGCACATCGTGTACGGCGGCATGGTGTTCAACATCGGTCACCCGGGGGCGGCACCGCGTTTCACCGTTGCGGGGTTGATCGGCCGCAACGAGACGGGCGAGGTCACGACCGTGGCGTTCGGCGTCGTGCGGTTCCTCGACTACGTCTCGATCGCACTGCTGCTCGGAGCGCTGGCGTTTCTGGTGGTCGCCTGGCTGCCAGGTCTCGCGGCGGTCGCAGGCGCCGAGCCGGCCTGGCAGGCTGCGTCGCTGGCGTTCGCCCGGCGCCTGCAGCTCATCCTGATCGCGGCGGTCGTGCTCGGCGTCGTCGCGAGCGGGTTGGGGTTCCTGTTGCAGGGCGCGAGTGCCGCTGGCGTGTCACTGTGGGCGTCGCTGAAAGGGGCGGTCCTCGAAGACACGCTCGACAGTCGCTTCGGCCAGGTATGGGGCGCGCGTGCGATCGACTGGCTGGTACTCGGCGCGTTGCTCCTCGGCGTCCGGGCCGCCGCACGCGAGACGATCCCCGCGCTCCATCCCGTCCCGCTGGGCGCCGACGGGCTGGCGCGCCGTCCCGCCCGGCCGCGATGGGCTCTCGGCCTGGTCGCCGTTGGTGCCCTCTGTCTGGCGGTCACCCCTGCGCTCAGCGGCCACGCGAGCGTGCAGAGCCCGATTTGGGCGTTCTTCCCCGCCGACGTCCTGCACATGCTGGCGGCGAGCGTTTGGGTCGGCGGCATCGCCTGCCTGCTGCTGGCGCTACCTGCGGCCACCCGCCGGCTGCCGCCCTCGGATCGAAGCCGCCTGTTGCTCGCAACGCTCGCGCGCTTCTCACCGCTCGCGCTGGCCGCGGTGATCACGATTGCCGCGACCGGAGTGCTACAGGCCTACATCGACGTCCGCAGCGTCGATGGCCTGCTGCACACGACCTACGGCACGTTGATCATCATCAAGATCGCGCTGTTGGGCGCGCTCATCGGCCTCGGTTGGGTCAACCGCGCACGGGTGATACCGGCGCTCCGGAGGATCGTCGACGCTGCCGCCAGCCCCGGCGGCGTCGGCGTGCTTGCTCGCCGGAGCATCCGCGGCGAGTCGCTGCTCATGCTCTGCGTCCTTGGCGTAACCGCCGCCCTGGTCACCTACGCGCCGCCGATCGACGCAGCGTCGGGACCGTACTCGACGAGCACGACCCTCGGGCCGGCCGTCCTCGAGATGACCGTCGAACCCGCCCGCGTCGGCCTCAACACGGTCCACCTCTACCTGATCGACGCCAAGACCGGGACCCAGTTCACCCAAACCAAGGAACTGACAGCCACCGCGCGCCTTCCGTCGAAGGGCATCGGGCCGCTACCGCTGCACGCCAGCCTCGCCGGCCCCGGCCACTACATCCTCAACTCCGTCGAGCTCACACCCGGCGGCGAATGGGACCTCGAACTGAACGATCGGGTGTCCGAATTCCAGGCGTACTCGAGGACAGTGAAGGTGCCCGTCCGGTGACCGCGCTGCTCCACCTCGCGCCGGTGCTGCTGGTTGTCCTGTCTCTGTGGCTCGGACGGTATCCGGGCGAGCAGCGAATCCTGAGGCTACGGGCACGTTCACGCCCGCGTGGGAGCGTGGCGCAGTGGGTCGCCCCGCGGCACACCCCGACGCTGCCCCGCGGTGGCCGCCTGCTCGCCGCCTCGCTCGCTTGTCGGGCGCCACCCCTGCCGAGCCGTCCCTGAGCAGGTTACGTCCTACTCGGCGCCCCGCCACGGTCAAGTTCGCATCACGACACCGCCGGGGTCCGAGCAACACCACTTCACTGGAGGCAGAGCAGCCAATGACATTCACCAAGATCGCGGCGCTGATCGCCGTGACGGCGCTGATCGCGCCGGCCGCGGCCGGGGCGCACATCAGCCTGCACCCCAACACGATTCCCGCCGGGGCGTTCGCGACACTGGACGTGCGTGTGCCCGGAGAGCAGGAAGGTGCACACGTCACCAAGGTGGACATGCTGTTCCCGCCGGGGTTCACGGGCGTCGACTACGAAAACGTGCCCGGCTGGAGCACCCGAGTGATCGAAGCCAAACTCGCGACGCCGATCAAGCAAGACGGGGAAACGATCGACACCGAGGTATCCCAGGTCGTCTGGACCTGGACCGGCCCACTCGGCGAGGTCAACAACGCGCAGTTCATCAACTTCCCTCTCTCCTTGGCGATCCCCGAAAACACGGCAGGCAAAGCGCTCGAATTCAGGACCGTCCAGACCTACAGCAACGGTCAGGTCGTGCACTGGATCGAACCATCGCTGACCGCCGAACACCCCTCACCGAGGATCAACGTGACCGCGAAGGGCGGCGTCATCCAGGATCTTGCCGGCCACGAGGCGGGCCCCGAAGCGGGCCAGACCGGCGCAAGCCAGTCAACGCCCGCAACACAAAGCACGACGCTCGCGAAGTCAAGCGCCGGGGCGTCGAAAGGGCTTGGCGTCGCCGCGCTCATCATCGGTGCGCTCGGGCTGATCGCGGGGCTCGCTGCACTGTTCATGGCTAGGCGAACCCGGACGAACGCCTGAGAGAGGGCTCGCCAGAGCGGAATTCGGGTGGCGTGGTCGCGCCTGAGAGGCGCGACCACGCCTACTTCCGCAAGCCTGCACCGCCGAGCGACCGCTCGCGTGCCGGCCCGCCGCGGATGCAATACTCACCCGGAGTCGATGAGCGCGAGCCCATCCACGCAGACAGAGATGCGGAGCGGGCGAGTGAGCAACCCGACGCTCAGGATCGCGATGCTGGTGCTCGCGACAGTGGGGCTCGCCGTCGCGAGCTACCTCACCTACGTCCACTACGCGGGTATCAAGCCGGCTTGCACAGCCGGTGAAAGCTGCACCAAGGTCCAGACGTCCGAGTGGTCGAAGTTCATCGGCGTCCCGGTCGCTCTGATCGGCCTGCTCGGCTATGTCGCGATCATCGGCTCGCTGCTGGCGCCCGAAAGCGAGACGAGCAGGATGGCGACGATGGGGCTCACGCTCGTCGGCTTCGGATTCAGCGCCTACCTGACCTATCGCGAGCTGTTCTCGATCCACGCCATCTGCGAGTGGTGCGTATCGAGCGCCGTGATCATGACGATCCTCCTGTGCCTGGCGGCTTGGCGCTTCCTGCGCGGCGAGGACCGCCCTGTAGAGAGGCCGTTCCGGACAGATGGCGCTCGACCGGAGACGGTAACGAGCCCTGCCGAGCTCGGGTAGCGCGCGGCCAGCGGCGGCGGCGCTGCCCCAGCCTCCCACGGGCTGGCTCGCTCGCCCCAACACTAGGCTCCTACCAAGCCGCCGTAGCCGCCACCGCCGGCCTCGTGTCTACCAGACGCGCGCCGCCCGCGACTCGCATTAGCCCGCCGCCCCAGTGGGCGGGCCCGGAAGGACGGTCGACATGTGCGTGGGATGCTTGAGGCGTGGTAACGGCTCGACATCACGACAGCTCTGATCAGGAGAGTCAGCCGCCATACGAACCCGCCGTGCTCGTTGCGTACGCGAGTCGGTTCGGGTCTACCAAGGGCGTCGCGGAACGCATCGCGGCTGGGCTCACAGAGAGCGGAAGCCGCGTCGGTGTAGGTCCGGTCGGCACAGGCGACCGGGTCGACACATACGACGCCATCGTGTTCGGGAGCGCCGTGTTCAACCAGCGGTGGATGCCCGAAGGCGAGGACTGGCTGCGGCGCAACTTCGATGAGCTTGGCGGCCGTGCAGTATGGCTCTTCAGCGTCGGGACGTTCGGTGATCGCAAGCGCCTGATCGGGCCGCTGATGAAGCGGGAGCCAAAGAACATGCGCGAATTCGCGAGCGCCATACATCCTCGGGACTATCGCGTGTTCGCGGGCGTGATCCACAAGCAGCAGTGGCCGTTCTTCTCGCGCCTCTTCTACCACGCCCTCGGCGGCCGCCTAGGAGACAACCGCGATTGGGCTGATATCGACAGCTGGGCGCAAGAGATCGCACAGGCGCTACGAGCGGAACCGGCGCTCACGGAGTGTTCCGGGCAGCTGCGCGCCTCCGAGCGCTGAGGTCAGTCAGCGACGGCCTGCTCGCTGGCAAGTTCTCGCACGGGTTGGTGCGAAGCCCCATAAACTCTGCCCGTGGCATTGGCCGACAGTATTCAGGGCTCCTTTCTGAAGCTCCACCAAGCGCTGTACGAGCGAAGCGACGGGAGGGTGGGTCACAGGATGATTGGGGTGCCCACGCTGCTGCTGCGGAGCGCTGGCCGACGGAGCGGGGCGCAGCGCTGCAACGCGTTGGTGTATGCGAAGGATGGCGCGGACTACGTGCTCGTCGCCTCCAACGGGGGCTCCGATCGCGGCCCGGGATGGCTCTTCAACATCCGCGCCAAGCCGGAAGTCGAGGTCCAGGTAGCCCGTAGGAAGATCGCCGGGACGGCACGCATCCTTGACCGAGAAGACGAGGACTATGCTCGCCTGTGGCGGCTCGTGAACGACAACAACCATGGGCGCTACGACGCCTACCAGGCGCAGACGGCGCGTCGGATCCCGCTGGTCGTCGTTAGCGCTGCCTGAGGCCGCGGCGAGGGGCAATGCCGAGCGGCTTCCGCTGGGGCCAGGCCGTGGCACGCCAGGTGGCACGTCAATGAGCGAATCTCAGAGAACCTGAGAGCACCTCAGAGCAGCGGGCATTGGTGTTCTCACTTGAGAGCAGCCCCAGATCGTGGTTGTGGTCCAGGCGGTCGGGGGTTCGAGTCCCCTCGCTCACCCCTCACGAGCGCTCTGCAAGCGCGGGGCATTTCTCATCCCCGGGCGCTACTCCGGCACGCCGCGATACCAGGCTTCCCGGGCGTCGATGGCGCGGCCGCGGGGACTACTCGGGTTCGGTGACCTCGACTGCACCGAAGCCTGCCAGGGGGCCGTCGATGAAGAAGATCTCCATCGTGATGTCCGGCTCGACGTGGGCCTGGCTGAGGAACGCGAGAACCTTCCGGCCGGTTAGCTCCTCGATCGTCTGTCTGTATCGGGCAGCCATGACGCGTTGGAAGTCCTCGCGCATGGCGATCACCCGATCGGGCTGGCCGCTGTCCATGATCGTTTGCTCCAGCGGGGTGAAGCCGCTGCCACGCATTACGACGACGATGATGTCGTCGAGCGCGTAGGTCTTGGCCTTCATCGGGCCGCGCCCGTAGTGCTCGCGCAGGATGCCGACGATGCTGGTCGAGATCGCCGCCAGCAGATGACCACCGCCCAGTGGCGCTCGTGCGCCGTTGGTTATCGACGCGTCTTGGTGTTGTGCACCCGTATCCGGCAAGGCCCGCGAGACCTCTCCCGTCCGCCGTGTGTTTTCATCGGCCTGGCCGCGGGGGCTAACACCCCCGGGGACCCTGCCGCAAAAGAAAACCTAGCGCGAGCTTCGGCGAGCCGTCAAGTCGCTCGCGCCTACTCAGAGGTCGGCTCCGGCTCCAGCAGGAACACCTCCACTGAGGACTCGGCGCAGGTGCTGATGCCGGCTAAGGAACAGGCGGACCTTGCGAGCGGTGAGCAGCTCGACGGCCGCCACGAGCTGGGCCTCCATCGCGCGTTGCAGCGCGTCACGGCTGACCCGCACCAGGTCGGCCTTCCCGGCGGCGTCGGGGCTGAGAGAAGATAGACACCCCACGAAGGCGATGCCGCGAACACCGATCCTATGGCCTCGCCTGCTCTGTGCAGGTTGCTCGCGGACGCGCTAGGATTCGGCGCACAGCGATCCGCGCCCGCAGCCACGGGCTGCGCTTGGGATCACGCCTCATACCTCGGAGCGCGCTTCAGGTCACACGTTGGCCGAGATCCGCCGGTCCGTGCAGCTATTCGTCGGGGGAAGACGAGATGCTTGTCACGGCTGTGCCTGGCTTCGAGGTTCGACCCGGGCGTTGGAACGCCTGAATCCGGGCGCTCGCGTGTTCCTCGTTTCGATACTGATCTGCTGGGTGGCCGTCGTGGTCGTGATCGCGGTTCTGTGCGGCGCTGCTGCGCTCGGGGATCGTGTCCCCGTCGCGGGGGAGCCGAGCGCACCCACCATCGCTGCGCCCCCGGGTCGAACACGCCGACCTGGGACGAGCGGAATCCTGAAGAGCTTGGACAGCCACACCTATCTCCCCAGGGCGGCCGTCCAAGGCAGCGCGGAGGCCAGCTCCCTTTCCCAATGCGAGCTGAGCAAGGGCGCGGGGACACCTCCTCCCTCGGGTGTTCTCGCGCCGCCTCCCGTGAGCGTCAACACGATCAGACCCATCGGGCCACCATCCCGGCGAACGCGGCTTGGAGGTCGAGAACTGGCGACCGACTGGTCCGACGACGCCATCGACGAGCCGTTGATAGGACGATGAGATGAGTGTGCAGGAGCAGGTGATCCGTCGCGAGCTCGGCGTCAGTCCGGATCTGACTCCCGAGCTGGATGCGCGCACCTTGCTGCGACGCATCCCGGAGACGGCGCGGAGGGTGACAGATGCTCAGTACGCAGCCCTCGGGATCTTGAACGAGCGGCGCGACGGACTCGATAGGTTCCTGACCGCCGGGGTGGATGATGCCACCCTGCGCACCATCGGACACGTCCCATGCGGCAGGGGAGTGCTGGGCGCCTTGATCACGGACCCTCGTCCGCTACGTCTCCGCGACGTCGCCCAGCACGCGGTCAGCTACGGATTCCCGCCCGGGCATCCGCTGATGCGCACCTTCCTAGGTGTGCCCGTCGTGATTCGCGAGCGGGTGTGGGGCAATCTCTATCTGACCGAGAAGAACGGGTCCGAGTTCACCGCGGCCGACGAGCGGTCCGCGCTGATTCTCGCGGACTGGGCGGCGATCGCTATCGATCGCCTCGATACTCGCATAGTGGGCTCCGAGGATTCGCGGACGCGAAGGGCTAGGACACGTCCTTGACGGCAATGGTCACCGCCCTCCGGACACTTGGTGATAGCCGTAGATCTACGACATCCTCGCGGGCTGATCTAACGGCGTCGCGCGGCGCTGGGCGTGGCTACGGTTCGCCTAACGCTGTGACGGCGCTGACGCTTGCACGCTTCCGCAGTCCGCCCGGCGACCAGTTCACCTACAGCTGAGGAACGCCGGAGCGGGCGCTCCCGGCGCTCATGCGGCGCGGTCCGTCGGCATATACGCGAAGATGCCCCCCATGAGGCGCCGCCCACGATCGATCGCACGCCGCTGCGCGTTGGCGCTGAGCTGTCTGGCGATGGCGCTTGCAGCCGTGGCATCGCTCGTCGATGCAGCCGGCGCCACACCCACCGTCGTCGCCCGTGGCAAAGCAGTGCCGATCCCCGGCTATCCCGAAACGGGGAACATCTACGGCGCCGGAGCAGCCGTGCTCGCCGAATACGAAATCAGCGGCACCGAATACGAAGGATCGCCGCCGCCGCTGGCGGGGATCAACGTCTACCTGCCGAAGGGCACGACGCTGCACACAGCCGGCTTCACGACCTGTTCGGTGGCGTTGCTCGAACCATCCGGCCCGGGACCCTCCCACTGCCCGCCCGCCTCTCGCGCCGGGCCGCCGGGCGAAGTCCACGGATTCGTGACGCTGGGCGGCGAACGCGTCAAAGAGGCCGCCACCGTCGAATCGTTCTTCGCCCCCGGCGGAGGGCTCGAGTTCTACACGGCGGGCCACTCGCCCGTGAGCCTCGAAGTCCTGTCCACCGGCAGGATCATCAACCCACGCGGCGCGGGCGGGTTCGGCCCCGAGTTCGAATCACAGATCCCGCTCGTGGCGTCGCTCCCCGGTGCCCCCTACGCGTCCGTCGAATCGATCAAGATCAAGGTCGGGGGTGCACATGGCCCGAAGAGCCCGAAGAAGGCCACCTACTACGGCCGCGTGCCGAAGAAGGGGCTGTGCCCCAAGGGCGGTTTCAGGGCGAAGACGGAAGTCATCTTCGCCGCGGTTGGCGGGCTGCCGCTGCAGACCGTCACCAAGGAAGTTCGTGCGCCCTGCCCGACGAGGTCGCTCAGGTAGCCTCCGCAGCGACGGTCCAACCAACCGAACAGGGGGGTGGGTTTGAACAGCGGGCAGGTCGTGGGATTGTGCGCGGCAGCCGTCGTGATGCTCGGTACGCCCACCTCCGCCGCGGCCCAGCCCGCTGCCCAGCCGAGCGGCCGGGCGGGGTGCGTCAACACCCGAGGCCGGGAAGGGTGCGCCGCCGCCTCCTCGATGGGCGGGCTCGAACCGACCCAGATGGTCGTCTCGCCGAACGGCCGCTTCCTGTATGCCTCGGAGCAGGCTGAACTGCTCCCCCCGCGCGGCGCCCCGCACTCGCGGCTGCTCGTCTTCGCGCGTGACCCCCGCAGCGGCGCACTCCGCCTGCTCGCGGGTCGGCGCGGTTGCCTCGAGGACACCCCTCAGCCGGTGGCACGGCAGCGAGGACCATGCGAGCGCGTTGGGGGTCTCGAGCAGCCGTACGCGCTGGCGATGAGCCCCGACGGGCGACGCCTCTACGTCAGCTCGGCAGGAGGACGTTTTTTCGGCGGCAACTACCTCGTCACCTACGCAGTGAATCCGCGTACGGGCACGCTGGCGCAAGTGCAATGCCTCGCCAGCCAGGTGCACAGCCGCTGCGCCCTCGGCCCGGTCGCCCCCGCCGGTGACCTGGTCGTGTCATCGGACTCGCGCTACGTCTATGCCTCAGACGGCACGGGCGCCGCCATAGACGTCTACCGCGCGGGTGCGCAGGGCGTCGTCTTCGCACAATGCCTGGCGGGGACCACGCTGCCGGGACGGAGCTGTGCGATCGTCCCGCCGCTCAGCGGAATCGAGGTCGAAGGGCTCGCGCAGACCCGCGACGGCTCCGAGCTCTATGCCGGCGGGCTGGTGGGCAACGACGCCGACCGAATCGTGCGGCTCGTCCGCAGCCCCACCGGCCTGCTGGGCGCCGCGTCCGGGCCGGGAGGCTGCACAACCGACGAGCTCACGCCGCCCGCGGGTTGCACCCGGGTGGGGCTCACCGGGACCCAGCTGTCGTTCAGCGCCTCCGGCAGGACGCTGTACGCGGCGAGCGGACCGGAACTCGCTGTCGCCGCCCTCACACGCGACCCCGTCACGGGCGCGCTCAGCGAGGCCGCGCCGGCAGCCGGATGCGTGGAATTCAGCTCATTCCCGACGCGGGAATGCCCCGTAGCAACGCGCTGGTCGGGCGACACCGCGCGGATCGTCTCCTCCCCGTCGGGCGGGCTGCTCATCTCCGCCGTGGATCAGCACGACGACGCCGAGGCGGTTGTCGAAGTCAGCCCCTCTCCCGCCGGCGGCGCGCTCGCCGCGAACGACCTTCGCGGCTGCCCCTCCGGACGTTGCCGGCGGCTGCGCGGTGCCACCGCCGAAATGGCCGGAGCTCTCGCGATCTCGCCGGACGGGCGCTCGGTGTACGTCGCGGGTGCAGACGGACTCGCTCAGATCCGGATCCCCCGGCGCACGGTCTAGCGAGCGCCGCAGAGTTGTCGCTCGCCGGCTCGGAGGCGCGGGAGCCTACGCGTCCAGGCCCACCGCCCTGAGCGCCGCCTGCTGGTCGATGTAGAGGCGCATGTGCACCACCTGCCTGCCGGCGAGGGTGACGAGGTTCGCGCCTCGCTGGTCCATCTCGATCCCGCTCTCCTTCCCCCGGCCCCGCTCGTGCCAGAGGATCAGCACCCTGCCCTCGCCGGCATCGACGTAGCGCTCCGCCCGTACCTCCAAGTCGTCCCACACTTCGCTCCACTCGAGCATCGCTCCCGCCATCTCGTGGCGCCCACGCCACACCTTCCCGTCAGGACGCTCGCGGGCGTCATAGACGACATCGGGATGCAGGAACGACAGCGCCAACTCGGGCTTCGCCCCCGTGAACGCTTCCTGCATGCTCCTCACGAGCTCGACGTTCTCGTGTGACATGGCCGGGAGTATCGCGCGGACACGCTACGTCGGTCCGCAGGCGTTCCAGTGGCCGAGTGGGCGCTCTCCCACCCGCGCTATTTGTTCGGCGAGGGCCGCGGCGCGGGACGGGGCGCGGAACCGCCGCGCCCCTCTTCGATACCGATCGACGTCGAGGGCGGCTTGATGTCTTCAGGTGGAAGCGGCCTTGGTGCCATGCGAATCACTCTACCGCCCAGTGCTGCAAGCCATGCCAGGGTTTGGCCGACACCGTACGCAACGCTTGGGACATCTTCGCTGCGCGCGTTACGCTCGCGTTGCGCGCCTCAGCAGTTCGTCACCGACGCCCCGAGCCGCCCGGTCCGTTCGAGCCGGGCGCCATGGAACACGCGGATGAAGTACGCCTTCGTGTAGCTCGGCCCGGCGCCGCCGCATTGTTCGGGGATCGCCCGTTCCGGTGCGTGGCTCTCCACCACGACGTGGCCCGCTCCCGCCGCGACGACCGTGTCGATCGCCTCGGCAAGCGGCGCATGCCAGGCGTGCACGGCGCCGCCACGAGCCTCGGCGGTGAGCGTCGTGCTGCGCCGCGACTGCGCGAGGAGGAAGGCGGTGGCGCTCCCCGGGTCCACGGCAAGGCCGCGCGGCGTCGCGCAGGCGCCGCCTTGCCGGATGAGCTTGCGGCGTTCCACCACGGTGTTCGCCGCCCCTCCGGGGCGCAGCCGCTCGAGATACCCCGTGCAGTGGGGGGCTGCGCTGTATGCCACCACCGCTGCCTTTCCCGCGTTCGCCAGCTCGACGTCGGCAGCGCCGTGTGGAAGGGAGGTGGAGCTGAGGTGCCCGGAGGGGTCCAGGTGCGCCGCGAACCAGCCGCGTGCCCCGCGCGCGAGCACCCAGAGGCCGCCGGCGCCGTCGCCGAGCGCCGTTTCCGGGATCGCCGCTCCGAGCGCAACCGCCGTTGGCGCTGCTTCCTGCCCGAACACCGCCGGAGCCGCCGACAGCGCCCCGGGTTTCCAGTCGAGCAGCCAGAAGGCCCTGCCGCCCGCCAACACGATCTGGTCGCTGGGATCGAACTGCACGTTCGGGCCGAGCAGCGGCAGGAACGCTCCTCCGTTTTCTCCCGGGCCGGGTAGGAGCCCGCCCGGTACGAACACGAGTGCGTGCGCGCCGGCTGGGTCGCCCCACCACAGCGCATACGCCCCGTCCGGTCCAGCGGTGAGGCGCAGCGCGTCGCCCTTCGGCATGCCTGTCTGTGTCGCCGGTGTGAGCAGATTGCCCGCTGCGTTCAGGGAGTCGCTGTCGATCGTGCCGCTTCCGGCGCGGTCGCTCCACACCACCGCGAGCACCCCCGCGGCTCCCATCGCGAGCATCGGTTCCATCGTCTCCGAGTGAGCCGGTGACACCGAGCGGAACGAGATGAAGCGCGACCCGGTGACGCGGGCAACGAGCAGAGAGCTAGACGTTTCGTAGTGCGGGGCGCCGGTGATCGTCCCCGGGTCGCTGCTTTCTTCGTATTGCGGGACCGCGATCCAGCCCCCGCCCACCGCCACGGTTCCGACGGTAGTCGCGTCTCGCAGGCCGACGTAGGTGGCCCGGGCGGGAGCGGTGGACAGCGCGAGCGCGAAGGCGACCAGCGCCGCTACCGGCGGGACCAGCGATCTTCCAGGCAGCAACCCCACTGTCTGCCGATCCTACGCTGCGAGCCGCGAGTGGGCGTGCAACGGGCTGGCCAGCGGCGGTCAAGGGTTTCCCGGCGTTATCCGATGTGAACCGAAGCATGTCGTCTGCGACGCCGCTCACATCTGAGGCGGAACTCGTACGGCGCCCGCGTTCGGGCGCCCGTTGGATCGACCAATGGCTCGAGACGGTCCACGGCATCGCGTCCCTGCGAGCCGAACATCCGATGATGGACGCGGTCATCGAGGAGGTGGACGGCCGCAGGATCCGCGTCGGCGAGCACTGGCTGGCGGACTTCGCCTCCTGCAACTACCTCGGCTTCGACCTCGACCGGGACATCATCGCGGCGATCCCCGCCTACCTCGATGAGTGGGGCACGCATCCGAGTTGGTCGCGGCTGCTCGGCAGTCCCGTCCTCTACGAGCAGATCGAGCAGCGGCTGATCGAGCTGCTCGGCTGCGAGGACGCGCTGGCGCTGCCGACGATCACCCACATCCACGCCTCCGTGATCCCCGTGCTCGCGGCGTCGGGCACGATCTACATCGACGCCCGCGCCCACAAGACCGTCTACGACGGCTGCCAGATCGCACGCGCCCGCGGCGCCGCGATCCGCAAGTTCCGCTTCGAAGACCCCGCGCACCTCGACGAGATCCTCTCCGGCGAGCGCGATCGCGCGCGGCTCGTCTGCATGGACGGTGTCAACAGCATGACCGGAAACACCCCCGACCTGCGCGCGTTCGCCGAGGTCGCCCGCCGGCACGGCGCCCTGCTCTACGTGGACGACGCGCACGGCTTCGGCGTGCTCGGCGAGCGGGCCGCCGATGAGCCCTGCCCCTACGGACGCCGGGGCAACAGCATCGTGCGCCACTTCGGCGAGAGCTACGAGGACCTCATCCTCGTCGGCGGCTTCTCCAAGGCGTACTCCTCGCTGCTCGCCTTCATCGCCTGCCCCACCGAGGTGAAGAACCTGCTGAAGGTGGCGGCTCCGCCCTACCTCTACTCGGGTCCCTCGCCCGTCGCCTCGCTCGCCAGCGTGCTCGCGGGGCTCGACGTCAACGAGCGCCGCGGCGATGAGCTGCGCCGCGTTCTCCACCGCCACAGCACCCGCGTGCTCGACGCGCTGCGCGAGCTCGACGTGTACACGCCCAACCGCTCCGGGCTGCCGATAGTCGAGGTGCCGCTGCGCCACGACAGCCACATCGACGCCGTCGGGCGGCTGCTGTTCGAGCGCGGGATCTACGTCACGCTCGCGGTGCACCCGCTCGTGCCCAAGGCCGAGGTGGGCTTTCGCATCCAGCTCACCGCCGCCAACACCGACGCCGAGGTGGACGAGCTGATCGCCGTGCTCGGGGAGCTCGCCCAACGGGGCGAGCTTCGACCCGCGGGCGAACGAGACCAGGAGCTCGCCGCCTGATGTACGGCGGCGCCCTCACGAGCGAGCGCGCCGACGCCGCGTCCGCGAGCATCACCCGCGGGCCGCGCGTGCAGGTGTGGCAGGCCTACCTCGCGGTCGGTGCGCTGTTCACCGCGCTCTACATGCTCGTGCCCCCCTTCAAGGGCAACGCGCTCCTGATCAACGCGCTCGGGCTGGCGAGCTGGGTGGCGGTTCTCGTCGGGGTCCGGCGCAACCGCCCGCGCTACAAGCTGCCCTGGTTCCTGTTCGCGTTCGGCCTCTGCCTGTACTGGCTGGGCGACCTCTACACGTACAGCTACCCGAAGTACATCCTCCACCACGAAGTCCCGTTCCCCTCGATCGGCGACGCCATCTACCTGTCGGTGTACCCCGCGCTGATGCTCGGGCTGTGGCTGCTCATGCGCAGGCGCAGCCCGCACAGCAGCCGCAACACGCTGATCGACGCCGCGATCCTGACGCTCGGCCTCTCGCTGCTGTCGTGGATCCTGCTGATCACCCCATATCTGCACGACCCGACGATGGGGCTGCTGCCCAAGCTCGTGTCGGTCGCCTATCCGCTCGGCGACATCCTCCTGCTCGCGGCAGCCATTCGCCTCGTGCTCGACAGCGGGCCGCGGCGGCCTGCCTTCTACCTGCTGAGCGCGAGCATCGTCTCGCTGCTGGTGACGGACTTCGTCTACGGCGTGATGATCCTCGACGAATCGTTCCACCACCAGCTGCTGCTCGACCTCGGCTGGATCGCCTATCTGCTGCTTTGGGGCGCCGCCGCCCTGCACCCCTCGATGGCGGAGCTCGACAAGCCCATCAGCGAGCCGCCCGAGGCGAAGCTCACGCGCACGCGGCTCGCGCTGCTGACGGGCGCCTCGCTGATCGCGCCCACCTGCATCCTGCTCAAGGAGCTCCACCGCAACGACCTCGACCTGATCGTCATCGTCTGCGCCTCGATGGTGCTGTTCGGCCTCGTCGTGATGCGCATGGCGGACCTCGTGCACCAGCAGGAGCGCTCGGTGAAACGCGAGCGGCTGTTGAGCTCCTTCGGCACCGCGCTCGTCTCTTGTGCCACGCGCGAGGAGATGCAGCAGGTGGCGCTCGAGGTAGCAGCCCGCCTGCTCGAGGGCCGCGGGGCGGCGTTCCTCTGCGTCACCCAGGACGGCGCCCTGTCCGCGTCGGGACTCGGCGACGACGCCGAGTGGCCCGCGCGTGCACTCGCCACCCACCTGAGCCGGCCCCTGCTCGAGCAGTCTGCCGCCGGCGCGGCGAAGGACACCACGCTCGACCCGGCGCTGCTGAGCGCGCTCGACCTGCCCCGCGAGCTGTGCTTCGGCGTCGTGCTCGCGCTGCCGGTGAGGGGAGGCGCGCCCCAGCTGCTGCTGCTCGCGCTGCCCGCCGGGGCGACACGGCAGCTGCGCGAGGCGTTGAAGGCGCTCGGCACCCAGCTCGCGCTAGCGCTCGAGAGCGCACGCCTGAGCGAGAAGATCCACCTCCAGCGCAGCGAGGCTCGCTTCGCCTCGCTCGTGCAGCGCTCGAGCGACCTCATCACGGTGGTGGGCTCGGACGCCACGATCATCTACCAGAGCCCCTCGTCCGAGCGCGTGCTCGGCTACCCCGCGCAGGAGCTCGTCGGCACCCGCTTCGACCGGCTGGTGGTGCGCGACGACGGCGAGCGGCTGCTGCGTGTCCTCGCAGACGGCTCCGCCTACGCGCGGCGCGACGGCGAGATCATCGAGTGCACGCTGCGTCACCACGACGGCGGCAACCGGCAGTTCGAGATCCTCCACACGAACCTGCTCGACGACGAGCACGTGCGCGGCATCGTCCTGAACGCACGCGACATCAGCGAGCGCAAGGCGTTCGAGCAGCAGCTCGCCCATCAGGCCTTCCACGATCCCGTCACGAACCTGCCCAACCGCGCGCTGTTCGTCGAGCGGGTGCGCCACGCGATCGGCCGCGCCCGCCGCGAGGGCAACAAGCTCGGCGTGATGTTCCTCGACATCGACGACTTCAAGACGATCAACGACAGCCTCGGCCACAGTGCCGGCGACGCCACCCTCATCGACCTCGCCAAGCGCCTGTCGCAGAGCATCCGCACGAGCGACACCGCCGCCCGTTTCGGCGGCGATGAGTTCGTAGTGCTGCTCGAAGATCTCGAGGATGAGCAGACCGCCGTGGAAGTCGCCGAGCGGGTGCTCGACGACCTGCGCCAGCCGCTCGTCGTCGCCGGCAAGGAGCTGTCGCTGCGCGGGAGCATCGGGATCTCGATCCTCGACGGCTCCTCCGGCGCGGGCGCCGACGAGCTGATCCGCGACGCGGACGCCGCGATGTACATCGCCAAGAGCGAAGGCAAGGGCGGCTACCGCCTGTTCGAGCCCGAGATGCACACGGGCGTGCTCGCCCGTCTCGAGCTGCGCGCCGACCTGCAGCGCGCGCTGGAGAGCGGCCAGTTCGAGCTGCACTACCAGCCGATCGTGCGGCTCTCGGACGGGCGCGTGAGCGGCATGGAGGCGCTGCTGCGCTGGCAGCATCCCGAGCGCGGCCTGGTGTACCCCGGCGACTTCATCCCCTTCACCGAGGAGACCGGGCTGATCGTCCCGATCGGGCGCTGGGTGCTGCGCGAGGCCTGCCGGCAGGCCGCCGCTGTGCAGCGCGGGGCGCACGGCTCGCAGCCCCTGTACATGTGCGTGAATCTCAGTGTCAAGCAGCTGCAGCACAGCGACGTGGTCGCCGACGTGAGCGACGCCCTGGAGGAGTCGCGCCTCGATCCGCGGCTGCTCACGCTCGAGATCACCGAGTCGATGCTGATCGAGGATCCCGAGATCGCCGTCGTCAAGCTCAAGGAGCTGCGTGCGCTGGGCGTGCGCATCGCGATGGACGACTTCGGCACCGGCTACTCGTCGCTCAGCTACCTCAGCCGCTTCCCCGTGGACATCATCAAGATGGACCGCTCCTTCCTGCGCCCCGACGCCTCCCGCGAGGCGGCCGACCTGTCGAGCGCCGTCGTCGCGCTCGGCAGCACGCTCGCACTCGAGGTCGTCGCCGAGGGCATCGAACTCGACGAGCAGCTGCGCCGGCTGCGCGACCTCGGCTGCGAGTTCGGGCAGGGGTTCCACTTCGCCCACCCAATGGAGTCGGGCGCTCTGGTGGACTTCCTGGAGGGGACCTCTGCTTCCTCTCCAGAGCCGGGTTCGCCCGCACCCGCACCGCGCGACGCCGCCTAGCGCGAAGGGAGCTCCGCTTGTCCGCGCGCTCCAGCTCGAGGCCCCGCCGCGCCGCTTCCGAGCGCGACGCACCGCTCGCGAACCTCGACTTCCGACGGCTTTTCTGCGGGCGCTGCGTGTCGCTGCTGGGCGACGGCATGTTCCTCGTCGCGCTCGCGTGGGAGGCATACACGATCTCGGACGGCCCGACGGCGCTCGCCCTTCTCGGCATCGCGATGAGCCTCCCGCTGATCTCCCTGCTGCTGTTCGGCGGCGTCATCAGCGACCGCAAGAACCGCCGGCGGGTGATGCTCTGCGCCGACGTCCTGCGCGCGTTCCTGCTTGTCCTGATGGGCGCGCTGGCCGCCGCCGACATCCTCGCCCTGTGGCAGATGATGGTGATCGTCGCGGTCTACGGCGGAGCGCAGGCGTTCTTCGACCCCGCCAGCGACGCGATCCTGCCGGAGATCCTGCCGCCATCCCAGCTCGGCGAGGCGAACGCCCTCGAGCAGCTCGCCCGCCCGCTCACGCTGCGGCTCGCCGGGCCGGCCCTCGGCGGGCTGCTCGTGGCGTCGGTGGGAACGGGAGCAGCGTTCCTCGTCGACGCCATCACCTTCCTGATCTCGGCGCTCGCGCTGTGGTCGATGTCCACGCCGAGACGCACGACGGAGGCGCTCACCGAGGACCACTCGACATGGAAGCAGCTGCGCGAGGGGTGGAAGTACGTGCGCGCGCACGTCTGGCTGTGGGGCACGCTGGTGAGCGCCGGAATTGCCTACCTGCTGTTCATGGGCCCCTCGGAGGTGCTCGTGCCGTACATGGTCAAGCACGAACTGGGAGGCGGCGGTGCCGAGCTCGGGCTCGTGCTCGGCGCCGGCGGCCTCGGCTCTGTCGCCTGCGCGCTCGTGATGACGCGCTCGGGCCTGCCGCGCAGGGGCATGAGCTTCATCTTCTCGGTGTGGACGCTCGCCACCCTCGCTGTCGCCGGATACGGGCTCGCCACCGCGATCTGGCAGCTGATGCTCGCGAGCCTCGCGTTCAACCTGCTCGACACCGCCGGGATGATCGTGTGGGCCACCACCAAGCAGCAGCGCGTGCCCGGTGGGCTGCTCGGCAGGGTGTCGAGCCTCGACTGGCTGATCTCGGTGGGCCTGCTGCCGCTGTCGTTCGCCCTCACGGCCCCGCTCAGCGCCGCGCTCGGCCCCCGCACGACGCTCGTCGTCGCCGGTCTCACCGGCGCGTGCGCGACGCTCGCGGGCCTGTTCATGCCGGGGATGCAGACCTCGGACGAGACGTCGGCCGCACCCTCCTCTGCCGTGGGTATACAGCTCTAGGGCCGGCGCCGGGTGCGGGCCGGCACTTGATGCGCGAGGGCCGTCCCGAGGGCGGCGCGCCTAGTCCCGCACGGGTGGCATCAGCCCACCGATGATCCAGAAGATCGGCAGAGGGATGCCGATCAGGAACATGATCCAGTGGCCGTGTTTGATCGACCTGATGCCCAGGAACAGGAAGAGGAGCACGTACAGGAGCGCGAATCCGGCGATCCCGCCGGCCGAGATGGCGAGTACTGGCATGGTGGTCTCCCCTCGTCCAGGGGCGTGCGCGCGACGGCCCCGTTGGGTGCGGTGCCGACTAACCCCCCGGCACGGGCGCGATCTTATCCCTGTGGCGGGGTGCGGGTTGGTCGGCGTCGCAGGAGCCGCGCCGCCACGGGCCGCACCAAGAGCGTGCGGGACCGACCGTCACGGTCGTGTCCGACGGCCTCGCGATACTCGCCTGGCCTCTGCGGGAAGCCGCGGCGGCGCGCCGCGCGTCGGCGCCGTCGCTACGTGATCTTCTCGCAGCCGACCTGGGTGGGCGCCCACGCTGGCACGGAGGGGTGCCGCATGGATGCTGTTCAGCGTCCCGCGAGACCGCGGGCTCCACTCGACCGAAGGAGGCACCATGGACGACTTGGACAGGGTTACCGGCTGGTGGCTGTTCGCCGGGATCCTCCTGCTGATCAGCGGGGTCCTCAACATCATCTGGGGCATCGCCGCGATCAGCGAATCGCATTTCTTCGTCCTCGAAACCAACTACATCCTGAGCGGCCTCAACACGTGGGGGTGGATCACGCTGATCCTCGGCGTGATCGAGATCCTCGCCGCCTTCTCGCTGTTCGGCGGCGGCTCGTTCGGGCGTTGGTTCGGGATCATCGCCGCGGGGCTCGTCGCGATCGGCGCCCTGATGGACATCTCCGCGTACCCGTTCTGGTCGCTGTGCATCTTCGCGCTGTCAGTGATCATCCTCTACCAGCTCGCGAAGGGCCCCGGCCCCGAAGAAGCTCCGAAAGGGCCCGGCCCCGCAGCGACGTAGCGGTCGTCGGCGAAACCGCGTCCGACGCCCGCGCAGAAACCGCGTCCGACGTCCGCATACAGAAAGGGGCCGCCCGAGGCGGCCCCTTTTCTCTCGGTCGAAGCTCGTCTCCTCTCAGCAGCTGCCCGAGAGGGCGGCACCCTTCCAAGGACCGCGGATCGGCCGGCACTCGCCGCGCCGCGCTTGGCATGGAGACCAGGGGAAGAAGATCAAACCCCGCCGGCCGCGTCTTGGTGTTCCGGCGAGCACTCCTCGCCCACGGCGAACGTCACGAGGCAGACGGATCCGACTGGTCGCGAGCAAGCGCGTCGACCCGGCCGGAGAACACGCGCCAACGCCGCTCGTTGTCGTGAACCAAGACGGCAGATTCGACGATCAGATCTGCCGCGCGATCAAGAAGCTCGCTGGCGCTGTAGAGGTAGGAAGCCGCCACTCGCGTACCGCCGATGTCGGCCCGCAGGGCCTCAGGCGAGAAGTCCACGCGCTCGAGCAGGTCGAGTGCGCGGCGAAGCACGTGAGCGACGAGAGCCTGCAGCGCCGCGGCCTGCCAGTCGTTGATGATGATGCGGTGCCGTTCGCCCAGCAGGTCGGCGAGCGACGGATAGGCGGCGAGGGAGCCCGCAACCCCCCAAGACTGCTCCATCGCGCTTGCCAGCCACCCGCCGGTCCGCTCCATGTCGGCGGCGAGCAACCCGAGATCTCGTCTCATCCCAGCTATCTCGGCGGGTTCGGCCTCGCCTTCCATGAACAGAACCCCGGACTCCTCGGTCAGGCCCGGGGCGTTGAGATCTTCCGAACCAGCAAAAGGACTGGACACTCGATGCGCGCTCGGGGCGGCGGTCTCCCATCGACCGGCGAGCGCCTTCAGCACGCGTGAAGTCGACTGAACTCGGATCGCGCTCTGCAGCGGCGCCTGAGAGTAGAACTCCTCGTGCGCATGGTGAAAGTGGGCGAGGTTGCCGATCACCTCCAATAGAGGCCCGGGAGGCGTTTCGGGCGAGTGCATGGCCGGAATGTACGCGGCGGCGCACCCCGGGCTCTCCGTGGATCCTTGCGGTCCGCGTCGGTCGTAACTACGCATTCGTCGCGGTGCGCAACGCCGCCCGCAGCCGGTGTTAGCTTCGATCCATGGACACCGCGTCAGACCCGCTGTGTCACCGCCATGGGCGGCGAGTGCACAGCCATCCTCACTCGCGAGCACACCGGCATCTGGTGGCACCAGCGTTGTCCTCGCCTGTGGAGGCGGTGGCTCGCGCACGGGATCACCGCCACCTCGCGCACACTCCACACGGACACTCCCACGGGCTTGTCGACCCGAGCATCAAGCGCTCACGCGACGGTATATCGGCCGTAGCGCTCTCGCTCGCCGTGCTGGGCGTGACAGCCGTCGCCCAGACAATCGTGTTCGTAGCCAGCGGCAGCATCGCGCTGCTGGCAGACCTGATTCACAACTTCGGCGACGCCCTCACGGCGCTGCCTCTGGGGATAGCGTTCGCGCTGCGCTCCGAGCTCGCCGAGAGACGCGCAGGACTCGCCGTCGTCGCGGCGATCTTCATCAGCGCCTGCGTCGCAGGCATCGAGGCCGTAGATCGCCTCGTCAATCCGCAGAGCCCCAGCCACCTCGGTGTCCTGGCTATCGCTGGGGTGATCGGTTATACGGGCAACTACCTCGCTGCGCGCATTCGCCTCGGCGCCGGCCGGAGACTGGACAGCCCTGCCCTAATCGCCGACGGCCACCACGCGCGAGCCGACGCATACGTCAGCCTCGCAGTCCTCGCATCAGCCGTCGTCGTGGCACTCGGTGCTCCGATCGCCGACCCGCTGATCGGGCTCGCGATAACACTCGTAATCCTGCGCATCACCTGGCGGTCATGGCAGACCATCCGTGGGCACCACCACTGAACCCGATCTCGGCTTCGCCAGGCCGAATCGGAAACCAAATGGACCTGGCGGGAATCGAACCCACTCCGTTGGGGCTGAAGGCCCGCTTGGCGCCAACCTGGCCAGGTCCGCGGGCGCGGTGCGCCGCCCAGCATCCGGAACCGTAGCGGCGAGGCGCCCCGGGCGCGCTCGGGGACACTGAGCAGCGCTTCGCGCCCAGGCCGCAGCGAGCGCCGCACATAGAGTGATCGCCGTGCAGGCAGAGCCCCACCCGCCCGTCGCGCGCGCTGCGCGGACCACGGACCTCGACGCGGTCGCCACTTGTCTCGCGAGCGCCTTCTTCGAGGATCCCCTGTGGGGCGGATGGGCCTTCCCCGACGTCGAGCGCCGGGGCGAGTCCCTGTTCCGGCTGATGCGCTTCTGGGCGGCGGCCGCCGCCCGCTTTCCGTGGGTGCGGATCACCGACCGCGCCGAGGCGGCTGCCGTGTGGCTGCCGCCGGGGGAGCCGGAGATCGCCGTCGAGGAGGAGCACGCGTTCGAAGCGCTCGTCGCCGAGCTGCTCGGCGCTCGCGCTCCCGAGCTCGTCGCGCTGTTCGAGCGTTTCACCGAGAACCATCCCGATGAGCCGCGGCACTACTACCTGAGCCTGTGGGGCACCCACCGCGATCACGCAGGCCGTGGCCTGGGGACGGCGCTCATCCGCGAGAGCCTCGCGCGCATCGACGCCGAGCGGGCGCACGCCTACCTCGAGTCCACCAACCCCGCCAACTTGCCGCGCTATGCCGCGCTCGGCTTCGAGCCGCTCGGGCAGTTCGGCCCCGACGGCGGCCCCGTCATAACCACGATGTGGCGCGAGGCACGCTGATCGCAGCCCAATAAGCTTGAGCCGTGGCGGGCCATCCTGAGCAGATCGTCCCCGCGAACCACGTCGAGCCCGTGCCGCGGCGGATCCGCGCGGTGCTCGGGGGAGCGGTCGTGCTCGACACCACCCACGCGCTCTACGTGTGGGAGACGCCGAGCTACCCGCAGTACTACATACCCCTCGCCGACGTCGATCCCGAGGCGCTGGTGGACGAGGAGCGCGCCGAGCGCCTCAGCCGCGGGAGCGCGCGCCGCTACGGCCTGCGGGCCGGTGGCATCGAGCGGCCGGCAGCCGCCCACGTGTATGGGGAGGACGCGCTCGCGGGCCTCGCCGGGACCGTCCGCTTCGACTGGTCCGCCCTCGACGCGTGGTTCGAGGAGGACGAGCAGGTGTTCGGGCACCCGCGCAGCCCGTACGTGCGTGTGGACGCGCTGCGCTCGACGAGGCACGTGCTCGTCCAGCTCGAAGGCGTCGTCCTCGCCGAGTCCTCCGCTCCGGTGCTCGTGTTCGAGACGGGCCTGCCCACGCGCTACTACGTCGATCGGCTGTCGCTGCGGTTCGAGCACCTGATCGAGAGCGACACCGTCACCTCCTGCCCGTACAAGGGCACGACCGGCGGCTACTGGTCGGCGCGCGTCGGCATGACGGTGCACGCCGACCTCGCCTGGTCCTACACGTTCCCCAACCGCCAGCTGCTGCCGATCGCGGGATTGGTTGCCTTCTTCAACGAGCGCGTGGACCTCGTCGTCGACGATGAGCCGCTCGAGCGCCCCGTCACGCACTTCTCCTAGCGGCGGGCCTCGCGCGCGGTGGGACTATCGTCCGCGGCGAGCATGAATGCCTCTCCTCCCGAGCACGCGGCGCACGCTCCCGGCACCGCCGGCGAGGCCGAACCCGAGCCGCCGCGCGTCAGCACGCGCCTGGAAGAGTGGCTCGAGGGTGACGGGAAGAAGACGGTTGCGAGCCTCGTCGATGTGTTCGGCGAGAAGAGCTTCGCCGTCCTGTTCGTCTTCCTGCTCGGCGTGCCCGCGCTGCCGCTGCCCACCGGGGGCGCCACCCACGTCTTCGAGATCCTCGCCGTGCTGCTCGCGGCGCAGCTCATCGCCGGCCGCGACTGCGTGTGGCTGCCGCGACGCTGGCGCGACCTCGAGCTCGCCGGTGAGCGTCAGCAGCGGTTCGTCGCGGGGCTGATGCGCATCATCAGGCGCCTCGAGCGAATCTCGCGTCCGCGCCTGCGCTCGCTCTTCGGCCACCGCCTCAGCGACCTGGTGTTCGGGGTGCTGGTTGTCGCGGGCACCGTGGGGGCGTTCCTCGCGCCGCCGTTCTCGGGGCTCGACACGCTTCCCGCGCTGGGCGTCGTGCTGCTGTCGCTCTCCGTGCTGCTCGAAGACATCCTCGTCGCGCTCGCCGGCGTGCTCGTCGGCGCCGCCGGGATCGTGCTCGAGATCGTCCTCGGCGCGGCTGCGATCCACGCCGTCGAAGGGCTCTTCTAGCCGCCCGAAACCGCTATTAGGCCTCGGGCGTCGCGCCCTGCTCCTGGCGCTTGCGCGTGCAGACCGGGCAGTCGGGGGCGAACAGGATCACGTCGATCGCCGCGTGCAGCGCGAGGCGGTCTAGCAGCGGCTGCTTGAGGTCGACCAGCGCGTCCTGGGCTCCCACGATCTCCTCCGCCTCCGCCGAGCACTGTGCGTCGTCGAACAGCAGCTGGATCGTGTCCTCCGCCTCCTTGATGCGCCCCTCGATCGTCTGCGCCGGCTCGTTGGGGAGGCGCGCCACGTTCTGGCCCTCGACGTAGATGCTCACGCCCTCGCCGCCTCCTAGCCGATCCTTGAAGTGCTCGAGGAACAGGCGGTGCGGGGCCGCGAGCAGCCCCTGGCGGGCACGCGAGGCGGTGAGGATCGCCAGACGGTCTATCAGCGCGCCGATCGCGAACGGCGGTTCGCTCACGCCGCGGTCGATCGTCGTGCGCGCGAGCCAGCCCCACAGCGCCCCGGGGGCCGCCTCGACGCGGCCCACGCCCTCGTTCCACTGCTCGAGCGGCTCGCTCAGCTCGCCGAAGTGCGCGAGGAACGAGTTGCGGCGCTCGGCGTCACCGGGCGCCTCGCCGTAGTCGCAGCGGCTCTCCAGCTGGACCGCGACGCGCAGGAGGTCCATCAACGCTTCGAGGTCCTCGCGATGCGCCGGATCGACCTCGAGCAGGTCGGGGATCTCGGTCATGCAACCCGATTCCTATCCACGAATCCGGACAGGACGGCGGCCCCTCAGGCGAGCAGCTCGGAGTCGTGGTCGCGGAAGATCTGCGCGTAGTCCTTCCGTTCGCCGGAGTGCAGCTCCTCGATCAGCCGGTGGATCTGCGGTGTCATCACGAGCAGGTAGCGCGCGGGCTCGGCGGCTGCGTTCCAGTAGGAGTGGGGGGTCCCGCGCTCGACGAGCAGCGACTCCCCGGCCGGGACCTCGCGCTGCTCCTCGCCCACCTGGAAGCCGAGCCGTCCCGACAGCACCACCCACGCCTCGTCGTCCGCGTTGTGAACGTGCAGCCCCGCGATCGGCCGGCCGGGATTCGTCCCGGGATCGGTCCAGTCGACGATCACGAACGAGTCGCAGGCGATCACCGCCCGCTGAGGGTAGCTCAGCGCTCGATCACGAGCTTCGTCCAGCCGCCCTCGAGCAGTCCATCGGCGGCCTGCGCCCATGGCACCACGCTGCTCGTCACGAGCTCGGGGCGCAGGGCGCCCTTCGCGGCGAGCTCGAGCACCTGCGGCATCGCCTCGCGCGCGTTCGCGCGCCCGGTCTTGAAGGTGATGCCCTTCGTGTACATCTCGAGCAGCGGCAGCGAGGGCTGCTCGCCGAAGAAGACCGAGGTGCTCGTGCAGACGCCGTCCGGCGCCGTCGAGCGCAGCGCGAGCGCGAGACCGTCGGGGTCGGAGCTGGCGTCGACGGTGATCGGGTAGGGACCCACGCGCTTGGGCGTCTCGGCGAAGGTCTGCGCGCCGAGCGAGGCGGCCACCTCGCGCCGGCCGGGATCGGCGTCGACGTAGAGGACCGACTCCGAGCCGAGGGCCACCGCCACGCCGGCGGCGTAGAGCCCGATCGAGCCCGTGCCCGCCCCGCCCACGACGAGCACCTCGGCGCCGGGCGACGCCTCCAGCGCGGGTCCCACCGCGCGCCACCCGTCGCTGATGTTGTCCGACGCGCTCGCCACCGCCGCGGGCGAGACCCCGTCGGGAAGCGGCACGAGCATGTGCTCGGCGAACGGGACGCAGACGAGGTCCGAGAGGAAGCCGCCCCACTCCTGCACCGCCGGGCCGAAGCCGTACGTCGCCATCAGCGGCACCTCCTCGCAGTTCGAGGAGCGGCCCTCGCGGCACGCTCCGCACGTCCCGCACGAGATCTGGAAGGGGACGCTCGCGAGCGCGCCGGGTTCGATCGAGGACACGGCGTCGCCCACCTCCACCACTTCGGCGACGCACTCGTGCCCGATCGGGAAGGGCGGCGGGAAGGGGGAGCTGCCGCTGATGATCATCGCGTCGATGTCGCACGTCGCCACGGCGAGCGGGCGCACGAGCGCCGCCCTGTCGGAGCTCAGCGCGGGCTCGGGCGCCTCGCGCCACTCGAGGGTGTTCGCCGCCGTGTAGGTGAGCTGCTGCATGTCCACTCCCTTCTCTCTATCTAGACCGGTCGTTATAGTACCGGTGTGAGCGAAACGCAGTCGTCACGTGAGGCGTTCATCGGTGCGACCGCGACATTGCTGCGGCGCCAGGGCTACAACGCCACGGGCCTCAACGAGATCGTCGCGCGCAGCGGCGCGCCGAAGGGCTCGCTCTACTTCCACTTCCCCGCCGGCAAGCAGGAGCTCGCCGCCGCCGCGATGACCCAGGCGGGCGGACAGCTCGCAGGAGCGATCGAGGCGGTGCTCGCAGCCTCCGAGGATCTCGCCGCCGGCCTCGCCCGGCTGATCGACGTGCTCGCCGCGCAACTGGAGGCCTCGCATTACGCAGACGGGTGCCCGGTTGCCACCGCGGCGCTTGAGGCGTCGGGCGAATCCGAGCTGATCCGCGAAGCGGCGGCGTGCGCATTCGACTCCTGGCTCGCAGCGCTCGAGGCGCGCATCGCGGCAGCCGGCTTCGATCGCGATGCCGCCGCGCGCCGCGCGCTGCTCGTCCTCAGCGCGATCGAGGGCGCGCTCATCCTCGCGCGCGCGAAGCGCGAGCTCGCGCCGCTGCACGCGGTACGCGACGAGCTCGTGGCGCTGTGCAGCTGAGCGGCGCCGAGCGCCCCGATCCGCATACGGATACGAGGTAGCGCGGAGCGATAGCTTGCCGGCGTCGCGACGAGCGCCGTGCCTGCGACGCCGCCCATCCATCCCAGAGCGAGGAGCAGCGAAATGGACAGCAGCCTTTCCGAGCGCGACGAGCAGCTCTGCACCGAGTCACAGTGGGACTTCTCGGACCTGCGCGCGCTGTTCGTGAACTGCACGCTCAAGCGCTCGCCCGAGATCTCCAACACGCAGGCGCTCGCCGAGCGCTCGATCGCGATCATGCGGCGCAACGGCGTGGCGGTGGAGGTGGTGCGCGCGATGGACCACGCGCTACCTGCGGGCGTCGAGCCTGACATGACGGCGCGCGGCTTCGACGCCGACGAATGGCCGGCGATCTTCGAGAAGGTGATGGCGAGCGACATCCTCGTGCTGCTGACGCCGATCTGGCTGGGCGAGAAATCGTCGGTGTGCACGCGCGTCGTCGAGCGGTTGTACGGCAACAGCCACCTGCTCAACGAGAACGGCCAGTACGCCTATTACGGGCGCGTGGGCGGCTGCATCGTCACGGGCAACGAGGACGGCGCCAAGCACTGTGCGATGAACATCCTCTACTCGCTGCAGCACCTGGGCTTCTGCGTCCCTCCGCAGGCGGACTCCTGCTGGCTGGGCGAGGCGGGGCCGGGACCCAGCTACCTCGATCCCGGCTCGGGTGGCCCGGAGAACGACTTCACGAACCGCAACACCACCTTCCTCACCTGGAACCTGCTGCATCTCGCGCGCCTGCTCAAGGACGCCGGCGGCTTCCCCGCCCACGGAAACCAGCGCTCAGCCTGGGATGCGGGCTGTCGAAGCGACTTCCCGAATCCCGACTACCGTTGACGCCACAGCCCGAGCCCGCACCTCTGCTGCGGTGCGGCGGTGGCTACGCTTCCCGCGATGCGCCGATGAACGATCTCGACGTCGCCTTCGCCACGCTCGACCCCGACCCGGGTGAGCGCTTCGCGTCGATGCGGCGGCGTCTCGGTGTGAGCTCCTTCGGCATGAACCTGATCGTGCTCGAGCCGCGCCAGCGCGGACGGATCCATGCACACGAGCGCCAGGAGGAGGTGTACCTCGTGCTCGAGGGCGAGCTCACGCTCGTGCTCGAGGGCGGCAGCGAGCGGGTGCTCGCCCGCGGCGAGCTCGCGCGCGTCGGGCCCGCGGTGCGCCGGCAGCTCGTCAACGCCGGCAGCGAGCGCCTCGTGCTGCTCGCCCTGGGGGGCGCGGGCGAGCACGCCGGCCGCGACGGCAGCGCGTGGGAGTCGTGGGAGCTGGCGGGCGAGGGGCGCCCGCCCCAGGAGGTGCCGCTGCCCGAGGACCTGCCGGCATGAACGCGGACGACGATCCGTACACCGACCCCCGCTTCGGGTCCGCGGCGCTGATCACGATCGACACGCAGCGCGACACGCTCGACGGCGGGTCGCTCGAGGTGGCGGGCACGAGCGCCGCGCTTCCCGCGATCGCCCTGCTGCTCGAGGCGTTCCGGCGGGGAGGGCGGCCGATCGTGCACGTCGTGCGCGTGTACGAGGCGGACGGCGCGAACGTCGACCTCTGCAGGCGCTCGGCGGTCGAGGCGGGCGCATCGATCCTGCTCGCCGGCGCCCCCGGGACGGAGCTCGCGGTGGAGCTGCCGCCGCCCGGAGCGCCCGAGCTCGATGCGCCGCTGCTGCTCGCGGGGGCGGTGCAGCCGCTGGGTCCCGAGGAGGTGGCGCTCTACAAGCCGCGCTGGGGCGCGTTCTTCGGGACCTCGCTCGATGAGCACCTGCGCGCGCTCGGCGTCGACACGCTCGTGTTCTGCGGCTGCAACTTCCCCAACTGCCCCCGTACCTCGATGTACGAGGCGAGCGAGCGCGACTTCCGCGTCGTGCTCGCCCGCGATGCCATCTCCGGCCTGTACGAGCGTGGGGAACGCGAGCTGCAGAGGATCGGCGTGCACGTGCTGAGCGCCGCCGAGGTTGCGGCGGCGCTCGCCGCGTCTACATCGGCGAGCGAGAGCACCGTCACCGGGACTACCGCGGAGGCCGGGTCCGCGCGAGGTGCCCCCGCCGGCAGCCCACGCCCCTGATTGGTCGTTTTTCTGTACCTTCAGCCCGTGGAGCTGGAGGAGCTGAAGGAGGGGGTCGCTCTCGGGACGATCGACACGGTCCTCCTCGCGATGACGGACATGCAGGGCCGGCTCCAGGGAAAGCGGCTCACCGCGACGCACTTCCTCGACGAGGTGCTCGAGCACGGCGCCGAGGGCTGCAACTACCTGCTCGCGGTGGACGTCGATATGAACACGGTCGACGGCTATGCGATGTCCTCGTGGGAGCGCGGCTACGGCGACATGCTGCTCGTGCCGGACATGCAGACGCTGCGACCCGTCCCCTGGCAGGAGGGGACGGTGATGATCCTCGCCGACGTCGCCTGGTTGGACGGCACCGACGTGCTCGCCTCGCCGCGCCAGGTGCTGCGCCGCCAGCTCGCCCGTCTGCAGGAGCGCGGATGGGGGGCGATGGCGGGCACCGAGCTCGAGTTCATCGTGTTCCTCGACACCTACGAGGAGGCGTGGCACAAGGGCTACCGCGACCTGCGCCCCGCGAATCTCTACAACGTCGACTACTCGCTGCTCGGCACCGCCCGCGTGGAGCCGCTGATCCGCAGCATCCGCAACCACATGGCGGCGGCGGAGATGGTGGTGGAGGACTCCAAGGGCGAGTGCAACTACGGGCAGCACGAGATCAATTTCCGCTACGCCGACGCGCTGCGCACGGCCGACGAGCACGCGATCTTCAAGAACGGCGCAAAGGAGATCGCGGCATCGGAGGGGATGGCGATCACGTTCATGGCCAAGTACGACCAGCGCGAGGGGAGCTCGTGCCACATCCACTTCTCGCTCGCCGACGAGCAGGGGCCGCTGTTCGCCCGCGATCAAGCGCTGTTCGACGCCTTCCTCGCCGGCCAGCTCGCGTGCCTGCGCGAGATGACGCTGCTGCTGGCGCCGAACGTGAACTCCTACAAGCGCTACGCACCGACGACGTTCGCTCCGACGGCGGTCGCCTGGGGCCACGACAACCGCACCTGCTCGCTGCGGGTCGTCGGTCACGGGCCATCGCGCCGCTTCGAGAACCGCGTCGGCGGCGCCGACCTGAACCCCTATCTCGCGCTGAGCGCGCTGATCGCCTCGGGGCTCCACGGCGTGGACGCCGGGCTCGAGCTCGAGCCCGCGCTCGAGGGCAACGCGTACGCGGCGGAGGGGCGCGAGCGCGTGCCCGTCACGCTTGCACAGGCGCGCGAGCTGTTCGCCGGCAGCGAGGTCGCCCGTGAGGCGTTCGGGGAGGAGGTCGTCGCCCATTACCTCAACGCCGCCGACATCGAGCTCGCGGCGAGCCAGGCGGCGGTGACCGACTGGGAGCGGGTGCGGGGGTTCGAGCGGCTGTGAGCGTGTGCAGCGGAGGATCCGGCGGTGAGCGAGCCTGACGTCCAGGCCCCGTCCGCCGGCGCGGTCACGCCGCCGGGAGCGGTGTTCGCGCGGGTACGCTCGCAGACCGCGTTCGAGGAGACGGTCGACCAGCTCGGCACCGCGATAAAGCTGGGTCTGCTGCCGCCGGGATCGCGCCTGCCCGCCGAGCGCGACCTGTGCGAGCGGCTTGGCATCGCCCGCTCGACGCTGCGTCAGGCGCTCACCGCGCTCAGCCAGAGCGGCCACGTGTTCGCGACGCGCGGGCGCCACGGTGGGACGTTCGTCGCCGACCCCCAGCCGCCCGCCGTCCCGCCGTCGGCGGAGACGCTCGCCGACTGGCACGACACGTGCGATCGGCGACTCGCCGTGGAGCTGGGAGTGGCGGTGCTCGCCGCCGAGCGCGCCGAGCCCGGCGACCTCGACGCGCTCGACGACGTCGCGCTCGCGCTCGAGGACGCGGTCGAGGACTTCGCCGCCTACCGCCAGGCGGACATCCGCCTGCACGTGGGGCTCGCCGAGACGACGCGCAGCGACAGGCTCGTGCGCGAGATGACCGACGTGCAGGGTGCGATGACCGACCTCATCTCCTACATCGCCCACCCGCCCGAGGTGCTCGCCTCCTCGAACGCCCAGCACCGCCGGCTGCTCGCGGCCGTGCGCGAGCACGACGCGATGCGTGCGGCGGCGGTCATGACCGAGCACCTGAAGGGCACCGAGCACGTGCTCGCAGGTTTGCTGCCGGGCGGCTGACGCGCTCCCCCCCGACGCGTCGAGGGCCCGCGAGATGCGCCGCCGCGGCGGCTCGCGCCCCCCGCAGGCCGATCTCCGTAGTTGCGAGATTTGCCCGTGGCAGATCTTGACGACGTCCGAGATCGAGCGTATCGTCACGAACGAAGGACGGATCATCAAACCTTTTGGGAGGGGCGAGACGATGAGCACACCAGCACTGAGCACCGACGAGCAAAAACTCGCGGAGCTCGGCTACAAGCAGGAGCTGAACCGGGGCTGGAGCGGCTTCTCCAACTTCGCGATCTCCTTCGCGATCATCTGCATCCTCGCGGGATGCTTCACGACGTACGGGCAGGCGCTGAAGAACGGCGGCCCGATCGCGATCTCGATTGCCTGGCCGCTGATCTGCGGGCTGATCATGTTCGTCGCGTTCTCGATGTCCGAGCTGGCGTCGGCCTACCCCACGGCAGGTGGCATCTACTACTGGGCCTCGAAGCTCGGCGGTCCTGGCTGGGGCTGGTTCACCGGCTGGTTCAACCTGATCGGCCTCGTCGCCGTGGTCGCGTCGGTGGTGTACGTGTCCGCCACCTTCCTGATGAACCTGCTCGGCCTCTACGACGTGCACTTCCTCTTCAACTTCCCGAAGGCGGCGGGTATGACGGGGTCGGCGACCGTCCACTACACCGCGCACGTGAACTTCGCGCTGTTCGCGGTGATCCTGCTCGCTGCGGGGCTCATCAACGTCTTCTCCAGCCACCTCGTGTCGCTCTTCTACAACGTGTCGGTGTGGTGGAACATCGTCGGGGTGCTCGTGATCGTGGTGATCCTGATCGCGGTGCCCTCCCACCACGCGAGCTTCTCCTACGTGTTCGGCCACCGGGCCAACGAATCGGGCTTCAGCGAAGGAGCGATCAGTGGCGCGAAATTCTGGCTGTACGTGCTCCCGCTCGGGTTCCTGCTGACGATGTACACGATCACCGGCTACGACGCCTCCGCGCACGTCTCCGAGGAGACCCACGGCGCGGAAGACTCGGCGCCGAAGGGAATCTGGCGCTCCGTCTTCTACTCGGCGATCGTGGGCTGGATCGTGCTGCTGGCGATCACGTTCGCGATCCAGAAGAGCCACGAAACGGAAATCTACAAAGCCGGCTTCCCCGCGCTCACGATCTTCACGACGGCGCTGAGCTCCTCCGCGGCGAAGGCGGTGATCCTCATCTCCACGATCGGCCAGCTGTTCTGCGGGATGGCGTGCATCACGAGCGCGTCGCGCATGACGTTCGCGTTCTCGCGCGACGGAGCGGTGCCTGGTCACAACCTGTGGCGCAAGCTCGGGCAGAACCGTACGCCGACGTGGGCGGTGTTCTTCGTCACCCTGTTCGCGCTGATCATCACGATCCCCGCATACTTCCCGAACTCGAAGGGCAGCCCGGTGGCGTTCCTCGCGGTCACCTCGATCTCGGTGATCGGGCTCTACATCGCCTACACGATCCCCGTCTACCTGCGCTGGCGCCAGGGCGACCGCTTCGTTCCCGGCACCTGGACGCTCGGCCGGAAGTACAAGTGGGTCAACCCGATCGCGTTCGTATGGGTGGCACTGTGCGTGATCATCTTCTCGCTGCCGTTCTCGCCCGAAGGCGTGCCGTGGGAAAGCGCGTTCAACTGGTCGGCGGTGAACTACGCGCCGCTCGTGACGATCGCGGTGATCGCCGCCGTCACGATCTGGTACGCGGTGTCGGCGAAGAACACGTTCAAGGGTCCGATCCGCACCATCGATCAGCTCGACGTTGAACAGGCGCTGCCCGCGATCGCCGAGGCCCCCTAGGGCCGGCGAGTGCGAGAGCGGGAGTTCCGGGTGAGCCGCCGATGGCGGGCACGAGGACGCTGAGCGAGTCGCTCGCGGTCATCGAGCCCGCCACCGAGGCCGTGCTCGCGGAGGTGCCGCGCGCCGGCCCGGTGGAGGTCGATGCGGCGGTTGCCGCCGCCAAGGCGGCGCTGCCCGCATGGCGGGCGCTCGAGCCAGCGCGCCGGGCGCGGCAGCTACACGAGCTCGCCGATGCTCTCGCAGCCGCGCACGAGGAGCTCGCCGTGCTCGAGGCGCGCAACGCCGGCAAGGCGATCACCGACGCACGCGGAGAGATGGGCATGGTGGTGGACACGTTCCGCTACTACGCGGGCGCCCCTGAGCGGCTGCTCGGCGACACGATCCCGGTGGCGGGCGGGCAGGCCTTCACCGTGCGCGAGCCGCTCGGCGTCGTCGGGCTCATCACCCCCTGGAACTTTCCGCTCACGATCGCGGCATGGAAGCTCGCGCCGGCGCTCGCCGCGGGCAACACGGTCGTGCTCAAGCCCGCCGAGCTCACTCCGCTGACCGCGCTGCGCTTCGAGGAGATCGCGCTCGCCGCCGGTCTGCCCGAGGGCGTAGTGAACGTCGTCGTCGGACCCGGGCGCACGTGCGGCAGGCGCTTGGTGGAGCATCCCGACGTAGCGAAGATCGCGTTCACCGGCTCCACCGAGGTCGGGCGCTCGATCGCGGCGGGTGCCGCCGAGACGATCAAGCGCGTGACGCTCGAGCTCGGCGGCAAGTCGGCGAACATCGTGTTCGCCGACGCCGACCTCGAGGCGGCAGCTGCGGCGGCACCCGCCGCCGTGTTCGGCAACGCGGGACAGGACTGCTGCGCGCGCTCGCGCCTGCTCGTGCAGGAGCAGGCGATGGACGCGTTCATGGGACTGCTCGAGCCGCGGGTGAAGGCGCTGCGGGTCGGTGACCCGCTCGAGGAGTCCACCGAGATGGGCCCGCTCATCTCCGCCGCGCAGCGCGACTCGGTGCAGTCGTTCCTCGACGACGAGGCGCCGGTGGCGTTTCGCGGCAGCGCCCCGGACGGCGCGGGCTTCTGGTTCGCGCCGACGGTGCTCGCGCCGGTGCCGCGGGGGGCGCGGGTGGCGCGCGAGGAGGTGTTCGGGCCGGTGGCGGCGGTGATCCCGTTCGCGGACGAGCACGACGCGGTACGTCTCGCCAACGACACGATCTACGGCCTCTCGGGCTCGATCTGGACACGCGACGGCGCGCGTGCGCTGCGGGTGGCGCGGGCGGTGGACACCGGTGTGCTGTCGATCAACTCGAACACGTCGGTCCGCGTGTCCACGCCCTTCGGCGGGTTCCGCCAGTCAGGATATGGTCGCGAGCTCGGCCCGCACGCGCTCGACGCCTACACCGAGGTGAAGACGATCTACTACTCCACCGAGAACTGATGGCGGCTGACGGCAGGCTGGCGGGGCGGGTTTGCGTCGTCACGGGCGCGAGCGGCGGCATCGGCGCTGCCACCGTCGAGCTGTTCGAACGTGAGGGCGCCACGGTCGTGGGCGTCGACCTGCTGCCCGACAGCCCCGGAGCGCTGTCGATCGAGGCAGACCTCGTGGACGAGGACCAGGTGCGCGACGCGCTCGCGCACGTGCGCTCCGAGTTCGGCCGCATCGACGTGCTGTTCAACAACGCCGGCATCTCGCCGAACGACGACGGCTCGGTCATCGAGACGACGCTCGAGGTGTGGGAGCGCGTCCAGAACGTGAACCTCCGCAGCGTCTTCCTCTGCTGCAAGCACGGCATCCCGCACCTGCTCGAGAACGACGGGCCCGCCCGCGGCTCGGTCATCAACACCGCGTCGTTCGTCGCGGTGATGGGCGCGGCGACATCGCAGATCTCCTACACCGCCTCCAAGGGCGGCGTGCTCGCGCTCTCGCGCGAGCTCGGTGTCGAGTTCGCCAGGCAGGGCGTGCGCGTCAACGCGCTGTGTCCCGGGCCTGTCGACACCCCGCTCCTGCAGGAGCTGTTCGCGAAGGATCCCGAGCAGGCCGCGCGCCGCCTCGTGCACGTGCCGATCGGCCGCTTCGCCCGGCCCGAGGAGATCGCGCAGGGCGCGCTGTTCCTCGCGAGCGAGGACTCGAGCTACGTCACCGCGTCGACGTTCCTGATCGACGGCGGCCTCAGCGGCGCCTACACCACGCCGCTCGAGTAGGCGAGCTACCAGCCGCTGGCTGCGTTACAGCCCCGCCGCCGCCGACACCCCGGCGGCGCCCGGCGCGAGCTGGTAGGCGGGAGGGTCGATCGTCGCGGTGCGCCGCCGGTAGGTGCTCCACAGCCACGGCCACTGGTTCGGATCGTTGCCGTGCTCGTCGATGTACCAGCTGTTGCAGCCGGTGTGCCACACCGTGTCCTTGAGCGCAGCACGCAGTTCGCGGTCGAACTGCTCCGCGGCGTCCCTGCGCACCGAGATCTGCGAGGCGCGGGCGCGGTCGAGCTCGCGCAGGGCCGCCACCGCGTGCGCCATGCCCGCCTCGATCACGTAGATGACCGATCCTGTCCCGCCGTTCGTGTTGGGCCCATACAGCAGGAACATGTTCGGGAACGAGGGGACGCTCGTGCCGAGGTAGGCGCGTGGCAGCCCGGCCCACTCCTCCGCGAGCGTGCGCCCGCCCTCGCCCACGATCTCCATCGGCGTTACGAAGCCGTGCGTGTGGAATCCCGTTGCGAGCACCAGCACCTCCGCCGGGCGCTCCACGCCGTCCGCGCTGCGGATGCCCGTCGGCGTCACCTCGGCGATGCGCTCGGTGACGAGCTCGACGTTCGGGCGCGTGAGCGTCTCATACCAGTCGTCCGTGAGCATCAGGCGCTTGCAGCCGATCTCGTCGGCGGGGGTCACCTTGCGGCGCAGCTCGGGATCCTTGATCGCGCGGTTGATCTGGGAGCGCGCCACCGCGCGGAACGGGGCGAGCATCCAGCGGTAGCGGGTCATGCCCGCAGCGCCGAGCTCCATGAACGCGAAGATCGCCGTGCGATCGAGCTTCTGCAGCAGCGGATATCGCGCGAACAGCTGCTTCGAGCGCTCGCTGTAGGCGTAGTCCATCTTCGGGAAGGTCCAGCCCGGCGAGCGCTGGTAGATGTCGAGGTGCGCCACCCGCGGCTGGATCTGCGGCACCGTCTGGATCGCGCTGCACCCGGTTCCGAGCACCGCCACCCGCCGGCCCGCGAGCGCGACGTCGTGGCGCCACTCGGCGGTGTGGAAGGCGGGACCCGCGAAGCTCTCGAGCCCGTGGATCTCGGGCTTCTTCGGCACCGAAAGCTGTCCGCAGGCGGTCAGCAGGACGTCCGCCTCGTGCTCGCCCGCGCTCGTCTGCAGCACCCAGCGGCTGCGCTCCTCGTCCCAGCGCGCCTCGCTCACCTCCGTGCCGGTGCGCACCCGCTCGAGCACCCCGTGGCGGCGCGCGACACCTTCGAGGTAGGCCTGGATCTCCGCCTGCGGCGCGTAGCGCCGCGACCAGCGCGGGTTGGGCGCGAACGAGAACTCATACAGATGGGACGGCACGTCGCAGGCGGCGCCCGGATAGGTGTTGTGTTGCCACACGCCGCCGATGCGCTCGCCGCGCTCGAACACCGTCACGTCCGGGTAGCCCGCCCGCTGCAGGATCACCGCCGCGCCGACACCGCCGAAGCCGCCGCCCACGATCGCGATCGAGCGCCCGCGCGGTCGGCCCCCGTTGTGCCCGTTGGTGTGCGCCGCGAAGGCCACGCCGGGATGCTACCGCCGGGGCTGCCGCTAGGCGGTGAGCGCCGCCGCCATCTGCTCGAAGGCCTCCACGTAGGCGTCCACCGCCTCCGCCGTGTGCGTCACCGAGAGCGTCCACTCCTCCTCGCGGCCGGGAGTCATGTAGATGCCCCTGTTCATGTTCCACAGCCAGGCGAGCTCGGTCACCGCCACGTCCTGGCTGGCCTTGAACGTCTCGTAGTCGACGATCCGCGTGGGGGAGAACGTGACGCAGCCCTTCGAGCCGATGCCTACCGCGTAGCCGGGAAGCCGGTGGTTCTCGATGACCGCTTCGCAGCCGGCGAGGATGCGCTCGTTGAGGGCGTCGAGATGCTCGTAGGCGGCGGGCGTGAGCACCCGCTCGAGGCTGGCGCGCGCCGCCGCCATCGTGAGCGGGTTGCCGTTGTAGGTCCCGACCTGGTAGACGCTGCCGTCCTCCACCACGCTCATCGCGCGCTCGCTGCCGCCGATGGCACCCGACGGCAGGCCCCCGCCGAGCGTCTTCGCGAGCGTCACCATGTCGGGCTTGACGCCGAAGCGCTCCGTCGCTCCGCCGGCGGCGATCGCGAGCCCGGTCTTCACCTCGTCGAAGATGAGCACGACGTCGTGGCGCTCGGTGATCGCACGGACCTCCTCGAGGTAGCCCGGCTCGGGGAGCACCACCCCGAGGTTCATCATCGCCGCCTCCATGATCACGCACGCGGGCTTGCGGCCTTCCGCGGCGAGGCGCTCGATGCGCCGCTCCATCGCTCCCGCGTCGTTGAACGGCACCGGGATCGTCATGTCGGCCACTGCTCTGGGGATGCCCGCGCCGTAGGGGAGCGAGGCGAGATTCTCGCGGTCGCCGATCTCCTCGTACGCCACGCCGATCGACACCATCACCGCGTCGTGGTGGCCGTGGTAGGAGCCGAAGATCTTCATCACCGTGTCGCGCCCGGTGAGCGCCCGTGCGATGCGGATCGCGTCCATCGTCGCCTCCGAGCCGGAGTTGACGAAGCGCCAGCGCTCGAGCCCGAAGCGCTCGGCGAGGTTCTCCGCGACGAGCACCGTGTCCTCGGTTACCGCGGCGAAGTGCGTGCCGAGCTCCGCGCGCTCGCGCACCGCCGCGGTGATCGCCGGGTTGGCGTGCCCCTGCACCATCGAGCCGAAGCCGTTGTGGAAGTCCCAGTAGCGGTTCCCGTCGACGTCGGTGACGCTCGGCCCCTCGCCGGAGACGAGGTAGATCGGCCAGGGGTCGCGCAGCTGGTAGGAGGACGCGACGCCACCGCTGAGCGAGCGGCTCGCGCGATCGAACATCGCGGCAGAGCGCTGGGTGCGGGAGTTCAGGGTCTCGAGCTCGCTGCGCGTGAGCTCCTCCACGCGTTGGGGATCGATCTTCACGGGGCTGCTCACGGCCATCGGTTCTCTCCTTGCTCGGCGGGGAGCGGAATGCAGCCCGCCACAAGCCAGCTTAGACCGCCGCCGCGTGCCCGGACGGAGCATCCGCGCCGCTGCGGATCGCCAACTCGGAGCGTGCCCGGCAGACGAGGAGCCCGGCGCCGCTCGCCGCGTTCGCCACGCGGTTCCTCGGCGATAATCTGCGCGTGGCCTACGACGAGGATCTCGCCAACCGGATCCGCGAGCTGATCCTCGAGGCGCCGGGCGTCACGGAGCAGCGCATGTTCGGCGGCCTCGCCTTCCTGATCAACGGCAACATGTCGGTCACCGTGAGCCGCAGCGGCGGGCTGCTGCTGCGCGTCGACCCAGCCGACACCGATGCCCTGCTCCGGAAGCCGCACACCGAGCCCTTCGAGATGCGCGGCCGCGCGATGAGCGGATGGCTGCGCGTGGGCGACGACGGCGTGCGCACCAAGCGCCAGCTCCAGCCGTGGGTGGCGCGCGGCGTCGCCTACGCGCGATCGCTTCCGCCCAAGCGCTCACGGCGGGCGCGATAGCCCGCGCGCGGTACGGGTATAGCGTTCGCGCATGCCCGAAGCCGAGGAGATCCTGCGCCGTGCATACCGCGCCTTCAACGCACGTGACATCGACGCGGCGCTCTCCCTGATGCACCCGGGCGTGGACTGGCCCAACGCGTGGGAGGGAGGCCGCGAGGTGGGGCGCGAGGCGGTGGGCGAGTACTGGCGCCGCCAGTTCGCCGCGATCTCGAGCGAGGTGCAGCCGCTGTCGTTCTGGCAGGAGCCCGACGGCGGCGTGACGGTGGAGGTGGAGCAGGTGGTCCGCGACGCGCGCACGGGCGAGCTCCTCTCGCAGGGAACCGTGCGCCACCGCTATGTGCTCGAGCACGGCCTCGTCGTGCGCATGGACGTGGTGGAGGATGGCTGAGGGGCTCTCCCCGGCGGGGCTCGAGGCGCTGCGCGCCACCGCCGAGCGCCACGTCGGCGACACGCTTCTGCCCGGGCTCGTCGTGCTCGTCGCGCACGGGCCCGAGGTCCACGTGGAGGCGCTCGGCAGCCTCACCGTCGGCGGCGCTCCGGCGAGGCGCGACTCGATCTTCCGCATCGCCTCCACCACCAAGCCGATCACAGCGGCCGCCACGCTCGCGCTCGTAGGGGAGGGGCACATCGCGCTCGACGACCCGATCGACGAGCTGATACCGGAGCTCGCCGACCGGCGCGTACTGCTGCGATTGGACGGGCCGCTCGCGGACACCGTGCCGGCGCGCCGCTCGATCACCATCCGCGACCTGCTGACGTTCACGTTCGGGTTCGGGATGGTGATGGAGATGTTCGCCGCTCCCACGCCGTGGCCCGTGGTGAGCGCGGCGCAGGCGCTCCACCTCTCGACGATCGGCCCGCCGAATCCCGCCGAACAGCCCGATCCGGACACCTGGATCGCGAGCCTGGGCAGCCTTCCGCTGCTCGCCCAGCCCGGAGAGCGCTGGCTCTACGGCACGGGCGCCTCGGTCCTCGGAGTGCTGCTCGAACGCGCGGCGCGAGCGCCCTTCGCGGACGTCCTGCGCACGCGCATACTCGATCCGCTGGGGATGCGCGACACGAGCTTCTGGACCGACCAGACGGCTCGCCTGGCCACCGCCTATCGCACGGCCGGCGACGGGCTTGAGGTGTGGGATCCGCCAGACGGGATCTGGAGCCGCGCCCACCCGTTCGCGGATGGCGCAGCCGGCCTCGTCTCCACGGTCGACGACCTGCTTGCGTTCGCCCGCATGCTGCTCGCGGGTGGCGCGGGCCTCGTTCCCGAGTGGGCTGTGAGGGAGATGACGAGCGACCGGCTCACGGCCGAGCAGAAGGCGCACGGAGGCCTCGGCGAGACCTTCTTCCAGAGCCGCTCGTGGGGATACTGCCAGGCGGTTCGCGCCGACGGCGCCTACGGCTGGGACGGCGGCTTCGGCTCGACGTGGCTCGTTGACCCGGTTCGCGACCTCGTCGTGATCGTGCTCACGCAGCGGCTGTTCGACACGCACGAAGCGCCGCAGGCGCACCGCGACATCCAGGCGGCCGCCTACGCAGCCCTTCCCTGAGCGCCACCGCGGCTCAGTCGAGCAGCGGCGAGCGCGCGGCGCGCTGCAAGAGGGCGGTGACCTGCCGCCGTCGCGGCGTCAGCAGAGCGCGGCGACGATGCGCTCGGGCGTCAGCTCCTCGAGCGAGCCGACGACGAGCGAGGCGAGCGCGAGCGCGTCGGCGGCGGGCGGGAAGTCGCGGTTGGGAGCGGCGATCACGCCCATCGCGGCGGCTGCGGCCGAGCGCAGCCCGTTCGTCGAATCCTCGACGGCAGCCGCGCGCCCCGGCTCGACGGCGAGCAGCTCGGCTGCCAGCAGGTAGACGTCGGGCGCGGGCTTGCCGTGCTCTACCTCGTCCGCCGACACGGTGACGGAGAAGCACTCGACGAGGCCGGCGGCGGCGAGCACGGCGTCGATCACCGGCCGGTTCGCCGAGGAGGCGAGCCCGAGCGGCCATACGGCTGCGAGTCTTCGAACCGCCGCCACCGCCCCCGGGAGGAGCGGCAGCCCGCGTTCGTAGCCCGCGAGCAGGCGCGCGACGACGCGGTCGTCTATGTCGACGGGGTCGAGCGGCACCCCGAGCTCGTCGCGGAGGTAGCGCGACCATTCGCGGGCGCTCATCCCGAGCATGTCCGTGCTCGCCGACGCGCGCCAGGATCCGCCGCTCTCCGCCACGAGCTCCCGCCGCGCTGCGTCCCAAGCCGACTCCGAGTCGACGAGCACGCCGTCGAGGTCGAACACGACGGCCTCCAGGCAGCCCGAGTCCCTCAAGTCGGCTCCCATCCCACGTCCGTACGATTGCAGCCCGGGCACCAGCAATGGTTTACTTCCGCGGGGGCGCACGGGCCGTCGCGCCGGGGCAAGCACGGGAGATCGGAGGGTGGGCATGGGGGCCAATGCACGGAACGCGTTCACGCGGGCACGGGCGCTCGCGGCCTGCCTCGCTGCGCTGCTGCTCGTCCTCGCGCTCGGCGCCGGCGGTGCGCGTGCGGCCTCCGAAGTGACAACGGCGGGCTACAACAACCTGCGCGACAACTGGGATGCGAGCGAGCCCGCCCTCGCCCCGTCGGCGGTCAGCTCGGCGAGCTTCGGCCAGCTGTTCGCGACGCAGCTCGACGGAGCCGTGTACTCGCAGCCGCTGCTCTACGGCAACACGCTGGTGGTGACAACGGAGAAGGCGAACGCCTACGGCCTCGATCCCGCCACCGGCGCGATCCGCTGGACCAGGTCGTTCGGCCAGCCCTTCAAGTCCTCGACGATCGGCTGCTCGGACCTGAAGCCGTATCTCGGCTCCACCTCCACGCCGGTGATCGACCCGTCGAGCGGGACGGTGTTCCTGACGACGCGTCTGCAGCTCGGCAAAGGGATCGCGTCCAGCCACTGGTATCTGCAGGCGCTGTCCGCGACGACCGGGGAAGAGCGCAAAGGCTTCCCCGTGGAGATCGCGGGGACGCCGTACAACACGCCGGAAGTGCCCTTCAACGAGGGCTATGCGATGCAGCGGCCCGGCCTGTTGCTGATGGGCGGCGTCGTCTACCTCGGGTTCGCATCCAACTGCGACATCAGCCCGTATCGCGGGATCGTGGTGGGGATGGACGAGAACAGCGGGGCGGTCACGTCGATGTGGAGCGACGAGTCCGGCGTGGGCACCGACGAAAACTCCCTTGCGGGGATCTGGCAGAGCGGGGGCGGGCTCGTGTCCGACCTGCCGGGGCGCATCATCCTCGCCAGCGGCAACGGCGTCTCACCCGTGCCCGCGCCGTCCAACGCTCCGCCCGCGACGCTGTCGGAGTCGGTCATCGGCCTCACCGTCGGCGGCAGCGGCCAGCTCACACCGAGCCAGTTCTTCGCGCCCAGCGACGCACCGACGCTCGACCAGGACGACGAGGATCTCGGCTCCGGAGGCCCTGCTGCGCTGCCCACCGAATACTTCGGCGTCGCCGCGCATCGGCGCCTCGTCGTCGAGGACGGCAAGGACGGGCGCGTGTTCCTGATCGACGGCGACAGCATGGGCGGCTACCGTCAGGGGCCCGGCGAAAGCGACGCGGTGCTGCAGACGCTCGGCCCGTTCAACGGCGTCTGGGGCCATCCCGCCGTCTACGGCGGCCAGGGCGGGTGGGTGTACGTGCTCGAGAGCGCCGGAGGCGGCTTCCTGCGCGCGCTCAGCTATGGCGTCAACGGCTCAGGGGTGCCCCAGCTCGCGTCGGCGGCGACGAGCAACGAATCGTTCGGCTACTCCTCGGGCTCGCCGCTCGTGACGAGCAACGGCACGGGCGCCGGCAGCGCCGTCGTCTGGGTCGTCTACACGAAGGGCTCCAACGGCGGCGGCAGCCAGCTGCGCGCCTACGAAGCGGTCCCCAGCGGCGGGACGATGCACCTGCTCTGGTCCGGCAAGATCGGCAAGGCCTCCAAGTTCTCGGTGCCGACCGCCGCCGAAGGCCGCGTCTACGTCGGCACCCGCAAGGGCCAGCTGCTCGCGTTCGGCAGCGGCGGGTCAGCATCGGTGGCGGCACCCGCAGCCGAACTCGGCTCGGTGGCGGTCGGCGCGCGACGCACCGTGACGCTTCCCGTGACGATCTCGAAGAGCCTCTCGCTCACCGGGCCGGTGAGCGCGGACGGCGTAGAAACGTTGCCCGGGCCCGTGAGCGCACACGCTGCGGGCTCCGGCAAGCGCACCGCCGGACCGCCGACGCCGCCGCCTTCCGGGACTACGTCGCTCGCCGGTGGGGTCATCACCGTGCAGCAGCCCGTCCGCGGCCGGGCGATCCCCGCCGGCACCACGCTGCCGCTGCACATCACGTTCGCACCGGCGCACCCGGGTCCGGTGATCGCAAACCTCACCCTGAGCACGAGCGCGGGCAGTCGCACGCTGTCGCTGTCCGGCTACGGCACGAAGCCGGGGCTGCTCGTGTCGGCGCACCCGCTCGACTTCGGGACGATCGAGACGCGCGCCGGCGGCAAGCGCCTGAGCATGACGTTCGCGAACTCCTGGACGGCCCCGGAGCGGGTCACGGCCGTGCAGCTCCCCGGTGGTCCGTACGCCGCCAGCGGGCTCCCGCGGCCGGGCACCACGCTCGCACCTCGACAGGCCGTCACCGTGTCGGTCCTGTTCGACCCCGCCCGCGCGGGCGCCTACCCCGCGACGCTGCGCATCGGCACCGATCACGGCACGGTGACAGTACCCGTGTCGGGCAAGGCGCTCACCGGGCATCCGCGCCTCGCGGTGGGCACGCGTCATCTCGACCTCGGCACGGTGCCGGTGAGGCACACGAAGACGGTCACGCTCGACGTGGGCAACTCCGGCACGGTCCCGCTCACGATCACGCGTGCGATCGCGCCGGGTGAACCCTTCTCGGCGCCGGCGCCGCTGCCCGAGGGCATCAGCCTCGATCCCGCCACGTTCGTCCACGTCCGGGTGTCGTTCGCGCCCACCGTCCGCGGACCCGCACAGGGGCGCTACATCATCAACAGCACAGACGGACACGGCCCGATCACCGTCACGATCACCGGGCGCGGGGGCTAGGGCGCCCGCAGGATCCCGCGCCGGTCATTCCAGACGGGCGCCCGCCCCGTCCCGAGCTCGCGAGTCTCACATTCGCGAGCGGGCACACGTTGTTCTTGTGTCGCGATGATCGAGGAGTTAGTGACAGGCCGAGCGGCGGTGCCCCCGCAGACCGAGAGGGTCCTCGTGACCGTGATGTTCACCGACATCGTCGACTCGACCGCGTGCGCCGCGGCGGTGGGCGACGGCGCGTGGCGGGAGGTGCTCGACCGGCACGACACGATCTGCGATGAGGTGGTGGGCGACTGCGGCGGGCGCGTCGTGAAGAGCACCGGCGACGGCATCCTCGCGACGTTCGATGCTCCGGCGCGCGGGCTGAGATGCGCCGAGGAGCTCCGCACGGCGCTCGCAAGTGCCGGCATCGCGATCCGAGCAGGGGTCCACGCGGGCGAAGTCGAGCTCCGCGGCGGCGACGTGTCGGGAATCGGAGTGCACATCGCCGCGCGGGTGGCGGCGCTCGCCGACGCCGGAGAGCTGCTCGCGTCGCGCACCGTGAAGGACCTCGTCGCGGGCTCGGGCTACACGTTCGACAGCAGAGGGGTGCACGCCCTGCGGGGCATACCGGAGAAGTGGGAGCTGCTCGCCCTCATGTGATCGGTTGCGCGCGCGGCGAAAGACACCGCGCAGCGCCGGTGTGGTGAGATACCGCCGTGGAGCAGGTGCAGACCCCGGTCCTGAGGCAGCCAGGCGAGCTCACCGCTGAGTGGCTCAGCGAGGCGCTCGGCTGCGGGCCGGTGGACGGCTTCGACGTCGAGCCGATCGGCACCGGGCAGATGAGCGAGAGCGCGCGCGTGCGCATCGACTACGGATCCGATGCCGACGCGGGCCCGGCAACCGTCGTCTTGAAGACGGCGTCTGCGGACGAGACGAGCCGCGCCACCGGTGTCGGTCTCGGGGCATACGAACGCGAGGTGAGCTTCTACCGCGAGCTCGCGCCGCGTATCGGAGGACCGCTCGCGGAATGCCACGTGGCGGTGATCGATCCCGCCGACGGCTGGTTCACGCTCCTGCTCGAGGACGTCGCGCCGGCCGTGCAGGGCGATCAGATCGCCGGCTGCAGCATCGCGCAGGCGCATCTGGCGGTGCACGAGCTCGCCAAGCTGCACGCGCCCCTGTTCGCCGACTCCCAGCTCGGCGCGACGCCGTGGCTCAACCAGCCGAGCCCGCTCAACCAGGCGCTGCTGACACAGCTGCTGCCCGCGTTCCTCGAGCGCTACGACGGCCGCGTCACCGCCGAGCACGAGCGGGTGTGCACGCGCCTCGTCGAAAGCCTCGACGGCTGGATCGCCGACCGCCGCCCGCCACTCGGGCTGGTGCACGGGGACTACCGGCTCGACAACATGCTGTTCGGCGCCGAGGACGCTCCGCGCCGCTTCGTCACGGTGGACTGGCAGACGGTCTCGTGGGGGCCGGTGATGACCGATCTCGCCTACTTCCTCGGCGGCTCCCTGCAGGCTTCCGACCGGCGCTCCGCCGAGGCGGAGCTCGTGCGCGAGTACTACGACGCGCTTCACGCCCACGGCGTGCGCGGGTACTCGTGGGAGGACTGCTGGGAGGACTACCGCCGCCAGGCCTTCCTCGGCATCGTCATGACGGTTGCCCCGGCGATGATCGTCGAGCGCACCGAGCGCGGCGACGAGATGTTCCTCACCTGCCTCGCGCGATACGCCGACCAGGTGCTCGACATCGAGTCGCTCGACCTGCTGCCGGCGCCCGGCACCGGACGCCCCCCTGCGCTGCGCCCGGAGCCTGCAGAGGAGGGGCGGCACGTGCCCGGCCCCGAGCAGCTGTGGAACGAGAGCTGGTACTTCGACGCCGTGTCCTCCGATGAGTGTCTCGGCGTCTACGCCCGCCTCGGCCTGTATCCGAACATGGGGGTGGCGTGGGTGACCGCGTTCGTGTGCGGCCCCGGGCGCCCGACACTCGCGGTGATCGACTTCGCGGCGCCGCTGCCCGCAGGCGATGAGCTGTCGGTCCAGACGCAGGCGCTGCATCTCGAGCAGGTGTGCGAGTCAGCGCTCGAGCGCTACCGCGTCCGCCTCGAGGCTCGGGGCGAGGAGCACGCCGATCCCGCGGCGCTCCTGCGGGGAGAGTCGGGCCCGGCGGCGGACGTGGGCTTCGACCTCGTGTGGGAGACGCTCGGCGAGCCCTACAGCTACCGCGTGGCGACGCGCTACGAGATCCCGTGTCGCGTCAGCGGCACGGTCACCGTCGCCGGGCAGACGCTCGAGCTCGACGGCGTCGGCCAGCGCGACCACTCGTGGGGAACGCGCGACTGGTGGTCGGCGGACTGGATGTGGTCGGCGGGGCACCTGCAGGACGGAACGCGCCTGCACGGGGTCGAGTTCCGCCTGCCCAACGCGCCGGCTCTAGGCGTCGGCTACGTGCAGCCCGCCGAGGGCGGGGTGCTCGAGCTCGACTCGGTGCGGGCATCCGAGGAGGTGGCTGCGAACGGGCTGATCGATCGCGCTCGCATCGCCTATGGCGACCTCGACGTCGAGGTGGAGCCGCTCGCCTTCGGCCCGCTGCGGCTCGAGGCTCCCGATGGGCGGGTGGCGTACTTCCCGCGCGCCATGTGCCGCCTGCTCGCAGCCGACGGGCGCAGGGGCACGGGATGGGTCGAGTGGAATCGCAACGCGTCGGCACAAGCGGGCGCGAGTGGGGTAGAGCGGTGAACGCCGAGCAGACGGTCCTCGTCACCGGCGGCTCGGGCTTCCTCGGCGGATGGTGCATCGTGGAAGCGCTGCGAAGCGGCTACCGGGTGCGCACGACGGTCCGCAGCCTCGCGCGCGAGGAGGAGGTGCGGGCGGGCGTGGCCGCCCATGTGGACGCCGGCGACCGGCTGACCGTGCACGCGGCGGACCTGACGAGCGACGCCGGCTGGGCGGAGGCGATCGCGGGTTGCGACTACGTGCTGCATGTCGCTTCGCCGTTCCCGCCTGCGCAGCCGAAGGATCCCGACGAGCTGATCGTGCCGGCGCGCGAGGGCACGCTGCGCGTCCTGCGCGAGAGCCTCGCCGCAGGCGTCAAGCGGATCGTCGTCACCTCGTCGGTGGCGGCCGTGCGAAACGGAGGGCGCAACGACGGCGGGCGCGAGCTCAACGAGGCCGACTGGAGCGACCCCGACAACACCGAGCTCACGCCCTACACGCGCTCGAAGACCATCGCCGAGCTCGCTGCGTGGGAGTACATGCGCGGGCAGGGCGCGGAGGAGCGGCTCGTGACGGTGCAGCCCGGGGCGATCATCGGCCCCGTGCTCGGCGCCGATCGCTCCTACTCGCTTCAGGCCGTCGAGCGGATGGTGACGGGCCAGATGCCAGGCATCCCCCGTTTGGGCTTCTGCTTCATCGACGTGCGCGACGTGGCGCGGCTCGAGGTGGACGCCCTCACCGCGCCGGAGGCGGGTGGCCAGCGGCTGATCGCCGCGGGCACGTTCCTGTGGCTTTCCGACGTCGGCGCGATCCTGCGCGAGCGGCTCGGCGCGGACGCCGCCAAGGTGCCGACGCGACGCGTACCGAACGTGGTCGTTCGCGCGCTCTCGCTGTTCGATCCCGGCATCCGCTCGGTGGTGGGCGAGCTCGGCCACAAGACGACCTACTCGCTCGAGAACGCCAAGCGCCGCGTCGGCTGGCAGCCGCGGCCGGTGGAGGAGTCGGTGGTGGACTGTGCGCGCAGCCTGCTCGAGCACCCTCCGGCGGAGGCCTAGCGCGAGCGAACGGGTCGCGCGTGAGGAGCGTGACGCGCGGGGACGCCGTCCGGGAGCGCGCGCTCAGCTGTCGAGGAAGTTCATCGCGGCGACCCGCTCGATGGTGATCGCGATGATCACCCTGCCCACGCCGGCAAGTGCCTCGTCGGTCTGCGGCTCCGGCGGCTCGTCGCTGCCCAGGAAGCGCTGGGCGAGCGCCGCCATCGGAGGCCCGATGTTCTCGGTGACGATCTCAGCCGCTCCGGAGAAGGTTGCGGACGGGAACGGTCGCTCGCTCCCCATCACGCACAGCGAAGCCCAGGCCGTGCGTTCCACGTCCTGCACCTTGCGGCGTCCGAGGACGCTCGATACGAGCAGCCGGTTGCCCTCGCGGACGTAGTAGACGACCGATTGAAGAGGGCGGCGGCCCTGCGGTGGGGCGGTGGCGAGCACGCCGACGATCTCGCCGTCGAGGAACTCCTCCAGCACGGGTGTCAGCGCCGCCATCGAGGCGGCATTCTGGCACGTGCCGCAGGCGCGAGCGGGCGCGCTCAGCCCAGGGACGTCGGATCGAAGCCCTCGGGAAGCGCGAGCATTCCCTTCTGCGCGAACCCGGCGATCGCGGTGGCCCACGGCGGATGCTCGGCGACGAGAGCGCGCAGCTCGGCCATGGCGTCGTCGCCGCGCCCCGTGGCCGCAAGCGCGCCCGCGTGGAGCGAGCGGATGTTGCCGTTATCGGGCAACAGGCGCCGGGCCGGCTCGAGCTCGGCGAGCGTTCGCTGCGGGTCGCCCGCGAGCATCGCGTCGACCCCACGGCCGAAGCCTTCGTAGGCCGTCGCGGCGTCGTACAGGCGATCGAGCTCTGACAGCGGATCCTCGTCGTAGTCCACACGCGCCGACGCTGCGCTAGCTGAGCTCGCGCACGAGCAGGCGCATGCGCCTGGGCGAGCCCTCGCGCAGGACGACGACGTCCACCTCGGCGCCGATCAGGTCCGCCACCATCAGCCGCTGCAGGTCTTCGACGCTGCTCACGCGCGTGCCTGCGAGCTCGACGATCAGGTCCTCGGGCCGAAGTCCCGCCTTCTGGGCGGGGCTGTCTGGCATCACCTCGATGATCTCCACGCCCGTTTGCTGGTCGCGCGCGCGGCGCGCACGTGAGGGCAGCGGGCGCGGTCCGCCCGCGACGCCGAGATAGGCGCGGCGGACGCGCCCGTGCGTCATCAGGTCGCCCACCACCTTGCGGGTCGCCTCGTTGATGGGCACGGCGAGGCCGAGGCCCACGCCGGCTACCGCCGTGTTGACGCCCACGAGCCTGCCGAACGAGTCGACGAGCGCGCCTCCGGAGTTGCCCGGGTTGAGCGCCGCATCGGTCTGGATCACGTTGTCGATCATCCGCACCGTCGACCCCGAGCGCGCCGGCAGCGAGCGACCGAGCGCGGAGACGACGCCCGCGGTGACCGACCCCGCGAACCCGTGCGGGTTGCCGATCGCGACGACGAGCTGTCCCACGCGCAGCCCGGCAGCGTCGCCGAGCACCGCCGGAATGAGGTCGTCCGCGTCGCTGCGCAGGACCGCGAGGTCGGAGAGCGGATCGGCGCCAACCACGCGGAACCCGATCTCGCGGCCGTCGACGAAGCTCGCGCGGCCGAGCCGGTCGCGCCCGCTCACGACGTGCGCCGAAGTCAGGAGGAACCCGTCGGGCGTCAGCACGACGGCGCTGCCCGCGCCCACCGGCGTGCGGCCGCGGCGGGTCGCGCGCAGGACGCGCAGGTTGGCGACGCTGGGCGCGAGCCGCTCGACGACGCCCGCGACGGTGCGCGAGTAGGCGTCGAGCGCCTCCGCTTCCGCCGGCGGCGGCAGTGGCTGCTGCGCCGTGGCGGCCGCGTCGTCCTCCGGCGCCGAGCCGTCGGCGACGAGCAGGATCCCCTCGCTCATACGGACGCTCCGGGGGTGGGGGAGAGGCTTTTCATGCCAGACACGATAGGAAGGACGTGTTCGCCGCCGAGCTCGGCTTCGCCGACCAGGGCCACCTGTGCAGCGCCGGGCGCGCGGAGCGCGGCTTTACACCCGCGTCCCTTCTCCTCGCGCCCACCGCTCACCGGGCGGGGTGGATGTCGCGATCGGCGCCGGGGTGAAAGGATCTCCGGCGATGCGATCGGTGCTCGAGATCGGCGGCAGGCGCCTGCCCTTCCTGCGCTGGTCGGCGCTGCGGCTCGTCCTGGGCCTGCGTCGCCTGGAACGCGACTGGCAGGTGGGCGACGGCCGCGAGCAGGCGCTCGCAGAGCACGTCCTAGAGCATGCCCGGCCGGGCGACCTCGACGATGCGATCCGCGTGATCGACGACTTCTGCGTGACGCGCAGCGTGATGATCAACGTCGGCGACGAGAAGGGGGAGATCCTCGACGCCGCCGTGCGGCGCGCCGCCCCCGAGCGGCTGCTCGAGCTCGGCACCTACTGCGGCTACAGCGGGCTGCGCATCGCTCGCGTGATGCCGCCGGGCGCGCATCTCTACTCGATCGAGTACAACGCCGCCAACGCCGAGATCGCGCAGCGGATCTGGAGCCACGCCGGCGTCGCCGACCGCCTAACCGTGGTGGTCGGCACGCTCGGCGACGGCGGCGCGACGATCGAGCGTCTGAGGAGCGAGCACGGGTTCGGCGACGGCGCCCTCGACTTCGTGTTCGTCGATCACGAGAAGAGCGCCTATCTGCCGGACCTCGGGCGGATACTCGAGCAGCGCTGGCTGCATCCGGGGGCGCTCGTGGTGGCGGACAACGTCAAGATGCCCGGCGCCCCCGACTACAGGGCGTACATGAAGGCCGCCGAGGGGGACTCCTGGCGGACCGTCGAGCACGACACACACGTCGAGTACCAGTCGCTGTTGAGAGACCTCGTGCTCGAGTCGGAGTACCTCGGCGAGGCCGCCTGAGGCCTCGGTGCGCGGCGTTTCGAGCACCGGCGGGCGGCGCGCGTGAGGGTCCTCGTCGCAGGCGCCACGGGCGCGATCGGACGGGAGCTCGTGCCGATGCTCGTCGCGGCTGGTCACGAGGTGGTGGGCACGACGCGCTTCGAGTCCAAGCAGGCGGTCATCAGGGAGGCGGGCGCGGAGGCCGTCGTGGCGGACGCCCTCTCCGCGGAGCAGCTCGGCGCGGCGCTGCGCGCGAGCGAGCCTGAGGTGGTCGTGCACGAGCTCACGGCGATCCCCGCGTCGGTCGACCCGCGTCGCTTCGCCGAGGACTTCGCGCCCACCAATCGCGTGCGCCGCGAGGGCACCCGCAACCTGGTGGAGGCGGCGATCGCTGCCGGCGCCCGTCGCATCGTGGCGGAGAGCATCTCGCAGGCATATGCCCCTGTCGGCGGCTGGGTGAAGGTCGAGTCGGACCCTCTCTACGACGGTGCTCCTGAGCCGTTCCGCGACGTCTTCCAGGCGGTCATCGACCTCGAGGCGGCGGTGCTCGGATGCGGCGAGCTCGAGTCCGTGGTTCTCCGATATGGCAACTTCTACGGGTCCGGCACCGCCTACGGGGCGGACGGATCCAACGCCGACCTCGTCCGCCGCGAGCTCTTCCCGCTGGCGGGCGAGGGCAGGGCGCACTGGTCCTTCGTGCACGTCGCCGACGCCGCCAGGGCGACGGTGCTCGCCGTCGAGAGCAGCGGCACCGGCGTCTACAACGTCGCCGACGACGAGCCCGCGCCGGTCGCCGACTGGCTCCCGGAGTACGCCCGCGCGCTCGGCGCACCGGCGCCCGCGAGGATCCCGGAGCCTCGCGGCGCCTTCGGGCGCTTCGGGATGCTCGAAGCTCGCGGCGCCTCCAACGCCAGGGCGAGGGCGGAGCTGGGCTGGGCGCCGAGCCACTCCTCCTGGCGCGAGGGGTTCGCCGCGGATCTCGCGTGAGGGCGGGGGCCAGGCGGCACGCGCGCCGGCGGTAGGCGCCTCCACCCGCGGAGATGGCAGGAGCCCCCGCTGCCGCCTGAGCACGGGTTGGCCGTTGTGGAGCACGCGCTCTCGGCGCGGCATCCACAGCGGGGATTCCGGTGGCAGCGGGAAGGCCTGCTCGCCGCCGGGGTCTTTGCGTTCATGTCCAATTCGACGAGCCGCCCGACGAGGGCGCTAGGAGGTCTCATGGAGACGTACGTCATCCTCAGGCGTGGTGCCTGGGAGTCGGCGCAGGAGCTCGACGAGGCTGCCGGCCGCTCGGGAAGGATCGGCAACGAGGAGATGCCCGAGGACATCCGCTGGATCCGCAGCTACGTGATCTGCGAGCCCGACGGGGGGTCTCGGCACGGTCTGCGTCTATCAGGCGAGCGGCCCCGAGGCGATCCGCGAGCACTCCCGCAGGGCGCGGATGACGGCGGATGAGATCGTCCGCGTCGCCGACACGGTGGTCGTGCGGGCGGACCCCCAGCCCGCGGCCGTGTAGCGCTCGCAGCGCGTGCTGCCGGTGCGGCGGCGACGGCGCAGGCTGTCCGGGGCGGCCGGCGGGCAGGCGGAGCGTCTCGGCTTCGACACCCCGCCTGCCGCCCAGCTCGGGAGGGCTGTCGCCTATGCGGCCTGCGAAGAGGCGCCCGCGGGGACGAGATCCCGGTTCTCGGGGACGAACTTGCTGGCGATGAACGTCGCGCCCTGCGGGTCGGTGATGACCGTCGTTCGCACCCACGGTGCGTCGAACGGCGGCACCGTCACCTCGCCGCCGAGCGATGCCGCCTTCTGCGCGATCGCGTCGGCGTCATCCACCGCGAACGTCACGCTCCAGCGCGGCGCCTCATCGCCCGCGGCCACCGGGATGATCCCGGCGACGACGTCGGCGAACCCGCTCGGGGCACCCAGCTCGTCCATCTGCGCACGCAGCCCGGGGGTGCTCTGTTCGAGGTGATCGCCGTAGCCCGCGAGGCTCCACATCATCATCTCCCCGCCGAGGCCGAGCGTGTCCCATCCGAACACCGCGCCGTAGAAGTCCCTCGCCTTCTCGATGTTCCGGGTGTGCAGGCTGTTGAAGTTGACCGATCCGTGCTCGTTGACAACCCGGGCGCCCCTGTGCTGCTTGGGCTCCCAGACCCGGAACTCGGCACCCTCGCGGTCGGTGAAGATCGCCATCCGGCCGCTGTCGCCCACATCGAAGGGCTCGGTGACGACGCCTCCGCCCGCGTCCCGCACGCGTGCAGCGGTCTCATCGGCGCTGTCCACCCAGACATACGTGTTCCACACGGCGGGCCGTGAGTCGCCCGGTTCCCGCGAGGAGATCGCCCCGGTGTCGCCGCCGCGGATGCGCGCGATGAAGTACGGGCCGGGCGAGCCCGGCGGCATCACGTCCTCGAGCTCCCAGCCGAACAGGGCGCCGTAGAAGTCCACCGCTGCCCGCGGGTCGGGCTGATTCGTCTCCACCCAGCACGGCACTCCGGGGATGTATCCGTCTCTTTCGGGCATGTCGAAGTCGCTCCCTTTCTCGGTCGTTGACTGAGGGCTGTACCGTACGGGCGGTTTAGGTCGATTTCCGTCCTCAATATTCGAGACGATCACCTCATGATCGAGACATCGAGTCGCCTCTTGGAGCTCCTGTCGCTGCTACAGGGGCGTCGCGAATGGCAGGGGAGCGAGCTCGCGGAGCGCCTCGAGGTGTCGGCCCGGACGATCCGGCGCGACGTCGACCGGCTGCGCCAGCTCGGCTATCCCGTCGACTCGCTCACCGGCCCGAGCGGCGGCTACCGGCTGCGCGCGGGCACCGCGATGCCGCCGCTGCTCCTGGACGACGAGGAGGCGATCGCGATCGCGCTCAGCCTGCGAACGGCTGCGCGCGCGTCGGTGACGGGCATCGAGGAGACGGCGGTCCGCGCGCTGCTGAAGCTCGAGCAGGTGCTCCCGGCGCATCTGCGCCGGCGCGTCCGTGCGCTCGGCTCAGCGACGGTGACGCTCCCCGGCTCGGGACCCACGGTCGATCCGCAGCAGCTCACCGTGATCGCCGCCGCCTGTCGCGATCTCGAGTGCCTTCGATTCGCCTACCGCCGCAGGGACGGGACAGCGAGCCGCCGCGAGGTGGAGCCCCACTCCCTCGTCAACCACGGTCGCCGCTGGTATCTGGTGGCGTGGGACCGAGGACGCCGGGACTGGCGCACGTTCCGCCTGGACCGGATGGCGAGGCCGCCGTCGCCGGGAGCTCGCTTCACACCCCGCGAGCTACCCGCCAAGGACGCGGCGAGCTACGTGGCGCACAGCATCAGCAGCATGCCGAACCGCTTCGAGGCGGTGGTGACGCTGGCGGCTCCGTTCGAGTCGATCGCGGGCCGGATCCCCGCGCACTGGGGGACGCTCGCGCGCGCCGATCGACGCAGCTGCCGCCTGCGGACGGGGGACGACGATCTCAGCTGGCTCGCTCTGCGCATCGCGATGATCGGCGTCGACTTCCACGTGCACGAGCCGCCCGAGCTCGTGGAGGAGCTGCGGCGGCTGTCATCGCGCCTCGCCGGGGCGCTCTAGGCCCGGTGCGCCGGCGCGGCTCGCATGAGGTCTGCCGACGATCTGCGTGGGCGTGGCGAGGAGCTTTCGGCACCGCATCACGCCGCGGGCACGATCGCGGCGTAACGAGCTCGCGCGCCCGATCGCTGGGCAACGCCGCCCCGCGGCTTCGGCCCAGGGGCGCCCGTACGGGCGGTCGGCGCTACCTTGCGTCGGTGCGCATCGCCACCTGGAATGTCAACTCGATCAAGCAGCGCATGCCGCGGCTGCTGCCGTGGCTCGACGAACGACGCCCCGACGTGGTGTGCCTGCAGGAGACGAAGCTCGCCGATGAGGCGTTCGCGGCGCTGCTCGGCGAGGCGCTCGCCGAACGCGGCTATGCGTTCGCCACCCATGGCGAACCGACCTGGAACGGAGTGGCGATCCTGTCGCGAGCAGGTCTCGAGGATGTGGTGAAGGGACTCGACGGCGCGCCCGGCTTTCCCGAGCCCGAGGCGCGGGCAGTGTCCGCGACGTGCGGCGGCATCCGTGTGGTGTCGGTGTACGTCCCGAACGGGAGGGTGCCCGACTCCGAGCACTACCACTACAAGCTCGCGTGGCTGGCTGCCCTGCGAGACGCGGTGGCGGCGGGACCCGACGCTGTGGTGGTGTGCGGCGACGTCAACATCGCGCCCACCGACGACGACGTGTTCGACCCCGCCGCGTACGTCGGCCACACGCATGTGACGCCTGCCGAGCGCGCCGCGCTCTCCGAGCTGCAGGCGCTCGGGCTGCACGACGTCGTGCGCGAGCGCTGGCCGCACGAGCGCGTCTTCACCTACTGGGACTACCGCGCCGGCATGTTCCATCAGGACCTCGGCATGCGCATCGACCTGATCCTCGCGGGGGCGCCGGTTGCCGACCGCGTGCGTGCCGCGTGGGTGGACCGGCAGGCGCGCAAGGGCCGCGGTCCGAGCGATCACGCACCGGCGATGATCGATCTCGACGAGGCACCCGACGGGGACATCGGGCCCGTCGTCCCGCCGCCGTCGGCGCCGGCGCCGCGCGGCGCGAGCGTCAAGCTGCCGCAGTCCGAGCTGACGCCCTAGGCCCGCGGCCGGTCGCGGTCGCGAGACGGCTGCACGCGCTTGGGCTCGCCCGGCATCTTCGGGTAGTCGGGGGGGTAGGGCATGTCTCCCCGGCCCTCGGCGAGGTCGCGCTCGTAGATGTCGAGCAGCGGCTGGAGCGAATACGAAGCATCGTCGATCGTCGCATGACGGTCGCCCACCTCGGCGAACCGCGCAGGCATCGTCGCCACCGTGAAATCCTCCGGGACGACCTCCTCGAGCTCGTCCCAGGTGAGCGGCGCCGACACCGGCGCACCCGGCTTCGGCCGCACGCTGTAGGCAGAGGCGATCGTCCGATCGCGGGCGTTCTGGTTGTAGTCGACGAAGATCCGCTCGCCGCGTTCCTCCTTCCACCAGTTCGTCGTGACGCGCCCCGGCAGCCGTCGCTCGAGCTCGCGTCCGAATGCGATCGCGGCGTGGCGCATGTCGGTGAACGACCAGCGAGGCTCGATCCGGACGTAGATGTGGATGCCCCGGCCGCCCGACGTCTTCGGGAAGCCGACGTAGCCGAGCTCGTCGAGGAGCCTGCGTGCCTCGCCGGCGACGGCCACCGCGTCGGCGAAATCCGTGCCCGGCTGCGGGTCGAGGTCGAGGCGCAGCTCGTCGGGATGGTCGAGGTCCTCGCGTCGCACCGGCCAGGGGTGGAAGGTGATCGTGCCCATCTGGGCCGCCCAGCCGACCACCGCGATCTCGCTCGGGCAGATCTCATCGGCGGTGCGGCCCGAGGGGAACGTGATCGTCGCGGTCTCGACGTAGTCGGGCGCCCCGCGCGGCACGCGCTTCTGGAAGAAGGCGTCGCCTCCGCCTTTCTCCCGCGTCGAGAGGACGATGCCCGGATGGACCCCCTTCGGCCAGCGCTCGAGCGTCGTCGGCCGGCGAACGAGCGCGCGCATGATGCCCTCCTCCACGGAGAGGTAGTACTCGACGATGTCGAGCTTCGTCACCTCGCCCGAGCGCTCGGTGGCGGGGAAGATCACACGTTGCGGGTTCGATACGCGCAGATCGCGCCCGCCCGCGTCGAGCATCGTCACCTGGGAGGCGGGCATCGCGTCGCCTGGTGGCGCTCGTATGTCGAGTATGAGGCGACCATGACCGAGGTGGACGGTAGCGCTATCGGTTGGACCGCCGTCGGCGGGCGAAGTCATCGCCGTCTGCGGCGGGCAGCAGCCTTCTACCCGGCGGCGGGCGGGCTCATGCCGCCTCGCTCGCAACCCTGGACACCAGCTCCGCGGCCTGCGGAGCCGGCTCGCCGCGGGTGTTCGTCGCACGCGAGGCAATCGCAGCGGCGGCGAGGAGAAAGATGCTGCACGCGAGCAGCTGGACGGAGGCCCAGTTCCGGGCCATGGGCCGTCGCGACGCGCGCGAGCTCGCCGTAGCGCTAATGGCGTCCTACCAGGGCATCTCGCTGCTGACGAACACCTTCCGCGATCCCGGGCTCATGCGGCGCGAGGGCAAACGCCTCGAGCGCAAACGCCTCGAGCGCTGGATCGACTCACTGACCTAGCGCACCGTCCGTCTACGCATCGGAGCTGTAGCGGCGACCGAGCTCCGTCCATCGGCTGAGCCCGAGCAGCTCGAAGAACCCCTTCGGATCGAAGCTGCCGCCGGGCTCGGGCGCAGGCTCGCGCAGCGCGCCGAGGGCATCGATGACCGCGGTTGCGCTCGCGAACAGCGCGTCCACCGGATGGATCGCGATGCGGTAGCCCAGCTCGGCGAGGCGCGCGCCGTCGAGCGCGGGTGTCAGACCCCCTGGAACCATGTTGACGAGGAGCGGCGCGTCGACCGCGGCGGCGATCGCTTCGATCTCCTGCTCGCTCTGCGGCGCCTCGACGAAGATCACGTCGGCGCCCGCGGCGGCATACCGCCGGGCGCGGGCGATCGCCTCCTCGAGCCCCAGCGGCGCGCGCGCGTCGGTGCGGGCGACGATCACCGTGTCGGCATCGCGCCGCGCCTCCAGCGCCGCCTGTAGGACCACCTCGAAGTCGCCGGCGTCCACCACCTCCTTGCCCACGAGATGACCGCAGCGCTTGGGGGAGACCTGATCCTCGAGCTGGATCGCGGCTACGCCGGCGCGCTCGTACTCGCGAACTGTGCGAACGACGTTGAGAGGTGAGCCGTAGCCGGTGTCCGCATCCGCGATCAGCGGGATGTCGAGGATGCCGCACAGCACACGCGCGCGCTCCGCCATCTCGGTCTGCGTCAGCAAGCCGATGTCGGGGAGCCCGTGCGCAGACGCGCTCACGCCCGCGCCGGTCATGTAGGCGACGTCGAACCCGAGCCTCTCGACGAGCGTGGCGCTGATGCCGTCGTAGACGCCCGGAGCGACGATCAGTTCGTCGCTGCCGAGGAGCTCGCGGAGCCTGCCTGTCGCCGTCATCTCGTCCGGGACGGTACTCAACTCGCACGTCGGGCCGGCGGGGCCCCTGGCCCGAGTCGTCTCGGCGCCGCAGCCCGAGACCGACAACCTCCGCCGCGACGCTTAGAAGCCGGCGCAGCTCGGCCTCGTCGCGGCGGAGCGCGTCTGCTACGTTGCGGCGCGCTTGCGAGAGCGATGAGAGGAGGTCTATGTGGCCCCGACCGCGACGCACGAGGACGACGCCCAGGGAGCGCGGCGGAGGTTGGAAGAGCGGCGATGATGCGCACCGCCAAGGCGGACGTCGTCGTGGTAGGCGCCGGCCTCGCGGGTCTCAGTGCTGCTCAGAGGCTCGTCGCCGCGGGGCTCGAGGTTGTGGTGCTCGAGGCGCGCGACCGCGTCGGGGGCCGGACGCTCAACCACCCGATCGGCGACGGACACGTCGTCGAGGTGGGCGGTCAGTGGGTGGGACCCGGCCAGGACCGGGTGCTCGCGCTGACCCGCGAACTCGGCCTCGAGACCTTCGACACCTACACGCAGGGCCACAACCTGTTCGAGCACGCCGGCCGGCTAAGCCGCTACCGGGGCGAGATACCGCACGTCAACCCGCTCGCGCTGCTCGACGTGCAGCTGGCGCTCACGCGGCTCGAACGCATGGCCCGGCGCGTCTCCGCCGAGCGCCCCTGGGGGGCGCCGTCGGCCCTGGGCTGGGATGCGCAGACGGTCGCCTCCTGGACACGCCGGAACATGCGCACGACGCTCGGCCGGGCGGTCATCGGTCTTGCGTGCGAGGCGGTGTGGGCGGCGGACCCCGCCGATGTCTCGCTCCTGCACTTCCTCGCCTACGCGAGCTCCGGCGGAGGTCTTCAGGCGTTGATCTCGACCGAGGGAGGCGCACAGCACGCCCGCATCGTCGGAGGCAGCCAGCGCATAGCGCTCGCGCTCGCAGACCGGCTCGGTGATGTCGTGATGACGGATGAGCCTGTGTCGGCGATCGAGCAAGGCGATCGCGTGCGCGTGACGGCGCGATCGGTCGTAGTGGACGCCCGCCGTGCGATCGTGGCGATCAGCCCGGCACTCGCGGGCCGGCTGCGCTATTCCCCGGCGCTGCCGGCGCGTCGCGATCAGCTGACCCAGCGCATGCCAAACGGCTCGGTGATCAAGTGCATGGCGATCTACGAGCAGCCCTTCTGGCGCGCCGATGGCCTCTCCGGGCAGGTGACGAGTGACACCGGCCCGGTGAAGGTCGTCTTCGACAACTCCCCGCCGGACGGGTCACCGGGTGTGCTGCTCGGGTTCCTCGAGGGCAACCAGGCGCGAGCGCTCGGGCGCGTGCCGAGCGCGGAGCGACGCGCCGCGGTGGTCGACTGCTTCGTCAGGTTCTTTGGCGAGCGAGCCGCAAGTCCGCTCGACTTCGTGGAGAAGGACTGGTCGGCGGACGAGTGGACGCGCGGCTGCTACGGCGCGTTCATGCCGCCCAACACTTGGTCGGTGTTCGGTGAGGCGCTGCGCGAGCCGATCGGGGCGATCCACTGGGCGGGTGCCGAGACAGCGACTGTCTGGATGGGATACATGGACGGCGCCATCTCGTCGGGCGAGCGCGCCGCGGGGGAGGTCTCCGAGGCTCTCTCATCTGCGCTCGAGGGAGTCCGATGAGCGCCCTCGGGCTGGATGCTGCCACAAGCGTGCGCTGACGTTTGATCCGCGCTCGGCGCGGGTATCGGGCCTTCCGTTGATGAAGCGGGGGAACGGCAAAGGGGGGAGCTGGCTGCGATGGAGGCGTGGCATCCGCATCGGCGGCTTGGCGACGATCGCGGTGTCCGCTCTATGGCTGCCTGGCGCCGCGGGCGCGTCCGTCTTCACCGCCCAGGGGAGCGCAGGACAGGTTTACGTAACGGGCCTGCCGGCACACGCGCAGATGTCGCTGCTGAGCTCGGGCGGCGCAGCCGTGTACACGCAGAACGCGGACTCGGAGGGCGGCCTGCTCTTCCGCAACGTGGCTCCCGGGGGCGGCTACCGTGTGCGCCTGACCTCCACCGGCGAAACGTCGGCGCCGATCAAGGTTCACTCCGACGCCGCGGCGCCGTGGGACCCGAGCATCTACGAACAGTCGATCCCAGACAACGGCTACACGTATCTGACGACGCGCGACGGCACGCAGCTCGCGATCAGCGTGCACCCGCCCACCAGTCCGGCGGGTGAGCCCGGCGTGCCGTCCCTTTTCCACTTCCCGACACTCCCGATCCCGGGCGTGCCCACCCCGAGCTACACGCCGCCGTATCCGACGCTGATCGAGTACTCCGGCTACGGCTACGCCAACCCGGCGGGTCCCGAAAACGGTATCGCGGTGCTCGCCAACCTGATGGGGTTCGCGGTGGTGGACGTGAACATGCGAGGGACGGGCTGCTCGGGAGGAGCCTTCGACTTCTTCGAGCAGATGCAGAACCTCGATGGCTATGACGTGATCGAGGCGATCGCCCATCAGCCGTGGGTACTCGGGCACAAGGTGGGGATGCTCGGCATCTCCTACGGCGGCATCAGCCAGCTGTTCACTGCGCAGGAGCGGCCCCCGGACCTCGCTGCGATCGCGCCGCTGTCGGTGATCGACGCGACGGCGACGACTCTGTATCCCGGTGGCGTCCGCAACGACGGCTTCGCCGTCGCCTGGGCAGAACAGCGCCAGCAGAACGCCGAACCGGCCGGCCCCGGCAGAGGCCAGGCATGGGCGTACGAACGGATCCAGGAAGGCGATCAGACATGTGCCGCCAATCAGGCTCTCCACGGCGAGGCGGCGAACCTGATGGCGAAGATCGAAACGAACGCGACATACAACCCGTCGGTGGCGGACCCGCTCGACCCTGTGACGTTCGTCAAGAAGATCGACGTCCCGACGTTCATGGCGTGCCAGTGGGAGGACGAGCAGACCGGCGGGCACTGCGCCGAGCTGGCCCAGCACTTCACCGGTACGAAGCGAAAATGGTTCACGTTCACCAACGGTGCCCACGTCGACTCGCTCGACCCCGAGACATACAACCGCCTGTACGACTTCCTGGAGCTGTACGTCGCGCATCAGGCGCCCATCGTCAACCAGGCGGTGGTGCGCGCCGCCGCCCCCGTCGTCTACCAGGAAGCCATGGGGCTCCCGAAGACCGATCTCGTGACGCTGCCAGCGGACCCCATCCAGCTGCAGCCGACCTATGAAGCGGCGCTCGGCGCATTCGAAGCGCTGCCGGCGATCCGGGTGCTGTTCGACAACGGCGCAGGGACCTCGCCGACGGGCATCACGACGGCGGGCGATCCCTATCCGGGGTTCGAACAGTCCTTCACGAAGTTCCCGATCCCCGGCACGAAGCCTCGAACCTGGTATCTCGCCCCGGCAGGCACCCTCGCCCAACAGCCGCCTTCCGGCGAAGGGGTCGACTCCTACACCTCGGACGCCACCGCCACTCCGCTCACCGACTATGGCGCCAACACCGGCACCGGTGGCCTCTGGGGCAATGCGTCGGAGTGGGAATGGAACTGGGCGCAGCCCCCGGCGGGCTCAGCCGTCTCCTACGTCTCGCAACCGCTCACGAGCGACACCACCGCCGTCGGCGCGGGCGCTGTCCAGCTGTGGGTGAGGTCCTCCACCCCGGACGTCGATCTGCAGGCAACCGTGAGCGAGGTGCGCCCCGACGGCAACGAGACGTTCGTGCAGGACGGCTGGATCAGGGCCAGCGAGCGCAAGCTCGCCACCGGCAAGAGCAACATCCTCGAGCAGAAGCCGACGGTTCTGCAGCCGATTCCCACGATGCTCGCATCCGATGTGGAACCGATGCCCGCGGATCAGTTCGTGCCGGTCGTCATCCCGCTCTACTTCGAGGGCCACGCCTATCGCGCGGGATCGCGCATCAGGGTGACGATCGCGGCACCCAACGGAACGCAGCCGATCTGGTCGTTCGGCCATACGCAGCCCGCGGGGACGACTGCGACGGAGTCGATCGCCTTCTCACCCGCCATGCCCTCCAGCCTGATCCTTCCGGTCGTGCCGGGCGTCAGCGCGCCGACGGCGCTACCGGCGTGCCCGAGTCTGCGCAACGAGCCCTGCCGGCCGTATCAGGCGCTCGTCAACGACGGCTCCTGACGGTCTCTCTGCTCAGTCGCCGAAGCACGCGCTATCGGCTCGCGCGCTGTTAGCGTACGCCCGGCCTGCTCCTGAGCGAGTGGGCCGAATGGGTCACTTCAGCTCGCGGGGGTGAACGTGTGCGGTCGCGGCGGCAGACGAGAGCAGCCGAGAAGGGTACCCGCGCGGCCCGGGATGTGGCGACCCATCGTCAAAACCGAAACGAGATGAAATCCGATGAGAGGAAGCTCGGCACCGCCGATGTGACGGCATCGACGGTTGCCAACATCGGACCTGGGATCGACTTCTACTTCGCCTTCGGCGTGATCGCCGTCACCGCCGGCACGGCGGCGCCGTTGACGATCATCGCGGCGGGTATCGCGGTCTTCTTCCTCGCGTTCGTCGTCGCGGAGTTCACGAAGCTCGAGCCCTCGGCGGGAAGCTTCATCACTTACGTCGAGACCTCGTTGGGGCCAAGGGCGGGCGTGGTTACCGCGCTGCTCGTCACCGTCGGCTTCACCATCGCCATCGCCGGAGTGTTCGCGATGTCCGGCGGGATGATCTCGCTCACGCTCGAGCACTACACGTCGTGGAATCCGTCGTTCGTGCCGATCGCGCTGGTTGCGACGGCCGGGGCGATCTCGCTGACGCTGAGGGGCGCGAGCCTCTCGACAGCCACGGTGGGTATCGCGATCGTCGTGCAGGTGTTGATCATGCTCGCCGTCTGTGTCGTAGTGCTGGTTGATCAGCGCGGCCACCTGGACGGCACGCCCTTCTCCTGGTCGCACCTCAACAACGGGCTCGCCGGGCTGTCGGCGGGCTTCCCGCTCGCGTTGTACATGCTCATCGGCTGGGAAAACGCCCCGGCGCTTGCAGAGGAGACGCGCGACCCGCGGCGCACGATCCCTCGGGCTATGTACACCGCGCTGTCGTTCACGATCGCGCTGTTCGTGCTGTTCGCCTACACGACGGTCGTCGGCTTTCACTACAACACCGCCTCGATCGGTCGCGCATCGGTGCCGTTCCTGGAAATGGCTGACCGTTATCTCGGAGACGCCGCGATCCTGGCCTGGCTCGTCGGCATCGTGTCGGTGCTGTGCACCCTGATCGCCGCCGTCAACTCACAGGCCAGGATGATGTTCGACGGGGGTCGTTCGGGGTTGCTGCCCTCCTGGCTCGGCAAGTCGCGTCCTCCCGGCGAGACGCCGGTGAACGCGGTGTTCGCGATGACCGTCATCGGTCTCGGGATCGTGTTGGGGTGGTGGCTGTGTCACGTCACGGGCCTCGTCGGCGGGAGCACCGACCCCGTCAACCTGTATGCGGAGTGCTCGACGATGGGAACGATCCTCGTGTTGTTCGTCTACGTGCTCACCGCCGTGTCTCTGCCGATCTTCATGTGGCGTCGTCACCGCGACTCGTTCTCGGGCCTCCGCTACATCGCGATGCCCGCACTGGGCGCGCTGGCCCTTCTGGTTCCCTTCATCGAGCTCTTCCACCCCGGCCAGCCGGCCCCCTACAGCGTGTTCCCCTACCTGTCGGTTGCGATCCTGATCGGGTCGCTGGTGATCGCGCAGTACGTGGTTCGGCGCAATCCCCAGGCGGGCGCGGGCGAGGGGGTGGCGCGGCCCGAGGAGTGAGGATCTCAGGCGGTGGGCTGCCGAGCGTATTCCTCGTCGGTGACGTGCTCGCCCCAGGCGGCGTCGTGGCCGTCCTCGCCGGCGAGGTGCAGCGCCAGGTGCGTCATGAAGTGCTCGCCGTCGGCGCCGTGCCAGTGCTCCTCATCCGGCAGGAACCGCACGGTGTCGCCCGCGGAGATGCGCTCGACCGGCCCCCCGCGGCACTGCGCCAGGCCGACACCCTCGGTGACGTGGATCACCTGGCCGTGCGGGTGCGTGTGCCAGGCGGTGCGCGCCCCCGGGGTGAAATGCACCCGGTAGGCGCGCAGCCGTGTGGACTCGTCGGGCGGCGCGATCTGATCGATGTACGCCTTCCCGGTGAACCACTCGGGCGGGGCGCTCGCGGTCTGGGGTCTGCTTCGGGTCAGCTCCATGGCGTGAGCGTAGCTCGCTTGCGCGCGCGCCGCGGCTGCGGCTACGGAAGCGCTTTCTCCCAGCGCGAGACGGTGTAGGGGACGCCGGTGGGCCCTCCCACCATCAGGATCGTCGTGCCGTCGGCGGTCGCCCGGGCGGAGCGCAGCAACGCGGGATCGCGAACGAACACGATCGTCCCGGCGGGCGCGTCGATCTCCTCGCCGGCGATCGTGAACAGGGCATGCCCGGTCATCACGGCGAAGAGCTCCTCGTGGCCGTTCGTCAGGTTCGCCTCGTCGTCGGCCTCGTGGTGCTCCTCGATCATCTCGTCGCCCGCGTCTCCGCTCGCGCCGTTGACACCGAACGCCTGGACGTCGAAATGGCGACGGACGAGGTGGAACTCGCAGTCGGTGATGTCCGCGTTCCCGGGGTCGACTTCCGCCAGGGTGTCGACGTCGGCGAGGCGGACGGAGCCGTACGGTGCGGTGCCGGGATCGCTCATCGTGCCGATACTGCCAGATCGCGCGGTGCCAGCCGAGGCGCTACGCGACGATCGTGAACGTCAGCGACAACGGCTTCGACCGCGCGCCGGCGGCGTCGCTCGCCACGGTCGTCACCTTGTAACGACCGGGCCTGAGCTTCTTTGTGCGCGACAGCCGGCCCTGGAAGCTGATCTTGTTGACAGCGCTGTGGCCGTGGAGGGTCAACGTCCCCGCGCCGAGCGCGCGCAGGCAGGCCTTCCCATGTCGGCTGCGCGCCTTCGGTGCGACGCATTTCCCGGCGACCTTGATGCCGGGAAGCGGACGGCTGAAGCTGAGCGTGACGGTGGCGGTCTCGTTGAGAGTGAACGAGAAGGTGGTACCGACGGGCGTCCGGCTGCGGCTCAGCTGTGCCAGCTTGCTGCCCTCGCGCCAACGCGAGGCGGACTGGTGCAGGTGTTCCAGCTGGGGCGGCGTCGAGGGCGAGAGCACCGACGGGGCCGGGGGCACGTTGACGGCTGCGCTGCTGACGGCTCGCGCGCCCGCGTTGCAGTATGCGGTCTGCCCCGTGAACAAGAACGTCTGCGAGCAGCCTTCGTTGTCCGTCACCCGCAGCGTGGCGAGGTAGCTCCCGGGCGCAGCGTAGACATGTGTCGTGGTGGGCACGGTTGACGTGGCGGTCGTGCCGTCGCCGAAGCTCCACGTGTAGCTCGCCACCGTCCCGTCCGGGTCGCTCGAGGCAGATCCGCTGAAGCTGCTCGGCGAGCCCGCCGCGGCGGCGGCTGCGGTCAAGGACGCGGTGGGGCCTTGGTCGGGCGTCATCGCGAGCCCGAGCGGGTACAGCCCGCCTTCGACGAACGCCGGCGTCTTCGGGGTCAACAGCCCGCCGGCGCCGACGTCGTATTGGGAGACGGTGCCAGGTGATTTCCCGCTACCCGTGTCGGTCATGTACACCGAGCGACCGTCCGGGCTGACGATGACGTTTGCGGGCCCAAATCCCCCGGGGACGAACACGGGTGGCTTGGGCGAGAGCACGCCGCCGGGACCCACGCTGTACTGCGACAGGGCTTCGCTTTCGCCGGCTGTGTCGTTGGCGACGTACACGCTGGCGCCGTCGGGACTCACCGCGATGCCGCTCGCGCCGGAGCCGGCGGGTACGAACGCCGGCGACTTCGGCGTGAGCGCGCCGCCCGCCCCGACGCTGTACTGGGCGACGTGGCCGGCTTCGAACACGCCGGGCGACACTTCGTGTTCGTTTTCGTAATCGGCGACATAGACGCTGCTGCCGTCGGGGCTGATGGCGATGTAGTCCGGCTCTTCGGCGGTCGGTACCGGCCCCGAGCCCTTCGGGGAAAGCGTTCCCCCTGCGCCCACGTCGTACTCGAAGACGCTGTCGGTGCCAGCGCAGGTGACGTAGGCGCTCTTCCCGTCGGGACTCACCGCTACTGCTTCGGGGTGGCCGCCGGTGGGCACCGTCGCCGGGATCTTCGGTGTGAGCACGCCACCCGCCCCGACGTCGTATTGCGAGACGGTCGTGCCGCCCGAGTTGGCGACGTAAACGCTGGCTCCGTCCGGGCTCACCGCGATGCCGACGGGGCCGGGGCCTGCCGCGACGCTGGCGGGCGACTTGGGTGTCAGCGCACCACCGGGGCCGGCTGTGTACTGGCCGACGTGGTTGGTGCCGCGGTTGACGACGTAGACGCTCGTCCCGTCTGGACTCACGGCGACGTTGTTCGTGGTCGCTTCGGCGGGCACGATCTCGGGCGAAAGCGGCGAGAGGAGTCCCCCCGCGCCGACGCCGAACTGGAAGACGTTGCCGCCGTTGAGGTTCGTGGTGTAGACCGCGTTCGCACCGGCGTCGTCGGCTGCCGGCGCCGCCAGCGCGATCAGCGCCGCCGCCACCAGCACTGCAAGCCGTTGTCCCGTTGCGGAGATGTCTTGCCTTCGGATCGAACTCGGGCGGATGTGTCGGGCAGTCTACGCCGTCCGGCGTCTGGATCATCGCGGCGAACAGAGGTCGCGTACCCGACGCGCCCGGTTCTGTCCGAAAATGCGGACCTCCCCGACGATGCGCCGCCGCACAGGCGTGCCCGACGAGATGTTGTGGACTGGTCGCATCGCCTCTTGTATGGTGCGGCCAATGCCTGTTGGCCTCGGAGGTATTGGCCGCAGAGTCGGCATCGGCGTGGGGGTTGGCTGTGCACTTGCGCTCGCGGCCTCGCCGGTTGCCCACGCCAAAGTGGTCGCGTGCGAAGAACCGGCCCTCAACAGCGCGATCTCGGCGGCGAAAGCGGGCGAAGTTCTGCACGTCGGCGCCGGTTCATGCACCCTCAACGTCGAAATCACCAATCCGGAACCGTTCACGATCGAAGGGACCGCGCCGGGCACGACCCTCGAGCCCGCGGTCACCACGAAACCGATCATCCTCGGCAAGAAGCCGGCGAGCGGGCTGCTCACGTTCACGCTCGCGCACCTCACTCTCACGGGAACGACGAACGCGAGCGCGGTCGCGATCGAAACCGAAGACGAGGCGATCACCGTCAGCGATGACACGTTCATCGCCGACAAGAAGCCGAGCGGCGGTGGCGCCGCGCTCGAGTTCTCGCAAGGCAAACAGACGACCTCGCTGCCAACGGTGATCAGCGGGAACCGCTTCGGTGAGGCGGGCGCCGGCAACCAGGCCCTCTACGGCGGAGCCGTGCAATACATCGGCGCCAATCCCGTCGAGTTCATTGGCAACGTGTTCGAATCCAATGCTGCAACGGAACCGACCTTCGGCACAGGCGGTGCGCTCGCCTTCGCGGGCTTCGCCAGCGGTGGGGGCCCTGTGACGCTGAGGGCCAACACGTTCGGCGGCGCGGCGCCGGGCGCCGGCAACACCACGACACGCAGCGGCGGCGGCGCGTTCATCGAGTTGAACGGCAAACAGACACTCGCCAGCTCGAGCGCCTGACCCGCCGAACTCGCGAGACGGCGTCAGACGATCGGCACCACCGCCGTCACCCGCGCCTCACCGGTTCTGGTCTTTCGCTACTGAACGAGCAGGTGTTCACCTTTCAGGAAGGCCGCGATGTAAGTCCCTGCCAGAGATACTCATGACCGCATTCGACAACGGGTCCACCAGCTCGCCCGGCTCACGGTGCCCTCTACCACGTACAGGCCCGCCAGCGTACGCCACCCTGGAACGTGTCAGCTCACCCGCGCGACGATCACCGGCGAGCGCGTAGGCACACGGCTGCCGCCCTCGGGCTCGGAGGTGACGAGCACTTCCTTGATCCCGCTCACCCCTCCGGGCACAGCTACGGTTGCGTGGCCCCCCGACCCGGACACGGTGAAGAGCGCATCGGTCGGGTGGACACCGCCGAGCCCCTTTCTCCATACCTCGTACACGCGACCCGGACCGGCCTGGGGCATACCGGCGATGTCGAGCTGTGCACGTCCGCCCCTGACGCTCAGGGACGCGCTTGCGTGTGGCGTGAGCACTTGTGCGCGAATGACGCGTGTCGAGCCCGGGCCGCCGCTCGAGGAGAGCGCGACGACAGCCAGCGCGATCACCGCCGCCGCCACCACGGCGGCCGCGAGGCTGGGCCGCCAGCGCAGCCGGCGGCCGGTCCCGTAGCGCCTGCCGGCGCGTGGAGCAGCGCGGCGAGGAACGGACGCTTCGGCAGGCTCCTGCGCGACGTCGCGTCTGCGCAGGTCCTCATGAACGCTCCCCATCACCCTCGCCTTGAGCTGTGCGGGAGCGCTCACCTGCGGAGCCGCCGCCGGCAACGCCGAGGCGACCACCTGGAGCGCGGCGACCTCCTCGCGGCAGACCGCGCAAGACTCGAGATGACGGCGGAACGCCTCGTGCTCCTCCTCGGTGAGCGCTCCGAGCACGTAGGGAGCGGCGTTGCCGCCGCATCGCTCGGGATCCATGTGCGGTCGCTCTGTGCTCACTTACACCACCTCCGATGGGTCACCGAGCGTCATCCTCATCTTCGCGAGACCCAAGCGCATGCGGCCCTTGACGGTACCCACGGGCGCGTCCAACATCGAGGCTATCTCGACGTGCGTCAGGCCGCCGAAGTAGGCGAGCTCGATCACGCGGCTCTGCTCGCGCGGCAGTTGTTCGAGCGCGTCACGCACTTCCCTCGCCTCGTCGCGGCGACCCGCCTCCACGTCCGTGCGCTCGTCGGCCACGAGCCGCTCCTCGATGCCTTCGTCGCTCACGCGCCCGTGCTCACGCACCGTGCGCCGGCGCAGCGCGTCGATAGCGCGGTTGTGCACGATGCCGAGCAACCATGTCCGCACGCTGCCGCGGGCGCGGTCGTAGCGCGCGCCGCTGCGCCACAGCGACAGGAAGCCCTCCTGCACCACATCCTCCGCCAGCGCCCGCTGCCCGCACATGCGGTAGGCGAGTGAGAAGGCCGCGTCGGCATGACGGTCGTAGATCACCTCGAAGGCGGCCGTGTTGCCGCGGTAGACGAGTTGCATCAGCTCCTCGTCCGCAAGCACGTTGAGGCTCGCAGCCGATGATTCGCCCGCGGAGCGGGCGGCTGACCGGAGGGGTTTGAACATGCGCGACATCCTGTCCGCTCCGCGCCTTCTACGCGGCTCGCAACGGGCTATCCCATCGCGGCGCGCTGACGGCGGCGAGATGGTAGTACCGGCTGGCCTGTACGAGCACGCTGAACGGCTCTCGCTGGCGATCGAGCTGCCGCCGGCGCTCAGGCGGCGGCCGGCTTGTGCTCCCGCGGCGGCGGCGCGCTCGCCACGTCCGCGGCAGCCGTGTCGGGCTCGTGTGCACCGGGGACGAGCACCGGTTGCGCCACCGGCTGTGCGGCGAGGTCGCTTGCCGCGGGCGTGGCGCCGTGCCCGCCGAGTGCGTCCCTGAAGCCGCGCATGCCGTCGCCGAGCGAGCGGCCCATCTCGGGTAGGCGCCTGGCGCCGAACACCAGCAGCACCATGATCAAGAGAAAAGCGATGTGCAGTGGGTTGTCCAGCCCCATGTCGTGCGCTCCTTTCGGGTGGTCCGGGGTGCCAGCCTGCCTGCGGCACCTGGCTATCAGCTTCCTATACGGAGCGAGGTCCGCCGCGGATCACTGCGGCATCGATTCGCGTGGCCGAGTGATCCATTCGCGGCATCTGCACGCATACCCGAGCGTCAACCCATCGACCACGAATGGAGTGAGTGAAATGGCGGAGAGCCATCAGCGAATCAACGAGGTTCAGACGGGCGGGAGCGTCACCGCTGAGCAGTGGGACAGCGCCTCCACGCGCAAGGGCTTTCTGAAGGGAGCCGCCCTTGCAGGCGCAGGGGCGGCAGGCCTCGGTGCGTTCGGTCCAGCCGCCGCCTTCGCGAGCAAGGCAAAGAGCGGGATCACTCGGGGTGATCTCGAAATCCTCAAAGCGGCGCAGATCGCCGAGGCACTCGCGGTGACCACCTACACGAACATCATCAACACGGCGCCGTTCTTCAAGAACATCCCCGATGACGACCAGCAATACCTCGAGGGGGCGCTCCAGGAGGAGATGTCGCACTACCTGCTCGAGGAGGGCGTCACGAAGAAGCCAACGCCGTTCACGTCGTTCTACTACCCGCAGAACATGTTCACCGACGCGCAGACCACCCTGAACACGCTCGTCACGCTCGAGGACGCCTTCATCGCCGCGTATCTCGTCGGTGTACGCCACTTCAGCACTCCCGACCTGCGGGTGACGGCAGCGCGGATCATGGGCATCGAGTCCGACCACCGCACGCTGGCGCGCGTTATCGGCCCCGATGTGGCGAGCGCGAACGGCGGGCCCCTTTCTGCGGTCACCGGCATCCAGAAGGTCGCCGAGTCAGTGGCTCCCCCCAACAACAACGGCTACGAGCGGACGCTGGGGCTGAAGAACATCGGCCAGGCGGTCGAAGCGCTGCTGCCGTTCGCCGACAAGGCTGCGGCCGGAAAGGCCGGATTCGACGTCACCAAGTCCTACGAGTTCAAGCCGTTCACCCCGAAGCTCCCCAACCCGCTGGGCGAATTCCATTCGTTCAAGGGCTGAGGGCTCCCCTGGAGATCTGCGCCGGCGAGCGGGCGGTGGTGGGCCGATCGCCGGGGCAGTCCCTCATCGTTCACGCTCGGACAGACGCCTGGCTCGCGGCCCGAAAGATCCCGTATGGCTGGCATCACGAGTCCGACACCGATGTCAATAGCCGGCCGGCCTGAGGGCTTGCCGAGACCGGCTGTCCTCAGGGGCTGGAGTCAGGCATCGAGGGCCGGCGGTCCGGCCAGTGGCCCACTGGACTGATCTGTAGCCGTCTCGCCGGGTACCTCCGGAGCCTGAGAGGCGAGCTTGCGGGCTTCCTTCTTGGCTTGCTTCTCCGCCCGCCGCTCACGCAGTCGGCTCTCGCGATTGAGCTTTGCCATCGTCGTCTTCCTCTTACCGCCTGACGCCATGTCTCTCCAGTCCTCGTCGTGGAGTTTGGGGCGGGTCGCCGGAGAGGTGCGACGGCACTCGCCCGATGCTTCCGGGGCTTACCCCAGCTCGGGCACCAAGGCTGAAGCTAGACCACCGTCACGTTCGCGGCCTTGGGCCCCTTGTCACCGGGTTCGGCGTCAAAGGTGACCTTCGCTCCCTCGGGGAGTGAGCGATAGCCCTCGCCCACGATTGCGCTGTGATGGACGAACAGGTCCGCCGACGCATCGTCGGGCGTGATGAAGCCGAAGCCCTTGTCGTCGCTGAACCACTTGACGGTTCCAGTAGCCATAGTCCTCTCCTCCGGCTAGATAGTGCTGCGACCGCGCGGAGCTGTCAAAGCAAAGGCTACGAGCGCTTGCACCCCGTGTGTTGGGCGATCACCCAACCTGATCCACGCACCGTAGCAGCAGCAGCGCCGCTCTGGGACTGAGGCGCGGCACGCTAAGCTTGTATCGATCCAAACATACCGCGACGCGACGCAGCCCGCGCACACGCCCAAGGCGTGGGCAAAGGACGTTCCTCCTGCGCGCGATGGCTCGCCCAACCAGCGCCAGGGCCCGTGTCGGCTCCTGAACGCACGAGTGCCAGGAGAGAACTGTGCCGACGCCCCACCAGCTCCGCCAGGAGCAGCAGCACGCAGAGAAGCTCAGGGACATGCGCGAGCAGGTCGCCAACGGGAAGCTCGTCATCCGGCAGATGACCCCGGAGGAGCGCAAGCGGTTTCCGCCACGCGACGCCGGGGAGCCCGGCGCACGCAGAAAGCGGCGCTGATGGGCAGCTTCTTCCTCCCGCAAGAGCACGACGGCGCCCCAGCCGCCGAGCGGGCGTACCAAGAGCTGCGCGACCAGGCTGAGGTACACACCGGAGCCATCTCCCGAGACCGCCGCATCGAAGGTGTCATGTGTCGGCGCCAGGGACGCGACTGCCAGCTGCGGGTGGGCGAGATGGACACGGGCAACGGCCAGATCGTGGCGGCGATCATCCAGGTCGGGCGAGACACCTTCACCGTCCATCACCTGGGTGTCGAACCAGACCAGCCGACCGCGCCGTTGGTGCTGAGCCAGTCCGACATCTACTCCGTCACCGATTTCCAGTAAGGCACGGGTCGACCCGCGGTCGGTCCGCGGCGTGCGAGCTGTCCGACTCGCCCGGCGGGACGTCGCCGCACGTTGCGCGGCTCGCTCCCCGGGCCGCCGATACGGTACGGGCGTGCCCGACTACGAGCAGACGCGCGCGCGTCATGTGCAACACATGCTCGAGCTCCTGCCCGCGCACCTCGATCGCCTGCGCTGGTCGGCGGAGCGTCTGCGCGAGGAGCGCACGAAACGGCTGCGCGAGCTGGTGGCGACGGCCAAGGAGCACTCCGCCTGGCATCGCGAGCGGCTGGCCGACGTCGACGAGCAGGCTCTCGACGAAGAGACGCTCCGCGAGCTCCCCACGATGGACAAGGCGCAGCTGATGGAGAACTTCGACAGCATCGTCACCGATCAGCGCGTGACGCTCGCAGCGGCGAACGAACACATCGCGAGCCTCCATGACGATGCGTACTTCCTCGGCGACCTACATGCCGTCGCATCCGGAGGCTCGAGTGGCCTGCGAGGTGTGTTCGTGTGGGACTGGGAGGGCTGGGCGGCGGTGCGGCTCGTCGCACTGAGGCAGCAGCTAGCCGACAGGCTGTCGGACCCCGAGCTCGCCGCCAAACCGCCGGTCGTCATGGTCGTAGCTGCGAACCACGCCGCCCATTTCACGACGGCCAGCGCAGAAACGTTCGCGAGCGATGCGGTGCCGGTGCACCGGATCCCGATCGGGCTGCCGCTGCCGGCGATCGTGGAGGCGCTCAACGAGGCAGACGGGGACTCGCTCGCCACCTATCCGTCGATGCTGTACGCACTCGCCGGTGAGGCCCGGGCGGGGCGTCTCAAGATTCGGCCGAGCCGGATCGTGACGATGGCCGAGCCGCTGTTCGATGAGATACGCGAGGCCGGCGAACGGACGTGGGAGGCTCCGGTTGCGAACATGTGGGGAACCTCGGAGGCCGGGATCGTCGGTATCGGGTGTTTTTCCGAGCCCGGGATGCATCTCGCAGACGACCAGGTGATCGTCGAGCCCGTCGACGAGCATGGGCGCCCCGTCCCGCCCGGTGTGCCTTCGCACAAGGTGCTGGTGACGGGCCTCGCGAATCTGCTGCAGCCGCTGATCCGCTACGAGATCAGCGACCAGGTCGTGACGCTCGATGAGCCATGTAGCTGTGGGTCGGCCTACCGGCGCGTGGCGGACATCCAGGGCCGTCTCGACGACGAGTTCGTCTACGGCGACGGCGTCCGGATCCATCCGCACGTGTTCCGCTCGGTGTTCGTGCGCGAGCCCGCGCTCACCGAGTACCAGGTCAACCAGACGGTCGAGGGCGCGGAGATCCTGCTCTGTCACGACCTGCCGCTCGACGCCGACGCCCTCGCGGCAGGCGTCGCCGCCGCGCTGGCTGGCGCGGGCTTCGCGAACGCTCGTGTCACGACCCGAACGGTCGACTCGATACCACGGCTCCAAAGCGGCAAGGTGAAACGTTTCGTACCGCTGCGGTGACCCCGCCAATGCGCTCGAATGGACTCGAACCACCACGGGCCGCGAGGCGAAGACCCTCAACCTCGGACCCGGCCGACCAAGGCACGATGCACGATCGCCGACGGTGGCGCTAGCTGGCGGTGATGTAGCCACGCATGTAGCCCGGGTTCGCCATCGCCCATTCGTCGCATACGAACGCGCAGAACCAGACGTACTTCCCCGGCTGCTTCACGAGCAACGTGTAAGTGTGAACGCCTGGCATCACCACGATGTTGATGCCCGCTTCGGGCGCCGTGATGCTGTGAGGGACGTCGTCAGTGTTGTCGATCTTCAGCTGTTGCGGTTCGCCTGCGTGGACGGCGAAGTCGGTGACGGTGAAGGCATCGTGCTTTTCGCCTTCCGGGCCGCGCTTGTATTCCGGGATGACCGACAGATCGACCACCTTCGCGACCGGCGGCCGCCACGCCAGGACGGCGGCGGCTTGGGATGCCGCACGCGCTTCCTCTCTCTCGCTGCTTCGGACCAGCGCAACCATCGACATCGCAACCGCCGCCACGATTCCCGCAGCCGCGAGCGCCCTCAGGCCGAACCTCCTCGCGGCCGCGTTGCCGGATTCGTCGCGATATCTCGCCTCGGTGTCCCCGTCCGGCTCCTGACCGGCGGCCCCGGGCTCGAAGACCCGATGGCGAACCGGTACCGCGAACCTCTCGCGCACGAGACCGGCGAGCCGCGGCTCGAGGCTGTTCGCGGCGCGCTCCCGGCGGGTGGCGACGATGACCTCATCCGGCGCGAAGGCGGCGAATGCGTCCTCGACCGCTTGTAGGGGATCGGCCTCGGACACCTCGCCCGCAACCAGGCCGTCGCGGCCGACGCGGTCGAGGGCGTTCCTCAGGCGGACGCGCGCCCGGTCCAGGGGACCGTCGACTCCGCCGGTCAGGCGGGCGCCGGGGGAGATGAGCGCGGGCACGAGCAGGAGCACGCGGGTATTCGGCACGGCGGCCAGCCCTTCGACCTCGGCCATCAGGGCCTCCTCGCCGAGCGTGTCGTTGGCGACGACGAGGACGCGACGCTCCGCGGCCGGGCCGAGGTGCGGCGGGGCCATCTTCACCGGCAGCTCGAGGCCGCGGAGCTTGCGCATGCGCAGCTGCGCCAAGTAGAGAGCGAGAGCCCCGACTACGACCGCAAGCACGGCGACGGCGAGCCACGTCGGCCCGAGAACCGCGGCGAGCGCGATCGGGATCAGCGCAGCTATCAGCAGTAGGACGACGCGGAAGGCCTCCGACTCGCTGAGAACCGGCTTACGCATGGGCGGTGCCGTTGTTGGAGGCATCCGCGGTGATGCCCTGAACCGCGGCCACGATCTGCTCGGGCGTCGCGGGTGCCTGCAGGCGGTGACAGCCGTCGAGGAGCTCTTCCAGGTCCGCGTCCACCTCCGACGGCACCTCGACCAGCAGAGGCGTGGCGGGATACCGCGTGCGCAGTTCGCGTAGAACCTCGCGGGCGGTCTCGCGCTCGTAGCCGAGGGAGCAGACGACGAGGTCGGCGCCATGGGCAGGCGCGCACCCGCCCGGACCGGTGAGCGGACACTGTCCGTGTCCGCGCGGGCCGGGGCAGACGGCGACCGCGTAGCCGGCGAAGCGCAAGCCGGAGGCGATGGCAAGGCCGGTCGCCTCGTCCGGGTGCTCGACAAGCACCCGCGGGTCGGTCCAGCGCCACGGCTGCGGGTCCATCGTTGCTGCTCGCTCGCGCCCTGTTGAACGTCCGGTAAGCACGCTCTCAAGGTAGATCGAGCCTGACCCGAGGTCATGGGGATTCAATCCGGTTGTTGCTCCGTAGAACACCCCGCGTGCCAGCGAGTTTGAGCTACGGGATCTGCTCGTCGCAGGCGGAACGATGCGGCCGTGGCGTAGTCTCGCTTGTGATGTCGCGGTCGCATGACGCAGAGATCCGGTTTCTGCCGTTCGCCGGTCGCCGGATCGCCTATCAGGTGACCGGTGAGGGACCGCCGCTGGTCGTCCCGGCATGGTGGGTCAGCCACTTGGAGCTCGACTGGCACGATGAGACGGTTCGCGGTTTTTGGGAATCCCTGTCAGAGGGGTTCGCGCTCATACGGTACGACCATCTCGGCGTCGGCATGTCGGATCGCGATCTCGGGCGGGCTGCGCCGACGCTGGACGGCGAGGTGGCGACGCTCAGCGCCGTCCTCGATGAGCTCGCCCTGGAGCGCGTCTCGTTGTTCGGCGGCTCTGCCGGCGGCTGCACCGCGGTGGCGTTTGCGGCGCGGTTCCCCGACCGTGTGGAGCGGCTGCTGCTCTACGGCGCTTATATGGATGGATCATCGATCGCGTCACGCGATGTGCGTGAGGCGATCATCGCTACGGTGCGCTCCCACTGGGGCCTCGGGTCGCGCCTGCTCGCGGACATCTTCCTCGGCGAGGTTGGCAGCGCGGAGCAAGCGGGCTTCGCGCGCTATCAACGGGACGCCACGGACGCTGAGACCGCGGCGGCCTTGTTGCAGCTCGTCTATCGGGGCGACGTGCGAGCTGAGGCGAAGCTCGTGCGTGCACCAACGCTCGTCGCACACCGCCGCGGGGATCGCGCGATCCCCTACCGGCTCGGCCGAGAGCTAGCCGCCGCGATCCCGGGTGCAACGCTGGTTCCGCTCGCCGGCGACGCCCACTTTCCGTGGGCCGGCGATTCGCACTCCGTGGTACGCGCTCTTCGGACGGCGCTCGCTCCCCGAAGTGTGCCCTCGAGGGCCGCAGCAGGGGAGCCCGCTGCAGCGCTGCTATCGCGACGCGAGCGTGAGGTGCTGGCGCTTCTTGCCAGGGGGTTGAGCGACCCCGAGGTCGCCGAGCAGCTGGTCGTGAGCCACCACACGGTGCATCGCCACGTCGCGAACATCCGCCACAAGCTCGGCTGCCGTTCCCGTGCGGCGGCGGTGGCGGAGGCAGCGCGTCTCGGCCTTCTCCCAGACGTATGACCGCAACGGGCCATTGCTTGCAAATGGCCGAAGCGGGCGATGCGCGAACCAAGGCGACGGACGTACCTTGCAAGCATGAAGAACAGCAGCACAGCACTCACCGCGACAGGAAGCTCGGGTGTCTGGCCCCACGTCTTCTCGATCGTTTATGACCCCATCCTCTCGGTGGGCGAGTGGGCGGGGATGCGCGGGCGCAGGAAGGAACTGCTGGCCCGCGCGTTCGGGCGAACCTTGGAGCTGGGCAGCGGCACGGGCCTGAACCTGGCGCACTACCCTGATGACCTCGACGAGCTCATCCTGACCGAGCCCGACGCCGCGATGCGCAAGCGCCTCGAGCGACGGTTGCGCCGAAGCGGACGGAGCGCACGCGTTCTCGACTCTCCCGCAGAGCACCTGCCGCTTGCCGACAACTCGATCGATACGGTCGTCTCGACGCTCGTGCTTTGCACCGTCGATGCTCCCGATCTCGCGCTGCAAGAGCTCATGCGCGTGCTGCGCCCTGGCGGACAACTGCTGTTTATCGAGCACGTCCGCGCGGAGTCGGCGAGGCTCGCCCACTGGCAGGACCGCTTCGCCGAGCCGTGGCGGCGCTTCGCGGTGGGATGCCGATGCAACCGTGCAACGGTGGCGCTGATGGAAGCATTGGGCCTCGAGCTAGAGGTACGCGAGGCGTCGTGGAGTGGGGTGCCGCCCATAGTCCGGCCGCTGATGGTGGGTCGCGCGACTGGCGCGCAGGTGCAACGGGACCGCTACGCGGAGGATTGCCTCCGATGACGACATCCGGGATGATCAACACCGTCGATCGGGAGCGAATGCGCGTCGGCGTAGCGTTCACCCCGTTCGAGACGCGCACCGACGTCATCTTGCGGCTTGCCCGCCGGGCAGATGACTTGGGTCTTGATCGCGTGGACGTCGCCGAGGGGTGGACTCACGATTCGATGATTCTGCTGGCGGAGCTGGCGCTTCGCACCTCGCGCATTGACCTCGGGACGTCGGTCATTTCGGCCTGGGGACGCACGCCGGCGACTATCGCTCTCGGCGCGGCCGGCCTGCAGCGGTGCTCCGGAGGTCGATTCTCGCTCGGCATCGGCGCCGGAAGCCCGCCGCTGACCGAGGGCTTTCACGGCATTGCGTGGGACCGGCCACTCGCGCGATTGCGCGAGACGTTGACAGCGGTTCGAGCGCTTCTGAGCGGGGATCGGCTCCCGAATCCAGCGCCGGATGCCCGACCGCTGCGCCTGGGCGTGCTCCCTGACGTGTCCGTGCCAATCACGTTGGCGGCCCTGTCGTCGGGCTCGATCAGGCTCGCCGGTGAGCTGGCCGACGGGTGGGCGCCGTTCCTGTGGGCACGATCGCGCGTGCAGGACGGACGGGCTCTTCTGCAGGAAGGCGAGTCTCGTGTCGAGGTGCCTACGCCGACGCGTGTCTCCGTCGGTGTCCCGGTAGCACTCGGGCCTGACCAGAGGAGCGCCCGGCGGCTCGCGGCCTGGTGGCTGTCGGCCTACGCAACGCGCATGGGACCCCTGTATCCACGGATGCTCGGAGAGCGCTTCGAGATGGCCGACGGCGTCAATGCGGTCATCGAGGCTGCGAACGGCAACCCTCGGCCCGAACTGCCCGCGGTCGCGGAGGATCTCGCGCGCGAGGTCACGCTCATGGGGACCTACGATCAGGCCAAAGAATCGATGGCTGCATGGTTTGCCGCCGGTGCCGACAGTGTGCAGCTCGTTCTTCCGCCCGATCGCCCGGAGGATGAGCTCGCCGAGATCGTGAACGTCGCGGCCAGCGTCGCTTCGGCCAACGCACGAGCCCTGCCCGTGGCGGCGACGAGCGCGAAAGCGACATGACGATGCCGGGATCGCCACTCGCGGAGCGACCGTTGATCGACGAAGTCAGCATCCCGGCACGGTTCAACGGCCCGCCGACATCGGCCAACGGCGGCTACGCGTGCGGTCTCCTTGCCGCAGCGATTGGCCCCAGCGCCGGCGTGCGCTTGTCGCAGCCGCCGCCGCTTGACGTGCCCATGACACGCCGGCGCGAGAAGGATGGTGTGGTCCGCTTGCTGCACGGCGACGTGACAGTTGCCGAGGCACATTCCGCTCGCCCGACCGTCGATGTTCCCGAAACGCCGACGTTGGCCGTCGCCACGCGGGCGGCGCAATCCTTCGCCGGCCAGCGTCCGGAGCACCATGCGTTCCCGACCTGCTTCGTCTGTGGCCCACGACGAGAGGCTGACGGTCTGCGCATCTTTCCGGGCCCGGCCGGCACCGACGGCCTGCTCGCGGCCCCGTGGCTCCCCAACGCCGAACTGGCAGCCGATGGCTTCGTGGACCCGCTCTTCGTGTGGGCGGCCCTCGACTGCCCGTCCGGCTTCGCGTGCGTGCCACTCGGCACGCGAACCGTTCTCGCCTCCATGACGGCCACGCTCGAGGCGTCCGTGTACCCCGACCGGCCCTACATCGTGACGGCATGGCCGATCGCCAGCGAGGGTCGCAAGCACTGGGCCGGATCCGCCATCCATGAGCAGGACGGCCGCCGCGTGGCGGTCGCCGAAGCACTCTGGATCACGATCCGGGAGGACCCCGGATAACAAGTTAGTTGACGCCCGCGATCGGCGGGCAGAAGGGTGTGGTGATGAAACTTCTTGTGGTGCGCTACGGCCGGCAACTTGGCAAGGACGACCCTGAGCAGGCGCGCGGGTTTCTCGCTGCGGCTGAGAAGATCGCCGGGCTCCCAGGTCTCCTCTGGAAGCTCTGGGGCTACGACGACGCCGAGCATGTCGCAGAGAGCATCTACCTGTTCGAGACCGACAAGCAGGCGCGAGCTTGGGGCGACGGGCCGATGGAGTCGGCCCTCGGTAGTTATCCGGGCATCAGCGATATCGAGGTGCGCTACTACGACGTCGACGAGCGATTGAGCGCGGTCACGCGCGCGCCCATGGCGCCCATAGCGCACGCCTGAAGGCACTCCCTCGACCACAGCGGCTTCGTTGTTGCCGAGGTGGTAGACGGCGACGCCAGCGGACGGACCATCGAGAACGCGCTCGCGACGACTGCGACGGATGGCTGCGCCACCGCGTCCGCACGAAAGCAGGCGTCCGCCGGTGTGCGAGTCGCACTAGCGCTCTGGACGATTAGCGATTAGTCCCCCACGGCAGTCTGCCCGCTACCGCATCGTGCGCGAAGCCGGTGTACCCGCCTCGCGATTCACGCGGGCTGCCCTGGGATGGGCATTCAGATCAATCTCAACTCTCCTGTGCCTTTCGGACGGGGTTTGAGTCCGGCACCTCTGTTCCTGAGCCAATGCGCGCTTCCGGCGACGCATCGGACGTATTGACTGGCGGGTGTTGCCACCTGGCTTCGTCGGCAACGCTGCCGACGAGCGGCCTAGGGCGTCCAGTTGTCGAGCGCGGGGGTCACCTGGAGCTCGTGGGTCATTGCCCGCGGGCTCTGACTCGCCAGGTAGGCGACTGCGTCGGCGATGCTCTGCTGGTCGGCGGTGCGGGCGTCGCCCTGCCCGGAGCGGTCGATGCCGGCGTCGACGATCAGGAGCGCGACGTGGATTTCCTCCGCGCGAAGCTCCAGGGCGGCCGCCTGCGTGAGAGCGCGGACGGCGAAGGCGCCCGCCGCCCAAAGGCCGCGTCCGGGCATCGCCCGTCGGGACGAGCCGCCGGTCACCTGGATCACGGTCGCCGGGCCGCCTTGCGCCTTCAGGAACCGCGCCGAGGCGCTGAGGGCGCCGTACGCCCCGCGGGCCGGCGAGGTCGCCCAACGATCGAAGCTGTCCGGATCGCTCTCCGCCAGGGTTCCCCCACCGAACGGACCGGTGCCGCCGGCGGCGTAGGGAGAGGCGGCATTGACGACCAGGTCGACCCTCCCGAAGCGAGCGCCAACCTCTTCGAGGGCGGCGAGAACGGATGCTTGGTCGGTGACGTCGATCTCCACCGGATGCGCTCCGGCACCGCGAATCCGATCGAGGGTCTCCGCCGAGACGGCCCCGCCTGCCACATCCCAGCCGTCGGCGAGCAGTCTCTCGATGATCGCGAAGCCCAGGTTGCGCGCGCCGATTACCAGTGCAGCGGACATCAGGCCCTCGTCCTTTCGCTCGCGGCCGAAACGCTCATCGGACTCGATCCTAGCTCCCTGCCGCGGGCGTCCCGCGGGAGCTCCGATCGTCCGCGACGAGACGAGCGAGGTGGCCACAGCCGGGGCCACCGGGACAGCTTTCCCACGAAAGCGCGATCGCCTCTACCTGCTCGTTCGCGACCTCCCGTTTGGCTGTGGCCATCGAGATCTTGTGAATGCCGCTGACGGAGCGGCGCATAATCCCGACTTAGTGCCGATGCGAGCCGTCGCTATAGGCGGCCGCGCGATCGACCGAGACTGCTGAGACACCTCACAGCGATGAACCCAGCGAGTGACAGGAGAAACCTATGCCCATGGTGACAGTTGGAACCGAGAACGGCTCACCAGTCGAGCTCTACTACGAGGATCACGGCAGCGGCCAGCCCGTAGTCCTGATTCACGGGTATCCGCTCAGCGGCCACTCATGGGAGCGCCAAGAGCGCGCGCTGCTCGACGCCGGCTACCGCACGATCGCCTATGACCGTCGCGGCTTCGGGCAGTCGAGCCAACCCACCATCGGCTACGACTACGACACGTTCACCGCCGATCTGAAGGCACTGCTCGACCACCTCTCGCTCGATGAGGACGTGGTGCTCTGCGGCTTCTCGATGGGCACCGGCGAGGTGACCCACTACCTCGGCACGCACGGCTCCGCTGGTGTCGCCAAGGCCGTCTTGTTCGGGGCGATTCCGCCGTTCCTGCTGAAGACCGACGACAACCCGGAGGGCGTCGAGGGCTCCGTTTTCGACGGCATCAAGGAGGCGGTGCTGACAGACCGCTACAAATGGTTCGACGACTTCTTCGCCAACTTCTACAACACCGACGAGCTGGCGCCCGAGAGGATCGGCGACGCGGCGTTGCGCGCCAGCTTCCAAGTCGCTGCGGGGTCCTCGTGGTACGCAAGCTATGCGTGCGTCGAGACGTGGCTCACGGATTTCCGGGCGGACGTCTCGAAGATCGGCGTCCCGACGCTGGTCGTGCACGGCACGAAGGACAGGATTCTCCCGTTCGAGAACACGGCAGGCCGTCTGGAGGCCCTCAACTCCAACATCCGGGTCGTTCCGATCGAGAACGGCCCGCACAACGTCGGCTGGACCTTCCCGGAGGAGTGCAACCAAGCGCTGCTGAGTTTCCTCGGCTGACGTTCCAGGAGGAGGCCACGGTAGACCGCACGCATGGATTCGCGATCGCGCCGAGCGTAGCTCACCCGCTGCGCTCTCTGACGGCAGTGAGATCGCCACCCGAGTGGTCATCACGCCCACGGGAGCGAGCCAGCAAGCGGGCGAGCACGCTTCCGCGTAGGGCGGGCACCGCTCGACCATCGGTTGCGCGGTGGTCGTGGAGTCAGCCGATGCTATCGAGCTCGATGAGCTCGTTCTCGGAGAGCGTGAGCGCGGCACCCTTGATGTTGTCGCGCAGGTGCACGACGGATGAGGTGCCAGGGATCAGCAGGATGTTCGGGGAGCGCTGCAGCAGCCATGCGAGCGCGACGGCCATCGGTGTGGTCTCGAGACGGGTGGCGACCTCTTCCAGCGCGTCCGACTGCAGTGGGGTAAAGCCGCCAAGCGGGAAGTAGGGCACGTAGGCGATGGACTGGGCGGCGAGCGAGTCGATCAGGTCGTCGTCGGGCCGGTTGGCGATGTTGTAGAAGTTCTGCACGCACACGATCGGCGCGATCGACTGCGCCTCCGCCACTTGCTCGGCGGAGACGGTGCTGACGCCGAGATGCTTGACAAGGCCCTCCTGCTGTAGCTGCGCGAGCGCACCGAATGGCTCAGCGAGCGAGCCCGGCTCGGGGCTGTCGAACCCCCCGACGCGTAGGTTGACGACGTCGAGCGCGTCGACGCGGAGGCGGTCCAGGTTGTCGTGGACTGCCTGGCGCAGCTGCTGGGGAGATCGCGCATGGTGCCAGCCGCCCTCGGCGTCTCGCAGCGCTCCGACCTTGGTCACGATCCGCAACTCGTCCGGGTAGGGGTGCAGAGCCTCTCTGATGATCTCGTTGGTGACGTGAGGGCCGTAGTAGTCGCTCGTGTCGACGTGGGTGATGCCTAGCGCCACGGCTTCGCGCAGCACGGCGATCGCGGCGCCACGGTCCTTCGGCGGCCCGAAGACGCCGGGGCCGGCGAGTTGCATCGCTCCGTACCCCATGCGGGTGACTGTTAGACCCTCGGCCATGGTGAAGGTGCCGCCGGGAAGTGTCTGAGCTGCCATCAGCAATCCTCGTTTCGTGGTTGTAGTTCGGCTGGCGTCCGGGTCATCGAGCCTGGCCGGGCGCCGTGTTGCCAAACCGTTGCCACGGCCTGGTCGAGATCGTCCAATCTGGGGCGTTCCGCGGACGCATCGAACGGATATGGAGGGGCGAGTGTTGCCACGATGTTGCCATGTAGACGGCCCTGTCCTGGCGGTGTTCTATGAGCGCGTCCGCGCCGCGTGCCAGACAGATCCTGCGAGTAGCAGCGCCACCGCCACGGGCAGAATCCACCAGGCGGCGATGCTCGTTTCCGCGACGAGCGCGGTTAGTCCGAGCGCGACCACCACTCCTGCCGCGATGCGCCAGTCGTCGCCGACCACGAATTCCCACAGGAAGCGCAGGAACGACTCGATCCTCGTCATGTGCCGACCCCCATCATGTCCCGGCAGCCTCGGTGCTGGCCCAGCGCGCGGGCGTCGATGTACGCCGCCTGAGCGCGGCGCGGAGGCCTAGCGAGAACAAGAGAGTCGCCGGGATGATCACGAGGAGTGCGGTGTCGCTGCCCGGCCACTTCGCGCCCGCGCCCTCGGCGCCCCAGAACATCCCGAACGACGTCAACATCACGCCAACCGCAAACTTCAGGGTGTTCTCGGGGACGCGTGCGAGCGGGGCGCGCGCGACCACTCCCGCAACCACAACCACGAGAACGGCGACGCCGGCGGCCGCCGCGGCGAGCCCCACGTTGTGCTGGTTGGCGCCGAAGGTCAGCACGATGAACACGACCTCGAGGCCCTCAAGAAGCACTCCTTTCAAAGCGATCGTGAACGAGTAGGGGTCGAACCGGCCCCGTGGGACGGCGTCGGCCGTGCGAGCGGCCACCCGCTCTTCCTCATACGCCTCGTGCTCATCGTGGAGCGCCTTCAGGCCGGATGCGCGAAGGATCGCCTTGCGCAGCCACTGCAGACCGAAGACTAGGAGCAGCCCGCCGACCACGACCCGCAGGGCGTTGATCGGCAGGGCGGTGAGCGCTGGACCCAGCACCGCGGTCAGTACCGCGAGCACGAGCAGCGCAACCCCGACCCCGGTTAGCGTCGATCGCCAACTGCGTGTCGTCCCAACCGCAAGCACAATCGTCAAGGCCTCGACCGCCTCCACCGCGCAAGCAAGGAATACGGAGATCGCTAGGCCCCACTCGGTCCCTGTCATCAAGCCGATCCTACGGGCCGCGAACGGCGCTCGGTATCTCCGAAGCGTCAAGCTGGCATTACGGCCCGGTATGGGCTGCGTCCGCGGGCGTCCAGATCGTCCGATTAGTGGGGTTTCGCGGACGCATCGGACGCATCTGGAGGAGGGCCGCCATCACGCTCGCATCCATGAGGGAGCACAAGCTAGGTCGCACGCCGGGCTACACCTCGCAGACGTGGATGGCGGGGGCGTCGCGCCGGGCCTTCTCGGTTGCTGTAGCAAGGTCCGCTAGAGGCGTGTATGTGATGTGGTCTGGGTCGGGCGCGACCACCCGAAAACCGGCCGCCACGAGCGGCTCGGTCTGCAGCCGCCAACCGAACCAGAACTCAGGGAAGCCGTGCAGCAGAACTGCGGCTTTCTCGCCTTCTACTGCGAACCGATAGCGTCAGCGCGATGGGCCGCGAGCTGCTAAAGGACGATCCTCTGAAGGCTTCGGGGGTCGGTGATCGCCGATCGCGCTGGCTCGCCCGTGTCGCGAGGGCGCCGCGCAGAGTTGACGCGAACCCTGCGCTCGTGGAGGTGATGCGCGCGACGCGGGAGGTGTTCCTTCCGGGCGACGCAAGGTTTGGCGACGAGCTCTCCACCGCCGGCGATCGTCTCTCGCAGGTCCTCGCGAGGCACCTCGTGGAGGTCGGCGCCGAGCAGCCGAGCGCGACGCGCGAGCTCAGTCTGGGCGCGCTGCAGGTCTGGCAGACGATCGCCGAATCGGTCGGCCGGGGAGTCGGGGTGGAGGAGGTCGCGATCCTGTTCACCGATCTGGTCGGCTTCTCTTCGTGGGCACTCGAGGTCGGAGACGAGCTTGCGCTTGAGCTGTTGCGCGAGGTCGCGTCGGTCGTCGAGCCGGTGATTGAGGCACACCAGGGGCGTATCGTCAAGCGCCTTGGCGACGGGCACATGGTGGTCTTCCCGGACGCGCAGAGGGCCGTCGACGCCGCGTTCGAGGCCCAGCACCAGCTCGCCACGGTCGATGTGGACGGCCACGGCGCTCTGCTGCGAGTGGGCGTGCATCTTGGGCGGCCGCGCAAGCTCGGCGCCGACTACCTTGGCGTCGACGTCAACGTTGCCGCTCGCGTGACCGAAGCAGCCAGGGGCGGCGAGGTGCTGGTGTCCGGGACCGCGCTGGCGGGGCTCGACACCACGACACTCACTGCCAGGCGGCGGCGACGCTTTCGCGCCAAGGGCGCGCCGCGGGGTCTCGACGTCTACGTGGTGGCCCCTCGAGTGTGACCACACACCCGCGGTGTCCGGTCGCCGCGTCGAGGCGAGCGCGCCGCATTGAGACGTCGGCCCACTCCCTACGACGATGAGCCCGTGCTCCCGCCGAGGACGACTGGGGGGGCCCGCCCCGGCGGCCCGTGAGGGTCCGGAGCGCTCGCCGCGGGCAATTTCGGGTTCGTTCAAGAACGCGATTGACTGGCTTCACATGCTGGGGTCGCGCGATCCGGCATATCTTCACGATAAGGTCGTCGGCCTGATCAGCGTGGCCGGTGGCGTACAGGGCCTCCAAGTCATCAACACGATGGACTTCTCGGCGCGCTCCCTGCGTGCGTGGGCGGTGCCATACGCGGTCCCGAGCTCCAGAGCGGCGTTTGGGGATTCCGGGGCGATGGAAGACGAGCTGATCGAGTTGCAACTGCGTGCTCTCGGTGAGGAGGTCGTGCGTGTTGCCGAGCGCTTCGCGCTCGATCCCTCGCTCCACCGACCGGCTGAGTGTGAACGTGCGGCCGAAAGCGCCGCCCTGGCTGGCTGATCTCGCGGCGTGAACAGTCGCCGTGACCAGGCGCAGCATCGGCGGCGACAGCAGGGCCGAAGGCTTCCTGCATGCGCTGTCGAGATTAGTCCGTAGCGATCGTCTCCCGCGGCTGCCGACTGGAGGCGTATACGGCGATAATCGCGCGATGCCACGCGAGAGCCCAGGTGTAGCCCTCGTGCTCGCGGGCGGGGGCGCCCGCGGCGCGTATGAGATCGGGGCCCTGTCGGTGCTCCTGCCCGCGCTCGAGCAGCGGGGCGAGCGCCCAGAGGTGATCATCGGGACGAGCGTCGGCGCGATCAACGCGGCGTTCCTCGCGGCGACGGCGGGCGACCCCACGGAAGAGTCGCTTGAGCAGGCGCGCAGTCTGTGGGAACAACTGGGTTGGGACGACGTGCTTCGTCCGCTGCTCTCGCCGGCTGAGCTCGCGCGGTTGGGCGCTTTAGTGATCCCTGGAGCGCGCGTGTGGGGACTGCTGGATCCGGCGCCACTGGCGAAGACACTGAGCGAGCGCGTGCCGCTGCGGCGGATCCGTGCGAACGTCGCCAACGGGACGTTGACCGCGGCGGCGGTGGTGGCGACGTCCGTGGAGGGCTCGACGAGCGTGGTCTTCCACGACGGCGGCGGACGCATAAAGAACGACCGTGAGCGCGGTATCGAGTACGAGCGCACGCGGCTGCTGGAGGGCCACGTGCGCGCGTCAGCGGCGATCCCCGGCGTGTTCGCAGCCGTGCGGCTCGAGTCGCCGCGCTCGCGCGCGGGCTGGTATTACGACGGGGGGACGCGGCTCAACACGCCGATCAAGCCCGCGCTTGAGCTAGGCGGCAAACGGGTGATCGTGATCGCGCTGAATTCGCTGCGCTCGGGGGGCATGCGGGGACGACCGGAAGCGCTCGACGGCGCGACGCAGATCGTGCAGGCGCTGCTCGTGGACCCGCTCGTCCACGATGTGCAGACGCTCGCGTCGATCAACGAAATCATCCGCGCTCGCGGGGCCGCGCGGGGTGCGCACAGAGCGAAGCACAGACAGGTGCCGTACATCCTCATCGCGCCGCGCAGCCCCAACGAGATCGGCGAGGCAGCATCGCGCGTCTACCGGCGGCACTACGCGGGCGTGGCGCGCGCGGCATCGAGCGTGTCGATCCTCGGGCGCTTCTTGCGCGCGGGCTCGAATGCGGCGCGCGGCGAGCTGCTGAGCTACCTCTTCTTCTCGCGCGAGTTCGCGCAGTCTCTGATTGAGCACGGCGAAAAGGACGCGCGCCGCTGGCTCGTGCGCAAGCACGACGACGGCCCGTGGCGGCTCGGCAAGCCTTGAGCAGGGGCGCGCGACACCCCGAGGCCTATGTCTAGCCCGCTGGGCGTAGCGAACCCCCAGGGGACGTGGAACGGCCTTCGACCCCGACAACATCGCCGAGCTCTTCTGGACCGCCCACGCCGACGGGCCCGAGGGGTGGCTGGCCGAGTACCGATTCGAACCGGCCGAGTAGGAGACCCGGGACGCCACGAACCGAGCCCACGCAGAGGGCACGGGCGTCGAGAGCCGGCTGAGGCCCGCTGACCGGTGGCGGGTTCGTGCCGCGCGCCGACATCGCGCGCGGCCGGAGGCCAGATGAAGGCATCATCCGACGACCGCACCGGATAGCCGCCACGTGAACGCTCCAGTCGACCAAGCCCTCGAAGACGCGCCCGTCGTGCGCCGCGAGGACATCGACGCCCCTCCGGACCTCGCGGGTCCAACGGTGCGCCGGCGGCTTTTGATACTCGCCGCGGTCGCAGTCGGTGTGGTCGCCGTGATCGCGCTCGTACCCGGTCTGGCGAGCTTGCGCGAGCGCCTCGCAAACGGCGACCCGAAGTGGCTCGCTGTCGGCGTGGTGCTCAAGGTTCTCTCCGGCGTCTGCTTCGCGGTGGCGTTCAGGAGCGTGTTCTGCCGGCGCATGAGGTTGGGCGTCAGCCTCGAGATCGGGTTCTCCGAGCTCGGCGCGAACGCCGTGCTGCCGGTCGGCGGGGCCGGAGGCCTCGCGCTCGGTGCCTGGGCTCTGCGCCGCGGCGGGATGGACTCCGGGCGGATCGCGCGCAGGAGCGTCGCTTTCTTCTTTCTCACCAGCGTTCCGAACGTGCTCGGCGTGATCGTGCTGGGAACGGCGCTCGCGGTCGGGCTGGTGCCGGGCCGCGCCTCGCCTGCGCTCACGGCCGGTCCCGCCGCGATCGCCCTCCTCGCCGTCTTCGCGACGATCCTCGGCGGCCGACTCGCGCGGGCCGCCGAGCGGCGGGTGAGCGGCCGCAGGGGTGAGGGCTCACGGCTCGCCGCGTCGTTCAGGGCCATCTCCGAGGGGGTGCAGGACGCGCTCGAGCTCCTGCGCGAAACCGACGCACGGTTGCTGCTCGGGCTGGCGGGCTATCTCGGCTTTGACGTCATGATCCTGTGGGCGACCTTCCACGCGTTCGGCGCCGTCCGCCGCTGGCGATCATTTGGATCGGCTACCTGATCGGTGAGCTCGGCGGGCTGATCCCTCTGCCAGGGGGCATCGGCGGAGTCGACCTCGGCCTCGTCGGTGCCCTGGTTCTCTACCACGTGCCGGTCGGAGCCGCGACGGCAGCAGTGCTCGGTTACAGGGCGCTGGCGCTGCTCGTCCCGGTCGCGCTCGGCGCGGTCGCGTTCGTGCGGCTCCGTCGCGCCGTGGCCCGCGAGGCCCTCGACGTGGCGAACTGCGGCCCGGGCGGACAAGTCGAGATCATCGGCGTGGGCGAGGCGCAGCTGGAGGGCTAGGGCGCGGAGCGACCGGCCGCGTCAGTCGGCCAAGCCGAGGGCCGAAGTCCGGGTCGCCAACGCGGCGGCCGGACGGTCGCAGACTCCTGCGTGCGGAACATGGAAGATGGTGGGGGCCGGGTCTATCTGTTCGAGCTTTCGGGGCGGCCAGAGACGCGCACTACCGCCGGCGCGGGATGCCGCTCGAGCGGGGCGCCAGGGCTGCGATGAGCGCCCGCTCAGCCGATCAGCGGCAGCGCGCGCGCCTCGTCGAGCTCGCGCAGCGCGTCCTGCATCCGCCCCGTGACGAGCTCGTAGCCCTCGTTGGGATCGCCGCAGGCGCCGCCGAGTTCCTCGCGCAGGTCGATCGGCGGGAGCACCTCGATCGAGATCTTCGCGGGCAGGGGAAGGCGTCCCGGGAGGTCGAGCACCGTGACGCCCAACGGCGGCGCGATCTGGACCGGCGCGACGTCGATCCGCAGCAGCCGGTGGAGGTGCAGCAGTCGCGCGATGTGCTCGCCCTGGCCGAGGAACAGCGCCGTCTCCTGGCCGCCGATCGAAACGACCGGGACGATTCGCACGCCGTGCTTCAACGCGAGCCGCACGAAGCCGGTCCGGTGGGCGAAGTCGATCTCGGCGGAGTGCCAACTGGCCCGGTAGGTCTCGTGGTCGCCGCCCGGATAGACGAGCAGCGCGGCGCCGCGCGCGAGCGCGCGCCGCATGTTCTCAGGCGAGGCCGGCACCGTCCCGTACGGCGTGAGCATGGCCCGGATGCCAGGCACCTTGAACACGAGGTCGTGCGCGAGCTGGAAGAACGGGCGCTCGGGGCCGAAGTGGTCGTAGAACGCCTGCGCGAAGATGAACGTGTCGGCGATGAGCGTGCCGCCCGAGTGGTTGCCGACGAGCAGCACCGGCCCTCGCGGCGGGATGTTCTCCAGCCCGCGCACGTCGGCGCGGAACCAGACGTCCGCCATGACGCGCAGCGCGGGGAGCGTGCGCGCGATGTAATCGGGGTCACGCAACTCGAAAGGGTCGGCGGCCGGCGGCCTGTGCGCGAGATGGCGCGGGTCGGCTGCGTGAGCGAAGTCGGCCGATATGGCGCCGAGCATCCGCGCGTCCGCAGAGAGGGCGCCGAGCATCCGGCGCATCTCGCTGCCACGGGGATCGCGCACGACGATCGGAAGCGCGCTGCGCGGGCCGGTCCGTAGCCTGTGGCATCGAAGGCCTCCTCTCTTGCCTCCGACTTTACGGCTGGGGTCGGCGCTGCGCATCGGTACGGAGTACCGAGTGCGCATCAGTATGTGGCGACCGCGCCCGCCAGCTAGCGCGATACGCGACCCTACATGTGCGCCGGCGATAGGGCCGGGCTGGCGCGCGCCGTGCTGGGGCTATCGCGATCCATGCCGAGGGCCAGCCGCGTGCCTATCCGGGGCGAAGCGCCAGCTCCTCGGGCTGGATTCCGTGCAGAGCCTCGAGGTACCCTGGCTCGAGAACGATCAACGCGTCGGGCGCGCCCTCATCCCCCCTTAGGCGCGTCGTCGGGATCGATCAGCGGCGAGGCGACCCAGCCGATGGCCCGGAGGTCGATCTGCCCGCCTTGTTGCATTGTCAGGAAGGTAGCGACCACCGCGGCGCGGCCGAACCTCGCGTTGCTCAGCGCAGCCGATGGCGTGCATCTACGGAGACGTCGAGAGGGCTCCGGCGAACCCCACCGCTACGGCAAGCCGCTATGGCTGAGCGGAGGCCGACCCCTGGCCGGCGAGGAAGACCGCTCTGGGCTCGTGCGTCGCTGACAGCTCGTCGAAGACCTTCGCGACGCGGGCGATGACGACGTGGCCGTGGTCGCGGTCGCGATCGTCTCGTTCAAATCGGCACGGCATGCGCTGGGGCGGAAGCGTCCAGCTCGCCAAGGCACAACTGATGCGCTCGAGTGGACTCGAACCACCACGGGGAAATCTCCCCACAAGGCCCTCAACCTTGCGCGTCTACCAATTCCGCCACGAGCGCGCGGTGGCGCAGTATAGCCCCGCTCGCGCGGGGCGCCGGCGGTCGAACGCATGCGCGGTTGCGTCCGTCCAGGGCGGCGCTACAGTGCGAACACATGTTCGTCGCACGCCAATCCGCACCAACAGGGGCCACGCGCAATGGATCTGACCAAGCGCCAGCAGGAGATCTTCGACTTCATCGGCAAGTACTCCGCGAAGTACGGATACCCGCCCACGGTGCGCGACATCGGCAAAGCGGTGGGCCTCGCGTCCTCCTCGACGGTGCATGCGCATCTCGCGAACCTCGAGAAGATCGGGCTCCTGCGCCGCGACCCCTCGAAGCCCCGCGCGATCGAGATGCTCGAGCGGAGGGTGGGTCGGCCGTGGAGAGCATGCGCGGGATGGTGCGCGAAGACGGCCTGCCGCTGCTCGGTTCCGTTGCTGCCGGCCAGCCGATGCTCGCGGAGGAGAACATCGAGGAGTACGTCCCGTTCCCCCCTGGCGGGCGGCGAGCAGGGCAAGTTCCTGCTGCGCATCCGCGGAGACTCGATGAAGGACGCGGGCATCCTCGAAGGCGACTACGTCGTCGTGCATCCGCAGGAGACCGCGAAGGACGGCGACGTGGTGGTGGCGCTGCTGGGCGAGGAGGCCACCGTCAAGCGCTACTTCCGCGAAACCGACCACATCCGCCTGCAGCCGGAGAACGACGCGATGGAGCCGATCCGCAGCAAGGAGGTCAAGGTCCTGGGCCGCGTCGTGGGTCTGATGCGGAGCGTCTGAGATCGTCCCCGCGCGGGGCCGGCAACCGCACGCTTCGAGTTCGGCGCCCTCACAGGGGGGCCGCGGCGCGCTACCGTTTGAGCTGCAGGCCAGGCAGCCGCGGGGGCTCGAAGAGCCCTCGAGGAAAGTCCGGACATCAAAGGGCAGGGTGGTCGAGAGATCGACCCGGGGAAACCCGCGGGAAAGTGCCACAGAAACAAACCGCCTAAGCCCGCCGTCCCACGTGAACGGCGGGCCGGCAAGGGTGAAATGGTGCGGTAAGAGCGCACCGGCGTCGCGGCGACGCGGCGGCCGGGCAAACCCCACCCGATGCAAGGCCAAACAGGACCGTTTGCAGGTTACCCGCCGAGGTCCAGGTAGGCCGCTCAGATGGATGGCTGCCCACGACAGAATCCGGCTTACAGGCCTGCTACGGAAAGGCCCCGCAAATGCGGGGCCTTCCTATAGGTCGACTCGCACGGTGCGTCTGCGAGGTCTCGGCCGGGTGTCGGGCTAGAGCACGATCGACAGCACGAGCAGGGCCGCACAGAAGCTGAGCACGAAGGGGCAGATCCGAAACCAGATAACAGGCGTGCGGGCGCCGGTGAGCTGCGTGAGCAACGGCGAGCGTCAGCGCGACCGCGGCGGCCACCGCGTAGACGAGGTGGCTGGCAGGGTTCCCGGACCCTTCGGCCGCGGTCATGAGGATCACCAGGACCCCGATCGACATGTGCGTGATGCCCTCGGCCATCCACTCCATCACGAGGATGCGGCGGTTGTCCTGGGAGATCTCGCCGAAGCCGTCGGCTACGGCTCGGGTGGGGGCGAGGTGCGCGCCGCCCCAGGCCACGAGTATCGCCCCGGCGACGTAGGCCGTTACAGCCGCTGCGGACACATTCGCGATGATCGCCGCGCAGGCCGCCGCGCCGCATCGGTGCGAGCCCGCGCTCGGGAGCGGCAAAACCCCGGATGCAGCGGTGTGCCGCTCGCCTCGTTCTGACCGAGGCAGCGCCGGCCTGCCCACACCTCCGTCTCCAGCCGGGCAGCCTGAGGCCGCTCGAGATCGCGCGTCATTCACTGCCTCCCGGCCGTCCAGCGAGGGGATCCCAGACGGCCATCTCCGTGCCGTGCACCTTCGGCGCCTCGCCGGTGATGCGCTGCATCAGCCCATAGAAGCGCGGGAGCTCCGGGTAGAGCACCGGCTTGCCGTTGGTCATCACCGCACAGGCGAGCGCGCGCTCGGGGTCGGCCCAGGCGAGGATGTTCGTGAAGCCGAGATGGCCGAACGCGTGCTGGGTATCGCGCCCGTACAGGCTCAGCACCTGCGCTCCGAGCATGAGCCCGTATCCGAACCGCGTCGGGAATCCCAGCGATAGGTCGACCTCCAAGTGCGACTGCTCGGTCATCGCATTGCGCACGGTCTCCGGCGTCATCACCCGGAAGCCGTCGAGCTCGCCCCCGCGGCGAAAGATCTCGTAGAAGCGTGCGAGCTCGTTGGCTGTCGTGACCACGTTCGCGGACGGGACGATCGCGGTCAGGAGACGCTCGTCGTTGCTTGCCTCGACCAGCTCATCGAAGGGGAGCCCGAGGCCCCGCGAGAACAGCTGCGAGAATGGAGGCGCGGTAGGCAGTCCGGTGACGTAGTTGAGCGCTACCCGCGAGACGTCCTGCGGTGCGACTCCGTAGTTGGTCCAACGGAAGCCCAGCGGGTCGAGGATCTCCTCGGCGAGCACCGTGCGGATGTCCTTGCCTGTCACCCGATGCACGATCTCGCCCAGGATGTAGCCGCCGGAGACGGCGTGGTAGGCGAGAAACCTCCCCGGCTTGGCGAACGGCCTTGCCTCGCAAAGGGCCTGCACTCGGAACTCGCGGTCAAGCGCGCGGTCGAGGTCGAGTGCCTCCCGCGGCAGATTGGGCACTCCGGCGCGGTGGGCGAGCACCTGGGCGATCGTGATCTCGCCCTTGTCGTGACGGTCGTACTCGGGGATGTGCTGGCAGACGCGGTCGGAGATGTCCAGCGCCCCGCGCTCGTGGAGCATGTGCACCACGAACGCCGTCACCGCCTTGGCACCGGAATAGATCACAAACGGCGTCGCCGTCGTCGCGGGCTGCTTTTCTGCCTCCGCCCCGTCACCGGGGCCGTTGCCACGGGCGTGACCGATCGCACGGTCGAGCACGACCGCCCCGTGGCGGCGCACGCACACCTGTACCGCAGGGTGGACTCCGCTTCGATAGAGGTCCACTGCCGCGCTCCAGATGCGCTCCACAGACTCCCCGCTCATGCCGCCGGCGCCGGGCTGCTCCTCCTGGCCGATTGTGGTGACCGACTCGAGGTCGCGCGGGACGCGCACCCGTCGTAGCGGATCCGGCAGCCCTGGCAGGCGGGGAACCGACGGTATGCGAGGCACGGCCAGGCCCTCCCGCTCAATCAGCGGGGGCCCGAAGCCGCTGACGCGCCGCCGTCGTCGGGCGCAGCGGCTTCCTGACGCTCGCGCTCGATCGCTCGGAGGGAAGTGGGGGCCGCGTGCGTTGTCTCCTGCGCGCGCATGCCCGCCTACGGCGCGTTGGCGACAACGCGAAGGCGGGCGCGCCACTGCTCGGAGTCGAACAGAGCCGGCTCGTTCTCTGCGATGAATCGCTCGAGCACCGCGATGAAACGCTCCGGCGCCTCGAGTTGCGGCAGGTGGCCGACCCCGTCGAAGATCTCGAGGCGGCTGCCGGGGATGGCCTCGTGCGCGTTCTCGCCGTGGTGGAGGGGGATCATCGGATCGCGCGCGCCCCAGATGATGAGGACGGGCATGCCCTCGGCGAGGTAGAGCCGGTCGCCGGCGTGGACGCGCTGGCCTCCCCTGCCGATGACGGACCGCACGGTGGCGAGGAAGGCCGCCCGACGGTCGGGGTCGGCGAGCGACGCGTAGCCGCGTGCGACCTCTGCGACGTCTGCGTTGGGCCGCAGCCCGACGGCCGCCAGACCACGCGCGAGCGCGGATCCCACCACGCGTCCCGGCCCGGCTGTTGCGGCGATGAACGGGTCTGCGCCCGGGAGCGCCGCCGCACGCAGGACCGGGCTCACCTCCGGGCCGAGCCCGCCGCTGGAGACGAGCACCAGCCGCTCGGTCATCTCGGGGAACTGGTAGGAGAACTGCATCGCGATTCCGCCGCCCAGCGAGTGCCCGACGAGCGTCGCACGCTCATGCCCGAGCGCGATCAGCAGGTCGCGCAGGCTGGCGGCAAGGGCCCCGATCGAATAATCGCCGGCACCGGGCGCCGAGGCGCCGTGCCCGGGCAGATCGGGCGCGACGACAGTGTGGTGTCGTGCCAGCGGCTCGATCACCGCCTGCCAGTTCTCGAAGGTGCCGCCCATCCCATGGATCAGCAGCAGCACCGGGCCGCTGCCCGCCTCCGCGTAGGTCACCGGCCGGCCGTGGAGCGTGACCGTCGTGGGCTCAATCGCGCTCATTGCGACGCCCCCGCTGTCATCCGCGCGAGCGCGAGCGCGTCCTCCAGGCACGACTCGCGCACGCGCTCGGGAGTGATCTCGAAGGTTTCCGCGACGCCGGGCGCGGCCTCGCGCACGCCGACGCCGACGCGCGCGAGATGCATCGAGCCGAGCACCTGCGTGTACAGCCGGTTGGCCGTGAAGGCGGGATCGTCGACCGCGAACACGCCGACCTCGGCGCCAGCGGCGAGCACTCGCTCCAGCGGCCCCAGGCACGCGGCCATCGACCGCCCGAGGCGAAACCAAACTGCACCGGAGACGCGCTCGCGCAGCTCGGCGGCTGGCCGCTGCATGAGCGCCAACGCGCAGTCCAGGAACGCGGGGTAGTCCAGACAGAAGTCGACGTACAGCTCGCAGGTCTGGCGCAGCGCGAGCACAGGGTCCTTGGGCTCCGGCAGCTCGGCGGCGAGCGCCTGTAGCTCGGCGAGGTAGTCGGCGACCGTCAGTACGAAGATCTCCTCCTTGGAGTCGAAGGAGCGATAGATCAGCGCCTTGTTCAGCCCGGCCGCGTGCGCGATCTCGTCGACCGGCGCGTCGCGCCGGCCGCGCTCGTCGAACAAGGCTCGGGTGGTGGCGACGATTGCCCGCTCCCGAGCGCGACGACGTTCGCGATGCGTGGAGTGCCGCCGGCTTCGCGTGACAGACATTGACGGATCTTACCAATAGTTCTACTGTAGGTCTAACTATCGGTTACGACAAAGAGAGATAGGTGCTTATGGCGATCGTGGACAGGCCAACAGAGCTATCCGAGCAGACGCTCGAGTCCGTCGAGAAGGGGCAGCGCGCGGCGATCGAGGCGGTGCGCAAGTTCGTCGACACCGTCGATGAGAAACTGCCGTCACTCGGAGACGAGCATCCGTCCGCGCGGCAGGAGATCATCGACGCCGCCTTGGAGCTGTCCGACCGGCTGGTGCACACCCAGTACGGCTTCCTTCGCGAGGTTGTGGACAGTGCAGGCAAGGCCCTCGGCTCCTCGCACCAAGCGAAGTAGGAGACGAGCCGAATCCGGGTGCAGTCGCCCACCACACTGAATCTCGACCGGGAGTAACGCTCACGCCTCGGATACGCCTACCCTCGGCGTCCCGCCCGGTGGCGCGGTCGGTGGGCCGCGCCGCGCAGTCCGTCGCAGGGCCACTGCTCGGGTCGCGTTCATTGCACAGCGCCGTCGACGGTCGCACGGTGATGGTGACCGGCGCGTCGAGCGGGATCGGCCGCGCCGCCGCGGTCGAGATCGCCAAGGCCGGCGGCACCGTGCTGCTCGTCGCGCGCACCACCGCGAAGCTCGAGGACGCCGCTCGCGAGATCGAGGCGTCCGGTGGGGTGGCAGAGGTCTACAGAGCGGACCTCTCCGCCGAGCGGTCGATCGACAAGCTGCTCGAGCGGATCCACGCTGAGCATCCGACGATCGACGTGCTCGTCAACAACGCGGGCCGGTCGATCCGCCGCTCGCTTGCGCTCAGCTACGACCGCTTCCACGACTTCGAGCGCACGATGCAGCTGAACTACCTCGGCCCGGTCAAGCTGATCCTCGGCCTGCTGCCAGACATGCGCGAGCGGCGCAGTGGCCAGATCGTCAACGTGAGCACGCTCAGCGTGCAGACCAACGCGCCGCGGTTCGGCGCGTACATAGCGTCGAAGGCCGCGCTCGACGCCTTCACGCGCGTTGCGGCGGCCGAGTGCGCCGACGATGGCGTGCAGTTCACGACGATCCACATGCCGCTCGTACGCACGCCGATGAGCGCTCCTACCAAGCTCTACGATCAGTTCCCGGCGCTCACGCCCGAGCGGGCGGCGCAGCTCATCTGCGACGCGATCCGCACCCGCGCCGATCACATCGGCCCGCACCTGGGCGCCTTCACCGAGTTCGGGTACGCGATCTCGCCGGGCGTGGCGAAGGAGATCCTCGGCGCTGCCTATCGAGCGTTTCCCGATTCGGCGGCGGCGCGTGGAGACGTCGACGAGAGCGAGTCCGCGTCCACCGTCCAGCGCGCCGTCGCTCAGCTGCTGCGAGGCGCGTACTGGTGAGCGAGATGAGCGCCATCGACGCCGCCTGGCTGCGCATGGACCGTCCCACCAACCTGACGATCATCACGAGCGTCATGTGGCTTGCGCGACCGCCGGACTGGCATGCGGTCGAAGAGCTGCTGCGCGAGCGGCTCATCGATCGCTTCCCGCGCTTCAGCCAGCGGGCGGTGGAACCCCGCCTGCCGATCGGGACGCCGCGGTGGCAGGACGATCCCAGCTTCGCGCTGCGGCGACACGTGCACCGCCTCCGGCTGCCCGCCCCCGGCGACCAAGCCACGCTCGAGGCGTTCGTGGGAACCCTCCAGTCCACACCACTCGATCGCGACAAGCCGCTGTGGAGCGTCCACCTCGTCGACGGTTTCGGCGACGGCGCCGCGATCGTGTGGCGGATCCAGCATTGCATCGCCGATGGGATATCGCTCGCGCGCGTGCTTCAGTCCCTCGGCGATCATGCGCCCGAGTCCGGTATCGCGCGCGACGTGCGGCAGCCCGCACCCCTGCTTGCGGGCGCCGCGGGCCCTGCGGCGCCGGCGATGCTCGCGTCTCGCAGGCTTGCAACGACGATCGCCCGCGAGACGCGCGACACCGTGGCGCACCCGCGTGGGATCCTCCGCGGGCGAATCGCCGGCGTCGACGCTCGGGCGCTCGCGAGGATCGCGCGTACCGGCTCCGACACCCCCAGTGTGCTGAAGGGCCCCCTGAGCGTCCCGCAGCGCACGAGCTGGACGACGCCGATGTCGCTCGACGAGGTCAAGCGGATCGGGCGTCCGACCGGCGCCACCGTCAACGACGTCGCACTTGCGGCGCTCGCCGGCGCCCTGCGCGATCATCTCGCCGCCCGCGGCAGCCTCGTCGAGGAGATCCGCGCGTACATGCCGTTCAACCTGCGCTCGCTGGACGAGCCGATCCCGCGAGAGCTCGGCAACATGTTCGGCCTCGTCTTCCTGGCACTGCCGATCGGCGTCGCGGATCGCCGCGAGCGACTTGCTTGCGTGCAGCAACGTATGAGCGAGATCAAGCGCTCGGGCGAGGGCCGCATCGTCTTCGACGGGCTGTCGGTGATGGGGATCTGGCCGACTCGCAACACGCGGCTGTGGACCGACTTCTTCTCGGCTAAGGCGACCGTAGTCGTGTCGAACATGGTCGGGCCGACCAAACCGATTCGCCTCGCCGGCGTCACGGTGAAGGGCATGCTCATCATGGCGCCACGCTCGGGCAGCGTCGGGCTCGGCGTGACGATCTTCAGCTACAACGGCCGCGTGAGCTTCGGCGTCAATGCCGACGCCGGTCTCCTACCCGACCCGTCCGAGCTGATGGGCGCGATCGTCACCGAGCTGCGCGCGCTGCGGCGTCTTCCAGCCCCGCTCTCCCGAGCGTAGCGCGCGCAGGGGTGCGGAACCTCGGGGGCCTCCCCTCAGGCCGTCGACCCATACTCATGGACGAGCGCACCGAGCCGCTCCACGCCCAAACGCCAACGCGCACCGGAGCGCTTCGTCCCGCACGCACGACACTCCCGCTCATCTGAACTGTGGCCTCCTGAGCTGTACCGGGTCCGCCGAATCGCGGGCACGTCATCGCGCTCTGAGTCGGAAACACACATTGTGAGCGCCTCAGACAATTGTCTACATTCCCGGCCCTGCAGCCAATGGGGGCGGCATGAGACAGAGAGGCATGGTGATGAGACCAGAGCGGAAGCGGTTGACGCTCGTGTGCGTGTTCACGCTCATGCTGGTGGTCGGGATGAGCGCGAGGGCGATGGCGCTCACGGAAGGCGAAGTGGCGCAGCTGGCCGAACGCGTCTCGCAGTATGGGCCGGTGGAATCGGTGGAAGGGGTGAGCAGCACCGCCCAGGCGGCCGCTGGTCTGCTCAAGTCCAAACCGCCGCCGGAAGGCCCGGCTGACATCGTGGAGTTCAGGGGCCACTTCGTTGATACCTCGGCCAGCCCGCCGCTCGGCGACAAGCTGCCCGAAGGCACGATCGCCGTCCTCACTCTCGGCGAAGGATTCACGCGCCTGGATCTACGGCAGAAGCCCGTCAGGTTGAAGAAGCTCGGCGCGTCGCGCCGATTCGCCGTGCCGCACGCGGCGCGCATGGCGCCGGTGCCACGGCAACGCCGCTCGACGCCGCTACCCCGCCAGCGCCATCGCGCGCGGACGGCGGTATGGGGCAACGTCTGCTCGATCCAAAACAGTCATCACTGCTACGCGATCACTGGCTGGTACATGCCCTACAAAGGCGAAGAAGTGCGCGGGATGCAGTGCCAAGTCATAACGACCTACATGCTCGTACCCGACTACTACACCGGCTCGCGAACCAACAACGAGTGCTGGACCGGCTTCCCACAGAAGGGCGAATGGTGGATGGAGGTCGGCACGTTCGGCGGCTCGGGCATCTATGAACGTATTGGCTGCTGCCAGCTGGATTGGTTCGTCGCCTGGCAGAAGGGGTCCACGCCCACCTACACCGAGATCGACTACATCGGCGCGCTACCCGCGAACACCTGGTTCAACTACTCGACCAAATACGAAGGCAACGGCATCTGGTGTGTGTGGACGGGTCCTCAAGTGGGTTCAAACGGCTGGCCGAATCGGTGGAATTGCGAAGGCGGCTTCCCTGGTAGCTCGAAGCTGTTGGAGGCCGGGGCCGAGTTCGCGGGTGAAGAAAAGCCAACCAATTCCGGCGCGGTGGGCACTGATTTCGAGTCGATGCAGGGGAAATACTATCCCTGGAACTGGGACGAAATGCTGACCACCGAACATTCAGTCGGCACCTGTACCAGCCGCTTGGCTGGCTATCCGCCTCACGGCGATATCAACTTCGGGACTTGCTGAAAGGAGGAAGCGATGGGTTTCGGAACGGTCCTGACGGCGCTCGTCATCGTGGTAGGCGGCGGATCTGCCCACAAGGCAGGTCCGCCGGTGATACCCGAAGGGCCTGCGCGGGGCGACATCTCGCTGACGCAGGTCTTCGGGAAGCCAATTGCGTGGTCTGAGACGGGCGACCTCACAGTCACGCTGCGGCCGGGTGTCTTCAAGCTCGAAGCCAGCCTGAGCACCACCTGCGGAAGCGTGCTCATCCATGTCAACAGCCACCCCCGACGCGGCGCGCATCGGACGGTGCGCCTGTACTGCAAGGCGAGCTAGGCGGGAGCGCCTCGACCGTGTAGCAGCCCCGTTCGGACGCCGCGGACACGAGCGCCGCGGTAACGGAGCGAGCGGCGCGGCCGCTCAGAGCGGCTTGTGCTCCTCGTCGGGTTCGCCGTACGTTTCGCCGTCCGGCGCGTTGTCGCCGGCTGCGTCGCGCATGATGCGATGGGGCGAATGCCCGTCGCCGTGCGAGGTGTGTTCGATCAGTTCCTGCTCGGCGAGCTCGAAGCCCTCGGACTCGCCGCCCCCCGCTTCATCGACGGCGAGGCGCGCGCGCCGGCGACGCTCCTCGAGCTCACGCAGGGAGGCGCTCTCCTCGTCCATGGCCGAAGCCTAGCCTACGGGCTCAGCTGCGCGCGCGCGGTCTCCACGAGCGAGGCGCCCTGTTTGAGCTCGTCGAGCGCGCTGCGCATCGTGTCGAGCTCGCATCGCACCTTGTCGGGCCACGGCTTGGCGGGGTGGTCGTCGAGCGTCTTCAGGCCGTTGCCCGTGATGATCGCCACCACCGTCTCGTCGGCATCGAAGCGTCCCGCCGCGGCTAGCTTCTCGAGCACCGCCACGGTGGTGCCGCCGGCCGGCTCGGTGAGCAGCCCCTCGGTCGCCGCCAGCAGGTCGATCCCGGCGAAGATCTCCGGGTCGCTCGCGTAGCCGCCCGTCCCGCCGCGTTTGAGGACCGCGTCGATCACGAGGTAGCCGTCGCCCGGTGCGCCGATCGCCAGCGAGTGCGCCGCGGTCTCGGGTGTCACCGGCTGGATCTCCGCCTCCTCGGCGAGGATCGCGCTCGCGATCGGGTTGCAGCCGCTCGGCTGGGCGATGTTGATGCGTGTGCTCTCGGTCTGGGAGAGGCCGAGCTGATCGAGCTCGACCAGCCCCTTGTGCAGGCGCGAGGACAGCGTGCCGCCGGCGGCGCACGTCACGATGTGGTCGGGGGCGCGCCAGTCGAGCTGCTCGACGATCTCGAACGCCGCCGTCTTGGCGCCCTCCGCGTAGAACGGGCGCAGCGTGATGTTGGCGAAGTCCATCCCCGTGGCTTCCGCCACCTCCCTGCAGCGGCGGTTGGCTTCGTCGTAGTTGCCCTCCACCTGGCACACCTTCGCGCCGAGCGCCATGCACACGCGCGCCTTCATGTCCTCGAGGCGGTTCGGGTAGACGACGTAGGCGTCGACGCCCGCCTTTGCCGCGAACGACGCGACGGCGGTGCCCACGTTGCCGGTTGACACGCAGCCGATCTCGCTGCGTCCCCGCTCGAGCAGCCTCGCCACCGACATCGACACGACGCGGTCCTTGTAGGAGAAGCTCGGTCGGTTGCTGGAGTCGTCCTTGATGTAGAGATTCGCGATCCCGAGCTCGGCGCCGAGGCGCTCCGCGCGGATCAAGGGTGTGTAGCCCGAGTGCATGCCCACCCGCGCCTGTGCGGAGGCGTCCACGATCGGCAGGAGCTCCTCGAAGTGCCAGATGTTCTGCGGCCGCTCCTCGGCGGGCACCTCGCGGAAGTGCCGGGCGGCGAGCTCGTAGTCGTACACCACGTCGAGACCCTTGCCGCAGTCCGGGCAGGCGAAGACGGTGTCCTCGAGCGGGTAGTGGTTGCCGCAGCGATGGCAGGCAAGGCCGGTCGCGCATGAACGCGTCCGCTGCCGTGTCGGGCTCTGTGCGGTCTGTGTGCTCATGCGGGCACCTCGAACGATACGCCCGGCCAGGGCGTCTGTGCGCCGTGCCCCTCGTTGCCGAAGGCGATCCACAGCTCCTCGGCGATGTGCGGCGCGAACGGAGCGAGCATCTGCGCGTGCAGCTCGAGCGCCTGCAGCAGCGCCTCGCGGTTGGCGCGGTTGAGCGCCTCCGAGCGCGCGAGCACGCGCTTCTCGAAATCCTTGATCCGGTCGAACAGCCGCATCACGTTGCGCACGGCGCTGTGCATCTCGAGTCCCTCGAGGTCCTCGGTCACCTTCTCCACCGCCTTCTCGCACCACTGCGACAGTTTCAAACGCAGGTGCTCGGTGTTGTCGCGCTCCCCGCCGCTCTCATCGGATCCCGCAGCCGCCTGCCCGTCGGGCTCCGCGGCGTCCGCCGCCGCGAGCTGCGCCTGCGTGTACTCCCATACCTGGTTCAGATACCGGTTGCAGCGCAGCACCGCCGAGTCGCTCCAGTTGAGCGAGCGCTGGGGGCGCGCGGCATAGAGCACCGCGAGTCGCACCGTGTCCGCGCCGTAGCGCGCGACGAGCTCGTCGGGATCAACCACGTTGCCGAGGTGCTTGCTCATCTTGCGCCCGTCGCTGATCACCATCTCGTGGAACAGGCAGCCGGCGAACGGCTCGCCGTCGGCGAGGAAGTCGAGCGGCCCGATGTCCCGCAGCGCCTTCGTCACGGTCCGCTGGTCGAAGACGAAGTTGCCGCTGTCCGACCCCGCCACGACGCGCTCCGAGGGCAGCCAGTAGCGCAGGTCCGCCAGCGCGAGGATCTCCTCGAGTGAGTCCTCGCGCGCCTCGGCGGGCACACACGCCGGCACCCACAGCCACAGCGCGTCGAAGTGGCAGTCGAGCGTGTCCGTCTCGCGGCGCCCCGAGCCGCCGCACGCCGGGCACGTCGTGTTGACGAAGTCCTCGCGCTCGGCGAGGGGGTTGCCCGCGCCGGTGGGGCGCAGGTCGAGCGGCAGCACGACGGGCAGCTGCTCGCGCGGTACGGGCACGGCGCCGCAGCCCTCGCAGTAGACGATCGGGATCGGCGTGCCCCACGAGCGCTGGCGGCTCACCGGGAAGTCGAACGCGCGGTAGCGCACGGCGGGACGCGGCTGCGGGTCCGCCGCGGCGGCGTCGGGCCCGGTCCGGGGCGGCTGCTCCTCCAGGCCGAGGCGCTCCGCCACCACCTCGTCGGCGCGATCTGCCGCGGGCACGCCGAGCACCGCCGTGACGCCGAAGCGGGAGTCGACGAGGGGGGAGACGATCACGGGCAGGCGCGCGCCGTCTGCGCCCGAGAGCACGCGCCCGGTGTCGATCAGCGGGATCGTCTCGGCCTCGCGTGCGCTGCGCTCCCAGCCGCCCGTGCGAAGCTGATCGAGCTGCTCGCCCACCTGGGGGTCGGACGACCAGGCGTCGGCGTCGGGGTGTCGCGGCGACACCATCACGAAGCGTGCCTCGCCGACGGCGTCGGCGTGCGGTGTGAAGACCTCGAGCTCCTCCCCGTCGGGCCCGCGCAGATCGAGCGCGACACCGTCCACGCGCCCGAGCACGATCTCCTGCGAGGCGATCGCCACCTCGTCCCAGATCCCGCTCGCCGCGCGCTCGGCGAGCCGCCTGTCGTTCTCCTGTAGATACGCGCTGATCCGCAGGTACCACTGCGGCATCTCCACCAGGCGCACGGGGCCGTGGCAGCGCCAGCACGTCCCTCCGGGCTCCACCTGGATCGAGGCGAGTGTCGTCTGGCAGTTCTCGCACCAGTCGACGTTGCCGGTGCCGCGGTAGATCAGGCCCGCATCGAGGAGCACCAGGAACAGCCACTGCGACCAGCGGTACATGAGCGCGTCGGAGCTCATGAACGAGCGCTCCCAGTCGAAGGAGAAGCCGAGCCGCTCGAGCTGGCCGGTCATGTGGCTCGCCGACTGCTGCACCCACTCGTTCGGCGCCACGCCTCCGGCGATCGCCGCGAGCTCCGCCGGCAGGCCGAAGGCGTCGAAGCCGAAGGCGAACAGGACGCCGTCGCCGCGTGCCCTGCGGAAGCGCGCGTAGGCGTCTCCGATCGAGTAGCTGCGGACGTGGCCCATGTGCACGTTGCCCGACGTGAAGGGGGCGGACGGCTTGATGTAGAGGTGCGGCTGATCCTCCAGCAGCGCCGGCGTCCGGAAGGCGTCCCGCTCGCGCCAGGCCGCCTGGCGACGGGCCTCGATCGCATGCGGCTCATAGCGCGTGTCAGCCGCGTGGCCCATGTCGATCGAGCATAGCCAAGGCGTTCCGTGAGAGGCCGCCGTTGCTATGCTCAACCGGCTTGGCCCACACCGCCGAAAAGTTCCCTCGTGAGCGCCGCCGGACCTACTTCGGCGCCACCGACCGCGGGGTGTACTCGTCCGCGGCGACTGCGAGGATGCGCTGATGGAGATCGAGATCGGCCGCGGCAAGAAGGGACGCAGGGCCTACGGCTTCGACGACATCGCGATCGTGCCGTCCCGCCGTACGCGCGACCCCGACGACATCGACATCTCCTGGAAGCTCGGCCCCTACCAGTTCGAGCTGCCGATGCTCGCCTCCGCGATGGACGGGGTCGTCTCGCCTGAGACCGCCGCGGTCATCGGCCGCCTCGGCGGCCTCGCCGTGCTCAACCTCGAGGGCATCTTCACCCGCTACGAGGACGCCGAGTCGCAGCTCGAGCGGATCGCCTCCTTCTCCAAGGAGGACGCGACGCGCGAGATGCAGGAGATCTACCGCGAGCCCGTCAAGCCCGAGCTGATCGCGCAGCGGATCAAGGAAATCAAGGACCAGAAGGTCGTCGTCGCCGCCTCGCTCACGCCCCAGCGGGTGCTCCAGCACCACGAGGTGGCGCTCGAGGCGGGCCTCGACGTGCTCGTCATCCAGGGCACCGTCGTATCGGGCGAGCACGTCTCCACCGTCTCCGAGCCACTCAACCTCAAGGAGTTCATCCCCACGCTCGACGTCCCCGTCGTCGTCGGCGGCTGCGCCTCCTACCACACCGGGCTGCACCTGATGCGCACCGGCGCCGCCGGCGTGCTCGTGGGGGTGGGCCCGGGAGCTGCCTGCACCACGCGTGGCGTGCTCGGCATCGGCGTCCCGCAGGCCACCGCCATCGCCGACGTCGCGCATGCGCGCTCGACGCACATGCTCGAGACCGGCGAGTACTGCCAGGTGATCGCCGACGGCGGCATGCGCAACGGCGGCGACGTCGCGAAGGCGATCGCACTCGGCGCCGACGCGGTCATGATCGGCTCGCCGCTCGCGCGTGCCTACGAGGCGCCCGGTCGCGGCTTCCACTGGGGGATGGCGACCTTCCATCCGACGCTTCCCCGCGGCGCCCGCGTCGCCACCGCCCAGAACGGGACGCTCGAGGAGATCCTCATTGGGCCCGCGCGCGAGAACGACGGCACGTTCAACCTGTTCGGCGGCCTGCGCACCTCGATGGCGACCTGCGGCCACAAGGATCTCGCCGAGTTCAACCGCGCCGAGGTGGTTGTCGCGCCCGCGCTGCAGACCGAGGGCAAGGCCCTCCAGCGCGACCAGGGTGTCGGCATGGGTGCGACGAACGGCAAGGTGGCAGCCCTCGTCAATGAGTGACGCGAGGGGTCCCGAGCGGTGACGCCCGGACCCCCGGGTCCCCGCGCCGCGGGCGGGGACCTGCTCGAGCCTCCCGCCGCCGCCCCCGCGTCTCAGGACTCCGCGCCCGCCGCGGTGGCTGCCCCCACCGAGGAGGTCGTCGTCATCGACTACGGCGGCCAGTACTCGCAGCTGATCGCCCGCCGCGTGCGCGATTGCGGCGTGTTCAGCGAGCTGATCCCGCATCACGTGGCGCTCGAGCAGGTAGCGGCGCGCAGGCCACGCGGCATCATCCTGTCGGGCGGTCCCGCCTCGGTCTACGCCGAGTCCGCGCCGCCGCTCGATCGCGGGCTGCTCGAGCTCGGCGTGCCGGTGCTGGGCATCTGCTACGGGATGCAGCTGCTCGTGAACGACCTCGGCGGCCGCGTCGAGCAGGCCGACGTGGGGGAGTTCGGCCGCTCCGATCTGCGGATCGCCGAGGGCGGCGTGCTGCTCGCGGGGATGCCGAGAGAGCAGACGTGCTGGATGTCGCACCGCGACACCGTCTACGAGGCCCCGCCCGGCTTCACCGCGCTCGCATCCTCGAGCAGCTCTCCGGTGGCGGCGGTGGAGGACGCGCAGCGCGCGATCTACGGCATCCAGTTCCACCCCGAGGTCGTCCACACCCCCTACGGCCAGGAGATCCTCACGCGCTTCCTCACCGAGATCTGCGGCTGCTCGCCCACCTGGTCGGCGGCGTCGATCGTCGAGGAACAGGTCCGCCGCATCCGCCGCCAGGTGGGCGACGGCGCCGTCATCTGCGGGCTCTCGGGCGGCGTCGACTCCTCGGTGGCAGCCCTGCTCGTCCACCGCGCCGTCGGCGAGCAGCTCACATGCGTGTTCGTCGACCACGGGCTGATGCGCAAGGACGAGGGCGAACAGGTGGTGAGCACGTTCCGCGACACGTTCAAGGTTCCGCTCGTCGCCGTGGACGCCGAGCAGCGCTTCCTCGACAAGCTGCACGGCGTCGTCGAGCCGGAGGCGAAGCGCAAGGCGATCGGCGCCGAGTTCATCAGGGTGTTCGAGGAGGAGGCCGCCAAGCTCACGTCAACCGGCAGCCACGAGCGCGTGCGCTTCCTCGTGCAGGGCACGCTCTACTCCGACGTGATCGAGTCCGGCGGTGGCACCGGGGCGGCGACGATCAAGTCCCACCACAACGTCGGGGGGCTACCCGAGGACCTGCAGTTCGAGCTCGTCGAGCCGCTGCGGGCGCTCTTCAAGGACGAGGTGCGCGCCGTCGGAGCCGAGCTCGGCCTGCCCGAGCGCCTGGTCTGGCGCCAGCCGTTCCCCGGTCCGGGCCTCGCCATCAGGATCGTCGGCGGCGAAGCCACGAAGGAGCGCCTCGACGTGCTCCGCGAGGCCGACGCGATCCTCCAGGACGAGATCCGCAGGGCGGGCCTCTACCGCGAGTTGTGGCAGTCGTTCTGCGTGCTCCCCGACGTCCGCACCGTCGGCGTGCAGGGGGACGAGCGCACCTACGGCCACGTCGTCGTGATCCGCGCGGTGACGAGCGACGACGCGATGACCGCCGACTGGGCGCGCCTTCCCTACGACCTGCTGGAGACGATCGCCTCGCGCATGATCAACGAGTTGCGCGAGGTCAACCGGGTCGTGCTCGACATCACCTCCAAGCCTCCCGGCACGATCGAGTGGGAGTAGGCCGGGCCTAGTCTCGCTCCCTGAGCGAACATTGGCTATTGTGTTCGCTTCGCCGCGCGCTTCCGCGTGGCCTTTTTCACGCCATGGCCCCCTCCGCCAAGACCTATGTTGCAAAGCCGAGCGACCGCGAGCGCAACTGGCTGCTCGTGGACGCGAACGGCAAGACGCTCGGGCGGCTCGCCACCCAGATCGCCGATGTGCTGCGGGGCAAGCGCAAGCCCGAGTACACGCCGCACATCGACACCGGCGACTTCGTCGTCGTGATCAACGCGGAGAAGATCCACGTCAGCGGCAACAAGCGCCAGGACAAGCGCTACTACCGCCATTCCGGCTACCCCGGCGGGCTGCGCTCGCGCACGTTCGAGGAGATGCTCGCGCGTAGGCCCGAGGACATCCTGCGCCTCGCGGTGAAGGGGATGATGCCCCGCAACCGCCTCGCGCGTAAGCAGATCACCAAGCTGAAGATCTACGCCGGGCCCGAGCACCCGCACGAGGCCCAGAAACCGCAACCCCTGGAGATCGAGGCCTGATGGCCGACGACAGCAAGGACAACGAGCAGGCTCCCGAGACGCCCGAGCACGCCGTCCCCACCGACGAGGCGGCGGAGATCGCCGGCGCGGCGGAGGACGCCCCGCTCGAGGCCCTGCAGGAGGCGCGCGAGCAGTCGGGCGGCGAGGTGCCCGCTCCCGAGCCGCCCACGGCTGAGCCGGCGGGCGAGGGGCACGCGGTGCCCACCGAGGAGGCGCAGGAGATCGCCGGCGCCGCCGAGGACGCCCCGCTCGAGGCGCTCCAGGAGGCGCAGGACGAGGCTGCCGTCGAGGCCGCGGTGGACGAGGAGCCCGAGGAGCAGGCCGCGCCCGGCGAGAAGCCCGTCGTCCCGGGTGCCCACCTCGAGGTGGACATCGTCCCGGAGGGCGTCGACCCCCTCGGCCGCGAGCAGGCCTATGAGGACCCCTACGCGATCGAGGAGGAGACCGAGGCGGAGGCGACGCCGAGCGAGGCGGAGCCCGAGGAGGAGCTCGTGCAGCCGATCGCAACGGCGGCGATCGACCTCGCCTCGGGTGCGCGCTACCGCGCCACCGGCAAGCGCAAGACGGCGATCGCGCGGGTGACGCTGCGCCCCGGGACGGGGAGCTACCTCGTCAACGGACGCGCCCTCGAGGAGCACTTCCCGCGGATCACGCTGCAGCGCAACATCCGACAGCCGCTCGAGTCGGTGGGCTACGAGGACCGCATGGACGTCGTCGCGCGGCTGCACGGGGGCGGCATCTCGGCGCAGGCCGGCGCGCTCCGCCACGGTGTCTCACGGGCGCTGCTCGAGGCCGACCCCAACCTCCGCGGCGAGCTCAAGCGGCGAGGCTTCCTCACCCGCGACTCACGCGCCAAGGAGCGCAAGAAGGCGGGGCTCAAGAAGGCGCGCAAGCGCCCGCAGTTCTCGAAGCGCTAGGGCCTGCGGCGATGGCCCGCAGGCTGTTCGGGACCGATGGGGTCCGCGGCGTAGCGAATGATTTTCTGAGCGCGGAGCTGGCGCTCGCGCTCGGCGGGGCGGCGACGCGCCAGACGGGCGCCGAGCGCCCGCAGGTGCTGATCCTGCGCGACACGCGCGAGTCCGGCGAGATGCTGCAGGCGGCGCTCGCGGCGGGGGTGAGCGCCGCCGGCGGCGACGCTCTGCTCGGGGGCGTGCTGCCGACGCCCGTGGCACCGCTGCTGATCGCCCGCTACGGCTTCCAGCTCGCGGCCGTCATCTCCGCCTCGCACAACCCCTACCGCGACAACGGCATCAAGTTCTTCGCCGGTGACGGCTACAAGCTCTCCGACGAGGCCGAGGCTGCAATCGAGCGTGAGCTCGACGCCGCCGCCGCGCGCGCCTCCGATCGCTCGCCGGGCGAAGGCGCAGGCGCGGCGCCGCCGACGGGACGCATCCGCGAGCTGCGCGGCGCCGCCGAGGACTATCTGCGCGAGCTCCACACGCGCTTTCGCGAGCTCGACCTGAGCACCCTCGACGTGCTGCTCGACTGTGCCAACGGCGCCACGTACGCCGTTGCACCCGAGATCTTCAGGCGACTCGGCGCGCACGTCACGACGATTGCCGACCGCCCGGACGGGCGCAACATCAACGACGGCTGCGGCTCCACCCACATCGACGCACTCGCCGAGCGGGTGGTTGCCGGCGGACACGCGATCGGCTTCGCCTTCGACGGCGACGGCGACCGCGTGCTCGCGGTGGACCGGCGCGGCGAGGTGGTGGACGGGGACGAGCTGATGGCGCTCGCCACGCTGCACCTGCACGCGGACGGGCGCCTGAGCGGCAACGGCGTGGCGGTTACGGTGATGACGAACTACGGCTTCCACTCGGCGATGGAGCGTGCGGGCGTGTCGGTGGGGACGACGCAGGTGGGCGACCGCTACGTGCTCGAGGAGCTGCGCGCGCGGGGGTGGACGCTCGGGGGCGAGCAGTCCGGCCACATCATCGACATGCGCTTCAACAGCACCGGCGACGGCATCGCGAGCGCGCTGCTCACGCTCGAGGCCCTCGGCAGCCGCGACCTGCACGAGCGCGACGCGATGTCCAAGCTCCCGCAGCGCCTCGTCAACGTGCCCGTTCGCGACCGCGACGCCCTCGAGGGCGCGCGCGAGCTCGGCGATGCGGTTCGCAGCGCCGAATCGCAGCTGTCGGGCCGGGGACGGGTGCTCGTGCGCCCGAGCGGCACCGAGCCGCTGGTGCGGGTGATGGTGGAGGCCCCCACCGACGAGGAGGCCGAGGAGGTCTGCAGCAGGCTCGCAGCGCTCGTCGAGCGCGAGCTCGGCTAGCTGCGCCCCAGAGGCCTCGAGCGACGCTGGTATCGTCGCTGCGATGTGCGGCATCGTTGGCTACGTCGGCGCACGTCCCGTGATGGACCTGCTGCTCGAGGGTCTCGGCAAGCTCGAGTACCGGGGCTATGACTCCGCCGGGATCTCCGTCATCGCGGAGGACCGGATCGCCGCGGTCCGCTCGGTGGGCAACCTGAGCGCGCTGCGCGCGAAGATCGAGCACGAGGCGCAGGGCGCCGGCGCAGGGGGCGTCGCCATCGCGGAGCGGCCCGCCTGCACGGGCATCGGCCACACGCGCTGGGCGACGCACGGACGCGTGAGCGAGGAGAACGCGCACCCGCACTTCGACACCGGCGACCGCGTCCACGTCGTCGTCAACGGGATCGTCGAGAACTACATGACGCTCAAGGACGAGCTCCACGCGAAGGGCGTCGTGTTCACGTCCGAGACCGACGCCGAGGTGATCGCGCACCTGATCGCGGACCTCTACGCCGGCGACCTCGGCGAGGCGGTTCGGGCGGCGTACGCGCATCTCGAGGGCCACTACGCGTTCGTGGCGATGAGCCTCGACGAGCCCGACGTGCTCGTCGGCGCGCGTCGCGAGTGCCCGCTCGTCGTCGGGCGCGGCGAGGGCGAGCAGTTCATCGCCTCCGCCGTGCCCGCGTTCCTCGCGCACACGCGCCGCGTCCAGTACGTGGAAAACGGCGAGATCGTCGTGCTGCGCCCCGAGGACGTCACGATCACGACCGCCGCGGGCGAGCCGGTGGAGCGCCCGCAGGTGACCGTCGACTGGGATGAGGAGACGGCGGAGAAGGGCGGCTTCGAGACGTTCATGCTCAAGGAGATCCACGAACAGGCAGACGCCGTCGCCGAGGCGATCGCGAACCGTACCGCGCGCGCCGACGGCGTCGACCTCGCCGAGGACGGCGCCCTCGACGAGGACCTGCTCGAGGGCGTCGGACGCATCGTCATCGTCGCGTGCGGCACCTCCTACCACGCCGGCCTCGTGGGGCGCTACGCGATCGAAGAGTGGGCGCGCGTGCCGGTCGAGATGGACATCGCCTCCGAGTACCGCTACCGCAACCCGGTTGTCGGCCCCGACGACCTCGTGATCGGGATCTCGCAGTCGGGCGAGACCGCCGACACGCTCGCCGCAATGCGCCTTGCGCGCGAGCGCGGCGCGCGCGTGCTCGCGGTGACGAACGTGATGGGCTCGCAGGCGACGCGCGACTCGGACGGGGTGCTGTTCACGCGCGCGGGCCTCGAGGTGGGCGTCGCGGCGACGAAGACGTTCCTCTGCCAGGTGGCGGTGATGCTCCTGCTCGGCCTGCGGCTCGCTGAGCTGCGCGGCTCGCTGGCGCGCGAGCGCCTGATGCAGCTCGTCGCCGACGTCAAGCGTCTGCCGCACTGCATCGACGAGGTGCTCGCCGGCGCAGAGGAGCAGGTGCGGCCGATCGCCAACTCGTTCTGGAGCAGCGACTTCTTCCTCTACATCGGGCGCCACGTCGGGCTGCCGATCGCGCTCGAGGGCGCGCTCAAGCTCAAGGAGATCTCCTACATCGCCACCGACGCCTACGCGGCAGGGGAGATGAAGCACGGCCCGATCGCCCTGCTCGACGACTCCACCCCGGTTGTCTGCGTGGGCACCGATTCGCCGGTGCTCGACAAGCTCGCCTCCAACATGCAGGAGGTACGCGCCCGCGGGGCACGGGTGATCGCGATCACGACAGCGGGCGACGAGCGGATCGCCGCACACGCCGACGCCGTCATCACGGTGCCCGCCGTGGACTGGATGCTGCAGCCGGTCCTCGCCGTCGTGCCACTGCAGCTGCTCGCCTACCAGATCGCCCGCCACCGCGGGCTGAACGTGGATCAGCCGCGGAACCTCGCGAAGACCGTCACCGTCGAGTAGCCCTCCCGGGAGCCCGGGACGCGATAGCCGCACGCGGCAACCATCTAGCATCGCTGTTCGTGGATCCGCCGCCCGACTGGCTCACGCCGCTGCCGGATGCCGAGACGATGCGCTCGATCGATCGCTGGGCGATCTCCGAGCGGGGCGTCGAAGGGATCGAGCTGATGGAGCGCGCCGGCGGGGGCGTCGCCCGCGCGGTCGAGCGCATCGCGCCCGACGGGCCGGTGACGGTGGTGTGCGGGAAGGGCAACAACGGCGGCGACGGGCTCGTCGTCGCGCGCCTCCTGCGCGAGGGCGGCCGCGAGGTGACGGTCGTCTGCGTGGCGTCGCCCGACGATTATGAGGGGGACGCGCGGATCAACCTCGAGCGGCTCCCCGGAGACGGGCCGGTGCAGCTCGACGGCACCCCGTGGGATTCGGGCGCCGAGCGCGGTGGCGCCGGTGCGGGCACGCTGCTCGACGGCGCCGGCGGGGCGGTGGTGGATGCGCTGCTCGGCACGGGCTTCGACGGGGTGCCCCACGGCGCGGTTGCCGATGCGATCGAGGCGATCAACGCCTCGCGGGCGCCGACGGTGGCGGTGGACGTGCCGAGCGGCGTCGATGCCTCCACCGGCATCGTCGGCGGCCTCGCCGTTCACGCAACCGCCACCGTCACCTTCCACGCCGGCAAGCCGGGTCTCTGGATCAACCCGGGCAAGCGCCATGCGGGGGCCGTCGAGACGGTGGACATCGGCATTCCCGGGGGGGCACCGATGACGGCGGCGGTGGGGCTGATCGGGCCGCCCGTGCTGCGCACGCTGCCGCGGCGAGATGCGTCGTGGACGAAGTTCACCTCGGGCCAGGTTCTCGTCGCGGGCGGCTCCCGGGGGCTCTCGGGGGCGGCGGCGCTCGCGGCGCGCGCGAGCATGCGCGCGGGCGCCGGCTACGTCACCGCATGCGTCCCGCTGTCGCTGCAGCCCGTGCTCGCCGGTGGCGGAACGCCCGAGATGATGACGCGCGGCCTGCCCGAAGACGGCAGCGGCGGGCTCGTGGAGGACGCCGCCGCTGGACGTGCTGAGGGCCGCCGAGCGTGGCGGCGCGCTCGCGCTCGGCCCGGGCCTCGGGCGCAGCGAAGAAGCGGCTGCGTTCGCGCGCCGGCTCGCGCGCGAGGCGGCGGTGCCGCTCGTGCTCGACGCCGACGGGCTCAACGCCCACGCGCGGCGGCTCGGCGACCTCGCCTCGCGCCGCGCGCCGACGGTGCTCACCCCGCATGCGGGCGAGCTCGGGCGCCTGCTCGCGTACGAGAGTGATGCGATCGAGCGCGAGCGGCTGCGCTATGTGCGTGCCGCCGCTGCCGTAGCGGGCGCGACGGTCGTGCTGAAGGGCGACGACAGCCTCATCGCCCAGCCCGACGGCCGCGTGGCGGTGAGCCCCGGCGCCACCCCTGCGCTCGCCACCGCCGGCACCGGCGATGTCCTCACCGGCGTGATCGCGGCGCTGCTCGCCCAGGGGCTCGACGCGTTCGCGGCGGCTTGCGCCGGGGTGTGGCTGCACGCCGAGGCGGGCCGCGAGGCGGCGCGCCGGCTCGGCGTCGTCGAGGGCGTCATCGCATCCGATGTGATCGAGGCGCTGCCGGCGGCACGCACCGCAGAGGAGCCGCGCGCGCAGGCATCCGGCGCCCCGCGCAGCCGCTCGCCGCGGCGGCGCTCGGCGGGCAGGGGAGCGGGCCGGTGACGCCGGAGCGCCGCGCGCAGGCGCGCGTCAACGTCGCCTCGATCGAGCGCAACTGCACGCGCCTGTGCTCGGATCTGCGTGGCGCTGCGCTGTGCGCGGTGGTGAAGGCGGACGGCTATGGGCACGGCGCGGTGGCGAGTGCTCGCGCCGCGCTCGCAGGCGGCGCGAGCTGGCTCGCGGTGGCGGACGGTCGCGAGCTTCGCCAGCTGCGCGACGCCGGCCTGCGCGACGTGCGCGTGCTGGTCATGGGGGCGCTCAGCCCGCCCGAGCTCGAGCAGGCGCTCGCCGCCGGGGCAGAGGTGCTCGTCTGGAGCGAGCGCGGCGTGCGCGAGGTTCGCGACGCGGGCGGTGGCCGGGTGCACGTGAAGCTCGACTCCGGGATGGGGCGCCTCGGCACGCGCGACGCGCGCGAGGCCTCGCACGCCGTGCAGGCGGCGCGCGAGGCGGAGGGAGTGGAGCTCGCCGGGCTGATGACTCACTTCGCCACCGCCGACGAACTCGAGGACGGCGGCTTCTTCGCCGGACAGCTCGCCGAGTTCGGCGCGTGGGCGCGCCCGCTCAAGGACGAGCAGCCCGAGCTGATCGTCCACGCAGCGAACAGCGCGGCCACGTTGCGCGATCCCGCAGCCCACTTCGACATGGTCCGCTGCGGCGTCTCCATCTACGGCATGGACCCCTTCGGGCGCGATCCCGCCGCTCGCGGTCTCGAGCCCGCCCTCGAGCTCAGCAGCTGGGTGGCGGAGGTGAAGTTGTGCGCCGCCGGGCAGAGCGTCGGCTACGGCAGGCGCTACGTTGCCGACGGCGACACGTGGGTGGGCATGCTCCCGCTCGGCTACGGCGACGGCTGGCGCAGAGGCCTCTCGAACAACGCAGACGTGCTCATCGCCGGTCTCAGGCATCCGCTCGTGGGGACCGTGAGCATGGACAGCGTGGCGGTGGAGCTCGGCGAGGACGAGCGGGCGCGCGAACTGCGCGGCGAGCCCGCGATCCTGATCGGGCTCCAGGGCACCGAGCGGATCACGGCGGAGGAGGTGGCGCGGCGGCTCGACACGATCAACTACGAGGTCACCTGCGGCCTCACGGCGCGCGTCCCGCGGCTGTATCACCGCGATGGCGCCGCGCTGCCGCACCAGGCGCGCGAGCAGCACGCGCAGCGCGCCCCAACCGCAGCATGAGCGAAGCGCTCGACGCCGCGCGCCGGGGGCTCGCCGGCGAGCGCGCCTGGCTGGTGGGCGGCGCCGTGCGCGACCGCCTGCTGGGGCGCCCCACGAGCGACTTCGACGTCGTCGTCGACGCAGACCCGGCACGCGCCGCGCGGGCGGTGGCGCGCGCGGCCGGGGGGGCGGCGTCCTTCGCGCTCTCAGAGGAGTTCGGCTCCTGGCGGGTGGTCGCCCGCAACCGCTCCTGGCAGCTCGACGTCGAGCCGCTGCGCGGCGGCAGCATCGAGGCGGACCTCGCCCAGCGCGACTTCAGCATCAACGCGATCGCCCAGCCGCTCGCCGGCGAGGAGCTGATCGATCCGCTGGACGGCGCCCGCGATCTCGACGCCGGGCTCCTGCGGATGGCGAGCCCCGCCGCCTTCTCGAGCGACGCCCTGCGCGTCCTGCGGCTCGTGAGGATGTCGGTGGAGCTCGGGCTGCGCGCCGAGCCGGACACCGAGAGACGCGCCCGTGAGCACGTCTTGGAGCTCACTACGGTGTCCCCCGAGCGCGTGTTCATGGAGCTGCGGCGGATCGTCGCCGCGCCGGCGCCGCGCGACGGCCTCGAGCTGCTCGACGAGCTGGGCGCTCTCGCCGTGGTGCTGCCGGAGCTCACGGCTACGAAGGGCGTCGAGCAGAACCGCTACCACCATCTCGACGTGTACGGGCACACCCTCGAGGTGCTCGACCAGACGGCGGCGCTCGCCGCGCCGGATGGGTCCGAGCGGGCACGTGTGCTGGAGCTCGAAGACGCCGCCGGGGCCGAGCTCGACGCGCTGCTGGCGGAGCCGCTCGCCGACGAGCTGACGCGGGCGCAGGCGCTGCGCTGGGGAGCGCTGCTCCACGACGCCGCCAAGCCGCTCACGCGCGAGGTACGCGCCCCCGGCGGGCACGTGACGTTCTTCGGCCACGACGTCCGCGGCGCCGAGCTCGCCCGCGAGGTCCTCGGGCGCCTGCGCGCGAGCGAGCGGCTGCGCGCGCACGTCGCCGCGCTCGCCCGCCACCATCTCGATCTCGGCTTCCTCGTGCACCGGCCCCAGCCGCTCGCACGCAGGACCGTCTTCGCCTACCTGCGCGGCTGCTCGCCTGTGGAGGTCGACGTTACGCTGCTGTCGGTCGCCGACCGGCTCGCGACGCGCGGTGACCGCGCCGAGGAGTCGATCGAGGCCCACCTCGCGCTCGCCCGCGCGATGCTGGGCGAGGCACTGCGCTGGCGCGCCGACGGCCCACCGCGCCCGCTGCTGCGCGGCGATGAGCTTGCGGACGAGCTCGGCATACCCGAGGGCCCGCGCCTCGGCGAGCTGCTCGACGGCCTCGCAGCGGCGCAGTTCGCGGGCGAGGTGCGCACCCGCAGCGACGCCGTTGTGCTCGCGCGCAAGCTCCTGCAGAACATCTAGGCTTCCGGCGATGGCACATCCCGACTGCCTCTTCTGCAAGATCGTCGCCGGCGAGCTCCCGGCCCGGATCGTGGACGAGGACGAGCGCACGATCGCCTTCATGGACATCGCCCCCGCCACGCGTGGGCACGCGCTGGTGGTGCCGCGCGCCCACGCCGAGGACCTGCTCAGCGTCGGCGCGGAGGATCTGGCGGCGACCGCGCGGGCCGCCCAGCGGCTCGCCGGCCGCGTGAAGGAGCGCCTCGGAGCCGACGGCGTGAACCTGCTGAACTCGTGCGGCGCAGCCGCCTGGCAGACGGTCTTCCACTTCCACGTGCACGTCATTCCGCGCTACGACGAGGACCCGCTGCGCCTGCCGTGGAAGCCGAGCGCGGGCGATCCCGCGCAGATCGACGCAGCGGCGCAGGAACTCGCCGGTTCCTAGCGAAATATTCAGACCGCTACCTCCGGCGTGCGCGCGTGTTGTAGGCCACACATGAAACGCATCTATCCCGCACTTCTCGCGAGCTCCGCGCTCGCCCTCGCCGTTCCCGGCGTCGCATCGGCGACGCTCGCCGAAGTGGGCGTCCTGCCCGCCACCACCCCCGCCACGGTGCCCAGCTGTCCTGCGAGCCCGTGTCTGGCGGTCAGCCGCACCACGGGCTTCCAGGCCAAGGTGGGGAGCAGCAACAAGCCGCTGAGCACGCCTCGCGCCGGCTCGATCGTCGCCTGGACGATCACGCTGGGCAAGCCGAATGCGACGCAGATCAAGTTCTTCAACACGAACGAGGGCGGTCCCTCGGAAGCGGGCATCGCGATCCTGCGCCCGGTGGCGAAGCCGCGTCTGACGTACAAGCTGATCGCGTCGAGCCCGACGGTGAAACTCGAACCGTACTTCGGCAAGACCGTCCAGTTCCCGCTGGAAACCACGATCAAGGTGAAGAAGGGCGACATCGTCGCGCTCACCGTTCCCACCTGGGCGCCGTCGCTCGCGCTCGGCTTCGGAAACGACACCTCGTGGCGTGCCAGCCGCCAGAAGAGCCAGTGCACCAGCACGAGCTCGCAGACGGTCCACACGCAGGTGGGTAGCTCGGTGCAGTACTACTGCCTGTACCAGACTGCGCGCCTCACCTACAGCGCCACCCTGATCTCAACGCCCTAGCGGCGTCGTCTCCACGCCATGCGGCGCGGTGCGTACCGCGCGGGCGCCGTCCGGCGCCCGCGCGCGTTACCGCCTGTGGCAGGGTGAGCATCCTGCGCAGACGGCTGTCATCGCGCCGCCGGCTGCCATCGCGGCGCTGACACCTCGCCGGCGTGGCTGGCCTACTCCTCGAGCCCCACAGCTTTGAGAGCCTCCGCGCTCGACTGGTAGATCTTGAAGCAGACGATCTTCCCCCCGCGCAGCGTGCATACGGCGGCTCCCTGCGTCTCCACTTCGATTCCGCTCGCGCGTCCCTGCTCGCGCACACGTCCGATGAGCACGACCGTATCGGCGTCGGGAGCGAGCAGCTCGACGGCATCGAAGCGTCGTGCTCCGAGGGCCTCGTCGCGCGCCTGCAAGAAGGAGCGCCATCCCGCATGGCCCGTGTAGACGCCGCGGTCGAGCGCATCCGAGTTCGACCAGTCGAGCGTCGCCTGCGGGTGGATGTCCGCGAGCGCCGCCTCGACGTCCTGGTCGGCGAAGCACCCCATCACCCGCCGCACGATCTCCACGTTCTCCTGGGACACCGCCCCACTCCTCCCCGGCGGCTCTGACGGCCTGCGTAGGATCTACGGAGCGCTCGCTCCGCCCGTGGGGCTCGAGCCCCCGCCGCCGGCTTCGCTTCCGCCTTTGGTGCCTTCGGATTTGGAGGATTCCGATTCTTTTTCGCCGCCCGCGGAGGTTCCGCCGCCGGTCCCGCCCGAGGATTCGGAAGAGCTTTCGCTCGATTCAGAGCCACCGGTTTCGCCGCCTGAGGAGGTTTCGCCGCCGCTGGTCGTGGTTTTCCCGGCGGTGCTCGTCGTCGAGGTCGTCTGCGCGGCGGCCTTTTCGGCGTTCGTGTCGGTTGGCGGGGTGATGTGGGGGGTGGTCTTCGGCACCGCCACAGACACGCTGCTCCCGCCACAGGAGGCGAGCACAGCGACGCACGCGAGTGCGGCGATCGCCGCGATCAGGGCTCGCAGGCGGCGCGGCGCGGCGCGGCGCCCGCCCGCCGGCCCCGAGAGCGTGCTCTGCTTGCGCTCGTGCCCCACGGCGGCTAGGCGCCCGTAGGAGTTCGCAGCGGCCCCATGCGCCGGCCGCAGGTGGGGCAGTCGTTCAGGTCACGCTGCGCGAGCTGCCCGCACCAGGGGCAGAAGCGCAGGTTCTCGACAGCCCACGGCAGCCGCGACTGCGAGGGGGCGAGCGGCAGCACCTTGCCCACGATCTGGAGCGCCTCGCCGCTCTCGCGGTCGCGGTAGACCTCGCTGGGCTGGGCCTCGACGAAGTATTCGCGCCCGTTGGCGGGAGCCCGCAGGCGGTAGCGCTGGTTGCTCACCGTCGGCACTCTACCGGAGGGCCCCCCGGGCACGTGTACGGCCGTGGCTAGGCTTGCGCGGCGTGCGCGTCCTGATCTTCCACGGCTACCTGCTCGGGGGCACCGGCTCGAACGTCTACAACGCGAGGCTCGCGGCGGCGCTCGTGCGGCTGGGTCACGAGGTGCACCTGCTCTGCCAGGAGCGCCACCCGGAGGAGCACGCGTTCGTCACCGCATACGGCGACTGGGACGGGGGCGCGCTGCGCGTGCGCGAGCTCCCCGCCCCGAGCGAGAGGGGGCCGAGGGCGGGCGCTGCACGGTCTACAGGCCCGACATCGGGGGGTTGCTGCCCGTGTACGTCGCCGACCGCTACGAGGGCGTGCAGGCGCGGACCTACGCCGACTGCAGCGACGAGGAGGTGGCGCGCTACCTCGACGCCAACGTGGCGGCGGTGCGCGAGGTGGCTGCGCTCGCGGACCCCCAGCTCGCGCTCGCCAACCACCTGGTGATGGGGCCGGCGATCCTCGCCCGCGGCCTGGAGGACGGCGTGCCCTACGCCGTGAAGGTGCACGGCAGCGCGCTGGAGTACACGGTCAAGCCGCAGCCGGAGCGCTTCCTCGATCCCGCGCGCGAGGGGCTGCTCGGCGCGCGCGGCGTGCTCGTCGGCTCCCGCCACACCGCCGAGAGCCTGTGGGAGGCGCTGGGCGGGGAGAGCTGGCTGATCGAGCGCACGCGCCTCGGCCCCCCCGGGGTGGACGTCGAGCGCTTCACACCGCGCGAGCCCGCCCGCGCCGCCGCCGGCGTGGAGCAGCTCGCCGCGAGCCTGCGCGCCGGCGCCGAGGCGTCGGGGCACACCGGGGCGGAGCCCGACCAGGCGGCGAGCGCGTTCGCCCGCGACGAGCTCGAGGCGGCGCAGGCGCTCGAGCGCCTGCGCCCGCAGGACGGCGAGCTCGTGGCGTTCGTCGGCAAGCTGATCGTCAGCAAGGGCGTAGACCTGCTGCTCGCCGCCTGGCCGCTGGTGCTCGAGCAGGTGCCGCGCGCGAGCCTCGTGCTCGTGGGCTTCGGCGCGTACCGCGAGGGGGTGGAGCGGCTGCTCGCGGCGCTCGCGGACGGCGACCTCGAAGCTGCCTGCGAGGTCGCGCGCGCCGGGCGCGCGCTCGAGGATCCGAACGCTCCCGCGCGCCCTCTGCGCCACCTGATCGCGTTCCTCGAGGGCTTGGACGGCGAGCAGCGCAAGCGCTATCTCGGCGCCGCCGCACCGCTGCGCGAGCGCGTCACTCTCACCGGCCGGCTCGAGCACGAGGAGCTCGCCGAGCTGCTGCCCGCGTGCAGCGCGACGGTCATGCCGAGCACGTTCCCGGAGGCCTTCGGGATGGTGGCGGTGGAGGCGGCGGCGTGCGGCTCGCTGCCCGTGAGCGCCCGTCACTCGGGCCTCTCCGAGGTGAGCGAGCAGCTCGCGGGCGAGGTGCCTGCGGAGGCGGGGCGGTGGCTGTCGTTCGACGTCGACGACGGCGCGGTGGTGTCGCTCGCGGCCTGCATCACCGGCTGGCTGGGGGCCGGAGCCGACCTCCGCCTGCGCACGCGCGAGGGGCTCGTGCGCGCCGTGCGCGAGCGATGGTCGTGGGAGGGCGTGGCGCGCGGCGTGCTGGCGGCTGCGGGCGGCGAGTTGGAGACGCTGGGCGCCCCCTGAACCCCGCCCCGTTGCGGTCCCCGGCTGCCGCCGGTTTGGATAGTGTTCCGCGCCCATGAGCTTCAGAGACCCTCGTGCGCCCGCGCGGCGACCACCGCGTGCGGGCATCCGTACGCCCGGTTGCCGAGCGGCTGCGGGTGCGCTGCTGGCTGCCGCGGCGCTGCCGATCGCCGGCTGCTCGACGTCGGTGAAGGGCGCCGACAACGTCAACCTGATCGCCGGCAAGCAGGCGTTCGTCGCGAAATGCGGCTCCTGTCACGCGCTCGAACGGGCGAGCACGAAGGGCACGGTGGGCCCGGACCTCGATGAAGCCTTCCGTGCGAGCATCCGCGAAGGCCTCGGCCGTGGCTCCGTGCGCGGCGCCGTCGAAGGCCAGGTGAAAATCCCCAACCCCGAAGGCGCGATGCCCAAAGACCTCGCGAGCGGCGCAACCCTCAGGAACATCGCCGCCTACGTCGCCGGCGCCGTCGACCAGCCCGGCAAAGACACGGGCCTGCTCGCCAGCGCCGTCGAAGCGCCGGGTGCAGGCAAGCCCGCGGTGGAGAAGGGGGGCAAGCTGTCGATCCCCGCCAGCCCGACCGGCCAGCTCGCCTACGTCACCAACAAGGCGGCGGCGACGGCGGGCTCCGTGACGGTGGAAATGCCCAACACCTCGGGCGTCTCGCACAACATCGCGATCGAAACGGGCGAAGGCGGCGCGAGTCCCAAGGGGTCGGTGATCGGCAAAAGCGCCTTCACGACGAAGGGCACCGCCGTCGTCAAAGTGAGCCTCAAGACGGGCACCTACACGTTCTTCTGCGAGGCCCCCGGGCACCGCTCGGCGGGCATGTACGGCACGCTCGTCGTCAAATAGGCCTCACCGGCCGCCCGGCCGTGGCCTGCGCTCGTCACCGAGTGGCGAAGCGCGCTCTACGATCTGCGCATGGCGATCATCGCGGACTCTTTCGCCGGCGAAGCGGGCTGGTGGGCGCGGGCAGAGCAGCTGCGACGCGCGGCCGGGCAGCACGGCCTTTGGCTCGAGCGAGCTGGCCGCGAGGGTGATCGAACGTACTGGCTGCTCGTCGATGCCGCGACTTCCCGGGTCGTGGCGGGGATGGATTCGGGCCGCCCTGACATGAGGCTCGCCGATGCGGAGGCATGCCTCGCGAACATGGAGGCGCAATAGGGGCCGAGAGGCGCGCCGGTCCCAGCCGGCGACGGCGCGGCGAAGGCGGCCGGCGGGTGTGAGCACCTGCCGAGCGCTTGGTGCCCCGGCGAGCAGCTCGCCTAGACGATCGCCCGCACGATCAAGATCGTGCCGACGACGACGACGAACACGACGAGCGCGTAGAGCAGGAAGCGGAAGGCCTCGCCCTCGGAGCGCAGCGGGTTGAGCACTACGGGTCCCGCCGCGCCGCCACGCGCGCGCTCAGAGGATGTAGACGGTGGTGTAGACGACCAGCCACATCACGTCGACGAAGTGCCAGTAGATGCCCGGCACCTCCACGCCGCGATGCTCCTCCGGGCTGTAGTGGCCACGGAACGAGCGGATCGTGACGAACAGGAGCAGCAGCAGCCCGATGAACACGTGCGCCCCGTGCAGGCCCGTGAGCGAGTAGAAGATCGTCTGCTGCGCAGCGTCCTGGGGGGCGAAGCCGATGTTGGCGTACTCGTTGATCTGGATGAAGAGGAACGTGCAGCCGAGCAGGAACGTGGTGAGCATGCCCGCCTTCAGCCCGAAGTGGTTGCCCGCCTTGATCGCCTTCTCCGCCCAGTGCAGCGTGAACGACGACGACACCAGGATCGCCGTGTTGACGCCCGCCACCTCCACCGGGAGGGTGGTGCCGTGGGCCGGCCACGGGTCCCCCTGTGCGACGCGGATGAAGAAGTAGGCCGTGAAGAAGGCCCCGAAGACCATCACCTCGGAGATGATGAAAAGCAGCATCCCGAGCAGCTGCGGCTCGACGCGCGAGCTGCGGTGCGCGGGCGGGGGCGCGGCGTGCTCGTGCCCGCCGTGGCCTTCTGCGTGGGCTACGCTGGCTGCCTCCATCGCTCTCCCTCAGGCGGCCGGAGCCGCCGTCGTGCTCTCCTGCGGGTTGACTTCGATGTGCTCCACCGGCAGCGACGTGGCGTTGCGCACGCGCTCGATCAGGTTCGAGCGCAGCCAGCCGGAGCGCTCGCCGGGCAGCGTCGAGATGACGACGTCGTCCACCCGGAACAGCTCGAGCGCGTTCATCACCGCGGTGTAGGGGTCGGGGTCGCCGATCATGCCCGAGCTGAGCAGGCCCGCCTCGTGGAGCCGGTCGAGCATCTTCGCCAGGCGCGAGCGCGCCTCGCGCGGCGAGTGGCCCCTGCCGTCGAGCTGGGGGACGACCGCGACGAACAGCCGGTGTTCGTCCCGCGCCGCCTTCGCCTTCAGGTGCTCGATCAGCTCCTCGCCGCTCGAGGTCTTGTTGGCGACGACGAGCGTCACGTTGAACTGCGTGCCGTCGTGCTCGAGGTCCACCTCCACGTGCTCGACGGGCAGGCCCGAGGCGTTCTCGATCCGTTCGATCAGGTCGCGGCGCAGCCAGCCCGAGTGCTGAGCCGGGTAGGTGGAGATGATGATCGCGTCGGGGCGGCGCTCGGCGACGGCGTCCATCGTCGCGAGGAACGGGTCGGGGTCGCCCACCTCGCCGGTCGCCTGGATCCCCTCGGCGGCCACCGCCTCGAGCGCGAGGTCGACGCGCACCTGAGCCGATTCGCGGACCGCCTCGTCGTAGATCACGAGCCCCGCCGAGGGCTGGCTCTGGGGGACCACCAGGCGGAACTTCGTCGAGCCCTCCGCCACGCGCGCGCGAACGGCCTCGAGCAGCTTCTCGCCGCCGAGGGTCCGGTTCGCCACCACCAGCACTTCGCTCATGCGCGCACGCCTCCCATCACTCGCTCGGTGCCCTCACCACGCCGGTGCCGGACCCGGAGCCCGCGCCCACCGTCGCGGGAGCAGGCGCGAAGATGCCGTGCACCGCTCCCGGCACGCCGTACTCGTAGGGGCCGCCCACCACCGTGGGGACGCGGTCGAAGTTGAACACCGGCGGGGGCGAGCTCACCTGCCACTCGAGCGTCATCCCGCGCCACGGGTTGGACACGGTGCGCGGGCCGCCGCGCCAGCTCGTGACGATGTTGTAGACGAACAGCAGCACGCTCAGGCCGAGGGCGAAGCTCGCGATCGAGATGAACAGGTTGAGGTCGGCGAACTGCGTCGCGTAGGTGGACACGCGGCGCGGCATCCCCTGCAGGCCGATGACGTGCATCGGGCCGAACGTGAGGTTCATCAGGATCAGCGTCGACCAGAAGTGCCACTTGCCCAGGCGCTCGTCGTACATCCGCCCGGTCATCTTCGGGAACCAGTAGTAGACGCCCGCGAAGATCGTCATCAGCGAGCCGCCGAAGAGCACGTAGTGGATGTGGGCGACGATGAAGTAGGTGGCGCTCACGTGGATGTCGAACGGCACCATCGCGAGCATCACGCCGCTGATCCCGCCCAGCGTGAACGTCGTCAGGAACCCGAGCGCGAACAGCATCGGCGTATCGAGATGCAGCACCCCTCGCCACAGCGTGGCGAGCCAGGAGAAGATCTTGATGCCCGTCGGCACGGCGATGATGGCGGTGGTGATCGCCATCGGGATGCGGATCCAGTTCGCCATCCCCGAGGTGAACATGTGGTGCGCCCACACGGTGAAGCCGAGGCCCACGATCGCGAGCAGCGAGAACGCCATCATGCGGTAGCCGAAGATCGGCTTGCGCGACTTCACGGCGATGATTTCGCTGATGATCCCGAAGCCGGGCAGCATCATGATGTAGACCGCGGGGTGCGAGTAGAACCAGAAGACGTGCTGGTACATGAGCACGTCGCCGCCCTTCGCCGCGTTGAAGAAGGCGAAGCCGAGCGCGCGGTCGAGCAGCACGAAGAACTGCGAGGCGGCGATGAACGGGGTGGCGATCACGACGAGCAGCGAGGTCGCGAAGTTCGCCCACACGAGCAGCGGCATCCGGAAGAAGCTCATCCCCGGCGCGCGCATCGTGATGATGGTGACGAGGAAGTTGAGCGCGGTCATGATCGAGGAGGCCCCCGCGAACTGCACCGCGATCGAGAAGAAGGTCTGGCCGATGGGAGCGTTCACCGACAGCGGCGCGTATGCCGTCCAGCCGTCGGCGAAGGCGCCGCCCGGCGCGAAGAAGCTGGCCAGCATGATCACGCCGGCGACGGGCAGCAGCCAGAACGACAGCGCGTTCAGGCGCGGGAACGCCATGTCGGGGGCGCCGATCATCAGCGGGATGACGTAGTTGCCGAGCCCCGCGAACACCGGGATGATGAACAGGAAGATGAGGATCGACGCGTGTACCGAGAACAGCGCGTTGAACGTGTTGCCGTCCACGAAGTGCGACCCCGGCTGCGCCAGCTGAGCGCGCATCAGCATCGCGATCAGCCCGCCGATCAGCAGGAAGATGAACGAGTTGACCGTGTACTGGATCCCGATCACCTTGTGGTCGGTGTTGATCCGGAAGTAGTCCTTCCACGTGTAGGCGCCGTGGCCCGAGTGGTCCTCGGGGCGGGTGCGGCGGCCGGCGGCCCAGTAGAACCAGTAGTCGAAGCCGCCGATGCCGATCAGGAAGGCGAGCGGGACGGCGAGCAGGCCGACCGTGAGGATCGCGTTGGCGTCGAGGAAGTGCTGGTAGGTGGAGTGCCCGGTGGAGCTGCGCACGACCCACGTGAGGCCAGCGGAGAACAGCACCGCGACGAGCATCAGCACGATCGCGCGGTAGTAGCCCGGGGCTTTGATCCTTGCTGCCATCAGCTTCTCGCCTCGCGAACGCTCATCCGACTCCCCAAGATTATCCCTTGCCCGCGGCAGCCGAACCGCCGCCGGCGGCCTGCGAGCCGGTCGTGGAGGTGGACGCGCCGCCCGCCGGCTGGGAGGCGACCCAGGCACGGAAGGCGGCGGGGGTGACGACGTGGATGGTGGAGCGCATGAGCGCGTGGCCGAGCCCGCAGAGCAGGTTGCAGACGACCGGATAGGAGCCCAGCCGCGTCGGCGTCACGCGCCAGTGCGTCGTGATCCCCGGCACGGCGTCCACCTGCAGGCGGAAGGCGGGGACCCAGAAGGCGTGGATGACGTCCTTGGAGCGGATGTTGAACAGCACCGAGCGGCCCTCGGGCACGTACAGCTGGTAGCTGTTGAGCGGCGCTCCGCCCGTCACCGACGGCGGGTACTGGTAGGTCCAGGCGAACTGCTGGCCCGTCACCCCGATCTGGATCTCGTTCGCGGGCTTTTTTTCGTTGTTGCGCAGGACGACGAACGAGTAGCCGATGAGGCCGAGCAGCAGCGCGGTGGGGAGCGCCGTCCAGAAGACCTCGAGGCGCGTGTTGCCGTGGATCGGGGCGCCGTCCTTGAGCTCCTCGCCGGGCCTCATCCGGAACTGCCACACCGAGTACAGGACGACCGTCACGACGAGCACGAAGATCGGGATCGAGGCGATCACGAGGACGTGGTAGAGCGTGTCGGTTTCCTTGGCCTGCTTGGCGGCTGCCACCGGGAACCAGTGGATCGCGTAGCTCAGGGCGATGCCGATCGCGACGGCGATCACGGCTGCGACGGCTGCGACGGTGACCGAGCGGCGCCTAGACATCGCGCTCCTGCGCTCCTTTGGCGAGCTGGCTCTCGGCGGCGGTCCTCTCCATCGGGAGCGGGATCCTAATGCCTCCGTCCCCGGGACGGCGATGACCTTGACGACTTCGGTCAGGAGTAATACATTGAGTCAATCGTTGCAAGTTCAGCGAGGGTCCTCGAACGGGCAGTCGGGGCGCCTCAAGGACGGTCATGCGGGTTCTGAAGGGCATCCAGCAAGAGCGGAGGCGAGACCATGCAAGTTAGGGACGGCATGAGCGAGATGGTCCTCACGGTCGGCCCGGGGCACAGCCTGCGTGCGGTGGCGCGCCTGATGTCCGCGCGCCAGGTCGGCGCGGCGGTGGTGATGGACCCGGACGGCCACGGACCGGGGATCATCACCGAGCGCGACGTGCTGGTGTCGGTGGGCGGCGGGCAGGACCCGGACAGCGAGACCGTCGCCGACCACCTCACGCGCGACGTCGTATACGCGACCCCCGAGTGGTCGCTCGAGGAGGCCGCCGCGGCGATGGTGCGCGGCGGGTTCCGTCATCTGATCGTGCTCGACCGTGGCGACACGGTCGGGATCCTTTCCGTCCGCGACGTGGTCCGCTGCTGGACCGAGGACGGAGCCATCTGCCCGGTGCCAACCGGGGCGGCCGTGGGGTGACGGGAGGGCGCGCCTTCCGGGGGAGGCAGGCGCGCCACTCTCGCAAGCCCGGGCGCGGGTGAAGGCCCGCGCCCGGCGCTTCACGGCGCCGCTGGTGCCCGCGCTGCCCTAGTGGTCGCCGGGCGCCTCGAGCGGGAGCTCGTCGAGCTCGGCGCGCGACTCTTTGATCCAGCGCACCACGCAGTAGACGGTGAGCACGCCGCCGATGATGCTGAGCTCGAAGTACGTCGTGAGGCCGACGATCAGCAGCGTGATGCCGAGCGCCGTCAGCGGCGGCAGCACGGACGGGCCGGGGAGATGGATCTCCTCGCCCGCCGGCGGGACGTCGGGCTCGAGCGGGCTCATGAGATGTAGACGGCGGCGACGACGAACGTGAGGCCGAACATCACCATGCAGATAGCCGCCACCACGAGGCCGGTGCGGATGTTCTTGCGCGCGAGGCGGCGGGTCATCATCGCGGGCGCCGATTCTACAGGTGTGCGTCCGCCACCATCGCGCAGAACAGCAGCGCCAGGTAGGCGAGCGAGAACAGGTAGGTCTGGAGCGCCGAGACGCGGTCGGCGCGACGGTACAGGCGCACCGCCATCGCGATGAACGCGAGTCCCAGCAGGAGCGAGGACGCGAGGTAGATCACACCGAAGCCGCCCGCGCAGAAGGGAAGCTGTGTCACCGCGTACAGCAGCACGGCGTACAGCAGGATCTGGCGCCGCGTCTCCGCCTCGCCGCGGACGACGGGCAGCATCGGGATCCCCACCTTGCGGTACTCCCCCTGCATCAGCAGCGAGAGCGCCCAGAAGTGGGGCGGGGTCCAGAAGAACACGATGAAGAAGAGGATCACCGCCGTCCCGCTCAGCGACCCGGTCACCGCCGCCCAGCCGACGAGCGGGGGGATCGCCCCCGCGGCGCCGCCGATCACGATGTTCTGGGGCGTGCGCCGCTTCAGCCACACGGTGTAGATGAACACGTAGCCGAGGAAGCCGGCGAACGACAACGCCGCCGCAAGCGGGTTGACGGCGAGCGACAGCTCGAGCACCGACAGCAGCGCGAGCGTGCAGCCGAACGCGAGCGCGGCGGCGGGCGCCACGCGTCCGGAGGGGACCGGGCGGTTCGCCGTGCGCGACATCTGCGCGTCGATGTCGCGGTCGAACCAGTGGTTGACGGCGCCCGCGCCGCCCGCCGAGAGGTAGCCGCCGAGGCACGTGAGCGCGACGAGCAGCGGCGAGGGGTCACCCGCGACGTACATCGTCGCGACGGTGGTGAGGAGCAGCAGCGACTGCACCTTCGGCTTGGTGAGCTCGACGTAGTCGCTCAGCAGCTGGCGCGTGCGCGGCGCGAGGCCGAGCGCGGGCGCGTCGATCGCGCGCGCGGCGCCGCCCGGTGGCAGCGAGGCCATCTAGACCCCCACCTGCGTCGCCCCGGTGGGCACGGTCACGGTGCTGCCCGCCCCACTGTCTCCCGTGCGCCGCTCGATCTCGCGCCGGATGTCCTTCATCGGTTCCGAGGAGCGCACGCGCGGTACGACGTCGAAGTTGTTGGCGGGCGGCGGCGAGGGCGTGAACCACTCGAGCGTGTTCGCCTTCCACGGGTCCGGGCCGGCCACGGCTCCGTGGTTGAGCGAGTGGGCGACGTTCACGATCGTCGCCAGCACCCCGGCGGCGATGATGAACGAGCCGACGGTGGAGATGGCGTTGTAGAGCGGCAGGTTCCCCACGTCGGGGTACTCGTACACCCGGCGCGGCATGCCGTCAAGCCCGATCACGTGCTGGATCAGGAACGTCACGAGGATCCCGATCACCATCAGCGCGACGCTGAGCCGTCCGAGCCCCTCGCTCATCATCCGGCCGGTGATCTTCGGGAACCAGTAGTAGATGCCCGCGAAGATCGTGAGCACCGCGCCGCCCATCAGCACGAAGTGCAGGTGCGCGACGACGAAGTAGGTTTCGTTGACCTGCCAGTCGATCGGGAACGTCGCGAGGAAGATCCCCGACAGCCCCCCGATCAGGAAGATGCTGATGGCGCTCACGCAGAACAGCAGCGGCGTCTTGAATTCGATCGTGCCGCGCCACAACGTGGCGACCCAGTTGAGCACCTTCACCCCGGTGGGCACCGCGATCAGGTAGGAGCTCAGCATCACGAACACGAGGATCGCCTCGGGCACGGGCGCGGCGAACATGTGGTGGGCCCAGGTGAGGAACCCGAGGAACGCGATCGCCACCGTGGAGGCGGCGATCGCGCGGTAGCCGAAGATCGGCTTGCGCGCGAACACGGGCAGGATCTCGGAGATCAGCCCGAAGCCGGGCAGCACCATGATGTAGACCTCGGGGTGCCCGAAGAACCAGAACAGGTGCTGCCAGAGGATCGCCGAGCCGCCGTTGGCGGGGTCGAAGAAGTGCGTTCCCCAGTGCCGGTCCGCCAGCAGCATCGTGACGGCGGCGGCGATGACGGGCAGCGCGAAGATCAGCAGCACCGAGTAGGTGAGGATCGTCCACACGAACAGCGGCAGGCGCCCCCAGCTCATGCCGCGGGCGCGCATGTTGGCGATCGTCGCGTAGAGGTTGATCGCGCCGAGCAGCGAGGACAGGCCTGTCAGATGGACGAGGTAGATCCACGCGTCCTGGCCGCCGTTGGGTGAGAACAGCGATTCCGCGAGCGGCACCGCGCTCGTCCAGCCCGCTTCCGGCGGGTTGAAGAACAGCGAGGAGTAGAAGACGATGCCGCCCGCCAGCAGCAGCCAGTAGGAGAGCGCGTTCAGACGCGGGAAGGCCATGTCGCGCGCGCCGATCATCAGCGGGACGAAGTAGTTCGCGAGCCCCGCCATCATCGGCACGACGAACAGGAACACCATCGTCGAGCCGTGCATCGTGAACAGCGCGTTGTAGGTGGTGGGGGTCACCAGCGCGTTGTTCGGGGCGCCCAGCTGCAGGCGCATCATCAGCGCCTCGACGCCGCCGAGGCAGAAGAAGACGAACGTCGTGACCATGTACATGATCCCGATCCGCTTGTGGTCGGTGGTGGTCAGCCAGCTCGTCCAGCCGGTGCGCTCGCGCGCGGCGCTCGTGGCTGTCACCTGGGGGACGGGGGCTACGTACGTCGCCATGTGCTCTGCTGCTCTCCTCGTCTCCTAGGGGTTTTCAACCTGCTTGGCACCGACCTGGCCCGCCACCTTGGCGCGGGCGATCTTGGCTTCGGCGTTCGCCTGTGCGATCAGGCGCTTCTGGTTCGCCAGCCACGCTTCGAACTGCGCCGGCGCCACCGCCCGCACCGTCGCGATCATCCGCGCGTGCGCGCGCCCGCAGAGGAACGCGCACTGGCCCTTGTAATCCCCGGGCTTCGAGATCTTGAACCAGGTGTAGTTGTGGTAGCCGGGCACGGCCTGGAACTTCCCGCCGAGCTTCGGGATCCACCAGGCGTGCACGACGTCCTCCGAGACGATGTCGAGGCTCACGGTGGTGTCCGTGGGCACCACCATCGTTTCGTAGGAGTAGGGGGCGCCGAGACCGTCGGGTTCTGCGGCGCCCGGGTACAGGTACTGCCACAGGTACTGGCGCCCGATCACGGTGATGCGGAGCGCTTTTCCGTTCGGCGGGAGCTTGCGCTCGGAGCTCGCAAGCAGCTCGCCGCCGCCCGAGCTCGCCAGTGCGGCGCCGCCGGGGCCGGAGTTCGGCGGGTTCACGATCGAGGGGAGCTTCGCGAACGTGATCACAGCGAGCGCGACGAGGATCACCGCGGCGCCCGCCGTCCACGCGATCTCCAGGCGCGTGTTGCCACGGATCTGCGCGGGCACCGCGCCCTTGCGCGCGCGGAAGCGGACCAGCGCGTACACGAGCGCGCCCTCCACCACCACGAAGATCACCAGCGCGATGTAGAGCGTGATCTTGTAGAGGCTGTTGATCTGGTTCGCGTTCGGAGAGCCGCCGGACTGCGGCGTGAAGAACGCGAGCGTTGTGGAGATCACGTGGCCCAAGGCGGCGGGGATTCTAGTCAGGCTGGGAGGCGGGGCGCGTAGCGAGGGGGACGGGAACGGTCAGCTGCCGGAGAACCGTGGAGCCCGCTTCTCGGCGAACGCCATCGCGCCCTCCAGGAAGTCGCCGCTCTCCGCCATCTCCTGCTGGAGCTGGGCCTCGAGCTCGAGCTGCTCGTCCATCCGCGCGTACAGCCAGCTGTTGAGCTCGCGCTTGGTGCCTGCGTAGGAGCGGGTGGGCCCGGCGGCGAGCCGTCCGGCGAGCGCCGCGGTCTCCTCCTCGAGGCGCTCGTCCGCCACGACGCGGTTGATCAGGCCCCAGTCGAGCGCCTTCGCCGCCGGGAGCCGCTCGCCGAGCAGAGCGAGCTCGCTCGCGCGCGCGATGCCCACGCGCGAGGGCATGAACAGTGAGGAGCCGCCGTCGGGGACGAGGCCGATGTTGACGAACGCGAGCAGGAAGTAGGCGCTCTCGGCGGCGACGATGAGATCGCAGCACAGGGCGAGCGAGCAGCCGATCCCCACCGCCGGGCCGTTGACGGACGCCACCACGGGCTTGGGTACCTCGCGCACGGCTCGCATGATCGGGTGGTAGCGCTCCGTCAGCGTCTTGTAGACGTTCGGCCGTCCCGTGGGCGTCGTGTCGACGTTGAGGTCCTTCAGGTCCGCCCCGGAGGAGAACGCGCGCCCCGCGCCCGTGATCACGATCGCGCGCACGTCGTCGTCGTCCGCGACGGCATCGAGTGCTGCGAGCAGGTCTGCCCCGAACTGCCCGTTCCACGCGTTCAGGGCGTGTGGACGGTTCAGCTCGATCGTCGCCGCGCCGTCCGCGTGGCGTACGTTCACCGTCTCGAGCTCCGTGCTCAGCTCGCTCATGAGCTCTCCTCTCGTCGTGTCCGTTTCGCCCCGCGTCAGCGGGCGAGCGCCCTCCGGCGTGCATTGATCCTATGGTGTGGAGCATGAGAAGGCCCGTCATCGCGATCTGCTCGGCGCTCGAGCGCGCGCGCTGGGCGGTGTGGGACCAGCAGGCGGCGCTGGTGCCGATGAGCTACGCCGAAGCCGTGCAGCGCGCCGGGGGCATCGCGATGATCCTGCCGCCGGACGAGGCACTCGTCGCCGAGCCGCGCCAGGCGCTCGAGCTGTTCGACGGCCTGCTGCTCACCGGCGGCGCCGACATCGACCCCGCCAGCTACGACCACGAGCCCCATCCGGAGACGGTCGACACGGTCCCCGAGCGCGACGCGTTCGAAATCGCGATCGCACGCGAGGCGATCGCTCGGGATCTGCCGGTGCTCGGGATCTGCCGCGGGATGCAGCTGATCAACGTCGCCTGCGGCGGCACGCTCGTCCAGCACCTGCCCGACCACGTCGGCCACGAGGAGCACAGGCGCGTGCTCGGCTCCTTCGACGGCGCCGACCACGACGTCGCGCTCGCCGAGGGTTCGCTCGCGGCGAGCGCCACCGGCGAGCTCGTGCACGTGACCCTCTCCCACCACCACCAGGGGGTCGACAGGCTCGGCGAGGGGTTGGTCGTGAGCGGCTCCTCGACGCTCGACGAGCTCCCGGAGGCGATCGAGCTGCCCGGGCGCAGGTTCGTGCTCGGCGTGCAGTGGCACCCCGAGGCCGACGAGCAGAGCCCGATCGTGGCGGCGTTCGTCCAGGCCTGCTCGGAGCCGCGCTCCCCGGGCGCTCCGGATGCGGGCGCGGGGGAGGGCGAGGAAGCCGAGCTCGACAGCTCCGCGGCGCCGCAGAGCCGCGCGGCCGGGCTGCGCCCGGCCGACGCGGGCGATCCGCTGCCCGGCTAGCCCACGCTCTCGCGCCCGCCGCGGCGGGCGCTCTCACGGCCCGCGGCCGACGGAGCCGCGCAGCGCGACTGCCGTGTGAGCCCGCCATATACTCGCGCCCAGTGCGGCTCTCGAGGGCGATCAGGGCAACCGCCTGGGGGATGGTGGTGGCGGGGATCGCCGCGCCGCTGATCCGCAGGCGGGTGAGCGTGCACCCCGTCGTGCTGCAGACGGTCGCCTACGGCGCACCGCTCGGCCTGTCGGTGGCGATGCCGCGCACGCGCGGGCGCGACGTCGCCGTGTGCGCGCTTCAGATGTGGGCGTACATCGCCGCCTACAAGACCCCGCACGACGACGAGCCGGGACAGGCGGCGCGGGTGTACATCCGCTATCCGATCGTCGCCGACCGCGTGCTCGGGTGCGGCGAGCTGCCCACGGTGCGCCTGCAGCAGGGGCTCTCGCGCAACGGCCCCGACGGACCCGAATGGCGCTGGCTCGACCGGGTGCTGGTTTGGACGCACTGGTCGTGGTTCATGGTGCCGCACGTAACGGTCGCCTACCTGCTCGTGCGCCATCCCGAGCGCTTTCCGCGCGCCGCCGCGATGACGTACACGGTGTTCAACGTGGGGGCGAGCTTCTACTGGGTGGTCCCCACGGCGCCGCCCTGGTACGCCGCGGGCGCCGACGAGCGCACGGGGGCGGGGGCGGAGGACGTGCGCCGGATGATGGTCGAGTACGGCGAGCATTTCTGGCGAGACGGCTGGGGGTCGCTCTACAGTGTGTTCGGAGGCAATCCCCTTGCAGCGATGCCGTCACTGCACTTCGCCACAACCGTTACCGCCGCTTTCCTGCTCGCCGAGGTGGGAGTGGTGGCGGGCGCGCTCGGCTGGGTATATGCAGGGACGCTCGCCTTCGCGCTGGTGTACCTCGGCGAGCACTACGTCGTGGACCTGATCGGGGGCGCCGCGCTCGCACTTCTCGTGCGCCGGCTCTCGCCGTTCGCGGCGCCGATGATGAGCAGCCTCGCGAGTAAGGTCGCGGCACTGGAGGCGATGGCGCAAGAGGCGATCTGAACGGAGCGTATGACGAGCATGGCAGGGGGGGAGCGAGCAGGCGCGGGGGGAGCGGAGCGCGAGCAGCCGCTCGCCCCTGGGGCCGCGCGCCCCAGCCCGCCGCCGGCGCCGCAGCCCGCCGCCGGAGCGCCAACGAGCTCGCCGCCGGAACCGGTGCCGCAGCCCGCCGCGGCGAGCCCGGGCTCGCCGCCGGAGCCGATGCCGCGCGTCGTGCTCACGCGGCGCCAGCTCATCGCGTCCTCTCTGTTCGTGCTGTGCGGGGTCGGTTTCCTGTACTTCGTGCTGCCGCGCATCACCGGCATCGGCACCACGGTCCATCGCATCGAGCAGGGCGACACCTGGTGGATTGCGATCGGAGTGGTGTTCGAGTGCCTCTCGTTCGCCGGCTACGTGGTGCTCTTCCAGACCGTGTTCGTGCGCGGCCAGGTGCGGATCGGCTGGCGCGAGAGCTACCAGATCACGATGGCGGGAGTGCTCGCGACGCGCCTGTTCGCCACCGCCGGCGCCGGCGGGGTGGCGCTCACCGCCTGGGCGCTGCGCCGATCCGGGATGGAGCCGCGCCTGGTGGCCTGCCGGATGGTGGCGTTCATCGTGCTGCTCTACATCGTGTACGCCGGCTCGATGCTGATCGACGGCATCGCGCTCGGCACCGGGCTGTTCCCCGGCGGCGGGTCGTTCGCGATCACGATCGTCCCGGCGATCGCCGCAGGGATCCTGGTGATCGTCGCCGCCGCCACCGCGCTGCTGCCTGAGGATGCCGAGCGCCGGCTGCGCGGTCACACGTCGGGTTCAGGCCGGCTCTCGAACTGGGGCGCGAAAGTCGCCACCGTGCCGGCGCTCGCCGCGAGCGGCGTGCGCACCGCCTGGTCGCTCACGCGCCAGCGCGAGCCGGGGCTGCTCGGGGCGCTCGCATGGTGGGGCTTCGACATCTGCGTGCTGTGGGCGATGTTCCACGCGTTCGGCGAGCCGCCCCCGTTCACCGTCATCTGGATGGCCTACTTCGTGGGCACGCTCGGCAACCTGCTGCCGCTCCCGGGCGGGATCGGCGGCGTCGAGGGAGGCATGATCGGAGCATTCGCCGCGTTCGGTGTGAACTTCGATCTCGCGGTCCTGGCCGTGCTCTCCTACCGCGCGATCTCGTTCTGGCTGCCGACGATCCCGGGCGCGATCGCCTACCTGCAGCTGCGCCGCACGGTGGCGCGCTGGCGTCACGAGGGAGCGGGCCGCGCCGCCGACGCGCGTGCCGCGGTGGGCACTACGGGCGCGCTGCAGGGATCCTGACGGCTGCGCGTCCGGCAGCCGATTGCTATACTATACAAAGTAAAGTGACCTTCGGGACGGCGTCGCACCCGCCCCACGAGGGGAGCCGATCGCACAACGGGCGAGCCGGCGGCGGCGAGCCGCCGGTCGCAGGGAAATCGCGCGAGAATGGAGATCGAGATGGGCGACGTCGAGAACGTGATCATCGTCGGCAGCGGCCCCGCGGGCTACACCGCGGCCCTCTACACCGCTCGCGCCAACCTGCAGCCGCTCGTGATCGAGGGCTTCGCCTGGGGCGGCCTGCTGCAGCAGACGACCGACGTCGAGAACTACCCCGGCTTTCCCGAGGGTGTGATGGGGCCGGAGATGATGCAGAAGTTCCGCGATCAGGCGGAGCGCTTCGGCGCGCGACTGATCACCGAGCAGGCCGACCGCGTCGAGCTCGCGAGCGAGCCCGGCGGCGTGCACAGCGTGTGGGTGGGCGACACCGAGCACCGCGCGCGGACGGTGGTGCTGGCGATGGGCGCCGAGCACAAGAAGCTGGGCGTGATGGGCGAGGAGGAGCTCGCCGGACGCGGCATCAGCTACTGCGCCACCTGCGACGCGGCCTTCTTCAAGGGCGCTCCCACGATCATCGTCGGCGGCGGCGACTCGGCGATGGAGGAGGCGATCTTCCTGTCGAAGTTCTCCTCGAAGGTCGTCGTGGTCCACCGCCGCGACGAGTTCCGCGCGTCGAAGATCATGCTCGAGCGGGCCCGCGCGCAGGAGAACATCGAATTCCTGACCCCGTACACCGTCAAGGAGTTCATCGCCGGCGACGCCGGCGCGCTCGGCCACGCCACGGTCGTCAACGTCGAGACCGGCGAGCAGCTCGACCTGCCGGTGTCCGGCACGTTCATCGCGATCGGCCACGAGCCGCAATCGGAGCTCGTACGCGGGCAGATCGACGTCGACGAGAACGGCTACGTGGTGACCGACGGCTCATCCACACGGACGAATCGCCCCGGCGTGTTCGCGGCGGGGGATCTCGTCGACCACACCTACCGCCAGGCGATCACCGCCGCCGGCTCGGGCTGTCAGGCGGCGCTCGACGCCGAGTGGTACCTGCGCGACACGCCCGGCGTGCCGGTGCCGGCTGGGATGCCGATGGGCGACCCGGCGGAAGCCCAGTGGGCGCCCACGGCGGATCCCGCCCCCCAATAGGCGCTCTCTGACAGTCCGGCGCGGGCTCAGCGCTCGCGGGCGGTGGAGTATGCGAGCGCTCCGCCGAAGCCGAGCAGCGCGACCCCCGCGAGGCAGTCGGCGGCGCGCATCGCGCGCTGTCCGATCAGCCGCCGCGTCGCTGCCGTGACGCTCGCGAGGATGCTCACCCAGCTGAGGCTCCCGGCGCACACGCCCGCAACGAGCAGGACGGCGCCCTGCGCGCCGTGGACCGATGCGGTGCTGCCGGCCGCCGCGAACAGAGCCGCCCACGAGATGATCGTCGCGGGGTTGGAGGCGGTGCCCGCGAGCGCGAGCGAGAACGCGCGCCGCGGCGAGGAGCTCTCGGCGGGCCCCTCGAGACCGCTGCGCAGGGCGAAGGCGGCGTGCAGCGTGCGTATGCCGAGCCACAGCAGCAGCCCGGCGCCGGCGAGCCCCAGAACCATCCGCACCGGGGCGATCGACAGCAGCGGCGCCGCGCCGGCGACGCCGCAGGCGGCATACAGCGAGTCGACGACCGCGATCCCGGCGCCGACCGCGAGGCCCACGCGCCACCCCGCCCGCAGCGTCGAGCGGATCAGGAACAGCGACATCGGCCCGAGCTGCAGGGCGACCGCGAAGCCGAGCCCGAATCCGACGATCGCCGCCTCCATGACGCGGATGCTGCCACAGGGGCGCGCGCGTCGCAGGCTCGACCGCGCGGAAGTTCTACGCTGACTGCGTCGATGTCCCGCATCCCCGCCAGCAGCGCCGCGCGCCGGCGGCACGTGCTCGAGGCGACGCCGCAGATCATCCGTCGACGGGCGGGCTGAGCCGTGGCGCAACCCGCCAGCCGCGTTCTCTCGAGCTCGCAGCTCGCGACGCTTCGCGAGCGCGGCGTGGAACGGACCGCCGAGGTCGGCGAGAAGCTGTACGAGATCGGCGACACCACATATCCCCTGATCGCGATCGTGGAAGGGCAGGCGGCGGTGCTCGACGGCTCGGGCGAGGAGATCGTCCGCCACGGCCCCTCGGGCTTCCTCGGCGAGATCAACCTCCTCTCCGGCCAGACGGTGTTCCTGACGGCGGTGGTCACCGAGCCGATGCGCTACATCGCGGTCGAGCGCGAGGTCCTGCGCGAGCTGCTGTTCGACGACACGTCGTTGTCGGATCTGCTGCTCAGCGCGTTCGTCGAGCGCCGCGAGCTGCTCCAGCAGCGCCAGGACGTAGGCATCGAGATCGTCGGCCCTCGCGACGGCGCCGATACCCGGCGACTGCTCGAGTTCGCGCGGCGCCAGCGGGTGCCCTTCGCCTGGATCGACCCCCACGACCCGAGACTCGCCGGGGCGGGCGCGAGCCCCGACCGCGACGGCGCGCCCGTCGTACGGCTGCCCGGCGGCGTTGAGCTCGAGAACCCCAGCAACGGCGACCTCTCGCGTGCGCTCGGCATCGGCAGGGAGCTGGCCCCGCGCGAGGAGGTCGACTTGCTGGTCGTCGGCGGCGGCCCTGCCGGGCTCGGCGCCGCCGTGTACGGCGCCTCGGAGGGACTCGACACGCTGCTCATCGACAGCACCGCCCTCGGCGGCCAGGCCGGTAGCTCCCGCAGGATCGAGAACTACCTGGGCTTCCCGGCGGGGATCAGCGGGGTCGAACTGACGAGTCGCGCCGCGACGCAGGCGCGGAAGTTCAACGCGCGGCTCGCCACCCCCTACCGCGCGCGCTCGCTCGGGGCTGACGACGGCCGCCACCTCGTGACGCTCGAGGACGGCAGGCAGGTGAGCGCCGGTGCTGTCCTGCTCGCGACGGGCGCCGAATACAGGCGGCTGCCGGTGGACGGCCTCGAGGCCTACGAGGGCGTGAGCGTGTTCTACGCCGCCGGTCCGCTCGAGGGCCAGCTCTGCGCGGGCAAGCGCGTTGCGGTGGTGGGCGGCGGCAACTCGGCGGGCCAGGCCGCCATCTGGCTCGCGCGCGGGGGGACGCTGGTGACGCTGCTCCACCGCCGGGGTGCTCTCAGCGAGACGATGTCCCATTACCTGATCGACGACCTCGAGCGAGCGGGCGTCGTGGTACGCGACCGCAGCGAAATCAGCCAGCTGCACGGCGAGGCGGGGATGCTCGAGGCGGTGACGCTCACCGACGGGGCGAAGCTCCCGTTCGGCTACCTGTTCCTGTTCCTCGGCGCCGACCCGTGTACCGACTGGCTCGGCGACGCGGTCGCACGCGACGCCAACGGGTTCATCCTCACGGGCGCCGACGCCGGCGCCGGCGGCCTGCTCGAGACGAGCCTTCCGGGCGTGTTCGCGGCGGGCGACGTCCGCGCCGGCTCGATCAAGCGCTGCGCCACCGCCGTCGGCGAGGGTGCCGCGGTGGTGCGCTACGTCCACGAGCACCTGAGCCCGGGAGCGGGAGCACCGCAGGCCAAGGCGCGCTGAAGGCCGGGCGTCACCACTTCCGCCGGCGCGGCTCCCGGCTGCTGCAGGGGTGAGCGCGATCACGCGCCGCGGGCGGGTAACTTGACCGCATGCAAGTCGTGCGGATCGGGAACTGAGCCGCGTGGCAGCGCCGCGCAGGGAGGGACTGGTGGCGTCGCGCCGCGAGCCGGTGCAGCGGCGCAGCATCGAGCGCGTCGAGCAGATGCTCGAGGCCGCCTCGGAGCTGCTCGCACAGGGTGGCGTCGATTCGCTGACGACGCGCGCGCTCGCCGAGTACACCGGGATCCCCGTCGGCACCATCTACAGATACTTCAGCAACCGCGACGAGATCATCGCCGCGTATCTCGACCACGAGCTGGGGGTGATCGAAGAGGTGGTCGCGGCGGCGCTTCTCGAGCTCGAGCGGGTGACGTTCCGTTCGATGCTCGAGGTGGCGGCGCTCGCGCACCTGCGCCACCACCAGGCGCATCCCGAGGGGGTGCCGGTGTGGTTCGGGGGACGCTCCAACGCCGCTGTCGTCGAGCGGGTGGCGGAGCTCGACCGGCGCGTGGCGGGAGCCTTCAGGGCGGCGGTGCGCGGCTCGGGCATGCTCGACGGCGCCCCCGACTTCGTCTCCGAGCTGCTCGTGCGCCTGTTCGATCGCGTATTCGAGTTCGTCTTCTCGCAGCCGCGTACAGCCCGCGAGCAGGAGGAGATCGTGCGCACCTTCGTCGACATGACCGCCGACTACATGGAGCGCTACGCCACATCCGCCGGTGTCGCCGGTGTGCCCCTCGCCGACTTTCTGCCCGCGCTGCAGCGCGAGTCGAGCCGCCGCGCGGCGGGGAGCCCGGGGGAGGACATGAAAAACCGAACTTGACTTGGTTTTCGCTCTCTGTTAGGTGTGCGCATGGCCGGCGCGGGTTCCAGGGGTTGCCGGCCTCCAAGGGAAATCAGGGCCTAAGAAGGAGAGGTCGATGAGGATCAAGACGATGCTCGCCGCGGCCGCGAGGGCGGCTGCCGTGTCGTTCCAGGCGACCTGCACGAACTTCGGGGCCGGGATCTAGTTCCCCCGGGAGGAGGCGCCCCGTCGCGGGCGCCTCCTCCAATTTCAGCCAAGGGACCAGTGCAAGATGCCAAGCAAGGAGGGTCGCGGGGAACATGGGCAGCTATTCGTGCCCGGCGTGCGGCGAGGAAGTCGAGCCCGTCGGGTGGAAGGAAGCGGGCGAAGCAGGGGCGGCGGAGGGGGATGCCGTTCGCGAGCAGGAGCCGCAGCGCGCAGCGGATGGCGTCGCGCGCGAAAAACGGAGTTGCCCGGAATGCGGCGCGCGCCTCGCGCGCACGCCGCCCGGGCACTGGTACACGAGCGGGTGAGGTCGCCGCGCGGCGGCGTCCGCGCCGGACGACGATCGGAACGAGGGTATGGCTACACGTGAGCGGACGGCGAGCGGCGGGCGCGGCGGCGCGGAGTGCTGCGCGCGCTGCGGGCGAATCCTCGGCGTCGACGAGCCGCTCGTCGTCGTCGTCCACGACCGCCATGCCGCGAGCACCTCGCTCGCCGACTTCGGCGAACCGCCACACGAGGCGATGGTGCTCTTCCACGAGCGCTGCCACGGCAGCGCCCTCCAGGTGGGCGCGGCGCTCTAGCGGCGCCGCGCCTAGCCGACCGCCGGGAGGGCCCCCTCGAGCTCGAGCAGCCAGCGCTTGCGCTCCACGCCGCCGCCGTAGCCGCCGATCGCCCCGCCGCTGCGCAGCACGCGATGGCAGGGGATGACGATCGGGATCGGGTTGGCGCCGAGCGCGTTGCCGGCGGCGCGCGAGCCGCGCGGGCTGCCCGCCTCCGCCGCCACTTCGGCATAGGAGAGCACCCCTCCGAACGGGATCTCCGAGGTGACGCGCAGCACGCGGCGCCCGAATTGGCCGATCAGCGACCAGTCGAGCGGGATCTCGAACTGGCGGCGGGAGCCGGAGAAGTACTCCTCCAGCTCGCGCCGCACCGGGTCGAGCGCGGTGCGCGCCTCGACGATCCGCGGGGACAGGCGCAGCGACAGCCGTTCGAGCGCCGACTCGACGCTCTCCTCCGGGAACGCCAGGCGCACGAGCCCGCGCGCGGTGGCTGCCACGAGCAGTGTCCCGAAGGGTGAGTCCACCTGCGTGTAGCTCACGTCGGCGAGCCCCTCGGCGGCGATCCGCTGCGACAGCCGTTCGGCGGCGCGCGCGGCGCCGGCCGCCGCCTCGCCTCCGTCACCGAGGCGCAGAGCCCGCTCCAGATGTGCGTGGTCGAATTGGGCGTTCTGGCTCATGCTGGCACCGCCTTTCGCAGCTTTGCAAGTCCCTCGTGCAGCGAGCGCCGCGCAGCCTCCTCCGAGCAGCCGATCGCCGCGGCGATGTCGCGGTGCGGCAGGTCGCCGACGTAGCGCAGCACGACGGCGGAGCGCTGCCGCGGCGGCAGCGCTCCCACGGCCTCCCACAGCGCCTCGTCGCGTGCCGGCTGCGCGGCAGCCGCGGTCGGTTCGAGCACCTCCGGCTCGGCAACCGGCAGCGCCCGGCGCTTGCGCGCGCGGTGCACGTCCAGCGCCTTGCGGTGGGCGATCGTCAGCACCCACGCCCGCAGGTTGGAGTCGCGGCGCAGGCGCGGGTAGGCGCGCAGCGCCGAGATGAACGTCTCCTGGAAGCAGTCGTCGGCGTCGTGCGGGCCGACGATGGACACCAGCAGTCTCCACACCGCCTCGCGGTGCTCGTCGAGAAAGCGCTGGAAGGGGGGCAGCGGCTCGCTCACAGCAGTTCAACGCGCGGACGCCGCCGGGACGTGAGATGCCCGCTCAATCGGGGTACTCGAAGAAGCCGGCGCCCGTGCTGCGCCCGAACCGCCCTTCGCCCGCGAGCCTGCGCAGCGCCGGCGCCGGCCGGTAGCGCTCCTCGCGGTACTCCTCGCACAGCGCTTCGAGCACGCCGAGGACGTGGTCGAGCCCGATCGTATCCGCCCACTCCAGCGGGCCGCGGGGGTGGCTCAGCCCGAGAACCATGCCGAGATCGATGTCGCGCGCGCTGCCCACGCCTTCGCCGAGGGCGAAGGCGGCCTCGTTGACGACCTGGCAGACGATGCGCCCGAGCAGCAGCCCGGGGGCGTCGCCCACCCACGCGACGTGCATGCCGAGCGCCGCGAAGAAGCGCTCCGCCCGCTGCACGACGATCGGAGAGGAGCGCTCGCTGCGCGTGAGCTCCACGAGCTGCGCCTGCGACAGCGGCGGCAGCACGTGGAAGCCCACCGCGCTGCCGCGCGGGTCGAGCCTCGCGAGCGACCCGCGCGCGCACAGCAACAGCTGCGCGCCGCCGTGCTGGGGAGCGGGGCTCATGCGGCGCTCGATGTCTGCCGAGGGCGCCTCCGGCTCGCGTTCGCAGTCGATCACGAGCGCGGGCAGCGTGTCGCCGAGGGGTGCGTGCGGGGCGCGCACCTCGTAGCCCGCCCGCTCGGCAGCCTCGCCGAGCTCGTGTGCGAGCACGCCGGTTCCGGAGAGCACGACTACCCCCTCGCCGCCGCCGGCGGACGGCGGGGGCGGGTCCTCGGGGCGGTGCGGCTCGCCCTCCTCGTAGACGTAGTAACCGCGACCGGTCTTGCGCCCGTGCAGCCCCGCCGCGACGTAGCGCGCGGTGATCGGCGAGGGCCGCCAGCGTGGCTCGCCGAAGAACTGCTCGTAGAAGCTCTTCGACACCTCGAAGCCGGTGTCCACGCCGACGAGGTCCATCAGCTCGAAGGGCCCCATCCTGAAGCCGCCCTCCATGCGCACCACGCGGTCGATCGTCTCGACGTCGGCGAGGCGCTCCTGCACGAGGCGCAGCGCCTCCAGGCCGAACGGCCGGTTGCAGCGGTTGACGACGAACCCCGGGCCGTCGGCCGCGCGGATCACGTCCTTGCCCATCGCCACGCCGGTGGCATGGGCGATCGCGAGCGCCCACTCCTCCGAGCGCTCGCCCGCCACCACCTCGAGCAGCGCCATCAAAGGGGCGGGGTTGAAGAAATGCATCCCCACGACACGCCCGGGGTTGCTCGCCCACGACGCGATCGCGGCGACGAGCATCGAGGAGGTGTTGGTGGCGAGCACGCATCGCTCGGACACCACCTCGGACAGGCGCTCGTAGGTCTCGCGCTTGAGGTCCACCCGCTCGGGCACCGCCTCGATCACGAGCTCGCAGTCGGCGAGCGCGGCGAGCCCGTCGACGGGCTGCAGCCGCTCGGCCGCCTCCTGCGCTGCGTCCGTCGTCAGCTTGCCGCGCGCCGCTTCGCGGCGGAGCCCGTCGTGGGCGCGATCGAGACCCTTCGTGAGCGCCTCGCCGATCGGGTCGTACAGCAGCGTCTGGGCTCCCGACTTGCAGGCGAGCTGTGCGATGCCGGAGCCCATCGTGCCCGCGCCGAGCACGCCGATGATCTCGGCTGCGCGACCATCCCGGCCGTCCTCGCCGTCCTGGATGTCATCCTCGCCCACCGCTCTGAGCTCGGCCATCGCCTGCGCCGCCGCTACGCGGGGACCATCGCGCTGATGCCGGTCACCTGGCGCCCGATGATCAGTTTCTGGATCTGCGAGGTGCCCTCGTAGATCGTCGTCACGCGCGCGTCGCGCAGGTAGCGCTCGACCGGGTGATCGTCCACATAGCCCGCCCCGCCGTGCACCTGGATCGCCGTGTTCGCGCACTCGAGCGACGCCTCGGTGGCGTGCAGCTTCGCCACCGAGGTCTCGAGCGTGTTGGGCAGGCCCTTGTCCTTCAGCCAGCCGGCGCGCCACACGAGCATCCGCGAGGCGTCGGTCTTCACCACCATGTCCGCGATCATCGCCTGCACGAGCTGGAAGCTCGCGATCGGCCTGCCGAACTGCTCGCGCTCGGTGGCGTAGCGCACCGACTCCTCGACGCAGCCCTGGCAGATGCCCACGCACCCCGCCGCCACCGAGTAGCGCCCCGAGTCGAGGTTCGACATCGCCACCTTGAAGCCGTCGCCCACGCCGCCGAGCATGTCCTCGTCGGACACCTCGACGTCTTCGAGCGCGATCGAGGCGGTGTCGGAGGCGTGCAGCCCCATCTTGTGCTCGATCGTCTGCGCCTGGAAGCCGGGCTGGTCGGTGTCCACGAGGAAGCACGCGAGGCCCTTCGTGCCGAGCGACGGATCCGTCTGGGCGAAGATCAGAGCGACCTTGGCGTAGTTGCCCATCGAGATCCACATCTTCGAGCCGTTGATCACCCAGCCGGAGTCGGTCTTGCGGGCGCGGGTGCGCTGGTTGGCGGCGTCGGAGCCGGTGTCGGGCTCCGTCAGCCCGAAGCACCCGAGCCACTCCCCCGAGCACAGCTTCGGCAGGTAGCGGTGCTTCTGCTCCTCGGTTCCCCAGCGCAGGATCCCCGAGCACACGAGCGAGGTCTGAACGGAGATCACGGTGCGGATCGCCGAGTCGCCGCGGCCGATCTCCTCGACGATCAGGCCGTATGAGAAGTAGTCGAGCCCCGCCCCTCCGTACTCCTGCGGGACGATCGCGCCGAGGTAGCCCTGCGCGGCGATCTTCTTGACGAGGTCGAGGTCGAAGTGGTGGTTGCGCGCGTTTTCGCGCGACTGGATGACGATCTCGTTGTCGGTGAACTCGCGTGCGGTCTGCTTGATCAGGCGCTGCTCGTCGGTGAGGTCGAAGTCCATCCCGCTCCTTTCACTGCTTCGGGGTAGTCCACGGCGCTTCGATCCGCCTCTCGATCTCGTCGGCGATCCCGTCGATCGGCAGCCGCTCCTGCTCGAGCGAATCGCGCTCCCGCACGGTGAGAGTCCGATCCTCGAGGCTCTGATGGTCGATCGTAAGGCAGAACGGGGTGCCGATCTCGTCCTGGCGGCGGTAGCGCCGCCCGATCGCGCCTCCCTCGTCGTACTCCGACTGCAGCCGCCCGCGCAGCGCACCGTGCACCTCGCGCGCGAGCTCGGGTTGCCCGTCCTTGCCCACCAGCGGCAGCACCGCCGCCTTCACCGGTGCCAGGCGCGGGTGCAGGCGCAGCAGCGTGCGCATCTCGCCCTCGCCGGCGCCCTCGCGCTCCACCATTTCCTCGTCGTAGGCGTCCACCAGGAATGCGAGCGTCGCGCGGTCGGCGCCCGCGGCGGGCTCGATCACGTGGGGCACGTAGCGTTGGCCCGTCGCCTGGTCGAAGTACTCGAGCTTCTCGCCCGAGAACTCGGCGTGACGTGAGAGGTCGAAGTCGCCCCGGTTGGCGATCCCCTCGAGCTCCGACCAGCCGATCGGGAAGAGGTATTCGATGTCGCTCGTCGCCGAGGAGTAGTGCGAGAGCTCGTCCGCCTCGTGCGGGCGCAGGCGCAGGTGGTCGGGCCGGATGCCGAGCTCCACGTACCAGCGCTCGCGCTCGGCGAGCCAGTGCTCGAACCACTTGGGTGCATCCGCCGGCGGCACGAAGAACTCCATCTCCATCTGCTCGAACTCGCGCGTGCGGAAGATGAAGTTGCCGGGCGTGATCTCGTTGCGGAACGACTTGCCCACCTGGGCGATGCCGAACGGGGGTTTCTTGCGCGCGAACTGCAGCACGTTCTTGAAGTTGATGAAGATGCCCTGCGCCGTCTCCGGGCGCAGATAGGCGGTGGCGCCCGATTCCTTCACGGGGCCGATCGTCGTCTCGAACATCAGGTTGAAGTCGCGCGCCTCGGTGAGCGAGCACTCGTCGCTTTCTCCGGGGTGGATCGAGGGTTTGCGACCGCACTGGAGCTCGGCGAGGTGGTCGGCGCGAAAGCGCTGGCCGCACGTGCGGCAGTCGACGAGCGGATCGGTGAAGCCGGCGAGGTGCCCGGACGCCTCCCACACGCGCGGGTGCTGGAGGATCGCCGAGTCGATCGCGACGATGTCGTCGCGCTCCTTGAGCATCGCGCGCCACCACTCGTTCTTCACGTTCGACTTGAGCAGCACGCCGTAGTGCCCGTAGTCGTACGTCGAGCCGACGCCGCCGTAGATCTCCGAGGAGGGGAAGACGAAGCCGCGCCGCTTGCTCAGCGCCACCACCTTGTCCATCGTGACGGTGTCGGTGCTCATGGGAGCGGCGGATGCTAGTCAAGGGCACGATCACGGGCGCCGCTGGGCCTCTGCGCGGCGCTGCATGCGGGGGTGCCACCCGCCGAACAGGGGGTCGCGGCAGGGCCTGCGGGCGATGCCTTGCGGGGCCGCCGCCGCGCCCCTGGGGCCCCGTGATACCTGAGGTTGCTCGCCCGGCCCTGGACGCTTGTTCGAGTGCATTTCGACGAAGCGCTAAAGAATTCCGACGAGATGTCCGAAAAGGTGATCATGGGTGGGACTCGACCTTTCCGGCTAGGCAGCCGCGACCGCGAGGCGGCGGACACGTCGTCCGCCGGCGGCGGCCAGGCAAGCAGGCTCGACGCCGTGCCGTTCGCGGTGGACCACCGCGCGGTTGACGGCGGCATCGGGCTCGTCGCCGTCGAAGGCGAGCTCGACCTCTCCTCGGCGCCCAACCTCAAGTGGGCGCTCACCGACACGATCGGCTCGGGTCTGCGGCAGATCGTCGTAGACCTGTCGCACGTGACGTTCATCGACTCGACCGCGCTCGGCGTCCTCGTTGGGGTTCGCCGGACGCTCGGCCCCGGCGGCCGCATCGCCATCGCCGGCTCGGACGAGGATGTCATGAACATCTTCGAGCTCACCGGGCTCGACTCGACGTTCGACATGTTCGCGAGCGCAGAGGAAGCGCTCGCCTGGATAAGGGGGAGAGGGGCAGCGGCTGGTTGATGGCGCCTGGAGCTAGCGCACCGAAGCTCCTGCGCAGGTCGGCTGCCGACACGGCCGCCGTCGTCGTCCTCGCCGCCTCGATCCTCGCAGTTTCCGCCGCTCCCGCCGCCACGGCGAAGCGCGGCAACGGCCATCAGAACGCGAGCACGGCGCCCGCCGCGGCGGAACCCGCCGGGCAGCAGCCCTCACAGGCAGCCACGCCCGTCTGCTGCACGCAGCAGGCGCAGCCGCCGATCCAGACGCCCGCGTCCAAGCACCGCAAGAGCGCAGCGAGCGCACCTGCCGCCGCCGCACCCCAGCAGCCCGCCGCCTCGTCTCACGGCGAAGGCAAGACCGGCCAGGGCAGGCAGCCGGCGGGCGCCGCCGGAGCCGCGCACAAGCGTCACGGGCGAGAACTCCCCGGGGGCGAAAAGGGGAACGAAGACGAAGCTGCCTCGGCAGCCGCAGGCTCCGCCGGCGGCGCCGCCACGCCCGGCGAAGCGGGCAAGCGCGAACACCCGCGCCGCCACCGCTCGAAAGGACCCGCCAAGGGCCGCGAAAACGAAACCCTGCACACGCCCCAGCCGCTCCCCGTCACTACGCCGGCGCAGGCTCCGCCAGCCACGGGTCAGGTGGCGGCGGCGAGCGCGCCCGTGACGACTTCCGCGGCGTCCGCCGTGCCGCCGGTCGCCGCGCCCACGCCGCCCGCCATCGTCGGCGAAAAGTCGCCGAAGAGCACCGGCGCGAGGCACCACACGCGCGTGGCATCGGGGACGGGCGCAGGCACCGCCCGGCGGGCAACCGCTCCCGCAGCCGCAGGCCTCGCCGCGCTCGCAGCGGGGACAGAGGGCGCTCGCGGCGAGGGCCCGGCGCACCGCACACCTGCCGGGGCGCGCCACACGCCGCGCCCGGCGGAATCGCCGATCGTGAAGACCGTCACGCGGATCATCGGCGTGGTTCCGCCGCTCGTGCGCGGCCTGATCGCCGCGCTCGCGCTTGCGGCGCTGCTGTTCGCCGTGTCCTCGCGGGTGGCGGCGCTCCGTGCGCGGCGCCTGGCTCGCCAGCGCAGCGAGCTGCTCGAGGATGTGGGGCTGCTGCAGGCGGCGCTGCTGCCGCCGCTGCCTGAGCGCGTCGGACCCGTGGCGACGTCGGCGGCATACCAACCCGCATCCGGCCCCGGCGCCGGCGGCGACTTCTACGACGTGTTCGCGCTCGGCGACGGCCAGGTGGCGGTGATCGTCGGCGACGTCTCCGGCCACGGCCGCTCGGCGCTGCCGCACACCACGCTCGTCCGCTACACGCTGCGCGCCTACCTCGAGGCGGGGCTCTCGCCGCGGCTCGCGCTGCAGGCGGCGGCGCCGTCGCTCGAACGCCAGCTCGGCGACTCGTTCGCTACCGTCGCCCTCGCCACCTACCATCCGAGGGACCGTGTCCTCGTCTACGCCTGCGCCGGCCACCCTCCGCCCCTCGTGATGAGCGACGAGCCGATCGCCCCGCTCACCGCCTGCTCGGCGCCGCCGATCGGCGTGGGGCAGACCACCGGCACGCGCCAGAGCGTCGTCTCGATCCCCGGCGGCGCGCTCGTCTGCCTGTACACCGACGGCGTCGTCGAGGCGCGCGTGCGCGGCCACCTCTACGGCGCCGGCCGCCTCGAGCACGCGCTCGAGGAGATCGGCCCCGACGGCGACGCCTCGACGCTGCTCGACAACGTCGCCCGCGAGTCCGACCAGCGTCCCGACGACATGGCGGCATGCATGCTGCGCATCGAGGGCGAGGCGTGCATGCCCGAGATCATCTCCGAGGAACTCGAGCTCGACGCCGGCCGCAGCGCGGCGGGCCGGGCTGAGCGCTTCCTGCTCGCCGCCGGAGTCGACCCGATCGAGATCGAGGACACCGTCACCGAGCTGCGGGCGACTGCCGCGCGGCACGGCCGCGTGGTGCTCGAGCTGCGTAACGGCGACGGCGCGCCCGAAGTCTCGCTGCGTCCGCAGAACGTCGCCATCTTCGAGCCCCACCGGCACGAGGCGGCGGTCGTGCGGGGGGTGCGCGGATGAGCACCCGTCCCGCCCCCGACGTGGACGCGGCGCTCGTGCTGGGCATGGCGTCGACGGCGCTTCCCTTCACCCGCTCGGCCGAGGCAGAGGCGGAGCGCTGGCTGCGGATCCTGCGCATGCACGGCCAGGCGGGCGCGGCGCTCCAGGCGCTGGGGGTGAGCGAGGGGCCGATCGAAGAGGTCCCCGACGAGCAGACACAGCCCCCGGCGGGGGCCGAGCGTGGCGACATGGTGGCGACCGTCACCGAGGGAGCCGTCGGCTTCGCCGCGCACCGCGGCGCCAGCACGGTTGGCGCCGATGACGTGCTCGTGGCTGTCATCCAGGTGTACGGCGAGGACTTCGACAACGTCCTGCGCGCGCACGGCACCGACCGCTACGAGGTGCTCGAGCAGCTCGGCGTCGAGCCCCAGGAAGCCGGCGTCTAGCGGGCGCTCGAGCAGGGGCGCGTAGGATGCCGCGCCGTGGCGCGGATCCTGATCGTCGGCGGCGGCTGCCGCGGGAGGCAGCTCGCGCAAGCGCTGGTGGGGCAGGGCGACGCGGTGCGCGTTACCACGCGCACCGAGGCGGGTCGCGGCGCGATCGAGGCGGCGGGAGCGGAGTGCTGGATCGGCACGCCCTCGCGCCTGGCAACGCTGCGCGGCGCGCTCGATGCTGTTGCGATCGCCTGCTGGCTGCTCGGCTCCGCGGCGGGTCCCGAGGAGGAGCTGCGCGACCTGCACGGGACGCGCCTCGAGTTCTTCCTCTCGCAGGCCATCGACAGCACGGTTCGCGGCTTCCTGTACGAGGCGAGCGGGACGACCGTTCCCGACGACGCGCTCGCGGCCGGTCGCGAGCGCGTGCTCGCGCTGGGCGAGCTGAACGCGATTCCCACCGCCTTCCTCACCGCGAGCCCCGGCGAGGCGAGTGCGTGGGTGGCTCAGGCGAGCGGGCAGATCGACGCGCTGCTGGCGCGCGGATGATGGACGCCTGAGATCAAGCGCGCGCGCGGCGCGGTCGATGCAGAAGTTACATGCAGGGCGACCGCTCCCGATACGGACTGCTCGTCTCCGCCCTCGGCGCCGTGCTGCTCGCGGTGTCGGTGTTCCTCCCCTGGTACGGGCTCAGCTTCACGCCGAGCGGCATCGCCGCCGCCGAGAGCGCCGGCGAGCAGGCGGCGTCGCAGCTGGGCGACCCGACGCTGCAGAGCTACCTGCAGCCGCTGCGCGCCAACCTCAGCTCGTTCGCCGGCGTCCAGTTCGCGTCGGTGAGCGCCCACCAGGTGCTCCACTACATCAGCATCGTGCTGCTCGTGCTCGCCGCGCTGGCGCTGCTCGATGCGCTCGTCCCGCTCGTGCGCACCGACGCCGTCCCCGAGGGCGCGGGCGGCGCGCTCGCGGTGCTGGGGACGGTGGCGAGCGCATGCGTGCTCTACCGCATGATCGTGCGTCCCGCGCCCGCGGACTCCTACATCGCCCTGTCGCTGCGCGAGGGCGCCTGGCTCGGGCTGCTGGGCGCGCTCGCGATGCTCGCCGGCGGGCTGTGGCCGCGGCTCTCCTCGGCCGCTGCGCAGGGAGCGAGCCCGCCGAGCCCGTTCTCGGGGCTCTCCGGCTGGACGCCACAGGGCTAGCGCAGCAACAGCTCGCCGTCGTCCGTCGAGAGGCGCTCGAGCAGCTCCTCGATGATCCGTGCGGTGGCGCCCCAGATGAGGTGCTCGTCGACCATGTAGACGTCGGTCTCGAACGTGAACCCGCGGCGTTCCATCTGCGTCCGTGTCCTGCCGGCGCGGAGCGCGGCGAGCGGCAGCTCGATAACCGCGTCCACCTCGCGCGGCGACAGCCGCCAGGCGACGCCCGCCGGGATCGTCCCCACGAAGGGGTGGATCTGATAGCCGGTGGCGAAGGTCGAGACGGGCGGCAGCGAGCCGATCAGCCGCACGTCGGAGCGGCTCAGGCCGATCTCCTCTTCGGCCTCGCGCAGCGCAGTCGCCGCGAGGTCCGGGTCCGCGGCGTCGTGGCGCCCTCCCGGGAGCGCGATCTCACCCGCGTGGCGGCGCAGGTCCGCCCGCCTGCGCGTCAGCACGAGTTGCAACTCGCCGGGCTCGCCGCCCACGAACAGCGGCGCGAGCACCGCCGCCGCGATCGGCTCGCCCCGGGGCTCGCTCCCCGGAGCTCCGCCGGGCGCCTCAGGCGGCCAGGTGGACGCGCTCAATGCGCTCCTGGAACATGACCTCCCCGTCGAGCGCCCGGTGCACCGGGCACTTGGCGGCGATCACGCGCAGGCGTTCCACCTGTTCCTCGGGGAGGTCGTCCGCCAGGCGCACCACCAGCTCGAACTTCGTCGGACAGCCCCTCTCGGCGGGGCTGTACTCGGCATCCACCTCGACGTGGCCGATGTCCCAGCCCTTGCGCGCCGCGTACATCTCCATCGTTATCGCCGTGCACGAGGCGAGGCTCACCGCGAGCAGCTCCTGCGGGGACGGTCCGAGGTCCTCGCCGCCGCTGGCCTGCGGCTCGTCCACCGCTATCTGATGGTCGCGCACCTGCACGGTGTGCTTGAGAGTGTTGCCATCACGTCGCGCGGTGGCCTTCATCCTTGCTGGCTGCTGCGTGGTGCCCATGCGGCTCCTCTCAATTAGCTCCCCTCCAAACCATTGTACCCCCAGCGGCGGGCGCCACGCCCCGGTACGCGCCGCACTATGCGAGCGGATTGAACAGCAGGCCCGTGAGCAGCTTGGGGTAGAAGAACGTCGACTTCGGCGGCATGTTCTCGCCCTCGGCAGCCACAGCGCGTACCTGCTCGACCGGCGTGGGGCGCATCAGGAAGGCGGCGTCGTACTCGCCCGAGCGCACCATCGCAAGCGCCTCCTCGGTGTCGCGCGCGTAGAACATCCCGTTGAAGTGGGCGATGTCCTCGTCGCTCATGCCGAGCGCGCCCTTGAGCACGAGCGCCTCGAGCACGCCCGTGTCGAGGTGACGGTAGGCGTCCGAGTAGTTGGGGAGCGCGGCGTCGGCGATCGCCTGGTCCTTGAGCCGCAGGCGGTAGGCGCGGCCGAGGTGAGAATCGATGTAGCCGAGCGCGAGCGGCCCGGTGCCGGGCTCGGGGGCGATCTGCTCGGGCGACACCTCGGTGACGTCGAAATCCGTCCGCAGCGTGCTCGCGAGCGCCTCCTGGCGCTCGGCGTCGAGCCCGCGCACGAGTCGGTGGGTGGGGAACACGGTGAGCCCCGGGTCCTCGAGGGCGACGAGGCACATGAGGATGTAGCGGTGCTCGCCCTCGCCGCCCACCTCATCGGCGTACGCCTGCATCGTCTCGTAGCGGTGGTGGCCGTCGGCGATCAGGAGCTCGGAGCCCTTCGCCGCCGCCTGCACGGCCGCGATCACGGCGGGGTCCGTCACGCGCCAGATGCGGTGGACGGTGCCGTCGGAGTCGGTCACCTCGCCCCACGGCGGCTGCTGCGTGGCGGGAGCGAGCGCCGCCCACGCCACCTGCTCGGGGTCCGAGTACAGCGAGAAGATCGGCGAGATGTTGGCGCGGGTGGCGCGCGTGAGGCGCAGGCGATCCTCCTTGGGGCCCGGATGCGTGCGCTCGTGCGGGCGCACCCGTCCGGGGCCGTAGTCCTCGATGCGAACGCGGCAGAAGAAGCCGCGGCGCGTGCGTGCGGTGCCATCGGGGCCCGTGTAGTCCTGCGTGTGCGCCCAGATCGCCGGCTCGCGGTCGCGCACGAGCGCTCCCTGCAGCTGCCAGCTCTCGAACAGCTCGCGTGCCGCCGCGTACGGGTCGGGCTCGCCCTGCGGCAGGTCGATCGCGACGACGTTGAACGGAGAGCGCGCGATCAGCGCCGCTCGCTGCCCGGAGTCGATCACGTCATAGGGCGGTGCCACGAGGTCGGCGAGCGGGCCCGCCACCGACGGTTCGTAGCGCAGCGCCTGCAGGGGTTGGACGTCCGCCATGACGGTCGCGCACGCTAGCACCGGACGGTGCGCCGGCGGATCACGCCGCCGCGCCGTCGCCGGCTTCGGCGCTTGCGGGGCCGTGGGCGTGCCGCAGCGCCGTCTACGCTTAGAGCACGGGACGTGGCGCAGCCTGGTAGCGCACCTGCTTTGGGAGCAGGGGGTCGCCGGTTCAAATCCGGCCGTCCCGACTGGCGAGAACGATCGCGTGTCTCCTCCGGGTCCACCACCCGGCGCGAGGCTCGCGTCATCGCTTCGGCGCTGCGGTGCGTGAGGGAACTGCCGGATGCGGCGGGCGGGCTTCCCTTGGTATCGTCGAACCCTAGGAGAGGCGGTCGGCAAGGGCGACCGAGGGAGGCGATTTGGATGGGTCGAGCTGATGGCGGTCCGCGGGGTTCCGCGCGTGGAGGGCTCTGGGCGGCGATTCTGCTGTGTGTGCTCAGCGTGTCCGTCGCCGCGCTTGCGGTTACAGCGTGGGCGGGTTCGGGTCCGACGGTAACCATCATCAAGCACCCGACGGGACCCGCGGCCGGCGGCAAGACTGTGAGCATCATCGGGACGAACCTCGCGGGTGCCACCGCGGTGTACTTCGGTTCCACCGAAGCGACGAGCGTCAGGGTCAAATCGTCGAAGAAGATAACCGCGACCTCTCCACCGGGGACGGGCACGGTCGACATCATCGTGACGACCCCTGAAGGCACCAGCCCCGTGGTGCCAGCCGATCAGTACACGTACACGGCGGGACGCCCGGCCGTCACCAAGGTCGAATCCAACGAAGGGCCTGCGGCGGGTGGCGATGTCGTGTTGATCCACGGCGAACGTTTCACCGGGGCGACCGCGGTTCACTTCGGCGGGACCGACTCACCGAGCTTCTCGGTCAACAGCGACGGGCTCATCAGCGCCGTCACCCCTCCCGAGTCGGTGGGGCGTGTTGACGTGACCATCACGACCCCCTACGGCACGAGCAAAACGCTCTACTGCGGGCCGAAAGAAAAGAAAAAAGTGTGCGAGATCCTCGACCACTACAAATTCGTGGAACCGACCATCACCGAAGTCTCGCCCAACAGCGGTCAGGCCTCGGGTGGCACCGTGGTGACGGTGCACGGCACCGGCTTCGTCCCCGGCGCGACGGCCACCTCGTTCGTGTTCGGCCACGCCGAAGCGACGGCGGTCGAATGCGAAGCGATCGACGTCTGCACGATGGTGAGCCCCGAACACCAAGCCGGGACGGTGGACGTCAAAGCGCAAGTGCAAGGCAACGACGGGACGCGCATCAGCGCGCCGACACCGGCAGACCAGTTCACGTTCGAACCGTAGTACCCGAAGAGGTGTGAACCGCGCGGGATGGCTGCGCCCCGAGGGCGCGAGTCGCTCGTCGGCGACTCGGCTCAGGGGGCGCATCCGCGCCAGGCTCATTGAGGACCCTTCGGATTGATCTGGCTTCAGTGCGCTCGGGGGACGGTCCGTCGAGTGACTTGGGAGCCACGCCCGCAGCGACGCTACGTACTAGTCCCCCGACCGGGCGGCGATTCCTTGTGCGATCGCACGGAGGTTCTCGACTGCCGGGTTGACGCAGCTCGCATGCCCCACGAGCGCCAGCGTCGTCGGATCGGCGTCCGATACGGGAATCGCAACGACGTTTGGCAGGACGGCGGCGATGATCGAAGCGTGGCAGGCCGGCAGGGTGGCGATGCCGCTGCCTGCCGCTATCGCGGCAAATCGCTCCTGGGCGTTCATCGAGCACTCGGCCAGCCGGGCAGGCGATCCGTTGCGGCGATCGTCGAGGCTCCAGATGGCGGCCCATGTGGGCTCGACGGAGGGGTGAAAGCCGATGAACGTCTCACCGATGACGTCTGCCACGCAAAGCTCGTCTCGCTCGGCCAGTGGATGACCGGACGGGACGAGGGCCACGCGCGCTTCCTCTCGCAACGGCACCGCCCAGACATCGGGATCCTCTGCGGGTTGGGTGGCGATGGCGGCGTCCACCTTTGCCAGCCACGCTGCCGTGGGGCTCGACGGGAAGGGGAGCTCGTAGAGCACGACCTCGATGTCGGAGTGCGCTCGTTTGAAGGCTGCCAGCAGGTCCGGGTTCGTCGCCTCGGGAGGCACTCCGAGATAGCCGAGCGTGATGCTGCCGGAGGCGCCCTTCCGCAGTGACTCGGCTATCCGCTCAGCGTCGGCTTCGGCCTCGAGCGCCAGGCGGGCCTTGTCGAGAAACGCGTGCCCGCCCGGAGTGAGTGTGACACCCCGAGCGTGACGTTCGAAGAGCTCGAATCCGAGCTCCGACTCGAGCGCCGATATCGCGTGAGAGAGGGCGGGCTGGGCGATGTGAAGCTTCATCGCAGCCAGCGTGATCTGACCCTCCTCTGCGACAGTGATGAAGTACAGCAGCTGGTTTCGCTTGAACGCCACGTGGCTCCCCCGAGAGCGCGATGGTTGAGGGCTTATAGCAGAGGTGAATCACCGTGTCCAAGTCCTCTGTTATTGGTCTGATCGGGGTCCAATTCCGTGCGACGCCACCATTCACCTCTCGATCACCGAGAGCGCAATTCGGTATAGGTGAAAACCCCTTACGTCCAAACGAGGGGGGCCCCGCCCGACGGAGGAGGCGGCAGCGGGGGCTGTGGACGACGCCACGCCTTGTTGTGAGTTTTCTTAGATTGCGATAGGTGAAATCGCGAGCAGCCCTGGGCGCGCCCGGTGCGGCGTGACTTCGCGAGCCCGCTTCCCTAGTGGTGCCCGCGCTTCTTCGGCGGGTTCGTCACGGTGATCGTGGTGGAGATGCGTGTGCTCGGGCCGCTGCCCGTGCGTGCGCTGCCCGCGAGGGCGATCTTCAGCTTGTGGTGCTTTCTCAGCAGCGCTGCGCCCTTCGACGAGAGCGCGAAGCGAAGCGCCACGGTCTTCCCTGCGGGAACCGACGTCCGCAGCGTGCCCACGACCACCGATTTCGTCTTGCTCGCGCCCGCGCGGGCGGCCTGCGCCCCGCTGACGGTTCCCGCCAGCGCAACGCTGCACGTCGGGCCGCCCGCAGGACAGCCGACGCTCAGGCCGGTCGTGACGATGACGCGGGTTCCCGCACTCGCCGCCGAGGCTTTGCGATGCGCGACGGTGGGCGCCACCAGCACCACCGTCTGCGGCGGCCCCGACGGGATCACAACCGGCGGGGGCGGGGGCGGAGGCGGGACGACGCCACCCGGGCACCCGTTCAGGGCGCCTTTGCCGTTCACCGTCGGGCACAGGTCGGCCGCGCCGAAGACCCCGTCGCCGTCCGGATCCGACTGGACGGGTGGCATGCAGCCGTTGGGCAGCGTGCCCTTTTCTTCTTTGCATTCGTCGTGGATGTCGGGGACGCCGTCGCCGTCGCTGTCGGGACCAGGGAGGGTGTGGAAGGGGGCTTCGCCCACCACTTTTTTGCCACCGCTGTAGGTGAACGTCCACACGATCTTCATGTCCTGGTCCCACTCTGACGGGGGGCTGTCCGGTCCGGTGAAGGCGACGGGCACATAGCCGCCGTTGGGTCCCGTCGTTTCTTTGCTCAGCGGCACCACCTGGAAGAGGTCCGGTTCGCCCGCGGGCACGCTGCCGTTGAAGCCGACTTCTTTGCAGTTGGCGAGCACCGTTTCAGGAGACACGCGGATGATCTGGAAGCAGAGTTCGCCCGCGAGCCCGGCGGAGTACAGGTTCGCGAAAAACTCGACGCGGTTGCGGGTGTCGGGCGGCCCCGCCGAAGCGCTCGCGTCCCAGAACGGGATCGCGGGGTCGTGGGCGAAGTAGATGAATGGCGCCGAGCCGGCGGACGCTTCGAACACGTTCGCCCACACCGTGCTGAGGCCGGGGTTCGCGTATACGCCGGTTGCGTCGGTCAGCCAGCGGAACCCGTCGGGGGGCGAGGTGCCCGCTCCCACGAGCGGTTTGGTCGTCTTCACGGGCACGAAGATCTGGAAGAGCTGTCCGCTCGCGAGCGGCCTGAAGCCGAGCGACCAGGCGCCCGAGTGCAGCAGCGAGGGCGTCGCCGTGGTGGGGCAGTAAGGGCCGCTCGACCCTTCGAAGGACCACGAGCCGCCGGTCAGCTCGACGAACGTGGAGGCGCCGCGTGGCTCCCCGAAGCAGCGGATCGGCGCGCTCGTGTCGATCGTCGTGTAGGGCGGCAACACCACGTCGGTCTCGATCGCCGAGGACCCCGGCCCGCACGGGTCGCCCGGCACCGACACGAGGAACGCCGTGTAGTAGCGCTGGTTGATCACCGGGACGCCGGTTGTGCCTCCGTAGGACGCCACCCCCGACACCATCGTTTCCGTGTAGGGGCTGCCGAGGACCGAGCAGTTCTCGCCGATCTGAGTCAGCAGATCGCCCGATATCCACTTCGACCCTTCCCCGCCAACCGTCCGTTCAGGGTCCACCGCACCGGCGGTTGCCGGCAGCGTGAGGCTCAACAGCAGCAGCGCGAGGCTGACGCTTCGACGCATCGCACGCAACGTAGCCCGAGACGGCCCGCGATGTCCACCGCTGCAACGGCGTGCTCAACGTTTGTACGAGCGACGGCGCCAGGGGCGCCGAGGCGCCGCCCGCCCCACGACCATGCGTGTCGCTGCGCCAGCTGCCTCACCTTCCCCCGAACTCGGGCGTCCTACGCTCGAGCGAGGCGCTGACGCCCTCGCGGAAGTCCTCCGTGTCGCGCAGGCGGTCCTGCTCGGAGGCCTCTCGCTCGAGCGCGGCCTCGAGCCGCTCGAGGAGGCCCATGCGCAGCGTCTCGCGGATCGAGCGCACCGCGAGTGGCGCGCTCTGTGCGAGCTCAGCAGCGAGCGTGTGCGCCGCCGAGCGCACCTCGTCGTCCCCGACGAGGCGGTCGCAGAGCCCGAGCGCGTGCGCCTCCTCGCCCCGCACGCGGCGGCCCGTCAGCAGCAGGTCGAGCGCGGTCTGCTGGCCGGCGAGCGCCGGCAGCGTGACGCTCAGGCCGAAGCCGTGGTGGAAGCCCAGCTTCGAGAAGTTCGCGCTGAAGCGCGACCCGGGCGATGCCACGCGGAAGTCCGCCGACAGCGCGAGACCGAGGCCGCCGCCGACGGCGGCGCCCTGGACCGCGGCGACCACGGGCGTCGCCGCCGCGAACAGCCTCAGCCCCTCGCGGTAGAGGGAGCGCGGCTCCTCGGCCGGGCTCGACGCGGCGCCGAAGTTCGCACCCGCGCAGAAGTGCTTGCCCTCCGAGCACAGCACGATCGCGCGGCAGCCGGCGTCGGCGTCGAGAGCCTCGTAGGCGTCCGCGAGCTCGCGGATGAGCGCCGCGTCGAAGTAGTTGGCGGGGGGCCGGTGGATCTCGACGGTCGCGACATGCCCGTCATCGACCGCCACTGTCACGTCGCTCAAATCTCCTCCAGGAATTGGTGAACGATGGCGTTGAACGACTCGGCGGCGTCGATGTTCGCTGCGTGGCCTGCGCCGTCGAGCACCACCTTGCGCGCGCCGGGGATCTTGTCAGCCATGTAATCCGCCGCGCCGAGGAAGTTCTCATCGAGCGCCCCGACGAGGACGAGCGTGGGGACGTCGATCCGCGCCAGGGACTCGATCACGTGCGCGTCGCGCTGCGCCATCACGAGGCGCGCCGTGTGCACGAGCCCCGTCGCGTCCCGGTGCTGCCCCACCTCGGGACTCCGCGACAGCGCCGCGAGGCCGTCGCGTTCGAGCGCAGCCGCCCTGCCCTCCGCGAACGCGTTCCACTCCAGGCGCGGCTCCTCGCGCCGGAAACCCGGGCCCGTGTCGATCAGGATCAGCGCCGCCACCCGCTCGGGGTGGCGCGCGTGGAAGGCGAGCGACAGGTAGCCGCCGAGTGACATCCCGCCGAGCACGGCGCGCCCGGCACCCCGGACGTCGAGCAGCGCCAGCATGTCCTCGACGCTCTGCTCCACCCCGTAGCGAGTGGGATCCGCCGGGTAGTCGCTGCGAGCGTGCCCGCGCATGTCCCAGGTGATCGTCTCCCTGTCTGTGGCGAGGGCGCCGAGGTTGCGCTCCCACATCGCACCGCTCGCCGAGAACCCGTGGCTGAGCAGCAGCGGCGGCGATCCGCTCGGCTGTCCGTGCGCCTCGTAGTGGATGCGGGTGCCGTCACGGTCCAGGAGCGGCATCTAGATCGCCGCCGATCCGCTCGTGATCGCCGGGTAGAGCCGCTCGGCGCCCGCGTCTGTGAGCGTGCCGCCGAGCGTCGCACCCCAGCGGTGCTCGTCGCCGTACTCGTTGCGCCACGCCCACAGCCGCCGGCTGAAGTGGTGAAGCGGGTACTCCTGGGTCATCCCCATTGCGCCGTGCACCTGATGCGCCGCGCGCGTCGCGCTCAGCGCGGCGCGCGAGGCAACCGTCTTGGCGGCGGCGATCTCGAAGCTGCCCGGAGCACGCGCCGCGCCCTCCACCGCCGCCGCGGCGAGGGACGCCTCCTGCGCGATCCCCACGAGATGCTGCTGAACCGCCTGGAAGGCGGCGATGGGGCGACCGAACTGGCGTCGCTCAGCCGCGTAGGCGATGCTCAGCCGCGCGATCGCGGCGAGCGCCCCCGCGATCAGCGCCGCGCGGGTGAGCGACCCGCGCTCGTACATGTCGCATGCCGCCTCGCGCACGCTCTCGGGCTCGGCGCCGTCGAATGTGAGGGTGTCGCGCGGCTCTCCCGCGAGGTTCGTGCGGCGCTCGACGCGCGCCGCCGACGGCGCCGCTACCACCACCGCCTGTCCGTCCACCACCGCCACGATCCGCTCGACGGCGTGGCCCCACGGGACCCGCTGGGCGCTCCCGCTCAGCCTGCCGCCATCGAGCAGCAGATCGCCTGCGGGAGCGACGCTCACGGCCCCGCCCAGCGGCTCGCCCACGAGCCAGCCCGCGAGCGCCGCCTCGGCGAGCGGCACGGGCGCCGCATGCTCGCCCGCCACCGTCACGATCCCGAGCGCATCCTGCAGCGGCAGCTCCGACAGCGAGGCGTAGCCCGCGTCCGCGACTGCGTCCCAGATCGTCGCGGACCAGCCGTCCTGCTCGGCCGCCTGGACGGCCTCGTGGGTGCACACGTCACCCAGCAGCCGGCGCGCGCCGTCGATCAGCAGCCAGTCGCTCACAGAGCACCCAGCCCCTTTGCCGCGACGGAGCGCAGGACCTCGTTCGTGCCGCCGCGGATCGTGAACGACGGGGCGCTCAGCACAGCCTCGAACAGCAGCCGCTCGAACAGCGAGTCGGCGTCGCGCAGGGGCTCGAGCGCAGCGAGCTCCTGCACGCTCGCGAGCAGATCCTGCTCGAAGCGCGTCGCCATCTCCTTCACCAGCGCCGACTGGACGGCGGGCGCCTCGCCGCTGTCGATCATGCGCGCGACGGAGAGGGAGAGCCGGCGCATCGCCCACAGGCGCGCCGTCGCGTCGCCGAGGATGAAGCGGGCGCGCTCGTCCTCGAGCAGCTCTGCGCGCGAGCGCACGAGCTCCTCGAGCAGCATGTACGTCGACAGCCACCGCTCGGGACCGCCGCGCTCGTGCGCGAGCTCCGAGGTGTTCTGCGCCCAGCCGCCGCCGAGCTCGCCGAGCACGAGCTCGTCGGGCACGAACACGTCCTCGAGTACCACCTCGTTGAAGTCGCGGTGGCCGGAGAGGAACGGGATCGGTTTGATCGCGAGGCCGTCGGAGCCCAGATCGACGAGCAGCTGGCTGAGCCCGGCGTGGCGATCCTCGGCCGCGTCCCCCGTTCTGCACAGCACGACGAACCAGTCACTCTCGTGCGCCCCGCTCGTCCACACCTTCGTGCCGTTCACCGTCCAGCCGCCGTCCACGCGGCTCGCGCGCGTCCTCACCGCCGCGAGGTCGCTGCCCGCCTCGGGCTCGCTCATCCCGATCGCGAACGAAAGCTCTCCGCTGCAGATCCCGGGAAGGAAGCGCTGCTTCTGCTCCTCGCTGCCGAAGCGGTTGATGATCGGGCCCGACTGGCGATCCGCCACCCAGTGGTGCCCCACCGGCGCCCCCCAGCGCAGGAGCTCCTCGCTGACGAGGAAGCGGTCCACCGCGCTGCGGTCGTGTCCGCCGTAGCGGACCGGCAGCGCCATCCCGAGCCATCCGCGCTCTGCCAGCTTCGCCGAGAACGCGCGGTCCCGCGGCGCGCCCATGCCGAGCCCCGGTGTGAAGGTCCCGCGGGGCAGCTCCTGCGCGAGGAACCCGCGCACCTCGCGCTGGAGCTCGAGCTCCTCCTGACTCAGATCGGCGGGCGCGAACAGCAAGGCGTGCAACGCTACCGTCTGGCGAGCGCCCGGAGGGGCGGGCGGCTCGGCGAGCCGAGTCGGGTTGGACGTGCCCGGCGGGCGGCTCGCGCGGGAGCTCCTGCGAGCGGCGCCGCGGCGACCTCAGGCGGCAGCCCGGTGCGACCCGCCACGCGGCAACAGACGCACGCGCACCACCTCGCCGTTGCGCACCGTGAACTCGAGGACGCTGCGAGCGATGACCTCGATCCCGTCCCTGCCGCGCATTGCCGCCACGTTCGGGGCCAGCACGATCCCGCCGTAGGCGCGCAGCTCCCCGAGCTCCACCTCGATGTGCTCGAACATCGAGTACCACTCGCGGTAGAAGCCGATGACGGCGTCGATGCCGCGGTAGACGCCGGCGTGCGGCCCGGGCGACGCCGACCAGTCGACCTCGATCTCCGGGTGGTTGAGGGTGCGCATCGCCGCGAGGTCGCGCCGGTTGTAGGCGTCCACGTGGCGGCGCACCAAGCGACGCTCGCGCGCGTGCCGCGCGCGTACCGACGAGCGCCGCGCCGTGGCGCGCGCCGAGGAGGCGCCTGCGCGCCGCGCGCCGGGTGCACTCGCTGAAAAGCGGACGGGGCCCTCCATCGCTTCCTTTCTTCCGCCGGACGGGCTCACCAGCTATGGACCCCGCACCGCGGCGATCCTTCCCACGGCGGGGCAGGTAGGTTGACGCGCACGCGTCGGCATCCAACGGCAGGAGCGCATGGACCTCGGACTGAAAGACAGGGTGGCCCTCGTTGCAGCGTCGAGCAAGGGGCTCGGCAAGGCATCGGCGCTCGCGCTCGCACAGGAGGGCGCCCGCGTGGCGCTGTGCGCCCGCACCGACGCCGAGCTCCAGGCTGCCGCGGAGGAGATCCGCGCGAGCACCGAGGCGGAGGTGCTCGCCGTCCCCGCCGACCTCAACCGCGCCGAGGACATCGAGCACGTCGTCGCCGCAACCGTCGAGCGGTTCGGCGCACTCGACATCCTCGTCAACAACTCGGGCGGTCCCGCCATCGGCCGGTTCCCCGACCTCAGCGACGACGACTGGGTGCGTGGCTTCGAGGTGGTGACGCTCAACTTCGTCCGCTTCGTCCGCGCCGCCGTGCCGCACATGCGCGAGCGAAGCTGGGGCCGCATCGTCGGCATCCAGTCGATCTCCGTGAAGGAGCCCGTCGAGCACATCGACCTGTCAAACGGCATCCGCCCCGGCATCGCCGGGCTGACGAAGGCGCTGATGCCCGACCTCGCCCGCGACGGCATCACGATCAACCTCGTGCTCCCGGGCATCTTCGCCACCTCGCGCATCAGCCCCGGACTCGGCAGCGGCGATGCGGAGCGCGAAGCTGAGCTGCGCGAGCAGCTCGCGCCGCTCGCCGCCACGATCCCCCTCGGCCGCCTCGGCGAGCCGAGCGAGCTCGGCGCGCTCGTCGCCTTCCTCGCATCCGAGCGGGCGTCCTACATCACCGGCGCCGTCTACCAGGTGGACGGCGGGCGGATCAGGTCGAACCTCTAGGCCGCCGCGCCCGGCGCACGCGGCCCGCTTGCGCGGGGCCCGCTGCGCCCGTCAGCTCGGCGCGCAGGCGCCGCAGTCGCCGTGGAGGATGATCTCGTGCTCGGAGACGCGCATCGGCATGCGCCGGCTCAGCTTGCGGATCGCATCCTCCAGGCCGTCGTCGCTGAACGGCGTCACCGTGCCGCAGCTGTCGCAGACGAGGTGGTGATGGTGGCCCGCTCCCGTCCGCAGCGCCTCGTAGCGGGCCATCTCCTGGCCGAGCTGCACTTTCTGGACGAGTCGCAGCCGCTCGAGCTCGTCGAGGATGCGGTAGATGCTGGCGCGCGCCACGGGCCGCTTGCTCGCGCGCAGGCGGTCTTCGATCTCGAGCACCGAGCGCGCGCACTCCTGCGCGTCGAGCAGGTCGACGAGCGCCCTGCGCGCCTGGCCGCTGCGGTGCCCGTTCTCCGACAGCACCCGGCGTGCGCGCTCGGCCCAGGTCTCGCTCTGCTCGGTGACGCTCGCCATCGATTCAGTCTATTGCCGGGTCTCGAAGGGATAGGACGCTCTCGCCGCGCGAGCCGTCGCGCGCGGTGAGCGCGAATGCGAGCAGGTAGATCGCGCTGGCCGCCAGCACCACCGCGGTGCTGGGGGGCAGGCTCGGCACGAGATAGCTGGCGGTCAGCCCCAGCCACATCGACGCAACCGCGATCACGGCGGAGAGCGCGAGGCCGAGGTACGGGCTCGCGGTGAGCCGCTGCGCAGCGCCCGCCGGCGCGGCGATCAGCCCGAGCAGCAGCAGCGCTCCCACCGCCTGGGTGGCCTCGGCGGCGGTCGCCCCGAGCAGCGCCAGGAACAGGAGCGCGAGCGCGCGCACGGGCACGCCGCGGGCGCGCGCGACGAGCGGGTCGACGCTCGCGAACAGGAGCGGTCTGGCGATCGCAACCGTGCAGGCGAGCACCGCCGCGCCGATCCCCGCCGCAAGGGCCGCCTCGGCGCCGCTCAACCCGAAGATCGAGCCGAACAGGGCGCGGGCCCCGAGGATCGCGTTGCCTGAGCCCGACCCGGAGTTGAGCAGGTCGAGGCACAGCACGCCGAGCCCGAGCACCCAGGCGAACACGATCCCGATCGTCACATCGTCGCCGCTCGCGTCGCCGCCGATCACGCCGAGCGCGAGCGCCACGGCGATCGTCGCGGCGAACAGACCGACGCGCGGGTCGGCGCCCGCGGCGGCAGCGGCGACGGCGCCGGTGAACGCCACGTGGCTGAGCGCGTCGCCCGCGAACACCTGCGCGCGCAGCACGACGAAGTAGCCCACCGTCCCGCACGCGAGCGCGATGAACGTGCCGGCGAGGAGCGCGTTGCGGACGAACTCGTGCGCGAGCATCACGCCCCCGCCTCGGCGCCCGCCGCCGTCGCTGCGCCGCGCAGCGGGCGCTCGGCGAGCGTCCGCCCCGCGCGCACGAGCACGTACGCGGCGAACGCGACGCTCGTGACGAAGAAGCCGGCCGGGTATTCGTAGAAGAAGGCGAGCGCCAGCCCCACCCACACGACGAGCACGCCGATCGCCACGCTCAGCAGCAGGCTCAGCCCGATGCGAGGCGTGATCAGCTGCGCCGTGGCGGGGGGCGCGACGAGCAGGGCGAACACGAGCAGCACTCCCGTGATCTGGGCGGTCTCCGCCACCGCAAGACCGAGCAGCAACAGGAACGCCGTCCCGAGCAGCCGTGTGGGCACGCCGTGAGCGCGCGCCACTGCCTCGTCGAGCGAGCTGAACAAGAGCGGCCTGCCGATCAGCGCGAGCGCGACGAGCGCCGCGGCGGCGACGCCCGCGAGGACGAGCACCTGGTTGCTGGTGATGCCGAGGAAGCTTCCGAACAGCAGGCCCTCGTAGTTGGCGAGCACGCCGCCGTAGAGGCTGAGGAACAGGAAGCCGCACGCCAGGCCGAACGCCTGCACGGTGCCGGTGAGCGCCGACTCGTGGCTGCGGGCGCCGGGCGACCCCGCCCCGAGCGCGATGACGCATGCGGCTGCCGCCGAGAAGGCGAAGTACCCGGCAGCGGCTGACACGCCGACGAGCAGCGCGCCCGTGCCCCCGGGGAACGCCATCAGCGACAGCGTGTGCCCGGCGAACGTCTGGCGGCGCAGCACCATGAACCACCCCACCGCCGCTGCCATCACCGCGACGATCGCTCCCGCCTCGAGCGCGTTCACCATGAACTGGTAGGCCGTCAGCCGGCTCACGTCGGAGACGAGGTCGATCGACGGCGCGGCTCCGATCGCGATCTCAGGCATGCTCATGCCGGTCGCTGTGATGGGCGGGCGCCTCCGGGAGCCCCACGACGACGAGGCGGCTGTCGCTCGTCTCGAGCACCTCGACGGGCACGCCGTAGAGGCGGCTGAGCGTCGGCGCGGTGATGACCTCGCGCGGGCTGCCCACCACCGCTCGCCCCGCGCCGAAGTAGACAACACGGTCGAGGTATGCGAGCAGCGGGTTCACGTCGTGCGCCACGAGCAGCACGGTGACGTGCTCCTCGCGGCAGATTCGCGCGAGCAGCGCAGCCACCGAGCGCTGGTTGGGGAGGTCGAGGCTGTCGAGCGGCTCATCGAGGATCAGCAGGCGCGGGCTGCTCACGAGCGCCTGCGCGATCAACAGGCGCTGCTGCTCGCCGCCGGAGAGCGCGCCGATCGGCCGCCCTGAATAGGCGCTCGCCCCCACCAGGTCGAGCACGCGCGCCACCCGCTCGGAGCCCGTTCGCCGCAGCGGCAGACCCCACCGTGCGCCGTCGAGCCCGAGCCTCACGAGGTCCACGCCGCGGATGCGGGTGCCCGTGTCGAAGTTGCGCCGCTGTGGCAGGTAGCCGATTGCGCGCTTGCGCGCGCCCGGGCGCGCGCCCAGCACGCGCGCCTCGCCGCGCGCGAGTGGAAGCTCTCCGAGCAGGACGCGCAGCAGCGTCGTCTTGCCCGAGCCGTTCGGTCCGAGGATCGCCGCGAACTCCCCTGACGGCACCTCGAGGTCGACGCCGCTCCACACCGTGTTTGCGCCGATCCGCGCCTCCGCGCCGGTGAGCCGCACCGCGGGGCCATGACCAGCCACAGCGCCCGCGGGCGGTGCCGCCTGCCCAGCGAGCGGCGAGCTGCCGTGGAGAGGCGAGCTCGTCTCGTGGGCGCTCATCTGCCCGTCCCCAGGCGGAGCGCCGCCGCCAGGCTCCGCAGCTGGGCGTCCTGCCATTGCTCCCAGGTCGCCGAAGCCGGCGAGAGCGTCTCCGTGACGGTGACGATCGGGATCTGCTCCGCGCGCGCGAGCTCGTTGACGCGCTGCACGTCCGGGGTGGCGTTCTGGCTGTTGTAGATCCACACGTCGATTTGATGGTGTTCCGCCTGGCGGTCCACCGCCTGCTTGTCCGCCACGCTCACGTCCGTGCCCTCTGCGATCGCCTTCGCGAAGCCTGTGGGGGTCAGCAGCGACAGCCCGAGGTCTTCGCCGAGCGGCTGGAAGATGCTCTCGCTGTAGCCCACCGGAACGTGGGCGTAGCGCGCGCGGATCTGCGCGCGCAGGTGGTCGTATTCCGACAGCGCCACCCGTTCGAATGCCGTCCGGCGTCCGATGAAGTAGCCGGCGTCCGCGGGATCGAGCCGCTCGTAGTCGGCCGAGATCCGTGCCACCACCCACCGCACGCTCGCCGGCGAGTACCACTGGTGGGGGTTCGCGCCCTGCCCGAGTCCCAGCGCGGAACCGACGTCGATCACGGCGCGCGAGCTCGACGGGCTAGCTTCGAGCAGCTTGCTCGCCCAGCTGTCGTAGCCGATGCCGTTCACGATCGCCATCTGCGAGCGCGCGATCGCGATGCCGTCCGCGGCCGTCGGTTCGTAGGAGTGGGGGTCGGTGCCCGGGTCGCGGATGATGCTCTGCACGGTCGCGCGGGATCCGCCGAGCTGCGCTGCGATGCTGCCCCAGAAGTTCTCCGCCGCCGCCACGCGGATCGGTTCGCCGGGCTTCACTCCCGACGCGCCAGAGGTCGCCCCGCAGCCGCCGAGCCCGAGCGCGAGCGCGCCGGCGGCGAGCAGCCAGACACAGGAGCGGGCGGCCTGGCGCGGGGGCATGCCTTCGATAGTACAGGAATAAGACTCGATCTCGTCTGTGCAGGCGGGGCCGATTTCCTGCTCGAAGCGCTGCGTGCGTGGATTTGCGCTTTGCTTCGCGCATGCACGACCACGAGTTGCGTCGCCACGCTAGCCGCACCGGCTCGAGCACGTCAACAGTTCGTGAAGCCCGGCGCCGACCCGGCCTCACGCGTCCTCGAGCAGCTCCGCCGCCGCCGGCGTCGCCAGCGAGGGATCGAGCCTGCCGCGCGGCAGCCACACGAGCGCGATGAGGAACGTGATCGCGAGCACGGCCGCCATTGCGTAGAAGACTGGTTGGGTGGAGCGCGCGAACGCGAGCTGCACGTCGTGGACGAGCGCGTGCCGCGCGCCCGACTGGGCCCCGGCGGGCGGCGCTGCAGAGGCAAACGACCCCGCGACGTGTTCGGCGTTCGCGCGCGGGACGCCCGCGTTCGTCAATGCATCGGTGACGCGCGTGCGCGTTTCGCTGAGCAGGATCGTGCCGAGCGCGGCGAGCCCGATGCTCGCGCCGAAGTAGCGGGCGGTCTGGGTGATGCCCGTCACCTCGCTGTAGCTCGCGTGGCTCGCGCGGCTCACGGCGTCCGTGCTCGCGGGTGTGAGCATCAGGCCGATGCCTGCGCCGGCGAGCATCACGCTCGCCGTCTGCTCGCCGAGCGAGAGGTCGGTGAGCTTGCCCGCCAGCAGGTAGAAGCCGACCGCCGCGAGCGCGGTGCCGATCACGATCGGCGGCCTCGCGCCGCGGCGATCGAGCATGCGCCCGCCGATCAGCGACGCGATCACGTAGCCGAGAAAGAAGTTCAGGATGTACTCGCCCGCGTTCGAGGCGGTCTTGCCGAGCGACACCCGGGCGTAGACGCTCGCGAAGAAGAAGAACGGCAGGAACGCAACGGAGGCGAGGGCGAGCACGGCGGTGTCCACCGAGAAGCCGCGATCCTTGAAGATGTCCAGGCGCAGGAGCGGCTCGGGCGTGCGCCGCTCCCATGCGACGAACGCCACCATCAGCGCGGCGCCGAGCAGGATGCATCCCCACGTCGCCGCGCTGCTCCAGCCCCACGCGCTCGACTGCTGGAGGCCGAGCACGGTGAGCGCCATCGCCGATGTCACGAGCAGCGTCCCGCGGTGGTCGAGCGGCGCCGGCCGGCGCTCGTCGTCGGGGCGCGAGATCCGGATCAGCACGAGCGCGATGATCGCCACGGGGATGTTGATCCAGAAGATCGAGCGCCACGTCCACTGCGTCAGGTAGCCGCCGGCGATCGGCCCTACCGCGGTGAGCCCGCCCGCGATCCCGAAGAAGATCGACATCGCGCGGCCCCGCTCGCGCAGCGGGAACGTCGCCACGACGATGCCAACCGCGGCGGGGAACATCAGCGCCGCCGAGGCGCCCTGCAGCACCCGGAACGCGACGATCCAGGTCTCCGCGACCGAGCCCTTCGGCGTGAAGCCGCAGCAGGCGGAGGCGATCGCGAAGCCCGCCACGCCGATCGACACCATCCGCCGGCGGCCCGCAACGTCGGCGAGGCGCCCTCCAAACGCGAACAGCGCAGACAGGGCGAGCAGGTAGCCGTTCACCACCCACTGCGAGCCCGTTGCCGTGAGCGAGAGGTTCTTCTGGATGTCGGGGATCGCGATCGCGACGATCGTCTGGTCGATGAACGTCATCGCGACCGCGAACACCATCGCGGTGAGGACGAGGTTCTTGTTGCTCACACCGCCCACTCGAGGCGATTGTCTCACCATGGCGTAGCTGGAACCTTCTGTGATCTCAGGCACCGGGCGCGGGGGATCCCGGTCGGCTTTAATGACCGGAAGCAGATGAGGGGGGTGGGTGTACCAACAGCTTGCCGTCGCGTCGCATCGACGCTCGCCGCCACCGTGCTCGCCTGCCTGTGTCTCGCCGCTCTGCCGGCGGCGAGCTCCGCCGACCTCACGATCCGCCTGATGTTCCTCGAAACGAACGAACTGCTCACGCTCGTCATCGGCGGCGACGAAGCCGCGAACCAGATCACGGTGACATGCACGGGTGGGGTGGTTGCGGTTGACGGCGTCGCGCTCGTGAACCGCAGCAGCGGACAGCACATGCCGTGCGGCGGCTCGGGCGCGCCGCAAGCGATCTCGATCGACGGCGAAGGCGGGAACGACACGATCGACGTTTCGCAGGTGAGCCCGCAGGCGGGCTTCACCGCGCTACGTGCTGCCCCGGTGATCAACGGGGAGGCGGGCGCGAACACGATCGTCGGCAGCCCCCTGCCCGACAGCGTCAATCAGAACGAGGACTCGCGGGGGGCGCTCGGCGACACGATCTACGGAAACGGTGGCGGCGACGAACTGTGGGGCACGCCTGGACCCGACAAGATCTACGGCGGCGCGGGCAACGACGTGATCCATCCCCTCGAAGGCGCTGATGTCGTGTACGCGGGTCCCGGTAACGACGGCGTGGAGGGCGAAACGTTCGACCACGTCCGCGATCGCTTCTACGGCGAAGCCGGCAACGACGAGCTGTTCGGCGGCGCGGGGGCGGACCTCCTCGACGGCGGCCCCGGCAACGACTTCATCGAGGGCAAGGGGGGCAACGACACGCTGATCGGGGGGCCGGGCAAGGACGCGCTGTACGGCGAAGGCGGCAACGACACTCTGATCGGCGGGCCGGGGCACGACAGCCTGAGCGGCGGCGGCGGTCGCAACCGCCTCGTCCCGGGTCCCCAGTAGCGGCGCGCCTGGGCTAAGCCCTCCATGCGGGCGTGGGCCGCTTCATGCAGCGGTTGTCGAGTGCCCCCGGCTGTCCGTTGAATGCAGTGAATGGCTCCCGGAGCGAGCACCTCGCGGATGCAGCCGTGGCTCGAGAGCATGGGTGACTGGGCCTGGCCCGGCCGTGCCGCCGCCTCCGAGGCGCTGCCGATGCCGCCGGCATGGGTGCCGGCGCTGCCGCCGGCGCTCGGCTCCGGGGCGGCTGCGGCGCCCGCAGACGCGCGGCACCTCGCGCGCAGGCTGCTGCTCGCCGGGCTTCTCGGCGCGCTCGCGCTCGTCAGTCTGATGCTCGCCGTGGGCCGCTCGCAGTGGGAGCAGCTGATCGGCGCCGGTGGAGCTCCCGGCTCGCAGGCGCCGGCGATCGCTGCGGGGGCTCCCACCGCCCCCCCGCTGCCGACGCTCGTGCCCGTCTCGAGCGACGCCGCCGGAAGCGCGATCGACCGCGCCACCTATGTCTCGCCCAGCCTCGACGGCCGTGGCTCGTTCTTCGTCTATCTCCCGCCCGGATACGCGAGCACGACCCAGCACTACCCCGTGCTGTACATGCTGCACGGCCGTAACGGCCACGCCGAATCGTTCCTCGAAATCGGCATCCAGGCGACGCTCGACCGCCTCATTGCCGCGCGCGCGATCCCGCCGATGATCGTCGCGATGATCCAGGACCGCCCGGGACTAGCCAACTGGCGCAACATCGGCACCCGCCACAGCGAGAGCTACGTCGTCGAAGTGCAGGAACTCCTCGACCGCATGTTGCCGACGATTCCGGCGCGCTCCGCGCGGGCGATCGTGGGCAGCTCGATGGGCGGCTTCGGCGCGATGCACGTCGCCCTCTCCAACCCCTCCCGCTTCTCCGTCGTCGAGAGCTGGCTCGGGTACTTCAACCACCTCGGCGGCGAGCTCCGCGCGGCGCGGCCCGTCATCAAGCAGCTGGGGCTGCACGCCTTCCTGTACGGCGCCGAGGAAGACCCGGTGGCGGTCCCCGAAGAGGATCCGGTGTTCGCGGCGGAGCTGCGCGCCGCGGGCGCGAGCGCCGAAGGCGTCATCTACTCGGGTGGTCACAGCCTCGAAAAAGTGCAGGCGCACCTCGACCACGGCCTGATCTTCGCGGCGCGTTCGCTGCGCGCGGCGCAGCGCCGGGAGGCCGAGGAAGCCGCTGCGCGCCGGACGCTCGCCCGCCTCGCGAGCCGGGCAGGCGCCTGACGCGCCCAGCGCGCCTGGCTACACCTGCACCCCGGGCTCCGCCGACTCCTGAGCACCGCCCCTCGAGCTGGGGCGCACGTGTCGTGGGGGCGGGCTACTGTGCGCGTATGGCCTCGCTCGCTGGACGGGCGCTCCGAGGATCGGCGGGCCTGCCGCGCGCGGCATGAGCGCCGCGACCGGCAGCGCCGCCGCTGCCCCACCGGGAGGCGCCCGGCGCGCCGCTGCTGCCGGTACGGCGGCGGTGTCGATGCGCGCGCGAACGTGGCTTGAAAGCCGCTGGCTCACGCTCGTCGTGGGAGTCTGCGCGGCCGGCCCGGTGATCGCCTCGACGGTGCGCGCGCTCGCGCACGGCTGGCTGCCGGCGGGCGACCAGGCGATCATCGCCACCCGCGCCTACGACGTGCTCACGTCGCGAACTCCGCTCGTCGGCCAGCACTCGGACGCGTCGTCGCTGATCCACCACGTCGTCTACAGCCTCGGGCCGATGCTCTTCTGGGTGCTCGCGGTGCCCGTGCGCGTGGCGGGCCTGTGGTCACTGCCGGTGACGATCTGCCTGCTCAACACCGCCGCGATCGTGGGATCGGTCGTGCTCGCCAGGCGCCGCGGCGGGCGCACGCTGATGTTCCTCACCGCGGTTGCGATCGTCGTGATGAGCCGCTCGCTCGCGCCGGAGGTGCTCCACGACGTGTGGAACCCCTCGGCGGCGCTGTTCCCCTTCACCCTGCTGATCTTCTTGTGCTGGTCGATCGCGTGCGGCGAATACCGGCTGCTGGCGCTCGCGGCGCTCACGGCGAGCTTCGTCGTGCAGTGCCAGCTCACCTACCTCGCTCCCGCCGCCCTGCTGGGCGTGCTGGCCCTTGCGGGCCTGCTCGTCTCGCTGCGCGCCGCCCGCGCACGCCCCGGCTCGAACGCGCAACGCCCGCGCGTGTGGCGCTGGGCGCTGGCGGCGCTGCTCGTCGGCGCAGTGTGCTGGGCGCCGCCGATCGTCGACCAGCTCGAGCACCACCCGGGGAACATCACCGAGGTCGTGCGAGCCGCGCGGGCCACCCGCCACAACACGGTGGGAGCGAAGGTGGGATGGCACGCGGTCGTGCTCGCGGTGGGCATCCCTCCCTGGTGGACAACCAACCCCTCCTCTCCGTGGCAGCGGAAGGTGGAAGTGCGCGCCCAGCCCGACTCGCTCGCCACCGTCTCGACGGTACTCCTGCTGGCCGCGCTCGCCGCGCTCGCCCTGCTCGGCGTGCTCCGCAGGCGTGTGGACGTGTGGGCGGGCGCCCTCATGTGCCTCGCAATGTGCGCCGCGCTCGCCGCGGATGCAGCGTCCACTCCCAATACCCGGCTGGCGGCCGCCACGCTCGGCTACACGCTTTGGTGGGGCTCGCCCGCCGGCATGTTCGTGTGGCTCTTCACGGCGTTCGCAGCGGCGTCGCTGTGGGCGCGCAGGCCGCTGCTCGGGGGCCGGTCGCCGCGGCTCGTCGCCGCGGTGGGCATCGCCGCGGTGGCGGTCTGCGCGCTCGCGGTGTCGGCGGGGCAGCGAGCCGACGAACACCTGCAGGAGTACCGGCCGCTGAACACGATGTACGCGGCGCTCGATCGCTGGGTGCCCGCCGGCCGGACGGTCCTGCTCGTGGGCGGCCTCGGCGACGAAACCTTCCGCTTCAAAATGGCGGCCCGCCTGGCGCTTCGACGGCGGGGCATCCACCCGCTCTCGCCCGGCACCGACACGCGCCTCGGCAGCTGGTACGAGCTCGACCACCGCCGCTACGACTGCACGGTGTACGTGAAGGACGGACGCGCGAGCCCCCTTCCCGGCGCGATCCGCCTGGCGAGCTTCGTCTACGCGGGCCTGCATCCGCTGAGCGTGTGGATCAACCCGCCGGGCTGCCCTCCTGGGGGCGTCGGCCCGCCGGCTCCGGGGAGCTACCCGGAAACGTGGGTGAGCTACCGGCAGCTGCTCGCGCAGGTGCGCTCCGGCCCGCTGATCCGCGCGATCATCAACCCGGCGAGGAGCGACGCCGAGATCAAGTTCCGCAACCTCGACGAGTGGCACGCCTCCTACCCGAGCGGCGCCCAGCCCACCCTCCAGCGGATCCTGCGCGAGCGCCACGTGCGCGTGCTGTTCGTCCCGCGCGCCGCTCCTGCGCCCGCGGTGAGGCCCGCGGCGGTGCACCACCGGCTCCGCTACATCCTCGCCGCCGCGCTCCTGGTGGCGGCGGCGATCGCCGCGGCGGCGCTGCTGCTGAGGCGCCGGCGGCGGCGCACGAGCGGCGAGACGAGCTGAGCGGCGCCAGCGCTCACGTCCGGCTCGTGCGAGCCCGCCTCGCCGCTCTCCAGGCGACGAGCACGCCCAGGGCGGCGAGGAGGACGAGTGCGCCCGCGGCGATGCGAAGCCAATGCGCGCCGCCGTTCGTGCCGGCACCAGCCGGCGGCGCGATCGGGCGGTAGCCGGGGCGGGCGGGCCCCAGCGCGTACTCGATGCGGTTGCTCGGGCCCGGCCTGATCCATGCGGCGACGGGGCGGTCGTCCGCCGGGTCCACGGCGACGGCGGGGGTGAGGATCGGGGCGCCCGTGATGATCTGCGGCGCTTGCGAGCGCACGGTGGAGCGTTGGATGTAGAGGCGCGCCGACCACAGCCCGCTCGCCGCAGAGCCCGCCGCCGCCGTCGCCGGCGAGCTCAGCAGCGCGATCGCCTCGTGCGCGCCGCCCGGGGCGAGCCCCGCGAGGACGGCCTGCGAGGCGGGGATCGTGAGGGGGGTGCTCGGGCGGGACCCGGCGAACACGGCGGCAGCGGCGCGCGCTTCGTAGCGGCCGTGCTCGGCGATCGTCCAGGCGAGCATCACGTTCTCGGTGGACAGCCGCTGGATCTCGAGCGAGCCCGCACGCGCGCCGATCCGCAGCGGATCTGCGAAGCGGGCGAGCATGCGCGGCGGGAGGAAGCGCACCCCCGCGCGCGAGAGGCTGAGGTACACGCGCGTGCTGTCGGTGGCGTCCGTCGTGGACCACGCCACCATGCCGTGGTCGTTGTCGCTGACGACAGCCTGCAGCTGGGGGTTGGCTCCGCTGGGACCCACCCGCTGGGTGGGGTCGGGCCGGCCCGAGATGCGCAGCATGTGCGCGTAGATCGAGCCGTTCTGCTGCCAGGCGAGGAGCACGTCCGCGCGGTAGTCCATCGTCGCCGTGAGCGCCGTGATCGGCCCGGGGGCGACGGGAATCGAGACGGCGGGCCCCCACGTGCGGGCGTTGTAGCGCTGCAGCCGCACGAGCAGACGCGGGCCGGGGCGGACGGTGGCGAGCGCCACGTCTCCGCGATACGCGCGCGCGAGCGCGGGTGCCGAGCTCGATTGTGTCGCCAGCAGCGTCCAGTGAGGCGACCGCGCACGCCCCTCGGTGGCGGCGACGGCCGCGGGGTGGCCGGAGGCGAGGACCGTCACCCGGCCCAGCCCGGCGCCCACCGCCGACAGCGAGGGTGCACGCACTGTGCCGAGCGGCTCGCCGCGAGCGGGCGCGGGCACGTCGCCCGGGCCGATCGCCGCCACCGACAGCGTCCACGTGCCGGGCGCCGCTGGCGCCGCGCCGGAGCAGCTGCCCGAGGGAGCGCTCCACACGATCGCGCCGGTGCCCGCCGGGATGGAGGGTCCTTCGCTGGGGAACGCGACGAGCGGTCCGCCCGTGCGCCCGCAGCTCGCGATCGGAACGGGCGAGCTCCATCCACGCGAGGCGCCGCTCGGAGCGCCCGCCGCGGGGTCCACGCCGCCCCACACCGCGAGCAGGCCGGCGAGAGCCCCGGGCACGAGTGCGCCGAGGAGCGGGGGCGCTCGACGGCGGCGTAGCGTGCCGGCCGAGACGGGCCGGTACCCGCGCCGGCCCTCGCTCATCGCGGCGTCTGCGCCTCCGCGGCGCGCGCGAGCCGTTCCGCGCTGTCGGCGATGAAGGCTCCGAGCCGTCGTTCTACGAGCCCCCCGACGCCGGGCCAGCGCGGCCGGAACGTCGAGCGCCAGCTGATCGTCGTGCCTCCGCCCGGGCGCTCTGAGAGCTCCACGTCGGCGTGGTAGTCGCGCACCGGCACGTCCGACTCGCGGACCTCGTAGGAGAACGCGCGCGGCGGCTCGAAGCGCACGACCTCCTCCTGGTTGCGGATGCGCCCGGTGCGAAAGCGGCGGATCGCGCCGACGCCGCGCGGGTCGGCGGACTGCGCCGGGTGCTCGAGGAAGGACTCGTCGAACGCGCCCCAGGAGCTCCACGTCTCGACGTCGGCGACGAGATCCCAGACGGCCTGCGGGGAAGCCTCCGAGTCGGCCTTCACGTCGATCGTGCGCACCTTCAACGCCATCGCTCCTCCTCCGGATCGCTCACGTGCCTGTCTGCTCGCTGCGATTATCGCCGCGCGGGCGCGGAGATGCCGGCTCGCACCCCGCGCGTGCATGCGTTCATAATCCGGCGAGGGCGAAGGGACCCTCGAGCGGGCGGGGACGGTCCCAGGGCCGCCGCTAGAGTTCTGAATAGACCGAAACCTGATCCACAAGAAGAGGAATTGGATATGGCTCTGCAGCTTGGCGATGAAGCACCTGACTTCGAGGCACAGACCACCGAGGGACCGATCCGCTTCCACGAGTGGCTCGGCGACTCGTGGGGCGTCCTGTTCTCGCACCCCAAGGACTTCACGCCCATTTGCACCACCGAGCTCGGCTACATGGCGAACGCCAAGCCCGAGTTCGACCGCCGCGGCGTGAAGATCCTCGGCCTCTCCGTGGACAACACCAGCGACCACGCGAAGTGGGCGCAGGACATCGCGGAGACCCAGGGCACGGCGCCCAACTACCCGATCGTCGCCGACGACAGCTTCGCGATCTCGAAGGCCTACGGGATGCTGCCGGCGAGCGTGTCGGGAGACGCGAAAGCCCGGACGCCCGCCGACAACCAGACGGTGCGCAACGTGTTCGTGATCGGCCCCGACAAGAAGATCAAGCTGATCCTCGTCTACCCGATGACGACCGGCCGCAACTTCGACGAGGTGCTGCGGGTGATCGACTCGCTGCAGCTCACCGCGAAGTACAAGGTGGCGACGCCGGTGAACTGGAAGCAGGGCGAGGACGTCATCATCGCGGGCTCGGTGTCGAACGAGGAGGCCAAAGAAACCTACCCGGACGGCTGGGAGGAACCGAAGCCCTACATCCGCATCGTGCCGCAGCCCAAGTAGGGGCGCGGCGCGGCGGGTGGCGCAGCCTGTGTCGCCCGCGCGGTGCGGGGGACCCAGCCGGCGCAGGGACACCGTTCGGCCCAAGCGATGCAGCTCAGCGCAAAGGATCTCGACGTCAAGCAGGTCGGATCGGGGCCGCCCGTGGTGCTCGTGCACGGAAGCGTGGTGGGCGCCGATCGCACGTGGCGTCGCCAGCTCGAGCTCGGGCGCGAGTGGAGCCTGATCGTCCCCAACCGGCCCGGCTTCGGCGCGAGCCCGCCGCTCGCGCGCGGCGACTTCGAGCTCGAGGCGCCGCTCGTCGCCGAGCTGCTGGGGGAGGGGGCGCACCTCGTCGGGCACTCCTACGGCGCGGTGATAGCGCTGTACGCCGCTGCGCTGCGCCCGAGCGCGGTGCGCTCGCTGACCGTCTCGGAGCCGGGCTGCATGCGGGTGGCCGCCGGGATCCCCGAGGTGGACGCCCAGATCGCGGGCGGCGAGGCTCTGTATGCGGCTGCCTCCACGCTCGAGCCGATCGACTTCCTGCACGCCTTCCGCGGCGGTGTCGGCTCGACCAACGAGACGCCCGAGCAGCTGTCGGGTGAGCTGCTCGACGGCGTGTGCCTGCTGATGCGCGAACGGCCCCCGTGGGAGGCCGAGCCGCCGCTGGAAGCGCTAGCCCGCGAGCCCTTCCCGAAGCTCGTCATCTCCGGCGGGCATTCGACGGTGTTCGAGGCGATCTGCGACGTGCTCGCCGAGCGGCTCGGCGCCGAGCGTGCGCTCGTGAGCGGGCGCGGGCACACGATCCCCGCGACGGGGGAGCCATACAACGCCCGGCTCGGCTCGTTCCTGGCGGCCGGCGAGCGCTCCGCGGGCACCGGGGGGCATGGCGCCGGTCCTGGATCGGGCGGGCAGCGATCGTCTAGATTGTGTGCCACTCGCAACGTGGTGGAGGGGGTCGGATGAGGGATACGCGCACAAGCCAGACCCGCCGCGAATGTGCCGGCTCCGGCAGGAGGCGATCTGCGTGAGCAGCCCGGCGGAGCAGAACGCCGTGCGCGAGTTGCAGGTGACGGTGAGCCAGGAGCAGGACGCCCGGCGCGCAGCGCTCTCCGGCGAGCTCGACCTCGCGTCCTCGCAGGTGCTCGTCGACACCGTCACGCGGCTGTGCGAGGAGGGAGCGAAGGGCGTCATCCTCGACATCGGCGCGCTCGACTTCGTCGACTCGACGGGGCTGCGCGCGATCCTCACCGCGCGGGACGTGTGCGCGCGCAGCGGCTGCGCGCTGCGGATCGAGCCCGGCCCCGACGCGATCCGCCCCCAGGTTCGCCGCCTGCTCGAGGTGACGGGCCTGCGCCAGCGGCTCCCGTTCGGCGACGGCGACTCGCCGAAGTAGCGTTGTTCTCCTGACGCGGCACCGACCATCTCGACACCGACGACGGCCGGGTGTACGAAACCGCTACGTGATCTGGGGCAGGATGGCGTGGGGGCTTCTGCGCGAGTACGACGTCTACGAGGACACGCAGGCGAGCAAGGCGCTTGATGCCTACCTCCTCGAGCGAGACAGCCGCGCCCGCGCGCACGCGTCGAGCTGACGGCCGACCGGCGTCTGGTGCCTGCGCTCAGGTGCCGAGCGAGAAGATCGGCCAGCGTCCGGGGATCCCCTTGAGCTGATGGGGCCCGCGGTCCTCGAAGCTGAACGGTCCGCCCACGACGGTGCCGAAGACGGTGCCCGACACGATCACCTCGCCGGGCCCCGCGAGGCCGCTCACGCGTGCGGCGATGTGAACCGCCATCCCGCCGACGTCGTCGCCGATCAGCTCGCACTCGCCCGTGTGCATCCCAACGCGCACCTCGATGCCCAGCTCGCGGGCCCCCCGCGTGATCGCCTGCGCGCAGCGCAGCCCACGCGTGGGGGGGCCGTCGAACACCGCCAGGAAGCCGTCGCCGACGGTCTTCACCTCCCTGCCCCCGTAGCGGCCCAGCTCGGCGCGGACGTGCTCGTCGTGGCGGGCGAGCAGGTCGCGCCAGCGCCCGTCGCCGATCCGTGCCGCGTGGGCGGTGGCGTCGACGATGTCGGTGAACATGACAGTCAGCAGCGCGCGCGTCTGCTCGGACCCGTGGCGGTCGCCGGTGAGGAACTCCTCGATCTCATCGACGATCGCGTCGTGATCGCCGACGAACGGCAGCGAGTCGATCCCGTCCAGCTCGACGAAGCGCGCACCCGGGATCTGGTCCGCCATGTAACGCGAGTGGCGGATGTCCCACGCCGTGTCGCCGCTGCGGTGCATGACGAGCGTGGGCACTGTGATGTTGGGGAGGGTCTCGCGCACGTCCACGTGCACAATCGAGGCGAACATCTGACGCGCCTCGGCGGGGCTCGCCGCGAGGCGCTGCATGCGCGCGAACCAGCCCGCCATCACCGGGTCCTCGGCGACCGACGGCGCCACCACCGCGAGCGCCGGGCTGTCGCGCTCGCCCCAGCCCGCGACGTTCATCTCGAGCAGCTCCTCGCGTTCCTCCAGGCGCATAGCCCACTCGTAGCCGGGCGCCCACGTCGTGCGCGCCACCGTCGAATAGAGGATCAGAGCGCCCACCCGCTCCGGGTGGTCCGCCGCCATCTGGGTTCCCACCGCGCCGCCCAGCGCGTAGGCGAACAGCGCCGCGCGTTCGCTGCCGGCGGCGTCGAGCACTGCGAGCGCATCCGTCACGTCCTGCTCGAGCGTGTGACCGGCGCGCAGGCGGTCGGACAGGCCGCTGCCGCGGCGGTCGAACAGGATCAGGCGGTTGAAGACGGCGAGGCGCTCGAGGAAGCGGCGCATCGCGGGCGCCTCCCACAGGTGCTCGATCTGCGAGATCCAGCCGGGCAGGAACAGCAGGTCGAGGCTGCCTTCGCCCGTGACCTGGTAGGCGATGCTGGCGTCGCCACTGCGCGCATAGCGGGTAGTGGGCACCATCAGTCGCCTTCGATCAGCGAGCGGAAGGCCGAGGCGGGCTCAACCGAAGCGCCGGCGGCGCGGGCGCGGTCGGCGAGCCAGTGGTCGGAGGTGACGACGCGGACGGCGCCGGGGTCGGGGTCCTCGAGCAGCAGGCGCACGATCTCATCGTCGGCGGAGTCGCGCCGCGGACGCGGGGCGTGGGCGACCTCGATGACGGTGGAGCGGATCGGCGGGGACGGCGGCTTCTCGAACACGACGGTCACCTCGCCGCCCGCCGAGGCGGCCCAGCGCTCGAGCATGTCCACGAGCCTCACCATCGCGCCGTGGCGGTCGCGCCACCATTGGTCGGGGCGGGTCCCGATCACGTTCATGCCGTCCACGATCCAGCGCATGGAGCAAGCGTACGTGCCGGCGCGGGCATTCCGTCAGCCGTCCACGCCCGCGTTGCCCGCGCGCGCCTGCTCCGCTGACGCGGCGTCCTCGAGGCGGTCATCGCCCCAGAACAGCTCGCCGGCGACGACGACGGTGGGGACGCCGAAGACGCCGAGCGCGAGCGCCTCGTCGGTGCGCGCCCGCAGCGCGTCCTTCACGCCCTGCTCGCCGAGCGCGCGCTCGACGCTCGCCGGGTCGAGCTGCACACGCCGGGCGGCCTCGAGGACGGCGTCGAGCGCACCGAGATCGGCGCCCTCGAGGAAGGCGAGCCGCATCGAGGCGAGCGCGTAGGGCCTCAGCATGCCCTGCTGCTCTGCATATGCCATCGCGCGGGCGACGAGGAGATCGCTCGTGGGCCACGGGTCAGGCCAGCTGATCGGCCCCAGGCGATGGGCGGCGGCGCGCGCCTCGCAGTCGGCGAGCTTCTGCTCGCGCTCGGCGGTGAACCCCCAGGAGACGCGGTCGTTGGCCTTGAACACGCCGCCCGCCAGCACGCCCGTCCAGCGCGCATCCGGGAGCAGCTCGTCGATGCGCTCGGCCGCCATCCACGAGTAGGGCGACATCGCGCCGAAGAAGAACAGCGGCTCCGTGTCCACGACTGCGATTGTGCCCTAACGGCAACGGTGGCACGGGCGGAGCGTTCCGCGGGCTGCCGCGATGCGCCGCCCTATAGGGTCTGCGGCGTGAGCAGCCGCGTGCTCCTCCTCTCCTGGGAGTACCCGCCCGTGATCGAGGGCGGACTCGCCCGACACGTGCGCAAGCTCGCCGAGTCGCTGGTGGCGCAGGGCGTGGCTGTCGACGTGCTCACGCGCGGGAGCGCGCAGGCGCCGAGCACCGAGGTGTCCGCCCCGGAAGAGCGCGCCGGCGTGAATGTGCACCGCGTGCGCGAGCCGGGCTGGCCGCGCGACCTCGATCGCTTCGTGGCTTGGGTGCAGCAGATGAACGCCGACATGCTGCTCGCCGGCGAGGCGCTCGCGCAGGAGCACTCCTATGACCTCGTCCACGGCCACGACTGGCTCGTCGCGGATGCGTCGACGGCGCTTGCGGACCGCCTGCACGTCCCGTACGTCACCACCATCCACGCCACCGAGCACGGCCGCCATCAGGGATGGGTGCACGAGCCGCCGCAGTCGCACATCCACGCAGTGGAGCGCCGCATGGCGCACCGCGCGGACGCCGTCATCGTGTGCTCGTACTACATGCGCGGGCACGTCGCCGACATCTTCGACATCGACGAGCGGCGGGTGGCTGTCATCCCCAACGGGGTGGACCCGAGCGAACTGCGCCCGCTCGACGACCTGCGCTCGCTGCGCGAGGAGTTCGCCGCGCCGCACGAGAAGCTCGTGCTGCTCGTCGGCCGCCTCGTCTACGAGAAGGGCTTCCAGCTAGCGCTCGACGCGCTCCCCGGCGTGATCGAGGAGGTCGGCGACGTGCGCTTCCTGGTGGCGGGCAGCGGCACCCACGAGCACGAGCTGCGCGCCCAGGCGGAGCGCCTCGGCCTGTTCGAGCACGGGACGTTCCTCGGCTGGATCGGCGACGACGTCCTGCACTCGCTGTACCGGATCGCCGACCTGTGCGTGGTGCCGTCGATCTACGAGCCGTTCGGCCTCGTGGCGCTCGAGGCGATGGCGTCGGGCTGCCCCTGCATCGTCGCCGACACGGGGGGCCTGCGCGAGGTGGTTCCCGTGGGCGAGCGCGTGGGCCTGCGCTTCAACGGCGGCGACGCCGAGCACCTCGGGGTGATGATCGAACGCCTGCTCGTCGACGGCGCGCTGCGCGACCGGCTCGTCACCGAGGCATCCGAGCACGTGCTGAGCTTCGACTGGTACGACGTGGCCCAGCGGACACGGGGTATCTACGATGAGCTCGCTCGGCTGGCGCCGAGGGAAGGAGCAGGGCGGAAATGACGGAGACGGTGCGCGCAGACGGAAGGAGCGCTACGGGGATGACGGAGATGCTGCAGGGCCTGATGCAGAACGACTTCCAGCTGACGGTCAACCACATCCGGGGCCGGTTGCGGACGTGCAACCTCGGGGCAGAGGTGGTGACCCTCAACGAGGACGGCTCGGTGCGGCGCATCGGCCACGGCGAGCTGTCCGATCGCGTGGACCGGCTGGCGCGCGCCCTCGGGTCGCTCGGCATCGAGCAGGGTGACCGGGTGGGGACGTTCGCGTGGAACAACCAGGAGCACCTGGAGCTCTACTTCGCCGTGCCGTGCACCGGGGCGGTGGTGCACACGCTCAACATCCGCCTGTTCGCCGAGCAGCTGATCTACATCGTCAACCACGCCGAAGATCGCGTGATCTTCGTCGACGCCTCGCTCGTGCCGGTGCTCGAGAAGCTCGCTCCCGACCTCGCCGGCGTGGAGCACTACGTGATAATGGGCGGCGGTCCCGAGCAGGCGGGGGAGCTCCCGAACGCGATCGGCTACGAGGAGCTGCTCGCGCGGGCGGGGGATGGACCGTTCGAGTACCCCGAGCTCGACGAGCGCCAGGCTGCGGCGCTGTGCTACACGAGCGGGACGACGGGCAACCCGAAGGGGGTGCTCTACTCGCACCGCTCGATCAGCCTGCACTCCTCCGCCTCGCTGATGGCGGACGCCAACGGGCTCTCGCGTGCGGACCGCGTGCTCGCGGTCGTGCCGATGTTCCACGCGAACGCCTGGGGGCTCCCGTACGGTGCCGTGCTCGCCGGCGCCGACCTGATCCTCCCCGACCGCTACCTCGACGCCGAGCATCTGGCGAACCTGATCGCCTCCGAGCACGCCACGCAGGTGGGCTGCGTGCCGACGATCTTCGCCGACCTGCTGCGCTATGCGGACACGCACCCGGAGGTGGACCTCTCCTCGCTGACGAACTGCGCCTGCGGCGGCTCCGCCGTCCCCCGGCAGCTGATGAAGGACTTCGAGGAGCGCCACGGTGTCTGCATCTACCAGGCGTGGGGCATGACCGAGACGAGTCCGGTGGCGACGTACGCGCGCCCGCGCGAGGGCGATCACGACGACGCCTACTGGGACGACCGCGCGCGGCAGGGCCGTCCGCTGCCGTGGGTGGAGCTGCGGATCGTCGACGACGCGGGCGAGGAGGTGCCCTGGGACGGCACCGCAACGGGCGAGATCGAGGTGCGCGGGCCGTGGATCGCCGCGAGCTACTTCCGCGACGACTCGGCGAGCGACAAGTTCGACTCGGGATGGCTGCGCACGGGCGACATCGCGGCGGTGGACGAGAAGGCGTTCGTGCAGATCACCGATCGCGCAAAGGACGTCATCAAGTCCGGCGGCGAGTGGATCTCCTCGGTGGAGCTCGAGAACCAGCTGATGTCCCATCCGGACGTCGTGGAGGCGGCGGTGATCGCCAAGCCCGACGAGCGATGGGCGGAGCGCCCGCTGTGCTGCGTCGTCGTCAAGGAGGACTCCGGGACGGGCGCGGAGGAGTTGCTCGAGCACCTTCGCGGCCGCGTCGCGCGCTGGTGGCTGCCCGACGAGTTCGCCTTCGTGGAGGAGATACCGAAGACGAGCGTGGGCAAGTTCGACAAGAAGGTGCTGCGCGGCCGCCTCGCGGAGGGCAGCCTCGAGGGCAGGGTGAAGGTGTCCTGAGCCGCTGCCGGCGCGCAGCCCGGCCCGGCGGACAGCGGGGCGCGCCCCTGGCGACCGCGGTCGGTGATAGACCTTGTAGGGCACAGGCAGGCGTCAGCCTGCGAACGGCGAACCAGGGACGATGCCTTGGGACAGAGGAATGCGGGTAGACGCAGGAGGGGGCCAACCGCATGGCCCACCCGTTCACCACACGATCACCGGGAGGTTGGCATGACTCGGACCGATGTCGTGGCCTCGAGCAGGCCACGGACAGCCGGCGCATCACGCATGAGGATCGGATCGGCCCGCACCGCGGGCGGGCTCGTAACGCTCGTGGCGGTGCTGCTGATGACCTTCGCACTCGTTCTCCCCAGCGGCGCGCTGGCGGCGGGCGAATCGACGTCGGGCTACAACCAGAAACCGGCGACAACGCCGACCACGGGCACCGCGCCCTCCAAAGAAGTGAAAACGGGGGCGCCAGCGGGCGAAGAACCTGCGAAAGCGACGTCGAGCCCGACCACGAGCAGCTCAACCGGCACGACGCCCAAATCGAGCACGCTCCCCTTCACCGGCTTCGACCTGCGCTGGTCGCTTGCGCTCGGCCTGCTGCTGGTGGGTGCGGGCTTCTCGATCGTGGCGATCCAGCGCCGCGAGCGCAGGGGATCGCGCTAGCGCGGCACGGTTGCGCGACAGCTTCGCGGCAGCGGCCGGCGGGCATCCGCGGGCCGCTGCTGCGCTGTTGCGGCTCAGGAAGTGCCAGACAGCGCCGCGCGCCGTCCGTGCGCCATCGACGCGGAGCCCTCACGCGATGCCGTAGCCTGGGACGAGGCGTGCGCCCATGGGGGGCGCCGAGCGCATCGCGAGCAGGAGGGACGCCGTGCTTTTCAGGCAGATCACCCACGACGATCTCGGCTGCGCCTCGTATCTGATCGGCGATCGGCACGAGGGCGTGGCGGCGGTGGTGGACCCCCGCTTCGAGATCGACGAGTACCTCGAGCTCGCGCGCTACCACGGCGTGCGCGTCCGCCACGTGCTCGAGACCCACAACCATGCAGACCACGTCTCCGGGCACGGTCGTCTCGTGGCGGCGACGGGCGCGCGCATCCACATCCACCGCGATGCCGCGCCGGACTACGAGCACGAGCCCTTCGACGACGGTTGGGAGCTGCGCCTCGGCTCTCTGCTCGTGCGCGCGCTCCACACTCCCGGTCACCGTCCAGAGCACACTGCGTTCCTGCTGATCGACAGCGATCGCGGACCCGAGCCGTGGGCGGTGCTGAGCGGCGACAGCCTGTTCGTCGGCGACGTCGCGCGCACCGACCTCGCCGTCGAGCCCGCGACGGGCGCGAGCGCGATCTTCCGCTCCGTGCACGAGCGGCTGCTGCCGCTGCCCGACGACTGCGAGGTGTGGCCGGCGCATCTCGGCGGCTCGATGTGCGGCGGGCCGGGCATGGACATGAAGATCTGCTCGACGATCGGCTTCGAGAAGCAGCACAACCCGACGCTGGGGATCGTCGACGAGGACGAGTTCGTCGCGCAGTCGCTTGCGAAGCTCGGTCCGCAGCCGCCCAACTTCCAGCGGATCGTGGCGATGAACCGCGGCCCGCTCGTGACGGGCGGAGTGGAGGTGGCGGCGCTGTATCCCCATCAGGTGCAGATGAAGCGCGACGAGGGAGCGCTGCTCGTCGACGTGCGGACCGACCTGCAGTTCGACGACGTGCACATCGAAGGCTCGATCTGCATCCCGTCCTTCAGCGCAGGCTTCGGATCGAAGCTGGCGTGGCTCGCCGACCACGATCAGGAGATCGTGTTCATCGGCCGCGACGACGCCGACGGGCACCGCGCCGCGAACCTCGCGCTCGCGGTGGGCATACGCAACATCGCGGGGCTGCTCGCGGGCGGGATGACAGACTGGCGCCAGGAGCGCCAGCCGGCGGGCCGCACCGAGCGCGTCGGTCCGGAGCAGCTGCTCGCACGGCTCCGCGAGGAGCCGCGGCTGCAGCTGCTCGACGTGCGCGAGCTCACGGAGTGGGAGGCGGGACACGTGCCGGGGTCGCAGATCGTGCCCTGGCACGACATCAGGGAGGTGCCCGACGGCCTCGACCCAGGGCGCCCGATCGCCACGATCTGCTCGGGAGGGGTGCGCGCGGCGACCGCCGCGAGCCTGCTCAAGCGCGCGGGCGCCGAGCAGGTGATCCACGTGATCGACGGCGGGGTGCCGGCGCTCGCCCGCCTCGGCCTCGAGCTCGAGAGCGCCGCGCCGGCGGGGCTCGCCGGCTGACTCGCCGTCAAGCTGTCTCGGCTCGGCGGCGCTGCCGCTGGGCGGAGGGCTTCGCGGCGAGGAAGATGTAGCGGTTGACGCTGAAGAAGTAGTCACCGGTGCGCGCGAGCTCGCGCAGGTCCTCAGCCCACGCCGCGACCTCGGCGGCGGGCACTGCGTCGGCGCTCGCTCCGAGATGCTCGATCTGGAGCGCGCTGTAGGAGCCCTCGCTGCCGTCGGGATCGAAGATGGCGAGCGTCTCGCGGTGTGCGATCTCGAAGCCCGCCTCGCGCAGGCGGCGCGAGAGCGTGCGCGGCAGGTGCGGGTGGGCGACACGTTCTTGCCAGGCCGCGAGCACCCTGTCCATGCGCCCGCGGTTGTGCGAGTGCCACACGAGCGAGTCCCAGTCGGTGTCGAGGATCACGGCGCTCGCGCCCGGGCGGAGCACGCGTATGAGCTCGGAGAGCGCGCCCGCCAGATCCTCGACGAACTCGTAGACCTGTGTGGCGACGGCGGCGTCGAAGCGGCCGTCCGCGAAGGGGAGACGGGAGTCCTCGAGCTTCACGAGCTCCACGGGGTCTTGCGCGGCGAGCGCGAGCATCTCGTCGCTGACGTCGGCTCCCACGACGTGCCCGGCGCTGCCCACCGCCGCGGCGATCTCCTGGGCGAGGTGTCCGGGCCCGCAGCCGACCTCGAGCACCTCCCAGCCCGGTGCCGGCGCCAGCAGCTCGAGCACGCGGCGCCGCTGCGCCTGCATCTCGCGGGTCTCGCTCAGGCCGAGGATCCGCTTCGCGGGCTCGCTGTCGTATCGCATCACCCTGCTCACGCGCGGCGCTCGCTCTCATACGCTTGCCTTCTCATCGTCGGCAGGCGACGATAGCTTCTGTTTCCGCAGCATGCAGCCCAAAGCGAGCCCCCTGCCCGGACGTGCGACTCGAGGCTCTCGCAGCGGCCGACCGATCATGGCCCTGCTCGACCTCCTCGGTCGTCGCTGGGCGCTTCGCGTCGTATGGGAGCTGCGCGAGGACGCCCTCACCTTCCGCGAGCTACAGGCGCGCTGCGGCGGAATCTCCTCGAGCGTCCTGAACCAGCGGCTTCGCGAGCTGCGCGACGCCGGCATCGTCGCCGCGCAGAAGGGTGCCGGCTACAGGCTGACCTCGGAGGGGGAGGCGCTCCTCGTTGCGCTTGCGCCGCTCGAGCAGTGGTCGGCCCGGTGGGGAGAGCGCACACGCGGGCGCGCCCGCGGCACCCGCGGCTCGTGAGGCTCCTGAAGCGTGTCAGGGCTCCTCGCCGCCGGTGCCGAGTGAGAGGTTGTGGGCGGCTGCCTCGATCGCCAGTCCCTCCTCGAGCGAGCGGCCGTAGCCGTCGATCGCCGCGCGCCTGTCGGCGAGCAGAGCGGGCTGGGGATGGCCCGCGATCACGCCCGCGATCTCGAGGGCGCGGTTCACGTGTTCGCCGGGCTCGACCACCTCGTTGACGAGGCCGATCCGCTCCGCCTCTGTGGCATCGATCTCCCTGCCGGTCATGAGCAGATCGAGCGCGCGCGGCAGCCCCACCACGCGCGGGAGCCGCTGCGTGCCGCCGTCGATGAAGGGCAGCCCGTGGCGGCGCGTGAGGACGCCGAACCTCGCCGTCGTGGTGGCTATGCGCAGGTCGGCCCACAGCGCCAGCTCCAGGCCGCCGGCGACGCACCAGCCGCTGATCGCCGCGATCGTCGGCTTCGGCGAGTGCAGCCGCGTGAAGCCCTCGAAGCCCTGCGGAGCGCTCGAGCGGTGGGCGAGCGAGTCGAACGCCTTCAGATCGGCGCCGGCGCAGAAGGCCTGCTCGCCGGCTCCGGTGAGGACGAGCACGTGCGCGCCGGAGTCCTCCGCGAACTCCTCGTAGTGGCGCTGCAGCGCGTCTGCGGTGTCGCCGTCGATCGCGTTGCGTCGCTCGGGACGGTCGATGGTGAGCAGCGCCACACCCTCGCGTGTGTCGTAGTGGACCGCCATCAGCTGCCCCGCAGCAGCGTGCCGATCCGCGAGGCGGCAGCCACCAGCCGCTCGGCCATGTCGACCTCGTCTCGATCGTCGATCCAGACTGTGCTGATGCTTGCCTCTGCGCCCGCTCCGGGAGCGGGTATGGCCGTGCCCACGCCCGTCGTCCCGCCGAGCAGCTCGCCCGAGGAGCGAGACCAGCCCCGCTCCCGCGCCAGTGCGACCGCGTCGCGCTCGCCGGGCCGAGGCGGCAGCGCGGCGAGGAGCGCGATGCCCGACGCCGCCTGGTCCAGACGGTGGCGCAGGCCGGTGCGGTAGGCGATGTGCATGTCGGAGTTGCGCGGCTCGAGCACCGCCGCGACGACCGCCTGCTCGCCGTCGCGCAACGTGAGCGCGGTGGTTGCCCCGACCTCGTCGGCGAGCGCCTGCAGCTCGGGCAGCGCGATCTCCTGCAGCCGGGCGCTCACGCCGCTTGCCAGCTCGATCAGGCCGATGCCGAGGCGGAAGCGCCCATCCCCGCCGCGCACGACGAAGCGTTGGTCTGACAGCGGGCCGAGCAGGCGGTAGAGGCCCGCGCGGTGGGTGGACATCTCCCGCGCGAGGCCCGACACGGACAGCCCCTCCGGGTGGTCCGCCAGCACGCGCAGGACGCGCAGACCGCGCTCGAGTGTCAGCGAGCCGCTGGGAGCCGTTGTGTCTGCCGCCGCGCCTGCCATCAGCTCTACAGGTCCGCGCGCTTCCCAGGCATCGTCGTCACGGTGAAGGACGTGCAGCTATCGAACGCATCGTACATGTATAGTACGCCACGTGGATACCGCGGTGGACCACGAGATCGTCGTGATCGGGGCGGGCTTCTCGGGGATCGGGGCAGCGATCAAGCTCGAGCAGGCGGGATTCTCGGACTTCGTCGTCCTCGACGAAGCGGACGGCGTCGGCGGGACGTGGCACTGGAACACCTATCCCGGGGTGGCAGTCGACATCCCGTCGTTCAGCTACCAGTTCTCGTTCGAGAAGCGCAGCGACTGGTCGCGCGTATATGCGCCCGGGCGCGAGCTGAAGGCGTATGCCGAGCACTGCGTCGATCGCTATGGCGTGCGCGAGCACTTCCGCCTGAACACGAAGGTGACGGGCGCGCGCTTCGACGAGGACGCGAGCGCCTGGCAGGTCGATACCGCCGCCGGGGACACCATCACCGCGCGCTACGTGATCGGCGCGACCGGCGTCTTCAGCCAGCCGAAGCTGCCCGACATCCCCGGCGTCGAGACGTTCGCCGGTGAGGCGGTACACACGGCGCGCTGGGATCACTCGGTGCAGCTCCGCGGCAAGCGCGTAGGCGTGGTCGGCACCGGCGCCTCGGCGATCCAGGTGATCCCGGCTGTCGCGCCCGAGGCCGAGACGCTGACCGTCTTCCAGCGCACGCCGATCTGGTGCCTGCCCAAGCTCGACGCGCCGCTGAGCCGCCGGGCACGCGCGGTGCTTCGCTGGGTGCCCGGGGCGATGCTCGCCGCACGCTGGCTCAGCCAGGCGTTCGTCGAGCTCACGTTCGTGCTCGTCGCGCACTTCGCCGGCACGTTCCCGTTCCTGCCCAAGCGGGGCGAAGCCGAAGCCCGCAAGCTGCTCGGCGACGTCGAGGACCCCGGCGTCCGCGACAGGCTCACCCCCGAGTACCGGCTCGGCTGCAAGCGCCCGAGCTTCTCCAACGAGTACATCCGCACGTTCAACCGCGAGAACGTGCACCTCGAAACCACTGCCATCGAGGCGATCACCCCGACTGGCGTGCGCACTGCGGACGGCGTCGAGCATCCGCTCGACGTGCTGGTGCTCGCGACCGGCTTCAAGGTCTTCGAGAAGGGCAACATGCCGCCGTTCCCGGTGCACGGAGTGGGCGGCGTCGACCTCGCCGACTGGTGGGACGAGAACCGCCAGCAGGCGTACGAGGGGGTGAGCGTTCCCGGCTTTCCCAACTGGTTCTCGATCCTCGGCCCCTATGGCTTCAACGGCCAGTCCTACTTCGGCCTGATCGAGACGCAGATGCGCCACATCGTGCGCTGCCTGGAGCGCGCGCGGCTCGAGCGGGCGACGCGCGTGGAGATCACGCCCGAGGCCAACCGCCGCTACTGGGAGTCGGTGCTCGCACGGCGCGACAACCAGGTGTTCTTCCGGGGCTCCTGCGCCAACGCCAACAGCTACTACTTCGACCAGCACGGCGACGTCCCGTTCCGGCCGAGTCTCACGCTCGAGGCTGCCTGGCGAAGCGCGCGCTTCGATCTCGACGACTACACGTTCGCCGCGTCGCCGGCGCGCGCCGAAGGCGCGAAGGCGTCCGCGAGCTCGAGCCCGTAGAGGCGCTAGCTCGCTGGACTCGGCGTCACGGTGACCTGGATCTCGTGGCGGCTCACCGGCGGGGTGTCGCGCTCCCAGGGGCGGCGCTGGCGAAGCTGCACATTCACCTTCCCGGGTTTCAGTCCCCGCAGGACGACCGTCTCGGGCACGCTCGCACCTACCGGCATCGACGCGACGTCCGGCGCGCCGCGTCGCCAGCTCACATCCACAGCCTGTTCGTCGCCGTCGATGCCGTGCTCCCAGACGTAGCCCGCCGTTCCCAACCCGGGCAGCCGTAGCTCCAAGGACTCGCCGACACCGAGCTGAACGTCCCCAGGGACCTCCCCGCCGCTCACCGGCTCATTGGCCATCGGGCTCCAGCGTAGCGGCGGCGAGGTCCACGGTGGGCGGCGCCGTCAACCGTTCCATCCGTTGTTGGCGGCCGTCTGCCACGTGTGGAAGATGTGCCCCTGCGAGTTGACGCCGAACACCTCGATGCGGCCATCCTGGTTGCGCGCGGTATCGAGCATCGCGAGGGTGTCTTTGTTGGTGTAGAGCTCCGCCCAGCTTCCGACCCAGCCGTTGTTGGCTTTGGTTTGCCAGGTGTGGAAGATGTTCCCGGCGGCGTTGACCCCGAACACCTCGAGGCGCCCGTCCGCGTCGTTCGTCACCCGCAGCGTCTTGAGGTGGTCGTTGCCCGTGTAGAGCTCCGCCCAGCTTCCGTACCAGCCGCCGTTGGGTTTGGTTTGCCAGGTGTGGAAGATGTTGCCGGCGGCGTTGGTCCCGAACACCTCGAGGCGCCCGTCCTGGTTGCGCCCGACGTCAAGCGCGACGAGGGTGTCTTTGTTGGTGTAGAGCTCCGCCCAGCTTCCGACCCAGCCGTTGTTGGCTTTGGTTTGCCAGGTGTGGAAGATGTTCCCGGCGGCGCTGACCCCGAACACCTCGAGGCGCCCGTCGGCGTTGCTCGCGACTCGCAGGGACGACAGCTTGTCGTTGTTGTTGTAGAGCTCCGCCCAGCTTCCGTACCCAGCCGTTGTTGGGTTTGGTTTGCCAGGTGTGGAAGATGTTGCCGGCGGCGTTGGTCCCGAACACCTCGAGGCGCCCGTCCTGGTTGCGCCCGACGTCAAGCGCGACGAGGGTGTCTTTGTTGGTGTAGAGCTCCGCCCAGCTTCCGACCCAGCCGTTGTTGGCTTTGGTTTGCCAGGTGTGGAAGATGTTCCCGGCGGCGCTGACCCCGAACACCTCGAGGCGCCCGTCGGCGTTGCTCGCGACTCGCAGGGACGACAGCTTGTCGTTGTTGTTGTAGAGCTCCGCCCAGCTTCCGACCCAGCCGTTGTTGGGTTTGGTTTGCCAGGTGTGGAAGATGTTGCCGGCGGCGTTGACCCCGAACACCTCGAGGCGCCCGTCCTGGTTGCGTTCCACATCCACAGTCGTGAGCGTGTCCGCATCGCTGTAGAGCTCCGCCCAGCCGGTCGCGACGATGCCCTCGGGCGCCCACATTTGCGCGTCGATTCCGCACTGGCCGTAGCCGATGCGGAAGAAGCCGGCTTCGCCCCATCCGGTGGTCCAGGAGTTCTTGGCGATCCAGCAGCTCTCGGCGTCGTCATAGCCGACGATGCACACGCAGTGACCACCCACCGCGTTGCCGGACACGTGGGTGTAGACGCCGCTCGTGTAGTGGTAGTAGAAGTCTTCGTAGACGGTGAAGCACGCCGTCAGTGGTCCCACCGTCGAGAGGAACGTCTTGATCCCCGCGATGTTGGATTCCTTGTGCCAGCCGGTGATCTTCGTGAGGCGTCCCTGCCAGTTGGCGCAGAGGTTGCACGGCTGGTCGTTCGGCGTGTAGGGAAAGCAGGCGGCGTCGACGACACCCGTCTTCAGCGATTCGTAGGCGGCGTCGGGCCACCATCCGCCGTCGGGGCAGCGTCCCGCGCCTTTTTCCGGCCCGTAACAGAAGAACAGCTGCGCCTCGGAGAGATCGACGCCGAGGTTGGGCGCGTTGCGGCTGATGCGAACGTGAGTCTCCATCGCGGCGATGCTTCCGAACGCCACGCACGAGCCGCAGCTCGACTGGTCCTCGATGGGCGTGACGTAGTTGCCGCCTTTGGCGTTGCGCCAATCGAAGCTCGGCGGCGCAGCCGGTGCCGCCGGCGGCGGCGCGGCCGCGAGCGATGCCCGCGCGCGCTGCTCGGCCTCCTCGAGTGAGAGGTCGTCGGGTCCGGGTACGTATCCGAGCCGGCTCTTGGCCTGTGCTTCGGAGTGCTCGGAGTGAGGCGTGACGCCCGCCTCCCACACGGCGCCCGCGTCACGGAGCTCCTGCTGTAGCTGGTCCAGGCCGATGCGCATAGGCATGTGCGCCTCCTCTCTGTTGGAAGGTCCCCGGCCCGCCTTGCTGCGGTGGCGGGGAGTGCTGTCCCTGCACTGTCCCTCGCGCGCATGGCAGCGGCCGCCCAGTGCTGGACGGTTCGACCTCCAGTGCTGGACGTGGAGGTGGGTGGCTCCGCAGCTCCGCGCCACTATGACAAAGAGGCCCTGCAGCAGGGCCTTTAGCCGGGCGGTCGCACCTTCAAATCCTGCCTCCCGGACTGTGCTCGCATGCGGCCCGCCGGTTGGCCGGTGCGGTCAGCGGCCGACGCGGTAGCGCACGTGCGTCGCGAGCGGGGAATGGATCACCTCGAGCGGCTGCAGACCTGGGTCTCGCACTCCGTCGAACAGCCGCTCACCGGCGCCGAGCAGGACGGGAACGATGTCGAGCGTGAACTCGTCTATCACTCCTGCCGCGAGCGCCTGGCGCACCGTCGAGGCGCCACCGGCTATGTCGACCCCGAGCTGGCCGGCGACGTCGCGGGCACGCGCGAAGGCAGCCTCGAAGCCGTCGGTCACGAAGTGGAAGGTCGTACCGCCCTCCATCTCGATCGGATCGCGCCGATGATGAGTGAGCACGAACACAGGGGCGTGATAAGGCGGATCGTCTCCCCACCAGCCGCGCCAGTCCTCGTCCCAGGCGCCCCGGATCGGCCCGAACATGTTCCGGCCCATCACATAGGCGCCGCGTGGTCTCATCAACGCATCTCGCGTGCGTGCATCGCCCTCGTGGAGCGGCTCGTCGAGGTGCCAGTGATGGAGCTCGAGGCCGCCGATGCCGAGCGGGTTCTCGCGGCTCTGGTCGGGACCGGCGACGAAGCCGTCGAGCGAGATTGACATGTGGCATGTAGTTGTCGTCATGCGAGTGGAGACCGACGAATCGACGATAGATCATCGCTGACGAGACGCGACCTGGGTCTCGAGGCGGACGTCCGCGGGCGGCGAACGTCGCCGCAGCGAGAGCTGGCACGGGGCCAGCCAGCGGGTGTGCGGGAGGGCGGGCACGGCGGCGCTCGGAGGCGCGCCTGTGCAGGCCGGTCGGCGCCACACCCAACCTGAGCGTCAGTCGCCGGCGGTCGTCACGTACGCGAGAAGCGCGCTGCGGCGGCGGCGCGCGCGGACTTGCCGGACAGCCGCAGCTTCGCGTAGACGTTCGAGAGGTGGCGCTCCACTGTGCGGGTACTGAGGAACAGCCGCCTCGCGATTTCCTCGTTGCTCATTCCGGCGGCCACCAGCTCGAGTACCTCGCGCTCGCGCTCGCTCAGCTCGGACAGATCGGCGTCCACGGTGGGTGTTCGCTGGTCGTCGCCCAAGAAGGTGCGCACCTCCGAGAGAAACGCCTCCCAGGCCGGTTCCCCTTCCTGGAGGATGTGGTTGTCGGTCTCGAGCGTCACGAAGCGAGCGTCCGGCAGGAGTGATGCCACGCGTCGTCCCTCCTCGTAGGGCACGGCCCGGTCATCGCGCGCGTGGAGAACGAGCGCCGGCTGGGGGACGCGGCGCGCGGTGTCGCTGATGTCGATCTGGGCGTTCGACAGCCACAGCCGTGCGGCCATCTCCCCGCTGCTGGAGGCCTGCTGCATGTCGTCATACCAGCGCTTTTGCTCCTCGTCTGCGCTGGGGATGAAGTACGAGCTGAACACCTGTCGAAATGCGGGCACCGCGCCGCCCCAGCCCACTCGCATCAAGTCGATCAGCAGCCGCGACTCTTCCGTTTGTCTCTCGCCGCGCACGTAGCGGCCGCGCGTGTAGGTTCCGTAGAGGACGAGATGGCTCACGCGGTCGGGGTTTCTGACGGCGTATTCGATCGCGGTCGGCCCGCCGCCGGAGATTCCGAATAGAGCGAAGCGCTCGAGCCTCGCGGCGTCCACCACGGCAGCCAGATCGTCGACGTAGGTGTCCAGCGTGGGTGTGCCGTCGAACTGCCGGTCCGAGAGCCCGCAGCCACGCTCGTCGTAGCGAACGAGCGTGTGCCCCCGGCTCAGCTCCCTTACCCAGTGCCGCCACACCGGGCTCTGCCGGTCGTAGTCGAGATGGGTCATCCAGTTGCCCGCCTTGACCAGCGGCGGGCCCTCGCCGTCGATCGCGTATGCGAGGCCCACGCCGTCGGGCGCGGTGCAGAAGCGAGTCTCGTGTTGCAACGAGACGATCGTACCCCTGGCAGGTGTGGCGGGACGCGTGCGCGGCAGCTCGAGGTCTCTGACGCTTCGAAGGGCGCGTAGCTCGCAACCCTCCCCGGCCCACGCCTCGGCGCGCGGCGGCCCGCGCGAGCTACGCGCCCTGGGCTACCGCGACCGCTACGTGTATCCCGCCACACCTCCCACCCGGATTTGGGTGGTGACGCCGATGTCGCGCAAGCGGCTCGGGAGGAGAGTTCCACCAACACCACAACGCCCTGGAGGTCTCGAAATGAGCGTAGTCACAGACACGATTCGCAACGGCGTGGACACCGAGAAGCTGTTCGCCACGCTGGATCTGATCAAGGACCAGCCGGAGCTCGCGAAGTTCCAGTTCCGCGCCACCAACCGTTGGATCGACGGCTCGCACAACCGCTCGACGATCAAGGGCTTCTATGCCGCGGGTGGCGAGGACACGACCCGCAGCGAGGGGTTTCAGATCGACGCGGGCGAGCCGGCGATCCTGCTCGGCACCGACACCGGCGCCAACCCGGCCGAGCACCTGCTGCACGCGCTTGCCGCCTGCCTGACGACGTCGATCGTCTACGTGGCAGCGGCGCGCAAGGTGGAGCTCACCTCCGTGGAGTCGACGCTCGCCGGCGAGATGGACGTGCGCGGCGCGCTCGGCGTGGACGAGGAGCCCCGCAACGGGTTCGAGCGCATCGGCGTGTCGTTCCGCGTGACGGGCGACGCGCCGGAGGAGAAGCTCCGCGAGGTCGTGGAGCGAGCTAAGCAGCGCTCGGCCGTCTACGACATCGTCACCAACGGCGTGCCCGTCGCCGTCGAGGTCACGACCAACTGAGGCTCGCACGCAGGCCCCGTGGCCGGAGCCAACGTTTCGGCCACGGGCCTGCGACGAGCGGATCGGAGAAATTCGCCATGCCAATCGAACTCACAGCCCGTACCGAAGCCGGCGCGCGCCTCGTGGCGATCGCGGAGGAGCTCGCCGAGGAACTCGCCGCCCGCGCAGCCGAGCACGACCGCGACGGCACCTACCCGTTCGAGGCGATCGACGCGCTCAAGGCCGCCGGCTACTTCGCGGCGCCGGTCCCCGTCGAGCTCGGTGGGCTCGGCGTTTCGTCCGCGCACGACCACGTCGTGGCGTCAAGCCGCCTGGCGCGCGGCGACGCCTCCGTCGCGATCGGCGTGAACATGCACCTCGTCGCAGTGCTCAACATGGAGCGCCGCCGCCAGGTCGCTGTCGCGGCCGGGGCAGAGCGCCGCGCCCGCGGCTTCGCCTCCTCACTCGAGCAGATCGCCCGCGACGACGTGGTGCTGGCAGCGGCGATCAGCGAGCGCGGACAGGACCTCACGCGGCCGGGCACGCTCGCAACCCGCACCGAGTCAGGCTGGCGGATCGACGGCCGCAAGATGTTCTGCACCATGTCGCCCGCCGCCACCGACCTGTACGTGGCCGTCACCTATGCCGACGGCGATGGCGCCGAACGCTATGCCTACGCGATGGTGCCAACCGACGCGCCCGGCGTCGTCGTGAACGACGACTGGGACGCGCTCGGCATGCGCGCGTCCGGCAGCAACTCGATCTCGCTCGAGGGCGTCGAACTGCCCGAGTCCGGTGTACGAGGTGGCTTTCCCGCCGGGGACCCGCTGCCGTACATGGAGCGCAATCTCGTAGCCGGGCTGTTTCACGCCGCGGCCTCGCTCGGCATCGCCGAGTCGGCGGACGCGATCGCCCGCCAGGGCATCGCCGGGCGCATCAACGGAGATGCCCGGCCGCGCATGCAGGTTGCCGACAACGCCGTCGACCTCGCCGCCTCGCGAGGCGTGCTATCGCGCGCGGCCACGCTGATCGACCGACACCGCGCCGCCAACCCGGCGTCCGACGGCAGCGCCGAGGAGCTCGGCGCGCTGTTCGCCGAGGCCCAGGCCGCCAAGGCGTTCGTCAACGAGGCGGCCGCCCGCATCGTGGACCGTGCGCTCGCCCTCTCGGGCGGCGCCGGCTACGTCAACGGCAGCCCGCTCGCCCGCGCCTACCGCGACGTCAAGGCCGGCTCCTTCATGCACCCGCTCGGCGCCAACCGCGCGTACGACTACCTCGGCCACGTCGCTCTCGGCGAACAGGCACCGCTCCACTGAGATGGCGCTCGCAGCTCCAGCCGACCCCGCGCCGCCGCGAGACGCTCGCCCGTTTCGCAACGCACTCGGCAGGTTCGCGACCGGCGTCGCATTCATCACGGCCGCGCCGGACGGCGAGCCCGCCGGTCTGATCGTGAACTCGCTCACGTCGGTCTCACTCGAGCCGCCGCTGGTGTCGTTCTCCCCAGCGCGCAGCTCGCTCACGTGGTCGCGCATCCGGCGGGCGGGGCATTTCGGCGTGAACGTCCTGGGGCGGCAGCATGAGCGTTTCGTGGCGCGCGCGACCCCGGCCGGCGCGGACCGATTCGCCGGCCTCGACTGGGAACTCGGACGCGGCGGCATACCGCTGCTCACCGACGCTCTCGCCACCCTCGAGTGCGAGATCGTCGCCGAGCATCCCACCGGCGATCACTGGATCGTCGTAGGACAGGTCGACAACCTGCATATCCCTCCCATCAAAGACCCGCTCGTCTTCTTCGCCGGCGCGTTCCGCACCGTGCAATAGCGAGCTAAGGCCACGCTGCGGCCACCCGGACACTGCTCCTCTGCGTTGAACGGAAGCGTCTCGCTTGGGGCGCCACGGACTGTCGCACGGGAGAAGCGGCAGTCGCGCGGAACCGAGGCTGCCCCGTCGGTTTGCACGCCGACCATATAGTCGCCGAAAATGCGGATGAGAGGACTCGAACCTCCACCTGGTTGCCCAGACACGGACCTGAACCGTGCGGCCCCGGAAGACCACCCTCCGAGAGCCCGGCGTTGCCGGCGCTTATGAGCTTGTCGAGCGACGGAGCAACGGCTCGCTTGTGCTGCGCCCGCAGGGCGAGCGTCTGTCGGGCATCCTGCGCGAGACGGAGGGCCAGATCTTTCGCGATGAGGAGTTCGTTGCGCATCTCGAGCGGGTCGCGGCGAGCAACGTACTGAGCGAACCGCGAGCGACGTCGTTCAGCGAGGCCGCTGCCAGTTCGCGGTCTCGCTAGGTTGCGACGCCGTGCCAACGGAGACGCTCCGGGACGCGGACTTGGGGCATTCTCGAGCGGCTATTCGAGGAGCCGCTCGAGTGCGACCGCGAGCATCTCGCGGCGGCGTCGCGACCCGTGATCGGCAGCGACGAAGGGGCTGCCGACGAACAGACAGAGGACGAGCAGGCAGCGAACCTCGGCCTCGTCGTCGTCATCGCAGATCGCTCCGAACAGCGGGCGCATGTATTCCATCCGCCGGTTGTCGACTCGGCGAAGCCGCCGCGCGACCTTCGGGTCACGGCGGGACCAGTCGCGCACGGCGAGATCGACGCGCAGTAGCTCACGAACCTCGCTGGAGGCGGCGAGTGTGAATAGTCGTCTGAGCTTGGCCTGCGCGTCCCCGCCACCGCTCTCGACGCGGTTGATTGCCTCGTCGATCATCGTGTGCTCCCACGCATCGAGGAGCTCGTCAAGCAGCGCCTGCCGGTCCTCGAAGTGCCAATAGAAGCCGCCCTTAGTGACGCCGAGCGACTCCGCGAGCGCCTCGATCCGCACCGCGTCGGGCCCGCCCGACGCGAGCGCTCGTAGTCCCGCTTCAATCCATCTGCTCGGCGGGGTCTGTGTGGCTGCCATGTCCGTCAGTGCGTGTTGCTGTCCAGGTTGGAGCCGTGCCCGGGCTTGACGGGCGCGCGTACATACGGTACCGTATAGATACGCTGACGTATTGATGGAGGTCAAGCAATGAGGCCCCCGAACACAGCGCACACCTCCGAGCCGTGGAAGATCCACGCGCTGATACCTGACTTCCGGCTCGAAGACGTGTGGGCGCTTCCCGCGCGTGGCGGTCCTGCCGACTTCCCGCAGCTGGTCGAGGGTTTCGCGCGCGGAAGCACGTCGGGGAGCCACTCGCTGCTCACACGCGCCCTATTCTCGGTTCGCTGGAAGGTCGGAGAACTGCTCGGCTGGGACGACCCCGACAGTGGGGTTGGCTCGAGGGTCCCGACGCTGCGCGAGCGCTTGCCGGACGATCTGCGCGACGCGCCGTCCGGCCCCACGTTCGACGCGCTTCCCTTCACCTCGCTGTACCTGCTTGAGAACGAGTTTGCCGCGGAGATCGCCAACAAGACGATGCACGGCGTGATGCATCTCGGTTGGGTGCCGGACTCGTCCGGCGGCTATCGCGGCCAGATGGCGGTGTTGGTTAAGTCCAACGGGCTGCTGGGTGACGCCTATATGGCGGCGATCAAGCCGTTCCGGCACGTGATCGTGTATCCGGCGATGATGCGACAGATCGAGCGCAATTGGCGCACACGCACCTCCTCTTCGACGCTTGTGCAGGTCTAGCGCGTCGCGCTCGGGCCCGATGGTCAACGGCGAGGGGTATCCGCCGCGCCCTGGGGACCGTCACGCGCAATGCTGGGTCGTGCTCTACGACGGGGACTGCGGCCTGTGCAAGTGGCTGCTGTCGGCACTCCTGCACTGGGATCGCGCATTGCGCCTCCGCCCGATCGCACTGCAACGATCCGAGGCCGATGCGCTGCTCGGCGACCTGGCGCCCGAGCAGCGCATCGCCTCATGGCATCTGGTGTCGCCCGGGGGCGAGCGCCACTCGGGTGGGGCGGCGCTGCCGGTCGTCCTGACACAGCTCCGCGGCGGGCGTATTCCCGCGGCTGCGACAGACCGGTTCCCTGCGCTCACCGACCGCGCGTACGGATGGGTGGCAGCGCACAGGACGCAGCTCGCAAGGTGGGTGCCCGCCGCAAGCAAGCGGCGCGCGTCCGAGAGCGTCCTCGCGCGCGAAGACGCTCTCGGACGCTGAGGTGCCTGGATGGCCGTGGAGTTCGTTGGCCGCTCAGGCGCGAACGCGGTCAACACCTGCATCGACCACTACGAGCCAGGCTGACCTGCCGCAGCGCTCCCGGCGGACGCACAGTTGCCGGCACGTTGTCGCCGATCGCCCAGAGCGCGGCCGCAGGCCCCGCCGATCACCGATCAACCGGCGCCGACTCCGGCCCCGTGTAGAGGCATCGACGGAAGGCCGATCGGCGCGCTCGCGCGCGCGGGGGCAAAAAAGGCCCCTTTTCCAGGGCCTTGCGCTATGCGGATGAGAGGACTCGAACCTCCACCTGGTTACCCAGACACGGACCTGAACCGTGGACACCCCCGCCAGATACGTTCGCCGGCGTCCAGATCGTCCGAATCGTCCTGGTTTCGGGACACATCGGATGCATGGGACGATATGACTGTTGCCAAACTGTTGCCACGCTGCCAAGCATGGGATGGCCAGCGTGGTCTTGACGCTGGTCGCGTACAACCGCGCGCGCGACGCTCCTGGGGACAGAATGGCGCGCGGATCTGACGCGGCGTGGGTGTGGAGAGAAAGGGGTCTCAGACGACGGTCACCAGCAAACCTCCTGTTCGCCAGCACGGGGTTCGGCGCCGACACCAATACGTCGAGGGCAGCTCCGTCGCGAGGCCGGTCCCCGCTGCCCGCGCAACGGAGGACGCACGGCCCGTCTCGCGTGCGTGCTCGCGGTATCCCAAAACAGGGGAATGTCCGGCGCGCAGGGAGCTGGTCCGAGCGTGCGCCGAGCTACCGCTGCGGGCGGCGTCGTAACAGACCCGCTGTGAGCACGAGAAGGCCGACGCCGAGCAGCAGGCGTCCGACGAGTGAACTGACTGTTGACCACGCGCCGCCCGCGAGCATGCCTGTCAGTACAAAGGCGAGTGCCCAAAGCGCGCACCCAGCTGTTGTCAGCGCGATGAACGGCAGGACCGGCGTCCGCCGCGCTCCCGCGGGCAGGGATACGAACGTGCGCGCGAGCGGCAACAGGCGCGCGATGAACACGGCGCGAGCGCCGTGCCGCTCGAACAGACCATCGCACCGCGCAAGCACTGCGCCTACGAACGGAAGGCGCTGCACGTGGCCGGTCGCGCCAATGCCGTAGGCGATGAGCGACCCGACGAGATTCCCAGCGGTCGCCGCGAGCAGCGCGAGCGCGAAGCTCATCCACCCCTGATCGACGGCGAACCCGGAGAACAACAGCGTGACCTCGCTGGGTACTGGGATGCAGGCGCTCTCGGGCACCATCAGCAGGAACACGCCGAGAACCCCGAACCGCGCGATCACGCTGGTCATGACCAGGGCCTCGGTGCGCGATGCCCAGGACAGCCGTCAGGGTGGCATGCCAGAATCGCATCGCTGATAAGCATCCTTAGATGTTAAGTCTACTTATCTAATGCCCGCGCTGCGCCGCCCGGCCAAGACCGCCGCGGACGCGCTCGTCACGGTCGCGCCGCTAGTGAGCCGCTGGATCGAGCGGCTGCTCGCTGGCCACGAGCCCCCGCTCACCGTCGCCCAGTTCCTCGCGCTGCGCGCCATCGCGGAGGAAGGGGTGTCAGGCTCGGAGCTCGCGCGTCGCGCCGGCGTCTCAGGACCGGCCGTCTCGCAACTGATCGCCGGGCTCGCAGACTCCGGTCTGCTCGCGCGCCGAGAGCTCACGGAGGATCGCCGACGCCAGACGCTGACGCTGACCCCTCGCGGACAGAACGCCCTCGCCTCCGCCCACCGACTGTTGACCGAGCGTCTGTCGACGATGCTCGCCGATCTCACGCGCCCCGAGGCCGACACGCTCGCGCGTGCCCTGCCTCAAGTCGCCACGATCCTGTCAGAAGCGCCGCCACCCCGACGCCCGCCGCCCCCGCCACTGCCCCGACCACCCAGGCACCCACGACCGCCACCACGAGGCTGACGGATCCGTCCCGGTAGCTTCGACCAACGCACGACGGCCGCCAGACGCAGCACGCCGTCGAGCCTCGGGGCCCCTGCTATCCGCGCTTTCCGGGTCTCCGGGCGGGTTCGGCACGAATACCCTCGCGGGGCGAAAGCAGGGGTTCGCCTCGTCCCCACGTGGACTGCCTTGCAGCACCGCGGGAGCGGCGCCGCCGTTGACCCGGACGCGCTCGCAATCGGGGACGAGCAGTAGCCAGCGGAGTGCCGCCGGGCGCTGCTGCAGCTCGTCCGCTGCGGTCGTCTCCCGCGGCCTTCGCGAGAGTGCTGCTTGTCGCGCAAAGGAGCAGTGACGCCGCGGCTGCCGGCTCGCACGCAAGCGGTACCTCGCTCGTCTGCGTGGGCCTCACGCCGCCGGCGTGAGTTCAAGCCGCCAGAGTTCTACGGGTTCGGGGATTCCCGTTCAGGCGTTCGGCGCCGGCGAACGCCCAGCGCGCGGACGGGCATGCGTCCTTGACGTTTGCCGAGGCGAGGATCGCGCCGGGCGGCGCCACGTCGCAGATGCGGCTGGCGAGGTTCACGGGTTCGCCGAACCAGTCGCCGCCGCGGGCGAGTGCGACGCCGTGCGCGAGACCGACGCGCAGTGGCGGGAAGGCGACGCCCTCGGCGTTGGTCGCCGTCAGGAGGGCTTCGGCCGCGGCCAGGAGCGCCCCGGGCTCTGGGGCGACGAGCATCGCGCCATCGCCGAGGATCTTCACGAGGGTCACCGGGGGATCGGCGGCGGCGGCGGCGATGGCCGCCAGGTGCTCGGCGACGTCGCCGAGCCGCTCCGGACCGGAGATTTGTCCGAGCGCGGTGAAGCCGACAAGGTCGGCAAAGAGGACGGAGACCTCGTGAACGTCGCTCGGGTGCCCGGCGCGGAGCTCCGTAGGGGTGATCACCGTGCGGCTGAGCTGCGCGCGCAGGTGCTCCTGGACGGCATACGACGCGATCGAGCCCGCCATCGGCAGCAGCTGCGCCGCGGCGAGCGCGAGGCGGTGAGCGAGCTCATGCTCGCCCTCCCCGGGACGCAGCAGGGCCGTGACGGCGGCCTGCAGCATCGCCGCTGCCACCCGGTCCGCGGCCATGCCGATATCGCGATTGAGTCGCAGGAGCTGCTCCTCGGTGAACCCCAACGCGAGTGCCTGCTGCGCGTGCCCCGCCTCCTCGACGTCGGGGTCGCCTAGACCGCGCGCGTCGGCGGCGGGGATGGCGAGCCCGAACGAGGCGCGCAGGCGGCGGACCGCCTCCACATCGAGCCCGGTTCGCGCGGCGACGTCCGTCGGCGCGTACGCCTCGCCCGTCGCGTCGAGCGCGCGCTCGACCGCGAGCAGGACGAGGCGCCCCTCCGCGGCGGCACGGCGCAGGTCCTCCAGCGGCACGCCCCTCTGCAGGAGGTGCTCCAGCAAGGCGACGCGCTCAGCGCGCTCGCGCGGATCGTGCAGGTCCTCGAGCAGTCCCTCGGCCTTGAAGTCGACCGGCATCAGTGCAGCGTAGTCGTGGGATGGCCGCACCCAACCCGTGGCGGCCACGGATTCGCCGCGACCGGCGTGGGACTAGCGTTGCGATCCATGTCCGTCTCCGATCCACGGCTCCGTCGCCGCGTTCGCCTCGCCGGCCTGCTGGGCACAACGTTGCTTCTCGGCGCCATGCTCTGGTGGCGTCGACATCCGTCGGCGTGCCCATACTCGCAGCGCTTCTGGCTCGAGCCCCCTCACCCGCTCATCACCCGCGCGCGGCTGCGCGAGATTCTCGAGCCACAGCTCGGCGAGCGCCTCCTCGAGATCGGCCCCGGCACCGGCTACTACACACTGCCGCTAGCAGAATGGATCGGGCCCGACGGCCAGCTCGACATCCTCGATATCCAGCAGGCGATGCTTGACGACACAATGCGCCGCGCACGCGAGCGGGGCCTCGAGAACATCACGCCGACCTGCGCCGACGCGCAGGATCTGCCTTATCCCGACGGAACGTTCGACGCGGTCGTGCTCGTCACGACCCTCGGGGAGATACCGGACCAAGGCGCCGCCTGGGATGAGATGGTCCGCGTGCTGAAGCCCACGGGCCGCATCGTCAACGGCGAGCTCTTCGGTGACCCACACTGGGTTAGCCCGGGAGCAGCCGCGCAGCGTGCGACCGCGGCCGGCCTCGAGAGTCACCGGCGCCTCGGTCCCTCGGCGGGGTACTTCGGCCGCCACGAGCGCACCTGAACGACCAAGCCAGCGTCACGCCGGGGTAGACCGGTTCAGGGACCTCTGCGACGCGGCCGCGCTCGACGATGGCCGCGGCGGCGCCACCCGGACGACCAGCAGCGGCTCGAGGCCGCGGCCTGCTGCTCCTTCCGCGTGAAAGGAGTCGCTTCAACCGACAGCTCGACGACTCCTCCAACGGACGACAAGCACGCGTGAGCGTCGACGAGCGCGACACGCTCGCTCCTCGTCCCAAGCGATAGCGCTGAGCGTGTCTGCTGGGACGACCGCTTTCGGAGGAAAGGGAGAACCTGATCGCGCTTGTCAAGTCGGCGCCGCGCTCGTGGATGTGCGGCCTGCTCGAAGTGCTGTGCCCAGAGTTGCGCCCGAACGCGTCCAGATCTCGGGCTCCGGCGCAAATGGGATGCATCGTCCTCTGTCCCTGCGTGCGCCCGGCGTCCATCGGCGCAGCTCTATGGCGTGGCTCGGCGAGCGGGGTCGTGACCGTGGAAACCCTCTGGGCCGACGCGTAGTTCGCCCGCATGGCGCCTTGACGCGCCAAGCCTAGCTTTGTATGCACCCATGCGTATCGGGAGCGGGTCAGAAAACGCTCTCGTCGGTCCGAGACGGGGGCTGCGATGAGCCGGGTCGTCGTGCTCGGTGCGGGCATCTCCGGGCACACGGCCGCTGCCTTCGCGCGCAGCTGGCTCGGGCGCGGCGACACGGTGACGGTCGTCTCCCCGAGGCCCGACTACAACTGGGTGCCGTCGAACATCTGGGTCGGCGTCGGGCTGATGAAGCCGGCGCAGGTGACCCTCCCGCTGGCGCCCGATCTACGAACGGGCCGGGATCGAGTTCGTGCAGGCATCCGCGCGCGAGATCCATCCCGAGGGCGACCGCGAGGACGGAACCCCGTATGTCACCGCGGAGTCAGCCGGCGGTGAGATCACCAAGTGCCGTACGACTTCCTGATCAACGCCACCGGCCCGGCGCTGCGCTTCGACAAGACCGAGGGGCTCGGCCCCGACGGCGGCAACAGCCTCTCGGTCTGCCTTCCCGAGCACGCGGCACAGGCCGCGGGCGCCCTCGCCGAGGAGGTCGAGCGGATGCGAAGAGGCGAGCGCCGGCGGTTCCTGGTCGGCGTGGGCCATGGCACGTGCACCTGCGAGGGCGCGGCATTCGAGTACATCGTCAACCTGGAGTTCGAGCTGCGCAACCGCGGCGTGCGCGACCGTGCCGAGATCACATGGATCACGAACGAGTACGAGCTCGGGGACTTCGGGATGGGCGGCATGCACCTGAAGCGGGGCGGCTACATCACCCCGAGCAGCATCTTCAACGCTTCGCTTTTCGCCGAGCGCGGAATCGACTGGATCACCCGCGCCCACGTCCAGAAGGTCGAGCCTGACCGCGTCCTCTACGAGACGCTAGACGGGAACGAGGGCGAGCAGGGGTTCGACTTCGCGATGCTGCTGCCGCCCTTCTCGGGGGTCGGCCTGAAGGCGTTCGACCGCGAGGGCGCCGACGATCACCGAGCGCCTGTTCATGCCGAACGAATTCATGCGCGTCGACGCCGACTACACGCCCAAGCCATACGAGGACTGGAGGGCATCGGACTGGCCGCGCACCTACCAGTCGCCCGACTACCGGAACATCTTCGCCGCCGGGATAGCGTTCGCGCCGCCGCACCCGATCTCCGCCCCTCACAAGAGCCCGAACGGCACGGTCATCGCACCCGCGCCGCCGCGCACGGGAATGCCGTCGGCGATGATCGGCAAGGCGGTCGCCAGCAGCGTCGTCGACATGATCCGTGGAGCGCAGGCGCCGACCCACACCGCGTCGATGGCTGAGATGGGAGCGGCGTGCGTGGCCTCGGCGGGGGCGAACCCGTTCACGGGCACAGCCGCCTCGATGACCGTGTTCCCGATCGTCCCGGACTTCGAGCGATACCCCGAGTACGGTCGCGACAAGGACCGCACCTTCGGGGAGATCGGGCTCGCCGGCCACTGGATCAAGATCCTGCTGCACCACCTGTTCCTCTACAAGGCGCGCCTCCGCCCCGGATGGCGCCGGATACCGGAGTAGATACGTGGACAGCGATCACGCAAACTACGCCACCAAGCCCACGAGGTTCACTACCTTCATGCGCACGTTCCTCCCGTGGCAGGTGTGGCGGTTCGCGGTTATCAACCTGAAGATGATCGGGATCATTCGCCGCAGCCACGAGGGCGACAGCCCGAAATAGAGGCGCCGATGGAACCCCTCACGGCAACCGGCGCACACCCGATCCAGCGACTCGCGCGCCGCGACACCACATGCCAGGTGCCGCAGCCGGTGCCGAACCGGCCCGGGATTCTGACCGTCGATTCGACCTGGGGCACGATCTCACCGATGGAACTCGCACCGGGCGTGACCACCGTTGGCGAGCTCGAGGTGATCGACCATATCGTCGCCGGGATGCCGCTCGTGGATACGCGACTGGAGCACTTCTACCGGGACGGGACGATCCCGACCGCGCTCAACATCCCCCACGAGCGGATCGCGGGCTCGATCGCTTCGCTCGATTCTCACCTCGCGACGGTCTTCTTCTGCAACGGTCCCCAGTGCGCGGCGACGCCCGATGCGATCCACATCCTCCTCACCAACGGCTATCCACCGGAGTCGATCCTCTACTACCGCGGCGGCATGCACGACTGGATGACGCTCGGCCTACCAATCGAGTCGCGCGGGTAACCCGTGCGGGGCGACCAGGGACTAGCGCTGACCCGCCGCCCACGCGGGGTCGCGGCGCTGCATTCCGCAACTCGCGGACGTGGCATGCTGTGTGCATGAGCCCGAGCGCAGCCGCGGCCGATCTCGCAAGTCCGCGAGACGACCACGAGCCCGGCCGGACCTATGACGTCCGCGGGTTCCTGGCCGACCTCGCATCACTGTTGCGCGCGGGGCCTCGGCTTCTCGCGATCTATCGGGATGACCGCATCGACCCAGCGCTCCGCGAGCGGATCATGGTCGCCGTCAGCCGTGCGAACTCGTGCCGCGAGTGCACGAGGGTCCACGAGGCATGGGCAGTCCGCGCCGGCGTGTCCGCCGACGAGCTCACACGACTGGGCGCCGGAGAACTCGCATACACCCCGGCCGACCAACGCCCGGCCGTCGTATTCGCCACCGCGCTCGCCGAGGCCAGTTTCGGACCACTGCCGATCGAGGTGCGCGCGCTCGTCGACGACCATGTCGACACGGAGCGCCAGCGCGACGTCGAAGCGATCGCACGGCTGATGACCTTCGCGAACCTCAGCGTCAACGGCACACACGCAGCGATCCGCGGCCGATCTCGCCTCGTCTAAGTCCACCTTCATCGACGCCCCGGGAGCTAGAGGGAAACTAGCCACCGAACCTGTAGGTCAACCCCGGACCGCTGACTGGGGCCGATGAGGATTCAACAGTCGTTCCGCAATAGGCGAGACGGTGGTGACAACGCCGCCTTCGCGCGGAAGCGAGCGCGCGGATGACTAAGCTTCAGATGCCCGCTTGGGACGACAAGCACGCGTGAGCGTCGACGAGCGCGACACGCTCGCTCCTCGTCCGACTCGATAGGGCGGGCTAGCGTCTCGGCGCGCTCGCTCGGCTTACCAAAGCGGCGGTCACGGGCGTGGGGATTGTTCGCGTCGTGCCTGACGAGCCCGCGACCCCGGCCGAGAGCGCGCCGTCGCCTTAAGAGGATCTTGACACCGGGCGCGTCAAGAGGAGTACAGTCGGCGCAGGCTGTTATCGACCGCGACTGCTCGAACCTCTCCGCAGGCCCCCGCCAGGCAGGTAGGCCTCCGTCGACCTCACGGGCTGTTTCGTCCAACGCGGCAGATGCGCCGTCTTTACAGATTTGCCCGTCCAGGGCGTTGATGGCGCTCTGTACCGGCATAGAGCGAAGGAGCAAGCGGGTGATCGTGCTTTGGGAGGGCAGAGGGGTCGCCACTGAGGCACGCCATACGAGAATGCCTACGCGTTCTTCATGCGAATGTGCGACGGCGAAGTCGACATGAGCTCCTGCAACCACCTGTGGGACCGAGTCAAGCGAGGCGACTGATGGCGCCGGACGAGAGTGCGGCTAGGTCGGGCGCTCCTGCTGGGAACCTCGCGGCGCGGATGGCGAGCGTCAGCGACGCGCTGGCGCATGCTGCGGATCAACGTGGGCAAGAGTCGCCCGAGCAGCGAGACGCCCTCGGGGAGACCCGTTACGCGAAGAGCGACGCCCTGAGCATTGCCTATCAGGTGAGCGGGAAAGGTCCGGACCTGGTGTTCATCCCGGGGTCGTTGTCTCACGTCGAGCTCGGCTGGGAGACGCCGCCCATGATGCAGATGTTCCGTCGCCTGTCGCAGTTCTCGCGGATGATCACCTTCGACAAGCGTGGCACCGGGCTCTCGGATCGCAGCGCAGAGCTGCCCACGCTCGAGGAGCGCATGGATGACGTCAGAGCGGTGATGGATGCGGCCGAGTGCGAGAAGGCCGCGATCGTGGGCATCTCGGAGGGAGGGCCGATGGCGCTGCTGTTCGCCGCCACCTACCCCGAGCGGGTGACAGCCCTCGTGCTCTGGGCGACGTTCGCACGCGTGACGTGGGCGCCCGACTACCCGCAGGGAATCGACCCGCAAGTCGGCCATGACTTTTGCGACCAGATCGAGCAGAACTGGGGTCATGGCGTCATCTGGCCCCTGATCTCCACGCAGGATGCTCCGGATGATGAGGCTACCCGCCGCCATCTCGCTCGCATGGAGCGAAGTTGCGCCACGCCGGCGATGGCGGCCGCGGCCAATCGCTTCGCCCTGCTCGTCGATGCCCGTCACGTGCTGAGTTCGATCTCGGCACCTACGCTCGTCGTGCATCGGACCGAAGATCCGCTCACCAGCGTCGAGCATGCGCGCTATCTCGCGGCCCACATACGGGGAGCACGCCTGAAGGAGTTCCCGGGCGAATTCCACGAGAGCTATCTCGATAAGGACGAAGAGATACTCGATGAGATCGAGGAGTTCCTGACAGGCACGCGCCAGGACCACGAGATCGATCGGGTGCTAAAGACGGTGCTGTTCACCGACATCACGGAATCGACAGAGCGAGCAGTCCGGATGGGCGATCGGCGGTGGCATGACTTGCTCGCCGCCCACGACTCAGCCGTTCGACAAGAGCTCGAGCGCTACCAGGGCCAAGAGGTCAAGAGCACCGGGGACGGGTTTCTTGCGTGCTTCGACGGCCCGGCACGCGCCATTCGCTGCGCCACTGCGATCGGCGCGAAGACTCACCGCATCGGCCTTGAGGTTCGGTCAGGCCTGCACTCCGGGGAGTGCGTCGCACGTGGCGATGACTTCGCAGGCGTGGCAGTGCACATCGGGGCGCGCGTGGCCGGCCTAGCCGAGCCCGGCGAGGTACTTGTCACAGGCACGGTTCGTGATCTGGTGACCGGTTCGGGCATCGAGTTCGTCGACCGCGGACGCCATACGCTGAAGGGCGTCCCGGGCAACTGGCAACTGCTCGCCGTTAGCGGTTGAGCTCCGCCGTTCCTGAGTGGAGACCTCGGCGACGGCGTGAGCCGAATGACCACGCGCGACGGCGTGCAGCCTGGACGGCTTGACAGCGGCGCGTGAGGCCGCCCTCCCGTTTGGCATGGCGCCCCGCACGAGGGCGCGATCGAGGGCTCCTAACGCTCGACCGGGCGCGTCCGGGCTCTTTCCCCACTCGACCCACGAGGCGTAATAGACGGTCACGTCGGGGTAGCCGAGGAGATACTTCAGGGCAAACCACGCGTGGCTCGCGCGGTTGCCGATCGTGCAGTAGGTGATGACGTGCTGTTCGGGCGTAACGCCGGCAATCTCCAGTGCGCAGTGCATCTCCTCGGCGGTCCTGAACGTGTCGTCCTCCGCGCGCAGCAGATCGATCGGCACGCTAATCGCACCAGGAATGTGCCCTGCGCGCCCGGTGTCCTCGGTTGCCCCCGACGGCCAGAAGCGCTCGCCGCTGAACTCAAGCTCGGAGCGAACGTCGAGCATCACGTAGTCCGGATCGCCGATTGCGCCTTCGACGGTGGCTCGGGTCGAGAGCGCGTTGGCGTCCGCTTCCGTGAGCGGATTGGAGCTCCTGGCCGGTTCGGGCACCTGCGTGCTCCATGTGCCACCGTTCTCTGCCCACTGCTCACGCGACCCCACGAGCATCCGTACATCTCGGTGCCCGTGCGCCTTCACCAACCAGAGCCCAAGCGCGGCCCCGTACCCGTAGAAGATGATCGTCGTGTCAGGCGCTATGCCCGAGCGCGAGAGCAAGCGCTCCAGGTCTGCGCGTCGGACTGGCTTGTAGTCGCGACCGCGCAGGTCAGAGTAGGCATTCCAGAAGAGAGCCCCTGGAATGTGGCCGGCGTCGTAGGCGCCCGGGCTCACGTCGAGCTCGACTAGGCGGACGTTCGCCTCACCAAGTCGAGACTGAATCCATGCGGTGTCGACGACCGGATGAGCGTCGTCCGGACGATCGACGCGCTCTGCTGTGGGCTCTGCCACGGTGGCCTCCCCTCAACCTCGGATGCGGTGCGCGTCAGAGCCTAGGCGCTAATGGTCCACGGTAGGGTCAAGGCCTCGGAAGCTCCGCTTCCCCATTCATTCTGAAGCGAGCGTCTCGGGGCCAGCGCCGGACACGCTCCCTCCGGACGAGCTGCGGTCGTACCACGGTGATCGGGCATACGCTCGCTTATGCCGGGCAAAGGGGGGCGTCTCGCGAATCGGCGGCGGGGGTGCCCCTGGCTGGAGCCGTGCCGCTGGCACCAGCGCGAGTCGCGGCCCTCACGTCCCTACAAAATGGGAGGCCGGTCGAGGGCCCTCGGGGTCACAACCATCATGGAGCCGATCTTGGCCCCACCAGTGTTGCCCCACTGTTGCCACGGACAACCCGGCTGATGACCGTCGGACGACTGCGGTCGCCCGAAACCCGCAATCTCAAGCCATTTCGTTGATGCGGATGAGAGGACTCGAACCTCCACCTGGTTACCCAGACACGGACCTGAACCGGGTGGGCCCCGAAAACATGGGTCCGCCGGCGTCCGAAGTGTCCCGAATTGCACGCTCTCCGACCCTCGCCGGACGTTTCGTGCAAGTCGACTGTTGCCAGACTGTTGCCACGAACCGGAGAGCACGCCAGCGGATCCATGCGCGAGCGTCTGTCGCGTCGGGGCAGTCATCTGGCAAGAGCTGCAAGCTCGCGTCTCGGTCACCCTCCCGGGACAGGGGCGAGGGGAATGGCTTGCGGCTGCAGTGGGCTCTGACGGCGTTACATCGCCGCCTCGGGGACACGATTCGAGAGGTGGTCTGTTGCCATGGTCCTCACGCGTCGCGCGAGGCGTTCCGCCAAGCGCCGAGCCCCGTGGCGATCGCCGCCCAGAGGGCGATAACAATCAGCGCGAGCATGGTTGACATCGCCACGGCGCGGTCGGGGGCCCCCGGCTTGAGCTGGGTGAGGGCTGCGTCCAGCACGGCCTTACGAGCCCCGCCGAGCCCAGTGCTTTCCAGCAAGAAGCGGGTGGCTATCGTCTGCCACGCGATCAGGCTGATCAACGCCGCCGGCCTGGATCCCATCAGTGTCCCGATCCCGACTGCGATGACGCAAACGACGCTGTTGGCGAACAGTACCCAGCCGAGTGACTGCACCACCAGCCACGCGCTCGGCGTCGGTTCGCCGCCGGCGAACACGAAAGTGACCAGGGTCGCGATCAGCAGCCCGGCCGAGACCACCACGAGCGTGACGATCAGGGCTGCCGGGATCCGTGTCGCGAACAGCGCCAGGCGCGAGCGGCCGGTGACGACCAGCTCTCTGAGGGTGCCGTCGGCCGTCTCGCCGGCGCCGGCCTCGACCCCGATGAGGATCGCGGCAATCGTGCCGAAGTCCAGTCCGAGCGTCGAGAAGCCGTTGATGAAGTGGTGCAGCCCGCCGGCCGGCGGGTGGTGCCGGGGATCGGTGGCGTGCGCGATCACCAGGTAGGCGTAGAAGACGATCGAGATCCCAGCGGTCAGGACGAGCGCCCAACCCGTGACGGATCCCTTCTTGCGTAGCTTCAGCAGGTCCGCGGCGATCATTGCTCGCATTCGTTGAGGGGTCATGCGGCGAGCTCCAGTCGTGTGGTGAGTTGAAGGAAACGCTCCTCGAGCGAGTGGTGGACGGGCTCGAGGCGGCGCACGCGAATTCCCTCGCGGACGAGCAAGTCGTTGATCGACCCGGGGTCGAAGGCCCTGTCGGTGGTGACGCGCAACGCATCGCCGAGCAGCTCGACGCCGGCGATTCCGGATCGGCCATGGAGCAGCGCGAGAGCCGCCTGCGGATCGCTGCAATCGACCAGGACCGTGTGTATGTCGTCGCCGCTCAGTTCGGCGATGGTGCCGGCGGCGATCACCCGTCCGCGATCTACGATCGCCGCCACGTCGCAGATCTTCTCGACCTCGTCGAGCAGATGCGAGGACAGAAACACCGTGCGGCCCTCGTCCTCGACCAGTTCTCGGACGAGCGTTCGGAACTCGAGCATGCCGCCCGGGTCAAGTCCGTTTGTCGGCTCGTCGAGGATGAGCAGCTGCGGATCGCACAGCAGGCACCTGGCGATCGCCAGCCGCTGTCGCATGCCCATCGAGTACGCCTTGACCTTCTCGTCGGCGCGGGCGCCCAGGCTGACCCGGTCCAACACGGCGGGAATCCGTGAGACCGCCTCGCCGCCGCGCACGGCCGCCACGACCGACAGGTTCTCACGGCCCGACAGGTGCGAATAGAAGAGCGGCTCTTCCACGATCGCGCCGACCCTGGCGAGCGCGACGCCGCGCTCCGCCGGAAGTCGATGGCCGAGCATGTAGAACTCGCCGCTGTCGGCGCTGGTCAGGCCGAGCAAGGCCCGGATCAGCGTCGTCTTTCCGGCCCCGTTGTGCCCCAGGAATCCGAAGGCGGTCCCTACGGGGACAGCGAGGTTCACGGCGTCGACCGCGACGCGCTCGCCGAAGCACTTGGTCAGGCCGATCGTTTCGATCGCGGGGGCAGAGGATGGGGCTGATCTGTTCATGGCTCGCTCGCTTGGCGTGTTCGATTGCCAGGCCAATGTACGAGCGATAGCCGGCGCCGTCATGGGCCCGGAGAGGTGACTTGGCTGCCCCTTGAGTGGTGGGCCAGCTCCGTCTCAAGAGGGGTGACGCCGGCCCCGGCGGGGACTACCGTTAGGTCGTGTCGTCAGCAGGCTCCAAGGAGGAACCCACCCCGTCACGCTGGTTGCGGCGCGCGCTCCCGGTGCCCTCGTGGCTGATCGATGCGGTGATCGCCGCCGCCCTCGTGGGGATCGTGCTGCTGTCTACGACTGGTGGCGGGCACCAATCTCCATCCGGGGTGACGCTGCTCGCTCTCGCCGCAGCCGCGGTGGCTTGGCGGCGTCGCTGGCCGGCCTGGGTGCTGCTGGGGGCGAATCTTGCGTATCTGGCCGACGCGATCGTGAGCGGCCAGCTGGGACCCGGGGAGCCAGCGATCGTCGTGGCGCTGTACACGCTTGCCGAGCAAAGCAGCGTGCGGAGTGCGGTGGGGGCGACTGCCGGTAGCGCGATCGTCGTCGTGGTCGCCCAGAGCATCGGGTCGCTGCCGGTCGCTCGCAGCTGGGGGTCCGTAGCCGCCGTGGTCGCGGCGGCGGTGCTGGGCGCGTCCGTCGCGGAGCGCCGTCGCGAGCGGATTCGCGAGCGAGTGCTGCTGGCGGCCGGCGCGGCAGCCGAGGAGCGGGTGCGACTCGCGCGCGAGCTGCACGACGTGGTTGCGCATCACCTCAGCGTCGTCGCAGTGCAGGCGAACGTGCTGGCGGAGTCCGCATCGGCGAACGGTGTCGACCAGGGTCTCGCCCGCGCCGTCGTCGATAGCAGCCGGCAGGCGCTGGCGGAGATGCGCCGGATCCTCGGTGTGCTACGGCCGACCGGCGCGAGCGAGCAAGCCGGGCTGGCCCCGCAGCCCGGCCTCAACGACCTCGGGGCACTCGTGCGGCGAGTCACCGATGCCGGCGTCCGGGTTCACGTGCAAACCGAAGGCGAGCACACCGAGCTGCCGGCCGGCGTGGACCTGGCTGCCTACCGCATCCTCCAAGAGGCGCTCACCAACGTGCTGCGCCATGCGCGGGCGACCAGCGCCAAGATCTGCGTCAAATACATGCCGGCGTCGGTCGAGCTCGAGGTCACCGATGACGGGGTCGGCCCCGCCACGACCGGATCTACGGCTGACGGTCATGGTCTAGAGGGCATGCAGGAGCGCGCCGAGCTGCTGGGAGGCGAGCTCACGTGGGGCCCGGCCGGCGGTCGCGGCTACAAGCTCCACGCGGTGCTTCCGCGATGAACGATGCGCTGCGCGTCGTGATCGCAGACGACCAGGAGCTGATCCGCGCCGGTTTCAAGGAGCTGCTCGAGAAACGCGGGATCCAGGTCGTGGCGCAGGCCGGCGACGGAATCGAGGCCGTCGAGATCGTCAAGCACACCCGCCCCGATGTCGTCCTGATGGACATCCGCATGCCGCGGCTCGACGGCGTGGAGGCGACACGCCGCCTCCCTGAACACCGGGTCCTGATCGTGACGACATACGAGCTCGATGAGTACGTCGTCGAGGCGCTGCGGGCCGGCGCGGCGGGGTTCATCCTCAAGGACACGCCGCCTGACGACCTAGTCGAGGCGATTCAGGTCGTGGCGGCAGGTGACGGGCTGCTCTCCCCCTCGGTCACCCGCCGCCTGCTCGCCCAGGTCGTAACGCGTCTGCCATCGCAACGCGAACGGCCTCCCGGTCTGGATGCACTCACCGCGCGCGAGCACGAGATCCTGCTCTTGATCGCCCGGGGGAGCTCCAATGCCGAGATCGCCGCGGAGTTGTTCCTCTCAGAGCTCACAGTCAAGTCTCACGTCTCTCACGTGCTCGGCAAGCTTGGCCTTCGGGACCGCGTTCAGGCGGTGATTCTTGCGTACGAGGTCGGCCTGGTGACGCCGGGAGAAGAGTTCGCAAGTTAGGTTTGCACCGGAAGCGATCCCGGTACGCCTTCGCATGAGTCGGGCGACGGTGCTCGCGGCAACGGCGCTCCCCCTCCGCGCCTCGGGGGAGGCATCACCTTTCCGCCTCCGAGCGCATCATCTGCAGGAGAGCGATCCCTTGCGCGGCAGCCCAGTTCAGGTCGTCCTCTAGGACCGCCGGGTCGTGCGCCGCGAAGCGACCGCTGGCCTCGGAGACCGCGAACCCGATCATGAACGTGCTGAGCAGGCGCTCGGCCCGGGGAACGAGCTCGTCGGGGACGCCCGCGTCGCGCAGAAGCGCGTACACGGCCTCGCGCCGTCGCGCGGCGTCGGGCGTGCTCACAGGGCGCCGGAACAGCATCGGGAACACGTCCGGATGGCGCGCGGCTGTCTCGCGCAGGCCATTGGAAAGGCTCCGGAAGCGGTCCTCCCATGGCAGCCCCGAGTCGGGCACCGGCAACTCACCGAGCAGGCGCTCCACGAGCCCGTCGAGCAGGTCCTGCTTGTCGCGGACGTGGCGGTAGAGGGTCATCGGCGTGACGCCCAGCCGTGCCGCGACCGATCGCATGCTGACTGCGGCGAGGCCGCCGTCCTCTGCGATCTCAAGCGTTGCGTCCAGCACGGCGTCTCGGGATATACGGCTTTCGCGTGGCATTTGACAATCAGTATACATTGTAGTATACGCTGTACGCTACATTGTATATCAACGCGATGGGACCACGCCCGGTGGTCGCATCCAATCCGCCTGGAGAGCCGAATGAACTCGCATATCGCCCACGAGATTGCCCGCCAGCGCTTAGCCGAGCTCCCCGCCGAGGGCGCACGGCGGCGGTCTCACCGCGCTGCGTGCGAGCCCGTGGAGCGGATCCCCCGCGAGCCATCGCGAGAGCTGCGCTCGGGGAGAGCGTCGAGCCGGACGCCGCCTCCTGGGGGCCGGGTCGGCCTCGAGGCGCCGACCTGCCGATGAGCTACGGGCCGGCGAAGCGGGATTCGAGGTGGCGGGTCCCGCGCGCTGCGATCGGTCGGCGAAGTGCACGCCAGCCGTGGCGAGCGATCCTGGCGTGGTTTGCGCTGGTGGTGGTCGCCGTCGGCTCCCTGGCGGTCACGGGTGCGACGAAGGCGCTCGAAAACGGCGCGGTCGCCGAGTCCGCGCGTGGGTATTCGATGCTCAACGCCCATCAGGCCTCGCCGTATCCGCACGAGCACGCAATACCTGCACAGCGATTCGCTGCGCCGCTACGATCCTGCGTTCCGAGCCGTGCGTAGCTTCACCGCGTCGCACGACCGCGGGGTTGCCGTCCCGTCGCCTGCGATGTCGCTGCCTGCCGAGTGCTCGCCCCCGCGGATCTCCTGGGCGCCAATCCTCCTCGTCGCCGGTGTCACGCTGGCCGTGCTGCTGGCCCTCAGCGGCCGCTACGGCTACCACCGCGACGAGCTCTACTTCATCCAGGCCGGCGGCCACCTCGCGCTCGGGTATGCAGACCAGCCGCTGCTGACGCCGGCGCTCGCGTGGACGATGAACGCGCTCGCGCCGCGCTCGCTGCTCGTGCTGCGCATCCCGGCCGCGCTGGCGGGGGTCGCCTCGATCGTGAGCTCGGGGCTGATCGCGCGCGAAGCCGGCGGCGGACGGCGCGCCCAAGCGATCGCCGCGAGCTGCAGCGGGGCGTCGCTCGTGGTGCTCGCGACGAGCCACTTCCTCACCACGGAGACCCTCGACCTGGCGTTCAGCAGCGTCCTCTGCTGGCTGCTCGTGCGGCTGCTGCGAACAGAAGACGAGTGCCTCTGGCTCGCCGCCGGTGCCGTGCTGGGGCTCGGCCTGCTCAACAAGCTGCTCGTGGGCGTCCTCGCAGCCGCGGTGGTCGGCTCGTTGCTGGCGGTCGGCCCGCGCGCGATCCTGCGGTCGCGCTGGGCGGCCGCGGGCGCGGCGCTCGCGCTGCTGGGCGCCCTCCCCTACCTGGCGTGGCAGCTCGCGCACGGCGTGCCCCAGTCGGCCGTCGCGCACGCGCAGGCCCAGGGTGGGGAAGAGGGCGGGCGCGGCGGCTTCATCCCGTTCCAGCTCGGGCTCGTCGGCCCGCTGCTAGTGCCGGTGTGGCTTGCCGGCCTGCTCGCCCTGCTGCGCCGAGAGGGCTGGCGGCGGTTCCGCGCCTTCGCCGTGGCATACCTGGCGCTTGCGCTGGTGATGCTCGCCACCAGCGGCAAGGCGTATTACATCTCGGGCTTCTACCCCTTGCTGCTCGCATTCGGCTCTGTGCGCGCCGATGCCTGGCTCGAACGCGGCAGGACGGTGCGGCGGTGGCTGCTGGTGGCGGCGATCGCGCTGACGGCGGCGGCGAACGCGTTCATTGGCCTGAGCCTGCTGCCGGTACGCGACCTCCCGGGGAGCTTCGCGGAGAAGATCGATTCCACCGAGGGCGAGATGGTCGGCTGGCCGCGCTTCGTCGCGACCGTCGCAGCCGTCTACCACGCGCTCCCGGCTGCGACGCGGGCCCGCACGGTGATCTTCACGAAGAACTATGGCGAGGCCGGCGCGATCGACCTGTTCGGTCCGGTGCGAGGCCTGCCGCACGCATACAGCGGCCACAACGGGTTCTCCGAGTGGGGTCCCCCGCCGAACTCGCACACCGCCGCGATCCTCGTCGGCGAAGAACTGGAGCGCACAGTCGCCGCGGACTTCAGAAGGTGCGCTGTCCGGGCACACATCGACGACGGCCTCGGATTGAACAACCAGGAGCAGGAGGTGCCCGTCCGGTTCTGCGCCGCGACGAGCAGGCCGTGGTCGACGATCTGGACGAGCCTGCGCCACTACAACTGATCCCGGATTTCCGCCCAGAGCCGGGAGAACCCTCAACCCGGGAGCTAGCTAGACCGGGGTGAGTTGGCTGAAGGCGGTTCAGCATCCGGTGGCCGCTGGCGGCGCCCGGCGGTCATCTCAGGCATGGACCTGTTGCCAAAGCGTTGTCACGGGCCGCCGCCATCGTCATGCCGCGGCTCATCGGAGCCGAGCGGAACCCTTTGATTTGCAGCGCTTCCTCGGATGCGGATGAGAGGACTCGAACCTCCACCTGGTTGCCCAGACACGGACCTGAACCGTGCGCGTCTACCAATTCCGCCACATCCGCGTGAGCGGTCGAGCAAGCGAAGATATCGCACGGTGGTGCTCCCCACCGGCTGCCGCGAGCTGGGACGCCGCGCTCGCGGGGGGAGGGCTCAAGGCAGACATGTAACGCCTTCGGGCCCTCCGTGTAGCGTCTGACGGGGGAGACGATCAGTGAGCCTGCATACGGCTCTGCTAGCCTCGTCGCCAGCAAACGCGCCGCTATCGTCCAGGGGACTAGGACGCCGGCCTCTCATGCCGGAAACCCGGGTTCGAATCCCGGTAGCGGTACTGACAACGGCCCCGGCAGCGGGGCCGTTTCGCCTTCTAGGGGTGGGTGCGCGCCACTATTCGTGCCACTCGCACGGCCGCACCGTCGAGATGGGCCGTGGGCGGTGGTCGTGGTCGAGTCCACGAGCGCGGTAGGAGGTGGCTAGTCGCCCGCGTGGAGCACGTTTTCTGAGACGTGATTTGCCTCGGCCCAAGCGACGATGTTGTCGGTTCCGTCGATGATCGTTCCGTCGTGGAGGAACAACGTGGGCACCTTGTACGTGCCGGTCATGCGCTTGATCGAGCGCCGACGCGGCCATAGGGGATCGGTCCCATAGCACCCGCCCGTCCTCACGACGTGGGGGTCATACCCGGCGTCGCTGAGCGCCTTGTGCGCCTTCTTGCACGGGTGTCGCTCAGGGGTGCCGAACGTTCCGTAGCAGACGTGTAGGTCCACCCGCCTAAGGTACCGGCGGTGCGCGCCACTTGCGGGCTCGCCGGCCCGCGTGGCCGTACATCAACATCATGAACATGAGGACCACAACACCGAAGATCGTCAGCACACTCGTCTAGGTCGCCGGTCCCCGGCCTATGAGGGAATCATCGCGGGAGCGATGCCGTGGACCGGTGGTGTTCGACTAGCGTTGTGGGCATGTTCAAGGCCGATTGGCGGCTTCCTCGCGACGCTCGCCTCGTCGGGCTGTTGGGCGCGGCATCGCTCCTCGGGGTGGCGCTCTGGTGGCGCCGGCATCCGTCGGCGTGCCCGTACTCGCAGCGCTTCTGGCTGGAGCCGCCGCACCCGCTCATCACCCGCGCGCGACTGCGCGAGATCCTCGAGCCACAGCTCGGCGAGCGAATCCTCGAGATCGGCCCTGGCACTGGCTACTACACACTGCCACTAGCAGAGTGGATCGGGCCGGACGGCAGGCTCGACATCCTCGACGTCCAGCAGCCGATGCTCGACGACACGATGCGCCGCGCCCATAGACGGGGCCTCGAAAACATCACACCCACCTGCGCCGACGCCCAGCACCTGCCCTACCCCGACGGGACGTTCGACGCGGTCGTGCTCGTCACGACCCTTGGAGAGATCCCTGATCAGGACACCGCCTGGCGCGAGATGGCCCGCGTCCTGAAGCCCGCTGGTCGCATCGTCAGCGGCGAGCTCTTCGGCGACCCGCACTGGGTGAGCCCGGGAGCTGCCCAGCAGCGCGCGCACGGGCCGGCCTCGAGCAACACCGGCGCCTCGGTCCCGCGGCGGGGTACTTCGCTCGCCACGAGCGTCTCCGTCGGGGGAGTTGAGCGACACGCGGGAGTCAGTCGTGTGCGGGCGTACCTCCGTGAGGAGTGTCACCAGCGCACGTGCACGCACCCCGCGATATGGGTCGCAGCGACTAGGCTCAGCCTCCGATGGACGGACTGTTCGCCCATTCGCTGCTCGTGGTGACAGGTAAGGGTGGCGTGGGCAAGTCCACCGTCGCAGCGGTGCTCGGGCTTGCCGCGAGCCGGCAGGGGCTGCGTACGATCGTGGTCGAGGTGGCCGCACGCGATGATGTCTCTCGCGCGCTCGGGGTCGGCACGCGGGGTGTGTACACCGAACGAGCGATCGCCGAAAGGCTGCACCACCTGTCGATCGACCCCCAGCGTGCGATGGAGGAGTACCTGCGCCGGCGGCTGCCGGTCGGCGCCCTGGGCGCCCTGCTCTCGCACAGCCGGGTCTTCACGGGGCTCAGCGCCGCGACGCCCGGCATGCGTGAGCTGCTCACGATCGGCAAGGTCTGGGAGCTCACCCAGTCCGAGCGACACAACCACGGCGCGGAGGCCTTCGATCTGGTGGTGCTCGACGCGCCGGCGAGCGGGCATGGTCTGGCGATGCTGCAGGCGCCGCGCACGTTCGCGTCGGTCGCGCGTGTGGGTCCGGTCGCGAAGGAGGGCCGCGCCGTGGCGAGCTTCCTGGGCGACCCGGCCCGCACCGCGGTGGTGGCGGTGTCGACCGCCGAAGAGATGTCGGCCAGCGAGACGTTGGAGTTGCACTCGCGACTGCGCGAGGAACTTGGTCTCGACATCGCCCTGGTTGTTGTGAATGCCGTCGTCCCGCACCGGTTCACCCTCACACAGGAGCGCACGCTGCGCGCGGCGCCGCAGTCTCCGCCGCGACACGCGGCGCTCTTCGCGGCAGCGTGGGCGCGCCAGCACCGCGCCCAGATCACGAGGCTGCGACACGGCCTCCCCGGCGTGCCACTGGTCACGCTTCCGTTCGTGTTCCGGTCGGAGCTCGATTCAGCTGCGCTCGATGCGCTCTCTCGGGAGCTGGCACCGTGAGCGTCGCGGAGCGCCTGGCCGGCAAGCGGATCTGCATCTGTGCGGGTTCGGGCGGCGTGGGCAAGACGACGACGGCCGCCTCCGTGGCGATGGGACTCGCCGCGCGGGGCCGACGAGTCGCGGTGGTGACGATCGATCCGGCGCGCCGGCTTGCCGACGCGTTGGGGCTCGAGGAGCTGGGCAACGAGCCGCGGCTGGTCGAGGCCGCCCACTTCGCGGGCGAGGGGCTCGAGCTGCGCGGCGAGATGTGGGCGATGATGCTCGACGCCAAGCGAACCTTCGATGAGCTGATCGAGCTGCTCGCACCCGATGCTGCCGCGCGCGATGAGATCCTCGCCAACCGGATCTACCAGGAGCTCTCGAGTGCCGTGGCGGGCTCGCAGGAGTTCACGGCGGTGGCGAAGCTGTATGAGCTGGATGCCTCAGGGCGGTTCGACGCGATCATCCTCGACACCCCACCGTCGCGCAACGCCCTGGACTTCCTCGACGCCCCCCAGCGGCTGACTGCGTTCCTCGAGGGCCGCGCACTCAGGGTCCTCACGGCCCCAACCGGTGTGGCCGCCGCGATCGCGGCGCGCGGCAGCGGCATCGTGCTGTCGCCCCTGCGCCGCGTGACCGGCGTCGACCTGCTGGCCGACCTCGGCACGTTCTTCCGCGCGCTGAGCGGCGTCGTCGACGGATTCGCCGAGCGTGCGAGCGCCGTCAGCCGATTGCTCGGCGATCCTGCCACAGCCTTCCTGCTTGTCGCCTCTCCCGAGCCCGCGGCCGTCGAGGAGGCGATCTTCTTCCGCCGGCGGCTCGAGGAGGCGGGGATGCCGTTCGGCGGCCTGATCGTGAACCGGGTGCGCATGCTGGCACGGACTCCGCCGACGATCGACGAGGCGGCTCTCGCGGCCGACCTCGGCGGTGACGCGGAGCTTGCCACGCGGGCCATGCAGGCGCTGGCAGACCTGCGTGGGCTCGCCAGCCGCGACGCCGCGAGCCTGCGACGCCTGTGCGTCGAGCTCGGCGAGCCGCACCCGATCATCGTTCCCCAGCTCGACCGCGACGTCAGCGATGTGGCCGGACTCGTCGCGGTGCATCGCTTCCTGTTCGCTCCGCCTCGCGAGCGCTCGGCGCTGCTGGACGAGCAGAGGTTCTGAAGACCGTTGGCCGACTGGACGGGATCGGCGCCTCAGGGGATGGTCCGGAGTGCCGTGGGTTGGCAAGCATGCGGCGCACCTGTGTCTCGATGCTGTTCAAGGAGGGACGACGTCACGCTCGAGCGCATGTTCAGGTCATTCAGTCATCCCAGAGGCGGTTATTGCCCGCCGCACGTCGGTGATCGAGAGCAGACCCACCGGCTGGCCGAGCGCGTCGACGGCAACCGCGCGGCCGACGCGGGCAAACGCCGGGCGCTCGAGCAGGTCCGCAACATCGTCCCGCTCGTCGACGAGCAGGGAAGGATCGCGCTCAGCGATCGTTCCGACCTGCCGCTGCGAGCGCTGCGCGGATGCAAGCCCCTGGATCTGGGAGAGGCTCACAAGCCCGAGCGCTCTACCGCGCTCGTCCACCACCGGGAAGGACGTGTAGCGACTGGTCAGAAAGAAGTCCGTGGCGGCACGCGCCACCGACACATCCGCTGGGATGCTCAGCACCGGCGCCGACATCAGATCGCGCACGAGCACACCCGACAGCACGGCTCGCACCCGTACTCCCGTCGCTTCGGCTCCTGCGGCCGTCACGACGAAGAAGCCGATCAGCGCCAGCCACAGGCCTTCGGGTGCTCCGCTGAAGAGCTCGAGGCCGCCGAGACAGATCAGCAGGTACCCGAACCCGCGCCCGATGCGCGCCGCGATCTCCGTCGCGCGTGTGAGGCTACGTGTGCGCCGCCATAGCAGCGCCCGCAGCACCCGCCCGCCGTCGAGCGGGAACGCCGGCATCAGGTTGAACAGGAGGATCACGCAGTTAACCAGGGCCTGGTATGCCACTAGCGCACTGAGAGCCGCCGGCGTCGAGGTGGGCAGGAGCAGCGCGACGACGCCGAAGCATGCTGCCAGCACGGCGGTTACAGCGGGTCCAGCGAGCGCGTAGCGAAGTTCGTCCGTGGGCTCATGAGCCTCGCCGCGCATGCGGGAGACGCCGCCGAGCAGCCACAGATCGATCTCTTCGACCTCGATCCCCCGTCGCCGCGCGACGAGCGCGTGGCCGAACTCGTGGGCGAGGATGCTCGCAAACAGCAGGAGCGCGCTGACCAGTCCGAGCGCGTAGGAGCCAGCCGCGCTGATCCCGTGGACCTGTTCGGGGAAGTAGTCGGCGCCGAGCGACCACGTGATCAGCGCGAGAATCGCCAGCCACAACGGGCTGACCCCCACTGGGATCCCCGCGATGCTCCCGACGCGGAGGCTGCGACCAAGCATCGCTAGGACAGAGTCACGTCTCGATCAGACGCTGCCGTCGGGCCGCAGCCCCACACTGGCGATGATGGCTGCCCCTACGCCGCCCGCGGCGAGGGCCCTGACTAGCTCCGGGCCTTGCAACGTGGATGGTCGCGCGTCGATCATCACACCTCGATCGTCGCGGGCGGGGAAGCGGCTCGCATCGGACCCTCGTTCGGAGGCTAGTCGTGGGGTACTACGCATCGGGGAACTCCGCGGTTGGCTCAGGGGACGCTCGAATCTTCGGCCGGCGCCGGACCTACGATGCGCTCGACGGAAGACGCAAGGGAGCCGCCCGTCTCGAGCAGCTCACCGCGCAGCGGCGGTCCGCTGGCAAGCTTCGCGAAGGCGCCGACGATCAGCTCTCCGACGGACAGCACCTCGACCATCGGCCCACCGCGGTCCTGCGCTCCCGGAACGCTGTCAGTGGTGTAGATGCGCGGTACGCCCAAGCTCTGGAGATCACGCCAGCGGTCGCCGGTGAACAGGCCGTGAGTCGCGAACACCGTGATCTCCCGCGCGCCCGCTCGCTGCAGCTCCGCGCACGCCGACACGAGGGTACGCCCGGTGTCGAGGATGTCGTCGACAACGGCCACCCGGGGCGTGACGCTGCCGGTGATGGCGCTGTGGGTGACGCCGTGCGCATCGCGCCGCTTCCGCAGGCAGACCAGCGGCGTGCTGATCCCCGCCGCATGGGCCACCGCCCAGCACCTGTCGAGCGCGCCCTCGTCGGGTGCCACCACGCTCAGGTCCCGTAGGCCCTGCCGGACAAGCACCCGTGCGAACAGAGCGGCCGGCGAGAGCGACTCAACGGGAATCGGAAAGCACGCGGCGGCTCGAGCGCTGTGCACATCGACCGTGAGCACTCGCGCGACCCCCGCCGCTGCCAGCAGCGCCCCCGCCCAAGCGGCACCGAGGCTCTGGGACGGCTCGGCGAGATCCTGGCGGGCGTAGCCAAGGTACGGAAGCAGCGCGACGATCCGCGGTGAGCGCTCCCGTCTCAGCGTGTGTGCCAGCAGGAGCACCGACAGCAGCCGTTCATCCGGTGGCGCCAGCGACCCGAGCACGGCGCACAGGCGACCCGCCACGGGCGTGTCGACGTGGAGATAGAGCTCACCATTCGAGAAGCGGGTGACGGTGCTGCGCCCCGCGACAAGCTCTGGATGGCCGGGTAGCGCTCGGGTCAAGAGCGAAACGTGATCCGGCAATGCGAAGATGGCCGCGGTGCCCATCGCGTCTTCGCCGCTCGGCCCCGACCCGGCGTGAGCCATCAGACCTCCTCTTCTCGGCCGACCTGAGGCTCGTGAGGACCGCGGGTGCCTGCCACGTCACCCATCGCAACCCACCCCGGGTTCGGATCCGCCGAAGCTAGACGAGGAGACGCCGTCGGCCAAGGGCCCTGCGCCACACATCCGCTGCGGCGAACTACCTTCGCGCGCCGTGCAACCTGGACCCCGGCTGTTCAAAGGGTCGAGCTCCGAAGGCCCGTGAGCACAGGATCAGCGAGTGCCATCACCGGCGTCGGGGTGCCGGGCTTGCGCAGGGTGCGGGCAACCCGCAGAAGCCGGCGGAGTTGTCCGCGATGATTGGTGACGGGCCAACTGTCACGATCTCGGGGTGAGAGCGTGAGTGTTCCGTTAGGAACGACCGCCAAACCGGCCAGCGGCATTCAGCCGCAACGCCGACGGCACTCACGCTCTCAACACCTTTCGAAGGCCCTGAAAGCCCTGAGGTGCACATATGAGTCACCGGAACACGCTGAACGAGCTCACCGAGGAGGCCGCCACTCGGGAGACCTGGGAGGATGCCGCGACCGACCTGCATCGCGCTCTGCAGACCGTCGGGATCGTTCTCGACGAACTGAGCGCCCGCATCGAGGTCCTCGAGGCCGCTCAGCGTACCGCGACGCACACTTGACGAGATCGGGTGTCCGACACACGACGCGATGACCGAGCCAGATCGGCCGGCGGTAGCCGTACTGGCCGGGGCCGCGGTTGGCGACCCGCGAGACCTAGGAGAAAGCGATGACGAGCGAGGGAACCAAATCGGTGGCGATCACGAGCACCGGTGTCAATGCGATCGTCGACTTCCTTGGGGGAGCCGGAGTCTCGTGCGAGCTGATCGAGCATCCCTCAGCGATGAGTGCCGCGGCGGAGGCGCGCGTCGCGCACATCCCGGCCGAGCACGTTGCCAAGACGATCGTCCTACACGACCGCGGCGCGTGTGTGATCGTGGCGATCCCCGCTTCCAGGCGACTCGACACGCACAAGCTTCGCGAGTTGCTCGGCGCGACGCGGCAGCTGCGGCTCGCCAGCGAGGAGGAGATCGCGCATGACTTCCCGACTCTGGAGGCGGGTGCGGTGCCTCCGTTTGGCCCCGCGGTTCCCGCCGCCGAGGTGATCGATCGCGCGCTGATGGCTGAGGAGCGCGTGCTCTGCCCGGCCGGTGATCACCGTCATTCGGTGCTCGTCGCGCCAGGTGACATCGTACGGATCACGGGGGCAGCCGTGGCCGATATCTCCGAGGATTGATTGCAGCAGCCGGTGAGCGCCGGATCGCGTCGGACTCGGACGGATCGAGCCACGGCGACGGCGCCCTGGCGAGCGCCTGGCTGGGCATGCCGCCTTTCAGTAGTCCGCCGCCGTGGTCTCGGCGCATTTCCCCGACGCACCGAGCCCGTCATCGGGCCATGATCGGCTCATGCAGTTGCTCGATCGTTGGGATGCTGGTCGTAGGCTTGCCGTCGAGCTTGAGCCGCCGCCGGCGGAGCGGCCGCTGATCGTCGCGCTGGCGCGTGTGGTGTCCCCGTCGCGCTGGAGCTGATGTTCGCGCGCGGACGTAGAAGCTCGCGCCTGAGCCCGCACAGCCGCGCTGTCGCGAATGTCCTCAACGTTGGCGGCCTGGCGACGTCGGCCGCGGTCGCACCAACCTTGCTGATCGTCGATGGACGAGACAGACAGGCGCTCGAGCTCAACCGGCTCGCCGCCTCGCACCTGCGTGATCCTTACGATCTCGCCGTCGTCGATGGCGCCGGGCATCTGTGCGAGGAGCCTGGGGCGCTGAAGCACGTCGCCGAGCTGGCACTCGAGTGGCTGCGACGTCACTTCATCGCGAAGCGTGAGCAGACGCTCTCCGGAGTGGGTTGAGCTATGGCGTCAACCCTCGCCCTACCGATCGGCGAAAGCGCGGCTCTAGAGGCGGTGCGTCTCGACGCGCGCCGGCTCGAAGGCGGCCGGTCCGACTATGACGCGCTGCTCGCGCGAGTCGGCGACGCGCGGCTTGTGCTGCTAGGCGAGGCGAGCCATGGGACTCACGAGTTCTACCGCGAGCGGGCGCGGATAACCAAGAGACTGATCGAGGAGCTTGGCTTCTCGGCTGTTGCCATCGAGGGCGACTGGCCTGACGCCGATCGCGTCAGCCGCTACGTGCAGGGCGCCGGAGGCGACCGCGACGCCGAGGAGTCGCTGCGCGGTTTCCGTAGGTTCCCCACGTGGATGTGGCGCAACGCCGAGGTTCTGGACTTCGTCGGGTGGCTGCGCGCTCACAACGAACAGATCGCCGCCGGTCGAAAGAGCGTGGGCTTCTTCGGTCTGGATCTCTACAGCCTGGGTGCGTCGATGGAAGCCGTCATCGCCTACCTCGACGAGGTGGACCCGGCCGCGGCCGCGCGTGCCCGCCGGCGTTACGAGTGCCTGCACCCGTTCTCACGGGACAGCTCGAGCTATGGGCAGGCCGTGCTGCTCGGCGTCAGTGAGCCATGCCGCACGCGCGTACTAGAGCAGCTTGTCGAGCTGCGCCGTCACGCGGGTGACTACCTGAGCTCCGACGGCCTCGTAGCCGAGGACCGCTACTTCCTGGCCGAGCAGAACGCGACGATCGTGGCGAACGCCGAGGAGTACTACCGGACGATGTTCGGCGGCCCCTCACCTTCGTGGAACCTGCGCGACCGACACATGGCCGACACGCTGGACCAGTTGCAGGTTCACCTCGCGCGCCATGGGGACGCGGGCAAGATCGTCGTGTGGGAGCACAACTCGCACGTCGGCGACGCGCGCTCGACCGAGATGGCCCAGCGCGGCGAGCTTAGTCTCGGGCAGCTCATGCGCGAGCGTCACGCCCAGGACGCCGTTCTCGTGGGCTTCACTACCTACACCGGCACCGTCACAGCTGCCTCTGCGTGGGGCGCTGAGGCCGAGCGCAAGCGCGTTCGGCCGGCGTTGCCCGACAGCTATGAGGCGCTCCTGCACGCCACAGAGATCCCAGGCTTCCTGTTGTGCCCGCTGGGCGCGAGTGCGAGCGGGCGTGCCCTGCGCGAGCCGCGGCTGCAGCGCGCGATCGGCGTCATCTACCGGCCTGAGACAGAACGCCAGAGCCACTGGCTCGCCGCGTGTGTCTCCCAGCAGTTCGACGCCCTGGTGCACGTAGACGTCACACGCGCGGTCGAGCCTCTCGAGCGGACGGGCACCTGGGAGCGGGGGGAACCCCCCGAGACCTACCCGAGCGCCCTCTGATCGGGCAGTACTGGTGGCCAACTGGTGGCCAATTCTCCTCACCGAGCGCGGCTCGACGCCAAGCTCGCTCTCGCCGAGGCGTGTATCGAGGACGCGTGGGCCCATGAACGCGAGCACGGTCTGAGCCGCCACGCCACACGCAAGTACGCGAGCGACGCGCTGCTCGTACTACGCCACTGGCGTGCCGCGCACGGCTCTAGAATGCATAGCGAAAGGCCGTAGCCACAGCACCGCCTATAGCGGGCAGCCCGGCAGGCGAAGCCAGATCGTCGTCTGCGAAGGAGTTGCCCAGCGTGCCAGTCGCACCAACGGCCGGGATCAGAATCCCGCGGGACCTGAGAGAGCAGGCGGAAGCGTTCGCCCGCGAGCACCGTTGGACGTTCTCCGAAACGACCCGCGTAGCGCTCGAGCAGCTAGTCGGCTACGAGCCCGAGGACCAGCCGACCGAACGGCGCTCAGCATGAGGACGGGGCTACTCCTCCAGCCCCACGGCTTTGAGGGCCTCTTGCCAGGCGAGAAACGCTTGGCAGCGGACGACCTGGCCGTCGCGCATCAGGTTGTGGACCGCAAACTCCTGGTCGAGCTCGAGGTGGCTGGAGCTTCCGCGCATCCTGACGTGTCCGAGCCACAGAACGGAATCACTCAGATCGCGCACTTCGTGCTCGTGGAACTCGAACACGTCCCAGGTCTGCCATACGGCCTCGAACCCCGTCGCCACCTCCTCGTAACCGCGATACGCCGTGCTCTCCACCGCCGCAGGACCCGCCGGCAGCCATTCGATCTCCGGTGCGGCATAGCTGAGCCAAATATGAGCGTCGCGCCGATTCCAAGCCTCGACGCCCCGCCGCATGATCTCCACGTTCTCCTGCGACATCGCCTACTCCGCCAGCCCCAGTGCTTCGAGGGCCTCGGCCTGATCGGCGAACCCCTCCAACCGGGTCGCCTTTCCGTCGTGGAACGTCCAGAGCTGAGCCCAAGGCGCCTCGACATCTACGCTGCTGCCCTTCCCGCGACCTCGGGCGGTGAGCAACGCCAGGACGCCTCCCTGAACCGCGATGAACTCGTCTGCTGTCCATCTGTAGTCGTCCCATGCCGCCAGCCATTCGCGCATGCCAGCAGCCATCGCAGACAGACCTCGGACCGTCCTCGTGGCATCTGGCATCCGCTCGGCCCACACCACCTCAACGTCGGGATCAAGGATTTCCGGCGTCCAGAAGTCGCCAATGGCCCACTTCGCGTACACGGACTTCAATGCCTCAACGTCCTGGTCCTGCGACACCGCCTACTCCCGCTGCTCGGCGAGTCGTTCGGCGGTGGCACGGGCTTGGTCGACCTCGGAGGTCGTAAGGCGAGCGATCGAGCCTCCCACCCAGAGGTAGACCCATCCCTCGCGTTGTCGAACACGCCCGTCGCTGCCAACCAGACGCCCGTCCTGAATCGCCACTGCAAACACAACCCCACCGCCGAGGTGACTGACCTCCTCAAGCTCGTAGTCCAATTCCTCGTAGGCCCCGAACCACTCGTCAAGGAAGCCACGTATCGCCGCTCGACCCTCGATGAGGTCCGCCCGCCCGTCCAAGACCCCATCTTCGGCGACGCTGCTCATCACCCCGTCGAGATCACGGCGATTCAAAGCCTCAAACTGCTTGCGCACGAGCTCAACCAGGTCGGGCGTCGTGGACTCCTCAGACATCACCCGGCCAGTATCCCGCCTGGCGCAGTGAAACACGTAAGGGGGGCCGCCGACTTCCTATGGCGCCGTGACGGCGTACGTGCCGTGGTACTCCGCCCGACCATCGGCCACCGCCTTTCCATAGATTTGAGCGCCGAACGGGTCCGCCGTGTTGTCTTGTTCGTTGCTGTTGATGGCGTCGATGCCGAACGTGTATGGGCCCCCGGGTTCGACGTTAGACCTCGCACTGACGTAAAGGCAGAGTTTGCCGGGGGCTGCTTGCGGGTTGGACGCCGATCCGGGGCAATTCGCAGTAGGAGCACCTTTGATATCCACGTAGGCGACCGTAGGCGCGGACGCCAGCTGGAAGTCGAACGTGATCGACGTTCCCAAGAACTCGATCTTTGGCCGCGTTTGTGTCGGCCAAGAACCAGCCGCGCTCTGTCTTGCCGCTCGCCAGCACATCGGTCGCTGGGCCTGGGTTCCCTTGCGGGCCGACGGTGCCCGTCGCACCGGTCGCGCCGGCGGGCCCGCGCAGACCCTGTGGTCCCGTCAGGTTCCAGCGCACCGGCAGCTCGCCGTGCCGGCATTTGCTCGTGTTGGCGAGGCGCATCGCCCCGGTTTTCTTGTTGGCGCAAGCGTGGATCACCGCGCTGCTCGAGGATGCGGCCACAGCCAGGCCGCCGCACGCAGCGAGCAGGGCGGCGACAGCGACGGCCATCGCCGGGGACGGCATGAGAAACGACAGTCTGTGACGCACCGGAAATCCCTTCTCGTAGTGGACGCTGCCAGCCTAACCCGCCGGCCCCAGCCCGCCTCGAAAGTTCAGAAGGCCTCTAGCCGACCCGCCCGGCCTAGTTGCGCTGGAATCTCGAGACGACGCGATCGAGCTGCCGCGCCGCCTTGCGCCTGGCGCGGTACAGGCGGTTCACGAGCGGGCGCTGCTCGACCTCCACGCTGGCCACCGTCGAGGCGAGGCTCGCGGCGATCCGCAGGTAGACCTGGCGCTGGTAGTGGCGGATGGTGTCCTTGAGGTCGTCGGTCGAGGTCACGAGCGGGCGTACGTCGCAGATCGTCACCCGTGGAAGCTCCGCCACGACCTCGTCGAGGGCCGCGTTCATCACTTCGTGGTGGCGGTAGCGGTCGACCTCGACCTTGTGCTCCATCGGTACCTCCGAGCCGTTCAGCAGCACCAGCTTGGTGCTCGCCGGCATGAGCTCTGCGAGCCAGCGGATGTTGTCCTGGAACGCCGCCGGAGTGAGCGGTCCCTCGAAGCGGAAGTTGTCTGCGAACCACTCGAGGAACGGCCGATCGATGCCGACACTCGCCCACCGCTTCTCGTGGAACGGCCAGTGCCGGGGATCGGTGGCGTCGAGGTTGAACTGGCCGAACGGGACGACGAAGTCGGTGTCCCCGTATCGATAGAGACCGCGGGTGTAGTCCATCAGGACGCTCAGGATCACCACTCCGAATGACTGCGGCGAGCGCACCAGGCGCGAGCTGTACGCCGCACGCTCCAGGAACGGGAGCTGCTCGATCACGGGCAGGTACTCCGTCACCGCGCCTCTAGTGCTGCGGCGCAGCACCTCAGTGTGGTCCCAGTGGACCAGCGCCCCGGTCGCCGAGGTATAGGTGAACTCGGTCTTGATCGAGCCGCCGAGGAAGCCGTGCAGCAGCCATAGGTCGCAGCCGCCCTTCAGGAGCACCCGCGAGCCGGAGGCCTTCGCCGGCGGGGCCGGCGCGGGGACCGCCTCGCCGGGCGCGACCGCCGTGATCCAGTCCGCCGCCTCGCTGTTCTCTAGCGACGAGGTCACCTCTCCCACCACCGTCGAGCTGCGGGCGCCCGAGCCGCTCGTAGACCCACTGCTCGATCCCCATGTGCAGGATCCGGCAGGAGAAGACGAAATCGGTCAGGTGCCCGTCCTTGAGCGAGTAGAAGCCGCAGATCCCGTAGTCGCCGTAGCGGTCGTGCGCGCGGACGAAGCGCGTCTCGCGGTCACTATCGGCGAGCATCTGCTCGAGCTGCTCGGGGGTGATCCTGCTCTTGGTGAAGTTGAGCTGGTTACTGCGGTTGACGAGGTCGAGCAGGCGCGGCGCCTGCTCGGCGCAGTCGTCCTCCAGCTGCACGCGGATGTCGCACGAGCGCAGGAACTCCTCGTTGCCTGCGCTCGCGATCCTGCGGTCCGCCGCCTTGCGCTCGAGGACCTTGTACTGCGCGAGCCGAGTCAGCCCGCTGTCATCCTTCCCCTTCGCCTGCGGCTGGGCGAGCAGCTCCGAGAGGATGTCCGGCTCGGCGATCTGGAGCTCGGGGACGAAGTGAAGCGCCTCCTGGAGGTTGCTGAAGTTGTCGTCGATGAACAGAACGTTCACGGGACGCAGCTGGAGGTCCTCGACTATCTGCGCGATCCGCGGGCCCTTCGGGGTCCAGCTGATCGAGGGGAACACGAACTCGTCCCAGAGCTGCTCCGCCGTGAGCCGCTCGCGAGCGCGGTCGGGGTCGTTCTTGGAGCAGATCGAGCTCACGATCCCGCGCCGGTTGAGCGTTCGCACGATCTCACCCGCCAGCGGGTCCAGCGCCACCTCGCCCTCCGACAGCGTGCCCTTCCAGAGCGTCTCGTCGAGGTCCCAGATGACGAGCTTCAGCGCCGCCTGCAGCGGCGCGACGGGTGCTGCCGATCGCCCGCCGTTGCTCGGCCCGGCCGCAGCGGTCCCTGTTGGCGAGGCGTCCGTTGCCATCGCTGGTCGAGGATACAGGGCGCGAAGTGGGGCCCGGGACGCTACGCCCTCCGACTGGCCGGGCGCACCGCCCCGAGCCGGGCACCCGCGGACCCCGCGGCTCACGGCCGCTCAGGCCGCGCGGGAGGCGCCCCGCCGGCGGCTGCGGCGCGGCTCCTCTGCCGCGGTGTCGCTAGGCCGCCTTGACCCAGCCAAAGGTGCCCGCTTGAGGGTCACTTCTTCGAGTTCGCCTTAGGCGTCGATTCACTACCGGAGCGCCACGGCGACCGAGACGGTTGGTCGCGTGCGACTCGGCTCCCGGTGAGGCTTCAGCCGAGAGGAACCCATGGCACAAACGCGCAAGCAGCCAAATCTGGCGCTACAGCGCGGCCCTTGACGGAGCTCGAATCCCGGTAGCGGTGAATCCCGGTAGCGGTACTACTTCAGAAGGACGAGGCGAGCGCAGCTACGAGCCCGGGCAGCGCGTGGGACCCCCGAGCGAGGCTCCGTTGACGTACGGATCTCGGGTTCGCGGCGAGACTCCTCGTCCACTCGAGCTCTGCAACGCAGTTGAGGTCTTGCGCGTGCGGGGCGCACTGGTCAAGGACGGACTCGAGCAAAGCGGCGACCGGCATCCGGCAGCCTCGCCCCGCGTCGATCAGATGTGCACTGGCACCGTCGCGCGCGGCGAGAAAGCGATTCTCGACAAGCACCTCGGGCAGGTCGCCCGCGGTCGCCGCCGGCGAGCCCTCGCTGGCCTCCATACGCACGAGACACTGAACGAGGGCGGTCAAGGCGGCGGCGTCGGCAACGGTGCTCTGCGCGTCCATGATCCTCACCTCGACCGTCGCAAAGCGGGGCTGCAGACGAACATCCCACCAAAGGTAGGTCGGCTCGGGGAACGCGTTGTGGTGCAGCAGTGTGTCGACGGTCCTGACGTAGTCCTCATAGTCGAGGAACGCGCGGGGCGGTCCGACTCTGGGGAAGGCGTCGAACACCGAGGTGCGCGTTGAGGCGAGCCCGGTGTTACGCCCCTGCCAAAAGGGCGAGTTGGCCGACAGGGCGAGGAGCAGCGGCAGATGGTTGCGCATGCGGTTGGCGACGAGCACAGCCTGCTCCGGTGTCGGGACGGCGACATGGACGTGCAGAGCGAACGTTGGCTCGCGCCGCGCGAGCTCGCGCAACGACGCGTACAGGAGGCGGTACCGCTCGCGCTCGGACACCCTGGTCTCCCGCCAGGATGCGAACGGGTGCAGGCCGGCGACCGCGGCGGCGAGGCTCATCTTGTCGACCTCGCGTGCGAGACCGGCGCGCAGCTCCGCGAGCTGCGCCATCCCGGCCGAGACGCACTCGTGCGGATCCGTTCGCAGCTCGAGCGTCGACCCGTGTGTCTCGGTGCTCGCGTGGGCTGCGAGATCGCCGCAAAGCCGGTCGCTCACCTCGTCGGCCCGGTAGGCGAGCGACCACACGAAGGGGTCGAGCAGCATCAGCTCCTCCTCGACCCCGACGGTCCACGCGGGCGACGTCGCCGCCCACCGCGACCACGAGCCTCCGGCGGGGTCCTGGCGCATCGACGCGGGCACGCGTGCCGCCGGCTGGCCGTGGGGCGTCATCGCTGTGTGTGGCGGCGGCGGAGCAGCGCAAGCCGCTCCGCCTGTTTGGCAAGCGGAACGATGGAACTACCTCCAGTCGTCGGGGGTCCTCAGCGCACCGGCGATGAGTCCTCGCGAGGCGACGGTTTGCGCGGCTCGCGGCCCGCCGGTCGGAGCTTAAGGACACCGACCTCGCTACATCCTTCCCACCGCCTCCACTACTCGTTGACGGTCCAGAACAACAGCCCGCCGACGACGGTCACCGGCAACACGCTCGCCGGTGGCCCGACGATGACGCGTAACACGGGCACCGTCGTCGACACGCCGTACGAAGTCGCAGGTAAACAGAAGGTGCAGTAAGGCGGCCTGCGGGGTGGCGCATCGGCCCACACCGCCAGGACGCAGGAGTGATCCGCCCCGGCGCGCGCCGGGGCGGATCACTCGCCGATCCGATCGCGCAACCGCAGCGGTCAAACCCCTCGCGACGGGGCGAGCAGAGCGACCTGCGAAGATCACCCGCATGAGCAACCTCGAGCGGCGCCCCGGCGGGCACCTGACGCGCAAACAGCGCGAACAGCGCGTGCTCCGCCTGATCGTGGTGGGCGGCGTCTCTGGCCTCGCCGGCGGGATCGGGCTGGTGCTGGCGGTCGCCGGAGTCGTCGGCGCTGGCATCCCGATCCTCCTGCTCGTGCTGGCTGCCGTCTGCGCCCTTCTGATCAGGCGCACGCTCGGCCGCTGACGCCCTCCGGACGAGGCGTGTCCCGAGCCGCTCCGCCCGGGCGCCTACTCGTGAAGCCCCGCGGCGTCGAGGGCTCCTCGCGCGTTCAGGTACTCGCGGAGCCGCGCGCCTAGGGCGTCACCAGGTGCTCGAGCTCGAACACGGTGACGTCGGCCCGCGCCGTCAGTTTGGCCGCTTCGAGCGCCGGCTGCAGCAGCTCCTCGTCGAAGCGGCGGGCGTACTCGTGGGAGTCCCATATCTGGGCGACCACGATCGCCCCGTCCACCTCGGTGGCACCGTGCATGATCAGGCCCAGCGGGTGTTTGTGGTCGATGTCGAGCATCTCGCGCATCGTCTGGTAGGTGTCCCTGTCCATGCCACGGCTCACGACCCTGAGAATCGCCACGCTACCCCCCTTTGCTTTCTGCTTTGTCGAGCATAGGGCCTCACGGATCCGGCGGACCCGTCGTGCCGATCGTCGACGACGAACCAGGTCCCGTCCATAGGGTCAGAACACCATTGCGGGCGACTCGGAGCGGGCGCGCCGGGCAATCGCCGCGCCGCCCTGAACGTCTGTGCCGGCTCGATTCCATCAGCGCCTTGCCGGCGCGGGTGATCCGGCTCACTCCTCGAGCCCCACGGCTTCGAGGGCCTCGCGCGGGTCGGAGTACATCTCCATCCGCGACTGCTTGCCCTCCCGGAAGGTCCAGAGCTGGGCCAGCGGCATCTCGACGACCATCCCGTTCAGCTTCGACGTTCCGCGCTGGCGCACGATCACGAGCACCTGGTCGCCGAGGTCGTGGAGCGCCTCGACCCCCACCTCCCAGTCGTCCCACGCCGAGCCCCACTCGGCGAAGAAATCTTCCACCCCCTGGGCGCCCTCGTAGACCTGCTGCTCCGGCCAGCCGCGGAAGTTGGACATGTCCCAGACGAAGTCGGGCGTCGAGAGGTGTCCCGGGAACCTGCCGTTCGCCCTGAACCATTCGTAGCCGCCTCGAACCAACTCGACGTTCTCCTGCGACATCGGCTCCGAGTATCGCGGAGACGGAGAGCGGGGTGAGGACGGCCGCCCGCCACGCATGCGAACATGTGTTCGCATGGCGCCCCGGCCCTGGAACCCTCTCGCCGAGCTCGAGTCGGCTCTCGCCCGCGGCGATCTGCGCTATGCGTGCACGCTCGCCGACGAACTGCGCCTCGAGCGCGGACGCCCGATCCCGCTGACGCTCGCGGCCGGCTTTCTGCCGCTGATCGCGCACGAGAGCCCGCGCGAGTACGACGCCTGGGCGCTGCGGTGGCTCGCGCGCTGGGCCGCGGAGACCGGCACTGCCACGATCGACCAGGCCGCCGAGCTCGCCGCATCGCTCGCGGACCTGCCGACGGAGCCCGCCGCCGCCGAATCGATCGCCCAGATGATCGACGGACCGGCGCCCGCGTAGCGCGGCGGGCGCTAGACGGCGATGGGCGGCTCGCGGGCGCCGCGGGACGCGCCGATCGATGCCACCGTGACGAGCGCGATGCCGGCGAGCGCGCGCGTGCCGAGCCCCTGGCCGAGCACGATCAGGCCGGCGAGCGCGGCGACGGCGGGCTCGAGGCTCATCAGGACGCCGAAGACGTGCGGCGCGATCCGGCGCAGCGCCTCGAGCTCGAGCGTGTAGGGAATCGCCGAGGAGAGCAGCCCCACTGCGGCGCCGATCGCGAGCGTCTGCGCCTCGAACAGATGCCCGCCGCCGTCGGCGAGACCGACGGGCGCCGCCGACGACCGCCGCCACACACATCGCGAGCGTCAGCCCGCTCGTGCCCTCGAAGACGCGCCCCACGCGGGCGTTGAGAAGGATGTAGGCGCCCCACATGCAGCCTGCGAGCAGCGCGAAGCCGACGCCGAGGGCGTCGAGGTCGCTCGCAGGCCCGCGCGTGAGTGCGAGGATGCCCGCCGCTGCGAGCCCCACCCACAGCAGGTCGAGCCGCCGGCGCGAGCCGGCCACCGCCACCGCGAGGGGCCCCACGAACTCGATCGCGACGGCGATGCCGAGCGGGATCCGCGCGATCGCCTCGTAGAAGCTGAGGTTCATCGACGCGAGCACCACCCCGAAGACCACTGCGAGGCGCAGCTCCTCGGCGCTGCGGCCGCGGAGCCGTGGCCGCCAGGCGGCGAGCAGCAGCAGCGCCGCCGAGCAGAGGCGCAGCAGCACCGCGCCGGCGGGCCCGATCTGGTCGAACAGCGTCGTGGCGAGCGCCGCACCGAACTGAACCGAGGCGATCGCCCCAAGCACGAGGGCTGGGGAGGGCACGCGCACGAGCGGGCCGCCTCCCCGCGTCGCTGTGTCGGCGTGTGCCACTGGCTGCGATGGTAGTCCCGCCCGCGTCTCGCCCCGCGCGAGTCGGAAACGCGCCTCGACTTAACCGTCGCAACCGTGGAACCTGCATCCGCGCAGACGGGCCGGCGCCGAGGCGCTCGCCCTACCGCACGCGCGACGCATCCCCACGAGAAAGACGACGGCGACCAGGCGTGGCTGTATCGGTGATGGAACCGGAGACGAAATCAGGCCAGCGCTGCGGCCCGGGCCGAGCGCGATCCCCCGCGGACAGGTGAGCGCGATCCAGCGCGAGCGGATCCTGTCCGCGGCCGTCGAGATCGCAGCCGACGTCGGCTACGCGCGGATGACCGTCGCACAGGTGACCGCTCGCGCACGCGTGTCGCGCAAGACCTTCTACGAGGTCTTCTGCGGCCGCGAGGACTGCTTTCTCGCCGCCATCGAAGAGGCGGTGGAGGAGGCCTCGCGGACCCTCCGCGCCGCCTACGCTCGCGAGACCTCGTGGTGCGCCGGCATCCGCAGCGCGCTCGCGGCACTGCTGGAGCTGATGGACGCGGAGCCGTTGCGCGCGCGCCTGTGCGTCGTCGAGGCGCTCGCAGCGGGGCCGCGGGTGCTCGCCTACCGCGCCCGGGTCCTCGCCGAGCTCGCCGAGGCGGTCGACCGTGGCCGTGCCGCAGCGCCCGTCGCCGCCGACCCGCCCGAGCTCACCGCCGAAGGCGTGGTGGGCGCTGTGCTCGCGGTGCTGCACGCACGGCTGCTGGCGCGCGACCGAGACCCCCTGCGCGAGCTTCTCGGGCCGCTGATGAGCCTGATCGTCCTGCCGTATCTCGGGCCGACGGCGGCGCGCATGGAGCTCCAGACGGCGCCCCGCAGCGTCGCGGCGCGTCCGGTGCCGTTCGAGCTCGGCAGGCGCGACCCGCTCGCGGGTCTCAACATCCGGCTCACATACCGCACGCTCACCGTCCTCTCCGCCATCGACGAGCACCCTGGCGCGAGCAACCGCGAGGTCGCAAGCCGCGCCGGGATCGCCGACCAGGGCCAGATCTCGAAGCTGCTCAGCCGGCTCGCGCGGCTCGGGCTGATCAGCAACAGCGGCGAGGGTCAGCGTCGAGGCGGCGCGAACGCGTGGGTGCTCACGCCGCGCGGCGAACAGGTGGAGCGGGCGACGCGCACGCGCTGAGCCGGCGCCGAGCCCGTTCGCTCAGCGCTCGAGCGCGGCTCTCAGCCCGTCGAGGTCGGGCGCACCGAACACGACGCGGTTGCGCGTCGCGACGTAGACGAGGTCGAGGTTCACGCCCTTCTTCGCGATGTTCCGGGCGAGGTCGGCGAGCACCCCCGGATGGTCCTCGACGTCCACCACCACCACCTCGCGCTCGCGCGTCACGGCGAGCTGTGCCGTCGCCAGCGAGTGGCGTGCCGCCTCGGGATGGGGTACGAGGATGTGCAGCTCGGCCTGCTCCCCGTCGCCCATGCAGGTGGCAGCCGCGAGGTTCACACCGGCGTCGCTCACCGCGCTCGCGACTCGCGCGAGCGCGCCCGGCGTGTTCTCAACGTCGATCACGAGATCGAACGCCGTCGCCACCATCGCGAGCAGCCTACCGTTGTGCCGCGACCGCCGCTGGCATGCACGCGCGCTGTCGTTTGCTCGGCTAGTGTCATGACCATGGCGCAGGCGTCTCCAGACCGCGCTACCCGCGGGAGCGTCCGGGGCCGGCGCGCATGATCGTCGGGACCGGCGAGGTCTTCGTCCAGATCCCGCATCGTCGCGCCGCCGAACGCGCGATGCTCGCCGCCCAGGCCGCCACCCGGCGCCAGCGCGGCTGCCTGGCGTTCAGCTTCGCCGAGATCATCGACGACCCCGGCCACTTCGTGATCGTCCAGCGCTGGAGCGATCAGGAGTCGCTCGAAGCCCACTACCGCTCGGACAGCTTCGCGAGCTACGAGGCGGCGATCGAGGGGCTGCTGCTCCGCGATTCCGAGCTCGAGCTGCACGTGGTGCAGGAGACCGTCAGGCCCGTCGCGCTCTCGAACCTCGACATCCGCCACGACGACTGAGGTGCGGCGCGGGGAGCGCGCCGCACCTCGTCTCCTCGGCCAGGCATCCGTGCGCAGCCTTCGGCTTACGCGCCGCGTCAGGCAGCGACGAGCGAGACCACCCAGAAGTCGCTCGCGAGCCTCGCTTCCGGAGCGAACCAGCCGGCGTCCATCCAGAAGTACCCGGCGTCGCCCCAGTCCGGCCCCCAGCTGTTGCGGATCTCGAACACGTCCACCGGGAACCGTTCCTTGGTGTTGTCCCAGCCGACGATCGCAACCGCGTGGCCGCCGATGAAGTGTTCGTCAGCGCCGGGAACCGCAAGCGGCTGGGCCGCCGGGTTCCACTTCGCTTCTTCCTCGAACACCTGCGGAACCGAGAACCCGAACGCCACCGGGTGGTTGGCGTGCACGGCCGTGCGGATCGGCGCACCCGTTCCCCCCGGCACGATCCGCTGGTAGGCCACTGCTCGCTCGAGCTTCGCCTCCGCGTAGACCTGCGCCGGCGGCCGCTGCGTGAACTTCGCGATTTCGTAGAGCCAGTCTTTCTCGGGCGGCGCGCCGAGCTTCGCCACCACCTTGATGCCATCGCGGATCTGTGCCCCCGAGTCCTGCCCGATCGTGCCCTCGATTTCACGCTCGCCGTAGTAGATGAACAGGCGCGAGGGTTTTTCTTCGCCCTTGCCCTCCGCCATCTCCTGGTGCTCCACCAGCGCGCCGATCGCGTTCGCGGTGCACGACCCGAGGTTTTCCTGGTTGTAGACCTTGGGCATGCTCGCCCGTAGCGAGAACTTGCTCGGCAGCTGCGCCGCCTGGAGGATCGTCTCCTCTTCGTTGTAGATGCGGTCCCTGTGGTCGGGGAGGTCGCGCTGCCATCCGTATTTCTCGATCCGACGCGTCCGTAGCTGTGTCTCGCGCGCCGCGCGCCGCGACGAGACGAGGGGCTTGGCTGCTGTTGCCATTGTCGGGCTCCTAGCACTCGTGGTTGCCTGTTGCGAGGGTCCCAGCGGCGCCCGCAGGCGTCGATCCAGTGCTGGACCGATCGGGCGTCCAGATCTGGACCTTCGAGTGCGCGGTGCCCGAGCCGGCGCGTGCTGCGAATCGTGGGCGCCCGCGGGCGTATGCGCGCCAAGATCGCTCGCGGGCGCCGGTGTTTGGGCGTCGCACCGCGCCCCGCCGTCCCGCCGGCGCGGCGGGCGTCGATCGAGCAGGTGGAACGCCTGTGCGACTCGCCTGCCACGAGGAAGCGACGATTGCGGACGCCGCGGCCTCCGGCGCTGGGGACGCGCCCCCGGCATCCCCGTCTCCCGGCGCTCCCCGCCCGTCGGCGTCGCCCCCCGCGCACGCATCCAGGTCCGCTGCGCGCGGCCGCTCCGGCGCGATCCTCGGGAGCTACCTCGACGCCGACGGCAGGCCGCGCGAGATCGTCGTCGTGAAGGCGTCGGCGGGAAGCCGCCTCGTCGTCGACCGGGACGCGATGAGCGGCGGCGACCGTCGCCTCATCGCCCATCTCGCAGCCGATGAGCCCGCGGGCAACGCACAGCTTGTGTGCTGCCTGTATCTCGCCGGCGCCCCCGCCGGACGTGCTCCCTGCCGCCGCGTCCGCGCAGAGGACGCGCGCCGGCGCCCGTTCACCGAGGAGCACCGCGGCGATCGCAGCGAGGGTCGAGGATCCGCCATCGTGGACGGCTGCGGGCTTCGCTACGCGCTCGCGCCGCTGCGCGGCGCGATGCGCATCCCCGAGCTTCGCTGGTGGCGCTCGGCAACCGGGCCGGCCCGCCCCGCCGGCGGCGTGACGGCAGGAGGCGAGGTGGTGAGCCTGCGCGAGGTCGTCGCCGCATGCGAGAGCTACGAGCCCGCCTGCTCGATCACTCGCGCTGCACTGCGGCAGCACGCCGGCAGGGCGGTCTCCAGCACCGTCCTGCGCCTGGAGCTCGCGCGCGTCCTGGAGAGCCCGATCGTCCTCAACCGCAGGCTTCGCGAGGTGGTCCTCGCGGCGGTCGAGCGCGAAGAGCTCAGCATGAGCGAGATCGCGATGCGCTGCGGGCGCGTCAAGCGCGACCGCAACGGCAACGAGAGCGGTGAGACGAGCTGGCTGGGGCGCCGCCTCGGGCTGCTCGCCGAGGGAGGCCAGCGGCGCCCCACCCCGTGGATCCACAGCGACGTGCTCGCGCTGATCGCCCGCCGCGGGTTGGGCATCGCACCGCGCGAGGTCGAGCTGTGAGCTCACGCCGCGCCACGATCCTGCTGGTGGAGGCCGAGCAGGAGCTCGCCCGCAGCGTCGGCGAGCAGCTGATCGCCGACGGATATCGCGTGGAGGTTGCCCGCACAGCCGAGCATGCCCGCGTGCTCGCGCGCGCCGGCTCGCCCACGCTCGCCGTGCTCGGCGCCGTGGATGCGCCGCGGGGCGCCGTCGGGCTGCTCGAGGAGATCCGCGCAGCGAAGCCGGGCACCCCCTGGGATCGGTCGCTGCCCGCGATCGTCGTGGGCGCCCGCGCACGCGAGCCCGACCTGCTGCGCGCGTTCGAGGCGGGCGCCGACGACTTCCTCCCCCGCGGGGCGCGCTACCTGGAGCTGAGGGCGCGCGTGCGCGCGATCCTGAGGCGTGCCGAGGGCGATCTCGACGAAGCGCGCGTGCTCGTCGTCGCGGAGCTGCGCATCGACCTGCACACGCGGCTCGCCACCGTCGACGGACGCCGGCTCGAGCTGCGCAGGCTCGAGTTCGACCTGCTCGCGCAGCTCGCGCGCGAGCCCGCGCGGGTGTTCACCCGGCGCGAGCTGATGGCATCGGTCTGGGGAGCGGGCGGCGGCGGGCGCACGCGCACGCTCGACAGCCACGCGAGCAGGCTGCGCATGCAGCTCGCACGGCATGCGGATCGCCGCTGGGTGATCTGCGTGAGAGGCGTCGGCTACAGCCTCGTTTGAGAGGCGCGATGGAGCCGTCCGACCACGCCCTGGAAGCTCCCGCCGGTCCCGAAGCGTCGCTCGCGGACCTGGTGCGGTGGCTCGAGCACACCGCCGGGACGGTCCTGCCGGCGTTCCTGATCGGCGCGCTCGCGGCGCGCGTCATGCGACACCGGGGCCTGCACTGGAGCTGGGCGCTCGCCGGGGCGGGCGCCGCGCTGCTCGCGGGCTTGCTCGCCCCGCGAGCGCGTGACGTGTTGCTCCTCGCAGCGCTGTGGGCGGCGGTGGGCGGCCGGCGGCGCCACCACCGCGATCTCGAGGCGGGTGCCGACCTGGCGCAGCTCGCCGCCGCGCAGCTTCGCCCGCATGACGTGCTCGCGCCGCTGCTGCGCGCGCTCGCCCGCCGCGCCCGCCCGCCCGGCGGCCCCTCGAGCGAGACAGGCGGCGCCGTGCTCGCGCTCGGGCGCGACGAGCGGGGCCGGACGGTGTCGGTGCCGCTCGGCGCCCGCGAGGGCAGGCATTTGCTGGTCGTCGGTGCAACCGGCTCCGGCAAGACCGTCACCCAGTCGTGGATCGCCACGCACGCGATCGCGAGAGGGCTCGGCGCGATCGTGATGGACCCGAAGGGGGACTTCCGGCTACGCGGGGAGATCCACCGCGCAGCGCGCGCCGCGGGGCGCTCGTTCGTCGCGTGGTCGCCGCGCGGCGAGGCGATCTACAACCCGCTGGCTACGGGCGGCGGCACCGAGATCGCCGACCGCGTGCTCGCGGGCGAGCGCTTCAGCGAGCCGCACTACCTGCGCCAGGCGCAGCGCTACCTCGGGCACGCGGTCCGGGCGATGCGCGCGGGCGGCGTGCACGTCAGCCTGCACTCCCTCGTCGAGCATCTCGATGTCCAGCGGCTCGAGGTGCTCGCGCGCACCCTGCCCGAGCGCCACGCCGATGCCGTCCACGCGTACCTCGATGCGCTCACCCCGCGCCAGCAGACCGAGCTCGCGGGGGTGCGCGACCGGCTCGCGATCCTCGCCGAGTCCGACGTCGGCCCGTATCTCGACCCTCGCCGTCCGGGCACCCAGCTCGAGCTCGGCAACGTGGTGCGAGAGGGCGGGGTGGCCTACTTCGCGCTCGAAGCCGACCGCCGGCCGCTGCTCGCCGCGATGCTCGGCGCCGCGATCGTGCAGGACGTGCTCGGGCTCGTCGCGGCGCTGCAGGTGGAGCCGACGCCCACCCTCGTCCTGATCGACGAGTTCTCGGCCGTCGCCGCCGAGCAGGTCGTGCGACTGTTCGCGCGCGCCCGCTCCGCCGGGTTCAGCCTGCTGCTCGGCACGCAGGAGCTCTCCGACCTGCGCCTGCCCGGTCGCGAGCGGCTGCTCGAGCAGGTCGTGGGCAACGTCTCCGCGCTCGTCGCGCATCGCCAGGTGGTGCCCGCCTCAGCGGAGCTGCTCGCCCAGATCGCGGGTGCGGAGGGAACCTGGCGGGTGGCACGCGACAGGCAGGGGCGCGTGACGCGCGCGCGAGCGCGCGAAGCGGTGATCGACGCGGGCCGCATCTCGCGCCTGCCCACCGGATGGGCGGCGGTTATCGTCCCGGGCGGACGCGCACGCGCGCGAATCGCTCGCGTCTTCATGCCCGCGGCGCCCGCCGCGTGCGCCGGCGGCGATGAGCGGCGCTGAGGCGCGCGCGATGGTGTCGCGGCGCGAGCTGCTGTCCTGGACGGCGTGCGTGGGCGCGGTCACGGCGGATGCGCTCGCGGCGCACGATCGCATCTCGCTCGCCTCTGCGCGCGGGCGCCTCAGCGCGGCAGCGCGGTGCGGGCAACTGCGTTGCAGCGCGCCGCTGCGTGGTGAGCCCGCGCTGTTCACCGTCACGCGCGATGGCCTACGGGCATGCGGCGCGAGCGGCGTGGAGCCGGCGCGCGTCGCCGCCGGCGAGCGCCGCACACGCGATCGTGTGTGCGTCGGTCGCCGCCGCTCTGGGCGCGATCTACCCGGACCACGCAGTCATCGGGGTGCCCGAGCTGCGCCGTCTCGAACGCGGACGGCGCCACCCGCTTGCAAGCGCGCGGCTTCGTGGGGCGCGAGGCACGACGGCGACGCTGCACCGGCCCGACCTCGTGCTGCTCGCGCATGCGCGGACGCCGGCGCAGGCGATCGCGGTCGAGGTCGAGCTGACCGTGAAGGCGCCCGTGCGGCTCGAGGAGATCTGTCGCGCGTGGGCGCGCTCGCGCGAGCTCGCGGGTGTCCTGTACGTCGTCGCGCCGCCGGTCGAGCTCGCGCTCCGCCGGGCGCTGCGCGGGGCGCGCGCATCCGATCGCGTGGCGGTCGTCCCGCTCGCCTCGCTGCTCGCGTGAGCTTGCCGGCGACGTCCCCCTCGGCGCGACCGCGCGTTCGAGAGAACCATCACCGTCGGCGCCTAGCTTCCAAGCCGGGGGTGCGAACACGAGCAAGCGGAGGCAACGAGATGTCCTATCCGTCGATCAACCGAGTCGTCGTCATCGGTCGCCTGACGCGCGATCCCGAGCTGCGCGCGCTGCCGTCCGGGACGAGCGTCTGCTCCCTGCGCATCGCGTGCAACTCGAGCCGGCGCGACGCAGCGGGCGGCTACACCGAGCATCCCAACTTCTTCGACATCTCGGTCTACGGCCCGCCCGCCGAGAACGTCGCGCGTTACACGCACAAGGGCAGCCGCGTGGCGATCGACGGGCGCCTGGAGTGGCGCGAGTGGGAGACCGAGGAGCAGCGGCGTCAGGCGGTGAGCATCGTGGCAGACACGGTCCAGTTCCTCGACGGCCCGGGCGGCCGCGACGGCGACGGCGGCGCGACGGACCCGCCATCGGAGGAGCTCGCGAGTGTTGCGAGCGAGGGCGAGATCAACTTCTAGAGGCCCTCGCGCGCTCGCGCGGCGCGCACGCCTTCGCTGCGCGTAAACTGGCGCGCCGCGATCGCGCAGCGGCAGCAAGGAGCCCCGTTCGATGCCCGTCAACACCCAAGCAATCGGCAAGACGTACGACCCCGTCGTGTATGCGGTGGGCCGCGAGAAGATCAGGGAGTACGCGCGCGCGGTGGGCGAGACCGACCCGCTGCACCTCGAGCTCGACGCCGCCCGCGCGGCTGGCTACGCGGACCTGGTTGCGCCGCCGATGTTCGCGGTCGTGTACAGCGCACCCGCCGTCGGGCCGCTGATCTTCGACCCCGAGATCGAGCTGAACTTCGCGATGATGGTGCACGGCGGGCAGGAGTTCGCATGGGGCGCGCCCGTCGTGGCGGGTGACGAGATCACCACCGTTGCGAGCGTCAAGGGCATCTCCGAACAGGACGGTCGCGGCTACTACGTGTTCGAGTCCGTGTCCACGAACCAGCGCGGCGAGGAGGTCTGCCGCGGCACGTGGACGAACATCGTCCGAGGAGTGTGATCGCGATGGCAGAGCTGAAGGCCGGCGAGCAGATCCCGCAGCTGCAGGTCACCCCCGACAAGTACCTCACCGTCCGCTACGCGGGAGCGTCGGGGGACTTCAACCCGATCCACATCGACGAGGAGTTCGCGCGTGCCGTGGGGCTGCCCGGCAGGATCCTCCACGGCCTGTGGACGATGGCGCAGGTGGCGCGCGCGCAGACGCAGGCGGCGGGCGGGCCGGAGAAGCTCAGGCGGCTGTCGGTGCAGTTCCGCGGCATGGGGCTGCCCGAGCAGGAGGTCCTCGTCAGCGGGACGGTTCGCGAGGTGCGCGACGGACGCGCGATCGTCGACACCGTCGCCGAGCAGGCGGGCAACCAGATCATCCGCAACGCCGAGGCGGAGCTCGAGCTCTAGCGCGCGAGCGGCCACGCGCCCGGCCGTATCGCGCGTAGCTTCGCTCGCACCGGCGGGGGTCCGCTGCGGCGTCCCCGGCGTCGAGCGGGCGTCAGGCAGGCGCCTACAATCAGCCCCATGCTCACCTCCCGCCAGGAGCGGATCCTGCGCAAGGTCGTGGACGACTACCTCCGCTACGGCCAGCCGGTCGCCTCGCGCGTGATCGCCGGCGACCCCGACCTCGACTGCAGCCCGTCCACGGTCAGGAACGAGCTCGCGCTGCTCGAGGAGCTCGGCCTGCTCACGCATCCGCACGTGTCCGCCGGGCGCATCCCCACCGACGCGGGCCACCGCTACGTGGTCGATCGCATGCTCACCGGCGAGGACGCGCTGATGGCGCCCCGCCGCCGCCTCGAGCTGTCGCTCATCCGCCGCGAGGTGGACCAAGCGATGCGCGCCACCACCGAGACGCTGTCACAGATGACCAACCTGCTCGCGGTCGTCTCGGCGCCGTCCATCAACACGGCGACGGTGCGCCACGTCGAGGTGCTCGCGCTGCAGCCGCAGGTGGTGCTCGTCGTGATCATCACCTCCACCGGAGGCGTCTCGAAGATGCTCGCGACGTTCGAGCAGTCGGTGGACCCCGGGCTCGTCACGTGGGCGGGCGAGTACCTCAACGAGCGCCTGGTGGGCCGCGAGCTCGGCGAGCGGATGCTCCAGCAGCGGCTCATCGACCGCGACCTCTCGCCGGTCGAGCTCGCGTTCCTGACCCGCTTCGCTCCCGCCTTCGCCGACCTCGGCAGCGAGGGCGAGGAAGCGCTGTACGTCGAGGGGACCGCGCGCCTGTTCGCCACCGCGCAGATCGAGGACGCGCTGCAGGTGAACGAGGTCGTGGGCCTGCTCGAGCGGCGCGCAGCGCTGCTGCGCGTGCTGCGCGAGGCGCTCGGCGAGCCGGGCGTGTACGTCCGCATCGGTCGCGAGAACGAGCTGCCGGAGATGCACTCGCTCGCGGTGGTAGCCACCGGCTACGGGATGGCGCAGCGCAAGCTCGGCACGGTGTCGCTGATCGGCCCGGTGCGGATGGACTACGCCGGGGCGATCGCCACCGTGCGCGAGGCCGCCCACGAACTGTCCCGCTTCGTCGAAGACGCATACGCCGAGAACTAGGCTGGTCTGATGCCACGCGATCCCTATGTGGTGCTCGGGCTCGAGCGCGACGCCGGCGAGCAGCAGGTCAAGAAGGCGTTCCGCCAGCTCGCCCGCGAGCTTCACCCCGACGTCAACGCCCACGACGCCGAAGCCGAGGAGAAGTTCAAGGAGGCGGCGGAGGCCTACGAGATCCTGTCGGACCCCGAGCGGCGGGCGACATACGACCGCTACGGCTACGAGGGGCTTCGCTCCGGCGGCTACGCGCCGAACTTCGACGCCTTCGGGTCGATCGGCGATCTCTTCAACGCGTTCTTCGGCGGCGGCGTGCGCACCGGGCCCGCGCAGGGCGGAGACATCGCCGTGCAGGTCCAGATCGACCTGCCCGAGGCTGCGAACGGCGCGCAGGTGCAGGTCGCCTTCGAGGCGGTCGAGCGCTGCTCGCGCTGCAGTGGCAACGGCGCCGAGCCGGGAACGCCGATCGAGACGTGCTCGCGCTGCGGCGGCAACGGCCAGCTGCAGGCGGTCACACGCACGCCCTTCGGCCAGATGATGCGCACGATGGTGTGCGACGCATGCGAAGGCGATGGGCGGATTCCCACCGAGCCCTGTCGTGAGTGCCGCGGCCGCGGCCGGCGTGCGCGGCGGCGAGAGCTCGACGTCGACGTGCCGGCGGGCATCGCCGACGGCCAGCGCATCCGCCTGAGCGGCCAGGGACACGCCGGCGAGGCGGGTGCCGCGGCGGGCGACCTGTACGTGTTCGTGGGGGTGCGCGAGGACCCCCGCTTCTTGCGCGAGGGCGACGACCTGATCACCGCCCTCGATGTCGCCGCTCCGCTCGCTGCGCTCGGCGCCACGCTGGAGGTGCCCACGCTCGAAGGCACGAGCACGGTCGAGATGCCCCCCGGCACCCAGCCCGGCGACGTTCTCACCATCAAGGGCGAGGGCATGCCCTCGCTGCGCCGCTCGCGCAAGGGCGATCTGCGCGCGATCGTCAACGTCATCGTCCCTCGCCGCCTGAACGCCGAGCAGCGCGAGCTCGCCGAACGCCTCAACGACAGCCTCGGCGAGGAGAACCTGCGCTCGCACGAGTCGGTCTTCGCGAAGCTGCGCCGCGCGCTCGGCAGCCAGGCCGCGTGATCCGCCTCGCCCTGCGGGTGCCTCGCGAGCACGCCGAGCTCGTGCTCGCCGAACTGCTCGAGCTCGTTCCCGCGGGGGTCGAGGAGCGCGACGTCGACGAGCGCGTCGTGGAGTACGCGGTCTACGGAGCCCCCGGCGAGCTCCCCGCCCTGCCCGACCTCGGCGCCGTCGTCGGCGAAGCGCTCGTCGAGGTCTCCACGAGCGAGGTCCGCGACGACTGGCAGGAGCGCTGGAAGCAGTTCCACCGGCCCGTGCTGATCGCTGCCCCCGCATCCGCGCCGCGCGCGGTCCCGGCGCTGCGCGTGCGCCCGCCGTGGGAGGCGGCGGAGGGTGCGGGTGGGGCCGATGCTCTCGAGATCGTCATCGACCCCGGACAGGCGTTCGGCACCGGCGCGCACGCCACCACGCAGCTGTGCCTCGAGCTGATGCTCGAGCTCGTTGCCGCGGAGGCCCCCGGGGGCGCGCTCCTCGACATCGGCACGGGTTCGGGGGTGCTCGCGATCGCGGGCGCGCTGCTCGGCTTCGAGCCCGTCCTCGCGCTCGACAACGACCGCGAGAGCGTGCGCGCGGCAGCCGAGAACGCGCTCGCCAACCGCGTCGACGTCGAGGCTCGCCGCTTCGAGCTGTCACGCGATCCGCTGCCCGGCCTCGGTGCTCGTGATGCCGGCCCGAGCGACGCAGGCGACGCGAGCGCGGGCGGCGCGAGCGCCTCTGCGCAGGGCGCTCCCGCGCCTCGTCACCGCGAACCTGCTGCGCCCGCTGCTGCTCGAGCTCGCCGCGCGGCTCGAGCACGCGCCCGCGCACCTCATCGCCGGCGGCCTGCTTGCGCACGAGGCCGACGAGGTCGCGGACGCGTTTGCGCGCCGAGGGCTCATCGAGCGCCGCCGCCGCCACGGCGGCGAATGGGCGGCGCTGTGGCTCGGCGCGGGCTGATCAGCCCGCGCCGGGAAGCTCTGTTGCGGCTCGCACGTTCGCGCGGTAGACGAGGTCGATCGCCGGCCTGATGCCGTCCTCGGCTTCGAGCAGCACGTTCGCCGCCCTCAGCGCCGCGCCGATCGTCTCGAGCGCGTCGCCGACGGTATCGGGCGAGGGGTCGCGGCACGCGGAGATCGCCATTTCCAGCATCGCGCGCGCCTGCTCTCTGGCTCCCGCGAACAGCGCCGGGCCGACGAGGCTCGCGTAGCCGTACACGCGCGCGAGGCGGCCCGACAGCTCGATCGAGGGGCCCCGTCGCGGCGGCGTTGCCGCCGGCAGCTCGCCGCCGTCGAGGAGCGCCGCCATCGTGCCGCCGAGCACGGCGCGCGTCGCCTCCACGTCGAGCTGCGCCTGCTCGGCGACGCGCAGCGCCATGTAGAGCGTCGTCGCGGGGAGGCCGTATGGAGGATCGGACGCGAACACGATGCGCTCCGCGGGCACCCGCGCGAACAGCTCGATGACGTCGATCGGGAAGAAGCACGAGATGTCGTAGAGCACGCCGGGGTGGTCCGACAGCCGCGTCGTGAGGATTCCCTGGTCGCAGATCGCGCCGTGCGCGAGGATCAGGACCGTTCCCGGGTGGCGCAGAGCGAGATCCACGAGCCCGTCCGCGAGCGGTGGCAGCCCGCGCCCGGCGTGGATCAGCACCGGTACCTTCTCGGATTCGGCGAGCGCGAACACCTCGTCGATGTGGCCGCCGTCGAAGACGAAGTCCTGCGCGCGGGGGTGGAGCTTCACTCCGCGCGCGCCCGCCGCCAGGCAGCGTTCGCACTCCGCGAGCGGGTCTTCGGCGGGGTCCAGGCGGCAGAACGGGACGAGGCGGCCGTCGCTTTCCCCGGCCCATGCCAGCACGCGGTCGTTGGGCAGGCTGTAGGCGGGCACTCGCTCGGGGTCGTGCAGCGGGAACACGCACGCGCGGCGCGCCTGTGCCACGTCGAGCTGATGCAGCAGTTGCTCGCGCGTCAGCGACCGCCCGTCCTCGTCGAGGCCGAGATGCGTGTGCGCGTCGATCACTTCCGTCTCCGGCGGGCGCAGCGCCTGCACCTCCGCCAGAAACGGCTCGAGCGCCTCCTTGTAGACCGATTCGTTCACGCGCGGCACCTTAGATGATCGGAATCGATGATCTAGCCTTGGAAGTACTGGATGCAAACAGCTAGCGCACACCGCGTCGTGGTCGTCGGCGGCGGCTTCGGCGGCCTGCAGGCTGCGCTTCACCTGCGACGAGCGCCGGTCGAGATCACGCTCGTCGACCGCCGCAACTTCCACCTCTTCCAGCCCCTGACCTACCAGGTTGCGACCGGCGCGCTCTCGCCCGGCGAAATCGCCTATCCGCTGCGCGCGATCTTCAGGCGCGCGCGCAACGTGCGGGTGCTGATGGCCGAGGCGCGCGCGATCGACCCGGCGGCTCGACGGTTGGAGCTCGCGTCGGTCGCCGGGGTGCCCGCGCCCCCGTCGATCCCCTACGACACGCTGATCGTCGCCGGTGGCTCGAGCTACGCCTACTTCGGCCACGAGGGGTGGCGCGAGTTCGCCCACGAGGTCAAGTCGCTGGAGAGCGCGCTCGTCACCCGGTCGGCGATCCTGAGCGCCTTTGAGGCGGCGGAGATGGCGCCCTCGGAGGAGCTGCGCGGGTCATGGCTCTCGTTCGTGGTCGTGGGTGCCGGGCCGACCGGGGTCGAGATGGCAGGGCAGATCGCCGAACTCGCGCGCGACAGCCTGCGCCGCAACTTCCGCTCCGCCGACCCCGGCGCCGGGCGGATCGTGCTGGTCGAGGCCGGCGAGCGGGTGCTCACGAGCTTCCCGCCGTCGCTGTCGGAGCGTGCGCGGCGCTCGCTGGAGCGGATCGGCGTGACCCCGATGCTCTCGCGCACGGTGGTCGACGTCGACGCGCGCGGCGTCACAGTGCATGCCCCCGACGGCGGGACCGAACGCGTCCCGGCGCGCACGGTCGTCTGGGCGGCCGGCGTGACCGCCTCGCCGCTGGCGGGCATGCTGGCGTCGGTCACCGGGGCGGACACGGATCGCGCCGGCCGGCTCGCGGTCGAGCCCGACCTCTCCCTTCCGGGCCATCCCGAGATCGTTGCCCTGGGGGACATGGTCTCGGTGCGCGGCCAGGACGGCGAGCCGGTCGTCTACCCGGGAGTCGCTCCCGTCGCGATGCAGCAGGGACGCTACGCGGCGAAGCTCGTGCGGGCGCGCCTGAAGGACCGCGCCATCGGACCGTTCCGCTATCGCGACAAGGGCAATCTCGCGACGATCGGCCGCGCGGCGGCCGTCGCCGACATCAAAGGCCTCAAGCTCAGCGGCCTGCCGGCTTGGATCACGTGGGTGACCGTGCACCTCTGGTATCTCGTCGGCTTCGCGAACCGGCTGTTCGTGTTCATCCGCTGGGCCATGTCGTTCGTCACCCACGGCCGCGGAGCGCGCGTGATCACCGTGTCCGAGGCCTACGTCGAGGCAAGTACGGCGCCGGCCCGCCGTGGCGAGGCGGGCCTGCAGGACGCGGCGGCGCAGCGCATCGAGGCCGGCGCCACGAAGGACGCCGCCGCGGCAGACGGCTGACCGCCGCCGGCGGCGTATCCTGGACTGCCGATGGCGATACTCGAGCAGATCCAGGCCGACCTGCGCGACGCGATGCGCGGGGGCGAGAAGGAGAAGGTAGGCGCGCTGCGGCTCGTGCTATCGGAGCTCCAGAAGGACGCCAAGGAGGGCTCCGGCGACGAGCTCGCGGTTCTGCGGCGCGAGCGCAAGCGCCGTCTCGAGGCGGCAGCCGCCTACAGGGAGGGCGATCGCGACGACCTCGCCACCGGCGAGGAGGCGGAGGCGGCGATCATCGAGTCCTATCTGCCCGCCGAGCTCTCCGAGCAGGAGCTCGCCGCGATCGTCGAGCAGGCGGTGCGCGACAGCGGTGCCGCCTCACCGAAGGACATGGGAACGGCGATGAAGCACGCGATGGCGGCGGTCGACGGGCGCGCCGACGGCAAGCGCGTGTCCGGGATGGTGCGGGCGGCCCTGCAGGGATGAGGACGCAGATCGAGCTCCCCAACGAAGTCGCCGCGGAGCTCGCGGGAAGCCAGGATGCGGTCCTGCGCGCGCTCGAGGATCACCTCGACTGCAAGGTCTTCCTACGCGGCAACCTGCTCACGCTCGACGGCGAGCAGAGCGAGACGCAGGCGGGCGAGCGCGTCGTCAACGAGCTCGCCGACCTGATCGCCCGCGGCCACCAGATCGGGCCGGGCACGATCGCGGCGGTGACGGGCGCGCTCGATGCGCACGAATCGCCGGCGCGCGTGCTCGAGGACGTCGTGTGGAGCCACCGCGGACTGCGCGTGGCGCCGAAGACGATCAACCAGAAGCGCTATGTGGACGCGCTGCGCGAGTCGACGATCACGTTCGGAGTGGGTCCCGCCGGTACCGGTAAGACCTTCCTCGCGGTTGCGATGGCTGCCGCCGCGCTTTCGCGCCACGAGGTCAACCGCATCATCCTCACCCGGCCCGCGGTCGAGGCGGGCGAGCGGCTCGGCTTCCTCCCGGGCGACCTGATGGCGAAGGTGGACCCATATCTGCGCCCGCTGTTCGACGCGCTGCACGACATGCTCGACCCCGAGAAGGTCTCCCAGCACATCGACCGCGGCGTCATCGAGATCGCGCCGCTCGCGTTCATGCGCGGCCGTACGCTCAACGACTCCTTCGTGATCCTCGACGAGGCCCAGAACACGACGCCCGAGCAGATGAAGATGTTCCTCACGCGGCTCGGCTTCGGCTCCAAGATGGTGGTGACCGGCGACATCACGCAGATCGACCTTCCGCGCGAGCAGCAGTCGGGTCTCGTCGCCGTCGCCGAGGTGCTCGCCGAGATCGAGGGGATCGAGTTCCTGCGCTTCGGCGCCGAGGACGTCGTTCGCCACAAGCTCGTGCAGCGCATCGTCGAGGCCTACGACGTCCACTCGCAGGGTCCGTCCGGGCGCCCCGCTCCCGCCCAGCCCGCCCAGGGCAAGCCCGGCGACGGCGCGCGCGCGATCCGCAGCGCCTGAGCGGCATGCTCGAGGTCGAGGTACTCGGCGCCGGCCGCGCACCCGGCGCTCCCGCGGCAGCGGAGCTCGCGCGGCTGTGCGAGCGCGCCGCCGCCCGCCTCGGCGTCCACAGCGGCCACGTCGCGGTGGAGTTCGTCGACGAGCAGCGGATCGCCGAGCTCAACGCGCGCCACCGCGGGCGCGAGGGTCCCACCGACGTCCTCTCGTTCCCGATCGACGGCGCCGGCGCGCTCGACGGTGCGCACGGCGCCTCACCTCCACGGCAGAGCGGTGTCCCCGAGACCGCCGCGGACTCCGGCCCGCTTCGCGAGCTCGGCGACATCGTCATCTGCGCCGAGCAGACCGCCGACGTGCGCGAGGCTGTGCTCCACGGGGTCCTGCATCTCCTCGGCATGGACCACGACACCGACGAAGGCGAGATGCTCGCGCTGCAGGACGAGCTGCTCGCCGAGGACGAGCGGAGCGCATGAGCCGCGCGGGCTTCGTCGTGCTCGCGGGCCGTCCAAACGTCGGCAAGTCGACGCTCGTCAACACGGTCGTGGGCGAGAAGGTGGCGATCGTCTCCGACCGCCCGCAAACCACGCGACGCGCGATCCGCGGCGTGCACCGGGGCGCCGACGTGGAGATCGTGCTCGTCGACCTCCCCGGCGTCCAGCGGCCGCGAGATGCGCTCACCGCGCGCATGGCGAGAAGGGTTCAGCAGGAGCTCGACGGCTCGGACGCGGCGCTGCTCGTGCTTAGCGGCGAGCAGCGCGTGGGCGCGGGCGACCGCTTCATCGCGAAGACCCTCGCCGAGGCGCAGCTACCGGTGGTGGTGGCGGTGAACAAGGTGGACAGGCTCTCGCGGGCATCGCTGCTCAGCGCCCTGCAGCAGGCCGCCGAGCTCGACGCGGGCGAGGACGTCTTCCCGATCTCGGCGCGCACGGGGGAGGGCGTGCCCGAGCTGATGGCGCATCTCGGCACGCTTGTGCCGGAGGGCCCCTTCATGTACTCGCGCGACGCGGTTACCGACCAGCCCCTCGAGGTGCTCGTCGCCGAGCTCGTGCGCGAGGCCGCCGTGCGGCGCACCTTCCAGGAGGTGCCCCATGCGGTCGAGGTGCTGTTGGAGGAGCTCGATGAGACGCGCGAGGATCTCGTGCGGGTTCAGGCCTCGATCTGGGTGGAGACGGAGTCGCAGAAGGGGATCCTGATCGGCTCCGGGGGGCGCATGATCAAGGCGATCGGCGTCGCCGCGCGACGCGAACTCGAGCGCGCGCTCGGGCGCCGGGTCCATCTCGAGCTGTCGGTGCGGGTGCGTCGCGACTGGCGCGCCGACGAGGGCCTGCTCGACCGGCTCGGGATCAACTAGGCCGGCGCGCCCAGGCGGCGAGCAAGCTCCGCCGCGATTCGCTCGAGAGCGTCCTGGTCCACCCGCGCCTCCCACAGGAACGGCACCGGGATGACGTCGAAGCCGCGGCGCCGCAGGCGCGTCACCTGGCTGTGCTGGAAGCTCGCGCGCTCGTGAACCGCCCGCGCGGCATGTGCCGCGGCGCGCCGCAGCTCGAGCTCGCCGCGCTGGGCTCCGTCGTGCTCGCCCGCGTCGCCGTCGAGCGCGGCGATGCGCCGCAGCTCGGTCGCGCTGAAGCGCCGGGGAAGCAGCGCGTTCACCACCACCTTCTCGAGCGAGCGCCCGATCTGGTCGGAGAGCCCCTGCTGCAGCTCGATCGTCTCCGTCACCGCCATCTCGGTGCCCTGCGCCACGCCGACGTACGCGCTGCGCGCCGGGTCGGCGAGCAGCTCGCGCACCCTGCGCGCCTGCGTCGCCACGGGACCGACGCGCGCGATCGCGCCGAACGTGTCGGGCGAGCGCAGCATGCCGAGCGCGTGTCCCGTCGCGGGCGCGTCGAGCACCACCAGGTCGTAGCCGGCGGCACGCCGCTGCCAGCGCCGCTGCTGGGTCAGCTCCCACACCTTCACCATCCCGAACAGCTCCTTCGCGCCCGGCGCCGCCGCGGCGAAGTACTGGAAAGTGCCGCTCGATGTGAGGATCCGGCCCGGGATCCGCCCGCCCAGCTCCTGCACCCACTCGAGCAGCGCCCGGTCGGGATCGACAGTGAGGCTCGACAGGCCGTCTGCGAGCGGCGTCTCCGCCCCCGCGCGGGCGCGCACGCCGAACACCTCGGCGAGCCTGCTGTGGTCGCCCACCTCGACGACGATCGCGCGCCGGCCCTCGCGCGCCGCGAGCAGGCCGATGGCGGCCGCGATCGTGGTCTTGCCGACGCCTCCCTTGCCGGTGACGACGAGGAGGCTGCGATCCAGGAGCGTTGTCATCGGCTGCCAGTCTGGCTCAAAACCGCGCTACTGCCCCGGTACCTACAATCGTCCGCATGGGCGGGGCAGCCGAAATCGACGCCGAGGTGGCCTACGACCGGGACGGCCTGGTGCCGTGCGTGGTGCAGGACTGGCGCACCGGCGAGGTGCTGACGCTCGCCTACATGAACGCGCAGGCTCTCGAGCGCACGCGCGACACCGGCCAGCTGCACCTCTGGAGCCGATCGCGCGGCGAGCAGTGGCACAAGGGCGCCACGAGCGGCAACTTCCAGACCGTGCGCGCGCTGCGACTCGACTGCGACGGCGACACGCTGCTCGCGCTGGTGGAGCCGGCGGGGCCCGCCTGCCACACGGGCGAACGGACGTGCTTCCACCGCGGCGCGCTCGAGCCCGGAGCGCCGTACGAGTCGCTGCCCGAGCTCGAGCGCACGCTCGAGCAGCGCGCCGCCCAGCGCCCCGCGGGCTCGTACACCGTCGAGCTGCTCGACGACCCGCAGCGGATCGGCGAGAAGGTGATGGAGGAGGCCGAGGAGGTGGCGCGGGCGGCTCGTGAGGAGTCGGACGAGCGCGTCGACGAGGAGTCGGCGGACGTCCTCTACCACCTGCTCGTGCTCCTGCGCAGCCGCGGGCGCTCGCTCGCAGACGCCGAGCGGGTGCTCGATGGCCGCCGTTCCTAGCGTGCCCGGTGCCGCAGCGGCGGAGCCCGCCGCCCCGGGAGCCGGCAACGCGCCGGTGGGCCCGAGCGTCGAGCCCGACCTCGAGCAGGCCCGCCTGCTCGCCCGCGAGCACAACCTCATCCCCCTTCGCTACCGCTTCATCGAGGACTGCGAGACCCCCGTCTCCGCGTTCTTGAAGCTGCGCGCGCTGGCCCCCGGGGAGCCCGCCTTCCTGCTCGAGTCCGCCGACCAGGGCCAGCGCGTGGGTCGCTGGTCGTTCATCGGCTTCCGCCCCCGCGCGGTGCTGCGCTGGTCACTCGGCGACGGCGGCGATCCGTACGCGCTGGCGGCGCAGAACGTGCAGAGCTTCGCGCAGGCGCCGATGGCGGATGCGCCGCCGTTCACCGGCGGAGCGGTGGGCTTCTTCGGCTACGACCTCGTGCGCACGGTGGAGCCGCTCGGCGATCCGCCGCCCGATCCGCTCGGCCTGCCCGACATGGCGCTGATGCTCTCGGACGTGCTCGTCGTGTTCGACCATCTCAAGCACACCGTCACGATCATCGCCAACGCCGACCTTCAGGCCGAGCCCGACATCGAGCGGGCGCACGCCTCCGCCGCCGCCACGATCGCCGAGGTTCGCGAGGCGCTGAGCGGCCCGTGCCCCGCGCCGCCAAGCCGGCGACGCCGGCGACGCCGCAGTTCCGCTCGAACATGCCGCGCGAGCGCTTTGAAGCGATGGTGGCGCGGATCGTCGAGTACATCTACGCCGGCGACGCCTTCCAGGTGGTGCCCTCGCAGCGGTGGTCGGCGCCGCTGCCGGTGGAGGCGTTCTCGGTCTACCGGGGCCTGCGCGCGGTCAACCCGAGCCCCTACATGTACTTCCTCGACTTCGGTGACTTCCAGGTCGTCGGAGCGAGCCCGGAGCCGCTGCTCACGGTGAGCGGCCGCCGCGTGAGCACGAAGCCGATCGCCGGCACGCGTCCGCGCGGGTCGAGCCCCGAGGAGGACCGGCGCATCGCCGCCGAACTGCTCGCCGACGAGAAGGAGCGGGCCGAGCATGTGATGCTCGTGGACCTCGGCCGCAACGACCTCGGGCGCGTCTGCGAGTACGGCAGCGTGCACGTCGACGAGCTGATGGAGATCGAGTCCTACAGCCACGTCATGCACATCGTCTCCTCGGTGTCCGGCACGCTGCGCGAGGGCGTGGGGGCGATGGACGCGCTGCGCTCGGTGCTACCCGCCGGCACGCTCTCGGGCGCGCCGAAGGTCCGCGCGATGCAGATCATCGACGAGCTCGAGCCCGTGAAGCGCGGGGGCTACGGCGGGGCGATCGGCTACCTGTCATACGCCGGCGACCTCGACACGGCGATCCACATCCGCACGGTCGTCGTCCAGGACGGCGTCGCGCACGTGCAGGCGGGCGGCGGCACAGTCGCCGACGCGAAGCCCGACTACGAGTTCGAGGAGTCGGTCGCCAAGTCCGACGCCGTGCTTCGCGCGATCGCGCTCGCCTGCGAGCAGCAGGAGTGGCCATGAGGGTGCTCGTGATCGACAACTACGACTCCTTCACGTACAACCTCGTGCAGTACCTCGGCGAGCTCGGCGCCGACGTGGAGACGGTGCGCAACGACCGCGCCACCCCGGAGGAGCTGCTCGCGCGCGGCTACGAGCGCTGCGTCGTCTCGCCGGGCCCGTGCACGCCCGACGAGGCCGGCATCAGCCTCGAGGTGGTCAGGCGCCTGCCCGAGGCCGGCGTGCCCACGCTCGGGGTCTGCCTCGGCCACCAGGCGCTCGCGCAGGCGTTCGGCGGCAAGGTGATGCTGAACCCCCCGGTGCACGGCAAGTCCACCACGATCGAGCACGACGGCCGCACGATCTTCCGCGGCCTGCCCTCGCCGCTCACGGTCGGCCGCTACCACTCGCTCGTCGTGGACGGCGAGCTGCCCGCCTGCCTCGAGGAGTCCGCCCGCGGCGGCGGCGTGCTGATGGGCCTGCGCCACCGCGAGCTGCCCGCCGAGGGCGTGCAGTTCCACCCCGAGTCGGTGCTCACCGAGCAGGGGCACGAGCTGCTGCGCAACTTCCTCAAGGACGGCGGCGGGGCGGGGCGCCTGATGCCGAACGCAACCCTGACAGCGGCGATCGACGCGCTCGCCTCGCGCTCGCGACCTGAGTGCCGAGCAGACGGCGGAGGTGCTCTCGCAGATCATGCACGGCGAGGTCTCCGAGACGCAGATCGCCGGTTTCCTCATCGCCCTGCGCACGAAGGGCGAGACGGTCGAGGAGCTCGCCGGCCTGGCCGCCACGATGCGCGCGCTCGCCGCGCATGTGCCCGACCGAGCGCGACGGACCTGCTCGACACCGCCGGCACGGGCGGCGGGCCGCAGCACGTTCAACGTGTCCACAACAGCCGCCCTGATCGCCGCCGGGCGCCGGCTGCGCCGTCGCCAAGCACGGCAACCGCTCGGCGACGAGCCGCTCCGGCTCCGCCGACCTGCTCGAGGCGCTCGGCGCTCGCATCGACCTCGGCCCCGACGCCGTTGCCGCGTGCATCAGCCGAGGCCGGCTTCGGGTTCATGTTCGCGCCCTCCCACCACCAGGCCACGCGCTTCGTCGTGCCCGTCCGGCGCGAGCTGGCGGTGCGCACGATCTTCAACCTGCTCGGCCCGCTCACGAACCCGGCGGGCGCCCGCCGGCAGCTGATCGGGGTCTCCGATCCGCGCTTCCTCGACACGATGGCGGGGGCGCTCGCGCGCCTCGGCGTCGACCGGGCGCTGCTCGTGAGCAGCGAGGACGGCCTCGACGAGGTGTCCGCCAGCGCGCCCACCCGCGTCGTGGAGGTGAACGGCGAGGAGCTGCAGAGCTACCGCATCACCCCCGAGGAGGCGGGCGTCGACGCCGCGCGCCGGGGAGCGGGACGCAGCGCTCCGGGCGGCACGCCCGAGGAGAACGCGGGCGTCACCGAGACGATCCTGGGCGGCGCCGCGGGCGCCCCCGGCGAAACGCTCGCCGTGATCAACGCCGGCGCGGCGATCTACGCCGCCGGGCGCGCCGACTCGGTCGCCGAGGGGGTGCAGGCGGCGCGCGAGGCGCTCGCCGACGGCAGCGCCGCCGCCGCGCTCCAGCGCTACGTGCACGCGAGCCGCAGCCTCGCGCCCGCGGAGGCCGCGCCGTGAGCACGCAGGTGCCCACCGTGCTCGAGCGCATCCTCGCCCAGACCCGCGAGGAGCTCGCGCGCCGCAAGCGCGAGGTGCCGCTGCAGCCGCCGGACGGCCCCGGCCCGGCCGCGCGCCCGTTCCGCGACGCCCTGTCCGCGGGCGGCATCGGCGTGATCGCCGAGTTCAAGCGCCGCTCGCCCTCGGCGGGAGAGCTGCGAGTCGAGCCGGACCTCGAGCAGATGGTCGTCGCCTACGCCCGCGGCGGCGCCGTCGCGCTGTCGATCCTCACCGAGGGGCCGAACTTCTCGGGCTCGCTCGAGGACCTCCGCGCCGCCCGCTCGCGCGTCGACGCTCCCGCTCCTGCGCAAGGACTTCATCGTCGACCCCTACCAGCTCCTGGAGGCTCGCCTCGCGGGCGCCGACGCCGTGCTGCTGATCGTCGCCGCGCTGACGCCGCAGGAGCTCGCCTCGCTTCACCGCGCCGCCGGCGAGCTCGGTCTCGATCCGCTCGTGGAGGTGCACGACGAGCAGGAGCTCGCGATCGCGCTCGAGACGGGGGCCGAGATCGTCGGGATCAACAACCGCGACCTGCGCGACTTCACCGTGGACATGGGGCGCACGGAGAGCCTGCTCGAGGCGATTCCGCCGGGCGTCCTCGTCGTCTCGGAGTCGGGGATCGGCCGCCCCGAGCAGCTCCGGACGCTGCAGGAGCAGGGCGTGCACGCCGTGCTCGTGGGCGAGCTGCTGATGCGCGCCGGGGACCCGGCGGGCGCCCTCGAGGCCCTCCTGAGCCTTTAGGAGGGCTGCGAGCGGCCTTTAGATCCCCTTCACGGACAGCGATCATCCTCCCCTTCCATGACCACGAAGCGTTCCTTTCTCGTCCCATTCATCGCCGCCCTCATCGGCGGCGCGCTCGTCGCCGCCGTGATCGCGGCCGCCGGCGGCCTCAACAGCGGTTCGAAGAACTCCGTCACGACCGTTCAGGCAGTTCCCGTCTCACCCACCAACGCCTCCCAGCGCACAATCGGCCTCACGCCGCACCAGATCTATGAACGCGCGCTCCCGGCGTCGCGTTCGTGACGTCGACGATCGTGCAGAAAGGCGAATCCCCCTTCAACCTCTTCGGCGGCGGCGAAACGCAGCGTCAGGGCCAGGCGACCGGCTCGGGCATCGTGATCGACGCCAACGGGACGATCCTCACGAACTACCACGTCGTGCAGAACGCGATCAAGGTCACGGTCAGCCTCGAAAAAGGCAAGACGCTCGAAGCGCAGGTGGTCGGCAAGGACCCCTCCAACGACCTCGCGGTCCTGCGCGTGCACCCCGACGGCGTGACGCTGCACCCGCTCACGCTCGGCAACTCGGGCGCCGTCCAGGTGGGCGACCCCGCGTACGCGATCGGTAACCCCTTCGACCTCGAACGGACGCTCACGACCGGCGTCATCTCCGCGCTGCAGCGCAAGATCCAGGCGCCCAACGGCTTCACGATCAGCAACGTCCTGCAGACGGATGCGCCCATCAACCCGGGCAACTCCGGCGGTCCGCTGCTCGACTCCCTCGGCCGCGTGATCGGAATCAACTCGCAGATCGAGACCGGCAGAGCGGCGGCGGCAGCGTCGGCATCGGCTTCGCGGTTCCCGATCAACACCGCCAAGAACGAGATCGCCCAGCTCGAGAAGGGCGGCACGGTCCGCGGCGCCTACCTCGGGCTCACCTCGCTCACGGTCGACGGCTCGCTGTCGGCGCTCAACCTGCCCGTCAAGAGCGGCGCGCTCGTGCAGACCGTGCAGTCGGGCACCGCCGCCGCCAAGGCCGGCATCAAAGGCGGCACGATCACGACCGAAAACGGCCAGATCGCGGTGGGCGGCGACATCATCGTCTCGGTGGAAGGCAAACCGATCACGAGCTCGGAAGACCTCTCCAGCGCGATCGGCGCGAAGAAGCCGGGCGACACCGTGACGCTCGGGATCAAGCGGGCCAACGGCCAGGGCGGCTACACCAGCAAGACGGTGACCGTAACGCTCGGAAGCCGTCCCGACACGGCGCCCAACTCGAACTCACCCGAAGGCTAGGCGCGGCTCGGCCCGCGGGCGGCGGCCCGCGGGCGCGCGCCGCCTACCGCTACCGTTGGGTCATGTCAGCCGACCCGAGCGCGCAGCGCGCGCCCGACGCGCGTCCCACGCACATCGCCGTCCCGCAGACGCGAGTGAAGATCTGCGGGCTCACCGACCTGCACGACGCTGAGCTCGCGGTCGAGCTCGGCGCCTGGGCGATGGGCATGATCTTCGCCCCCGCGAGCCCGCAGGCGCTGCTCGCTCGCCGAGGCGCGGCGGATCGTCGCCGCTCTGCGCAGGCGCGTGGAGCTGTGCGGGGTGTACGTCAACAGCTCGCTCGAGGAGATCGAGCGCGACTGCGACGAGCTCGGGCTGACGATGCTGCAGCTGCACGGCGACGAGGGCCCGTCGTTCTGCGCGGAGGCCTCCAGGCGAACCGGTGCCCGCGTGATCAAGGCGGCACAGGTTTCCTCCGTGGATGACGTGCGCGCGCTCGAGCGCTTCCATGTCGACTTCCACCTGCTCGACGCGCGTCCTCGCGACCCGCGCGCGGAGCGGGCTCAGGGGCGGCACCGGTGAGACGTTCGACTGGAGCCTCGTGGCGGCGCGCGCTCGAGCAGCCGTCCCGCTGATCCTCAGCGGCGGCCTCGCGCCGGACAACGTCGCCGCGCGCGATCGCCGCGACCCGCCCGTTCGCGGTCGACACCGCCAGCGGCACCGAGGCGGCGCCGGGCCGCAAGGACCCGGCGAGGCTGCGGGCCTTCTTCGGCGCTGTCGCCTCCGCGCAGACGCCGTCCGAGGTGGGCGCTCCCGGCGTGAGCGCCAACGTCGGCGAGGCGGCGGTCGAGCATCACTTCGGCCCCTACGGCGGGCAGTTCGTGCCCGAGACGCTGATGCCCGCGCTCGCACAGCTCGAGGAGGCGTGGATCGCGAGTCGCGAGGACCCGGCCTACCGCGAGGAGCTGGACGTGCTGCTGCGTGACTTCGTCGGGCGCCCGAGCCCGCTCTACCGCGCGCAGCGGCTCAGTCCGAGCGCGTCGGCCGGCCCGTGTACCTCAAGCGCGAGGACCTCAACCACACCGGCTCCCACAAGCTCAACAACGCGCTCGGGCAGGCGCTGCTCGCGCGGAGGATGGGGAAGGCGAGGATCATCGCGGAGACCGGCGCGGGCCAGCACGGCGTCGCCACCGCAACCGCCTGTGCGCTGCTCGGGCTCGAGTGCGTCGTCTACATGGGCGTCGAGGACATGCGCCGCCAGCGCCCCAACGTGCAGCGCATGGAGCTGCTCGGCGCCACCGTCGAGCCGGTGGACGCCGGCGCGGGGACGCTGAAGGAGGCCACCTCCGCCGCCATCCGCGACTGGGTGACGAGCGTCGAGGGCACCCACTACGTGATCGGCTCCGTCGTCGGGCCCGCTCCGTATCCCGCGATCGTGCGCGACCTCCAGCGGGTGATCGGGGACGAGGCGCGCGCGCAGCTGCTGGAGCGCGAGGGGCAGCCTGCCCGCGCGCGTGATCGCGTGCGTCGGCGGGGGCTCGAACGCGCTCGGCATCTTCACGGCGTTCATCCCCGACGAGGAGGTCGAGCTCGTCGGCGTCGAGGCTGCGGGCGAGGGCATCGACACTCCCCGCCACGGTGCGCCGCTCACGGTCGGCGGGCGCCCCGGCATCCTGCACGGCGCGCGCTCGGCGGTGATGCAGGACGAGGAGGGGCAGATCCTCCAGGCCCACTCCGTCTCCGCGGGCCTCGACTACCCGGGCACCGGCCCGCAGCACGCCTACCTCCGCGACAGCGGGCGCGCGCGCTACGAGGCGGTGACGGACGCCGACGCGCTCGCCGCCTTCCGCGAGGTCACCGCGCTCGAGGGGATCATCCCTGCGCTCGAGACCGCCCACGCCCTCGCGTGGCTGCTCGCGCAGCGCGAGGGGGAGCTCGACCTGCTGTGCCTCTCCGGACGCGGGGACAAGGATCTCGCCGAGGTGCTCGCCCGGGGCGCGTCGTGACGACCGCCGAGGCGACCGGGATCGAGCGGATCGCGGGGGCGTTCGCAACGAGCGGCAAGCGCGCGGCGCTGATGCCGTATGTGATGGCGGGCTTCCCCACAGCGGCGGCGTCCGCGCGACATCGGAGCTGCGTGCGTGCAGGCGGGGGCCGATGTGCTCGAGCTCGGCGTGCCCTACTCGGACCCGCTCGCCGACGGCCCCGTCATCCACGCTGCCGCCACGCGCGCGCTCGCGGCGGGAATCCACCTCGGATCCGTGCTCGAGGTCGCGCGCGAGCTCTCGCCGCGCGTTCCGGTGGTGCTCATGTGCTACGCGAACATGGTGTTCGCCCCCGGGGTGGATGCCTTCGTCGAGCGTCTCCAGCGCGCCGGCGCGTGCGGGCTGATCGTGCCCGACCTGCCGCAGGGCGAGGCGCCCGAGGTGCTCGAGGCGTGCGACGCCCACGGGATCGCGCTCGTGCCGCTCCTCGCGCCTACCACCACCGCCGAGCGGCTCGCACTGATCGGCGCGCGCGCCCGCGGCTTCCTCTACACGGTGTCGGTGGTGGGCACCACGGGCGAGCGCCCGGCGCTCGCCGCCCAGCTCGGCGATGTGGTGGCGCGGGCTCGTGCGAGCACCGAGGTGCCGATCGCCGTCGGCTTCGGGATCAGCAGCCCCGAGCAGGCGCGCGCGGCAGCCGACGCGGGCGCAGACGGGGTGATCGTGGGCACACGGCTCGTGCGCGCCGCGGCCGAGTCCGACGCGCCCGCCGCGGCGGTGGGCGAGCTCGTGGGCGAACTCGCGGCCGGGCTTTCGTAACGCTAGGATTGCGCGCTCATGGGACTGATCCTCACCGTCACCGCGGGGCTCGTCGTGTGGATCGTGCTGTGGGCTCTCGGGGCGCGCGGCTTCGATGCGGCCATGCTCGCGACCGTGATCATCCTCATCGGAGCGGGGCTGAAGATCCTCGCCGGCTACCTGCCCTCGCGTCGCAGCTAGGAGCAAGTGCTCGCGCGCTGGCCGGGCCTAGTCGCTCTCGCTGCCGCGGCCGCCGCGCTCGCGGGCTGCGGGTCCGTCGCGTCGGCGACGAACGAAGCCACCGGGGGCCAGCTCGCCGTCTACTCGAGCCTGCCGTTGCAGGGTCCGTCCGCGGCGATGTCCGCGCAGATCGTCAACGGCGAGAAGCTCGCGCTCGTCGCAGGCCGGCGGGCGCGCGGGGCGCTTCCACGTCGGCTACGTCTCGCTCGACGCCTCCGATCCCGCCACGGGCGAGTGGAGCCCGGGCGTCACGGCATCCGACGCGAAGAGCGCGGCGCAGGATCCGAGCACGATCGCCTATCTCGGCGACCTCGACTCCGCCGCCACCGCCGTGTCGCTGCCGCTCATCAACGCGGCGGGGATCCCGCAGGTGAGCCCGGGCAGCCCGTACGTCGGGCTCACGCAGTCGCTCGACGCCGGCCAGGACGAGCCCGAACGCTTCTATCCGAGCGGGCAGCGCACGTTCGTGCGCCTGCCCCCCGGTGACCTCGTCGAGGCGGGCGCCGTCGTTCGCCTGATCCGCTCGCTGGGCGTGCACCGGCTGTACGTGCTCGACGACCAGGATCCGTTCCAGATGCCGCTCGCGGCGCTCGTGTCGAGCGAAGCCACCGCCGCCGGTGTCGAAGTGGTGGGGCACGACAGCGTCTCGCTGCCCGCCGAAGGCGTGTTCACGGGCGAGGCCGAAAAGGTCGCCGCCAGCGGCGCCGAAGCGGTGTTCTTCTCGGGGCGCGGCGGCGAAGGCGCGGCGACGCTGTGGCGCGAGCTGTATGCCGCTGAACCGCACATGCGCCTGGTGGGCTCGAGCGCCACCGCCACCGAAGCGTTCGCCGCACAGGTCGGCACAGCCGCGGCGAGCACCTTCCTGACCTCGCCGGCGCTCGCGCCGCACCTGTATCCGCCGCAGGCCCAGCGGGTGCTCGCGCTGTACCGCCGCAGCTTCGGCGGGGACCCCGGGGCGTACGCGCTGTACGGCTACGAGACGATGAGCCTCGTGCTCGCGGCGATCCGCCAGGCGGGTGCGCACGGCAACGACCGCAAGGTCGTCGCCGAGCGGCTGCTGGAAACGCGCGACCGGGACTCCGTCGTCGGGCGCTACTCGGTTGAACCGAACGGGGAAACGACGCTCTCGCGATACGGCGTCTACCGCGTCCGCGCCGGGCGCCCGGTGTTCTACAAGTCGTTCGAAGTCCGCCGCTGAGGGTGCCGGCCTCCGGCAGCCCTCAGCCGGACGCCTTCTGCAGCGCCACGACGAGCTTGAAGCGTTCCACTTCGTCCCCGAGGGAATGGCCGCCGCCCGACACCGAGGACACCGCGCGCGCGTAGGGCAGCAGCGGCGACAGCGTCGGGTCTTCTCCCAGGCCCACTCCTTCGAGCAGGCTCACGAGCGTGGGCACCTGGAAGATCAGGCTCGGCTGCAGGCCTTCGCCGAGCGTGCTCGCCGCCTGCGTGCGCGCTTCGGCGCTCGCCATCGTGCTCTGCGGGCTCAACGCCTCCGTGACGGCGGGTTCGCCGAGCGCAAGCACGAACTTCGTCTTCCCCGAGGAGGAGGTCCCGTTCGCGATGTACAGGCTCAGCGGCACGCCTTTCACGCGCACGCCGACGGCGGCATCGGTTCCGGCGATCGTCGCCGGCTGGACGCTGTCGCCCGAGCGGCGCAGCTGCGCCGCGAGCTTGCCCACCGCTTCACGCGACTTCGCGGGGTCCTTCGATTCGATCACCACCGCGCCCTTCAGTTCGAACAGCCCGGAGCCGCTCGCGAACACCCCGCCGGAGCCCATCCAGCTCGTGTAGTCCGCCCGCGCCTGCGCGCTGTTCGCGGCGAGCGCGCCGAGCGGGGAGAGGAGGCCTTCGAGCAGGCCCGCGATGCTGATCGTGCCGGCCGAGGATTCCCCGCCGGCGAGGCCGCCCACGGTGCTCGCGAGGCCTGCGAGGGCGCCCACGTCGCGCCCGAGCGCGGCGCCGACGTTGTCGAGACCCAGCGCGAGCCAGGAGTCGCCCGGCAGTTCTTCGAACGCCTGCGTGCCCTGCGCCGCCGAGCCGAGCAGGCCGCCCGGCGTGCTCGTTCCGGCGCTCGTGACGCCGTCGGCGTAGAGGGACAGCGCGGACGCCGAGGGCACCAGCGAGACGTTGGCGGCGCGCGATCCGCTCAGCAGCGCGAGCGCGCCGGCGCTCTGGTGGGAGCCTTCTTCTGCGGCGGCAGAAGCGTTCGTGTACAGGTGCGCCACGGTGCCCGCCGGCGCCTTCGCGAGGAGCTTCGAGTACGCCGGCGCGTGCACGAGCGAGCTGCCCCCGAGCGAGGTGTCGATGACCGCGTGCACGGCGCCCTCGCTGCCCACCACGACGCACTTCTGGACGATCGCGAACGCGACGCCGGCGGAGCTCACCTCGTATGGGGTCCCGCGGTAGCTCGTCGCCTGCGCGCCGGCGTGCGAGGCCTGCGTGGACAGGAACGAGCGCGCCTTCGCGACGTCCTTGGTGTCGAGCACGAGCGCCCCTTCGGACCCTTTCGCCGCGAACGGGAACGCGCCACCCGCGCCGCCGGTGCCGAGCAGCCCGCGCTGAAGCAGCGGCAGCAGGGCGGCGGCGGAGTCGACCGAGGACAGGAACACGCCGGCGTGCGGTCCGAGCCAGGGCGCGACGTCGCGGTCGTAGTCCAGAGCGGGGGAGCCCGGCGTCTGCAGCGCCTGCACGAGGCGCTTGTAGGGGTCCGCCTGTCCCGTCAGCGCCTTGCCCGCGGCCAGTGCTTCCTTCTCCTCGGAGCCGCCCGGGCGGACGTCGGCGCCTGCGTAGGCGGGCGTCGCGGCGGGCACGAGCGTGGCCGGATCGACGCTCGTCCCCGAGCCGCCGCTCGAGCCGCAGCCCGCCATCGCCAGTGCCGCCGTGAGGGCGAGGGGTCCTGCGAGCCTCGCCGCCGCGCGCGCGATCCGGTGAGGCCCCGGCGAGGGGCGGATTGCTGGCACCTCGGGCAAGGCGCTGATCCTACCCCCGCCCGGCGGCGAATCCGCCGGTAGCCGGCCGGCTGCAAGCCGCCGCCCAGCCGCGCGTCCTGCACGGCCGCGTGCAGGAGCGCGACCGCTCGTGCGGATGACGCCGTTTCGCAAAAACATGCGGTTTTGCGGGCCTTCTTCCCGCTGGTACGGCGGTGTGAGGGCGAAGTGGGAGAAGTTGTGCAAACGGGGTTGCATTGTGGGACGAAGTGGGTTATGTTCGCGCCCAGCGAGCCGGGGTGGAGGGGCTCCTCCCACTCCTCCACCTCGGCTCGAATACAAGCTTGGGGAGTCCAGTGGTTCCGTTTCGAGGCACCTTCGACCATACGCTCGACGCGAAGAACCGCCTCACCGTGCCCTCCCGCTATCGCTCCGCGCTCGCAGACGGTGTCGTGCTCGCGATGCCCGTGGACCTGCGCCCCTGCGTCGGCGTGTGGCGCCCGGAGGAGTACGAGACCTACACCGCTCGCGCCCTCGCAGAGCTGCCCCCGCTGTCGAGCCGCCTGAGCGAACTGGAACGCTTCTTCTACGGCAGCTCCCACGACGCCGAGCTCGACGCCGCCGGGCGCATCATGATCCCGAGCTCGCTGCGCGAGTCCGCGCAGCTGGTCAAGGACGTGATGGTGGTGGGCGTGGGCGACCGCCTCGAGCTGTGGGACAAGGCCGGCTGGACCGAGCATCGATCGACGCTGCTGAGCGGCGTCGCGGAGGTGACCGCGCGTGTCGACGACGCTGCTTGACGGCGAGCTCTACGCCGGCCAGGAGGACGCGCGCAGGTGCGAGCCCGAGCTCGCCCGCCGCCGCCGCGGCGCATCCCGCTCCGCAGCGCGCGCCGCCCGCGCGGCCGGCGGCGGCATCCCCGCGGGCTCCGGCGACGGCTCGCATACGCCCGTGCTCGCGCGCGAGCTGCTCGAGCTCCTCGGCGTGCAGCCAGGACAGACCGTCATCGACTGCACGTTCGGCGACGGCGGGCACGCGCGGCTGATCGCCGAGCAGCTCGGCTCCTCCGGGACGCTCGTAGCGATCGACCGCGATCCCGTCGCCGAGGAGCGGTTCGCCGCGCTCGCCAGCGAGGCCGCCTGCGCGATGCGCTTCATCCGCGCCGGCTACGCCGAGGCGCTCGAGCTGCTCGCCGAGGAGGGCGTGCGCGCGAACGCCGTCTACTTCGACCTGGGCATGTCCTCGATGCAGGTGGACACGCGCGAGCGGGGCTTCTCCTATTCGTACGACGCCCCGCTGGACATGCGCATGGATCCCTCGCAGGAGCTCACCGCGCGCGACATCGTCGCGAGCTGGGACGAGCGGCGCCTCGCCCGCGCCCTGCGCGAGCTCGGCGAGGAGCGCCACGCCGGCGCGATCGCGCGGGCGATCGTCGCGAGGCGCGCGCAGGCGCCGATCGACAGCACGCAGGAGCTCGTCGAGACGATCAACGCGGCGATCCCGGCACCGGCGCGCTTCGGCGGCGGGCATCCCGCCAAGCGCTCCTTCCAGGCGCTGCGCATCGCCGTCAACGACGAGCTCGATCAGCTCGATCGCGCGCTACCGCTCGCCTGGGCGCTGTTGGGCGAGGGAGGCGTGCTGGCGGGGATCTCCTTCCACTCGCTCGAGGACCGGCGCGTGAAGAGCTTCCTCGGGGAGCGCGCGCGTGGGTGCATCTGCCCGCCGGAGCTGCCCGTGTGCGTGTGCGGCCGCGAGCCGGAGGCGGCGCTGCTCACCCGCCGCTCGGTGGTGCCGTCCGCTGAGGAGGTCGCCGAGAACCCCCGCGCAGCCTCGGCACGCCTGCGGGCCGCCCGCAAGCTCCGCGCCGACGGAGACGGCTCGCCGTGACGCCCCCCGCCGCCGCCCGCGCACTTCCCGTCCACCGCATGCCGGCTCCGGCGCGCGCGCTCGTCCCGCCGCGGCCGCGCCGCATCTCCGGGCCCTCGCGTCCGGCGCGCGAGCGCCAGGCGACCGCTGCGCCCGCCTCGCGCGCGCTGGGAGCGACCCTCGGCGCCGCCGCCCGCGACCGTGTGGCGGCGCTGCTGGACCGGCTGCTCTCCGGGCGCGCTTGGATCGGCGTCGTCGCGTTCGCCCTGATCGGGATCGTCACCCTCCAGCTCGGGCTGCTGCAGCTCAACCGGAGCATCGGGCGCACGCTCGAGCGCGAGACCGCGCTGCAGCGCGAAAACTCGGCGATCAGCATCGAAAACTCCGAAGCGGCGGCGGGCACGCGCGTGGAGGCGAGCGCGGAAAAGCTGGGGATGACGCTCGTCCCGCCCGGGGCACTGCACTTCCTGCGCGCACAGCCGCGCACCGACCCCGCGCGCGCCGCCGCGGCGCTGCGCGCGAACCGGGAAGCCACAGGAGAACCGCAGTCGTCCTCCACGGCCGAAGCGAGCGGCCAGAGCGCCGCCGGCGCTCAACCGAGCGAAGCCACATCCGAATCCGGGAGCGCCTCCGTCTCGGGCGGCGAACCAGAAGCGCATCCGGCACCGGCGAGCTCGCCCTCGCGCGAAGCCACCCCCACCGAAGCCGGGCCGAGCGGAACCTCGGGCGCCTCCGGCGCCGGCGGTTCGAGCGGCGCGGGCCCTGAATCGTCGGCGGGCGCGGCGGCGGCGCCCTCGGGGGGCGCGGAATCGAGCCCGGCGGGCTGATCCGGTGGCGGCCCTCCAGCAGCGGATCGGCCTCATCTTCGGACTCTTCTTCGGCCTGCTCGTGCTTGCGGGAGGCAGGACGGCCTACCTCGGGCTCGTCCGCAGCGGCGCCCTCCAGAAAGCCGCGAGCAACCAGCAGGTGACCAGCGAAGCCGTGATCCCGCCACGCGGGACGATCACCGACCGCAACGGGGTGGAGCTGGCGGTGTCCGAACCGGCGCGCGACATCTCCGCAGACCCGTACCTGATCCACGACACGATCGGCGCCGCGCGCAAGCTCGCGCCGCTGCTCGGCCAGAGCGAAGCAACGGTCCTTCGCGAGCTCTCCGAGCGCAAGGGCTTCGTCTACCTCGCGCGCGCGCTCCCGGGCGCGCAGGCGCAGCGCGTGCTGGCACTGAAGATCCCGGGCGTCGCCGGCACGCCCGTGATGCGGCGGGTGTATCCGCGCGGCACGCTCGCCGCGCAGGTCCTCGGCGTCGTCGGCACCGAAGGAAGCGGGCTCGCCGGGCTCGAGTACTCGCGCAACGCGCGCCTCGGGGGACGCGCCGGCACGCGCCGCGTGGTGAGCGACGCGATCGGCCAGCCCGTCTCGATCAGCGAAACGCGGCCCGAGGTCGCCGGCGTCCCGCTCGGGCTGACGCTCGACGCGAACATCCAGCAGCGGACCGAAGACACGTTGTCAGCTGTCGCCCGCGTGTTCAGCCCCAAGGACGCCACGGCGATCGTGATGGACCCGCGCAGCGGCGCGCTCCTGGCGGTCGCCAACTGGCCCCAGGTGAACGCCAACGACCCGAGCGCCGCGCCGACGGGGGCGCTCGAGGACCGCGCCGTCAGCTTCGACTACGAACCCGGCTCCACGTTCAAGTCGGTGACCGTGTCGGGCGCGCTGCAGGAACACCTGGCCACCCCCGAAACGTCGTTCTTCATCCCCTCGCAGATCCAGGTCGCCGACCGCACGATCCACGACGACACCGAACACGGCGACGAATCGCTCACCACGTCGCAGATCCTCGCCCGCTCGAGCAACGTCGGCGCGATCACGATCGGCCTGCGCGAGGGCGCCGCCCGCTTCAACACGTGGGTTCACCGCTTCGGCTTCGGAGCGCCGACGGGCGTGGACCTGCCGGGAGAGGAGCGCGGCCTCACGCTCGCGCTCAACCACTACTCGGGCTCCTCGATGGGCAACCTGCCGATCGGCCAGGGCGAGCTCGTCACGCCGATGCAGATGGCGTCCGCCTACGCCGCCATCGCCAACGGCGGGATCCTGCGCCGGCCGCACGTCGTCGCGGCGGTGGCGGGCAAGCGCGTGCCCGAGCCGGCGGGGCACCGCATCATCTCGCCCGCCACCGCCGCCTCGCTGCGGCACATGCTCGAAGGCGTGCTCGCTCCCGGCGGGACGGCGAGCGAGGTGTCGATCCCCGGCTACCAGCTCGCCGGGAAGACGGGCACGGCGAGCAAGATCGACCCGGTTACGCACGAATACTCGAAAAGCGCCTACGTGGCGTCGTTCATCGGCTTCGCGCCCGCCGCTCACCCGAGGCTGCTCTGCGCGGTCGTCGTCGACGAACCGGCGACGGGCTCGATCTTCGGCGGACAGGTGGCGGCGCCGGCGTTCGGGCAGATCATGAGCTTCGCGCTCCCGTACCTGGGCATCGCGCCCGGCTGAGCCCGCGCGCGCCCGCCGACCCACGGGCTCCGGCGGGGGCGGAAACTAGACTGGGGCAATGCTCGCGCGGGGGACCGACGGATGAGGCTTGCCGAGCTGGCGGGCGTCCTCGCAGGCGGCTCGGAGCCGGCCCTGGAGGCGGGTGCGGGGGCCGTCGAGATCGGCGGCCTGGCGTATGACAGCCGCGCTGTGTCGCCGGGCGATCTGTTCTTCTGCGTGAGCGGCTTCCGCGCCGACGGCCACGACTTCGCGCCGCGGGCGGTGGCGGCGGGCGCCGCCGCGCTCGTCGTCGAGCGCCCGCTCGGGCTGGGCGTTCCCGAGCTGCGCGTGTCCTCGGCGCGCGCCGCGATGCCGCCGCTCGCGGCGCGCTTCTTCGGCGAGCCCTCGCACGAGCTGCGGATGGTGGGGGTGACGGGTACGAACGGCAAGACGACCACGAGCTACCTCGTGCGCGCGCTGATGGAGGCGGCGGGCAGGCAGTGCGGCCTGCTCGGCACGGTGAAGTCGGTCATCGGCGGGCGCGAGCTTCCCGTCGAGCGCACCACCCCCGAGGCGATCGACCTGCAGGCGGACCTGCGTGCGATGCTCGACGGAGGCGACCGGGCGTGCGCGATGGAGGTGTCCTCCCACGCGCTCGAGCTGGGACGCGCCGGGGCGATCCGCTTCGCCGCCGCGATCTTCACCAACCTGACGCAGGACCACCTCGACTTCCACCCGACGATGGAGGAGTACTTCCAGGCCAAGCGCCGGCTGTTCGTGGCGCCGCCGGGCGAGGAGCGCCCCGGTGTGAGCGTCGTCGGCACCGGCGAGGAGTACGGCCGCCGGCTGGCGGATGAGGTGGACGGCGCGCTCACGTTCGCCGTGGACGCCCCTGCCGACTACAGCGCGACGGACGTTCGCTGCAGCTTCGAGGGATGCAGCTTCCTGCTGCACACACCCGCCGGCGAGCGCGAGCTCTCGCTGCCGCTGCCGGGCCGCTTCAACGTCGCGAACGCGCTGGCGGCACTCGCAGCGACGCACGCGCTCGGCGAGGACCTCGACGTGCTGGTGGGCGCGCTCGAAGAGGGGGTACGTGTGCCGGGCCGCTTCGAGCCCGTGCACGCCGGGCAGGACTTCGCGGTGCTCGTCGACTACGCCCACACGCCCGACTCGCTCGAGAACGTGCTGCGCGCGGCTCGCGAACTCGTGCCCCCGGCGGGAGACGGCGACGGACGCGTGCTGTGCGTGTTCGGCGCGGGCGGCGATCGCGATCGCGGCAAGCGGCCGCAGATGGGCGAGATCGCCGCGCGCCTGGCGGACGTCGTGCTCGTCACCTCCGACAACCCCCGCTCGGAGGATCCCGAGCAGATCATCGCCGAGATCCTCGCCGGCACCGGAGCGACCGCCGACGTCGAGCGCCCGCCGTCGGCGGCGAACGGGTCGCCGCTGCGGCGGGCCTCCCGGGTGATCGCGATCACCGACCGGCGCGAGGCGATCGCGCAGGCGATCGAGGAGGGCCGGCGCGGCGACGTGATCGTGATCGCGGGCAAGGGCCACGAGCAGGGTCAGGAGTTCGCCGGGGGGCGGAAGGTGCCGTTCGACGACGTCACGGTCGCCCGCGAGGCGCTCGGCCGGCGCATCGGCAGCGTCGCGGGCAGCGGCGGATGAGGGACTGGGACGCGCGGCGCGTCGCCCGCGCAGCCGGTGCCGGCCTCCTGGCGCTGCCCGCGGGCGTCCACGGGCCGGCGGGCTTCGCGGTGGACTCGCGCAGCTGCGAGCCGGGTGAGCTCTTCATCGGGCTTCGCGGCGAGCGCGAGGACGGCGGCCGCCATGCCGCGCGGGCGCTGCGCGACGGTGCGTGGGGAGCGCTCGTGTCCGAGGACCACGGCGCGGACGCCGCTGCTGCGGCGCGCGAGACGGGCGAGGCTGTTGTGCTCGTGCATCGCGATCCGCTTGCCGCGCTGCACGCGCTCGCGCGCGCCTGGCGGGGCGAGCTGCGCGCGCAGGGGGCAAGGGTGGTTGCGATCACCGGCTCCACCGGCAAGACCTCGACGAAGGACATCCTCGCCGCCCTGCTCGGGCAGCGCCTGCGCACGGCGGCGACGCCCGCCAACCTGAACACGGAGATCGGGCTGCCGCTCGCGATCCTCTCGGCGCCCGCCGACAGCCAGGCGCTGGTTCTCGAGATGGCGATGCGAGGGGCCGGCCAGATCGCAGAGCTCACGCGCATCGCCGAGCCCGACGTCGGCGTGATCGTGAACGTCGGCCCCGCCCATCTGGAGCTGCTCGGCTCGCTCGAGTCGATCGCTCGAGCGAAGGCCGAGCTGATCACGGGCCTCGAGCCGGGAGCCCACCTCGTCGTGCCCGCCCGCGAGCCCCTGCTCGCACCGCATCTGCGTGCAGATCTGCTCACCACCACGTTCGGCGAGGGCGGCGACATCTCGCTGCTCGAGCAGCGCGAGGACGGCGCCGTCGTGCTCGGCCACCGCGGCGAGCTGATCGAGCTGCGGCCGAGCTTCGCCCAGGCCCACAACCTGCGCAACCTGCTCGCTGCCGTGGCGGCGGCGCTCGCCGTCGGCGTGCGCCCGCACGGGCCGCTCGAGGTGCGCTTCTCCGGCGGGCGCGGCGAGCTCGTGCCAGGTGTCGGCGGAGTGAGCGTGATCGACGACTGCTACAACGCCAACCCGATGTCGATGCGCGCCGCAATCGACGAGCTCGCCGACACCGCCCCCGGACGCCGGGTGGCGGTGCTGGGCGACATGCTCGAGCTCGGGCCCGACGGGCCCGAGCTGCACCGCGAGATCGGAGCCCACGCCGCCGCGCGGGGCGTGGAGCTGCTCGTCGCGGTGGGACCGCTGGCACGCGAGATCGGCGGCGCCTTCGACGGCGAGGTGCACGCCGTGGACGACGCGAGCGCCGCCGCGGCGATGATCCCGGATCTCGTCAGGGAGGGCGACACGGTGCTCGTCAAGGGCTCTCGCGGCGTCGGGCTCGAGCCGGTGGTGCAGGCGCTCGCAGCGGACGCGCGGGCGCAGCCGGATGCCCGCCGGCCCGCCGTCGCGCCCGGCGCCGGCCCGGAGCGGCGCTGAATGGGCCGCATCCTCATCGGCGGCACAGCGGCGCTGCTCATCTGCATCTTCCTGAGCCCCAAGTTCATCGAGTTCCTGCGCGAGCGCGAGTTCGGCCAGCAGATCCGCGAGGACGGCCCGGCGGGGCACCACCAGAAGGCTGGTACCCCCACGATGGGCGGCATCATCCTGTTCCTCGCCGTATCCGTCTCGTTCCTGATCCTCACCAACTACGAATGGCGCTCGGTGGGGGTCTTCGCAGCCGCCATCGCGTGCGCGCTGCTCGGCTTCGCCGACGACTACACCAAGCTCGTCAAGCGGCGCTCGCTGGGGTTGCGTGCCCGCACCAAGCTGATCGTCACGATCGCCATCTCGCTGGGGCTGTGGTACGTCGCCACACAACGGGCGCACCTGCCCTCGACGCTGTGGCTGCGCTTCGTCGACTACAACGTCGATCTCGGACCCCTCTACCCGCTGCTGATCTACCTCGTCGTCGCCGGCACGACGAGCGCCGTCAACCTCACCGACGGGCTCGACGGGCTCGCGGCGGGCTGCGCCGCGATCGTGCTGCTCGCGTACATCGGCATCACGTTCCTCGCGGGCGACTTCGACCTCGCGATGCTCGCCGGCTGCCTCGTCGGCGCATGCATCGGCTTTCTGTGGTTCAACGCGTTCCCGGCGACGATCTTCATGGGCGACACCGGCTCGCTCGGGCTGGGCGGTGCGATCGCGGGGCTCGCGGTGATGACCAAGACCGAGGTCCTCTTGATCCTGCTGGGCGGCATCTTCGTGATCGAGGCGCTGTCCGTCGTGATCCAGGTGATCTCCTTCCAGATGACACGCCGCCGCGTCTTCCTGATGGCTCCGATCCATCACCACTTCGAGCTGAAGGCCTGGTCGGAGACGAAGATCATCCTGCGCTTCTGGATCGTCGCCTCGATCTGCGGCGCAATCGGCTTCACGATCTACCGCCAGTCGCGCGGCGTCTGAGCGCCGCGGGCAGCGCGGAAGGCTTCCACGCGGTCGCGTCGAAGTGACCTTGGATGCCAACAGCCGCAGCACGGCGCCGCGCGCGCTCGCCGGATGCTCGGACGCGTGCCGAGGACAGGCGCGAGCGGCGCTCCGCGGCGGCTCCTTCGCGCTCGACGCTCGAGCGGCGCATCCTGCTCACGGCGACGATGTGCCTGCTCGCGTTCGGCGCGGTGATGGTGTACAGCGCGTCGTCCGCCACCACGCTGCTGCGGGGCAGCGGCAACGCCACCGGCTACCTCGTGAAGTTCGTCGTCTACGGCGCGATCGGCCTCGTCGCGATGCGCGTGCTCGCGCACGACGGCATCGCCAAGCTCCAGCGCCTGGCGGCGCCGCTGCTGTTCGTCTCGTTCGTGCTCGTGCTCGCGGTGCACGTGCCGCACGTCGGGGTCAGCGTCAACGGCGCGAAACGCTGGATCCTGCCCGGTCCCTTCCAGTTCCAGCCCTCCGAGCTGATGAAGATCGCGCTCGTGCTCTACTGCGCCGAGATCCTCGCGCGGCGGCCGGGACGGGTGCACGATCTGCGGGCACTCTGCAAACCGTTGCTGATCGTGGTGGGCGGCGCGTGCCTGCTCGTGTTCACGCAGCCGGACCTCGGCACGGCGATGGTGATCGCGTTCACGATCGGCGCGATGCTCCTCGCCGCGGGCATACCGCTGGGGATGCTCGCGCGGGTCGCCGCCACGCTGCTCGGGCTGGTGCTCCTGTATGCCCTCGTGCGCCCGTATGCGCGGGCGCGGCTGACGTCGTTCCTCGACCCCTGGGCGCACGCCTCCTCGAGCGGCTTCCAGGCGGTGCAGGGCCAGATCGCGATCGGCTCGGGCGGGCTGTTCGGCGTCGGACCCGGCCAGTCGGTGCAGAAGATCTTCTACCTCCCCGAGGCGCCCACCGACTTCATCCTCGCGGTGATCGCCGAGGAGCTCGGGATGATCGGCGTGTTCGCCCTGCTCTTCCTCTACGGGATGATCGCCTACGCCGGCCTGCGCGCGGCGCGCGCCGCGCGCAGCCTCTACAGCGCGCTGATCGCGGTGGGCGTGACGTCGCTGATCGTCTCGCAGGCGATCCTCAACGCGTTCGCCGTGCTCGGCCTCGCGCCGCTCACGGGCGTGCCGCTTCCGTTCGTCTCCTACGGCTCGAGCAGCCTGATCGTGATGCTCGCCTCGATGGGGCTGCTGCTCAACATCTCCGCGGGGGCGACCGGACACGTGCGCGCCCTGGCGCCCGCGCGAGGGCGCGGGCGCTCCGCGCGGCACGCCGACGGCGCCCGCAGCGAACAGGCACGATGGGGCGGTGAGCGCTACGAGCCGGAAGATCGTGATCGCGGCGGGCGGGACCGCGGGGCACGTCGTGCCGGCGCTCGCGGTGGCAGACGCGCTGCGGGCTGAGGGCGCCGACGTCGCGTTCATCGGCGGAGACCGCGCCGAGGCCGAGCTGGTTCCCGCCGCGGGCTACGAGCTCCACCGCATCTCCGTGGCAGGCCTCAGCCGCAGCAACCCGCTGCGCGCGGTGCGCTCGCTCGCGCTCGCGGTTCGAGCGGTGCCCCGTTCGCGCGCGCTGCTGAAGAGCCTCGGGGCGGACGCGGTGATGGGGGGCGGCGGGTACGTCGCGGGCCCCGTCGGCGTCGCCGCGCTCAGCCTGCGCCTGCCGCTCGTGCTCACCGAGGCGGACAGCCATCTCGGCGTGACGAACCGCGCGCTGGCGCCGTTCTCCCGCCGCGTCTGCCTGGCGTTCGCGCTCCCCGGTCGCGAGGAGCCGCGCTACCGCGTCACCGGCCGTCCGGTGCCCGCCGCGGACACCGACCGGGCGGCCGCCCGCGCGCGCTTCGGGCTCGAGGACGGCGAGACCTGCGTGCTCGTCTTCGGCGGCTCGCTCGGCGCGCGCTCGGTGAACGAGGCGGCGCTCGCGGCGTTCGCCCACGCGCCGTTTCGCGTGCTGCACGTGGCGGGCCGGCGCGACTTCGCCGGGCTGGCGGCGCGCGAGCTCCCCGCGGGCTACGACCTGCGCGAGTACCTCGACCTCGCGGACTTCGGCCGGGCGCTCGCCGCCGCCGACCTCGTCGTCGCGCGGGCGGGGGGGTCGGTGTTCGAGATCGCCGCCCACGGCCGGCCCGCGATCCTCGTGCCCTATCCCCACGCCGCCGCCGGCCACCAGCGCGAGAACGCGCGCTGGATGGAGCGGGCGGGGGCTGCGATCGTGCTCGACGACGCCGAGCTGAGCGGCGCACGCCTCGGCGGCGAGGTGGCGGCGCTGCTCGCCGAACCGCACCGGCTCGCGACGATGGCGGCTGCGGCGAGCGCGCTCGCCCGCCCGCAGGCCGCTGCCGAGGTCGCCGCGGAGCTCCTGCGGGCGGCCCGCCGATGAGCGCTCCCGAGCAGCCGTGGCGCGGGCGCCGCCTGCACCTCGTGGGGGTGGGAGGAGCGGGCATGAGCGCGTATGCCCGCGCCGCGCACGCACTCGGCGCGAGCGTGAGCGGATCGGACGCCGTGGGCGGCGCCTACCTCGAGGAGCTCGCCGCCGAGGGGATCCTCGATGCCCGCATCGGCCACCGCGCGGAGAACGTCCCGGCGGGCAGCGACGTGGAGGTCGTCTACTCCTCCGCGGTGCCCGCCGAGAACCCCGAGCGCAGCGCTGCCCGCGAGCGCGGCCTGGCCGAGCGCCCCAGGGCGGAGCTGCTGGGAGAGCTGAGCGCGCTGCGGCGCACGATCGCGGTGGCGGGGACGCACGGCAAGACCACCACCGCGGCGATGCTCGTGCACGCGCTGCGCAGCGCCGGGATGCAGCCCGGCTGGCTCGTCGGGGCGCCGGTGGGCGGCGGCCTTCGCAACGGCGAGTGGAGTGCGGGGGAGTGGCTCGTGGTGGAGGCGGACGAGTCGGATCGCTCGATGCTGAGCCTGCACGCGGAGGTCGCGCTCGTTACCAACGTGGAGCTCGACCACCACGCCACGTTCAGCTCGCTCGAGGAGGTGAGGAGCGTCTTCCGCGAGTTCCTCGAACGCCCGGCATGGGCGGTCGTGTGGGACCGGCCGGAGCTGCTCGAGCTGCGCAGCGGCCCCACCGTCCCCTACGACACGCACGAGCTCGCGCTCGGCGAGGGGCGCTCGAGCTTTGCCTGGGAGGGCCGGCGCGTGTCGCTGTCGGTGCCCGGCGCGCACAACGCTCTCGACGCTGCAGGGGCACTTGAAGCGGCGCGCGTGGCGGGCGCGGATCCGGCGGCGGCCGCCGCCGGCGTCGAGGGCTTCACCGGCGCCGCACGGCGCTTTCAGCTGCTCGGCCGGACGCCCTCCGCGGCATCCGTCTACGACGACTACGCCCACCACCCCACGGAGATCGCGGCGACGCTGCGCGCTGCGCGCACGCTGCCCCACGGGCGCCTCGTGGCGGTCTTCCAGCCGCACCTGTACTCACGCACCGCGCTGCTCGCCGCCGACTTCGGGCGCGCGCTCGCGCTCGCGGACGCCGTCGCCGTCCTCGACGTGTATCCCGCCCGCGAGAGCGCTGAGGACCATCCCGGCGTGAGCGGCCTGCTCGTCGCCGAGGCCGCCGCGGACGCGGGGGCGGGCCGGCCGGTGTACTGGCTGCCCGCGATCGCGGATGCGCTCGCCGTGCTGCGCGGGGTGCTGAGCGCCGGCGATCTGTGCGTGGTGATGGGGGCGGGCGACGTCGACCGCCTCGGACGCGAGCTGGTGTCGGGATGAGGCGCCCGCCGAGGAGCGCGCGGTGAGCGCGGGCGAGGCCCCCGCGGGTGTGCGGCGCGGCTTTCCGCTTAGCCGCCTGACGACCGTGCGCACGGGCGGGGCGGCCGAGCTGTACGCGCGCGCGGGCAGCGAGCGGGCGTTGCTCGAGCTGCTCTCGTGGGCGGCGGAGGCGGGCAAGCGCGTGAGCGTGGTGGGGTCGGGGTCGAACCTGCTCGTCGCCGACGAGGGCGTGGCGGGTCTGTGTCTGAAGCTCGAGGGCGAGCTCGCCGCGATCGCGCCGGAGGGGGACGGGCGCCTGCTCTGCGGCGGCGGAGCGCGGCTCCCGGCCGTCGCCGCGCGCGCCGCTCGCGAGGGCCTCTCCGGCATCGAGTTCGGCGTGAACATCCCCGGGACCGTCGGCGGCGCGGTGCGCATGAACGCGAACGCCTACGGAGGCGAGCTCGACCGCGTGCTCGAGTGGGTGGACGTGGCGACGGCGGCGGGCGTGGGCAGGCGCGCGCCGGCCGAGCTGGGGCTCGGCTACAGGCGCTCGGACATCGCCGACGGCGAGGTCGTCATCCGGGCGTGCATGCGGCTGCACGCCGCCGATCCCGATGAGGTGCGGGCGACGCTCGCGCAGATGCGACGCCGCCGGCACGAGGCTCAGCCGCAGGGCATAAGGACGTTCGGCTCCACGTTCAAGAACCCCGAGGACCCGCGCGCCGAGGGGCGCAGCGCGGGGCTGCTGCTGTCCGAGGCCGGCTGCAACGGCCTCGCGGTGGGCGGCGCGCGCTTCGCGCCGAAGCACGCGAACTTCATCGAGAACACCGGGTCGGCGAGCACCGCCGACGTCCTCGCCGTCATGGCAGAGGGACGCCGCAGGGTGCTCGAGCGCTTCGGCGTCGAGCTCGAGCCCGAGGTGCAGACGCTCGGTGACGTCCGCTTCCCCTGGAGCTGACGCAACGCCCAGCGGGGCGGTAGGGGTTCGCCCCCCGGGGTCGAAGACAGAGCGGAGATGGCGCGCCAGCTAGCCGGCCGATCGGCGATCGGCCTCCTCACCCGTACGTTCGAGCCCCGGCCCGCGGACGGCCCCGGGCGGCCGAGGGCCCGCGCGCGGACGCCGCGTGGGCGGCGAGGGCGGGGCATCCCCCTCGGGCGCGCAGCGGGCGCCGTCGGGCGCTCTGTGGACCGCGTCGCCGTCCTCGTTGGCGCGCCCTTCGCCGCCGTGTGGGCGCGCCGCCGCCTGCGCCTCGCGCTCGCCGTCGCGCTCGTCGTGCTCGCAGTGCTCGCCGGCGCCTTCCTGCTGCTGCGCCACTCCGGGCTCGTCGCGGTCGAGAAGGTGCGCGTGAGCGGGGTGCAGGGTCCCGAGGCGCACGCCATCGAAGGTGCGCTCGTGAACGCCGCGCGCAGGATGAGCACGCTCGACGTCAACGAGCGCGTGCTGCGTGCCGCCGTGGCTGGCTTCCCGGTGGTGCGCGCGGTGCACGCGTCGGCGGGCTTCCCGCACTCGCTGCGCATCACGGTGCTCGAGCAGCTGCCGGTCGCCGTGCTCGCGAGCGGCGGCGTGCGCAGTGCGGTGGCCGCCGACGGCGTCGTGCTCGGCCCCGCGCTGCTGTCCGGCTCGCTGCCGACGCTGCAGGTGCCGTTCCTGCCCGCCCAGGGGCAGCGTGTGAGCATCCCCTGGCTGCTCTCCTCGGTCGCCGTGCTCGGCGCCGCGCCGCGCACCATTCTCGCGCGGATCGCAGGCGTCGGGAGCTCGGCGAAGGGTCTCACCGTGACGATGCAGGGTGGCCTGCAGGTGATCTTCGGCGATGCGAGCAGGCCGCACGCGAAGTGGCTGTCGCTTGCGGCGGTGCTCGCCGACCCGAGCTCGGCGGGTGCCTCCTACGTGGACGTTCGCCTCCCCTCGCGACCGGCGGCGGGCTTCCCCGGCGGCCAGCCCCCCGCGAGCGCCACCGCCGTGACGAGCACGAGCGGCGAAGCCGCAGAACCGGGCGGCGGCGGATCGGAAGCGACAGTGGGCACGCTCGCGCAGGGCCTCTCGGCGAGCACGCCGGGGGCTTCTGGAGGTGCCACGGAACCGTCCCGCGAAGCGGGCGCCGGCGAACACGGCGGGTCCGCCGAACCATCCGCATCCAGCACCTCCGAACCGAGCGGCGAAGCCGAAGCGCAGGGGACCGGCGCCGGAGGCTGAGCCACCATCATTCTCAGCTTGAGGTTTACTGTTGTTCATGGATGAATCTCATCGCATGGTTGAGGGTCGGGCGATCTGCAACGATTGTTGCGATACTCGGAGCGCGCGTTGACACGGCGAAGATGCCTGCATAACGTGCACATCGCGGCGCGCGGGGGACAAGTATGCTGCGAACCCTGAACCACTACTGAAGGCTGTGGACAGAACATGATGGAGAGCAGCGGGAGCTATCTGGCGGTTATCAAGGTCGTGGGGGTGGGCGGAGGCGGCACCAACGCGGTGAGCCGCATGGTCGACGCGGGTCTCCGCGGCGTGGAGTTCATCGCTGCCAACACCGACGCCCAGGCGCTCGCGATGTGCGACGCCGACATCAAGCTGAACATCGGGCACGAGTCCACGCATGGCCTCGGCGCCGGCGCCGACCCCGACGTCGGGCTCGCGTCGGCTTCCGAGTCCCGCGACGACATCAAGGAGGCGCTGAAGGGCGCCGACATGGTGTTCGTCACCGCCGGCGAGGGTGGCGGTACGGGCACCGGTGCGGCACCCGTCATCGCCGAGATCGCCAAGAACGAGATCGGCGCGCTGACGGTGGGCGTCGTCACCCGCCCGTTCGACTTCGAGGGGACGCAGCGAGGCCGCCAGGCGAGCGACGGCATCGAGCGGCTGCGCGAGGTGGTGGACACGCTGATCGTGATCCCCAACGAGAAGCTGCTCGCCGTCGTCGAGCGCCGCACGTCGATGCTCGACGCATTCCGCGAGGCAGACAACGTGCTGCGCCAGGGCGTGCAGGGGATCACCGACCTGATCACGATCCCCGGCCTCATCAACCTCGACTTCGCCGACGTGCGCACGATCATGCACGACGCCGGCTCGGCCCTGATGGGGATCGGCACGGCCGGGGGGGAGACCCGCTGCGCGGACGCCGCCAGGGCCGCCATCTCCTCGCCGCTGCTCGAAGACTCGGTGGACGGCGCCACCGGCATCCTGCTCAACATCACGGGCGGGCGCGACCTCGGGCTGTTCGAGGTGAACGATGCCGCGGAGATCATCCAGAACGCGGCCGACCCGAACGCCAACATCATCTTCGGGGCGGTCATCGACGAGAGCATGGGCGAGGATGTCCGCGTCACCGTGATCGGCACCGGCTTCGACCATCGCGTCGGCGGGCTGCGCACGAGCGCGCGGCGCGAGGGCCGTTCCTCGCGTCCCGACCGCGGCCCGCGCATCAGCGACCGTCAGCGCTCGACGCTCGAGATCTCCGACGACGACATCGACGTACCGCCGTTCCTGCGCGACTGACGGCGCGGGCGCCGGTCGAGCGCCGCTGTCAAGCCGTCCGTGATGGGCCGGTCGGTCGTTACGGAGGTATCGTGCCCTTTGTGCCCGAGCAGCTCGATCTGACGATCGTCTACGAGCCCGGCGAGAACGGCTGGGTGATCGCCTCGATACCGGAGGTCCCCGGTGTGTTCAGCCAGGGGCGAACGCGAGAGGAAGCGCGCGCGAACGTGATCGATGTGTTGCGCCTGATGCTCTCGCCGCTGCCGCAGTCCGCCGACGATCGGCGTGAGCGCGAGGCACTCCATCTCGTCATCGCTGCTTGAAGCGCCGCGACTTGGAGCGTCATCTGCACTCCCACGGGTGCCGGCGGATCGAGGAGGGGCGCAGGGATTCGCGCTGGGTGGGTCCGCGTGGTGAGCGGTCGGTCGTCTCGCGGGATCGCGAGATCGATGCGGTGATCGTGCGCCGGATATGCCGACAGCTCGGGGTCCCTGTGCCGCACGCGCCCCGGTAGCCGCTCGCCGAAACACGGTCCGGTGCGCTGTGCGAGCGCCCGCTAGCCTCCGCCGTGATGCCCGCGACCCCCACCGCCCTGCGCCGCACCCCGCTCTACGAGCAGCACGTCGCGGCCGGCGCCAAGCTCGTCGACTTCGCCGGCTGGGAGATGCCCGTGCAATACGAGGGCGTGCGCGAGGAGCACATGGCGGTGCGCGAGGGCTGCGGGATGTTCGACGTCTCGCACATGGGCGAGATCGAGACGAGCGGGCCGGGCGCGGTGAGACTGCTCCAGCGCCTGCTCTCCAACGACGTCATGAGCATCCCCGTGGGCGGCGCCCAGTACGCGGTGCTGTGCAGGGAGGACGGAGGGGTGTTGGACGACCTGTTCACATACCGCCTCGGGGACGAGCGCTTCCTCACCGTCACGAACGCCTCCAACCACGAGCGCGACCTGGCGTGGTTCAACCAGCATGCGGGCGAGCACCCAGACGCGCGTGTGCGCGATGCGCATGGGGACTGGGCGATGCTCGCCGTGCAGGGGCCGAGCGCCCGCGGCATCGTCGAGGAGCTCGCCGACGTGCCGCTGCCGCCGCGGATGCACGCCGAGCAGATCTCACTCGGCGGGGCGCGCGCGCTCGTGTGCGGCACCGGTTACACGGGCGAGGCGGGCGTCGAGGTGCTCTGCCACCCGGACGACGCGGACGGGCTGTGGGACGAGCTGCTCGCGCGCGGCACACGGCCGGCGGGGCTGGGCGCGCGCGACACGCTGCGCCTCGAGGCGTGCTTCCACCTGTACGGCAACGACCTGATGGTGGAGCGGGACCCCATTCAGGCGGGCCTCGGGTGGTGCTGCAAGGAGGACACCGGCTTCATCGGCGCGGACGCCGTGCGCGAGGTCCGCGAGCTGGGCCCGGCCGAGCGCCTCGTCGCCTTCCGTATCGAGAGTGCGGGGATCGCCCGCCAGGGCAACCCCGTCGAGGATGGCGGGGTGGTGACGAGCGGCAGCCTCTCACCCTGCCTCGGCGTCGGCATCGGCCTTGCCTACGTCCCCGCCGTGCACGCAGCCGTCGGCACGCCGCTGCGCATCGACGTGCGCGGGCGCAGGCGGGACGCGGTGGTGGTGGAGAAGCCGTTCGTGCCCAAGCGCGGCTGAGGAGGGAACCTGACAGAGCCGCCCGGCACACGCGGGCGGGCGCGCGCCGGGACGTGTGCGCCAGCGCATAGAGTCAGCCGTGCCAACGTCCAACATCCCGCGCGGGCGGGAGCGAGGAAGCCAGGAGCTAGACATGGCCGAAGCGAGCTACCCCGACGAGTTGCTCTACCACCCCGAGCACGACTGGGCGCGCATCGACGACGCGGACCCCGAGCACGCTCGGCTCGGCATCACCTGGTACGCCCAGGACGCGCTCGGCGAGGTCGTCTTCTGCGACCCGCCGTCGGTGGGCACCGCGCTGAGCAAGGACTCGCCGTATGCCGAGGTGGAGTCGGTGAAGGCCGTCTCGGACGTGATCGCGCCGCTGTCGGGCGAGATCGTCGAGGTGAACGGCGCGCTCACGGAGAACCCCGCGGTCATCAACGAGGATCCATACGGCGAGGGCTGGCTCGTCAGGATCCGGCTGGCTGACCCCTCCGAGCGCGACTCGCTGATGGACGCCGCCTCCTACCGCGCGACGCTCGGTGGCTAGGCTGAGACTCACTTGAGTCGCTACACGGCCATCACCGAAGACGACCTCGCCGCGATGCTCGCCGCGATCGGCGTGCCCTCGCTGCAGGAGCTCTTCGACCGCCAGATCCCTCCCGCCGTGCGGCTCGGCCGCGACCTCGAGCTGCCCGCGGGCCTCCCCGAGCAGGAGGTGTACGAGCACCTGCGCGCGCTCGCCGCGCGCAACAGCAGCGCCGAGGAGGAGCTGAGCTTCCTCGGGGCGGGCATGTACGACCACTACGTCCCCGCGCTCATCGACATGCTGATGGAGCGCTCGGAGTTCCTCACGCCCTACACGCCCTATCAGCCGGAGATCTCGCAGGGCGGGCTGCAGGTGATGTTCGAGTACCAGACGGCGATCTCGGAGCTCACCGGCCTGCCGGTGTCGAACGCGTCCACGTACGAGGGCCCCTCCGCCGTCGCAGCCGCCGGCTACCTCGCCAAGCTCCACAACGGCAGGCGCAAGCTGGTGCTGAGCGAGGGCCTTCACCCGCACACGATCCAGACCCTGCGGACCTACGCCCGCGGCTATGAGATGGAGCTCGTCGAGGTGCCGTTGCTGGCCGGGGTCACCGACGCCGCTGCCTGGGCGGCGGCGATCGACGAGGACACGAGCGCCGCGATCTTCGCCCAGCCGAACTTCTACGGCGCGGTGGAGGACGCGAATGCGCTCAGCGACGCCGCGCACGAGCCGCGGGGCGCCGGCGACGGCACGCCGGTCGTCGTGGCTCAGGTCGACCCGATCACGCTCGGGATCCTGCGCCCGCCCGGCGAGTGCGGTGTGGACGTCGCCGTGGGCGAGGGGCAGGCGCTCGGCAATCAGGCTCGACTTCGGCGGTCCCTCGTTCGGGCTGTTCGCCGCGCGCGAGGAGTACCTGCGCCGCATGCCCGGACGGATCGCCGGCGAGACGGTGGACGTCGACGGCCGCCGCGGCTTCGTGCTCACGCTGCAGACGCGCGAGCAGCACATCCGCCGCGAGAAGGCGACCTCGAACATCTGCACCGCGCAGGCGCTGAACGCGCTCGGCGGCGTCGTCTATCTCGCCTGGCTGGGCCGCCGCGGGATCGTCGAGCTGGGCGAGCTGCTGCTGGCGCGCACGCACTACGCGCGCGAGACGCTCGCCGCGCTGCCCGGCGTGGAGAAGCTGCACGAGCAGCCGGTCGTGCGGGAGTTCGCGCTGCGCCTCGACGCCGACGTCGCCGCTGTGCGCCGCCGCTGCGCCGAGCGGGGCGTGAACCCCGGCGCCGACCTGCAGGCGCTCACCGGGCGCCCGCAGGACGCCGGGGGCCTGCTCGTCGCGATCACCGAGCGGCGCTCGCGCGCCGACATCGACAGGCTCGCGGAGGTGCTCGGCGCGGCCGTCGCCGCCTAGCGCGCCCCCGCCGGGGAGGCGGTGCCGGCGTGAGCGCACCGCCGCCCCCCTCGACGCCCGCCGCGACGCCGCTGCAGCGCGAGCCGGCGCGCACGATCTTCCAGAAGGGCGCCCGTGGGCGCCGCGCGTTCGTCTGCCCGGAGCTCGACGTGCCCGCGGCGGGGCCAGAGGCGCTGCCCGAGCGGCTGCGGCGCAGCGAGCCTCCGCGCTGCCCGAGGTCTCCGAGCCGGAGATCGTGCGCCACTACGTGGGCCTGTCCAAGCGCAACTTCGATCTCGACTCGGGCTTCTACCCGCTCGGCTCGTGCACGATGAAGCACAACCCGCGCCTGCACGAGCGCGCGGCGGCGCTCCCCGGCCATGCGCGGCTGCACCCGCTGCAGGACGCCGAGCGCGCGCAGGGCGCGCTCGAGCTGATGTGGAACCTGCAGCGGGCGCTCGCCGAGATCGCGGGCCTCCCGCACGTGAGCCTGCAGCCCTCGGCGGGATCCCACGGCGAGCTCGCGGGCGTGCTCCTGACGCGCGCCTACCACGAGGATCGCGGCGAGCGCCGCCACAAGGTGCTCACGCCCGACACCGCCCACGGCACCAACCCGGCGACGGTCACGATGGCGGGCTTCGAGGTCGTCAAGGTCGCCACCGACGACGCACGGCGGCGTCGACGTCGCCGACCTGCGCGCGAAGGCCGACGGCGACGTTGCCTGCCTGATGCTCACCAACCCGAACACGCTCGGGCCTCTTCGACGCCGAACATCGTCCGAGATCGCCGACATCGTCCACGGCGTCGGCGCGACGCTGTACTACGACGGCGCGAACCTGAACGCGGTGATGGGGATCTCGCGTCCCGGGCGACATGGGCTTCGACATCGTCCACTTCAACCTGCACAAGTCGTTCACCCAGCCGCACGGGGGCGGCGGCCCGGGGTCCGGTCCGATCGCCGTGTCCGAGCGCGTCGCGCCGTACCTGCCGATGCCCGTCGTCGCGCGCGCGTCCGACGGGTCGTTCGAGCTCGACCACGGCAGCGCCGATGTCGGCTCCAAGTCGATCGGGCGCCTGCGCGGCTTCCACGGCAACTACGGCTGCTTCGTGCGCGCCTACGCCTACATCTGCTCGCTCGGCGCCGACGGTCTGCGCGATGCGTCCGAGGCGGCGGTGCTGAACGCCAACTACCTGCTCGCGCGGCTGCGCGAGCTCGGCGTCGCCGAGCAGCTGCCCGTGGCCTACGGCGAGCTGTGCATGCACGAGTTCGTGCTGTCGGGCGGGCCGATGAAGCGCTCCCTGCAGATCAAGACGCTCGACCTCGCCAAGCGGCTGCTCGACTTCGGCTTCCACCCGCCCACCGTCTACTTCCCGCTGCTCGTCGACGAGGCGCTGATGGTGGAGCCCACCGAGACCGAGACGAAGGAGACGCTCGACGCCTTCGCGGAGGCGATCGCGGCAATCCTCGAAGAGGCCGCCGAGGACCCCGAGATCGCCCGCGGCGCGCCCTACACGACGCCGGTCAGACGGCTCGACGAGGTGGCGGCGGCGAAGCAGCCGCGTCATCAGGGAGGCCCTGTAGCGCGTGGCGGATGCCGTGCTGCGCAAACTCGGCAGCACCGGCGTGAGCGTCAGCCCGCTGTGCCTCGGGGCGATGATGTTCGGGGCGTGGGGCAACACCGACCACGACGACTCGATCCGCATCATCCACGCCGCCCTCGACGCGGGCATCAACTTCATCGACACCGCCGACGTCTACTCTCGCGGCGAGTCCGAGGAGATCGTCGGCAAGGCGCTCGCGGGCGGCCGCCGCGACTCGGTCGTGCTCGCCACGAAGGTGCACGGCACGATGGGCGACGACCCGAACGAGTTCGGCAACTCGCGCCGCTGGATCGTCAAAGAGGTGGAGAACAGCCTGCGCCGGCTGAGCACGGACTGGATCGACCTCTACCAGATCCACCGCCCCGAGCCCGACACCGACATCGACGAGACGCTCGCAGCGCTGAGCGACCTGGTGCACGCCGGCAAGGTGCGCTACATCGGCAGCTCGACGTTCCCGGCGCACATGATCGTCCAGGCGCAGTGGGCGGCGCAGCGGCGGGGTCGCGAGCGCTTCGTGTGCGAGCAGCCGCCCTACTCGATGCTCATCCGGCGCGCCGAGGCGGACGTCCTCCCCGTCTGCCGCGAGTACGGGATGGGCGTTATCCCCTGGAGCCCGCTCGCCGGCGGCTGGCTGTCGGGTCGCTACCGCAAGGGCGGCGACTCGCCGGGCGACAGCCGGCGCGCGCAGATGCTGCCGAGCCGCTACGACATGTCGATCCCCGCCAACCAGGCGAAGCTCGAGGCGGCGGACGCGCTCGCGGCGCTCGCCGAGGATGCCGGCATGAGCCTGATCGAGATGGCGCTCGCGTTCGTCGTGAACCATCCCGCCGTGACGGCCGCGATCATCGGGCCGCGCACGATGGAGCACCTCGAGAGCCAGCTGTCCGCGATGCGCCGCACCTTGAGCGCGGACGTCCTCGACCGGATCGACGAGATCGTCCCGCCGGGCACGAACGTCAACCAGAACGACACGGGTTGGGATCCGCCGTGGCTCAGCGACCCCGCGCAGCGGCGGCGCTGAGCGGAGAGCGCAGGAGACGGGGGAGCGGCGCCGGCGTGCGGATCTTCTCGGGCATCCAGCCCACGGGTCGCAAGCACCTGGGCAACTACGTGGGCGCGATCGCGCAATACGTCGAGGCCCAGGAGCGCGGCGAAGGCATCTTCTGCATCGTCGACCTGCACGCGATCACGGTGGCGTACGACCCCGGCGAACTGCGCGAGCGCCTCTACGACACGACCGCGATCCTGCTCGCCGCCGGGCTCGACCCGGGCCGCTGCCTGCTCTTCCGCCAGAGCGACGTCAAAGAGCACACCGAGCTCACCTGGCTGCTGTGCAGCGTCACCGAGCTCGGACGGCTGCAGCGCATGCACCAGTTCCGCGACAAGGAGCTCGCGCAGCGCGAGCTCGTCTCGGCAGGCCTGCTGCTCTACCCGGTGCTGCAGGCGGCAGACGTGCTCGCCTACCGCGCCGAGGAGGTGCCCGTCGGCGAGGACCAGCGCGAGCACCTCGAGCTGATGCGCGACGTCGCGCGCCGCTTCAACGCGCGCTTCGGAGACGGCCGCGACGTGCTCGTCGTCCCCGAGCACCGCATCCCGCCTGTGGGCGCGAGGATCATGGATCTCCAGGACCCCACGCGCAAGATGTCCACCACGGGCGGCAGCGAGCAGGGAACCGTGTACGTGCTCGACGACCCGCGGGCGATCGAGAAGAAGCTGCGCGGCGCCGTCACCGACTCGGGCAGCGAGGTGCGGCGCGGGCCGGAGAAGGCGGGGGTGAGCAACCTGATCGAGATCCTCGCCGCGATTCGCGGGGTTGACGCCGCCGCGATCGAACGAGATTTCGAGCAGGCGCGCTACGGCGAGTTCAAGGCGGCGGTGGCGCAGGCTGTCACCGAGTACCTCGCCCCGGTGCGCGAGCGCTACGACCGAGCTGCGCGACGACGAGGCGGCTCTCGAGGCGACGCTCGCCGCGGGCGCGGACAGGGCGAGGGAGATCGCCGCGGCGACGCTCGCCGACGTGCGGGCGTGCATGGGCGTGGGCGGCCCGCCGCGGTGAGCGCGCCAAGCGCTCGCCGCAGCGCCACGGGCGCGCACGCGTGGGCAGGCGAGGGCACCGGCTCGTCGGCCTGGGACGCTACGGTGCGCGGATGAGCGCAGCGCAGGAGGCACGGCGCCGGTCCCGCTCGCCGAGCTCGAGCTCGACCTCGAGGTCTTCAGCGGGCCGTTCGACCTGCTGCTCACGCTCGTGCTGCGCGAAGAGGTGGACCTGATGGAGCTCCAGCTCGCAGAGGTGGTGCTCGCCTACCTCGATGTGCTCGAGCAGCGCGGCGAGCTCGACCTCGAGGCGGCAACCGAGTTCATCGTGCTGATCGCCGCACTGCTCGAGCTGAAGTCGCGCCTGATGCTCGGCGGCGAGGATGAGGAGCTGCTCGACGTGGAGCCGCACGAGGCCGCCGAGGAGCTGCTCGCGCGGATGCTCGACGCCCGCCGCTTCCGCGCGGCGGCATCCCACCTGCGCGAGCTGCTCGCCGCCGAGGAGGGGGTGCGCTTCCGCGCCGCGCCGCTCCCTCCGGCGCTGCGGCGGACGATCGTGCAGCCCGCCGCGGGATCGCAGGACCCGGCGGTGCTCGGCGCGGCGATCGGGCGCCTGCTCCAGCGCCCGCCGCAGATCGACATGCGCCACATCGCCGCCACGCGGGTATCGCTGCGGGAGCGGCTCGCGCACCTGCGAGAGCTGCTGCGGCGCGGCTCCTTCGAGTTCGACGAGGCGGTGAGCGGCGCCGACCGCATGACCGTCGCGGTGACGCTGTTCGCGCTGCTCGAGCTGTACAAGCGCGGAGAGGTGGACTGGAGCCAGCCGCAGTGCTTCGGCGAGATCCGCGTGAGCGCCCGCGGGACGGCGGCGCGGGCGGCAGAGCGCCCGCTCGCGGTGGCAGCAGGCGCGGGCCGCGGCGGGCGGCGATGAGCGTGGAGGGCGGAGAGCTCCCGCAGCTCGCGAGCACGCGTCGAGGCGCTGCTGTTCCTCTCCTCGGACCCGCTCTCGGTTGCGGAGCTCGCCGACGCCGCCGAGGCGGGCGAGGGCGCCGTTCAGGCTGCGCTCGCGCTGCTCGCCGACGACTACGCGCCCGGGCGGCGCGGGATCACGCTGCGCGAGCTCGGCGGCGGCTGGACGCTCGCGAGCGACCCCGCCAGCGAGCCGGCGGCGCGCCGCCTGTTCAGCCGCCCGCGCGCCGCCGCGCTGACGCCCGCACAGGCGGAGACGCTCGCGATCGTCGCCTACCTGCAGCCCGTCTCGCGGCCCGAGATCACGCGCATCCGCGGCGTGTCCGCCGATTCGGCGACCGCCACGCTGCTCGAGCGCGGGCTGATCGAGGAGGCCGGGCACTCCCAGTTCGGCGCGGTCCTGTACCGCACCACCACCCAGTTCCTGAAGCTGTTCGGCCTGCGCTCGCTGCAGGAGCTCCCGGAGATCGCCCACTGGGATCCGACGCCCGAGGAGCAGGCCGATCTGCGTGAGCGCCTGCTGCGCGCGGGCGAGGCGCGCGCGGGCGAGGAGCCGTCCGTTCAGTAGGGGAGCGCCGCCGGCGGCGGGCTGCCCGGTGCGGCTGCCTGCTCGTCGCCGTGCGCCGACACCGGAGCAGCGGCTGCGAGCTGGCCGCAGGCCGCCGCGATCTCGCGCCCGCGCGTGAGGCGCACGGTGACGTCCACGCCGCGCTCCTGCAGCGCCGCGCTGAACGCGGCGATCGCGTCGCGGCTCGAGCCCTCATACGCGAGCCGGTTGGGTTGTAGGGGATCAGGTTCACCTTGAACGCGCGCCGTCCCGCCGCCGCGCCGCTGCCCGGCGGCGCGAGCAGGCGGGCGAGCGCGAGCGCCTGCTCGTAGCGGTCGTTCACGCCCGCGAGCATCACGTACTCGACGAACACGCGTCTGCGCCTGCGCGCGGCGAACGCGCGGCACGCCGCCACCACGTCGCCGAGCGGATAGCGCTCGTTGACGGGCATGAGCTCGGAGCGCAGCGCTTCCTCGGCGGCGTGCAGAGACAGCGCGAGGCGGACCGGGTACGGGCACTCGGCGAGCCGCTCGATGCCGGGGATCCAGCCGACCGTGGAGATCGTCGTTCGGCGGTGCGTGATGCCGATCTCGGGCAGGTGCTCGCACGCGCCGAGCACGGCGTCGAGGTTCAGCATCGGCTCGCCCATCCCCATGAACACGCAGTTGCGTCAGCGGCGCACCCTGCGCCGACGCGGAGTCCGCCGCGCATGCCCGTGTCCTCCTCCATCCGCAGGAAGTGGAGCGCCTGGTCGAGGATCTCCGACGCCGTCAGGTTGCGCGCGAAGCGCATCGAGCCGGTGGCGCAGAACGTGCACGTCAGCGGGCAGCCCGACTGCGAGGACAGGCACACCGAGCGCCGGTGGTCGCGGTAGCGCATCAGCACCGCCTCGACCGGACGCCCGTCGACGGTCGCGAACAGCGCCTTGACCGTGCCGTCGCGCGCCGTCGCCTGCTCCTGCACGGTGAGCGTCGAGAACGGGCAGCTCGGTCGTCGAGCTGCTCGCGCAGCGCAGCGGGGATGTCGGTCATCTCGGCGTAGCCGTGTGCGCCGTGCGCCGCCCAGCGCAGCACCTGGCGCGCCCGGAAGGGCGGCTCGCCGAGGGCGGCAAGCTTCTGGTCTAGCTGCTGGAGGTCCATGTTCGCCTGCGTGGCTCCTCCGGCGGGAGCCACGCTCCCATCCTATGGTTGCAGTCGATGAGCCTCCTCCCGGCGGGTGCGACGTGCGCCTCGGCAAGTACCTAGCCCACGCCGGGATCGCCTCGCGCCGCGCCGCCGAGCGAGCTCATCGCCGCGGGGCGCGTGTCGGTTGACGGCGAGACGGTCACCGACCCCGCCCGCGACGTCGGCGAGCGCAGCGAGGTGGCGCTCGACGGCACGGCCATCGGCGGCCCCGAGCCGCGCGTCGTCTACGCGGTGAACAAGCCCGTGGGGGTGGTGTCCACCGCGCGCGACACCCACGGCCGCCCGACGGTGGTGGAGCTCGTGCCGGCCGGCGGGCTGCGCCTGTATCCGGTCGGACGGCTCGATGCCGACAGCAGCGGCCTGATCCTGCTGACGAACGACGGCGAGCTCGCCAACCGGCTCACGCATCCCGCGCTACGAGGTGCCGAAGGTGTACCGCGTGACGCGTCGCGCGGCGGGCCCGGTGGGGGCCGCTGCGCTCGCGCGCCTTCGCGCGGGCGTGCGAGCTCGACGACGGCCCCACGGCGCCCGCGCGCGTGCGGCGCCTGGCGGGCGGAGAGCTCGAGCTCACGATCCGCGAGGGCCGCAACCGCCAGGTGCGGCGCATGTGCGACGCCGTCGGTCACCCGGTGCTCGAGCTGCGCCGGACCGGCTTCGGCCCGCTGCGCCTCGGCGCGCTCGCTCCGGGCGCCCACCGGCGCCTGCGGGCCGCGGAGGTGGAGCGCCTGCGCGCGCTCGCCCTCTGACAGAATCGCCCGCCATGAGGCTCTTCGCCCTGCGCGGCGCGACCGGCGTGGATCGCAATGCCGCACCCGGAGATCCTCGCGGCGACGACCGAGCTGATGAAGGAGATCATGGCGCGCAACTCGCTCGAGCCGGCGAGCGTCGTGAGCTGCATCTTCACCGCCACCGCAGGACCTCGACGCCGAGTTCCCCGCGGTCGCCGCGCGCGCCGTCGGCTTCGACGCGGTGCCGCTGCTGTGCGCCCGCGAGATCCCCGTGCAGGGGGCGATGCCGCGGGTGATCAGGGTGCTGATCCACTACCACGCGTCCGACGACCACGTGCCGACGCATGTCTACCTGGGCGAGGCGCGCGCGCTGCGCACCGACCTCAGCCACGCGCAGTAGCCTGCACGACCCACCGAGCACGGGCAGAATAGGGTCGATGGCGATCGAGTTCTCCGAGCGGATCAGGCGCATCCCCGTGTACCCCGCGGCGGGCGGCTACGCGCAGGACGCGCCGCTCGTGCGCCTTGCCAGCAACGAGTCGCCGTTCCCGCCGCTGCCCGCGGTGCGCGAGGCGATCGAGCGGGCGCTGTCGCAGCCTCAACCGCTATCCCGACCCCGCGAGCTCGCTGCTGCGCCGCACGCTCAGCGAGCGCTACGAGGTGCCCGCGCTCGCGCATCGCGATCGGCAACGGCTCGTGCGACATCCTGCTGGCGGCGGGCGAGGCGCTGCTCGAGCCCGGCGCCGAGCTCGTCTACGCGTGGCCGTCGTTCTCGGTCTACCCCCACCTCAGCGCCGCCTCGGGCGCGCGCGCGGTGACCGTCCCGCTCGACCGGCGAGGGACGCCACGACCTCGAGGGGATGCTGCGCGAGATCACGGTCGCGACGCGCCTGGTGATCGTGTGCAACCCGAACAACCCGACGAGCACGGCGCTGCCGCTCGCGGAGATCGCGGACTTCGTCGAGCGGGTGCCCCCGCACGTGTGCGTGATCGTCGACGAGGCCTACTGCGAGTTCAACCTGCTCGACGACCCCGACGCGTCGCTCGAGCTGCTGCAAGCGCGCACCCGAACCTCGTCCTGCTGCGCACGTTCTCCAAGGTGCACGGCCTCTGCGGGCTGCGCGTGGGCTTCGCCCTGTGCGGCTCCGAGGAGCTGCCGCGCGCGCTCGACCAGGTGCGCCAGCCGTTCTTCTGCAACGCGCTCGCCCAGGCCGCCGCGACGGAGGCGCTCGCCCACCAGGACGCCGTCATCGAGCGGGTCACCGCAACCGTCGCGGAGCGCATCTCCGTCGACGAGCGCCTGCGCGCGCTCGGGCTCGAGCCGGCCGACTCGCAGGCGAACTTCTGCTGGTTCGAGCTCGGCGAGGAGCGCGACGAGGAGGAGATCCTGAGCGGCCTCGCCGAGCGCGGGGTGCTCGTGCGCGGCGGCAGCGCGCTCGGCAGCCCCGTGCCCGCGCTGCGCGTCACCTACGGGCTGCCCGAGGAGAACCGCCGCTTCCTCGACGCGCTCGCCGAGCTGCTCTGACGCGGCCCGGCGGTCGCCTGAGCCCGGCGGCGGCTCCTCTCGCGCTGGACTGGGCCCCGCGCGTCTGCTACAAACGTTCGAGAACGACCATGCCTGATCGAGGCCGCAGCAGAACGAAGCGCCCTTTCCGCGTCCGCGACGTGGTCGTATCGCTACGCCTGGCGATTTAGCTAGGCGCTTCGGCCCTGCCCGCCCGTGAGCGGGTGACGGCGGCCGCACCGGGTCCCTCGACGGGGCCGAGCGCCACCCTCGCGGGTGCCCTGCGCACCCCCTCACGGTCCGCCGAATGGCGGCGAACGCAGCACCTCTAACATGCCCAGGCGTCAGTGAAAGGAATGAGCAGGTGATGATCGTGATGAAGGAGACCGCCACCGAGGAGCAGGTCGAGGCGGTCGTCGAGAAGCCGTACAAGCTCGCCTCGCTGCAGACGACGCACGGCGAGCGCACCGTGCTCGACATCGACGGGCGCAAGGTCGGCGGCGAGCACTTCGCGCTGATCGCCGGCCCGTGCACGGTCGAGTCGCGCGAGCAGACGCTCGAGACCGCGCGCGCAGTGTGCGACGCCGGCGCGACGCTGCTGCGCGGCGGCGCGTACAAGCCGCGCACCTCGCCCTACGCCTTCCAGGGGCTCGGCCAGGAGGGCCTGAGGCTGCTCGCCGAGGCCAAGGCCGAGACGGGGCTGCCGATCGTCACCGAGCTGATGGACCTGCGCGACATCGACGCCGTGCTCGAGGTCGCCGACGTCGTGCAGGTGGGCGCGCGCAACATGCAGAACTACCCGCTGCTGTCGGAGATCGGCCGCTCGGGGCGTCCCGCGCTGCTCAAGCGCGGCCTGTCCTCGACGCTCGACGAGCTGCTGATGGCGGCGGAGTACATCCTCAAGGAGGGCAACCCCGAACGTGATCCTCTGCGAGCGCGGCATCCGCACGTTCGAGACCGCCTACCGCTCCACGCTCGACCTGATGGCGGTGCCCGTGCTCAAGGAGCTCACGCACCTGCCCGTGATCGTCGACCCGAGCCATGCCGCGGGGCGGCGCGAGCTCGTGGGGCCGCTGTCGCTGGCGGCCGCCGCCGTGGGCGCGGACGGGATCATCGTCGAGGTGCACCCCGATCCCGACGAGGCGATCTGCGACGGCCCGCAGTCGCTGAGGGCGGACGACTTCGCGACGTTCGCACGCCACCGTCGAGCGCGCGGCAGCGCTCGCGGGGAAGGCGCTGAGGGCAAAGGAGCCCGCGCTTGTCTGAGTCGGCGGGCGCCCACGTGCGACCGGCCGACTACGTCCGCGACAGGCGGATCGAGCGCGTCGTCCCGCTGCTCGCACCCGACACGCTGCTCGACGAGCTGCCGCTCGGCGCCGTCGCAGGCGGACGTCGTCGCTGCGCGGACGCAACGACGTCCACGCGATCCTCGAGGGAGTCGATGATCGGCTGCTCGCGATCGTCGGGCCGTGCAGCGTCCACGACCCCGACGCCACGCTCGACTACGCGGGGAGGCTCGCGGCTCTCGCGGGCGCCGTGCGCGGCGAGCTGGTGATAGCGATGCGGGTGTACTTCGAGAAGCCCCGCACGACGATCGGCTGGAAGGGGCTTGATCAACGACCCGCATCTCGACGGATCGGGAGACGTCAATGCGGGGCTGCACCTCGCGCGGCGCGTGCTGCTGGGCGTGCTCGAGGTGGGCCTGCCGGTGGGCTGCGAGTTCCTCGATCCGATCACGCCGCAGTACATCGCCGACGCCGTCTCGTGGGGAGCGATCGGCGCGCGCACGACCGAGAGCCAGATCCACCGCCAGCTCGGCTCCGGGCTGTCGATGCCGGTCGGCTTCAAGAACCGCACCGACGGCAACGTGCAGGTGGCGGTCGACGCGGTGCGCGCCGCGGCCGCGCGACACGCGTTCGCGGGCATCGATCCACAGCGGCACGCCGGCGGTCCTGTACACGCGCGGCAACAGCGACTGCCACCTCATCCTGCGCGGCGGCAGGGGAGAGCCCAACTACGACGCCGCCCACGTGGCGCGCGCGCTCGAGCTGCTCGACGCCGCCGGTCTGCCGCGCCGGGTGATGATCGACGTCAGCCACGACAACAGCGGCAAGGACCCCGAGCGCCAGCCGCACGTGGCGAGCGAGGTCGGCAAGCAGATCGCGCTCGGCGACGAGGCGATCGTGGGCGTGATGGTGGAGTCGTTCCTGCTCGCCGGGCGCCAGGAGCTCGAGCCGGGCACCGAGCTGCGCTACGGGCAGTCGATCACCGACGGCTGCATCGACTGGAATACCACCGTCGAGCTGCTCGAGGGACTGGCGCAGTCCGTCCGCGACCGCCGCGCGGCTCGTGCGCGGACGGCGGCACCCTGACCGGATGCGCCTAGCCGTCCTCGGCGTCGGGTTGATCGGCGGATCGATCGGCCTCGCAGCGCGCGCGCGAGGCGGTGCGCGCGTGCGCGGGTACGACCCCGACGAGGCGGTGCGCGCGAAGGCGCTCGAGATCGGCGCGGTCGACGAGGCCTATGCGGACCTCGAGGAGGCCGTGGCCGACGCCGAGGTGGTGTTCGTCGCTGCGCCCGTGGGCGCCCTGCCCGACGCCGTCCGGCGCGCGCTCGCAGCCGCCGCGCCGGACTGCGTCGTGAGCGACGTCGGCTCCACGAAGCGGCTCGCTCGCCGACGCGGGCGCCGACGAGCGCTTCGTCGGCGGTCACCCGCTCGCGGGCGCCGAGACCTCGGGCGTGGAGCATGCGCGCGAGGATCTGTTCGACGGCGCCACGTGGTACCTGACCCCCGCCCACGGCACCTCCGGGGTCCTGTACGAGCGCCTGCACCGGCTGCTCCGGGCGCTCGGCGCGCGTCCAACCGCGATCGACGCCGAGACGCACGATCGCCTGATGGCGTGCGTCTCGCACCTGCCGCACGTGCTCGCCAACCTGCTCGTCGGCCAGGCGAGCGGGCTGCTCGGCGGGGAGGGTGCCGAGCGCCTGCCCGCGGTCGGGCCCGAGCTTCCGCGACGCCACGCGCGTGGCGGGTGCGAGCAGCGCGATCTGGACCGACATCTACATGTCCAACCGCGACGCGCTGATCGACGGCATCGACGAGCTCTCGACGCGCCTGCAGGAGCTGCGCGGCTGGCTCGCCGGCGGCGACGCGGCCGCGGTCGCCGGCTGGAACGACAACGCGCGCGCCGAGCGCGACGCGCTGCTCGGCGCGGGCCTCGTGGGCGGGCCCGTCCGCGAGCTGCGCGCGTCGGTGCCCAACCGCCCCGGCGTGATCGCCGAGATCGCGCTCGCGCTGGGGCGCGCGGGCGTGAACATCCTCGACATGGCGCTGTCCCCATCCGAGGACAACCGCCAGGGAGTGATCGCGCTGTGGATCGGCGGCGAGGGCCAGGACGAGCGCGCGCGCGAGCTGATCGCGGGGCTCGGCTTCCCGGTCGCGGAGGCGTGAGGAGGGCGCCGTGAACATGCGCTTCGAGCCGAGCCGGGGGCTCGCGGGCGAGCTGCGCGCGCCCGCGGACAAGTCGATCTCCCATCGCGCCGCGCTGCTCGGCGGATGTCCTCGGAGCCGGTGCGGATCGAGCGCTACCTGCACGCCGCCGACACGAACTCCACGCTCGATGCCGTGCGCGCGCTCGGCGCGCTCGTGGAGGTGCACGACGGCGCCGTCGTCGTGCGCGGCACCGGCCTGCGCGAGGCGCGCGAGCCCGAGCGCGCCGATCGACGTCGGCAACGCGGGCACGCTCATGCGCCTGCTCCCGGGCTGGCTCGCGGCGCAGGACGGGCGGGCGCTTCACGCTCGACGGCGACGGCTCGATCCGGCGCCGGCCGGTGGACCGGATCGCGGAGCCCCTCACACGGATGGGAGCCGAGATCGACGCCACCGAAGGCCGCTTCCCGCCGTTCGTCGTGCGCGGCTCGCGGCTGGTGCGATCGACTACGAGATGGCGGTGGCGAGCGCGCAGGTGAAGTCGTGCGTGCTGTTCGCCGGTGCTCGCCGCCGACGGGCGCACGACCGTCCACGAGCCGGCACGATCACGCGACCACACCGAGCGCATGCTGCTCGCGGCGGGGGTGGCGGTCATCGCGCGAGGACGAGCAGCGTGTCGGTGCTGAACGCCGACGAGCTGCTGCTCGACCAGCGTGACCGTCCCCGGCGACCCGAGCTCCGCCGCGTTCCTCGTCGCCGCCGGCGTGCTCGTGCCCGGCTCGCGCCTGCTCGTGGCCGACGTCGGCGTCAACTGGACGCGGACCGGACTTCCTGCGGATCCTCAGGCGGATGCGCGGGATCGTGCTCGGAGACCTCGAGGAGGACGGGTCGGCCGCTCTCGCCGGTCGAGCCGGTGAGCGACCTCGACGTGGCACACGGCGCGCTCGAGGCGACCACGGTGGAGCCCGAGGAGGTGCCGCTGGCGATCGACGAGCTGCCCGCTCGTCGCGCTGCTCGGCTGCTTCGCCGAGGGCGAGACGGTCGTGCGCGGCGCGCAGGAGCTGCGCGTGAAGGAGTCCGATCGCATCGCCGGGGTCGTCGAGGGCCTGCGCGGCCTGGGCGCGGATATCGAGGCGACCGACGACGGCTTCGCCGTGCGCGGCACCGGGGGCCTGCGCGGGGGCAGGCTCGACGCGCACGGCGACCACCGCATGGCGATGCTCGGCGCGGTCGCCGGGCTCGCCTCGGCGGAGGGTGTCGAGGTCGTGGGGATGGAGGCGGCGTCGGTGTCGTATCCCGGGTTCATCGAGGATCTCGGAAGCCTCGTGCGGCGATGAGGCCGCGACGATGGTGATCGCGATCGACGGCCCAGCCGGCGCGGGCAAGTCGACCGTCGCGCGCGCGCTCGCCGCCTCGCTCGGCTTCGGCTATCTCGACAGCGGTGCGATGTATCGCTGCGTCGGGCTGCTGTCGCTGCGCAACCCGGCGCGCGCGCCGGCCGAGCTCGCGCGCGGTGCCGACGATCGACCCCGGGCGCGACGGCGTGCGGGTTCTGCTCGACGGCGAGGACGTGACGGGGCGCGATCCGCACGCCCGAGGTCAGCGAGGCGGCATCCCTGCTCGCGGCGGAGCAGGCGGTGCGCGACGTGCTGGTGCTCAAGCAGCGGGAGCTGCTCGCGCAGGGCGACTGGGTCGCCGAGGGCCGGGACATCGGCACCGTCGTCGCCCCCGAGGCGGCGATCAAGGTGTTCCTCACAGCGGACCCATCCGAGCGCGCGCGGCGCCGCGCGGTGGAGCTCGGGGCCGATGCGTCCACCGTCCTGGCAGAGCAGGCGCTCCGCGACGAGCGCGACAGCCGCCGCAGCCACAGCCCCCTGCGGGCGGCGCCCGGGGCGGTGGTGCTCGACACCAGCGGTGTCGGCGTCGAGGAGGTCGTCGCCCGGATCGCCGCGCTTGCGCGCGACATACTGGACCGATGAAGGTCGCTGTCGTCGGCTACCCGAACGTGGGCAAGTCCTCGCTCATCAACCGCCTCACGGGCAGCCGCGAGGCGGTGGTGCACGAGCAGCCCGGCGTGACACGCGACCGCAAGGAGCTCGAGTGCGAGTGGAACGGCCGGCGCTTCGTGCTGATCGACACGGGAGGCGTGGACCTTCGCGACGAGCACCCGCTCGCGGGCTCGATCCGCGAGCAGGCGCGGCGCGGCGATCGCCGACGCCGACGTCGTCGTGCTCGTCGTCGACGCGCGCGCCGGCCTGCGGCCCGGGGACGAGGAGCTCGCCGATGAGCTTCGCCGCGCGCCGCTGCCGGCGATCGTCGCCGCCAACAAGTGCGACAGCGTCGCCGAGATGCCGCTCGCGGCGGAGTTCCACGGCCTCGGCCTCGGCGAGCCCGTGGCTGTGTCGGCGGCGCAGGGCCTCGGCTCCGGAGACCTGCTCGACCGCATCGTCGAGCTTCTCCCCGACGGCGAGCACGAGGACGAGCCGCAGGACATCCGCCTGGCGGTGATCGGGCGCCCCAACGTGGGCAAGTCCTCGCTCGTCAACCGCTTCCTCGGCGAGCAGCGCGTGATCGTCTCCGAGCGCGCCGGGACGACGCGTGACGCGATCGACACGGCGCTCGCCGTCGGCGAGCGCCGCCTCGTCATCGTCGATACGGCGGGGATGCGCCGCCAGTCGAAGGTGGCAGACTCCGTCGAGTACTACACGGCGTTGCGCTCCCAGCGCGCCGCCGAGCGGGCGGACGTCGCGCTCGTCGTCTGCGACAGCACCGACGGCATCACCGCGCAGGACCTGCGCGTCGCCGAGCTCGCGATGAAGGCGGGCTGCGCGACCGCGATCGTCCTGAACAAGTGGGACCTGCAGGAGGGCGCCGAGGAGGACGGCTCGCGCCTCGACCTCGACCACGAACGCGCCCGCGTTGCCGCCAAGCTCCGGCTCCGCCCGCGCGTGCTCACCGCGAGCGCCGCCACCGGCAGGCACGTCTCGCGCGTCCTCACCGAGGCGATTGCGCTCGGCGACCGCATGTCGGGGCGCATTCCCACCCCCGAGCTGAACCGCTTCCTGTCGGAGCTGGTGCAGGCTCGCCAGCCGCCCGTCGGGACGCGCAGGGGCTCCCCGCAGCACCGGCTGAAGCTGATCTACATGACGCAGATCGGCGTGCGGCCGCCGCGCTTCGCCGTGCAGGTGAACTCCCGCGACACGGGTGACGCGCGACTACGCCTACTTCCTCGAGAACCGCCTGCGTGCCCGCTACTCGCTCGACGGCGTGCCGCTCATCATCGACTTCGTCGAGCGCGGGCAGCGCGGGCAGCGCGGACGCGCGCGCGCCGCATAGACTCTGCCCTCCCGCCCACGGGCGGCAGCCATCGATCCCCGCAAGCCACCCTGGAGCCGACACAGCCAGCCATGAACGCGCCTTCGGACAACGAGTACCTGTTCACCTCCGAGTCGGTGACGGAGGGGCACCCCGACAAGATCGCCGACCAGATCTCCGACGGCGTGCTCGACGCCGTGCTCCGCGACGACCCCTACGGCCGCGTGGCCTGCGAGACGCTCGTGAACACGGGGCTGATCGTCGTATCCGGGGAGATCTCCACCGACACGTACGTCGACATCCAGGACGTCGCGCGCGAGACGGTTCGCCGCATCGGCTACGACAACGCCGCCTACGGCTTCGACTGCGACACGTGTGCGGTCATCAACGCGATCGACAAACAGTCACCCGACATCGCCCAGGGAGTCGACTCCGCGTACGAGACGCGCCACGACCCCGCCGACGAAGACGAGCTCGACGTCGCGGGAGCGGGGGACCAGGGGATGATGTTCGGCTACGCCACGAACGAGACCGACGACCTGATGCCGCTGCCGATCTCACTCGCGCACAAGCTCGCCAAGCGCCTGTCGGAGGTGCGCAAGGGCGAGGTCGTCCCATATCTGCGCCCCGACGGCAAGACGCAGGTGACCGTCCGCTACGAATCGGGCCGGCCGGTGGAGATCGAAAAGATCCTGATCTCCACCCAGCACGCCGACGGGATCGACAGCGAGTCGCTGATCAAGCCCGACCTCGTCGAGCACGTGCTGCGGCCCGTCCTGCCCGGAGACCTCTACGACGAGCGCAAGCTCGTGCGCAACTTCCTCGTCAACCCCACCGGGCGGTTCGTCATCGGCGGGCCGATGGGCGACTGCGGCCTCACCGGCCGCAAGATCATCGTCGACACCTACGGCGGCATGGCGCGCCACGGCGGCGGCGCGTTCTCGGGGAAGGACCCATCCAAGGTGGACCGCTCCGCCGCCTACGCCGCGCGCTGGGTGGCGAAGAACATCGTCGCGGCGGGCCTGGCCGACCGCGCCGAGGTGCAGGTGGCGTACGCGATCGGCGTCGCGCACCCGGTGTCGGTGATGGTTGAGACGTTCGGCACCGAAGCCCACGGCGTCGGGCGCGGGCAGATCGCGCGCGCGGTGGACGAGGTGTTCGACCTGCGGCCGGGCGCCTTCCGCGAGGAGCTCAAGCTGCACCGGCCGATCTACCAGAAGACCGCTGCCTACGGGCACTTCGGGCGCGAAGACCACGACTTCACGTGGGAGCGCACCGACAAGGCGCAGGCGCTGCGCGCCGCCGCCGGCCTCTGACCGGAGCTCGCTCTAGGGTCCGGGCGATGGCCGCAATCGCCCAGGTGGAGCCGATGACGAGGACCCGCGCGCTGCGCGGGCCGTTCGACTACCGCCTGCCCGAGCAGCTCAGGGACGGGACGGTGGGGGTGGGTTCGATGCTCGTCGTCCCCTTCGGCCGTCGCGAGGTCCTGGGCGTCGTGGTGGGGCTCGCGGACAGCAGCGAGATCGCGGCGGACAAGCTGCTCGCACCGCTGCGCGCCATCGAGCTGGGCGTGCCCGCCGAGCTCGTGCAGCTCGCGAGCTGGCTCGCCGAGGAATACTGCTCGACGACCGCTCGCGCCCTCGCGCTCGTGCTCCCGCCGGACGCGACGCGCCGGCTGAGCGGGCGCAAGCGCCGCGGCAGCCCTCCGCCCGAGCATCTGCCCGTCGGCGTGCGCCGCCCGCAGCCGCCGCCGCTCACCGCCGAGCAGGGGGACGCGCTCGCGCCGCTGCTCGCGGCGCTCGGCGAGCGGCGCTTCGAGCGGCGGCTGCTGCACGGCGTCACCGGCTCGGGCAAGACCGAGATCTACCTTCGCGCTGCCGCCGCGGCGCTCGAGCAGGGCCGCGGCACGATCGTGCTCGTGCCCGAGATCGCGCTCACGCCGCAGATCGTCGCGCGCTTCCGCGACCGTCTCGGCGACACCGTCGCGGTGCTGCACTCGCGGCTCACCCCCGGGCAGCGCTACGCCGAGTGGAGGCGACTGCGCGAGGGCGAGGCGCGGGTGTGCGTAGGGCCGCGCTCCGCCGTGTTCGCGCCGATCGAGGACCTCGGCCTGGTCGTGCTCGACGAGGAGCACGATCCCTCCTACAAGCACGAAGGCGATCCACGCTACGACGCGCGCGAGGTCGCCGGCGAGCGGGCGGCGCGCTGCGGCGCGCTGCTGCTCCTCGGGAGCGCCACGCCGCGTCCGGAGACGGTGCAGGGCACGGTGACGTGCACGCTCTCGAGGCGGGTCGATGGGCGTCCGCTGCCCGAGGTGAGCGTGCTCGACATGCGCGGCGAGCGCCACGGCCTGCATCCGGCGACGGCGCAGGCGCTCGCCGAGTTGCGCTCGAACGGCGGCAAGGCGATCGTGATGCTCAACCGCCGCGGCTGGTCCAACTTCCTCTCATGCCGCTCCTGCGGGCGCGTCTGGTGCTGCCCGCACTGCGACGTCGCGCTCGTGCTGCACCGCGCGGGGGACTTCCTCGCATGCCACCACTGCGGCCACCGCGAGCCCGGTCCGGCGCGCTGCGGAGGGTGCGCCTCGACGTCCGTCGCCCGCCACGGCGCCGGCACCGAGCGCCTGCAGCACGAGCTCGCACGGCTGCTCGACGACGGCGCCTTCCCCGTCTTCCGGCTCGACGCGGACGTGCTCGGCGGTGCTGCGGGAGCGACCGGCGACGGCGACGGCGGCGACGGCGGCGTGGCGACCCTGCTGCGGCGCTTCGAGGCGGCGGAACGGGGCGTGCTGATCGGCACGCAGATGGTGGCGAAGGGGCACGACTTCGCCGACGTCGTGCTCGGCGTCGTGCTCGATGCCGACGCGACGCTCCGCTTCCCCGACTTCCGCGCCGAGGAGCGGACGTTCGCGCTGATCGCCCAGCTCGCGGGCAGGGTGGGGCGCGGGAGCCAGGGCAAAGTGCTCGTCCAGACGATCGCCCCCGACGCGCGCGCGATCGTGCACGCGGCACGGCACGACAGCGACGGCTTCCTCACCGGTGAGATCGAGCGGCGCCGGGCGCTGGGCTATCCGCCGTTCTCGCATCTGATCCGGATCGTTCTCGCCGCCGAGGACGCATCGCGCTCGCTCGCGGCGGCGCGGGAGGTGGGCGAACGCCTCGCTGCGGCGCTCGACCCGGGCGAGACGAGTGTGCTCGGGCCCGCCTCCCTGTTCCGGCTGCGCGGCCGCGAGCGGCACGTCCTCGTCGTCAAGGCGAAGGAGCGCCGCCCCGCCGTCGCCGCGGTGGGCGACGCGGTGCAGCAGGCGGCGTCCTGCGGCGCGCATCCCGGAGTGAGCTTCAGCGTCGACGTCGACCCGCAGTAGCGCCGTCGCCGCGGAGCCGGGCGGCACGGCCTCTGCAGGCTGACGCCCGCGAGAGTCAGACCACTGGAACCCGGCACCTGCGGCCGCTATCCTCCGCCGGCCTTGTAAGCGGATGGGGGCATCGGATGGAGCGCAGTAACACGGGGGTCACGGAGGACCCAGACGAGAACGGAGATGCAACACCCGCTCCGCCGCCGGGGCGAGCGCGCCGGCGCAGAAGCGTGTCGGTCCTCGCCGTCGTCGCGTGGCTGGCGCTCGCAGCAACGGCCGCTGCCTCGCCGGCGCACATCCGCTACGCGCGCCTGACGCACTCCTGCGCACGTCCGAGCGGTTCGCGCGCCGCGTGCTTCGCGATCGCGCGCAGGCCCGTGTCGGCAGCGAGCGCGGCGAGCCCGGGCGTCGAGGCATTCACCGCGGGCGCCTACGCCACAGGAGCCGGTCCGGCGGGCGGCTACACGCCCGCCCAGCTCGCGAAGGCGTACGGCTATGACCGCACGGGCGGGACTGGGCAGACGGTCGCTGTCGTCGACGCCTATGACGACCCCAATATCGAAGCCGACCTCAAAGCCTTCGACGAACACTACGGCCTGGGCGAATGCACGAAAGCGAGCGGCTGCTTCAAGAAGGTCAACCAGACCGGCAGCGAAGAAGCCAAAGCGCTTCCCGCCGCAGACAGCAAAGGCTGGTCGACGGAGACCAGCCTCGACGTGCAGGCGGTCCGCGCGGCGTGCGAAGGCTGCAAGATCCTGCTCGTCGAGGCCAAGAGCGCGTCGTACGAAGACCTCTCGGCGGCGGTCGAAGAGGCGGTGCCGCTCGGCGCCACGGAGGTGTCGAACTCCTACGGCGGCCCCGAGGAAGGCATGCCGGCCGAACTGCGGGCGCGCTACAAACACCCCGGCGTCGTCATCACCGCCGCCGCGGGCGACTTCGGCTGGGGCGACTGGAACGACGTGCTCGCCGGCTACGAACCGCCGGCGATGGCCGATGTGCCCGCCTCGCTGCAGTCGGTGGTGGCGGTCGGGGGCACCGCGCTGCACCTGCACGAAGACGGCACGCGCTCCTCCGAGAGCGTGTGGAACGACTACGGGGTCGCCTACGCGAACAAACTCGGACCGGGCTATGCCTCCGGCGGCGGCTGCAGCACGCTGTTCAGCGCCGGCCTGTGGCAGTCGAAAGCTGCCGGCTACGGGTCCGCGGCGTGTGGCGGCAACCGCCTCGTCGCCGACGTCGCCGCCGATGCGGACCCCGTGACCGGGTTCGACATCTACGACACCTTCGACTACTGCGGCTCGAAATGCCCGAAACTGGAAAAAGTCTTCGAAGCGGGCTGGCAGACGTTCGGCGGCACGTCGCTGAGCTCACCGCTGATCGCTTCGCTCTACGCGCTCGCCGGCGGCGCGGACGGGCTGAGCGCGCCCGCGGTGATGCTGTACGGGCACCTCGGGGGCAGCTCCCTCTACGACGTCACGCAGGGCGGCAACGGCTTCTGTGACGGCGAAGCCCCCGGACCGTGCGGCGAGCCCGAAATCAACGAACGGTTCGGTCCGCTCGACTGCGAAGGGACGAGCTCCTGCGACGCCCGCGCGGGCTTCGACGGGCCGAGCGGCGTCGGTGCGCCGAACGGGATCGAAGCATTCAAGCCGCTGTTCCCCACCGCCGTCATCACGCCGCCGGCGAAGCTCGTCGAAGGAACCGGCGCCGGCTTCGGCTCCTCCGGATCGCACGATCCGTATCCGGGCGGCTCCATCACCGCCTGGTCCTGGACGTTCGGCGACGGCTCGCCGGTGAACCACAGCGCGGCGCCGCTTCACACCTACGCCGCCGCCGGGGAATACGAGGTGGGCCTCACGGTCACGGACAACTACGGGCTGACGAGCACGAAGGTCGAACAGCCCGTCCACGTGATCACGATCGCCGAAGCCAAACACGAAGAAGAAGAAGAAGCGAAGAAAAAAGAAGAAGAAGCGAACAAGCACGAAGAAGAAGCCGCCAAAGAAAGGCATGAAGAAGAAGCCGCCGCCAAGAGGAAGCACGAAGAAGAAGAAGCGGCGGCGTTGAAGAGGAAGCTCGAAGAAGAAGCTGCGGCGAAACGGAAGCTCGAAGAAGAAGCGCGGAGTCCCGGCGGCAGCCTCGGCGTGGCGGGCTTCAGCTCCACGGCGCCGGGCTCGCTCGCCCCTGCGGCGCGACTGGCGAGCACCACCCTCACGGTGAGCACCGCCGGCGTGCTCAAGGTGCAGGTGTCGTGCCCCGCCGGGGCGAGCGGATGCGCGGGGTCGCTCGCGCTGCGCACGCTGCAGGCAGTGCTCGCCGGAGCCCACCCGGCGTCGCGTCCGCGCCCGGCGGTCCTGACGCTCACCGCCGGCTCGTTCAGGCTCGGCGGCGGCACGACGGGGTCGCTCACGCTGCACCTGTCGAGCAAGGGACGCTCCTACTTCGGCCACCACCACCCGCTGCGGGCGGTGATGACGATCACTGCGCACGACCTCGCCGGGCTGTCGAGCGTGACGCACCAGACGGTGACGCTGAAGCCGGCGCCGGCGGTCCACCGCAGGCACTGAGCCGCGGCGCCGCGCTCGGGCCGCACGCCCTCCGGCGCGGGCTCTGCTCATAGACTGGCGGGGATGGCCGAGCAGCAGGACACCGTCGAGCAGCAGGCGCCGTCCGCCGTCGAGGACGACGTCGAGGTCTCCTCGCCCGAGCACGAGCAGTCGATCCCCGAGCTCGACCCCGAGACGCGCGCGCGGCGGGATGCCGCGCTGGCGCACGTTCGCAAGCTGGGTGATCCGGCGCTGCGCGCCTCGGCGCTGCCGGTGGAGCGCTTCGACGAGGACCTGCGCAGCGAGGTCGCGCGCATGGGGGAGCTGATGGGCGACGCGCTCGGCATCGGACTCGCCGCCAACCAGGTGGGCGTGCTGCACCGCGTGCTCGTGTTCAAGGCCTACGAGGAGGACGAGCTCACGGCGCTCGTGAACCCTGTCATCGAGTGGTCGAGCGAGGAGGTCGAGGTCGCCGAAGAGGGCTGCCTCAGTCTTCCCGGAGTGCACGTCGAGGTCGAGCGGCCGGCACAGGTGCGTGTGCGCGCGCGGGACGCGCAGGGAGAGTCGCTCGAGATCGACGCCGAGGGCCTGCGCGCCCGCGTGATCCAGCACGAGATCGACCATCTCGACGGAGTGCTGATCCTCGACCGCATATCCCGCGAGGAGCGCAAGCAGGCGATGCGGGCGATGCGGGAGGCGCAGCGCGAGGGCGCCGGCGGCGAGCCGCGCGACGGCTCGGGCGCCGAGCGCGAGGGCGCGAGCGCAGAGGGGGAGGCCGCGAGCGCAGACGGGGAGGGCACGAGCGCCGAGCGGGAGGGCGCGAGCGGCGAGTAGCCGCCGGGCGGCGCCCTTGGCGACGGTCTATCTGGGAACGTCCGACTTCGCCGCCGTGCTTCTCGCGCGACTGGCAGCGGGGCGGCACCGCCCCGCGCTCGTCGTCACGCGCCCCGACCGGCCGCGCGGACGCGGTCGCAGCTCCGCGGCGCCTCCGGTCGCCGTGCGCGCGCGCGAGCTGGGGCTGACGCTCGAGCAGCCCGAGAGCATCAACGACCCCGGCGCCCGCGAGCTGATCGCCGGCACCGGAGGGGGCGGACGCCAGACGGTCGTCGTGTGCGCGTTCGGCGCGCTCATCAAGGAGCCGCTGCTGTCCGAGCACGACATCATCAACGTCCACCCGTCGCTGCTGCCGCGCTGGCGCGGAGCCGCACCGGTGGAGCGCGCGATCATGGCGGGTGACCGTGAGACCGGCGTGTCGATCATGCGCCTCACGGCAGGCCTCGACAGCGGCCCGGTCAGCCTCGCCGCGCCCGAGCCGATCCTTGCCGATGACACCTACGGCTCGCTCGCGCCGCGCCTGGAGGCTCTCGCCGGCGAGCTGCTCGAGCGCGCGCTCGAGCAGGGGCCTCCGTTCGAGGAGCAGCCGAGCGAGGGCGTCACCTACGCCGAGAAGATCGGTCCCGCCGACAGGCTGCTCGACCCGCGCCGCCCCGCGGTCGAGCTCGAGCGCGTCGTGCGGGCGCTGCACCCGCACATCGGCGCCCGCGTCGAGCTGCCGGACGGAAGCGTCCTCGGCGTCCGGCGGGTGGCGTTGCTCGACGGGGGCTCCGACACCCCGGGCGACGAGACGCTCGCGGGCTCCTACCAGGGCACGGGCGCGGGCTCCGAGCAGGGCACGGGCGCCGGTGCCGCGCTCGCGCACGGGGTCCAGACCGTCGCCGGGCGCCTGCTCCTCGGCTGTCACCCGGGCATCCTCGAGCTGTTGTGCGTGCAGCCGCCGGGCGGGCGGCCGATGGACGCCGCCGCCTACCTGCGCGGCCACGCCGCGCCCGCGCGGCGGTAGCTCGTCACGTAGGAGGGCGGGGCGATCCCCGCCGCGAGCCGGGCGTCGGGGATCGGCTCTCCTGCCCCGGTGTGTAGCGGCAGCTCGCCCGCCCACGCCGGCAGCGCATAGTCCTCCTCGTCGTCCAGGGGCGGGCCCGAGCGCGCCTTCGCTGAGGCCTCGTTGATCGGCAGGGCCAGGAAGGCCGTCGCCTTCAGCTCGTTCTCGGTGGGGGGGCGCACGTCCGCCCAGCGGCCCGGGATGATGTGCTCCACGACCGCCTCTGCCGCGGCGAGCTTCTCGGCGGGGTCCTCGACGCTGCGCGCGCGGGCGAGGATCATCGCCGAGCGGTAGTTGGCCGAGTGATGCATCGCCGAGCGCGCGAGGACGAGCGAGTCGAGCAGCGACACGGTCAGGCACACCGGTGCGCCGGAGGCGAGGGCGCGCGTCGTCCGTCCGGCGGCCGAGCCGTGGCAGTAGACGGTGTCGCCGCTGCGGGCGTGCAGCGTGGGGACGACGAACGGCTGCCCGTCCTCGCCGACGATGCCGAGGTGGGCGATCAGACCCTCGTCGAGGATCGCGTCGATCGCCGCGCGGTCGTAGCTGCCGCGCTCGCGCTTGCGCCGCAGTCGCACGCGCTCCGATCGCGGCGAGGAGCCGCCGGCGGCGGCTCGAAGCGGTCGTTCTGTCGGGTTGTCCCTGGTTTCTGTCATAGTACAGATTGGTGACTGAGCTGACACAGTATCGCATACGTGGCGGAAGCGCAGCCGAGCTCGTGCGCGACGTCGAGACGGCGGTCGCCGCGGGCCGGCTCGCCCCGGGCGAGGTGCTCCCGTCCGTGCGGCGGCTCGCAGCCGACACCGGCCTCAGCGCCGTCACGGTGGCTGCTGCCATCGCCGAGCTGCGCAGGCGCGGCGTCGTCGTCACCGAGCCGCGGCGCGCGACGCGTATCGGCACGGGCCCGCCGATCGGGACGCCGGGAGGCTCCCTCGCAGCTCCGCCCGTGCCCGACGGAGCACGTGATCTCTCGAAGGGGAACCCGGACCCGGCGCTGCTTCCCGCCCTCGGGCCAGTGCTCGCGCGCTGCAGGCCGCCGGTGTCGCTCTACGGAGAGGCGCCCGTGCTCCCGCAGCTCGTCGAGCTCGCCCACGAGCAGCTGCGGGCGGACGGCGTCCCGGCGGATGCCCTCTGCGTGGTGAGCGGCGCGCTCGACGGGATCGAGCGCGTGCTCCAGGCGCACCTGCGGCCGGGCGACCGGGTGGCCGTCGAGGACCCCGGCTACGCCGCGCTGTACGACCTGCTGCGCGCGCTCGGCCTCGCGCTCGAGCCGGTGGCGCTCGACGACCGCGGGATGCTCCCCGGGGCGCTCGCGCGCGCCCTCGCTGCCGGTGCGCGGGCGCTCGTCATCACGCCCCGCGGGCAGAACCCCACGGGCGCCGCCCTCGACGCCGCTCGCACACGCGAGCTGCGAGCCGTGCTCGACGCGCACCCGCAGGCGCTGCTCATCGAGGACGACCACCTTGGCCCGGTGGCGGGCGCGCCGCTGCGCACGCTCGCACCCGGGCGCGAGCGCTGGAGCGCCACGCGCTCTGTGGCGAAGTCGCTCGGTCCCGACCTGCGCCTCGCGGTGCTCGCGGGCGATGAGCTCACGGTTGCCCGCGTGCAGGGACGCCAGCAGTGCGGGCCGGGCTGGGTGAGCCACGTGCTGCAGGCGATCGTGGTCGAGCTGTGGCGAGACGAGGGCGTGCGCTCACAGGTGGAGCGCGCGAGCGAGGCCTATGCCGCGCGGCGCTCCCGGCTCGTGCGTGGCCTGCGGCGCCTCGGGGTGGAGGCGCACGGCGAGGCCGGGCTCAACGTCTGGATCCCGGTGCCCGACGAGGCCGCCGCGGTGTCCTCCCTGCTCCAGCGCGGCTGGGTGGTGGCGGCGGGGCGCCCGTACCGGCTGCGCAGCCCCGGGCATGCGATCCGTGTGACAACCGCCACGCTGTCCGAGCCGGAGGCGCAGCGGCTCGCGCGGGACGTGGCTGACGCGCTCGCGCCGCGTGCGGTGAGCCGCACCGGCTAGCGACAATGCCGGGGTGAGCTCGCAAGCCCGGAGCGCCGCTCCTGCTCGGCGCTGTGCCTATCGCGTGCTGCGGCGCGTGTTCGAGCGCGGCGCCTACACCGACCTGGCGCTCGTCACCGAGTCGCGCGGCCTCGACGCCCGCGATCGCGCTCTGGCGATGCGGCTCGCGTATGGCACGGTGCAGCGACGCGACACGCTCGACCATCTCGTCGGCCTGTTCAGCGACCGCCCGCCCGACCGCCTCGACCCCCACCTGCTTGCCGCGCTACGGCTCGCGCTGTACGAGCTCTGCTACCTGCACGGCGCCCCCGACCACGCCGTCGTCGACGACGCCGTCACGCTCGCGCGGGGAGGCGGGCGCGCAGGCCACGGGCTCGTCAACGCCGTCCTTCGGCGAGCCGTGCGCGAGGACGCGCTCGGGATCGTCGAGGCGCTTCCCGACACGACGCCCGAGCAGGCGGCGCTTCGCCATTCGCATCCGGGTTGGATCGCGCGGATGTGGTGGGACATGCTCGGAGCGGATGCGACACGCGCGCTGATGGCTGCCGACAACGAGCCGAGCGAGCTCGCGCTGCGGGCGAACACGCTGCTCACGAGCGCGGGCGAGCTGGCGCAGGAGCTCGGCGTGCGCAGCCGGCTCGACCCGGCGATCCCCGAGGCACTCGTGCTCGAGGAGGCCTTCGACGTCCACGGCTCGCCGCAGTGGAGCGGGGGCGAGCTGCTGGCGCAGTCGCGTGCGGCGATGCTCGTCTCCCGCGTGCTCGGGCCCGCTCGCGGCGAGCGGGTGCTCGACCTGTGCGCTGCTCCGGGCGGCAAGAGCACGCACCTCGCCGCCCTGATGGGCGGAAGCGGGGAGGTGGTGGCGGTCGAGCGCGATCCCCGCCGCGCCGCAGCGCTCGAGCGCACGGCGCGGCGCATGCGCGCCCGCAACGTGCGTGTGGAGACGGCCGACGCCGAGCGCCCACGCCCCGTCGGCGAGTCGTTCGACCGCGTCCTCGTCGATCCGCCGTGCTCGGGCCTCGGCACGCTCCAGGCGCGCCCCGACCTGCGCTGGCGCATCGACCCCGGCAGGGTCGCCGAGATGGCGGCCGCGCAGGCGCGGATTCTCGCCGCAGCCGCCCGCGCGGTACGTCCGGGCGGCGTGCTTGTCTACTCTACGTGCACGATCTCTTCGACTGAGAACGAGCGACTGATCGCCGCCTTCCTCGATTCCCACGCCGACTTCGGCATCGACGATCTCGCGGCGGAGCTGCCGGCGTGGGCGCTGGGCCGGGCGATGCCCGCCCGCGGTATGCCGGGGGCCCGCTGCCTGCTGACGCTGCCGCACCGCGACAGCACCGCCGGCTTCTTCATCGCCCGCATGCGCCGAGCCTGAGGATGGAGGGCGAGCCCGACACCCACGGCAAGGCCGCCGTCGACCTCGGCCCGCAGTGCCCGAACTGCGGCGAGCCGTGGCTGCGGCCGACGAACCTCCCCGGCCGCTACCGGTGCGTCTACTGCCTGCGCCGGTTCGAGCTGACGTCGGTGTGCCCCAACTGCGGCGAGCACTCGACGATCGTGCGGATGTCCTCGACGGCGATCCTCAAGTGCAACAACTGCGGCGACTCGATGCTCAAGGCCGTATGAGCCCCGACTCCGGGGCGGATTTGCTCGAGCAGGTCCAGGTTGCGCCGTCGATTCTCAGCGCGGACTTCGGCCGGCTGCGCGAGCAGGTCGTCGAGGTGCTCGAGGCGGGCGCGCGTGTCATCCACGTCGACGTGATGGACGGCCACTTCGTGCCTCCCATCACAGTGGGGCCGTTGATCGTGGAGGCCCTCGCCGGGGACGTGCGGGCGGCGGGCGGGATGCTCGAGACGCACCTGATGATCGAGCGCCCCGAGCGCCACGCGGCTGACTTCGTGAAGGCGGGCGCCCACTCGATCACGTTCCACGCGGAGGCCACCCCGAACGTCGCCTACGTGGCGAACCTGATCCGCGAGCACGGCGCGGGCGTCGGGCTCGCTATCAACCCGGCGACGCCGGTGGGCGCGCTCGCCGAGGTGGCGGGCACGATCGACCTCGCGCTGTGCATGACCGTCAACCCCGGCTGGGGCGGGCAGCCGTTCATCGAGCACTCGCTCGACAAGCTCCCGCGCGTGCGCGCGCTCGTCGGCGAGCGGACGGCGGTCGAGGTGGACGGGGGCATCGACCCGCACACGGCGCCGCTATGCCGCGCCGCCGGGGCGAACGTGTTCGTCGCCGGTTCGGCGATCTTCGCGACGGCTGATCCCGCCGAGGCCTACCTCGCCATCGCGCGGTCGCTGCGCGACGGCTGAGCCCCGCCCGGGCGCTCCGGCGCCGACAGCGGCCGCGGCCCGCGGCGGTACACCGCGGCGAGGCCGCAGGCGAGCAGCGCGGTGGCCCCCGCGTAGCCGATCTCGGTGCGCTGCAGCTGTTCGGAGACGATCGGCGAGAGCATCCACGCGAGGAACAGGATCGCGGTGACGCACCAGCAGCACGCCGCGGCGCGCGCGCGGTCGCGGGCGAGCGCCGCCTGGTTGAGCGTGCCCGAGACGAGATGCAGCCCCATGCCCACGCCGACGAGTGCCAGCCCGAAGCGGCCGTAGTCGTAGTGCTGCCCGAACAGGTGACTCATCACGAACGGACCGATCGCCAGCAGGCCCAGAGCAACCGCCACCGTGAACGCCGCGATCGCCGTGATCGTCACGCGCACCGCCCGGTCGAAGGCCGCGTGGCTGCGCGTCGCGTCGAGCCCCGCGAGGTGCGGCAGCAGCGACGTCTGGATCGCCTGGAACAGCTGCAGCGGGGCGCGCGCGATCAGGAGCACGTTGAACACCACGCCTGCGAGTGCCGTGTGCGTGCTCGCCGCCACCGTCAGCACCGGCGCGTTCAGCAGCGTCTGCTCGGAGAGCATGATCCCCGACACCCAGCCGGCGAACCCGGTGCCGCGGCGCAGGGAGAGCGATTCGTCCGCGTGCGCCGCCTCCTGCACGCCCTCAGCGCCCGGGCCCGCCAGCGCCGCGTCCGCCTCGTCCGTGGTGATCGGCGCCGCCGCGAGCGCCTCGTCGGTGTCGTGCCGGTGGTGCGGTAGCGCGGCGAGCGCCTCGCGGCGCTCTTGGCGCTCGCGCACGAACGCCGCCGGCACGACGAGCAGCGACAGCAGGGGGGCGGCTGCGATGCCCGCCGCGACGACGGTTTCCCCGCTCGCGATGCCCACCGCCACCGCGAGCGGGAAGCACAGGCGCGCGAACGCCTCCATCAGCACGAGCCCGCCGTACAGCGCGAAGTACTGGTGCCCGGCGAGCCATCCGCGCGCGAAGTAGCTCGCGGCGTAGGCGAGCGTGCCCACCAGGAACACGACGTACAGCGCGTCGTAGCCGTCGAACACGTCTTCGACGAGCCATTCGTGCAACAGCAGCGCGGCGAGCAGGAACAGCAGCGCGAAGCCCGCCTGGATCGCCGCCGGGACGCGCAGCGGGTGCGCCATGTGGCCCCTCGCCCGCCGCTGCGCGATCGTGCGCGACAGCAGCTGTTCGATCGGGCGATAGATCACGGAGATGATCACGAACATCACCGCCCACAGCAGGTCGATGCGCTTCGCCGATTCTTCCCCGAGGACGTGGCTCGCGATCGCGAAGTACGCGAGCGTGAGCAGCCCCGTCGCGGCGATGCCGACCGAGAGGATGCGCGCTCCGCGCGTGTAGGCGCGGGTCGAGGCGACCGCCCGCGTCGATGCCCTAGACGCGGACAAGCACCATGGTCCAGGGGAACGGCGAGCGCACCTCGACGACCTCGCCGTAGCGGGAGAGGAGCTCCAGGAACGACCGCCTCGACCAGTGGTTGAGATGGCCGGGGGTGTTCCCGAGCGCCGACCAGTACGCGCCGCGCGCCATGTTGAGCGCGCGCCACAGCGGCTCGCGCGGGACCGACACGAGCAGGTGCGTGCGCGCGCAGCGCGCCATCTCGGCGAGCGTGTCCTGCGGGTCGGGGACGTGCTCGAGCACCTCGATCGCGCTCGCCAGCTCGAACTCGTCATCGGCGAAGGGCAGCTCGGCGCTCTCGACGATGCGGTACTGCAGGTTCGGCGCCGCATGCTCCTGCCAGCCCGACTGGATCGATTCCTCGCGCAGGTCGGTGCCGACGAAGTGGGCCTGGGGCGCGCGCAGCGCCCAACGTTGCACGAGCAGCCCCTCGCCGCAGCCCACGTCGAGCACCGAGGCGGGCGCGGCGTGCTCGCGCAGGTCCTCGAGGGCGCCCTCGAAGCCGCTCATCAGGCGGCGCACGACGGGGTTCGCTGGAGCCGTACTTGTCGTATGTGTTGCCCGTCACGACGCCGCCGTCGGAGACGGTGACGCCGCTCACAGCCGCACCGCCTCGCCCTCCCGCTCGGGCTCGCCGCCGGGCGGGTGCTCGCCCTCTTGCCGGTCGCCCTGTCCTGCGTGCGCTCCGCGCGCCCCGGTGACGCGCGGGCGCGGCTGCGGCGGCGCGCCGGGTTCGTAGTGCGAGGGCGCCACGTCGAGCTGGAGCTCGAGGCGCCGCACCCGCTCGTAGGTCTTCTGCGTCATCACCCGCTGCGCCGCGAGCAGGTCTCCGATGACGCCCAGCGCCCACAGGACGATCGCGGCGATGAACAGGACGGCTCCGAGGATCAGCGACTGCACGTGCCCCTTGCCGTTGCCTTCCGCGTACGCCACGCCGAAGCGGATCCACACGCCGACGGCACCGAGGCCGATCACCACGGCGAGGCTCCAGAACACGCGCAGCGGCTCGTACTGGGCGTAGATGCGGAAGATCGAGATGGCGTTGCGGCGCACGTAGGAGCCCATCGACGGGAACAGCCGCGACTCGCGCGTCTTGGGGTTCGTGCGCACGGGGACGTGGTCGATCGGCGACGAGCAGCTTGCCCGCCTGGATGATCGTCTCGAGCGTGTAGGTGAATTTGGAGACCACCATCATCTGGATCGCCGCCTCGCGGTTGTAGGCGCGGAACCCCGAGGTGGTGTCGGGGACGGAGGTCGAGGAGGCCTGGCGCACCACCCACGAGCCGAGGCGCTGGAGGCCCTTCTTCAACGGGGAGAAGTCGGCGATCCCGCCGACTTCGCGGTCGCCGACCACCATGTCCGCGCGGCCCGCGACGATCGGCTCGACGAGCTTGGGGACGTCATGGCCGCAGTACTGGTTGTCGGCGTCGGTGTTCACGATCACGTCGGCGCCGAGCTTCAGCGCGGTGTCGATCCCCGCCTGGAACGCCGGCGGCGAGTCCCTTGTTGTTCGTGAGGCGCACGAGATGGTCGACGCCGAGCTCCTGCGCCACCTCGACGGTGCGGTCGGTCGAGCCGTCGTCGATGACGAGCCACTCCACGACGTCGAAGCCGTCGACCTCGCGGGGGAGGTCGGCGAGCGTCTGCGGGAGCTGCTCGGCCTCGTTGAAGCAGGGGATCTGGATGATGAGCTTCATCTGCCGCTATTGCCTAGACTTGCCTGGACGCAGTATCCCAAAGCGCAGGTCACGGTCTTGGCGCCGACCCGTCGAGCCCACCCGCCCGGCGCCGGTGGCGGGTAGGTGGATGACCAGAGACCAAGGCTCGATGGAAAGCGCGACTCTCACCCGGCGTGGCCCGGGCACGATCCGGCTGGCGCGGTTGCGTGCGCTGCCCGCGGCGAGATGGGCGCGCATCGGCTTCGTGGCGATGTGCGTGGCGGCGCTCGTGGGCTATCTCGCGTTCCCCACCTACCCCACCTACGACTCCTTCTACGCGCTGCTGTGGGGTCGCGACCTGCTGCACCTGCACCTCCCCGACTTCCACGTCTACCGCGCCCCCACCGAGCATCCGCTCGCGATCTTCTTCGGCATCGTGTGCTCGGTCTTCGGCCAGGGCGGGGCGCGGCTGATGGTGCTCGGCTCGATCGCCTCCTTCGTCGCGCTGGTCGCGGGCTGCTACCGGCTCGGGCGGCTGTGCTTCAGCCCGCTCGTGGGGCTCGTCGCGGCGCTGCTGGTGCTCAGCCGCTTCTTCGTCGAGAACCTCGCAGCGCAGGGTTACCTCGACATCACTTACATCGCCCTGATCGTGTGGGCGGTGGCGCTCGAGGTCGAGCGCCCGCGCCGCGGCACGCCCGTGTTCCTGGCGCTCGCCGCCGCGGGCCTGCTGCGCCCCGACGCGTGGGTGATGAGCGGCGTGTACTGGCTGTGGTGCGCCCGCGGCGCCGAGCGCCGCACGCGCCTGCGCTACCTCGGCCTCGCTGCGATCGCGCCGCTCGTGTGGGTGGCGATGGACGCCGCGGTGACGGGCAACCCGCTCTACTCGCTGACCGCCACCTCGGGGCTCGCCGCGGAACTGGAACGCACCCAGGGGTTCGGCAGCGTGGTCGCCTCCCTCTGGAGCTACGGCGTGCGCATCGACAAGCTGCCCGTGCTGGTGGGCGGGCTCGTGGGGATCCCGCTGGGGATCTGGCTGGCGCCGCGCAGGGCAGCCGTCCCGCTGGCGGCGCTCGTCGTGCTGCTCGGCGTCTACCTGCTCGAGGGCGCCGCGGGCGCGTCCGTCGTCGACCGCTACCTGCTCGGCGCCGCGACGATGCTGCTGCCCTTCTGCGCCGTGGCGATCGGCGGGTGGTCGATGCTGCGCCCGGGCGCGGCGCTGCGCCGCGTGTGGATCGCGGGGGCGGCGGCGCTGTTCGTGTTCGGCGCCGCAACGGCAGCGAGCACGCTCAGCCTCGACAGCCTGCGAACCACCCTCGCCTACCACGAGGACTTCCACAAGGGCCTCGCCGCGGCGCTCGCCAGCCCGCGCGTGAAGGCGCAGCTGCGCCGCTGCCCGCTGCTGTCGCTGCCCAACAACAAGCTGATACCCGACGCGCGCTGGATCCTCGACACCGTCGGCCAGCACGACATCGTCGCCCGCAGCCAGGCCCGCGCCGACGTCTCGAAGGGATCGCACACGCTCGAGAACCGGATCCGCCGCGGCAGCGTCGCCGTCTACCCGCTGGGAAGCGCCGTGTTCGTCGAGGCGATCGTGGACGTCGGCGACGATCCGCGTGACCAGGTCCCGCTCAAGGACTTCCGGCGCGTCTACACCAGCCGCTATTACGCGGTCTATGCGAACTGCTGAGGAGCCGCTCGCGGGTCTGGGAGAGACGCCCGGCGCGACGCCGGCGGCGCAGGCGGCGCCCGCGGCAGGCGGGCGCCGGTGGGCGTGGTGCGCGCTCGCGCTCGTGCTCGGCGGCGGACTCGCGCTGCGGCTGTGGGGCGTGCGGCAGGGCCTGCCCTTCGCCTACAACACCGACGAGGACCAGCACTTCGTGCCGCACGCGGTGCGGATGCTCGCCGAAGGCGCCCTGAACCCCCACTACTTCGCCAACCCGCCGGCGTTCACGTACCTGCTGCGCGCCATCTACGGGATCTCCTACGGCGGCGGGACGAGCGTCGCACACGCCCTCGCGCACGATCCGAGCGCCGTCTACACGCTCGCACGCGTCGCCGCGGCGGTGCTCGGCACGCTGGCGCTGTGGCTGCTGTACCTGCTCGGCGCGCGCCTCTTCGGCCGCGGCGTGGGCGTCCTCGCCGCGGCGATCCAGGCGGTGGCGTTCCTGCCCGTCTTCTACGCCCACCTCGCGCTCAACGACGTGCCCACGCTCGCGCCACTGACGCTGTCGCTGCTCGGCACCGCCGGCATCGTGCGCTCCGGGCGGCTGCTCGACCACGCCGTCGCAGGGGTGGGGCTCGGGCTCGCCTGCGCGACGAAGTACACGGCGGGCATCGCGCTCCTGCCGCTGCTCGCGGCGCTGATCGTGCGCGCCCGCGAGCAGGGCACGGGCGCCTGGCGGCGGACGCTCGCCGGCGTCGCGCTCGCAGCCGCCTGTGCGCTCGCCGCGTTCCTGGTCGCGAATCCCTACGCGCTGTTCGACTACTCCGCCTTCCACGGCGAACTCGTGCATCAATCGAGCCTGTCTGCGGAAGCCCAGGGCAAGCTGGGAGCGCCGCACGAGGGCGGGATCGTCTACTACCTGTGGGTGCTCGGCTGGGGGCTGGGATGGGTGCCCGCCGTGGCTGCTCTCGGCGGCGCGCTGGCGGTGTGGCGAGTGGACGCTCGCCTCGGCTGGGTGCTCGTGCCGGCGCCCGTCGTCTTCATCGTGCTGATGGGCCTCGAGGGCCGCTACTTCGGCCGCTGGCTGCTGCCGATCTTCCCGATCCTCTGCCTGCTCGCCGCGTTCTTCGCCGCGCGTGTGATCGCCCTCGGCACGCGGGCGATCACCGCGTGGCGCGAGCGCCGCAGAGGCGCGCGCGCCGGCGCGCAGCCTGACGCCGCGCGGCCGGGCACGAGCCGGCGCGGTGCGATGCTCGCGCGCGTCATCGTCGGCGTGCCGGTGGTTGCGGCGCTGCTCGCACAGGGGCTCCTCTACAGCGTCCATACCGGCCTCGTGCTCTCGCGGGCGGACACGCGCAACACGACGCGGGCGTGGATGCTCGCGCACGTCCCGGCCGGGTCGCTGATCGTGGTCGAGCCGGTGGCGCCCGACTCGTGGGCCGCCGGGACGCCGGGCGCGCCGGCGTGCCCCGGCAAACGCTGGTGCAAGTACCCGTCGGAGTTCTCGCGCATCGCACCCGACGGCTCGCTGCGGTCCGGCCACGCGCGCTTCGTCGGCATCGAGAACTACGAGCGCACGCTCAGCCCGGCGCTGCTCGGCTACTACGTGAACCACGGCTTCTGCTGGGTCGTGAGCGGCTCCACCCAGTACGGTCGCGCCTTCGCCGACCCCGCGGCGGTGCCGGGGGCGGTCGCCTACTACCGCGAGCTCGCGCGGCGCGGCCAGGTCGTCTTCAGCGCATCGCCCTACGCACGCGGCCGCTCGGCGCCCGCGTTCAACTTCGACTGGAGCTTCGACTACTACCCGCTCGCCTACGAGCGCCCGGGCCCGCAGATGACCGTCTACCACCTGCACGGCGGGCGCTGCGGCTAGCGCGTCGCTTCCGCGGCGGCGACCGCGTGGCCGCACACGGACAGCGGCAGCCCACATATATCCTGGGTGGCGATGGCGGTGACGGCCGACACGGACAGGGAGCACGTCGCGCGGGCGATCGAGCTTGCGCGCAGGGGCGAGGGCGCCACCAAGCCGAACCCTGTCGTGGGCGCGGTCGTCGCGCGCGAGCATGAGGTCCTCGGCGAGGGCTGGCACGAGCGCTACGGCGGCGCGCACGCCGAGGTGAACGCGATCGAGGCGTGCGGCATGCAGGACCTCGAGGGGGCGACGCTCTACGTGTCGCTCGAACCGTGCTGCCACGAGGGCAAGACGCCGCCGTGCACCGACGCGATCGTGCAGGCGGGGATCAAACGCGTGGTAGTCGCCTCCGACGACCCCACCGAGAAGGCCTCGGGACGGGGGCTGGGGATACTCCGCGACGAGGGCGTCGAGGTGGTGGTGGTGGACGGCGACCTCGCCGCCCGGGCGCGCCTGCTCAACCAGGCCTTTCGCAAGCATGCGCGCGTGGGCAGGCCGTGGGTGCTGTTCAAGTCGGCGATGACGCTCGACGGCAAGGTGGCGACGCGCAGCGGCGACTCCAAGTGGATCAGCGGCGAGGCGAGCCGCGCGCTCGCCCACCGCTGGCGGGCTTCTGTGGACGCGATCGTCGTCGGCATCGGCACGGCGCTCGCCGACGACCCCCAGCTGACCGCGCGGCCCGGGGGCCTGCCCGCCGAGCCGGAGTCGCAGCCGCGGCGCGTCGTGTTCGACTCGCTCGCGCGCATCCCGCTCGACTCGCAGCTGGTGGCGGCGTCCGCGGAGATACCGCTGACGGTGGTCGTCTCGCGTGCCGCCGCGCGCGCCGACACCGATGCCCTCGAAGCTGCGGGGGCGCAGGTGCTGATCGCGACCGGCGAGAACGAGCATGCGCGCGTGCGCTCGGCGCTCGACCAGCTCGGCGCGCTCGGCGTCTCCGCCGTGCTGCTCGAGGGCGGCCCGCATCTCGCCGGGGCGTTCCTCGACGCGGGCGAGATCGACGAACTGCGGCTGTTCCTCGCGCCGCTCCTGCTCGGCGGCAGCGCCGCGCGCGACCCGCTCGAGGGCGAGGGCGTGGAGCAGATCTCGGAGGCTCTGCACGCGACCACGCTCGAGTGCGAGCCGATCGAGGACGACCTGCTGATCTCCGCGCGGCTGCGCGAGTGGTGAGGGTCGGCGCGGGGGGCGATCGCGGATGTTCACGGGCCTGATCGCCGAGCTGGGCACGGTGCGGGCGTTCGAGCGCAACGGCGACGGCGCGACGCTCTCGATCGAGAGTTCGCTCGCGCGCGAGCTCGAGGAGGGCGACTCGATCGCCGTCAACGGCACGTGCCTCACCGCCACGAGCATCGACGGCGCGGGCTTCAGCGCGCAGGCGATGAACGAGACGCTCGCGCGCACCGCCCTCGGCGAGCTCGAGCCGGCGGCGCGGGTCAACCTCGAGCTGCCGCTGCGCGCCGGCGAGCGTCTGGGCGGCCACTTCGTGCAGGGGCACGTGGACGGCATCGGCGTCCTCTCGGCGGTGCGCACGGAGGGCTTCTCCCGGATCCTCGAGGTGCGCGTGCCGCCCGAGCTGGGCCGCTATCTCGTGGAGAAGGGATCGGTTGCGGTGGACGGCGTGAGCCTCACCGTGAGCGCGCTCCTGGCCGACGGCTTCGCGGTGTCGCTGATCCCCGAGACGCTGGAGCGCACGAGCCTCGGCACGGCCGAGATCGGCGCGCGCCTTAACATCGAGGTCGACATCCTCGCCAAGCACATCGAGCGGCTGCTGGAGGTCCGCACATGACTAGCGCGCGCACTGCCACACCCTTCGCCACCATCGAACAGGCGATCGAGCAGATACGCCAGGGCAAGATGGTGGTGGTCTGCGACGACGAGGATCGCGAGAACGAGGGCGACCTCACGCTCGCCGCCCAGTTCGCGACGCCCGAGGCGGTCAACTTCATGGCGAAGGAGGGGCGCGGGCTGATCTGCCTCTCGCTGACGTCGGAGCGCTGCGACGAGCTCGGGCTCGACCTGATGGCGGCGAAGAACGAATCGGCGTTCGAGACGCCGTTCACGGTGTCGATCGAGGCGCGCGAAGGCGTCACCACCGGCATCTCCGCGCACGACCGCGCGCACACGATCCAGGTGGCGATCGACCCCGAGAGCCGTCCCGCCGACCTCGTGCAGCCCGGCCACGTGTTCCCGCTGAAGAGCCGCGCCGGAGGCGTGCTCGAGCGCGCCGGGCAGACGGAGGCCGCGGTCGACCTGGCGCGCCTCGCCGGCCTGAACCCCGCCGGGGTGATCTGCGAGGTGATGAACGACGACGGCACGATGGCGCGCGTGCCCGAACTCATCGACTACTGCGCGCGCCACGAGCTGTGCATGATCACGGTCGCCGACCTGATCGCCTACCGCCGCCGCCACGACAAGCTCGTGGAGCGCGTGGTGTCCACCCGCCTGCCTACGACGTTCGGCGACTTCGAGGCGATCGGCTACCGCTCGCTCGTCGACGACAAGCACCACGTGGCGCTCGTCAAGGGCGAGGTCGCCGGCCGGCCCGACGTGCTCGTCCGGGTGCACTCCGAGTGCCTCACCGGGGACGTGTTCCACTCGCTGCGCTGCGACTGCGGCGAGCAGCTCGAATCGGCGCTGTCGATGATCGAGCGCGAGGGCGAGGGCGTGCTCCTCTACCTCTCCCAGGAGGGGCGCGGGATCGGGCTCCTGAACAAGCTCCGCGCCTACCGCCTGCAGGAGGACGGGCTCGACACGGTGGAGGCGAACGAGCGCCTCGGCCTGCCCGCCGACCTGCGCGACTACGGGATCGGCGCGCAGATCCTCGTCGACCTCGGTCTCAGCTCGATCCGCATCCTCACGAACAACCCGAAGAAGATCCGCGGGCTCGAGGGCTACGGCCTGTCGGTGAGCGGGCAGCTGCCGATCGAGCACGCGCCCAACGAGCACAACGCGGCGTACCTGCGCACGAAGGCGGAGCGGATGGGCCACATCCTCCACCACCAGGGGCAGAACTTCGACGAGGAGCTGCTGCACTCCGAGCGCCGCCAGGCGAGCGACCGCGCGCGTCGCGAGGTCGCGGAGGGCGAGCAGGGGCCGCAGGAGTGAGCGCAGCGCCGGTCGGGGGCGGGCGCTTCGCGATCGCGGTTTCGCGCTTCTACGAGGACCTCGCGGAGCGTCTCGTCGCCGGCGCGCAGGCGGCGTTCGCCGAGCACGGCAGCGGGGACGCCGAGGTGTTCGACGTGCCGGGGGCCTTCGAGCTGCCGCTCGCGGCGCGCTACGCCGCCGACTCGGGGCGCTTCGCGGGCGTCGCCTGCCTCGGGGCGGTGATCCGCGGCGAGACCGACCACTACGACTTCGTGTGCGCCGAGGCGGCTCGCGGCGTGATGCTCGTGCAGCTCGACAGCGGGGTGCCGTGCGCGTTCGGCGTGCTCACGTGCGACACGATGGAGCAGGCGCTCGCGCGGGCGGGGGGCGACAAGCGCGACCAGGGGCGCCACGCCGCCGAGGCCGTCCTGCGCATGGCTGAGCTGCGGGCGCAGCTTGCTAGCGGCTAGACTGCCCCGATGCCCAAGGTTTGTCACAGCTGCGGAAAGGGGCCGGCGTTCGGCCAGAGCCGCAGCCACTCGATGGTCGCTACGAAGCGGCGATTCGATCCCAACCTGCAGAAGGTCAGGATCCTCGTAGGCAAGGCGCCCAGACGCGTGTACGTGTGCACCCGCTGCCTGAAAGCCGGCAAGGTCACGAAGGCGCTTTGAGCCCGGACGCTCCGGGCGCCGCGGCGCTCAGGGCGCCGGCGCAGCCGCCCGCAGAGGCTCCGAATGGAGAGGAGCGGGCGGCCGTTTCGCCGCGCGCCCAGGATGTCGCGGCGGGCGGCGCCGGGGTCGTGAGCGACACCAACCTGCTGCGTTTCCGCGCCGCCGTGGCGGGCGCGCTGGCCCACCTCGAATCCAGGCGCGACGAGGTCAACGACCTCAACGTCTTCCCGGTTGCGGACGGCGACACCGGGGACAACATGGCGCTGACGCTGCGCGCCGTGCTCGACGAGCTCGACCGGCTCCAGGGCGCCCAGGGCGAGCGCACGATCGACGAGGTCGGTCGTGATGAGATCGTGCATTCCGTTGCCCGCGCGGCGCTCCTCGGCGCGCGCGGCAACTCGGGCGTGATCCTCTCGCAGCTGATCCGCGGCGCCGCCGAGGAGCTCGTCTCGAGGCCCGGCCAGCTGATCGACGCGACGCTGATCGGAGCTGCCCTCGCGAACGCCGCGGACCGCGCCTACTCGTCCGTGCGCGAGCCCGCCGAGGGCACCATCCTGACGGTCGCCCGCGAGATGGCGCACCAGATCGTCGCCGACGTGGCACACAGCGAGAGCACCCCGCGCTTCGGCCCGGGCACCGCCCCGCGCGAGCAGGATCGCGCCATCGCCGCGACGCTCGAGCGCGCCGTCGAGGCCGGGCAGGAGTCGGTCAAGCGCGGGCCGGAGCTGCTCGCCGCCCTGCGCGAGGCGGGCGTCGTGGACGCGGGCGGCTACGGGCTCACGATCATCTTCGCCGGCGTCGTCGCCGCGCTGCGCGGCGAGGAGCCCCCGCCGCTCGAGCACCATGCTCCCGCCCGCATCACGCATCCCGAGCACACGTCGGGCACCTACCGCTTCTGCACGAACTTCGCGGTCACCGGCAGCGGCCTCGTCGCCGCACGCTTCATCGAGCCGCTCGAGCGGCTCGGCGACTCCGTGCTCGTCGTGGGCGACGAGACGACCCTCAAGGTGCATCTCCACACGGACGAGCCCGAGCGCGCGACGGCGGTGTTCGCCGGCGCGGGAGACGTGTCGCGCCTCGACGTCGGCGACATGCGCACGCAGGTGTCCGAGCGCGACGAGCGCATCGCCGGGGGCGGCAGCGGTGCGGGTGCGGCGGCGGCCGGCGCCCCGGGGTCAGCGGCCGCCGGCGAGGGCGGCGGCTCGATCGCGCGCTGCGGCGCGGTTGCCGTCGTCAGCGGCGAGGGCCTGCGGGACATGTTCCGGGAGCTCGGCGTGCACACGATCGACGGCGGCCCGACGCTGAACCCGTCCACCTACGACGTGCTCGCCGCCATCCACGATGTCCCCGCCGAGGAGGTGGTGGTGCTCCCCAACAGCGCGAACGTGTTCCTCGCCGCCGAGCACGCCGCGCGCCTGTCGGACAAGCAGGTGCTCGTCGCACGGACGACGAGCCAGCAGGCGGGCCTCGCCGCCGCCGTCTCGCTCGCGCCCGACCGCACTCTCGAGGAGAACGCCCGCGCGCTCGCCGAGGCGCTCGAAGGGGTGCGCACGGGCGCCGTCGCTCCGGCGGCTCGCGACGATGCCCAAGGGCGCTTCAAGAGCGGCGAAGCGGTCGGCTTCGTGGGCGAGGAGGTGCACGCTTGGGGCGACCCCGCGACGACGCTGCGCGCTGTCGTGGAGGAGCTCGCGCGGGGCGTCGACGGCTTCGAGCCGCCGGAGCTGATCAGCGTGCTCGCGGGCGCGGACGCTCCCATCCGGCTCGCCGAGCTCGAGGACCTCGTGGCGGGCGACGTCGAGCTCGAGCTGCGCAACGGCGGGCAGTCCGCCTACTGGTGGCTGGTGGCCGCCGAGTAACGCGCGCCCGCGCCCGCTCCGGTTACGACCGCGGCGGCGAGCATGATTCGCGGCCGATGCCGGCGAGCAGCCAACAGGCGCCGAGCACAGCTGCGAGGCCGGCGGGAGCGCTCGCGTTCGCCGGAGCGAGGCCGCTCACGCACGAGCAGCTGATCGAGTCGCCCGTGCGCTGGCCGCGCCCGTCGCGGCTGCGCGAGCCGCTGCGCGTGTCGAGCCGCAGAGTGGCGGCAGGATTGCGGACGCTGGAACTCGACACCGTCGGCGACCTGCTCGAGCACCTGCCCGTCGACAGCCGCCAGTCCCGCACCGTCGCGGCCCTTGCCGCCGGCGAGCAGGCGACCGTGGCGGTGCAGGTGCGGAGCATCTCCTCCCGTCCGGTGCGCCGGCGCGGCATGCGGCCGCTCGTGGAGGCGCGGGTGTTCGACGCCACCGGCACGATGCGCGCCACGTTCTTCAACCAGCCGTGGCTCGTCGAGCGATACCCGCCCGGAACGCGCCTGTTGCTGCACGGCAAGGCGGACGGGCGGGGGGGCTTCCGCGTCTCGACCCACGCGGTCGGAAGGGACGCCGCCGCTCATCTGAGTGAGGACGAGCAGGCGCTCGCCGTCGCCCACTACCCCGCCGCGGAGGGCGTCACATCGACGCAGATCCTCACGCTCGTGAGCGAGGCGCGGGAGCGCCTGCGCGACGTCCCCGAGGTGCTGTCGGCCGGCCTGCGCGCGAGCGAGCGGCTCCCAGACCGCGCAGCTGCACTCGCGGCGATGCACTTCCCGCGCGAGGCGCGGGAGATGGAGAGCGCGCGCCGCAGGCTCGCGTTCGAGGAGCTGCTGCTCACGCAGCTCGTGTTCCTGCGCCGGCGTGCGCGGCGCCGCAGCCGGCGCGGCGCATGGCGCCTCGACGGCGACGCCGGCCTCACGGAGCGGTGGCTGGGCGGTGGTCTCCCGTTCGAGCCCACGGGCGACCAACTGCGCGCGATCGCGACGATCGCCGAGGACCTCGCGCAGGAGCGTCCGATGCAGCGGCTGCTGATGGGCGAGGTGGGCAGCGGCAAGACGGTGGTGGCGCTGCACGCGATGCTGCGCGCCGTCGAGAGCGGGCGCCAGGCGGCGCTGATGGCGCCGACGGAGACGCTCGCCGAGCAGCACTTCGCGACGATCCAGGACCTGCTCGGCGCCGAGCCCGTCTCGTGCGCCCTGCTCACGGGCTCGACGCCCGCGCGCCGGCGCCGCGACGCGCTCGGCAAGCTTCCACCGGCGAGCTCCAGCTCGTCGTGGGCACCCACGCGCTGATCGAGCCCGACGTGCGCTTCGGCTCGCTCGCCGTCGCCGTCATCGACGAGCAGCACCGCTTCGGCGTGCGCCAGCGCGCGGCGCTCGGCGGCGGCGACGGCGAGCATCCGCCGCACACGCTGCACATGACCGCCACGCCGATCCCGCGAACGCTCGCGCTCGCGCGCTACGGCGACCTCGACACGAGCACGCTGCGCGAGCTGCCGCGCGGGCGGATGCCGATCGAGACGCGGCTCGTCGCGGGCGAGACGGCGCGGAGCGCTGCCTACGAGGAGCTCCGCGCCGAGCTCGACGCGGGCCGCCAGGCATACGTCGTCTGCCCGCTGATCGAGGAGGCCGAGGACGCGCCCGGGCCGGCCGCGCCGCACTTGCGAACACGCCGGGGGCGGCGATCCGGAGGTGCGCGCGGCGACGGCGGAGCTCGCGCGGCTGCGCGCGGGCGAGCTCGCGGGATACGAGCTCGCCCTGCTGCACGGCGGGATGGCGCCGCGCGAGAAGCAGCAGGCGATGGCTGCCTTCGCGGCGGGGCGGGCACAGGTGCTCGTGGCGACGACGGTCATCGAGGTGGGCATCGACGTGCCCAACGCCACCGTGATGCTCGTCGAGAACGCCGAGCGCTTCGGCATCTCCCAGCTGCACCAGCTGCGAGGGCGCGTGGACGCGGCCGGCACCGCTCGCGCTGCTACCTCGCGGGGCCCTCCGCGGTCGCGGGCTCGCCGCGGCTGCGCGCGCTCGTCGCCCACGCCGACGGCTTCCGCCTGGCGGAGATCGACCTCGAGCTGCGCAAGGAGGGGGAGCTGATCGGGACCCGCCAGTCGGGCCTCGAGACGTTCAGGATCGCGCGCCTGCCGCAGGACACCGGCCTGCTGGAGATCGCGCGGGCGCGGGCCGAGGCGATCGCCGCCGCCGACCCCGAGCTTCGCGCCCCGGAGCACGCGCTGCTCGCGGACGCGCTCGCCGGCGCGCTCGACGGGCGCGTGCTCGAGCGCAGCGGCGACTAGCGCCTCCTGCGCTGGCGCCGCGCCCGGGCCGCTACGGTTCGCGCGATGCGCGTCATCGCCGGAAGCCTCGGTGGCCGCCGCCTGAAGGCGCCGCGCGGCAGGGGCACGAGGCCGACCTCGGAGAAGGTCCGCGAGGCGGTGTTCGCGATGCTCGCCGACGTCCGCGGGGCGGGCGTCCTCGACCTGTTCGCGGGTACCGGCGCGCTCGGCATCGAGGCGCTCTCGCGCGGCGCCGCGGGAGCGGTCTTCGTGGAGCGCGAGGCAGCCACCGCGGCCGTCCTGAGGGAGAACCTGGCGGCGCTCGGCCTGGGCGCGGACGTCGTCCAGATACGTCGCGAGGACGTGCTCGTCGCGCTGGGCAGGGCGCGCGAGCGCGGAGAGACATACGATCTCGTCTTCATCGATCCGCCCTACGGTCAGGCGGGCGGCTGGGAGCAGGCGCTGTCCGATGCGCTGCCTCCGGTGCTCGCACCCGGCGCCCGCATCGTCGTCGAGAGCGATCGCCGGTCGCCCCTGCGGCTGGCCGCCGACGTGGTGCGAGAACGGCGATACGGAGATACTTCTCTCATAATCCACCGCCACGCATGACAACACCGCAGAAGTCGATAGCCGTCTGCCCGGGTACATACGACCCCGTGACGAACGGGCACCTCGATGTGATCCGCCGCGCCGCGGGCCTCTACGACGAAGTCGTGGTCGCCGTCGTGAACCGCTCGGTGCGCAAGAGCAGCGCGCTGTTCGGAATCGAGGACCGCGTCGGCTTCATCGAGCGCGCGCTCGACGGCCAGGAGGGCGTGCGCGTGGAGCCGTTCTCGACGCTCGTCGTGGCCTTCGCCCGCAGCATCGGCGCGAAGGCGATCGTGAAGGGGCTGCGCGCGATCTCCGACTTCGAGTACGAGCTCGAGATGAACCAGCTCAACCGGCGCGAGGACCCGGAGATCGAGTCCGTCTACCTGATGGCCAGTCCTCAGTACAGTTTCCTGTCATCAAGCGGCGTCAAGGAGCTGGCGACCTTCGGCGGGAAGATCGACGATCTGGTGCCCGACGAGGTGGCGGGGCGCTTGCAGGAAGAGCTGCGGCGCTGACGAAATGGTTGGATTGGGAGGCGCGATGCCGAGAATCACGATGAGAGCGCGGGACGGGAAGCCCGGCGGAGGTGCTCGTTAGGAGATGGACGTCCTCGTACTCATAGACAAGCTCGACGACTTGGTGCACAACGCCAAGACGATCCCGCTGAGCGATTCGGTGCGCGTCGACAAGGAGGAGATCTACGACATCCTCGATCAGATGCGCGCCACCATCCCCGAGGAGATCAAGCAGGCGCGCTGGATCGTCAAGGAGCGCCAGGAGATGCTCGCGGAGGCCAAGAAGGAGGCCGAGCGGATCATCAAGGACGCGCGCGAGCGCCAGGAACGCCTCGTGGGCGAGCAGGAGATCACCAAGCAGGCAGAGCGCGCCGCCGAGGACATCGTCGAGGACGCACGCGCCCGCGAGCGCGAGATCAGGCTTGGCGCCGAGGACTACGCCGACGAGATCCTCAACACGCTCGAGGTGAACCTCTCGAAGTTCATCGCCGCCGTCCAGCGCGGCCGTGAGCGCCTCCAGGGCAAGGACGAACCCGCCGAGGTCGGCTAGGCTGCGCGCGCGTCCCGCGACCCGCGCCTTTTTCAGTAGGGTCGATTCGTGAGCACCGACTGGCCGCGCAAGCTGCAGGTCGTCCGCACGCTGCTGGGAACCGGGGTGTTCCAGCCGGCGAGGCCCGATCGGCTGATGCGCTCGCTCGTGGCGCTGCGGCGCTGGGGACCCACGCCCGCCGCGGCATACACGGGAGCCGCCGCGCGCTGGCCCGACCGGGCGGCGATCGTCGATGAGCGCGGAACGCTCACGTTCGACGAGGTGCACCGCCGCACCAACGCCCTCGCGAACGAGCTCGCGAGGGCGGGGATCCGCGAGGGCGACGACGTGGCGATCATGTGCCGCAACCACCGCGGCTTCATCGACGCCACCGTCGCCTGCTCGAAGCTCGGGGCGGGAGCGCTGTACCTGAACACGGCCTTCGCGGGGCCCCAGCTCGCCGACGTGATCGCGCGCGAGGGGCCGCGGGCGCTGATCTACGACAACGAGTTCGCCGGCCTGCTCGAGCAGGGCGGGCGCGAGCTGATGCGCTTCGTCGGCTGGAGCGACCCCGGTGAGCCTGCCGCCGATGAGCTGCTCGAGGCGCTGATCCTCGCCGGCGACGAGTCCGACCTCGACCCCCCCGCCGAGCCGGGCCGCGTGGTGATCCTCACGTCGGGGACGACGGGGACGCCGAAGGGGGCCGCACGCAAACAGCCCGACTCGCTCGAGCCCGCGGCGGCGCTGTTCTCGAAGATCCCGCTGCGCGCGAACGAGGCGACGATGATCGCCGCGCCGATGTTCCACTCGTGGGGATTCGCCCACTTCACGCTGGGGCTGGGGCTCGGCTCGACGCTGGTGCTGCGCCGCCGCTTCGACCCGGAGGAGACGCTCCGCGCCACCGCCCAGCACCGCGCCACGGCGCTCGCGGTCGTGCCCGTGATGCTGCAGCGGATCCTCGAGCTCGACGCGAAGACGATCGCCCGCTACGACGTGAGCGCGCTGCGCGTGATCGCGCTCAGCGGATCGGCGCTTCCGGGCGACCTCGCCCTGCGGGCGATGGACGTGTTCGGCGAGGTGCTCTACAACCTGTACGGCTCGACGGAGGTGGCGTGGGCGACGATCGCCACGCCCGCCGACCTGCGCGCCGCCCCCGGCACCGCCGGACGCCCGCCGCTCGGCACCGTCGTGAAGCTGCTCGACGAACAGGGTGCGGAGGTGCCCGTCGGCGAGGTGGGGCGCATCTTCGTGGGCAACGAGATGATGTTCGACGGCTACACCGGCGGCGGCGGCAAGGAGGTCCTGGAGGGGCTGATGAGCACCGGCGACGTCGGGCGGCTGGATGCCGAGGGGCGCCTGTTCGTCGAAGGGCGGGACGACGAAATGATCGTGAGCGGAGGCGAGAACGTGTTCCCGCGCGAGGTCGAGGACCTGCTCGCCTCGCATCCCGAGATCGAAGAGGCTGCCGTCGTGGGCGTGTCCGACGAGGAGTTCGGGCAGCGCCTGAGCGCGTTCGTCGTGCCGCGCGGGGACTCCTCGCTCAGCGAGGAGGACGTCAGGTCCTACGTCAAGGAGAACCTCGCCCGCTTCAAGGTGCCGCGCGACGTCTCGTTCCTGGAGGAGCTGCCGCGCAATGCCACCGGCAAGGTGCTCAAGCGGGAGCTGGCGGTCGGCTAGGCACACGAGCGCGGGCGCTAGCCTGGAGTCGATGGCGCCCCGCACCGACGATCTCGATCTCGCGGGCCTGCGCCTCAGCGCGGGCGAGGGCCGCCGCCTGGAGCTCGAGGTATCGGCGGACCCGCTGATGCTGGGCAGCGAGCGCTACACCGCCGAGCCAGACCGGATCCCGGTCCAGCTCGAGGTCTCGCGGATGACGGGCGGCGGCTATGCGCTACGGCTGCGCTTCAGCGCGCACGTCGCGGGCCCGTGCATGCGCTGCCTGAAGGAGGCGTCCCCGCTGGTGGAGGTGGAGGCGCGCGAGGTGGAGGCCCCCGCGGGGCGCGACGAGGAGCTCGACAGCCCCTACGTGCGCGACGAGACGCTCGATCTGAGGAGGTGGGTGCACGACGCGTTCGCGCTGGCGATGCCCGCCAAGGTCCTCTGCCGCGAGGACTGCCGCGGACTCTGCCCGGTGTGCGCCGCGGACCTCAACGAGGCCGGCCCGGAGCACAGCCACGAGGCCACGCCCGATCCGCGCTGGGCGAAGCTGCGCGAGCTGAGGCTCGAGTAGGCCGCCGACGGGCTGGTAGCCTTCTCCGGCACATGGCAGTCCCCAAGAAAAAGCAGTCGCACAGCCGCACAGCCAAGCGGCGCGCGCAGCACAAGATCTCCGCGCCCGCGGTGAACACCTGCCCGCAGTGCCACAGCCCGCGCCGGCCGCATCGCGTGTGTCCGGTGTGCGGGACCTACGCCGGCCGCGAGGTCGTCGCTCAGGCCGTGCACGACCACGAGCACGATCACGACGACGACTGACGCACCTTGAGCGCCGGGGCGCCCGAACCGCCCCCTCCGCCGACGGCGGACGAATCGCAGCTCGACGTGGCGAGCGCGCCCGTGGTGGCGGTCGACTGCAACGGCGCCGACCTCGGGCCCGCCGAGGTGGCGGCGGGAGGGGTGATCGCGGCGGCGAGCGGTGCGCGCGTGCTCCTGTTCGGGCCGCGCGAGCAGCTCGGCGAGCTGCCCCCCGGCGTCGAGGCGCTCGACGCGCCGGTGTCGATCGCGAAGGCGGATGACCCCGTGAAGGCGGTGCGCTCGAGCCCCGACGCCTCGATCGTGCAGGCGGCGCGGGCGGTGGCGGACGGGCGCGCACAGGCGCTCGTGTGCGCCGGCGGGACGGGCGCGGCGCTCGCGGCGACGATGTTCAACATCAAGCGCGCGCCCGGCATCTACCGTCCGGCGCTCGCGATTCCGCTGCCCGTGCCCGGTGCGCCGGTGACGCTGCTCGACGTGGGCGCCAACGCGGAGGCCCGCCGCGAGCACATCGTCCAGTTCGCCTTCATGGGCGCTGCGCTCGCGCGCACGGTGCTCGGAGTGCGCGAACCCCGTGTGGGCCTGCTCTCGAACGGCGAGGAGGCCGGACGCGGCAGCCCGCTCGTGCTCGAGGCCGCCGCCGAGCTGCGCGAGCGCGCCGACGAGCAGCGCGGCGCCTTCGAGTTCGTCGGCAACGTCGAGGGCGACGGCCTCGTCGAGGGCGTCGCGGACGTCGTGGTCACCGACGGCTTCACGGGCAACATCGCGCTCAAGCTGATGGAGGGCGTCTCGCAGACCATCATCGGTGGCATCCGCGACGCCGCGGGCACGTCCGTCAGGGGCAAGGCGGGCGGCCTGCTGCTGCGCGGCGCGCTGAGGGGATTCCGCGAGGAGATCGATCCGGAGTCCAGCGGCGGCGCCTACCTGCTCGGCCTGCGCCGGCTCGGCGTCGTCCCGCACGGGCGCTTCACGCGGGCGGGTTTCGCGCAGGCGATCCTGCGCGCGCAGCGCGGCGCCCGCGAAGACATCGTCGGGCAGACCCACGAGGCGCTCGCCGCCGCGGGCGCGCTGAGGCGGTCACCGCTGTCCGCGGCGGACGCTAGCCTGCCGCGCACGGGATGAGGCCGCTGTTCCTGTCAACCAGGGTTCGCCCCGCGCCGGCGGCCGCCGTGCGCGCGCGAGCCGCTGCGAGCGGGTGCCTGCGCGCATGAGCGCCCGCACGAGCGACGAGGTCTTCGGGCTGATCCGCGCGCACCTCGCCGACGAGCTCGACGTCGAGCCCGAGGCGATCGCGCTCGAGACGCGCTTCAAGGAGGACCTCGAGGCCGACTCGCTCGACCTCTACACGCTCGTACAGGAGCTCGAGGACACCTACGGCGTGAGCATGTCCGACGAGCAGGCAGCGCAGATCCTCACCGTGGGCCAGGCGGTCGAGTTCGTTCTGGCCCACGCCGGGAGCCCGGATGAGCAAGAGACCGCCTAGCGGAGACGAGCGGACCGCCCTCGCGGCGGCGGCCACCCTTTCACCGGCGCAGGCGCCTGATCCGGCGGAGATCCGCGCGAGCGCTCTGCGCCCGCGCCGGCGTGCGCAAGTCGGCGCGATGCGTGCCGAGGGGCGGAGGGGGATGATGCCGACGATGCTGCTGGCCGAGCTGCTCGACGAGCTTCCCGAGGACCTGGAGCGCCAGGTGTTCACCCACGCCTCCTGGAGCGAGCGCCGCAGCGAGTCCTACGCGCGCCTCGCGTTCCTCGGCGACAGCGTGCTCGCGCTCGCCGTAACCGCCTACCTGTATCCGCGGCTGGAGGCAGAGCGCTTCGGCGCGGGACGCCTGACGAAGATCCGGGCGCAGGCGGTGTCAGGGCCCTCCTGCCGCGCCGTCGCGGAGCGGCTGGCGCTTCCCGAGCGCCTGCGCGCGGCGGCGCCCGACGGAGTGCGCGACAGCGCCGCCGCACTCGTCGAGACCGAGCGCGTGCTCGCTTCCGTGATCGAGGCGGTGATCGGCGCCTGCTACCTGCACGCGGGATACGAGCGCACCGCCGAGGCGGTCGTCGAGGCGTTCGCGCCGGAGATCGAGGGCGCCCTCGAGCACCCCGTCGACTTCAAGTCGGCGCTGCAGGAGCTGCTCGCGCGGCGCGGGGCGACCGTCGGCTACGACGTCACCGGGGAGGACGGCCCGCCGCACGAGCGCCTGTACACGGTGGTGGCGCGCATCGACGGGCGCGTGATGGGCAGCGGCAGCGGCCGCAGCAAGAAGCACGCCGAGCAGGAGGCGGCGCGGCTGGCGGTGGAGCAGCTCGAAGCGGAGCAGCGGGGCTGAGCGCGGGTATCGCATGCACCTGAAGTCGCTCACCCTCACCGGCTTCAAGTCGTTCCCCGACCGCACCCGCCTCGACTTCGGGCCGGGCGTGAGCGTGGTGGTGGGACCGAACGGCTCGGGCAAGTCCAACGTCACCGACGCCGTCCTGTGGGCGATGGGGGAGCAGTCGCCGCTCGCCGTGCGGGGCCAGTCGATGCAGGACGTCATCTTCGGCGGCGGCCGCGGCGTGAAGCCTCGCAGCTTCGCCGAGGTGGAGATCGTGCTCGACAACTCCGACGGCGCGATCGAGCTGCCGCTCGGCGAGATCTCGATCGTGCGGCGGCTCGACCGCAGCGGCGACGGCGGCTACCGGCTCAACGGCGCCCGCTGCCGGCTCAGCGACGTGATCGAGGTGCTCTCCGACACCGGCCTGGGCAAGGAGACGCATTCGGTGATCTCGCAGGGCCGCGTGGAGTCGATCGTCACGTCCAAGCCGCGCGAGCGGCGCCTGCTGATCGAGGAGGCGGCGGGGCTCGGCAAGCACCGCAAGCGACGCCGCCGCGCGCAGCTGAAGCTGGAGCGCACGCAGGAGAACCTCGACCGCGCGCTCGATGTCGAGCGCGAGGCGCGCACCCGCCTGCGCCCCCTCAAGCGCCAGTCCGAAGCGGCGGAGCTTCACCGGCGCCTCGAGCGCCAGATCCTGGACGCGCGGCTCGAGCTCGCGCACGACTCACTGCGCACGCGGGCGCTCGTGCTGGGAGAGTCGGAGGGGCGGGTGTCCGCCGCGCGCGCCGCACGCGAGCGTGTCGAGGCGCAGCTGCAGGAGGTGGTCGACCGCCGCGGCGCCGCCGAGCGCGCGCTCGCCGAGCGGGCGGAGCGCCACGATCGCCTCGCCCAGCGGGTCTACGGTGCGCGCTCCGCACACGAGCGCCTGGTGCTGCGCGGCGAGCAGGCGCTCGCCTCCGCGCACGCGCTCGAGCGACGCATCGAGCGTGCCGGCGAGGAGCTCGGCTCGCTCGGCGGCGAGCGCGAGGGAGCGCCCGCACCGGACGCCGCCGACGCCGAGGAGGCACGGGTGGCGGCGCTCGAGTCCGAGCTGGCGCGGATCGAGTCCGAGCGCGAGCACGAGGTCGAGGTCCAGACCGCCGAGCTCCAACGCGAGCGCGAGCGCGAGCAGGGAGTGCTCGACGGCTGCGGCGGCGAGCTCGAGCAGGCGCGCGCCGCGCGCGAGCAGGCCGATGAGCGCGCCGCGCGCGAGCGCGAGGCTCTCGCCGCCGCTGAGCGCCGCGCGCAGGACGCGCGGCGCGAGGCCGAGCGTGTCGGCGCGGAGCTCGCCGCCGTCAACCAGTTCCTGCGCGCGCACGCCCGCTTCGGCGCCGACGGCGAGGCTCCTCCGAAGGCGCTGGGCGAGGAGCTCAGCGTGCGCGAGGGCTATGAGCTCGCGCTCGCCGCCGCGCTCGGCAGTCGCCTCGACGCCGCGCTCGTCGACGACGTGCCCGGGGCGCAGGCGCTCCTCGACCGCTCGGGGCCGGACGGCGGCGTCGCGCTGCTCGCCGGCAGCGGAGAGGACGCCGGCGCGGGCGCGGCGGCTGCACCCGCGGCGCCGGTGCCCGGCGCGCAGCGGCTGGTGGAGCTGCTCAGCGGCCCTCCGCGGGTGCTCGCGCTGGCAGAGCGCCTCCTCCACGACGCCTGGGTGGTGGAGCGCCTCGAGGACGTTCCGCGCGACTTCCGCGGGATCGCCGCCACGCGGGCGGGCCGCGTGCTGTTCGCCTCGGCAGGCGAGCTGCGCCAGCTCGGCGGGGGCGGCAGCGAGGTGGTGCTCGCGCGGCGCAACGAGCGCGACCGGCTGCTCGCCGCAGTCGAGCAGGCGGCGGAGGAGGAGCGGCGCGCGCGCGAGCAGCGCGAGGCGGCGCTCGATGCGCTGCGGGCGGCCGAGGGGTCGGTAGCGAACGCCGAGGAGGCGGTGCGCAACGCCGAGCGCGCACGAGTCGAGGCGAGCGAGGCGCTGCGCCGCACCGGGTGGCTGATCGAGCAGCGCCGCGCGGCTCCCGCCGAGGGCGCCGCCGCGGTGCGCCAGGCGCAGCTCGAGGGAGAGCTCGCCGCCGAGCGCCGGCTGACCGAGCAGCGAGCGCTCGAGCGCAGGCAGCGGGCGGCGCGGATCGCCGAGCTCCGTGCGCGCCGCGCCGCGGACTCCGAGCTCGTCCCGCTCGCCCGGCGTCTGGGGACGGTGCTCGCCGAGATGGCAGGCGCCGCGCGCGCGGGTGTCGAGGCGCTCGAGCGCGAGCTCGAGGCCGACCGGCAGGCGGGCGAGTCCACCGCCGGCGAGCTGCGCGCCTGTGCCGCCAAGGAGGCGGAGATCCAGATCGAGCTGCGAGCCGCATCCGATACGGTCACCGCCGCCGAGGTGTCGGCGCAGCGGGACCGCGACCAGGTCGCCGAGGCCGAGCTCGAGCTGGCGAGCCTGAACGAGCGCTCCGCCGAGCTCGACGGTGCGCCCGCCGATCCGCGCGCCGGCGAGGAGCCGCGCGCGGCCGGCGAGCCCGGCGCCGGCGACGAGCGCGACGGGGTCGCTGTGGCTGCGGCCGCTGAGAGCGCCGCGCTGTCGGTCGAGGAGCGCGAGGCGCTCGACGGGCGACTGGCGCGCCTCGAGCGGCGGCGAGAGCAGCTCGGGCCCGTCAACCCGCTCGCGCGCGAGGAGTACGCGGAGGCGGTGGCGCACGTCGAGGAGCTCGAGCGCCAGCGAGCGGACCTCGAGGGCGCCCTGCGCGAGCTGCGCGGCGTCATCCGCGAGACCGACCGCCAGATCGAGCGGACCTTCCAGGAGACCTTCGCCGCCGCAGCGCGCAACTTCGCCGAGCTGGCAGGCGACGTGTTCCCCGGCGGCAGCGGCAGCCTCAAGCTCGTCTCCGAAGAGCGTGCCCCGAGTCCGATCCTCGGGGGGCAGCCGCTCGGCGGCGAGGGGAGCGAGGAGGCAGCCGACGAGGAGGAGGCGGAGGCGGAGCTTCAGGCGCGCGAGGAGGCGGAGCTGCCGGGCGTGGAGATCGAGATCACGCCTGCCGGCAAGTCCACGAAGCGGCTGTCGCTGCTGTCCGGCGGGGAGAAGTCGATGACCGCGCTCGCGTTCCTGTTCGCGGTGTTCCTCGCGCGGCCCTGTCCCTTCTACATCCTCGACGAGGTCGAGGCGGCGCTCGACGACCTCAACCTCGACCGCTTCCTCACGCTGCTGCGGCGTCACTGCGATCGCGCGCAGTTCATCGTCATCACGCACCAGCGGCGCACGATGGAGGCCGCCGACAGCCTCTACGGCGTGACGATGGGCGCCGACGGCGTCTCGAAGGTGATCTCGCGCCGGCTGCCGAGCGAGCGCGAGCCCGTGCACGAGGTCGCCGGGGCCGCCTGAGCGGGCCGCTGCTATCGTCGCGCGCCGGCGTGGCGCGCGACTGGAGCGATCTGTTCATCACGGGCGAGGACGGCGAGGCGCCCGACGCAGACGCCGCGGCGGAGGAGGCACCCGGTCGCCGCGGGCTGCTGCGCCGGCTGCGCGAGAGCATGGCGCGCACGCGCGAGGCGCTCGGCAGCGAGATCCAGGCGACGCTGTTCGGCACGCTCGACGAGCACACGTGGGAACGCCTGGAGGAGGCGCTGATCATGGCCGACGTCGGCGCGAGCACGACCGCGGCGGTCGTGCAGACGCTGGAGGCGGAGGCGCAGGGCGGCGAGCTCGAGGGGGGAGAGGCCCTCAGCGAGCGGCTGATCGCGCTGCTCGCCGAGACGGCCCGCGCGGGCGAGGGGCGGATCGACGTGCGCGCCAAGCCGACCGTGATCCTCGCGGTGGGGGTGAACGGCACGGGCAAGACGACGACGATCGGCAAGCTCGCCTGGCACCTGCAGCAGGAGCTCGGTCGCAGCGTGCTGCTCGCCGCAGCCGACACCTACCGGGCGGCGGCTCGCGAGCAGCTCGAGGGCTGGGCGCAGCGGGCGGGCTGCGAGATCGTGGGGGGCGCGGAGGGATCGGATCCGGGGGCCGTGGCGTTCGAGGCGATCGGCCACGCGATCGGCGGCGGCGTGGATGTCGTGATCGTCGACACGGCGGGGCGCCTGCACACCCAGGACGAGCTGATGGCGGAGCTCGGCAAGGTGCGCCGCGTGATCGCGCGCCAGCTGGAGGGCGCTCCGCACGAGACGCTGCTCACGATCGACGCCACCACCGGCCAGAACGGGCTGCGCCAGGCGCGCATGTTCGCCGACAGCGCAGGTGTGACGGGGGTCGTGCTGACGAAGCTCGACGGCACCGCCCGCGGCGGCATCGCGCTGGCGATCGCGCGCGAGCTCGAGCTGCCGGTGAAGCTGATCGGCGTGGGCGAGTCGCTCGAGGATCTGCGGCCGTTCGACGCCGAGGAGTTCGCGCGCGCGCTGATCGCCGCATGAGGGGCGGCGCACGGGCCGAAAACGGCGGTGCGCGGTGGGCGCCGAGGGGTGAAACAGCACCCGCACGGGCAGGGAGCCTCTGCGCCGAGCAGTAACCTGAGAACTATGGGGGCCTGGATCCTCTGGCTTTCGGCGGCATGCCTGCTCGGGCTCGGAGAGCTGCACACGGGCGGCTTCTACCTTCTGCCGTTCGCGATCGGCGCTACGCTCGCCGCGATCGTCACGCTGCTCGGCGTCAGCGCGGCGCTCGCGGCCGTCGTGTTCCTCGCGACGTCGGGGATCGTCGTCCTCACGCTGCGCCCCGTGGCGCGCCGGCATCGCCGCCTGCCGCCACCGATCCGCACGGGTACAGCGGCGCTCGTGGGGCGAAGGGCGACCGTGCTCGAGCGGATCGCCAACGCCGAGGGCGTGGGCTGCGTTCGCATCGAGAACGGCGAGGTGTGGACCGCGCGCAGCTTCGACGACGACGAGGTGATCGAGGCAGGCGACCGCGTCGAGGTGGTCGAAATCCGGGGTGCCACCGCGTTCGTGATGCACTGAGGCGCGGGAGATGATGTGCCGATCCACGGCTCACGCTTGAGAAAGGACGAACGTCAATGGCCGTTCTGATCGTCGTAGCAGTCGTAGTCCTGTTCGCGCTCTTCACCGCCGCCCGCGCGATCCGCGTGATCCCGCAGGCGCGGGCAGGAGTCGTCGAGCGGCTCGGCCGCTACAGCCGCACGCTCGAACCGGGCCTCACGCTCGTGACGCCGTTCATCGACCGCGTGCGGCCGCTCGTCGACCTGCGCGAGCAGGTGGTGAACTTCTCGCCGCAGCCGGTCATCACCGAGGACAACGTGGTGGTGGCGATCGAGACCGTCCTGTACTTCACGATCACCGACCCGAAGTCGGCGACGTATGAAATCGCCAACCCTCTGCAGGCGATCGAGCAGCTCACGGTGACGACGCTGCGCAACGTCATCGGCGGCCTCACGCTCGAGGCCACGCTCACCTCCAGGGAAGGCGTGAACACGGAGCTGCGACAGGTGCTCGACGAGGCGACAGGCAAGTGGGGGATCAGGATCAACCGCGTCGAGATCAAGTCGGTTGACCCGCCGTCGGACATCAAGACCGCGATGGAGAAGCAGATGCGCGCCGAGCGCGACCGCCGCGCGGCGATCCTCACGGCGGAAGGCGAGAAGCAGGCCGCGATCCTCACCGCCGAAGGCGAGAAGCAGGCCGCGGTGCTCACCGCCGAGGGCGAGCGCCAGGCCGCGATCCTGCGCTCCCAGGGCGAAGCGAAGGCGATCGACACAGTCTTCACAGCCATCCACGACGGCAAGCCCGACCGCGAGCTGCTGAGCTACGAATACCTGAAGATGCTGCCGCAGCTCGCCGAAGGCGATGCGAACAAGGTGTTCGTCGTCCCGTCGGAGTTCGCGGAGGCGTTCGGCGGCATCGGCGAGGCGCTGCGCGGGCGGCTCGAGGGGCCGCGCGAGGAGCCCCTGCACCGGCGCCGCGCGGTCGAGCCTCCGCGCGACGACGGCGCCTGAGGACGGGCGGCGCTCTCCACCCCCAGACAGGCGGAAGCGGCGGCGATGTAGGCGGAAGCGGCGGCGGGATCCCCGAGCCGGCCGTGGGAGGGGCCCGCTGCTGCGAGAATCAGCGCGATGTTCGACTCGCTGGCCGAGAAGCTCCAGGCGACGCTCGCCGACGTCCGCCAGCGCGGCACCCTCAGCGAGCAGGACGTGGACGCCGCCATGCGCGAGATCCGCCTCGCCCTGCTCGAGGCGGACGTCAACTTCAAGGTCGTGCGCGAGTTCACCTCGCACCTCAAGGAGCGCTGCCTCGGAGCTGAGGTCGTCGGCAAGCTCAACCCCGGCCAGCAGGTCGTGAAGATCGTCGCCGAGGAGCTCACGTCGCTGATGGGCGGCGCCTCCGCCGAGCTCGTCTTCTCGCCGCGCCCGCCGACGGTGGTGCTGATGGCGGGGCTGCAGGGGTCCGGCAAGACGACCGCCACCGCCAAGCTCGCGCGGCACCTGCGCGAGCAGCACGGCTCGTCGGTGGCGGTGGCGGCCTGCGACGTCTACCGCCCCGCGGCGGTGGAGCAGCTCGTCACCGTCGGCGAGCGCGCGGGCGCGCAGGTGTACGAGCGGGGCACGGACAGCGATCCGGTGGAGATCGCAGCATGGGCGCTCGAGCGCGCCCGCGAGGACGGCAAGGACGTGCTTATCGTCGACACGAGCGGGCGCCTGCACGTCGACGAGGAGCTGATGGCGGAGCTGGTGCGCGTGCGCGACGCCGTGAAACCGCAGGACGTGCTGCTCGTCGTCGATGCGATGACCGGTCAGGACGCCGTCAACGTCGCCGAGGCGTTCGCGGAGTCGGTGCAGTTCGACGGGGTCGTGATGACGAAGCTCGACGGCGACGCCCGCGGCGGCGCCGCGCTGTCGGTGAAGGCGGTCACGGGGAAGCCGATCCTGTTCGCATCGACGGGCGAGCGCCTCGAGCAGTTCGAAGCCTTCCATCCCGACCGCATGGCGCAGCGGATCCTCGGCATGGGCGACGTGATGAGCCTGATCGAGAAGGCCGAGCAGGAGTTCGACGAGCAGGACGCGCGTGATCTGGAGCGCAAGCTGCGCCGCAACGAGTTCGGCCTCGACGACTTCCTCGACCAGCTGAAGACGATTCGCCGGATGGGGCCGCTGACGAGCATCCTCGGCATGATCCCGGGACTCGCCGGCCACCAGCTTCAGAACATGAAGGTGGACGAACGCGAGCTCGATCGCATCCAGGCGATCATCCTCTCGATGACGGTCGAGGAGCGCCGCCGTCCGGAGCTGATCAACGGCTCGCGACGCCTGCGCATCGCCCGCGGCTCGGGCACGAGCGTGCAGCAGGTGAACCGGCTCGTCAAGCAGTTCGGCGAAACCCGCAAGGTCATGCGCCAGGTCGGCCGCGGCAAGATGCCGGACCTCGGCGCCATCATGCGCAACGCCCGCTGAGCGCCCGACGCGCCCGCACCGTCTAAGCTCTCTTGCAGTCCGGGACGCCCCGGGCGTCCCACCACCAGAGAGGAAGACGTGGCAGTAAGGCTCAGGCTCACGCGAGTGGGCGGCAAGAAGGACCCGATATGGCGCGTCGTGGTCGCCGACCAGCGCTCGCCGCGCGACGGCCGCGTGATCGAGACGATCGGCCACTACAACGCCCAGACCGACCCCTCGACGATCGTGATCGACGAGGAGCGCGCGCGCAGCTGGCTGGCGCGCGGCGCGCAGCCGTCCAACACGGTGCGCAAGCTCCTGCGCATCCAGGGCATCGAGAGCCCCGCTCGCTAGGGGAGGGACGCGCGATCGCCGGCGAGGCTCCCAGGCAGCTGCTGGAGTACCTCACGGAAGGCCTCGTCGACGAGCCCGACCGGGTGGAGGTGGAGCAGTTCGTGGAGGACGACGGCACGATCGTGCTCGAGCTGTGCGTCGCGCCCGACGACTACGGCCGCGTGATCGGGCGCGGCGGCCGCACGGCGCACGCCCTGCGCACCGTCGTCAAAGCGGCGGCCGCAGGCGAGGGGTGCCACGTGCTCCTCGACATCGTCGATTGACGAAGGAGCGCCCAGCCGCGGCGATCTCGGCGGGACGGGTGGGTCGTCCCCACGGCCTCGACGGCAGCTTCTATGTCACCCGCCCGCGCGCGCGGCTGCTCGAGCTCGGCGGCGCGGTGACGGTAGACGGGCGCGCCGCCAGGATCTCGCGGCGGGCGGGAACCGACGAGCACCCGATCGTGCGGCTCGAGGGCGTCGACGGACGCGACGCGGCGGAGGCGCTGCGCGGGATGGAGCTGACGGTCCCAGCCGAGGAGGCGCCCGCGCTCGGGGAGGGGGAGTTCTGGGCTCACGAGCTCGAGGGCTGCGAGGTCATCGACGGCGGCCGCGCGCTCGGGACGGTCACCCGACTGCTGGAGCTGCCCTCGTGCGAGGCGCTCGAGGTGCGCCCGCTCGCAGGCGGAGAGCCGCTGCTCGTGCCGATGGTGCGCGACGCCGTGCGCTCGGTGGACGTCCAGCGCCGCCGAATCGAGATCGCCGGCGACTTCATCGGCCTCCCCGAGGCGGACGACGCCGGGGACGGCGCCTGATGGACGTCGACGTCTTCACGCTGTTCCCCGAGTGGTTCGAGTGGTTCGCCTCGCAGCGTCACGTCGCCAACCTCCTCGCCGCCGGATCGACGCTCGCGACGGTTGACTACCGCGAGCACACGCCGCTCGGCGGCGGCCAGGTCGACGACACGCCGTTCGGGGGCGGCGCGGGCATGGTGCTGCGCGTCGACGTCATCGACAGCGCTCTGCGCGCCCGCTACGGCGTCGACCCGGTGCAGCTGCGCGAGCGCCGGCGCGTGATCGCCCTGTCCCCGGGGGGCCGCCTGCTCGAGGAGCCGCTCGTCTCCGAGCTCGCCGCGGAGCCCGCGCTCACGCTGCTGTGCGGGCGCTACGAGGGCTTCGACGAGAGGGTCCTCGAGCACTTCGCCAGCGACACCGTCTCGATCGGGCGCTACGTCCTCAGCGGCGGCGAGCTCGCCGCGATGGTGCTCTGCGACGCCGTCCTGCGCAAGCTCCCCGGCGCGCTCGGCGACGAGAGCTCGGCGCTGGAGGAGTCGTTCAGCGAGGCGCTCGAGGGGCATCCCGAGTACCCCCACTACACGCGCCCCGCGGAGTACCGCGGATGGCGTGTGCCGGAGGTGCTGCTCTCGGGCCACCACGCGCGGATCGAGAGCTGGCGTCGCGAGCGCAGTCGCGAACGGGGAACCACGCCTCCGTCGGAGCAGGGCTCCGGCGCCGGGACGTAGGTCGCATCGGGCCCTGCACCGGCGCGAAGCGCATCGGCGGTTCGCTACCATTGCGTCTCGCGCCGGCCCGCGAGCCGCGACGGCGGTACCGTCGGAAGCACGTGGCGCGCCCTCTTCCAATTCCATGAGCAGCGTAATCGCAACCATCGAGCGCGCGCAGCTGCGCCGCGTGCCGGACTTCGCGCCGGGCGACCGCGTCAAGGTCCACTTCCAGGTGATCGAGGGCTCGCGGCGCCGCGTTCAGGTGTTCGAGGGGGTTGTCATCAAGCGCCAGGGTCACGGCGCGCGCGAGACCTTCACCGTGCGCAAGCAGTCCTTCGGCGTCGGCGTCGAGCGCATGTTCCCGCTGCACTCGCCGAAGATCGAGCGCATCGAGCTCGCCGCGCGCGGCGACGTGCGACGGGCGAAGCTCTACTACCTGCGCGAACGCGTCGGCAAGCGCGCGCGTGTGCGCGAGCGCCGCTACACGGGCCCCGAGGAGGCGATCGAGCCCGGACTGCTGCACGAGCCGCAGGAGGCAACCGACGCCGAGGGCCTGACCGCCGAGGAGGCGCTCGCCCAGGACGGTGCCGTGGAGGCGGCGGAGCAGGCTCCTGCCACGAGCGAGGACGGAGGCCCCGCGGCGGCCGCCACCGAGCCGGCGCAGGCCGAGCCGGCAGCCGACGGTGGGGAGGATGCCGCCGCGGCCGAGGCGGCGGGCGACGGCGAAGCGGCCGAGGCTGGAGAGCCGGCGTCCGAGTCGGACGGCGCGGCGGCGTCTGCGGACGCCGAGACGGCGGGGGGCGAAGCCGAGACCTCCTCCGATGCCGGCGAGGCCCCTGAGGGCGCTCCGGCCGGCGACCAGCCCGCGTGAGCACCCGCTCCAAGACCCGCAAGAAGCGCTCGAAATCGACGACGAGCTCGGTCATCGAGCTGGTCGTGATCATCCTGATCGCGCTCGGCCTCGCGCTCGCGATCCAGGCGTGGGTGGTGAAGCCCTACCGCATCCCGAGCGGCTCGATGGAGCCGACGCTGCAGGTGGGCCAGCGCGTGCTCGTCAACCGCATCGGCATGCACTTCGGCGACCCGCACGTCGGCGAGATCGTCGTCTTCCACCCGCCCCAGGACGCCGAGAAACAGGAATGCGGAGGCACGGTGCGCCAGATCCGCCCCGGCGGCCCCGCCTGCGCCCAGCCGCAGCCCAAGGAGTCGAGCGTGAACTTCATCAAGCGCATCGTCGCCGGGCCGGGCGACGAAATGTACATCCACGAAGGCCACGTCTACCGCAAGGCCGCCGGGAAGAGCACGTTCGTCCCCGAGAAGGACTCATACATCAAACAGTGCGGCAGCAACACAGAGTGCAACTTCCCCACGCCGATCAAGATTCCGCCCGGTCACTGGTTCATGATGGGGGACAACCGTGGGGAATCCGACGACAGCCGGTTCTGGGGGCCGGTCCCGACCTCCTGGGTCATCGGCGGCGCCTTCGCCACCTACTGGCCGCTCGACCGGATCGGACTCCTCTAGCGACGCCGCAGGCGCGCCCGCCGGCCCGGAGGGCGGCGGCGAGGGCGCGCGCGCCCGCCGCCGGCGGCGCCGCGACACCAGCGGCAGGCGGCTGTTCGGATTCGACCGCCGCCTGGGGGTGCGCTTCGTGGCGGGGGCGGACGAGGCCGGGCGCGGCTCGCTCGCCGGTCCGCTCGTGGCGGCGGGGGTGCTGTTCGACTACGACGCGATCACGACGCGGGAGCTGCGGTCGTTGTCCGCGCTCAACGACTCCAAGCAGCACACCGCCGAGGCGCGGGAGGAGCTGTATCCCCGCGTGCTGCGCTGCGCCGCGCGCGTCGTGGTCGTCTCCCGCTGCGTGCGCGGCATCGACGCGCGCGGGCTGCACCGCACGAACCTCGCCGCCCTGCGCGATGCGATGCGGGCGGTCACGCGCGGGAGGAGTGGAGAGGTGCTGTGCCTCGTCGACGGCTTCTCCGTCGCCGAGTTCGAGCATCCGCAACGGGCGATCGTGGACGGCGACGCCACGAGCGCCGCGATCGCCGCGGCGTCGATCGTCGCCAAGGTGACGCGCGACCGCTTCATGTGCCGGGCGGACGAGCAGCACCCCGGCTGGAGCTTCGCCGAGCACGTCGGCTACTCGACCCCGTCGCACCGCGACGCGATCCTGCGAAACGGCGTCTCGCCGCTGCACAGGATGTCGTTCCAGTCGCTCGCCTATCAGCAGCTCGCGCTGTAGCGGGCGCCCTGCTGCGGGCCGTGTCGCCCGGCTGCTGGTCCCGCCCGCTCGTCGGCTGCGATCGCCGCCGCGTCCCCTCACCACGCTCCCTCGACGTGCTCGAGTCGCAGCAGGCGCCCGTGCTCGTCGACGATCACCCCGATCGCGTCGAGACGGACCTCGCGCGCCCGGGGCCTTTGCCGCCCCGGCTCGCACAGCCACGCCGCCGCAAGACGGCGCAGGCGCGCGCGCTGGCGCCCTCCGAGGCGCTCGAGCGGGGTGAAGATCTCATTCGCCGGGGTGCCCCGCGCCTGCTCGCGGGTGCTCTTCACCTCTACGAACGCGAGCGTGCGGCCGTCGAACGCGATCACGTCTATCTCGCCGCGGCGCATGCGCACGTTGCGTGCGAGCACGCGGAAGCCGAGTCGCTCCAGGTGCTCGCAAGCAAGCTGCTCGCCCGCCCGCCCGAGATCCCGGGCCTCGGCACAGCGGTCGGGGTGTCGGCGTCCGCCGGGCCGACGGCGGGGGTCGCTGGGGGGCATGAAGCCACGCTAGGTGCCCGGAGGTCGTACGTGGCTTGCCTACGTGCCGTGCGTGTCCCCTGCGTGTGTCGGCCCGGCTGAACGCCGTCTTCGGCGGCGCTCAGGTGCTCAGGCGTTCGCCCGAGCGCCGGGCGACGCGGCGTGAGCGGGTCGCGGGGATCGGGTCCTTGCACCCCTTCGCGACGGGCGTGAGCGGATCGCGCGCGCCAGGTCCCCGGGGGCGCGCTCCGCCTGATCGGCGTCGCTGATCGCCCACGCGATCCGCTCGACGAGCTGCGCAGCCGCATGGTCGCTGCTCAGGTGGACGGGATGAACGTGCTCGTCCAGCAGGATGCTCGCCTGCTCGGGTACGCGCACGTGCTCTGTCGTGACGATTACTCGTGGCATCGCTGTCTCCTTGCTCGAGTTGGGGGAGGGAGGGGCCCCCGCAGGGCGCCCGGAGGCGTCCCGCGGGGGCTACCCCGGAGAGCGAGGCGGAAACTCGCTCCCCGGGTAGGAGGAGAGATGAGACGTCAGGCCCTTCTACATCGCCGCACAGCCGCCCCGCTCGCCGCTTCGACGAGCGCCCTCCAGCCCCTCCGAAGATTGGGAGACGAGGTGCTGGGGGAGGCGGTGGACGACAATGTCCACTGACCATATCAAGAATATGTAGAAGATCAAGGCGATGCGAGCGCCCTTCCCCGACGGGCGCCGCGGGGCCTGCCACGGCGCCGCCGTGAGGCCGGTCACGGCACCGCTGCGAGGCCCCCCACGGCAGCGCTGCGGCGCACCCGGGCGGCGCCTCCCATAGCCTGCCGGGCGATGAGCGAGCGCGAGAGCAGCCCCGTGCAGGAGCCGCGTCCGGACGGGCCGCGCGGTATCGACGGCGTCACCGGCTTCCTCGGCCTGCGCTGGGAGGACCCGCAGACGGTGCGTCTCGAGATCCGTCCCGACCTCATCAACCGCGGCGGCCTGCTCTCGGGCGTCGTGACGTACGCGATGATCGACTACTGCATGGGCTCGACGCTGTGGGCGCAGACGACCGAGGACGAGCGGATAGCGACGATCAGCATCTCCGTCAACTACATCCAGACGGCGACGGAGGGCGAGGTCGTGTGCCGCTCGGAGCTCGACCGCCGCAACCGCACGATCGGGATCATGAAATCGACGGTCCACGACGAGCGCGGGCGCCTGCTCGTGACCGCGATCGGCAGCTACTCGATCTTCCCCGCGCGCGGGCGCCCGCGCGTGACGCCGATACCCGAGGGCGCCGCGATCCCCGAGCGGGGCTGATCGCGGGGCGAGAGCGCCCGGATGGCCGGCCCGCAAGCCGATCCCGTCTCCGAGCCCCCGAGGCGCACGCCCGTCGCGCTCACGATCGCGGGCTCGGACTCCGGCGGGGGCGCCGGCATCCAGGCGGACCTGAAGGCGTTCGCGCGCTGCGGCGTGCACGGCTGCAGCGCCGTCACGGCGATCACCGCCCAGAACACGCAGGGCGTCAGCGCCGTCCATGCCCTCCCGGGCGAGCTCGTCCTCGCCCAGGTGCGCGCCGTGCTCGCCGACATCGGTGCGGACGCCGTGAAGGTGGGGATGCTCGCCGACGCCGAGGTGATCGCGGCCGTCGCGCAGGCGCTCGACGAGCTGCCGGCGGGCACGCCGGTTGTGGTCGACCCGGTGATGGTGGCGGAGTCCGGCGCGCGGCTGCTCGCGCCGGACGCCGAGAGCGCGCTGATCGAGCAGATCCTGCCCCGCGCGACGGTGCTCACACCCAACCATCCCGAGGCGCTCGCGCTCGCGGGCGCCGCCGGCACGGATGGGGACGCCGAGGAGCTCGCGCGCGCGGTGCTCGCGCTGGGGCCCGCGATCGTCGTGCTCACGGGCGGGCACCGGGAGCGCGCCAGCGACCTCTACCTTGCCCGCGAGGGCGACGGCCGGGTCGTGGAGATCGAGGGCGAGCGCCATCCCGACGGCGCCGCGCACGGCTCCGGCTGCACGCACTCATCGGTGCTCGCCGCCCAGCTCGCGCTGGGGCGCGACCCGCTCGAGGCGGCGCGCATCGCGCGGGCGATCACCGGCGAGGCGATCGAGCGGGGCCTGCGCGACGTGGGGGCCGGTGCCGGCCCGGTGGACGTGGTGGGGCTCGCCGCCATGCGTGCCGGCGGACACCATCACCGCGTTTGACATAATCGGGACACGATGAAGCTCCTGCGGATGAAGCCGGGTCATGGAGAGATCCTGCTGGTGGAGGGCGATGTGGAGGTGCCCGAGCAGGAGCGCGAGCTGATCGAGGCGTTCCGCCGCGAGCTCGATGCGGGCATGTGGGCGGCGGTTCCTACGAGCGGCCTCGCCGGCCGCCGCGAGGCGGAGCTCGTGAAGAGCTTCGACGACGTGCCTCGCGACGCCGAGCGCGTGATCTTCTTCCCGCGCGCCGCCGGCGGCGCGCCTTCCCCGACGATCCGCTAGAGCCGTGCAGCTGGCTCTGGGAACGGCTGCAGTCGTGCTCGCCGTTCTCGTGTGGGACCTCGCGCGCCCGAGCCTTCGCAGCTCGCTGGCGCAGCGGCGCGAGCGCTGGCGCGAGCACCGGCGCCGCGGTGCGCTGCTCGGCTACGACCCCGGCCGCGAGCGCCGCGCCGAGCAGCGGGCGCGCGAGCTGCTGCGCTCGTGCGTCGACGAGGAGGACTGGTTGATGTACCGCGACCTCGGCTTCCTGCGGGTTCGGGGCGGCCTCGGCGAGCACGCGCCGGGCGAGGAGCACGCCTACGCGTACCTCATCTACCCCCACAAGCCGATCGTCGCCTACGTCCCGCGCACCGGCGAGCTGCTCAGCGAGTACTGCGTCGCCTTCCCCGACGAGAGCAGGCCCTACGGGAGCGCGCGGCTGCCCGACTCCGACGACGTGCTCGCGAAGTGGATGGCCCTGCGCGCCGATGAGCGGCGGCTCGTGGGCGAGGCGAACATGCACCTGCCGGGCCGCCAGGTGGACCCCGACCGGGTGCGGCGCGATCTGGCGCGGCTCGCCGGCTGGGAGCGCGAGCGCGGCGCGCGCCCTGCCGGTAGTGTCCCGGCGGCGTGAGCACCGAGCAGGCCTTCGACGTCAAGCACCGCAGCCGCGCCCTCACTGAGGGGCCCGAGCGCGCCGCCGCGCGCGCCTACCTGCACGGGATCGGCTACTCCGCCGAGGATCTGGCGAAGCCGATCGTCGGGGTGGCGCACTCGTGGATCGAGACGATGCCCTGCAACTTCAACAACCGCGTGCTCGCGGCGAAGGTGAAGGAGGGGATCCGCGCCGCCGGCGGCACGCCGATGGAGCTCAACACGATCGCGATCTCCGACGGGATCACGATGGGGACCGCGGGCATGCGCGCCTCGCTCGTCTCGCGCGAGGTGATCGCCGACTCGATCGAGCTCGTCGCCTCCGCCCACCACTTCGACGCGCTGGTAGCGATCTCGGGGTGCGACAAGACGATCCCCGGGACGGTGATGGCGCTCGCGCGCCTGGACGTGCCGGGGCTGATGCTCTACGGAGGCTCGATCCGTCCGGGTCACTGGAAGGGGCAGGAGGTGACGATCCAGCAGGTGTTCGAGGCGGTCGGCGAGTACGCCGCGGGCAAGCTCAGCGAGGACGAGCTGCACGCGCTCGAGGAGGTCGCCTCGCCCGGCGCCGGCGCCTGCGGCGGGCAGTTCACGGCGAACACGATGGCGATGGCGTTCGAGGCGCTCGGCATCTCACCCGCCGGCTCCTCGATGGTGCCCGCCGAGGACGGGCGCAAGCTCGAGGCGGCGCGCGCCGCCGGGGAGCTCGTGATGGACGTGCTGAGGCGGGGCCAGCGCCCCAGCGAAGTCATCACCAAGCCGGCGCTGCAGAACGCGATCGCCGCGGTCGCCACCAGCGGCGGCTCGACGAACGGCGTGCTGCACCTGCTCGCGGTGGCACGCGAAACGGGCGTCCCGCTCGAGATCGACGAGTTCGATGCGATCTCCGAGCGCACCCCGCTGCTGTGCGACCTGCAGCCCGGCGGGCGCTACGTCGCCACCGACCTGTATGAGGCGGGCGGCGTGCCGCTCGTCCTCAGCCGGCTCGCCGAGGCGGGCGTGCTCAACGGCGACGCCGTCACCGTCACCGGCCGCACGATCGGCGAGCACGCCGCCGAGGCGGCCGAGACCGCGGGCCAGCGCGTCGTGCTGCCGCTGTCCGAGGCCCTCAAACCGACGGGCGGCTTCGCCATCCTGCACGGCAACCTCGCCCCCGAAGGGTGCGTCGTCAAGCTCGCCGGCCACGAGCGCCGCAGGCACGTGGGCCCGGCGCGCGTGTTCGACGGCGAGGAGGCTGCGATGGCGGCGGTGCTCGCCCACGGCATCGGCGAGGGCGACGTGGTTGTGATCCGCGGCGAGGGCCCCGCGGGCGGCCCCGGGATGCGCGAGATGCTCGCGGTCACCGCGGCGATCGTCGGCGAGGGTCTCGGCGAGAGCGTCGCGCTGATCACCGACGGGCGCTTCTCCGGTGCCACGCACGGCTTCATGGCGGCGCACGTCGCCCCCGAGGCGGCGCGCGGCGGGCCGATCGCCGCGCTCGCCGACGGCGACGAGATCACGATCGACGTCGATGCGCGCAAGCTGTCGGCGGCGCTCAGCGACGCCCAGATCGAGGAGCGCGTCGAAGCGTATGCGGCGACGGCGCGCGCCAACGGCCATGTCGAGGTGGCGATCAGCAAGTACGCGAAGCTCGTCGGCAGCGCCGCCGAAGGCGCGGTCGCCCGCTGAGCCCTACTCCGCGAGGAAGTCGCGCAGGAGCGCGTTGAACGCCGCCGGGCGCTCGAGCATCGCCATGTGCCCGGTGTCCTCGAAGATCACGCAGCGCGAGTCGGGGATCAGCTCGGCGAAGACGTCCGCGTCCTCGACGGTGATCAGGCGGTCCTGCTCGCCCCACACGATCAGCGCCGGACAGGCGATCTCCGGGAAGCGCTCTCGCAGGTCGTAGCCGATGGTCGACTCGAGGGCCTGCAGGAAGCCGGCCTTGCCCGCGCCCCGAAGCTGCTCGGCGGCGAGCGACCATGGCAGCCGTCGCGGGTGGCGAACGACGAGGCTGAGCGTCGCCTCGCGCAGCCGCGGCCGCCGCGTGACCGTGTCCGACCGCGTCGCCATCCAGGCTCCGGTCGCGGCGAGCGCGCGCTCCATCCTGCGCAGCGTCGGGAGCGCGCGCACCGTGCTCGGCTCCTGGTGCGTGGACAGCCCCGCCGCCGACACGAGCACGAGGCGCTCGACTCGCTCGGGGAAGGCGATCGCGAGCTCGGCGGCGATGAAGCCGCCCATCGAGTTCCCCACCACCGCGGCGGCCTGGATCCCCAGCTCGCCCAGGAGCGCGTCGAGCATGCGCGCGTAAGCGGAGATCGTGATCTCGTGGGGAGGCATCGGGGAGTGGCCGAAGCCCGGCAGGTCGACGGCCAGGACGCGGCGCTCGGCGGCGAACGCCGGAAGCTGCTCGAGCCAGTTCGGCCAGCTCCCCGACAGCCCGTGAACGAACAGCAGCGGCGGGCCCTCGCCGAGATCGATCGTGTTCACCCAGCACCCGCCCGCCCGCACCCAGCGCTGGTGCTCGCGCCAGTCCACGTCGAGCCAGCGGGAGTGGCCCACGGGGCCGTATGCAGCCGCCTCCGCCGCCGGTATGCGGGTGGCTCCGGGCGCATGCGAGCTCGTGCTCATCGCCTTGAATCTACTCCTGCGCGCCCGCGCGGTCCGGCCGCCCGCCACGCGCAGGCAGGCGCGCCGCGCCGCGCGGCGAAAGACTTGCGCGATGAGCGGCGATCCCGAGCAGGCGAAGCGTCCCGCGCGCGGCGGCCCCAGCCCGCCTGAGAACGTGCAGGCCGGCGCCGGCGGCCAGGAGCAGCTCGGCGAGCCGGCGTGGGAGCACGCGCTCGCGCTGCTCGAGGGCGATCTCGCGCGGCGCGACGCCGCAGCGCGAACCCGCCGCGCCTACCTGCTCGATGCGCGGCAGTTCGCGCGCTGGTGCGCCGAGCGGCAGATCCCCCCGGCGCAGGCGGGCCCGAAGGTCGTGCGCCGCTACGTCGCGAGCCTCTCCGAGGCCGGTCTCGCCCCCGCCAGCTGCGCGCGCAAGCTCGCGTCGCTGCGGGCACTGTTCGACAGCGCCCGCGAGCACGGCCTGATCGCCCAGAACCCCGCCGAGCTGGTCGCGACGCCGCGCCGTGGCGCCGCCCTGCCGCGGGTGCTCAGCGCGCCCGAGGCGGCACGGCTGCTCGACGGGATCCCGGCTGCGGGCCCGCTCGAGGCGCGTGACCGCGCGATCTTCGAGCTCGCCTACTCCTGCGGGCTGCGCGCCGAGGAGATCGTCTCGCTGCGGCTCGAGGACGTCGATCACGACGCCGAGCAGCTGCGCGTCGAAGGCAAGGGGCGCAAGACGCGGGTGCTGCCCGTGGGGGAGCCCGCGATGGCGGCGCTTGACTGCTACCTCGAGCGCGCGCGGCCCGCCCTGAGCACGCCGGCGGCGGACACGCCGGCGCTGTTCCTCAGCAAGACGGGGAGGGCGCTCGGGACGAGCGACGTGCGGCGGCGGCTGCGCCGCTGGAGCCTGCGCGCCGGGATCGAAGGCTGCTCGCCGCATGCGCTGCGCCACAGCTACGCCACGCACCTGCTCGACGGCGGTGCAGACCTGCGCTCGATCCAGGAGCTGCTCGGGCACGCGAGCGTGTCGAGCACCCAGATCTACACGCGCGTGGAGTCCGCGCGCCTGCGGCGCGCCTACGCGCAGAGCCATCCTCGGGCCTGAGGAGGGCCTTTCGAGCCCCGCCGGGCTGCCGTGCGCCCCCGATCCGCGCCCCCCCCGGCGCCTGCGCCGGGCGAGCGCTTGCAAGGTCGGGCTTTAGATTTCCCGTCTCCCCGCCCGATAGGGAGGTAGGAGGCGTCGGAGGCGCTAGTAGTCTGCCGCTACTGAAATGCGCCCCCCGCCGGCAATCCGACACTGATCAGCGGAGAAACAGCCCTGGAGACAAACGTCAAACCGATCGAGCTGCGCGAACTGTGGCGGCGCTATAAGACCGAAGGCGATGACCGCGTGCGCGAGCGGCTGGTGGTCGCCTACTCGCCGCTGGTCAAGTACGTCGCCGGGCGCACCGCTGCCGGCCTGCCGCCGCACGTCGAGGAGGCGGACCTGATCTCCTACGGCCTAGTAGGCCTGATCAGTGCCATCGAGCGTTTCGACCTGTCCCGCGACATCAAGTTCGAGACCTACGCGATCATGCGCATCAAGGGCGCGATCATCGACGAGCTGCGCTCGCTGGACTGGGTGCCGCGCAGCGTCCGTGCGCGCGCACGCGAGGTGGAGCGCGCCAACGCGAAGCTCGAGCACACCCTCCAGCGCGCCCCCACCGACCAGGAGATCGCCGACGAGATGGGCATCTCCGTGGAGGAGCTCAACGACTCGCTGCTCGCGATCTCGCACTCCTCGATCGTCGCGCTGGACGAGCTCTGGAGCGTCTCGGACTCGAGCGGCGACCAGGTATCGCTGATGGACACGATCGAGGACCCCGGCGCACCGGACCCCGCGAAGGCGCTCGACGTCGGCGACCTCAAGGACCGGATCGCCGACTCGATCGCCAAGCTGCCCGAGCGCGAGAAGCTCGTGATCGCGCTCTACTACTACGAGAACCTGACCCTGCGAGAGATCGGAGAGGTGCTCGGGGTGACCGAGTCGCGGGTCTCGCAGATGCACACGAAGGCCGTCCTGCGACTGCGCTCGCGCATGCAGGAGGAGTCCTTCGACGACTGACGGACGGCCTCGCTCGGGCCGGCCTCTCGCACTCCCCTCCGCGTGGCTAGCCGGGAAGGACATGCGCCGAGGCGGGCGAGGCGACGCTCTGGCGCCGAGCACTCCCTGGCGATAAGGTGGCCGGACAGCCAAAGAAGGGAGGAAGCATGCGAGGCAACGGTGATCGTCCCCCAGCGGACCGCATCCGCAACGTCGCGCTGGTGGGCCATCGGGGGGCGGGCAAGACCTCCCTGAACGAGGCGCTGCTGTTCGAGGCGGGCGCCATCCAGCGGCTGGGCAGCGTGCCCGACGGCTCCACGGCTTCTGACACCGACAGCGACGAGCAGGCACGCCAGATGTCGATCTCCGTGTCGCTCAGCTCGTTCGAGTGGCAGGGGCGCAAGATCAACCTGATCGACACGCCCGGCGACCCCAGCTTCGTCGCCGACGCGCTCGCCGGCCTGCGCGTGTGCGAGTCGGCGATCTTCGTCGTCAACGCCGTGATGGGCGTCGAGGTCTCCACGAGCCGCCTGTGGGCCCGCGCCGCCGAGCTCGACATCGCGCGCATGCTGTTCGTCAACATGCTCGACCGCGAGCGCGCCGACTTCTTCCGCGCCCTCGACCAGCTGAAGGGCGCCTTCGGCCAGCACGTCGTCGCCACCGAGATCCCGATCGGCTCCGAGCAGGACGTTCAGGGCGTGATCGACCTCGTCGACATGAAGGCCTTCCGCCAGGACTCCTCCGAGCGCGGCGCCTCGAGCGAGATCCCGATCCCCGACGACCAGGCCGAGCTCGCCCAGGAGTACCGCGAGAAGCTGATGGACGAGGTCTGCGAAGTGTCCGACGCGCTGATGGAGCGCTACCTCGAGGGTGAGGACATCTCCCACGAGGAGATCGTGGAAGCGCTCAAGGAGGGCACCAACCACGGCAAGATCTTCCCCGTCGTCTGCGGCGTCGCAACGCGCAACCTCGGCACCGTCCGGCTGCTCGACGCGATCGTCGAGGACCTGCCCTCGCCGGTCAAGCACGGGGCGCTGAAGGTGGGCGAGGTGGAGCTCTCGCCGAGCGAGGAGGGCGAGCTGTTCGCCTTCGTCTTCAAGACCCGCGCCGACCCTTTCGCGGGGCGGATCAACATGCTCCGCATCTACCAGGGCGTGATGAGCTCCGACAGCCAGGTGCTGAACACGCGCGCCCACGCCAAGGAGCGCATCGGCCAGCTGATCGTGTCCTCCGGCAAGGACGTGAGCCACGTCCAGGAGTTCGGCCCCGGCGACATCGGCTCGGTGGCGAAGCTCAAGGAGACGCATTCGGGCGACTGGCTCGCGGCCCGCGACGAGCCGATCGAGATGCCGCGCCTGAAGCTGCCGGCCCCCGTGATGGCGTTCGCGGTCGAGCCGAAGAGCAAGGGCGACGAGGAGAAGGTGCTCTCCTCGCTGCGCAGGCTCCAGGAGGAGGACCCCACGATCGACCTGCACCGCGACCAGCAGACGGGCCAGCAGATCGTCGCCGGGCTCTCGCAGGTGCACGTCGAAGTGATCGTCGACCGCCTGCGCGACCGCTTCGGCGTGGAGGTCACGCTCAAGCCCCCGCGTGTGCCCTACCAGGAGACGATCCGCCGCCCCGCGGCGGCGCACGGGCGCCACAAGAAGCAGTCGGGCGGGCGCGGCCAGTTCGGCGACTGCCACATCGAGATCGAGCCGCTCACCGCGGGCGAGGGCTTCGAGTTCGTCAACGCCATCAAGGGCGGCGTCATCCCGAGCTCGTTCATCCCCGCGGTCGAGAAGGGCGTGCGCGAGGCGATGGAATCGGGGGTGCTCGCCGGCTATCCGGTGAAAGACGTCCGTGTGCGGCTCCACGACGGCCAGTACCACTCGGTGGACTCCTCGGAGATCGCGTTCAAGCTCGCGGGCATCCAGGCGATGAAGCAGGCGCTCGAGCTCGCCGACCCGGTCCTGCTCGAGCCGATCATGCTCGTCACGCTGTCGGTGCCCGAGGACTCCGTGGGCGACGTCATCGGCGACCTCAACAGCCGCCGCGGGCGACCGCAGGGGATGGAGCCGGTGGGCTCGATGACCGAGATCAAGGCCGAGGTGCCGATGGCGGAGATGCTCACCTACGCTCCCGACCTGCGCTCCATAACCCAGGGCCAGGGCGACTACACGCTCGAGTTCCTGCGTTACGAGGAGGTGCCCTCGCACCAGGCCCAGAAGATCGTCGAGCAGGCGGGCGCCGAGCGCGAAGCAGCGCACGCCTGAGCTGTCCTCGCGTCCGCTCCCGGCGCGTCGGCGCCGCGTGACCGCGGCGCGCGTGGGCGCGCGTGCGGCTACCCTCATGGGCCGATGACAACCCGCACGATCGTCACCTCACAGCCCGACGTCGCGTGCGAGGTGTGCGAGCGGCGCCTTCTGCGCGGCGAGCAGCCCGACGTGTTCATCGTCGCAGGACAGCGACGGCTCGTCTGCGAGCTGTGCGCCCCGCGCGCCACCCACGAGGGCTGGCTGCGCGAGTCCGAGGCCCACGATGTGAGCATGCCCCCGCTGCGGCCGCGCCGCGGGCGCAGCTTCTTCGAGCGCCTGCGCCAGGTGGGCAGGCCCGCACTCCCCGCCGGTGCCGAGCCGGTCGAGGACATGCCTGCGGAGCCGTTCGACTTCCTCTCCGGAGGAGAGGCTCCGCCCGGCGAGGAGGATGCCGGCGTGGCCGCGCCGGGCGACGCCCGCCGCACGCGGATCGTGCCCGCCAGGCGGCGCACCCAGGGCGCGCTCGCCGCGGACGTCGCCGGTGAGCCCGCGCAGGACGGATCGCGGCTTGGAGAGCCCGCCGAGGGCGACTACCCCGCCCGCGCGGTGATGGTCTTCAACGCGAGCGAGTTCCCGCGCCGGGTTGCGGGGGTGGCGCGATCTCTGGGCGCGCCCGAGGTGAATGTGCGCTCGGCCGAGCACCTCGAGAGCGTCGTGCGGATCGTGGTTGCGTGGGAGCTGTGCTGGTACCGCTACGAGGTTGACCTGAGCGACGGCCCGGGCGAGGCATTCCAGCTCGAGCAGGGCACCGAGCTCACGGAGCTCCCGCGCGAGGACCGCCTCGCGAACGCCGCGGCGGACGACGCCGGCGCGCTCGCGCTGCTGCCCGGTTGATCGCCTGCAGCCCTTGTGGATTCCGCCGCGGAGAGTAAGATCAGCGCCGAGATGATCTATTGCGTCGTTCCCAGAGAGCTCGCCGATACGCTCTACCCGCAGCTCGTGGAGCACTACCGCGACGACGACAAAGTCACGGTGATCGTCGAGCGCCGCCACTTCGACCGGCGCGGGCGCCAGGGCTCCGGTGCGGCGTCTGCCGAGCACCGCCAGCGGCGGGTCGTGCGCGACCGGCGTCGCGCGCGCGTCGCGGGCGACCTGCTGCCGCTCGCCGGCGGCAACTAGCAGCCGAGCGATCGCATCGCCGTGCGGCGGCATAATGCCGCCTCGATGAAGGTGCTGGTGAACGTGGACGGCGGCGCGCGGGGCAACCCGGGACCCGCCGCGGCGGCTTGCGTGATCAGCACGCCGGAGGGCGAGCCACTCGGCGAGCACACCGAGCTCCTGGGCGAGGCAACCAACAACGTCGCCGAGTACCGCGCGCTGCTGCTCGGGCTCGAGCAGGCGCGCGCGCTGGGGGCGGACGAGGTGGAGGTGATCGGCGACTCGGAGCTGATCGCCAAGCAGGTGAACGGCGTCTACAAGGTCAAGCACCCCGCGATGCAGCCGCTGCACCGCGCCGCGATGGAGGCGCTGCGGGGGTTCGATCGCTGGTCGATCCGAACGGTGCCGCGCGAGCAGAACGCCGCCGCGGACGCGCTCGTCAACGCTGCGCTCGACCGCGCCGCGGAGCGCGGCTAGCGTCCTGTCAGTGGAGCGGGCGCGCCGAGCGCGCGATCGCGAGCATCTGCGTGTTCGAGAGTTCCTCGAGCAGCGTGTTCGTCACCCAGTAGAGAACCTTGCCCTGCCGCCAGCCGACGACGTGGATGTGCGAGCCGTCGTCGACGATCAGGTAGGCGCGGTGGTCGATCATCCGCGAATGCGAGTGCGAGAACAGCGGCGGGTTCAGCCAGTCGGTGCCCTCGAAGTCGTAGTAGCCGCCGATCACGTTCTGCAGCCACACCACGACGTAGGCGTGGCGGATGTTGTTGCTCTGGTCGCGCACGTCGTACGCGCGGGCGGTCTGCTGCTGCGCCTGCGCGGTCTGCAGCGACGGGTACAGCACCGGGAACGGAACGCTCACCGATGCCTTCACGAGTTCGTTCTCGTTCGCGAGCGAGGTGGGCACGAGGCCCAGCGCGTGTGCCGCCCCGCTCGCGGAGGCGTGGTGGGAGTGGCTGCTCGCATGTGAGGCGTGCGCGGCGGGGATGCTGAGTTCTTCGTGGCCGTGCAGGAAGCGCGCGAGCGTCGCGTGCTCGAGCAGCGGCGTCGAGGTGACGTAGGAGCCGCCGTTGTGGAACGCGTTCTGGTTGGTCGTCATGAACTTCACCTGGCGCACCGGCTTCGACTGCGAGAAGGCGATCAGCTTCGCGAGCTTCAGCAGTTCGCTCCCGGAGCCGTGCACCGTGCTCGCGATCGCGTGCCCCACCGCTTTGGCGACGGTGTCGATCTGGCCGAGGATGTCTTCGGCGCTCACCTGCTCGCGCAGCGAGCGCAGGAAGTCCTGCTGGCGGGCGACGCGCACGAAGTCCGAGTCGGTGTGGCGGTAGCGCACGTATGACAGCGCGTTTTCGTAGCAGAGCTTCTGGTAGCCGGGCTGGAGGTTGATCGCCGAGAAGTTTTCACCGAGCGCGCCGCCCCCGATGTAGCGGTGATCGACGTTCACGTACGCGCAGCCGAGCGCGTCCACCACGCGGATGAAGCCTTTGAAGTTGACGTCCACGATCGCGTTGAGCGTCAGGCCCGGGAACACTTCGCGCTTGATCGTTTCCGCCGCCAGCAGCATGCCGCCCTTGGTGCCGCCTTCCTTGCTGCCGATCGTGTACGCGGCATTGATCTTTTCGCTCGGGTAGTACTGGCCGCTCGGCGTCTTGATGTTCACCATCAGGTCCCGGGGGATCGACATGACCGACGTCTGGCCGTGTCCGGGGTCGAAGCGGACGAGCAGCATCGTGTCGCTGTGCGGCGGGTTGGTCCGGTCGGCGAGGTCGTGGGAGCCTTCGCGACGGTCCGAGCCGAGGATCAGGAACGTCTCCGGGCCGCCACTGTATTCGGGCGTCACGAGGCCCTTCGGCGCGTTGATCTGGCTGAGCCTCGGGAACACCTCTTCGGCGATCCCGCTGACCGTGTTCAGCGCCACCGTCGCGGTGGCTCCCGCGGCCAGCGCCACGATCAGGACAGCCGCGATCAGGAAGCGCTGCCACATGCCCCACCACAGGCGGGGCGGGCGCTCGTCGTTCATGGGTCGTGCGGAGGGGGGTAGCTCATGGCGGCCGGACGCAGGCGCCGCCGGCCGACGGCGCGCTCGGGACCCTAGGGTAGCGGGCGCATCGGCGCCCGCGCGCCGGGCGGACGGGTACGCTCGATCGATGCTGAGCCCGCGCAACCGCGAGCTTCTCGGCCTGCTGCCGTCCGCGCTGCTCATCACGGGGGGCTTCACGGCGATCTTCATCCAGGCCGAAAACAACGCGCCGGGCGCCTCCACCAACATCACCCTGAACCACGCCTCGAGCGCGTCGCTGACGTACGGCGCCCTGTTCCTCGCGCTGTGCCTCGCCGCGCACGCCGTGATCCGCTACGCGCTGCCGAACGCCGACCCGTACATGTTCCCCCTCGTCGCCGTGCTCGCCAGCGTCGGCGTCGTGATGGTCTACCGCATCGATCCGGTGCTCGCCCGCCAGCAGGCGCAATGGATGATCGTCGGCCTGATCCTGTTCGCCGCCACGATCCTCGCGCTGCAACGCCGCGGGGTGGGCGTGCTCGAGCGATACCGCTACACGATCGCCGCCGTCGCGATCGCGATGACGCTGCTGCCGCGTCTCCCTGTGCTGGGCGAGCAGGTGAACGGCGCCTATCTCGCGATCCACGTCGGCAGCGTGAGCTTCCAGCCCTCCGAGCTCGCGAAGATCGCGATCGTCATCTTCCTCGCCAGCTACCTGCGCGACAACCGCCAGATACTCGTCACCGCCGGGCGACGGTTCCTCGGCCTGACGATCCCGCCGATGAAGCAGTTCGGCCCGATGCTGATCGTGTGGGGCGCGGCGATGGCGACGCTGCTGATCACCCGTGAGCTCGGCACCTCGCTGATGTTCTACGGGGCGTTCCTGGCGCTGCTCTACGTCGCCACCGGCCGCTTCTCGTTCCCGCTCATCGGGCTCGTCCTGTTCGCGCTCGGCGCGTGGTTCCTCGCCGGGCACGTGAGCCACGTGCACGCTCGCGTGCTCGCGTGGGAACACCCCTTCGACCCGGCCCTCTACCACCGTCTCGTCGGCGGCAGCTACCAGCTCGCCCAATCGCTGTTCGCGCAGGCCGACGGCGGCCTGCTGGGAACGGGGTTCGACCAGTCGCTGCTGCGCGCGGCGCACGGCGGCCCCTCGATCCTGCCCGTCCCCGAAAGCGACATGATCTACGCGGTCATCGTCAACGAGCTCGGGCTCGCCGGCGGCGCGGCGCTGCTGCTCGTCTACCTGCTGCTGGTGGCGCGCGGGCTGAAGACGGCGGTGCTCGCGCGCGACTCGTTCTCGAAGCTGCTCGCGACCGGCCTCTCGTTCGTGCTCGCGCTTCAGGTGTTCGTGATCGTCGGCGGCGTAACCCGCGTGATCCCGCTCACCGGCGTGACGCTCCCGTTCGTCGCCTACGGCGGCTCGTCGATCGTCATGAACTTCGTCCTCGTCGCGCTGCTGCTCGTGATCAGCGATCGTGCGCGGCGCCCCTACGAGCCCAAGCGGCGCGGCTGACGGCTGGGGCGCCGGGGCCGCGGTCTCCTCGGCGAGCGGGGTGGGGTGGAGGCTGGCCGCCCGCTCGCACGCGCAGGTGCGCCCGCGGCTCTGTCGAAGAACACGCCCTGAGATGGCCGGCTCTACGGGCACAAGGGGCACCCACCGCATGTCGCTGCGGACGCCGGGCGTGCGCCCGCCCGTACGCGGCTCGCGGATCATCGCGACGCGGGCGCGCGACGGGGAGCTCTCCTCCCACGCGGGGCTGCGCGGGCGCCCGTGGCTCGAGCGGCTGCGCCGCGCCCTCGAGGACGACCTGTTCGTCCTCCACTTCCAGCCGATCGCCTCGCTCGCCGACGGGGGGGTGCGCCACTACGAGGCGCTGCTGCGGCTCGCAGACGACCCCGGCGGCCTGGTTGCGCCCGGCCGCTTCCTGCCCGCCGCCGAGCGCTCGGGAATCGTGCGCGAGATCGACCGAATGGTGCTGCGCAAGGCCGTCGTATGGCTCGCCGAGCTCGCCCAGGACCCCGCCGGTCGCGAGCTCGCAATCGCCGTCAACCTGTCCGCCCTGTCCGTCACCGACGAGCGCACGCTCGGCGTGCTGGCGCGCGAGCTCGCCGCCCGGCGCGTGGAGCCCGAGCGGCTGATCGTGGAGGTGACCGAGACCGTCGCGATCTCCGACATGCGCAGGGCGCGGGCCTTCTGCGCAGGCGTCCAGCGGCTCGGGTGCGCGATCGCGCTCGATGACTTCGGCGCGGGCTTCGGATCCTTCCAGTACCTCAAGCACCTCCCGTTCGACTACCTGAAGATCGACGGCGGCTTCATCCGCGCGCTCACCGCCTCGCGCACCGACCAGCTCGTCGTGCGCGCGCTCGCGGGGCTCGTCAGCGGCATGGGCGCCCGCACGATCGCGGAGTTCGTCGGCGACGGCGAGACGCTGTCGATGCTGCGCGGCTACGGCGTCGACTACGCCCAGGGCTTCGAGGTCGGACGCCCCGGGCCCGCGATCCCGCTCGGGTCCGCCGCCGCGCCCGCTCTGGCTGCGCCGAGCGCGCTCTAGCGCCTGCGCGATCGCGCGCGCGGGAGCGGCGATCGAGGTAGGCTCCCCCCATGACCACGATCTCGGCAGACACCCTTCCCGACGCTCTCAGCGGCCCCGTCCGCGACTTCGTCTCCCAGACCCACAACCTCCTGATCGGATCGGAGCGCTTGCCGGCGGCCGACGGGCGAACGTTCGCAACGGTCGACCCCGCCAGCGGCCGCGACATCGCCGAGGTGGCGCTCGGCGGCGTCGAGGACGTCGGGCGGGCGGTGTCAGCCGCGTGTGCCGCCTTCGACGACGGCCCGTGGACGTCGATGCCCGCCGCCGGGCGCGAGCGCCTGATGCACGCGCTCGCCGACGCGCTCGAACAGCGCGCCGAGGAGTTCGCGCAGATCGAGTCGCTCGACAACGGCAAGCCCGTGGGCCTCGCCCAGTTCGTGGACGTCGCCAGCGCGGTCGCCCACCTGCGCTACTTCGCCGGCTGGCCGACGAAGATCGAGGGTGGCGTGCTGCCGGTGTCGGTGCCCAACATGCACTGCTACACGCGGCGTGAGCCGGTTGGCGTGTGCGCGCAGATCATCCCCTGGAACTTCCCGCTGCTGATGGCCGCCTGGAAGCTCGGCCCGTCGCTCGCCGCCGGCTGCACGGTCGTGCTCAAGCCGGCCGAGCAGACGCCGCTGAGCGCCCTGCGGCTGGGCGAGCTCGCACTCGAGGTGGGCTTCCCGCCGGGAGTGCTCAACGTGCTCACGGGCGACGGCAGCACGGGCGCCGCCCTCGTCGAGCACCCCGACATCGACAAGATCGCCTTCACGGGCTCGACCGTCGTCGGGCGCGAGATCGGCGAGAAGGCCGGTCGCGCGCTCAAGCGGGTGACGCTCGAGCTCGGCGGCAAGTCGCCCAACGTGATCCTCCCCGACGCCGACATCGAAGCCGCCATCAAGGGGTCCTTCCAGGCGATCTACTTCAACTCCGGCCAGGCCTGCAACGCCGGATCGCGCCTGTTCGTGCCCGCCGACCGCTTCGACGAGGTGATGAGCGGGCTCGCCGCCCAGGCGCAGGCAACCCAGCTCGGCCCGGGGCTCGACCCGCAGACCCACCTCGGCCCGCTCGTGTCATCCGAGCAGCTCGAACGCGTGCTCGGCTACATCGAGTCGGGTCGCGAGGAGGGCGCCGAGCTGCTCGCCGGAGGGGACGCCGCGCTCACCGACAGCGGCGGCTACTTCGTGTCGCCGACGCTGTTCAGCACGACCGACGACCAGCTGCGGATCTCGCGCGAGGAGATCTTCGGCCCGGTGCTCGTCGCCTCGCCCTACGACACGCTCGAGGAAGTCGCCGAACGTGCCAACGCCGGCGAGTACGGCCTCGCCGCAGGAGTGTGGACACGCGATGTGGGCAACGCACACCGCCTGGCTGCAATGCTGCGCGCGGGGATGGTCTACATCAACGTCTGGGGGCTCGCCGACCCCGCCGCGCCGTTCGGTGGCTTCAAGGCCTCGGGCATCGGCCGCGAGCACGGCCACGACGGTCTCGACGCCTACCTGGAGACGAAGACCGTGTGGACGGCGCTGTGAGCATCGCCGCTCCGTGAGCGTCGCCGCGCAGAGCGAGCGCGGCCTCACACCCGTCCGCTCGGTGCGCTGGGCACCGGCGCTCGCCTGGCTGTGCGCGCTGCTGCTCCTCGCCGCGCTCCTGGAGGTCGTGCTCGACGGTGCAGCCGGCCATGCCGGGCTGATCCCCAAACAGCCGCCGATCGCCGGCTGGCTCGGCGGTCTCGGCGAGCGGCTCGGCTACCGCGTCTTCCTGATCGCGCTGCTCGTCTCGTCGGCCGCCTACGGCGGGCTGCTCGCGCTCGCGCGCTCGCCGCGCCGCGCCGCGATCGGCAAACGCGGCGCGATCGCGCTCGTGGCGGTGATGCAGCTGATCGTGTTCGTGGGGCCGGTGCTGATCTCGACGGACGTGTTCAGCTACATCGCCTACGCGCGGATGGGCGTCGAACACGGCCTGAACCCCTACCTGCACGGCCCCGCGGCGATCTCCCACGACCCGGTGTTCGTGTACGTGGGGCACGTGTGGCGTCGCGTCGCCACCGCCTACGGGCCGTTCTACACGCTCTTGTCCTACCCGCTCGCGCCGCTTGGCGTGGAGGGGGCGCTGTGGGGGATGAAGGTGATGGCGCTCGCTTCGAGCGCGGGCGTGCTCGCACTCGTCTGGCGCTGCGCCGTCCTGCGCGGGCTCGACCCGATCCTCGCCCTGCTCGCCGTCGGCGCCAACCCGCTGTACGTGATCTACGGGCTCGGCGGCGCCCACAACGATCTCGTGATGATGCTGCTGATGATGGTCGCGGTGGCGCTGATGCTCGCGCCGCGGCCCACCGGGCGCAGAGAAGCGGCGGCCGGCGCCGTGATCGTCGCGGGCGCCCTCGTGAAGGCGACGGTGGCGGCGCTCCTGCCGTTCCTGATCATCTCCCGGCGTCGACTCGCACCGGTCGCCGGGGCGATCGCAATGGTGGTGCTCGGCGCGCTCATCGCCTACGCCGCCTTCGGCACGCACGGCGTGGACGTAGTGTCGGCGCTGAACCGCGACGCGGCGTTCGTCTCCTCCGACAGCTTCCCCACCGAGATCGCCCACCTGTTCGGCAAGCCGGGCGTGTTCCCGGTGGACCACGACCTGCTGAAGGCGGCGCTCGTGCTCGTGGTGGCGCACCTGCTGTGGCGGACGTGGCGCGGCTACGACTGGGTGGCGGCGTCGGGGTGGACGCTGCTCGCGATCTCCGTCACGAGCACGTGGCTGCTCGCCTGGTACATCGTCTGGCCGCTGCCGCTCGCCGTCGTCTGCCGCGACCGGCGCCTGCTGGCAGCCACGCTCGCGGTGCAGGCGCTGTTCGTCGTTCACCAGATCTCGCCGCTCGTGGCGCCCGTGGAATGAGCACACCGGCTGCAAGCGGAGGGCGCCCGCCCGGCGAAAGCCTCGCCGAGCGGGTGCGTCCGCGCTCGGAGGAGCGCCGCGGATCCGGCGATCTGCGGTTGGTGGAGACGATCGTGCTCGTGCTCGCCGGGATCTTCCTGGCGGTCGCCACGATCAACGACGTCGGGCGCCAGGCGGGGATCAACCACCGGCTCGTGGCCGACCTGCGCACGTGGCGCGACTACACCGGCCACCAGTACAAGAACCTGCAGGTCGACCAGGAACTGCTCGGATCGAGCACGAAGCGCGAGGTCGTGTGTGGCAACACGAGCCCCGGCGCGCCGAAAGCGAGGACGCAGCTGTGCCTGATGCTGGAGGGCCCGGTGACGGGCGGCAGGCGCGAGGTGAGCGGCGGCTGGTACCTGCCGCCGCGATCCGAAGACCAGCGCGCCGACCGCTACGCGTGCTTCGGAGCGGCGGTCGCCGCCGGCATCTGCCCGCGATGAGCGCAACCGCCACCCCAGCACCCGCAGCCGCCAGAGGAGTGGTGCAGCTGCCGCGCTGGTGGCCGCTCGCCGCGTGCGTGCTGCTCGCCGCGGCGCTGCGGCTCTCGACGCTCGGTCTTCAGAGCTTCTGGTACGACGAGGCGTTCACGCCGGTGCACGTCCTGCACCCGAGCCTGTTCTCGACGCTGCGCTCGGTCGTCCACACGGAGAACAGCCCGCCGCTGTGGTACGTGCTCGAGTGGCTCGACTGGCGCGTGCTCGGCAGCGGCGAGGTGGCGCTGCGCCTGCCCTCCGCGCTCGCGGGCATCGCCACCGTGCCGGTGGCGTGGTGGCTCGGCTGCGAGCTCTCCGGGCGCCGCGCGGCGATCGGTTGCGCGCTGCTCGTCGCGGTCAACCCGCTGTTCGTGTGGTACTCGCAGGAGGCCCGCGTCTACGGGCTGTTCGTGCTCGCCGCCGCCCTCCTCACGGTGTGCTTCGTGCGCGCCGAGCGCGAGCCCACGCGCGGCCGCATGGCGGCGTTCGCCGCCGCCGGCACGCTCGCGATGCTCACCCACTACTTCGCCGTCTTCCTGCTCGTCCCGATGGCGCTGTGGATGCTGTACGAACGGCGCCTGCGCCGCACCGCCATCCCTGCGCTCGCCGCGCTCGCCGCCGTCGGTCTGGCGCTGCTGCCCCTCGTCTCCGCCCAGGGCGGCCACGGGACACAGTGGATCGGGCGCTGGCCGCTGTCCGAACGGCTCCTCGCGATCCCCCAGTACTACCTCCTCGGCACCTCCGGCGAACCGCTCGGCCACGGCGTCGAGCTGCTCGTGGTGCTGCCGATCCTCGCGGGTCTCGCGCTCGCGCTGTGGCGGCTGCTCGATCCCGCGCTCGCCCGCGCAGAGAGCACGCGCGGGGCGGCGTCGCGACGGCCGACCGGCGGCGAGGCGCCCGCGGTGCCCGCGGGTGGCGTGGCGGGCGGCGAGGAGACTGCGGGTGCGAGCGGCGCGGGCGGCGCGAGCGGCCGCGCGCGTACCCTGCACGGGGCGCTGCTGATGGCGCTCGTCGCCGCCGGCGGCGTGCTGATCCCGCTCGTGCTCGTCGCCTTCGGCGCCGACTATCTCGCGCCGCGCAACCTGGTGGGAGCGATGGTGCCGCTCACCGCCCTGATCGCCGTGCTCCTCACGGCGCCCGAGGCGGGCACCGCCGGGGCCGTGCTGCTGGCGGTTGCCGCAGCGGGGTTCCTCGCGATAACGATCGACGTCGACCTCTCCCCGCGCCTGCAGCGCGGCAACTGGCGCGGCGTCGCCGATGCCCTGCGCGCCGGAGCGCCCGCGCGCGCGATCACCTCGGTGGAGCTCGGCTCGGCGCCGCTCCAGTACTACATGCCCGCGCTGCGGCGCCTGCCGCCCGGCCGCGCGGCGAGCGTCAGCGAGATCGACCAGACCGGCTACCGGCCGCTGCGCAGCTCGGCCGGATCGTCGCCGGCACCCGGCTTCCACCTGCTCCAGCGGCTCGACGTGGACGGTCTGATCGTCTACCGCTTCGTCTCGCCGACGCCCGAGAGCGTCAGCGAGGCGCAGCTTCGCCGCCACGTCATCACGCTCGTGCGCGGGTCGGTGCTCGTGTCCGGCGCCGCGCCCGTCTCGAGGGCGAGCGGCTACTAATCTTGGGACACGGCTGAGGCCGGGGAAGCCGTCGCGGATGCCGCCGACACGGGAACTCAACTAGGTTTCGAGCATGCCTCAGTCGACAGTGGAGGCCCGCAGCGAGGCGGAGACGGCGCTGGCGCGGGCTCGCGAGCACCTCCTCTCGCTGCAGCACGAGGACGGCTGGTGGCGTGGAGAGCTGCAGACGAACGTCACGATGGATGCCGAGGACATGCTCCTGCGGGAGTTCCTCGGTGTGCGTACGGCCGCCGAGACCGAGCGCTCCGCCGCCTGGATCCGCTCGCAGCAGCGCGCCGACGGCACCTGGGCCAACTTCCACGACGGCCCGGGCGATCTGTCGAGCACCGTGGAGGCCTACTGGGGCCTGCGTCTGGCGGGCGACGAGCCGGGCGAGCCGCACATGCGCGCCGCCGCCGAGTTCATCCGCGCCGAAGGCGGGATCGAGCGTGCGCGCGTATTCACCCACCTGTGGCTTGCGCTGTTCGGGCTGTGGTCGTGGGAGCAGGTGCCCGCGCTGCCCGCCGAGGTGGTGCTGCTCCCGCGATGGGTGCCGCTCAACGTGTACGACTTCGCCTGCTGGGCGCGCCAGACGATCGTGGCGCTGTCGATCGTCAAAGCCCATCGTCCCGCGCGCCCGCTGCCGTTTCGCCTGCACGAGCTCGAGGCCGACAGCGGCGCCGGGACGGGCGGCAGGCCCGCCGCGACGCTCTCGAGCCGGCTGCTCGGCCTGCTCGACCGCGTCGTTCGCGCCTACGAGCGCCATCCGTTCCCGCCGCTGCGGCGCCTCGCGCTCGCCCGCGCGGAGCGCTGGCTGGTGCGCCGCCAGGAGGCGGACGGCTCGTGGGGCGGGATCCAGCCCCCATGGGTCTACTCGCTGATCGCGCTCAGCCTCAGCGGCTACCCGCTCGATCACCCGGTGATGCGGCGCGGCCTGGAGGGGATCGACACGTTCATGGTGGAGGATCGCGACGACGCACACGGCGTCGGTGCGCCGACCGGCGAGAGCAGGCGCCTGGAAGCGTGCCAGTCGCCCGTGTGGGACACGGCGCTCGCGGTCATCGCGCTCGCCGACGCTGGGCTCGGGCGCGAGGACCCGGCGCTGCGCCGCGCCGCCGACTGGCTGCTGGGCGAGGAGGTGACGGTCAAGGGCGACTGGGCGCTCGCGAGGCCGCAGCTCGACCCCGGCGGCTGGGCGTTCGAGTTCGCCAACGTGAACTACCCCGACACCGACGACACGGCCGAGGTGATGCTGGCGCTGCTGCGCATGGGCGGCGACGACGGTGCCCCGCGGATCGAGGGGGCGCTCGCCCGTGGCCTTCGCTGGCTGCTGGGGATGCAGAGCAGCGATGGCGGGTGGGGAGCGTTCGACGCCGACAACACCCGCTCGCTGGTGCGCGATCTCCCGTTTCTGGACTTCGGCGAGGTGATCGACGAGCCCAGCGCGGACGTGACGGCGCACGTGCTCGAGCTGCTCGGGGAGCTCGGCCAGGCGGGCGCGCCCGCTGCCCAGAGCGCGCTGCGCTGGCTGCTCGAGCACCAGGAGAGCGACGGCTCGTGGTACGGCAGGTGGGGCGTGAACCACGTCTACGGCACCGGTGCCGCGCTCCCGGCGCTGATCGCCGCGGGGGTCCCCGCCGCCGACCCGTGCGTGAGGCGCGCCGTTGCCTGGCTCGAGGACCATCAGAACGAGGACGGCGGCTGGGGGGAGGATCCGCGCTCATACGACGAGGCGAGCTGGATCGGGTGCGGCGAGAGCACGGCTTCGCAGACCGCGTGGGCGCTGCTCGCGCTGCACGCCGCCGGTGAGCGCTCGCCGGCGCTCGAACGCGGCGTCCGCTGGCTCGTGGACGCCCAGCGCGAGGACGGCGGCTGGGACGAGCCTCAGTACACGGGCACCGGGTTCCCGTCCGACTACTACATCAACTATCACCTCTACAGGCTGCTGTTCCCGATGATGGCGCTCGGCCGCTGCCTCGGGCTCGCAACCGGCGAGCCGCAGGCGCCCGCCGCGCTGCCGCGCGAACGGCAGGGGTGATGCTCATCGCCCAGCAACCGAGCCACCGCGCGGCGGCGAACGTCCCGGCGCCGCGGGCGGTGATGGAGCGCTCGCGAACGGAGAACTTCCCGGTTGCCAGCCGTGTGCTGCCGCGGCGCGAGCGCGACCACCTGCTCGCCATCTACGGCTTTGCGAGGCTCACCGACGAGCTCGGCGACTCGCTCGAGGGCGACCGCCTGGCGGCGCTCGACTGGCTCGAGACCGAGCTCGATCGGGCGTTCGCGGGGAGCGCCGAGCACCCGCTGCTCGTCGCATTGGAACCGACGCTGCGCACCTGCGGGCTGCAGCGCGAGCCTTTCGCTCGGCTGATCGAGGCCAATCGCGTGGACCAGCGCGTGACGCGCTACGAGACGTGGGAGGCGCTGCGCGGCTACTGCGCGCTGTCGGCCGACCCCGTGGGCGAGCTCGTGCTCGGCGTCTTCGGCGCCGCCACGCCCGAGCGGATCTCCCTGTCGGACTCCATCTGCACCGCGCTGCAGCTCACCGAGCACTGCCAGGACGTCGCCGAGGACCTCGCCGCCGGGCGTGTCTACCTGCCGCTCGAGGACCTCGAGCGCTTCGGCTGCAGCGTCTCGGCGCTGCACGAGCAGCGCGCCGGAGAGCCGCTGCGTCGCGTCATCGCGTTCGAGGTGGCGCGCGCCCGCGGGCTGATCGACGAGGGCTCGGCGCTGATCGGGCTCCTGCGCGGCAGGGCGGTGCTCGGGGTGGCGGCGTTCGCCGCCGGCGGCCTCGCGGCGCTCGATGCGATCGAGCGCGCGGGCTATGACGTGCTCGCCGGCCCGCCGCGCGCGAGCCGCGCGATGCAGGTGCGCGCGTTCGCACGGACGCTCGCGCGCTCGCGCCGGGGGCGGCGATGAGCTCGCCCGAAGCCGTCGCCGTCGCGTACGAGAGCTGCGAAGCGATCACGCGCGCCGAGGCTGCGAACTTCTACTACGGCATCCGCCTGCTGCCGCGCGAGCGCAGACGCGCGATCTGCGCGGTGTATGCGTTCGCACGCCGGGTGGACGACATCGGTGACGGGACGCTCGAGCGCGGCGAGAAGCTGCGCCGCCTCGACGCCGAGGCGGACGTGCTCGACGCCGTCGAGGGCCCTGGCCCGCTTGCTCGCGACGACGCCGATCCGGTGAGGATCGCGCTCGCGGACGCCTACGGCCGCTTCCCGCTGCCGGCGGGCGCGCTGGGCGAGCTGATCGAGGGGGTGCGCATGGATGTCAACGGGACGACGTATGAGGGGTTCGAGGAGCTCGTCCTCTACTGCCGTCGCGTGGCGGGCGCGATCGGCCGGGTGTGCCTGGCGATCTTCGGGCTGCGCCGCGGCCAGGCGCTGGACCGCGCGGGCGCAGAACGGCTCGCCGACGAGCTCGGCGTGGCGATGCAGCTGACGAACATCCTGCGCGACCTGCGCGAGGATGCGGAGAACGGGCGCGTGTACCTGCCCGCTGAGGACCTGCGCCGCTTCGGCGTGCTGGGTCCCTCCGAGCGGCGTCCCGCAAGCGTCGTGCTCGCCTCGCTTGCGAGCGGCGCTGCGTCCGACGGCGACGCGCAAGGCGGCGGCTTCTCCTCGGCGGCGGACGAGCAGCAGGGCATGACCGCGCTCGTGCGCTTCGAGGCCGCCAGGGCCAGGCAGTGGTTCGCCCGTGGTATCGGGCTCACGCGCATGCTCGACAGGCGCAGCGCCGCCTCCGTTCTGGCGATGGCGGGCATCTACCGCCGCCTGCTCGACAGGATCGAGGCCCACCCCGAGGAGGCGGTGCGCCGCCGGGTGTCGCTGCCGGCGCGCGAGAAGGCATGGGTGGCGGCGCGCGGGATGCTGGGGGCGCGGCCGTGAGCGGCGGCCGCGTGCTCGTGATCGGCGGCGGCCTCGCGGGGATCGCCGCCGCACTCGACTGCGCGCGGGCGGGCGCGAGCGTGACGCTGCTCGAGGTCAGGCGCAGGCTCGGAGGCGCCGCCTACTCGGTGCAGCGCGACGGTCTCCAGATGGACAACGGCCAGCACGTATTCCTCCGCGGCTGCGATTCCTACCGGGGGCTGCTGGGCGAGCTCGGCAGCGAGCACCTGGTGTCGGTCCAGCCGCGCCTGGAGATCCCGATCCTGCGGCCCGGGTCGCCCCCGTACCTGCTGCGGCGCGGGAGGCTTCGCCCGCCGCTGCACCTGGCGGGCGCCCTCGCCCGCTATCCCCATCTCCCGCCAGCTGCGCGGCTGTCGGCGGCGCGCGCGGCGCTCGCCCTGATGCGTATCTCGCCCGAGGAGGTGCGCGCGGACAGGATCACGATCGGCGAATGGCTCGAGCGCCACGGCCAGCGTCCCGAGACGATCGCCGCCCTGTGGGACCTGATCGCCCTGCCCACGCTCAACCTGCCCGCCGCCGAGGCGTCGCTGGCGCTCGGGGCGTTCGTGTTCCGCCGCGGGCTGCTGACGTCCGCGTCCGACGGGGACATCGGCTTCCACGTGGGAACGCTCGAGGAGATCATCGGCCTGCCCGCCAAGCGGGCGCTCGGCGCCGCCGGCGTGGACGTGCGCTTCGGCTGGCGCGCCGAGCACGTGCGCCCGGGCGCCGGAGCGATCGAGGTGGAGAGCCGCGCGGGGGACGCCGCGGAGGCGGATGCGGTGATCGTTGCGGTGCCGCCCGCGCGTGCGGCGGGCCTGCTCGAGCCGCTCCTGCCCGACACCGCCGCGGCGCTGCTCGCACTCGGCTCCTCGCCGATCGTCAACCTGCACGTCGTGTATGACCGGCAGGTCTGCGAGCTGCCGTTCGCGGCGGGCGTCGGCACGCCCGTGCAGTACCTCTTCGACCGCACCCGCGCCGGGGGCGCACCGCCGGGCTGCCAGTACCTCGCCGTCTCGCTCTCGGCGGCTGAGAAGGAGATGGGGATGAGCGTTCAGGAGCTGCGCGACGCGTATTTGCCCGCACTTCGGGCGCTGCTGCCGCGCGCGCGGGACGCCAAGGTGGAGGCATTCCTGGTGACGCGCGAGCACGCGGCGACGTTCAGGGCGGCGCCGGGCGTCGAGGCGCTGCGCCCCGGCCCGCGCACGAGCGTGCCCGGCGTCGTGCTAGCGGGCACCTGGACGGCGACGGGCTGGCCGGCGACGCTCGAGAGCGCGGTGCTGAGCGGCCACGCCGCGGCACGTTCCGCGCTCGCCCATCTCGGCATCGCCGCCGGGTCGCGTGCGACCGCGGCTGCCCCGGATGCGCAGGTCGGCGCGGGGACGCCCTCGTGACGGGACTCGTGCTCGCCGCGCCGCTCCGCGTCGAGGCGGCACTGATCTCCTCCGCGGCGCGCGGCGCCTCCGTACGCAAGACGGGGATGGGTCCCGCCAAGGCGCGCGCCGCCGTGAACTGGCTCGGGCGCGAGCGGGCGAGCGCGCTGCTCGTCGTGGGCTTCTGCGGCGGGCTCGACGCCGAGTCGGTGCCCGGCGAAGTGATCATTCCCGAGAACGTCTACGCCGCCGACGACGAGGGCCACCCCGAGCGCGACCCGGTTCGCTGCGAGCTCGCGGGGGATCTCGTGCACCAGCTCGCCGGCCGCGGCATGAAGCTCAGGAGCGGGCCGATCGTGTGCGTCTCGCGCATCGCCACCGGCGAGCGCCGCGAGCAGCTGCGCGCCGGCGGGGCGATCGGCGTTGACATGGAGTCCGTTTGGCTCGCCGCGGGCGCCCGGGAGCGGCCGTTCGGCGTGGTGCGCGTCGTCCTCGACAGCCCCTCGCACGAGCTGTTCAGGGTCAGGGCGGCGGGCGGGGCGCTGCGCGCCGCGCGGGCGCTGCGGCGGGTGGCGCGCGCACTGCACGAGTGGAGCCCGGCAGTCTAAGGTAGGCGCAATGGCGGTCCGCATGAGACAGAGCGCGCGCATGGGCTGGTACCTGATGCGCCAGCGGCTGGCCCGACGCGAGAAGTTCCCGCTGATCGTGGAGCTCGAGCCGCTCTTCCAGTGCAACCTCGAGTGCTCGGGCTGCGGCAAGATCCAGCACCCCGAGCACGTGCTGCGGCGCCGGATGTCGGTGGAGCAGGCGGTTGGGGCGGTGGAGGAATGCGGTGCGCCGATGGTGTCGATCGCCGGCGGCGAGCCGCTCATCCACCCCGAGATCGACACGATCGCGGCGGAGCTCGTGCGGCGCAAGAAGTTCGTCTACCTGTGCACGAACGCGCTGCTGCTCGAGCGCAAGCTCGACCGCTTCGCTCCGAGCCCCTACTTCGCCTGGGCGATCCACATCGACGGCCTGCGCGAGCGCCACGACGAATCGGTGGAGCGCGAGGGCGTCTTCGACGTGGCCGTCGCGGCGATCAAGGCGGCGAAGGCGGCGGGCTTCCGCGTCACCACCAACACGACGTTCTTCACGCACGACTCGCCGAAAACGGTGCGCGACGTGCTCGACTTCCTCAACGACGAGCTGCACGTCGACGAGATGATGATCTCGCCCGCCTACGCCTACGAGAAAGCGCCCGATCAGGAGCACTTCCTCGGGGTGCAGCAGACGCGCCGGCTGTTCAAGGAGGCCTTCGCCGACGGCAGGCGCCGGCGCTGGCGGCTCAACCACAGCCCGCTGTTCCTCGACTTCCTCGAGGGCAAGGCCGAATTCGACTGCACCGCGTGGGGGATCCCGAGCTACTCGCTGTTCGGCTGGCAGCGCCCGTGCTACCTGATGTCGGACGGCTACACCGCCACCTACCAGGAGCTGATCGACACGACCGACTGGAGCAGCTACGGGCGCGGCCGCGACCCGCGCTGCGAGAACTGCATGGCCCACTGCGGCTACGAGCCGACCGCGGTGCTGCACACGACGCGCTCGCTGCGCCAGTCAGTCCGCGCCCTCGCGGGCTGACTCGCTCACCTGCGAGCGGATGTCCTGCCAGGTGAGGCCCTCCGCGAGCAGTGCGGGGATCCCGAGCGCGAGCGCGGTGACGACCTCGACCGCCTGCAGGATGATCCCGTAGGCCACCGCCACCCCCGCGCCCACTTCGTAGGCGGCGAGCACGACGACGCAGGCGGCCTGGAAGACGCCCACGTTGGACGGCGTCGCCGGCAGCACCGCGCTGAGGTTCACGGCGAGCAGGATCGCGGCGGCCGTCACGAGCCCCGTCTCGTTCTGCAGCCCGAGCGCGAGCAGCACCGCGTAGCAGGCGATCCACTGCAGCGCCCACGCCGTCAGCTGGGCGGCGATCGCGCTCGCCCCGTAGCGCGGGCGGGCGAACACGACGAGACCCTGGCGCGCGAGCTCGAGCAGGCGGCCGATCGTGAACGCCGCCCGCGCCACGCGCGGCGAGCGCGAGCGGCGCGCGACGGCGAGGCCGTACGGCCCCGCCACGACGAGCAGGGCGATCGCCACCGGCACCGCGAGGGCGCTCGCGACGGCTCCGAGGTGCCCGTGCAGCAAAGGCACGCTGCTGAACGTCACCGCCAGCAGGATCCCCAGCGCGAGCAGGTTGATCAGCGTCTGCGAGAACACCGTCCCGGCGACGATCGCGAGCTGCTGCCGGGTGGAGCCTTCGAGCCGGCGCGAGAGCACGACGACGCGCGTCGGCTCCCCCAGCCTGCCGGGGAACACGGCGGACGCCATCACGCCGATCATCGTCGCGCGGATCACGGGCGCCCACGGGATGTGGGTGTCGGGAAGCGCCGCCCGCAGCACCTGGTGCCACGAGATCGAGCGCAGCACGAGCGACAGCGCCATCAGCGCGAGGGCGAGCACTATCCAGCCGGGCGAGGCCGTGATCAGCGCGTGCCCGACGCGATGCAGGTTCAGCCGCAGCAGCGCCACCACGACGAGTCCGGCGAGCACCACCGCGCCGATCACGATCACGGCGTGGCGCAGCCTCACCCACCGCAACGGAGAAGGCGGCTTCGCTGACACACCCATTCGGCGGGGGTCTAGCAGGTCCAGATGGCGCTATGCTGCCGCCCGCAGCGATGAGGCCCGCTCCATAACCGCGGCCGGCGGCCGCTGATGGCTTCTACGTCACCATCACCGATCAGTGAGGGAATGTCGTGGAACGCGTCCGCAGCACGCAGAGCAGGCCGTCTCGCGCGAGTTCGCGCGCGCCTCTCCCGCACCTGGATCGCCAGGAGCTGCTCGCCGTGTTCGCGGGCGGGTTCCTCGGCGCCGTGCTGCGCGGCGCGCTCGCCGAAAGCGTGACGCAGGGGCCCGGCGACTGGCCCTGGCCGACGTTCGCGGTGAACATCGCGGGTGCGATCCTGCTCGGCTACGCCGTCACCCGCCTCGCCGAGCGGCTCCCGCCGACGCGGTACAGGCGCTCGTTCCTGGCGAGCGGGCTGTGCGGCGCGCTCACCACCTTCTCGACGATGATGGTGGAGCTGCTGCGAATGCTCGAAGCGTCGCACTGGGGACTGGCTGCGGGCTACTCCGGGGCGAGCATCGCGTGCGGCTTCGCCGCGATCTTCCTGACGACGAAGGCGGTGCGGCGCGCGAGGGCGGCGGACCGATGAGCCTTCTCGCGCTGTGGGCGGGGGTGGGCGCTCTCGGGGGCGTCGGCGCGCTGGCGCGGGTGCTGCTCGACGGGCTGGTGTCCCAGCGCGGCGACGGGCGCCTCCCGGCGGGGACGCTGCTCGTCAATCTCTCGGGCGCAGCCGTGCTCGGCCTGCTCAGCGGGCTGGCGCTGCACGGGCATGCCTACCTGCTCGCGGGCACCGCCGTGATCGGCTCCTACACGACGTTCTCCACGTGGATGTTCGAGTCGCACCGGCTCGCCGAGGACGGCTGGCTGTCGGTCGCGCTGGTCAACGTCGCCGCGAGCCTCGCGCTCGGCATCGCCGCCGCGGAGCTCGGCCGTCTGGCGGTGGGCGGCTGATGGGGGAGGGAGGGCTGCTCCTCAGCGTCTATTTCGGCGAGCGCGATCGCGCCGGGGGAGCGCTGCTGGCGGATGCGCTGATGGACCTCTACGCCCGCGCCGGCGTGCGCGCCGCCGTGCTGCTGCGCGGCGTCGAGGGCTTCGGCATCCGCCACGCGCTGCAGACCGAGCGGCTGCTCACCCTCTCCGAAGACCTCCCGGTGGTGGCGCTCGCGATCGACAGCCGGGAGCGGATCGAGGGGCTGCTCGAGGACGTGCGCGAGCTCAGCCGACACGGGGTCATAACGCTCGAGCGCGCGCGCCTGCTGGATCGTGCGGACAGCGCCGAGCCGCTCCCAGGCGGCGAGCTGAAGCTCACGATCCTGACCGCCCGGCACCGCAGCCTGAACGGCGCTCCGGCGCACGTGAGGGCCGTCGCCGAGCTGCGCCGCCATGGCCTCGCCGGCGCCTATGTGCTCCTCGGCGTCGACGGTTGCATGCGCGGCGACCGTCGGCGTGCGCGGCTGCTCGCGGGCAACAGCGACGTACCCCTGCTGATCGCGGCGGTGGGGGAGGCGGAGCGTGTCGGTGCCGCGCTGCCGGCGCTCGCCGAGATGCTCGGCGGGCCGCCGATGCTGCTCGAGCGAACGCGCGTGTGCAAGCGCGACGGCGAGCTGCTCGGCGACGTCGGCGACGCGCTTCCGCCCCGGGATCCGAGCGGGCTGGGGTGGTGGCAGAAGCTGGTCGTCCAGACCGGCGAGCTCACGCCATACGAGCGGCGTCCGATCCATGCCGAGCTCGTGCGGCGGCTGCGCCTGGAGGGAGCGGCGGGCGCGACGGCGCTGCGCGCCCAATGGGGCTTCTCCGGTGACCACTCGCCCCACGGCGAGCGCTTCTGGTCGCTGCGCCGCCACGTGCCAGTCACGACCGTCGTGCTCGACACCCCGGAGCGCATGCCCCGCTGGTTCGCGATCGTCGACGAGCTGACCACGCGTGCAGGGCTCGTCACGAGCGAGCTCGTCCCGGCGCTGCGCGCCGCCGCCCCCGGCGTCGTGCACGGAGGGCTCGCGCTCGCGGCGCCTCGCGGGGTGAGCTAGGTTGCCGCCTGTTCGCTTGCGGGCTCGCGCCGCAGCCGCCACACGAGGTAGCCGACGATCAGCAGGTTCGCCACGAGCGCGCCGAGCTTCAGCAGCGAGGCGCCTTTGCTGAGCTCCCAGATCTCCGGAACGAGCAGCAGCGAGGTGGCGATGACCGTCAGCCACTCGCCCCAGCGGCGCCTGCGCCACAGGCCGTATGCCTCGGCGCCCTCGAGCGCCCCGTAGGCGAGCGCGACGACGCCGAAGACGACGTCTTTCGAGCCGATGCGTTCGATCTGCTCGATCAGTTTGCGGAACCAGTTCGCGTCGGGGTTGAGCCCGAGTTTCGACGCCAGGCGCGTGATTTCCGCCGCCCAGTTCGCGCTCGGACGGCTCACGAGCGCGATTCCCACCGCGATCAGCACGAGCGCCCTGAACGCGCGCTCGGCGGCGATCCAGGGCAGCAGCCGGTCGCTGCGCGCAGGCGGCGCGCTGTTCGCAGGCATGGCGGGGATCTTCCCCGCCTGCGCGGCGGCAAGCCTATGCGGCGGCGCTCTGCGGGAACGCCGGCGCCCACGCCTCCTGCTCGATTTGGAGCCCGTTGCACAGGTAGGCGATCACGTGGTACCAGCCCGCCGTCACGAGCAGCTCGATCACCTGCTCCTCGCTGAACGCGTCAGCCAGCTGCGCCCACAGCTCATCCGAGATCGCGCTGTCGCCGTGGAGCTCGTCGGCGAGGCGGAACACGATCGACTGCTCGCGCTCCCAGCACGGGTCTTCGAAGGAGCCGCCCACGGTGGAGGCGAGCTGCGCGTCGTCGAGCCCCAGCGGGCGCCCGAATGCGGCTGCGTGAACGCCCCACTCGTACTCGTTGCCGGTGAGACCGCACGTGCGGTGGATCATCACCTCGCGCAGCACGGGAGGGATCGACGAGCGCGAGCCGAGGATCCCCGCGCCGAGGGGGCGCATGCGCGACGCCATCTCGTTGTTGCGCGCGAGCGTCCGGAACAGCGCGAGCGGTTCGACGGCGCCGCCGGGCGGCATCCACTTGCGCAGCATCTCCTCGACGTCGCCCTCGTAGGGCGGCTCCAGCGGTGTCATGCGAGGTGCTGCGCTCATCGCTGCTCTCCGATCCGTAGTGCTTCGATTTTCAAAGCACCATATCATCGGCTCGGAGCGGGCAGCGCGGTCGCGCCGGTACCCGCGGTCGCTCACAGCTCGAGCATGACGGTGACGGGCCCGTCGCCCACGAGCTCGACGCACATGTGCGCCCCGAAGACCCCCCGCTGGGCGCCCGCGCGCTCGCAGAACAGCTCGTAGAGTGGCTCGGCGTGCTCGGGGCGGGCGGCTTCGACGAAGCTCGGCCGGTTGCCGCGCCGGGTGTCGCCGTAGAGCGTGAACTGGCTCACGCAGAGGATCTCGCGCTCGCCGAGCGGCGCGTTCATGTTGCCCGACTCGTCGGGGAACACGCGCAGCGCGCGCACCTGCTGTGCGAGGCGCTCGGCGGCGGCTGCATCATCGGCGTGGGTGATGCCGAGCAGCACGAGCAGGCCCTCGCCGATCGCCGCCACCGTCTGCCCGTCGACGGACACCGCGGCGCGGCTGACTCTCTGCACCAGGGCGCGCATTCCCGCGCGAGTATGCCCAAAGCCGCTCGTCCGGCGGTCTCTCGGACGCGTCGTCGCAGCCGGCGTTCGCCTCCGAGCGCCCGCGTACGTAGCTCTCCGCAACGCGGTCGCTCCTACGGGTCGCACCACTACATTGATGCGTATGGCCGGCGCGGGCGCGTCCGCAGCGGCCGGCGGCCGCCGGGTGCTGTTGGTCGAGGACGAGGAGTCGATCTCCGAGCCGTTCTCGCGTGCGCTCGAACGGGAGGGTTTCGTGCCGCTGCTCGCGGACACCGTTGCCGCGGCGCGCGCGCTGTTCGAGCGGCGCGAGCCCGACATCGTGCTGCTCGACCTGATGCTGCCCGACGGCGACGGGCGCGACCTGGCCCGGGAGCTGCGGTCGCGCTCGCGCGTGCCGATCATCATGCTCACCGCGCGCGGCAGTGAGATCGACCGGGTGGTGGGGCTCGAGCTCGGGGCGGACGACTACGTGGTGAAGCCGTTCGCAGCAGCCGAGGTGATCGCGCGCATCCGTGCCGTCCTGCGCCGCAGCGCGAAAACCGAGCCAGCTGGGTGCCTGGAGGTGGGAGATGTGAGCGTCGACGTCGCGGCGCGCCGTGCGTGGCGCGCGGACGAGGAGCTCTCGCTCACGCGCAGGGAGTTCGACCTGCTCGCCCGGCTCGCGCGCAGCGCCGGCCAGGTGGTGACGCGCGAGGCACTGATGAGCGACGTCTGGGACGAGAACTGGTTCGGCTCGACGAAGACGCTCGACGTCCACATGACCGCACTGCGGCGCAAGCTGGGCGAGGACGCGGGCGCACCGCGCCACATCCAGACCGTGCGGGGCGTCGGCTTTCGCTTCGTACCCGAGCCGGGGGCGTGACTCGTTAGCCTGCGCACCCGCCTGCTGCTGGCGTCTGCCTACGTGCTCGTCCTCGCAGTCGTCTCGCTGGGCGTCCCGCTCGCCCTGAGCCTGCGAGACCGCGTGCGTGCCGAGGTGCACTCGCAGGCGCTCAATCAGGCAGACGTGGTCGCCGCGGCGTCGGCTGACCTGCTGCGTCCGACGCGGCCGGTCGAGCTGGCCGCGCTCGCGCGCTCGAGCGCGGCGTCGGTGCGCGGCAGGGTCATCGTGGTGGACTCCCGCGGCCGGGTGGTGGCGGACAGTGCGAGCGCCGCCACGCTCGGAACGAGCTACGCGGATCGCCCCGAGATCGCCGCGGCGCTCCGAGGACGGCAGCTGCAGACGCAGCGCGCGAGCCACAGCCTCGGTGAGAACATCCTCGCCACCGCTGTGCCGGTGCTGCGCAGAGGAGGGCCGATCGGGGCCGTGCGGATCACCCAGAGCGTCGCCGCGGTCCAGCACGCGGTTCGCGTGACGGTAGGGAAGCTCGCGCTCGTGGCGGGCACGGTGCTGCTGCTCGGCCTGCTCGCCGCCGCGCTGATAGCGCGGCAGATCGCGCTGCCGCTGGGTCGGCTGCAGGGCGCCGCGCGGCGGCTCGCCGGCGGCGACATGTCGGCGCGCGCCGTCGTCGAGGGCAGTTCGGAGCAGCGCTCGCTGTCCGAATCGTTCAACGAGATGGCTGACCGCGTCGAGCGCACGGTGACAGCCCAGCGCGAGTTCATCGCCGACGCTTCGCACCAGCTCCGTACGCCGCTCACGGCGCTGCGCCTGCGCCTCGAGGAGGCCCAGGCGGAAGGTGCTCCGGCGGGCGTCGCCGTGCAGCTCGAGGCCGGGACTGCAGAGGTCGACCGGCTCGCGGCGATCGTGGACGAGCTGCTCGTGCTCGGCCGCGGCGCGGACCGTGAGCTCCACGCCGAGGAGATTGAGCCACGGGCGGCGGCCGAGGCGGCCGTCGAGCGCTGGCGGGCAGCCGCCGATGCGCGCGGGACCGCGCTGTCCCTGGCCGGCGCCGACGCGCCGGCCGTGTGGTGCGCACGCGCGGACCTCGACCGCGTGCTCGACGTCCTGATCGAGAACGCCCTCGACTACTCGCCGGACGGGGGCGAGGTCACGGTGGTTCCGGGCGCAGGTCGCATCGAGGTGCTCGACCGCGGACCGGGAGTCGCATCCGACGAGCGCGAGCTCGTGTTCGAGCGTTTCCATCGCGGGTCCGCCGGCAGGCAGGGCCCCGCCGGGAGCGGCCTCGGGCTCGCCATCGCCCGCACGCTGGCACGAGCGTGGCGCGGTGACGTGCGCCTCGAGGAGCGGCCGGGCGGCGGCACCGTCGCGATCCTCGAACTGCCCGGGGAGGAGGCGTGAGCTCGCGTCGCCGCACCGCGCTGGTCGTGCTCGCGGCGCTGCTCGGGATCGCCCTCGCCGCCGCGATCACATACGGAACGAGCCAGCTCGTGAGCCAGCACATCGGGCTCGCCTCGGAACCCATCACCGCCGGCCGCGCGCTGCTCGCCCCGGCGGGGAGGCACCCGGCGCCGCGGACGACGACGCCCGCGCCCGCCTCGCACACGCATCCGCGCGCCACTCCTGTTCAACCGGTCGTCACCGCGCCCGTCGAAGCCGCGCCCGAAGGCGCGGGCAGCGGGGCCCGAGCGCAGCCAGAAGCGCCTGCAGCGCCCTCGCACGAACCGTCCCGCTCGGAGCGGAGCTCAGGGGGCGGAGGCGGCGCCGGGGGCGGAGGCGGCGCCGGCGGCGAAGGGGGCGACCACAACGCACGCGGCGACGACTAGCCGGCCGGCGCGCCGACCGGCGGATCACGACCGCGTCTGGTACGCGATCCGGATGGCAGCTGAAGGCGCGGCCGGAACCTTTGCCATCTCCTAACCCTCGGCTGGGAAGCCGCTGGGGGCGCACCCGCGACAGTGGAGGCGATCCACGACGGAGGTGCGAAGGCGATGAGACGCAGGCAGAGGACGGCAGCGGCAGGTGTCACGCTCGCAGGGCTCGGCGTGCTCGTCGGCGTCGCGATCGGCTCGAGCGCCGGTACCCCGGCGCTCCCCGTCCGCCGCGAACAACCCGTGCAGGTGCGCACGCAGGTGATCCATCGCACGATCCAGGTCTACCGCAGGGCGAAACCTCCGCATGTGGCGGCCGCCGGCCCGGGCCGCGGCGGCTCCGCCGCTTCGGGCTCGGCGATCGCCGCGCGAACGCGTGCGAGCGCGGCCGCGCACGCGGTGGCGACGGGGACGTCCCAGCCCGTCGTGAGCACGCGTAGCAGCGGGTCGCACCCTGCGAGCCAGTCCGCGCCGGCGCCATCGCGTACGGAACCGGTCCGCACCCACACGAGCGGCTCGCACTCGGTGCCCACCGCGCAGCATCACGCGAGCCCTGAACCGGTCCGCACGCGGACGAGCGGAGCTGCCTCGGGCGGCTCCGGGAGCCCTACATCTGCCCGCCCCGTCACCACCCGCAGCAGTGGGGGTCGTGGCGGCGACGGCGGGGGTGGTCGCGACGACTGAGGGCGACCCCCGCACCCAGGGCAGGCCGGAGCCGGCGGGCGGCGCAGAGCGCAGGGCCGCCAAGCCGGCTCCGGCGCGCCTGAACGCGCATCCGCTCCTGCGCGTGTTCCCGCTCACGGTGATGGCGGTAGCCACCTTCCTCACCGTGTTCACGCTGATGATGGCGAGGATGACTGCACTCCAGGCGTCTTCGACGCCGGCAGGCGGATCTGTGGTGGCGCTCGCCCGCGGCTCGGCGCCGCTACGCACACGCGCGAGCGGCGCGGCGGCGAGTGGCGCGGCGGCGAGTGGCGCCGGTGTTTCCGGGGCGCTCGCGCGCACATCGCCGCAGGAAGGAGCCACGATCCTCACGCGCACGAGCGGGGCGGGTTTCTCGGAGTCGCACGATGACTGACGGGCTCGATGCCGAACGAAGCGCGGCCGCTCGCAGGCCGGGTGCGCTCGCACTCTCGTGGGCGGCAGCGGCGGCGTTCCTCGTGGTGCTCGCCCTGCTGGCGGTGCAGGTGGCAGCCGGCCGGGACCCCGCCCTGCGCGCGCGGGCCCAGGCTGCGCCCCTACCCGCGCGCCGCGTGCTCGTGCGGCGCCTCTACGAGCGCAAGGTCGTCGTACACCTCCCCGCTTCCGCACCGCCACAGGCGCCGCGCTCCTCGCAGAGCGTGAGCGCAAGCGGCTCCTACGCCTCGGGCGCACCGGTCACTCGCACGTCATGAGCGCAGCGGTCGACACCACCTTCAGGGCGATGGGAAGCGACGTGCGCCTGATCATCGAGCCGGGGCTGTCCGCGGAGCTGCCCACGCCGGCGGAGGCCGCCGTGCTCGAGCGCCGCTACGTCGAGGACTACGCCGCGCGACTGTCGCGCTTCCGTCCCGACAGCGAGCTGTGTGCCCTCAACGCAGCGAGCGAGGAGGAGGTGCCGGCGTCGAACCTGCTCCGCACGGCCGTCAGCGCGGGCCTGTGGGCGGCGGAGCGATCGGACGGCCTCGTCGACCCGACGCTCGCAGGCGAGATCGCAGCGGTGGGCTACGAGAGCTCGCTCGAGGACGTCGCACCCGCGTCGCTGCGCGAGGCGCTCGCGAGCGCACCGCCTCGGCGGACCGCCCGGCCCCGCGCGGACGCACGCTGGCGCCAGGTGGTGGTGGACAACGCGAAGGGGACGATCCTCCGCCCGCGCGGCCTGCTGATCGACACCGGCGGCACCGGCAAGGGGCTCGCGGCGGACGCGGTTGCCCATCGCCTGCGTCGGTACACGCGCTTCGTCGTGGACTGCGGCGGCGACATCGCCGTCGGAGGCGTGGGCGCGCAGCTGCGTCCCGTGTCGATCGAGGTGGAGCATCCGCTGAGCGGAGAGTGCGTCCACTCCCTGACGCTCGCGAGCGGCGGGGTTGCCACCTCGGGCCTCAACGTACGGATCTGGCGGCGCGCGAACGGCGCCTATGCCCACCACCTGCTCGACCCGTCCAGCGGAGAGCCGGTGTGGAGCGGCTTGATCGGGGCGACGGCGCTCGCGCCCACCGCCCTGGAGGCAGAGACGCTCTCGAAGCTCGCCCTGCTCACCGGCCCGGCGGGCGCGCGCCTGGCCCTCGCACGCCACGGCGGCGTGGTGGTGCACGACGACGGAGACGTCGAGCTCGTCGGTCCGCTCCGCGAGGCGCCGCCCCGTCTGCCGGTCGTGCTCGCGGTATGAGTCAGGGAGCGCCCTCGAACTACGTCTGGTGGCTCGCGGGACGCTCGGCGGGCATCGTCGCGCTGCTGCTCATCAGCGCCTCGGTGATCATCGGGCTCGCGATGGCTGCCCGCGTGCTGCCGCCGCGCTTGCGGCGCGAGGCCGTGCCGATACACCAGCATCTGTCGCTGCTCGCGCTCGGGGCGATCGCCGCGCACGGGCTCCTGCTCGCCGCCGATCCGTGGCTGAAGGCGGGGGCGACGGGAATCGCAGTGCCCTTCACGCTCGGCTATCGCCCGGTGTGGACCGGGCTCGGCATCATCGGCGGATACCTCGCTGCGATCTTCGTGCTCAGCTTCTATGTCCGCCGGCGGATCGGCGGCAGGCTGTGGCGGCGGATGCACCGGTTCACGGTGGTTGCCTACGTTCTCTCGCTCGCCCACGCCCTCGGCGCCGGCACGGATGCCTCGATCCCGCTTGTGCGCTACGCGATGCTCGCAAGCGCACTACCGGTCGTCGTGCTGCTGGCGCTGCGGGTGGCGGCCGCCCGCACGCCCACAAGGCCCACGCGGGCGGCGGCGGCGCGGCGGACGGCGACGCCGCCGCTCAGGCCGCCTGGCGAAGCGGCGCTCCAGACCTCGGCAGGAAGCGCTCGAGCTCCGCGGCGCTGACCCGCGGCGCGGGCTCGAGCACGCGGTGGGAGCCGTCGTCGAACACGAGCACGCCGCCGTCGGGCAGCCAGCGCTCTGCCGCGTGCGGCCCTGCGAGCAGGGCCGCCTTCGCGCGAACCTCCGCCTGCAGAGCGCCGGGAGCGAGGGCGGTCGCCTGTACGACGCCGGTGAACGCCGGCCGGCCGGTGGCGGGGTCGAGCAGGTGATGCGCCGGGTGGCCCTCGGAGTCGAGCCAGCTGCGCCTGCCGATGCCGCTCGTCGCCACACCGCCGAGGCGGAGGGCGATGCGATGCAGTGTGCTGCCGTCGAAAGGGCTCTCGACATCCACTTGGCGCTCTGCCCCTGCGCTGCCGCCGATCGCGAGGTCGCCCCCGCAGTCGACCGCGAAGCTGGCGTGACCGGCGAGCTTTGCGGCGAGCACGTCGGCGAACAGGCCCTTAGCGAGTCCCCCGCTGTCGAGCCGCAGCCCCGGCGGGCGGGTGATCGTGCGGCGGCGTGCGTCGACTGCGATGAGCCGCCACCGGGCTTCCGCCGCGGCGCCGGCGGGCCGGCGCGCGGGCGCGATCCTCAACCCCTCCTCGAGCGGCAGGGTGTCGCCGAGCTGTCCGGCATAGCCGGCGCGCTCGAGCTCGCCGACGAGCGTCGCGTCGACGAGACCGTCCGTCACCTCGCCCGCGTCGCTCACGGCCAGTGCCAGCCGGCACATCAGGGCGCTCGCGGGCACGGTCCGGCGGCTGTCGCCGTTCAGCAGCGACAGCTCGCTCGTCGCCAGGAAGCGCGAGAAGCGCTCGTGCCAGCCGAGCAGCGTCTGCCGGGCGGCGCGGGCGGCGTCCTCCGGCGAGCCGGAGGAGTCGCCGCCCACGTACACCGCGCAGCGCCCGCCGAAGCAGGCGAACGAACGGGTTGCCTCGGCGCCCGCGCTCACGACTGCGACGTCGTCACCGACGACGGGGAGCTCGATTCTTCGCTCGACTGCGCCGATCCGCTCGCGCTCGCGCCGGATTCGCCCGCCGTCGATTCGCCCGAGCTGGATTCGCTCGAATCCGATTCGCCCGAGCTGGATTCGGAGCCGCTCGATTCACCGGCGGATTCACCGGCGGTCGAGCCGGCGCCGCTCGAGGAGGCGCTCGCGGTGCCGGCGGTGGAGCCGGAGCTCCTGGTGCTCGCCGTCTTCGCGGCGGAGGACGACCCGCCCGCGCTCGTCACCGTCGCGCGCTGCGCGCCGCTGCTCGTGAGCGCGGGATCGTGCCCCGACGCGAGCTGGACGTAGATCGCGAGGAAAGCGGCGGCGAAGACGGCGAGCGCCGTGCCCGCCACGGCGCGCCGGATGCGCCTGGCTCGGGTACGCAGCGCAAGGCGCCTGCCGGCGGCGAGGGCCTCGGCTCGCTCGCGCTGCCCGGCGCCCTCGGGTGGGCGCGGCGCGGAGGGGATGGGGTTCTCTGGGGTCATGGTTGCTCCTGCGTAGGGGGAGGGGGTTTGATGAGTCTGCGCCGCGCTTGCAGGAGCGCGCTTGGGCGATCCTGGGAAGATCCTGAGCGCCGGGCGCTAGGGGTAGACCTGCTCGCCGGTGTCGCCGTCAGCGAGCCGGATGGCAACCGAGGGACACGCGCGGGCGGCCTCGAGCGCGAGCTCGTCGGGGCCCTCGCCGACAACCACAGCGACGTCGTCCACGCGGAAGATCTCTGGCGCCACCGCCTCGCAGTCTCCGTGCGCGGCGCACGCGCTCTCGTCGATCTCGACAACCAGCGTCATGACTGGCTCCTTTCGTAGGTGGGCGCGAGGAGAGCGCGCGCCCGTGGAAGTGCTTGCGGGCGCCCTGCGAGCAGCACGGCGACGGCTCGGTCGCCCGCGGTGAACGTCGCTGAGAAATCGGGCGTTCGCGGATCGCCGTCGAGGCGCATGCCGTCGGCGAGCGAGGCGTGCCCGAGGTACTGGACACGCGTGCCGTACAGATCGCTCCAGAAGCTCGACACCGACAGCGGGCCGGGATCGAGGCCCAGCATCGCCTTCGCCGCGCGCGCTCCCAGGCGCGCCGCGGTCTCCCAGTGGCCGCCGAGCACGTGTCGCCGAAGCAGCGGCTCCCAGACGGCGGCGGCGTCGCCGGCGGCGTAGACGCACGGGACGGCGCTGCACCCGTCGCTGTCGACGCGCACCCCGGCTCCGGCGAGCGGGCTGCCCGCGAGCCAGCCGACGTCGGGCTCGACCCCGACCCCGACGACGACGTGCTCGCACTCGACGCTGCTGCCGCCTGTAAGCGTCACGGCACGTACACGCTCCTCGCCGTGGACCTCGGCGACCTGCTCGCCGAGCACGAGCTCGACGCCGCGTTCGCGATGCAGCTCGCTGAACCAGGCGCCCAGCTCGGGGCCGAGCAGGCCCGCGAGGGGCGCGGGGGCGGCCTCGACGATCGTCGTGGGAATGCCACGCGAGCGGGCGGCGGCTGCAACCTCCTGGCCGATGAATCCTGCGCCGAGCACGAGCAGCGGTCCGCCGTCGGCGAGGGCGCTGCGCAGCTGCGCCGCGTCCTCCAGCGTGCGCAGCGTGTGCACGTTCGCGTACCGGGCGAACATCGGCAGCCGGCGCGGACGCGCTCCGGTGGCGATCAGGAGATGCTCGTAGCGCACCCGTGAGCCGTCTGCGAGCTCGAGCGTGCGATCGGACACCTCGAGCGCCCGGGCCTCGACTCCGAGCACCAGCTCGACGGCGTTCTTCTCGTACCAGCGCGGATCGCGCAGAGCGAGCTGCTCGGGGGGGAGGGGATCGTGCAGCCCCTCCTTCGACAGCGGCGGGCGGTCATAGGGGAGATGGTGCTCGCCGCACACCATCACGACGCGACCGTCGTAGCCGCTGCGGCGCAGCGTCTCGGCGCAGCGCTGCCCGGCGAGACCGCCGCCCGCGATCACCACTCCTGCGGCTGCGCTCATCCCGCTGCCCTTGCAGGCCGCGGCGACGCCGCGCCCAGCCGGCGCAGCATCAGCAGGGCGATCGCCGGCAGGGCGACGATCGCGGTCATCGCGAGGAACCACGTCTGGCCGGCGTCGCTCCCCTCGCCGAGCGAGTGAACGAGTCCGAGCAGCCAGGCGAGCGCGGTGAAGCGGTGCAGGACGCGCCAGCGCTGGACGCCGATGCGTGCGCGGAAATAGTAGGAGAGGCCGAGCAGCAGCATCGCCCAGAAGGCGACGATCCCGGTGGTCGTCCACAGCGTCTTGTAGCCCGAGACGAACGGGAGCGAGACATCGGCGAGGGTCGGATGCAGGAAGCCGTCGCCGAGCAGCGAGAGGCCGTGCACGGCGAGCGCGGCGAGCGTGGCGAGCGAGAGGGCCTCATGCGTGACGCGCAGGTCGGGCCCGCGGCGCCGCAGCATGCGCCCGCCCATCAGCAAGCCCACACACACCGAGACGCTCGAGAGCAGGAGCGCGGCGGTGCCCGCGGCGCGGCTCGTGATCCAGAAGACGTGCGGGCCGGCTGCGGTTGCGAGGAGGCTTGCCTGGGCGGTCATCGGGGGAAGGGGTGCCGGGGTTCTCGCCGGGCGGCGCTCAGGAGCGGACCGGCTGCGGAGTCGCCGCCATGCGCTCGGCGGGGACGCCTCGGCGTGTCGCTCGGCGCTTCGAGCGCTCGCGCGCGGCGGGCGCGAGGGCCGTCTCGGAGGCGACGGTGGCCTCGCGGTGGGGGGTGAGCAGCGACGCCCGTGACATCACGAAGGCAACGAGGGCGATGAGCGCGACGTCGGCGGCGATCATCACGGGTACGGCAGCGGACAGGGACATCGTGGGACTCCTTCCAGTCGTTGGACTTGCACGATCGAGTATCCGATGGCCACCTCAACGCGGCGTTCGCCGATGGTTAGAGGAACCTGAGACTCGGCGAGCTCCGGCGCGGGCGCGCCTGTGAGCGGGGTCGCTGCGCCGCTAGCTGTAGTTCCGAGGAACTACAGCTAGCGCGCGGCGGGCGCCGGGGTGGTGGTGACGGCGCGGGCGTGTGACGCCGGAAGGCGCACCTCGAACAGCGCGCCGCCGTCGGGAGCGTTGCTCGCAGCGATCCGCCCGCCATGGGCACTCACCACCTCGCGCGCGATCGCGAGGCCGAGCCCGGCTCCCGCACGCCCGCGCACGCGGCCGCCCTCGGCGCGCCAGAAGCGCTCGAACAGGTGCTCCTCGGCGCCCTCGGGCAGGCCGGGGCCGTGGTCGCGCACGACGAGGGCAACCTCGTTGCCGTCGCGGCTGACAGACACCTCGATCGGCGTGTGGCCGGGCGTGTGCACGAGCGCGTTTCGCATCAGGTTGGCTAGGACCTGGTGCAGCTGATGGGGGTCGCCCGCCACGATCGCTCCGTCCGCCGCGCTCACGCTGATCTCGCGCTCCGGCGCTGTCGCGCGGGCGTCGGTGACGGCGTGCCTGGCGAGCTCGGCCAGATCCACGGGCTCGCGCCGGGGTTCGGGCTCCTCATCGAGGCGTGCGAGCGTGAGCAGGTCCTCGACGAGCACCCCCATGCGCTTGGACTCGTCCTCGATGCGGCGCATCGCCATGTCCGCGCCGCCGCGCTCCTCGGCTGCGCCCATGCGGAACAGCTCGGCGTAGCCGCGGATCGAGGCGAGCGGCGTGCGCAGCTCGTGAGAAGCGTCGGCGAGGAACTGGCGCAGGCGCTCCTCGCTCGCCTTGCGCTCGGCGAAGGCCTGCTCGAGCCTGTCGAGCATCGCGTTCAGCGCGAGCCCCAGGCGGCCCACCTCCGTTCGCGGCGTGGCGGGGCTCACCCGGCGCGACAGCTCGCCGCCGGCGATCTCCCCCGCAGTCACCTCCATCCGGTTCAGCGGGCGCAGGCCCAGCCGCACGACGAAGAAGGCGCTCACGCCGAGGGCGAGCAGCACCCCTCCGATGACGAGACCCTCGACCAGCAGCAGGTGGTTGAGCGTCTGGTCCACCTCCTGCAGCGGCACCGCCGCCACCGTGACGCCGCTGTCCTCGGGGTCCTGCTTGGCATAGGCGCGGTAGCGGAGGCCGCTCGAGCCGACGGAGCCCACCGTGAACACCTGCCCGATCGGCACCTGCGCGGGCAGCGCGGGCGCAGGCGGTGCCGATTGGCCGTACGTGATGAAGATGTGCCCGAGGACGTTGCCGGACGCATCACGGCGCTCGCCGTAGGTGCCCGGGGGGAGGTGAAGCGGTCCCCCTCCTGGACCGCCTCGGCCGGGCCTGCCGCCACCGAACTCGCCCTCCGCGCCGGGCGGCGCGCCGGTGCCGGAGCCGGTGCCTTCCCCGCTTGATGCGAGCGCGGAGTCGAGCGCCACGCTGAGCGGCGGGCTGGCGTCGCGGACTTCCCGATCGAGCCGCCCGTAGAGGAAGGAGCGTTGGTCGGCGTAGGTGACGGCGGCGAGCACGATCAGCCCCGCCGCCGAGAGAAGCAGCACGCTCGCGATCAGGCGGGAGCGCAGCGAGGACATCTACCCGCGCGGGGCCTGCAGGGCGTATCCCACGCCTCGCACCGTCCGGATCAGGGGCGGGCCGTGGGCGTCGAGCTTCTTGCGCAGGTAGCTGATGTACGTCTCGAGCACGCGCCCGTCGCCGCCGAAGTCGTAGTCCCACACGTGGTCCAGGATCTGCGCCCGCGTCATCACCCGGCGCGGGTTGAGCATCAGGTAGCGAAGCAGGCGGTATTCGGTGGCGGTGAGGTCGATCTGCTCCCCCGCGCGGATCACCTCGTGGGACTCCTCGTCGAGCTCGAGGTCCTGGAAGACGAGCCTGCCCGAGTCCGGCGCGGCCTGGCCCGTGCGGCGGAGGATCGTCCTCACGCGGGCGACGAGCTCCTCGAGGCTGAACGGCTTGGTGACGTAGTCGTCGCCGCCGCCGGTGAGGCCGCGAACCTTGTCCTCGGTGGAGTCGCGCGCGGTGAGGAAGATGATGGGCACACCCGCCCGCTGTGCGCCGAGCCGCTCGGCGACCTCGAAGCCCTCCATGTCGGGCAGCATCACGTCGAGCACCATCAGATGCGGTTTGAAGCGCGCGACGGCGGCCACCGCCTCCCTCCCGGTGCCGGCCGTCTCGACCTCGAAGCCCTGGTAGCGCAGCGCCATCGAGATGACCTCGACGATGTTCGCCTCGTCGTCCACCACCAACACGCGGTTGCCCTGCTTCGCATCGGGCATGGGCAGATCCTCCTGCATCGTCGAGGTCGCGGTCGCGCTCGGCGGCCCTGCGACGCGTCGCGCCGCTCCCCACATGGAGCACCCGGGGAGTGTGCCCAAGCTGAAGGATTCCTGGGAGTCTGCTGAGAGGCCGACGCCGGCGCGGATCGCGACGCGCCGGCGGCGGCTTGGAACCCAGAACGAAAAGCGACGCGGTCCGAGCCGTTTGAGGAACCCTTCCCGCCCGACCGGAGGGTCCAGCGGTTCAGGTGGCGCGGCCTCACACCTCGGTGGCCTCGCTCTTGCGACTCGGAGCCGCGTCTGGAGTCAACCTAGATCGCCCCCGCGAGCGATGCAAGGGCGTCCCGACGACGACCGCGCACCTTGCGGAGAAAAACCACTGGAGCCCGGGAACGATGACTAGTCAGCGCAACTTCGCTGCCGCCCGTTGCTCGGACGGCTCCGCGAGGAAGCGACTGAGGCCCTCGCGAATCCGGTCGGGCCACGGCTGCTTGGTCAGGCTTGCTTCGCTGCTCGTGGGCGCTGAGACGCAAACGTGTCTGAGCCAGCCGGCGACGAGCAGTTCCTCGCCGCGCATGACGTCGATCTCGGTCGTCACCGCGGTGCGGCCGAGCTGGGCGATCTGGACGCGCAGCTGCAGCTCGTCGTCGTAGCGAGCGGGCGCCCGGAAGCTCAGGTGCGTCTCGGCAACCACCGCGTCGATGCCGGACTCGACCATCTCCTGCCATGGACCCACTGCCGCGCGCCACATCTCGGTGAACGCGACGTCGAAGTAGAGCAGGTAGTTCGCGTTGAACACGATCCCCTGCGGGTCGCACTCGCCGTAGCGCACGCGCAGCTCGTGGACGAAGGCATCCGGCACGCGCCGAACCCTACACGCGCGCCCCTGCCGCTCCGCCCGGGGCCGCGCCGATCGCGGGATACGATCCGTTCGGTGCTCCCGGCGGAGATCGCTCCCGGCTTGCTGCGGTGGACCGCACCCCACCCCGAATGGACGCCGGGCGCGCCGGCGGACTCGCCGGGGGATTGGGAAGAGCTCGTGGGCTCGGTGCTGTACGAGCTGCCCGACGTGAGCGTGCTGATCGACCCGCTGCTCCCGCGCGATGGACGTGACCGCTTCCTGGAGTGGCTCGACGCGCGCCTCGCCGGTCGTCCGGTGAGCATCCTCACGACCGTCCGCTTCCATCGCCGCGACCGCGAGCTGCTCGCTGCCCGCTACAGCTCCGGCGGGCATGCCTGGAACGCTGTTCCCCGCGGCGTCTCGCCGCGACCGCTGCGGGGCGCGGGGGAGACGCTCTACTGGCTCCCCGCCGCGGCGACGCTCGTGGCCGGCGACCGCCTGCTCGGCGCCGAGGAGGGGCTGCGCCTCTGTCCGGAGAGCTGGCTCACCGAAGTGAGCGTCGACCGCGCGGGACTCGCGCGCCTGATGCGCCCGCTGCTCGAGCTTCCGATCGAGCGCGTGCTCGTCTCGCATGGGCAGCCGGTGCTGCGGGAGGGGCGCGCGGCGCTCGCGCGCGCGCTCGCCCGAGCGGCGCCGACTGAGTGACCAGACGCACAGACACGGGCGCACGCAGCAGGCATCTTTGCTCCATCGAGAATCGTTGCGCGGAGCGGGGGGTGGAGCGTGACGAGCGAGAGAAAGACGGGGACCGCCCCAGCGCTCCAGCCGCCCCAAGCGAGGTAGGGACGGTGCTTCGGGGCGGTCCCCTCTGGGTCTCGCCAGGGGGCCGGCGAAGGCCCAGGCTCACACCCTAGCCGGGAGCGCGAGGCGCGGCGGGGATCGCGCCCCGGTGTGTGATCAACATCACATATCTACCTCCATCGGTGGAGCCTGCGAGCCGGATCATGCGGGCGTTTCGGACGTCGGTCTCGCGTGGCTGGACCGGCCTCGGCCTCTTCGATGACGCCGAGTCCTGGGCGCCAAGCAGCATCTGTTTCTGCCGCTAGGAGCGGTTTTTCGCGTAGCGCCCGTCCCGGCTCTGTGGTAGGCCGAGGTGCGATGGACGAGGGTGTCAGGCGCGCCGCCGAGCGGCTCGCCACGCGCGGGCTGCTGACCCGACGCCAGATCCGCCAGATCGAGGATCTCCCGTCGGGAGCGCGGATCGTCGGCTACCGCAACGGGGCGCCGATGTTCCGGCGGCGCGATGGCAGGCTCATGCGGATCGACCCGAGCGGGCGAATGGAAGCCTCGCTGTCGGTGAAGCGCGTGCAGTCATATCTGAACGTGAACGGCTAGCTGTAGTTCCTAAGTGGGTTGTTCTAGCTCGGCGAGGCGAGCTGCGGGCGGCTTGTGGCCGAGGGAGCCGTGTCGTCGTGTGTAGTTGTAGTGGGTGAGCCAGCCGGGGAGCGCTCTTGTGCGCTCTGCGGAGTTGCCGTAAAGGGCGCCGTATGCCCAGCGGTTCTGTAGCGTCTGGATGAATCGCTCTGCCTTTCCGTTGGTGCGGGGCCGGTAGGGCTGGGTGCGTAGGTGGCGCAGCCCGAGCTCTCGGCAGGCTTGGGCGTGTGCGGCTGAGCGGTAGCAGGAGCCGTTGTCGCTCATGACTGCTGTGACGGTGATCCCGAGCGCCGCGAACCAGCGGCAGGCGCGTCTGAGGAACGCGGCCGCTGTTGGTCCGCGCTCGTCGCTAAGGACCTCGGCATAGGCCAAGCGTGTGGCGTCATCGACACACACGTGCACGAACTCCCAGCCGGCGGTCCCGAGATAGCGTCCGTCGTTGCCGAGACGAGTGCGACGTGCGCGAACGCTGCGGTTGCCGGTCACGCGATGCCCAGGGATCTGGATTCGGCCCAGCTTCTTGACGTCCACATGGATCAGCTCGCCAGGGCGACGGCGCTCGTAGCGGTTTGGTGGCTCAGCTGGCTGCAAGCGCGAGAGCCTGCCCAGCCCGATCCGCTTCAGCCAACGCGAGACGGTCGAAAGCGCCATCTCCAGGCACTCGGCGATCTCCGCTGCGGTCATCCGCAGCCGCCGAAGCGCCTCGAGCGCACGCACACGCTCAGCAGCCAGCTTGTTTGGCCGGCGCCTGGGCGCCGAGCTGCGATCGTCCAACCCCTGCACACCTTCCGTGCGCCAGCGAGCTAGCCACTTCGATGCCGTGCGCACACTCACGCCGGCAGCCTCGGCAGCGACAGCGACCGGCACCCCTTCCTCATCGATCCGCCTCACCAGCAGGCGACGACTGTTCGGACACGTCCGGGCGTTAGCGTGAAGCTTCATTCGGGTCCTCCTTGGTGCTGGATGGCTTTGACACCCCCAGCCTCCAAGGAGGCCCGGATGAACAACGCTCCGAAGAACTACAGCTAGCGGCGAGCGGCGCGGCGGCAGAGAATCAGCGCGCGGCGCTCAAGCCCTGCGGGCGCGACGCCGATGCACGGAGGGCATGGACCGTAGTTCCCTCGAAGGGCGGCGGTCCGCCCAGCTCTGCTGACCCTGGGCGGACCCGCCGACCGCTTCGGCGACCCCGCCGCGGCCCGAATACGGGCTCAGGCGACGATGATCGGCAGAAGTCGAGCCATCCGCCACCTCCGAACCGCTCGAGCGTGAGGCTCGGCGAGTGGTGCCCCGGCGGGCGGATGGACGCGACGAGCCCCGGTGTCTCGCGGGTTGACATCCATGGCACCGTCTGTTTCGATGCAATCGACGGCGTTTCAAACGGGCCGCGGTGCTCGGCCGGGTTCGCGGGCCGCAGCAGGGAGTTGATCGATGATCAGCTTGATTGCCCCGATCCGTAGCCGACTCGACCCGCGCGACGGCCTCCGCCTAGCCGCGATTGAGCCGATTCCGGCCGAGCGACGCGAAGGAGGAGTGAGGATGAGACGAACAGCGATCACGTGGCTGTCGCTGACCGCCGTGCTCGCGCTTGTGGCGCTGGCACCGGCGGCCGCAGCGGCCGCCGAATACGGGGGCTTCACCGAAACCGCGAAGGAACACGCCGAATTCCAGGCGTTCGCGAACTGCCCCTTCGGGGCTGCCCCGTCGTTGGACTGCTCGTGGGCGAAGTCGAGCACCACCGAAAAATGGCCGTCCCAGAAAATCAAGCAGGAATTTGAAGCTGAACGCGGGCGCGAAGCGCAGGGAATACCGTCCGAGTTCCGGGTTGGCAATGTGACGGTGATACTCAAGCAGTCGGTAACGCTGCGTGGTGGAATCGGGTTCGAAGAAGAAGGCGAAGGCGAGACCTGGTTCGGTGCCGAGGGGACCGACACGATTCAGCCGGTGCCGCAGAAGACGCTTCCGCTCACCGAGGCGATCGACACCTCGCTGCTGTCCCCCGACGAACTCAACAGGTACACCTACTTCGTCAAGATCGCGAAAGAACCCAAAGTGACCGCCACGGTCGAACTGGCTGGACCCGCTAGTGCGACCACGGTGAGCGTCAACAGCCTGCTCTCCGAAGAAGGCACCGCGTTCGCCTTCCCGGTTAAGGTGAAGCTCACGAATCCGTTCCTCGGCGACAACTGCTATGTGGGGTCAGATTCGAGCCCGATCATGATCGATTTCACCACCGGCACCTCCGGTGCGCTGCGTGGTAAAAACGGCAGCAGGATAAAGTTCGACAAGAACGGCTTCATCCTCACGCTCGAGACCGACACGCTCGTGAACGAAAGTTTCGCGTCCCCCGGCGTGGAAGGTTGCGGAGTGGAAGGCGGCGCGGACGAAGCTATAAACATGGCGCTCGGCCTGCCGTCGCCGGCGGGGCACAATGCGGCGGTCCTCAACGGCACGCTGAAACTGTCAACCGCCGAAGACGCGAAAGCCGGGCTAGAAGGAACGATCTAGCCGACAGCGGTCCATCGGCGGCTCACGACGAGCCGGCTCAGAGCAGGCGCTCGATGTCCTCGCCGGGCGATTCGTTCGGCGAGGACGTCGGCTGGCCGCAACACGGGGGATTCCGCGTCTGCGATGTCGTGGGATGGTGTGGCGTCGGTTTGCACCCTGTTCGCACTCTCCTCACGCGACGGCTGAGGAATCGACAGCGGTTTGCCGAGGTCCCCGTCGAGCAGGTGGACTACGTCGCCAGCGCGAACGCGTCATACGTCCAACCTTCGGCGGGGCGCATCGTTCTATCCATACCGAGCTGCCACGGGGGGAGCTAGCACCGACAGGAGTGGTCATGGGGATCGAGTGGGGTCAGAGCAGCCAAATCGCGAGGCGCCTCGCGGCGGCGGTTGCGGCGCCGCTCTGCTGCGGGCTCATCGCGGGCGTCGCGGCGGCGGGGGCGGCGGAATCCACGCCGATCAAACACGTCGTCGTGATCCTGCAGGAGAACCACAGCTTCGACAACGTGCTCGGGAAGCTCTGCATCCAGGACGAACGGCCGGAATGCGATGCAGCTGCTTCGGGCAAGAACGAAAAAGGCGAAACGATCCCGCTCAGCAAGGCCAGCGACGTCGTGCCGCCTGTCGACCACAGTCAGGAATCGCAGCTCAAGGCGATGGACGGCGGGAAAATGGACGGCTGGGAACGCGTAGAAGGCTGCGAAAAACGGGCGTGTTACACGGCGTTCGAACCATCTCAGATCCCGTCGCTGGCGGCGCTCGCTCGAGCCGGTGCGATCTCAGACTCCTTCTTCTCGCGCGACATCGTGCCTTCCTGGGGAGGGCACCTCGACTTCTTCGCCCAGACGCTCGATGGCTTCGTCGGCAACAATCCCAAATACGACGAAGGGGCTCCGCCCGAAGGATATGGCTGGGGTTGCGACTCGAATCGCGATGCGATCTGGGTGGAACCGATCACGCATCGGGAACTGAGTGAGCCGTCGTGCATACCGAACAAGAATGGCGAAGGCCCCTACCGGCCATCGCCGGTACCGTACGTACCGACGATCGCCGACCGAATGGAAGAAGCGGGGAAGACGTGGGGCATCTATGGCGCGCTGAACCCCGCGACCAAGACGAAGCACAGGGGGCCCTACAAATGGGCGATCTGTCCGACGTTCGCCGAGTGCCTGTACGGGCCGCAGAAAAACGACATGCATGAAGCCTCCAAGCTCTTGGCTGCCGCGCGCAAAGGCAAGCTGCCGAGCTTCGCGATCGCGACGCCGAGCGCCGGGAAAAACGGCACGGTGACCGGGTCGACGAGTCAGCACAACGGGACCTCGATGCTCACGGGCGACAACTGGATCGGCGAAGAGGTGAGCGCGATTCAGAACGGCCCGGACGGGCCGAGCACGACGATCTTCATCTACTACGACGACTGCGGCTGCTTCTACGACCACGTGACGCCGCCGGAAGGGCTCGGGATCAGGCTGCCGCTGGTGATCGTCAGCCCGTACGCCAGGAAAGGCTTCACGGACGGCAACGAAGCAACCAACTCCTCGATCCTCGCGTATGCCGAGCGCGTGTTGGGGGTTGCGCCGGTCGACGAACAGGACGCGTTCGCCTATGACTTCCACGAAGCCTTCGACTACAGCCAGACGCCGACGCCGCCCTTCCAGTTCCACGCGGCGGCCGTGCCCAGAGCGTCGCAGCACTTGCCCGAACCGCCTCCCGACGACACGTAGAGTCGCGGCGACGCGTGCGGGGAACATCCGGTGCGCTCGCGCGGAGCTTGACGCAACTCTCCAGCGCTTGCTTGCGCCGGCCTCGGATTCAGCGGGTGCGCAGCGGACGGCGGGAACGGCAACCTGGCGTCGAGCCCCGTCGCCTCGGCGCGAGGAAGTGGAGACCAAACTGCCGAGCCGAGGGGAGGGGCTCTGCCCAAGCCGGGTAGCGCAGAGCAAGGCTTGACCGGATCGAGTCCTGCATGTCGCATCGATTCGTTGAAGCAGTTCCGGCTCCAGAAGTACGATAACCTCGGGTCGTGGCGGGAGAGCCGAAGCCGGATGCGGCCGATCGCTACCTCACTCTCTTGCGGGGCTGCTTGACGCGCAGCCTCTTCATGGATGAGCAGACGGTTGCCGTCCGCCGGGGCTGGGACGGCTGGCTCGGGAAGATGGTCCAGGCTGACCCGCACCGAGTTGTCCGTCGTTCGCCCGGTAACCGCGAACCCAGGCACCGTCAAGGGCCGTCTCGAAGGTCGCTGGAAACCGCGTTACGGGGAGACGATGATCGGCGAGCAACGGCTGGACAACATCGAGCATTGCGTCAGGCGAGCAATCGAGGAGGAAGTGCCCGGCGACCTCATCGAAACGGGAGTCTGGCGAGGCGGCGCGACGATTTTGATGCGGGCTGTGCTGGCCGCGTACGGCGACGCCGAGCGTCGCGTCTGGCTCGCCGACTCGTTCCAGGGACTGCCCGCTTCCGAAGCGCCGCAAGATTCCTGGTCAGCGTAGAGGGCGAGCTGGCCGCGTCCCGGGCCGAGGTCGAAGCGAACTTTCGCCGGTACGGACTGCTGGACGAGCAGGTCTGCTTCCTCGAGGGCTGGTTCAAGGACACCCTGCCGAGCGCCCCGATCGAGCAACGGGCCCTGATCAGGATCGACGGCGATCTCTACGCCTCGACGATGGAGGCGATGGAGGTTCTCTACCCGAAGCTCTCGCCGGGTGGCGTCTGATCGTGGATGATTATCGATCCCCCAACTGGGGCGCGATGTGCGGCCAGCGATCCGCGACTACCGCGCTCGACACAGCATTCAGGAGCCGCTCGTGGAGATCGACTGGAACGGCGTCTATTGGCGCAAGAGCGCCACCATGGCGGCCCAGGCGCAATGCCGCTGAATCGATCCGCCCAGTGAGGACGCGGGCGGGTTCGAGTCCCTTCTCGGGCATAGCCGGGAACGACTTGAAATCCGACGCCGCGTGGCCGGGACACCTATCGACTGCCACGGAATCCGCCACCGATCATTCTTCGGAGGGCAGCCAGGACGAATTCATGCCAGAGGAGGGACTCGAACCCCCGACACGCGGATTATGATTCCGCTGCTCTAACCGACTGAGCTACTCTGGCGCGGCGGTCGGCGCCGGGGCCAGAGCCCTCCAAGGCGCGACGAGCCGTCGGCCCACAGTCTACGCCGACGCCAGCCGGAGCCGGGCTCGCTTTCCGTCGCCCGCGGGCGACGGGGCCCGCGCGAAGCGCTTGGCTGCCGCGACGCGACGCGGATGCCGGCTCGCTGCTCTTCACGACGCCGCCCGGCTAGCCTCGTGGCAATGACGCCGCCCGAGCCGCCGACGCTGATGTCCGCGCCGAACGTCTCCGAGGGACGCGACCAGGCGCTCATCGCGGCGCTAGGCGAAGCCTTCGCGGGGGAGGGGGTGCGCCTTCTCGACGTGCATTCGGATGCCGACCACAACCGCTCCGTCTTCACGCTCGCGGGCCCGCCGCAGGCGCTCTCCGATGCGCTGCTCGCGGGCGCCCGCGTGGCTGTTGCCCAGCTCGACGTGGTGTCCCGCGCGGGCGACGGCCCGGGGCTCGCAGGCCAGCACCCGCACGTTGGCGCCCTCGACGTGGTGCCGCTCGTCCATCTCGACGACGCCTCGCGCGGCGCCGCCTGCGCCGAGGCGCTCGTCGTCGCAGACCGCATCGGCGCCGAGCTCGAGGTCCCCGTGTTCCTCTACGGAGAGCTCTCGCGCTCGCCGACGAGCCCTCCGCGCACGCGCGCGCAGCTGCGCCGCGGGGGCGTAGAGGGCCTCGCGGGATCTGCTCTGCAACCCGACTTCGGGCCGCCGCGCATGCACCCCACGGCGGGCGCCACGCTCGTCGCCGCGAGGCCGCCGCTCGTCGCGTTCAACCTCCAGCTCGCCCCGCCCGCCACGCTCGCCGACGCGCGCGCGATCGCCGCGCGCATCCGCGAGGGCGGCGAGCAGGGGCTTCCGGGGCTGCGCGCGATCGCGGTCGAGCTCACCGGCGGTGTCGCTCAGGTCTCCACGAACGTCGAGCTGCCGCTGGCGCTGCCGCTCGCCGCGGTGCTCGCCGCCGTCGCACGCCTGGCTCCCGTGGCGAGCGCCGAGCTCGTGGGGCTCGCGCCCGCTGCTGCGCTCGAGGGATTCCCCGAGGACGTGCCGATGCCGGGCTTCGATCCCCGACGCCACATCATCGAGAACGCACTAGTCTCCTAGGGCATGGCTCAGACGAGGCGCAAGCGACAGACCAAGCACCGCGGCAACGCCGCGGGGATGATCGAGTCGCGGGGCCGGACGGGCCGCAAGCCCACCGCCGCGGAGAAGAGCGGCAACCCGCAGGAGGCGTCGCGCGCGAAGGAGCGCCAGCGAGCTAGGCAGGACAAAGTCCCCACCTGGCGCGGCGCGTTCATCCGCGCGATGGCAGCCGCCGTGCTCCTGCTCGTCGTGATGCTCGTCTTCAAACTCGGCAAACCGAACCAGGTGATCGCGCTGTTCCCGATCGTGCTCCTGCTGTACGTGCCGATCAGCTACTACACCGACCAGTGGATCTACAAGCGCCGCAAGCGCAGCGAGAGCGCTCGCGGAGGGTCGCCGCGATGACCCCGCTCGACGTGCGCTCGTTCACGGTGGGCGCCGTGCAGGAGAACTGCTACATCGTCCGCGCCGACAGCAGCGCAGCGCGCGCGGTGATCGTCGATCCCGGCGACGAGGCCGAGCGGCTGCTCGCCGCCGCCGAGGATCTCGGCGTCGAGATCGAGGCGATCCTGCTCACGCACACGCACTTCGATCACATCGGCGCCGTCGCTCCCGTCGCCCGCGCCACCGGGGCACCCGTCTACTGCCCGCAGATCGAGCGCCCCGTGCTCGCCGACGTGATGCGCTTCACCCCGCCCGGCTTCGGGCCGTTCGAGAGCTACGACGCCGATCACACGCTCGCCGGCGGCGAGCGACTGAGCCTCGCGGGCATCGACTTCGACGTCATCTTCACCCCCGGGCACAGCCCGGGCCATTTGACGTACGCGGTCCCCGGGGCGCTCCTGTCGGGGGACGTGCTGTTCCAGGGCTCGGTTGGCCGCGTCGATCTGCCCGGCGGGGACTGGGGCACGCTCGAGCGCTCGATCGAAGGCCTGCTGCTCCGCTATCCCGCCGAGACGATCGTCTACCCCGGGCACATGGGCGTCACCACCCTCGGCCGCGAGCGCGACACCAACCCGTTCCTCAGCGAGCTGCGCGCCCGCCTGCCCGCCGCTGCGCCCGCGACCGCGCCTGCAGCGGGGCGTTGAGCGGCTCCAAGCTCAAAGCGCCACGCGGCACCTTCGACGTCCTCGGCGAGCAGGCTGCCGCCCGGGCCCAGCTCGAGGCGCGCGCCCGTGTGATCCTCGAGGGTGCCGGCTACGACCGGATCGAGACCCCCGCGTTCGAGGCGACGGAGCTGTTCGCGCGCGGCGTCGGCGAGTCCACCGACATCGTGCGCAAGGAGATGTTCACGTTCGACGACGCCGCCGGACGCTCGCTCACCCTGCGGCCCGAGGGCACCGCGCCCGTCTGCAGGGCATATGTCGAGCACGGCATGCACAAGCGCCGCCAGCCGGTGAAGCTCTGGTACCTGTCGAGCTTCTTCCGGCACGAGCGCGCGCAGGCGGGCCGCTACAGGCAGTTCTGGCAGGTTGGCGCGGAGGCGCTCGGATCGGACGACCCCGCTGTCGACGCCGAGTCGATCGCGCTGCTCGCCGCGCTGCTTGCGCGGATGGGCGTGCGCGACGTGCGCCTGCGCCTGTCGAGCCTCGGCAGCCCGCAGACGCGGGCGCAGCACCGCGAGCGCCTGCAGGAGCACCTGCGCGCGCACGCGGACGCGCTCTCCACCGAGGTGCGGGAGCGCATCGAGCTGAACCCGCTGCGCGCGTTCGACTCCGACCATCCCGGCACGCGCGAGGTGATGCAGAGCGCTCCGCTGCTGCTTCACGAGCTCGACGCCGAGGACGCCGAGCACTTCGAGGAGGTGCGGGCGCTGCTCGACGAGGCGAGCGTCCCCTACGAGATCGACCCCACGCTCGTCCGCGGCCTCGACTACTACACGCGCACTGTGTTCGAGTTCACCTCAGACGCCCTGGGCGCCCAGAGCGGGGTGGGCGGGGGCGGACGCTACGACGGCCTCGTCGAGAGCCTCGGCGGTCCGGCGACGCCGGGCATGGGCTGGGCGGCGGGCGTCGAGCGCATCCTCCTCGCCGGCTCGACCCCCGCCGAAGCCGGCACCCCCGTCGAGCTGTTCCTGGCGCTCGACGGCGACGGCGAGGCCGCGCGCAGGGTCGCCTTCCGGCTGCTCGCCGAAGCGCGCTCCGCGGATGTCCGGGCGCAGATGGACCTCGCGGGCCGCTCGCTCAAAGGCCAGCTGGGGCACGCCGACGCGCTCGGTGCCCGCTACGTCGCCATCATCGGCGAGCAGGGCGCGGTGCTGAAGGACATGGAGGGCGGCGGCCAGGAGGAGATCGCGCCTGACGCCATCGTTCACGCCGTGCTGCGCGGGCACCACGCGCTCTAGGGGCGCCAGAAGCCGTCCAAGCGGGCTCGAGGGGCTCAACTTCTTCGCGCGCGATGCCGAAGGAGAGGCGATGGCGCAGATCTCCCGTCCATTCCAGATCGGCCTCGTGGCGGTCGTGGCGCTCGCTGGCGTCTGGCTTTTCGCCCTGCACGGGCACTCCTCATCGTCCTCCTCGGAATCGTCGGCGCCGCCCGCACGGCCCCCCGCCTCGGCCGCCGCGCAGGCAAAAGCAGCCGCCGCCCCGACGCCCGTCTACCACGGCTCCGCCCCGGGCGTCCACGGCCTGAGCGCGGACGTCGCCAAGGCCCACGGCGCCGTCGCCACCTCCCAGCAGAACGCCAAGCAGCTTGAACAGAAGTCGGCTCAGGCCTCGAGCGCCACACCGGCGCAGGCCAAATCGACGAGCGCCGCCACCCAGGCGGCACCCGCGGGCAGCGTCCACAAGAAGACCGTGATCGTGCACAAGCACATCAGCACCGCGAGCGGGAAGACCACCTCCGCAACGCTCGTGCACCAGCGCCAGGTGGAAGGCCAGCTCAAGGCGGGCGACGTGGCGGTCGTGCTGTTCTGGGATCGCAACGGCTCCGACGACGTAGCCGTGCACCGCGCCGTCATGTCGCTGCGGGGCAAGCAGCACAAGGTCGCCGTCACTGTTGCCACGCCCGGCGAAGTCGCCTCGTTCGGTGCGATCACGCGCGGCGTGCAGGTCTACGGGACGCCCACCGTGCTCGTCATCGGCAAGGCGCGCCAGGCGACGGTCATCACCGGCTTCACCAGCACCTTCGCGATCCAGCAGGCGATCGCCGAAGCGCGGCACGCCTAGCCCTCCGACGGCTCCCCGCCCCCTACACTCGCTCGGGTGATCTCGAGCGCCGAGGAGTTCGCAAGCCATCTCGAGCACCCGCAGGGGCACCGCCACGTCCCCGCGGGCGCTTTCACCGGCGCCGCAGGCGGCGCCGCCTGCGGTGACCTGATTCGCATCTCGCTCGCGCTCGAGGACCGATGCCCGCAGGGCACGATCGCCGACGCCGGCTTCGACGCGAGCGGCTGCGGCGCCACGATCGCCGCCGGCAGCGCCGTCGTCACGCTGCTGCGCGAAGCGACGCTGCTCGACGCCGCACGGATCGGAGCAGAGGAGATCGCGCTCGAGCTCGGCGGGCTGATCCCCGCCAAGCGCCACGCCGCGGAGCTCGCCGCCGACGCGCTGCACCGCGCGCTCGGAGGCGCCGTCCGCTCCTCCGCGCGGCTCGCGCCCACCGAGGGGCGCACGCTCGTCGCGATGAGCGGCGGGGTGGACAGCGCGGTAGCCGCCCTGCTCCTCGCCGGGCGCGGCGAGGAGACGGTTGGCGTGACACTCGAGCTTTGGTCTGACCCGCACAACGACGGCGAGCTTTCGTGCTGCTCGGCGGAGGCGGTTCGCGACGCCCGCGCGCTCGCGCACGCGCTCGGCATGCCGCACCTCTCGATCGACCTGCGCGCCGAGTTCCGCGCGGGTGTCGTCGAGCACTGGCTTGCCGACCAGGCGTCGGGCCTCACGCCGAACCCGTGCGTGCGCTGCAACGGAAGCGTGCGTCTCGACGCGATGCTCGAGCTCGCCGGGCAGCTCGGCGCGAGCAAGCTCGCCACTGGCCACTACGCGCGCGTCGTCGAGCAGACGGGCCTCGGCGGGCCGCTCGTGCGGGCCGCTGCGGACGCCGCCAAGGACCAGAGCTACGTCCTCTGCGGCCTCGAACCGCGCTCGCTCGTGCGCCTGCGCTTTCCGCTGGGCGAGCTGCGCAAGCCGCAGGTGCGCGAGCTCGCCGCGGACGCCGGTCTCGACGTGGCGCGCCGGCGCGACTCCCAGGACCTCTGCTTCCTCGCCGGCACCCGCAGCCGCGAGTTCCTCGAGCGTCACGCGGGCGTCGGGGAGCGGCCCGGCCCGATAGTCGACCTCGACGGCGGCGTCCTCGGCGCGCACCCAGGTGCCCACCTGTTCACGGTGGGGCAGCGACATGGTCTCGGCGTCTCCGCACCCGAGCCGCTGTACGTGCTCGCAACCGACCCCTCCGCCAACACCGTCACCGTGGGCCGGCGCGAGCAGCTGCTCGCCGGGCAGCTCGAGGTGCGAGCCGTCACGCTGCGACGCGAAGGCGGGCGTGTCGATGGCGTGCGCGTGCGTGCCCACGGCCGCACGCTTCGCTGCCGAGTCGCCGAGGGCATCGACGCGGGCACGCACGAGCGCCTCGCCGTGGAGCTGTCCGAGCCCGCCGAGCGCACCGCCCCGGGCCAGATCGCCTGCCTCTACAGCGGCGACGTCGTCGTCGGTTACGGCACGATCGCGGCGTAGAGGCTGCGCGCCGGGCGGGGCGCCCTAACATCTGCTCGCACCATGACGTCCGACGAGATACGCGAGTGCTACCTGAGCTTCTTCGAGGAACGCGGCCACCGGCGGATTCCCTCGGCGTCGCTGGTCCCGTCGGCGCACGATCCCTCCGCGCTGCTCACGGTGGCGGGGATGCACCCGCTGAAGCCCTACTTCCTCGGGCAGGAGACGCCGCCCGCGCCCCGCCTCACGGACTGCCAGAAGGTGTTCCGGACGGTCGACATCGACAACGTCGGTAACACCGCCCGCCATCTCACGTTCTTCGAGATGCTCGGCAACTTCTCGTTCGGCGACTATTTCAAGCGCGACGCCATCGCCTTCGCGTGGGAGCTCTCGCGTGAGGTGTTCGGCTTCGACGAGGCGGACATCTGGGTGACCGTCTTCGCCGGCGACGAGGAGCTCGGACTCGGCCCCGACACCGAGGCGATCGACTGCTGGCTGGAGCAGGGCATGGCGCGCGAGCGCATCGTCGAATGCCCGCGTTCGGAGAACTTCTGGCAGGCCGGCCCGACGGGGCCGTGCGGGCCTTGCTCGGAGCTGTACGTCGACCGCGGGCTCGAGCGCGGATCGCCCGAGGACCTCCCCGGCGGCGAGAACGAGCGCTTCCTCGAGTACTGGAACCTCGTCTTCATGCAGTACGACCAGCAGCCGCGCCGCGACGGACCCGGATCGGTGCTCGAGCCGCTGCCCGCCAACAACATCGACACCGGCCTCGGGCTCAACCGGATGGCGGCGATCCTCCAGGACAAGGAATCGGTGTTCGAGACCGACCAGTTCCAGCCGCTGATCGACCTCGGCGAGGAGCTCTCGTCCCGTCACTACGGCGAGGACTTCGACACCGACCGCGCGCTGCGGATCCTCGCCGACCACTCGCGCGCGATGACGTTCCTCACCGCCGACGGGGTGGTGCCCTCGAACGAGGATCGCGGCTACGTGCTGCGCCGGGTGATGCGCCGCGCGATCCAGCAGGGACGCGCGCTCGATCTCGCCCCGGGCTTCTTGCTGCGCTATGCCGCGCGCGTGCGCGAGGTGATGGGCGACGCCTACCCTGAGCTCCTCGAGCACGCCGAGTCCACCGACATGTGGCTCGCGAGCGAGGAGGAGGGCTTCGGCCGCACGCTCGCGCAGGGGATGTCGACGCTTCGCGAGCACATCGAGCAGGCGCGCGCCACGGGCAGCGCGACGGTGCCCGCGTCCGAGGTGTTCCGCCTGCACGACACGTTCGGCTTCCCCTATGAGATGACGAGCGAGCTGCTCGCGCAGGAGGGCCTGGCGATCGAGGGCGAGTTCGAGGACCTGATGGAGGAGCAGCGCGAGCGCGGTCGCGCCGGCACGCGTGTCGGCGCCGGGGCGGGCGGCGGGGGCACCCTCTCCCGCGAGCAGGCGAGCGCCTTCGCCGGCGAGGCCGCCGCAACCCGCTTCACCGGATACGAGACGGAGGAGCAGCAGACAACCGTCGCTGCACTCGAGGATCTCGGCGACGGGCCCTCCGGCGACGGCGCGCGCTCCGGCACCGGCGAGCCAAGCCGCAACGGTGCAGGCGCCCGTTACCTCGTGAAGCTCGCCGAGTCTCCCTTCTACGCCCCCGGGGGCGGCCAGGTGGCGGACACGGGAACGATCGAATGCGACGACGGCGACTGCCGCGCGCGCGTCGAGGACGTGTTCCGCCTCGGCGATGACCAGGCGCTCACGGTGGTAGTGGAGGAGGGCGAGCTGCACGTCGGCGAGCCGGTGCGCGCGCGCGTGGACCGCGTTGCCAGGCAGGCCACCGAGGCCAACCACACCGCCACCCACCTGCTGCAGGCGGCGCTGCGCGAGCGCCTCGGCCCGCACGTGCGCCAGGCGGGCTCTACGTCGGGCCCGACAAGCTCCGCTTCGACTTCAGCCACGGCCACGCGCTGAGCTCCGAGGAGCTGCGCGACGTCGAGGACCTCGTCAACGACTGGATCGCGCGCAACGACCCGGTTCGCCCGATCACGACGACGCTCGAGGAGGCGCGACGCCTGGGCGCGATGGCGCTGTTCGGCGAGAAGTACGGCGACGTCGTGCGGATGGTGGAGATCGGCGAGGGCGACTACTCCCGCGAGCTGTGTGGCGGCACGCACGTGCGCTCCACCGCCGAGATCGGCCTGCTGCGGATCCTCAGCGAGACCTCGAGCTCGGCGAACGTGCGGCGCATCGAGGCCGTCACGGGACCTGCAGCCGTGGAGCTGATGCGCCACCACGACCGCCTGCTGGACGAGGTGGCCTCGACGCTGCGCGCGCGCCCCGAGGATGCGCCCGAAGCCGCGCGGGCGCTCGTGCAGGAGCGCAGGCAGCTCGAGAAGAAGCTCAAGGAGGGCGGTGGCGCCGCGGGCGGGCCCGACGTCGAGGAGCTCGCCGCCGGCGCGGAGCAGGCCGGCGGGGCGACGGTGCTCGCCGTGCGCGTGGACGTCGCCGATGCGAAGGCGCTGCTCGCCCTCGCCGACCGCCTCAAGGGCAAGCTCGGCGACGCTGCCATCCTGCTCGGCACCGTCGCCGACGGGCGCGTGCACCTCCTCGCGAGCGTTGCTCCCGCGCTCGTCGAGCGCGGGGCGAAGGCGGGGGCGATCGTCAAGGCCGCCGCCGAGGTGGCGGGAGGCGGCGGTGGGGGACGCGACACGATGGCGCAGGCAGGAGGCCGCGATCCCGAGAAGCTCGATGCCGCGATCGCGGCGGGGCGCGAGGCGATCGACGCCGCGCTCGCCGGCTGATGCGAACGCTTCCCGCGTGCCTGCCCTCGCCCCGCCTGGCTCGCGCAGCCGAGCGCTGATCGCCATGCGCGTGCTCGCGCTCGACTACGGCAGCGCGCGCTGCGGCTGTGCCGTCAGCGACCCCACCGCGACGATCGTCACCCCGCTCGACGTCATCGAGCGGCCCGCGACGCGCCGCGGGATGCTGAGGCTTCGCGATCTCGTGCGCGAGCGCGAGGTGGAGCGCGTCGTCGTCGGGCTGCCGCTGTCGCTCTCCGGCGAGGACACCGAGCAGACGCGGGAGACGCGCCGCTTCGCCGACTCGCTCGCGACGCTGCTCGGAGAGGAGGTGCCCGTGGAGCTGCACGACGAGCGCTTCACCACCAGACTCGCCCAGCGCATGGAGGGTCCCTTCACCGCCGCCGAGGACTCGCGTGCCGCCGCCCACCTGCTCGAGGGCTGGCTCGCGTCGCGATCGCGTTAGGGTCTGCGCTCTTGGCTCGCGGCGATCGATCACAGCAGGGGCGCGAACGCACGCGGGAGGAGCGCGAGCGCGACCGCCTGGAGCGCGAACGCAGGCGCGCCCAACGCGCCGGCACGCCCGCCCCCGAGGAGCCGCCGGTGGACACCCCGCCGGCCCCGGAGCTCGCCGCGCCGCCCGCCGAGGAGCCGCCCCCGTGGGCGGACGAGCCCGAGCCCTCTGACGCCGAGGAGCTGCCGGTCGACCACGACGCATTCGCCGTCGCACCGGAGCCGGAGCCGCCCGCCGCCGTCGAGCCGGAGCCGCCCGCCGCCGTCGAGCCGGAGCCGCCCGGCGTCACGGAGCCACAGCTGCCCGGCGCTCCGCAGGCGCCTGCGCCCGCGCACGATCCGGCGCCGGGCGTCGAGTCGGCGCCGGTGCATGAACCGGTCCATGAGCCGGCGTCCGTGGTGGAGCCCGCCCCGGTACCGCTGGTCCCCGCGCCCGGTCCCGCCGAGCAGCACGCCGAGCCGATCGAGCACGAACCCGTGTCGGCGCCGGAGCAGCCCGCGGCGGGGCGGACGCCCCCTGCGCCCGAGCCCCCCGCCGCCGCAGGCGGCACCGGTGCTCCGCCATCCGCTGGCGGGCGAGGAGCGGGCCGGGCACGGGAGGGCAGAGGAGGAGCTGCGCCGCCGCCCCGCGCTCGCCGCGGACGCTCGCCGCTGGCGCGCCTCGGCGCCGTTGCCGCGCTGGTCGCGGTGGTTGCCGCCGTGCTCCTGCTGCTTCACTCGCTGTTGCGCTCGGGCTCGAAGGCGCCCGCGGCGCCCGCGGTGGTGAAGGTGGTGATCCCCGAGGGCCTCACCCGCACGCAGATCGGAGAGATCGCGAAGAAGGCGGGGCTGCGGGGCAGCTACCGCATCGCCTCGCGCAGCTCTCACCAGCTCAACCCGGCGCACTACGGCGCGCCGCCCGGTACCCGTGACCTCGAAGGCTTTCTGTTCCCCGCCACCTACGACGCGTACCGCGGCAGCCCCGTCTCGCAGCTCGTCTCCGACCAGCTCATCGCCTTCAGGGAAAACTTCGACGCCGCCCTTGCCGCGAGCGCCCGGGCCCAGCACGTCACCCCCTACCAGCTCTTGATCGTCGCCTCGATGGTGGAGCGCGAGGCGCAGGTGCCCGGCGACCGCGCGAAGATCGCCGCGGTCATCTACAACCGCCTGCGCCAGGAAGTCCCGCTCGGCATCGACGCGACGATCTACTACGCGCTCGAGCAGGAGAAGAACATCCCCACCTACACACAGGAACTCTCCCAGGCGCAGCTGCACCTCGACTCGCCGTACAACACGCGCACGCACGTCGGCCTGCCGCCGACGCCGATCTCCAATCCCGGGCGCGCCTCGATCGAAGCCGCCGCCCATCCTGCGAAGGTCGCCTACATGTATTACGTGCTCGCGCCCGACGGCTGCGGCGAGCACGTGTTCTCCACGACGCTCGCTGCCTTCGAAGCAGCAGCCGCGTCATACCAGGCGGCGGTGAAGAAGAACGGCGGGCACCCTCCCGTCTGCAAGAAGTGATGCCCCGCCTGGGCGTGCTCGGCTGGCCGGTCGCCCACAGCCGCTCGCCGGCGATGCACAACGCGGCGCTCGCGGCGCTCGGGATGGAGGATTGGCGCTACCAGCTGCTGCCCGTCCCGCCCGAGCTGTTCGCGGACACCGTCCGTGCGCTCGGCGGCTCCGGCTTCGTCGGGGCGAACGTCACGATCCCCCACAAGCACGCCGCCGCCGAGCTCGCCGACAGCGCGAGCGACGCCGCCCGCGAGATCGGCGCCGCCAACACGCTGAGCTTCGCCCCCGGGGGGGAGATCGCCGCCGAGAACACTGATGCGCCGGGCCTGATAGCCGCCCTCGGCGAGTCGCCCGCAGGCAAGCGCGCGCTCGTGCTCGGCGCCGGCGGAAGCGCCCGCGCGGCCGTCTGGGCGCTGCTCCGTGCAGGGGCGAGCGAGGTATCCGTGTGGAACCGGACGGCCGCCCGCGCGGAGGAGCTCGCGCGCGATCTCGGCGCCCGCGCGGTGGCCGTGCCGGAGCCCGCCGACCTGCTCGTGAACTGCACCTCAGTGGGCCTCGACGGGACGTTCTGCGAGGACGCCGCAGGCGAGCCCGGAGAGGCCGCAAGAGGCCCGAAAAACGGCGCTGGGGCGGGCGAACTAGAACGCTCGGCCAGTGAGGATGGTGCGCTCAACCAACTTGGAATGACGTTCGATCAAGTCGGTGAGTACGCGTATGTCGTCGACTTGGTCTATCGCGCAGGATCCACCCCGCTGCTTGCCGCCGCGCGGGCACAGGGCGCACGCACGCTCGACGGGCTCGAGGTGCTCGCCGCTCAGGGCGCCCTCAGCCTCGAACTGTGGACCGGGCGAGGAGCTCCGATCGACGTCATGCGACGCGCTGCGCGCGGAGAGGATCCCACCGGCTAGCTGCCCGCGATCGGAGGTGCGCGCCCGGTGAGCGACGCGCCCCAGCAGACGGAACCCGACCTGCACGCGATCTTCGGGATCGACGGCGAGCCCGAGGGCGCGGACGGCGCCATTACCGCCGAGAAGCAGGTGGACCTCGACGCCCTCGCCGCCGGCGACGTCGCGGTCGAGATGGAGGAGCGGGCTGCACCCGAGGCCGACGCCGCGGCTGCGGCGCCCGCCGCCGAGGAGTCCTCGTGGGTCGGCATCACGAAGCCCTCGCAGCGCGGCTCCTCGCCGCGCTTCCTCACCGACGTGATCGTGGAGATGGAACTCGCCTCGCGCAAGCAGGTCGAGGAAGCGCTCGAGAGCTCGCGCAATTCCGGCACCACGCCCGAGCGGGTGCTGCTCGAGAACGGTGCGCTGACCCAGGACGGTCTCGCCCGCGCGCTCGCCGAGCGCTACGGCCTCGACCACCTCGACCTCGGCGTCTTCCAGGTGGACATGACCGCGGCGAACCTCGTCAACACGGCGGTCGCCAAGCGCTACCAGGCCGTGCCGGTCGCCTTCGCCGACAAGCGCACGCTGCTGATCGCGATGGCGGATCCCTCGAACGTGCTCGCGGTTGACGACATCGCGATCATGACCGGCTACGAGGTGCGCGTCGCGGTAGCGCCCCCGGACGACATCGCCGCGCTGGTATCGCGCCTGGATCGCCTCGAAGATGTCGTGGGGGAGGGCGAGATCGTCGAGGAGGACGAGGCCGAGGTCGTCGCCCTGCACGAGACCTCCGACGACGCGCCCGTCGTCAAGCTCGTCAACCAGATCGTCGCCCAGGCGGTCGAGCGCGGCGCCTCGGACATCCACCTCGCGCCCGACGGCAAGGAAGTGCGCGTGCGCTTCCGCGTCGACGGCGTGCTCCAGGACATCACCACCGTACCCCGCAAGATGGCAGCCGGCGTCGTCTCGCGCGTCAAGATCATGGCGGAGCTCGACATCGCCGAGAAGCGGCTGCCCCAGGACGGCCGCGTGGGGCTCGTCGTCGACGGTAGGCACGTCGACCTGCGTGTGGTCACGCTCCCGAGCGTCCACGGCGAGGGCATCGTCATGCGCGTGCTCGACAAGGCCTCCGTGGTGGTGGAGCTCGACAAGCTCGGCATGGCGGACCCGGAGCGCGAACGCTTCGAACACGCCTGCGGTCAGACGCACGGCGCGGTGCTCGTGACGGGACCGACGGGCTCCGGCAAGTCCACCACCCTGTACGCGGCGCTGAAGATGCTGAACACGCCGGAGAAGAACATCATCACCGTCGAGGATCCGGTGGAGTACGAAATGGACGGCCTCACCCAGGTGCAGGTGGCGACGAAGGTGGGGCTCACGTTCGCGATGGGGCTGCGCTCGATGGTGCGCGCCGACCCCGACATCATCATGGTGGGGGAGATCCGCGACAAGGAGACGGCACAGATCGCCGTCGAGTCGGCGCTCACGGGGCACCTCGTGCTCTCCACGCTGCACACGAACGACGCTCCCTCCGCCATCACGCGCCTGACCGAGATGGGCACCGAGCCGTTCCTGGTCGCCTCCGCGCTCGAGTGCGTCGTGGCGCAGCGGCTCGCCCGCATGCTCTGCCCGAGCTGCAAGAAGCGCACGATCATCCCCGCGAGGGTGCTCCAGGACAGCGGCTACAAGGCGCGCGTCGAGCTCGAGGCCTACGAACCGGTGGGCTGCAGGCGCTGCGGCGGCTCGGGCTACCGCGGGCGGATCGGGCTCTACGAGGTGATGCAGATGAGCCCCGAGATCCAGACGATGGCGCTCGAACGCCGGCCCGCCGAGGCGATCCGCGAGGTTGCCGTGCAGCAGGGCATGACGCGGCTTCGCGACGACGGTCTGCAGAAGGTCAGGCAGGGTCGCACCTCGATCGCCGAGATCGCCCGCGTGATCGGCACGAACTGAGCGCGCTCGGCGCACTCGAACTTTCGTCCAGCGGGCGCCCGGAGGTGTGTATCGGGGCGGATTGGAGGTCGATGCGCCCAACCATGGACATCGATTTCGCAGACCTCTTGATGGAGGTCGTACACCGCCGTGCGTCGGATCTGCACCTGAGCTCCCACGCTCACCCCACAGTCCGCGTCCGCGGGCGCCTGCAGCCGCTGGAGGACTACCCCAAGCTCTCCACCTCGGACACCCGCGAGATCGTCTACTCGATCCTCACGGGCGACCAGCGCCAGCGCCTGGAGACGAACTGGCAGCTCGACTTCGCCTACTCGATCCCCGGCCACGCCCGCTTCCGCGTCAACGCCTACTACCAGCGCGGAGCGATCGGCGCCGCGTTCCGCCTGATCCCGTTCGGGATGACGAGCATCGACGAGCTCGGCCTGCCGGCGACGGTCCACGAGTTCACGCGCAGGCCGCGCGGCTTCGTGCTCGTCACGGGCCCCACCGGCTCCGGGAAGTCCACCTCGCTCGCCGCGATGATCGACGAGATCAACAGCACGCGCGAGGAGCACATCATGACGATCGAGGACCCGATCGAGTTCCTGCACGGGCACAAGAAGTGCCTCGTCAACCAGCGCGAGCTCGGCTCCGACGCGCAGAGCTTCGGCGACGCCCTGAAGGCGGCGCTGCGCCAGGACCCCGACGTGATCCTCGTCGGAGAGATGCGCGACCTCGAGACGATCCAGACCGCGCTGACCGCGGCCGAGACCGGGCACCTCGTGTTCGCCACGCTGCACACCCAGGACACCGCCCAGACGATCGACCGCATCATCGACGTGTTCCCCGCACACCAGCAGGGGCAGGTGCGGGTCCAGCTGTCGGTGGCGCTCCAGGGCATCATGACCCAGCAGCTGCTCCCCAACGCGGACGGCTCCGGCCGGGTCGTGGCGACGGAGGTGCTCGTGCCGACGCCCGCGGTCCGCAACCTGATCCGCGAGGGCAAGACGCACCAGATCTACTCGGTGCTGCAGACCGGCTCGAGCGTGGGCATGCAGACGATGGACACCTCGCTGTCGACGCTCGTGCGCCAGGGCAAGATCACCCAGAAGCTCGCCGAAGCGCGTTCTACCACCCCCGAGGAGCTCAGGCGGCTGCTCGGGGCCACCACGCTGGAAGCGGCTTAGGCGCAGACGATGAGCACCTACGTCTTCAAGGCGATCGACCTCGCCGGCGGCAAGTCCCGCGGGGAGGTGGAGGCCGAATCCAAGCAGGCCGTCTCAGACCAGCTGAAGGCGAAGGGTCTGATCGTCCTCGACATCACCGACAAGCACTCCTCGAAAGAGATAGAGCTCTCCTTCATGAAGAGGGTGAAGGCCTCCGAACTGGCGGTCTTCTCGCGCCAGCTCTCGACGATGATCTCCTCGGGGATGAGCATCCTGCGGGCGCTGTACGTGCTCGAGGAGCAGACCGAGAGCAAGTTCCTCAAAGAAACGATCATCGCCGTGCGCAAGGACGTCGAGGCGGGCCTCTCGCTGAGCGCGGCGATGGAACGCCACCCCAAGGTCTTCAGCCCGCTGTTCGTCGCGATGACACAGGCCGGCGAGACAGGCGGTGTGCTCGAGGACGCGCTGATGCGCGTCGCCGACCAGCTGCAGAAGGACGCCGCGCTGAGGCGCCAGATCAAATCGGCGATGATCTACCCGACGCTCGTCATCATCTTCGCGGTCGGCGTGATGATGGCCCTGGTGGCCTTCCTCGTGCCGGTGTTCGAGGGCGTCTTCAAGCAGTTCGGAGGCGAACTGCCGAAGCTCACGCAGGTGTCGGTGCTGATGTCGCACATCGTCACCAAATGGTGGTGGGCGATGTTCCTCACCGTCGCCGTCACGATCACGGCGTTCATCAAGTGGAAGAAAACGAGCTGGGGCAGGCGCCAGTGGGATCACTTCCGCCTGCATGTCCCGATGAAGATCGGCTCGATCGTCCAGCAGGTGGCGGTGGCGCGCTGGTCGCGCACGCTCGCCTCGCTCACCGCCGCGGGCGTGCCGCTGCTCCAGGCGCTCGAGATCACGGGCAAGACCGGAGGCAACATCGCGGTCGAGGAATCGATGGATGGCGTCATCGCCTCGGTGAAGCGCGGAGGCACGATCGCCGCGCCGCTCGCCCAGGCGCCCATCTTCCCGGCGATGGTCACCCACATGGTGGGCGTCGGCGAGGAAACGGGTGCGCTCGACGCGATGCTCGATCGCGTCGCGGAGTTCTACGAGGAACAGGTGGAGTCGTCGGTGAAGGCGCTCACCTCGATCCTCGAGCCGATCATGATCATCATCATCGGCTCGATCGTCGGCTTCATCGTGATCTCGATGTACCTGCCGCTGTTCGAAGTCTACAACCGCATCCAGTAGGGATACCTACCTCAAACCGCAGCGGTGGGCGGTAGGCGGTCTGTCGGCGGCGGCCCGACTGGCTCTGCTCGCGGGCATGTATCTCCTCGCGTACGTGCTGGACGGCGATATCGGCGCTCGTGAGCGGACGGCGATCGCGGGGCTGTCGGAGCCGCTCCTGGGGGCGGTGAGGGATGTGAGAACTGCGAGACGCTTAACCTGTTGCATCGGTCGCTCCTTCTCGGTGGGACCTGGCGCGCACTTCCGCAAGTGAACCCCGCGATCGTCAAGCCGAGGTGAAGCTCGGGTGTGAATGCCCTCACAACCGACCGGCTCGCCTGCGAGTGCCGTGCGGGGCGCTTCAGCCCGACTGGCTGTCGCGCGCGCGCTCGATCCGCAGCCGCGTGCCGTCGCCGGAGGGCGCCACCGCCAGCGAGAGCCCGCCGTCGAGCAGCTCGAGCAGCTCTGCGCCCGCGAGCTCGCGCCGCCAGCCCCTCAGCGTGCGGACGTCCGCCTCCTCCCCGGCGCGGTGCGCTGCCACGATCGCCTGCAGGTCCGCCCGCGCCGCGAGCAGCTCGTAGGCGAGGCCGGCCTCGCGGGCGCGGGTACGGAGCAGCGCCTCCCCGAGCGCGATCAGCGGCGCGTCGTCCGGTCGCGGCATGCTCGTGCGGGCGCGCTCGGGAGCCGGCTCGGGCGGGCGCTCGCGCCCTCGCTCGACGACCTCGAGCAGCTGCTCGGCGCGGCGCCCCTGCGCACCCGCGCCGATCCCGCGGATCCTTGTGAGCTCGCCGCGCGAGGACGGTTTGCGCTTTGCGACCTCCATCAGCGCGGCGTCGCCGAGGACGCTCTGCACCGGCCGGTTCTGCCGCGCGGCGGTCGCCTCGCGCCATTCCACGAGCGCGAGCGCCACCGCGCGCGCCGAGGCGTTGAGGCTCGCGATCCGCGGCAGCCGCGCGAAGATCGCCCGCGGGTCGCGCTCGTCGCTCGAGGCGGCGAGCGGCTCGCACTCCTCGAGCGCCCACTGCAGCCGCCCGTTCTCGGTCAGGCGCCGCTCGAGCTCGGCGGCGAGGTCGAGCAGGTGCACGACGTCCTCGCGGGCGTAGGCGAGCTGCTCGGGGGACAGCGGCCGAGCGTCCCAGCGGGTGAAGCTCGCCGTCTTCGCGACGCGCAGGCCGAGGATCTCGGTGAGCAGCGACTCGTAGGAGCTCTGGGCGCCGAGTCCGGCGAAGCCCGCGGCGACCTGCGTGTCGAACACGTTTCGCACCTCCGTGCCGAAGCGCCTGCGAATGAGCGCAACGTCCTGGCGCCCGGCGTGCACCACCACCCGCACCGCGGGGTCCGCCAGCACCGTCGCGAGCGCCGAGCCGTCGAGGCTCTCGGCGAGCGCGTCCACGAGCACGATCCGCTCGCCCGCATCGGGCTCCTCGGGGATGGCGAGCTGGATCAGGCAGAGCAGCGTGCGATAGCGGCCCTCTCCCATGAACTCGGTGTCCAGTGCGAGCCTGCCGGCAGCGCGCGCGCCGTCGGCGATCGCCGCGATCTGGCGCTGCTCGGTCGCCAGCGTCACTGCTTCGCCCCGGGCAGCAGCCAGAGGATCTTGTCTTTCTTCAGGCCCGCGTCGCGCGAGACGTCGACGCCGTGTTCGCGCACCCACTTGGCGGGTTCCGAGCACGCCGGGTTGAGCGGCCCCCCGCGGCGGCTGCAGTAGGAGTTCAGGAACGCATAGCGCACCTTGCCCTGCGCGATCAGCTGCTTCAGGCGCGCAACCGGCGTGAACACGCGCGCCCCATACGTCGTGAGCACGAGGATCGGACGGCCGTCCTGGACGATCAGCGAGCCGATCTGCGTCGCCGAGAGCGCGGCGGTCTCGTAGAAGGCGCTCCCCTGGTGCGCGCGCAGGTAGGAGCTCACCAGCCGCTGCTCTTCGGCGGGCAGCGCGCCGACGTAGCCCGCGTCGGTGACGTGCGTTTCGATCGAGCGCGTATCGCTGTTGAAGGGGACCATCAGCACCGCCACGAGCGTGAGCGCGATCACCCCGGCGGGCGCGAGCAGCCGCCTCCCGCGTGCACCCTCGCGCGAGCTCCGGGCGATCATCGCCAGCGCGATCGCGGCTACCGCCGCCGCCAGCGCAAGCCACCATTCGGTGGGGCGCCCGTACAGGAGCCGCTCGGCGTAGAACACCGACGCCACGAGCGTCGCCGCCAGGAACGCGAGCCGCCAGCGTCCCTTCGGGGAGGCCGCCCAGGCGACGCCGATGCCGAACATCGCAGCCACGGCGGGTGTGAAGCCCTCGACGTAGCGGGGGTGAAGCCGCGCCATGTCGCTGAACAGCACGATGCCGCTGAGCATCCACAGGCCGATGCCGGCGGCGGTCGCGCGCCGCACGCGCATCAGACGCTCGCGCGGGTCCTCGGCAAGTGGCGCGCGTGGCGCAGAGGGGCGCTCGCCTCCGTCTCCTCCGGTGCCAGGCGGGGGTATCTGCTCAGGGCCCGCCACCGCGACGCCGCTGCCCGCCGGCTCGGCGTCTGCGTGCTGGCGCTGTGGTGAGCCGGTCGCCGTACGCGCCCCTGCCATCGCGGCGCTCGGATGCGCCGCGTCCGCCTGCTCGGCGACACGCTCCTGCGGCGCCTGCGCCCGGGCGCTGTCGGCGGCGCCCGGCGCCGCGTCGCCGCGGCGCTTTCGCGGCGGCCTGCGCCGCGAGGCCCGCGCACGCGCTTCGGCGTCGAGCACCTCCTCGACGTCGTCCGGGCGCAGCACCCCCCAGAGCAGCGCAGGAATGCCGAGCAGCAGCCCGACGAGCACCTCCATCCCGAGACGCTGCCCCGAGAGCGGGCCGATGCGCGTGAGCAGCCGCGTGGCGGACGGAGGAGTGATCGGGATGTGGTCGCGCTCTTCCTGGGTGGCGACGGGGTATTTGTGGCCCGCTTCGTAGACCGTGAACTGGGGTTCGGGCGATTTGCCGCCGAGCCGCTCGGTGCCGTTGAACACGAACGCCGCGTTCCAGGCGCTGCCGTTCGAGGAGCCGATCGCGAAGGGACGTTCGTGCGCCGGAACGACCAGCGTGGCTGTCAGCCAGGACAGGGAAACCGCGATGTACGCGAGCCCCGCCAGCCCGATCTTCAGCAGGCGCCTGCCGGGTCTCCCGGGCAGCCCGAGGTACGCGAACAGGACGATTCCCGGCAGCGCCACGAGCGACTCGAGCAGCTTGACGTTGAAGGCGAGGCCGAGAGCGGCGGCGGCGGCCAGCAGCCACCACATGCTGCCCTCGTCCGTGGCGAGCGCGACGAACAGCAGCGCGAGCACGAGCAGCGCCATCATCACCGCGTCCATCGTGTCGCTGCGCGCGGTGATCACCTCGACCGGCAGCACCGCCATGCCCACCGCCGCCGCGAGCGCGGCAGCGGGGCTCCACATGCGCCTGATGGCGGCGAACAGGAGCGGCACCGAGGCGATCCCGGCGAACGCCTCGGGCAGCTTCAGCGTCGTCGAGGAGAAGCCGAGCAGCTTCACGCTCGCCACCTGCAGCCACAGGTCCACGGGCGGCTTGTCGATCGACACGCTCCCGCCCGGCTCGAACGCGCCGAGGAAGAAGTTGTGCCACGACATCGCCATGCTGCGGACGGCGGCGTCGTAGAAGGGGTCGGGGGAGACGCTGCCGAGGTCGATCAGGCGCAGAGCCGCCGCGCCCGCGGTGATTGCGACGATCGCCGCCCATTCCCATCTGCGCAGCGGGCCCCTCATCGGAGGAACGCTAATCTCATCGGCAGGTGGCCGGCGAGGGAACCGACAGCGAGGGCAAGGCGGGGAACACCCATGAGCCGCGGGAGTGTATGGCCTGTCGCGGCTCCGGAAAAGTGATCTCCAACCTCGGCGGCACGCCGAAGGAGGTCACGTGTCCGTGGTGCCAGGGCACCGGCAGGCGGGTCCCCGGCATAGACGCCCAGGAGCCGTGGCGGGCCGCCGAGCAGGCCGACGGCGCCCCCGGGGCGGCGGAGCCCTCCGAGCAGCGCTGAGGCCCGCTCAGGGGCGCCTGCCGCCGCCGTGGGCGGCTCGTCCACCGACACCGCTCCGCTTGCCGCGGGGGCGGTTCTCGCCGCAGCGCGCGCGGTGTGCTCGTTCGGGTCATGTGTCCAACCTTTCATTCAGCCATAAAGATCAGGTGCGCCTCCGTCGATGCAGCGGCTGTAATAGCCAGTGCCGAGGCCAAGGCAAGCATCATCCCCGTGGTGCGAAGCAAAGCCGGCGGACCTCATTGGGGGACGCATCGCCGCTTGAGGCGAACCGAGGGCTGGCGCCCTGTAACACGGATCCTAGGAGGATTCAGATGCTGTATCGACTGCGCCAGCGCTCGGGTGATGAGGGTGGTTTTACCCTTATCGAGCTTCTGGTTGTGATCCTGATCATCGGCATTCTTGCCGCGATCGCCATCCCGTCGTTCCTCAGCCAGAAGAGCAAGGCCACCGACGCCCAGGCGAAGGAGCTCGCTCGCACGGCTCAGACGACTGCTGAGACGATCTCCACCGACAACAACGGCTCCTACGCCAAAGTGGAAGCGAAAGAACTCAAGGCCTACGAGCCTTCGATCGTGACGGTGGCTACCGAAAAGGAAGCCTACCTGAGCGCCGCCGCGGGCACCGCCACCACCTTCTCGGTGACGGCGAAAGCCTCCAGCGGCGACACGTTCACTGTCGAACGCAACGCAACCGGAGAAATCACGCGGACCTGCACCCAGGTCGCCGGCAGCAAAGGCTGCCCGACCAAAGAATGGTAAGCAGCTCCGGGCGATAGCCCGACAGCAGACCTAGTCGAGAGAGGCGGCCCTCGGGCCGCCTCTCCTCGTTCTCCGGACGCTTCTGTCCGCATCTCGCACGTCCCCTGCGGAGGCGCACGATCTGAGTACGGGTCGTCCGTCCAACCCTGCCATACGCGCATAAAGATCCGTCTCGCCTCCGTCGATGCAGCGGCTGTAATAGCCAGTGCCGAGGCCATGGCAAGCATCATCCCCGTGGTGCGAAGCAAAGCCGGCGGACCTCATTGGGGGACGCATCGCCGCTTGAGGCGAACCGAGGGCTGGCGCCCTGTAACACGGATCCCAGGAGGATTCAGATGCTGTATCGACTGCGCCAGCGCTCGGGTGATGAGGGTGGTTTTACCCTTATCGAGCTTCTGGTTGTGATCCTGATCATCGGCATTCTTGCCGCGATCGCCATCCCGTCGTTCCTCAGCCAGAAGAGCAAGGCCACCGACGCCCAGGCGAAGGAGCTCGCTCGCACGGCTCAGACGACTGCTGAGACGATCTCCACCGACAACAACGGCTCCTACGCCAAAGTGGAAGCGAAAGAACTCAAGGCCTACGAGCCTTCGATCGTGACGGTGGCTACCGAAAAGGAAGCCTACCTGAGCGCCGCCGCGGGCACCGCCACCACCTTCTCGGTGACGGCGAAAGCCTCCAGCGGCGACACGTTCACTGTCGAACGCAACGCAACCGGAGAAATCACGCGGTCCTGCACCCAGGTCGCCGGCAGCAAAGGCTGCCCGACCGGTGAATGGTAGGCAGCTCCGGGCGATAGCCCCACAGCAGACCTAGTCGAGAGAGGCGGCCCTCGGGCCGCCTCTCCTCGTTCTCCGGCCAGCTCCCGGTACATCGGACGTCCGTCTCCACGGGTGCGCAAAGCTCAAGCTCCGAGCAGAGATGCCGATCAGACCGACGTGTCAGCTCGAGTGCACCCGGTGTCGCGCAGCGAGGAGGGATTCACCCTCATCGAGCTGCTCGTCGTAATCCTGATCATCGGCATCCTCGCCGCGATCGCGATCCCCTCGTTCCTCAGCCAGAAGAACAAGGCGACGGACGCAAACGCGAAGGAAGTTGCGCGGACCGCCCAGCTCGCCGCCGAGACGTACGCGATCGACCACGCGACGAACTACACGGGCGTCGAACCGAACACGCTCAAGGAATACGAGACCTCGCTCCAGCTCGCCGAAGGCGGCGGCAACGCATGGCTGAGCGCCGCAGAAGCGACCGAAGGCGGGAAGGGCTTCGTCGTGACCGCGACGGCGCCCACGAGCGCAGACACCTTCACCGTGACGAAGGCCGCAACCGGAGAAATCACGCGGACCTGCAAAGCGGTGGGCTCGAACAAATCAGGGTGCCCCACCGGTACCTGGTAGTGACGCCGGCCGCCCACCCGCCACTCGCGCCCTCCTCGCCGGCCCTGTCATTCGCATGCGTCTCAAGTGGCGCGGCGCCCCTGTCGAATAGGTGAGCATGGAGGCGGCTACCTTCGCCGGAGTGCTCGGAGCGATCGTCGGCTCGTTCCTGAACGTGGTGGCATACCGGCTGCCTCGGCACGAGTCGCTGATCACCCCGGCGTCCCATTGCCCGCGCTGCGGCACGCCCGTCAAGCCCTACGACAACATCCCGATCATCTCGTGGCTCTTGCTGCGCGGCCACTGTCGCAGCTGCTCGGAGCCCATCTCTCCCCGATATCCGCTCGTCGAGGCGGCCACAGCTGCCCTGTGCGTGGGCGCGGTCCTGGCGACCGACACGACGGTGGACACCGCGCTCGCGATCCTCACGATCCTGCTCGTCGTCCCGGCGGCGCTGATCGATCTCGAATATCGCATCATCCCGAACCGCCTCACCGCGCTCGGCGCGGTGCTCGCGCTCGTGATCGGCGTCGCGCTCGATCCTGCGGGCGAGCCCGAACGCCTGATCGCCGCCGCGGGTGCGGGAGGCTTTCTGCTCGTCGCCGCGCTCGCCTACCCGGGCGGCATGGGGATGGGCGACGTGAAGCTCGCAGCGGTGCTCGGCCTGTGTCTAGGAGCGGCCGTGGCGCCGGCGATCCTGATCGCGCTCGTCAGCGGCGTCATCTACGGCGCGGGTGTGATGGCGCGCAAGGGCACGCGAGAGGGCCGCAAGACGGCGGTGCCGTTCGGACCGTTCCTGGCACTTGGAGCGCTCGTGGCGGTATTCGCCGGGGCGCAGATCGTCGATCTCTACGTCAAACACTTCGTTCACTAAAGCGCCCCCAACTTCACGCCGATACCCACCCAGGCGCCAATCCGTCCCAGTCCCGGCGCACCGTCATATATGAGACTTCCGTCACCACGAATCCCACAGCTGAACGTGAATATCGGACGGAGCCGTGGCCGCAGCGGGGGTCCCGAGGTCGTCGGACTGGACATTCAGCCGGGTCTCGTCGCTGCCGTCCAGGCGCGCACGAATGGCTCGATCCTGGCCGAGCGCGCCGAGGTGCGTCCACTTGGAGCGGACACGATGCGCGACGGTGAAGTCGCCGACGACAGCGCGCTCAGCGAGGTGCTGCGCGACCTGTTCGAGGGGAGCGGCCTCAGCAAGCGCGTGCGCGTCGGTGTGGCGAACCAGCGCACGGTGCTCCGCACGCTCGAGCTCCCCCCGGTCACCGACGAGAAGGAACTCGCCGCGGCGGTCATGTTCCAGGCGCAGGACCAGGTTCCGATGCCGCTCAACAACGCGGTGCTCGACTTCCACCCGCTGGGCATCGTCGACACCCCCGCCGGTCCTCGCCAGCGCGTCGTGTTGGTGGCGGCGCAGCGCGACATGATCGAGCGCCTGCTCACCGCCGTCCGGGGCGCCGGCCTCACACCCGAAGGCGTCGACCTCTCCGCCTTCGCCCTGATCCGCGCCCTCTACCGCTACGACCCCGAGCAGGAGGGCCGTGTCGTCTATCTGAACGTCGACGGCCTCACCAACCTTGCAATCGCCGAGGGCACGGTGTGCCGCTTCACCCGCGTCGTGGGGGGTGGCCTCGAGGGCATGGCTACCGAGCTCGCGGAGCGCCGCGGCATCGCGCTGGCCGAGGCGCGCTCGCTGCTCGCTGCGGTGGACCTGCGCGCTCCCGCGCCCACCGAGCAGCAGGCGCCCGCGCCCCCCGAGCCCGCCGTCGAGGAGCAGCCCTCCGCCGCGCCCGCCGTCGAGGGCGAGCAGGCCGAGATCGCCGAGCCTCCCGCGATCGACCTCGCCGCCGTGGCCAACGTCGCGGCCGTCGAGGAGGACCCCGACGACCTCGAGCTCGAAGACGAGCTCGCAGGCTCCGCGCCCGGCAGCGACGCCGACGTCTGGAACGTCCTCGAGAACGGCATCCGCGAGATCTCCGGTGAGGTTCGCAACTCGTTCGACTTCCACCGCTCGCAGGAGGGCGGCGGCGAGGTCTCCCACGTGGTGCTGAGCGGCGCCGCCGAGGAGATCCCCGGCTTCTCCGACGCGCTCGAGCTCGCGCTCGGCGTGCCGGTGCGCCCGCAGTCCGTCGGCCTCGCCGACGAGCGCCTGAAGGATCACGTCTCCGCGCACCGTCTGGCGGTCGCCGCGGGCCTCGCCACCGCGGAGGCTCCGAAATGAGAGCCGTCAACCTGATTCCCGCCGACCAGCGCTCCGGCGCCTCTGTCGGCGCAGGCCGCTCGCAGGGAGCCGCATACGCGCTGCTCGGGCTGGCGGGAGCGATCGCCGTGATGATCCTGATGTACGGCCTCGCGAGCCACCACATCTCGAACGACAAGAAAGAGGCGGCGGCGCTCGCCCAACGCACCCAGCAGGCCCAGGCCGCCACCGCCGCGCTCACCCCGTACACGAACTTCATCCAGCTGCGCAAGGCGCGCGTCGAAGCCGTCGCGCAGCTCGTCGACTCGCGCTTCGACTGGGCGCACGCGTTCCACGAGTTCGCGCGCGTGCTCCCCTCGAGCGCCTCCATATCCTCGCTGAGCGGCACGATCGTCACGACGACTCCCACCGGCGCCGCTGCCGGCGGTGCCTCCTCCGCGTCCTCCTCGGCGTCCACGCCCGCGAGCTCCTCCTCGAGCTCGGGCTCGGCCTCCCCGGCGAGCGCCGGCGCGAGCGCGAGCGGCTCCGCCGCGGGAGCCGCCGCCCCGGTCAGCTCGGCGACGCCTCCCGGCAGCGTTCCCACCTTCACCGTCTCGGGCTGCGCCAAGACGCAGTCCGCCGTCGCCGAAACGATCGACCGCCTGCGTCTGATCGACGGCGTCGCGAGCGTGACGCTTCAGAGCTCGACGAAGGCCGCCTCCGGCGGGGGCAGCGCGAGCGGCGCCGGCGGATGCGCGCCGAACCAGCCCGCCTACACCCTGCAGGTGGCCTTCCAGCCGCTTCCCACCCCGTCGGCAGCGGTCTCCTCCAACACGACCGTCGTGGTCGCCTCGACGAGCTCTACGAAGAAGGGGTCGGCAGGATGACCGGTCGCGATCGCATAGTGGTGATGGTGCTCGGCGTGCTCGCCGTCCTCGCCGGCTTCTGGATCCTCGTGGTGTCGCCCGAGCGCAACAAGGCCGACAAGCTCGGCGCGCAGGTGTCCACCGCGCACGGTGAACTGAGCAGCGCCGAAGCCGCACTCGCGAGCGCGCGCGCGGCGCAGGCGCAGTACCCGACCGCCTACGCGTCGGTTGTGAGCCTCGGCAAAGCCGTGCCGCCGCAGGACGAAGTGCCGTCGCTGATCTACCAGCTCGAACACGCGTCCAGCAGCAAGCACGTCGATTTCGCCTCGATCAGCGTGGGCACGGAAGGCTCGAGCTCGAGCTCGAAAACGGCGTCCTCGTCGCAGGTGCCCGCCGCGGCAGCCGCCGGCTTCACCCAGCTTCCGTTCACGTTCATCTTCAACGGCACCTTCTTCGACCTCGAACACGTCTTCACCCAGCTGAACGGCTTCGCACTTCGCAACGCCGCCCACGAGCTGGCGGTGCGCGGACGCCTGCTCACCGTGCAGAGCGTGAAGCTCTCGCAGGTGCCCCAGACCACCAACGAAGGCCAGAAGACGGGCGCCACCGAACTGACGGGCTCGATCACCGCCACCGCGTATGTGCTTCCGGCGGGCCAGGGCCTCACTCCTCCGAGCCCGGCTGGCAGCGCGGCAACTCCCGCCTCCGGCAGCGGGTCCCCGAGCTCGCCCACGGCGCCGGCGATAGCGCGGGTGACACCATGAGCGACTTCTTCAAGGCAATCAAGGACGACCTCACCGACCGGCGCCTGATGCCGATCGTGATCTGCGTCGGCGTGCTCCTGCTCGGCGCGGTCGCCTACGCGGCGCTCGCAGGCGGCGGCTCCGCCTCCTCGCCGTCGGCAGCGGTCGCCGTGGTGCACACGCCCGGGGCGGGCGGCATCGCCATCAGCCAGGCCGAAGACGCCTCCGGGCAGGCCCTCGCCGAGACGACCGACGGCAGCGCCTCGCAGCGCCGCGGCGGCGTCCACGACCCGTTCTCGCAGCTCCCCGGCAAGACCACCGTGTCGGCGACGAAGGTCGTCGCGGCTTCGCCCGCATCGAGCTCGGGTGGCGGATCGGCGTCGAGCGGCTCGAGCGGCTCAGAATCGAGCTCCACGAGCAAAGGCAGCTCGGAACCGAGCCCCAGCCACACCAACTCGAGCCCGCCGTCGAAGCCGAAAACCGTCTACCACGTGGCAGTGCAGTTCGGCAAGCTGCCGAGCGGCGTCACTCCCGAACACGCGGAACTGCCTTCGTATGAGAACTTGACGAAGCCGACGCCGCTGCCCAACGCCAAGGAAGCCCTCGTGGAATTGCTCGGCGTCAGCGTGAGCCACACGGGCGCCCAGTACAGCGCGGCGTTCGCGCTCGAAGGTGAAGTGATCCTGCACGGCACGGGCACCTGCCGCCCGAGCGCCGCGCAGTGCAAGGTGCTCGAAGTGAAGGAAAAGGAAACCGAGCAGCTCGAATACCTCACCGCGACGGGCGAACTCGCCACGTGGGAACTGCGCGTCGTGAGCATCTCCTCCTCGAAGGCGTCCTCGGCCGCCGCGCACAGCGCCGCGCACCACCAGGCGCACGTCGCGCGCGCGCCGCTCGGCGGCGTTCACGCGCTCGGCGACGCAGGACTGCGCTACTCGGCCCAATCCGGGCTGATCGTGCTCGCCGGCCACCCCGCGTTCGGCCACGCCGCATCCCGCCGCCACCGCTAGGCGCGAAGGGGAGCACATAAGCTAGGGGCCGTGGCGCTCCGCATGACAACCGCCGGCGAGTCGCACGGCCCCGGCCTCACCTGCATCGTCGAGGGCCTGCCCGCGGGCCTCGAGCTGACATCGGATGAGCTGAACCGCGACATGGCGCGCCGCCAGCTCGGACATGGCCGCGGCGGGCGGATGAAGATCGAGCGCGATCGCGCGGAGGTAACGGGCGGCGTTCGCCACGGTCGCACGCTCGGCGGCCCGGTTGCGCTCCAGATAGCCAACCGCGACTACGCCAACTGGGAAGAGCGGATGAGCCCGTGGCCGGTGGAGGAGGAGATCGCCGAGGTGCACCTCCCGCGGCCCGGCCACGCGGACCTCGTGGGCACGATGAAGTACAAGCAGAGCGACGTGCGCAACATCCTCGAGCGCGCGTCTGCGCGCGAGACAGCCGCGCGCGTCGCGGGCGGCGCGCTGTTCAAGACGCTGCTGCGCGCGGTAGGGGTGAGCGTGCACTCGCACGTCATCCAGATCGCCTCCGTGCGGGCGCCGGAGCGCGGCGAGCCGCTCGCGCCGGACGACTTCGAGGACGTCGACAGCTCGCCCGTCCGCTGTCTCGACGCGGAGTCGACGAAGGCGATGGTGCGCGAGATCGACACGCTGCGAAAGGCCAACGAGTCGCTGGGAGGGGTGTTCGAGGTGCAGGCGTTCGGGCTCGTCCCGGGGCTCGGCTCGCACATCTCCTGGGAGGAGCGGCTCGACGGCCGGCTGGCGATGGCGATCTGCTCGATTCAGGCGCTGAAGGGGGTCTCGATCGGCGACGCCTTCCGGATCGCGGGGCTCCCGGGATCCGAAGCCCACGACGAGATCTTCTACTCGCAGGACCGCGGGTACTACCGCGTCACGAACAACTCCGGCGGTCTCGAGGGAGGCATGACCACGGGCGAGCCGCTCGTCGTCCGCGGGGCGATGAAGCCGCTGCCTACGCTCACGCAGCCGCTGCGCTCGGTGGACATCGACTCGCACGAGCCCGCGCAGGCGCTGCGCGAGCGCACCGACTCCTGCACGGTGCCCGCCGCGGGCGTCGTGGGCGAGGCGATGGTGGCGCTCGTGCTCGCAGACGCCTACCTGCGCAAGTTCGGCGGCGATCACATCGACGACCTGCTGCAGTCGCTCACCGCCTACCGGCAGCGGATCGGATGGCATACGTCCTGATCGGCTTCATGGGCGCGGGCAAGTCCACCGCTGCCCGGAGGCTTGCTGCGGCGCTCGGCTCGGAGCCGTTCGACAGCGACGCGATGCTCGAGCGCCGGCTCGGGCATTCGGTGGCGGAGGAGTTCGAGGCGGCCGGCGAGGCAGCGTTCAGGGCGCGCGAGGAGGCGCTCGTCGGCGAGCTGCTCGCAGCGGCCGGTCCGCAGGACGTCATCGCCCTGGGCGGCGGGAGCGTGCTGTCGGCGAGCGTTCGCGAGGCCCTGCGGGGGCACACGAGCGTCCTTCTGGAGATCTCCTCGCACACCGCCTGGGAGCGGGTGCGGGGCTCGGGCGAGGACGGTGCGCGCCCGCTCGCGGCGAGCCGCGAGCAGTTCGAGGAGCTGTATGCAGAGCGCCTGCCGCTGTACGAAGCGCTCGCCGATGCGATCGTCGCCGAGCCGGTGCCGGCGTCGGCGAGGACGCCCGCCGAGGGCATCGCGAGGGCGCTCGGGGCACTCGCCGCGGCGCCGAGTGGCACGCGCCTGCTGTGGGCGTGCAGCGCCTCGGGCCAGTACCCGGTGCTCGTCGGCGGTGGCCTGGTGAGCGGGGAGGAGGGCGTCGCCGAGCGCATCTGGCCGCTCGAGCGCTCTCGTCGGTTCTGCGTCAGCGACGAAGCGGTCGCCGCGCTGTACGGCGATCGCCTGGGCGAGCTCGCCGCGACGATTGCGATCGCCCCGGGCGAGCAATCGAAGACGCTCGCGAGCGCGGAACGCGTGTGGCAGGAGCTCGTGCTCGCGGGCATGACGCGCGCGGATCACCTCGTGGCGCTCGGCGGCGGCGTCGTGGGCGACCTCGCGGGCTTCTGTGCTGCCACCTACCAGCGCGGCGTGCCGGTCGTGCAGGTGCCCACCACGCTCGTCGCCCAGGTGGACTCGGCGTACGGCGGCAAGACCGGCGTGGACCTGCCGCAGGCGAAGAACTACGTCGGCGTCTACCACCAGCCGGCAGGCGTCATCGTCGACCCCGACACGCTTGGAACGCTGCCCGCCGCGGAGCTCGCGGCGGGATGGGTGGAGGTGCTGAAGACCGCGCTCATCGCCGGTGGCCGGTTGTGGGAGGAGGTATCGAGCGGCGCCGACGTCGACGCCGCGACGATCCTCGCGTGCGCCCGCACAAAGCTCGCGGTGGTGGCGGAGGACGAGCGCGATGCGGGGCGACGCCAGGTCCTCAACCTCGGGCACACGCTCGGCCACGCGATCGAGGCCGCCACCGGCTATGGCCGCTACCGCCACGGCGAGGCGGTGGGCTTGGGCCTGCTCGCCGCGCTTCGCCTGTCCGGGCGCGAGGAGCTGCACGCGCAGGTGGGCGAGCTGCTCCGGCAGCGCGGCCTGCCGACATCGTTCGAGGGAGCCTCGGTGGAGGCGGTGCTCGAGGCGAGCAGCCGCGACAAGAAGCGCCTCGGGGATACGCTCCCATTCGTGCTCGTGCAGCAGCCAGGAGACGTGCGGGTGGGCTGCGGTGTGCCCGCGCAGGAGGTGCGCGCCGCGGTGGCGGAGCTCCACGCATGAGCGGCCCCCTCTACCGCCTGGAGGTGATGCACGGCGTCAACCTCGACCAGCTCGGGCGGCGCGACCCGCTGCTGTACGGGACGCTCACGCTCGCCGAGCTCGAGCAGCGGATCGAACGGGAGGCACGCGAGCTGGAGATCCAGACGCGCTTCTTCCACACGAACTTCGAGGGCGAGTTCGTCGAGCGGCTGCACTCGCTGAGGGGCGCTGCAGACGCGGTGCTGCTCAACCCGGGCTCGTGGACGCACTACGCCTGGGCGATCCGCGACGCGCTCGAGATCGCTGCGCTGCCCGCGCTCGAGATCCATCTCTCCGACGTCCAGAACCGTGAGTCCTGGCGGCGCGTGTCGGTGCTCGGCGAGCTGTGCTTCGCCACCGTCTCCGGCCGCGGTCCCGACGGCTACAGCGACGCACTCGCGCTGCTGCGCGAGGAGCTCGACAGGATCGCCGGGGAGGCGGGGGCGGCGTGAGCGGAGCCGCTGTGGCTGCGAGCGCCGAGCGCACCGATCGCCTCGCCGAGGAGCTCCGGGAGCGCGAGCTCGATGCCCTGCTCGTGCAGTCGCGCTACGACCTGCGCTACCTCACCGGCTTCACCGGCAGTCACGGCCTCGCGCTCGTGCGTGCCCGGCCGACCGCGCAGGAGCCGCACTTGTTCCTCACGGACTTCCGCTACGAGACGCAGTCCGAGCAGCAGGTGTCGAGCGGCTACCGGCGCCAGATCGTCGTGGGCGAGCTGATGGATGCCGCCGCCGAGCAGCTCGGCGAGTCGGGCGGACGCGTCGGCTTCGACGAGTCGGCGCTGACGGTGGGCGCGCACCGCAGGCTGCGCGAGCAGCTCGCCGAGTCGTGGGAGCTCCTCGCCGCGACGAGGATCGTCGCGGCGCTGCGGCTCGTCAAGGACGCGGGCGAGATCGCGCTCATCCGTGCCGCCTCCAACCTCGCCGACGAGGCGCTGCGCACGATCCTCGAAGACGGGCTCGCCGGCCGCACCGAGCGGGAGGTGGCGATCGAGCTCGAGCTGCGCATGCGCCGGCTCGGGGCGGAGGGTCCGAGTTTCTCCACGATCGTCGCCGCCGGCGCGCACGGTGCGCTGCCACATGCCGAGCCCCGGGGCGAGGAGATCGCCGACGACGTGCTCGTGACGATCGACTGGGGCGCGCTGCTCGACGGCTACTGCTCGGACTGCACACGCACGTACGCGACGAGCGAGCGGATCTCCGCCGAGGGAAGGGAGGTCTACGCGCTCGTGCTCGCCGCCCAGCTGCGCGGGCTCGAGGCGCTGCGACCCGGTCCGAGCGGGCGCGAGGTGGATGCGGCGGCGCGGGCTGTCATCGCCGAGGGCGGCCACGGCGAGCAGTTCGGCCACGGCCTCGGTCACGGCGTCGGCCTCGAGGTGCACGAGGGCCCGCGCCTGTCGCGCACCGCCGGCGAGGAGCCGCTGCGCGAGGGAAGCGTGGTGACGGTGGAGCCGGGCGTCTATGTGCCCGGCGAGCTCGGCGTGCGGATCGAGGATCTCGCGGTCGTTCGCGCCGACGGAGCCGAGGTGCTCACGGGGATGCCCAAGGAGCTCACCGTCGTCGGTTGATGGACGGGGAGGGGGGCCCGGCCGGACCCCCCTCCGATGCTTGGCTCGCGCGCTGCGCGGGCTACTTGCCTTTCACCTCGAGGGGTTCCGCTGTCCCCATTTCCGGGACGGCGGCGAACCCGACCGGTTCGGCCGTCTGCGACACCCCTTCTATCCGCGTGAGCGTCAGCGTGTCGGGCGACCCGCCTTCGAACGCTTCAGGGAGCTGCTTGCCCGCCGCCTGCTTGAAGCGGACGAAGCCGAACTTGTTCATGCGGTCGTAGTTGCTCGTGGCACCTGCACGGAGCACGCCGATCACAGAGCCTTCGACCATGTTCAGGCTTTCGGGGAGTTCTTCCTTGTCGCCACACGTGTAGACGAACATCGGCCCGCTGGCTTTCAGGTCCCAGCCCGCTTTCCCGCCGGACACTTTCCCCAGTTCGGCTTCGATCGGCACCGCGTTGGTGATCTGGTCGGGTTTGCCCGGGTCGGTCTGGCAGAACCTGGCCGGTACGCCGTTGGTCACGCACGGCTTCAGTTCGAGTTTTTTGATCGTTGCCGTTTTCGGCCCGGTGTATTCGCCTTCGACTTCCCCGCCTCCGCATTCCACGGCGATGCCGCCGGGGGTTTCGATCGTCGGTTCGGCGGCCCCGCCCTTGAACGCTTTGCCTTCTGCCCCCGGCCCCGGCAGCCATTCGTACTTGCCGGTTTTCGTCGCGCTGGGCTTCGTGCAGCCCTTGTTTTTGTACGCGCCGTTGTAGACGGTCTTTTTGCCTTCTTCGGTTTTTTCCGCCGGCACGCAGCGACCCAGTTCGGGCACTTCGGCCGATGCGCTCGAGGCTGCCACTGCTGCCAAGGCCATCACGAGCAGCACGCAACATGCCCCCTGCGCGAGGGTCCGCCCACGTCTCATCTGTTCTCCCATCGTGATCGGCCGCTCCCCGCGCTCCGCACCCGGACGTCGGCTGCGGACGGCGACGCGACGCGTTTGTCGATGCGCCTCATGCCTCGCCGGAGGCGCACTGCCGGGGTTACCCGGCCTCGAGCGGCGTAAACGCGGCGGCTCCCTGCTCGCGCTGCGCCGGCAGCACTCCGGCGAGGCCTCCCGCGGCGATGGAGCCGGCGGAGCGGGGAAGCCGGCGCTCGACGGCGTCGATCACGCCGGATTGTCGCGGGGTCAGCTGATGAGCTTGGCGCGCAGGTCCGAAACCTCCGCCGCGAGTTCCCGCCGCGCTCGCTCCTCCTCTTCAAGCGCTTTGCGCAGGTCGTCTTCGACGGCCCCGGCGTGGAATGCGCGGCGCCCCACGACGATGGTGGCGATCATGGCGGCAGCCGCCACCGCCACCACGACGGGCACCGACGAGCTGCTTCCGCCCGGAGTAGTGCTTTGGATGTTCCCGCCGTAGACACCGACGAACAGCACAGCCAGCCACATGGCGACGATCGACACTCCCGCCCAGAATGGCTTGGCCGTCCAAAACGCGCTCGAGCGTGAACGCCCGTGGATGGAGCCCGTGGAAGAGATCGCTTGTGTGGACATCGTTCCTCCTCGGTCAGCGTGACTGATGCCATCGTGACCCGCGGGGTGGCGGGAGGCATCGTCGGAAAGCCGCACGCCCAATGGGGAGTTCCCGCTGCGGCCTCAGCCGAGCAGCCGCTCCGCCGATCGAGTGGTGCGGGCGTCCCGTTACGGCCCACCCCACCCGGCGCGGTCGCTGCGGGCGGCTACTCTTGTGGCCCGTGATCAGCACCAACCAGTTCAAGAACGGCAACCACATCGAGGTGGAGGGCACGATCTTCAAGATCGTTGACTTCCAGCACGTAAAGCCCGGCAAGGGCGGCGCGTTCGTGCGCACGAAGCTGCGCCGCGCCTCCGACGGCGCCGTGATCGACCGCACGTTCCGCGCGGGCGAGAAGTTCCGCCCGGTACGCACGGAGGCGCGCAAGATGCAGTTCCTATACGCGGACGGCACCGATGCCCACCTGATGGACAGCGACTCCTTCGAGCAGATCGCCATCCCCGAGACCGCCGTCGGCGACGCGCTGCGCTTCATGGCGCCCAGCAGCGAGGTGGACGTGCTGTTCATCGACGACTCCGCCTCCGACATCCAGCTTCCGAGCGCGGTGGACCTCGAGATCGCGCAGACCGACCCCGGGCTGCGCGGCGACAGCGTCTCCGGCGGAGGCACCAAGCCGGCGACGCTCGAGACCGGCGCAGTCATCCAGGTGCCGCTGTTCGTCGAGCAGGGAGAGCGGGTACGGGTGGACACGCGCTCCGGCGACTACGTGGCGAGGGCCTGAGATGCGCCGCTCCGACCAGCGCCGTGCCGCGGTCGTGGCGGTGTACCAGCACGATCTGACGGGCCGTCCGCTGGCGGACACCTTCGGCCGCGACGCGTCGCTGTTCGTACGCGCGCTCGCCCACGCGGCGGTGGACCGCGCCGACGAGCTCGACGCGGTGATCGACCGGCACGCGCACGGCTGGTCGGTGCAGCGGATCCAGCCGCTCGAGCGCAGCATCATGCGCGTGGCGCTGATCGAGATGCTGCACCCCGACGCCGCGCCCGCCGATGAGCCGATCCCGCCGGAGGGCGCCATCGAGGAAGCGGTGCAGAGCGCGAAGACCTTCTGCGGGCCGGACGCCCCCGGGTTCGTCAACGGCGTCCTCGCTGCGGTTCTGCGCGACGTCAGGGAGAATGCACGGATCCGATGAGCAGCGCCGAGCAACTCGAGGACCTCATCGCCCAGCTGGAGCGCGCCGCCGAGCAGCTGCGCTCGGGCGAGCTCTCCCCCGACGCCGCAGCGACGTTGGTGGAGGACTGCGCCTCGCTCGCCACGCAGGCAGCCGCCGAGCTCGAGCAGCGCACGAACGCCGAGGCGCATGCTCCCGCTCCCGGCCAGGACTCGCTCCTGTAGGCCGGCGACGGCCGCTTGCTGTGCCCACCGGCTACCCCGAGCACCTCCGGGAGGAGGTCGAGGCCTACCTGCAGGGCATGCACTTCTCCTCGGAGGCGCTCACCGCCGGGCTCGACGAGGCGATGCGCTACTCGCTGCTCGCGGGCGGCAAGCGGATCCGGCCGGTGCTCGCGCTCGCGACCGCGCGCGCGGTGGGGATCGAGCAGCGCGAGGTGCTGCCGCTCGCGGGAGCGATCGAGCTGATCCACACGTACTCGCTGATCCACGACGACCTGCCGGCGATGGACGACGACGCGCTGCGCCGCGGGCAGCCCACGTGCCACGTGCGCTTCGGCGAGGACGTCGCGATCCTCGCGGGCGACGGCCTCTATGCGGAGGCGTTCCACCACCTGCTCGCCCGGCAGCGGGCGGCCCCCGAGCGGCTGCTGCGGGCGGCGGCGGAGCTCGCCGCGGCGACGGGCGTGAGCGGCATGGTGGGCGGGCAGTATGCCGACGTGAGCGCCCGCACATCCTCGGGCGCCGAGGGCCTGCGCAGGCTCCACGAGCTGAAGACCGGCCGTCTGATAGCCGCCTCGGTGCTCTGCGTACTACTGTTGACGGATATAGAAGACGCCTCGGGGACCGGTCCCTTCCGTCGCTTTGCCGCCGAGCTTGGAGTCCTCTTCCAGATAATCGACGACATACTCGACGTGACCGGAACCGATGACGAACTTGGAAAGCCGAGAGGCAGCGATGAGCGCCATGGGAAGCGGACCTACGTGAGCGAGTACGGCATGGACCGTGCGAGGGAGCTGGCCGCCGATTCCCACCGCACCGCGCGCGCCGCGCTCGCCGAGGTGGCGGAGCGCTCCGCCGCTTCGACGGCATCCGAACCCGGCAATCCGACCGCCGAGCTCGAGGCGATAACCGACTTCATCTACACGCGCAGCTCGTGAGCATTCTCGACAAAGTGAACGGTCCCGAGGACCTGCACCTGCTCTCCGAGCAGGAGCTCCAGGACCTCGCGCAGGAGGTGCGCGAGCACATCATCGACACGGTGGGAGAGATCGGCGGCCACTTCGGCGCGAATCTCGGCACGTGCGAGCTGGCGGTGGCGCTGCACTCGCTGCTGCACTCGCCCGAGGACAAGATCCTCTGGGACGTGGGACACCAGGCGTACCCGCACAAGATCCTCACGGGCAGGCGCGACAGGCTGAGCACGATCCGCCAGTACGGCGGGCTCGCGCCGTTCTGCTCGGTGGCGGAGTCGCCCCACGACATCATGGGCGCCGGCCACGCCTCCACCTCGATCGGCTATGCCGTCGGGATCAAGGAGGGCATGCGCCACATGCACCTCGACCCGGGCGGCAAGGTGGTAGCCGTGATCGGCGACGGGGCGATGACGGGCGGCGTGGCGTTCGAGGCGATCAGCCAGGCGGGCGGTCTCGGGACGCCGATCGTCGTGGTGCTCAACGACAACGGCATGTCGATCGCGCCGAACGTGGGAGCGCTGTCGCGCTACTTCAACCGCGTCCGCCTGAACCCCAAGCTCTGGCACGCGCGCTCGGGCGTGGAGGGTGGCCTGACGCGCCTGCCCGGCGGGATCGGCGCTGCCTTCGAGCGGCTCGGTCCGCACCTGAAGGAGTCGATCAAGGCGTTCTGGGCTCCCGGCTTGTGGTGGGAGGAGCTCGACTGGGCCTACACGGGCGTGATCGACGGCCACGACGTGCGCGCGCTGCGCGAGGCCCTGCGCGAGGCGCTCGCCGCGGAAAGGCCCGTCGTCGTCCACATCGCCACGGTCAAGGGCAAGGGCTTCGCTCCCGCCGAGGAGGGCGGGCTCGAGGGGATGGAGCAGTGGCACGCCGCCAAGCCGAAGTCGATCCTCAACGGCTCTCCCACGGGCGCGAAGTCCGCCGCCGGCGGCAGGGCCGCGAGCCCGCCGCCGCAGTACACGAAGGTGTTCGGCGACGCGCTCGTGCGCGAATGCGAGCGCGACGAGCGGGTCGTCGGCATCACCGCCGCGATGAACTCGGGGACCGGCCTGAGCATCCTGCAGAAGGCGATACCCGAGCGCTACTTCGACGTGGGCATCGCCGAGCAGCAGGCGGTGCTGTTCGCCGCCGGTCTCGCACTGCAGGGCGTGAAGCCCGTTGCCGCCATCTACTCGACGTTCCTGCAGCGCGCCTACGACCAGATCGTCCACGACGTCTGCCTTCAGCGCCTCAACGTCGTCTTCGCGATGGACCGGGCGGGGCTCGTCGGGGACGACGGGCCCACCCACCACGGAGCATTCGACATCGCCTACCTGCGCTGCCTGCCCAACATCGTGCTGATGGCGCCGCGGGACGAGGCGATGCTCGTGCACATGCTGCGAACCGCCATCGAGTACGACGATGGGCCGATCGCGCTGCGCTATCCGCGCGGCGAGGGCACCGGCGTGCGACTGCCGCTCGCCGGCAGAGCCATCAAGATCGGCACCGGAGAGATCCTGCGCGAAAGCGAGCGCAGCCCGTCGGGCCGCCGCGTCGCGCTCGTCGGCTACGGCAGCGGCGTGGGCAAGGCGCTCGACGCCGCCGAGGAGCTCGCCGGCCGCGACCTCGCCGTGACGGTTGCCGACGCCCGCTTCGCGAAGCCGATCGACGCGGGTCTGATGGCGCAGCTCGCCGCCGAGCACGACCTGCTGGTGACGGTGGAGGAGGGCGTTCTCGCCGGAGGCTTCGGGTCCGCGGTGTGGGAGACGCTGAACGAGACGGGTAGCGCCCCCAGGATCCTTCGCGTGGGACTACCCGACCGCTACGTCACGCACGGCAAGCCCGCCCTGCTCCACGAGGAGGTGGGCTTCACCGGCGAGCGCATCGCCGAGCGGGTGGCTGCCGCCATCGACGGCGCCGAGCACACCGCGCCGAGCACGCCGAGCGCTCCCTCAGCGATCCTCGACGCCTAGGAAGGCAACAGCAGGCGGCGCCTCGAGACGCCCGCCGCGTGTCCACCTGGGCGGATGCCAGGTGCCGTGGCGAGGCCGGTGATTCGCTCGGGGGCGCGGGCGAGGACTCGCTCGGGAGTGGGCGACGCCGTGCTCGCGGAGGCGATGCCGTGCTCGCAGGCGCGAGGCCCTGCTCGCGGGCGAGACCGAGCAAAAGAAACGGCCCGCCGGGGATGCGGGCCGTTTCAAGGGGAGGAGGGATTCAGGAGAGATGATCTACAGCTCTCTGATCGCAACCCATGATGGCTCGCCGAAGCCGGGCGCTGTGTGACATGGCTCACATATGACGGGCGGGATCAGGCGTCTGTGGTGTCGTCGGGTTTGTCGCGTTCGAGGAACGGTAGACGCGGGCCGTATGCATGGAGCCATTCGCGCATGCCTTCGGACTCGCCCATCCGCCGTATCGCCATGCGGCAGAGCATCGGTATGCCCACCAGGACGAAGGCGATGAAGATGAGTCCGAGAACGGCTGCCATGGGCGAAATCTTCCCACAGGCGCTGTCAAGGGACATGTGACGCACATTGAGCCACCTTCGCGGGTGCGCACGTCGCCGCAACACCAATCGTCAGGGTGAGCACGGTCCACGCACCGACTCGACAGGGTTGCTCGCGCCCCTGCGATCCGGCTAGGGTCCCGGCGGTGCCGATCATCAGCCTCCGCGTAGTCAACATGCCCGAGGAGGGCGGCGGACTCCTCCAGCCGCAGGGTCCAGGGCCGTTCCTCGAGGACAACGGCGACGACACGTGGGTATGCGGCAAATGCGGACGGGTTCTCTGCTGCGACATGAACGACACCGTGCTGGTGGAGGACGAGGTTGTCGCGCCCGTGGTCATGCAATGCCCGGACTGCGGCGTGGGGAACGAGATACCGACGAGCTGACTCGCCGGCAGCCCGCGCGGCCGCCGTCACCTGGCTTAGCACCCGTTTACCGCTGCCCTCTAGCGTGGAACGTGGTCATCGGGGGCCGATCTCCAACTGCCCGTCCGAGGTCGGTGAGCACCATCGATGCGTTCCCCGGTGACCGTTCTCCGCCGCCCTTGCACGTCGCTCGGGGTCCGCTGCGGGACGCCACGGCCCCGTGCACCGCGCCGGCCGCCGCGCACCCGCCACGAGCGCCCGCCTCGGCACGCCCTCGAGCAGGTTGGGGAGCGCGCAGTTGTGCAAGGGTTCGCCGGCGATGGAGAAGCGCCGTCTGGACACGCTCCTGGCTGAGCGGGGGCTCTTCCCCTCGCGCAGCAGGGCCGCCGCGTCGGTGATGGCGGGTCGCGTGCGGGTGGGGGCGGGCGAACGACGCGCTGAGAAGCCCGGTGAGCTCGTGGAGGTGAGCGAGTCCCTGCGGGTCGAGCAGGGGCCCGACTTCGTCTCGCGCGGGGGCGAGAAGCTCGCCAACGCGCTGCGCTCGAGCGGCATCTCCGTGGAGGGCAGGCGAGCGATCGACGTCGGCGCCTCGACGGGCGGGTTCACCGACTGCCTGCTGCAGCACGGCGCCCGCGCCGTGATCGCGGTTGACGTGGGCTACGGGTTGCTCGACTACCGGCTGCGCACCGACCCGCGGGTGTCGGTGCTCGAGCGCACGAACGCGCGTGCCCTCACGCCGGAGGCGCTGCCGCCCGCTCCCGAGGGCGAGGGGCCGCCCGACCTGGCGACGGTTGACGTGTCGTTCATCTCGCTCGCGAAGGTGCTCCGCCCGCTGCTCGGCTGCCTCGCCCCCTCCTACGACGTGCTCGCGCTCGTCAAGCCCCAGTTCGAGGTGGGCCGCGGACGGGTGGGGAAGGGCGGCGTCGTCCGCGACGCCGCCCACCGGCGCGATGCGCTCGTCTCCGTCGGAGAGGCTGCGCTCGGACTCGGCACGGCGGTGCGCGGCTACCACTCCTCGGGGCTGCCGGGGCCGCGCGGCAACCGCGAGACGTTCATCTGGCTCGTCGACCCCGACGCGGGCGGCACGCTCCGCTCCGAGGAGCTCGAGGCGCTCGCCCGGGAGGTCGAGCCATGAGTGGCGGCGGAAGGCAGATCACCGTGCTCACCCACCGACGCCCCGACGACACCGAGAACGCGCTGCAGGTGCTCATCAAGCGGGCGGCAGAGGCAGGCGTGACACTGCGCCTGGACGCCGAGGAGACCCGCAAGCACGCGCTCGCTGCGCAACCCGGGCTCGAGCTCGACGCCGACCACAAGGACGACGTCGAGCTGTGCGTCGTCCTCGGCGGGGATGGCACGATCCTGCGCGCGCTGCAGCGCTACGCGCACACCGACGTGCCCGTGTTCGCCATCAACTTCGGTGAGATCGGCTTCCTCGCGACGGTGGAGCCCGACGACATAGAGGGCGGCGTGCGCCGCGCGCTCGCGGGCGAGTTCGAGCTCCTGCGCCTGCCCGCCATCGTGCTCGAGCAGGACGGCTCGCCGCAGCTCGCCATCAACGACGTCGCCATCCACCGCAAGGTAGGCGAGCGCGTCGCCGAGATCGCCTACGCGCTCGACGGCGAGGTCGCCGGCAGCGTCCGCTGCGACGGGCTCGTGGTTGCCACCCCGGCGGGCTCCACCGGCTACAACCTGGCGAACGGCGGTCCCGTGATGGCGTGGGGGGTGGAGGGCTTCGTCGTGTCGTTCATCGCACCGCACTCGATGTCGGCTCGGCCACTCGTCGCCGCGCCCTCCGATCGCCTCACGATCCACAACAGCTCGCGCGAGCCGCTCGACGTCGCCGTGGACGGCCGGCCGGCGGGCGAGATACCGGCGGGGGGTTCGATCAGCGCGCACTTCGCAAGCGACGCCGCCACGCTCGCGCAGCTGCCCGGCACCTCCTTCTACGTCAGGCTGCGCGACAAGTTCGGCCGCCTCGCGAGCTGACGCGACAGATCAGCCCGCAGCCGCCGGGGCGCGCGCTGGATCCGGCTGCGGTGACGCTCGCCCCTAGGAGGGCGAGCCCGCGCCGGCGCTGACTTCGTAGCTCTCGGAGCCGTCGCTGCTGCCCTGCTGCATCGACGCCACGAAGCCGTCGAGCTGCGCCCGCGAGAAGCGGCGCTGGCCCCCCGGGGTCCTGTAGCAGCTGATGTGCCCGGCGTCGGTCCAGCGGCGGATGGTGGCGAGCGAGACGCCGAGGTAGACGGCCGCCTGGGAGCTCGTGAACACGAGCTGGCTGCCGTTCACTGGGAGTTTGTGGGTGGAGACCGTCATGTAGGTCCCTGTCGTCAGAAAGCTCGCCGAACTTGAGCGCCACGCAGGTTTGTGGACCTTTTCGTACGCCCGCGCCCGCAAATTGGGCGTTTTCAGCCAGAACGCCGAGCTGATTCGCAACTCGCTCGGGTGGCTCGGCGGTGCTGCTCGCCGCCGAGCGGGCGCACCCCGTCACGTCTGCAAGCAATCCTGCACAACCCTGCCAATAGCTGGACATTCCGCCCAAACCTACGCTAACGTACGCAGCGCTCATAGACGTGCGGTATTGCTGCGGATGGAGACACATCCCTGGCTGCCGCTCCTCGGCTGGACTGGAAGGAGCAGCGATGCCGGAATTCCACAGGACCTAAGAGTCGGTGAATAGCTCTAAGAGCAGGATCTGAGGGCGTCTGTCCGCGTGGCGGGCGTCCCTCATTTCCTTGCTCCGTGGAGCCTGCCCGGCGCTGCCGGTGCCGTGATACGGAAGGTCGCCGGCCCGGTCAGGCTGGGTGCGTCGAGCGCGGAGCCGCGATCTCGCGTACCCGGCGCTCCAGCGCGAGCTCGCTGTCGAAGTCGCCGCCCGCGTCCGTGACGAACGTGGCGCCTTCGCGCTCGAGAAGCGCTATGAACGCGTCCACGAGGTCGCTGTCGAGCTGCGTGCCTGCTATGCGCCGGAGCTCCTGCATGGCCTCCTCGGGAGCCATCGAGCCCCCGAACGTGTCGCTCGTGGTCATCGTGTCGTACGTCGAGCAGACAGCCACGATCCGCGAGGCGATCGGGATCTCGTTGCCGATCAGACCGGCGGGGTAGCCACCGCCGTCCACGCGCTCGTGGTGGTAGAGGATCGCGTCAGCTACGGGCCCGTAGCCGTCGAGTGTGCCCACGAGCGTCGCCCCGTCCTGCGGGTGGCGGCGGATCACCTGCCAGTCCTCGTCGGTGAGTTGGTCGGGGTGCAGGATGCGATCGGACCACGTGAACTTGCCGATGTCGTGGAGCAGTCCGGCCGTCCGGATGAGCTCCTGCTCGGCCTCGTCGCAGCCGACCTCTGCGGCGAGCGCCTTCGCGTAGCGCGCCACCGCGGTGGCGTGCTCGGCGGTCGTGCGATCGCGCAGGGCGAGCGCCCGCATCAACGTGGCGAGCACGCCGAACTGGAGCGAGGCGAGCTGGATCGAGCGGGCTTCGAGCTGGTCGGCGCGCTCCTCCGAGCGCAGCAGCGCGACCGTGAGGTGGCGCAGGATGAGCAGCACCGCCACCGCTCCGAGCAGCATCGGCAGGCCGACGTCGAGGTATGCCACCGCGAGGATCGTCGCCAGCAGCCCCGCGGCGAGCTGGCCGGGCAGCAGCGGCAGGAAGAGCTCGCGCACCTGGCGCACGAGGCGCTCGCCGAGATCGATGTGCTTGTGCGCGGCGAACAGGACGAAGTTGAGCACGACCGCTACGCCGAACGCCGAGAGCAGCACCAGGCCGAACACGGTGCTCTGCGCGAGATGGTGCGGGGGGTGGGTGTGCACGTCTCGCGCGAGCGCCACCACCATCAGGCCGCCGACGAACGGCACGAACGCGAAAGTCGCGAGGTTGTTGAGCATGCTGGTCGCGGAGATCCGGCCGGCGCCCGATGTGATGACGACGGCGGCGAGGCTGAACGCCATCGCGGGAACGGGCCCGAGGAGCCCCATCGCGAGCACGATCGCCACGAGCGCGCCGCTGAGGTGCCCCGCCGGGGTCTCGATGCTCAGCCAGTCCCCGACGAGCGCGAGCGCGAGGAGCACCAGCACGAGCGAGAGCGGGTGCCATTCCTCTGCGCTCGAGATCAGCGCGGATGCCGCGATCGTGGCAGCCAGCAGCAACAGCTCGAACGTCCAGAACAGACGCTGCTTGACAGGACGGATTGACATGGGGACCTGTGGTACTCGTCGGCCGACACCGTGTCGTCCTTTAGGGGCAACCTTCCGTAGGGCTCCGCGTGCCGCGCCGGTGGGCTGCTTGGGGTTGGGCCGAGCCACCGCCGGGGCTGCCCGTTCGAGCCCTGTCTACCGCTTGGCGCCCGGCGCCATCCCCAGGGCGCTCCGTGTCTCGCGGGCCTCCCCGCGTGTGGGTGGCACGGCGGCTGCCGGCGCAGGATCCGGCGCCGGGGGGCGTCCTACGTGGGCGCGTGCTCGTGCGGGACGACCTCTCCAGGGGAGGTGTCCGTCACGGCGAGTCCGGCAGCGGGCGGGTACACGTGGGGCTCCTCGTCCGCCGTCCCCAGCCGGATCGCCGTCGCCCGCCGGGAGAGGGGCAAGAGCGCGGCGATCGTCGCGGTGGCGCCCACGCCGACGACGAGGAACGCGGTGCGAGGCGAGCTGACAGCGACGAGCACGCCGCCGAGCGGCACCCCCACGGCCCGGCAGAGCGCCGCCATCGATTCCACCGCGCCCATCAGCCGCCCATGCAGGTCGGGTGGCGTAGCCTGCTGCACGACGCTGATCAGCGACGGCCACTGCATGCCGTTGCCGACGCCGCCCACGAGTGCTGCGACGCACGCGGTGGCGAGCGACGGCGCGATCGCGAAGCCTGTGTAGCCGAGCCCGATCGCGAGCGTGCCGGCACACAGCATCGTGCCGAGCGGACGGCGCACGAGACGGGCGAAGACGATGCTCCCCAGCACGGCGCCGATCCCCCAACCGGTGAGGATCAGGCCGAAGCCGCGGCTGCCCGCGTTCAGGGTGGTATTCGCGAACGCCACCTCGATGGGGCCGCCGGTTTCGAAGAAGATCAGCGCGAGCGCCTCCGCCGTCAGCAGGCCGCGAAGAGCGGGCGTCTGGTTGATGTGCTCCCACGCCGTTCGCAGGCGGGCGCGTACAGAGTCGCCCCCCGCCTCCTCGACGTGAGGGTGAAGGTCGAGCAGCAGCAAACCGCACAGGAGGAAGGACACGACGTCGACGATCAGCGCCGCGGGTGCGCCCGCGGCGGCGACGAGCGCGCCGCCGAGCGCCGGACCGGCGACGAACGTGACAGAGAAGGCGACGTTGCGTGTCGCGTTCGCCCGGCGCTCCGCCTCCTCGACACGGGGGTCGAGCTCGCCGCTCGCGAGCGATCGGTCCAGCTCCTCGACCGCCTCCCCGGCGCCGGCGTCGAGCTCGGCGAGCGCTTCGGCGCGCGCCGCGTGGGCCAGCTCGGAGCGCAGCAGGGCGCTGCCGGCGAGCGCAGCCGTGCCGTCGATCGCGGCGAGCACGAGGAGCGCGGGCAGCGAGAAGTGCCAGAGCAGGATCGCCGCGATCAGCGCCGTGGCGATCGCCTCGAAGAAGTACAGGGCACTCAGCTCGCTGCGGCGCTCGGACGCCTCGACGCGCGCCACGAGCACGGGCACGACGAACGCCGGCAGCGCCTCCCCGGCGAAGATCACCGCCGCCACCGCGAGGGCGCTGTTCGTGTGGTCGTAGACGGCGACGAGCAGCGCGACGAGCCCGAACCAGGTGCCCAGGCTGTTGATCGTGTACGCAGCGACGATCCTGCGGACGCGCGTCGGTGCAAGCGTTGACCGCACGAACCTAAGCTAGTCGCTCCTCCCGCGGCGAGTCCAGCGCCGCAGGGCCGATCCCACCGTTCACCCGTCTAGACGCTCGCGCCACGTCCTCGCCACGCGCTACCGTTTCCCCAGATGGACGAGGGCACCCCAGTGGAGGGCACTCCTGCCGCGAGCGCGCCCCCGCAGCCGGACCACGACGCCTCAGCCGAGGGGCACGCCGCGGCCAACGGCGGCACTCCCGGCGTCACCCGGCCGATCGACGTGATCATCGCCGACGACCACACGGTCGTGCGCGACGGGGTCCGAGCGGTTCTGCAGCGCGAGGAGGGAGAGTTCCGCGTGGTGGCCGAGGCTGCCGACATCCCCTCGATGGTGCGCGAGGTTCGCGAGCACAAGCCGGACCTGCTGACGCTCGACCTGACGATGCCGGGCGGCTCGAGCCTCGGTGCTCTGCCATCGTGCTTCATCGCGCACCCGAAGCTCGCCGTGGCAATCCTGACGATGCGCGAGGATCCCGAGTACGCGCGCCAGGCGCTGCGTGCGGGGGCTCGCAGCTACGTGCTCAAGGAGGCGGAGCCCGCCGAGCTGCTGCAGGCGTTCCGGCTCGCGGTGGCAGGAGGCAACTACCTGCACCCGCGTCTCGGCGCGCTGATGGCGACCGGCGAGGAGAGCCAGACTGACACCGTCGTGCTCAGCGACCGCGAGCGCGAGGTGGTGCGCCTGATCGCGAACGGCTACACCAACCCCGAGATCGCCGAGCGCCTGAACGTGGCGGAGCGCACGGTGAAGACCTACCGTGCGCGTGCCATCGAGAAGCTCGGCTTCTCCTCGCGCGCCGAGATCACCGCCTACGTGCGGCGCAGCGGCCTCGCGGACTAGCGCCGCCCCGCGCTAGAGCAGCTGCGGTGCGTCCCGGGCGGCAGGGCGGCCCGCGAGCGGGACTGTGAGCTCCACCGTCGTGCCGCCGCCCGGTGCGGGCCGGAACGAGAGCTCGCCCCCGACGAGCTCCGCGCGCTCGCGCATCCCGCCCATGCCGAAGCCGCCCTCGAGGCCGTCGCCACGGGGGCCGAGGCGCTCGGAACCGGGCATGCCCCGCCCGTTGTCGGTGCACGACGCCCGCACGACGCCGTCGCGCGCCTCCACGCGCACAACCGCAGCCGTCGCCTGCGCGTGGCGGCTGACGTTCGTGAGCGCCTCCTGCAGCACGCGGTAGATCGTGCTCTCGAGCTCGGGGTCCAGGCGGGCGCCCGCCCCGTTCGCGGCGGCGTCCTCGGCTCCCGCGGCGTGAAGCGAGCTGAGCTCGATCTCGGTGTGCACTTCGAGGCCGTCGATTGCCTGCGCGCGGCGTGCGAGCGCCTCGAGCGCGGCCGCCAGCCCGAGGTCGTCGAGCGCGGCGGGCCGCAGCTCGGTGATCAGGTGGCGCAGCCCGTCGATCTCGGTGCCGAGGCCCTCGAGCACCGTGTCAACCGCCGCCGCGAGCGCCGCCTTGTCGTCGAGGTCGCGCGCGTTCGCGAGCTGCAGCCGCAGCGCCCCGATCCCCTGGATGCTCTCATCGTGTATCTCGCGCGCCCAGCGCGTGCGCTCACGCTCGCGCGCTTCCATGCCGTAGCGGAGCCGTTCGATCTCCACCGAGCGCTCCGCCGCAAGCCGCTGCGCGACGCTGTCTGCGAACGCGGCGAGCGCGCGCCGGTCGGGATCGCGGAAGCTGCCCTCGCGCCGCAGCGCGATCACGAGGCCGCTTCCGTGGGCTTCCATGCTCAGCGGATGCGTGATCACCGCGCGCGCTTCGAGCCCGAGTTCGTGGAGCCACGCCGCGTCGCGTCCGCGCGGGCGATCGAGCGCGACGGGCTCGCCCGCCTGGTAGAGGGCGCCGAGCGCGCTGCCCTGCACGGGCATGATCCGCACGCGTACGCTCTCCTCGCCGCTCGCCGCCGCCACCCGCAGCTCGCCGCGCTCCTCGATCACGACGAGCAGCGAGCTCGCGTCGAGCAGCGCGAGCCCGCGATCTGCCATCAGCCGCAGCAGCCACAGCTCTGATCCCGAGAGCACGAGAGGATTATGAATAGACGGCCGACCGACTGCGGAGCGTCGGCGCGCGAACGCGACAGCGCGGGCGCTCCGTCTCACGGGTGGCGCTCTGTGCGAGCCGCTGCCGCCCGGCGCAGGCGTGCGGGCCGAGATCAGGCGGTGGCGTGCGGCGCCGCCGGTTCCCCGTTGGGCCGGCGCACCGCCGCGCCGCGCGCCTGGGCGAGCAGGTCCTCGCCCGACATCTGCGGGTGCCACGGAGCCAGTCCCACCGAGATCTGAAGCGCGAGCCGCTCACCCGCCGCTTCCACCTTCACCGACTGCAGACGCGAGAGGATGCGCCTCGCGACAGTCTCGCCCGCCGGTCCTCCCGCGCCGGGGAGCACGATCGCCAGCTCCTCTGCGGTCGGCCTACCGATGCGGTCGAAGCGGCGCAGTTCGTCGCGCAGCGCGCGCGCGACGTAGGCGAACGCCTCGTCGGGCAGGTTGCTGCCGTGCTCGCGAGCGATCTCCTCGAGGTTGTCGATCACGACGAGCAGGCACGCCAGCTCCGTGCCGTGGCGTTCCGAGCGGCCGATCTCCTCGAGAAGCCGCTCCGCGAGGGCGTCCGGCGTGAGCGGATCGCTCCCGTCCCGGCGGGAGTCTGCTCGCTGGTCTTGTTCGTTGGCAGCCATGCCAGGTGGCGGACGAGTGTACGCCGCGGCTCCCCCTATCCATCCGTGTTCCGCGCCCAAACACTACGCCGTGGAGGCGAACCTGCCAAGTCGCCTGTGCCGGCGGGGCCGCGTCCGGGGGTTCCAGAGGGCATGCGCGAGCACCTGCAGGTGGGCTCGCGCGCTCGGCTGATCCGTCGGCGGGCGCTGCTACACCTGCCCGGTGCTGCAAGAGCTCCGCGTCGAGAACCTGCTCCTGATCGAGCGCGCTGAGCTGCGCCTCGCGCCCGGCCTCAACGTGATCACCGGCGAGACCGGCGCAGGGAAGACCGTGCTCGCCCACGCCCTCGATCTGCTCCTCGGCGGCCGCGCGCGCAGCGGCATCGTGCGCCCGGGGTCCGCCGAGGCGTACGTCGAGGGCGTGTTCGACCTACCCCCGCCGCTGCGGGCGGACCTCGGCGAGCGGCTGGCACCCGACGCGCAGGAGATCGTGCTCGCGCGGCGGGTGGGTGCCGACGGGCGCACCCGCGCCTATCTGAACGGACGCTCCGCCGCGGTGTCGGACCTGCGCGATGTGGGCGGCGCGCTGCTCGCCTTCTACGGGCAGCACGAGCACCGCAAGCTCACGCTGGCAGCCGCCCAGCTCGACATCCTCGACGGGACGTGCGGGCCCGATCAGGCGGCGCGGCTCGGCGCATGTGCCGCGGCGTACACGCGCGTGCGCGCTCTGGAGGAGCGCGTCGAGCGGCTGCACGAGCTGTCCTCCGAGCGCGAGCGCGAGCTCGACCTGCTCGACTACGAGCTCGACGAGATCGACGCGCTGTCGCCTTCCGTGGCCGAGCACGAGCGGCTGCTCGGCGGGCGTGAGCGGCTGCGTCGCGTCGACTCCCTGCGCGCGGTTGCGGCGGCGGGCGGTGATGCGCTCGAACGCGAGGGCGCCGAGCGTCCGGACGCTCCTCGGGCGGATGTGGCGGAGCTGCTCGGCGAGGCGCTCGCGCAGATGCAGGGTCTCGAGGGCGTCGATCCGGCGCTCGACGCGCTGGCCGAGCGGACCTCGGCGCTGCTGATCGAGTCGCGCGACCTCGCCGCCGAGCTGCGCGGTTACGTGGAGCAGGCGGGCGGCGACGCCGGCACGGGAGTGGACGAGGCCGGCGCGCCGCCGACGCTCGAGGCGCTCGAAGAGCGGCTCGCGGCGCTCGAGCGCGTGGCACGCAAGCACGGCGGAACCGTCGCCGCGGTGCTCGAGTTCGCCGAGCAGGCGCGCACGCGCCGCGACGAGCTCGCAGGATCGGAGACGGCGCTCGAGGAGGCGAGCGCCGAGCTCGAGCAGGCGCGGCAGGAGCTGCATACGGCGGCGGCTGCACTGCGGGCGGCGCGAGTGGCAGCCGCGTCCAGCTTCTCCGAGGCGGTGCGCGAGCAGCTCGCCGAGCTCGCGATGGCGGATGCGAGCTTCGAGGTGTGCCTGGCCGAGCGGCCCCCGGGGCCCGCCGGCGCCGACGCTGTGGAGTTCGTCATCGCGCCCAACCCCGGCGTCCCCGCGGGGCCCCTGCGGGACATCGCCTCGGGCGGCGAGCTCTCGCGGGTGATGCTCGCGATCATGAGCGTCGCGAGCGCGTCCGCCCTCGGCGCCACCCTCGTCTTCGACGAGGTGGACGCCGGGATCGGCGGTCAGACCGCGCGCGCCGTGGGCGCGCGCCTGCAGGCGCTCGCCGGCGAGCGGCAGGTGCTCTGCATCACGCATCTCCCTCAGATCGCCTCGCTCGGCGAGCGGCACTTCGCGATCGTGAAGGACACGGGCGCGGAGACGACCCGCACGAGCGTGGTCGAGCTCGCCGAGAGCGAGGTGGTGAGCGAGCTCGTGCGCATGCTCGGGGCCGACGAGCAGGACACCGGCGCGCGCCGGCACGCGCGCGAGCTGCGGCGCGCAGCCTGAGCCGGCGGCGACGGCGCCGCGAGCGGGCGCGTGCCGCATCCGCGGGCGTTACCCTCGCTGGAGATGGCTGCGACGCGAACCAGCATCGACGGTCACGCGCAGGATCACGCCGCCCCGCTGCCGCCCAGATCGAGCGCGCTCCCGCTCAGCATCGCGGGGCCCGTGCGGCCCGGACGCCGCACCAAGCTGCTCGTCGGCGAGCTCGTGCGAGGCGACATCGCGCTGATCGACCACCTCGACATCGATCGCGTCTCCGCCGAGGAGCTGATCGCAGCGGGCGCCGCCGCGGTGCTCAACTGCAGGCGCTCCTCGAGCGGCGCCTACCCGAACCTCGGCCCTCAGCTGCTCGTGGAGGCGGGCATCCTGCTCGTGGATCTCCCCGACGACGCGCTGTTCGCCGCGGTGGCGGACGGCGAGCCCGTCGTCGTGAGGGTGGGCCGCGCTCACGGGCGGGCTCACGCCGAAGTCCTGCGCCGCGGCGAGCTGCTCGTGCGCGGGGAGGTGCTCGACGCGGAGCGCGTCTGCGCCGAGACGGAGGCCAGGCGCCGCGACATCGACGAGGCGCTCGAGCGGTTCGCGTTCAACACGATCGAGCACATGCGCGAGGAGCGCGAGCTGCTCGCGGGCCGAATCGCGATGCCGCGATTCAGCACCGACCTGCGCGATCGGCCCGCCCTCGTCGTCGCGCGCGGGGTGGGTCACCAACGCGACCTGCGCGCGCTGCGGCCCTTCATCCGCGACAAGCGCCCGGTCCTCGTAGGCGTTGACGGCGGCGCCGACGCGCTGCTCGAGGAGGGCCTCACGCCCGACATGATCGTCGGCGACATGGACTCCGCCGGCGAGCAGGCGCTGCGCTGCGGGGCCGAGCTCGTCGTCCACTGCTACCCGACAGGCGCCGCGCCGGGGCGGGCGCGCCTGGAGCGGCTCGGCCTGCCCTTCAAGCTCGTGCCGGCTCCGGGAATGAGCCAGGACGTGGCGATGCTGATCGCCGCGGAGAAGGGCGCCCGCCTGATCGTCTCGGTTGGCTCGCAGTTCAACCTCGTCGATTTCCTGGACCGCAACAGGAAGGGCATGTCCTCGACGTTCCTCACGCGCCTGCGCATCGGTGAGATCCTCGTCGACGCGAAGGGCGTGAGCCGCCTCTACTAGCCGCGTCCCGGTCTCGGCCCGCTGCTCCCGCGCGGCCCTGGGCCTCGTCCGTTCGCGACGCTAGCTTCCAGCAATGCATGCGCTGCCGTTCCTGCTCGCCCTCGTACTCGCCACAGCGCTCGCTCCACCGCTGCTGCGGGCCCTGCGCGAAGGCGGCCACGTGCGGAGCAACTTCCGCCGGCGCCCGCTGCCGTTCCCGTTCGGCGTGCTCGTGCTCGCAGCCGCAGCGCTCGCGCTCGTGCCGTTGATGCTGCTCGAGCGTCTCGCCTCCGCCGATCTCCTCTATCCCCAGGCGCTCCCCGTCGCCGCCTACGCGCTCGGGGTGCTCGCGCTCGGCATGCTCGACGACCTCCTCACCCCGGCGGAGGCGCCGGTCGTCCGCGGCGTGCGCGGTCACGGCGCGGCGGTGCTGCGCGGCGAGCTCACGCCAGGCCCTCTGAAGGCGGCGGGATCGCTCGGCGTCGCGCTGCTGTCGATGAGCTATCTCGGCCTCTCGGACGGGCGCTGGCTGCTCGCTGCCGCGGTGCTCGTGCTGGCGACACACGTCTTCAACCTGCTCGACCTCCGGCCCGGCCGCACGCTCAAGGCCTTCGCCCTGCTCGGAGCGGGCCTCGCGATCGGCTCGGGGGAACTGCGTCCCCTGTGGGCCATCGGCCTGTTCGCCGCGCCGGCGCTCGTGGCGGGCGCCTACGACCTGCGCGAGCGCGTGCTGCTCGGCGACACCGGGGCGGGCGTGATGGGCGCGCTGGCGGGGCTGTGGCTCGTGCTCGCGCTGTCCGAGACCGGCCAGCTCGTCGCGCTCGGCGTGCTCGCCGGGATCGCCCTGTACGGCGAGCTGCGCTCGATCTCGGCGCTCGTGGATCGGACTCCGGGGCTCCGCGAACTAGACTCTTGGGGCAGGCCCTCATGACCTTGCACTCACCCGACCGCCGCGCACAGGCCCCAGCCAAGACCCGCTTCATCTTCGTCACGGGCGGCGTGGTGTCCTCGCTCGGCAAGGGGATCGCCGCCGCGTCGATCGGCAGGCTGCTCGTCTCGCGCGGGCTCACCGTGGGGCTACAGAAGTTCGACCCCTACATCAATGTGGACCCGGGCACGATGTCCCCCTACCAGCACGGGGAGGTGTTCGTCACCGAGGACGGCGCCGAGACCGATCTCGACCTCGGCCACTACGAGCGCTTCACCGACGCCAACACGAGCCGCGCCTCCAACGTGACGGCGGGCGGCATCTACGACACGGTCATCCGGCGGGAGCGCCGCGGCGACTACCTCGGAGGGACCGTCCAGGTGGTGCCCCACATCACCGACGAGATCAAGCAGCGCATCTCGCTGATCGCGGAGTCGAGCGACGTGGACTTCGTCATCACGGAGATCGGCGGGACCGTGGGCGACATCGAGTCGCTGCCGTTCCTCGAGGCGATCCGCCAGTACCCCGTGGACGTGGGGCGCAGGCGCTGCATGTTCATCCACCTCACGCTCGTCCCCTACATCGGCCACGCGGGCGAGCTGAAGACGAAGCCCACACAGCACTCGGTGAACGAGCTGCGGCGCATCGGGATCGCGCCCGACATGCTCATGTGCCGCTCCGAAGGGTCGCTCTCGCAGGACATTCGCAAGAAGATCGCGCTGTTCGCGAGCCTTCCCGTCGAGGCGATCGTGTCGGCGTGCGATGTGGACGACATCTACAAGGTGCCGCTCACGTTCCGCGAGCAGGGCGTCGACGACTTCATCCTCGATCACTTCGGCGTGCAGGCGTCGCCGCCCGCGCTCGAGCGCTGGGAGGAGCCGATCGAGCGCTCCGCGCATGCCGCGCGCACCGTCCGGATTGCGCTCGTGGGCAAGTACGTGAAGCTCGAGGACGCCTACCTGTCGGTGTCCGAGGCGCTGCGCCACGCCGCCTCGCTCCAGGACAGCAAGGTGGAGATCGACTGGATCGACTCCGAGACGCTGCTCGACGCCGCGCAGGCGCGCGAGCGGCTGGCGGGCGTGGACGGGATCCTGATCCCCGGAGGCTTCGGCGGCCGCGGCTGGGAGGGGAAGATCATCGCGGCGCAGGTGGCGCGCGAAGAGCGCATCCCCTACCTGGGCATCTGCCTCGGCATGCACGTGGCGGTGAGCGAGTTCGCCCGCCACGTCGCCGGGCTCGAGGGTGCCAACTCGACGGAGATGGATCCCGAGACGCCCAACCCCGTGATCGACCTGCTGCCCGAGCAGAAGGAGGTAGCGGACCTGGGCGGGACGATGCGCCTCGGCGCCGACCCGATCAAGCTGCACGACGGCACGCGCACGCGCGAGCTCTACGGCGAGGCGGTCATCTACGAGCGCCACCGCCACCGCTACGAGGTGAACAACCTCCTGCGCAAGCGGCTAACCAACGCCCTCGACACGGGCGGCGCCGGGCGCCTGCGGATCTCGGGCACCTCTCCCGACGAGCGCCTGGTGGAGGTGGTTGAGCTCGAGGAGCACCCGTTCTTCGTGGCGTCGCAGTTCCACCCGGAGTTCAAGTCGCGCCCGGAGCGTCCCGCGCCGCTGTTCCGCGGCTTCATCGCGGCGGCGCTCGAGCGCGCGGGGGCGCGCACCGGCGCCGCCTCGCGCTCCGAGGCGGGCACCGGAGCCGAGCACCGCACGGAGGCGGCGGGCGGCGAGGGCAGCCAGCTGCCCTCGCACGCAGACCGCGGTGAGCTGAGGCTCGAGGACACGCGGCCCGCGGCGGGGCGTGAGCCCGCGCCGCGCTCCGGCCGCACGTGAGCGCGGGCGCCACCGGCTCGCGCGCGGAGCCGCTCGAGCGCCGTCAGCTCGGCGCCATGTTCGAGGAGCTCTGCCGGATAGAGAGCCCGTCGGGCCGCGAGCGCGCATGCTTCGAGCGGGTCGCGCGCGAGCTGCGGGCGCTGGGGGCGAGCGTGGAGGAGGACGACGCGGGCCCAGCGGTGGGATCCGACTGCGGCAACCTGCTCGCGCGGCTCCCCGTCGGCCCCGCCGGCGCGGGCGCCCCCAGGCGCTCGCTGATGCTCTGCGCGCACCTCGACACGGTCCCGCTGCAGGCTCCGGTCGAGCCGGTGCTCGTCGAGGGCGTGTGGGAAAACGCCAACGAAGGCATCCTCGGCGCCGACAACAAGGCGGCGATAGCGGTCGTGCTCGCGCTCGCCCGCCGCGCGCACAGCAGAGGCGCCCCCGTCGACCTCGAGCTGCTGTTCACGGTGGGCGAGGAGATCGCTCTCGCCGGCGCCCGCGCGTTCGACGCCAAGCGCCTGCGCAGCGAGTTCGGCTACGTCTTCGACCACGCAACCCCGATCGGCGGCGTCGTCGTGGGCTCGCCCACGCACTTCCGCATCGAGCTGTCGTTCCGGGGCGCAGCCGCCCATGCGGGGATCCGCCCGGAGGATGGACGCAGCGCCATCCTTGCTGCGGCGCGGGCGCTGAGCTCGATGCCGAACGGGCGCCTGGACGAGCGCACCACTGCGAACGTCGGGACGATCGCCGGAGGAACGGCGATGAACGTGGTGCCCGAAGAGTGCACGGTCCTCGCAGAGGTGCGCTCGCTCGATGAGGCGCGGGCCGAGGAGGTGCTCGCACAGATCGTGGACCGCGCCCAGGACGCCGCCAACATGCCCGACTGCGACTGCGATCTCGACGTGGCGGTGGAGCGGACGTTCTCGGGCTACAGGCTCACATCCTCCGCGCCCGCCGTGCAGGTGGCCGAGCGCGCTCTGCGCGCGTGCGGCTACGAGCCGCAGCCGCTGAACAGCGGCGGGGGCTCGGACGCCAACGCGCTGATCGCCCAAGGGTTCTCCACTGTGAACCTCGCGAACGGCACCGAGCGCAACCACGAGCCGGGCGAGCGCGTGAGCGCGGTTGCGCTCGAGGCGATGCTCGACGTGGCGCTCGCGCTGCTCGACGAGACGGCGGCGCTGGCGCCGGCTGCGGACGGGTAGCTTCCGCGCAGATGCTCAAGCTGCGCCGCGCGATCGTGGTGGAGTGCCACCCGGGGGAGCCCCGCGCGGGCACGGCGTCGCCTGGCCCGGCGACGGGTGAGCAGCGGCTGCTCGTCGAGCTGCGCGCAAACGGCGCCGGCGGAGGGGGCGGCGCCCGGCGCCCTGCGATCTGCGACGAGGCGCTCGTGGGCCGCGCCGAGGTGGGTGACGAGGTGATCGTGAACGTTGAGGCGCTCGACCTCCGCCTCGGCTCGGGCGGATACGACGTCGTCCACGCCAACCTTTCCCGCGGACTGCAGGGCGGGGGAAAGCCGGGTGCGCACGTGATGAAGCTGAACTACACGAGCCTCCAGCACGCGGTGATGCCTGTCGACGACGAGCAGATGGAGCTGCCGCTCGAGCGCCCGGTGGCGGTGCTCGCCCTGCACGGGCAGCTCGCCGCGGTGGCGTGGGCGTTCGCCGAGCGCTCACCGGGGGCGCGGCTCGGGTACGTCCAGACCGAGGGCGGGGCGCTGCCCGGGTCGCATTCCCTAGCGGTGGCGGAGTTGATGGAGCGCGGCCTGCTCGCGGGTCACATCACCGCCGGCGCGGCGTTCGGCGGCGAGAGCGAGGCGGTGACGCGTGCGGGCGCGCTTCACCACGGGCTGAGAGCGCTCGGCTGGGACGCCGCCGTGTGCGGTCCCGGGCCGGGCATCCTCGGCTCGGGCACGCCGCTCGGCCACGGCGGGATGGCGGCGCTCGACAGCGCCCACGTCGCGCTGTCGCTCGGCTGCCCGACGCTGCTCGTCGCGCGCATGTCCTCCGGCGATGAGCGTCCGCGGCATCGCCCGATCTCACATCACACCCTCACGGTTCTCGACCTGCTGCTCGAGCCCGTCACCGTGGCGCTCCCGGCGGGCATGCGCTCGCCGGTAGGCAGCGATCTGCGCGCCGGCCTCGGCGCGGTGTTCGGCGGAGCCTCCGAGGGCAGGCCCGTCGAGGGACCCGACGTCGAGCGCCCGGCACGGATCGCGCGCCACGACTGGCGTCGCGCGGCGGTGGATCTGCGGGCGTTCGCCCACAGCGGCGTCGCTGGCGAGGCGATGGGACGCGGCCCCGCCGAGGACCCGCTGTTCTTCGCTGCCGCGCTCGTCGCCGGAGGCGTGCTGGCGGAGCTGATCGCAGACACCGAGGACGCGCGCCGCGTGATCGGGCGCGGGAGCGCACGGTGAGCATCGAGCCGCTCGGCGGGGATACGGTCTACGACGGGCGGATCATGCGCATGCGCGTGGAGCGCTTCCGCCACGCCGACGGCGGCGAGGTGTCGCGCGAGATCGTGCGCAGCGCCGGTGCGGTGGGGATCGTGGCGCACGACGGCGCGCGGGTGTGGCTCGTACGCCAGCCTCGCGAGACGGTGGGGGACTATCTGCTCGAGCTGCCCGCAGGGCGGCTCGACGTCGAAGGCGAGGAGCCGGCGGCGGCGGCGCGGCGGGAGCTCGCGGAGGAGATCGGCAAGGGAGCGCGCCGCTGGCAGCTGATCGTGCGCTACTACTCGAGCGCGGGCTTCACCGACGAGGAGGTGCACCTGTTCTCGGCGACCGAGCTGTTCGAGGAGCAGGCGGACAGCGGCGAGGAGGAGCGCATCGAGGTTGTCCCGTGGCCACTCGAGCGGCTCGCCGAGGCGATAGCGGGCTGCCGCGACGCGAAGACCCTCATCGGCCTGCTCTGGCTGCAGCGGCATCTGAACGGCTGATTGCACCGCCAGGGTTGGGCGCCCGACTGAGCGAAGCTCAGTTCATGGCATCCACCCGCATTGCCTCACCCGGTGTCGCTGCCCACAAAGCGCTCGAGCCGGCGGCGGGCACGCGGGCGGCGGCGGACGAGGAGCGCCGGGCGCCCGCGGGCGGGATCGGCCCGCTGCTGCTCGACTTCCTCGCCTATCTCGAGCTCGAGCGCGGCCTCTCGCGCAACACGCTCGAGGCATATCGCTCGGACCTGCTCCAGTTCGGCGAGTTCCTCGAGCGCAGCGGCTGCACCGCAACGGAAGCGGGCCATGGCGAGCTCGCGCGCTTCCTCGACGAGCTCGCGGCGGGCAAGGACGGGCGCGCGCCAGTGGCTGCTACGACGCTCGGGCGCAAGGTGGCGTGCCTGCGCTCCTTCTACCGTCACCTTCGCCGCGAGGGCGTCATCGACCACGACCCCACGGCGGAGCTTCGGGGCCCGCGCAAGCCGCAGCGGCTCCCACGCGTTCTCACCCGCGACGAGGTCAATCGCCTGCTCGCGCAGCCGCAGGGGACCGACCCGCTCGCCGTGCGCGACCGCGCGCTGCTCGAGCTGATGTACGCGAGCGGGCTGCGTGCCTCCGAGGCGGTTGAGCTCGAGCTCGGCGACGTCGACCTCGAGGAGGGCCTGCTGCGGGCGCGCGGCAAGGGCTCCAAGGAGCGGCTCGTCCCGATCGGCCGCGAGGCGCTCGCCGCGCTCGTCGGCTACTGCCACAGCGCCCGGCCGCGGCTGGTTGCTGAGCAGAGCCGCTCGCGCCTGTTCCTCAACAGGCGCGGCGGCGGTCTCACCCGTCAGGGCCTGTACAAGATCGTGCAGGGGCACGCGCGCCGCGCGGGCCTCGCCTCGAAGATGAGCCCGCACACCCTGCGGCACACGTTCGCGACGCACCTGTTGGCGGGCGGCTGCGACCTGCGCTCGCTCCAGGAGATGCTCGGTCACGCCGACCTCTCGACGACGCAGGTGTACACGCACCTCTCGGCGGAGCGGCTGAAGGACGCCTACTTCGCCGCGCATCCCCGGGCGACGCGCTAGCTCGGCCGCTCCCTTCACAATCCGCCGATGAACCGGACCGCCGCCAGGCGAGCGCTAGTGCTCGTCATCGACGCCTGCGGCGTGGGCGCTCTGCCCGATGCCGCGCGCTACGGCGATGCCGGCACGAACACGCTCGCGCACGTTGCGCAGGAGGTGGGGGGGCTGTCGCTGCCCGCGCTCAGCTCGCTCGGGCTGGGGGCGATCACGCCAGTGGAGGGGCTCGGAGCGCCCACGCGTGAGGCTGTCTTCGGCCGGCTGCACCCGCTCGGCCCCGGGAAGGACTCGGTGACCGGGCACTGGGAGCTGATGGGCGTGGTGCTCGACCGGCCCCTGCCCACCTATTTGGACGGGTTCCCCGCCGAGGTGATCGAGCGGCTGCGCAGCGCGACGGGCAGGGAGCTGATCTGCAACCGCCCCGACAACGGGCTCGCCGCGATCGCCGAGTTCGGAGCCGAGCACCTGCGCACGGGCGCGCTCATCCTCTACACCTCCCAGGACTCCGTCCTGCAGCTCGCCGCGCACGTCGAGCGCGTGCCGCCCGATGAGCTCTACCGCGCATGCGAGGCGGCGCGCGCCGAGATGCACGGAGCGGACGCAGTGGGCCGTGTGATCGCGCGGCCGTTCGAGGGGCACGAGGGCTCCTTCCGGCGAACCCTCGGCCGGCGCGACTACTCGCTCGCGCCGCCATCGCGCAGCTACCTCGACGAGCTGTGCGATGCGGGCGTGGAGGTGCACGGCGTCGGCAAGATCGACGACCTGTTCGCGCACGTCGGTGTGAGCTGCTCGCACCCGGGAGCGACGAATGCACAGGCGCTCGACAGCGTGCGGGGGCTTCTCGAGGAGCTCGAGGGCGGCCTCGTGTTCGTGAACCTGATCGAGACCGATCAGGTCTACGGTCACCGCAAGGACGTCGACGGCTTCGCCGCCGCGCTCGCCGAGATCGACGACTTCCTCGAGCAGCTCCTTCCTCGCCTGCCCGAGGGCGATCTGCTCGTCGTCAGCGCCGACCACGGCGTCGACCCGACGCACCCGGGCACCGACCACACCCGCGAGTACGCGCCGCTGCTGGCGCTCAGCGGCGCGATGGCGGCGCGGAGCGGAGGGCGTGCGCAGCGCCATGACGGCCCGCTCGCGGACGTCGGGGCGAGCGTTCTGCGGTGGTTGACGGGCGGCGAGGCGAATGGCCTGCCGGGCAGCAGCTTCATAGGCTAGGAGGCGCATGCCCGAGCTTCCGGAGGTTGAGACGATCAGGCGCCAGCTCGCGCCGCTCGTGGAGGGCAGGCGCCTGCTCGAGGTGCGTATCCTCGACCCGCGCTGGTCGCGCCCGCTCGCGCCCGCCGAGCTCGAGGCGGCGCTCGAGGGAAGAGTCGTCGAGCAGCTCTCGAGGCGCGGGAAGTACCTCCTGTGGATCCTCGACGATGAGGTGTATCTCGCCCAGCACCTGCGGATGACCGGCGCGGTGCTCGCCGACCCCGCCCCCGAGCCCCCGCACACGCGAGTGCGCGTCCGGCTCTCCGCACGCGAGGGCGCTCGCGCGCGGCGCGGCGCGGCGGCCCGTGGCGGGGTGCGCCTTGCGATCGTCGACCCGCGGCGCTTCGGCACGGGCGAGCTGCTCGTCGGCAGCGAGGCGATGGAGGCGTTCTTCGCAGCCCGCCTCGGCCTCGAGCCGTTCTCGGAGCAGTTCACCGCGCAGCACCTGCGCGCGCTCGCGCGGGGCCGCACCGCGCCGATCAAGGCCCTGCTGCTCGACCAGCGAAGGGTGGCGGGGGTGGGCAACATCTATGCCGACGAGGCGCTGTTCCGCGCACGCCTGCATCCGCGCCGTCCCGCGGGGCGACTGAGCATCGAGCAGCACGAGCGCCTGCGCGTGGCGCTGATCGACGCACTCGCCGCGGGCATCGACGCGCGCGGTGCGACGATCGACGACTTCCGCCACGTGGACGGGCAGGCAGGCTCCTTTCAGGACCGCTTCCTCGTGCACAGGCGCGAGGGCGAGCCGTGCGGGGTGTGCGGCAGGAGCATCGTGAAGATGGTGGTGGCGGGACGCGGAACGTACGTATGCGAGGGGTGTCAGGCGCCCCCGCGCAAGAGCCGCTCGCTCAAGCGGCGGTGAGCTCGTCGAGGCGCCCGTCCTCGGACGCCTCCTGAACCTCCTTGAAGCCCCCGAGCAGTTCGCCGTCGACGACCACCTGGGGGAAGGTCATCATGCCCGTGGTCCGAGCGAGCTGCACACGCCCGGCGGGGTCCTTCGAGAGGTTGACTTCGGAGAACTCGAGCCCGTGCGAGCTGAGGATGCCCTTCACGCGCCCGCAGAAGGAGCAGGGCTCGGTCGTGTAGACGACTATCTCGCTCATCACTTCAGAAAATATAGCCACGGCTCAGGGCGTAGGCGGCGGCAGCGTCGTGCCCGCTCCGGAGCGCGGCGCATCGCCCCGGGCGCCGCCGGCGAACCTAGACTCGGAGGCGATGCCCGGACCGGTGAAGACCGAGGCGGTGGTGCTTCGCTCGATGCGCTACGGCGAGGCGGATCGGATCCTCCATCTCTACACGCCCCACCGGGGGCGCGTGGGCGCGATCGCGAAGGGCGTGCGGCGCTCGCGCAGCCGCTTCGGCGGGCGGCTCGAGCCGTTCTTCCGGCTGCAGATCGAGCTGCATGAAGGCCGCGGCGAGCTGCTCACGGTGACGGGCGCCTCGACGGTCGAGGGACATGCGAGGCTGCGCACCGACGCGCGTGCGCTCGACGCGGCTGCGCGGGCGTGCGACGCGGTGGGACGGCTGTTCGAGACGGCGGAGCCGCATCCGGGCGTCTTCAACCTGCTGTGCAGGCAGCTCGTGCTGCTCGACGAGCAGGCGGGCGGGGCGAGGGCGCACGCTGGACGGGCGGGCGCGCTCGCGTTCAGGATGAAGCTGATGCACGCGGCGGGGCTGGCGCCGCAGCTGGGGGCATGCGCGAGCTGCGGCGAGCGCGAGCACCTCGTGGGCTTCTCGGGGGCGGCGGGAGGCGTTGTGTGCGGTGCTTGCGAGGCGGGGTCGTTCCCGCTCTCAGAGGACGCCTACCGCTTCATGACGGAGGCGCTCGCGCAGGCGCTCACCGAGCCCCCGGAGGCGTCCGATCCCGCGCTCGGGCAGGTGGAGCGGGCGATCTCCGAGACGCTCGAGCACCACGCACACGTGCGCCTCGCGCCTGCCGCCGCGCGCTGAGCTCGGCCGGGGGCGGCGGCGGTGAGGACGATGGGGCGCGCCGGGCAGGCTGCTGACGGGCGGGCGGGTCCGACGGGTGTGCGCGTGTATCGTGGGATCCATGGACGAGGGCGAGCCGATCGCATACGAGGTGCTCAGAGAGGGCGTGCCGGTGCACGCTTGCGAAGGCGAGCGGGTGGGGACCGTTCGGCACGTGATCGCCGCCCAGGAGCTGGACATCTTCCACGGCCTGGTGATCGCCATGACGTCCTCCGGCCAGCGGTTCGTGGAAGCAGCCGACGTGGCGTACCTGCACGAACGGCGGGTGGATCTGCGGATCGACGCGGCGGCTACGCAGGCGCTGCCGGAGCCGAGCGGGAGCGCGCCGGTGTACGAGGGGGACGCTGCGCACATGGGCAAGTGGAGCCACTGGGTGAACCGGCTGACGATGCGCGATGACTGGCGCCGCAAGGAATGATCGCGGCGGTGTGCGCGCCGGCGGCGGGGGTGAGGTGCGGTGAGCACGGCGCGCGCCCAGGACGCGGTTGCGGCTGCGTTCGCGCAACGCTGGGCTGAGCGCGAGGAGCGGCTGCTCTCGCCGCTCGCCGCCCGCTCCTATCCGGCGCGGCGGGAGCGCGAGGAGGAGGACTGCGCGTTGCGCACGCCCTTCCAGCGAGACCGAGACCGGATCGTCCACTGCAAGGCGTTCAGGCGCCTCACGCACAAGACGCAGGTGTTCGTGGCACCGCGGGGCGACCACTACCGCACGCGCCTCACGCACACGCTCGAGGTGACCACGATCTCGCGCACGGTGGCGCGGGGGCTGTCGCTGAACGAGGATCTCGTGGAGGCGATCGGGCTCGGCCACGACCTCGGCCATCCGCCGTTCGGGCACATCGGCGAGGAGGCGCTCGACGCCTGTCTGAAAGAGCGCTTCGGCAGGGACTTCCACCACTTCGAGCATTCGCTGCGGATCGTGGACGAGCTCGAGCGGGACGGCGCCGGCCTCAACCTCACGGCGCCGGTACGCGAAGGGATCGCGCGCCATTCGAGCCGCACGGAGCCGCCGGCGACGCTCGAGGGGAGGATCGTGAGGGTGATCGACAGGGTGGCTTACATCAACCACGACATCGACGACGCGATGCGTGCGGGGCTGCTGCGCGAGGAGGAGCTCCCGGCCGAGCCGATCGCGGTGCTGGGGGCGAGTGGCTCGGCGCGGATCGATGCGCTCGTCCACGACATGGTGGAGCAGTCAGATCGCGCGGGGGACATCGTGCAGGGCCCGGAGGCGGGGCCGGCGATGAGCGCGCTGCGCGACTTCATGTTCGAGCGCGTGTACCTGGGGCCGGCAGTGCGTGCCGAGCACGCCAAGATAGCGGCGGTGCTGAGACGGCTGTTCGAACACTACGTCGAGCACCCCGAGCTGCTGCCGCCGGGGAGGGAGGGCGCGGAGGGCGGCGATGGGGCGCTCGCCGACCGTGTCACCGACTACCTTGCGGGAATGACGGACCGGTACTGCATCCGCGCCTACACCGAGCTGCAGGTGCCGCAGGCGTTCGCCCGCTAGCGTAGCCGCGTGGCGCTCTACACGAAGGAGTCGAAGGACCGCGTCCGCGACGCGGTGGACTTCCTCGAGCTGGTGTCCGCGCGCACCGAGCTGAGGCGCGCGGGGCCCGCTCGCTATGAGGGCCTGTGCCCGTTCCACGAGGAGCGCACGCCGTCGTTCGGGATCGACCCGGCGCAGAAGGTGTACTACTGCTTCGGCTGCCAGGCGTCGGGTGACGTGTTCACTTTCGTGCAGGAGACAGAGGGCGTCGACTTCAAGGGCGCGCTCGAGCTGCTGGCGGAGCGGACGGGGGTGGAGCTCGAGCGCGAACAGGAGGATCCGGGCGAGGCGGAGCGCCGCACGCGGCGGGAGCGGCTGCTCGAGCTGCTCGATCGGGCGACGTCCTACTACGAGCGGTATCTGTGGGAGTCCAGGGAGGCGGCAAAGGCGCGCGAGTACCTGCTCGAAAGGGGCCTGCAGGAGGAGACGCTGCGGGAGTTCCGCGTGGGCTATGCGCCGAGCGCGTGGGACAAACTGATGCTCGCCTCGCGCCGCAATGGCTTCTCCAACCGCGAGATCTACGACGCGGGCCTGGTGCAGCGCTCGCAGCAGACGGGCAAGCTGTACGACCGCTTCCGCAAGCGCATCATGTTCCCGCTCGCCGACCTGCGCGGGCGCGTGCTGGGTTTCGGGGCGCGGGCGGTGGGTGCCGACCAGCAACCGAAGTACCTGAACACGTCGGACAACGAGCTGTACCACAAGGGGCGGTACCTGTACGGAGGACACATCGCGCGTCACCATGCGGCAAAGGCAGATGCGACGATCCTTTGTGAGGGATACACGGACGTGATCGCTCTGCACCAAGCTGGGCTGCGGAATGCGATGGGTCTGATGGGGACCGCGCTAACCGACGAGCAGGTCCGTGAGCTTGCGCGCACGGCCAAGACCGCATTGCTCGCACTCGACGCAGATGCGGCGGGGCAAGAGGCGATGCTGCGCGCATTCGGCTTGGCCCAGAAGCACAAATTGGACCTGCGGGTCGTGTCGCTACCAGACGGTGCGGATCCGGCAGAGGTCGTTCAGCGCGACGGTGCGGCGGCGATAAATGCAGCGGTGGCGGCATCGGTGCCGTTCATCCGCTTCCGTATCCAGAGCGTGTTGGCGCATGGCGACGGATCCTCGGCGGAGGGCCAGGATCGCATGATCGAGCAACTGCGCCCGATATTCGCGCAGCTCGGCGAGAGCGTCATGCGAATGGACTTGATGAGACTGGTTGCACGCAGCTTTGGGGAAAACGAGTCAGTGCTGGAGCGTCGATTGACAAAACAGGACGCGAACGTGGCGGGAGACAGGTCGGGGGGTGGGGGCCGTCGAGACCCGGTGCCCAACGGTGCGCAGGCGCCCGTCCGCTCGATAGCAGGTCGCGCAGACACAGAGCGAGCATTTCTCGCTCTGTGTATCTCCTTACCCGATGAGGGCGAGAAGGCTCTCGCGGCGATTGAGATCGATGAGCATTTCTCCAGCGAGCTCCTCCGCAAGGCTGCGCGACACCTGCGTGCGGGCGATCTACGCCAGCCGATGGCCGACCGGCCGGGGGAGGGGCCGGAGCTCGATGACGACCCGGAGCTGAAGCGGTTGATCGCCGAGCTGATCGTGGAAGCGGGGCGCGAGGAGCCGAAGCCATCGATGCTCGAGGTGCAGAGACTGCAGCTCGAGCTCGCCCGTTTGGACCGAGAGATCCAGCGGGCGCGGGGACGAGCTGACATCGACGTCAGCTCGCTCGCGACTCGGAAGGGGTTGGTCAAGCGCGAGTTCGATCGCGCCTATGCGCAGGTCCTGGAGCACACCGGGAGCGATAGGGCGCCGCGCTGAAGCACTCGGGCGCGAAGAGCTGTGCGGCGCCTACGCGATTTCCCCCGCATTCCAAGGGTTTCGTCCCAAGCAGCGACGACAATTAGGTGCATGGATCGAGGTCCCCTGGAGCAGATGCTGAGAGAGCGCCTGTCGCTGGCTGAGATCGCTCAGCGCGTGGACCTGCACGAATCGACCGTTGCCCATTGGGTCGGAAGGCATGGTCTTGAGGCTGTGAACCGCAGCAAGCACGCGCCTAGAGGCGGGCTGACACGAGAGCAGCTTGCGCCGCTCGTGGAGGCCGGAATGTCGATCGCCGAGATGGCGACACACCTAGACCGGAGTAAGGCGACGGTGCGCCATTGGCTGATGAGGCACGGCCTACGGACGCTGAACGGACGCGGACGCCGACGGTCACCCGAGGCGAGGGCGGCCAGGGACGCCGGCCTTCGCGTCGTGCGGATGACCTGCGCCAGTCACGGTGAGACCGAGTACGTCGTCGACGGACGCGGCTACTACCGCTGTCGGCGATGCCGAGCGGAAGCTGTCTCGCGGCGACGGCGCAAGGTAAAGGCCATCTTGGTACGGGAGGCCGGCGGAGCATGCCGCATCTGTGGGTACATGGCCAACATGCGGGCTCTCCATTTCCACCATGTAGAGCCGACCGAGAAGAGGCTGGAGATCAACGCGAAGGGGGTCGCGCTGTCTCTTGAGGCGCTCCGGGCCGAGGCGCGCAAGTGCGTGCTTCTGTGCTCTAATTGCCATGCTGAGGTCGAGGAAGGATTCGTCCTCATTCCGGATGCGGCTCTCGAGAGAGTGCTTTCCGACTCGGCACTAGACGGTCCGGGGTAACTCAATTGGCAGAGTGCGACGCTGTTAACGTCGAGGTTGTGGGTTCGAGTCCCACCCCCGGAGTCGAAGGATGATCGCGCGGCGGACGTGATCAGCCGCTGAAGGGGGCTCTCGGCGGCGATCCCAAACAGCCGCCGAGCCCGAGCGCACGACCTGGTCTCCGCGGCACGGCTCCCGCCACTGTCCGAGCCCTCGGCAAGGATTCCCCCGTGGCGGTCCCGATCATCATCTTCGTCGTCTGCCTCGCGGTGGGGGTGTACGCATCGTCGCGATGGCTCCCGGAACTCGAGTCCGGAGCAGTGGGCGGGCTCAGCTTCTTCGTCGTCTGCGGCCTGCTGGGCGCTGCCTTCGCGGTGTTCGGGCTGCGCATCTACTTGATCGTTGAAAATCTCGAAGTGTTTCCGGGACCGGGATCGCTCAAGCGCCTGACCGTGGCGCAGGGCCTCGAGACGATGCTGTGGGAGTGTGGAGTGCTGCTGGGCGCGGCGGCAGTGGTGTACCTGCTCGCGCCCGCCGCGACCGCAAACGCCGGCGAGTATTCGCGCGGCGCCCAGCCGCCCGCGTAGGTTCTCGGAGCACGGGCAGAGGATCCATCCCGCGCGCCGTCCAAGCCCGCGCGCCAAGTCCGCGCGCCCGCAGGGACGCTCGCGACCGGACCGGCTACCCTCGCGCCTATGTCGCTGCACCCCCTCGCCAGGCAGTTCGACTCCGTTGCGGACGTCTACGAGCGCGGCCGGCCGGAGTGCCCGGCGGAGACGGCGGCGAGCATCATGCGCGAGCTGGGCATCCCGGAGGGCGCTCCCGTTCTCGACCTCGGGGCGGGCACGGGCAAGCTGACGCGCGGGCTGATGGGCGCAGGCATGGACGTGATCGCGGTGGAGCCGCAGGACTCGCTGCGGGCGGTGCTCGCGACGATCGTGGGCGAGGAGCGCGTGAAGGCGGGGACGGCAGAGGCAATCCCGCTCGGAGACGAATCGGTGGCGGCGGTGACGGTGGCGGACGCCTTCCACTGGTTCGAGCCGGCGCGGGCGCTCGAGGAGATCCGCCGCGTGCTGCAACCCGACGGCGGGCTCGCGGTGCTGAGCACGGCTGCTGACTGGAGCGGGGCGTCGTGGGCGCACGCGGTGGGGACGCTGATAACTCGTCTGCGCCCCGAGCACCCGCACTTCGACGGCCCGTCGTGGCAGGACTCGGTGCGGGCGGCGGGCGGCTTCGGCGAGCCGCGGGTGATCCAGCTGTCGTTCTGGCAGGAGGGGGACCCGGAGCGGACGATCGACTACGTGGCGTCGATGAGCTGGATGGCGGCGCTCGAGGAGGACGTGCGCGCGGAGGCGCTCGCGCGGGTTGCGCAGCTCGTGCGCGAGGGTGAGACTCCCCGCCGGATGCGGGTGCGCGTGAACGCGGGGCTCGTGAGCGTCGTTGCGCCGAAGCGCGCCTAGCGGCGGGCGACGCTGCCGGGAGACGCACCGCCCACCTGCTGCCCCGTGGCGAGCTGCTCGACGAGCCGCGCGGCGGCGAGCGCCGGATCGTGCGCGCGCAACCAACGGGCGATCTCCTCGGCGCGCGCCCGTATCGACGCTTCACCGAGCGCGCGCTCGACGGCGAGGCGCAGCGTGCGCGGCGAGAGCAGGCGGCGGGGAATGCGCACGCCCGCCCCCGCCCAATCGAGGCGCGCGGCGTTCTCGTTCATGTCGCCCGCTGCCGGGCAGGCGACGACGGAGCAGCCGCATGCGAGCGCACGGGCGAGCGTTCCGTGGCCGGCGTGGCAGACGACGACGTCGGCGCGGGGCATCGTGCGCGAGTAGGACACCCACTCCACGAGGCGCGCGTTGCCGGGAACGGGCAGCGGCTGCGAGGGCAGCCGCCGGTTCCAGGTTGCGAGCACCCGCACCGGTGTGTCTGCCAGGCCGCGCAGCGCAGCGGAGAGGAGCGTGTGCTCGGCGTCCTGGGCGGTGGAGGGGGCGACGAGCACGAGCGGGTCATCGCCGGGGGGAAGCTCGACGTCCGCCGCCGGGGGCTCCCACATGAGCGGCCCGACGACGTGGACGTGGGCGGGCCAGCGGCGCGGGTACTCGAGCTGCGGGAACGTGGCGACGAGGGCGAGCTCGCGGCTGATGCCGCCATGGACGTGGGCGAGCGCGGGCAGGCCGAGCTGGGCACGCGTGCGGTTGAGCTCGACCCGGCCGCGCTCGAGGCCGTGCTGGACCGGCCAGGAGGCGCGCCGCCAGAACGCGCGCCCGGCGGCGGTGCGTGGCAGGCGCGCGCCGAGCGAGTAGATCGGGAAGCCGGGTGCGCTGTGGGGATAGACGTGGGGGATGAGCGTGGCGCGGGGCACGTGCTCGAGCTCGGCGGCGAGCGCGGGGGCGAGTGTGAGGATGTCGGCGACCGCGGCGTGGGGGCGCAGCTCGCGCACCAGCGGCTGCGTGTCGACCGTGGCGTGGACGACCGCCTCGTAGAAGTCGAGCGGCTCGGGCCCCGTGGGGAACACCTGGTACTCGGGGGCGGCGGCGAAGGCGAGATCCTCCGCTTCGACGTGGCTGCGCCAGCGCTTCCAGGTCTGCACCGTCACCTCGTGGCCGCGCGCACGAAGGGCGCGGCCGAGGGCGATCATCGGGAACGCGTGGCCGGGATCGCCGAAGGCGCCGAGCAGCAGGCGCAATGGCTGCTGCGGCGGGGCGTCCACGCGAACGCGCTCAGGCGGCGAGCTCGGCGAGCAGCCGCAGCTGCTCGAGGCGCTCCTCGGCGGTGAAGGCGGTGGGCGTTACGCCGAGGGTGCCCACGCCCGCGTCGCGGTAGACGGCGATACGCTCGCGAACGAGATCCTTGGGCCCGCACAGCGACACCGTGTCGATGAGCGAGTCGGAGATGGCTGCCATCGCCTCCTCGCGCTTGCCCTCGAGGTAGAGGTCCTGGATCTTCTGTGCCTCCGCCTCGTAGCCGTAGCGCTGGACGAGCTGGTTGTAGAAGTTCTGCTTGCGGGAGCCCATGCCGCCGACGTAGAGCGCGATGAACGGGCGCATCGTGTTGCGGGCTGCGTCGAGGTTGTCGTCGATGCAGAGGTTCACCGACGGCGCGATGTCGAACCCCTCGAGCGATTTGCCCGACCGCGCGGCGCCTTCCTCGAGCAGCGGGCGCAGCTGCGAGACGTGCTCGGGCGAGAACAGCGTGGGGATCCAGCCGTCGGCGATCTCACCCGCGAGCGCGGTGTTCTTGGGGCCGATGGCGGCGAGGTAGATGGGGATCCGCTCCTGGACGGGCGTGATGGTGAGCTTCAGCGCCTTGCCGGGCCCGTCGGGGAGCGGCAGCTCGAGCGTGTCGCCCTTGAACTCGACGCGTTCGCGCGCGAGCGCCATCCGCATGACGGCGACGTACTCCCGCGTGCGCTGAAGCTGCTTGGCGAAGCGCTGCCCGTGCCAACCCTCGGCCACCTGGGGACCGGAGGAGCCGATGCCGCAGATCATGCGCCCGTTCGAGAGCTGGTCGATGGTGGCGGCGGTCATCGCCGTCATCGCGGCGGAGCGGGCGGGCATCTGGAAGATGCCCGAGCCGAGCCTGATCTTGCTCGTCTGCCCGGCGAGCCAGCCGAGCACGGTGGCGGTGTCGGATCCGTAGGCCTCCGCCGCCCACACGGAGTTGTAGCCGAGACGCTCTGCCTCCCTGACGATGTTGAGCTGGTCCTCGGAGGTGAGGCCGAGACCCCAGTAGCCGATGTGCACGCCGAGCTGCATGTGCAAGTTTCCTTTCAGGAGGAGGGAGTGCGTTGCCGGTTCCGAACGCGTGTGGAACGCTTGGCGGCGATCCGCCGCGGCACGCGACGCCCTGCGGCGGGGCAAAGCCTATGCGAAACCGCCGCCACCGCAGCACCAGCCCAGTGGAGAGCCTGCGGCTTGCGATCGACTGCATGCCGGTGGCGACGCGCGAGGCGATGCTTGCGGGCGTGCGCCGCTACGAGCGCATCATCGTGGGCGCCTACACGGACGAGCGTGGCGGCGTCTGCCCGATGCTCGCGGCGCACCGCTGCGGCGGGCGCACCGACTTCCTCGCGTTCGCGAAGTCGTGGGATCGCTTCGCCCGCGTGCGCGGCGGCAAGCGCGAGGCGACGGCGCGCGAGCTGCGGATCCTCGTGGACCAGCTCGAGGCGAGCCTCGCGAGCATCTCGAACCTCGAGCTCGACCGCGCGATCGCCGAGCACCACGCGCTCGTGGCGGGCTCGCACAGGCGCCGCCGAAAGAGGCTCGCGGAGGAGGCGGACCCGCCGCGCTGGATCATCGCGCGACGGCTGCGCGGCAGGCGGGCGCGCAGGAGGGCGGGCGACACGTTCGCGCAGACGCCCGCACAGGACGCATCCTCACCGGTCGCAGTGCGCGGCTGAACGAGACCGCGCGGGCACCGCTCCGGGCAGCCCGGCGGCGTGCGGCTGCGTCTGAAGGGCGAGCGCTGAGCGCTACAGGGCGTCGCCCGGGCGCACGAACATGATCTCGGGGACGACGCAGGCGGGGGACACCCGCAGCAGAAAGCGGACGGACTCGGCGATGTCCTCTGGGCGGATCATCTCGTCCGGGGGAACCTGCTCCTTGACGAAGTCGGTCATGGGCGTGTCGACGAAAGCCGGGCAGAGCGCGGTTGACTTGATGCCCTCGGTGCCGATCTCCTTGTTCATCGCTTCGGTCCAGCCGACGACGCCGTGCTTGGTGGCGGAGTACACCGACAGCCATGCCTCGCCGTGCTTGCCCGAGATCGATGAGGTGTTGACGACGAGTGCGTTCTTGTGCTGCGCGGCTGCCTCCCTGAGCATGGGCATGCATTCGCGGTAGAAGAGGACGATCTGGCGCAGGTTGATGTCGAGCTGCATGTCGACGCGCTTGGTGGCGATCTCCGCGACGGCAGCACCGACGCCGACGCCGGCGTTGTTGACGAGGACGTCGCAGCGCCCGAATCGCTCGCGGTGCGCGTCCACCACTTTCTTGATGTCATCCTCCTCGGCGACGTTCACGGGGAGCGACTGCACGTCATAGCCTTCCGCGACGAGCCCCTCGGCAGCCGCCTCGAGCTTCTCGGGCCGCCTGGCTGCCACCGTGAGGCTGTAGCCCTCCTCCCCGAGCACCCGCGCGATGGCAAGGCCGATCCCGCTCGACGCTCCCGTGACGATGGCTGCGCGCTCGCTCGACATGTGCCGCCCCTTCCTCCGTTGACTGATCGAAACCGCGCGCACGCCGCGCGGGCGGGCAGGAGCATTCCACATCGCAGCTCGTGAGAAGCCCCTCAGACTGATAAGGCGGCTCGTGCGCCCGTCCGATGACAGGTACGCACACCCACACGAAGGAGAGAGCTATGAGCAGCGCACCAGTGGAAGGGGTGGGGTCGGGACCCCGACCCGCCAACGCGATCATTGACCCGATGAAGGCAGCGACGCACCCGCTCAAACCGGACAACGACGGCGATGCCGAGGATCGGGCGAAGCTTGCGCGGCGGAGCACCGCGCCGAACGTCTCAACACCGGTGACGCCTGGCAGCCTCGATGTGAAGGCTTAGCCCGAGCACGCCCGCGCGGTGCATGCCGCTCTCGCGCCGCGCGGGCCGGACGCACTAGGCTCGCGTCGGTGCGGATCGACCACGTCATCTACGGGACGAGCGATCTCGACGCTGCGGCGGCGCGGATGCAGAAGGAGCTCGAGTTGAGCGCCGTGCCCGGAGGCCGCCACGACGGGCTCGGCACCCACAATCGAATCGTCCCGGTGGGCGACGGGAGCTTCATCGAGCTGCTCGCGGTGGCCGACCCGGTGGAGGCCGCGAGCTCGGCGCTGGGAACGGTGCTCCAGGCTGGCATCGCGCGCGGGGACCGCCTGCTCGGATGGGCGGTGGCGGTGGAGGACGTGGAGGCGGTGTCCCGCCGGCTCGGCACCAAGCTCGACGCGGTGGGCCGCCAGGGTAGGACGGCGCACCTCACCGGTGTGAGAGAGGCGTTCGCCGAGCCGTTCCTCCCGTTCTTCATCGAACGCCCCGCGCCGCTGTCCGCCGGCGAGAAGGGCATCGGCTGGATCGAGGTGGCGGGTGACGCCCGTCGGCTCGAGCGTTGGCTCGGGGACGTGGATGTGCCGGTGCGGGTGGTGGAGGGCGAGTCCGCCGTCCTCGCCGTGGGCATCGGCGAGTGCGAGCTTCGCACCGGGCCATAGAACGCTCGAATGGTCAGCGGAGCTCGCTGGTAGCGTCTGAGCGCGCGCGCAACGGCAGCCGCCGGCAGGCGTGCGGGCCCGTAGCTCAGTTGGTTAGAGCTGCCGACTCATAATCGGTAGGTCCCTGGTTCGAGTCCAGGCGGGCCCATAGCGAGAACCCGCATTGCAGAGCCAAATCCGGGCGGGGCGACAGGGACGGCGCCGTCAGTGGATACACGGATGGATACACACGAGCGCCGGGCCACGACCGCGCAGCCGACTACCTTGGCCGCATGGGTCAGCGCACCGCCGGCGACGAAATGTTCGAGGCGTACCTCGTCGAGCGCGGCTACGACGTGCCCGAGCACGAGCCGGCTCTCGGCGTCCGGGTGCGTCCGGAGTACCTCGTCGAGCTCGACGGCGCGCGTTGTCTGACGGAGGTCAAGGAGTTCGCTCCGGACGCGTGGCCGCTCAACCGGGGGTCCGGGACCTACTCCCAACAGGAGACGCTGAAACCGATTCGCGGCCAGATCCACGAGGCGGCGCGCAAGTTGCGCGAGGCTCGAGCGCTCGGCTATCCGCTCGTCGTCGTGCTCACCGATCCGCACCGTTCGATGTCCGGGCTGTTCGGCTCGCAGGAGATCGTCGCGGCGATGGCCGGCGACCTCGCGGTCCGGGTGCCGGTGTCGGCGCGCGGACCTGTCGGGCCGACGGAGCTCGCGGCCACACGCAACGGCGAGCTCCGCAACGACCACCCGTACGTCAGCGCCGTCGTCGTGATCCGCGAGCGCTCCGAGAGCGAGCACTTCGCGGAAACCTTCGTGACGCACTCGCCCGACGCGATACCGCTGCCGCCCGTGTTCTTTCGCGGCCCGGACGATCTCGTATTCGAGTAACTCCGCGGAGGATCCGGCGGAGATCATGCTCAAGCTAGCCGCCGCCTATGTTGCTGCTTCTCCGGAGAGGACTCGGGACGGCTTGAACCCCCTAACAATCAGGTAGATCGCAAACGAAGCCTCGAAGATGAACACGGGAATCGCGAAGATGCTGGCGGCGGAGCTAGTGATGCCGAAGGCACCGAACACAACGGCGATCTTCGAAGCGAAGATCAGCGGACCGCCGACCAGCCCAAACAGCGCGAGCCGCTGTGGCATCAGCGCGGTGGTGTACATCAGATAGCCGAGCAGGATGTCGTTCACGCCGACAACGAACCCTGGTCCCATCACGAACGTCCATTGGTGGATCGCTACCAGCGCGCGACCCCCGATCTGAAGCGACCCGCCATTCGCGCCAACGGACCCCGCCAAGTCGCCACGCAGTGTCACGATCGCGAGGAGGCTGATGATGCCGACGCCGATCATGGTCGCTTCGACGATCCGCGACGCGACGTAGCCGAGTGCGAGGCTCTCGCTCTCGCGGCGGAGGATCGGGAACATCACGATCGCCACGCCGATGCCCGAGATCATCAGAAAAACCTCGAGAACAGCCGCGAACTCGATGCGCGTATCGTGTCCCGCCCCCAGGATGTAGTTGTGGTCGTGCAGGACGGGGTGGTACAGAAGCAGCGCCGGGATCGACGTGGCGAACGTGATCGCCATGAACCATCCAGCCCAAGACGCTGCCCTCTTCTCGCCAGGGGTCGGAAATTTCGCACCCCTGGCGCGCTCGCCCTGATCGACGGCCACTTCAGACCCCCCACTCGTCGTCGCTTGACTTCGACGAACCGTACGTCGCTAGATCCTCGTGTGTCAAGACCCGCCGACGCGGACCGAGCTCGCGCTCATGGCTGCCGCCGGGTCGCGGTGTAGGTTCTGGAAGAACGGCGGCCTTCCCGTCGTCAACGTGTTCGCGCCTCCCGAGTCGTCATCACCTTGGGACCCGGGGCCGGGGCTCTTAGGAACCTCGGCCCCGGCGCATTAGTCGATCCGACGGCCATGCTCTACTTCGTGGGTGATGACGACCCAGGCACGACATGCGACCGGGTGACAAGCCCGAACCGCCGGCCGAGAGCCTCGACGCTACGACCGCCGGTCGCCAGAAGTGCGAGAAGTGCGACGGCCGCGGTTGCGAGTCGTGCCACTGCTTCGGCGTCGCGGAGCTCGTCCACGATGACGCGATGACGGGCTCTGCGACCTTGACCGGCTCGCGGCGTGAGTCGAATACGACAGAGCGCGCGACGCCACGGGCGCGGGTCGAGCTCACCCACCGAGGGCATGAACCGCAGCGCCCGCCGACCGTTCGCATCGTGCCGGTCAGGACTCACGCGACGGCAATCGCCGTCCATGCTCGCCGGACCTGTGGCCCCGCGAAGCGGCCGGGGGCTAAGCGAGTCGCCCGCGCCCACGCGCCACCGGGGGAATCTGACGATCCCGAGCCGGGAGAACCCTCCCGGCGCTCTCTTGACGTAAGAGCTCGGCCGGCGGTGCTCGCATGAGCGCCGCCGCCCACGATTGCGAGATGTGCGGCGGGCCGTTGCAGACGACCGACCGTCGCGCCCGCTACTGCTCGGCAACGTGCCGCCAGGGGGCGTACCGCCAGCGCGTTACGGACGACCCCCGCGTTACGGATCGTGTTACGGACAACGCCGAGAAAACCCGGCATACAAGGGGAAGATCGGCCCGTCCTACGGGTAGTAGTACCTCCAGGCTCGCTGATCCTCGGCGCGACCCTGGTGCTGGTGGTAGTGCTAGTGCTAGTGGAGATCCCGTCACGGACGGTGACTGGCCGGAACTCCGCGACCTGATCGCACGCCACGAAGCGGGGCTGTTGTACCCGGTCGAGGTGGCCCTTGGGCCGTTGCCCGCGAACGCGTCGGCGGACATGCGCGCCGCGGCCGCCGACGTGGCGTACCTGATGGGGCTGTACCTGGCGAACGACCCCGACGACGGCCGGCCGCTGATGTACGCGACGTCGTTTGCGTGCGAGCGGCTCGGATGGCACACGGCCGATGGGGAGTGGGACAAGCGCCGCGCGAGCTACACCATCCGTCGACTCGAAAAGGCCGGGGTGCTCCGGTGCGTCGGGGCGATGAAACCTCTCGGCAAGGCGTACGGGACGAAGCTGTACGCGCCGCCGCTACCGGTCGCGCCGGCCGGCGTGGATGCGGTCGAGCTCGAGCCGGTCGGCGTCGAAGCGGTCCCCGTCCAGCCAGCGCACGAAGCAGGCGACGACCTTCCCATGGGCGGTGCAGTACTCGCCACCTACTGCGAGCCGAGAGCATCCGGTGACCGAGCAGATGAGGGGGTCATCGGTCATGGGGCGGACGCTACCGCAGCGACAGGCGGCTACACGCCATGCCCGAACCCGGAGACTTGCGAATACCGCGACCGGCAGGCGAGCGGCCCCAGCAGTTGCGCGGCGAACGCGGCGAAGCATCCGCCGGAGCCGCCGCGATGACCCCGACCGCCGCCTTGGACTGGACTGCTGACGCCGACGGCGGCGTCGGGTGGCTCGATGCCTCGCGCGATCCCGGCGACGCGGAGTCGCGTTGGACGGACGCCGACCTCGAGGCGGCGGCCGCGAGCGTCGCGCCCGACGGCGAACCGCTGCGCGAGCTCGACGAGGCGGTCGCCTGATGGCGGCCAACGGCACGACACCGCGGTTCGGGATCGACCTCGACGAGCTCGTCGAGCAGATCGCGCAACGCGCCGCGGAGATCGTCGACGAGCGGCCGGCAGCGCCCGAGCCGTGGCTGACCGTGGAGCAGGCAGCCGAGCACCTAGCGATCAGCGCGAGCCACCTTTACGAGCTCTGCTCGCAGCGCCACCGCAACGGTCTGCCGGTGGTCAAGGAAGGCAGCCGGTCGTACTTCAAGGCGTCCGAGCTCGACGCGTGGCGCGAGGCGAGGGGGCGCCCGTGACCATCGACGCGACAGACACGGCCGGGGCCCGGGACGGTCGGGCGGCGGGGGCTCGCGTGGTCATCGAACGGTCGAGCCGCGGAGCGCTGCGGTGGTCGGTCTCGACGTCGGCCGACACGCTCGACGGTGCTCCGGAGGCGGCGCGGGTCGCGCTCGAGCTCCACGACGACCTAGCGGAGCGGCTCGACCCCGGCGGGCCCCCGAGCAGCCGGAGGCTCGCGTGAGCGACGAGAACCCGCAGACCGTCGACCCCGGGGCGATCCTCGCCGCCGCGTTCGAGGCGCTGCCCTACGACCCGGCCGCGACGACGCTCGACGATCTCCGCCTCATCGCCGCGACCAGCGAGGGACTCACACGCCAACTCGAGCGGCTCCGGCGCGAACACGCCGAGCTCGCCGCCCGGGTGCTCGCCGGGGACGCCGACGACGACGAGGACGCGCGCAGCGACGCCCGCGAGGAACTAGCGCGACTCACGGTGCTCGGCTGGGGCGCCGAGCTCGCGCACGAACGACTTACCCGATACGCCGACGCCGCTCTCGCGGCACACGGCTTCAACCTCGTCGAGCTCTTGGCCGGCGATTAGTGAAAAGGAGAGAACCATGAGCGCAACACAAACAGACCCGCGACAGAAGCTGCGAGAGATCGAGGCGGAGCTCTCCGAGGCACGCGACGAGAACGCCGTACTGCGGCGCGAACGCGACAAGACCCGCGCGGAGTTCGCGAACTCTCCGGGCAACGACCCGAACAGCGCGGTTTTCAAGCGCGCGCAGAAGGCATCCGAGGAGTTCGCGGACTCGAGCAAGCGGATCGAGGACCTCACGGCGGTTCAGGTCGCAACGCTGAAGATGTTCGGGGAGACCCCGCGCGGCCGGCGCGACCAGAACGGGCCGCGGGCCGGCGAAGGTGGAGGCGGCGACGGATGGGCGACCGCGGCGCGCGAGCTCTCGATCGCTGACGGTCGTCTGCGGGTCGACATGCCGGCAAGGGACCTGCTCGCCGCGGGGCTGAAAGTGAACCCGGGCGAAGGCGGCTTCACCTCCCCCGCGAGGGACGTTCCAGGAGTCACGGCTAGCGGACAAGATCACCGAGGGCTGTACGGCGTGTTCCCACGCGAAAACGTGGAACAGGGCGATCTCGCTCTAACCGAGTGGGTGCAGACGGGATCGCGCAGCGTCGAAGGTGAAGTCGAGCGCGAACCGACGGCGACAAGTGAAAAGGCGAAGCTGTCAACCGAACTTACCTTGGAGACTCCCGCGCTAGTTCAGTGGGCAGTCGTCATCGAGAAAGTGCCCGCCAAGCTGTTCGACGCGGTGCCTGCACTACAGGACTGGCTGACGAACGAGCTCAAATATCAGGTCGAGCTCGGCGTCGACGCCCACTGTCTCGTGCAGATCGCCGCCGCGTCCCCGCCGGTCGGGGAAACGGGAGCGACGCTGATCGAGAAGGTGAGAAACGCCATAGCAGCGATGCGGGCGCTCGGCGCTAACCCGACCGTCCTGGCGCTCGATCCGACAACGGCGGCGGCGCTCGACGTGATGAAAACGGGCGAAGAAGGGATGGAGAGTTACCTGTTCGCGTCACGGGCTACCGGCTCGAGTTCGCCCCTGTTTGGCTGCAACGTCGTTGAAGTCCCGAACCTGTCAAAGCCGTTGCTGATTGACCCGGGGCTTACCGGGATTCTGTACACGGCGGTCGGCTCCGTACTCGTCGACCCGTACAGCGGAATGGACAGCAACGAGGTGAGGGTCAGGTGCGAGATCGACGGGCTGCTCCACTGCCGGGACATCAGCGGTGTCTACGAAATCGACAAACCGTAGAACGCCTAACACCCTTGCCGCCGCGGGCGTTCGTGTCCATGCGTCTCGCGCGGCAGAACCGGGACGCGTCCGGACGCGGGTCAGCCTCCTGGCGTCCGGCGCGTCTCGACCCCTGGCGCGCGCCGGCGTGGAGTTCCCTTCCCGCGCCGGCGCGTCCCAGGACCCCCAGGGGGGGCGTCGGCTGATGGGTTCTAACTCGGCAGCTAGATCGTTCGGGCTCCGCGTAGAGAAAGGACTCTGATGGCAACAACAACGGCGTTCACCCCGGCGGCTCGCGAGCGGTTCCTCGCGCTGCTCGCGGTCGGCTACAGCGTGGAGGCGGCCGCGGCGGCGGCTGGCACTTCGCGCACGACGGTCGCGCGGTGGGCTGCGCGCGGTCGGGCTGCGGGTGCGTCGGCGGAGCATCGGGCGTTCGCGGAGCGGCTGGACGCGGTCCGCGCGGAGGGGGAGGCTCTGCTCGTCGAGCAGCGCGAGGCGGAGCGGGTGCCGGTGTTCGGTGACGTGGACTACGTCGACGAGATGACGGCGCTAGAACCGGACGCGATGGCGCTGCTGACCCCGGAGCAGCGGGAGCGCGCAATGGAGCTCTGCGAAGCGCGTCACGACGCGGCGCAGGCTCGCGCCGGTGCTCGAGCTCGGCGCAACGGAGGCGACTCCGGTGCAAGGTGACACGCTGCCGGCGATCGACCGCGCTGCGAAGCGGACCCGCCTAGGGCGTGACCAAGTGCTGCAAGTCGATGATCGTCACATCGACGGCCCGGTCGGGCAGGCCGGCGGCCGCGATTGCGGGCGCGAGGTGCTCGTCGTCGTAGCGCTGCGCGTACTGCTCGGACTCCCAGACCTCCGCGATCTGCATCTTCCCGTCGACCTCGGTCGCGCCATGCATGATGAGCCCGAGCGGGTGCCGGTGCTCGATATCCACGATTGCCGCGACGGCGTCGTACGCGTCTTTCCCGTGGTCTGACCTGATGAACCTAAGGATCGGTATGGCCGCTCGGAGTCTATGCCTATGAAGCCGCGCGGCGAGCTCCGAACAAGCGCCCGCGCCTGCGTGGTCTGCGGGGCGTCGCTCGCCGGCCGGCGTCGGGATGCGCGCTACTGCGGCGGCGCGTGCCGTGAGGCGGAGAGGCGCGCTAGGGCCGCGCAGGGGGTCGCGGAGTTCTGGACAAGGCTCCGGGCCGTCCGACGTCCCGGAAGGTCTCACGGCGCGGGCAAGGGCTCACAGAGCCGTCACACCGAGCCGGCGCGTCTGCCGACCCCTACACTGGACCGATCCGAAACAAGTGGGGCCGCGCGCTGCGAACGCCGGCCCCGTGACCCACGGAGGTATTAGCTCCATGAGTGCCGAGAACCTACCCGGCGGCGGTGCGTGATGGCCGCCGCGAAGCGCACCCTCGAGAGGACGGCGACACCGGGCGTCTACCGCCGCGGCAAGACCTACGTCGTCCGGTATCGCGTCAACGGCAAGGGACGCAGCCGCTACGTCCGAACGTACGACGAGGCGCGCTCCGTCAAGGCGGAACTCACGGCCGACATTCGCCGGGGCGTTCACCGTGAGACGAGTGCCGTCACGTTCGAGGACTACGCGCGCCGCTGGCTCGACACTTACACCGGCCGGACGTCGCGCGGCTTCCGGGAGTCGACGCGCAAGGGGTATCGGTTCTCGATCGAGCAGCGGGCGATCCCGTTCTTTGACGGGTGGCTCCTGGCCGAGATCGACGCGCCGGCCGTCCGGCGGTTCATCGCGTCGCTGTTCGAGCGCAAGGTGAAGGACAGACCGCCCGCGGCGAGTACGGTCCGCGCGCACGTTGCGGCGTTGAAGGCGCTGCTCGCGACCGCCGTCGAGGACGGGAAGATCGCGCACAACCCGGCGTCCGGCGTCCGGATCGCGCGCGCCGGCGATCCCGTCGTCGAGCGCGTCGCGCTCGACCTGCGGCGAGCGCTCGACTCCGACGAGCTCGCGCGGTTTATGGAGGCGTGTCCGGAGGACTGGCGGCTGTTCTTTCGCTTGCTCGCGATGACAGGCGTCCGCATCGGGGAGGCCGTCGAGCTCCGATGGTCAGACGTCGATCTCGGCGCGAAGCGTCTGCGGGTCCGCCGGCGGTTCTACCGGGGAACGGTTGCGCCGCCGAAGTCGGAGAACGGCCGGCGTGACGTGCCGCTCTCCACAGAGCTCGCGCGGGAGCTCTGGACGCGGCGCGGCCGCGCGGACGACCTGATCTTCATGAGCGTCCGCGGCCAGCGCGTCGACCGCGACTGGCTCTGGAAGAACGTCCTCAAGCCGACCGCTAAGAAGGCCGGCGTCGAGTGGGCGGGGTTTCACACGTTCCGGCACACCTGCGCGTCGATCCTGTTCGCGAGCGGCAAGAACCCGAAGCAGGTCCAAATGTGGCTCGGGCACTCCGACCCCGGCTTCACGCTGCGGACCTACGTCCACCTGATCGACGACGGGCTAGGCGACGCGGACTTCCTCGACGCGGCGAAGTGGGCGCGCGGTGGATACACAAATGGATACACACGAGCCACGCGAAAGCAGACAAACGGCGCTCCGGCGAGAGTCCCAGAAACCGCGCGTTAGCAGGCGAAACCCCGAACGCAGGCAAACGCAGGCAAGTGGGGAAGGGCACTCATAATCGGTAGGTCCCTGGTTCGAGTCCAGGCGGGCCCATTTCGCTGTCGTTATTACAACGCGATTTTGCTGCAAAGGGGCATGTTCTGATGTCCGGTCGCTCGGCTCCGGTACAGGCGCCGGCGTCAATCCGGGGTCGTGGTTGCAGTCTCACGGGGTCGCTGCGGAGGGGCCTTGGGCAGCTCTCGCTTCAACGTGGAAGCAGCAGCGCGGATACACGTCAGTGAGACGCTAGCTCCTCGTCCCGGGCGAGCGTGAGCGTGGTCATCGATGGGAAGCTCGCTCTTGTCTGGGAGTAGGCGGGTTCGGCCGTCAGCAATTGTGTCGGCTCGCAACGTCTCGTCGAAAGCTAGGTTCCGCGATGCCCTCGCGGAGATCGTGCCCCGATGGCTCTGACGGCAGGGAATCCTTGACTGCTCAATCGGCGTAAGGTTGGCGCCCGTGAGCGCGGTCAACGACGTCAACGAGGAGACGCTCGGGCGCCTGGCGCAGATGACGGCTGAAGATCAGACGGTTCTGAGCCTGTATCTCGACCTCGATCCGCACCGGTTCGCGACGGCCGCGGCACGTGCCAGCGAGATCGACTCGCTGCTGGATGGCGCCCATCGCGAGACCGAGTCCGGGGAGCGCTCGCATGCTGAGCGCCAGGCACTGCGTCGGACCCTGGAGCAGGCCCGCGGCCTGCTTGCAGAGCAGTCATGGGCAAAGGGGGCACGTGGCCTCGCCCTTTTCCTGTGCGAGCCGCTCGGGCTCACAGAGATGCTGCGACTGCCCCATCCGGTGCTGAGCACGTTCGTGATCTCAGACGCTCCATTCATCGCACCACTGACCGAGTTCGGGCCCGTGGGGCACGTGTGCGTGGCGCTCGTGGACGAGCGCTTCGCGCGCATCCTGCGGGGCTCGGCCGACCGCCTTCACGAGGTGCTCTCCTTCGGCGATGACGTCCACGGTCGCCAGGATCAGGGCGGCTGGTCTCAGGCGCGCTACCAGCGTTCCCGCCACGAAGAGATCAAGGCGCATCTGCGTCACGTCGCGGGCACGCTCCAGCGGCTGCTGCAAGTGGCTCCCTACGAGCGTCTGCTGATTGCCTGCACCGAGCAGCTGTGGCCTCGCGTGGTGGAGGAGCTGCACCCCGACGTGCGCGCGCGGCTGCACGACGAGCGCCTCTCGCTCGATGTCAGCGACGCCGGTATCGAGGACGTTGTGGACGCGACGGAGGCGGTGCTCGCCGAAGAGCGCCGTGGGCACGAGGACGCCGCGCTGGCGGAGCTTCGCGAGCATCACGGCCGCGACGGAGGCGAGCGGGCGGCGGTCGGGCTCGAGGAGGTGCTGAATGCGCTGGTCGAGAGGCGCGTAGCAACCTTGCTCTTCCTGGCGGAGCTGCAACCGTCCGGGGTCCTCTGCCCTCGGTGCGGTTGGATGGGCGTCGCCGGCGAGAGCTGCCCCATCGACGGCTCTCCGCTTGAGCCCCGCACGAACATCGTCGAGGACGCCGTCCAGTCGGCCGTCCACCAGTCAGCCGAGATCCTTCGATTGCATGACCGCCCCGAGCTGGGTTCCTTTGGGGGAATCGCCGCCACGTTGCGGTTCTGAGTTGCGAGCGTCTACCAAGTCGGATCGTTTCGTCAGCCGGGCGTCGACCGGCTTGCAGCCGTCCTCAAATCACGAGGGCTACGTCGGGGCTGGCAACTTGCCCACGCAATGCGCGGGGCAGCGAAAACCTTTGCTTCCGGGTGATTGCGAGCGTGGCCAGGGCCTGCGACGGACGACCGCTCCGGACGATCCTCGATCGCCCGGCCTGAGGCTCCGCAGACGCTCGCTTTCGCCGGGGCGAAGCAGGCGTGTGGGTGTCGTAGGCAACGGGCAGCTTTCACTCGTCCAACTCAGCACCGTCTCGAGTCGACGGCCGCCGCACTCGCTCTTGTAGGAATGCGGTCGTAGGGCCGAGGCAGCTGCAGTCTGGGATGGCGACGAGCACACTGGAATCGCTGGACACTGAGGGACGTGCACCCGTTCCTCAACCGGTCGGGGCCGATCGCGTCCGCCCACCGTGGCGGAGCCGGTGAGGCCCCCGAGAACACGCTCGCGGCATTCCAGGTCGCCGTGACGCTTGGGTTTAGATACCTGGAGACCGATGCACATGCCACCCGGGACGGCGTGCTGGTCGCCTTCCATGACGACCGCCTTGACCGGGTCACAGATCGCACGGGTGCGATCGCCGAGCTCGCCATCGTCGAGGTGGAAGCGGCCGATGCCGGCTACGCGTTCTCACCCGACGGTGGGAGCAGCTTCCCGTTCCGTGGTCGTGACATTCGTGTCCCCCGGCTCGAGGAGATCCTCATGCGTTGGCCAGATGCCCGGATCAACATTGATCCCAAGGCGGATCCATGCGTCGAGCCACTCGTCGCGCTCCTCGACCGCCTTGGTGCCTGGGAGCGCGTGTGTATCGGATCGTTCTCGGACCGCCGCCTGCGCTGGATCCGCGGGCTCAGCCAGGGACGGGCGTGCACTTCGATGGGACCGCGCTCGGTGGCGCTCGCCCGCCTCGCGGCAACGTCCGGCACGATGGCGCGCCTAGGCGCCGACTGCGTCCAGGTGCCGATTCGCCGAGGACCGTTTCCGATCGTCACCCGCCGATTCGTCCAGGCCGCGCACCGTGCGGGCTTGCCGGTCCACGTCTGGACCATCAACGACGAGGCAACGATCGACGAGCTTCTCGACCTGGGCGTGGACGGCATCATGAGCGACCACCTCCGCCTGCTCCGAGACGTCTTTGCCCGCCGCGACCTCCCGCTCGCTGGTAGGCCTGGCACTCAGAGCTAACGCCCCTCTGGAAGCTGAGCCGCTGGCGGACGTGGGGGAAGTACGGACCCGCTGCACGGCAGGACTCCGATGTTGCTTCGTCCCTCGCGAGCTAAGTTCCGCCTCGGGATCACGTCGAGCGGGAGTCAGAGGCCATGGGTGAGCAGCTCAGCATGCTGGACACGATGTTCCTCGAGCTTGAGCAGTTCGATGACACCGCGCACATGCACATCGGCGCGGCGCTCATCTTCGATCCGCTGCCCGGCGGCGGGACGCCGGACATCACGGCGTTCCGCGACTACATGCGGGGGCGGGTGGGGATGCTGCCGCGGTATGCCCAGCAGCTCTCTGGTCCGCATGCAGGTCCCCTCACGTGGCTGACCTGGGAGCCGGCAGAGGCGTTCGACCCCGATAGCCACATACATCACGCAACGCTGCCGACCCCGGGCGGCGAGTCCGAGTTGTACGAGTGGCTTGGAGACTTCTGGTCGCATCGCCTGGACCGCCACCGGCCGCTGTGGGAGATGACCCTGCTGGACGGGCTTGACAAGGGGCGTTGGGCGCTGGCGACCAAGACTCACCACTGCCTGGTAGATGGCGTAGGCTCGGTTGACATCGGGTACGTGCTGCTCGACGACTCGCCGGAGGCCCAGCCGCCGCACTCGCAGTCGCTGCCGGGCAGTGACGAGGAGATCACAGAGCACGGCAATGGCCGGTTCTGGTTCTCGCCCGGCTTGGTTCTGCGCGGGGCTCGGGCCGGCGTCGGTGCGGCCTTGCACCCGCGCGAATCACTCGATCGAGTGCGGGCGGCCGTCGAGCTGATCGTGCGCGACGAGGTGATCGGGGCGCCGCAGTCGAGCCTGAACGGGCCGATGAGCGGCATGCGTCACTTTGCCACCGTGCGGTTCGACCTCGCCGAGGTCAAGGCGGTGAAGACGCGCCTTGGCGGCACGGTCAACGACGTGGTGCTCGCGCTCTGCGCAGGGGGACTGCGTCACCTGTTGCTCTCCCGCGGCGACACGCTGCCCGCGGGCGATCTGCGGGCGCAGGTGCCGGTGAATATCCGGTCAGACGGCCAAGAGCACGCGCTCGGCAATGAGCTGACGTCGTTGTTCGTCGAGCTGCCCGTGACCGAGTCGGACCCGATCGCGCGCTACCGCCGGGTCGTCGAGCGCGCGGAGCAGCTCAAGGCTGGCTCGCAACGCACAGGGGGCAAGACGATCGTCGAGCTGGCCGACATGGGGCCGCCGCTCGCAGGCGCACTGCTCGCGCGGTCGATGTTCGGTGGCACCCGGATGTTCAACCTGACGATCACGAACGTCCCTGGGTCCCAGCAGCGGTTGTATGCGTTCGGCGCCGCGCTCGTCGAGGTCCTTCCTCTCGTACCGTTGTTCGCCGGACACACCATCGGCATCGCGGCCGTCACGTACGCCGGCCAGATGGTCTTCGGCCTGAACGCCGATCGCATGGCGGCACCCGACCTAGCGGTGCTCGCGGAGGGCATCGAACGCTCGTTTTCGCAGCTGCGACCGCCCGAGGCCAAGCGACCCCGGCGCCGACGGGCGGCCGCAGGGTCCTCCTAGACGCGTCTATGGCTCCGGCCCCCGGCGCCGCCCACCACCATGCGCGTCGCCGCAGTCAAGACGAAGAAGAGCCCGGACGTCGCGCAGTCGGAGAAGATAGCTACGACCGCTGGTTGTGGCTCACAAACGTCGCGATCGCCGAGGTGGTGCGGGAGGCACGCGAGAGTTACCTGCTGATGAACAACTGCTATCGCGACTACGCGGTGCGCAACGCCGCTCAGCTTCGCGACCTGGTCAACCGCCACATCGGCGCGTGACGGGGCCGCAGAGGTGAGTCGAGCGCCGAGCCGGTGCCCCCGAAACCGGGTGGCGGAGGAAGATTGCTTTCGATGATCCGCACGCTGCTTCATGCGCTGCTTTATTTCCCGTCCCGCGAGATCATCCAGACGCCCGATCAGGCAGGACTGCGCTTCCGCGACCTGGCGTTCGAGACCACCGACGGCGAGCAGCTGCACGGCTGGTGGATCGCTGCACGCACAGAGTCGCTTGGCCATCTGCTGCTTTGCCACGGCAACGCCGGCAACGTGGGCGACCGCATCCTCCACGCCGCCGTGCTGACGACCGCAGGATTCGACGTGCTGCTTTTCGACTACCGTGGCTACGGGCACAGCAGCGGTAGTCCAAGCGAGGAGGGCAGCTACCTCGACGCTCGCGCGGCACTGGCTTGCCTCCTGGAACAGCCCAACGTCGATGCCAGGCAGGTCTTTTACCTGGGCGAGTCGCTCGGCGGCGCTGTCGCCGTGGATCTTGCGCTCGCGCGCCCCCCCACGGGCCTCGTGCTGGTTTCGACGTTAACCAGCGTCCGTGAGCTCGGCCGTCTGCACTATCCGTTTCTGCCAGCGCCGCTTATTCCCGACGCCTATCCGACAATCCGCAGGATTCACGGCCTGCACGCTCCGCTCTTGATCCTCCACGGCGCCCGCGACGAGATCGTGCCGCTCGCGCAGGGCAGGGCACTCTTCGAGGCTGCCCCAGGCCCGAAGCGGATGCACGTCTTCCCAGGTGCCGGCCATAACGACATCCTCGAGGTAGCCGGTGCCGAGTTTGCCCGTGTCATCGCCTTCTGGGCAAGCGACCTTCGACGACCTCCGATCCCCCATTGACTTGTCTCATCCCAGTTCACGCGGGAGCGGTCACTGGATCAGGGACCGAGCCGTGGCTCCTTTCGCCTGGCGAAGCGACACCGGACGCTGGTTCAGTTAGTGAGCCTGTCTCGACGCCTTACGGAGATACGCTGCCCGGTGAGCGCAGCGGGTGAGCGACGCTCGGCGCGAACAAACCATGAGCGCACAGCGACATTACAGCGAGCAGGAATTTGAGGAACTCGTTAGTTCAGCGCTTGACGAGCTTCCGATCGAGTTTCAAGGTGCGCTGGAGGACGTAGCAATCGTCGTTTCCGACCGCGGTGCCGAGAACCACGCGTACGGCATGTACGTCGGCTCCAGGCTGGGTGGTGTGCCTTTCTTCGGGGGCGGTGGCGTGCCAGACGAGATCCTGATTTTTCGCGACACACTCGTGCGCGACTTCGGGGACGATCCCGAGCGCCTCCGGCTGCATGTCATCCAGACGGTGCGTCACGAGGTTGGTCATCACGTCGGCTTCGACGAGACCGGCGTTCGCAAACTCGGGCTCTGATGGCTTCACGCCCCGGCTGAGGACGGCCAGACGCCTGCCTCGCCCCGGCGCAAGCGAGCGTCCGGCGAGCGGGCGCCGAGATGCCCGGTGGTCGTACTAAGCGAGCACCGGCGGAGTCTTCGCGCGGACGCTTGCTCAGCCCGAGATCCGAGCGTATCCGCTGCGCCCGGCTCAGGGCGGCGCTCGCGCAACTTCGTCGGAGGTCAGGTCGTTTCGGCGGGTGCGGCCTGCGTCTCAACGGCTGCGAGAGCTCGACGAAGAAACAAGGTCCAGACCCAGGTCCCGACGGTGTGATGGACGACGCTGGCGAACCTGCCCTTCAGACCACGGCGGAAGCCACGGTTGAGAATGAGTTCGACCGCGCTGCCACCATCCCGGGGAGCAGCCCGAAGCTCCCAGGTGCTCCCAGCCTCGAAAACGCTGGAGTCGATCACCGTTGCCTTCACTGATCCGGGTTGCGACCAGTCGTATCGGCACCGCTCCCAGAAAAGGCCGATGACCAGGTGCCCTCCGTCACATCGGCGAAGTTCTCGCCGCTGTCATGCACCTCGAGGTGGTTCGCCCTCACGTTCGACCACACGTCCGCACGGCGCGGCGAGAAGTCGCGCCCCGCCTCGAGCACCCGCTCGGGAGATGCCGACGATTCGGCTGCCACCGTGATCGTCAGCACACGACTATCCTACTCTGAGGTCGAGCTGCTCTGCACGATCACCGAGTCTAGGATTGCGTCGAAGTCTTCGCGCTCGAGGTCCTCGAACAAGCCGCGCGTCGCCCAAGCGATCGTCTCCCGAGCGTCAGACAGCGCGATCGAGAATCGTCCAGTGCGACAGCGCTGAGCGCGTCGAGTGAGATGCCCGCTTTGCCACGGATGCGGTCGTTACCCGACGCCGGCATCTGACGAGCTACTCAGCCAGGCCCGCCGTGCGCAACGCTCGCCGCGATGCGCGGAGCGGCTACGGGGTGACGATCGCGAAGTCGGGATCCGGAGGGTCGAGCAGTCCAAGCAGACGGCCCAGGACGCTCTGGTCGCCGTCGATCTTGACACGGCCGGTGGAGGTCAGCTCTTCGAGGCTCGCCAGTCCCAACAGCAGCTCGTTCAGGGCTGAGCGCTCGACTGTGAGCGTGACGTCGGCCGCCAGCTCATCGCTTTGGGGTCGGTGGGTGAGGACGCCGTTGGCGAGCGTGAGCCGGTGGGACTCCTCGACGTCTGAGAGCACCCAGATCATTGAGAGGGCAGTATCCCCGGCTCTTGGGCCGTCGATCTGGATCGCGATCGCATCGAGCAGTTGAGTGGTTGGCGTGTTCGCGATGAAGTCTGGCGGGATACTCGTGGCGGTCCCGGAGGCCCCGTCGCGGAGCTCTTGAGCGCCCATCAGGTAGAAGTTCCGCCAAGTGCCGTTCTCGGCCCCGTATCCGAGCTGCTCGAGCGCACGCGCTTGTAGCTCCTTGGCCGCCGTGTTTTCGGAGTCGGCGAAGATCAGGTGGTTGACGACCTCAGCGACCCATCGGTAGTCCCCGGCGGCGAAGGATTCGCGGGCCTTTGCCAGGAGAATCTCCGGACCGCCCGCCAACTCGACGTAGCGCTCACCCGCCGCAACGGGCGGGTGAGGCCACAGGCGTGCGGGGTTGCCGTCGAACCAGCCGAGGTAGCGCTGGTAGACGGCCTTGACGTTGTGATTGAGCGAGCCGTAGTAGCCACGGCAGTGCCACTCGTTCGCGAGGCCAGGCGGAAGCTCGAGCATCTCCGCGATCTCGCTTGCTACGTAGCCTTTGTTGAGCAGCCGCAGCGTCTGGTCGTGGATGTAGCCGTACAGATCCCGCTGCTTTGAAAGAAAATCGACCATCCGGGTTGTGCCCCAGCGCGGCCAGTGGTGCTGGGCGAAGAGGACGTCTGCGGAGTCGGCGAAGAGGTGGATCGCCTCATCGAGATAGGACGCCCACACGTGCGGGTCGCGCACGAGGGCCCCACGCAGGGTGAGGACGTTGTGCAGATTGTGCGTGGCGTTCTCGGCCATGCATAGGGCGCGATGGTCCGGGAAGAGGAAGTTCATCTCGGCCGGTGCCTCGGTGCCCGGGGTCATCTGGAAGACCATGCGAATCCCGTCGATGACCTCTTCCTGCCCCGTTTGGACTATGTCGATCGTCGGGGGCAGGAGGGTGACAGTGCCCAGCGAGGTGGTCTGTCCAAGGCCCGCGCCGACCAGACCGGCCGGCCCCTTGGGCAACAGCGCGCCGTACATGTACGTGGCGCGGCGGGTCATCGCCGTTCCGGCATAGACGTTCTCGCTGACCGCGTGCGCCAGGAAGCCCTGGGGCGCGATCACCGGAACACGGCCCGAGCGCACGGCCTCATTGGAGACTACCCCCCTCGCGCCACCGAAGTGATCGACGTGGCTGTGGGTGTAGAGGAGGCCGGTGACCGGCCGATCGCCGCGATGCTCGCGGTAGAGGCCGAGCGCGGCCGCCGCGGTCTCACACGAGATGAGAGGGTCGATCACGAGGACCCCCTCATCGCCCTCGACGATCGTCATGTTCGAGAGATCGAGTCCTCGCACTTGGTAGATCCCCTCGGTCACTTCGAAGAGACCGTGGATCGAGCTCAGCTGGCTCTGCCGCCACAGGCTGGGGTTCACCGACGAGGGACAGTCGGCGTCGAGAAACTCGAAGGCGTTGGCGTCCCACACCACCCGCCCATCAGTCGCACGTATCACGCCGTCCGAGAGTCCTCCGATCCTCCCGCGCCGCGCATCGTCGAAGTCCTCCGTGTCACCAAAGCGAAGGTGCAGTCGCGTCGCCTCGTTCGAGCTGGCGATGTTCGGCTCCGGCTTGGCGTGCGTGTGCTCGCCCATCATGGCCTCCAGGGCATTGAGTTGCACGGAAGATAGTTGAGACTCGCGGGAGACCGTCGAGTTCGCATGATTGCTTCTGTGTCGAAGCGATCGTCGCGACCCCTGCAGGCAACAGTGTCGCTAAGGACGAAACCCGATCGTCAAGGGCCGCGAGGCGAGCGCTACCGCTTCGCCATGCCAAAGCAGGCGTCTACCGAGCCTCAGTCGGCGCTGTCGAGATTCGTCCCAAGCACGCGTCTCGTCTCGGGCCGACGACGTGCCTGCTTTGGCCAGTAGGAGGGTTGGCGCCCCGATCGGCGCGAGGACCATCGGCCTTCCCAGGTCGTTCCTCAACGAACCACGGCGGTTTCTCAGGTCGCTCCAGAAGACCCGCACTCGTTCGATTAGCGGTGTGACTTCAGTTGCCTGAGTAGTCATCCGAAGCGGGATCCGTGCCGGCCCTGATGAGTGTTGGTGCCGGCTGGCGGATAGTCGCCGACGGAAGTTGATGTCGTGTCGAGGAGCACGCAATCGCTACCGCATCGGGTTCACTGGCCGCATCGCTGGCTGGTGTGGCTCGTTGTTGGGCTCGTCGTCGCGGCCGGGATTGGCGTCGGTGTTGACCGTGCGTACTTAGCGGGGCAACAGACGCGGCCCGAGTTCATGCAGGCGGTTCTCAACCGCCTCGTGACGGGTCCGGATCGGCTCGCGCCGGGTGTGACGGCCTACGTTTCCGGGCCGCACGGCACCTGGGTTGGTTCGACTGGGGTCGCGGACCTGAAGAGTGCCGAACCGATGCCGGTGGATGCGCGGATGCGGATCGAGAGCGCCAGCAAGACGTGGCTCCTGGGGGCGGTCCTCCAACTCGTCCAGGAGGGCAAGCTGAGCCTCGAAGACACCGTCGACCAGTGGCTGCCTGGCCTACTGCGAGCGCACGGGAGCGAGATCACGCTTCGCCGGCTGGTGTCGGACTCGAGCGGCCTGATCGACGATAACGACGTGTTCGCACCGGGCGCGAGCCGCGCCTATCTCGCGCGTGTCCGCGACCCGAAACTGCGGGCGCAGCTGGTGGTGGTCGCGGCCCGGCTACAAGCGAACCCGGCAGCCCAGGTCTCGCCGCTCTGGTTCATCCGGCTCGCCGCCTGGCAGCCCCTTGTCGCTCCGCCTGGCACCGTCTACCACCACTCCAACATCGGCTGGAACATCGCCGGACTGATCGCCGCCAAGGCCTCCGGCAAACCGCTCCCGACTCTCTACCGCGAACGCATCTTCCAGCCGCTGCGGCTAGGCCAAACTGCCTACGACCCGCAAGGGCCGATCGCCGGAGCGCACGCGCACGGTTATGAACTCGCCGTCAACGGCACCCTCACCGACACGACCGCCCGGCACTTCGGCAAGGGCGCCGACGGCGCCATCGTCACCGACGCCACCGACGAGGCAACGTTCCTCACAGCCCTCACCAACGGCACGCTGCTCCAAAGTGCCCTCTACGAGCTCGGGGCAGGCGACCCTAGCGGCTGCGGCGGCCCCCTCGTCCATACCGCCAGCGGCGCCGGCGACGGCTTCAAATCAGACGTCGTCTACGCCGCCGACGGCAGCCGCGTCGCCGTCATCCTCCTCAACGGCAGAACGCCCGGCGACAATGGGTCCGCGCGCCTCGCGGTCGCGGCAGCCGACCTCTACTGCGCCGGCTAATAGCCCCACATCGGCTGACCCAACCTACGGATCGCCGCCTGGCCGAGCGTCCTATCGTCTGATCAGCCGCGCGCAGTCTCGCCCTCGACGTCGAGCGGCGGGCGCCGCGACCACGTGGTTCATACATAGCCACTCCCGCTCCTGCTTGGGACGAAACGCAGGCGTCCGGCGGGGCGAGCCGCGCGCTGGTGCGTACGCTCGCTCTTCGTCCCGAGCGCAAGCGAGGTCCGGAAGTACCGTAGCGCCCGCAACGCTGTCAATGCGATAGCGATGCGCTGACCCCCGATCGGGCCCCAACGGCGAAAACTACGTCACCGACGCGCGAGTCGTGAGACCGCGTTCTTCTTGGCCATCGCTGCGTCTCGCAATCGGGCTATCGTTGTCCGAGCGATGGCGAAGAAGCCGAGGTGGCTAGATGAGCCGGAGGAGAAGGACTACGCGGCGGCGAGAAGCTATCTGTCGCTCCTGCTGGCGCCCGATGAGGTGAGCGAGGCCGTGGCACTTCTGCGCAAGGCACCTGAGGGCGCCTGGCGAGCCAAGGACATCCTGCGCGCCGCGCGGTTACCCCTGCTTAAGCGCAAGCAGAGCAGTGAGGTGGCCGAGAAGCTCGAGCGCATAGCCGACGGCACACCGATCTCGCCGATTCTCCTCATCCACGGCCGCGCCAGGTTGGAGATCGCAGACGGCTACCACCGTGCATGCGCGGCCTGCCTGGTCGATGAGGACTCTCAGGTCCCTGGGCGCCTAGCGCTCTTCGGTGCATTGGCATCGCACTAGGTGGCGATCGGCGGAGAGGATACGCGGAGGGGTTGCCTCAGCACGTTTGATCCCGCAAGAAAGGACCAGGGCGCCAGGTTGCGGCCGGGCACTGCCGCGGCGCCCAGAGGCCCACCAGGCCTGGGCGTAGCAGGACCTGAGCCGCGTTCGCTTCCGCAGGCGGGCCCGGACAGCGGTGTGCCTGGCCAAGACCAGAAAGCGGCCGCGGGCTTAGCCGTCGACGATCAGGCTGTCGAGGGGCCCGCGCAGCGCCATCGCGCGACGCGATACGCCGGACAGCTCCCGCAGTCGATGGGTGAGGGGCTCGCCGCGGTCCAGGCGCTGGCGCTGCTCTTCGGCGATCGGCCGCCACAGGCCGTCGATGACCCCGGCCGGCTCGCCCGAGACGTCATCGATCGAGCGCTCCAAGTGCTCGGACCAGAGGCGCAGCCGGGTCCCATGAGCGATGGTCCGGTCGCAGCTGACGATGTTTATCTCGGTGTCGTTGAACAACGAGTGCTCGTTGAGGTTGGCCGAGCCGAGGGTCAGCCACTCGTCGTCAACGATCCCGATCTTCGCGTGCACGTACAACGGTCCGCTGAGCTCCCCGGTGCGGGCGGAGATCGTCGTCGCGAGGAAGCGGCCCGCGCCCTCGTCCGCGCGGACGAGGGCAGCGAGCTGGCCGCGGGTGTCATCCGCGCCGTTGTTGGGCTTGGCCGGAAGCAACACGACGACGCGGAAACGCTCGTTTGGTGGATCCCGCAGCTTGCGGGCAAGCAAGTCGACGATCTGCGGAGACCACAGAAACTGGCTCTCGAGGTATACGAACTCGCGAGCCGCACGGAGCGCGCGTGTATATGCCTCCAGAATGCGAAAGTCACCGCGTGGGAGGAAGCCGTAGATCTTCTCGGGCACCGTACGCACGACCTGTAACTCCAGATCGCCCGTCGCGGCGCGAGGCGCAGGCTCCGCGAGGCGCTCGCCGGTCGTCTCGCGCCAACGGCACGCGAAGTGTCTCGCCACGTCTGCCACGGCCGGGCCGCTCAGGCGGCACGCGGCGTCGTGCCATCCCAGCCGGCTGCGCATCGGGTGGTCGCTGCTGTCGTAGCGATCGCCGCCGAGCGAGGTCAGGTCGATGCCGCCGACGAACGCGACTTCGCCGTCGACGATCACGAGCTTCTCGTGGTGGCAGTGCATCGGGCGCTCGTGCGTGTCGAGCGCGCATCGCACGCGCGATCCGCGGACCAGCTCATCGCGCGTCTCGCGCGCGGCCGACCGGTCGGGGGTGAAGAGCGGTAGCGGCGACCCGCCCCACAGCAGCACTCTGACGTCGACCCGGTCGGCTAGATCGCCGAGCAGATCGCGCAGCCGGGAAGCCTGTTTGTCGCGCGTTAGACCGAACTCCGGCGTGATGTGCCAGCCGGCAATGTGAACGTACGAGCGAGCTCCCGCGAGCGCCTCGGCGATGCGCTGCAACGCCTGCTCACCGTCGATGAGGACGTCGAGCGTGTTCCCTTCACGCGGAGGCGGATCGCCGCCGGCCCACAGCGAGTCGCTCGGCGGATCGAGTTGCTCGAGTCGCTCGCAGCGTCTCAACCGGCGCCGATGACGCGCGCCGATTGCCAAATCGACAGTCTGACCCACCCATGTGTCGATACGTTCGGCCGGGCTAATCCTCACCTACCGAGCCTATCCTGAAGAGGGCGGCGCTCAGATGGCTCGGCCAAGCGGCGCTCGCGATGCAGATAGTCCTTCGCACAGGCGAGCCGCTCGTGTCGAGCCCGGTCCACTCCGTCTCCTAGAACGCGAGCTGACCTAGTCCCGTAGCGTGAATCTGCTCGAGCGATTCAACTCGCCGTCAGCAATCGTCGAGCAGGTCCAGGACCGCCATCTCGACGCGCCGGCGCACGCGCGGGCTGGAGAGCTCGGGCCCGTCGCCGTTGCGGCCGTCCGTAAGGCGCCCGAACGCAGGTGCGATCGTCGCGCCGGCGTGGTAGCGGTCGATCACGCGCGGGTCGACGTAAGAGGCTCGACACACCGCCGGCGTGTTGCCCAGGTAGGCCGCGACCGTCTTGATCGCGGCCGCCACCTCGCGGTCGCGCCGCGCGCGGGTCGCCTTCGCACCGGTCTGCTGAGCGCGCGCGGCGAGCGCCGCAGCCGCCAGCACAGTCGCGTGCCAGGTGCGGAAGTCTTTGGCGGTGAACGGACCGTCGGCGTGCTCGGCGATGTAGGTGTTGACGTCCTCGGCCGAGCAGTCGGCCCAACCACGGCCGGCGCGATAGGCGAGCAGCTGTTCACCGCCGCGTCTGCGCTTCAGCGCCGCGACCACTGCGAGCGCGTCCCGGTCATCGATCTCCTGCACGCGACGCTGCGCGGACTTCGCAGGGAAGTCGAAGACGAGCTCGCCAGCTGCGACCGTCACGTGCTCGCGCAGCATCGTCGTCAGTCTGTACGAGGAGTTGCGCTCGGCATAGTCCTCAGAGCCCACGCGGAAGAAGCCCACGTCGAGCAGGCGCACGGCGCAGGCGAGCACCCGCTCGGGCGTCAGCTGATCGACGCGCAGACGGTCACGCTCGTCGCTCCGGGCTCGCAGGTCGCAGCCGACCCGACGGCGAAGGAGCGGCAACGCGCGGCCGAATTGCAGCATCGCGTCGAACTTCAGACGGTCGCGATGTGCTCGCCAGTGCTCGTGGTAGAGGTACTGCTTGCGCGCCGCCACGTCGACGCCGGTTGCCTGAAGGTGGCCGCGCGGATCCATGCAGATCCATACCTCCCGCCAGGCCGGCGGGATTGCAAGCGCGCGATGCGCTCGAGCACCTCGGGGTCGTCGATCCGCTGGCCCTCGGAATCGAGGTACTCGAAGCCCCGGCCCCGCCGCCGGCGGCTTATGCCCGGAGCCGCACAGCTAGAGCGCCGCAGCCTCGGCACGGCCGCTCAGGCGCCCCGGGACCAACGGTGGGCGTGCCGGGTACGCCACCGAAGCATTCCCTACGCCCGAGCGCGAGTCCGGGCTCCCCGCTTAGCAGCCTCGCTGCGCTTGCGAGCCTTTTGCTTACGTGTACGCGCGGCCTTCTTCGCTGCCGCACTCCGCTTCTCCGGTCCGTGGCGAAGGCGATCACTGACGTCGCCGACGACCGAGCTAAGGTCCGCCATCGCGCGCCTGGCGACCTTTGGCGTACCAGCCCCGCTCGTCGCGCGGGTCAACTGCTTGGCGATCTTCTTGCGGACGCCTCGCGCCCTCAAGCTCTTGAATAGGTCGGTTTCCGTCTTAGCCATTTGTTCCTCCTCGGTATTTGTTCCTGTTCACTTTCGCTAACCCGCAACGTCGGCTGTGACACCCATCGTTGGCGGAGTGCCATGCGCGATCGGTAGCAGCTATCACCACTGAGTTCTCACTCAACCCGACGAAATCACGTCACTCCGTGGCTTCCGATGAAACTCGTCAGGCGGAACGTTGATTGATCGAGATTGCCTCGTCTTCGCCGCTGTCGCTCGCGTCCGGGTCGATCGTACGTGCCTGCTCGTGCTGATCGCGGGCAGACTCGGTCAGATGCTCAGCCTCAACTGCCTGTCGCTCTGCAGTGGCATGTCCCTGCCGCGCCTGAGCCGCGCGTTCCTCAGCTTCAGCCTGGGCACGCTTGGCTTGCGCGGCCTGCTCATCAGCCGAGGCGCGCGCACTTTCGGCTTGGATCGAACGGCTTCTGGCCTCCTGGCGAAGCTCGGCCGCCTGCTCACGACGACGTTCGTCTCGCCTGCGGCTAGCGGCGCGAGCGACGACGACAATGAACAGCAGCACCAACACGGCGCCAACAGCAATTGCGATGATCGCTCCGGTGCTCATGGTTCCTCCTATAGCTCGATCGACTTGGCGGGTTACCGGCTAGCGGCGCTCGTTGCTTCGTTTGTGTCCCGCTAGCGTGTCGGCGATCCGGTCTACGGCTTTCTTCAGAGACCCCTTCGCCTGGTCGGCGTGTCCCTCGTTCTTCAGGCCTCGATCTCCGGTCAAGGCACCGGCAGCTTCCTTGACGCGTCCCTTCGCTTGGTCGATGTTCTTGTCGGTCATAGTCCCTCCTGGTTTGGGTTGTTGCCCGGCACGCCGCTGCGATGAGCGCACCACTGAGTGGTCATCACGGTCGGTGGGCCGACGGGCAGATAGATGACGGCTGCGGCGACGGCCCTACCCCTGCGGCGCAGCGCGCAGGGGGGTCACTACGGCGCTATAGGCGCCGTTCTTCGTAGGGTCCGCCGACTACTCGCCGTCGAGCGCTGGCCATGTAGAACAGCGACAGCACGACGCCGACGATGCCGGCGATGATGAGGATCAGGCCGATCGTTGGCCGCGATACGCCCGACACGTGAAATGTCAGGCCGTAGCGGATGATCGCGCCGACGGCAATGAGGAAAATCGACGTGCCGATAGTCATACCTAAACCCTCCCGCGTCTGCGATAGCCGAACCCGCCGCCCGTGAGGAAGACCACGAGGGCTACCAACAGCAGCAGCCAAAGCAACGGGCTTACGCCGATCCCGCCCGCGACGGCGAGGACTACTAGGACGATCAAAAGCAACTCTATTAGTCCCATAGGGACTCTCCTTTCTTGATTGCTCTCCTAGGGCTTACCCAAAGGTATGCCCGGCAAACCTCAAAGTGCAGAGAACGCTCTTTCTAGCACAGAGAGAGCGCTCTTTCTAGCACAGAGAGAGCGCTCTGTCTAGTGCTAAGGTCCCAGGATGCACGAGACCCGCCAAGACGCGGCCCAGGTGGGGTCCAGCGCTCACGAGCGGATTCTGGATGCCGCCTACGAGCTGTTCTCGCGACGCGGCATCCAAGCAGTTGGGGTCAACGAGGTGATCGAGCACGCGGGCGTCGCGACCGCGACGCTCTACCGGCACTTCCCCTCCAAGGAGAAGCTCGTGCTCGCGTTCCTCGACCTCCGCGAACAGCGCTGGACCAAAGACCTCATTGAAGCCGGGGCCATGCGTCGCGGCTCGAACCCCGAGGAGCGACTACTCGCCATCTTCGATGTACTCGACGAGTGGTTCCACCGCGACGATTTCGAGGCGGGCTCGTTCATCAAGGTACTGCTCGAACTCGGCCCCGAGCATCCCGCGGGCGGCGCCAGCGTTCGCCACCTCGAGCAGCTCCGCGCGATCGCACGCCACTTAGCCGAGGAAGCCGGCCTGCGCGACACCGCTTCGTTCGCGCGCTCGTGGCACATCCTCATTCAGGGCTCGATCGTCGTAGCAGCCGAGGGTGACGTCGAGGCCGCGCAGCGAGGCAAGTCGATGGCACGCCTGCTCATCGAGCAACACCGCTGACAGCCGACGTTCCCCGGCCGCCTTCTCCCTCCGCCGGGAGTGCGCGCGACATGACGACTACGCCGGAGCGGCAGACCCGCTCAACTTCGAGGCTCTCGCCGAGCCGTCCCATCTCGCGAGCCGGAGATCGGCTGCCCCATCGGGCACGGTCAGGGAAGCCCCTGCGCCGCCCAGTAGCCACACGTCGGTCGCTGGTCAGGCGCGCAGTCCTATCTCGATGTTGGGCGAGCGTAGCCGTCGGCGTCCTTCGCGCCCGCCGAAAGCTCCGGGCCGGTTAACGATCCGAAGTCATCTGGCTGCCCGCCGGGCGCCGGCGAACACGGTGTCCTCGGAGTAGGATCGTCGGGGTGGATGAGGATCGCCAGCGACGCGTCGCCGAAAACGAGTCGATGTCTCGCGAGGCCAACGAGGCAATCGAGAAGGCGCTCTGGGAGGCCGAGGAGGGCTCGTCCACAGCGTTCCTGTGTGAGTGCGCTCGCCCAGACTGCCACCACGTCGTCCAGGCCACACTGCGCGAGTACGAGCGTGTCCGCGCCCACCCCCGCCGGTTCATGGTGCACCCCGGTCACGAGGAGCCAGAGGCGGAGAGGATCGTCGACACTCAGAGCGATTACGTGGTCGTAGAGAAGAACGATGAGGCGGGGCGGGTAGCCGAAGCCGACGACCCTCGCAGCTGACACCGCCTGCGGGATACTTGGGCGGCGATCTGAGCAGTTCGGACCTGAGCGAGAGCAGGCTGCCCGCGTGCTTGAGCTCGCGCGCGAACACGGGTACGGCACCTCTGATGACCGTGCAGCTGCGCTCGTCCGAGCGCAGTCAACCACCCAGGCTTGACCGGGCGATGAGGCATTTTGCTGAACGCTGATGCTTAGGCGGCAGTGCGAGCGCACGGCGAACCGGGTGTGACGCTGTCGCTCTGGACGAGGAGCAGCACTCTCGGCTAGAGCCTCGCCCGCATTCGCTTGGCCCTAGCGAAGCAGGAGTCCAATGGTCGCCGGCCAGCGGCGGGTCGCGCTCGTTCAATTGGCACCAGCCGGTGTCCTGGTGCCACAATTCCGTCGAATCGCGTCTAATCCCGTCGGATGGGGGAGAGGGCCGCGGAGCGGAACGGCCAGAAAATCATACGTTTGCAGGCCGTTCCGCCCTGCTGAGCTGGACGCCTCATAATCGGTAGGTCCCTGGTTCGAGTCCAGGCGGGCCCATTCTTGAAACCCCCGCAATGCGGGGGTTTCTTGTCGGGCGAGACGGTGAGGATCGCGGCGTCTTGTCTGCTTGGGCAACCGTTGGGGCAACCCGTCAAGGAAACAGGGCGGCGCTCGCGCAACGTCGTCGGAGGTACGGACTTGGTCGCGTGCCAGGCGGCGCTCGGCGCAGCTTCGTCGGCGGTCAGGTCGCTTCGGCGGGTGCGGCCTGCTTCTCAACGGCTGCGAGTGCTCGACGAAGAAACAAGGTCCAGACCCAGGTCCCGACAGTGTGGTGGACGACGCTGGCGAACCTGCCCTTCAGACCACGGCGGAAGCCACGGTTGAGAATGAGTTCGACCGCGCTGCCACCGTCCCGGGGAGCAGCCCGAAGCTCCCAGGTGCTCCCAGCCTCGAAAACGCTGGAGTCGATCACCGTTGCCTTCACGGATCCGGGTTGGGACCAGTCGTATCGGCACCGCTCCCAGAAGAGGCCGATGACCCAGGTGCCCTCCGTCACATCGGCGAAGTTCTCGCCGCTGTCGTGCACCTCGAGGTGGTTTGTCCTCACGTTCGACCACACCTCAGCACGTCGCGGCGAGAAGTCGCGCCCCGCCTCGAGCACCCGCTCGGGGGATGCCGACGATTCGGCTGCCACCGTGATCGTCAGCACACGACTAATCCTACTCCGAGGTCGAGCTGCTCTGCACGATCCCCGGTGTGGCTGCGCACACCGCCGAGGTGATCATCGCCGAGTTCGGGGGCATGCCACCCGCTTCGCCGTCGGGAGACGGCCTTCTGCTTCGCAGCGACGGCGCCCGTTCATATACGGCAGGAAGTCCGCGGCGAGCTGGGTGCGGCTCGAGCCCGGGTTGGGCCGTCGCGGGCTGGTTATGCCTGCTCGACGAATTGCTCGAGCTTGTCAAGACTCTCCGCCCGCCGTCCGCGTGAACGCGTTGCGGGATCAGGTGAGTGCGGGGCGAGCACTCGCTGCGCCGTCTCCTGAGCGCAGGTGCTCGTGCACCAAGCGCACGACGGTGCCGCCTTCTCCCACCGCCGCTGCGACGCGCTTCATCGAACCCTGTCGCACGTCGCCCGCAGCGAATACGCCTGGCACGCTGGTCTCGAGCGTCAAGGGTTCACGGTCGTAGTCCCAATGCTCACCGTGCTGTTCGAGCAGGTCACGACCCGTGATCAGGTAACCCTGCGCATCGCGCGCGAGCCCATCGGGGAGCCACTGTGTGTGCGGCTCGCCGCCGATCATCACGAACAGCGCTGCCGCGGGTACCTCCTCGACGGTGTCGTTTGTGCGATCGGCGAGCTTGAGGGATTCGAGCGTCTCGTCGCCGGAGCCGTCGACGACCTCCGTGCGGTGGCGGACGACTACGTTCGGAGTCGACTCGATCGCGCGCACCAGATAACTCGACATCGACTTCGCGAAGCTGTCGCTCCGAACGAGCAGCGTGACCGTACGGGCGAACTTGGCGAGATGCAACGCCGCCTGCCCGGCCGAGTTGCCCGCGCCAACGATGAACACATCCTGATCCTGCATGGCGCGACTCTCGCTCACGGCGGCGCCGTAGAAGACGCCCGAACCCACGAGCGCCTCGAGTCGCAGCACGCCGAGGCGCCGCCAGTCGATCCCGGTCGCGATCACGACGGTGCGCGCGACCAGCTCGGTCCCGTCGAGAAGGCGAACGACTCGATCCTCGCCCCGCCGCTCCAGTGCGATCGCCTCCTGAGCAAAGACGATGTGCGCTCCCATCAACCACGCCTGCTCGCACGTTCGCTCCATCAGGACGCCGCCGTTGATGCCGTGTGGAAACCCGGGATAGTTCCTGATCATCGGGCTCGTGCCGGCCTGCCCGCCCGAGAGCGCCCGGTCGAGCATCACCGTGTCGAGCCCCTCGGAGGCGGCATAGACGGCTGCGGTCAGACCCGCCGGCCCCGCGCCGACTATCGCAACCTCGCATGTGTCAACGTCGTTCTTGACGCTCACCCCGATGGCACGGGCAAGATCGGGCAGACTCGGATCGATGATGACCTGGCCGTCGTAGCGAATCACCGCCGGCAGGCGCGTCGCGTCGAGCCCGGCCTCGTCGAGCAAGCGCCGGCCGGCGTCACTCTCGATCGCATAGAACCCGAACGGCATGCCGAACCGCGTCATCACGTCGCGCAACTGCAGCACCCTGTTGTCACCTTCTTTGGCGACGATCCGAAACAGCTCGAAGTTCGGCTTCTGCTCGGTCTCCCACGATGAGAGGTACTCGGTTATCGCGCCGTACATCACCTCGTCGTCCGACCACGGTCGCACGAGGTGGTAATCGGCGCGCCCGAGTGTCATGGCCTGCAGGGCGGGACTCGTGGAGGAGTAGTCGCGATCGATCAGCAGCACACGCTTGGCTCGTGGATGCAATTCGTGCGCACGCGCGAGGAAGTCGGAGGCGGCATCGTCCACGAGAAGCAGCGCTACCGGCTCCTCCGCAGCTGCCATCTCCTGGAGCGCGGCAAGCGCCGCCTCCCGCGAGGTCTCGCCCGTGACCGTGAAGTCCTTCCCGAACCGCCCGGAGAGGTCGGAGAGCATCGCCTCGAGCGAGTTCGGATCGCGATCGACCGCGAACAAGACCGGGAGGACCGCGGCGCGCGCCATGTCTGGAGCCTAGCCTGTCGGCGCACTGCGGTTTGGCTCAAGGCTGACCGTCCGCCACTGTGTAGATCCGGCGTGTCCGCGAGCCAGCCGCACACGCTCACTACCGACGACGTGCGACGTCTCATCAGCGGCCGGCTCGCTCTCGCTTCGAAGGCGAAGCAGGCACCGCACGGCTCGAGCTGTGCGGTCCGACGCTGGGGCCCCCTGGGGCCACCGAACACCCGGAGGCAGCCGCAAACACTGGCCCAGCGGAGGTGGCGGATTCCCCATCGCAGAGCCAGATCAGCGAACAGCCGCAAACAGCCGCACACGCCTGAGCGGACTCATGATCGGTAGGTCCCTGGTTCGAGTCCAGGCGGGCCCACTCTAGGAACCCCCGCAATCAGACCGCTTTCAGCGAGGCGAGCGGCGCCATCGGATTCGGCGCTGTGCGGGCGGTTCCGGGGGTCTTGGGCCGCCGAATGAGACTGCTGCCAATGAATCCGGCTCGATGCGGGACGGCGCATGCAGGTGCCTGCACTAGACTCGCGGGCCCCGTATACCCAAGAGGAGGGGGAGCCGATGCCGTTCGCCGAGGTCAACGGACAGCGAATCGCCTACGACGACACCGGCGGCGACGGCCCGCCACTGATTCTCGCGCATGGCTTCCTCATGGACCGGGAGATGTTCGCGCCGCAGGTGCAGGCGCTCGCGCCCGAGTTCCGCGTGATCACGTGGGACGAGCGGGGGTTCGGCGAGACCGGGTTCGACGGCGCCCCGTTCACCTACTGGGACTCCGCGGCGGACTGCCTGGCGCTGCTCGACCACCTCGGGATCGACCGCGCGATCGTGGGAGGCATGTCGCAGGGTGGCTTCCTCTCGCTGCGCGCCGCGCTGACGGCGCCGGAGCGCGTGCGGGCGCTGGTCCTGATCGACACGCAGGCCGGCACCGAGGACCCTGAGCGGCTGCCGGCGTACCGCCAGATGCAGCAGACCTGGCTCGACGTCGGACCGGTCGACGAGCTCGCGCAGGCGATCGCCGGCCTGATCCTCGGCGACCCGGCTCTCAACGAGCACTGGATCGCCAAGTGGCGCGATCTGCCGCGCGACAGCATGCGCGAGCCGGGGGAGTGCCTGTTCGAACGCGACGACGTCACCGGCCGGCTGGGCGAGATCACCTGCCCGGCGCTCGTCATCCACGGGACCGCTGACGTGTCGATCGAGATGGCGCTGGCCGAGAAGCTGTCCGCCGGGCTCGCGGGCAGCGAGGGGGTGACACGCGTCGAGGGCGGCACGCACGCGTCGAACCTGACGCACCCGGACGAGGTCAACCGCGCGCTGCTCGAGTTCCTGCGCGGCCTCTAGGTCACGTTCAGGTTCGGCAGCAGCCCGGCGGCGAGGTCGTTGAAGCTCGGCTTGGCCTCCGGCAGGATCGGTCCGCCCGCGAGCGTGCGCTCCAGCACGCCGTCACGCGAGTGTTCGAGCATCCGCGACACGCGCGCCAGATCGACGTCGAGCAGGCGGCCGTCGCGCTTGACCGGCCTGCCGGCAACAAGCACCGCCTGCACGTTGGAGGGGTCCGCCTGCTGCACCACAGCGCCGACGGGGTCGGCGAGGCCGAGCATGTTCAGCCGCCCGTTGCCCGGCCCCACGACGATGACGTCGGCCTGCCGGCCGGGCGCGAGCGAGCCGATGCGATCGTCCATGCCCAGCGCCCGGGCGCCGTTGACCGTCGCCCACTGAAGCGCGTCGCGGGTGGTGAACGACAACTCGGTCGGGTCGGTCCGGCGCCGGTGGAAGCGGTCGTTGTCCAGCGCGCGCGCATCCTGCAGGCCGAGGCGCATCTGGCTGAACATGTCCCCGGAGTTGCCCGAGACGACGTCGCAGCTCAGGCTGAGGACCAGGCCGGCGTCGATCGCCCGGCGGATCGGCGGGTGGCCCATGCCCATCTGCATCTCGGTCTCGGGCGTGACCGACACCTTGCCCTCCGAGCGCGCCAGCAGCGTCCACTCGCGCTCCGTGCAGGCGTTGCAGTGGACGTGGACGATATCCCCGCCCAGCAGCCCGTAGTGCGCGAACTGGTCCAGCCCACTGGGCAGCCCCCAGATACACGCCGTGTGTGTGGCGATCACGACACCGAGGTCGCGCGCGGTCTCTACCTCCCTCCTGGTCTGCTCGAACGGGATCAGCCCCGGCTCAGTCAAGGACACGCCCATCGTCAGCAGGCCGCCCGGCAGCTCCTCTAGCTCGCGCTGGACGCGGCGCGAGTCGTCGAGGCGCATGTCGTGCGAGGTGAAGTGCGGCTCGGTGCGCGGGGGAGCGAAGTAGCCGTAGGCGAAGGTCGCGCGGATCCCGGCGTCGCGCAGGCCCTCGATCGCCCTGTCTGCGTGCTCCGGAGTGTTGTTGCAATGAGAGAAGTCGAGGATCGTCGTGACGCCTGCGTCGAGGGCCTCTAGCGCGCCCGCGAAGTTTCCGACGTACACGTCCTCCGCGGAGTACCGCGGCGACAACGTCGAACGCACGCCGAGGAAGTAGTCCATCAGCGTCCAGTCGCTGCAGATCCCGCGCAAGGCGGTCTGCCAGGTGTGGCGGTGGGTGTCGACGAACCCGGGCATGATCACGCCGCCGGCCGCGTCGATCGTGTCGGCTTCCACCTCCCCGAGGTCCGGCTCGACTGCGGCGATGCGGTCGTCCTCGATCAGCACCGAGCCCCGCTCGAGCTCACCCACCCCGGGGTCCATCGACAGGACGTAGCCGTTGACAATCGCGATGCGGCTCCTCACGGACCCTCCCTCGTGGATGGCGGCCCATCGACACGCACGCCGGCGGCCGCCGTTGTAAACCTAGATGATGGGCGGCGGCGCGAGGTCACCCGCCGCGCCCGCGCCCGCCGAGACGCTCGGTGACCGTTTCTCTGATGACGCCGCCACGGCGGACAGCATGGAAGGCGGCAGCGTCTGATCGTCCGCGCCTGGGGTGCCCAATACGCGAACATCCACGGCATGGCTCGGCTTCCTCTGACCGGCGGATGCAACTGCGGTTCGGTGCGCTATGAGGTCACCGAGCCGCTCGTGAGCGCGAGCTACTGCCATTGCAGGCGCTGCCAGCGGCGCAGTGGCGCCGCGGCGTCGCCCAGCGCCCACCCGGCGCCCGGCTCGTTTCACATCGTGAAGGGTGAGGACCGCCTCAAGCATTGGAAGCCGGAGGACGGTGGCGAGAAGTGGTTCTGCGGTGAGTGCGGCTCGTCGATCTTCAGCCGCAACCCGAGCCACGCCGACTCGATCGGTATCCGCATGGGCACCTTCGATACGGATCCCCTGATCCGGCCGAGCGTCCGCGCGTTCGTTGCCGACGCCGCGCCGTGGGAGGCAATTCCCGATGACGGCCTGCCACGTCACCCACAGAGCCGTCACCGAGGCCGTAAGGCGACCAACGACGCACGCCCCCACTTGGACGAGCACCAGGATCGCACTCATGATCGGTAGGTCCCTGGTTCGAGTCCAGGCGGGCCCATTCCTCGTCGTTAGTACAACGATCCTGCTGCAAAGGGCAATGTTGTGATGTCGGGTCGCTCGGCTCCGGTACGGGCCGACGTCGATCCGACGGTCGTAGCCGCGGTTTCGCGGGGTCGCTGCGGAGGGGGTTTGAGCGCCAGCAGCGAGTCCGGTAAGGTCGTCGGCACTGGAGACGTTCAGGCAAACCAGCTTGACATGGAGAATCTCAAGGAGGAGCAAATGCGTCGTATTGCTGTTACCGCTGTATCGGTCCTTGCGGCCGCGCTCGCGTTCGGAGCGAACGCGTGGGCTGGCTCGCGGGCGACCCAGCACTTCGGGCCGTACGCGAGCAACTCGCCTGACTCCGGTACGTGCGGCAACACGTGGGCGAACGATGTGTTCAACCGCGTCTACACCGTCAAAACGGCGCCCAACGCGGACGGGACCTACAGCGTCGTTGAGCAGTTCAAGAAGGGCACGTTTACGACGATCGCCGGTCCAAGCCCGGGTGCGTGTGACACGAACCCCGGCGGGACGCTGAGCGGCACCGTCACCGGCAAGATGCAGGGTTCGTTCTCGATCGTGGTGAGTGCCGGGACCTACAACCCCAGCGCGACCTGCGCACTTCCCTGCTACACGGCGGACTTCGTGGCCGCGTTCTTCGGCGCCGGCGCAACCTACGACGTGCCGTCATACGACATCCACTACAACGCCCGACGCCACGGCCAATGGAAGAACGCCTCCGCTGACAAGGGTGGCAACTCCGGCGACATCACCGGCTAAGCGGCGCCAGTCCCGTCGGGTGGGACCCGACCGGTGAGCTGCCCGACCTCCCGCTGTTACTGAAACGACAGACCCGCTGTGACAAAGGGGCGACGCCAGTCGCCCCTTTGGCGTGGCACGCTGGTCCGATCCACAGCTCTGAGATGCGAGTCCCTGCGGAGGTTGATAACCCAACTACACCGCCGCACACGCGCGCCGACCGACTGAGCTGAGGAAGGATCGTCACCGAGGCGTTCAAGCGCTGCCCTCGACGCCTACGACGCAACAGTTCTTATGCCGTGTTCCGCGGTATCTGTATCTATGGGTTTTTGGCGGCGACCGGTATCGACGTGAAGGTGTCAATGCCGTTGACGTAGAGACCGCCGAGTGTGCCGGTCACGGGGGAGTTGAATTCGAGCAGGCTAGCCCCCACCCATGGGCTCAGGGTTCCATTGACGACGAGGATCGTTCCCGTGCCTTTGCAGGAAAACACCAGTTCCATCCCTTTGATTTCGTCTGCTATCGGAGGCACTTCGACCAATTCGGTGGCCCAGGGAAGGTTGGGCGCCGTTACTGACAGCGGCGCGGCGTTTCCTGATTTGTTAAGAGGACAAGGACTCGGCCCACATTTGCTGAGCTTGAATTTCGTCATCATGTCGACTCCAGAGCCGCCGGCTGCAGGGTTTTCAAGCGTCTCAACATCCTTGAGCGTACATGTGACCGGAGGAATCACGGGGCTGCTGAACGTGAGCGTCCCCCTGGTCTTGATGGCCGCCGCTTTCCCGGTTAGCAGTTTGCCGTTGAGGTACCAGTGCGGAGATGCCTGAGCGATCGCCGGTGCAAGTGAAATAGCCGCGGTCGCCGCAAGCGAGGCGATGCCAGCGAGGATCTTCCTGGCCATTGTTGCTACCCCCCTGAAGTCGTGAGAGGCGGATGTGGTTTGCGTGCTCCCGAGACGCCCCCAACCTCGGGTGGACCATTCGAAGTACGAGCACCGTATCCGGGGTGGCACTACGAGTCAATGGCCGCCAGCGTCGGCGGCCCGGCAGTCGGCGGCGGTGGCGGTGCGGGCTGTTCGCGTCCCGACGCGCCGAGCCGGGATTCGGTTGCGGCATACACGTCTTGCGCGTCGGCGCCCTTCCCCCCAACATCGCGCGAACCCCTCGCGCACCCCGCGGGCGTGCGCCAAGTACTCACCTCAAACGGGTTAGTCCCCTGTGGCGGAGAAGTGCTCCGGGTCGATCGGCCCGAGCACGCCGCCGACGAGTTTCAGCCGCCCGTTGTACCCGCGGAGCACAGCGATCAGTTGCGCGGGGTCGGTGACGTCCACCGCGCCGCCGGGATACGCGGTGGTCTCGTGGTTGCTGAGGCCCGCCGGGGCGCTGTAAGCGCCCGCCGCGTTGAGCTGGACCTGTTCGTAGAACGTCCTGTAGCCGCTCGTCACGGTTCCGTGCCAGCCGTGTCGGTAAGCCCATTCGAGCACCGGGATGATCCAACCGGCGATCGGCTTCGACCTCGGGTTCCACGGCGCTTCGGGGATCGCCAGTTCCACCGGGCCGGCAGATTCCGACTGTGGGCTTTCGAACGCCGACGCAGAGTCGCCCGACGGCAGCTTGATGCCGGCCCGCCGGGCTGCCGCGATCTCGCGCCGGACTTCGGCGTCGGAGGGAGCGCCGGGCGCGATGTGCACCTTGCCTTCCGCCAGGATCCTGTCCGCGGAGGCATCCATCCGCGCAACCGCGCTGAGAGGGCGATGCACTGCGGTGGGAGCCGTCGATGTGGTTCTGCGCGCGAGCGCGAGCGCCGTGCCGTGGGAGGGCGCGGAGCCGCAGCCAGCGAGCGCCGCTGACGCTGCGGCGAGCGCCAGGAGCACGAGAGCGTGGGCACGCCCCCACCAAGGGTGCCAAATGCGCGAGCGGATCCCGCCACTTGGGAGGGCATTGCATCGAATGGCGGCGCCGCGCGCGAGGCGGCGGCGCGCCGCGAGCGGCTCAGCGCTGCGGATCAATCACGCATCACGGCGCGGCGACGGGTTCAGACGTGGACAGCACTTTCCCTTCGGCGTCGAGCGCGCGCACCTCGAAGGTGGTTGCGGTGCCGGGCACCTCGATCCTCGTCTCGAACCCGCTCCACGGGGCCGTCGCCACCGGCGCGAGCGTCGCAACGCTTTCGCCTGCGAGGACTTCCCATTTCGCGACGTTTGTCGCCCCGTTCCAGCTCGCGTAGACCGCGACTTCGGTGGGTGATTCCCGCACCGCCGCGACGGCGGGCAGCGTGGTCGGCATCGCGCTCCACTGGTAGCGGCGGACGCGATAGGTGCCGTCGCCGGGCGGCAGTTCGCCTTCGAACAGCTGTTCTCCGTGCCTGCCCGGCCCTTTCCTCGTGAACACCGAGAAGAACGGGGTAGCGCCGAACCCGACCGTCACGCGGCCGTCGGAGCCGAACTGGGTGCTGCCCTCGGCGAGCACGGTCGTCGGTTCGGGTCTCGCGTATTCGTCCTCGACGACGGCTTTCTTCGTCTTCATGTTGAGATGCAGCGCGAGCCCTCGCCCCGGGCCGTGGATGGGGGGGCCTGCCTCGTCGTCGAACAGCGTCACCCCCTTGCCTTCGAGCTGCGCATCGTGCTGGAAGTAGAAGCGCGCGCGTTTGTTGAGCGCGAAGGAGCTTTTCTTGCCGCCCAGCGTCCACAGGATCGCGCCCGAGCCCTGCTGGAGCTCGTAGATCGCCGAGGTGTTCCGCATCGACACCAGCACCCGTTCTTCGGGCAGCGGCTGGATGGAGTTGATGTGGTACGGGTCGAAGAAGCCGCCCGCCGGTATCAGTTCGGTATCGCTGATCGGGACGTGGCCGAGCGCGTGCCACTCCCACATCACCAGACCCGTATGGATGTCGATCTCCTGGACGACGCCGTCCAGCACCGCGGGACTGGAGCCAGAGCAGGTGGGCAGGCACACCGGCGTATAGGCGTCGAGATACGCCTGTCCACCCGGTGTGAGAACGAGCTCGTGCAGGTCGGCGCTGTATCCGTTCCCCGCTTTGACGGTTGCCACCTGCTGGTAGGAGGTGTTCACGATGATGCCTTCACCATGCCCGTAGCCGACGCCGAGGAACGATCCCTGCCACCAGGCGATCGCCGGTTTGCCTTCGTAGCTCGTCAGCTGGACGTTCGTCGCCGCCTCTTCGCCCGAGAGCTGATGCCACCACAGCAGCTTGCCCTGCGGGTTGAGGATCATCAGCCCGTCCGGACCGACGGGTTCGAATTCGATCAGTTTTTTCCCGAGCCGGATCAGGGGAGCGGGTGCCGGGTCGAGGAACAGGTCCCCTTCCACGCCGGGCGTCAGCTTGTTGATCTTGACGATCGGCGGCTGCAGTCCGGGCGCCGACACGAAGTGCTGCTGGTCTTCGGGCTTTTCGCCGGATGCTTCGATCGCCGGCGCGTCCGCCCCGGGACGCGCGACGGTGAAGGAGTCGGTGATGGGTCCGCCTTCGCCCAGCCCCACCGCGACGTTGACTTCCTCGCCTTCGCTGAGCGGCGCGTCGAGCAGGAAGCTCGCACCCTGACCGTTGCTGTAGGGCGCGAGGTGACCGGTGTGCACCCCGCTGAGCGATCCCGTGACGGTCACCGATGCGATGTTCCCCGGGGGGGTGCCGAGGATGCTGATCTGGGTTGCGGGCGATGCATCCGGGGTGCCGGGCAGCGGCGAGATCGTCACTGCTCCGGCGACCGCCGGGACGACAGCGGCGCTCGCGGCAGCCACCGCGGCGAACACGCCCAATCGGGACAGCGCCCGGCGCGCGCGGTGGTGCAAGCTCCCCGCGCACGATCCCCTACCCGCGTCACCGGCGCTGGACGGATGCATATACGTCTCCCCCCGTGATGTCGAATCCGTGACGCGGCTCGCCGTGTCGGCGCTCCGCTCCCCTAGGAGCGCGATTGTACGCGAGAGCGGCGGGTCGCTGAGCAGGCACGTGCGCTCCGCCGCCGGCTATCTGCGCGTGCTTGCGCTGCAGCGACGTGCGCGCGCTGCACGCGCTCAGGCCTGTGGACCGCGGGAGGTGGGCCTGCCTGTCCCGTGGCGTGAGCAGTTCGCACGATTGCCCTGCTCGCAGCGAGCTTCTTCGCCGGGTCCGCTGCCCACTGCCGGGAGCGTCCCCCCTTCCTGGGGGGCGACGGCTCCCGGGATCGCGCCGGGGAGGGCGCCCGCGGCCACCACGATCTGAGCACGTCCCCATTCCGGCCCGTTGATGCCGATCCGCCACAGGCCGCTGAGCCCCGTGAACGTGTAGGAGTGTTCCGTCGTCATGACCGTGTGCAGTTTGAGCGAGCCCTGCGCGGGCGTCAGCTGGAACCGTTCGGTGCTCGAGGGCGATTCCCAGGAGACGGTGATCGAGCCGAGCCCCGGCGTCGCGGTAAGGCGGGGCGGCGGCGCAGGCGCGTCTGCTTCCACGAGCACGCCTGCGTGCTCCGCCGACACCTGATGCGCCCCGCGCATGATCACCGTCGGTTTCTTCGTGTCCGTCGTCGTGCCGTTTCCCAGCTGGCCGAATCCGTTGGCCCCCCATGCGAGCAGGGTGCCGTTGGCGATCGCGTACGTCGTCTGCTCTCCGAGGGAGACGTCGCTCGCGCCCGTCACTCCGGGCACGACGCGCGGGACGAGCGAGCACGGCGTGGGGTTGTTCTTGCCGCCGCAGCTGTCCGGCGGCCGATAGCCGAGGGCGCCGCGCTTCCCGTCGCCCCACACATAGATATGGCCGCCCACGATCGCCGCCGAGGTTCTCGCCGAGGAGGCGATGTCGGTGACGCCGCTGAGCTGAATCGGCACCGGCGTCGCCTGTGCTTCCTTGCTGCCGATCCCCAGCTGGCCGTCGGACTGCCCCCCCAGCGCGAGGACCGTGCCGTTCGCGCGCCTGCCCAGGATGTGGTTTTCGTAGGTGGCGATGCCGCCGCCGGCGATCTGCACGATGCCGGTGAGGCCCTCGACGAGGACGGGGTGCAGCTGTTCGGGCGCCTTCAGGCCGAGGCCGAGCTGCCCGAATCTCGCTTCGCCCCAGCCGAGCACCGTCCCGTCGGCCAGCAGCGCGAAGTTCGAGGCGCCCGCCGAGAGGACCTGCACCGCCGTGGTGATCCCCGGCACCTGGAACGGGCGTACAGCCGCGAACTTGATGCCGCCCTGTTCCGTGCCGCCGCCAGTTTGCCCGTCACCGATCTGGCCGTACTGGTTCGTACCCCACGTCCACACGGAGCCGTCCGTTTTGACGGCGATCCCGCCGACGCCGCCCATCGATGCCTGCCGCACGCCGGTGAGGATCGGAATCGGCGTCTGCGCCTCGAGCCCCTTGCCCTTCGTCCCGTTGCCGAGCTGGCCGAACTGGTTTCCCCCCCACACGAACAGCGTCCCGTCGGGCAGCAGCGCGGAGCCGAGCGAGCCGCCCCCGTCGAGCGTCGCGCTCGTGAGCCCCACCACGCCCTGCGGCATCGACACCCTGGTCTGCGAGTAGCCGATGCCGAGCTCGTTGTGGTCGTCGAACCCGACAGCCTGGATCGACGTCGCCCTTGCGGGCGCAGCCAGCGCCAGAAAGATTGCTGCGAATGCGAGGGGGGGGCACCGCATCCTCGTTGGAGGCTAGCTCCGCCGGCGCGGTTCGGGAAGCACGCTGGACCAATCGTCGAGGGATCCGCGACACACGATCCCGGCTGCCCGCAGGTCCAGCGAGCATTCCCCCGGTTCCACGGGGCTCCAGGGCAGCATCTTGAGGTTCCCGCGGCGCCTCCTATAGGGTTCCCGCACGCACAACCGCCCGGAGCCCGAACGCTCCGGGCCAACTCAGGAGGGGAAAGACAAGGATGAGGTTCCATTGCTCAGGACGAGCTGCTGCGCTCGTTGCCGCGCTCGCCGCCATGGCCACGGTTGGCTTCGGGGGCGCTGCCGCAAGCGCGGAAACTGTGATTTACAACAACACTCCCAGCCCGCTGCCGGGCAACTTCCCGTCGTTCGGCAACGAGGCCTACTCGAACTCGGAGTTCGGCGGCATGGTGGAAGTGGCCGAGCACGAGCTTCAAGCGCCAGACGGTCACGGTGGCGATGAGCTCGTGGGCCTGCCAGTCGGGCGCCGTCTACCAGGACACCTGCGAAACGCCCAAGCCGACGAAGGGCTTCAAGTGGCCGATAACGCTCAACGTCTACGAAGTCGGCCCCGGCAACTCGGTGGGCACCAAGATCGCGACGGTGACGAAGGCCTTCAAGATGCCGTACCGGCCGTCGAAGAACGACGGCATGTGCGTGCCCAAAGGCTACGAAGCGGGCGAGTGGTACGACGCGTCCACCAACCGCTGCTTCCACGGCAAGGCGTTCACGATCTCCTTCAAGGTGAAGCGTGAACCGCGCACGCGCGAGATCATCAGCCTGTCGTACAACACCTCCGACCACGGTCCCGCGCCGGTCGGCAAAGCAGCCTGTCAGTCCTCGAGCGGCGGCTGCTACTACGACTCGCTGAACATCGCAGTGACAGGCCCCGGTGAAGGCGGCGCCACGGTCGGTGCGGACCCGACGCGGGAACTGTTCCTGAACACGACGTACGGGCTCGGCTACTGCGGTAGCTCCACCCCGCTCGGCACGTTCGGCCCGTCGGCGCCCATCGAAGGCTCCTGCGCTGCCAACGCGTACTACGGAACCGAAGCGGCATCCAGCCGGCGATCTCGGTCTCCGGCAACTAGCCGAACAGCATTGACGACAGCCCTGGAGCCGTGACACTGCTCGCGGCTCCAGGCGCTGCGTCTGCGGGCGCTGCGGTTGCAACAGCGACGCGTCTGCGACAGCCGGGCATCACCTTCCGCGTGCCAGGGAGCTTGCGTCACTTGACACAAAGGGGGCGGCTGGCTGAAGGTGCAGCCATGCGAGCGGTGGGCGTCGGCGCAGTCCTCGACCCGGTCCGTCGTTCGACCCTCGAGCGCCGCCGCGGCCGCCGAACCGGCTACAGGGGTCGGCGCGACGGCAAGCGTGCTTCCCGCCGCCAGCCGGCAGAGCGGCCCGCCGATGTTCGAGCCCGAAGGCGGCGGCCGAGCGGACGCTCTCGCTGCTCGAGGAGTTCGTCGCGGGCGACCTGATCGCCCAGGCGCCGCGGGCCGCATCCTCACGACCGTCCTCTTCACCGACATCGTCGACTCGACCGCCCGCGCCGCGGCGCTCGGCGACGGCGTGTGGGCCCAGGTGCTCGACCGCCACGACGCGATCGCGCGCAGCGCCATCCGCAGCTACGGCGGGCGCTTCGTCAAGGAGACGGGCGACGGCGTGCTCGCGGTCTTCGAGGCGCCCGCGCGCGGAATCGAATGCGCGAAACGCCTGCGCTCCGCGCTGTCGCACGCCGGCATCGCGATCCGCGCGGGGATCCACACCGGCGAAGTCGAGCTGCGCGGCGAGGACGTCTCGGGGATCGGCGTCCACATCGCCGCGCGTGTTGCGGCGCTCGCGAGCGCCGGCGAGCTGCTCGCCTCGCGCACCGTCAAGGACCTCGTGACGGGCACCGAGTACACGTTCGCGAGCCGCGGCGTGCTGCGGCTGCGGGGGGTGCCCGAGCGCTGGGAGGTGCTCGCGGTTCGCTGAGCGGCCGTGTGGCGCGCGCCGGGCGCCGCAGTCGTGCATCCGCGCGCCGCCTGAAGATGGGGTCGCCACCCCATTCAGCCGCCCGCGCGCGGCTGTGAGGCTGGATCTCGCAGACGAGAAAAGGAGATCCGATGTACCAGCAGATCGCCGGCGAGGCCGGCGCAGACGCCGAGCCAACGGCGCCACGAAGGTGCTCGTAGTCGACGACCACCCCGCCGTGCGGTGGGGGCTTGTGCAGCTCCTCGACGACCAGCCCGACCTGTCGGTGCGCGGTTCGCAACGAGCGCCGAGGGCGCCGTCGGGCAGGCCGAGCACGACGGCATCGAAGTGGCGGTCGTCGACTACCAGCTTGGCGGACGCAACGGCCTGTGGCTGACGCGCAAGCTGAAGGCGCTCCCGCACCCGCCCCGCGTCGTGATCTTCTCGGCTTTCGCCAACGACCACCTCGCGGCGGGCTGCGTCGTCGCCGGGGCGGACGCGCTCTTGAGCAAGGGCAGCCTCGGCGATGAGCTCTGCAACACGATCCGCTCGGTGCACCGCGGGCGCAGGCTGCTGCCGCGCGTGCCGCACTCGATGGCCGACCTGCTGCGCAGGCGCCTCGAGGACGACGAGCAGATGATGTTCGGGATGCTGCTCGCGGGCATTCCCGAGAGCGAGATCGAGCAAGACGCTCGCGATCGGGCGCGCAGGAGCTTGCGGCGCGCAGGGGGCAGATGCTGGTGAAGCTCGAGGCCCTCCCGGGAGAGGCGCCGAGCGGAGCGTCGGCGCGCGGTCGTCTCGACTACGACCGCCTGCTCCCACGTTGACGAGGGCCTCGCAGCGCGCCGCGCGTCGGTCAACCCCCGGCGCGCTGCCGCGCCGCTCGCATGCGCGGGCGCGCAACAATGGCCGGGTGAGTGCGGCGCAGGACAACATCGGCGTCACGACGGCGCACGCAGGCGGCGGCGAGCGGCGCGGGCGCGGCTATCTGGCGTTGTTCGCGCGCATCGTGGTCGCCAACGCGATCGTGCTGCTCGTGGCGATCTTCGCGGTCGTCGTCGTGCTCTCGCCCGACCGCATCTCCGAGCTCGCCACCGACGAGGTCCTGATCGTCACGCTGTGCGTCGTCACCGCCGCGAACCTGTTTCTCGTGCGGCGGGTGGTGGCGCCCGTGCAGGAGCTCACCTCGCGCGCGCGAGAGATCGATCCCACGCGACCGGGGATGCGCTTCCCGGGCGCCGGTGAGAGATCGGAGGCGGGCGAGCTCGCGCTCGCCTTCAACGAGATGCTCGAGCGCCTCGAGCAGGAGCGCGCGCGCTCGGCGCGCAGCGTGCTCGCCGCCCACGAGTCCGAGCGGCTGCGTGTGGCGCAGGAGCTGCACGACGAGGTGGGACAGACGCTCACCGCCGTGCTCCTCCAGCTCAGCCGCGCGCAGGGTCGTCTGGGCGAGCGCGGCGTGGAGCTCGCGGACGCGCAGGAGGCGGTGCGCACGAGCCTCGAGGACGTGCGGCGCATCGCCAGCGAGCTGCGGCCCGAGACGCTCGCCGACCTTGGCCTCGCGAGCGCGCTCACGACCCTCGGGGACAGCTTCGGCCGCCGGACCGGGATCGAGGTGCGCCGCCGGATCGAGCCCGCGCTTCCCGCGCTGAGTGGGGAGACCGAACTCGCTGTCTATCGGATCGCGCAGGAGGCGCTGACGAACATCGCCCGCCACTCGGGCTCCGACCGCGCCGATCTCGCGCTCGCCGACGGTGCCGGGCAGCTGGTGCTGCGCGTCCGCGACTACGGGCGCGGCCTCGGCGGCGCCGGCGAGCTCGACGGCAACGGCGTGCGCGGCATGCGCGAACGCACCGCCGCCGTCGGCGGCCGGCTCGCCCTCGGCGCTCCCGCGAGCGGACCTGGCAGCGAGGTTACGCTCGAGGTCCCGCTCGCGGGCGAGCGATGACCGCGCTCAAGTCGAAGGTGCTGATCGCGGACGACCACGCACTCGTGCGCCGCGGGCTGCGTCTGATCATCGACGAGCAGCCGGACCTGGAAGTGGTCGCCGAGGCCGGCGACGGCGCCGAGGCGCTGAGGCTCGCGCTTGCCGAGGACGTGGATCTGGCCGTGCTCGACATCTCGATGCCGCGCATGACGGGCCTGCAGGCGGCGAGTGAGCTACACCGCCGCCGTGCGGACCTGCGGCTGCTGATCCTCACGATGCACGAGAGCGAGCAGTACCTGGAAGAGGCGCTGCGGGCGGGTGCGAGCGGATACGTGGTCAAGAAAGCCGCCGATCGCGACCTCGTGGATGCGTGCCGGTCGGTGCTGCGCGGCGAGCGCTTCCGCTACCGGGGCGAGGACGGAGCGGTCGTGCGCGAGGCGGTCGGACGCGCCCGCCGCGGAGAGCCTCCGCGCTCACCGCTCACGCCGCGCGAGACCGAGATCCTGAAGCTCGTGGCCGAGAGCTACACCAACCGCCAGATCGCGCAGGCGCTCGTCATCAGCGAGAAGACCGTGGACCGCCACCGCGCGAACATCCTGCAGAAGCTCGGTCTGCACGACCGCGTCGAGCTGACGCGCTACGCGATCCGCAACGGACTGGTCGAGGCCTGAGCCTCGCTAGTCGCGCGCGTTCGGCCGGTCCTTCGCCCTGGCACCGCCGCCACCGCGCCCATTCGGCCAGCTGAACACCTCGGCGTACGGGCCGCCGGGCCAGCTGTGCATCTCGCCGCGGTAGCGGGCGAGTCCCGCGAAGGCGTCGTCGAAGCGCATCACCGCGGTCTGGCTGCGGTAGGCGCGGATCGCCTGCAGCTTGTCCTCGATCGTCCCGGTGATGTCCTCCACGTGGTCGATGCGCTGCAGCGGCGACCACAGCTCGAAGCTGCGCAGCTCGACGTCGCTGCGCCCGTCGAGCGCCGCCTTCACGATCCGCGCGGCGGCGCGGTGGTCAGGGTGGTCGTCGGCCTCGTGCGGCGCGTACACGATCGCGGGCTCGAGCCGCGCCACGAGCTCGCCGACACGGGAGACGAGCTCGCCCCGGGCCCGCAGCCGGCCGTCGGGCTCGTGCCAGAACTCGAGCTCGTCGATCCCGAGCACCGCCGCCGCATCACTCGCCTCGAGCTCGCGCGTCTCGCCGGCCTGCTCGATCCCGTGTCCGCCGCGCTCGCCGGAGGTGAGGAACACCGCGGTGATGCGGTCGCCGCAGAGCGCGTGCAGGCGCAGGGTGCCACCGCACCCGACGGCCTCGTCGTCTGGATGCGCGCACACGACGAGCACGCGCTCCATCAGGGCTCCGAGTGTGCGGCCCGCGCTGAATAGGTGGCGTAGCTCTCGAGCTCGATGCCCAGCTCGTCGAGCGTCGCTCTGATCCTCGGATCGGTGAGCGTGCGCAGCTCCGCCTCGCGCTCCTCGCGGTACATCGGGACGTAGTCGTCGCTCACATAGCCAGGGTGGCAGGAGAGCTCGGTCCAGCCCTCGCGTACCTCCTCGCGGATGATCTGCTCGAGCGCGGCGACGCTGACGTGGTCGAGGTCGGTGACGCCCCACTCCCACTGCGCGTAGAAGTTGCCGACGAAGCGCACCTGCCCGTCGCCGCGCAGCGGCACCCCGAGCGGTGCCGCGAGCTCGCGGAACAGCTCGCTGACGCTGTCGTCGAGGTGGGTGTGGCGATGCGAGTCGATGTGCGTGGGAGACCTGCCCATCAGCTCGTGGAACCGCTGCAGCTGCTCGGCGAACTCGGCGCGCACCGCATCGTGGTCGTCGAGGTCGAACTCGCGTTCGTCCTCGCCCTCGCCGATCACGTCCCAGTGCAGGCCGATGGCCAGCCGTGGATGTGCGCGGCTCAGCTCGACGGCTTCCTCCACGGCGGCGCCGGTCACCATCATGCTCGTGCTCGTCACCACACCGCGCGTGTGGCCCTCGACGATCCCGCGGTTTGTCCCGGTCGAGGCTCCGAAGTCGTCGGCGTTGACGATCGCGCGTCTCATCAGGCGAGCCCCACCGCCTCGAGCAGCCGCCCCGCCACCGCGCGCGCCTCGAAATGCTCGGCGGCGATCTCGCGGGCGGCCTCGCAGTGCGCGCGGTAGTCGCCGTTGATCGCCTCCACGGCAGCCGCCGCCTCGTCGACGTCGCCCACCGCGAACAGCCCTGCACCGGTGGGAAGCACGTTGGAGAAGCCGGTGTCCTGCGTTACGACGGGCTTGCCCGAGGCCAGGTAGCAGACGTCGCGCTCGCTGAACCAGCCGCTGCGCAACCGCACGTTCTGATCCTTGGCGACGGTGAACTCGCCGCGGGAGCTCTGGATGTAGCGACGGTAGGAGCCGAACGGATCGAGCGACATCGCCGCCGGTGAGGACAGCTTCCAGCCGGCGCGCTGCAGGCGCTCGCGATCCTCTCCCTCGCAGTGCATCAGCGCAAGCTCGAACTCCTGGGCGGTCTTGCGCGGGAGCTCGATGAAGCGCTCCCACTCATGGTGCTTGGACCACCGGTACACCGAGCCGTCCCATTCGATGTCGAAACCGTCCTGGCGGTAGTTGCCGATCGTCGTGAAGCGGGGCGCGTCCGCTGTGAACACCATCGGCCACATATCGAGGTCGACCGGCTGGCGCGTGAGCACATACGTGCGGCCGTCGAGTGGGACGCCGCAGTCATCGGCGAAGTAGTTCTCGCCGTAGCTGGCGATCACGTGGTGGCGGTCGAGCACCTCCTTCATGCCCGCATCCCCCGTCGCCACTTTCAACTCCGCCACCACCGGGTCGGTCTCGACGTACACGCGAAGCGGCGCCACGAGGTGCACGTCGGGGCGCAGTGCGATCGCGCCGACGATGTTCAGCAGCGCGTCGCACTCGCCGTACAGGCGGGTCAGCCGCCGCTCGGACATCCCCCAACACGCCCCCTCGCGGTCGCAGAGCCGGAACGCCCAGCGGTCCGCCAGGCCGATCGCCTCCATGCAGCGCGCGATGTGCGAAACGGCGTAGCCGCAGTCGTCGGTGAGGGTTTCTGCCTCGGGGTCGTACGGCCACACGTTGTCGTCCTCGACGTAGTACACCTCGTGGCCGAGGGCGCTCAGGCCGCGCAGCCAGTTGATGTACAGCCACGTCTGCCCGGCGAAGGGCACACGTCCCATCATCCCGAGCACGACGAGCTTCAGCGGCCGCGTCACGCGCTCACCGGCCGGGCGCCCCGGCGGCGCTCGAGCACCCGCTCGTATGCCTGCTCCACCTTCTGCGCGTAGCGGGCGGGTGTGAAGTGATCGAGGACGCGCTGCCGGGCGGCGGCGCCCATCCGCTCGCGCAGCTCGCCGTCGATCAGCAGCGGGCGGATCGCTGCGGCCGTCTCCTCCGCGTCGCCGCGCTCGAGCAAGAAACCCGTCTCCCCCTGCGCAACCGCCTCCGCGGTACCTCCGGCGCCGCCCGCCACCACGGGCAGGCCGCACGCCATCGCCTCGAGGTACACGAGGCCGAGACCGCCCTCGTAGCGGGACGGCGCCGCGAACACGTCGGCGCTGCGGTACAGCGCGGGAAGGCGGTCGTGCTCGACGAAGCCGAGCAACTCGACGCGCTCGCCCACGCCTGCGTGCGCGGCCCGCGCAATGAGCTCCGCGGCGGCGTCCTCCTCGGCGCTGCCCGCGATCGTGAGCACGAGCTGCGGGTGCTCCGGGGCGAGCCGGACGAACGCGTCGAGCACCGCGCCCACGCCCTTGTTGTCGGCGACGTTGCCGACGAACAGCAGCCTCACCTGCTCGCGCGCGCCGTCCAGCCGGTCGTCGCCCCCCGGCGCGAACAGGTCGCTGTCGACGGCGCCCGCCACCACGTCGATGCGCCGCGGGTCGATCCCGTTGCGCTGCGCTGTGAGCTCGGCGACGCTGCGGCTCGCCGCGAGCAGCCCGTCAGCTGCCTCGATCGACATGTCCTCCATGAACGTGCCGAGCCGCAGAAGCGGGTCACCGGGCTCGGGCCAGCCGAACTGCTCGGCGAACATGCTGAGCGGCCCGTGCAGGTGAACGACGACGGCGGTGGGATCCTCGGGCTCGCGGTCGAGCTGGAACGCGAGGCCCTCGGCGGCGTAGTCGGGGAAGTCGATCACGTCATATGGCCGATCGGCCGTGAGCGTACGCAGCGCGCCCAGCACCGCCCATGTGTACCCGAGCCAGTAGGTCTCGGTGCGGTGCACCTCCCAACCGCCTCCCGGAGGGCGCAGCGCGTGCACCACGACGCCCGCGTCCTCGAGCCTCGACAGCGACGGGCCGGACTCGTGTCCGGCGGTGAGCACCTCAACGTCGTGTCCGCGGGCGCGCAGGCCGTGGGCCTTCACGCGGGTCTGCGTGCCGATGCCTCCGACGTACCCGGGCGGATACTCCTGCGAGACCAGGCAGATGCGCACCTAGCGATCCTTCGCGGCGAACAGCACGAGGTCGTCGTCCTGCGCGATCAACTCGAGCTGCTCGGTCAGGGCGCGGGCGAAGCGCGGGTACTCCTCGAACCACCAGAACGCGGGCCAGGCGATGCCGAGGTACGGAATCCCGTCCGCGCCCAGCCGCCCTAGCGCATGCAGCGCCTGCTCGTCATCGACGGGGTTACCCGCCCATTCGCCGCCGTGCTCGGGGAACGGCAGCACGGCGCGCCCGCGTAGCTGGGGCTCGAAGCCCAGCAGCGTTTCGTCGCTGAGGGCGAGCTGCGCGCCGGCGGGAACCTGCTGCTCGATCGTCTCGACCACATGCGCCGTGCGCAGCCACCACGCGCCGGCGCCCCACGTCTCCTGATCGACGCTCACGCCCGCACGCTCGGCAGCGCGGCGGCCTGCGCGCAGCATCGTCGCGTGGTGTGAGATCTGGAAGGACAGCCGCTTCTCGAACGGGCGCAGCAGGCTGGTGTTGCTGCCGTGGATCCGGTACAGCGACTGCGGCTCGATGCGCACGATCGGACCGTAGGCGGGCGCGAGCCCGAACAGGTACTCGTCGGGCGAGCGGAAGTAGACGTCCTCGGGCGTCGGCATCACCTCGTCGAGGAACCAGCGCGCGTAGGCGTTGCCGGAGCTGGGGGGGCTCGGCATCGTGGCGTCGCTGAGCGGGCCCTCCGTGAAGAAGCTCGAACGCAGGTCGCCCTCGGCGAGCTCGCGATCCTGCAGCATCCCCAGGCGCCGTCCCTCCGCGTCGATCACCGGAAGTGTCCAGTGGACCTTCGCAACCCGCGGGTCGGCGAACGTCTCGGTGACACGGCGCGCGGCGCTCGCAAGCAGCACGTCGTCGGCGTCGAGGAAGATCACCGCCTCGCCGCTGGAGAGCCCATAGCCCGTGTTCTGGGCGGCGGCCTGTCCGTGGTTGGCGCCGAGCACCGCCGTGATCCGATCATCGAACGATTCGATCACGGCCCGGGAGGAGTCGGTGGAGCCGTCATCGACCACGATCACCTCTGTCTCGGCACCGTCCTGCTCGAGCGCGCTGCGGATGGACTGCGCGATGTAGCGCTCGTAGTTGTAGGAGGTGATGATGACGCTGATCACGGGTACATCGACCAGTCCGCGACTCGTGTGACACCGCTGGTGTCGCGGAGCTTGTAGTCCTCTTCTCCCAGGCCGAAGTCGAGGCGACGCATGCCGCTCTCCACGGCGTCCCTCACGACGTGGGCGCGCAGGACGCGCCCGGGCGAGAAGTCCTCGATCGCGGGGTCGCGGGAGACGAGCCAGCTCAGCTGCGTAGCGCCGCGGAGGAGGCTGATGTCGAGCGCGGCCTGCTCGCCGTGCCATTCGAGCACGGTCATCCGCGCCCAGCCGTCGTGCACCCCGCTGTGCACGACATCGCGGACGAGCTCGCGCGAGGACGCGCGGTTGAAGCTGACTTCGTCGACGGCGCGCCAGCGCGCTGCGTGCTGGCGGAAGAACAGCTCGAGAAGCTCATCCAGCTCACCTGCCCGCGCGCTTCGCACCTCGAGCGCCGCGGCGCGGCGCATGCGCGCCTCCTCCTTGCGCACGCTGCGTCGCGAGGTCAGCCGCTCCACCAGATCCGCGTCGGTCAGGTCGGCGTAGGGCGCACCCATCTCATGCTCGCATTCCAGCTCCAGCCCGAGCCGTGCCGCCAGGCCCGGCAGCAGCGCCGACGTGGCCGAATCCACGGGTACGTGGTAGAGCTCGATCCCCGCGAACCCGGGCACCTCGTCGCGGGCCGCCTCGAGCATCGAGGCGAGCACGTGCTCGTCGCGGGCGCCGAGGAAGTCCAGGTAGTCCGCGCCGCCCGAGCCGCCCAGCAGCAACGTGCCGTCATCCGCGTACAGCGGCGCCAGGGCGAACGGCTGACCGGCGCGCTCGGCGAGCACGATCAGCGGTCGCTCGGGCGCCCTCGCACGCCACCACAGCCGCTGCCAGGCGTGCGTGAGGAAGACCACGTCGGTGCCCTCTGCGAGCAGGCCATCCCAGCGATCCGCGCCGAGGGCCGGATCGTCGAAGCTCGTGCACGTCCGGATCCGCACATCCGCGCGGGCGGCGGTTCGCGTCATATGCCGACACCCGGGGCAGCCGCGGGCAGGTCGTGCTCGACGATCTGCATCTGCTGCCGGTAGAGCGAGCGGTACAGGCCGTCGGTGTTGGCGATCAGCTGCTCGTGCGGGCCGCGTTCGATGATGCGTCCGTGCTCGAGCACGAGGATCTCATCAGCCGCGCGTATCGTCGACAGGCGGTGGGCGATCACGAGCGTGATGCGCCCCGCCATCAGCCGTTCGAGCGCTTCGAGCAGCAGCCCCTCCGTGCGCGCGTCGAGCGCGGAGGTGGGCTCGTCGAGCACGAGCAGCGGTGCGTCCTTCACGAACGCGCGCGCGATCGACAGGCGCTGCTTCTCGCCGCCCGACAGCGTCGCGCCGCGCTCGCCCACGAGCGTGTCGTAGCCGTCGGGCAGTCGCTCGATGAACGTGTCGGCGTTCGCGGCCTGCGCGGCGGCGACGATCTGCTCGCGGGTGGCGTCCGGGCGCCCGAGCGAGATGTTCTCGGCGATGCTCGTGGGGAAGATGAACGGGTCCTGCAGCACGAGCGCGATCTGGCTGCGCAGCGAGCGCAGGGTGAAGTCGCGCACGTCGCTGCCGTCGATCGTGATGCGACCCTCCCACGGGTCGAAGAAGCGCACGAGCAGGCTCGCGAGCGTGGTCTTGCCCGCGCCGGTGGGGCCTACGATCGCGAGCACCTCGCCGGGCTGTGCCGTGAAGGAGATGTCGTGCAGCACCGGGCGATCGGGTTCGTAGCCGAACACGACGTGCTCGTAGCTGACCGCGCCGGCGACGCGGCGGTCGATGGCGTCTGGGAGGTCGGTGACCGCGGGCTCGATCTCGAGGATCTCCATCACGCGGTCGGTCTCGGCGGCAGCGCTCTGGATCGTCTGCGCCGTGTGCGACAGCGCTTCGATCGGGTCGTACAGTGACCCGACGTAGGACACGAACACGACGATCACACCGGCTGTCAGCACCCCTTCGATCGCGAGCGTGCCGCCCACGTACATGACCGCGGCCGTGCCGAGCGTGAGCACCAGCCCGGTCGCGAGCTGGAAGCCCATGCCCGTCTGCGCCGAGCGCGCGTACGCACGCAGCGTCTGCTGGGCGTGCTGGTCGAAGCGCCCCGCCTGCAGCGGCTCACGGGTGAACGCCTGCACCGCCGGCATCGCTCCGAGCGTCTGCTCGACGACGGCGGTCATGCGTCCCTCGGAGTCGCGCTGCTCACGCGAGCGTTCGCGCAGCCGGCGGCCGAACAGGCGCGCCGTGAGCGCGATCAGGGGCACGACGCTGATCGCGAGCAGCGTCAGCTCCCAGCTGAGCGCCAGCATCACGACCAACATCGAGATGAGCGTCGCGACCGCCTGGATCATCGGCAGCACCGCGGCCGTGAGCAGCGTGTCCACCGAGTAGGAGTCGGTTGTCACCCGCTCGATCAGATCGCCGGCTTCGCGCCGGCTGTGGAACTGCAGCGACAGGCGCTGCAGATGACGGAACAGGTCCCCCGCGAGCGACCACGTCATGCGCTGGCCCAGCATCAGCGATGCATAGCTCGTGATCATCGCGGCGGCCGTGCCCGCGAGGTAGATGACGACCTCGGCGGCGACCACCCATCCCAGCAGGCCCTGACGGGTGTCCGCCCCCGGCAGGAACGTCAGCCATTGCGGGATCGGCTTGCCGTCGATGACGTTGTCGATCAACAGCGCCAGCGGCCACGGGCGCACGATGTTGACGGCGACGCCGAACAGGGCGGCTAGCACCATCCCCGTGAACCCGCGCCAGTGCGGTCGCGCGTAGCGGAGCAGGCTCAGCTCGCGCCGCCACGAGGCGCGGGTGCCCGGCTCCTCCCGGGGTGCGACCCCCGGCGTGACGCTCCATTGGCTCAACACGTCACCTCCGCTTGATGACGCTAGCGCCTCGCCGCCCGCTCGACGTCGACGAGCTCCGGCGTGGCGCGGCGTATCTGCTGGGTCAAGTCGACCAGCTTGACGCGCGGCTGCAGGCTCGCGGGCGCTGCGACCGGGTCGGGATCCGCCAGCGCCTGGGGCAGCGACGCCCTTACGGTCGCACACGCGACGGCGCACTCGTAGATCAGCCGCAGCAGCGTGATCGAGGCGAACCCGGCGAGCAGCAGCATCGCTGCCTCGGCGTGGCTCGCGCCTGCGAGGACGGCGAGCACCGCAAGCAGCACGACGAGCGCCAGAGGAGGCCAGGCGGCGTGGGGCCAGCAGCGCACGCGGACGAGCTGCCGCCCGGCGCCGTGCTCCTCGATCCCGAGGCGCAGCCGCGCCTTGCCGAAGACGCCGCCGCGGACCTGGAGGTCCCAGCGGTCCCAGTCGCCGCCGGAGAGCACGAACGCCCCTGCACGCTGCAACGCCGCGGAGACGGCGCGCACGCGTTCCTCGGTGCCCTGCCAGTGTTCCGCCCAGAAGGTGTCGGTGTGCGGCAGCGGCAGCGCGAACACACGCGGGCCACGGCGGCGCCAGGGAGTGAGCCCGTCAGCGAGCCGGCCGTAGAGCCGGGCGAGCGGCTGGAGCAGATACAGCAGGCCGGTGAGCGTGCGCATTCGGCGCACGCCGGTGTGCGAGTCGAAGCGCGCGCGCTGCGCGCCGAGCGCGGCGTCGAGGCCGAGCGCGGCGAACGCGGCGAGCAGCAGTGGCAGTGCAAGCAGGGCCGGCCGCCAGACGATACCCACGGCCGACAGCAGCGCGAGCGCGGCGATCGCGAGGTACCACTCGGGCATCAGCGGCAGCGACTCGAGCAGCCCCTTGCGTGGTCCGTACAGCCGCTGGTAGAAGGCGGTGCCCCAGCCGCCGTAGTAGACGCGCCAGCGCCAGCCGCCGCGGTGCTGAGCCGAGCCGTTCCCGTACAGCCGCCCGTGCCAGGTGACGTGGCCGGCGGCGCTGTACTTCTCCGGGTGCTTGCGCTCGAGGAATGCCTCGGCCTTGCCGTAGGCGCGCTGCTGGCGCAGATAGCCGCGAACGGTGCCGCGGCGGTGATGGCAGACCGCGGCGCCCGGGTTGAAGGCGATGCGCCCGCCCGCCTCGAGCAGGCGCCAGCAGACGTCGACGTCGTCTCCCGCAGCTCGGAACTGCGCGTCGAAGCCGCCGATCTGCTCGAGCGCGCGCTTGCGGATCGCCATGTTGCAGCCCGGGATGTGCTCAGCCTCGCGGTCGCCGATCAGCACGTGGGTGGGGCCGCCCGGAGCGTTGGCGACGGCCTGTGCCACACGGTTGGCCTGCGGCGGCGGCACGTTCGGTCCGCCGACGGCGACGACCTCCTCCGATTCGAAGCTGGCGGCGACGTGCGCCAGCCAGTCGGGGTCGGGGATCGCGTCGTCGTCGATGTAGGCGACGATCTCCCCGGAGGCGGCCGCTGCGGCCGTGTTGCGGGCGGAGGAGAGGCCGCGGTTCTCGGTCTCTATCAAGCGCACGCCGTCGAACGACCGCGCGATCGCTGGCGACTCGTCGGTCGACCCGTCCGAGACGACGACGACCTCGTAGTTCGGGTAGCGCAGCTTGCTGGCGCCCTGCAGGCATTCGTGGAGCGTCGCGGCGCCGTTGTACGTGCACACCGCAACCGTCACCTTCGGCTCGAAAGCGGTTCCGTTGGGCGAGGGCAGAGCGAACGCCTCCTGCACGGCGCCGAGTGCCGGCTTCGGATCGCGCGCGCGGGTCGTCAGCCCGAAGTCCCAGTCGAGGATCTCGTGGCCGCCGCGGTGCCAGGCGTCGGTCCACGCGAACACGAACGTGCCCGCGCAGCCGGCGTCGGCGCACGCCTCGAGCTGCCAGCGCAGCGTGTCCGCCTGCGTCTGCTCGCCGTTGCGGCGGCTGTCGAGCCCGAGCTCGGCCATCAGCAGCGGGCGGTCGTCGGCGAGGTTCTGCAGCCGCGCGAGGTAGCGCTCGAGCTGCTCGCGCCGCTCGAGGTAGACGTTGAACGAGAGGAAGTCGAAGCACGACAGCCGCAGGTACTCCGTCGGCGGGAAGTTCACGTAGGTGACGAGCGCGCCCGGATCCTCATCCCGCGCCGCACAGCACAGGCGCGTGAGGAACGATTCGATCCGCTTGTGGCCGTGCCAGCGGACGATCGAGGCAGAGATCTCGTTGCCCACCGCGTAGCAGAGCAGCGCCGGGTGCCCCGCGATCGGGCGGATCGCGCCGCGCACCGCCTGCTCGATCCGCCCCCCGGCTCCCGTGTCCAGGAACGCCATGTGCTGCTCCCAGGGGATGCCCGCCATCACCCGCAGCCCGTGCTCGTGCGCGAGGTCGAGCAGCCAGCGCTCCGGCGCCGAGTAGATGCGCACCGCGTTGATGCCGCAGGCCGCCATCTGGGCGAAGTCGCGCTCGGCCATCTCCGGCTCGAAGCCGCCCGATGGCTCGGAGCTGAAAGGCCCGTAGGTAACGCCATTGACGCGCAGCTTCTGCTCGCCCACGTACAGGGACTTGCCCCGAACACGGGGCCGCGAGGCCGATTTGTAGGGTGTGTCGATGTCGGCCGGTGTGGTCATCGTCCGTGGGGTCATCCGTTGTTCTTGCGGAGGGTCGTTGCTTAAGAACGCTGTTTGGGCGTCGAGGTTGGCCGCCGGGCCGAACCTCCTTGGGCTGTGCCCGGCGAGGGCGGCCGCGAAACCGCCCCGATTTCCAGCGCGATCACCCCACCGGGTTCGCAAATCAGCCCGCGATCGTGGTGGTCCGTCTCTGAGGCCCGAGACCTCGGCGGGCTCGGGAGTTGCGGCATGCGGCGTTTGCTATATGGAGCACCGGCGTATGACTGGGCCGCAGCGTTATTTGATCGTGAACGCGGATGACCTCGGCGCGAGCGCCGGGGTCAATCGCGGCATCCTCGAGGCGTGCGAGCGGGGCGTCGTCACCAGCGCCAGCCTGATGGTCGACATGCCGGGCGCGGAGGAATTCGCCTCGCGCCGGCACGAGGTGCCGCAGCTCAGCGTGGGGTTGCATGCGACGCTCACGAGCGAGGACGGCGAGCTGACAATCGAGCGCAGCGAATGCCGCGCCGAGCTCGAGCGCCAGCTCGAGCGGTTCGAGGCGCTGCTGGGTGACCCGCCCACCCACCTCGACTCGCACCACAACGTGCACCTCGAGCTGGCGAGCCTCGGCGAGGTCTTCGCGGATGTGGCGGCCGGGTTGGCGGTGCCGCTGCGCGCCCGGTCGGCGGCGCGCTACTACGCCGACTTCTACGGGCAGTGGGACGACGGCGAGTCACACCCCGAGCTGGTGAGCGTCGAGAACCTCGATGAGATCCTCGAGCGGGAGGTCGGTCCCGGGGTGACCGAGCTCGGATGCCACCCGGGCTACCCGGGGGACGGCTTCGAGTCCTCCTACCTCCTCGAGCGCGAGGTGGAGGTTCGCACCCTCTGCGATCCGCGCGTGCGTGAGCGCATCGAGGCTCTCGGCATCCGGCTCGTCAGCTTCTCGCAGCTCGGCGAGCTCGAGGTCTGAGCGCGATGGAAGCGACGGTCGTGCTCTCGGCGTTCGACGTGCTGCAGTTCCCGATGGGGGGAGGGCATTTCTCCGCGTACCTCCAGTACGTCTACGGCCTCCAAGCGCTCGGGTGCGACGTGTGGTGGCTCGAGCGCATCGGGGCGAGCGATGAGCCGGGGCGCAACCAACGGGTGGCGGCGGAGCTGTCGGCCCGGCTCGCCGCTGCAGGCCTTGCGGACAGGCTGATCGTCTACACCGCAAGCAGCGCGCAGGAGGTTCAGTACGTGACGATGGAAGCCGGCGAGGCGGATGCCCTGCTCGCCCGTGCCGATCTCCTGTTGAACTTCAACTACGCGATCCATCCCGAGCTGCTGGCCCGCTTTCGCCGCACGGCGCTCGTGGACATCGACCCCGGGCTGCTTCAGCTCTGGATCCACAACGGCGACCTCACCGTCGCGCCTCACGACCTGCACTTCACGACCGGCGACACCGTAGGGACGCCGGCCGCGCGCTTCCCCGCGGGCGGACTCGACTGGATCCACATCCGCCCTCCCGTCAGCCTCGACCGATGGCCGGTCGTGCGGGAGCAACCGCGCGCGGAGTTCACGACGGTGTCCAGCTGGTGGAGCGATGAGTGGGCCACCGACGGTGAGGAGAGCGTGTGGTACGAGAACAGCAAGCGCGCCAGCTTCATCGAGTACCTGAAGCTGCCCGAGATCGCACGCGTCCCGCTCGAGCTGGCGCTGAACCTGAACGATGGCGAACGTGATGACATCGCGCTGCTCGAGCGCCACGGCTGGCGCGTGCGCCGGGCCGAAGAGGTGGCGGGGACGCCGGGCGACTACCGTGCCTACGTGCAGCAGTCCGCGGGCGAGTTCAGCTGCGCCAAGCCCTCGTGCATGCGGCTACAGAACGGATGGGTGAGCGATCGCACGATCTGCTACCTCGCGAGCGGTCGCCCGGCGGTCGTGCAGCACACGGGACCGAGTGAGAGCCTCGACGGCGGGCGCGGCATCCTGCGCTTCACGACGCTCGAGCAGGCGGCGGACGCGCTCGGCTCGGTCGCCGCGGACTACGACGAGCACTGCTCGGCGGCACGCGAAGTCGCCGAGACGTACTTCGACGCGCGCAAGATCGCCGCGCTGATCCTCGAGGCGTCGCTCCCCGCCGGCCGCGCCTAGGGTCGTCGCGGGCGACGGCGGGCCGGCGTCAGGGGATGATCGCGGTGTGCACGTCGAAGCCGAACGTCTGGGCGTCACCGGGAGGGGGGCTGCCGGTGACGGCTTCGATCGCCGGCACGAGCCGGTCGAGGTCGAAGCGCTGCGCGTACTCCTGCGAGTACCAGATCTCCACGATCTGCCAGCACCCGTCCAGCTCGCCCGCCGCGTGCAGCATCAGGCCGATCGGATGGCGCGAGGCGATGCCGAGCTCGCGCGTCACCGCGTCGTAGATCTCGACGGTGACCGTAGGCGGCCGCACGATCCTGAGGTATGCCACTCCGGTGTCCCCCTCCCGTTGCTCCTGCGACCGAGGACCTACCCGCGGCTCGGCCGTCCCCAACATCCGAGTTGGGGGCAGAACCATAGTGGTTGTGTATGGCGGCCAGTCGTGGCGCGGCGCGGCGGCGGGCGCGATGGGATACTGGGATCCGTGGATGACGTTCTCGAGCTCGGGCGGATGTCGTGAGGGCGGTCACCTGCACGAATGCCGAGCTAGCGGTGGTGGAGCGTCCCGAACCGACTCCCGGCCCGGGCCAGGTGCGCCTGCGCGTCCGGCGCTGCGGCATCTGCGGCTCCGACCTGCACGCGCGGCACGGCTGCGACGAACTCGCCGCCCTGACGGAGCGGATGGGCTACGACCGCTTCGCCCGCTCGGATCAGCCGATCGTGTTCGGGCACGAGTTCTGCGGCGAGGTGGCGGAGTACGGGCCGGCGTGCCGGCAGGCGGTGCCCACCGGAGGTGACGTCGTGGCGCTCCCGCTGCTGCGCGTTGGCGCGGACATCGACACGGTGGGGCTGTCCGTGCACGCGCCCGGCGCCTACGCCGAGCAGATGCTCGTGCAGGAGTCGATGATGATGCCCGTGCCGAACGGGCTCGGCCCGGACGTCGCCGCGCTCACCGAGCCGATGGCGGTGGCATGGCACGCGGTCCGCCGGGGTGAGGTCAACAAGCGCACCGTGGCGATCGTCATCGGGTGCGGACCGGTTGGCCTCGCGGTGATCCTGCTGCTCAAGGCGAAGGGCGTGCGCACGGTCGTCGCCAGCGACTTCTCGCCGGGGCGCCGCGCGCTCGCGAGCAGGTGCGGCGCCGACGTCGTCGTCGATCCCGCCGACACCTCGCCGTACACGGCGGCGGCGGGCGCCGGCCACATCACGGAAATGCCGGCTGCGCTCGAGCTCGCGGTGGGCACCCGCGAGAAACTCGAGCGCCTGCCCGTCGGCTGGTGGCACGCGTGGCGGCTCGCGGAGGCGCTCGGCGCCGGACCCAAGCACCCGGTGATCTTCGAATGCGTCGGCGTGCCCGGCGTGCTCGAGAGCGTGATCCAGGGCGCGCCGCTGCTCTCGCGCGTCGTCGTCGTCGGCGTGTGCATCGGCGCCGATCAGATCACGCCGGCGATGGCTATCAACAAGGAACTGGACCTGCGCTTCGTGATCGGCTACTCGCCGCTCGAGTTCCACGACACGCTGCGGATGCTCGCCGAGGGCGAGGTCGACCCGCGCCCGATGATCACGGGAAGCGTCGGTCTCGACGGCGTGGACGCCGCGTTCACCGCGCTCGGGGACCCGGAGAGCCACGCCAAGATCCTGATCGACCCGAGCAGCACCGCCGCCGAGCCCGTGCCCGCCGGCTCGGTCGGCTGAGGGCCCCGCCGCCGCGGCGTCAGGCCCGCGCCGCGCGCTTCTTGACCTTCTTTTTCGCCTTCTTCGTCTTCGGCAGGCGGCCGTTGCGCGCGCCGCCGTCCGGCAGGAGCGCGTAGAGCTCCTCGTGGGCATCACGCAGGTGCGCGATCAGCTCCCAGGCGTCGTCCACCATGTCGCGGTCAACCACCACTCCGAAGTCGAGCTGGTCGCGGTAGCTCAGCACCGTGATGTTGATGCCTACCCCGTCCATGATCGCCGAGATCGGGTAGTGCGCCTCGAGCCTCGCGCCGGCGAGGAACAGCGGCACGGGCGAGCCGGGCACGTTCGAGATGACGATGTTGATCGGGGCTTGCAGCCCGCGCGTCACCGCCAGGCGCGCCGTCACGCGCGAGGCGCGGGCGAGCAGCGCGGGGGGGATGATCTCGTTGGCGTCCTGGAGCAGCGTCGCGGGGAGCGCCTGGTGGCGCTCCTTCGCCGAGAGCATCGTGTCGTGCACGCGCTGCAGCCGCGCGGGCGCGTCCTCCTCGTCGGTTGGCAGCTCGACGATCATCGTCGAGACGCGGTTGCCGAACGTCCCGAACTGCTCGGGCGTCCGCACCGACACCGGCACCATCGCCACGAGTGGCGTGTCGGGGAGCTCGTCGTGAGCGGCGAGGAACGAGCGCATCGCGCCGGCGCACGCCGCCATCACGACGTCGTTCACCGTGCAGCCGAACTCGTTCTTGATCGCCTTCACCTCCGACAGGCGGATCGACCCGAAAGACACTCGCCGGTAGGGGGAGATGGTCGTCTGGAAGCGCGTCCGCGGGGCTTTGAGGTGGCGCCCCTCGAGCACGCCGCCGTCGTCGCGCCGCGGCGACACCGCACGTCCCACGCTCCGCGTCAGCGAGGAGATCTGCGAGGCGCCGGGGAGGTGGCGCATCGTCGGGAGCACGTCGAGGTTGGCGAGCGTCTTCGGCAGCCGCCGCACCACGCGCACCGGCTGGCGCGGAAGCCCCGCGATGCCGCGCCCGAGCATCTCCACCTCGCTCGGCGCGCGCTCGCCGCCCGCGTCGCCCGCGCCGGGAGGTTCGATGTAGCGGCCCTCCGGCGAGACGTCGAGCAGCACGCTGAGGATCTCCGCGCCGGACAGGCCGTCGACGGCGGCGTGGTGGATCTTCGTGAGCACCGCCACGTGCCCGTGCTCGAGGCCTTCGATCACGTACAGCTCCCACAGGGGGCGCGAGCGGTCGAGCTGGCGGGCGAAGATGCGCGCGACCTGCTCGGCGAGCTGCGCGTCGCTCCCGGGCGCGGCCAGCGCCATCTCGCGCACGTGGAACTCGAGGTCGAAGCGCTCGTCGTCCACCCAGTAGGGGTGGTCGAGCCCGAGTGGCACCTCCGCCAGTCGCCAGCGGAAAGGCGGCAGCAGGTGCAGACGCTGGGCGATCGTCTCGCGCACGCGCTCGGCGTTGAGCACCCCCTCCGGCGCGCTCTGCGGGTCGTAGACCGCGAGCCCGCTCACGTGCCCGTAGTGGCGCCCATCCTCGATCGCCAGGAACTGGGCGTCGAGGCTCGTCAGCTGTCGCATCCCCTCCTCCTCTCGCGCGCCCCGGAGATCCCGGCCCCTGCGCGCCAGCCGAGTGTAGTGCCCCAGGGGCGCCGGCGATGGCCCGGGCGCCGGCGCCTAGCCGCGACCGACGACGCGCTCGAAGCTCCGCATGAGCGGCTGTGCGAGCGCGGGGGAGAGGCGATGCAGCAGGTAGCTCGGCATCACGTGGCGCCGCGGCACCGTGACGATCAGGCGGTGACGCTCGATCGTGCGCAGTACCGCCTCTGCGACCTCGTCCGGCGAGACGCCGCGGCGCGCGTAGAAGCGGGTGGCTTTCTCCTGGATCGCCGCGAAGTCGCCGCGCATCACAGAGCTCGCGACGATCGGCGTGTTGATCACACCGGGACAGATCGCGCTCACGTGCACGCCCTGCTTGGAGAGCTCCGCGTTCAGCGCCTCGCTCATCCCGACGACGCCGAACTTGGAGGCGCTGTAGGGAGCCATCTTCGGGATCGGCACGAGCCCGGCGCCCGACGCGGTGTTGATGACCGACGCCGGCCTGCCCTGGCGCAGCATTCGCGGCACGAACGCCTGCACCCCGTATGCCACCCCGAGGAGGTTCACGGTGATGACCCGCTCCCAGTCCTCGAACGTCGTCGCCTCGATGTTCCCGCCGTGACCGATGCCGGCGTTGTTGTGCAGCACGTCCACGCCACCCTCGGCGGCGAACACTGCCTCGGCGAACGCGTCGACGGCCCGCGCGTCGGAGACGTCGAGGGTGTGCGCGCTCGCCTCGCCGCCCGCTGCCCGCACCTCGCCCGCTACCGCCTCGGCGTGCGCGCCGTCGATGTCGGCGATGTGCAGCTTCGCGCCCCTGCTGCCGAGCAGCAGCGCCGTCGCGCGGCCGATCCCCGAGCCCGCGCCCGTGATCACGACGATCCTGCCGGCGAGGTTCACCTCTGACATCGATTCCTCCTTCTGTTGAGCGCCCTTGTTACGCGCCGGCCCCGCTCAGGGCGGGAACGGCGTCGCTCTCGATCGCCGGCCCGTTGTACACCTCGAAGAACCGCGCCATCATCTCCTCTGGGATGGCGAGGTTCGCGCCGTGGTCGCTGCGCACGCAGATCAGGCTCGGTCCGGCGTGCGAGCGCGAGCGCTGCAGAGCCGCGTCGAGATCCTCGATCCGCTCCACGTACTCGCCGTGGCAGCCGAGCCCCTCTGCCACCCGATCCCAGCGGATCTCGCCCTGCGCCGTGCCGAACGTCGTTCCGTAGGCGTCGAGCTCGTTGATCTCCTCCATCGTCCAGGCCCCCTCCGCGAACACGATGACCGTGATCGCCAGGCCCTCGCGCGCGGCGCTCTGCATCTCCATCACGTGGAACCCTGCCGCGCCGTCGCCCGTGACGCACACGACCTCGCGCTCGGGGGCTCCGAGCTTCGCGCCCACCGCGGCGGGGATCCCCGTTCCGAGCATCCCGAGCTCGAGGATCGAGTGATACGAGCGCGGGCGCGTGGGCGGCAGCACGTTGTAGGCCCACAGCGACGTGTTGCCGCCGTCGACGGTGTACACCGCGTCCGAGCCGAAGAAGGCGCCGATCGCGCCGAGCGCGTGGGCCGGATGGATGCCCGGGCCCTGCCATTCGAGGATCGGGGCGGCAAGCGCCGACCGCGCCTGCTCGTCGAGCGAGCGGTAGTCCGCGAGCGATCCGCCGTCGCGCGGAGGGAGTGCCCGCTCGCGCAGCCGCTGCACGATCCCCTCGAGCGCCATGCGGGCATCCGCCACGATGCCGAGGCCGAGGGGGCGTGTCACGCCGAAGTGGCGCGGGTCGATGTCGATCTGGATGAGCTGCTTGCCCTCGGGGTCTCCCCAGTAGGCGTCGAACGGGACGTCCAGGTTGCCCATTCGCGATCCCGCCACGAGCAGCACGTCGGCGTCCGCTCGTGCGCGGTCCCCCGCCGGGCCGAAGCCGAACACGAAGTTCGGATGGTCGGAGCGAGCGCTCGCCCGCCCCGCCATCGTGCACATCAGCGGGCAATCGAGGATCTCGGCGACCTGCTGCGCTGCCGCCCCCGCGCCGGCGCGGTCCACGCCGGCGCCTGCGATCACGACGGGATGCTCGGCGCCTGCGAGCAGCTCCGCAGCCGCGTCGAGCTGCGCGGCGGAGGGCTGCGGCGGGCCCGCGCGATAGGCGCGGGGCTCGAGCACCCGGGTCGCCTCCTCGGCGCCGGTCTCATACAGGACGGGCGCCGGCAGCTCGATGTGCACGGGGCCCGGTCGCCCGTTCCACATCTCGCGGAAGGCGAGACGCACGACCTCCGGGATGCGCGCCCATTCGAAGATCGGGCCGCCCCACTTCACCGCGGGCCGGAAGAGTTCGAGCTGGTCCTGGCCCTGGAACGTCGAGGGCGGGGACGGGTAGACGATGCCGAGCCGGTGCTGCGAGGTGATCGCGAGCACCGGGATGCCCTCGTGCAGCGCCGTGACGACACCGGCGAGCAGGTTGGCCGAGCCGGGTCCCGGGTTGCCGAGGACGGCCGCCACCTTGCCGGTGGTCTTGTAGAGGCCTTCCGCCATGTGCACGCCCGCCGCCTCGTGGCGGACCGGCACGAGCCGGATACCGTGCTCCTCCAGCTCGGCGAGCAGCGGGTCGACCTCGGGTGAGGGCAGGCCGAACAGGAACTCGACGCCCTCCGCCTGCAGCGCGCGAGCGAACAGCTCACCGCCGGTGATCTCACTCATGACTCCTCCAGTCTCGTTCGGGGCTGTGCCGCCGCCCCATTCGCGCTGCGGCACGGATGGGAGCGCGTAGCGCTCCAGAAATGCGCTGAGCGCCACGATCCCCGCCTCGAGGACCTCGCGGTCGGCGCGGCGCCCGCCGCGGAACGCGGCCTCGAGCGTGCGATCGCCGTACTCCACGAGCAGGTCGAAGACAACCTCGGGGACGTCGTCCTCCAGCAGCGACGCCCGCGCGAGCATCTGCCGCGCGCGGACGGCGAGAGCGTGGTTGTGCGCGCGCACGAGCTCCACGACGGGGGCCGACACGCGTCCGCCGAACCACAGCCGCGCGAGGCTCGGATGGCGCTCGTAGAAGGCCACGTGCAGGTCGATCTCGAGGCGGATGTACTCCTCGATCGAGCTCCCGGTGAAGTCGTGCTCGGCGCGCTCCGCCGCCTCCTCCAGCTCGCTCAGCATCGCCACGAGAAGGGCGTCGAGGATCTGGTCGCGGTCGGCGAAGAAGCGATACAGCGACGGCGCCGCCACACCCGCACGCTCAGCGATCGTTCGGGTCGTCGCGGCGTCCACGCCCTGCTCGCCGACGATCTGCTCGGCGGCGTCGAGGATCTGCTGAACGGTGCGCCTGCTGCGCTCCTGCACCGGGGCGCGCCGCGCCCGCTCCTCGCTCGCCTTGACAGCCGTCACGGCACAGGTTATAACACAAATCGCGTTCGTGTTTCTACGCGTTCGTGTCCGGGAGAGCCCGAGGTGACCGTCTCGACAGCGCCGGACGCGACCCGACCAAGCGACCCCGGAGGCCCGATGGCAAATCCGATAACCCCTACCCCCGAGCAGGGCGAGCTGCTCACCCGCCTGCCCGCGGAGGAGCCGGTCGTGATGATCAACCTGCTCCGGTTCAAGCCGCCGGACGGCGTCGCGCACTACGAGCGCTACGCGCGCGAGGCGGGCCCGCACCTGCAGCAGGTGGGTGCCAGGCCGCTGTACGCCGGCGACGCCCGCGGATTCGTGATAGGAGAGGGGGCGAAGCCGTGGTGGGACGCGATCCTCGTCGTCGAGTACCCGAGCCCCGCCGCGTTCGTGACGATGGTGGGCAACAAGGACTACCAGGAGGTCCACAAGCATCGCGAAGCGGCGCTCGAGCGCGCTGAGCTGATCGCCACGAACATGTGGACGCTGGGCTCATGACGGCGGCGGGCCCGGCGAGCGGGCTGGCGGCGCGCGGCAGCACGCGCGTCCTCTCCCCGAGGTTCCCGGCGTCGAGGTCGAGCACCGCTGGGTACAGGCGCGCGGGCTGAGCTTCCACGTCGCGTTCGCGGGGCCGCCCGACGCCGCTCCGCTGGTCCTGCTGCACGGCTGGCCGCAGCACTGGTATGTCTGGCGCAAGGTGCTCCCGGCGCTTGCCGCGCAGCGCCGCTGCGTGATGCCGGACCTGCGCGGTCTCGGCTGGAGCGATGTGCCGGCGGCGGGCTATGAGAAGGAGACGCTCGCCGACGACGTGCTCGCGATCCTCGACGAGCTCGGGATCGCCGAGACCGACCTGATCGCGCATGACTGGGGTGGCTGGGTGGGCTTCCTGCTCGCGCTGCGCGCGCCCGCGCGGCTGCGCCGCTATCTCGCGCTCAACATCCTCCCGCCGTGGGCGCCCGGGCCGGAGGGCCGCCCGAGCCCTGCCGCAGCGGTGCGCCTGTGGCGGCTCTGGTACCAGGCGGTGCTCGCGACGCCGTGGCTGGGGGAGACGCTGCTGCGGCGCACACGCATCGTCGAGCGCATGCTGCGCGCCGACAACGTGCAACCCGACGCCTTCAGCGACGCCGACACAGCTGTGTTCGCGGACGTGCTCGCCGAGCCCGCCCGCGCACGCGCCTCCTCGCTGATCTACCGCGACTTCTTGCTGCGCGAGCTGGGGCCGGTCGTGCGCGGCCGCTACAAGGGCAGCGAGCTGGCAGTTCCCACGCGGCTGCTGTTCGGGCTGCGCGACGCCGCGATGGGCTCCTCCGCGCCGCGCGAGTACGCCGAGCGCCCGGCGGGCTCGCTGACGGTGGAGCTCGTCGAGGACTCCGGCCACTTCATCGCCGAGGAGCGCCCCGACCTCGTGGTGGCGCGGGCGCGCGAGCTGTTCGACGCCTGAGCGCGCGATCGCCCTCCGGGCGCCCCGCGTCCGGCGCGTCAGCGCGAGACGAGCGCCTGCGCGAGGTCGCCGCGGGAGTTGACGCCGAGCTTGCGGTAGATGCTCCGCAGGTGGTACTCGATCGTCTTCGGGCTCAGGAACAGCGCGGCAGCCGCCTCGCGCGTCGTGCGCCCCTCGGCGAGCAGCTGCGCGATGTGCAGCTCCTGGGGCGTGAGCTCGTCGAGCGTCGAGGCGTCGCGGCGCCGCGCCGTTTCGCCGGTGGCGGCGAGCTCGCCCTGTGCGAGCGCCTCCCACGGCTCGGCGCCGAGCGCTGCGAACGTGTCGAGCGCCGCGCGCAGCTCCTCGCGCGCCCGCCGGCGCTTGCGGCCGCGCCGCAGCCGCGCCCCGTAGGCGAGCTGCGTGCATGCGCGCTCGAACGCGTCCGGCGTGAGGTCGTGCAGCGCGAGCGCCTCGTCGAAGCACCGCCTCGAAGCCGTCCTCGGCGAGCAGCGCGCGGCAGCGCTCGGCGCGTGCCAGCGACCACGGCTGGCCCTTCTCGCGCGCTGCCTGCGCGAGCCGCTGCGCGACGGCTTCGGCGTCCTCGCGGCGACCGAGTCGCAGGTGCGCATCGACGAGCTCGGCGGCGGGCCGCAGCGTCCGGGTCCGCGATGCCGAGCTCGGCGAGACGCTGTTCGACCTCCTCGAACAGCTCCACGGCGGCGTCCGGGCGGCCGAGCGCGAGCTCGAGCTCGCCGAGCGCCCGCATCGCCCACGTGTCGTAGAGGGCGACTCCCAGCGCCTCGCACAGCGCCCGCGCCTCCGCGGCGGCCGCGCGGCACGCCTGCTCGCGGCCGGTGCGCGCGTCGAGCCACGCGAGCCCGGCGAGGCCCGGCGGCGAGCTCCACCTCCTGGCCCGTCTCGCGCGCGAGCGCGATCGCCTCGTCGTACTGGACGCGCGCGGTGCTCCAGGCGTCGGTCGCCGCGTGGCTGCGAGCGACGCGGTCCAGCAGCCACGGCAGCACTCCGAGCTCCGCGCGTGCGCGAGCGCCCTCGATCGCTGCGGTGAGCAGCGTGCGCCCCGCCTCCGCCTCGCGCAGCCACAGCGGTCCCATCACGAGCCACGGCATCAGCTGCACGTCCTCGCGCAGCTCCGGCGAGTCCTCGGCGAGCGCGACCGCCTCGCGGATGGCGGCGATCCCGTCCTCGCCCGCGCCGGCGAACACGAGCGCCATGCCACGCGTGATCGCGGCGAGGAACCGCGCCTGCTCGGAGGCGCCCGCCTGCAGGAGCTCCCCGGCGCGCTGCGCCGTGCGCTGCATCGCCCGCGCGTCGCCCGCGAAGAAGCACGCGTCGACGGCCTCGGCGAGCATCGTCACCGCCAGATCGGGGTCGCGCTCGGACACGTGCTCCGCCGGCGCGCACGAGGATCGCGTGCCCCTCCATCACGGGTCCGCGGCGCGTTGCGATGCGGCCGCGTAGGTGCTCGATCGCGACCAGCCCTGCTCGCCGTCGGTGGCGTGCGCCTGCGCCTCGTCGAGCAGCGCGAGTGCGCGCTCGCCGAGGCCCGCCGACCACGCCGCCTCGGCGGCGGCGAACAGCAGCGGACCGCGTCGCTGCTCCTGCTCGGTGAGCCGCGCCGCGCGCTCGAATGCGAGTGCCGCCACCGCGTAGGCGCTGCGGGCGCTCGCCCGCTCCGCCGCCTGCTCGAGGGCGGCGGCGGCGCGCGTCGTCGGTGCCGAGGGCCGCCACCGCCAGGTGCCACGCGCGCCGGTCGGCGTCGCGGTCGGGAAGCGCCGCGGCGAGCGCCCGGTGCGCCGCGCGGCGCTGGTCGGGCGGCGCCTGCCCGTAGATCGCCGCCCGCGCGAGCGGGTGGCTGAACTCGACGCGGCCGCCGGCGACGCGCACGAGGCCCGCCTCCTCCGCTGCGGCCGAGCTGTCGGCATCTCGAGCCCGAGCGCGGCGGCAGCTCGCTCGATCGCAGGGATCTCGCCGGTGTCGCTCGCGGCGACGAGCACGAGCAGCCGCCGCGTCGGCTCATCCAGCCCTTCCGCGCGCCCCGCGAACGCGCGCGAGATCGTTTCCGGCACCGGCACCGGCGGCGTCGATCGGCGCCGCCCCGAGACGCTCCGCGTCGCTGCCGAGCTCGAGCAGCGCGAGCGGGTTGCCACCGGTGGCGGCGTGCACGCGGTCGCTGAGCGCGCGCGGCACCGTCCCGAGCAGCGACGCCGCGGCCTCGCGGTCCAGTCCCGTGAGCGGCGAGCGTCGGCAGATCCGCGGCGTCGAGCAGCGAGGGCTCGCCCGCGCGCACGGCGAGCAGCGCCGCGATCGGCTCCGCGAGCAGTCGCCGCAGCGCGAACAGCAGCGACTCGGCGCTCGGCGCGTCGAGCAGGTGGGCGTCGTCGACGAGCAGGAGCGTCGGCGTCTCCTCGGCGTATGCCGCGAGCAGGCTGAGCGTCGCCGCCCCGACGGCGAAGCGATCGCCGGGCCGTCCCGGGCGCAGCGCGAGCGCGACCTCGAGCGCAGCCGCCTGCGGCGGCGGGATCCGCTCGAGCAGCCCGAGCGTCGGGCGCAGCAGCTCGAGCAGGGCGGCGAACGGAACGCGCGCCTCGGACTCGATGCCGCGCGCACGCAGGACGCGCATCCCGGCGGCCTGCTCCTCGGCGTATCCGAGCAGCGCCGTCTTGCCGATTCCGGCCTCGCCGACGAGCGCGAGCACCGCGCTGTGCCCCGAACGGGCGGTCGCGAGCAGTCGGTCGAGCTCCTGCCGCTCTCGATCTCGCCCGAGCAGCACGCGCTGATTCTAGGCCCCCTGATCCGACGCTCGGCACGGCGCCCTCGACAACCAGGTGGGGCCCCTGACGCGACGAGCTGCGGCCCGCCCGTAGCGTCGCGCGCGACATCGAACGAAGGAGGATCCCATGAGCACCATCCAGCAGCCCGTCGAGATCGACCCCGAGCAGCTCGAGCAGTTCGTCTTCCGCGCGGTCGGCGAGGTGGGCGCGACGCTCAACACGGCGCTCGTCGTGATGGGCGACAGGCTCGGCCTCTACCGCGCGCTCGCCGACGCCGGCCCGCTCTCGCCGGCCGAGCTCGCGCAGCGCAGCGGCGCAGCCGAGCGTTACGTGCGCGAGTGGCTGAACGCCCAGGCGGCGGGCGGCTACGTCGACTACGACCCGGAGAGCGGCCGCTACGCGCTCCCCCCGGAGCAGGCGGCGGCCCTGACCGACCCCGACAGCCCCGCCTACCTCCCCGGCTTCTTCCAGCTCGCGCTCGGCTCGGTGATCGACTCTCCGAAGATCCTGCAGGCGGCGACGCAGCGGGGACGGGTTCGGCTGGCACGAGCACGTCCACGACGTCCACGAGGGCTGCGAGCGCTTCTTCCGGCCCGGCTACAACGCCAACCTGATCGACGCCTGGCTGCCCGCGCTCGACGGCGCGGTGTCGAAGCTGACGAGCGGCGCGCGCGTGGCGGACGTGGGATGCGGGCACGGCGCCTCGACGATCCTGATGGCGAGCGCGTTCCCGAGTCGACGTTCATCGGCTTCGACTACCACCCCGAGTCGATCGCGACGGCGCGCGAGCGCGCGCGCGGAGGCGGGCGTGGCGGAGCGGGTGAGCTTCGAGGTGGCCCCGGCGGGGGCGTATCCTGGCGTGGGGTTCGATCTCGTGACCATGTTCGACTGCCTGCATGACATGGGCGATCCGGTGGGCGCGGCGCGCCACGTCCGCAGCACGCTCGCCCCGGACGGCACGTGGATGGTCGTCGAGCCGGCGGCGGGCGACCGCGTGGAGGAGAACCTGAACCCGGTGGGCCGCGCCTACTACGGCTTCTCGACGCTGCTCTGCACACCCGCGTCGCTCTCCCAGGAGGTCGGGCTCGCGCTCGGCGCACAGGCGGGCGAGGCGAGGATCCGCGACGTCGTGCTCGCCGGCGGCTTCACGCGCTTCGAGCGCGTCGCCGAGACGCCGTTCAACCTCGTTTTCGAGGCTCGGCCATGAGCACGGCGGCGCCATCGCAACCCGGCGCGGCGGCGCGGCCAGTCCGCAGACGCGGCGCCGCGCGAGCAGTCGCGCGCCCGCTATCCCGACGAGCAGGGCTTCGTCGAGCGCGACGGCGCGCGCCTGTTCTACGAGGTCTACGGCGCGGGCGAGGAGACGGTGTTCCTGCTGCCGACGTGGTCGCTCGTGCACTCGCGCCACTGGAAGATGCAGATCCCGTACCTGGCGCGGCACTTCCGCGTGCTCGTGATGGACGGCCTCGGCAACGGCCGCTCCGATCGCGTCCGCGACCCGCGGCGCTACGCCGCCGAGGAGTTCGCGCGCGACTTCCTCGCGGTGATGGACGCCACGGGCACCGAGCGCGCGGTGATGGCGTGCGCTCTCGAAAGGCGCGCAGTACCTGCTCGACGCTCGCGCGGCTCGCGCCCGAGCGCGTCGCCGGGCGCGGCGTTCATCGGGCCGATGTTCCCGTACACGCCCTCGCACTGGTCGGCGCTGCTGCACCCGCGCGCGGCGCCGCTGTTCGTGAGGAAGATGCCCGCGGTGCTGGTGGGGCCACATGAACGCGCTGCACTGGCGCGAGGACTACGGCGCCTTCGCGCAGTGGTTCATCTCGCGCTGCTTCTCCGAGCCGCACTCGACGAAGGGCGTCGAGGATGGCGTGGGGTGGGCGCTCGAGACCGACCCCGAGACGCTCATCGCGACGATCCTCGGCGGGAACATCCGCGAGCGGGCTGCCGCTGCGGCGAGCTCGCGCAGGGGCTGAGCTGCCCGGTGCTCGTCGTGCACGGCGACCGCGACGCGATCACGCCGCCGCGCGACGGACGCGCGCTCGCGCGGCTCGCCGGCGGACGCTTCGAGCGCGTCCGCGGCGGCGGCCACTTCCCGCACGCCCGCCGGCCGGTGCAGGTGAACCTCGCGCTGCGAGATCTCCTCGACGACGCCGCGGGCAGGCCGCGGGCGCCGCGCGATCCCACGGTCCACCGCCCCGACGGGCGCCCGCGAGCACTCTTCGTCTCCTCGCCGATCGGGCTCGGGCACGCGCAGCGCGACGTCGCGATCGCGCGTGAGCTGCGTCGCCTGCAGCCCGACCTCGAGATCGACTGGCTCGCCCAGGACCCGGTGACGCGCGTGCTCGAAGCGGAGGGCGAGCGCATCCACCCGGCGAGCGCGCACCTCGCGAACGAGTCGCGCCACATCGAGTCGGAGTCGGCCGAGCACGATCTGCACTGCTTCCAGGCGCTGCGCCGCATGGACGAGATCCTCGCGGCGAACTTCATGGTCTTCCACGACGTCGTGCGCGAGCAGCGCTACGACCTGTGGATCGGGGACGAGGCGTGGGAGCTCGACTACTACCTGCACGAGAACCCGCGCGAGAAGCGCGTGCCGTTCGCCTGGATGACGGACTTCGTCGGCTTCCTGCCGATGGACGAGCGCGACGAACGCGAGCGCTTCCTCACCGCCGACTACAACGCCGACATGGTGGAGCACGTCGCGAACCATCCGCACGTGCGCGATCTCGCGCTGTTCGTCGGCAACCCCGAGGACATCGTCGCCGAGCGCCTCGGCCCCGAGCTGCCGATGATCCGCGACTGGACCGAGCGGAACTTCGACTTCACCGGCTACGTCACCGGCTTCGACCCCGCCGACCTCGGCGAGCGCTCGCGCGCTGCGCGCCGAGCTTGGATACGGCGACGACGAGCGCGTGTGCATCGTCACGGTGGGCGGATCGGGCGTCGGGGCGGACCTGCTGCGGCGCGTGATCGCCGCCTTCCCGCAGGCGCTCGAAGCGGTCCCCGACCTGCGCATGATCGTCGTCGCGGGCCCCCGCATCGACCCCGACTCGCTGCCCTCGCACCCCGGCCTGGAGGTGGTGCCCTACGTGCACAACCTCTACCGGCACCTCGCCGCCTGCGATCTCGCGGTCGTGCAGGGCGGGCTCACGACTGCGATGGAGCTGACCGCGAACAAGCGGCCGTTCCTGTACTTCCCGCTGCGCCACCACTTCGAGCAGAACTTCCATGTCCGCAACCGCCTCGAACGCTACGGCGCCGGCCGTCGCATGGACTTCGACGACTCTCCGCCCGAGCGGATCGCGCAGGCGATCGCCGAGGAGATCGGCCGCGACGTCGACTACCGCGACGTCGAGGTCGACGGCGCGGCGCGCGCCGCGCAGCGCCTCGCCGAGCTGCTGTAGCCCGCCGCGCGAACCTGCTGCAGCGCCGCCCCGCGACCGCCCCGGCGAGAGCAGAGCCCGCTGCGCGCCTGCCCTGGCGCGCGGGCGGCGCCGGGTTTAGTGTTGGAGGCGTCAAACGAGCGGGAGGAGTCGGGGATGGCGAGCACCGAGACACGCACTGCGACGGTCGGCGAGGACGCCGCGGCGATAGCCGAGCTGTACGAGGCGGTCGAGCGCCAGCGAGCCGCGTTCCTCGCGGACCCATTCCCGTCGCTCGCCGAGCGCCAGGAGCTGCTGGGTGCGCTTGCGGCGATGCTGATGGGGCACCGCTCGGAGATCCAGCAGGCGATCAGCAGCGACTTCGGCGTGCACCCGCCGCTCGCCGCCGACCTCATCGAAGTGCTCGGGCCCGGCCGGCCGCGCCGTGTACGCCGCCGAACAGCTGCCGGCATGGATGGCGGAGGAGTCGCGCCCGTCCGACCCCGCGCTGTACGGGTCCGGCCGCGCCTACGTCCAGCCGCAGCCGAAGGGCGTCGTCGGCAACATCGTGCCCTGGAACTTCCCCTTCGACCTGTCGGTGGGGCCGCTGATCGAGATGCTCGCAGCCGGCAACCGCGTCGTGATCAAGCCGTCGGAGTACACGCCCGCCTGCGCCGAGCTGCTGCGCGAGATGGTGCACGCGACGTTCGACCGCGACCGCGTCGACGTGGTCGTCGGCGGCCTCGACCTCGCGCGCGCGTTCACCGGCGTGCGCTGGGACCACCTGCTCTACACGGGAAGTCCCGCGATCGGCCGCGAGATCGCCAAGGCGGCCGCCGAGCAGCTCGTCCCGGTGACGCTCGAGCTCGGCGGCAAGTGCCCGGCGATCGTCGCCGAGGACAGCGTCGAGCCCGAGACGCTGCGGCAGGTGCTCGCCACGAAGGCGATCAAGAACGGCCAGATGTGCATCTCGGTCGACTACTGCCTCGTGCCGCGCGAGCGGATCGAGGAGTTCGCCTCGCTCGCCGCCGCGCTACGCGCACGAGTCGATGCCCGAATACTGCCGCTCGTCGAGCTGCACCGGGATCATCTCGGTGCGCCACATGGAGCGCCTCGAGGCGCTGCTCGACGACGCCCGCGCGCGCGGCTGCGACGTGCGCATGCTCGAAGACGCGCCGCGACGTCGATCCCGGCGAGCGCCAGCTGCCGATCGCGCTCGTGATCGATCCGCCCGAGGACCTCGCGCTGATGCGCGAGGAGGTGTTCGGCCCGATCCTGCCGGTCAAGGCGTACGACACGCTCGAGGAGGCGGTCGCCTACGTGAACGCGGGCGAGCGGCCGCTGGCGCTGTACGTGTTCGCCAAGGACGAGGCGGACGCCGAGGAGGTGCTGCGCCAGCACGACCTCCGGCGGCGCCTGCGTGAACTGCGCCGCGGTCCACGGCGCGCTGCCCTCGCTTCCCGTTCGGCGGCATCGGCCAGAGCGGCTCGGGTCGCCACCACGGGATCGAGGGGTTCCGCGAGTTCTCGAACATGCGCGCGGTGTTCGTCCGCGGCGAGGGCGACCTGATCGAGGCGTTCGCGCCGCCGTACGGGCCCGCCGCCCAGGCGGTCGCCGACGCCGCCTTCGCGGCAGCCGCGGGCGAGGCGCCGCCGGAGGGCTAGGCGGCGTCGGCCGCGGCCTGGATCGTGGCGGCGTCGAGCTTTCGCATCTTCAGCAGCGCCTCCATCGCGCGGTCCCGTCGCGCCTGGTCGGGATCGCACATGAGCTCGGCGAAGCCGGCGGGCACGACCTGCCAGGAGAGGCCGTAGCGGTCCTTCAGCCATCCGCACGGTCCCTCCTCGCCGCCGTCGGAGAGCTTGCCCCAGTAGTAGTCGATCTCGTCCTGGTCGCGCGCATTCGATGAGGAACGACACCGCCTCGTCGAAGCTGAACTGCGGGCCGCCGTTGATCGCCGTGAAGGGCTGGCCGTCGAGCACGAATTCGACGGCGAGCGTCATCCCGGCCTCGCGCGGCCCAGCCTCGCCGTAGTAGGAGACGCGCTCGATCCTGGAGTTCGGGAACACGGACACGTAGAACGCCGCGGCCTCCTCGCTCTCGGTGTCGAACCACAGGTTGGGGATGATCCTCGGCATCTCGCTCTCCTTTCTGATCGCAGCTGTACCCGTTCTGACCGCCGGCCCGCGCGCGAATCATCGCTCTCGCGCGAGGCGCCGTCGCGCGGAGGCGCTGCTGGTCGGCGGGAGCGCGGCGCATCGCCAGAAACCTGCCGCCGGGAGCGGCCGACTACGTGGCGAGCCCGCTCACCGCGTCGCCGATCAGCTTCGCCCCGATCAGCAGGCAGAGCACGACCATGATCGCCGCACCGTGGAGCGACATCCAGCGCCTGAGGCCCTCGAGTGGTCCTGCTGCCCCCTCGCCCAGCGCGAAGTACAGCACGACGGGCGCGCCGGCGCCGATCGTCGCGATGAGAACGAAGACCGCAAGGGCGCCCGCCTGCGCGGCCGTCGATGCGCCCGTCTGGGAGATCGCGGCGACCGCGCCCAGCAGCAGCAGCAGGTTCTTGGGGTTGAACACGGCGAGCGCCACGCCGAGGCCTATCGCCCGCGGCGCCGTGAAGGAGTCGGCCCGGCGCATCCACGAGGGCATCTCGGGCTCCTCGTCTCGGCGCGGGCGCCCGCGCCACTGTCGCCACGCGGCCACCAGGAGCAGCACCCCCAGGCCCAGCTTGAGGAGGCTCACCCATTCCGCCGGTGAGCCAGCTTCGCTCGCGTCCGCTCCGTCGGCTACCAGCAGCGCGGTCGTCCCCGCCGCCGCGAGACCCGCTACCCAGCCGAGCAGGAACGCTGGACCGGTCGAGCGCGCGCGCGGCGTCCCCAGCATCAGCACGACGCCGATGATCGGCACCGGGCTGATCGCTATGCCGACGGCATAGACGAGGATCTGTCCGGTCGCCTGCCCCAAGGCGCCGGATCATGTCAGCAGTCAACGGCCCTGCCCTCATCCGCCGGGCGGACGGCGCGGAGGCGGCGCGCCCGGCCGAGGGGACTCCCGACACCCTTGCGGGCGCCTACGGACGGCGCGCGCAGGCCATCTGCATAGCCTGGATCCATGCGAGCACATACGATCGAGGGACGGCGAGCCACAGCCGCGCCGCAGCGCGCGGCACGTTCAGGGCGCGCGCGCCGGCGGTGGATCGCCGCCGGGAGCGCGGTGCTCGTGGCAGTCGCCGTGGTCGCCATCGGGACGCTGCTCAGCGATCCGGCGCAGCCCGCAGCACCCCTCACGAAGGGTGTCTACGGGGGCGTGATCAAGGTCGGCCGCGGCGCGGCGGGCGTGCGTCTCGGGATGACGCGCGAGCAGGTGATCGCGATCCTCGGGCGCCCGTTCGCGGAGAACGCGAACGGGTACATGCAGTACGCGCGGACTCCTCACGGCAACGTGCCCGACAACGCGCAGCACGGGCTGTTCGACGTGTACCTGCGCAACGGCCGCGTGCGCATGATGATCATCGGGACCCACCCGGGCTTCCGGCTCGGAGATGGGACGCCCGTCTTCGCTGCCGGCACCGTCGGGCACCTGATGCACCGCTTCGGACGCCGGCTGAGGGCGGTGCGGGAAGAGGACGGAGAGCCGGTCTACCGGGTCTCCGAACGCTATCTCGGGCGGACCGTGTGGACGGACTTCTGGCCCGAACGCTTCGCGCGCGACACCAGGCTGATGGACGTCGCGATCCTGTTCCCTCCCGGCTGACCGCCCGCTCGCGAAGTCGTCGAGTCTAAGCTCGCTGCGCCCCTGCGTAGCGCGCTGCGGACACCCGTTCTACCGGCGCTCGCGTCGCAGCCCTCATCTAGTCTCGGCGCATGGCCAGATCGAGGCGAGCCGCCGTCGTGACCCCTGCGCGAGCGGCTCTCGCCGCCGGGTTCGTGGCACTGGTCGTGGGGGGTGCCGGGCTCGTGGCGGCGCCCATGTCGGCGTCGGCGCCCTCCGCGCGCACGGCGGGTGGCCTCGCGTTCTCGAACGCCAGCGCCCGCGTCGTCCAGCCGCAGCCACGGCCGGGCTCGTGCCACGCGATCGGGAGCGGCCTGTTCTCGCGCCCGGACCCGCGCTGCGGCCCCGGGGCGCTCAACCCGGCGGTCACTCAGGCGAGCATCGGCTCGACGATCTGCCGCTCGGGGTGGACCTCCACGGTGCGCCCGTCCGAGTCCGTCACGGCGCCCGAGAAGCGTGCGAGCATGGCCGCCTACGGGATCCACGCGCCGACGTCGCGCTACGAGTACGACCACATCGTGCCGCTCGAGCTCGGGGGCGCGCGTGAACGACGCTCGCAACCTGTGGCCGGAGCCCGACTACTCCGGGCGTGCGGGCTTCTATCTGAACCCGAAGGACCGCCTCGAGAACGCCCTGAAGCGCCTCGTCTGCGCCCGCAGCCTCACGCTCGCCCAGGCGCAGCGGCAGATCGCGGGCGACTGGGTGGCCGCCTACCGGCGCCAGGGCCTGCCCGGCGGGTAGGCTCGGCGTCTCCACGACCGGATCGGAGACAGATGGGCTACGTCGGCCTGGGCATCCTCTACTTGGTCCTGCTCGTCGCGCTCGGCGTGCGGACCGTCAGGAACGGGCACTGGATCCTGTTCATCGCGGGCTTCCTGCTCCCGCTGCTGTGGATCGTCGGCGCGATGCTGCCGCCGCGCGGGCGCTCGCGTGTGGACGCGCTCTACGAGCAGCGCGAGCGATCCGGCTAGCGGCGGTCTAGGCCCGCTTGACCTCGATGCCGAGCGCTCGGCGTACCTGTTCGCGCATGAGCAGGCGGTAGGCGAGGTCGCTCGCGGCGAGCGCTGTGATCACGGCTGCGCCCTGCCAGTGCGCCCGCAGATCGCTGCGCGCCCGCCCCACAAGACGCTTCGCGGTTGCTCTCGTTTCCCCCATGGTCGTCCCTCCTTGAACGATCCGCCGCTCGCAACGAACGGCACAAGAACAACGCTAGGGCAGCGGGCGCGCTCCGTCAACCGCTGCAGGTTGCGCGGCGAGGAAGCTGAAGCGCGGAGAGCGGCGCGTGGGCGCGCGCTCGGCGTCGGCTGCGAGCAGCCCCTCGAGGGCCATGTGCATGTCGCGGGCGCACGCGTCCAGCAGGACCACGCCCGAGCGCCCCACACCGGCGCGGAAGCGGACGAACGCGGCGTGGAACATGCCGTCGGGGCGGGTCCCCGTCATCAGCTCTGCGTCCCGGGCTCCGGCACGCTCCCTCAGCTCCCCCTCGAGGTCCTCAAGCGTCCTTTGACCGAGTTGACCCATCGCCCGGATGCATCCTAGTCACAGCCCCGGTCGTCTTGCAAGCGTTTTTTTTTCGCGGACGCACCGCGGTGGGCGAATCCGGTGGGTGCGCGGTTCGAGGCCGGATCCGGTGCGGGGTCGCATCCGCCCGCGCCGGCGCGCACGCCTTGCCTGGACGAACGTACGAGCGCGGGCGCCCTCAGCGCGCGCGGCCGCGGAGATGCTCGGTTGCGACGCCGCCTGCGATCAGCCCGCAGAAGACCTCCACGAGCCGCGGGTCGAACTGGCTGCCGGCGCAGCGGTGCAGCTCGGCGAGCGCCTCCGCCTGTGTCATCGCCGGCTTGTACGGGCGCTGGCTCATCATCGCGCGGAAGGAGTCGCAGATCGTGATGATTCGCGCGCCGAGCGGGATCGCCTCGCCCGCGAGGCCGTCGGGGTAGCCCTTGCCGTCCCAGCGCTCGTGGCTCGCGCGCACGAGCGGCGAGATCCGCTCCAGCGAGGGCCCGGCGGCGGCGATGATGCGCTCGCCCATGACGGTGTGCTGGCGCATGAACTCCCACTCGCTCGCGCTGAGCGGGCCCGCCTTGCTGATTATCTCGTCGGGGATGCCGAGCTTGCCCACGTCGTGCAGGTCGCCCGCCATCACCACCAGCTCGACGGCGTCGTCGTCGAGCTGCAGCGAGCGCGCGAGCAGCTCGACGTCGCCGGCGACGTCGCTCGAGTGCTCATCGAGTTCGGGGTGGCGCTGCGCGAGCGCGGCGTGAAGGACCGCGGTGACGAGCTCGGCGGTGCCGCCCCGGCTCGCCGCCTTGTCGCGATACATGTGCTGGTCGGCGAGCCGCAGGGCGTCGGTGGCGACGCGGGCGTCGCGTGGGATCTCCACCGCGCCCGCCGAGCAGTCCACCGTGAACGCTCCGCCCTCTTCGCGGAGCGCCTCGCGGGCCTGGTGGAAGAGGGCCAGCGGGTTCACCTGAGGTTCGATGACGAGCGCGCAGAACTCGTCGCCGCCGAGCCGGTAGACGCAGCCGTTGCCGCCCACCGCGTCATCCAGGCGCCGGCCGAGGCGCGCGAGCAGCGCGTCGCCCGCGAGGTGGCCGAAGGAGTCGTTGTAGCCCTTGAAGCCGTTGAGGTCGAAGAACCACAGGAACGCCGGCCGCTCCTCGCTGGCGAGCTCGCACGTGCGCTGAAGATCCTCCATCAGCGCGCGCCGGTTGCGCAGCCGCGTGAGCGGATCGGTCGTCAGTTCGCGCATCATCCGGCGGTTGGCGGCGACGAGCGCAGCGACGGAGCCGCCGAGCATCACGAGCGCGAGCGCGAGCACGGCGAGCATCCCCGGCCCCCAGCTGTTGAGCAGGTCGGGGTCAGCCGAGGTGTCGCTCGCCACGACCGCGAGGTCGCGGTGCGCGCCGCCGATACCCACCGTCAGCGGAGCGACGATCGTGCGGTGGGGGCCGCCGAGCGTCCACCAGTGGGAGCCGCTCGGGGCTGCGCCGGGCTCCGAGCTCGCCGGTTCCCCGACGGGCTGCGCCCGCGCGTGGCCGCTCACCATCACCTTGCCGTCTTCGTAGCCCGCCAGCGACACGTGGACGCCGGGGACGCTGTCGACGAGCAGCCTGCTGTTCAACAGGGCGGCGGTGCTCGCGTCGAAGTGGACGAGCCCCTGCAGCATGCCGGCGATGCGCAGCGGGACGACGAAGGCGACGCTCATCTGGCCCGTGACCGGCGAGACGAAGCTATGGCTCACCGAGCCGAAGCCCGATGTCGCGGCGAGCGCCTGGAAGTGGCGGCGCAGCGTTGCGCGGGAAGGTGCTCGCGCCTGCATCGGGGCTGCACGCCACCTGCCTCGCGGTCGGCGTCGTCGACGCACACCGAGGAGACGGGGACCATCGCCGCCCGCTCGAAGGAGGCGAAGGCGCCCCGGCGCGACCGCGCGGTCCTCGCGCATGCGCCAGGGCGGACGGCTCGCGCGTGACGAGGCGGCTCACGGCGGGGTTGGCGAGCATCTGGCCCGCCGCGGTCGTCATCTGGCGCTGCGTGCCCGCCACCCGTGCCGCCTCGGCGCCGATCGCTGCCTGGAGCGCGCGATCCTGTGCTTCGCGGCGATCGCTCGCCGTTTCGGCGGTGACGAAGCCCGGCGACGGCGATCAGGAGCAGCGACAAGAGGAGGCCGACGAGCGCAAGCGGACGCATGAGGCTGTCTCGGCGCGCACGCGCGGACCTTGAGTGCTGCACTCGCCTCGTCGTGACTCAAAACGTGCGCGGTCAAGTCTGGACGCGCGCGCGGTCGATGATTGCTACGTGCACGCTTCGACACGGCACGGCTCCGATGCCGCGGAGATCATCGCGAGCGCCGACCAGGCAGCGCAGGCTGCCCTGCGCGAGCTGCCCGAGGCGCTCGTGCTCGCCTTCGACCCCGAACTGAAGTTCATCCTCACCGCCGGGCAGCCGCTCGAGCGCCTCGCCGGCGCCACCGCGTTCAGCGAGGGCAGCCCGGCCCGGGATGCCTTTCCCACCCGACCTCTGGAAGGTGCTCGAGCCGCTGTTCGCCTCGGCGCTCCTCGGAGAGACGCGGACGCGCGAGCTGTGGACCGCCGACGAGCACTGCCTGAAGGTCGACGTGGGGCCGCTGCAGCCCGAGGAGCGCGAAGCTGAGGACCCGGGCGCGAGCACGCGCGGCGGGATGGCGGTGCTGATGGACGTCACGGCCCGCCGCGCAGCCGATGCGCTCGCCGCGCCGCCCGACGGACGGTTTCGAGCAGGTCTTCGACCGGGCGCCGGTGGGCACCGGCCTGCTCGACCGCGACGGTCGCTGGCTGCTCGTCAACCGGGCGCTGTGCGAGATCACGGGCTACACCTCCGAGGAGCTGATCGGCAAGCGCTTCGACGGCATCATCCACCCCGACGACGCCTTCAACGACGCGGCGCAGCGCGAGCAGCTGCTCGCCGGCGAGCTCCCTGCACTGCAGGTCGAGAAGCGCTACTTCGACGCCTCCGGCGAGGTCGCCTCCGCGATCCTCTCGATGTCGCTCGTGCGCGACCGCGACGGCGCGCCCCTCCACTACATCGCCCAGCTCCAGGACATCTCCGAGCGCAAGGAGTTCGAGGAGCAGCTGCGGCGCCTGGCGGACCACGACGAGATCACCGGCCTGCGCAACCGCAGGCTGTTCATGCACGACCTGCACCTGCAGGTCGCCCGCTCGCGCCGCTACGGCGAGGTCGCCGGCCTGCTGGTGGTCGATGTCGACCGCTTCAGGGAGTTCAACCGCGAGCAGGGCCGCGAGGCGGGCGATGAGCTGCTGAGGTCGGTGGCGCGCGCGCTCAGGCGCAGGCTGCGGCAGACCGATCTGGTGGCGCGCGTGGGCGGCGATGAGTTCGCCGTCCTTCTCCCGCACATCGACGAGGAGGGCGTGGCTGTCGTCGCAGAGGGCCTCGAGCGCGTCATCCCCGCGTGCAGCGTGGACATGGGGGAGCGCGTGCTGCATCCCACCGCGAGCATCGGCTTCACGCTGATCGACGAGCGCACCGCGAGCCCTCAGGACGCCCTCACCGAGGCGGCGCGGCGGATGTACGCGAACCGGCGGTAGCCGGCCGAACCCGGACCGAGCGCGCGCGCGTTCGACCGGCGCCTGACCGGCGGGAGCCCGCCGGTGCTGTGAATACGCTCACCTGATGAAGCCGAACGAGCGGCTCGCCGTGATCGATCTCGGCTCCAACTCCTTTCGCCTGGTCGTGTTCATGGCGGGCGAGGGATGGTGGAAACGCACCGACGAGATATACGAGCCGGTGCGAATCGGCGAGGGGCTGATGGCGTCCGGGCGCCTCGGCGAGGAGCCGATGGAGCGCGCGCTCGCGACGCTCGACGTGTTCAGCCACTTCTGCCGTGCGAGCGGCCTCGACGGCGACGCGGTGGACGCCGTGGCGACGAGCGCGATCCGCGACGCGGAGAACGCCGAGGAGTTCCTGGAGCGCGCGCGCTCTCTCTCGCTGCTGCCGATCCGCGTGTTGAGCCGCGAGGAGGAGGCGCGCTACGGGTACCTGGCGGCTGTCAACTCCTCAACCCTCGCCGAGGGCTGTGTCCTCGACCTCGGCGGCGGCTCGCTGCAGCTCGTGGGCGTCGCCGATCGGCTCGAGCGCGACGTGGGCTCCTGGCGTCTGGGCACCGTCCTCATGAGCGAGCGCTTCCTCCCGCCCAACGGACCCGCCAAGCGCAAGCAGCTCGAGGAGCTGCGCGAGCACGTCGCGGGCGAGCTCGAGGGGGCGGACTGGCTGCCCCGCGCGGGAGAGCCGAGCGGCGCACGGCTCGTCGGGATCGGCGGCACGGTGCGCAACCTGGCGGCCGCCGCGCAGCGCGCCGCGGGCCTGCCGTCGAATGGCGTGCAGGGGATGGTGATCGAGCGCGAGGCGCTCGACGAGCTCGTGCAGCGGCTCGCGGCGCTGCCGGCGGAGGAGCGCTCGACCGTGCCCGGCATCAAGCCCGCCCGCGCGGACCTGATCCTGGCGGGCGCCGTCGTCGTGCAGGGCGTGCTGCAGGCGGGCGGCTTCTCGGGCCTGGAGACGACCGAGGCGGGGCTGCGCGAGGGGGTGTTCTTCGAGCGCCTGCTCGGCGGCTGCGCCAGCGCGGCGCACAGCACGCCGCTGTTCGAGGACGTGCGCAGGGCGAGCGTGCTCAACATGGCTGCCCAGTACCACGTCGACATCGAGCACACGCACCACGTCGCGGCGCTCGCGCTCGGCATGTTCGACGAGCTCGCCCGGCTCGGGCTGCACGACGGCGACCCGCGCGAGCGCGAGCTGCTGTGGGCGGCGAGCATGCTCCACGACATCGGCATGTCGATCGACTACGACGACCACCACAAGCACTCGCGCTACCTGATCCTCAACGGCGGCCTGCCGGGCTTCACGCCGGTGGAGACGGCGATCATCGCGCAGTCCGCGCGCTATCACCGCAAGGGCATGCCGGTGCCCGGTCCGATGGCGCCGCTGTTCGCAGAGGGCGACGCCGAGCGGCTCGATCGCTGCGCAGTGCTGCTGCGGCTCGCCGAGGATCTCGAGCGCTCGCGCGACCAGCTCGTGCGCGGCACGCGCATCGCTCTCAAAGACGGCGAGGTCGAGCTGCGGCTCGTCGCGGAGGGCGAGTCGGCGGTGCCGCGCTGGGCGGCGGGTCGCGAGCGCCCGCTGTTCGCGCGGGCCTTCCACCGCGAGCTCTCGGTGGCCGCCTGAGCGAGTGCCGCTCCGGCGCGACGCCTGGCGGCGCTCGCGCAGCGGGCCGGCCTCTCAGCTCCCGCGCAGCTCTCGTTCGCGGCCCCTGCAGTCGAACAGCACGAGGCTGCCGGTGTAGGGGGTGGGGTTGCCCCACCGCGAGGGGGTGAGCTGCGTGCAGCTGCGGAGCACCGCGTCGGTGGCACGGTTGCCGCCGCGCGTCGAGAACAGCCCGCCGAGCACGACGTAGCGGGCGTCGCCGTGGGCGACGAGGCGCGCAAGCCCGGTGCCGTCCATCGTCGGGTCGGTGCCGCTGTAGCCACCGAGGCTGCCGGCGTTCAGCCCGAGCAGGATGAACGGCGCGGCGGCGTCCGCCGCCACCGTGAGGAGCGCCCAGCGCCGGCCGGGGTGGTGGCTGCGCACGTACGCCAGCAGCAGCTTGTCGATCGCGAGGCTCTTGGGGCCGATCCCGTAGCCGCCACCGCCCGCCGTCGCTTTCGGCCCCGCCGCGGGGAACGTGCCCTCGACCGGCGCGAGCCACGTGGTGGCTGCGTAGGCCGTCGGCGCGACGAGCAGCAAAGCGAGCGTGAGCGCGAGCGCCGGCGCGGCGAGCGCGCGCGAGACGGTGAATGCGATCAGTCCGATGCCGCCCCCGGCGACGAGCGCGGGGACGAACCACAGCATGTAGTGCTCGCGATGCAGCAGCAGCACCTGGACCACCACGGTGCCGATCACCGCAAACGCCGCCAGCAGCGTCCCCCACAGAGGCCACGACCCGCGTCGCAGACGCGCGATCGCCACCGCGCCGCCACCCACCATCGCGCCGGTTGCGGGGGCGAGGGCGGAGACGTAGTAGGGGTGGACGATGCCCTTCGAGCCGCTGAGGACAATCGTCTCCATCAGGAACCAGCCGCCCATCACGAGCAGCGCAGCGAGCTGGGGGTCCTGCCGGCCGGGCCGCACCGCGCGAGCGCGCGCCTGCCCGGGGGGCGCCGCCGCCGCCGCTGGTCCTCAGGGGCCGCGGCGGGCTCGCCCGCTCGTGGCGGGCCTTGGGCGAGCGGTGCCCCCGCCACGGGCGCGAACTCGCTCGTCTGGGCGTCGGCGGGGTCCTCGGGCAGGCGGCTTCGGCGCAGCAGCAGCGCGAGCAGGGCAAGCGCGATCAGCCCGAACAGGCCGAACGGGATCATCCACCCCGCCTGGTCCCCGAGCCCCTTGCCGAAGAGCCGCACCGGGCTGGGGCGGCTGCCGAACGGGATCGGGTTTCGGTAGCGGCCGTTGGGCAGGAACGTCGAGCTCTGCGCAGCAGTCGCGCTCGCCGCCGCCGGAGCACTGCGCGCGCTCTGCGGCCGGTGGTGCGCGACGGCGACGCGCGCTCCCGGTTTGGTGAACACCTGGCCGGGACCGCCGATCTGTCCTTCCACCCGGCCGAAGCCGTTGTATTCGAACGTCAGCCCGAGCTCGGTGTTGTTCGTCGAGCTGCCCACGTATGGCCGTTTGGAGGCAGGCGTGGCTTCGACGAACGCGATCCACGAGAACGACACCGCGACCATCACCGCGCACGCCACGAGCAGCTTGCCGGCGCGGGCGAGCAGGCGGCCGGGCGCGCAGACGAGGAACGCGCAGGCGATGCCGGGCACGACGAGGGCGGCTGCGAGCGTCTTCGTGTTGAACGCCAGCCCCACCAGCACCGCGGAGGCGATGAGGCTCAGCCAGCGCCCGGTTTCCGCCGCTCGCACCCCCGTCCAGCAGGCGAGCACCATCAACAGGATCAGCAGCGGGTCGACGCCGTTGTCGCGGGACACCGCCACGAACGAGGGGAACACTGCGAGCGTGAGCGCCGGCGAGGAACGCGGCGGCGAGGCCGAGCCTGCGCACCAGGAGCAGGTACAGGGCGGCCACCGCGGCGACGCCGGCGAGCGCCTCCGGCAGCAGCAGGCTGAACGAGGAGAAGCCGAGCACCTTCGCGCTCGCCACCTGCAGCCACAGCCCGAGCGGTGGCTTGTCAACGGAGATGAGCCCGCCGGGATCGGACGAGACGAACAGGAAGTTGTGCCACGAGTGCAGCATCGACTTCACCGCCGCCGAGTAGAAGATGTTCGCGTAGCCACCCGCCGAGAGCCGGTGCAGGTTGAGCACCGCCGACACCGCCACGACGACGACGAGGCCGACGTGCCGCAGCATCGGCAGCGCGGCTCTGAGGCGCTCGCGGGCGCTCGCGACGGGGCCGCGCACGACGGGGTGCTCCGCCGTGGCGGGCGGGAGCGGCGGGTTCGCTGTCTGCTGCACGCTGTTCATCGGCGGGCCCGCGCGGGCATCGGCTGACGGCCTCGCGCGGGCGGCGGCGATCCGGGCGGGTTCCTCACGTGCAGATTACGCGGACGGGTACCCGGCAAGCGCGCGGGGAACGGCGCCGGCGACCTCGCATCCACGGACGGGCGCATGCGGATCATCGCTCAGGATCGCAGCGCGCGCGCCGGCGGGTCGCGATCGGGGTGAGAATGTGCTCATCCCGGCACCGTCTAGGCGGCCGCGCCGAGCGCGGGGTCGAGCGCGTCGAGGAGCCGCTCGAGGTCGCTCTCGTCGTTCCACGCGCCCACCGAAGCCCGCAGCCACGGCCGCTCGGGGATGTTGCGGACGATCACGCCGGCCTCGGCGAGCCGTGCGCGCTCGGCGATCGGATCCCCGCTGGGGAAGGACACGAGCGTCGTCCGTGAGCGCGGGGCGGGCTCCCGCCCGGCCTCGGACAGCCGCTGCGCGAGGCTCCCGGCGAGCCCGCAGGCGCGCTCGTGGACGTCTGCCCACCCCGCCTGCTCCAGCGGCTCGAGTGCCGCCAGCGCGCATGCGAGCGTCTCCGCGCTCAGCGACGGAGCGTCGAAGCGCCGAGCGTCGGGCTGGAGCGCCGCGTCGAGGCCGGCGCCCGGGTCGGCGAGGTTCACGTAGCCGCGGCGCGCGACGCCGAGCCGCTCGCGCAGGCGTGGATGCACATAGAGCATCCCCGTCCCGTCCGGCCCGCACAGCCACTTCTGGCCCGCGCCCGCGTAGGCGTCGCATCCAAGCGCCGCGACGTCGACGGGGACCGCGCCCACGCCCTGTGCGCCGTCGAGCAGGACGGGCACGTCGAGCTCGGCGAGCGCGGCGGGGGCGACGCTCCCGCTCATCCAGCTCACGTGCGAGCACGCGACGAGGCGCGTCCGCGCCGAGACGGAGTCGGCGATCTGGGCGAACGGCACCTCGCGGACCTCCACGCCGCACAGCGCGCGGGCGGCGCTGAGCGCGCCCTGCAGCCCGGGATGCTCCTCGTCGCTGGTGAGGATCTCGTCGCCCCGCTCGAGGTCCAGGCCACAGACGACGTGCGCCATCCCTTCGCTCGTGCACGTCGTGAGCGCCACGTCCGTCTTCTCGCATCCGAGCGCGCGTGCATACGCCGAGCGCAGCTTCGATCCGAGCTCGTGGCGCCGTTCGAAGTGGGCCATCGCCCGTCCCTCCGCTGCCTCGCGCTCGAGCTCGCGCGCCGACGCCGCCACCGCACGGGCGGGCAGCGGACCGTCGGTGCCGGCGTTCAGGTAGGCGGCGGTCTCGAGGACCGGGTACTCAGTGCGCAGCGCGCTCGCATCCACGCAGGCGAGAATATCCATGGCGCACGCGAGTGGCGGCGCCCAACCGGCGGATGCGCGGGCGCACCCGCAACCGGATATAAGGATGGAACGGCGTGCCGCCCGCGCGCCGAGACGATCGCGACAGGAGAGGCGCCGAGCAGATGTCGAGCACGGACCAGCAGACGCCGCTGTGGACACCCTCGGCGGACGATCTCAACGCCGCCGAGATGACGAGCTTCATGCGCTGGGCGGGCGAGCGGCGCGGGCGTCCCTTTGCCGGCTACGACGAGCTGTGGCGCTGGTCGGTGGATGAGCTCGAGGACTTCTGGGCGTGCATCTGGGAGTTCTGCGACGTGCGCGCGAGCAAGCCGTACGAGCGCGTGCTGGGCTCGCGTGCGATGCCCGGCGCGAGCTGGTTCGAGGGCGCGGAGCTCAACTACGCCGAGAACCTCCTCGGCAGGGCACGACGCGGACGAGATCGCCGTGCTCCACGCGTCCGAGCTGCGCGAGCTCGACGCGCTTACGTGGGGCGAGCTGCGCGCGCAGGTGGCTGCCGCCGCCGCCGGCCTGCGCGCGCTCGGCGTCGGTCGCGGCGACCGCGTCGTCGCCTACATGCCGAACATCCCCGAGACGCTCGTGGCTCTGCTCGCGACGGCGAGCATCGGCGCGATCTGGTCGAGCGCCGCACCCGAGTTCGGCGCACGGAGCGTGATCGACCGGTTCGCCCAGATCGAGCCGAAGGTGCTGCTCGCCGTGGACGGATACCGCCACGGGGGCAAGGCGTTCGACCGGCGGGCCGTGCTCGAGGGCATCCTCGCGGAGCTACCCACCGTCGAGCACGTCGTGATGCTCCCCTACCTGGACGCCGGCGCCGCGCCCGGCCGGGGGCCGCGTCACACGTGGGAGGAGCTCCTCGCGCTCGGCGAGGGCGCAGCGCCGAGCTTCGAGCAGGTGCCGTTCTCGCACCCCCTGTGGGTCCTCTACTCCTCGGGCACCACCGGCCTGCCGAAGGCGATCGTGCAGGGACAGGGAGGCATCCTGCTCGAGCAGCTGAAGAAGCGCCTGCACCTCGACCTGCGCCCCGGCGACCGCATGTTCTGGTTCACGACGACGGGCTGGATGATGTGGAACTTCCTCGTCGGCTGCCTGCACAGCGAGGCCGCGATCGTCCTCTATGACGGGAGCCCCGCGCATCCCGACCTCGGCGTGCTGTGGTCGCTCGCAGAGCGAACGGAGATGACGTGCATGGGCGTCAGCGCCGGGCTGCTCGCGAGCACCGAGAAGGCCGGGGTCGAGCCGCGCCGCGACAACAACCTGGACAGGCTGCGCGCGGTGGGTTCGACCGGGTCGCCGCTCGCGCCGGAGAGCTTCCGCTGGGTCTACGAGCACGTGGGCGAGGACATCTGGCTGTTCTCGACGAGCGGCGGCACCGATGTGTGCACGGCGTTCGTGGCGGGCTGCCCGCTGCTGCCCGTCTACGAGGGCGAGATCCAGTGCCGGGCGCTCGGCTGCGCGGTGGAGTCGTGGGACGAGCAGGGAAGCAGCGTCGTGGATGAGGTGGGCGAGCTCGTCATCACCGAGCCGATGCCCTCGATGCCCCTGTTCCTGTGGGGCGACGAGGACGGCGAGCGCCTGCGCGAGAGCTACTTCGCGATGTATCCAGGGATCTGGCGCCACGGCGACTGGATACGCATCACCCCGCGTGGAGGCGCCGTGATCTACGGGCGCTCGGACTCGACGATCAACCGCCAGGGCGTGCGCATGGGCACGAGCGAGATCTACCGCGCCGCCGCGGGCGTGGACGAGGTGCTCGACGCGCTCGTCGTGGACGTGCCCAAGCCCGGGACGGAGGCCCGTTCGGACGAGCTGTGGATGATCCTGTTCGTCGTCCTGCGCGAAGGGATCACGCTCGACGAGGAGCTCGCCGCGAGGATCAAGTCCCGCATCCGCGAGGACTGCTCGCCCCGCCACGTGCCCAACGAGATAAGGCAGATCGCGGAGGTCCCGCGGACGCTGTCGGGGAAGGTCCTGGAGGTGCCGGTGAAGCGGATCCTGATGGGATCGCCTCCCGAGCAGGCGGCGAGCGTCGACTCGCTCGCGAACCCGCGGGCGCTCGACTACTTCGTCGAGCTGGCGGGCACGATGACCGCGGGCGCCGCCGAGCCCGCCTGAGGAAGGCCGAGCCGACCGACCGCGCGGATGCACGCTTACGAGCGGCACGCGGGCCGTGTGCCTAGAGCCCCAGCGAGCGCCCGACGATCTCCTTCATGATCTCGTTCGTCCCGCCGTATATGCGGGTCACGCGGGCGTCCGCCCACGCGCGCGCGATCGGGTACTCGAGCATGTAGCCGTAGCCGCCGAAGAGCTGTAGGCAGCGGTCGGCGACGCGGCCCTGCAGGTCGGTGCACCACCACTTCGCCGTCGCCGCCTCCTCCGGCGTGAGCTCCCGGGCGTCCAGCGCGAGCGCGCAGCGATCGATGAACGCACGTGCGATCTGCGTTTCACCATGGAGCTCGGCGAGCTCGAAGCGGGTGTTCTGGAAGGAGCCGATCGCCTGGCCGAACGCCTCGCGCTCGCGTACGTAGGAGAGGGTCCAGCCGAGCATCGCCTCGGCGGCGGCGACGCGCGCTGGCGGCGATCGAGAGCCGCTCCTGGGGCAGGTTCGAGACGAGGTAGATGAAGCCGCGGCCCTCCTCGCCGAGCAGGTTCGCGCACGGCACCTGCACGTCGTCGAACGACAGCTCGGCGGTGTCCTGTCCGTGCTGTCCGACCTTCTCGAGGTTGCGCCCGCGCTCGAATCCCTCCATGCCCGCGCTCGATCATCGAGCAGCGAGATGCCGCGGTGGCGCTCGCGAGGGTCGGTCTTCACGGCGCGTGACGACGAGGTCGGCGTTGATGCCGTTCGTGATGAACGTCTTCGAGCCGTTGACGAGGTAGTGGTCGCCGTCGCGACCGCGCCCTCGTGGACATCCCCGCGAGGTCGGAGCCGATCCCGGGCTCGGTCATCGCGATCGCGGTGACGAGCTCGCCGCTGAGCGATCCCCGGCAGCCAGCGCTCGCGCTGCTCCTCGCTGGCGTAGGAGAGGAAGTAGGGCAAGCAGATGTCGTTGTGCAGCGTGATCCCGAGGCCGAAGCTGCCGACGCCGGCGCGCTGGCACTCTTCGCCGATCACGAGGTTCAGGCGGAAGTCCTCGGCGCCGGCCCCGCCGTAGCGCTCGGGGACCGACATCGCGAGGAAGCCGCCGCGCCCGCCGCCTCGAACACCTCGCGCGGAACGATCCCGTCGCGCTCCCACTGCGCATACGGCCGCCTCGCCCCACCTCGCGCGCGAGGAACGTGCGGAAGCTCGACCGAAAGTCCTCGTGCAGGTCTTCGAACAGCGCGCGCTCCACGGCTCGCCACCCTACTGCCGTCGTTCCGCAGGCGCCTTCGCCGCGGGCGATGGGAGCGCCGCTGTATCCGCGCCTGGGCTACGAGCACGTCTACGACCACCGCCTGCTCGGCCGGATGCCGGATTAGAGCCCGCCGCGATCCGGCGGTCGGGGAGGAGAGCGAGGCATCGGTGTCGAACAACAGCGCCGATGAAGCGCGCCGCCACGCAGACCAGCCCCCAGCCGACGGGCGGCCGCAGCGCCAACGGCAGCGACGGCGGCGACGGCGGTCCGCCGATCGCCCGCAACGGCAGTGCGAAAGGCGCCGCCTCGCAGAAAGGCACGAGCGAGCATCAGAGCCTGTCGAAGTACATCCAGGCGCGCTTCGACGAATGCTCTCGCTCGCAGAAGGACGTCGCGCAGTACATCGTCGACCATCTCGACGAGGCCGCCTTCCAGACGGCTGAGGAGCTCGCGCGGCGCGCCAACACCTCGAGCTCGACGGTGGTGCGCTTCTCTCAGGCGCTCGGCTTCGAGGGCTTCCCCGAGCTGCAGGCTGCGGCGCGCGAGGAATACCGGCGCGTGAACGCGAAGGGCGCGCGGGAGACGCAGGGATCCTCCTCGGCACCGCTGTTCTCGCTCGACCAGAACGAGTTCGAGTCGGCGCTCACCGCCGACCACCTGAACGTCGAGGACACGGCGCGGAAGGTGTCCCGGAGCTCCGTCGAGGCGCTGATCGCGGCGATCGTCGACGCGGACAAGGTGCTCGTCGCGGGCACCGACCAGATGGCCTTCTTCGCGAGCTACATGCGCCACCTGCTGATGCTGCTCGACCTGCGCGTGGACGTCGTCGCGAGCCCCTCGCAGGAGGCTCTCAGCCGGCTCGGCCGGATCGACGAGGCGACGCTCGTCGTGGGCCTGTCCGCCGGCCGGCCGCACCCGCTCGTGGTGCGCGCGATGAAGCTCGCCCGCCACCGTCAGGCGCGTACCGCGGCGATCACCGACGCGACGCTGTCCGAGGTGGCGAAGCTCGCCCAGATCAAGCTCTACTACTCCTCCAACAGCCCTGCCTACGTGCGCTCGCACACCGCGCTGCTGAGCGTCATCCAGGCGCTCGCCTACGGCGTCTACGCGCAGGACACCGCGCAGTACGACGACCGCATCAAGGCGTTCCGGCTGAAGTAGCGTCGCGCCGGCGCCTCATCGAGCGGCCGCCTCGAACGGGCGACGGCGTGCCCGCTAGGCGGGCACGCCGCCGGAGCGCTCGACGAGCGTCGCGAGCTGCGCGCGCGAGGACAGCTCGAGCTGGCGGAAGATCTTCGTCAGGTGGTTCTCGACCGTCTTGATGGAGATCGAGAGCTCCTCGGCGATCTCCTTGTTCGTGCGACCCTCGTGCACGAGGTTGGCGATCGTCTGCTCGCGGCGGCTGAGCGCCTGCAGGTCGGCGCCGAGCGGCGCGGGCCCGCGCGGCGCCAGCGCGTGCACGCCGAGCCTGCGCAGCTCGCGCGCGGCCTGGTCGCGGTAGCGCCACGCGCGGTGTGCGGCGAACGCGCGCTCGGCCCGGCGCAGCTCCTCGACCGCCGCCTGCGGGTCGCCGAGCTGCCCCAGCGCGGTGCCGGCGATCAGTCGCGAGCGCGCCGCCTGCAGGGGCTGAGCGGCGCGCTCGGCCTCCTCTGCCGAGTCGCGAGCGGTGCCGGCGGCGGCGGCGAAGTCCCCCTCGCCGAGCAGCAGCCGCGCTCGCGCGCGCTGCGCTTCGGCGCGGGGAGCGGGAAGCGCGATGCGCTCGGCGAGCTCCGTCGCCTGCTCCACCCAGCGCGCCGCCGCAGCGGGCAGGCCGAGCTCGAGCTCGGCGCGCGTCAGCAGTTCGTAGGCGTGGACCGCGTAGAAGGCGAACGGCGGCAGCCGCGGCGTGCTCTCGCCGGCGAACAGCTCGCGCCGGAACTGCTCGGGCTCGCCCGCCTCGAGCCACGCTTCGGCGAGGTACATCGTGGCGACGCTCGACCACGCGCTGCGGCTCTGTATGCCGGCTTCCACGGCCTTGCGCCCGAAGCGCACCGCCGAGGAGGGCGTGCCGCCGTCGATCTCCACCATGCTGCGTACGGTGAGCGCCCACGTGAGGAACAGCTGGTTCGCCGACAGCATCGAGGTATCGATCGCGGTCTCGGCGTACTCGCTCGCGGCGCCGAGCCTGCCGAGCGCGAGGTTGCTCATCGAGCGCACGACGAGCATCGCCGCCGACAGGTGCTCCTGCCCGGTCGTATGCGACACCGCGAGCGCCCGCTTCATGTGGTGCTCGGCGTCGTCGAGGCGCCCCACGCAGTACTCCGACCACCCGAGCAGCAGGATCGACTGCAGGCGCGAGGCCCACTCGGCGTCGGACAGGCGGTCGGCGATCGCCGCCGCGCTGCGCGGCGCATTCCTCGGCGGCCTCCGCCTCCTGCAGTCCGTAGTGCGCCAGCGCCAGCGCGGCGCCCACGCCCGGCCTGCAGCATCGGCGTCGGCTCGCCCACCTCGAGCGCGCGCTGCGCCCAGTAGCGCATGCCGTCCCAGTCGGCGCTGAAGAAGCAGCCGTCGGCGATTTCGAGCTTCAGCTCGGCCGCCTCGGGGGCCTCGTCGTCGAGGCCGGGCAGCGCCGCCAGCAGCAGGCCCTGCGCCTGGTCGTGGTTGCCGAGCAGGTGTTCGACGAGCGCCGCGGCGGCGACCGCGCTGCTGCGGAGCGCGTTGCGGGCTGGAGCGCGAGCACTTCCTGGAAGGCGTCGCGGCTCGCCTCGAGGTCGCCGGCGGAGCCGAGCGAGACGGCGGTGGCGAGCAGCAGGCCGAGCCTCTCGCCCGGAGTCCTCCTCCTCGGGGAGCAGGCGCAGCGCCGCTCGGAACCACGATGCTGCCGCAGCGGGCGCGCGCGCGGTGGATGCGTAGCCCGCCTCGCTCAGCACGCGGATCGCCTCAGCGTCGCCGAAGCTCGCCGAGCGCTCGACGTGGCGAGCCCGCGCCGTGGCGGGCGCCCCGCGCTCGGTCGAGCACCGCCGCAGCGCGAGCGTGGGCGCTGCGGCGCCAGCCGCTGCCCGCCGACTCGTAGACGGCGCGCCTGACGATGGCGTGGCGGAAGGTGAAGCGTCCGGGAACGGAGGACGCCTGGACGAGGTCGTGCGCGGACAGCTCGTCGAGCGCGTCGAGTGCGCGAGCGCCGTCGATGTCGACGATCTCGCCGGCGATCTCCGGTTCGAAGGGGTCGCCGACGACCGACGCCGCCTGCGCGAGCTCGCGCGCCCGTGGCGTGAGCTGCTCCAGCTCGTGCGCGATCACAGCGGTCACCGAGGGAGGCAGCGGCTCGCCGTCGCCGTCACCTGCGCGCGAGAGCGGCTCGTCGCCCTCGCGCAGCGCCCGCACGAGCTCCTCCAGGTAGAACGGGTTGCCGCCGCTGTCGCGGTACAGCCGCTCGGCGGTTGCGAGCGGGACGTTCGCCGGGACGAACGCGCGAGCCTCCTCGGCGCTCAGCGGAGAGAGCTCGATCAGCTCGCCGTGAGAGTCGCGCTGGGCCTGCTGGAGAGGGGCTGACGCCTTCGGCCCGAGCTGGCGCGCGCGGAAGGCGACCGCGACGCACAGCGGCACCTCGGGCGGGCGCCGCAGCAGGTAGAGCAGCAGCTCGACGGAGGCGGGGTCGGCCCAGTGGAGGTCGTCGACGACGAGCAGCAGGGGGCGCCCCGCGGCGAGCACGCCCAGCAGGGCGGCGACCGCGCGGTGCAGGCGATAGCGGTCCATGCCGACGCCCGCGGGGCGCTCCGGAGGCGGCTCGGCGGTCTGAGCGATGCGAGTGGCGAGCGCCGGCAGGAGATTGGAGAGCTCGCGCAGGTTCTCATCCCCGAGCGCCGCGAGCGCATCGTTGTGGAGATCGGCGCAGACGTGGTCGAGCGCGGCGATGAACACGCCGAAGGGCTCGCCGCTCTCGAACTCGGCGGCGCGCCCGACGAGCGTGCACCAGCCCGTGCGCGCTGCGAGATCGATCGCGTAGGAGAGCAGGCGGGTCTTGCCGATGCCGCTCTCGCCGGCGATCTGGAGGACCTGCGGCGAGCCCTCCTCGGGCTGCGCGAGCAGCCGCTCGATCCGCTCGAGCTCGCGACGGCGGCCGATCAGTCGGCTGCCCGCGCTGCGGCCTCGGCTAGGCGCAGCCACGTCGGCACTCGGGTAGCCGGGCACCGTCCGTGTCGCCGACCCGGCTCTGCTCCCCGAAAAGTGGTCGCTTTGGGTCCCCCGGCAAGATCACTGCAGCACGTAGGATAGGACCTCGGATGGCGCTGAGGCGGCTTTCCGCAGGGCGGCCCCCCGAGCGCAGAAGGAGCGGCCAGGGATGCGAAGGGCAGGTGCGATTCCACTGCTGGGAGAGGCGATCCTCGGCGCCCCCCGCCGGGTGCTCGCGTGCGCGGGCGTGCTGCTTCTCCTCGCCGCGGTCCTCGCCGGGCCCGTCCTCGGACGGCTGCAGCCCTTCAGCTCCGACGATCCGGGCTCGCAGAGCGTCGCGGCGCGCCGGGCGATCGAGCGGGCAAGCGGCCTCGACCCCTACTACAACCTCGTGGCGCTCGTGCGTACCCCGTCCGGCGCCGAGAGCCCAGCCGGCAGGGCCGCGATCGCGGCGGTAGCCCGTGTGCTCGCCGCCGACCCGGGGGTGGCGGCAGTGCGCGGGGGCACCGGCGCGACGGTGTCACGCGACGGACGAGCGGCATACGTCGAAGGGGTGCTGCATGCGCGGCCGGCCAACGCCGAGCTCGACACCGCGCGCCGTGTCGAACGGCGCCTGCGGGGGATGCCCGGGGTGACGCTGGGCGGCGTGGCGGCCTTCTACGCGCAGGGCAACGACTCGGCGCGCCACGACCTGGTCCTCGCCGAGCTGTTCGCGTTCCCGCTGCTGCTCGCGATCGCGCTGTGGGTGTTCCGCGGCCTCGTCGCCGCCGTGCTGCCGCTGGCGGTGGGGGCGTTCACGATCGTGTGCACGCTCGCGCTGCTGCGCGTGGCGAGCGAACTCACGGCGGTGTCCGTCTACGCGCTCAACATCACCACCGCGCTGGGGCTCGGCCTCGCGGTGGACTACAGCCTGCTCGTTGTGTCGCGCTACCGGGAGGAGATCGCCCCGGCGGGCTCGTGGGATGCGGCGCTGCGGCGCACGATCGCGAGCGCAGGGCGGACTGTGGCGGTGAGCTGCGCCACCGTCGCCGCGGTGCTCAGCAGCCTGCTCGTGTTCCCGCAGCCGTTCCTGCGCTCGATCGGGATCGGGGGCATTCTCGTCGCGCTGATCGCGGGGGCGAGCTCGCTCGTGTTCCTGCCCGCCGTGCTTGCGCTGCTGCGCTGGCGCGTGAACTCGCTGTCGCCGCGGCGCTGGCGTCGCGCCGCCCACGACGGCGCCCGCCCGTCGACGAGCAGCCGCTGGTACCGCACGTCGCGCCTGGTGATGCGCAGGCCGCTCCCGATCGCGCTCGCGAGCACCGCGGTCCTGCTCGCGCTGGCGACCCCGGTGCTCGGGCTGCGCATCACGCAGGTCGACTGGAAGGTGCTGCCCTCGAGCAACTCCGCTCGCGCGGTGCACGACGCGATCGCACGCGAATTCCCGAGCGCCGACGGCTCACCCGTGATCGTCGCCGTGCGAACGCCTGCGGACGGCCGGCGGGCGCAGGCGGGCCTCGCTCGTTACGCCGCCCGGCTGCGCGCGCTGCCGGGAGTTGCCGCGGTGTCGGCACCGGCGGTCATCTCGCCGACCCTTGCGCAGGTGGACGTGGCGCCGGCGGTGGCGCCCCTGTCCTCCGCCGGCCAGGCGCTCGTGAGACGGATCCGAGCGCTGCCCGGGGCTCCTCCCGCCCTCGTCGGAGGGGAAGGCGCCTCGCTCGTGGACCTCAAGCACAGCCTCGGCGCACGCCTGCCGCTCGCGCTCGCGATCATCGTCATCGCCACGCTCGTGGCGGTGTTCCTGATGACGCGGTCGGTCGTGCTCGCGGTGAAGGCGCTGCTGATGAGCACGCTGACGATCGCGGCGACGCTCGGGGTGATGGTGCTCGTCTTCCAGCACGGGGCGCTCGAAGGCCTGCTCGGCTACACGAGCTCGCACGCGCTCGAGCCCTCCACGCTCGTGCTCGTGTTCGCGCTGTCGTTCGGCCTCGCCACCGACTACGGGATCTTCCTGCTCTCGCGCATCGCCGAGCAGCGGCGGCTGGGAGCGAGTGACCGCGAGGCGGTGGCGGACGGCCTCGAGCGCACAGGGCCGGTCGTGACCGCAGCGGCGCTGCTTCTGTGCGTAGCGCTCGGCTCGCTCGTCACCGCGAGCCACGCCCTCGTGAAAGAGGCGGGCTTCGGTGCGGCACTCGCGGTGGCGATCGACGCGACGATCGTGCGCGTGCTGCTGCTGCCCTCGCTGATGTGCCTGCTCGGTCGCTGGAACTGGTGGGCCCCGCGCCTGCTCGCCCGCGCCCTGCCGGCTCCGACGATGCCACCGGCGGCGGGCGCGCCGCCCGCCTCCGCCACGTCCGCGCCTGTCGCGGGCGTCGCCGGCGCCGTGGCGCCGCGCGAGCCTTCGCGAGCCCGCGTCCCCGCTGTCAGCCCGGGCGAGCTGCTCGCCGCGGGGCCGGCGGAGACGCTCGCGGCGACGCCGTTCTGCGACCACCACGACCGCGCGATCCGCGCCGTGGTGGACGACGCTCGCGATCTCGCCGGCGGCGCGGACGAGCTCGCGGTGGCGAGGGCGCTGTTCGAGTTCGTCCGCGACGAGGTCCGCTACGCGTTCGGACCGTGGGGCGTGCCGGCGTCGACGACGCTCGCGCAGCGGGCGGGCACGTGCACGAACAAGGCGAACCTGCTCGTTGCGCTCCTGCGCGCCGCCGACGTCGCCGGCCGCCTACGGCGTCATGCGTGTGAACGCGCGCGAGTATTTCGGCGTGCTCGGCCCGCCCTTCCTCACACGCCGCGCCTCCGCCGAGTCGGTCCACGTCTACGCCGCGGCGCTGCTCGACGGCCGCTGGGTGAAGTGCGACGCCTCGACCGACCGCGAGCTCTCGGAACGCACCGCGCACTTCTGCCGGCAGACCCGCCTCGTCGAATGGGACGGCAGCGAGGACTCGCTCGACTTCCTCGACGAGCGGCACGTGTACGCCGACCTCGGCCTGTTCGCGGACATCGACGAGCTGCTGCGCCGCCCCGCGCGGCCGAGCACTCCCGGGCTGCTCGCGATGGGCAACGACTACCTCGCCTTCGTCCGCGACGCGCCCGCGTTCGCCTCCTCGGAGGAGCTGATCGACGCCTATCAGGCCTCGCGTTCGGCGCCCGCCCGCAGCCGGCGTGCGCTGCGCCGCGCGCAGCCGCTGCGGCGCGCGCAGAGCTCTTGAGCCTGGGGCGGGCTTGACTAGGGGTTTACCCTCGGCTAGGCTCAGCTGCAATGGGGACAGGGAGGGGTTCCCAGGGACCAAGGAGAGGGAGCAAGCGGAGCGCTGAGCGCATCGGTTGTGCCGGCGGTCCGCGCAGCAACAGGGGGCCGCGCTCGCGGCCCCCTCGCGCTCCCGGCGTCGCCCGCGGAGCGCCTGCCTGCGTGTCAGACTAGGAGCGATGCGCGACGAGGCGACATTCCGGGTCAAGACCGGCCTGGCGGAGATGCTCAAGGGCGGCGTGATCATGGACGTCGTGACGCCCGAGCAGGCGAAGGTGGCCGAGGACGCGGGAGCCGCCGCGGTGATGGCGCTCGAGCGCGTCCCCGCCGACATCCGTCGCGACGGCGGCGTGGCGCGCATGTCGGACCCCGAGATGATCTCCGGCATCCAGGAGGCGGTGAGCATCCCGGTGATGGCGAAGGCCCGCATCGGGCACTTCATGGAGGCGCGCGTGCTCGAGGCGCTGGAGGTGGACTACGTCGACGAGTCGGAGGTGCTCACCCCCGCCGACGAGAGCAACCACATCGACAAGTGGGACTTCAAGGTGCCGTTCGTGTGCGGCGCCACCAACCTCGGCGAGGCGCTGCGGCGGATCGGCGAGGGCGCCGCGATGATCCGCTCCAAGGGCGAGGCGGGCACGGGCGACATCGTCGAGGCGGTGCGCCACATGCGGCGCATCCGGACCGAGATCGCGCGCCTCGGTGTGATGGGCGACGAGGAGCTGCCGACGGCCGCCAAGGAGCACGGCGCGCCGCTCGAGCTCGTGCGGGACGTCGCCCGCGCGGGGCGGCTCCCGGTGGTGCTGTTCTGCGCCGGCGGGATCGCGACTCCAGCGGACGCCGCGCTGATGATGGCGCTCGGCGCGGAAGGCGTGTTCGTGGGGTCCGGCATCTTCAAGTCCGACGACCCGCCGGCGCGAGCGCGCGCGATCGTCGAGGCCACCACGCACTGGCAGGATCCCCGCCGCGTCGCCGCCGCCTCGCGCGGCCTCGGAGGCGCGATGCTGAGCCTCGAGAGCTCCAAGCTCGAGGACGAGCAGCTCCTCGCCCAGCGCGGCTGGTAGTCCGCTCGCGTGAGCGGCGCCCCGCTGATCGGCGTGCTCGCCCTCCAGGGAGGGTTCGAGGCGCACGAGCGGATGCTGCGGGCGCTCGGGGCGCTCACCCGCCAGGTTCGGGTGCCCGACGACCTGCGCGGGATCGACGGCCTCGTGATACCGGGTGGCGAGTCGACGACGATGACCCTCGGCGTCGAGCGCGAGGGCCTCGCCCAGCCGCTGGGCGAGCTCGCCGCCTCGGGCATGCCCGTGCTGGGGTCGTGCGCCGGCCTGATCATGCTCGACCGCGAGCACCTTGGTGCGATGGACATGCTCGCCGAGCGGAACGCGTTCGGGCGCCAGGTGCGCAGCTTCGAGGCCGAGGTCGAGCTGGCGGGCATCGAGGGAGGGCCGATGTGGGGGATCTTCATCCGCGCGCCGTGGATCGCCGAGCACGGCCCCGGGGTGGAGATCCTGGGAGAGGTGGACGGGCATCCGGTGGCGGCGCGGGAGGGCAACATGCTCGCGGTGTCGTTCCACAGCGAGCTGGGCGGCGACGGTCGCCTGCACGCGCTGCTCCTGGAGCTGGTGCAGGCAGCTCGCGCCGGCGCGCAGGCCGACTGAGCCGGCTCCGCCGGCGCTGCGCGCACGGCGGCCTTGCGATAGCGTCCGCCGCATGAGCGCTCCTCCGAGCCGTATCTCCGGACGCTGCCTGTGCGGCGCGGTGACGTACGACGCCGAGGCGGAGCCGGTCGTCCAGGCCGTGTGTCACTGCGCGGACTGCCAGCGCCAGAGCGGCAGTCCCTACACGGTGATCGTCGGCGTGCCGCGCGCCGCGCTGACGGTCGAGGGGGACACGCTCGCGTCGTTCAGCACGGTCGGCGACGATCACGGCGAGCAGACCGAGCGGAACTTCTGCTCGGCGTGCGGCGCGCCGGTGTTCAGCATCTCCGGCGCACTTCCCGAGATGGCGTTCATCAAGGCGGGCAGCCTCGATGACGCTTCGTGGGTGCAGCCGGCGGTGGAGGTCTGGACGAGCTCGGCGCAGCCCTGGTCGCCGCAGCTCGGGCTCCCGGCCAGCTTCGAGCGCGGGCCCGCTTAGCTTCGCCGCGCGCGGCGCGGCAGGTGCGGCACGAGCCCGGCGGCGCAGCCTGGGGATCTACACGCATACCGCTGGACGCTCCATAATCGCGCGATGCAGATCTCCGTTGGCGCCGACGAACTGACGGGGATCGCAGCCGACCTCGAGCGCGCTCTGCGCGAGCGCGGCCATGACGCGATCCGTCACGGAGCGCTCGCGCCGCAGGAGCGACCCGACTGGGCGTGGGCCTGCGAGGCGGTTGCACGCGACGTGGCTGAGGGAAGGGCGCAGCAGGGGATCGTCTGCTGCTGGACGGGGACGGGCGCGTCGATCGCCGCGAACAAGGTGCCGGGAGTCCGCGCCGCGCTCTGCGCCGACGCCGCCACCGCGGCGGGGGCGCGCCGCTGGAACGACGCGAACGTGCTCGCGCTCAGCCTGCGCACAACCTCGGCGGCGGAGCTGGGCGAGATCCTCGATGCGTGGCTGGCGGGCGAGCCGAGCGCCGAGGCCGACGACCTCGCCAACGTGGAGCACCTGCAGGAGATCGAGCGCGGCGCGGGCGGGTGACTTGAGCGACTGACGCTAGCCGCCGCCGGCGCCTACGCCGCGGCGAAGCGCACGACCCCGTCTTCCTCGACCTCCACAACGGCGCCGTCGCGCAGCAGCAGGTCGACGTGCCCGAGCACCTCCGAGAGAGTCAGGTAGGCCTGCGTGACGGCGACGTTGCCCCACAGCTCCTGTGCGATCTCGTGCGCGGTGCGCGGCTCCTTCTCGATCAGGCGGCGGATCTTCTCCGCGCGCCGCGCGTGCAGGCGGAAGCGCTCGTCGATCAGCGAGACGTGATCGGTGATCGGCCTGCCGTGGCCCGGCATCACCAGGTCGAGGTCCATCTCGCGCGTCTGCTCGAGCGACGCCATGTACGTGATCAGCGCCTGCGGCCGCTCCTCGGCGGTGTCGGGCTCGGTGCCGAGCGGGCGGGCGAGCAGCGGGTTCGAGGAGATGTGCGCGATCAGGTGGTCGGCGGCGAGCATCATCCGCCGCGACTCGTCGTGGAAGACCGTGTCCGACGGGCTGTGGCCGGGGCGGTGGAGCACCCGCAGCGTGCGGTCGCGCAGCTTCAGCTCGCTTCCGTCGGCGAGCGGGCGGGTGACCTCGACGGCGGAGCCCCAGGCGCGGAACCCAGCGGATACCGCCCGCAGGGCGGTGACGATTTCGGGAGGGATCCCGTGTCGCAGCATCACGTTCTCGGCGAACGCGTCGTCGAGGTCGGTCTCACTGGCGTATGCGGCGAGATACGGCGCGAGCGGCTCGAGCGCCGCCACCTCCGCGCCGGAGCGCCGCGCGAGGATCGAGGCGAGCCCGAAGTGGTCCATGTGCTGATGCGAGATCACGAGCAGCTCGAGGTCCTCGATCGCGTGCCCGCGCGCGGCGAGTGCCTGCTCGAGCTCGTCGAGCGCCTTGGCGGAGTTGGGGCCCGAGTCGACGAGCGTGAGCGGCGAGTCCTCGATCAGATAGGCGTTCACCCGCCCCACCATGAACGGGGTGGGGATCGCCAGCCTGTGCACGCCCTCCGCCGCCGCCGCCGCGAGCGACTCCCGCTCGAGCTCCTCCTCGGGCGAGCCCCCGGCCTCGCCGCTCACGAGCGGATCAGCGCGAGCACCTCGTCGCGCCTCCGTTCCATGTCCGCCACGGACACGAGCGACTCCAGGCACAGGCGCAGCAGCGGCTCGGTGTTGGAGGGACGCACGTTGAAGTGCCAGTCCTCGTAGTCGATCGAGATCCCGTCGAGCCGTTCCTGGCGGGCGTCGCCGTAGCGCTCGGCGATCTCCTCCATCTTGCCCGCCTGATCGGAGACCTCCGAGTTGATCTCGCCGGAGATGAAGTAGCGCTCGCGGTAGGAGGCGAGCAGCTCCGACATGCGCGCGCCCCCCGCCGCCAGCATCTCGAGCACGAGCAGCGCGGGGATCGTGCCCGGAGTCGGCGCAGTAGAAGTCGCGGAAGTAGTAGTGGCCGGAAACCTCGCCGCCGAACAGCGACCCCTCTCTGCGCATTCGCGTCTTGAAGAAGGCGTGCCCGACGCGGTTGACCTCGGGCACGCCGCCCGCGCGCCTCACCGTGTCGGCGACGGCGCGCGAGGCGCGGACGTCGTAGAGGATCGTCTCGCCGGGGTGCCGGCGCAGCAGCGACTCGGCGAGCAGCGCCGTGAGGAAGTCGCCGGCCACGAACTCGCCCTGCGTCGTCGATGAAGAAGCAGCGGTCGGCGTCGCCGTCCCAGGCGATCCCGAGGTCGGCGCGCTCGGCGAGCACCCGCTCGATGATGAAGCGCCTGTTCTCGGGCAGCAGCGGGTTGGGCTCGTGGCCGGGGAAGCTGCCGTCGGGGGTCCAGTAGGTCTCGACGAGCTCGAGGCCCGAGGCTCTCCAGCAGCGGCCCCACCATCGGGCCCGCCATGCCGTTGCCGCCGTCCACGACGACGCGCAGCCGCCGCCGGCGCCGAACGGATCGCGTCGCGGTCGACGAACCGCAGCGCCGCGGCTTGGAACTCCTGGTAGATGTCGAGCCTCTCGAGCGTGCCGGGCTCGGCTCGCGTCGGGCGGCGGATCGCCTTCCAGCGCCCGGCGGATGTCCTGGATGCCTTCCTCGCCCGACAGGGCGATCGCGCCCTCGCGCACGAGCTTCGCACCCGTGTACGCCTTCGGGTTGTGCGAGGCGGTGCACATCAGGCCGCCGTCGAGCTCGCGCGAGCCGACGAGGTAATAGAGCATCTCGCTGCCGACCTGGCCCGGCGTCGAGCACGTGCGCGCCCGCGGCGAGCAGCCCCTCGCGGTAGCGCGCGGCCAGCTCGGGCGCGCTGAGGCGCATGTCGCGCCCGAGCCCGACCCGCAGCTCCGCGGCGGGCTTGCCCGCGAGCCCGGCGAGGACCTCGGCGAAGGCGCGGCCGATCCGCTCGGCGAGCTCTCCGTCGATCTGCTCGCCGTAGATGCCGCGGATGTCGTAGGCCTTGAAGATGTCGGGGAGCGGCAGCGTCGTCATCCGCCGCCCATCCTATGCGCCCACTGCTCGGCGGAGGGCGCCCAGGCACGCGCGATTCGTAGAATTGCGCGCATGTCGGGTCACTCGAAGTGGTCGAGCATCAAGCACAAGAAGGCGATCGTGGACTCGCGGCGCGGCGCCGCGTTCTCGAAGCTCACGCGCGCGATAACGGTCGCCGCGCGCGAAGGCGGCGGTGATCCCGACGCGAACGCCGCGCTCGAGAACGCGATCCGCAAGGCCAAGAGAAGCGTCGATGCCGAAGGACAACATCGAGCGCGCGATCGCCAAGGGCACGGGCGAGGGCGGCGAGGCCGACGCGATCGAGTCCGTGCTCTACGAGGGCTACGCGCCCGGGGGCGTGGCGGTGCTCGTGGAGGCGCTCACGGAGAACCGCAACCGCACGAGCGCGGAGGTCCGCCACGCCTTCTCCAAGGGCGGCGGCAGCCTCGGCGAGCCCGGATCGGTGGCGTACCTGTTCGAGAAGAAGGGCGTGATCCTGATCGACTCCGAGCGCTACAGCGAAGACGAGCTGATGGTGGCGGTGGAGGCCGGCGCAGAGGACATCTCCACCGACGAGGGCGTGTTCGAGGTCGTCACCGAGCCGCGCCGACTTCATGAGCGTGCGCAAGGCGCTGGAGGCGGAGGGCGTGGAGATGGAGAGCGCCGAGGTGGTGTATCGGCCGACGAGCCTCGTGCCGGTCGACGAGGCGCACGCGGGGCCGCTGATGCGGCTGATCGAGACGCTCGAAGAGAACGACGACGTGAGCGCGGTGCACGCGAACTTCGACGTCTCCGCGGACGTGCTCGAGCGCGTCGCGAGCTATGGACCGAGCGAGCGCCACCCCCCCGGCAGGCCCGCGAGCGCCCGCCCGTCCCGCCGGCGCCCGCGAGCGCGCCGTGTCGGCGCCCGCCGCTGCCGCCCGTCGTGATCCTGTGCGGAGGCCGCGGCACGCGCCTTCAGGAGCACGCCGCAGGAGCTGCCCAAGCCGCTCGTCGAGATCGGCGGCACGCCGATCGTCGGGCACGTGATCCGGCTCTACGCGGCACACGGCTCCAGCCGCTTCCTGCTCGCGACCGGCTACAAGGGCGAGCTCCTCGAGGAGTTCGCGGCGGGCGAGCCGTGGCCCGGCGGGGTCGAGGTGGAGTGCGTGGACACCGGGCTCGACACGCCCGACGGGGGGACGCATCAAGCTGCTCGAGCCGCTGCTCGGCGGCGAGCGGGAGTTCTGCGCGACGTACGCCGACGGCCTCGCCGACATCGACCTCGGCGCGCTGCTCGCCGAGCACCGCCGCGCACGGCGCGCTGGCGACGATGACGGTCGTCCGCCCGCTCCTGCAGTTCGGCATCACCGAGCTCGACCCCGAGGGCGAGGGTGACGGGCTTCCGCGAGAAGCCGCGCTCCGAGCACTGGATCAACGGCGGCTTCTTCTGCTTCTCGCCGGCGCGCGCTCGAGTATCTGGACGTGGACAGCGTGCTCGAGCGCCGGCCGCTCGAGCGCATGGCCGCCGACGGCGAGCTGCGCGCGCACCGCCACGAGGGGTTCTGGGAGTGCATGGACACGTACAAGGACGCCGTGGCGCTGAACGACCTGTGGTCTTCGGGCGCGGCGCCGTGGCTGCGCGCGCCGGCAGCGAGGACCGCGCGCGCGCCGCGACCTCGGCACAGGAGCCCCGCCGAGCGCCGCGGCGCGAGCCTGCGCGCCTCAGGCCTCCGCGCGCCTGGCGCGGTAGAGCGTCACGCGCTCGCGGATCCCGCGCAGGCGGTGCTCGCCCGCGAAGGACCAGCGGTAGCCGTCGGGCGCGCTGTCGTGCAGCTCGCGGGCCGCGAGCAGGCTTCCCGGCCGGGCGATCCCGGTGATGCGGCTGGCGAGGTTGACGGGCCGCCCGAACCAGTCGCCGGCGCGCGGCAGCGCCAGGCCGAGGGCGGCGCCCGCGCGCAGCTGCGGGAAGTCGCTGCCCTCCGCGTCGGCCGCGTCGATCAGCGCGAGCGCCGCGTCGAGCAGCGGGCGCGGCTCGGGCGAGGCGAGCATCGCGGCGTCGCCGATCGTCTTGACCAGCCGCACCGGCGGGCCGGCCGCCTCGGTGGCGAGCGCTTCGAGGCGCACCGCGAGCGCGCCGAGCTCGTCGGGCGGCACTTCCTCGCCGAGCCGCGTGAAGCCGACGAGGTCCGCGAAGCAGACCGCCACGTCGCGGGAGCCGGGGAGGCGTCCCCACGAGCGCTCCATCGCGCTGATCGCCTCGCTCTCGGTCGCGTGCCGCAGGTGCAGCGCGAGCAGGTTGCTGAGCAGCGGGTCGAGCAGCGGATAGAGCTGAGCCGCGAGCTCCGTGTAGCGGTGGGCGAGGTCGTGCTCGCTGATCCCCGGCTGCAGCGCGAGCTTGAGCGGCAGGTCGCGCAGGCTGTCCGCCGCCTGCGCGAGCCCGCGGCCGAGCACGCGCAGCAGGTCGAGCACGTCCTCGTCGGAGATCCCTGCGTCGCGCGCTACGTGCAGCATCTTCGCCGACTCGAGGTCGGCCTCGGTGTAGGCGGCCTTCTCGGCCTCGGGGATCGGCAGCCCCATCGCGCGGCGCGCGCGCAGCAGGAAGTCGAGCTCGATGCCGCTGAGCTGCGGCGACCTGCATCGCCGTGTAGCACTGCGTGCCGAGGATCATGCGATCCGTCGGCAGGAACAGCAGCGTGCCGGCGGCCGTCGCGCGGCGCAGTTCTGCGAGCGGCACACCGTCGGCGGCGAGCTGCTCGAGCAGCGCGAGGCGTTCGCTGCGCTGCTCGCCCTCGAGGCCGTCGAGCAGGCCCTCCGCGACGAAGTCGATGTGCTCTGTGGCCATCGCGCGTGAAGCGTATGGCAGGCAGGCGTCCGGGCGCGGGCGCAGAATCAGGGGCCGTGATCGTGATCGGCATCGACCCGGGGCTCGCGGCGACCGGCTACGGGGTCGTCTCGGGGTCGCCCGGGCAGCACTCGCTGCGCTCGACGGTGGCGTGATCGCGACGCCCGCGAGCGCGCCGCCCGAGCGGCGGCTCGCGGACATCCACTTCGCGCCGTGGAGGCGCTGCTGTGCGAGCACGAGCCGGACGCGGTGGCGCTCGAGGAGCTGTACTTCGGCCAGAACGCCCGCAGCGCGTTCGCCGTCGGACAGGCGCGCGGGGCGGTGATGCTCGCCGCCGGCCAGCGCGGCGTGCCCGTGCGCGGGCTACACGCCCCAGCAGGTGAAGAGCGCGGTGTGCGGCAGCGGGCGGGCGGGCAAGGAGCAGGTGGGGCGGATGGTGAAGGCGCTGCTCGGCGCTCGCGGCCGAGCCGCGGCCCGACCACGCCGCCGACGCGCTCGCGGTGGCGATCTGCCATCTCAACCGCGCGCCGCTCGCCGCGGCTCTGCTCGCGGGTACAGCGGGATGATCGCGCTGCTCGCGGGAGAGGTGGCCGTGCGTCGGCCCGATCACGTGGTCGTGCTCGCGCGGCGGCGTCGGCTACCGCGCTGTCGATCTCGGCCGAGACGCTGCGCCACGTGCCGCCCGCGGGCGAGCGCGTGACGCTGCACACCCACCTGATCGTGCGCGACGACGCGCTGTCGCTGTACGGCTTCCACTCCGAGCGCGAGCGCGACCTGTTCCTGATGCTGCTCTCGGTGCAGGCGGTCGGCCCGAAGGTCGCGCTCGCGGTGCTCTCCGCGGCCCCTCCGGGCGAGCTCGTGGGGGCGCTCGCGGCCGGCGACGCCGCGCGCTTCCAGGCGGTGCCGGGCATCGGCAAACGCACCGCCGAGCGGATCATCGTCGAGCTGCGCGAGAAGGTGGCCGGCGAGGAGGCGCTCGATGCTCCGCGCACGCCGATCGTCGCGCGCCGCGGCGAGGGTGGCGAGCCGCGCGCGCTCGCCCGCGCCGGGCTGATCGAGCTCGGCTACGGGGCGGTCGAGGTCGAGGAGCTGCTGCGCGAGGCGCAGGGGTCGACCGCCGAGGAGATGATCGGAGAGGCGCTGCGCCTCGCGCGGGCGGGATCGTGAGCGTGATGGGCGAGATCGCGGCACGCATCCAGACGCCCGTATCTGGTCGCCGAGGACGAGCTCGACCGCTCGCTGCGCCCGCGGCGCCTGGAGGAGTTCGTCGGGCAGGAGGCGCTGCGCGAGCAGCTCGCCGTGGCGGTCGAGGCGTGCACCGCGCGCGGCGAGGCGATGGACCACCTGCTGCTCGCAGGGCCCGCCCGGGCTCGGCAAGACCTCGCTCGCGCAGATCGTCGCCAACGAGCTCGAGGTGCCGTTCGTGCAGACCGCGGGGCCCGGCGCTCGAGCGCAAGGGCGACATCGCGGCCTTCCTCACCGCGCTCGAGCCCCGCAGCGTGTTCTTCGTCGACGAGCTGCACCGGCTCGCGCGGACGCTCGAGGAGACGTTCTACCCGGCGATGGAGGACCATCGGCTGCCGATCACCGTCGGCCAGGGCGCGGGCGCGCGCGTCGTGACGCTCGAGCTCCCGCCGTTCACGCTCGTGGGCGCGACCACGCGCGCCGGGCTGCTGACGACGCCGCTGCGCGACCGCTTCGGGATCCAGGCGCGCCTCGAGCCCTATGGCGCCGCGCGAGCTGAGCGCGATCGTGCACCGCTCTGCGCGCATCCTCGAGATCGAGCTGGAGCAGGGCGGCGCGCAGGCGATCGCGTCGCGCAGCAGGGGCACGCCGCGCGTGGCGAACCGCCTGCTCAAGCGGGTGCGCGACTTCGCCGAGGTGCGCATGGCGGGAGTCGTCACAGCGGAGGCCGCGCAGGCGGCGCTCGAGCTGCTCGAGGTCGACGAGCGCGGCCTCGACCGGCTCGACCGCGAGATCCTGCAGGCGATCTGCGTGAAGTTCTCGGGCGGTCCCGTGGGCCTCTCGACGCTCGCCGTGGCGGTCGGCGAGGAGCGCGACACGATCGAGGATGTCTACGAGCCGTACCTGTTGCAGGAGGGCCTGATCAAGCGCACGCCGCGCGGGCGCGCGGCGACGCCCGCCGCCTTCGCGCACCTCGGCCTGCAGTGCGCCGAGCACCGCCGAGCCGCCGCTGTTCTAGGGAGCCGCCGCGCCCGGCCGGGTACGGGGGCCTTCCCGGCGCGGCTTGCGTAGTCTGTGTGCAGACACCATGGCCCACCCCTTCATCTGCCCCAACTGCGGTCACCGCACGAGCGAGGTCGACCGCAACAGTCGGCTTCACGCGCCAGCCCAAGGGCTGCGCGAAGTGCGGCTTCGCGTTCCTCTTCGAACTGCTCGACGACTACTACCCGGCGCCCGATGCAGCGTTCTTCGTGTGCGACGGCGAGGGGCGCGTGATCGGCTGCGGCAAGAACTCGTTCGCGTTCACGGGCCTCGAGGAGGAGGACGTGATCGGCCAGCGCGTGGACGAAGGTGCTCGGGCTCACGTTCGCGAACGGCAATGACCCCGTCGGGACCGTGCTCGAGTGGGGCGTGCGCGCGCTCGAGGTGCCGGTGGAGGTGAGCGGCGAACGCGACGTCGCGGCGACCGCCACCGCCGACATGTTCCCGGCCTACGACGACGACGGCGGCCTGCTGCTCGTGCTCACGCCGGAGAAATAGGCTCGCCGGGCAGATGCAAGACCGCCGTCGCAACCTGCTGATCCTGCTCCTGGTCGGCGGGCCTGTTCGCGGCCTCGCTCGCCGTGATCGCGACGATGCCCACGAAGCTCGGGCTCGACCTGAAGGGCGGCGTCGAGCTCATCTACCAGGGCAAGCCGACGGCGCAGTCGAAGGTCGAACGCCGAATCGCTCGACCGCGCGATCAGCATCATGCGCAAACGCGTCGACCAGCTCGGCGTCGCGCAGCCCGAAATCCAGCGCTCGGGCGGCGATGAAATCGACGTCGCGCTGCCCGACGTGAGCAATGCCTCGCGCGCGCAGGACGAGGTCGGCAAGACCGCTCAGCTGTACTTCTACGACTGGGAGACGAACGTGATCGGCCCCGAAGGCAAGCCGGCGCCGACGGACGGCACGGTGACGGGCAACTCGACGCTGCAGGGCGCGGGCGGAGCGATCCGCCGGGCTGACCCAGTACCAGGCGGTCGCTGCGCGCCGCCAAACGCGCGCCGATCACGCACGGCAACGAGACGACGTACACGCCCGGATGCACCCCCGAGCAGATGAACGGCTGCCTCTACGGCAGCTGGTACCTGATCGACACGCGCCCACGAAAAGATGCTGTGCAAGGGCAACCCGCCGATCTGCCCGCCCGAGGAAACCGAACAGAACCTCTACTCGGAGAGCTACAAGCCGCCCGCGGGCTCCAAGCCCGAAGGCGGTGCGCGTCAACCCCGGCACGATCCTCGTGCAGTCGCGTCCGGTGGAAAGCAGCAACGGGAAAGTCACCAACCACAACCCGAACAGCTTCTACGTCCTCAACGACGATCCCGTGCTGACGGGCAACGACATCACGAACCCGCAGCAGAGCTTCGACGAAGGCGGCGGCGGGACGCGGAGCGCCGAACGTCACGTTCGGCTTCACCTGCACGGCAAAGGCGCGTTCGAAAACGTGACCAAGCAGATCGCGCGCCGCGGGCAGGAATCGCAGCTGCCGGGCGTCGGCAAGGAACAGGCGCTCCAGCACTTCGCGGTGGTGCTCGACGGGCAGCTCATCACCGTCCCGTCGATCGACTACACGAAGTACCCCGAAGGGATCGACGCCTCGAGCGGCTCGCAGATCTCGGGCGGCTTCACGATCTCCTCCGCCCAGGAACTCGCGGACGAGCTCCAGTCCGGCGCGCTGCCGATCAAGCTCTCGCTGATCTCGCGCTCGCAGGTGTCGGCGACGCTCGGCAAACAGGCGTTGCACCAGGGCCTGATCGCCGGGCTGGTGGGCCTGATGGTGGTGTGCGTGTTCCTGTTGCTCTTCTACCGCGTGCTCGGAGCGATCGCGGTCGGCGGCCTGATCATCTACGGCGTCTACTTCTACGCACTCATCAAGCTGATCCCGATCACGCTGACGCTGCCCGGGATCGCCGGACTGATCCTCACGATCGGCGTCGCCGCCGATGCCAACATCGTGATCTTCGAGCGAGTCAAGGAGGAGATACGCGGCGGCAGATCGACGGTGTCAGGCATCGCCACGGGCTACAAACGCGGCTTCGCGGCGATCGTCGACGCGAACGTCGTGACGTTCATGACCGCGTTCATCCTGTTCGCGCTCGCCACCGCCGAAGTCAAGGGCTTCGCCTTCACGCTGGGCATCGGCACGCTCGTGTCGCTGTTCACCGCGGTGCTCGCCACGCAGGCGGCGCTCGGGACGATGGCGAACACGCGCGTCATCACCCATCCATGGGCGCTCGGCGCCGGGCGCAGCCAGCGGCGCTGGACGTTCGACTTCATGGGCGCCTCGAAGTGGTTCTTCTCGCTGTCGGGGACGATCCTGCTGATCGGCGCGCTCGCGATCGGCGGCAAGGGCCTGAACCTCGGCATCGACTTCAAGTCGGGCACGCGCATCAAGACCGCGTTCGTGCGGCCCGCCACCGAGGGGCAGGTGGAAGAAGTGATGAGCTCCTCGGGCTTCCCGAACTCGAAGGTCCAGAAGATCACCGAACCGGGCGTGGGCGGCGCCGGCTACCAGATCTCGACGAAAACGCTGGTGCCCGCGAACGTCAAGAAAGTGGAAGCGGCGCTCAATGCCAAGTTCGGCAACAGGAGCTTCTCCTCGACGTCGATCGGACCGACGTTCGGGAAAACCGTGGCGAAGAGCGCGATCATCGCGATCATCGCCTCGTTGCTCGTGATCTCCGCGTACATAGCGCTGCGATTCGAGTGGAAGTACGCCGTGCCGGTGCTGATCGCGCTGATGCACGACCTGTTGATAACGGCGGGCGTGTATTCGCTGACGGGGCGTGAAGTGACGACCGCAACGGTGGCGGCGTTGCTGACGATCTTGGGATATTCGTTGTACGACACGATCATCGTGTTCGATCGTGTGCGAGAGAACGTGCCGCGCATGCCGCGCGCCGCGTTCTCGCAGATCGTCAACAGATCGATGTCGGAGGTGCTCACACGATCGCTGGCGACCACCTTCTGCACGCTGCTGCCCGTGCTCGCGCTGCTGCTGTTCGGCGGCGAAACGCTGAAGGACTTCGCGTTCGCGCTGATGATCGGCATCGCCTCGGGCGCCTACTCGTCGATCTTCATCGCCTCGCCGGTGCTCACCCACTGGAAGGAGCGCGAAAGCGCCTACCGCGCCCGCCGCGCGCGGATCACCCGCGAACTCGGCGCCGTGCCCGCCTACGCCACCACCGCCACCGGCGCGCCCGAGGACATCGAGCCCGAGAAGAAGCGCCGGCGCACGCGCCGCGGCAGCCTGGTCGCCCCGGAGGAGCCCGGCGAGCAGCTCTCGCGCGACGAGTTCCAGGAGCTCGTCGCCGACCTCGAGATCGACGAGCCGACGGCGGGCGCGGGCGCGCCCTCGCGCGGCGCGCGCGACGGCGACGAAGGAGACTCCCGCCGCGGCGCCGGCGGTCGAGGAGCCGGCCGCGCCCGAGCGCGACCCGGCAGCGGACCTCACGCCCGAGGACCTCGTGCTGAAGGACGATCCGAAGTCCCGTCCGAAACGCCGCACCGGGGCGAAACGGCGCAAACACGGGAGGTCTCGCTGATGGGGATGCTCGGCTGGGTGATGATGGGGCTCGCCCTGTGGCACTTCACGATCTTCCTGCCCGACCGCTTCTGGGGAGGGATCGTCGGGGCGTTCCTCGGCGCGCTGATCGGCGCGATCCTCGCGGGGCTGATCATCTATGGCGCCAAAGTCGGGGCGCTGAGCGTGCCGGGCGAAAAGGCGACGGACATCGCGGTCGTGCTGTATGCGGTGCCCGGGGCGCTTCTCGGGATGGCTGCCATCTACTACGAGGGCATGCGGCGCGAACGCGCCGGAAGGCAGCCACCGCCGATCCACTTCTTCTAGGGCGGCGGCGGAGCCGGCGGGCGCCGCCCGCGGATCGTGGCGGAGCTGAGCCGCGCCCGCGGTTCCGTCCCGGGGCGGCCGTACCCTCGCGCGGATGCAGCGCTGCCGCTTCGAGATCCCTGCCTGCCCGGATGAGGACGTCCGCCGGCTGCGGCGCGAGCTGGGCGTGAGCGGCGCGGTGGCGCAGGTGCTCGTGCGCAGAGGCATGGGCGAGCCGGAGCACGCGCGCGCGTTCCTCGCCGCGAGCGAGGACCACTCGCCGTCCGCGTTCGCCGGGATCGACGACGCCGTCGAGCTGCTGCTGCACCACGTGCAGCAGCGGACCCTGATCACCGTGCACGGCGACTACGACGTGGACGGCGTCTGCTCGACGGCGATCCTCGTGCGCGCGCTGCGCACGCTGGGCGCCGACGTCGACCACTACCTGCCCGACCGGGCGCAGGACGGCTACGGGCTCCGCGCCGAGACGGTGGCGCGGCTCGCGCGGCGCGGGACGCGGCTCCTGCTCACCGCCGACTGCGCCATCACCGCCGTGGAGGAGGTGGCACAGGCACGCGCGCTCGGCATCGATGTGATCGTCAGCGACCACCACGCCCCGCGCTCGGACGGCGCCCTTCCGGAGGCGCCGATCGTACATCCGCGCGTGTGCGGCTACCCCTGCCCCGACCTGTGCGCGGCAGCTGTAGCGCACAAGCTCGCGCGGGCGGTGGTCCTGACGGCGCAGTGCTCGGCTGTCGAGCCCGCTCGCGCCGAGCGGGCGCTCGAGGGGCTGCGCGAGGACCTCGACCTCGTGGCGCTCGCGACGATCGCCGACGTCGTGCCGCTGCTCGGCGAGAACCGCGCGCTCGTGCGGCGCGGGCTGCGTGCGCTGGCGCGCACCTCGAAGCCCGGGCTGCGCGCGCTGATGGCGGTGGCGGGGGTGGACCCGGCGCGCGTCGGCGAGCGCGCGGTCGGCTTCGGGCTCGCGCCGCGGCTGAACGCGGCGGGACGCCTGTACCGCGCCGACGCCGCGCTGGAGCTGTTGCTCGCGAGCGACCCAGCGCGGGCGCGCCAGATCGCGCGCGAGCTCGACGACGCCAACGCAGAGCGCCGCCGCGTGGAGCTCGGCATCCGCCTCGAAGCCGAAGCGCAGATGGATGCGCTCGGAGAGCAGCCCGCCTACGTGATCGCGGGCGAAGGCTGGCATCCGGGCGTGATCGGCATCGTCGCCTCGCGCCTGGTCGAGCGCAGCCGCCGCCCGGTGCTGCTGCTCGCCGGCGAGGGCGAGCGCGCTGCGGGGCTCCGGGCCGCAGCGTGGAGGGCTTCGACCTGCTCGCGCGCGCTCACGGAGTGCGGGGAGCACCTGCACGCCTACGGCGGCCACCGCGCCGCCGCCGGGCTGGAGCTCGAGCGCGACCGGCTCGATGGGTTCGCCGTCGCCGTTCTGCGCGGAGGCAGAGCGCTCGCTTCCTCCCGGCGGACCACCCGACGTGGAGCGCGTCGACGCCGTGGTGGGGGGCGATGAGCTGTGCATGGAGCTCGCCGAGGAGCTCCAGCGCCTGGCGCCGTTCGGCCGCGGCAACCCGACCGTGTCCCTGCTCGTCGCAGAGGCGCGCTTCGCCGACCCGACGCCGATGGGCGAGGGCAAGCACGTGCGCTTCACCGTGCACTCATCGCGGCGCCCGCGCGCGGGCGGTGTCCTTCGGCGCCGGCGCGCAGCCTGCCCGTGCCGGAGGGCGAGCAGGCGCAGGCGACGTTCACGCTCGAGGTGAACGAGTGGAACGGCGTCAGCGAGCCGCGCCTGGTGCTCCGGCGCGCGCAGCCCGCCGCGGAGGCGGAGCGCGAGCTCGCTGCGCTGGCGCAGCCCGCCGCGGGGGCAAAGCGCGAGCTCGCTGCGCGCACGCAGCCGGAGCGCGAGCCCGTGCGCCGGTGCAGCCGCCCGCCGAGCCCGGCGAGCCCGGCGAGGACGGCGAGCTGGTGCTGTTTGCCCTGCCGTGAGCGGCGCTTGGATCCGCCTGGCGCGTCCCCTACCCTTAGAACGATGGCGAACGCTGACTCAGGCAAGGGCACCGGCGCGAGCCCTGCGGCTGGTCGCCGCCACCGCGCAGCTCGCTCCGGTGAAGGCGCCGGCCGGGCATGCCGCCCGCCGCGCCCGCGGCGGCGGCGGCTCGAGCGAGCAGGCGATGGCTCCGCCGCCCGGTCTCAACGCGTCGCAGCGGCGGCTGCTCAGCGACCTGTTCGCGATCGTCTCCGAGCACGCCGCGGACTCCGCCGTCGAGATCGACCGCGTCGCGCGTGCAGGACGCGTTCGTGTTCGCCTGCGAGCACCACGCCGCTCAGCGGCGCAAGTCGGGCGAGGACTTCATCGTGCATCCGGTGGGCGTGGCGCGCATCTGCGCGAGCATGCGGCTCGACACCGAGACGCTCTGCGCGGCGCTGCTGCACGACACGATCGAGGACACCTCGGCGTCGATCGAGGAGGTGCGCGAGCGCTTCGGCGAGGAGATCGCGGCGATCGTCGACGGCGTGACCAAGCTCACCGACATCACCTTCCAGTCGCGCGACGACGCCCAGGCGAGCAACTACCGCAAGATGATCGTGGCGATGGCGGATGACCCTCGGGTCATCCTCATCAAGCTCGCGCGACCGCCTGCACAACATGCGCACGATCGACGCGATGCCGAAGCAGAAGCAGATGGAGAAGGCGCGCGAGACGCTCGACATCTACGCGCCGCTCGCGCATCGCCTGGGGATCCACGCGATCAAGTGGGAGCTCGAGGACCTCGCGTTCGCGACGCTGCACCCGCGCAAGTACCGGGAGATCAAGGGGCTGGTGGCGCAACAGCGCGAGGAGCGCGAGCGCTACGTGAGCGAGGCCGGCAGCTACCTCGCCAACGAGCTCGCCGAGCTGGGCATCGAAGCGCAGATCGCGGGGCGTGCCAAGCACTTCTACTCGATCTACTCGAAGATGACGAAGAAGGGCCGCGAGTTCAACGAGATCTACGACCTCACCGCGATGCGTGTGATCGTCGACTCGGTGAAGGACTGCTACGGCACGGTCGGCGTGATCCACTCGCTGTGGAAGCCGCTGCCCGGGCGCTTCAAGGACTTCATCGCGATGCCCAAGTTCAACATGTACCAGTCGCTGCACACGACGGTCATCGGGCCCGAGGGCCGGCCGCTGGAGATCCAGATCCGGACCCACGAGATGCACGAAATGGCGGAGTACGGGGTGGCGGCGCACTGGGTCTACAAGCAGCACGAGCGCCCCGTCACAGGGCGGTCGCGAGGGCCCCGGCGAGGACGCGAAGCTCAAGTGGCTGCGCTCGATGCTCGACTGGCAGAACGAGCTCTCCGATCCGCGCGAGTTCATGGAGACGCTGCGCACCGACCTCTTCGAGGAGGAGGTCTACGTGTTCACGCCCAAGGGCGAAGTCAAGTCGCTCGCCGCCGGCGCGACGCCGCTCGACTTCGCCTACGAGGTGCACACGGAGATCGGCCACCGCTGCGTGGGCGCGCGCGTGAACGGGAAGATCGTGCCGCTCCACTACGAGCTGCGCTCGGGCGACATCGTCGAGATCCTCACCGCCAAGCGCGAGCGCGGACCCTCGCGCGACTGGCTCGCGATGGTCAAGACGACGCGTGCGCGCAACAAGATCAAGCAGTGGTTCAAGGCCGAGTCCCGCCAGGACACCGAGCACACCGGCCGCGAGCTGCTGCAGGAGCACCTGCGCAAACAGGGCCTGCCGGCGCAGAAGATCGTCGGCTCGGCGCTGCTCGCGGACGTGATCCGCGAGGTCGGCTACCGCAAGGCGGACGACTTCTACATCGCCCTGGGCGCCGCGAAGGTCTCGCCGAAGCTCGTCGTCAACAAGGTGCATGCAGCGGCTCAAGCAGGGCGAGTCCGCCGACGGCGAGGACAGCGCCGCAGACCTGCTGCGCGTGGGCCGCTCGCGGCGGCGCCCGACGAAGTCCTCCGGCCCAGTACGGGATCCGCGTGGAGGGCGTGGACGACGTCATGCTGCGCCTGGCGAAGTGCTGCCGGCCGGTGCCCGGCGATGAGATCGTCGGCTACATCTCCCTCGGCCGCGGGATCACGATCCACCGCGAGGACTGCCCCAACACGACGCTTCTGCGCAAGAACCCGGAACGCTTCGCGGACGTCTACTGGGAGGGCGACCAGTCGACCGGGTTCATCGTGGAAATCCAGATCGACGCCTGGGACCGCCACCGGCTGCTCGAGGACCTCTCGCGGGCGTTCTCGGAGTCCGGCGCGAACATCCTCGAAGCGCGCTGCCTGTCGATGCCGCCGATGGTGAAGAACCGCTTCGTCGTCGAGCTCGCCGACAACCACACGCTGAAGGGCGCGATCACGCGCCTGCGCAACATCGAGTCGGTGTTCGACGCCTACCGTGTGACGCCGGGCGCGAGCGCCTAGGCCGGCCGGCCGCTCGCGCTGCGCAGCGCGTATCGGGCTGCGCCGGGCGGCGGGACGGCGGGCCGTCTCAGGAGACGACCGTGAGCGCGCGCGGCATGATCGAGAAGCGTGCCTCCTCGACCTCGCCGAGGTAGTCGCCGTCCACCTGCAGCGGCAGCGTGCGCTCGTCGGCGCTGCGCACGCTCAGCTCCTCGAGCTGCGTGAGCCCGGTCACCTGGCGGTGCCCGGTGACGCGGGCGCCGCGCGAGAGCGCGCGCCACGCGATCGAGGCCCCGCCGAACATCGTCGAGCGGTGCAGCACGCCTCCGGCGAGCGCTCCCGAGTCGAGCGCTGCGCCGTCCGCCACCTCGATCGGGCGGTTCTGGAAGTAGGTGAAGGGCGAGCCGTTCTGCACGATCGCGGTGACGCCCTCGAGCACGCGGCCGTCCGCCTCGACGAGCAGGCGTGGCGGGCGCACGAGGTAGCGGCGCATGAACGTCGTCACCGCCACCCACGTGAAGTACTAGGGGCCGAGACGCGCCTTGAGGTGCGGCTTGGCGTCCACCCGCTCGACGACGCTCGCGTCGATGCCGAGCCCCGAGGCGAATGTGAAGCAGCGGCCGTTGACGACGCCGAGGTCCACCTTGCGCGGGCGCCAGTCGTCCGCCATCGCGAGCAGGTGCTCGGTGGCGTCGACGACGTCGCCGGGGATGCCGAGCATCTTGCCGAACACGTTCGCCGAGCCGCCCGGCAGGCAGCAGAGCGGTGTCTGCGAGCCGAGCAGGCCGTTCGCGGCTTCGTTGACGGTGCCGTCGCCGCCGAACGCGACAACGACGTCGTAGTCCTCGTGCGCCGCCTCGCGGCAGAGCTGGGTGGCGTGGCCGCGCGCCTCCGTGTCCACCGCGTCCACCTCGAAGCGGCCCTGGAGCGCGTAGACGACGAGGTGGCGCAGGCGGTCGGACACCGTGCTCGCGTATGGGTTGACGATGATCAGCATGCGCCTGCGCGTGGACGACCGCGAGAACTCGAGATCGTCGGCGCTCGCCGCGGTGTCCTGCTCGCGTACGGTCGTGGGGCTGCTCACCGCAAGGGCTACACCGCGGTGCAGCGCGCGTTACCGCGCCCCCGCCGCGGCCCGGCCGGCAGCCGCCGGCGACGTCACGGAGGTGCGCACGCTGCAGCGCTCGCGGCGCGGCGGGGCCGGCCTGCCCGGCGCTTGCGCGCGCCGCAATGCTTGCTAGACTCCGGCCCACAGTTGGACACATCCAGAGGGGTGGAGGGACTGGCCCTACGAAACCCCGGCAACCACCGCGAATGTCACGGCGGGAAGGTGCCAATTCCAGAGAGATGTGTGGCGGGCCTCGTGCTCTTCGCCACACCGTGACACGGCGAAGACGAGCGAAGGAGCCCCCATGGCTGTCAGTCATCTGGAGTGCAAGGAGTGTGGTAGCGAGTATCCGCTGGAGGCGCTGTACGTCTGCGAGCGCTGCTTCGGACCCCTCGAGGTCGCCTACGACCATCGCGGCGGCGACCTCGACGTCGGCGGGCTGCGCCGCCGGATCCAGGGCGGACCGCAGAACATCTGGCGCTACGCCGACTTCCTGCCCGTCACCTCCGGTCCCCCGGGCCCCTCGGGCCGGCTCGCCTCCCGTGTCGGGCTGCCCGCCGGCTGCACGCCGCTGGTGCGCGCCGACCGGCTCGCCGAGCGGATCGGGCTGCGCGAGGTGTGGGTCAAGAACGACGCCGCCAACCCGACGCACTCGTTCAAGGACCGCGTCGTCTCGGTGGCGGTGACGCGGGCGCGCGAGCTCGGCTTCGAGACGATCGCGTGCGCGTCCACCGGGAACCTCGCCAACTCGGTGGCGGCGCACGGCGCCGCGCTGGGGCTCGACTCCTACGTGTTCATCCCCGCCGACCTCGAGGAGCAGAAGGTGCTCGCGACCGGCATCTACGGAACCCGCCTGGTCGGGGTCAAGGGCAGCTACGACGACGTCAACCGGCTCTGCACCGAGCTGTGCTCCGAGCGCGACTGGGCGTTCGTGAACATCAACCTGCGCCCCTACTACGCCGAGGGCTCCAAGACGCTCGCGTTCGAGATCGCCGAGCAGCTCGGCTGGGAGCTGCCCGACCGCTGCGTCGTGCCCGTCGCCTCGGGCTCGCTGTTCACGAAGATCGCCAAGGGCTTCGCCGACTGGACCGAGCTGGGGCTGCTCAGCGGCGAGCAGCCGCGCATGAACGGCGCGCAGGCGGAGGGCTGCTCGCCCGTCGCTAGCGCGTTCGCCGAGGGCCGCGACGTGTGCAAGCCGGTGAAGCCCGACACGATCGCCAAGTCGCTGGCGATCGGCAACCCCGCCGATGGCCCCTACGCGCTCGACCTCGCCCGCCGCAGCGGAGGCTCCGTCGACGCCGTCAGCGACGAGGAGATCCGCGCCGGGATCGCCCTGCTCGCCGAGACGACGGGCATCTTCACCGAGACCGCCGGCGGCGTCACCACCGCCGTGCTCGCGAAGCTCGCGGCGCGGGGCGACATCGACCCCGACGAGCGCGTCGTGCTCGTGGTCACCGGCGAGGGCCTGAAGACGCTCGACGCGGTCCGCGGCACGTTCGAGACGCACACGATCGAGCCGACGGTGGAGGCGTTCGAGGTGGGCGTGCCGGCTGCCGTCGGTGCGTGATGGCGGTAGTCGTCAAGATCCCCACGCAGCTGCGAGCCGCGGCTGAAGGCGAGGCCGAGGCGAGCATCGACGGCGCCACCGTCCAGGAGGTGCTCGAGGGCCTGTTCCAGCGCTTCGGCGAGCTGCGCGAGCGCATCTCCGACGAGGACGGCTCGCTGCGGCGCTTCGTCAACGTCTACGTCGCCGGCGAAGACATCCGCTTCCTCGACGGGCTGCAGACGCCCGTGGCGGACGGGGCGGAGATGACGATCCTGCCGGCCGTCGCGGGCGGCTAGGTGTAGTTCCTGAGCACGTTGTTCATCCGGTCCTCCTTGGAGGCTGGTGGTGTCGAAGCCCCAGCACCAAGGAGAAACCGGATGAAGCTGCACGCTAATGCTGCGCTGTCATTTAGGCAGCGAGAGCGGATGGTCCGTCGTGTTGTTGATCAGGGCTGGTCGGTGAGCGAGGCTGCCCTGGCTGCGGAGGTCAGCGCCCGCACGGCAGGCAAGTGGGTTGGGCGTTATCGCGCTGAAGGGACTGCCGGCCTGTTGGATCGCTCCTCGGCGCCATTGTTTGTCGCGAACCGCAGCGATGAGCAGCTGGTTGGAGCGATCGCTGCGCTTAGGCGTCTGCGGTTCACAGGCTCTGAGATCGCCGAGGTTCTCGATCAGCCCGTCTCGACCGTGTCGGGGATCCTCACCCGGATCGGGATGGGTCGCCTGGGGCGGTTGGGTCTCGAGCCCGCCGAGCGTTACGAACGCACCGTTGCCGGGGAGCTGATCCATATCGACGTCAAGAAGCTTGGACGCATTCAGGATGGCGCTGGGCACCGCATCCATGGTCACAAACGCAGCAACCCGGACAAGACCGACGCTGCCGGGCGACGACGAAGGCAAGTCGGCTGGGAGTTCGTGCACATCGCGGTCGACGACGCCACGCGCCTGGCCTACGCCGAGGTTCTCCGCGACGAGAAGGCCACAACAGCAATCGGGTTCCTGCGCCGAGCGATCGCGTTCTTCGAGCGCCACGGCATGAAGGTCCAGGAGCTCCTGACCGACAACGGCTCCGCTTACCGCTCCGCGGTGCACGCGATCGCCTGCAGGACACTCGGCATCCGCCACATCCGCACCAGGCCTTACAGGCCACAAACGAACGGAAAGGCGGAGCGCTTCATCCGCACCCTCCTCGGCGGCTGGGCCTACGGCGCCATCTACCACGACAGCAACGAGCGCACAGCAGCCCTTGACGGCTGGCTATGGACCTACAACCATCGACGACGACACCAAGCCATCGGGCGCCAGACACCCATCAACCGCCTGAACAACCTGCTCGGGTCTTACAGCTAGGCGGGCGGCACCGCCTCGCGGCCGCCGGCCTGCGCCTGCAGGCGCCGTCTGAGCTCGGCGCCGTGCCCGGAGGACACCGCGCGCGCCGCCCGCGCGTCGGACAGCTCGAGGCCCTGCGCGCGGGCGAAGTCGAGCAGCTCCTGGCGCTCCTCGCTCTCGCGCGCGGCTTTCAGGAACAGCCAGCAGAACAGCCCGAGCGTGAGCAGTGACTCCTCCACCATCATGATCGCGCCGGCGAGGTTCTGGTCGACGACCGGGGAGATGTGCAGGGTGGCCTCGGTGTGGGCGTAGAACGGGTAGAAGGCGCTCCCCGACCACAGGAACACGTTGCCGAGCACGGTGCCGGCCAGGCGCACGGCGACGATGTAGAGGAGCTTGCCGAGGTTCCCGAACCAGCTCGGCTGGGGAAGCGGCCCGAACAGGCACATCCACATGTTGATCCCGGTGGCGAGGAACATCGCGTGCTGCAGCGCGTGCACGGCGGAATGGCGCAGGGCGGCCTCGTAGAGGAACGGCAGGTGCCAGACGTACAGGTCCAGCGCCCACAGCGGGAACGCGATCAGGGGGTTCGTGAGGACGCGCAGGCGGTCGAACACGCGGATGCGAAGGACCGGCGCCAGCAGCGGGCCGGTGAGGCCGAGCACGATCAGCAGCGACGCCACGTCGCCGAGCAGCAGGTGCTCGATCATGTGCGCGTAGAGCAGTTCCTCGCTCGCGCCGCCGAGGCCGCTGAGGGCGCCCGCGATCACCACGCAGCCGCTGTAGAAGGACACCTGGCGCCAGCGGGGCACCGGATGCCCGCGCTGGGCGAGCGTGTGCGCGCGGCGCCCGTAGAGGATCGCGAGCACCGCGAGAGGTCCGAGCTGCAGGGCTGCCTCGAAGACCTCTGAGACGGCGGGCGGCGGCGCGATCATGCAGCTTCAGAGTAGGGGAGGGGCTGCGCGCGCAAGGCGCTCATCGCGAGCGCTCGGAGGGGCGGATCGGGGCGTTCCTGCGCGATCTTTAGAAACCGTTGAGGTTAGCCTGACCGGGTGCGGCTATCTATTGATCCATGACTGCCGACACCCTCCTGTCTCCCACCGCCGAGGGGCTCACCGAGCGGTTCGATCCCATCGAATGCCTCGACGAGCGCAGCCGGCATCGCGCGGCGTCGGCGGACCCGCTCGAGCCGGGGCGCTATCTCGAGGTGCAGGGCCCCGAGCGTGCGCTGACGATCCCCGTGGGCAGCGAGGTGGTGCGCATCGGCCGCGGCCTCGCCGCGGACCTGCGCCTCGATGAGAGCTCGGTGTCGCGCCGCCACGCGATCCTCGCGCCGCGGCCCTCGGGCGCGCGGATCCTCGACGACCGCAGCTCCAACGGCACGTACGTGAACGGTCGCCGCGTGCAGCAGGCGGACCTGCGCAACGGCGACGTGATCGTCATCGGCCGCGTCGTGATGCGCTATCTCGAGGTGGCGGAGCGGCCCTAGCGCCGCCGGGCCTGCTCCGGCGCGCGCCGCAGCCGGTGGGCCGCCGACGCCGCGGGGCTGCTGTCGGTCGCCCGCCGGCCGACCGCCCCGCGGATTCGCGACGGGCCCTCCGATCGGGCGTCGCAACCCCCCCGGATGGCGGGGGCGATGCTAGGATCCCGCGCGTAGTCGATCCGGGGGATGCGGCTTCGCCGTCGGGTGGGGCCGACTGACAAGGAGGCAAGGATGTTGGGGACGTGGGGATCTGCTCGCTCGGAAGCTGCGAAGAGGCGGCTCGGCGGCGGGCGAATCGTGGGCATCGCTGCGCTGTCGCGTGCCTGATGCTGACGCTCGGCGCCGCTTCGGCGAGCGCTCTTGAAGACTTCTCGGGAGGCGCGTACCAGATCCTCGCCCCCGGCGCCGAAGGAGGAACGTTCCCCGGTCCTTTCTCGAGCGACCAAGCCACTCTGTACGACAAGCTCACCTCCAAGAAAGGCGGCGTCTCGCAGACGAAGCTCGAAAAGGACTTCATCTCCGAGAAGTTCGGCGTCCAGGGCGCGACTCTCAGCACCGAAACCCCTGAGCCCGGCCTCGAAATCAAGCGCGACAGCCACGACGTCGCACACATCTTCGGCGAAACGCGCGCCGAGGTCATGTTCGGATCGGGCTGGGTCGGGGCGAAGGACCGCGGGCTGCTGCTCAAGCTCGGGCTCGGACCTGCATACACGGCCGCGCTCGACGTCCCCGGCGTGAACCCGTTCGGGCTGCTGCTCCAGAACCGCTCGTTCACGCCCAGCAAAGAAGCGAAGGAATTCGTCGAAAAACAGCTGACACTCCTCACCGAAAAAGGCCCGAAGGGCGAACAGGTCGTCTCGGACCTCGAAGCCTGGGTCGCCGGCGTGAACGCGTATGAGGCGACGCTGCCGGAATCGTCGGTCGAAAAGTTCGGGCCGGTCAGCCTGACCGACGCGATCGCGGGCTTCGCCTTCATCGGATCGATCTTCGGCAACGGCGGCGGCGCAGAAGTGCAGAACTCGAACTTCCTCGCCACGCTCGAGTCGAAACTCGGCACCGAAGAAGGCCTGAAGGTCTACCGCGACCTGCGCGAGACCAACGACCCCGAAACGCCGACGACGGCAAGCAAAGCGTTCCCGTACGACGCGGTGCCCACCGGCCCGACGCCCGGTGCGGTCCTGGTCGACCCGGGCTCGCCGAGCTCGAGCGCCGTGGCGGACGCCGTGGCTGCGAAGGCCGCCAAACGCAAAGCGTCCAACTTCCTCCTCGTCGGAGCGAACCGGACGCGCTCGCACCACCCGGTGGCGGTGATGGGACCGCAGCTCGGCTACTTCTACCCGGAGATCGTCTTCCAGGCGGATCTGCACGGTCCGGGCGTGGACGCCTCGGGCATCGTCGCGCCGATCTCGCCGTACGTGTTCATCGGCCGCGGGCAGCGACTTCGCGTGGAGCCTCACCAGTGCGGGCAGCGAGAACACGCAGACGTTCCTCGTGCAGCTCTGCAACCCGAACGAAGAAGAAGAAGGGCCGCCGACCCGCAAATCGACGAGCTACGTGTACAAAGGCGAATGCATCCCGATGAAGAAAGTCGACGCCGGGTTGCTCGGCGCGGCGGGTAAAGAACCGGCGCATGAGCTCGAATTCGAGGAAACGGTCTACGGGCCCGAGGAGGGCACCGTGACGGTCGGCGGGAAACCGTACGGCATCGCCAAGGACCGTTCCACGCGCGGCCGCGAGCCGGCGGGCGAGCTCGCGTTCAGCGAATTCGACTCCAACGAAGTCCACTCGCCGCAGACGTTCTTCGAAGCGGCGAACCACCTCGAGACGACGTTCAACATGGCGTATCTCGACAACGAACACATCGCCTACTTCTCGACCGGTCGGCTGCCGGTGCTCGCTTCGGGCACCGACCCGAGCCTGCCGACCCTCGGGAACGGCGAATACGACTGGCAGGGATTCCTCAACCTCGAACAGCACCCGCACGAAGTCGACCCGGCGAACGCGCTGTTCCTCAACTGGAACAACAAGCCGGCTCCCGAATGGGGCGCTGCCTCCGATGAATGGTCGGAGGGGCCGATCCACCGCGTGCAGCTCTACACGGGCTTCACCAACCGGATGAGCGAGGCGAAGGACGCGACGGTGATGAACCGGGGCGCGACGAAGGACCTTCGCGCGGTGAAGGTCTGGCCGACGATCGCGAAAGTCCTCGCCACAGGCCCGGCGCCGAGCAAACTCGCCGAAGAAGTGGCGAACGAGATCACTGCATGGGTGGGCGAAGGCGCGAGCCGGTTCGGGAAGGACGGGCCGAAGGCGCCGGCGGCGGAGGCGATGGACGCCGTGTGGGCGCCGATCGCCGAAGCGGTGCTCGGCCCGACGCTGGGATTGCAGCTCGGCGAATTCAAGTCGATCGCCGGAATCGACAACCCGGAGAACTCGGGCGGCTCCTCCTTCGGGGGCGGCTGGTACGGGTACGTCTACAAGGACCTCCGCACGATCCTCGGCGAATCGGTCGCCCAGCCCTACAGCCGCACGTACTGCGGCGGCGGGAGCCTGGAAGCGTGCCGCAACTCGCTGTGGTCCGCGATCAAGACGGCGGCGGAAGGCGTCGCCGCCAAACAGGGCAACGAACCCGGCCGCGTGGGAAGCGGCTCGCGTGCGCATCGAATTCCCGCCGGACCCGCTGGCGAAATTCACGATGCGCTGGACGAACCGCTCGACGTTCCAGCAGGTGATCGAATTCACGGGGCACGCTCCCTGATAGGGAGATCCGCGAGAGCCTCGCGATCGCCGGCGGCCCGCCCCACCCAGCGGGGGCGGGCCGCCGGCGGCGCACCTGCAGGGCTGACGGCAGGGACGCTACGGTGAGGCGACGGTTTCGCAATGACGGGAGGAAGATGAGCTCGGCAGCCGGGGTTCACACGACGCTTGCGATGCGTGCCGAGCGCGCTGTGGCGAAGGCGCTCCTGGCGCTTCCGCCGCGGGTCCAGGTGCGCATGTCGGGGAAGCCCCCCGTCTCCATCGATGGGCTGACGCTGGCCCCCGAGGTCCAGCTGATGCTGTCGCTGCTCGAGCGGCGCGACGAACCGCCGATCTCCCAGATCGGCGCGGAGGCAGCGCGGGTGCGTCGTCGCCACGGCGCAGCCGTGTACGGAGGGCGCCCGCTGCCGGTGGCTGCGGTGCGAGACCTCTCGATCCCGTCGGGCGGCGGGGAGCTCCCGCTGCGCCACTACGTGCCCCCGGGCGGGACCTCGGGGGAGCCGCTGCTCGTGTACTTCCACGGCGGCGGGTTCGTGTTCGGCGACCTCGACACGCACGACGCCCTCTGCCGCATGTTGTGCGTGCACGCGGGCACGCAGGTGCTCGCGGTGCACTATCGCCTGTCTCCGGAGCACCCGTTCCCAGCGCCCGTCGAGGACGCGTTCGCGGCGCTGTGCTGGGCGTACGAGAACGCCGAGAGCCTCGGTGCGAACCCGCTGCAGGTGGCGGTCGGCGGCGACAGCGCCGGCGGCAACCTCGCCGCGGTGGTGTGCCAGCTGTGCGCGAGCAGCGAGCGTCCGCAGCCGGCGATGCAGCTCCTCATCTATCCCGCCACCGACATGTCGGGGGAGCACCGCTCGCGCGAGCTGTTCGCGGAGGGCTTCTTCCTCACGAGCGCCGAGATGGACTGGTTCGAGGCCCAGTACATGGGCGGGCAGGGAGGTCTCGGGGCCGACCCGCGGCTGTCTCCGCTGCTCGCCGACGACCTGTTCGCGCTCGCGCCCGCGCTCGTGGCGACCGCCGGCTTCGACCCGCTGCGCGACGAGGGGGAGGAGTACGCACGCGCGCTCCAGCGCGCGGGCACGCCCGCCGTGCTGCGGCGCTTCCCGGGCCTGATCCACGGGTTCGCGAGCGCCACCGGCGTGAGCCGCGCCTCCCGTGATGCGATCCTCGAGCTCGCGGGCGCAACGCGCGCGCTGCTCGCCACAAGCCGCGCGACCGTCCGCGAGATCGCGAGCCGGTGAACTGCCGATGAAGCAAAGGTGAACCGGCGCCCGCCGGGGAACCCATTGCTAGAGTCGGCGCTCGTGCCGTTCGTCCGCACCGTGGGCGCCGCCGGTGCGCCACGAGATGCGATTCACCAAGATCCTCACGATCGTCTGCGCCACGGCTGCTGGCCGTGGCTGCGGCTGCCGGCGCGGCGCTCGCTGCCGGCGCGAAGCTGCCGATGCCGGCCGAGGAGTACGCGAGTCGCGGCTATCAGGGCGGGATCCACGTCGCGCTCGTGACGAGCGCGACCAGCCGCCGCACGATCCTCGCGGGCTCTGCGCCGCTGTTCCCGCTGACCCCGCAGGGGGGCATCTACGTCCAGTGCGCAAGCGCCCCGCGCAGCGGGAAGATCGTGCCGAGCGCGACGATCGCGTTCCCGGCGCTCACGCTCAAGCTCTCACACGGTCACTACCACTTCGCCCGCTCGTTCCACGCGAGCTCGAAACTGTTCGGAAGCTCGCGCACCAGCCCGGTGAGCCTGGCTGTCACGATCACGGGAACGGTGATCAGCAGGTCGCTCATCACGGGCACGGTGAAAGTGAAGGGTGCGCCCTGCGCACGCAGCGGCGCGTACTCGGCACCTGCATATCTGTCTGCGCGCCCGGCGCCGGGGCACTAGGGGCGCCTTGGCGCTGAGGGCGCCGCAAGTGCCAGGCGCCGCGGCGGGCCTCGCTGCTGCGCTCGCGTGCCTGATCGCGTGCGGCTGTGGCAAGGGCGGCCACGTCGACAGCACTGCCACCTCCGCCACGGTCCACGCCGCCGCGCCGCCGGCGAGCGCCGGCACGCTCACCGCACAGCGCGCGAAGGCGTTCGCGAACGCGGTCAACCTTCAGTCCGCCGACCTCCCCGGCTTCAAGGCCTCGCACTCTTCGCGGCGCTCGGAAGGGCCCGCCGAACGCAAGCTGCAGCGATGGCCTCGCCGAATGCATCGGGGCCCGCACGCCCTCGGCGCGGCAGCAGGGCGGCGCGTCGCTGCCGGAAAGGCACTCGCCCGAGTTCTCGCGGCGGGTGTCGTTGATCACGTTCACGACGAGCTCCTCGATCAGCTTCAGCCGCAGCCCGCAGGCGGCGGCGAGCGAACTGGCGACGCTGCGCAGCCCGCACACGCGCGCGTGCCTGCAGCGCTACCTGCTCGCGCTGCTGCAGACCGCGCCATCTGGGGGGCGTGACGTTCGGGCACGTGAAGATCGCGCAGGGGATACCGCCCGCCCTCGGCACCAGCGGGGGGTTCGGCTGGCGCGTAACCGCACATGCGGCGCTGAACGGCATCTCGGTGCCCATCTACCTCGACGTGCTCGGCTTCATCTACGGCACCGCCGAGGTGCGCCTGCAGAGCACCGGCCTCGTCGCCCCGTTCCCGGGCAGCGCCCAGGAGCACCTGTACCGCGACGCTCATCGCGCGCGCGAAGTCGCAGAAGCTGTAGGGGCCTCGCCGTGTCCGATGCGGGCGTCTCCCGCCGCTAGCGCGAGCGGCTGAGCTGCACGGCCTGCCCCGCGCCGGAGGTGGTGACGGGGGCGTTCGTGCGGAGCCTCAGCGTGGCGCGGAGGTGACCGTGGCCCTTTTCGAGCAGCTTGTGCCCGGTCTTGTTGAGCGCAACAGTCACGCTCGCCCTACCCGCCGAGATCGAGAACGTCGCCGAGCCGATCGTCACGGTCCGTCTGTGCTTGCGGCCGTTGCGCTTGAAGGTTTCGGTGGCGGTGAGCGTGAGGCTGCCGCTGCAGCGCGGCACGGTGCCGGCGCAGCCGAGGCTGAATCCACCCTTGCCGTTCTCGATCTCGACGGTGCTCGCGAGCAGCGTCACCTTGCCGCTGGTCACGACGGGTGGCGGGGGCGGGGGCGGGGGAGGTGGCGGACCGGTCACCGGGCCTCCGCCGCCGCCGAGGGGGCGATGCTCAGCGTGTGCTTCACCGAGGCGGTGAGCCCGGTGATCGACTTTGACGGTGAGCGTCGCTTCGTAGGAGCCCGGCGCCGCGTAGGTGTGCGTGGCCGCCGACGCCGGTCTGCTGCGGCGAGCCGTCGCCGAAGTTCCACGTGAACGCGCGGATCGCCGCCGCCCGGGTCGCTGGAGGCTGGTGCCGTCGAAGAAGATCGGCTGTCCCGGCGACGCCGGCGCCGCCTGTGGAGAAGGCGGCCGCCGGGGGTTCGCGCGTGACGTTCGACTTCTTTCGCCGTGCCGATGCTCGTCCCGTCTGGTGGCGAACACGGTGAGCGCGACGGTGAAGGTGCCGGCGCCGGGGAAGGCGTGGCTGATGGTCGGGCCGTCGTCTCTGTCGGGCGCGGAGACGAGCTCCCGGCCCGTCGTTGAACTGCCAGTTGTATCTGAACACCCCGCCTGCGGCCGTCGATCCGCGTCGCGTCGAACTGGACTTCGGTTCCCGCGCCCGGGTTTGCTCGTGAACGTCGCGGTCGGCGGTTCGCCTTTGAAGCTGAGCCGCTGCAGGCATTCGTGAGCCCTGGTTGCTCCACTCCTCCTGGTACCAGTAGTGGTGCCCGTTGATTTCCTGGTTGTAGTTGAGCCGTTCCAGCTTCCCTCGAGCGGTCGCGCCGATTTGTCGCCCTCGCACTTGTCGCCGATCTCGCCGCCGATTTCGCTGCCGAAGTCGGTCCACGCGTTGTTCGGCTCGGGGTCGGTGATGGACTCGTTGTGCTCGTGGCTGAGGCCGCCCTGGAGCGCGCCGTCGGACGGGCTTTTGTTTGGGTGGTTTGCATTCGTCGCACCCTTTGATGCCGACGACGAACGGGTCGTTGGCGTAGATCAGCTGTTTTTCGCCCCCTTCCATCGGGATGTTGCCGTGGTAGGCGCAGAAGACCGGCGACGGACCCGTCCCCGCCGAGCACACTTCGCTGGCAGCTTCGAAGCAGCTTTCGACGCCTTCGGGCGTGAGCAGGAAGTACTCGTGTTTGAGGTCGATCGGCAGTTTTTGTTCGGCGACGAACTTTTCGAGCTCGTGCTGGATCTGCGCATCCGTGAGGCAGATCGGCGCGGCGCGGAGCACCCGTTCGCGGGATAGGGGTGCTTGTCGACGAGTTCGCCGCCGAATTTCGAGTCGTAGTTCGCGAACTGGCCTTCGGCGTCGTTGTACTGGGCCGACACCGAGTCGACGTTCGTCGGTTTTGCCGCTGTCGTGGGCGAGGTCTTCGAAGTAGCGGTTGATCCCGCGTCGTGTAGCCCGCGGGATACGCCGGCCGGCTCTCGGGAGCCCAGTAGACCGTGAAGTTCGTGTTCGACGGCATCACCGGGCCGCCGTTGTAGTCGAGGTTGGTGAAGAGCGCGTCGAAGCGGGCGCGGCACGAGCGAACGATGCGCGCCGCGCTCAGCGGCCGGTAGCTCACCGCCCGGCCGTCCGGCACCTGGGCGACCACCGCCGAGGCGCTCGCCGCCAGCACGCACAAGCACGCCAGCGCCGCGACAAGCGCCGCAAACGCAGCCAGCGCCTGCGCAACGACGCTGTTTGTGTGCTCCCCCGAGCACCCCATCGGTCGAGGGTAGCCCACCGGGCGCTTCTCGGCCACCCGATATGCCGGCGCCTAGGCGCTCAGATCGCCGTCGCCGCCGCCCCGGTGCCGCCGCGAGATGTGGTCTTGTGCGTACCACACGATCGCCTCGACGGCCCAGATGGCGATCAGGAAATACGCTTTCTGCAAGAGCCCCCTGTCGCTGACGAGGACGAGCGCGAGGGGTCCGTAGATCGCGAGCAGGCCGACGAGCAGCCGGGCCTGAGCGCCCAGGCGCTGCAGACGTCCCGGCTGGCGTACGTCGGGCTCGTGTGCGTGGGGGTCGAGGATGGTGAGCGGCCTGGACATGAGAGGGAGCGGTGGTCGGTGCAGCTATGCGCGAGGCTCGCATCCAGCTCTAAGGGCGACCTTAACCGCATATGACGCGACGATAAGAATGGCGCCGCCCGCGCCTCTATGATCGGGTTCGGTCACAGGTCCACACGCCTAATGCCGAGGGAGCGAATGCCGGGTGGCGGTCGGATGAGTCGCAGGATGATGCTGTGCGCTGCGCTCGCAGGCGCGCTTGCCCTCGCGCCCCAGCTCACGCTTCCCGCGGGCGCCTCGCCACCCCCGGTTGGCGCGCTCACGCAGCTCCCGGGCACGCTCGGCTGCTTCACGTTCGACGGCTACAGCGAAGACGGGATAGCGACATGCACGCCGGCGCGCGGAGTCGCCGAGGGCGAGAGCGCGATCGTGAGCCCGGACGGGGCGTACGTGTATGCCGGCAGCTATCGCGACCCCGGTGCGAAACTAGGCGCGGGCGTCGCGATCTTCTCGCGCAACTCCCTCACGGGCGCGCTCACGCAGCTCGCGAGCCCGGCGGGGTGCTTGACTGCCGACGGCAGCAGCGTCGCGGGGCCGGGTACGTGCACGAAGGCGCGCGCACTCGAACAGCCAGGCGACGGGCACGACCTGGCGATCACAGCGGACGGGCGCTGGGCCTATCTCGCGGCACAGAACGAAACCAAAACGTACGGAGGCGTGCTCATCTTCCAGCGCGATCCAGCCACCGGCGCGCTCACGCAGCTCCCCGGCGCCGCGGGCTGCATCACGCGCACGGGGGAAAGCCAGGACGGCGTGGGCACCTGCCAGCCCGACGCCACGCTCCTCGGGCCGAGCGGAGTGACGCTCAGCTCCGACGACCGCTTCCTGTACCTCACCGACTACGACACGCCGAAGCGAGTGCACGTGTTCGCGAGGGACACCTCCACGGGGGCGCTCAGCGAACTCCAGTGCATCTCCGAGGCACCCGCTCCGCCCGGCTGCAGCACCGGGCGCGACGTCGGCAACAGCGAGTTCCTGGCGCTCTCGCCCGACGGGACGCACGCATACAGCGGCGACTACCAGCACGGCCTGTCTGTGCTCGACCGCGACCCCGTCAGCGGCCTGCTGACGCAGAAGGCCGGCGCGGCCGGGTGCTTCAGCGGGAACGGGCTCGACGACACCGGAGCCGCGACCTGCGCCGTGGGACGAGTGCCGTACGGGACCTACACGTTGCTCGTGAGCCCCAACGGGCAGACGCTTTACGACCTGGGGAAGGAAGGCGTGGCGATCTTCCACATCAACGCCGACGGCTCGCTGACGCAGCTGCCCGGGACCGCGGGGTGCATCACGCTGACGGGCGAAGACAACACGAAAGCGATGACGTGCGCGGTGGGCCGGGCAGTGGCGGGCTCCTACGGAGGGGCGCTGTCTCCCGACGGGCTCAGCCTGTACGTGAGCGAAAACGACAGCGTGGGCGGCGTCGGAGTGTTCTCGCTGAACCCGGCAACGGGTGTGGCAACACAGCTTCCGGGCCTGCTCGGCTGCGTGACGAGCAGCGGCGGCGGTGGCGGGACGCCTCTTGAAAACCCAGGCGAGTGCGCGACCGGGACAGGGCTCGAGACGGGATACGGCATGTCGGTGAGCCCGGACGGCGCGTTCGTCTATCAGGCGACGGATCGCCAAAGCCTCGGTGGCCACGCGATCGCCGGGCTGGCGGTGTACGCGCGCCAGGCACAGCCGTTCTGCTCGGCGACGAGCAGGGCGGTGGCGTTCCAGACGCCCACCCCTGTGCGCTCGCCTGCTCGGAGGCGCCCGGCAATCCGCTCACGCGCTTCATCGTCTTCGGACCCGCCCACGGCACGCTCTCGGCGATCGACCAGACGGCGGGGACGGTCACCTACACCCCGGCGGCCGGCTACAGCGGGCCCGACAGCTTCACCTTCTCGGCGGGCGACGGGACGAATAACGCCGCGGCCGTGACGGCGACCCTGATCGTGGCGCCCAAGCCCCCGCCGCCGACGCCCGCGCTGACTGAAGCTGACGCAGTCGGCGCGGCGCTGGCGGGCGGGTCGCCACCGTGCGAGCATCGCCCGCGCGCACAAGCCGCCCGTGGGCGACAACTTCTCCTTCGCACTGAACGAAGCCGCGACGGTGAGGCTGGCGTTCACCAAGCCGGCGCCTGGCCGCAAGGTGCGCGGGCGCTGCGTGGCGCCGAGCAGGCACAACGCGCACGCACGCAAGTGCACGCGCACGGTGAGCGCGGGCGCCCTCACGCTCTCGGGACACGCCGGCGCGGACCGAGTGCACTTCGAGGGGCGTCTCGTGCACGGCTCGCTGCGACCGGGTACCTACACGCTCGTGATCACAGCGACGAACGCGTCGGGCCGCAGCTCTGCGCCGCAGCGCCTCAGCTTCACGATCGTCCGCGGCTAGCGAGCGCCGGCGGTGCGAACCCGCTGGGCGACAGGACGCACGGAGGCGTTCAGCGACGGCGTCTTCGCGATCGCCATCACCCTGCTCGTGCTCGATCTGCGCGTGCCCGCAGAGGAAATCGGCCAGCTCAAACACGGGATCCTGCACGAGTGGCCCGCGTACCTCGCGTATGCGACGAGCTTCATCACGATCGGGGGCATCTGGCTCGGGCACCACGCGATCTTCGGGCGCCTGCGCTACGTCAACGCGCAGCTGATGCGCCTCAACCTGCTCGTGCTGATGGTTGTGTCGTTCCTGCCGTTCCCCACGCGCCTGATGGCTGAAGCGATCCGCGACCCGAAAGCCGAGCGGACCGCGGTGATCTTCTACGGGCTCGCGCTGAGCGCCGTGTCCTTCGCGATAGCGGCGTTGTGGGGGGCGGTGGTGCGGGATCGCGAGCTGCTGCGCGAGGACGTGAGCGAGGCCGAGGTGAGGGCGGTGACGGCTGCCGCCGCCCCGAACGTGGGCCTGCATCTCGGCACGACGGCTCTCGCGATCGTTGCGCCGCGGGTCGCTGCGTTCGGCTATCTCGTGATCGCCGTCGTCTCGGTCGCCCGCGCGCGCGGCGACATGAGCGTGGATGCCGATGCTGCGGGCGAGGCCGGCGAGCCGCTGTCCTGAAACCGATGAGCCTCGGCTCGCCTCGAAAGTGCGCGGTGCGAGCAAGAGCGCCTTCGGTCGGAACGTAGTAGGGTTGCCGCGCCGGTGCTCCGTTGTGGTGGAAAGGATCGGCGGGCGCGAGCCTGTGTGTTTGGTGCTCGGCGCATCCGATCCCCAGCCCGCGCGGCCCGGACGATCGAGCCCACGTCGCATGAGCACCCCCGAACACCTGGACCCCGACTCGGCACCGCCACCATCTGATCCCTCGCCGAGCTCAGGCGCGGGCTCGAGACTGGCGATCCAGCAGCACCTGGCGGGGAACCACCAGACGATCCTGATCGCGGGCGAACTCGACATGGCGTCCGCCCCCGAGCTCGAGGCGCTCGTCTCGCGGCTCGCGTCGCGCCCCGGCGAGCTCGTGCTCGACGTGAAGGGCATCACGTTCATGGACTCGAGCGGCGTGCGGCTGATCCTGCGCGTCGTCGAGCTCTGCCAGGAGACGGGGTGCCGCTTCGAGGTGCGCTCGCTCACCCCGCAGATCAGGCGCCTGCTCGATGTGGCGGGCGTGCTGAACTACCTGAAAGAGGAGGGCGCGCTCGCAGAGGGCGGCTAGGCGGATGCGTCGGGGGGCGGGATGAGCGCCAGCGACTCCACGTCCTCCTCGCCGCGCCCCACCACCGTCCAGCTCGCCTCGGGCATCTCGCGCCACGCCCCGGGTAGGTCGCCGATCGGCTCGGAGACGATCAGGCATGTGTCCGCGGACACTTCCTGAAGGATCTCGGCGTCCGGATAGAGCCGGCGCAGCGTGGGCACGTCGCGCGAGTAGAACAGCGAGCGCGACTTGCCTTCGCTCGAGTAGCGAAACGCCCAGATGCGCTCGCCGTCGGTGGTGGCGATGGTGCCCTGGAAGGGGTACTCGACACCCGCCCGGCGCCCGCGATCCTCGACGAGGCCGAGCGTCCGCGCGACCGCCCGCGGCGGGTCGTCTTCGAGGCCGAAGCCGAGGGCCAGCAGGAACAGGATCTCCGAATCGGTGGTACCCGTGATCAGCGGGTACAGCGGCGGGTCGATCGCGAGCGCGAGCTCTCGCTTGTAGGAGGCGAGCTCGGCGACGAAGCCGTTGTGCATCCACAGCCAGCGGCCGTGGCGGAAGGGGTGGCAGTTCGTCTGCTGCACGGGCGAGCCGATCGCCGCGCGCACGTGGGCGAAGAAGTGCCCTGAGCTCACGTGGCCGCCGAGCTCGCGCAGGTTCTGGTCGTTCCAGGCAGGCTCGACGGAGCGGAACAGCCCGGGCGCGGGAGCATCGTCGTACCAGCCGATGCCGAAGCCGTCGCCGTTCGTCGGCTCCGCGCCGAGCTGGGAGTGCAGGCTCTGGTCGATGAACGAGTGGGCGGGCGAGTAGAGAGCGCGCTCGAGCAGGATCGTCGAGCCGGTGTAGGCAAGCCAGCGGCACATCGGAAGCTCCAGTCGTTCGGTATCGGGCTTGACATTCTCGCGCGCGCGCCGCCCGGCGACCTGCCCGGGCACGCCGGCAGCCGCCTCGAGCGGGAGGCGCAACGCAGAAGCGTGCCCGAGGTTGGATGGTTGCGCAGGAAATGAGCGCCGCCCCGAGCGCGATCGATAGGATCGGGGACTCCCCCGCAGCCTCGGGCATCGGCGGCGCCGGGGGGAAGGAGGTGGCGATGAGGAGGGTGATCAGGAGGCGCTCGGGCCGCGCCGCGGCAACGGTGCTGCTTGCGCTCGTCGCCGTGTGGATGACGCTGCCGACCAGCGCCGGTGCAGGGCCCCCGATCGCCTATCCGGACCTGCAGGTCCTGATGCCCACGGGCGACATCGCGATCATGCACAAATCGGGGCAGCGCCTGCTCGAGTTCACGCACATCACCGAGGACGCGGGGGCGAAGGGCCGCTCGAGATCCGCCCGTCATACAACCCCTCCACCGGCATCTCCCAGGGATTCCAGGCGCTCTACACGATGCCGAGCCCCGGGGTGTGGAAATTCGCCGAAACGGTGCCGATCGTCGGACCGATGGTCTGGACGCCGCCGTCCGACTACAACTTCCCACTCGACCGCTTCCGCCTCTACGGAGCCAACCCGGAAGGGGCGCTGGGCGAGCCTCGTGGCGTCGAGCCCGAAGGACCTCTTCTGCATGACCTCCGACGTGTTCGTCGGCGGCGTTCCGAACGCGCCCGAAGAAAACGGCTACCCGGGCGGCGCCTGCACGGAACCCGAAGGCCGCCTCGGCCTCAGCGTGGGCTGGGGCGACCAGTACGAATTCACGGACGGGGGAGAGGGAATCAACATCACCGGCGTCCCCAACGGGACCTACTGGCTGCGCGGCGAAGCGGATCCCTACCACTACTTCGCCGAGTCGAACACCGCGAACGACGTCACCGACACGAAGCTGCGGATCGAAGGCGAAACGGTGAAAGTGCTCGAACAGGTGCATCCCGACTCCACGCCGCCCGCGGTGTCGCTGACGACGCCGGCCGCCGAATCGACGGTGTCGGGCAACGTCACGCTCACCGCCTCGGCGAGCGGTCCGGCGCCGATCTCCTCGGTCCAGTTCCTGCTCGACGGCAGACCGATCGGCTCGCCCGTGACGAGCCCGCCGTACACGACGAGCTGGAACGTCGGCTCGACGCCACCGGGGCCCCACTATCTCAGCGCCCAGGCGACAGACAGCCGCGGCTTCGCGGGAACCGCGCCCGACACGCCCGTCACGGTTGCCGCCCGCGTGGGCTCCATCACGATCGGGAAAGTCATGCAGCAAGCGGGCGAAACGACCGTTTCGACAGCGCCCTTCTCGACGTCTCAGCCGGGCCAGGTGCTGCTCGCGTTCGTCGGCTGCCGACGGGCCTTCGCCGGGCACGCAGTCGGTGACCGTGAGCGGGTCCTCGCTCGCCTGGCACCTCGTGCGGCGCGCCGACGCGCAGCCGGGCGACGCAGAGGTCTGGACCGCCACCGCCGCATCGCCCGCTCACCGGGGAGACGGTCACCGCGACCGCCGCCGACGGCGGCTTCCACGAGTCGCTCACGGTTGCTGCGCTCTCGGGCGCGGCGGGCGTCGGCGCGTCGGCGGCGGCGGGAGCCACGAAAGGCGCCCCATCGGTGCTGCTGACCTCCTCGGGCGGTGGCTCGGTGGCTTTCGCAACCGGGAACGACTGGGATCGCGCCGTCGGGCGAACGCTCGGAGCCGATCAGGAAATGCTCCAGCAGGATCTCGACGGCGGCGCCGGGAACACCTTCTGGACCCAGTACTCGACGGCGGCGAGCACCGGGCGCGGGGCAGACGATGACGCTCAGCGACACTGCGCCGTCGAACGACCGCTGGAACATGGCGGCGGTGGAGGTGCTCCCCGCCAGCGAAGGCCCGGACACGGAAGCGCCCGACCGTCTCGATCCTCAACCCCGTGGGCGCCGAGACGGTCTCCGAAACGACGCAGGTGAGCGCGGAAGCGAGCGACAACGTGGCGGTCGCCTCGGTCCAGTTCTACCTCGACGGCAGCCCGCTCGGCGCGCCTGTCACCAAAGCGCCCTATGCCATGAGCTGGAACACGCTCGCAGCGACGAACGGCGCCCACACGCTCACAGCCGAAGCGACCGACACCTCGGGCAACGTCGGTCACTCGGCGCCGGTGGAAGTGGACGTCGAAAACCCGGGGCAGCCCGGACCCTGCTTCGTCGTCGACGTCACCGCCTCCGCAGAAGGCGGAAGAAAGCGAAGACGCCGCCGTTCACCACCGCCGAACCGGGCGAGCAGCTGTTCGCGTTCGTCTCGGCGGACGGCCCGCCGGGCGCCGAACACCAGTCGGCGCAGGTGTCCAGGCGCCGGGCTGACGTGGACGCTCGTGCGCCGCGCCAACGGTCAGACCGGCGATGCCGAGATCTGGACGGCGACGGCCACGAAGGCGCTCAAGAAAAAGCGCGTCAAGTCGAAGCTGGCGGTGAAGGGCTACGACCAGCTGCTGACGGTGATCAGCGTCGAGATGTCCGGCGGCGCCGGCGCCTCGGCGGCGGCGAGCGCCCCGACGGGGACGCCGTCGGTCTCGCTGATGACGAGCGAACCCGAATCGCTCGTCTACGCGGTCGGCACCGATCCCGGTGGGGCCGTGCCGCGATCGCTGGGCTCCAACCAGGTGCTGCTGCACGAGGAGGTCAACCCGGCGATCGGCAAGACGTTCTGGACGCAGTTCCTCGGCACGATCACCGGGCCCGGCCGGCGAAGTCGTCACGCTCGACGACACAGCCCCCGCGGAAGATCCCTGGAACATGGCATCGGTCGAGATCCGCGGGGACGGGCCGGGGCGCGTAACGGGCCTGAGCGGCCCGGCCGGGGCCAACCTTACGAGCTCGGGTCGAGGTGATCCCAGACGGGTTGCGCCTACCCGGCCAGCCCATGCTGTGCCACGAGGGCTCCGCTGCGGTTGAGATACTCCTCCAGCCTGCCTGATCCGACCGGCCTCCAGGGTGATGACGTGCGCCATCTCCATCTCACAGCGGCATTCCCGCTGGCCGCGCCGTGCCCGTGAAAGCGGACCAGATCGAGTTTGCATGGGTCACGCGCTCGCCGTGTCTTCTTCTGCGCCGCGAGCCCGGGTACACCCGTACGTCCCGGAGGTATGCCTTCGACCTCACGACGCGAAGAGGGTCTGGATCTGCGCTCGATGCCCACGGTGCGAACGTCGCATACGGCAGCTGCGATCCTCGCTTGTCTTTGATGTATTCGTCCGTCCTCGGAGTCGGCATCAATCGACCGCGCGAACTCCTGCTCACGGTCGATCCCACGTGTTATGCAGGCGAGGTCGACATCGGCGCGGTCTCCTGCGACATCGCCTACTCCGCCAGCCCCACGGCTTTGAGGGCTTCGGCAGGCTCAGTGAAGTAGCGAAGCTCGGTCACCGCCCCGTCGCGAACCGCAAGAACACAGGCTCGCGGAGAGTCGACCTCAATGCCGCTCACGCGCCCGCGTCCGCGCTGCCTGCCCGTGATCAGCACGTGTTCATCAAGATCACGCGCCTGGTCGACCTCAAATCCCCAGTCTGCCCAAGTCTCGCCCATGTCGCGGAAGAACTGGAACACGCCGTCTGCTCCCACGTAGCTCACAGGCTCGCCAACGGCACCCACGAGGCGCATCTCGAATCGAGCATCACACAGCGCATTGAAGGCCTCTGGGTCTCCCCGATTCATCGCGGCGACGCCACGGAGCACGATCTCCACGTTCTCCTGCGACATCGCCTACTCCTCCAGCCCCACGGCGTTGAGGGCCGCCTCCTTGTCGGGGTATCCGAGCGTGACTCGAACGATCTTCCCGTCCTTGAACTCGTACAGGTCGGCAGTGCGCTGACCGACCTCGAGGCCGCTGGTGCCACCCGTCGCATGCCAGCTGGTCACCGCCACGACAAACTCGCCCGCATCGACGTACTCCTCAACCTCCGCGGTGAACTCACCGAACGGCACATTCCACTGATCCCAGATCATGTAGACCGCCGTAAGGCCGCGAACACTCTCGGGTGCATCCGGTGCGTGCTGGAGGTCGCGCCATTCGACATCGGGGTAATAGTCAGCGAACGTCCCGTCGCGGTCGCCGTTGTTGAACGCTGCGTTACTGCGTCTCACGACCTCCACGTTCTCCTGCGACATCGCCTACTCCGCCAGGCCGAGGTCGGCGAGTGCGCGGTCCCGGTCCCAGTAGATAAGGAGCCTCGTGACCTTGCCGTCACGGACCTCGAACAGGTTCGCGCCTTCGGTCGTCAGCTGGCCGACCTCCACTGCGCTCGTCTTGCCTCGCCCGAAGGCCCGGCAGAACACGAGGAGGCGCTCACGGTCGAGTTCGCGGTACTCGGTTGCCTCGATGTGCCACTCGTTCCACGCACGAAGCCAGTCGCGCATGGGTGCGCCCATCCCTGCGAGTCCCGTTCCCGTGCCCGGCTCCGGTCCGCCGATGTACTCCCACGCGATCTCGGGGTCAATCCAGTCCGTCCTGCTGAAGTCGCCGCATTCCCAGGCCCCGTAGATCGAGCGCACAAGGTCCACGTTCTCGGACATCGCCTACTCCGCCAGCCCCACGGCTTTGAGGGCCTGGTCGCGATTGTTGTAGTAGTCGATGCGAATGACGACGCCACCTTGCGTCTCGTAGACCATCGCGTCCTGCCGCTCGATGGTGATGCCGCTAGCCCGTCCGGTCGCCGTCGTTTGGAGAAGCACGATTACGCGGCCGTTACCGGCGTCGATGAACTCCTCCGAGTCCATCCTGGAGTCGGACCAAGCGTCGAGCCAATCCAGAAGCCAACGTCCGTAGCCCGCGTGGCCGTGGTACGGACCCGCGTCAAGAAGGTCGTGATCGTTGATCTCGACCTTCTCGTGAAGCAGGTCCCAGTCCGGGAGGTCCGCTGTCTCGATGTGAGCGAAGGCTCGGCGCACGATCTCAACGTTCTCCTGCGACACCGCCTACTCCTCCAGCCCCACGGCTTCGAGGGCGGCGGCCTCGCTGGTGTACATGCTGAACGCCGTTACCTTCCCGTCACGCCACGTGATGACGTGTGCGAACGGGACCTCCACCTGCAGTCCGTCGGTCGGCGCGCGAAACCGGAAGCGCACCAGCGCGAGGACCCGTCCGTCGGGAAGCTCGTCGACGCGGTCAGGCTCAAAGTGCATCTCCTTGAAGGCGTCGTCGACCATAGCCTGCCACTGCAGGACGCCCTCATGGCCGACGAACACGCCCGCGTTTGGCGACTCAACAGGGTTGCGCCACTCGACCTCGGGATCGAGGTACATGAGGATTCCGGTGATTCCCTCGCGGTTGTAGGCGTCATAGGCATGGCGCGCGAGGTCCACGTTCTCCTGCGACACCGCCTACTCCTCCAGCCCCACGGCTTCGAGGGCTTCCGCCCACTTCTCATAGAACTGGATGCGCGAGATCTTGCCCTGGCTAACGCTGTAGAGCATGAAGTAGTCGGAGGTCACCTCGGCACCGCTGCGCACGCCTCGCGCCGTCGCCTGTATTCGGGTGGCGACCGCGTCCCCGACGTCTCGGTGCTCCCGCAGAGCGAAGCTGACGTCGCCGCCAAAGGTCCCGTACCACTCGACGTAGAACTGGGCGACGGACTCTCTGCCCGAGTAAGCCCCCTCGAACAGGTGGGGCACTTCGATGATCAGCTCGACATCGTCGGCATAGCTCGCCATCACCTCGGCGAAGTCGCTCCGACTAGCGGCCTCAACGAACCTCCGCACGATCTCCACGTTCTCCTGCGACACCGCCTACTCCTCCAGGCCGAGATCGGCGAACGCACGGTCGCGGGCGATGTAACCGACCCGGTCGCGTTGCTACTCAGCGATCGTCTCGCCCGAGCCGCCAGACTCTTCAGGGAAGTCCTTGAACTTGGGGAGGCCGTCTTTCATGGGCAGTACGGTCGATTCGTAGTTGACGTGCACCGCGGGTGCAAACGGAAATGCGGGGATCGTCGCTGCGTAGACGTCCACCAGGCCCCACTCCGGGTGCCGTGTCAGCAGATGGCCGCCGCAGACCTTGCACCACTGCCGATAGCTCCGCTCGTTCGCGTGATACTCGCCGATCTGGTCCTCACCTTGGGTCACCTTGACCGACTCGGGCCTCCAGAGGGTGAAGGCGTTGACCGGGCCAGCGGACCAGCTTCTACAAGCACCGCAATGGCAGTACCCGGCGCCCACCGGATCGCCCGTAACCTCGATCGTGACAGCGCCACAGAAGCACTGCCCTTTGAAGGTCTTGTCGTCCTGGCTCATGAGTTCTCCCTCCCTCTGGTTTCGTCACGTTATCGCCGACGCGGGTCTGCGCGTCATCTCCACGTTCTCCTGCGACATCGCCTACCCCCGTTTCTCGGCGAGGCGTTCGGCGGCACCACGGGCCTCGGCGATCTCGGGATAGGCGGTCACCCGCACGATCGTGCCCTCTGCCCACTCGAAGGCCCATGCCATCCGCAGTCGAACGACATCGCTGCGTCCAACCAGACGGCCGCTCTGAAGGAGGACGGCAAGAACGATTCCGTTGCCGAGGTCGAGGGCCTCCTCGAGCTCGACCTTGAACTCGTCGTAAGCGCCGATCCAGTCTTCAAACAAGCGCCGGATCGCCGCCGGACCCTCGTAGGTGCCCATCCCCCATGGGGATGTGTCGTGGACCGCATGAGGGGCGTAGAGGCTGACCATCGCGTGAAAGTCGCGGCGGTTGGCAGGCTCAACGAGACCGCGTACAAGCTCCACCAGGTCGGGGCTCGTGGACTCCTCAGACATCACCCGGCCAGTATCCCGTCTACCGGATCGTCAGGGAAGCTCGTGGCCGATGCCTGAACTTGCCCGTCCCCGCCGCGATCTGCGGGCCTTCGCTCACGTCGTCGGCTTCCCGATGACCGCGTGACAGCCCCAGCCCCAGGGCGTTCAGCGCCCGCGCTGTGGCACGACCCCAACCCGCGCCAAGTCGAGTCCGACGGCCAGGATCAGCGTCGCCGTCCAGGCGTTCACAGGGTTGAGTAGCAGCGGTTCCTGGCCCGCGATGAACCAGATCAGCAGCCAGAGAAGAACCACATCAAGAAGTCTTGCCGCAGGGCCGGATGGAGCAGGAAGGCGAGGCGGCCATGGCCGACGCCTGACCTGGCACGAGGCCGACGATGCCTGAGCGCGACGGCCGGGCTCTACTCCGCCGGCCCGCCGGCGCTGAGGGCCTCATCGAAAGCGACGAGTTGTCTACGGACTCGCGCTTGCTCGCGTCGATCGCGAGTGCTCACCCAGGCGGTCCCTCAGCCTCGTCCGGTCGCGGCCGCTTTTAACAAAACGATTGGGTGCACGAAACGCCACCCGACGCCCCAGGACGAGACCATCGCGACGGCCTCCCAGCCCTCTCGACCCAACCGATTGAGCCCCTCGATCTCGGTCTTCCGTTTCACGAGATCGAAGGTCATGTATTCCCAACGCTGCATGTCGCTATCTACCGTATCCGCTCAACTCCGGCGCCGCATGCAGGGTGTCCAACATCACCCGGCCAGCCCCCCTCGAACGTTCAGAAGGCCTCTGACCGACCCGCCCCATCGTCGAGAAGTAGACCTTGCGACGGCTGAAGCTTGCTCGCTCGCCCGGGGGACGGTGACTGTCCGTGACTGACGCGCAGACGCGCATCGTGGAGGGTGTTCGGGCGGGCTGCTCGATCGAGGAGTCTGCTCGCGCGGCGGGCGTGGCGGTCGGGACGGCGCGAAGGTGGTCGACCACCGGGCGCAAGGCCGCTGATTCGCCTATGCGGAGTTCGCGCAGGCCGCGGGCGGGACTTTGCGCGCGGTTGTAGTCGGTCAGCCGCGCCGCACCCGCACAGGTTGGCCGTGACGGCTAGTAGAGGCGGGCTACCCGCAGGGTCGGATGCCGACCGGCGCTCACCTGGTAGCAGGTCTCGTGGTAGCAGTCGCCCAGCGGAATCCGCCCAGCCGGATCGGCAAGCTCGTGCGTTTCGCCTTCGGCCACAACGAACATCCGCTCATGGCCGCGGATCGTGTCGCCGCACCACCGGCATACATGGATCTCCTCCATCGGATCAGTGTGGAGGGCTGCGGCAAGTTTGCCCTCAGGAGAGGGCCGCCATCCGGCCTAGGCGAACTACGCGACGCCATCGGGGAGAAGGTTCACACCGCTGCCAGCGACCCTGCGAGGCGATGCCCGCTACTGCATCGAGAGCGGGCGCAGCTACGCGAGCTCGTGGAGGGCGCGAATAGACACCGAATAGACACTGACGAGGGTCAGAGGGGTGTCGAGGGGTCCGGCGAGGGTGTCGGGCAACCGCGGAAAGCTCAGCGTTTGCAGGCTGTTTGAGGAGCGCGCCCGAGAGGATTCGAACCTCTGACCTCTCGCTCCGGAGGCCATCGTGCTGGCGGCGAGCCGCTTTGCAGGGAAAACGCGCCTCCGGAGGCTTCGGCCGACTCGCAGGATTAGGCGCATTTGGCACCGTCTGAGCCCGACTTAGGCACTGGTGCCAATTCCACCTGGGTGGGCTTTCGGGGGTCCACCTAGGTGAACTCGTTGACGGCACGGAGCTGGCCGACCTGGCAGCCGAGCACGCTGCGACTTAGCTCACGCGTGTGGACCTGACATTCGACGGTGAGCCGTTCACATCGGTGACGCTCATCGACGGCGAGGCGGTGCTGGACGGCGACGCGCCCGATTGGGTGCGTCGCCTCACGGTGGTCGAGCCGGGCGACCCGCCCGTCCCGGTCAGCCCGCGGGAAGGGGAGCCGTACCTGCGCGCTCTGCCTGCGGCCGTGTCCGGCAGCCGGACGCGGGCCGTCCTCATCGACGGCTGACTTAGCCGACGCTTCGGGGCTCAGGAGGACGATCCTTGCGGGCCTGTGGTGTCTGCAGGCGGCGGATACGCTGCGGCCCATGCGAACTGCGATATGGGTTTGCGTCGTGGCGGCGCTCGCCTTCGGCGCGTGGTGGGTGTGGCGTCCCGGAGGGACCGTGGCATCAGTCGGGTACTGGCTTGAACACGACGGATGCAGCGACGCGGTAAAGATCGAGAGCGTGCATCTGCCGCTGCCGCGCGGCTTTGACGAAGCACAGCGACGCTTCACCAACGCAGCGAGGGAAGTCAAGTACGTCAAATGCGAAGGTCTCGGCGGCTCGGTCTTTTACTACCGCTTTGCGTCTGTCGCTGATCGCGTTCGCGCCATGGCAGCCAGTCCAGCCTTCCATCGGCGGTCAACCTTCTGCTCCAAGGGCACCGAAGCCTTGTACGACGATCTGATCATCGGCCACGGCCTCACCGCTAAGTACTGCCATCGTCTGCATTTCCGGATCGAGCAACCGCAGCCGCCTGAAGAAGGCTAGGCGAAACCCGAGGCAGCGTCGTTGCTCGGTTTGGTGCTTCCGGGCGGTCTCGGAGTCGCCCATTCCGGCCCCTGATGTGGCAACAAGTGGCAACGACGCGCCTTTGACGGAGCAAAGTCTCAACCGCGTGACCTGTCGGACGGATCCAATACCGTCCGATTTGCAGGCTGTTTCGAGCGCGCCCGGCAAGATTCGAACTTGCGACCTCTCGCTCCGGAGGCGAGCGCTCTATCCACTGAGCTACGGGCGCAGGACGCCGATTCTACGGGCTCCGCGCCGGTCTGGAAGAACGGCGGCCAGGGGCTGTGGAAACGCTATGGAAACGGCCCTGGGCCGCGGAGACCGTGTTCGCGACGCTCCGGAAGAGCGCCCGGCCGGCCGCCTGCTGCTTCAGCGACGATAGAAGTGCTGCTTCGACGAACTTGGCCCGGATCGGTTCACACGGTTCGTGGCAGCCACACGCGGGATACTGCGTGGGCGATGTCGGAGACCCACGACCTGGACGCGATGTCGAGGCGCCGCGAGCGAGCGCATGCCGAGCTTCAGGCGCGCGGCTCGCCGGTGTACCGCGCCTTCCTCGAGATGGAGCGACAAGCGTTTGCTGACGGCGCCATTCCGAAGCGCGTCAAGGAGCTTGTCGCAGTGGGAATCTCGGTCGTGATCAACTGCGAGTCGTGTATGCAGTGGCACATCGAGCAGGCCGCTCGAGACGGTGCGGGCGAAAGCGAAGTCCTTGAGGCGATCGAAGTCGCGATCGAGATGGGTGGAGGTCCCGCAACCGCTCACGCCCGCTTTGCGCTCGCCGTCCTGAACGGCGTTTTCGAGGGACGCGCGGCTGAGGAGTAGGCAGTGTCGCAGGAGAACGTGGAGATCGTGCGGCGCGGCCACGAGGCGCTCGCCACCGGCGGCGAAGAGACGTTGTTCGAGTTCTTCGACCCGGAGATCGATCTGCGGCCGATCGAGGAGTCGCCGGGGGTGGAGAGCTACCGTGGGCATGATGGTGTTCGACGGTACTTCGAGGTCACTCGTGATGCCTTTGGCGACTTCGGATGGAAGCCATTGGAGTTCGTGGACTTCGGCGACCATGTGCTTGTCGTCACCCGGTTTCATGCGCAAGGAAAGGGCAGCGAGGTGCCCGTCGAGGCGGTGATCTACAACGTCTTCACCGTCCACGACGGGCTCGTCGTGCAGGTGCGCGGGTCGCTTGACCGCACCGAAGCCCTCAAAGCCGTCGGGTTGGAGGAGTAGGCGATGTCGGCGAACCTCGACCTCGTGCGCTCGATCTACACAGAATGGGAACACGGCGATTGGAGCTCTCTGAGCTGGGCGCATCCGGAGATCGAGTACGTGATGGTGGACGAACCGGGCTCGAACGTCCACAAGGGCCACGCCGCCATGATCAAGGCCTGGCGCGCCTTCCTGAGCGCGTGGGAGGACTACCGGCTAGAGCCCGAGGAGTACCGCGTGCTCGACGAGGAACGGGTGCTGGTGTTCGTGAGCGCCTACGGCCGTGGCAAGGCCAGCGGCGTCGAGCTCTCCGAGAGCACCCGCGGCCGCGGCGGAGTGAACGTGTTCCGCATCCGCGACGGCATGGTGGTCCGCCTGGACGCGTACTTCAACCGCGATCACGCACTCGCCGATCTTGGCCTCGAGGGCTAGCCGTGCCGGAGCAGAACGCCGGCGCAGGGTGAGAGACGCGCGCCGGCGCCCCGGCCGCGCGCAAACGGGCGGCCGGGGTCCGTGCCGGGCGAGGATGCCGAACCGGCGCTGTGCGCCGGCGGGGCACCACGCCGCCTACGCGATGATCTTGACCGGTTCGAAGAAGCTGACGAGGTCGGTGGACACCAGGTCCGCCGGTTCAAACGGCCCGCCGCCGAAGCTCGCCGACAGCGTGTCTTCGGGTTCGCCTTCGAATTTGGCCGGTTTCTGTTTGCCTTTTTTCCCGTTGAACTTGAGGGTGAAGTGGCCGGCAGGTGCCGGTTTCACGAATTTGTTGATGGGCGTGATTTTCCCGATCACCGACCCCACAACTTCGACTGTCGTTTCGCGGCAGACGAACTTCGCTATGAGGCCCGCCGCCGGATCTGAGAGATCGAGGCCTACCTGAGTTTTCGTCGGGGTATGGGTGATGTAGCCGAGCGTCCCCACCAGCGGGAACGTCACGATTTCTTCGGGCGCCGCACCAGGCGTCATGCACGGGATCTTCCCCGTCGCGAGCACGAGCTCGCAGCCGGTGTACCGGACCTTTACGAGTGCCGTATTCGGCCCCGTTACTTCGCCTTCGTTCGTGTCGGCGACGCATTCCACCAGCATCCCCGCTTTCGTTTCGAGTTTGCTCACGCCGCTACTCGAGGTGAGCGGTTTGGGGAACGGGCCGCTCCATTCGGGCAGCGCCGACGCCGACGCCGCTGTAGCCGCACTCGCCGCGAAGATGGCGAGGAGACACAGGCCTATCAGCCTGATGCGTTTCATCCGTGCACTCCTTCGCTTGTCTTGGTCGACCCGGGCCGCTCCTCGAGGGGAGACCACGCACGAAGGGTGACCCGGTGCGGAACCCGGCACCCGCCACCGCAGGCGCGCGTGCCGGCACTCTCGAGGCGAGGGTGCTTGCGTCGGCACAACCCCCCGAGGGCGCAGCGGGCGCGGGCCGAAGCGGCTCGACCCGGTGACCCTGCGCGGCGGCAGGCACCGTCTCCTCGACCGGGCCATGCTAACCGACTGCCTGGGGCCCGGAGATCCACTCTGGACGGAATACTGATCAACATGTCCCGGGAGAACATCGAGATCGTGCGCCGGCTGAGCGAGCTCCTGCGCGCCTCGTTCGAGAGCGGCTGCGCCGTCGAGGAGATGCTCAGCCTGTGCTCGCCGGGCATGCGCATCGACGCGTCGCGTCGCGTCTTCAACCCCGAGGTCTACGAGGGTCCCGAGGGCGTGCAACGGATGATCGCGGAGATATGCGACACGTGGGAGGCCTTCGAGGAAACCAACGAGCGCCTGATCGATGCGGGCAGCGATCGAGTCCTCGTCCTGCAGACGATCGCCGGGCGGGGGCGCGCGAGCAAGGTCGAGGTTCGCGCGAGCGGCGCCCTGATCTGGACCCTGCGCGAGGGGAGCGTGCAGTCCGTCGAGATCTTCTCCGACCGGCGCGAGGCGATCGAGGCCGCCGGGCTCCCGCTTGCCGTCGCCGCGGAGCTCTCGGCCGAGCAGGCGTGACGGTGGCACCGACAGGCCCGCAGACCGTGCTGCGCTTCCTCGAACTCGTGAACGCGGACGACCTCGACGCGGCGTTCGCCCTCGTCGCCGAGGATGCCTCGCTCGACTGGGACGCCTCGGATGCGCCCGATCGCGGCAACTACCGCGGACACGCCGCCTGGCGCTCCTGGTTCTCGGAGCGCAAAGAGCACATGGGCGAACTCCGCTTCGAGACCGCCGAGGTGCTCGAGCCGCGCCCCGGGACGGTCGTCACCGTCACCGGCCTGCGCGGACGCGGGCGCACGAGCGGGCTCGAGGTGTCCGCGCAGGGCGCGGGCGTGTGGACGCTCGAGGGCGCCGTGATCAGCTCCGCCACGATGTACCAGAGTCGCGAGGAGGCGCTCGCCGCAGCGTGTCCATGAGCAGGGGGAGGGGGTCCGCCTGCAACGGACCCCGTCCCCGTGCACCTCCCGCATTACGGGCTGCGGATCAAGCCGCACCCCGCATCATCCCTGAGCAGTTTGGGCATTACCCGCCGGTGGGCTCCTCTAATCGGAGAACCCACCACCCGGCGTCGCGCCGCTACCGTTGCCTGAGAATGGACCTGTCGCTCCTGTTCGTGGGCACCGCCGGCTCGGTGCCGAGCGCCCGCCGCGGGCTCCCCGCGGTGCTCCTCGCGCGCGGGGGCGAGCGCCTGCTGTTCGACTGCGGCGAAGGCACCCAGCGCCAGCTGCTGCGCTCGATCGGGCTGATCGACCTCGACGCCGTCTTCATCACCCACTTCCACGCAGACCACTGGCTCGGCCTGCCCGGGATGCTCAAGTCGTTCGCCCTGCGCGACCGCAGCAAGCCGCTGACGGTGTACGGCCCGGTGGGCCTGAAGGAGCTGATGGGGACGATGCGCGGCGTCTACGGCCGACGACTGCCGTTCCAGCTCGGCGCTCGTCGAGCTCGAGCCGTGGGAGGAGCTCGCGCGGGACGGCTACAGCATCGCGGCGATCCCCGTCAACCACGGCAGCCGCCGGGCACAGGGATACGCCGTGCTCGAGGAGGAGCGCCCAGGCGAATTCGACCCCGAGACGGCGGAGCGGCTGGGCGTCCCGCCGGGCCCCGCCTTCGGCGAGCTCCAGCGCGGCGCAACCGTCGCGGGCGTGTCGCCCGAGCAGGTGATGGGCCCCCCTCGCGAAGGCCGCAGGATCGTCATCTCGGGCGACACCGCACCCGCCGAGACGCTCGCCGTCGCCGCCCACGGCGCCGACGTCCTCGTGCACGAGGCGACGTTCGCCGAGGAGGAGGCCGAGCGCGCGCGCGAGACCTTCCACAGCACCGCCAGGCAGGCCGCCGAGCTCGCGCTGCGCGCGGAGGTGCGGCTGCTCGCGCTCACCCACATCTCCAGCCGCTATGCGGGCGGCGAGATCCGCGACCAGGCGCGCGCCGTGTTCGCCGCCACCGAGGCGCCGCGCGACTTCGACACGATCGAGGTGCCGTTCCCGGAGCGCGGTCCCGCCAGGCTCGTTCGCTCCTCGGAGCGCAGCATCCGCGAGCAGGAGGGCGAGGACGCCGCCGCGGGCGAGCGCTCCGAGAGCATCGTCGCACCGTGATAAGTTGCCGCTGATCCTTTAACCCGGTCCCGCGAGGCCAGGAAGGAAGACTTGGAAGCAAACGAGAAGGTTGTCCTGCGCGAGGAGGACATCGGGCGCGCGCTCACGCGCCTCGCGCACGAGATCGTCGAGCGCAACCCGGGCTCGACGCCCGTCATCGTCGGCATCCACCGCCGCGGCGCCGTGCTCGGACGGCGGCTGCACGGCCTGCTCGAGGAGCTGCTCGAGGCCGAGGTGCCGCTCGGCGACCTCGACATCGGCTTCTACCGAGACGACGTCGCCAGCCGCCCCGACGCGCCGATCCTCCACGCCACGCACATCGACTTCGACGTCACCGGACGCACCGTCGTGGTGGTGGACGACGTGCTCTTCACGGGCCGCACGGTCCGCGCCGCGATCGAGGCGCTGTTCGCCTACGGTCGCCCCCAGCGCGTGCAGCTCGCCGTGCTCGTCGACCGCGGCCATCGCGAGCTGCCGATCCGGCCGGACTACATCGGCAAGAACCTGCCGACGGCGCGCTCCGAGCACGTGCACGTGCGCGTGCGCGAGCTCGACCGCGTCGAGCAGGTGACGATCGCGGCCCCGCTGCCGCTGGAGGCATCCGCATGAACCACCTGCTCTCCATCGAGGAACTCGACCGCGCCACGATCGAGCGCATCGTCTCGCAGGCCGAACGCTTCTCCGAGGTGTCGCACCGCGAGATCAAGAAGGTGCCCGCGCTGCGCGGCCGGATGGTGCTCAACCTCTTCTACGAGGCGTCCACCCGCACGCGCAGCTCGTTCGAGCTCGCCGCCAAGCGGCTGTCCGCGGACGTCGTCAACTTCGCCGCGAGCGGCTCGAGCGTGGAGAAGGGCGAGTCGCTCAAGGACACCGTGCTCACCCTCAGCGCGCACAACCCCGACGCGATCGTGCTGCGCACGCCGTGGGCGGGGGCTTCCGAGCTCGTCGCGCGGTGGTGCAGCGCCGCGGTGGTGAACGCGGGCGACGGCAAGCACGAGCACCCCACGCAGGCGCTGCTCGATGTCTACACGCTGCGCCGCCGGCTCGGCCCGATCGACGGCGCCTCGATCTGGATCGTCGGCGACGTCGCCCACTCGCGGGTGGCCCGCTCGAACGTGCTCGCCTTCCAGCGCCTCGGCGCGAAGGTCACCGTGGCGGGCCCGCCGACGCTGATCCCGCGCGGCATCGAGGCGCTCGGCTGCGAGGTCCGCTACACGCTCGACGAACTCGCCGGTGCCGACGTCGTCTACGCGCTGCGCATGCAGCGCGAGCGCATGAGCGAGGCGTGGGTGCCCTCGATGCGCGAGTACGCACGCTGGTATCAGGTCAACGGCGCACGGCTGGCGAGCCACCAGGTGCTCATGCACCCCGGCCCCGTGAACCGCGGCGTCGAGCTCTCGGGCGAGGTGGTGGACTCCCCGCAGGCCGTCATCACCGCGCAGGTGGAGGCGGGCGTGGTGGTGCGCATGGCGGTGCTGTACGAGCTGCTCGCCGGCAGCAGGGACGCCCCCGCCGGCGAGCGCAAGGGAGCCGACGCCGCCGCGCGCGAGCGTTCGCCCGTGGGGGAGGGGCAGCCGGCATGAGCGAGCTCGCGCCGCTCGTGGGGGGCGCACAGCCGCCCGCCGACATCCTCCTGCGCGAGGTCCGCGTGCTCGACCCCCGCGCCGGGCTCGACTCCGCGCACGACGTGCGCGTGCAGGGCAGGCAGGATCGCCGAGCTCGCCCCGCCGGGCGCGATCGCCGCCGCGGACGGCGAGGAGGTGATCGAGGGCGGCGGCCGCCTGGTGCTGCTGCCCGCCTTCTTCGACCCCCACGTGCACCTGCGCTCGCCGGGGCAGGAGCACAAGGAGGACCTCGGCTCCGGCACGCGCGCCGCCGCAGCCGGTGGGTTCGCGGGCGTCATCGCGATGCCCAACACCGATCCCGTCACCGACGCGGCGCCGCTGCTGCGCTCGCTGCGTGACGCCGCCGCGCGCGAAGCGCTCGTGCCGGTGGGGTTCCTCGCCGCCATCACCTCCCGCCTGCGAGGGCGAGCAGCTCACCGAGATGGCGGAGCTGCGTGAGAACGGAGCGCTCGGCTTCACCGACGACGGCCGCCCCGTGGTGAGCGCCGGGATGCTGCGCAAGGCGCTTCAGTACCAGCGCCTGTGCGGCGGGGTGATCGCGCTGCACGAGGAGGACCCGACGCTCTCGCGCGGCGGCTCGATGCACGAGGGGCCGGTGAGCGCGGCGCTCGGCATCGCCGGCATTCCCTCGATCGCCGAGTCCACGATGGTGGCGCGCGATGCCGCGATAGCGGGCTACGAGGACGCCCGCGTCCACTTCCAGCACCTGAGCTGCGCCGCCTCCGCCGACGCCGTCGCGCACGCGAAGGCGCGCGGCTGGCGCGTCAGCGCCGAGGTGAGCCCGCACCACCTGCTGCTCACGGAGGAGGACGTGCGCGGCCTCGACACGAGCATGAAGATGCATCCGCCGCTCGCAACCGAGGAGGACCGCCGCGCGCTCGTCGAGGCGCTCGTGGCGGGCACGATCGACTGCGTCGCCACCGATCACGCGCCCCACGCGCGCGACGAGAAGGATGTGCCGTTCGAGCAGGCGCCGATGGGCACGACCGGCCTCGAGACCGCGTTCGCCGCGCTCTACAGCGGGCTCGTGCTCCCGGGCACGATTCAGCTCGGAACGCTCGTCGAGCGCATGACCGCGGGCGCCGAGCTGTTCGGGCTGCCGGTCGCCCGCGTGGCGGTGGACGAGCCTGCCAACCTGGCCCTCGTGGACCTCGACGCCGAGTGGATCCCCGGCGAGCACGGCTGGCAGAGCCGCTCGCAGAACTGCTGCTTCGCGGGCAGGCGCCTGCGCGGCGTCGTGACGCTCACGCTCGCTGCGGGCGCCGTCGCGCACCGCGAGCGGGCGGGCGCGTTGGCGGGCGCGCGGTGAGCCTGCTCGCCCGCGATCGCACGCTGCTGCTCGTCGTGGACGTGCAGGAGGGCTTCCGGCCCTACTCCTCCTTCGACGGCGTCGCGAGCTCCTGCGCAAAGCTCGTGCAGGCGGCGCGCATCCTCGAGCTGCCCTCGCTGGTGAGCGAGCAGTACCCGAAGGGGCTCGGGCACACCGCCGCCGAGGTGGGCCTCGAGCAGGAGCCACGGATCGAGAAGACCGTGTTCTCGGCGGCGCGCGCCGAGGGCTTCGACCTCGGAGGGCGCACGCAGGCGCTCGTCTGCGGCATCGAGACGCACGTGTGCGTCAGCCAGACGGTGCACGACCTGCTCGGGCAGGGCGTCGAGGTGCACGTGCCCGCCGACGCCGTCGGCTCGCGCCACGAGCTCGACCACGCCAGCGGGCTCGAGCGAATGGAGCGCGCGGGCGCCGTCGTGACGAGCGTCGAGGCGGCGCTGTTCGAGCTCCTCGAACGGGCGGGCACGCCGGAGTTCAAGGCCGTGCAGAAGCTCATCATCTGATGATGAGCGCGGCAACCGCCTACGTCCTGCTCGAGGACGGCACGCGCTTCGACGGGACCGCATGCGGCGCCGACGGCCACGCCGTGGGTGAGGTTGTCTTCACGACCGGCATGGCGGGCTACCAGGAGTCGGTCACGGACCCCTCCTTCGCGGGGCAGCTGATCGCCTTCAGCTACCCCCACATCGGCAACTACGGCGCGAGCTCGCAGGCGATGGAGTCCGAGCGCCCGTGGGCCCGCGCGGCGATCATGCGCGAGGCCTGCAACCGCGAGGACGCCCCCACCGCCGAGCGCGGCTGGCTCGACTGGCTGACCGACTGCGGCGTGCAGGCGATCACCGGCGTCGACACGCGCGCGCTCGTCAAGCACATCCGCAGCGCCGGCGCCATGCGCGGCGGGGTGTTCGGCGCGGCGGTCGCCGAGCGCGATGCGCGCGAGCTGATCGACGCCGAGCCGCCGATGGCGGGGCAGGACCTCGCGCGCGTCGTCACTCCGGGCGAGGTCACCCGCCACGGGAGCGGCGACGGCCCGCGGATCGCGGTGCTCGACACCGGAATCAAGGCCTCGATGGTGCGCGAGCTGCTCGCGCGGGGCGCCCGCGTGTCGCTGCATCCCTGCACGAGCAGCGCCGAGGAGCTGCTCGGCGAGGATCCCGACGCGGTGTTCCTCTCCAACGGGCCAGGCGACCCGGCGGCGCTTGCCTACGTCGTGGACACCGTGCGCGAGCTCGTGGGCAGGCGGCCGGTGTGGGGGATCTGCCTCGGCCACCAGCTGCTGTGCCGGGCGGTGGGCCTCGAGACGTTCAAGCTGCCCTTCGGCCACCGCGGCGCCAACCACCCCGTCCGCGACCTGCAGACCGGGCGCGTCGCGATCACCTCCCAGAACCACGGCTTCGCCGCGCTCGGCCCCGGCGGCAGCCGCACGATCGAGGGCGATGAGCCGGTGCGCTGGGACACGGACTTCGGCGCCGCGGCGCTCTCGCACGTGAACCTCTACGACCGCACGGTGGAGGGCCTCGAGCTGCTCGAGGTGCCGGGGGGCACCGTCCAGTACCACCCCGAGGCGGGGCCCGGGCCCCACGACAGCCTCTACCTGTTCGACCGCTTCCTGGAGCGCCTTGCCGCGGCGTGAGGACATCCGCAAGGTCCTGATCCTCGGCTCCGGCCCGATCGTCATCGGCCAGGCCGCCGAGTTCGACTACTCCGGCGTGCAGGCCTGCAAGGTGCTGCGCGAGGAGGGCTACGAGGTGGTGCTCGTGAACTCCAACCCCGCCACGATCATGACCGACCCCGAGTTCGCCGACGCGACCTACATCGAGCCGCTGCTCCCGGGCCCCGTCGCGCAGGTCATCGAGCGCGAGCGCCCCGACGCGCTGCTCGGCACGCTCGGCGGCCAGACCGCCCTGAACCTGTCAAAGGCGCTGCACGACGACGGCACGCTCGCGCGCAACGGCGTCGAGCTGATCGGCGCCAACTACGAGGCGATCGCCTGCGCGGAGGATCGCGAGCTGTTCGCGGCGGCGATGGCGGGCGCGGGGCTGCGGATGCCCTCGAGCGCGATCGCCACGAGCATCGCGCAGGCGCGCGAGGCCCTGCCGCGCCTCGGCCTGCCGTGCATCGTCCGCCCCGCCTTCACGCTCGGCGGGCGCGGCGGCGGCATCGCGCGGAGCGAGGAGGAGTTCGAGCGGGTGGTGTCGCACGGCCTCGACACATCGCCGATCGGCCAGGTCCTGCTCGACCAGTCGGTCCTCGGCTGGGGCGAGTTCGAGCTCGAGGTGATGCGCGACCACGCCGACAACGTCGTGATCGTCTGCTCGATCGAGAACGTCGACCCGATGGGGGTGCACACGGGCGACTCCGTCACGGTGGCGCCGCAGCAGACGCTCACCGACTCGCTCTACCAGCGCGTCCGCGACCAGGCGATCACGGTCATCAGGGCGGTGGGCGTCGAGACGGGCGGCTCGAACGTGCAGTTCGCCGTCAACCCCGCCACCGAGGAGATCCTCGTCATCGAGATGAACCCGCGCGTGTCGCGCTCCTCGGCGCTCGCCTCCAAGGCGACAGGCTTCCCCATCGCCAAGATCGCCGCACGGCTCGCGGTGGGCTACCGGCTCGACGAGATCAACAACGACATCACCGGCGTGACGCCCGCGTGCTTCGAGCCGACGATCGACTACGTCGTGGTGAAGTGGCCGCGCTTCGCCTTCGAGAAGTTCCCCGGCACCGACTCGACGCTCACCACGCACATGAAGTCCGTGGGCGAGGCGATGTCGATCGGGCGCACGTTCCAGCAGGCTTTCGCCAAGGCGCTGCGCTCGCGTGAGCTCGACAAGCACCCGAAGCTCGAGCCGCGTCCGGAGGAGGAGCTGCTCGACTCGCTGCACACCCCCGCGCCCGACCGCTTCGAGACGGTGCTCGAGCTCCTGCGGCGGGGGATCGCCATCGAGCGCCTGCGCGAGCTCACCGGGATCGACCCCTGGTTCCTGAGCGAGATGCGCGAGCTGGCGCGCGATCCGCTCGCGCCGTTCGCGGGCGAGCGCTCGTTCCGCTCTGTGGACACATGCGCCGCCGAGTTCCCGGCGCGCACCCCCTACTACTACTCGGGCTGGGAGCGCCCGCCCGTCGTCGGCGGCGCCGCCGGCGAGGTCGTCCGCAGCGAGCGCGAGGCGGTGGTGATCCTCGGCTCCGGCCCCAACCGCATCGGCCAGGGGATCGAGTTCGACTACTGCTGCGTGCACGCCGCCATGACCGTGCGCGAGTCCGGCCGCGACGCCGTGATGGTGAACTGCAACCCCGAGACGGTGTCCACCGACTACGACACCTCCGACCGGCTCTACTTCGAGCCGCTCACGCTCGAGGACGTGCTCGCCGTCGTGCAGGTGGAGAGCGACGCGCGCCTCGCCGGGGTGATCGTGCAGTTCGGCGGGCAGACGCCGCTGCGCCTCGCGGCGGGCCTCGCCGCCGCCGGCGTGCCACTGCTCGGGACGAGCGTCGAGGCGATCGACCTCGCCGAGGACAGGGGCCGCTTCGGCGCGCTGCTCGAGGGCCTCGGGCTGAAGGCGCCCGCCTACGCCACCGCGCGCTCGCTCGAGCAGGCGCTCGAGTGCGCAGAGCACGTCGGCTACCCGCTGCTCGTGCGTCCCTCCTACGTCCTCGGCGGGCGCGCGATGGAGATCGTCTACTCGCTCGAGGGGCTCGCCGACTACCTGCGCCGCGAGGCTCCGGGCAGCGGCGAGATCTACCTCGACCACTTCCTCGAGGACTCGATCGAGGTCGACGTGGACGCGCTCTGCGACGGGCGCGAGGCGTGGATCGGCGGGATCATGCAGCACGTCGAGGAGGCGGGCGTGCACTCCGGCGACAGCGCGTGCGTGCTGCCGCCGCACTCGCTGGGCGAGCCGATGCTCGAGCAGGTGCGCGCCGCCACGCGCGAGCTCGCGCTCGCCATCGGCGTCGTCGGGCTGATCAACGTGCAGTTCGCGATCCACGCCGGCGAGCTGTACGTGATCGAGGCCAATCCGCGCGCCTCGCGTACCGTCCCGTTCGTCTCCAAGGCGATCGGCATGCCGCTCGCCAAGCTCGCCTGCCGCATCGTGCTCGGCGAGCGGATCGCCGCCCTGGAGCTCCCGCAGGCGCGGCCAGGGCGTCGGCTTCGGTGACCACATCTCGGTGAAGGAGGCGGTGCTGCCCTTCGACCGCTTCGAGGGCTCCGACGCGCTGCTCGGGCCGGAGATGCGCTCGACGGGCGAGGTGATGGGCATCGCGCGCGACTTCCCCACGGCGTTCGCGAAGGCGCAGGCTGCCGCCGGCGTGCCGCTGCCGAGCGAGGGGACGGTCTTCATCAGCGTCACCGACGAAGACAAGGCGGGGGCCTTCGGGATCGCGCAGATCCTGCACGAAAACGGGTTCCGCATCGTCGCCACCCGCGGCACCGCCGATGCGATCGCGCGCATGGGCGTCCCCGTCGAGCCCCTCAACAAGATCGGCGAGGGCTCGCCGCACGTCGTCGACTGGATCGAGCGCGGCGACGTCGACCTCGTCGTGAACACGCCCACGGGCGTGGGCGCGCGCACCGACGGCTGGGAGATCCGCCGCGCCGCCGTCAGGCACGGGATCCCCTGCCTCACCACGCTCGCCGCCGGGAACTCCGCCGCGCGCGCGATCGCCGGCGCCCGCCGTGAGGGCGAGCCGCGTGTGCTCTGCCTGCAGGAGCTGCACGGCGCAGGCGCGCAGGCGCGCACCGCGGGCAACCCCGACGGCGCGGCGGTGGCGTGAGCAGCACCCCGTTCGGCCGCCGCGCGCTCGCGGTCACCGCGATGGAGGAGCTCGGCGCCTACCGCCTGCTGCGGGTCGAGGACCCGGACGGCCCCGCGCCAGAGCCCGGGCAGTTCGCGATGATCGCCGCCGTCGAGCGCTGGGGCGGGGGCAGCGACGAGCGGCCCTACCTGCCGCGCGCCTTCTCGATCGCGCGGCAGCGCGGGAGCGAGTGCGAGTTCCTGCTCGAGGACGTGGGGCCGGGCACCCGCCGGCTGTGCGAGCTTCGCGGCGGCGATCGCCTGTGGGTGCTCGGACCGCTCGGCCGCGGCTTCCGGGAGCCGGCGCCGGGGACACGCCCGCTGCTCGTGGGCGGCGGCGTGGGCATCGCCCCGCTCGCGATCCTCGCCGACTCGCTCGCCGGCGATCCCACCGTGCTGCTCGGCTTCCGCGACGGCGCCCGCGCGCGCGGTGCCGCGCTGTTCGCCGCCCCCCGCCTCGCCACGGACGACGGGTCGGCGGGACATCGCGGCTTCGTAACGGAGCTGCTCGAGCAGGAGCTCGACGCGGACCCCGCCGCCACCGTCTACGCCTGCGGTCCGGCGCCGATGCTCGAGGGGGTGCGCGCCCTCTGCGAGCGCACCGGCACGGCCGCGCAGCTCGCGCTCGAGGCAGGGATGGCGTGCGGCTTCGGCGCCTGCTTCGGCTGCGTCGTCCCGCGCCGAGGCGGCGGCTACATGCGTGTGTGCCTTGACGGCCCGGTGTTCGACGCCGAGCTGCTCGAGTGCGTCGAGGAGCACGCGGGGGCGCCCGCATGAGCGTTCGCTTCTGCGGTCTCGAGCTCGCCCACCCCGTCATAAACGGCTCGGGCACGTTCGACGTGATCGCCGCCCGCCGCGTGTTCGGCGACGGGCTTCGCGCCGCGTTTCCGTTCGCCGCCTACGTCTCGAAGACGATCACGCTCGAGCCGCGCCCGGGGAACCCGCCGCCGCGGTTGTGGGAGGCGCCCGGGGGCCTGATCAACTCGATCGGCCTGCCCAACAAGGGCCTCGCGGGCTACATGGCGGAGGACCTGCCCGAGCTCACCGCGCTGCTGCAGGAGGTGGGCGTGCCGCTGATCACGAACGTGATGGGCGCGAGCGCCGCCGAGCTGTGCGAGCTAGTCGAGGCATGCGACGGGCGCCCGGAGATCGCCGCGATCGAGCTCAACGTGTCGTGCCCGAACGTCAGCACGGGCCTCGATATCGGCGCCGATCCCGCGCAGCTCGGAGCGGTGGTCACGGAGGTGAGGGCGCGCACCGGCAAGCCGCTGCTCGTCAAGCTCACGCCCAACACCGCCGACGTCGCGCTGTGCGCGCGCGCCGCCGAGCACGCCGGTGCGGACGCGGTGTCGCTGATCAACACGCTGCGCGCCGGAGCCCTCGATCCGCGACGGCAGGCGGGCAGCGGCGAGCGGTGGCTCGGCGGGGGCACCGGCGGGCTGTCCGGTCCCGCCGTGCGCGCGGTCGCCCTGGCGCAGGTGTCCTCGGTGGCGGAAGCGGTGGACATCCCGGTGGTGGGCATGGGGGGCGTGCAGAGCGCGGCGCACGCGCGCGAGATGCTCGATGCGGGCGCGACGCTCGTCGCGGTGGGCACCGAGAGCTTTCGCGAACCAGCTATCGGAACCGCTATCGCCCGTGACCTCGCGGGCGTCGCGAGCACCTGAACGCCCGCGCGATTTCCTTTTCTTCGCAACGTGCGGGAACGATCCGGCGCTTGACCTCCCCCAGAGGGGGTACAGACCGGAGTCACCGTCGTCTCGGGTGACGAAAACCCCTGCAAACCCGCACCGATACCGTCCACCAACCTCGACGTGTCTCCACCTGAGGTGGAGGTGTAGATGAATTCGCGCGATTGGCCTTGCACGTCGCTGCGGGGTGTGTAGACTCGCCGCCCATGTCGCCGGCGACCGGAACGACGTCCTCGAACACCTCCACCGCGCCGGAGCGCTCACTGAACCAGAGGATGGATGCCCTCGCGCGCGCCAACCAGATACGCATCCAGCGGGCGCAGCTCAAGCGCGACCTCAAGGCGGGGCGCCGCTCGATCCATTCGCTGCTGCTCGACCCGCCCGAGTACGTCGAGACCGCCAAGGTGTTCGACATGCTGCTCGCCGTTCCCAAGTACGGGCGCGTGAAGGTCAACAAGATCCTCGCCCACTGCCGGATCGCGCCGAGCAAGACGATCGGCGGCCTGTCCGAGCGCCAGCGCAGCGAGCTGATCTCGCTGCTGCACCACTGAGCCGCGGCGCCGCGCCCGCCGCTCTTGCCCGGCCGCCGCGGTGCCGGTCCCTGGCACCGTGCCGTTCGGACCGGAGAGCGCACTAGGGTCCTCGAGGTGGCGCGCGTGTTCGTCATCACCGGCCCCTCCGGCGTGGGCAAGGGCACGCTCATCCGCGGCCTGATGGAGCGCGAGCCGCGACTCGAGCTGTCGGTGTCCGCCACGACGCGCTCGCCGCGCCCGGGCGAGGAGCGACGGCGTCGACTACCACTTCCTCTCGCGCGAGGAGTTCGACCGGCGCGTCGCCGACGGCGACTTCGTCGAGCACGCCGACTACGCGGGGCGCAGCTACGGGACGCTCCGCTCCGAGCTCGAGGGCAGGCTCGAGCAGGGGGTGCCGGTGCTGCTCGAGATCGAGGTGCAGGGCGCGCGCCAGGTGCGCGCGGCGATGCCGGAGGCGCTGCAGGTGTTCATCGCGCCGCCGTCGCTCGCCGCGCTGCGCACGCGCCTGATCGGCCGCGGCACCGACGACGCCGAGGAGGTGGAGCGCCGTCTCGCCGTCGCCGAGCGCGAGCTCGCCGCGCAGCCCGAGTTCAGCCGCGTGGTGGTGAACGACCGCCTCGAGGATGCGCTCGACGAGCTCGGGGCGATCGTCGCCACGGGGCTCGCCTGAGGGGCCGGCGGGCGCCGCTGCAGCCCGCCGCCGCCGAGGAGCGCGGGGACCTCGCGCGCCTGTAGCTAGACTGGCAGGGTCCCCGACAGAGAGGCGCCGCAGCACCATGATCTCCCCCCGCATCGACCACCTGCTCGAGCAGGTCGACTCGAACTACGCCGGCGTGATCGTCGCCGCGAAGCGCGCGCGACAGATCAACAGCTACTACCACAACCTCGGCGAGGGCACCTTCGACGAGTTTCCCCCGCCGATGATCGAGACGGCGTCGAAAAACTACCTCACGATCGCACTCGAGGAGGTAGCAGCGGGGAAGATGAAGTACCACTACCGCTGAGCCGTCGCGCGCGCCGCTCCGCCGCCGTGGTGCTTGCGCGCGCAACCGCCCCGCCAGCGCTTGCCTGCGCGGGCGCCGGCGTCTAAAACCTGAATGCCATGTCCAGGATCCTGCTTGGCGTGAGCGGCGGCATCGCCGCCTACAAGGCGCTCGAGCTCGTGCGCCTCGCAACCGACGCGGGACACGCCGTGCGCGTCGTGCAGACCCCCGCGAGCAGGCGCTTCGTGGGGGAGGCGTCGTTCGCCGCGCTCACCGGCGCGCCCGTGCTCGGCAATGAGTTCGAGCGGGATCCCGCACGGGGAGCGTTCCCCGATCAGCCGCTCCCCGAGCACGAGCCGATCGGCCACCTCGCGCTCGTCGCCAACGCCGACGTGTACGTCATCGCGCCCGCCAGCGCGAACACGATCGCCAAGCTCGCCGCGGGGATGGCGGACAACCTGCTCACGGCGTGCGCCCTCAGCGCCCGCTGTCCGCTCGTCGTGGCGCCGGCGATGAACAACGACATGTACGAGCACCCCGCCACGCGCGCCAACGTGCAGACGCTTCGCGAGCGCGGCGTGGAGATCGTCGAGCCGGGCGTCGGCAGGCTCGCCTCCAAGGGCGAGCACGGCGTCGGGCGCCTGGCGGAGCCGCCCGAGCTGCTCGCCGCGTGCGAGGCGGCGATCGCCCGCGCGCCGCGGGCCGGAGCGGCGCGCCCGGGGCCGGGGGCGAGCGGGCCTGCGTGGGAGGGGGTGCGGGTCCTCGTCACCGCCGGGGGCACGCGCGAGCCGCTCGACAGCGTTCGCTTCCTCGGCAACAGCTCCTCGGGGCGCATGGGGCTCGCGCTCGCCCGCGCCGCCGGCGCACGCGGCGCGCGTGTCACCGTCGTCGCCGCCAACGTCGCGCTGCCGGCGCCGCCGGGGGTGCGCCGCCGCGACGTCGTCACCGCCGCCGAGCTCAAGCGCGCGTGCGAGCAGGAGTTCGCCGACTGCGACGTGCTGTTGATGGCGGCGGCGGTTGCCGACTTCGCCCCCGCCGCGCCCGCGGCGGGCAAGATCAAGAAGGCCGACCGCGCCGAGCATGCAGATCACACTCGAGCCCACCGAGGACGTGCTCGCGGGGCTCTCCGCGATGCGCAGGAGTGGCCAGACGCTCGTCGGGTTCGCCGCCGAGCACGGCGCCGGAGCGGTCGACGCCGCGCGCGGCAAGCTCCTCGCGAAGGGGCTCGACGCGCTCGTCGTCAACGACATCTCGCGCACGGACATCGGCTTCGACGTGGACGCCAACGAGGTCACCATCCTGACGCCCAACGGCACCGCCGCCGGCGCCGGCGCGCAGCCCGGGGTGCATGAGCTCCACGTCCCCCGCGCGAGCAAGGAGCAGGTGGCTGAGGCGATCCTCGACGTCGTCGAGCGGGTGCGGGGCAGCGGGTAAAATGCGCTGATGGAGAGCGCCTACGACCTCTACCGCTCCGGGTGCGAGCTGCTCGCCCACGGCGACCACCAGGCGGCGATCGTGCCGCTCAGCAAAGCGCGGGATCTCGAGCCCGACAAGGCGTCCGTGCGCGAGGCGCTGGGTCGCGCGCTGTTCCATGCGCAGCGCTACGAAGGAGCCGCCGCCGAGTTCCAGGCGGTCGCCACGAAGACCCCCACGAACGACTACGCCCTGTTCTGCCTCGGCCGCTCGATGCAGCAGCTCGGGCGCCACCGCGAGGCCTGCCAGCCGCTCGCGCTGGCGTGCTCGCTGAGGCCCGAGCGAGCGGACTACAGGCTCTACCGCGATCGCGCTCGCCGCGACGCCGAGCGGGCCGCCTAGGGCGCTCCGCGCCGGCCCCCCGATGCTATGCTCGATCAACAGCTTTCGTGCCGGCGCGCAGGCTCCGGCAGCAGTACCGAAAGTGGGCGCACGCCCGCTTTTTTTGCGTAAAGGACGAGTTTTGTGAACACGCTCCAGACAGACATCGAGGCCCGGCTCGCGGCGAGCGATCCGGAGATCGAGGTGCTCCTCGCCGAGATCGTCGGCGGACGCTGCCTGCGCGTGTTCATCGACCACCCGGACGGCGTCACGCTCGACATGTGCGAGCGCGTCACCAGGCAGCTGAACGACCTGCGGGAGCGCTACTCGCTCGAGGTGTCATCGCCGGGCCGCGAGCGCCCGCTCACCAAGCCCGCGCACTTCCGCCGCTTCGTCGGTCGTCGCGCGCGCGTGCGGGTGCGCCATCCGCGCTCGCTCGACCCCGCCGGCACGGGCGAGTTGCGTCCGCGGCGCAGCCTCACGGGCGAGCTCGTGGGCGCCTCCGACTCGGAGGTCACGCTCGCCGCCGACGACGGCGTGGTGGCGATCCCCTACTCGGAGATCCGCCGTTCCAACCTGATCGAGGAGTAAGGAGCCCGCCGCCGATGTCACGCGAAATCCTTGAGGCCATGCACGCGCTCGCGCGCGAGAAGGGCATCGAGCCCGAGAAGCTGATGCTCGCGCTCGAGGACGCCCTCCTGTCCGCATACAAGAAGCAGCCGGGCTCCGCCAAGTACGCGCGCGTCGAAATGGACCGCGACACGGCGGACTTCAGGGTGATCGAGCTGATCATCCCGGAGCGCCTCGAGGCGCACCTGATCGTCGAGACGATCGACGAGGAAACGACGATCGACCCCGAGACGGGGGAGATGCGCGAACCCGAGGAACCTGAAATCGACCCCAAGAAGTTCGCCGAATACCGCGATCAGATCGACGAGCGCGACGTCACGCCCGACGACTTCGGCCGGATCGCGGCGCAGACCGCCAAGCAGGTGATCCTGCAGCGGATCCGCGAGGCCGAGCGCGACATGATGTACGAGGAGTACCGCGACCGCGTCGGCGAGCTGATCACGGGCATCGTGCAGCAGTCCGACTCCCGCTACACGCTCGTCCAGCTGCGCGAACGCGTCGAGGCGCTGCTGCCCAAGTCCGAGCAGGTGGAGGGCGAGCGCTACGACCACTCGCAGCGCATCAAGGCGGTCATCAAGGAGGTCTCCCCCTCCACGAAGGGCCCCGCGATCATCGTCTCGCGCCGCGACCCCGAGCTGATCAAGAAGCTGTTCGAGCTCGAGGTGCCGGAGATCGCCGACGGGCTCGTCGAGATCGCGAACGTCGCCCGCGAGCCCGGCTACCGCTCGAAGATCGCGGTCATCTCGCACACCGACGGCGTCGACCCGGTCGGCGCGTGCGTGGGCCCGCGCGGCTCGCGCGTGCGCATGGTCGTCTCCGAGCTGCGCGGCGAGAAGATCGACATCATCCCCTTCAACGACGAGCCCGCCCGCTTCGTCGCCAAGGCGCTCTCGCCGGCGCGCGTGCGCGAGGTGCTCGTCGACGACGACGCCAAGCAGGCCACGGTGATCGTTCCCGACGACCAGCTCTCGCTGGCGATCGGCCGCGAGGGCCAGAACGCGCGCCTCGCCGCGCGCCTCACCGGCTGGCGCGTCGACATCCGCTCGGAGACCGAGTTCGCGGCGGAGGAGGCCGAGCACGGCTACGAGGAGGAGGAGGTGAGCGGCCGCTGCGCAGCGATCCTCTCAAACGGCAGGCGCTGCCCGAACGCCGCGCTCTCGGGCTCGCGCTACTGCGGCCTCGAATCGCACCAGGCGCTCGCGGCGATCGACAGCGACAACGTCGCCGATCTCGCTGCCGCCTCGGCCCCGCAGGACGCCCCCGCCGCGGAGCCGGCGCCCGCGGAGCCCGCCCTGGAGGAGGCAGACGCCGCCGAGGCCGCGCCGGAGCCGAGCCCCGAGCCGTCCGTCGAGCGCGGAGCCGGAGCAGGCGCCGACCGCCGAGGCGGAGCCGGCCGACACCGAGCAGCCCGTCGCGGAGCCGGCCGAGGGGGCGCCGTCGGCGACCGTCCCGCAGCAGGCCGCTGAGGAGCAGGCGACATAGCAGGACACGAGCCTCGTCGCCGGTGCGCCGGCTGCGGCCGCGTTGCACCCAAGAGCGAGCTCGTACGGTTCGTCGTCGCCGCCAACCGGGATGACTCGGGTTCGCTGGTCGTGCAGGACCGCGAGGGGCGGATGGGCGGCCGCGGCGCGTATACCTGCCGCGCCGCGCCGGGCGCCGAGCCCGCCCGGGCCTGCCTGCAGGCGGCGCTGCGCCGCGGCGCCTTTCAGCGCGCGCTGCGCGCAGCGGTGGCGCTCGATCCGGAGATCGTAGAATCGGTGGGCCGATGAGCAAGCGACGCGTTCACGAAATCGCCAAGGAGCACGGGCTCTCCAGCAAGGAACTGCTGGAGAAGCTGAAGGCTGCCGGCGTGGAGGCGAAGGCGGCCGCCTCCTCCGTCGACGAGGCAGCCGCGCTCGAGGCGCTCGCCGACGGTGCCGCCTCGGGGCCCGCGAGCAGCAACGGCGCGCACCTGCCGCACCGCCCGCGGCGAAGCCCGCGAAGGCGCCGGCGAAGAAGCAGCCGGCGGCGCAGGCCAAGCCGCAGCCCGCCGCCGAGCAGGGCGCCGCCAAGCAGCCCGGCGCCGAGGCCCCGGCGGCACAGCCCGCGGCGAGCGCTCCGCCCGAGCAGCCGCGCGCGCAGGCGGCGCAGCGCCGCCGCCAGCCGACACCGGGCGGGCACCCGCCGCGGACGCTGACGCCGCGCCGAGATCGGCGTCCGGTGCCGCTTCCGCGCCCGCCGCGGGCGCCGCGACCGCCAGGCGCCCCCGGCGCCCGACCGCGTGCGACCGACGCGCGACTCGCGCACGGGCGAGCGCACTCCCGGGAGACGTCGGGCCCGGGCGGGCGCAGGCGCGTCGTGATCGACTCCCAGGCGTCGCGCCGCCAGCAGGGCGGCCCCTCCAACCAGCCCCAGCGCCGACCGCGGCGCGGCCGCCGTCGCCGCGGCACCTACGACGAGACGATCGCGCCGATCGACACCGCGGCGCTCGAGGCGACCGACCTGATCCGCGTGAACTCGGGCTCGACCGTCAAGGACGTCGCGGAGTACCTCGGCGTGGCGGTGCCCGAGGTGATCAAGAAGCTGATGTCGCTGGGGGAGATGGCGACGCTCACGCAGACGCTCTCCGACGACGCGATCCAGGTGCTCGCCGACGAGTTCGAGAAGGAGATCGAGATCGTCCATGCAGCCGACGACGTGGACGTCGAGCCCGTCTACGAGGACTCCGAGGACGACCTCGTCGAACGGCCGCCGGTGGTGACCATCATGGGCCACGTCGACCACGGCAAGACCTCGCTGCTCGACGCGATCCGCGAGACCGAGGTGGTGGCCGGCGAGGCGGGCGGCATCACGCAGCACATCGGCGCCTACCAGGTGCACCACGCGGGCAAGGAGATCACCTTCCTCGACACCCCGGGCCACGAAGCGTTCACCGCGATGCGCGCGCGCGGCGCGCGCGTCACCGACCTCGCCGTGATCGTCGTCGCGGCCGACGACGGCGTCAAGCCGCAGACGGAGGAGGCGATCGATCACGCGAAGGCGGCTGAAGTGCCGATCGTCGTGGCGGTGAACAAGATCGACAAGGAGGGCGCTCAGCCCGAGCGCGTGCGCACCGAGATGACCCAGCATGGGCTGCAGCCCTCTGACTGGGGCGGCGACACCGAGTTCGTAGACGTCAGCGCGAAGACGAAGGAAGGCCTCGACTCGCTGCTCGACACGATCCAGGTGGTGACCGACCTCGAGGAGCTCAAAGCCAACCGTGACGTCGACGCCTCGGGGGCGGTCATCGAGTCCAAGCTCGACCCCGGCAGGGGCCCGGTTGTGACGATTCTCATCCAGCGCGGCACGCTGCGTGTCGGCGACGCGCTCGTCGCCGGCGCGAACTTCGGCCGCGTGCGCGCGATGCAGGACTTCACCGGGCAGCGGCTCAAGCGCGCCACCCCCGGGCAGCCGGTCGAGGTGCTCGGGTTCGACGGCGTGCCCGAGGCGGGCGAGCACGTACGCGTCGTCGAGAACGAGCGCCGCGCGCGCCAGCTCGCCGGCGAGCGGGCGAACCGCCTGAAGACGGAGGCGCTCGCGCGCCGCTCCGGGCGCAAGGTGTCGCTCGAGGACGTCTTCAAGCTCGCCCAGGAGGGCGCGGTGAAGGAGCTCGGCCTCGTCGTCAAGGCCGATGTCGCGGGCTCGCTGGAGGCGATCGAGGACGAGATCGCGAAGCTCCCGCAGGAGGAGGTCCAGGTCAACATCATCCACCGCGGCGTCGGCGGCATCAACGAGTCCGACGTGATGCTCGCGGCGGCCTCGGAGGGCGTGATCCTGGCGTTCAACGTGCGGCCCGTCGGCGACGCGCGCCAGATCGCCGACCGCGAGGGCGTCGAGATCCGCTCCTACGCCGTCATCTACCGCGCTATCGAGGAGCTGCGCGCGGCGATGCAGGGCATGCTCGAGCCCACCGAGGTCGAGACGCCGCTCGGCCAGGCGGAGGTGCGCCAGCTGTTCCGCGCCTCGCGCATCGGCGTGATCGCCGGATCCTTCGTCACCGAGGGCAAAGTTGCGCGCGGTGCGCGCGTGCGCCTCGTACGCGATGGCACCGTCATCTACGACACGACGATCCAGAGCCTGCGCCGGTTCAACGACGACGTCCGCGAGGTCAGCTCCGGCTTCGAGTGCGGGATCGTGCTCACCAACTTCCAGGACGTCCACGAGGGCGACGTGCTCGAGACCTACGAGACGCGACTTCAGGAGCGCGAGCTGTCCTCCTGATCGCTCCCAGCAGGGACGCGCAGCTCTGCGGGGAATTGGAGGGGTAGGATGACCGCGGGCCGTATGCGCAGGGTCGATGAGGCGATTCGCCAGGTGATCGGCGATGCGATGGCAGCGGACCTGAAGGACCCTCGAGTGGGATTCGTGACCGTGACCGATGTTAGGACCAGCCCTGACCTGCGCCATGCCCGCGTGTACGTGAGCGTGCTCGGCGACCGCGGCCGCCAGTCCGGCGAGCAGGAGCGCGAGGACACGCTCGCGGGCCTGCGCAGCGCGCACGGCTACCTGCAGGGCCGGCTTGCCCGCGAGCTTCGGCTTGAAGCACACGCCGACGCTCGAGTTCATCTACGACGAGACGACTGACCGCGCGATGCGTGTGGAGGCCCTCATCGACGAGCTCGCCGACTCATGAGCGAGCCGCAGTCAAACCAGGCGGTGCGCGAGCTCGTCCTCGAGCGGATCCGAGACGACGCACGCTTCGCGCTCGCCACGCACGAGAGCCCGGACGGCGACGCGCTCGGCTCGCTCGCGGCGATGCACGGCCTGCTCACGGCGCTCGGCAAGGACTCCGTGATGTTCATCGGCGAGTCCGACCTGCCGCTCCCCGACGAGTACGGCATGCTGCCGCTCGCGGGGGCGATCCACGAGCCGCCCCCAGACGTCGCCGAGCGCACGGTGGTGCTGCTCGACTGCGGCAACATCGACCGCAATTCCGCGGGGGTGCTGCGTGACGGCAGGCACCTGCTCAACATCGACCACCACCACGACAACACGCGTTTCGGGACGCTCAACTACGTGGTGCCCGAGGCGTCCTGCACCGCCGAGATCGTGTGGGGCCTGATGGACGGCCTCGGCGTGCGCCCTGACCGCTTGATCGCGGAAGCGCTGTACATCGGCCTGATCACCGACACCGGACGCTTCATGTACGAGAACACGGGTCCGCGCGCGCACCTGATGGCGGCGGACCTGATCGAAGCGGGCGTCGACGTGCCGGGCGTCTACCGGCGCCTGTACGAGGGCGTGCCGCTGGGCAAGCTCACCCTGCTCTCCCTCGCGCTCGCACGCGTCGAGCGCTACGACTCGGGCGAGCTCACGATCGCGGCGCTCAGCGCCGAGGACTTCGAGCGCGCGGACGCCGAGGAAAGCTACTCCGAGGGGATCATCGATCAGCTGCGCACGCTCAAGGACACGAAGGTGGCGGTGCTCGTGCGCGAGCTCTCCGCCGGCGAGCGCGCGGGGCAGCACAAAGTGTCGCTGCGCGCCACCGACGATGACGTCGATGTGTCGGCGATCGCGCGCGCCCAGGGTGGCGGGGGCCACCGCCGCGCGGCGGGCTTCACCACCTCCCTCGCGCCCGCGGAGCTCGTCGCGTTCCTGCGCGAGGCGATCGCCGAGCAGCTGCACCCGTCCTCTGAGGGACAGGCGGCCGCCACGGTCGCCTGAGAAGCGCCGCGGGCGCCGCGGCGCGCGGTGGAGATGGACGGCGTACTGCTGATCGACAAGCCCGCGGGGATGACCTCGCACGACGTCGTCGCGCGGGTGCGCGGCGCGCTCGGCGGCGTGCGCACCGGCCACGCGGGCACGCTCGACCCCTTCGCCACCGGCTTGCTGATCGTGCTCGTGGGGCGGGCGACGAAATCGCAGCGCGTGCTGATGGGGCTGCCGAAGCGCTATCGCACGCTCGCCCGCCTCGGGGCGCTCTCGAGCACCGGTGACACCGAGGGCGAGATCACCTACACCGGTCGCATCCCCCCGGCGGGCGCAACGCTGCCGACGGGCGAGATCCGGCAGCGCCCGCCGGCCTACTCAGCCGTGAAGGTGGGGGGCGAGCGCGCCTACCGCCGTGCCCGCCGCGGGGAGGACTTCGAGATGCCCGAGCGCATCGTCACGGTGCAGCGCTTCGAGGAGGTCTCGCGGAGCGCCGAGGAGCCGCCCACCGCCTGCTTCGAGATCGAATGCGGCTCGGGCACGTACGTGCGCTCGCTGATCGCCGACCTCGGCGACGCCTACTGCCTCGAGCTGCGCCGCACGGCGATCGGTCCCTTCGAGGTGTCCGAGGCGGTCGCTCCGCCCGCGCGCGGCGAGCCCTGGCAGCCGCCGCTGCTCGGGCTCGAGCGCGCGCTCGAGATGGTGCGCGCCGCGCCCCGCCAATAGGCTGTGCGCCCGTGAAGGTGACGCGACTGCCCGACGTCGAGCCCCGAGCGGGTCGCAGCGTGGCCGTCGGCACCTTCGACGGCGTGCACCTCGGCCATCGCGAGGTGATCCAGGGCTCGGACAGCGTGCTGACGTTCGACCCCCACCCGGTGTCGGTGGTTGCGCCACAGCACACCCCGCGGCTGCTGACGACGCTCGAGCGCAAGGCGGAGCTCGTCGCCGGGCTCGGCGTCGAGGAGATGATCGTCATCCCCTTCGACGCCGCCTTCGCAGCGCGCAGCTCGACCGACTTCGTGGATCAGGTGCTCGTGGGGGCGCTGGGTGCCGCCGAGGTGTCCATCGGCGAGAACTTCCGCTTCGGTCACAAGGCGCAGGGCGATTCCGCCCTGCTGGCGGGCGACGAGCGCTTCCGCACCGTTGTGCACCCGCTGCTCGAGGTGGACGGCGAGATCGTCTCCTCGAGCCGCATCCGCGGCCTCCTGCTCGCAGGTGACGTCGCGGAGGGCAACCGCCTGCTCGGCAGCCGCTTCCAGCTCGCCGGCGAGGTCGCCTCCGGCGACGCCCGCGGCCGCGAGCTCGGCTTCCCGACGGCGAACCTCGTCCCCGAGGAGGCGATCGTGTGCCCAGCCCATGGCGTCTACGCATGCCTCGCCGACGGCCCTGCCGGCGTCAACGAGGCGCCCGCCGCCGTCAGCATCGGCGTGCGCCCGACCTTCAAGACGGGGCGCGGCGAGCTGATCGAGGCCTACATCCTCGGCTTCGAGGGCGACATCTACGGATCGCAGCTGCGCCTCGAGTTCCTCGAGCGCCTGCGCGGCGAGCGCCGCTTCGACAGCGCGGAGGCGCTCGTCGAGCAGATGCGCAGCGACGTGGAGCGCACCCGCGAGATCGCCGCCGCCGTCGCCTGAGCGGGCGTCCTGGCGCACCGCGAGGCCCGTCGAGAACGTCCGCGAGCGCCCGATCGCTTCTGCTACCGTCCCTCGGCATGCCGGCCCTGACCAGCGAGCGCAAGCGCGAGATCGCAGCCAAGTTCGGCGCGAGCGAGCGCGACACGGGCTCCACGAAGGTGCAGATCGCGCTGCTCACGGAGCGGATCAACCACCTCACCGAGCACCTGCGCGAGCAGAACAAAGACCACCACTCGCGCCGCGGCCTGCTGATGCTCGTGGGCAAACGCCGCCGCTTCCTGGACTACCTGCAGCGCGACGACCTCGAGGGCTACCGCGCGCTGATCAAAGAGCTCGGCCTGCGCAAGTAGCGGCCGACGGCCGAGCGGGCGTTCGCGCCGGGGTCGCAGGGGATAGCCTTGCGGCATGGTCCTCGACCCGGGCACGGCCGCGCCGTCCTTCAAGCTCACCCGCGGCGACGGCGGCAGCTTCACCGAGGAGGACCTGCGCGGCCGGCGCACGGTGCTCGTCTTCTACCCGTTCGCGTTCAGCCCGGTGTGCACCGACCAGCTCCAGCTGTACGAGCCGCTGGTGGCCGAGCTCGCCGGGCAGAACGGCGGCCTGTACGGCGTGTCCTGCGACTCCACCTGGGCGCAGGCTGCCTTTCGCGAGAAGCTCGGCGTGAACAGCGAGCAGCTCTCGGACTTCGAGCCGAAGGGCGCCGCCTGCAGCGCCTTCGGGGTGCTGCACGAGGCGGGCTTCCCGCAGCGCGCGCTCGTCGTGATCGACGAGCAGGGGGTGGTCCGCTGGAGCTACCAGGCGGCCTCGCCCGGCGAGCTGCCGAGCCTCGAGCTGCTGCGAAGCGGCCTCGAGAGCGCCTTCGCCGAGCCCGCCGCCGGCGCCTAGCGGCGTCCGCCGCGCGGGGGACCACCGGACGGGTCGCCCGCCGGCCGGGCGGCGCTGCCAGACCCGGTTCAGCAGCGGTTGCGGCTACCCGGTCCGCTAAGCTGCCTTCGTTCGGATACAAGGAAAAAGAGAACGGACCGCCGACCGACGGGCGGAACAGGAAGGCAGTGAATATGAGTAGTGATGCCGTGACGCGGGTCTCCGTGGAGATCGCCGGTAGCGAGATCTCGTTTGAGACCGGCAGGATGGCCAAGCAGGCCTCCGGCGCAGTCGTCGTCAGCCAGGGCGACACGATGGTCCTCGCAACAGCGGTCGCGGGCAACGTCCGCGACGTCGACTTCCTCCCCCTCACGGTGGACGTCGAGGAGCGCATGTACGCCGCCGGGAAGATCCCCGGCTCCTTCTTCAAGCGCGAGGGCCGCCCCGGCGAGAAGGGCACTCTCACCGCGCGCATGATCGACCGGCCGATCCGCCCGCTGTTCCCGAAGGAATGGCGCTACGACACCCAGCTCGTCGCGATCCCGCTGTCGATCGACCACGTCCACCCCTACGACATCCTCGCGATGAACGGCGCGTCGGCGGCGCTGATGATCTCCGACATCCCGCTGCCCATCCCCGTGGGGGCGGTGCGCATCGGCAAGGTGGAGGGCAACTTCGTCGTCAACCCCGCCGAGCCCGACCTGCTCGCCGAGGGCGAGCATCCCTCCGAGCTCGATCTCGTCGTCGCCGGCACCGAGGAGGCGATCCTGATGGTGGAGGCGGGCGCCAGCGAGATCCCGGAGGCGGAGATCCTCGACGCGCTCGACATCGCCCACGCCGAGATCAAGAAGCTGTGCGCGCTGCAGCGCGACCTCGCCGCGCGCGTCGGCAAGCCGAAGAAAGTGTTCGAGACGATCCAGGTGGACCCGGGCGTGCTCGACGCGGTGCGCGCCTCCCACGGCGCTGCGCTCGACGCGGCGACGCAGGTCGAGGACAAGCTCGAGCGCCAGGACGCAACCAAGGCGGTCGCGGAGGCGGTGCTCGAGCAGCACGGGCCCCCGGCTCCCGAGGGCGCCTCCGAGGAGCAGGCGCTGGCGGCCAAGGAGCGCCGCGCGGCGGCCCAGCTCGCGTTCGACAAGCTCGAGAAGTCGATCATCCGCGAGCGCATCGCCGTGGCGAAGCGCCGTCCCGACGGACGCTCGGAGAACGAGATCCGCGACATCACGATCGAGGTGGGCGTCCTGCCCCGCACGCACGGCTCCGCGCTGTTCACGCGCGGCCAGACGCAGGCTCTGAGCGTCGTCGCGATGGGCACGCTGAAGGAGGAGATGCGCCTCGACACGCTCGGCCTCGAAACGAAAAAGTTCTACTGGCACCACTACAACTTCCCGCCCTTCTCGGTCGGGGAGGCGGGCCGCATCGGCGGCGTGAAGCGCCGCGACGTGGGGCACGGGGCGCTCGCCGAGCGTGCGCTCGCGCCGATGGTGCCCTCGACCGAGGAGTTCCCCTACTCGATCCGCGTCGTCTCGGACATCCTCGAGTCCAACGGGTCCTCCTCGATGGCGTCGGTGTGCGGCTCCTCGCTGTCGCTGATGGATGCCGGCGTGCCGATCAAGCGCCCGGTGGCGGGCATCGCGATGGGGCTCATCAAAGAGGGCGACGACTACATCGTGCTGACGGACATCGCGGGCGTGGAGGACCATCTCGGTGACATGGACTTCAAGGTCGCCGGCACCGAGCGCGGCATCACCGCCCTGCAGATGGACATCAAGATCACGGGCGTCACGTTCGACATCCTGCGCGACGCGCTCGCCCAGGCGAAGGAGGCGCGCACGTACATCCTCGGCAGGATGGCCGAGGTGATCGACGGCCCGCGCGAGCAGCTCAGCCAGTTCGCGCCACGGATCCAGACGATCCAGATCGACCCCTCGCAGATCGGCCTGCTGATCGGCAAGGGCGGCGAAACGATCCGCGCCCTGTCGGACGAGTTCGAATCCCAGATCGACGTCAACGACGACGGCCAGGTGCTCGTCTACTCCGCCAACGGCGAGCTCGGCGACGCGCTCGTGGAGCGTGTGCGGATGATGATGAAGGAGGTCGAGGTCGGCGACGAGTACGTCGGCAAGGTCGTCAAGACGACCACGTTCGGGGCGTTCATCGAACTCGCCAAGGGCACCGACGGCCTGCTGCACATCTCCAACGTCTCGCCGGGCGAGCGCGTAGAGAGCGTCGAGGACGTGCTCAACAAGGGCGACGAGGTGAACGTGCGCGTGGTGGAGGTGGACCGCGAGCGCGGGCGCATCGGCCTGCGCCTCTCGCACGACCCCGACATCCAGGGCAAGTCGGTGGAAGAGCTCGCGGGCGTGGGCACCGGCGGCGGCGGCGGAGGCCGCCCGCGCGAAGGCGGCGAGCGCCGGCCCTCGCGCAACGGCCGCGAGCGCTCGGACCGCGGCTCGCGCGAGCGCGGGTCGGGGCGCCCGCGCCGCAACCGCGACTGACGCACCCCGGGTGGATCTAGAGCACCGCATCACCACGCTGGACTCCGGCGTGCGGGTGGTCACCGAGCGCGTGCCCGGCGTGCGCTCGGTGGCGCTCGGCTTCTGGATCGCCAGCGGCTCGCGCAGCGAGCGCGACGCCGAGGCGGGCATCTCGCACCTGCTCGAGCACATGCTGTTCCGCGGCACCGCGAGCTACGGCTCGGAGGAGATCGACCAGATCTTCGACGCGATGGGCGCGGAGATCAACGCGGGCACCGACAAGGAGGCGACGTCGCTGTTCACGCGCGTGCTCGACCGTCACCTCGAGCGCGCCTTCGGCGTGATGGGCGAGATGGTCTACGCGCCGCGCTTCGAGGAGCTCGAGGCCGAGCGTGAGGTGGTGCTCGAGGAGATCGCGATGTACGAGGACGACCCGCAGGACCGCGTCTTCGACCTGCTCGGCCGGGCGGTGTTCGGCTCGCACCCGCTGGGCCGCGCGGTGATCGGCACCGCCGAGGTGGTGGGCGGGGTGACGCGCGAGCAGCTCACGGCGTTCCACGCCGGGCGCTACCTGCCCCAGGGCATCGTGATCGCGGCCGCAGGCTCGCTCGAGCACGACGCGATCGTCGAGATGGCGCTCGCGGCCGAGCGCGCCCGCGAGCGCGCCGCCGCCGCCACGCCGGCGCCCGCGCGCGCCGATCAGCCCGCGCTCGAGGCGCGCGTCCGCTTCCTCGAGAAAGACACCGAGCAGTTCCACGTGTGCGTGGGCGGCGGCGGGATCGCGCGCGACGACGAGCGGCGCTTCGCGCTGCGGGTGCTCGAAGGCGTGCTCGGCGGCACCTCTTCCTCGCGCCTCTTCCAGGAGGTGCGCGAGCGCCGCGGCCTCGCCTACTCCGTCTTCTGCTTCTCGAACCTGTTCGCTGACATCGGCGAAGTCGGCCTGTACGTGGGCACGCGCCCGGACAATCTCGTGGAGGCGCTCGCCGTGGTGGCGGGCGAGCTCGAGCGCTGCGTCGAAGATCCGGCGAGCGAGGCCGAGCTCGGCCGCTCCCGCGAGAACCTGAAGGGGCGCGTCGTGCTGGCGCTCGAGTCCACCGCGGCGCGCATGAGCCGACTCGGCAGCTCGGTGCTCGGCGAGCTACCGATCATGTCACTCGGCGAGGTGCTCGAGCGGATCGACGCGGTCGGCATCGAGGACGTGCGCGAGCTCGCCGAGGAGCTGTACTCGCCGGCGAGGCTGTCGGTTGCCGGCGTGGGACCCGACGAGGAGAGCTTCCGAGCGGCGATCGCACCGCTCGCGGGCGCGGGGGCGCAGGCGGGAGCGCGGGGCGCCGGATGATCCGTGTGGCGGTGGCGGGGGCTGCGGGGCGGATGGGGCAGACCGTCTGCGAAGCCGTCGAGGGAGCTTCCGACATGGAGCTCGTGGGGCGCGCCGACCCGCAGCTCGGCGTCACCCTCGAGGAGGTGCTCGCAGGGGCGCAGGTCGTGGTGGACTTCACCACCCCCGACACCGCGCTCGCCAACGCGCTCGCGTGCGTGGAGGCGGGCGTCCACGTCGTGATCGGCACCACCGGCTTCGACCCCGCGCCGCTCGAAGCAGCGGGCGCGGAGAAGGGGCGGCGCGCGAACGTCCTGATCGCGCCCAACTTCGCGATCGGCGCGGTCCTGATGATGCGCTTCGCCGCGGAGGCTGCGGCGCACATGGCGAAGGCGGAGATCATCGAGCTCCACCACGACGCCAAGCTCGACGCGCCCAGCGGTACAGCCGCGCGCACGGCGCGGCTGATGGCGGAGGCTTCGGGCAAGCCGCAGCCGCCGATCCACTCGGTGCGCCTGCCGGGCCTCGTCGCCCATCAGGAGGTGATCCTCGGCGACCTCGGCCAGACGCTGTCGATCCGCCACGACTCGATCAGCCGCGAGTCGTTCATGCCGGGGGTGCTGCTCGCCGTGCGCCGCGTGGGCTCGCTCGAGCGCTCGCCCGTATTCGGCCTGGAGAGCCTGCTTTTCTGACAGGGCGGCTGGATGCGATACTCCAGACGATGATCGACCTCGGCGCAGTCCTCACGGCCATCGTCACGCCCTTCGACAGCGACGGCTCGGTCAACGAGGAGTCGTTCGTTGCGCTCATGTGCCACCTCGCCGAGAACGGCTCGGACGGGTTCGTCGTGACGGGCACCACCGGTGAGGCGTCCACGCTCACCGACGAGGAGCAGCTGCGGGTGATCGAGCTCGCGGTCGCCGAGCGCCCCCCGGTAAGAGCGTCGTCGCGGGGACGGGCACGAACGACACGCGCCACGCCATCCACCTGACCGAGCGCGCAGCCGCCCTCGGCGTGGACGCGGTGCTGTCGGTGACGCCCTACTACAACAAGCCGAGCAGGCTCGGCCTGCTGCGCCACTACGAGGCGATTGCGCGGGCGAGCGACGTGCCCGTGATCCTCTACAACATCCCAGCTCGCACGGGCACGAACATGCCCCCCGACCTGCTCGCCGAGCTCGCCCAGATCGAAGGGATCGAGGGTGTCAAGCAGGCCAACGCGCAGGAGCTCCAGCCAATCGACGGGCTCGCCCTGTACGCCGGCGACGACGCCACGTTCGCGAGCGCGCTCGACCTCGGCGGCGCCGGCGGGATCCTCGTCGCCAGCCACATCGTGGGCAACGAGATGCAGCGGATGGTGACCGAACCGGAGCAGCGCGCGGAGATCGACGCCTCGCTCCAGGACGTCTACCGGACGCTGTTCCTGACGTCCAGCCCGACGTGCACGAAGGCCGCGCTGAACATGCTCGGCCACAACGTGGGCGGTCTGCGGCTGCCGCTGGTGGAGGCCACCGACGAGGAGGCGGCGGAGGTCCGCGCGATGCTCCAGCGGCACGGCCTCGTCCCGGTCCCGCCCGCACCCGCCGCCGCGTGAGCTCCGCCCTGCGCGTCCTGCCCCTCGGCGGGCTGGGGGAGATCGGCAAGAACATGACGGTCGTCGAGTACGACGGCCGCATCATCGTCGTCGACGTCGGCCTGCGCTTCCCGACGCCGGAGATGGTGGGGATCGATCTCGTCCTCCCGGACTTCGCCTACGTGCGCGAGCGCGCACGCGACATCGAGGCGATCGTCGTAACCCACGGCCACGAGGACCACCTCGGCGCGATGCCGTGGGTGATGCGCGAGCTGCTGGCAGCGGGCAGCTCCGCGCCCCCGCCCGTCTACGGCGGTGCGCTCACGGTGGCGATGGCGCGCTCGAAGCTCGATGAGCACAAGCTGCGCGACGTGGAGCTGCAGGACGTGGAGGCGGGCGAGTCGCTCGAGCTCGGGCCGTTCACGCTGGAGATGGTGCACATGACGCACTCGATCCCCGATTCGTGCGCGGTTGCCCTCGGCACGGACCTCGGCACCGTGCTCATCACGGGCGACTACAAGTTCGACCAGACCCCCGTCGACGGACCGCCCGCGGACGTCTCGCGCCTGGCGGAGCTGGGCCGCGAGGGGGTGTTGCTGCTGTGCGGCGACTCGACGAACGTGGACAGGGACGGCTTCTCGCCGTCGGAGTCCGTGGTGGGCCCGCACCTCGAGGACGCGTTCGCGCGCTGCGAGGGGCGGATCGTCGTGACGAGCTTCGCTTCCAACATCCACCGCGTGCAGCAGGTCGTCGACGCCGCCGAGGCGCTCGATCGCAAGGTGGCGCTCGTGGGGCGCTCGATGCGCAAGAACGTGGGCATCGGCCGCAGCCTCGGCCACATCGAGATACCCGAGGGGATGCTCGTGGGCCCCCGCGAGATCGGCGACTTCCCCGACGAGCGGGTGGTGATCATCTCGACGGGCTCCCAGGGCGAGCCGCTGTCGGCGCTGCGGCGGATGGCCCACCGCGACCACCCGCAGGTGGAGCTGCGCGGCGGCGACACCGTCGTCTTCTCCGCCACGCCGATACCCGGCAACGAGCGCGCGGTGAACGAGACGATCGACCGCCTCTATCACATCGGCTGTGACGTCATCACGCCTCGCGACGCGCCCGTGCACGCCTCGGGCCACGGGTATGCCGAGGAGGTCAAGCTGATGCTGAACCTCGTCAAGCCCCGCTACGTGATGCCCTTCCACGGCGACTTCAAGCGCTTGCGCCTGCACGCGCAGCTCGCCGAGGCCGTGGGGGTGGCTCCTGAGAACATCTTCCAGGGCGACAACGGCCTGCCGCTCGACATCGACGAGCGCGGCGCCCGCTTCGCCGAGCGCGAGCAGGCGGGGATGACGTTCGTGGACGGGGTCGAGATCGGAGAGCTCGCAGACGTGGCCCTGCGCGACCGCCGCATGCTCTCGGCGGACGGCATCTTCATCGTCGTGGTGACGATCGCCGAGCAGGACGGCAGCTCGGTTGCCGACCCGGAGGTGATCTTCCGCGGGGTGCCCTTCCTCGACGAGGCTGACGAGCTGCTGGAGGAGATCCGCATGACTGTGGAGGAGTCTCTGCGCCGTGCCGCTGCGGAGGAAATCCGCGAGGTGGACCTGCTCGCGCAGACCCTCCACGACGATCTCGCGAAGCTAGTCTACGACCGTCTCAAGCGGCGGCCGATGGTGCTTCCCGTCGTCGTCGAGGTCTGACAGGGCGGGCAGGCGCACGACGAAGCGGGCCCCGGTGTGGTCGGGTCGGGGCTCGAGATCGACGCTGCCGCCGTGCGAGGTTGCAACCGCCTGCACGATCGCCAGGCCGAGGCCGAAGGAGCCGCCGCGGTCGCCCGCGCCGCGGACGAAGCGCTCGAACAGGTTTGCTTCGAGCTCCGGTGGGATCCCGGGCCCGTCGTCTTCCACGACGAGCTCCACCTGCATGCCGACGGTGGCGGTGGACATGCGGATCTCGGTACCCGGTGGGGTGTGGCGCAGCGCGTTCTCGAGGAGGTTGATCGTGAGCCGGTGGACCTCGTCGCGCGCGGCGTTGACGAGCGCCGGCTGCGCGTCGAGCGTTATCTCGTGGTGGGCGCTCACCGGGCCGAGCTCGCCCGCCGCCTCGACCACCACCTGCGCGAGGTCGCACGGCTCACGCGCCACGACGCGGGCAGCGTCGGTGCGCGCGAGCAGGAGCAGATCGGCGACGAGCCTGCGCATCCGCTGCGACGAGCGCAGGGCCGAGCGGGCGGCGTCGCCCTGGTCGCCGTGCAGCGACTCGGCGAGCAGCTCGAGGTTGGCGAGCACGCTCGTCAGCGGGGTGCGCAGCTCGTGCGAGGCGTCGGCGACGAACTGGCGCTGACGGGCGAGCGCGGCTTCGCTCTCCCCGCGGGCGGCATCGAGCTCCCGGAGCATCCCCTCGAGCGTGCGCGCGAGCTGGGCGACCTCGTCGTCCGCGTGCGGCTGGGCCACCCTGCGCGAGGGGTCGCGGGTGCGGGCGATCTCGGCGGCGGTGGACGTGAGCGTGGCGATCGGCGCCATCGCGCGCCGGGCGATCGCCATTCCCGCGAACAGCGCGAAGGCGGTGCCGGCGAGCACGCCGATCAGCAGGAACAGCTCGACGCGCTTGACCGTCGCCTCGGTGTCGGACACGCGCCGCGCGTACTGGAAGACGAGCTGGCCGATGCGGGTGCCGTCGCTCAGCACCGTCACGCGGCGGCTGACCACGCGGTAGCCGTTGACGGTCCGCGGTTCGGCGACGGGCGCGCCGAACGAGGGGGCGTTCGAGGGGTACTGCGCGACCACGTTGCCGGCGAGATTGAGGATCCTGATGACCGAGTGGTCCGCGGGGTTGGCGATGTACTGCAGCGGCGGCGAGATGCTGAACGTGTTGTGCACCGGGTCGACGGTCGGTTTGAGCTCGGTCGGCAGCTGGCTCGCGGTGTCGCTTACCTCGCGGTTGAAGTCGGTGCGGATGCGGTGCACCGTGAGCGAGCCGATGCCCACCGCGAACGCGCACAGGATCACGAACGTGAGCAGCGCCGAGACGCCCGCCAGGCGCGTGCGGATCGGGACGCCGTCGAAGCTCGATGAGACACGGGCGCTCATGCGGCGCAGCGCCGCGAGGAGCCTACGCGCGAAGGACGTAGCCTGCTCCCCTGATCGTGTGCAGCAGGCGCGGCTCCCCGCCCGCCTCGAGCTTGCGGCGCAGGTTCGAGACGAACACCTCGATCGTGTTCGTCGTCGAGAAGGGGTCGTAGCCCCACACCTCGTCGAGCAGGCGCTGGCGCGAGATGACGATCCGCTCGTTACGCATCAGGTACTCGAGCAGCTCGAACTCGCGCTGGGTGAGGTCGATCGCCCGCTCGGCGCGGGCCACTTCGTGGGTGTCGGCGTTCAGGGAGAGGTCGCCGACGCGTAGCGGCGCTGAGCCGCGGGGCGGGCGCCGGCGCAGCAGCGCGCGCATCCGCGCGAGCAGCTCCTGGCGCTCGAACGGCTTGACGAGGTAGTCGTCGGCGCCCGCGTCGAGGCCCTCCACGCGGGACTCCACGGCGTCTCGCGCCGTGAGGATCAGGATCGGCACGTCGTCGTCGGCACGCAGCGAACGCGCCACCTCGACGCCGTCGAGCTTCGGCAGGCCGAGGTCGAGGATGACGAGGTCGGGTGCGAAGGAGCGGCCCTGTTCGAGGGCGGTCTGGCCGTCGGCGGCGGTCCGCACCTCGTAGCCCTCCATCCGCAGGGATCGCTGGAGCGCCTGGGCGATGTCGTCGTCATCCTCCACCACGAGGACGCGCGGTGTGCGAGAGAACTCGTTCATGTCCCTTTATCTACCTTCGCGTTGTAAAGCGATGGTAAGGGTCCGGAGGCAGGTTCGGGGCGCGCGGCGTCGAAGTTGCGCGGGATGCCATCCACTCAACGCAGGCCGGCCCGCGGGCGCGCCGGGGGGCGCTCTTCGCGTGCCCGCGCGCCGAAACGGCGCCACGGGCTGCCGCTGCTGGGATCGGCAGCCGCCCGCTGGCGTGCGCGGCTGCCGCCGCTCGACCAGCGCCGCCGCGACGTGCTCGGGCTCGCGCTGATGGCGTTGGGGGTGTTCCTCGGCTTCGTGCTGTACGGCTCGGGCGGCTCGGAGGTGGCGGGCGGACGCGCCGGCCACGCGCTCGCGGTGGCGCTCGGCTGGACGCTCGGCGGCGCGCGCCTGCTCGCTCCGGTGGCGGTCGTCGCCGCGGGCATGTCCCTGCTGCTGCGCCCCGTGCTCCCCGCGCTGCGCCCGCTGCGCACCGGCGCGCTGTGCCTGTTCGCGGCGGTGACGCTTGCGCTCGCCGCAGGCACGCTGGGCCTGAGCTCCGGCCCTGCGGAAGGAAGCTCGTGGACCTCCGCGCACCTCCAGAGCCACGGCGGCGTCGCGGGCCAGGGGCTGTGGGCGCTCGCCCACCCGCTCGTGCAGGACGCGGGCGTGCAGATCCTCGTCGTGTTCCTGCTGCTCGCGGGCGTCATCCTCGTGACGGGGGCATCGCTCGCGGGCGTGCTGCGCGCGACGGGACACGGGCTCGCGGACACGACGCGGATGATGCGCTCCGGCAAGCGCCGCCCGCCCGCCCCGGCGCGGGCCACTTCCGCGCAGCCCCGCGAGGAGGGCGAGGAGCCGCTCAGCCCGCCGGAGCCGGCGGATCACCAGCTGATCGTCCGTGCCACGCACGTCGAGGCGCCCTCGCGCGAGTGGCTCGACGAGGAGGAGGCGGCAAGGACGGAGGATGGCGATCCGCCCGAAGCCGGCGAGGCGGTGTCCCCGGGGGCGGCTGAGCGACGCTCGAAGGCGGGCACGGGCGAAGCTGCTGCGCAGGAGCGCGAGGACCCGGCCGAGGGCGACGCCGAGGAGGTGACGGGGGTCGCACGCGCCGATCCCGCCGAGCTCACGCCGCAGGGGCGCCTGCGCGGCGTCGTCACCGACGACCCCGATTTCGTGTGGAAGCTGCCCGACGCGGCGCGGCTCCTCAGCCGCTCGAGCGGCGAGCAGAGCAGGCCCGACACGGCGGGGCAGGAGCGGATCTCGACGAGCCTCGTGGAGGCGCTCGGCCACTTCGGCGTCGAGGCGAAGGTGATCGGCACCGTTGCCGGTCCGCACATCACCCGCTACGAGCTGCGGCTCGCTCCGGGGACGAAGGTGGGCAAGGTGGCCCAGCTCAAGGACGATCTCGCCTACGCGCTCGCCGCCACCGACATCCGCATCCTCGCCCCGATACCCGGCAAGCAGGCGGTGGGTGTCGAGGTGCCCAACGCCCAGCGGCGCATCGTGAAGCTCGGCGACGTCTTCCAGGCGCCCCCGAAGGACTGGTCGCCGCTGACGGTGTGGCTCGGCAAGGACGTCGCCGGCAAGGCGATCGGCGCCGATCTCGCGAAGATGCCCCACCTGCTCGTGGCGGGCACCACCGGAGCCGGGAAGTCCGGCGCGATCAACGCGATGCTGACGAGCATCCTGCTGCGCGCCTCGCCGCACGAGGTGCGACTCGTGCTCGTGGACCCCAAGCAGGTGGAGCTCAACCACTACGAGTCGATCCCGCACCTGCTCACGCCGGTCATCACCAGCCCGCGCATGGCTGCGAACGCGCTTCAGAACCTCGTCAAGGAGATGGAGCAGCGCTACGGGATCATGTCGCTGGCGCGCACGCGTGGGCTGGTCGAGCTCAACCGCGTGCGAGCCCGGCGCGGCGAACCGCCGCTGCCCTACATCCTGTGTGTGATCGACGAGCTCGCGGATCTGATGATGGTGGCGCCCGCCGACGTGGAGGACTCGATCATCCGCCTCGCACAGAAGGCGCGCGCGGTGGGCATCCACCTGGTGCTCGCCACGCAGAGCCCGCGCGTCGACGTGATCACGGGCATGATCAAGGCGAACGTCCCCTCCCGGATCGCCTTCGCAGTGTCCTCGCAGACCGACTCGCGCGTGATCCTCGACCAGAACGGAGCGGAGTCGCTGCTGGGAGCGGGCGACATGCTCTTCAGCCCCGTCGGCAGCTCGCGCCTGCAGCGCATCCAGGGCGCCTACATCGACGAGCCGCAGATCGCTCGCCTCACAGAGATGTGGCGCCGCCAGGGGGAGCCCGAGCTGCGCGAGGAGCTCCTCCAGGAGGTCGAGCCCGAGCCCGCCGAGGAGGGCGCCGAGGAGTTCGACCCCGACGAGGACCCCCTGCTGCGCGACGCGATCACGCTCGTCGCGGAAATGGGCACCGCGTCCACCTCGATGCTCCAGCGCCGCCTGCGGCTCGGCTACACCCGCGCGGGGCGGATGATCGACATGCTCGAGCGCCGGGGGGTGATCTCCGGCTACGAAGGCTCGAAGCCGCGGCAGGTGCTGATCACCGAGGCCGACCTGCCGCGCGTGCTCGCGGCGCTCGACTCCTCCGCGTCGTCGTCGCCTTCGCCACCCGCGCAGGTGGCGGAGTAGACCGCCGCCGCGGCCGCCTCCCGAGACCCTCCGGCGGCACCCCGCGCGCGCCGCCGCTGGGAGACACGGTTCATCAACAGTTGCTCGCAATTTGCGACGTTAGAATCCGCGCCGGTGCGAGCCCTCACGTACGAGCCGATCGAGCTCCTCGGCGTCTAGCCTCTGCGCATGCCCGAGATCGGCCCAACGCTACGCGAGGCGCGCATGCGCGCGCGCATCGACGTATCGGAGATCGAGGCCCAGACGAAGATCAGGGCGAAGTACCTGCGGGCGCTCGAGAACGAAGAGTGGGGACTGTTGCCGGGCCCGACGTTCGTGAAGAGCTTCCTGCGCACCTACGCGCAGGCGCTCGGCCTCGACGGCAGGGCGCTGGTGGAGGAGTACCGCCTGCACCACGAAGACCCGAACGAAGGCTTCGAGCCGATCGTCGCCTCGCCGCGCAGCTCTCGCGGGCGCAGCCCGCGCCAGGGACCCTCCCGTGGGTACATCATCGCCGTCAGCGCCACGCTGGCGCTGATCGCGCTGCTGATCATCCTGCTCGCGACGAGTGGTGGCGGCTCCGGGAAATCGTCCTCCTCGAACAGCGGAGCGACGCACACCACGACCCACCGCACGACCTCCACCACGGCGCCGGCACACGTGCCCGCGATCGTCGCGCTGTCGCTGAAGGCGACGGGGACGGTGTATGTGTGCCTGCTCGGCGACCACGGGCGCAAGCTCGTCCCGGGAACCGAACTCCAGGCGGGCGAAAGCACGCACACCTACCATGCTCGGCACTTCGTGGTGACGCTCGGCAACAGCTCGGTGACGATGTACGTGGACGGCAGGCGGCGCACGGTGCCGCCGTCCAGCCAGCCGATCGGCTACTCGGTGACGAAGGCTCGCGGACGCCAGCCCCTGACCCAGGCGCAGCTGCCGACGTGCAAGTGAGGGCTGCGTGAGCGCGCGCGCCGGCATCGTGGTGACGGGCACCGAGGTGCTCAGCGGCCGGGTGACCGACCGCAACGGGCCGTGGCTGGCGGAGCAGCTGCGCGAGCTCGGCGTCGATCTCGCGCACACGACGATCGTGGGCGACCGCGCCGAGGACATGATGTCTGCTCTGCGTTTCATGGCGGCGGAGGGACTCGACGTCGTGCTCACGAGCGGCGGCCTCGGACCGACCGCCGACGACCTGACGGCGGAGGTGGTGGGGGGCTTCCAAGGCAGGGAGATGGTGCTCGACGAGGCCCTCGAGGAGCGGATCGCCGAGATCCTGCGCCCGCTCGCCAAGCGCTTCCCGAACCTCGACATGGATGCCATCAGGGAGAGCAACCGCAAGCAGGCGATCGTGCCTGTGGGAGCGACGGTGCTCGACCCGGTGGGCACCGCGCCCGGGCTCGTCGTGCCGCCCGCCTCGCCGCCGGGGCCGACGGTGGTCGTGCTGCCCGGGCCCCCGCGCGAGCTGCAGCCGATGTGGCTCGCCGCCGTGGAGACCGATGCGGTGCGCGCGGCGATCGCCGGCGCGACGGTGTACCGCCAGCGCATGCTGCGCCTGTTCGGGATCCCCGAGTCGGAGATCGCCGAGACGCTGCGGATCGCCGAACGCGAGGGAATCGAGCTCGAGCGGCTCGAGGTGACGACGTGCCTGAAACGCGGCGAGGTGGAGGTGGTCACCCGCTACGAGCCCGATGCCGAGGACGCCTACGAGGCGCTCGAGGCACTCGTGCGCCGCCGCCACCCCGACACCCTGTTCAGCGACGACGGCAGCCTGGTGGACGACCAGGTGGCGGCGCTGCTGCGCGGCGAGGCGGGGGCGCCGCCCCGCACGCTCGCCACCGCCGAGTCCTGCACGGGAGGGCTGCTCGCCGGGCGGATCACCGACCGCGCGGGTGCCTCCGAGTACTACCTGGGCTCCCTCATCACCTACTCCAACGACGCCAAGATGGAGCTCGCGGGCGTCCCGGCCGAGCTGATCGAAGCCCACGGCGCGGTCTCCCAGGAGGTTGCGGAGGCGCTCGCGCAAGGGGCGCGCACGCGCCTCGGCGCGGACGTCGGCGTGGGGGTGACGGGGATCGCCGGGCCCGGCGGCGGCAGCGAGCAGAAGCCGGTCGGGCTCACGTGGGTGAGTGTGGCGGTGGACGGACGCGAGCCGTTCACCCGCTCGCTCACGCTGCCCGGGAGCCGCGCGGACATACGCGACCGCGCCACGACGGTTGCCATGCACCTGCTGCGCCGCGCGCTGCTCGAGCCCTGAGCGGCCGCCGGCGCGCGGGCGCTAGCATCGCCGCGGGGATGTCGCGCGGTGCCAGAGCCCGGCTGTTCGTAGCGGTCGATCCTCCCGCGGAGGTGTGTGAGGAGCTCGCGCAGTGGGCGCGCGGCTCCGCCGGGGCGCTGGGGGCCGGGTCCGGCAGGGACGCCTCCGCGCTGCGCCTGCTGAGCCCGGACCTCCTCCACATCACGGTGTGCTTCCTCGGATCGCGGCCTGTCGAGGAGGTCGATGCGCTGGCGTCGGCGCTCGAGGGCTGCGCCGGCCACGCGTGCGAGCTCGAGCTGGGACCGCCGCTGTGGCTGCCCACGCGGCAGCCGCGTGCGCTCGCCGTCGCGGTGCACGATCCCGACGGCGAGCTCGGGCGCCTGCACGAGGAGGTGTCGCACGAGCTCGCCGCGGTGGGCGGTTGGGAGCCGCAGCGGCGGCGCTTCCGCGCGCACGTCACGGTGGCACGTGTGCGCAGCGGGCGCTCCCGCAGGGGCCGCGGCGGGCTGCAGCCGCCGCTGTCGCTGCCGCCGACGCCGCGCACGCGCTTCGCCCCCGAGTCGCTGGCGCTGTACCGCTCCTGGCTCGAGCCCTCGGGCGCGCGCTACGAGGCGGTCAGGGCGTTCGCGCTGCTCCCGGCGGGAGGCTAGGCCGCGGCCGGCCGCCGCGGTGCTCGCTGGGGAGCCCGCTAGCTCGGGGAGCCGTCGGTGCAGGCTTCTTCTTCGCCCGACGCCGCCGGGGCGCCTTCGCCTTCCCCTTCGCAGGGAGCTTCGGGGAGGCCTTCGGCGTCGAGGCATTCCCGGCCGGCTTCGCAGCTCGCTTCGCCGAAGTGCGATGCCGTGGCGGGAACCGTGCAGAAGCGGGGCGTGCCCGCCGGCGAGAGCGTGGGGACACTGGGCGGTTCGCAGGCCGGTTCGCTGCCGTCGGCGCAGTGCAGCAACCCGCCGCCGGCCTTCACGGCGGAGCTGCCGTCTTCGCAGCTGGGCGGCGAGTGCAGCGTCACCGGATGCGAGCGCGGCCGAACGTGTCGGTGCGGGCGCGCGGTCTTGCGATGCGTGCGGGCGCGGTGAGTGGGGGAGGCGTGCGTGTGTCGCGCCTGGGTGCATGCGCGTGAGCGACGCCCGTGAGCGGTCTCGCAGCGCTCCGGGTGGGTGCCGGCGGCGAGGGCGGGTGCCGCCAGCAGTAGCGCCAGGACGACGGCGCAACAGGCGCGACGGGCGAGGCGCCGGCGGGCGCCGAGTGCGCAGGAGCGGTCCTCGGGTGGGGGGGAGGCGATGATCATCTGGTGGTGTCCGGGGAGGGGGACGCGGGCGTTATCGTCGGAGCCTGGCGCATGCGCGAGCCGCGGGGCGCCGGTTGGACGAGAAGCCCGCCGGGCGGGTGCGATCGAACAGCTGTTCCGTCCGGAGCGCCCTCTACCTTCGGGCGTCCATCCAGAACCGGAGGAGTCCAACCATGTCCGTCACCGACGAGGAGAAGGCCGCCAAGGCGCGCGACTCCGCCCTGCAGGGGGCGATCGCGCAGATCGAGCGGGAGTTCGGCAAGGGCTCTGTCATGCGCATGGGGGACGAGGGCGCGCAGGTGCGCTGTGAGACGATCCCCACGGGAGCGCTGTCGCTCGACCTCGCGCTGGGCATCGGCGGGCTGCCGCGCGGACGGATCGTGGAGATATACGGACCCGAGTCCTCGGGCAAGACGACGCTGATCTACCACGTGCTCGCAGAGGCGCAGAAGCTGGGAGGGGTGTGCGCGTTCATCGACGCCGAGCACGCGATGGACCCGCTGTACGCGAAGGAGATCGGCGTGGACATCGACGAGCTGCTCGTGTCGCAGCCGGACTACGGCGAGCAGGCACTCGAGATCGCCGACATGCTCGTGCGCTCGGGGGCGGTGGACGTGGTGGCGATCGACTCGGTGGCGGCGCTCACCCCGCGCGTCGAGCTCGAGGGCCAGATGGGCGATCAGACCGTCGGCGCGCAGGCGCGGATGATGTCGCAGGCGATGCGCAAGCTCGCAGGCAACCTCAACCGCACGAACACCATGTGCGTGCTGACGAACCAGATCCGCGAAAAGGTGGGGGTGATGTTCGGCTCGCCCGAGACCCAGCCGGGCGGCCGCGCGCTGAAGTTCTACGCGTCCCAGCGCCTGGACATCCGCCGCATCGAGACGCTCAAGGACGGGACCGAGGCGGTGGGCAACCGCGTGCGCGTGAAGGTCGTGAAGAACAAGGTGGCCGCGCCGTTCCGCCAGGCCGAGTTCGACATCGAGTTCGGCAAGGGGATCTCGACATCGGGGTGCCTGATCGACCTCGGTCTCGAGCACAGCATCCTCGCCAAGTCCGGATCGTTCTTCTCCTACGGCAACGAGCGCCTGGGGCAGGGGCGCGGGAACGCCAAGGCGCATCTCGACGCGAATCCGGCGGTGGCGAAGGAGATCGAAGAGAAGATCTACGCGGCTCTGGGTCTCGGCAAGGAGCTGGTGACGCCGATCGAGCGGGACAAGGAGGGCGGACCGCCGATGGCGAGCGAACCGACGGTGGCTGCGGCTTAGAGTCGCCGCGGCAGCTCGGTCGTCTGACCTTGCAACGGGCCTCCGGGACGACGGTCAAGGAGGAGGATCACCAGAACCGCGAGCTCATCCGCCTCTCTCAGCAGATCCTGTCGCTGACGCAGGCCGTCCACGACTACACGAGGCGCGCCGAGAGCGGGCAGGGCGCAGGCGGTGGGAGCGGCGGCACGCCCGATGCGCCGTCCGGCGGCTCGGCGCGGCCCGCGTAGCGCGGCGACGATGACGCGGGTGCTGTAGGGCGTGCGTCCCGGGTCTATCGTTTCGTGCGAGGAGCGTTAGAAGAAGTCCCTGGCCAGCCGGTAGGCCTCGTCGAGGTAGGTGCGCCGCTGTGCATCGTCGGCCGCGACCACGGCATAGAAGTAGACGTGCCGTGCCTCCTTGACCCCGGCCATCTTCAGGCCCCAGTCGCACAGCACCGTGTCCATGGCGTCCCGCCAGCCCTTGTCGTACTCCTCCTCGGTGAAGAAGGTCGGTGTGAGGATGAGTGCCTTTTCCTGGGAGAGCAGCGGCGTTCGGCCCTCGAGGTCTCCTCGCCATCCCGCTCGGTTGAGCGTGTATGCGAAGCCGTAGGTGAAGACCCGCTCGAACCAGCCCTTGAGGATCGCGGGGAAGCCCATCCAGAACACCGGTGCCACGAAGATCAGGCCATCGGCCTCGGCGACCAACGCCTGCTGTGCCCGCACGTCCTTGGGCGTACGCTCGGCGAGCGCCCGCGCGATCTCGCGGTTGTCCTTGCCTCGCAGCCACCGTTGCGCCATGTATCTGCGCAGCGGCCCGCGTGCGGCACCGAGCACCGCTTCCCTAGGGTTGGCTTCCTCGAGAAGCTCCTCGGGCAGCGACTCGTGCATGAACTGGAGAAGGTCCTGGGTGGTGAAGACGGGATCGAAGCCGCTCGCGTAGAGGTCGTCCACCTTGTAGGTGTGGGGACTGTCCTCGAGTCCCCTGATGACCTGCTCGTGGATCGCGTAGGTGAACGAGTCGGGGTTGGGGTGCGCGTAGACGATGAGCACGTGCATGACAAGCCTCCCGGGCACTGTGATCTCTCGACAGCGACGGGTATCGACGCTCTAGACCATGAGTCTCCTGGTCCTCGCGGTAGAGATCGCCCGTAGTTCTCCGCGCCGCCAGTGGGGCAGAACCTGTTCTCACCGATCCCGGTTGGGGAGTGAGGTTAGGCTCCGCCACGATGACCGGCCAGAAGGTGGACGTCGAGGAGCGAGCGGCCGCGGCGATCGTGGCGTGGAAGCTGCGCGCTGCGCGGGGGAGACGAACCGCTCACCGTCGCGGCCACCGGTCCGGGACACGCGCACGATGCCCACAGCGCGCCTACGATGTGCTCGTCCGGGAGGGGCTGTCATATGCATAAGCGCTACCACCTCACCACCTTCGGGTGCCAGATGAACGAGCACGACTCGGAGCGGATGAAGGGCATGCTTCAGGCACTCGGCTACGCGGAGGCACCCGAGCGCGCCGAGGCGGACCTGATCCTCTTCAACACGTGCTCGATCCGCGAGTCGGCGGACAGCCGCTTCATCGCCCACCTCGGCGAGGCGAAGCGGCTGAAGCGCGAGCGGCCCGAGCGCGTGGTGGGCGTCGGGGGATGCTGGGCGCAGTCGGTGAAGGAGGAGGTGTTCGAGCGCTTCCCGTTCGTCGACGTCGCGTTCGGCCCGGGGCAGATCAATCGCCTGGCCGACTTCCTCTCGAGCGACTCGCTGAGCGCGCAGGGCTACTTCGAGTTCGAGGGCTTCAGCGGCCACCTGCCCGCGCACCGCGAGCGTCCCTTCCAGGGGTGGCTGCAGATCAGCGTCGGCTGCAACTGCCGATGCTCCTACTGCATCGTGCCCTCCACACGCGGGCGCGAGGTGAGCCGGCCCCCGCACGAGCTCGTGCAGGAGGTCGAGGCGATGGCTGCCGGGGGGGTGCGCGAGGTGACGCTGCTCGGCCAGAACGTCAACTCCTATGGACGCGATCTCCCCACCACGGCGCCGCCACCCGGGTCCGGTGTCGGCAACCGCTCCGCGCGGTGCAGCTTCGCCGGGCTGCTCGAGCTGCTCGACCGGGTGCAGGGGATAGAGCGCATCCGCTACACGAGCCCCCACCCCAAGGACATGCGCGAGGACGTCATCCGTGCGCACGCCGAGCTCGACAGCGTGTGCGAGCACATCCACCTGCCGCTGCAGTCGGGGTCGAGCCGCATCCTCAAGGCGATGCGGCGCACGTACGATCGCGGCCGCTACATGGACCGGGTGGCGCTGATCCGCGAGCACGTACCCGACGTCGCGCTGACGACGGACATCATCGTGGGCTTCCCGGGCGAGAGCGAGGACGACTTCGCGCGGACGCTCGAGGTGGTGGAGGAGGTGGGCTACGACGGCGCCTTCACGTTCATCTTCTCGCCGCGGCGGGGCACCGAGGCGGCGGCACTCGAGGAGGGCGTCGTGCCGCATCCGGTGAAGGTGGAGCGGATGGAGCGGCTCGTGGACGTCGTCCAGCGCCGCGCGCACGAGCGCTCTCAGCGCTTCGTCGGGCGTGAGATGGAGGTGCTCGTCGAAGGCCCTTCGCGCACCGATCCGCACCGCCTGCGCGGGCGCACGCGCCACAACAAGGTGGTCAACTTCACGGGCCTCGCCCAGCCGGGGGAGCTCGCGAGCGTGCGCATCACCGCCGCCAGCAGCCAGACCCTGTCGGGGGAGGAGACGCTGCTCGCCCGCGCGGGCTGCTGAGCGCACGGACGCGCATCCTGCTCAGTGGCGTTCGCCCTCGCCCGCGCTCAGGCGAGGACCGGGACGGGCCCCGCCACGCACACGCGGTTGCGCCCGTCCCGCTTGGCGTCGTACAAGGCGGCGTCGGTTTCGGCGAAGACGAGGTCGTAGTCGAACGTCGCACCGCGCCCGGAGGCGCCGACGCCGAAGCTCATCGTGATCGGCACGTCCCCCGCCACGGGCTCCTCCGCAACCGCGGAGCGCAGCCGCTCGGCGAGCTCGGCGGCGTCCTCGAGCTCGGCGCCGGGGAGCAGGATCACGAACTCCTCGCCGCCGAGCCGGTAGGCGAGGTCGAAGGCCCGAAGCTGCTTGCGCATCAGGTAGGAGATGTCCCTCAGGACGACGTCGCCGACGGCGTGCCCGCGCGAGTCGTTGACGTCCTTGAAGTGGTCGAGGTCGCCGACGATGATCCCGATCGGCTCGCCGGTGACGTTCGCCTGCTGCGTGAGCTCCTGCACGCGCACGCCGAGCGCGTTGCGGTTGAGCATCCCCGTGAGCGGATCGATGACGGCATCGCTGCGGTGCTGGATGTCGGACTGCATGAGCGGGGTGCTGAGCAGCGCCACGCAGAGGATGAGAGCGATCGGGACGATCACATAGACGGGGTTGTGGCTGACGGTGCTGGCGTCGACGGTGAAACCGACGAGCAGCACGAGGCCGATGCTGATCAGCACTCCCACGACCACCCCGCGCATCGAGAAGCGGGAGCTGAGCGTGACGACGGGGATCGCGAGCCACGACAGCGCCACCGCTCCAGCGGGACCGCTGAGCACAACCGCCGCGGCGATCGTGCCGGAGCTCACGCACACCGCGGCGAACATCAGGAACTCGGGTCGCGCCAGGCGCGGCATGATCCGATCGGCGAGGCTGAAGCAGCCGAGGATGCAGACGACGAACACGAGCGGCCACCAGCCGAGCCACGGGCTCGCGGCGAGGATAGCCAGCGCCATGATGCCGGCGGAGCGCCGGCGCCAGGGGCGGACGCGCTCCTCCATTTCGAGCATCCGTTGACGGTCGAAGTCGTCGCGGCACAGCCACGACGTTGTGGCAGGCTCGGGTGCGGAGGCGCTGGCAGGGGGCATATAACGTGGCTCGGGCGCACTAGCACGCTCGGTGATCCTCCGAACGCGTGATGGACGGACGTTCGGCATGCGCACTAGCATCCCCCGGGCCGCGCAAGATCCCGCCCACGTCACGAGGTCGCCGAGGAATGAACATCCGCGCCGCCGTCCTTGAGAAGTTCGGAGAGCCACTGGTGGTGCAGGAGGTGGAGCTCGCGGACCCCGGCCCCGGCGAGGTGCTCGTGCGCCTCGCGGCGTGCGGCGTTTGCCACACCGACATGTACACGGCGTCCGGCGTGGACCCCTCCGGCTATGCCCCCACCGTCCTGGGGCACGAGGGTGCCGGCGTCGTCGAGCGCTGTGGCCCGGACGTCACGCTGTTGCACGAGGGGGACCACGTGGTGACGCTGTTCTCGCCCCAGTGCGGCGAGTGCGTGCACTGTCGCAGCCCGCTCACCAACCTGTGCCTGGCGATCCGCGAGCAGCAGAACCTCGGCTACCTCCCCGACGGCACCACCCGCCTGTCGCTGGACGGGGAGCCGCTGCGCCACTTCATGGGCACCTCGACTTTCGCGCAGTTCACGGTGATGCCGGAGATCGCGCTCGCGCGGATCAACCCCGAGGCGCCGCTCGACCGCGCCTGCCTGTTCGCCTGCGGCCTCTCGACGGGCCTGGGCGCGGCGATGCGTACCGCCGCCGTTCGCGAGGGCTCCACGTGCGTCGTGTTCGGGGCGGGCATGGTGGGCCTCGGCGCGGTTGCGGGCTGTCGCCTGCAGGGGGCCGAGCGGATCGTGTGCGTTGACATGTCAGCGGACCGCCTCGAGCTCGCCCGCGGGCAGGGCGCGACGGATGTGATGGAGGGGGGACCGGACGTCGTCGAGCGCATTCTCGAGCTGACCGGCGGCTTCGGCGCCGACTACACGTTCGAGGCCACCGGTCTCGTCGCGGTGATGCGCCAGGCGGTGGAAGCTGCGCGCATGGGCTGGGGTCTTTGCACCGTCTGCGGCGTCGCCGGCAAGGGCGAGACGCTCGACATCGTCCCGCGGCTGCTCATCACCGGCCGGCGCGTCTGCGGCTCCTCGTTCGGCGGGCTGAAGGGCCGCGACGACGTGCCGATGCTCGTGAGCCTGTACATGGCGGGTGAACTCGACGTGGACCCGTTCATCTCGCACCGGATCACGCTCGACGAGGTGAACCGCGGCTTTGAGCTGATGGAGGCCCAGGACGGCATCCGCAGCGTGATCGAGTTCTGAGCGTTCCGCTCGCAGGGTCTCCGAGTACGTCGGATCTGGCTCTGTAGAGCCAGATTTCGGACGTGGGTCAGCCGTCCGCGAGGCATGCGAACATATGTTCGTGCGCTGGGACAACCTCAAGGTCCAGAGCGAAGAGCAGCACCGGCTTCCCGGCTACCGCGATGTCGCCGTGAGGCGCTTCGACGCGCCGGAGGCACTCGAGACCCGCTTCTACGAGGTGGAGGCGAAGTCGGCGCTCAACCGTGTGCCCGCGGCGTCGCGGATGCCGTTCAGGTGGACGGTAAATCCCGTACAGGGGCTGCTCACATGGCTGTGAATTTTGCTTCGCTCGTCCCACGCACACATACCTGGGCTTCAACGCAGGCCGGGACTTCGAGCGCGAGATCGTCGTCAAGGTGAACGTGCCCGGAGGTGCTGCGCGCCGAGCTCGCGCGGCCCTCGTGGAAGCGCGAACACGTCGCCCTCGGCACGAACACCGACCCCTACCAGTGGGTGGAGGGTCGCTACAGGCTGATGGAGGGGCATCTGGGAGGCGCTTCGCGACGCGGCGAACCCGTGCTCCGTGCTGACGAAGTCGCCGCTGCTGCTTCGTGACATCGAGCTGATGCTCGAGATCGCGCGGCGCACCGAATTCACGGCCTGCCTGTCGATTCCGACGCTCGACGAGAAGGCGTGGCGCGAGACCGAGCCGCACACGCCGAACCCGCGGGCGCGCCTGGAGGCAGTTGCGGAGCTCAACCGGGCGGGAATCCCCACCGGCGTGCTGATCGCGCCGCTGATGCCGGGGATCAACGACGCCCCGCACCAGCTCGAGCCGCTGCTCGAGGCAGCCGAGGAAGCGGGCGCGCACAGCATCGCGGGCGTGGCCCTGCATCTGCGCGGCGAGGTCCGCGACGTGTTCATGGGCTGGATGCGAGCCAAGCGGCCCGACCTCGTGCCGCGCTACGAAGAGCTCTACCGCCGCGGTGCCTATGCCCCCCAGGCCGAACGCGAGCGGCTGGCGGCGCTCGTGCGCCGTGGCGGGAAACCGGGGGCCTTCTGGCGCCTTCGCGAGGGTATCGGAGCGTACGACGGGTCACCCGGAGGCCGGTGGGGACCCGATGGGCGGGGAGCCCGAGCGCGAGCTGCAGGGCACGCTCTTCTGAGCGCGGCGCGCCCGTGAAGACGTGTCCCGCCCAGACTCAGCGCTTCTCGCGCTGATTCTCGGCGATCTTGCTCGACAGCTCGTTTGCGCCGAACCGCCGCGATACCCGCGCGGAGACCTCCGGTGCGACGCCGGCGAGCATTGCTACCGCGCGGTTCAGGGGCGGTGCGACGTCGACCTCGCCGCGATCGCGCGCGATCGCCGAGGCGACAGCATCGGCAACGTCCTCCGGTGAACGGGTGCCCACTCCCGCAGGAAGCGTGACGCCCGTGTCGGCGAACATGCCGGCGTCCCTTATGAACCCCGGGAACACCGTGCTCACGCCGACCCCGCTGCTGTGCAGCTCCGCGCGCAGGGACCCGGCGAAGCCGCGCAGCCCGTACTTCGTGGCGGAGTAGATGGAGGAGCCGGGCGCCCCGAACTTGCCCGACAGCGACGAGACGAACACGAGGTGCCCGCGTTGGCGCGCCACCATCGCGGGAACGAGCGCGCGAGAGAGCTGGATCGGAGCGCGCAGGTTCACGTTCAGCGCGCGATCGATCTCGGCTTCGGAGAACGAATCGAGCAGGCCGCTCGCAGGCAGGGCGGCGTTTGCGACGAGGATGTCCACCTCGCCCGCCTCCTGCAGCAGCCGTTGCACCTCGGTTGCCTCGCTGAGGTCGACGGCGAGTGCCCGCGCACCGAGCTCGTGGGCGAGCGAGTCGAGCGCATCTGCGCGCCGCCCGGTCAGCAGGAGGGATGCTCCGCGCTCGGCGAGGGCACGTGCGATCGCATGTCCGATGCCCCCGCTCGCGCCCGTGAGCAGCACCGTCGCGCCGTTGATCTCCATCACGTGTGAGCCTATTCGGATGCGCATCATCGCGCTCTTCGGACCCACCGGTGTCGGCAAGACAGCCGTCGCGGTTGCGCTTGCGGACGAGCTGCGTGCCCGCGGTGAGGATCCGGTCGCGGTATCGGCGGACGCGCTGCAGGTGTACGAGGGCCTCGAGGTCCTCACGGGCGTCGCCTCGCCGTCCGAGCGGGCGGTGCTCGAGCACCGGCTCGTCTCGTTCCTGCCAATCGACGCGACGTTCAGCGTCGGCCAGTACGCCGAGCTCGCGCACGCCGAGATCGACGGCCTCCTCGCAGCGGGGCGGCGCCCGATCGTCGTGGGGGGGACCGGTCTCTACCTGCGCGCGGCGCTCACCGAGCTCGACCTGCGCCCGCCGCCTGCGGAGGGCGTGCGCGAGCACTGGAGCTCAGAGCTTGCGCGCATGGGCGCGCCCGCGCTGCACGGCGTGCTCGCCGAGCGCGCGGCGTGGGCGGCGGAGGGCATCGAGCCGGCGGACGGCAGGCGCGTGGTGCGGGCGCTCGAGCTGCTGGACCTCGGCGAGCTCGAGCCCCCCGATGGGCCGTCGCAGCTGTGGAGCGCCGACATGCGGCGCCCGACGCTGCTCGCCGGGCTGACGATGGAGCGCTCCGCGCTGTACGCGAACATCGACGCCCGCGTCGAGGAGATGGTTGCCGCCGGCGCCGCCGAGGAGGTGCGCGCCGCGCACGCCGCCGGCGCCTCGGAGACGGCGCGCAAGGCGCTCGGCTTCGAGGACCTGCTCGCGGGTGACGTCGAGCGGATGAAGCGCCGCACGCGAAACTATGCGCGCCGCCAGCTCACGTGGATGCGCAAGCTCGCAGGCGTGCTCACGATCGACGTGACAGGGCGCTCGCCCGATGCGATCGCGCGCGAGATCCTAGACTCCGGCGCTCCATGAGGTTCGAGAAGTGGCAGGCGCTCGGCAACGACTACCTGATCGTCGAGCGCGACGAGCTCCCGTTCGAGCTCACGGCTCCGCGCATCCGTCGCCTGTGCGAAGGGCACTTCGGCGTGTTCGCCGATGGCGTGCTGCTGCTCTCGCCACCTTCCGACTCCGAGCACGTGGCGGACCTGCGGATCTTCAACCCCGACGGCTCCGAGGCGGAGCTCTCGGGCAACGGCGCGCGTGAGGCCATCCTGTATCTGCGCCGCCGAGGCTGGACCGACCGCGACAGCTTCTCGATCAGCACGCTGGCGGGCGTCATCCGTCCCACCATCAGCGGCCCAGAGACGTGCACGGTGGACATGGGGCACGCCGCCCTCACATCGCCCGATTTTCCCGGGGGACCGCCCGACGGCCGCGGCGAGGTGTCTGCCCTCGGGCGCGTCTGGAGCTTCCGCCACATCTCGATCGGCAACCCCCAGTGCGCGATCCATGTCGCCGCGCCGCAGGAGCTCGAGGCGCTCGACATCGCCGCCATCGGGCCCCACATCGAAGGCAGCGAGCTGTTCCCCAACCGCACGAACGTCTCCTGGTACACGCTGCTCGACGACGGCCCGCCGGCGCGCATCCGCGCACGGATCTTCGAGCGCGGCGTGGGGGAGACCCTGTCCTCGGGCACCGGCGCGAGCGGCGCCGCCGTCGCCCATGCGGTGGAAGCGGGCACCGGCGAGGAGCCCGTGCGCGTCCGCGTGTCGCTCGACGGCGGCGAGCTCGAGGTGGAGGTGGGGGCGGATCTGCGAGTCAACCTGACAGGCTGGGCGAGGCCCGTGTTCGAGGGCCGCCTCAGCGAAGAGTTCGAGAAGGAGCTTCATGAAACCGAGTAAGCGCCTGGAGCGCATCCCGCCGTACGCGTTCGCCCAGCTCGAGCGCAAGATCGCCGAGAAGCGCGCGGCGGGCGTCGACGTCATCAGCCTCGGCATCGGCGACCCCGACCGTCCCACGCCGCCGCTGATCGTGGAGGCGATGCAGGAGGCCGTCACCGAGCCCGAAACGCATCGCTACCCGTCCAATCGCGGCCGCGAGGACTTCCGCGCGGCCGTCCGCGACTTCTACGAGCGGCGTTTCGACGTCGTGCTCGACCCCGACAGCGAGATCATCCCGGCGATCGGTGCGAAGGAGGCGATCTTCAACCTCAACCTCGCCTTCCTCGATCCGGGCGACTACGCGCTCGCGGCGGATCCCGGGTATCCGGTGTACACGGGTGGCCCCTGGCTCGCGGGAGCCGAGCCGGTGCTGATGGCGCTCGAGCCCGAGCACGGCTTCGTCCCCGACCTCGGGGCGATCGACGAGGACGTCGCGCGGCGCTCGAAGCTGATGTACCTCAACTACCCGAACAACCCCACCGGAGCGGTCGTGCCGGATGGGTTCTTCGAGCGCGTCGTCGAGTTCGCGCGTGCCTACGAGATCCTCGTCGTGCACGACAACGCCTACTCGGAGATCGTCTACGACGGCTACCGCGCGCCGTCGTTCCTCGCCACGCCCGGCGCCAAGGATGTGGGCATCGAGGTGTTCTCGCTGTCCAAGGGCTACAACATGACGGGCTGGCGCTGCGCCGTCGTCGTGGGCAACGCGCAGGCGCTGCACACCTACTGGCAGCTGAAGACGAACATCGACTCGGGCCTGTTCGAGGCGGTGCAGCTCGCGGGGATCGCGGCGCTCTCGCCCGACGCCGACAGCGAGGTGGCGTCGATGAACGAGCTATACCGGCGCCGCCGCGACCTCGTTTGCGAGGCGCTGCGCGAGATCGGCGTGCAGGTGCACCCGCCGCACGGCACGATCTACGTGTGGGCGCCCGTGCCGGAGGGCTTCGCGAGCTCCGCCGACTACTGCGAGCACGTGCTCGAGCGCGCCGGTGTCGTGCTCTCTCCCGGCGCCATCTACGGACCCGCGGGGGAGGGCTGGTTCCGGATTTCGCTCACGACGCCCGACGAGCGCCTGATCGAGGCCTTGGAGCGGCTGGGGGCGCTCGCCCGCTGAGGAGATCGTGGGAGAATGTCGGGGCCGCCCAGGAGCAGCTGATGCGCATACGCCGGCACACGATCCCCCTCATCGCCGCCTTCGCGGTGCTGGCGCTCGCGGGCGCCGGCGCTCTCGCCGGCACTGCCTCCGCCGCGTGCGGGGTGAAGCCGCCATCGACGATTGCGAGCGCGCTGGGCCAGACCAATGCCGAAGAAATCCCGCTCCTGACGGTGCCCGGTCCGGCGTGGAGCGTGGAACAGGACTGCACGTTCATCGCCTGGACCGGAACGCGGCCCACCTCCAAGCCGAAGATCGAAGCGGGGATCGCGGCGGGCACCTATGCGGTGGCGCGCATCGCCACCTGGGCCCCCGCGACGGGCCTGTTCTTCAAGGGTGTCCAGCAGAAGGGGTTTCGCGAAACGCTCTCCAAACTCGCCCAGGCGGCGCGGGTGGACGTCGTCAAAGGGCTACACGGCTCGTCGTTCAGCCCCAAGCGCTACGGCGCGAGCACCAAAGGCTGGAAGGGCAAGGGCAAGACCTTCCGCGAAGCCCGGGGCGTGTGGTCGGACAAAACGAAGCTGCGCATCATCTGGATCGCCGTGCGGGCGCAGCGCAAGGGTTCGATAGCCGGGGTGCTCAACCAGGTTGCCGGCGTCGCCGTGCCCGCCTTCGGGTTGTGATCGCGCGAGGAGCCTTCTGCAGCGCCCCCGGAGGGCCCTAGACTCATAGGTGGATGCAGAGGACTCGCAACGGCCGCAGCGCCGTCACGAACACCGCCGACCCCGCGCGCTCGAACGGCTTCGAACCCGGGCAGCGCGCCCGCCAGCGCGCGCTCTGCATCGCCGCATTGCCCGAGGGCGACGACCTCTCAGAGCTCGGCGAGCTCCTGCGCACTGCGGGGGTGGCGGTCGTCGGCGAGCTCGTGCAGCGGCGCGAGCATCCCCATCCGAACACCTACATCGGTCCCGGTAAGGTCGCCGAGGCGAAGGCTGCTGCTGCCGCCTGCGACGCGAACCTGATCGCCTGCGACGACGAGCTCACGGCGCGTCAGGAGCGCAACCTCGAGGAGGCGCTCGGGCTGCCCGTCGTCGACCGCACCACAGTGATCCTCGACATCTTCGCCTCCCACGCGGGCAGCGCCGAGGGCAAGCTCCAGGTGGAGCTCGCGCAGCTCGAATACAACCTCGCGCGCATGCGCGGCCTGTGGAGCCACCTCGAGCGCCTCGGCGGCGGGATCGGCACGAGGGGCCCCGGGGAGACGCAGATAGAGACCGATCGCCGCCTCGCGCGTGACCGCATCGCCACGCTGCGCCGCCGCCTCGAGCACGTCGCGAGCACACGCGCGGTACAGCGCGCCGAGCGCGAGCGGGCGGCGCTGCCGACGATCGCGCTCGTCGGCTACACGAACGCAGGCAAGTCGACGCTGCTGAACGCCCTAACCGGCTCCGAGGTGGGGGTCCGCGACAGGCTGTTCCACACGCTCGACCCCACCACGCGGACGCTCAAGCTCGGCGGGTGCTCCTACCTCGTCAGCGACACGGTTGGCTTCATCAGCAAGCTCCCCCACCAGCTCGTCGACGCCTTCGGCGCGACGCTCGAGGAGACGCGCCGCTCAGAGCTCCTGGCGCACGTCCTCGACGGCTCCGCCCCGGAGGAGCAGCGGGAGGTGATGCAGCGCGCGGTGGAGCAGACGCTCGATGAGATCGGCGCCGGAGATGTGCCGCGCGTGCTCGTCCTCAACAAGGTCGACCTGCTCGATCGCGAGCAGCGGCACGAGCTGCGCCTGCGCCACCCGGACGCGGTGCTCGTGAGCGCCCACACCGGCGAGGGGCTGCAGGAGCTCGGCGAGCGCCTGGAACGCGAGCTGCTGCACACGATGCGCCCCGTGCACCTGCTCGTGCCATACAGCGAAGGCGGCAGCCTCGCCGAGCTGCACGAGCTGGCGGGCGAGGTGACGCGCAAGGACACTCCCGAGGGCGTGCGTATCGACGCGCTGCTCCCGGAGCGCCTGGCGGGGCGCTTCGCGCGCTTCGCCGTCGCCTCCTGAATCGCGCAGGTCCCAGCCAAGAGCGCAGGCGCGTCTCGTCGAGCGCATCACCGTCAAGCGCCGCCGGCGCCACCGCTGAGGCGACCGGGGCGCGTTCCTCAGCGGTTGTCGCCGCTACCCGAGAGGACCCCTCTGCGCTGGCGCGAGAAGAGCTTCTCGAGGTTGGCAGCCGCGATCTCGTCCAGCTCTAGGCCCAGCTCCGAGGCGGTCTGCGAGACATACCAGAGGACGTCGCCGAGCTCCTTGGAGATCGCCTCGCGCCGCTCGTCGGTGATGGCGCCCCCGTCGTCGCGAATCGCCTTCTTGGCGTGCTCGGCAACCTCGCCCGCCTCGCCGGCGAGCCCGAGCGCGGGGTAGGCGAGCCACGCCTCGCGCGGATACTCCGCCGTCTGCCTGGACAACAGCTGATATTCGGATAGCTCCATGATCCGATCCTACGCCCGCGCGCGGCGTCCTCGAGCGAGGCTCCTCAGAGCCTCGCGGCGGCGAGCGCGCTCGCGTGTGCGCCGTCCTCGACGTCGTCCTCGAGAGCGGGCAGCGAGCCGGGCGGCCTGCCGAGGGCGGTCGTGATCAGCCAGTCGGCGAACCACACGTTCTTCGGGAGCAGCGGTCCGTGCAGGTAGGTGCCGATCGTGGCCCCCCGCACGGCGCCCTCGAAGCCGCTGCGCCCGTCGTTGCCGTGCCCGGCGAGCACGCGTCCGAGCGGCGCCTGGCCCTCCGCGAGCAGCGTGCGCCCACCGTGGTTCTCGAAGCCCGCCAGGATGCGCTCGGCGGGACCGGCGGAATCGGTGTCGAGCGCCACCTCGATGGCTACGTTGCCGATCAGGCGCTCGCCCTCCTCGCGGATCGTGTGGGCGTCCAGGAGCCCCACGCCCGGGATCGTCTCGCCGGCGAGCGTGTAGGAGTGTCCGAGCAGCTGGTAGCCGCCGCACACGCCGAGCACCACGGCGTTCCGCCCGGCGGCGGCGCGCAGCGCCTGCGCCTTGTTCTCGATCAGGTCCTCGGCGCACAGGCGCTGGTCGCGATCCTGGCCGCCGCCGATGTAGAAGAGGTCGGCGCCGTCGGGATCGAGCTCATCGCCGAGACCGCTGGAGAGGAGCTCGAAGCCGATCTCGCGCCAGCGGCAGCGACGCTCGAGCACGAGCAGGTTGCCGCGGTCGGCGTAGATGTTCATCAGATCGGGGTACAGCGCGCAGACGCGCAGCGCGGCGGGATCAGGCACGGAGCACCACCACGTCGTGGCCGACGTGCTCCTCGGTTGCAGGCACTCCGCGCACACCGGCGGGCTCGAATCCGGCTGCCCTGCCCTCGCGCTCGAGCCTGCGGGCATCGAGGCGATCGAGCTCGATCACGTCGAGCACCGGCTCGACGTCGGGATCTGGCTGCGATCGCCCAGGATCAACCGTTTCGCGCCGGCGCACGATCACGATCGTCTGCGCGCGCGCCCGCACCATGCGCGGGTGGCTGCGGTAGGTGCGACCTTCGTGCAGCGCGGTCTCGGGCGCCGGTGCGAGGTCTTCCGTCCAGCAGTCGAACTCGTCGAAGCTCGTGACGATCGCGCACGCGAGCATCCCGCCCGGCGCGAGGTGCGAGCGCGCGCGGGAGAGGAAGCGAGCTCGCCCGGCGCTTCCCCCGAACAGCTGGATCGTCAGCATCGGCACGAGGCACAAGCTGAAGTTGCGCTCGGCCAGGTCGAGCTCGCGCGCGTCAGCGTGGACCGGATCGACGGGAAGGCCTGCGGCGCGCTCGCGCAGCGCCGCGAGCAGCGCGGCGTCGAGGTCCACCGCCACCACCGAGTGGCCCTCGCGCGCGAGCGCGAGCGCGACGCGGCCCGTGCCCGAGCCGACGTCGAGGATCGGTCCGGCGCCCTGCCGTCCCGACTCACCGGCCAGCTCGCGCCAGAGCGCCAGATCGGCGGTGTAGCCGCCGCACTCGAGGTCGTGCCAGATGACCTGCTCCTCGGGGGGCATCGCCTGCGCCCCGCGTCGGGAGCCGTCGAGCGGCGGCATCACGCCCACGCGCTGCTCGCCTCCCCTCGCGCCACGAGCAGCTCGCGCAGGGCGAGCATCGCCGTGTAGGTGGGCAGCGCATACAGCGGCGCGCCGCCCGGCTCGAGCGCGAGCGCCGCCTCGTCGAGTGCCGCCGCGAGGTCGCTGCGAACGTGGATCCGGTCCACCGCCACCCCCGCATACTTCAGGCGCGTCGCCAGGTCCGCTGCACGGTCGCCGCTGCACGTCACCCGCCGCACGCGGCCGGCGAGCAGCTCGAAGTCGGCGTCCCAGATCCAGGACACGTCGCGGCCGTCGGCGATGCGGTCGTTGAGCACGCCGAGCAGGTCGTGCTCGCCGGGCTCGAGAGCCAGCGTGCGCAGCACCTCGTTCGTGCCCGCCGGGTTCTTGACGAGCAGGATGCGCATCTCGCGCGGAGCGCCTGCAGGCCGATCGCGGCGGCCCGGGCGCGGCACGACGCTCACCGTCTCGGCTCGGCCGAACGCCGCCTGCGTTCGCTCGAGCCCATCGCGGACCTGCTCGAGCGGCACGTCGAGCGCGATGCCAAGCGCCGCTGCGGCGAGCGCGTTGTAGACGTTGTAGAGGCCGGGCAGCGCGAGCTTCACCTCGCTCGTGCCCGCCGGCGTTCGTAGCGTGAAGCGCGCCGAGCGCACGCCCTCCAGCCGCACCTCGCTCGCCGTCACCGCGGGTTGTGGGCGCTGCTGCCCGCAGGCGGGGCAGTGATAGTGGCCGAGGTGGCCGAGATAGACCGCGTCGAACACATACGGAGCGCCGCAGCGGCGGCAGTGCTTGGCGTCGGCGGCGTGCGCCATCCCGGCGAGCGCGAGCGAGTCGTCCTCGACGCCGAAGTAGAGGGCATCGGGGTGGCTGCGACCGAGGTCGGCGACAAGCGGGTCGTCGGCGTTCAGGACTAGCCGCGTCTCGGCGTGCTCGAGCGCGTCGGCCCAGCCCTCGGCGATCGTCTCGAGCTCGCCGTAGCGGTCGAGCTGGTCGCGGAACAGGTTCCCGAGGGCGATCGCGCGCGGTTTGAGCTCGGCGGCGATTCGGGGCAGCCACGCCTCGTCCACCTCGAACAGGCCGAGCTCGCCTTCGATCCCGCCGTCGCCGCGCGCGGCGCCCATCAGCGTCGTCGCCACTCCGCCCGCCATGTTCGCGCCTGCGCTGTTGTGCACGATTGCGATCCCTGCGCGCTCGAAGATCGTCGCCGCCATCGCAGCCGTCGTGGTCTTGCCGTTCGTCGCCGACAGCAGCACACTTCCGCGCGGCAGGCGCGCCCCGAGCGTCGCGATGGCGCCCGGCGCGAGGCGCAGCAAGAGCTTGCCGGGCGCGCTCGTCCCGCCACCGCCGCGGCGGCGCGAGAGCGCGCCCACCGCCCGTGCGAGCGCGAGCTTGGGGGCGAGTGCTTCCGCCATCAGCTGTGAGACTCGGGTTCCTCGCTCGCCGGAGGCCCGCCGGCGAGCTCCTGCACGGCGGTGTCGGAGGCGGGGCGGGGGAGGGGGGAGGCGAACGCGTCGCTCGGGCCGTCCGGCACGATGACGCGAACGGCTCCGCGAACCGCGCGCACGCGGAGCGGCAGATCGCCGATGGGATCGCCGTCGGCGTACATCGTGAACGGCCGGTCGGCGGAGATGGCGACCTGCTCCGCGCGCAGGACTTTCACGGTAGGCAGGTGGACGTGCTCGCCCTTGAACACCTTCGGCAGGTTCGCGAGGAAGCGGAGCTTGCTCACCCGTTCGATCGCGATCACCTCGAGGCGGCCGTCGTCGAGCAGCGCGTCTGGGGCGACGAGCATGCCGCCGCCATACGCCTTCGAGTTGGCGGCGATGACGGAATAGCCGACGAACGTATGGTGCTCGCCCGATGGCTCGAGGCGGAGCTCGAAGCGCGCGGGACGCCACGCTCCGAGGGCCCGCAGCGCGCCGTAGGCGTACACGAGCCCGCCCAGCCACGACGGAGCTTCGTTGGCGATCCGGTTCGCGTCGCTGTCGAAGCCGGCGGAGGCGATGCCGACGAACGTCCTGCCCGTGCCCTCGGCACCCTCCTCGATCACCTCGCCAACATCCATCTCGCGAGGCGACCCCTGGGCGACGTTGGCACAGGCGGCACGCAGGTCGGCGGGTATCCCGAGGACGCGGGCGAGGTCGTTGCCGCGCCCGCCCGGAAGCACCGCGAGCAGCGCCCCCGGCACAGAACGCAGGACGTCGGCGATCGCGCCCACCATCCCGTCGCCGCTGAGGGCCGCGACGGCTTCGCCGGCGCTCGCGGCAGCGAGAGCGAGCGAGCGGGCGTGCTCGAGGTCGGTTGTGTCGACGCGCCGCACCGTGATGCCGTGCTCGGCGAGCGCGCGCTCTGCCTCGGGTGCGGCACGCGCCGCCCTGCCGCCGCCGGCGGACGGGTTCACGATCAGGCAGACGGGCTGGTCCACGGGGCAAGCCTAGTGTCCGTGCGGGCGCGCCGCGGGGGCGGGGGCGCGGACCTCGGCGCCGCCGGCGGCCGAGCCACGCGCCACGCGTGCAGGCAGGCGCAGGAAGCTCAGGCTTGTGATGCGGCGCGCGCCCGGTTGCGCCTGCGGCGCCCGATCGCGGCAACGATCGCGAGCGCGGCGATCACGACGAATAGGCCGAGCAGGATGCCCGCAGCGAGGCTGAGGCCTCCGAACGGCAGCGACACGAGCTCGACGATGCCGAGACCCACCGCCAGCAGCAAGATGATGAGCAGGATGATGAGCAGGATGCCGCGGATGCGGGCGAGGATGCCCGCACTGGACGGCGGCACGAGCAGGCCCATGGCGCGCAGGGCGAACAGCTGGCGCCCGCTCGGCGGCTCCTGCCCGAGGCGCTCGACGGCTTCCTTGAGATCGCCTGCGCGTCGTTCGGCGAGCGCGAGCGACGCGTCAGCCATGCGGCGGATCTGCATCCGCTCCTGCGGGCGCGCGGCGGCGATGGCTCGTTGGAAGTGCGCGCGGGCAGCCTCGGAGTCGAACCGCTCAGCCGCGCGCGCGCCGAGGAGGGCGCTCGCGGCGGCCTTGAACTTCGTCTCCGATTCGAGCTCCTCGTCGGAGCGCTGTTCGAGGGCCTGGATGGCCTGCAGCGCGCCGCGCTGTTCGATCCGGACCTGGCGTTGTTTGGGTGCCATCGGGCGCAAGTCTATGGCGTGAACCGCCGGCGGCGCGCCGCCGCGGGCGGCTGCAACCCTGCTCACCGCCCGCGGGCAGCCGGTATCCTCGCCGGGTGGCAAGCTCCCCCCGAACAGCGCGCGTTCGCCCTTCGCGGCGCCTGCTCGTGGTGGCCGTGGCGGTGCTGGCGATCGCCGGCTGGAGCGCATCGCCGGTGCTCGCCGCGGGAGGCGCCGGCGAAAACTCGTTCAACGAACTGACCGAACGCGCCGAACAGGCCCAGACGAACACCACGCCGACGACGGCCACCGCGCCCAAAACGGCGACCGAATCGAACCCGCACAACTCGGCGATCGCACTCGTGCTGGCAGGCGTCGCGGCGATCGCGCTGCTCGGCGGGATCGCCTTCATCGTGATGCGCGATGCGCGCCGCGCTGCGCCCGTGGCGGATCCCGACTTCGTGGAGGGCCGCCCCGCGAGCGACCCCTCGGTGCAGATCCGCAAGCGCCGCGCGAAAGCCAAGGCGGCGCGCCAGCAGCGCAAGCGAAACCGCTAGCTCCCTGACCGCTCGCGCGCGGTGAGGTAGCCCGCGCGCGGGGCCACTGTCAGGCGCCGGCGCCGCTCAGTGGGCGCGGATGACGCGCCGTGTGCTCCTCACCTTCGTGCGCACGCGAGGCGGCGACGGCGGCGAGGGGGAGCCGTGCGGGCCGCGGCGCGGTTTGCGCGGCATCGGAGCGCGCGGGTGCGGGTCGAGCGGCCCGCCCGGGAGCGCCTTGGAGCCGCCGTCTTCGTCGGAGGAGTCGGAGGCGTCGCCGGAGTTCATGGCCTCGTCGTTGCGGAAGGGGATCCACAGCATCAAGCCCGCGATCGGAAGCTTGACGAGGGCTGCAAGCATCATGATCCACGCCCACAGTGGCATCTATCCGCGATGGTACTACTGCCGTGTGAGATCGCAAGCGACCGCCTCGCTCGAGCGGCTCGCCGCGGAGGTGACGGGCTGCCGGCGATGTCCGCGGCTCGTCGCCTGGCGCGAGCAGGCGGCTCGCGAGCGCAAAGCTGCCTATGCAGGTGAGGAGTACTGGGGGCGGCCGGTGCCCGGCTTCGGCGATCCCAACGCGAGCATCGCTCTGCTCGGTCTCGCCCCTGCTGCTCACGGTGCGAACCGCACGGGCCGGATGTTCACAGGTGATCGCTCAGGGGACTTCCTGTACGCGGCGCTGTGGCGCGCCGGACTGGCAAGCGCGCCGCGCTCGCTCGGCAAGGACGACGGACTGCGGCTGCACGGCGTCTGGATCACGGCGGCGGTCCGCTGTGCACCGCCCGCCAACCGGCCTACGCCCGCCGAGCGCGACGCGTGCCTGCCCTGGAGCGTGAGGGAGCTCGGCCTGCTGCCGTCGGCGCGGACGCTCGTCTGCCTCGGGGCGTTCGCGTGGAGTGCTGCGCTGCGGATCTGCACAGCGACCGGCGCGGGTGTGCCCCGTCCCGCGCCGCGTTTCGCCCACGGCGCGGAGGCCGACACCGAGCGCTACACGCTGATCGGCTGCTACCACCCGAGCCAGCAGAACACCTTCACGGGGCGCCTCACCGAGCCGATGCTCGACGCGGTCCTGACCCGCGCGAAGCGCCTCGCCGCGAGCGGGGTCGCCGACGCGGCGAGCGGTGCCTGACCGCTGCCCGCTTCAGACGGCCCAATAGAGTGCGCGCGTGCCCGCCGGCGACTGGGATCCCGGATGCTACGAGCGGATCGCCGAGGAGCTGCTCCCGGCTGCTTTCGCTGCGATCTCCGCCGCCGGGCCGGAACCGGGGGAGATGGTGCTCGACGTGGGCTGCGGCAGCGGCAATGCGGCGCTCCTCGCCTCGCAGCGCGGGGCCGAGGTCCTCGGCGTCGACCCCGCGCCGCGCCTCATCGAGGTCGCCCGCCGCCAGGCGGCCGAACGCGGCCTCGACGCGGTGTTCGAGGTGGCAGACGCCGAGCACCTGCCGGTGCCCGACGGGTCCGCCCATCTCGTCCTGTCGGTGTTCGGGGTGATCTTCGCTCCCGACGCACGAGCCGCCGCGGCGGAGATGGCGCGCGCGTGTGCCGCCGACGGCCGCATCGTGCTCACGGCGTGGATCCCGGACGAGGTGATCTCGAAGGTCGGGCGCGCCCGCGCACAGGCGATTGCCGCCGCTGTCGGCTCCTCGCCCGGTGCGCCGTACGCGTGGCACGATCGCACGGCGGTTGCCGAGCTGTTCGCGCCCTACGGATTCACTCTCGAAGCCAGGGAGAAGCAGCTCGAGTTCACGGCGCCCTCGGCGCAGGAGTTCCTCGCGGGCGAGCTGCGCGATCACCCGCTGTGGATCGCCGCGCGCGAGCTGCTCGATCCGCGCGGCGAGATGGACGCCCTGCGAGCCCAGGCGCTCGAGATTCTCGAGGCGGGCAACGAGGACCCGCATGCGTTCCGCGTGACGAGCCGCTACGCGCTCGTCATCGCCCGGCGTGAAGAGCTGCCGCCCTAGTCGACGGCTGCGCCGTTCGCGGTGAGCGACACGTCGATGTTGCCCCGCGTAGCGTTCGAGTAGGGGCATACCGTGTGTGCTGTGCGCACGAGCTCGACGGCCTGCTGCTCGTCGTCGATCCCCGGGAGCGTCACGTTGAGCGCCACGCCGAGCAGGAACCCGCCCTTGCCGTTGGGCGAGAGCGACACCTCGGAGTCGATCGCGACGTCTCCCATCTCGGCCTTCGCACGCCTGCCCACGACGGCGAGCGCGCCCTCGAAGCAGGCGGCGTAGCCGACGGCGAAGAGCTCCTCCGGGTTGGTGCCCCCTCCAGAGCCGCCCATCTCGGAAGGGATCCGCAGATCGACCTCGAGCATCCCGTCGCTCGTGCGTCCGTGGCCTTCGAGACGTCCACCGGTGACGTGAGCCTTGGCTGTGTAGAGCGTGTTCGCCATCGCCTGCCTTCTCCTCGCGTTAGCGGGTCGCGGAGATCCTAGCTGCGGGCCCTGTACAGGCGACTGTCGTGCGCCTCAGCCGGCTGAAACCTCGGACAGATCCATCGAGCTCGCGATCGTGTGGAACTTCACGTCGGGCGCCGCCGTGAGGGTCGCCGGGATGGCCTGCATGAAATCGCGGATGTGGGCGGTGCCGAAGTGCTCGCGCAGTGCCGCATCGCTCTCCCATTCCTCCACGAAGACGAAGTCATTCGGGGCGTCGACGTCCTCGTAGACGCGGTAGCCGATGCAGCCGGCCTCGGCGCGCGAGGCTGCGGCGACGGTGCGCGCCACGCGCATCAGCTCCTCACGTTTGTCGGCGTCGGTGCTGACGCGGCCGACGACGACGATCACGAGCTGACCTGCGCGCCGACCGGGTGCGCGGGTGATCGCGCTCAGCGTCTCGTCGACGTCGAAGTAGCGAGCTTCGATCTCGCTGACCCCAGGCATGCTGCCGAGCGACGCCGGCATCACCTCCTCGCCCCATGCGCGCGCGTGTGTCTCGGTGTCGAACAGGTAGATGCCCCCGGCGGCGGTGTTCGCGTCGTCGTAGATCCAGATCTTCCACTGCAGTCCCGGAAGGCCCGAGATCTTCTCGGCTGCCCCGAGAAGACGCTCGGCCTGCTCGCGGTTGTCTTGGCCGGCCTCACGGCGGAAGTTGACCTGCAGGAGCTTCATGGCGCCCTCCTCACGTTGGACTTCCGCTGCGGCGCCGCCCCGGCGCCATGGCGGCGACTGTAATCCAGATCGTGCCGGGCTGCATGGCCGCTCCGTTGGCTACATAACATGCATTATCGAGCACAGATCACGGAGGACTGACGGGCCGCCCCGCCAATATGCCGCGCTCTATCGTGGCGGTGTGAGGACACGCGCCACGCGTCGATCGGCTGCCGCGTTGATCGCTGTCGCTGGGATCGCCATTGCGGGCTGTGGTGGCGCCAAGGGTGGCCGCCCGATTGCCCTCGTGGCGATCAATGACGGGAAGCGCACGGTAGAAGTCGGCTGCGGCGTGGACATTTGTGGGCGCTGGCGACCGGCGATCCTTGCTCCGGGCCAGAGTCACGCGTGGCAATCAACAGAAGGCGCTGACGAGCAGTTGCATGTGTTCGTGCCCCACAACTACTCGCTCGGGTGCCTCCTAAAGGGCATCCGCGTAGGCGATCGCTTCACGTTTCGCGTCAGCGAACTTGACGAATGCGTGACCTAGCCCGAAGTTTCGCCAATCCTTTCGCCTGGCCCTCCTAGTGGCTCGCTCCAGCGGCCCCGTTGCTTCGACGAGCCAGGTCAGAAGTCTCATCCCGAGGTGGGGCCTACCCGCTCGCGCCTTTACCCCGACCATGCATTATCGAGCGCCAGCGGCGGGACTTCCCCGCAGGCTTCCAGATACCGATCGATCCGGGGCCCCACCGGCTCGTCCCCCCATAGGACTTCGGATAACGCTGCCAGAAGCACCGGGTCCGCGTCGGCGGATTCGATGCGGTCCAGCGCCCGCTCGCCCTCCAGGAAGAACTGAGTCCACAGCGGCCCCGCCGCAATCATGCCGACAACATGCTCGTCGTCCGGCACGACTAGCGAGCACAGGCAACGGATGAGCCTCCAGTGCAGCTCTACGTCGGTCTCAGCGTCCATCACGGCTTCCGCAGCCCACCAGAGCGGGTGTCCGGCGGAGAGGTTCATCTCGTCCTCGGTCTTGCGCTGATAGGTCACCCACGCTTCGCATGCGACCTTGATGTCCTCGTCCGACCGGTCCGGATGCGCCTCCCAGTAGTCGAGATCCAGCTCATCCATGCGACCAGTATCGGCTACAGCGGCTAGCCCTCAACCGCCGGTGGCCGCGCTCGTGCGGCTGGTGTCCCCCACGATCGCGCAGGGTGTCGTGTAGCCAGCCCGAGTCGGCGCTATGCGGGCACTCGGACCTGTAGCGACTTGGTGGCGATCGGCCTGGCGGCCGGGCCTGGCCCAGCCGAGGAGTCCCCTCGTCGGCGTCGCTGTTGTAGAGCGACCACGCCTCGCCCAGCGCCTCCAGAAGTTCGTCCATCGTCTCGCCCGAGGCGAACAGACCGGGATGGTTGGGTACTTCGGCCCAATACATGCCATCTTCCTCGTGCACGGTCACCTGCAACTCGACGTGGGCCATCGCCCCTCTGATTCTAGGCCCGCCACAATCGTCCGCGATGACGGCACTGAGCTCGCGATTCATGCCATGAAGATGCGCTCCAAGTACAAGCCACTACTACCTGGCTCGGGACAATGACCAAGGCGAACCGGGCACACACCGCTGGCGGCAAGGCGATCACCGACCGCCTGGTGGAAGACCTCGCGGCGAAGGCCGAGCAGGGCTATGACGTTGAGCGCACACTCAGGCGGCGAGCGGGTCGTCCGCCGATCGGCGCGGGTCCAGCTGCCGTCGAGTCCGTGCGCCTTGACCCCGAGTTGCGCGAGGCGCTTCGTGCGCGAGCGCGCCGCAACCACGAGAGCACGTCGGCCGTCATCCGCAAGGCCCTTCGCGCGTACCTCAAGGCGGCCAGGTAGACGCCGCCGGTCGAGGAGCGCTGCTCTCGCCCACCTCGGGGTGCGTCCTACCGGTAAGAGGTCCGCCCCGCTCTCGCCCTAGCCTCCGCATCGTGCCCCTCGCCATCGACCCCCTGCTCTGGGCCGGACGTGGCATCGGCCTGACGATCGCGCTCGCCTTCGTGATCGGGAGAGGCGTCTACCGGCGAGCGCGGCGCAGGAAGCCGTCAACCGAGGAGAAGGCGCCGAACCCCTTCGGCGATGCGGACTGATCGGGCTAGCCGATCACCCACGCCCGTGCTGACTGGACGGCCTCCGTCGTGAACACCCGAGCCTCGCCGGGGATCATCCACGCGAGCGCGTGAACCGCTTTGTGCAGCCAGTCGGCGTCGCTCACGATCGCGATGCGCTTCCACGCGCGCATGTGCCCGAAGCCGAACTTCGTGTCCTGCCACAGCGCCCCCACCGTGTAGTCGGGGAACTCGTGACCGGCGATGTAGAGCACGCTCGCCTTGCCGTCCGGGGAGCTCGCGATCGCCGCTTCGAGGGCGGGCACGAGCACTGCTTCGTAGTCGCCGGCGGACACCACGCCCTGCGCCTCCACCCCCACCACTCCCTCGGGAAGGTCTTCGATCAGGCTCAGCACGCCTTCCTCCTTCGCTAGCTGCGGTCAGGTGCTTGCTGCACCGACCAGCGGTTGCCGTCGGGGTCGGCGAAGAACACGAACGAGCCCCACGGGAACTCGCTCACCTCGCTCACCTCAACCCCGCCCGCCGCGAGCTGCTCGCGCGCCGCGTTGATGTCCCCGACGACGAGCTGCAGACCCGCAGCCGAGCCCGGCTCGCTGTCGACGATCCCCGTTCCGAGCGCGATCGAGCAAGCGGAGCCGGGAGGGGTGAGCTGCACGAAGCGGATCTCCCCGCTCACGACGTGGTCGTGTTCTGCCACGAAGCCCACCTGGTCAACGTAGAAGGACTTCGCGCGATCGACATCCGTCACCGGGACCGCGATCAGCTCGAGTTTCCAGTCCACGCGCGCGAGGCTAGCGCACGCCGCTAGGAGCGGCGCGCCGTGAGGGCGTCGAGCAGCCGGCCGAGCGCCGCCGCCACCTCGGCACGGGTGCGCCCTTCATCGTCGGCGCGGGCGATCAGCATCGCCCCCTCGTCCACCGCCCCCAGCAGCAGATGGGCGAGCGCAACCACCGGCTGGGGCTCGATCTGCCCGGCGTCCACCGCCGCCTGCAGCACGCCCTGCACGAGGCCCAGGCCGTAGCGCATGCCGATCTCGCGCCACGTCTCCCAGCCGAGCACCGCGGGGGCGTCGATCAGCGCGATGCGCTGCACCGCCGGGTCCTCGCACGCCGCGAGGAACGCCTCCATCCCGTTGCGCAGCGTCTGCACGGGGTCGTTCGCCGCTGCAGCCTCGGCGTCCGCGGCGATCTTCTCGAGCAGGCCCTGCTCGACGTCCTCGTAGACAGCCTCGAACAGGGCGCGCTTGTCGGCGAAGTGATGGTAGAGCGCCCCCCGCGTGACGCCCGCCGACCGCACTATCTCCTCCGTGCCAACCGCTGAGTAGCCGCGCTCGGCGAACAGCTCGCGCGCCGTCTCGAGGAGCGCTGCGCGCGTCGCCTGCGAGCGCTCCGCCTGGCGCGAGCGCCCACCCCCGCTTCCCTCCTCGCTCGATTTGACAGCCATACAGCTTGTATGCTAGATACATACAGTCTGTATGTGGACTCCCCGATCGCGATCTTGCAGGAAGGCGGCGAACGATGAAGGATCTCGAACTCCCCCAGGGCACCATCCGCTACCGCGAGCTCGGATCGGGCGAACCGATCGTGCTCGTGCACGGCCTGCTCGCCGACGGCAATCTGTGGCAGGACGTCGCCCCGATCCTCGCGGCGGACTTCCGCGTGATCGTCCCCGAGTGGCCGCTCGGCTCCCACACGACCCCGCTGAAGCAGGGCGCCGATCTCTCGCCGACCGGGCTCGCCGCGATCATCGCGGGCTTCGTCTCGCGTCTCGGCCTCGATAGCCCGACGCTCGTCGGCAACGACACCGGCGGGGCGCTCTGCCAGCTCGTCGCCTCGCATCACCCCGAGTGCGTCGGCCGCCTCGTGCTCACCCCGTGCGACGCCTACGAGAACTTCCTGCCGCCCGCCTTCCGGCCGCTGCAGGCGATCGCGCGAGTGCCCGGCGCGACGCGAGTCGTGCTCGAGGGAATGCGGATAGGGGCGATGCGCCGAGCTCCGCTCGCCTATGGCTGGCTCAGCAAGCGCGCCTCGAGCTCGCTCACGGCATCGTGGGTGGCTCCAGCCCGCAGGAGCCGTGCGATCCGTCGCGAGCTCACCGCGATCCTCGTCGGGATCTCCAACCGCTACACGCTCGAGGCGGCGCGCACGTTCGCCGCGTTCACGAATCCCGTCCTGATCGCGTGGGCGCCCGAGGACCGCTTCTTCAAGCTCGCCTATGGCGAACGGCTCGCGGCGGACTTCGCGAACGCCCGGCTCGAGCTGATCGAGGACAGCTACACGTTCGTCCCGCTCGATCAGCCGCGCCGCACCGCGGAGCTGATCGCCGCATTCGCCGGCGAGCCGCGCACACCCCTCGGTGCAGCCGCCGGCGCCGCCGCCGGCGGCTCCCGGCAGGATGAGCTCTGAGCGGTTCCCCTTGCGCGGTAAGCCGCAGCGATCGTGCGGTTAAGTTCGGTGTGGTCGTCGGGGGCGCGCGACGACGCTTTCCCGTATGCCCACGCGAACTCATCCCACGCACGCCGGCCTGCTCGCCCCGGGCGCCTGGCGGGTCCTGCCCAAGCGCTCGACGGTGGGCTTCGAGATCAGGCATCTGAAGATCTCGCGCGTGCGGGGGCGCTTCCACGGCGTCGATGCGCTCATCTCGAGCAGCGAGGACGGCGCCGTGTCGATCGACGCGCGCGTCACGGTTGCGAGCATCGACACGGGCGATGAGCGTCGCGACGATCGCATCTGCGAGGCGGATTTCTTCGACGTCTCGCACCACCCCATGCTCACGTTCACGGGCGAGTGCCCGCCATTCGACCGGGACGGCTCGGCGACCGTGCGGGGCACGCTCACCATCAAGGGCGTCTCGCGCGCCGTCGAGCTGCGCGCGCGCCGCGAGGGATCGACGCACCGCCCCGGTGAGGTCCGCCTGAGTGCCACCGGGCATGTGAGCCGCAGCGACTTCGGGCTGGAGTGGGACTCCGCCTTCGCCGCCGGCGGCATCGTGCTGGACGATCGCGTCACGCTGCGGCTCGACGTGATCGTCGCCCCCGCCTGAGCGCCGGCACTCCCGCCCCGGACCGCCGCCCGCCGGTCCGCCGCACGCCGCGGGCGCTTCATCCCCAGCCATGCACCACAGCCCGCGCGCCAGCGCCCGAGCGGCGACAAGCCTTGAAGATTATTTCTTGGCATGCCATAATCAAGATCGTGGCAGCCAGGGAATTGACCAGGAGCGCAGCCGTCGAGGACTACGCGAAGGCGATCTTCGCCCTTGAAACGCGCAGCTCGCAGCCCGTGTCCACGAACGCTCTCGCCGAGCGCCTCGCCATCACGCCCGGATCGGTGTCGGCGATGCTGAAGAAGCTCGACGAGCTCGGGCTCACCACGCACGTGCCCTACCGCGGCGTGCGCCTCACCGAGGACGGGCGGCTCGTGGCGCTCGAGGTGATCCGCCACCACCGCCTGCTCGAGAGTTACCTGAGCGACGCCCTGGGGATGCCCTGGGATCGCGTGCACGCCGAGGCGGAGGTCTTGGAGCACGTCATCTCCGAGGATCTCGAGGCGCTGATCGCGGCGAAGCTCGGCAACCCCACCGTGGACCCCCACGGCGACCCGATTCCGAGCGCCGAGCTCGAGCTCTCCGAGAGCCCCACCGAGAGCCTGGACAATCTCCACGCGGGCGACGAGGGGATGTTCGTGCGCGTGTCGGACTCCGATCCGGAGATGCTGCGCTACCTCGCCGAGCGCGGGATCGCCCCCGGCGACCGCTTCTCGGTGCGCGAGCGTCAGCCGTTCGGCGGCCCGCTGTTCGTCGTCTTCGGCGGCATCGAGCACGCCATCGGCGGACGCCTCGCGGGTGCGATGCGCGTTGTTCTCGAGCGCTCGGTCGAGCCGGGCGGGCGGGCTGCCGATGAGGTGCACAGCCGATGAGCACCCCCGAAGTCACCGCGCCGACGCTGCAGCTCCCCCAGCCGCGACTCGCCCCAGAGCCGCCGGCCGCCGCGGCGCACGTGGTTCCGAGCGCGCTCGAGGAGCTCCTGCAGCGCGGCCGCCTGAGGGCGGCGCTCGCGATGCTCGGGCCCGCGTTCGTCGCCGCGGTTGCCTATGTCGACCCGGGGAACTTCGCCACGAACATCCAGGGCGGAGCGCAGTACGGCTACCTGCTGCTGTGGGTGGTGCTCGTCGCGAACCTCGTCGCGATGCTGATCCAGTACCTATCGGCGAAGCTCGGCGTCGTCGCCGACCGCGACCTCCCCGAACTCGTCCGCGAGCGCTACCCACGCCGGTTCGCGTGGATGATGTGGGTTCAGGCGGAGGTGATGGCGATGTCAACCGACATCGCCGAGTTCCTCGGGGCGGCACTCGGGCTGAACCTCCTGTTCGGCGTGCCGATGCTGCCCGCCGGCCTCATCACGGGGCTGATCGCGTTCGCGATCCTCGAGCTTCAGACACACGGGGTGCGTCGCTTCGAGATCGCCATCACCGCCCTGCTCGGGCTCATCTTCGCGGGCTTCCTGTACGAGACCCTGCGCATCGGCCCCACCGTCCACGGCTCGCTCGGTGGTCTCGTCCCCGGGCTGCGCGGCAGCGGCGCCCTGTACCTGGCGGTGGGGATCATCGGCGCCACCGTCATGCCCCACGTCATCTACCTGCACTCCGCGCTCACCAACGGGCGCATGCCCGTCCGCAACGACGCAGAGCGCAGGCGCGTGCTGCGCTTCGAGCGCCTCGACGTCGTCATCGCGCTGGGCCTCGCCGGCATCGTCAACATGGCGATGCTCGCGGTGGCGGCGAAGCTGTTCCACACCCCGGCGCTTCACAATCTGAACACCCTCCAGGAAGCGCACGCCCAGATCGGCAATCTCGTCGGCGGCACCGCCGCGCTCGCCTTCGCTGTGGCGCTGTTCGCCTCCGGAGCCTCCTCCTCGAGCGTTGGAACGTACGCGGGACAGGTGGTGATGTCCGGCTTCGTCAACATCCGCGTCCCCCTGCTCGCGCGCCGCGCGGTGACGATGATCCCCGCGCTCGCGGTGCTCGCCGCGGGCGTGAGCCCCACGAGCGCGCTCGTGCTCAGCCAGGTAGTCCTCTCCTTCGGCATCCCCTTCGCGCTCATCCCCCTCGTGATGCTCACCTCGCGCCGTGATGTGATGGGCGTCCACACCAACCGCCGCCCGGTGGCGCTCGCCGCGTGGGGTTGCGCCGGGGTGATCACCGCGCTGAACGTGTTCCTGCTCGCCGAGCAGCTGCTCTGAGCGCTCAGGCGAGCAGGTCGACGATCGCGCTCACACCGACGACTACGATCAGCGCCCGCAGCGCCCGGTCGGGCAGCCCGCGCCCGTAGCGCGCGGCGAGCTGCGCGCCGACGATCGAGGAGCCGGCGATGATCGCAGCTGCGCCCCAGACGACGTGCGGCGCGAAGAGGATGAAGTAGACGCCGGCGACGCCGTTGACGAGGCCGGCGAGGACGTTCTTGAGCGCGTTCGTGCGCTGCAGGTCCTGGGCAAGCGCCACGCCGAGGATCGCGAGCAGCATGATGCCCTGTGCTGCGCCGAAGTAGCCGCCGTAGACGCCGGTCAGGTAGACGCCGAGCAGCGTCAGCGCCCCTGCGTGGCTGCGCTCGAGATCGATCTGGCGATGCACGAGCCACGCCGCGATCCGGGGCTGCAGCACCGTCAGCACGAGCGCCAGGGCGATGAACACGGGAACGATCGCCTTGAAGGCGGACGCCGGCAGCACGAGCAGGAGCGCCGCACCCGTCACGCCGCCGAGAACCGACGCCGTGCCGAGGCGCCTGGCCCGCCCGCGCTGGCCGCGCAGCTCGCGGCGATAGCCGATCGCCCCCGACACCGAGCCCGGCACGAGGCCGATCGTGTTCGACACGTTGGCGGTGACGGGTGCGTAGCCGAACGCCAGCAGCACGGGGAAGGTGATCAGCGTGCCGCTGCCCACGAGCGTGTTGATGCCGCCCGCCCCCAATCCCGCGAGGGCGATCGCCACGACTTCCCCGAGGCTCACCGCGCGCGCCCCTGCGCACGCGAGATGCCCGACGCGTCGCGCGCCTCGATCAGGGACTCTGCCATCTGAGGCCGGGAAGGCTATCCGCACGGCGGCGGCGCTAGTGTGGGCGCGTGCCGGCGGACCCTGAGCCAAGCGGGCGCGCGGGCGGGCACCTGGCAACCGTCCTCGGCGATGCGGCGCATACGCTGCTGCCGCCGCGCGGAGACCGCCACGGGCCGCTCGCACCGATGATGGTGGCGCTCACCGTCGTCACCGGGATCGTCGACGCCGTCAGCTACCTGCGCCTGGGCCACGTGTTCGTCGCGAACATGACAGGCAACGTGGTGTTCCTCGGGTTCGCGCTCGCGGGCGCCGCTGGCCTGTCCGCGGGCGCCTCGCTCGCCGCGATCGCCGCCTTCCTCGCGGGAGCCTTCGCGGGTGGGCGCCTCGCGGCACTCAGCCCGCCCCACCGCGGGCTGATGCTGCGGAGCGCCACCGCCGTGCAGGCGGGGCTGATCGCGATTGCAGTGGTGCTCGCGGTGGCTGCCTCGAGCCCGCTGCAGGAGGGCATCCGCTATGCCCTGCTCGTCGCGCTCGCGCTCGCGATGGGCGTCCAGAACTCGGCTGCGCAGCGTCTCGCGGTACCCGAGCTCACCACCACCGTGCTCACCCGCACGCTCACCGGGATCGCCTCCGAAGCCGGCTCCAGCGGCCCGGGCGCGCAGCTGGGGCGCCGCGGGCTCGCGGTCCTGGCGATGCTCGCGGGCGCGCTCGTCGGCGCGATCCTCGCGCTCGAAGTCTCGATCGCCGCGGCGCTCGTCGTGGCGCTCGCGCTAGTCGCAGCCGTTGCAGTCGCGGTCCACCTCGCGTCGGACCCCGGCGCCGAGTGGGCCAGCGCCTGACGCGCGTGCGGCGCTCCGCCGCTACTTGACGACGAGCGTGCCTTCCATGCCCGCCTGACGGTGGCCGGGCACCGAGCAGAAGAACTTGTATACGCCCGGTTTCAGCGACAGCGTCAGCGTCTTCGTGCCGCCTTGGAAGGTCGGGGTCGCCCCGACGTTGGTTCCGGAAGCGCTTTCGAGCGTGAGGTTGTGTTCGAGCGACGCGCTGTTGGTGAAGCCGATCGTCACCGTCCCCGCTTTCGCGCTCAGCGACGTCGTGTCGTATTTCAGCTGTCCTTCGGTGTTGGCGGCGACGTGCAGCACCGTTCCCCCGCTCGCCCCGCCGCCGGCGGGCGCGGTCGTCCCGCCGCCCGCAGGCGAGGTGCTCGCGGGCGTGTTCGAAGACGTGTTCGAGTTGGAGGAGCTGCCGCATCCGGCAACGGCGAGCACGACGAGCGCGAGCAGCGGCAGCGTCGCGCGGCGCAGCCCGGCTGATGTGGCGGCGGTGCATCGGTTCACGGCCTGATCCTCCTCGGTAGGGGATGTCGCTTGCAGCAGAATCGCACGGAACGCGGACCGCTCGCCCGCCCCCGACCGGCGAGCCCGAGGCGTGAAGCTCGCCGGCCGGAGATCTCGCGGGGCGTCCGGTTGATCGGGATCAGTACCCCGGGTAGCCGCCGGAGCCGCCGCTCGGGCTCGGGGAGGGCTGTGAGGGCGGTGGCGCCGGGGCGGGCGCGGGTGTGCTCGCGGCGGCGCCGGCGGGAGCGGCGTGCCACGTGCCGCCGAAGGATTCGATTCCTTCGCCGTTGGCTTCGTTGTGCCCGCGGTCGCCCGAGTAGCGGTACAGGGGTTTGCCGTTGAGTGTCACCTGGACCGACCCGCCTGTGCGGTGCAGGGTGCCGAGCCTGCCGTGCAGGCCGGGTCCCGCGTGGAGCCTCGCGCCGTGCGGCAGGAGCACAGGCGGCCAGAACCCCATGCACGCGCGCGTCGTGCACAGCAGGTGGTGCGTGGTCTCGCCGCTCAGCGCATACAGCGTGCGCCCCGCCGGGCTCTCCGCCACGTTCTCGCCCAGCGACGCGTTGTGCGCCGCGTTCACGGTGACGGTTCGCGTCGCCGTCGCCCCGAACGCGACGAGCGAGGCGCAGCAGGCGAGCGCGACGATCGCCGCCGCGAAGCGGTTGGAGCGCCCGTGCGATGCGCCTGTGCCGCCGAGGGGACGCATCAGGACTGGTCCACCTTGTTTCCGCTCGGCGCCACCACGTACCAGTCCGCTCCGAACGCCTTCACGCCCTGGCCGTAGGCGTCGCCTGCGTCCTTGTCCTGGGTGAAGAAGTACAGCGGGTGGCCGTTGTAGGTCACCTGCTTGGTGCCGTCAGAGCGCGTGATCGTGCTGACCATCGCCGTGTTCGCGCTGGCGGCTGCAGTTGCTGTGCCCGTCGTCGTCACCGGCGGCCACGCGGTCGCGCACGCGCCCGTGCAGCTCGACGTCGAGCCCTTGTCGCCTTCGAAGAGGTACACCGTCAGGCGGTGCGGACCCGCCGCGAGGTACGTACCCGCCTTGCCGTGCTTGACGGCGATCACGACGCCGCCGTTGGCAGCGCTGGTGCTCGTCGCCGGCGCCGTCGTCGCAGCCGCCGCCTGCGTCGCCGTGGGGGTGGCGGCGGTGGTCGTGGTCGTGCTGCTGTTGCTGCTGCTGCCGCAGCCAGCGAGCACAGCCAGGGCGAGCGCGGTCGAGAACGCGGTGAAAGTCTTCACAAAACCTCCAGGTAGTTGTACGGGGGGTCCCTGAAAGCCATAGATGCCTGCGGGCGCGGATCCTTCCCGCAAGGCGCCGCTTCGCCAAGCGGCGCGGCAGGTATGCCGAGGCGTCTACGGCTCGGTGTGGATCACCACGTCCGCGATCCCCGACAGGCGCTGGCGGAGCTCCTCCTCGAGCTCGCCGGCGAGCCGGTGGGCGTCGCTGAGCGATTCCGAGCGCCCGACGCGCAGCGTGAGGAAGACGACGCGCCCGCCGTCGGTGGACAGCAGCCGCACCCCCCGCGGGCTGTGTCCGGCGAGATCGCGCACGGCGGCCTCGATCTCGTGCTCGAGCCGCCTGTCCGCGTCGGCGTCCGCGGGCCGCGCCGCGAGCGGGCGCTCGAGCGGCTCCAGATGCGTCTGCACCTCCCCCACCCCCCTGCGCCCGCGGATCGACTGCTCGATCCGCTCGGCGGTCTCGTGCGCGGTGGCGAGATCGAGATCCGCCGGGAACTTCAGGTGCAGCGACACGCTCACCGAGTCCGGCTGCGCGTAGATCGTGATGTCGTGCACTTCCTTGACGAGCGGCTCGGACAGGGCGATCGCGAGCACGCGGTCTCGAAGCTCGAGGCCGCGCGCACGCGGCTCGACGTGCACCACGACGTCGCTGCCGGGCAGTGCCTCCTGCACCGCTTCCTCGACGAGGTCCGCCGAGCGGTGACCCTCCACCACCGCCTGCCCCGCGGGCACGCTCACCACCACGTCCGCGAAGTACTGCCCCGCCGACTCGCGCAGGCGCAGGCGGCTGAGCTCGATGTCCTCCCCCACCGCGCCGATCGCGCGCTCGGCAGCCGCCCGCGCGCGGGCGGGGGTGCGGTCCATCAGCACGTTGGCGTTCTCCACGATCAGCCGCACAGCCGCCGCGAGCGTGATCCCCGCCACCACCAGAGCCGCCACCGCGTCCGCCGCGTCGAGGCCGGCGGCGACGGCGAGGAGGCCGACGAGCACGGCGAGCGAGCCCGCGAGGTCGCCGGCGAAGTGGACGGCGTTTGAGCGCAGCGCCGGGCTGCCGTAGCGCCGCGCCGCGCGCAGCGACACGCGCGTGCGGCTGACGTCGACGATGATCGCCGCGCCCAGCACCGCGAACTGGTACCAGTGGATGCTCGGGACGCCTTCGCCGCTGATCAGGCGCGCGATCGCCTCCGCGGTCACCAGCAGCACGCCCAGGAGCAGGATCGCCGCCTCGCCGAGCGCCCCGAGGTTCTCGGCGCGGAGGTGCCCATAGGGGTGACCCCGGTCCGCCGGGCGCGCGCCGAGCCGCACCGCGAAGAACGTCAGCACCGCCGCGACGACGTCTCCGCTCGACTCCACGCCGGCGGACACGAGCCCGAGGCTCCCCGTGGCGAGACCGACGCCGAGCTTCAACGCGACGAGCACCGCCGCGGCGGCGATCGAGGTGAGCGCCGTGCGCCGCTTCTCCCGGCCCGGGTCGCTGTCACGGGCTTGTTGCATTCGCTGCAGACACTAGAGCGGGGTGCGGGCTGAAAGAGGTGCCCGCGAACGCCTGCGCGCGGCGTATCTTGGGCGCATGGCGGACGAACAGGACGACGGTCCACTCGCCCGGGGCGAGGCTCCTGCGGAGGGTTCGCACCACGCCCACGGGCATGGGCACGCCCACGTGCTCGCGGAGGCCGACCGCGGACGCCTGCGCATCGCCCTCGCGCTGATCCTCGCGCTGATGGCTGCCGAGATAGCCGGCGGGATCGCCGCGAACTCGCTGGCGCTGCTGTCCGACGCCGGACACGTGCTGATCGACGCCGCCGCCGTAGCGCTCGCGCTCGTGGCGTCCTCGCTCGCCGCGCGCCCCGCGCGCGGTGCGCTCACGTTCGGACTGCGGCGGGTCGAGATCCTCTCCGCCCAGGCCAACGGCGTGACGCTGCTGATTCTCGCCGCGTTCGTCCTCTACGGCGCCGTCCGCAGGCTGATCGAACCACCCGAAGTGCACGGCGGCATCGTGCTCGCGATCGCGCTCGTAGGTGTCGCCGTGAACCTCGCGGCGACATGGACGCTCGCCGGAGGCGGCCCCCGCAGCCTCAACGTCGAGGGCAGCTTCCAGCACATCGTCACCGACCTCTATGCGTTCATCGCCACAGCCATCGCCGCGGTGGTCATCCTGCTGAGCGGCTTCAACCGCGCCGACCCGCTCGCCTCGCTGCTGATCGCCGCGCTGATGGTGCGCTCGGGGCTCGCGCTCGTGATGGCGTCCGGGCGCGTCTTCCTCGAGGCGGCGCCCGAGGGACTCGACCCGCAGCAGATCGGCGAGGCCCTCGTCGCCCAGGAGGGAGTCGTGGAGGTGCACGACCTGCACGTGTGGGAGGTGACGAGCGGCTTCCCGGCGCTGTCCGCCCACGTCCTCGTGGCGGGCGAGCGCGACTGCCACGCCGCGCGCCGCCAGATGGAGCGCGTGCTCGCGGATCGCTTCGGCCTGCGCCACACGACGCTGCAGGTCGACCACGCCGCCAGCGAGCTGCTCGAGATCGCTCCCCGTCCGCGGCACGAGCAGGCTGGCGCCGCCGAGCGCCCCGCCGGCTGAGCGGACCGGGTGGCCGTCCCAACCCGTGACGCGTGCGCCTGCCGGCGCGGCCTCAGCGCACCTGGCCGCTCGGGCGGACGAGCACCTCGTTCACGCTCACGTTCGCCGGCTGTCCGATCGCATAGAGGATCGCCGCCGCGATGTCCTTTGAGGACAGAGGCGTGACGCCCGCGAAGGCTTTTGCCATCTGCTCGAGGACCTCCGGGCGGTTGTGCCCGGGCAGCTCCGTCGCCACCGCGCCCGGCTCGATCGTAGTCACGCGCACGCCGATCGCGACGGCCTCCTGGCGCAGCGACTCCGAGAAGGCGCCGACGCCGAACTTGGTGAGGTTGTAGACCCCCGAGCCCTGGCGGGCGATGCGTCCTGCGACGGAGCTGACGTTGACGATGTGGCCCGAGCCCTGCTCGCGCATCAGCGGGAGCGCCGCGTGGGTGCAGTAGAGGACCCCGAACACGTTCGCGTGCACCATCCGCCGCCACTCCTCCGTGGGCGCGTTCTCGATCGGGCCGAGCAGCATCACCCCCGCGTTGTTGACGAGCACGTCGAGCCGCCCGAGCTCGGCGTGGGCCTGCTCGACGAAGGCCCGCGCCTGGTCCTCCTCCCCCACGTCCGTCTGCACGGCGATCGCGCGGCCGCCCTGCTCGACGATCTGGCCGGCGAGCTCCTCGATGCGCTCCTTGCGCCGGGCGGCGAGCGCCACCGCCGCGCCCGCACCCGCGCAGGCGAGCGCGGTCGCCTCGCCGATCCCCGAGCTCGCGCCCGTCACCGCCACCACTTGGTCCTTCAGGTCCGTTTCGGTCATGCGTGCGAGCTTATCCCCCGGATGGAGGAGCGGACGGGTTCCCCTACCCGCCTCGCGCGACGCCCGCCGGACGCCGCGATACCGTTCTCAGCCGCTCTTTTCGGGGATCTGGCGGGTTATGACACCTGGAGCCGAGGGGGCCCTACACACCGCCGAGGCAGGTACGCGTGCGCCTGTTGTCGAAAGCGGGTTTCGATCGCTGCCAAAGTGGATAATTGACAAGACAACTACCTAGGCGTATAATTCCGACTCCAAGCATCGGATTAGAAGGACGCTCATGTCAGATTCCCCCACAGACACGACTATAGAGCTGGATGCGCTGACCGCCGCGGATGACGGCGAGTCGGGCGTCGGCGCCGTGGTTGACGGCGAGACGGAGACAGCTGCCGCCCCCGAGCAGCTGGACAGCCCGATCGAGCGCATCGACCCGGCGGCGCCCGACACGTTCATCCCGGAGTCCGTAGACCAGCTGCTCGCGCACTCGCGGCGCTACCCCCTGCTCACCCCCCCGCAGGAGATAGAACTCGCGCAGCGGATCGAGCGCGGCGACCTGCACGCGAAGGAACTGCTCGTCAACTCCAACCTGCGGCTGGTCGCCTCCAACGCACGCCGCTACCAGAACCAGGGCCTGCCGCTCGCGGACCTCGTCCAGGAGGGCATGCTCGGGCTGATCCGCGCCAGCGAGAAGTTCGACTGGCGCAAGGGCTTCCGCTTCTCGACATACGCGACGCTGTGGATCCGCCAGGCGATCCAGCGCGGCCTGGAGAACTCCGGCCGCACGATCCGCCTGCCCGTCCACGTGGCGCAGCGCTCCCGCAAGGTGGGGCGCGTCGAGCGCGAGCTCTCGGTGAGGCTCGGGCGCGAACCTACGCTCGAGGAGCTCGCCACGGAGACCGGCCTGCCCGTCGACCAGGTGGAAGAGGTTCGCCACCAGCGCGCCGCGCTCGTGAGCCTCGACCAGCAGATCGGCGAGGACGGCGACACGGCCCTCGGCGACCTGCTCCCCTCCGATGTGGAGGCACCCGAGGACACCGCCTGGGACAACGAACGCGAGCGGATCGTGCACCGCGCGATCTCGCAGCTGCCGGAAACCGAGCGCAAGGTGCTCACCCTGCGCTTCGGCACCGGCCGCGAGGAGCCCCAGACGCTCACCGCCATCGGCAAGCGCCTCGGCTTCTCCGCCGAGCGCGCCTCGCAGCTCGAGCAGCGCGCGCTGAAGAAGCTCGCCGAGTCTCCCGAGCTTGCGGCGCTGCGCGAGGCGGCCTAGCTCTTCCCCTGGATTGGCAGCCGGGGCCCGGATGCGCAAGTCGCTCCGGGCCCCGCTGTTGTTGCGGCCGGTGCATGCGCCGGACGCCCGGGAGGCCGCACATGTGCGGCCTCCTCCCCTATGAACGGAGATCACCGGCTGCCACGGGGTAACCTCGCGGAGTCGTGAGCATCAGCGCGGAGAGCCCGGGTGCGCTTCCTCGCCGGCCCGTCTTGGCTCTCGCGCCCGTGCACGCGGCGCGCTTCCCGCTCGCCGCCGTCACGGCGGTCGTGGCGGCGCGCAGCGCCCTGCTGCTCGCCTTCGACGGCCGCTACGGGTGGCAGCGCGACGAGCTGTACTACGCGCTCGCGGGGCACCACCTACAGGGCGGCTACGTCGAGTTCCCCCCCGTCACGGCGCTGCTGGCGTGGCTCTCCCACGGCCTGTGGGGCGACTGGCTCACGGGGCTGCGCCTGCTCGCCGCGCTCGCCGGAGCCGGCGTCGTCGTGCTCGCCGCGCTCGTCGCGCGCGAGCTCAGAGGCTCTTCGCGCGCGCAGTGGATGGCGGCGCTGCTCGTCGCCTTCGCCCCCGTGATGCTCGCCACCAACGGGCTGTTCCAGCCTGTCTCCTTCGACCAGCTCATGACGATGCTCGTGCTGTGGCTCGCGCTGCGCGTATGCGCCGGCGAGCGCGCCTGGACGGCGCTCGGAGTGGCGGTGGGGGTGGGACTGGAGACGAAGTACACGCTCGGCGTCGTGCTCGTGGCGCTCGCCGGCGGGTGCCTGGCGTGGCGTCGCGACCTTCTGCGCTCGCAGGGCCTCGTGCGGGCGCTCGCCATCGCGTTCGTGCTCGTGCTCCCCAACCTGCTGTGGCAGGCGCAGCACCACTGGGTGAGCGCCGAATTCCTCGCGAACCCGCCGCCGAGCGCCACCGAAGAGTCGCGTTCCGGCTACGTCGTCAACGTGCTCCTGCTCGCAAACCCGGTGGCGGTGCCGGTGGCGGTGGCGGGGGTGCTCGCGCTGTGGCGCGCCCGCCCGTTGCGCCCCCTCGCCGCCGCCGTCGCCGGGACGCTGCTGCTCTACCTCGTGCTCGGCGGCAAGTCCTACTACGCGGCACCGGTCGTGATGTTCGCCCTCGCCGCGGGTTCCCCCGCGCTCGCGCGCTTCGCCCGCTCGTGGCGGCTGCTCGGCTGCTCCCTCGCCTATGGCGCCGGGCTCGTGTTCGCGCTCCCCACCGTCGTCCCGGTGCTCCCGCTGCGCAGCGCCATCCACGACCACGTCATCGCCGGTCGCAGCGACTACGAAGACGAGCTCGGCTGGCCGGGGCTCGCCGCCGCGGTGGCGGCTCAGGCGCAGGGGGCGCAGGTTGTGATCACCGCCAACTACGGCGAGGCGGGGGCGCTCGCCCTCTACGGGAGGCACCTCCCCCCGATCGCGAGCCCCGACGTCACGCTGCGCTTCTGGCGCCCGCAGGTGGGCGGGCGCAACGCCGTGCTCGTCGGGTTCGCTGCGGGCGAAGCTCCGTTCTGCAGGGGTTACCGCATCGTGGGGCGCGTCGCGATGCCCGTCCCCAACCAGGAGCGCGGGCAGCCCATCGCCCGCTGCCTGCTGCGGAGCAGCCTGCGCAGCGTCTGGCCCGCCGTCGTCGCGCAGGCCCCGCTGTGAGAATCCGCCGGGGCGAATAAGCTCACGCCCACCCCGCAGTCCAGCCAGCACAGGAGGCGCAGATGGACAAGAAGACCCTGTGGGAGCGCACCGTCGAGCTGACGATCTCCCTCGGCGAACGGATCCTCGCGCCGATCGAGCGCTTCATCGGCAGGCGCTCGCTCGTCGGCGACGCGACGTTCTTCCCGCTCGAGCGCTTCCCCTGGGTGGAGCACATCGAGCACAACTGGCACGTCATCCGCGAGGAGGCGGAGCGGCTGCTCGAGGATCGCGGAGAGCTCGCCAACTTCCAGGACATCTCCAAGGACCAGATCGAGATCACCGACGACGACCGCTGGAAGACGTTCTTCCTCTACGGCTACGGCTTCGAGGCGAAGCTGGGAGTCGAGATGTGCCCGAACACCGCCGCGCTGATGCGCCAGATCCCGGGCATGAAGACCGCGATGATCTCGATCCTCTCCCCGCGCAAGCACATCCTCGACCACCGAGGCCCCTACAAGGGGGTGCTGCGCTATCACCTCGGCCTGATCGTCCCCAAGGACGCGGAGGCGTGCCGCATCCGTGTGGGCGACGACGTGCGCCACTGGGAGGAAGGGCGCTCGATGGTGTTCGACGACACCTTCAACCACGAGGTCTGGAACGACACCGACGAGACGCGCGTGGTGCTGTTCGTGGATGTGCTGCGGCCGCTTCCCCAGCCATGGGACGCCGTCAATCGCGCGATCGTCAAGGCGATCGGCTACTCCCCCTTCGTGCTCGACGCCAAGCGCAACCAGGAGGCGTGGGAAAAGCGCTATCGCGAGCGCCGCGCAACGCGCGACGGCGCCGCCGCGCCAGCCGCCGGCTGAAGCGGTCGCATCCGGCCGGCGCCGCTAGGAGCGCCGCCGCTGTCGCGCAACAGCTGCGCCGACGGCTGCGAGCGCCGCCGTCGCCACCGCGGCGCCCACCAGTAGGGCGGCGCCGCGCCCCACATTGCGCATCGCGCGGCGCGTGCGCCGGCGCACGTAGAGGATGCCCGCCGACAACGCCACAGCGAACAGCGCATCGTCGAGGAGGCGCTCGAACTGCCCGCGCTTCACTGCCGCCTCCCTCTCTCGGGGCGGGGAGCGTGCCGCAGCCGCTGCGTAGTGCTCACACCCGCAACGCTAGCCGCCCGCGCCTTCGGCTGCGCGCCGCGATGGCGGCGCCGGCCGGCAAGGGCGGTGGCGCGCGGTCAGCCGCGGGCAGCCCGCCCGCCGCGCGGGACCCGCAGGTCCCGCGCGCGGGCGCAGCGACCCCAAGCGCCTATGCCACCGTGTTGATCTCGATGGGTTCTTCGTCGGTCTGCATGCTCGAGTCTTCGAGAGCTGCAAGTTCCCAGGGGGTTTTGCCGCCGTCGAAGGTCGCTTCGAGCGGTTCAGGCGGCCCTCCGACGAATTTCGACCAGTACTGGATGCCGTGCGACTGGCGCGAGCGCAGCGAGGAGACAGAGTGCATGTGGTTGGAGCTGACAGTGAAGAACCACCAGCCCCTGAAGCACCATTCCAGTTCGCCTCCGAGGTAGCCGCCCGGTTCTCCCCACTTCATCCACATGAAGGCGGGTACTTCGACGCCAGGTTCGCCGAGGCCGCAGGTCATGCCGACCTTGTCCATGCGCGGGGCCGGGCTTTTTTCGAGCACGCCCAGTTCACATTCAATCGGGGTGCTCACGACTTCACCCGTAGCGGCTCCCGGTGAGGTGACGGGGAGCCCGGCGGTCGTGCAGCCGGTGAATTTGAAGACGATGTTTTCCTCGAGTTTCGGTGTCGTGAATTCACCGGAGCTCGTTTCTTCGGCGCAGGTCACGCGAATGCCGTGCGCGCCTTCGAAGAACAGCTTCTTGCCCGGCTTGCTTTTCGTCGTGAAGTGCGTTTTCGCGGCGCCCGGGAACCATTCGAACTTGCCCGTTTTTCCAGGGCTCGCCTTCGTGCAGGAGGCGTTCATGAAGCCTCCGTGCTTGGTTTCTTCGCCCATCAGTCGCAGGCATCTCCCGAATTCAGGAGGTTCCGCGGAGGCGCTGGTGGCTGCGAACGCGCAGCCGGCGAGGACTGCCAGCAGGCACAGACCCGCACGTCTCGTGCGATTCATCTCGTTCCCCTTGGGGTCGCCCGGATCCGTGCGCTCCCTCCCGGCCCGGATGTGGGGATGCTAGCGGCTGGGTGCGCCGAGCGCAGGTGCGTCGCCCTGCTCGCCCCGGCCGGCGGCTCCCGACCGCGCGCGGCGCTAGATGTTCGAGACGTTGAGGCCGGTGCCCTGCAGCAGGCTGTTCGCCTTGGCGTTGAGGATCGTGAACTCGCCGGTGATGATCAGCAGCCCGAGGGCGATCATCACCGCGCCTCCCACCGCGATGATCACGGGGAAGTGGCGCTTGACCACCGTCAGCGCGAGCGTCATCCGCTCGAACGCGAGCGCTATCAGCAGGAACGGGATCGCAAGGCCGGCGGCGTAGAAGGCGAGCAGCAGCGCACCGTGCGCCGCCGAGTTCGAGATCGCCGCCTGCGTGAGGATGGCGCCGAGCGTGATGCTCGTGCACGGCGTCCAGGCGATGGCGAACGCGGCGCCCGCCACGAGCGGGCCGCCCCGCCCCGCCATCCGCAGCAGCGCCTCGGGATGCCACTCGCGATTGAGCAGCGACACGAACGGCGTCGCCAAGAACAGCATCCCCATCGCGATGATGGCGGCGCCGCCGATCAGTTCGAGCGCGTGTTTGTGCTGGTTGAGCGCGGAGCCGATCACCGTCGCGCTCAGGCCGAGCAGGATGAAGATCGCCGAGAAGCTCGCGATGAAGAGCAGGCTCGGTACGAGCACGCGCCGCGCCCCCACGCCCTCTTTGAGATCGGTGGGCGTGACGCCTATCACCGTCGAGAGGTAGCCGGGAACGAGTGGCAGCACGCACGGGGACAGGAACGACACGAGCCCCGCCGCGAGGGCGAGGGGGATGCCGACGCCGGTCGCGGTGTCGGAGGATGCTGCTAGCACTGCCGCCGTCATCGTTACTCCTGCACCACAGGATCGCGCATCGCGGCACGCAACTCCAGCACTTCGCGCTCCAGGCGCTCCACCCGCCGCACGAGGTCGGCTTCGGCGTCGCCCGCATCAGTCGCTGCAGCGCCGCCCTCGGCCCACGAGATCTGCTCCGCCGTTGCGCGCTGCTCGGCCGGCCGGGCCTGCTCATGCGGCGCCGTCGCCTCAGCATCGGCGGCGGCGTCCGAGTCGCTCTCGAGCAGCTGCCGGTAGCGCTCCTCCTTCTGGCCCGGGCGGCGCTCCAGGCACTCTGCGAGCGCGCGTTCGATCAGCGCCTCGAGGGCCGTGTGCACGGAGGCGAGATCGGCGAAGCGGTGCATGCGCTCGGTGCGCTGCTTGAGCTCGCCCGGCGTCTGCGCCCCGCGCAGCATCAGCACGCACATCAGCGCCTGTTCGGCGTCCCCCATCGGCAGCGCGTCGGCGAGCAGGTGGCGGTACTTGGCGGCGCGGCTGCCCGCGCCGCTTGCGAGGCGCACGAGCCCGTGGCGGTCCAGCCGCCCGAGCGCCTCGCGCACGTCGTGCTCGTCGTAGTCCACGACCGGCTCGCGGTTCGTCGCCTGGTTGCAGGCGAGCCGCAGCGCGTTCAGCGACAGCGGGTAGGCATCAGGGGTGGTGCGCTGCTTCTCGAGCAGGCAGCCGAGGACGCGCACCTCGGCTGCGCCGAGGGCATACACGCCGGTGAAGGACCGCGTATCCGTGCTCACGGCTCACAAGGGTATCCGCCGTCGAACCGATGTCCGCGCGGAGTCCCGTCGCCCGCCGGTGCCCATCGGGTGCGCGGCGTGGCGGGTGGGCTGCTCGGTCCCGTGGCGCACCGCCACGGCTGACGTCGCACGGCCGGCGCGGCGCGGAGACGGCTCAGAGCGCCGCTAGAGTCATCCGGGTGAGCAGCCAGCCCTTCTCTGCGGGGCGCGGGGGCGAGGGTCGGCATCTTCCGCCGTCTGAGCTGCGCCCCGAGGACATCCCTGCAGCGCCCGGTCTCGCTGCGCCGGATCGCGCGGCTGTTCATCCCCTACCGGCCGAGGCTCGGCCTGCTGCTCAGCCTGATCTTCCTGGCGGCCGGGCTCGGCGTCATCAGCCCGTTCCTGCTGCGGGAAATCATCAACACGGCCTATCCGCAGCACGACACCACGCTGCTCGTCGAGCTGGTCGCGGGGATGATCGCGCTGTCGGTGCTTACGAGCGTGATCGGGGTCGCCCAGACGTGGATCTCCAACCAGGTCGGCCAGCGCGTGATGCACGACCTGCGGGCGGCGGTCTACGCGCACCTGCAGCGGATGTCGCTGGCCTTCTTCACGCGCACCCGCACCGGCGAGGTGCAGTCGCGGATCGCCAACGACATCGGCGGGATCGACAGCGTCGTCACCTCGACCGCCACCTCGATCGTCCAGAACGTCACGACCGTCGTCGCCACGGTGGTCGCGATGTTCCTGCTCGACTGGCGCCTGGCGGTCTTCTCGCTGATCCTGTTGCCGTTCTTCGTCTGGCTCACGCGCCGCGTGGGCGAGGAGCGGCGAAGGATCCAATCGGTGCGCCAGAGCCGTCTCGCCGACATGTCGAGCCTCGTGGAGGAGTCGCTGTCGGTGTCGGGCATCCTGCTCGGCAAGACGATGGGCCGTTCGCCCGAGCTCGTGAGGCGCTTCAGCGACGAGTCCGGGGAACTGGCCGATCTCGAGGTGCGCGCTCGCATGGCCGGGCGCTGGCGGATGGCCACCGTGCAGATGAGCTTCGCCATCATGCCGGCGCTCGTCTACCTGTTCGGGGGCATCGAATTCGCCGGCGGGCCTCCGATCTCGGTCGGCACGGTGGTCGCTTTCACGACATTGCAGACACGGCTGCTGTTCCCGATCCAATCGCTGCTGTCGGTGGGCCTTGAAGTGCAGACGTCGCTCGCCCTGTTCGGGCGCATCTTCGAGTACCTGGACCTGCCGGTGGACATCGTCGAACGTCCTGACGCGCGTGCCCTCACGGATGTCCGAGGCGACGTTCGCCTGCAGGACGTGTGGTTCCGCTATGCCCTCGACGGGCCCTGGACACTCTCGGAGATCGACGCCGAGGCGCCGGCTGGCACGCGCACGGCGCTGGTCGGCGAGACGGGCTCGGGCAAGACGACCCTCGCCTATCTTGTCGCTCGCCTGTACGAGCCCGAGCGCGGGTGCGTCAGCGTCGACGGCGTCGACATCCGCGATCTGACCCTGCAGTCGCTGGCGCGCACGGTCGGCCTCGTCTCGCAGGAGACCTACCTGTTCCACGCCTCGATCCGCGAGAACCTGCGCTTCGCCTGCCCCGAGGCGAGCGACGAGGAGATCGAGGACGCCGCCCGGGCAGCGCAGATCCACGAGCTCATCAGCTCCCTCCCCGACGGCTACGACACGCCGGTGGGCGAGCGCGGCTACCGCTTCTCGGGCGGCGAGAAGCAGCGGATGGCGATCGCCCGCACGATCCTGCGCAACCCGCCCGTGCTGATCCTCGACGAGGCCACCTCGGCGCTCGACACCGAGACCGAGCGCGCCGTGCAACAGGCGCTCGACGAGCTCTCGCGGGGCCGCACCACGATTGCGATCGCCCACCGTCTCTCGACGATCCGCGACGCCGATCAGATCCTCGTCCTCGACGGCGGGCGCATCGTCGAGCGGGGCACGCACGAGGAGCTGCTGGCGATCGGCGGGCGCTACGCCGCGCTGCTCAGCGGTGCGGAGATCGGCGAGGACCGCGACGAGAGCGGCGCGCTCGCCTGATCACGCGACTGCGTCGATGTTGAGACGCACGTAGTCCACCACCACCGGCTCCCCGAGCACGGCGAGCACGTCGTCCATGAAGGGATCGCGCAGGTCCTCGGGGAGCTGCTGGACGTGCGGGCCGAGCACGATCGTCGACAGGAACGCGCGCGGATCCTCCGGTTCCCGTGGCGCCGGCTCGAGCCAGCACTCCGCCGAGGCGAAGCCCGCCGCGAGCAGGTGTCTGCGCGTGATCTCGGGTCCCGCGTAGTTCCATGGCGCGCGCCAGTCGGTGAAGTGCTCGGCGTACGGGGCGTGCTCGAGCACCCCGGCGGCCTTCCCGCGCAGCTTGTCGATGTTGCCCTTCCCCCCGCACTGCGCCACGAGACGCCCGCCCGGGCGCAGCGCTTGGCGAAGGCGCGAGAACAGCCGCTCGTGGTCGGCTATCCAGTGGAAGGTGGCGGTGGAGAGGATCGCGTCCACGGGCTCCTCGAGGCTCAGCTCGAGGAGGTCCATCTGCCGCACGTCGGCGATTTCGCCGAGGCGGCTTCGCGCTGCCGCAACCATCGACGCCGACTCATCGACGGCAACCACACGCCCCCGCGGCAAGCGGGCGACGAGCGCTTCGGTGACGCGCCCCGATCCGCAGCCGGCGTCGAGCACGGCCTCATCGCCCGTGAGCGGCAGCCGCTCGAGCACGGCGAGCCCGAGGGCCTCCATCGTGCCCGAGACACGGTCGTAGCAGCTGCCGTCCCACTCGCGTACTGGCATACAGCCGTACGTTATCACACACGCACGCGAGCCGCCAGACGCTCCAGCGCGCGCGACAGCTGGCCCCCCTGCCAGGCGATCGGCGAGCGCCGCGGCGGGCCCTCCTCCTCGACGAGCAGCTCCGCGCCGGGGATCGCCTGCGCCCAACGCTCGCCCACCGCCAGCGGGTGGCCGGGGTCGGCGTCGTCGCGGCTCGCCACGACGAGCGCGGGCAGGGCGAGCGCCCCGAGCTCGCCGAGGTTCTCGAACGGCTGCGAGCGCGGCACCACTTCCAGCGCGTCGGCGACCGCCTGCGGATGCTCGTGCGCTGCGAGCCGCTGGCGCAGCACGGTCTCGGTGACCTCGCGCCACGCCGCCGGCACCTGCGCGAGGTCGTACGCGCGCACGAAGCCCTCGACGCCGTCCTCGCGCAGTCCCCGCGCGAGCGCGTCCCAGCGCGCGAGCTCTGCCGCCGAGAGCGGCGCCGCGGGGTCGAAGGCAGGGGTGATCAGGCCGAGCGCCGCCACGCGCTCCGGATGCTCGAGGGCGACGCGCACCGCCGTGTGCGCCCCCATCGAGGCGCCCGCCACCACCGCCCGCCCGACCCCGGCGGCGTCGAGCACGGCGAGGAGGTCGGCGGCGAGGTGCTCGTAGCCGTACTCGCCGTCGGGCGCCGGCGTCGAGAGCCCGTGGCCGCGCGCGTCGTAGGAGATCACGCGGTGGCCCGAGCGCTCGAGGACACGCGAGCCCATCACGACGTAGCGGCGTGTCGCGGTGAGGCCATGCAGGAGCACGACGGGGATGCCCTCGCCGCTCTGCTCCCCGGCGAGCTGCACCCCGGCCGCGGCGACGGTCAGCGGGGCGCCCTCCACGGGGCGGCTCAGACGTGCACGCCGGCGTGCTCGCGCACGAGCTCGGCGGAGCGCTCGGGTCGCTCCCAGAAGAACAGGTGGCCCACGCCCTCGAATATCTCGAGCTTCGCCCCCGGGATCAGCGAGGCGACCATGCGGCCGTTGCCCACCGGCAGGAGCGCGTCCTCGGTGCCGTGGATGACGAGCGTCGGCACGCTCAGCTCGGGCAGCCGCGCGCTGGTGTCGTGCGCCGCGCAGGCGCGCAGCTGGGCCATCACCACTCCCAGCGCCACGCGGCGGCGGCCGGCGATGTCGAGGTACGAGGCGTACGCCTCGGCGTCGTCCACCATCGCGGGCGAGACGTTGATCTCCCAGCCTGCCCGCAGCGCCCGCTGCGCGTCGCCGGAGCTCATCGCCGCGCGCAGGCCTGCCATCCGCGCCGGGTCGGTGAGCTCGCTGCCCGGCCCCCCGCAGTACGTGCAGCCGAGCGCGAGCGTGAGGATCCGCTCCGGATGGCGCAGCGCGAGCTCCTGCGCCACCATGCCGCCCATCGAGATCCCGAGCACGTGCGCGGCATCGATGTCGAGCGCCGCGAGCAGCGCGGCGGCGTCCTCTGCCATCTGGACGATCGTCGTCTCGCCTTCGAGCCTCGTGCTCGCGCCCACGCCGCGATGGTCGTAGGCGATCACATCGAAGTCCTCGCGAAGCTCGCGCAGGAACGGCTCCCCCCAGTGGAGCGCCGTGCCGCTCATCCCCATGATCAGCAGCAGCGGCGGTCCCGAGCCGCTGCGTTCGTAGCTGAGGTCGATGTCGCCGGCGCGGACGATGGGCATCGCGCGATCCTAGCCCTCCGCGCTCGCGATCGCGCGCCGGAGCCCGGACACCGCAGCGTGCCGGGTTGCCGTCCTACAGCGGCAGCGCGAGCTGAGCGCGCTCGCGCCCGGGTGCGCCGGGCGGCGTCGCCGCGGCGGCGTCCTCGGGCGGGGCGTCGGCCGAGCCCAGCCCCGCCACGCGCACGCCGAGCAGACGCACCGGCCGCGGCGGGGCGTACTCCTCGAGCAGCCTGCACGCGAGCTCGCGGACGAGCTGCTCGTCGCACGTCGGCTCACGCACCGTCCGCGCGCGCGTCACCGTCGTGAAGTCGTCGAGGCGCACCTTGATCCCGATCGTGCGCCCGCGCCTGCCGCGCGCGGCGAGCCCGGCGCACAGCTCGCCGGCCATCCGGGCGAGCGCCTCGCGCAGCGCGCCGGGATCGCTGATGTCGGTGTCGAACGTGCGCTCGCGCGACTCCGACACCACCTTGCGGGGCTCCCCCACGCGTTCGCTGCCCTCGAAGCGGGCGCGCCGGGAGATGTCGCGTCCGAGGTTCGGCCCGAAGCGCTCGACGAGCAGCGCCTCCGGCGCCGAGGCGACGTCGGCGAGCGTGTGCAGTCCGAGCTGCTCGAGCCGCGCCGCCGTCTTCGGGCCGATGCCGGGCACCAGCGCCGGCGGCGAGCCGGCGAAGCGGGCGCATGCCTGCTCGCGCGTGAGCACGACGAACCCGGCGGGCTTCTCGGCGTCCGACGCCACCTTCGCCACCAGCCTGTTCGGGCCGATGCCGATCGAGCAGCGCAGGCGCGTGGCGAGCTCGATCTCGGACACCAGGCGGCGCATCGCCGCGCGCGGCGAGTAGAGCCCGTCCAGGTCGAGGTAGGCCTCGTCGAGACCCACCACCTCGACGCGCTCGACGTGCGCCCGCACGACCTCCATCATCCGCCGCGAGTGCTCGCGATAGGTGGCGAAGTCGGGCGGCAGGAACACCGCCTGCGGGCACAGGCGCCGCGCACGCGTCGCCGGCATCGCCGACCCGACGCCGTACCGGCGCGCCTCGTAGCTAGCGGTCGTCACCACTGCGCGTGGACCGCGCCCCGCCACCACCACCGGGCGGCCGCGAAGCTCCGGGTGGCGCAGCAGCTCCACCGACACGTAGAAAGCGTCGGCGTCGAGGTGCGCCACGCGCAGCTGTGACGCTGCCTGGGCCATCGCCCAAAGCTACCCCTCGCCACGGCGGCGCGGAGACGCTCAGCGATGCGCGCCCGCCGAGCCGTCGGCAGCCGCGAGCAGCTCGCGGCGGGATCCCACTCCGAGCTTTCGGTAGATGTGGCGGGCGTGTGTGCGCACGGTCTCGATGCTGATCTGCAGGTCCGCTGCGATCTGCGCGTTGGAGCGGCGGCGCTGCAGGTGCGCGAGGACGTCGGTCTCACGCGGCGTCAGCAGTCCTCCGCCGGCGCGCATCTCGGCCTCGGCGCGTGGCGCGAGCTGCAACCCCCGCGAGGCGAGGTGGATCGCGTTGAGGACGTCACGGGTCTGCGTCGACTTCGAGAGACAGGCGGCGGCGCCGAAGGCGAGCAGCTGCGCGCTCTCGACTCCCGATGGCCGCGCCGCGAGCAGCAGCAGGTGCGTCGCCGGTCGCAGCGCGGCGAGCTCCCGTACCGCGATCGGGCTGGCGAGCGTCTCGGCGTCGAGGATCGTCACCTGCGGGCGCCGGGTCCGCAGCATCGTCGCGATCTGCGCCGTGCGCACGTCGCTCGCCACCAGCTGCAGGGTGGGGTCGTCCTCGATCATTCCGCGCAGCCCCCGCGCGTAGAGATCGTCGAAGTGGCCGACCGCCACCGTGATGGGTGCCTGCTCCGCCATCGCGCGCAGAATCCTATCGACAAACCGGCGAAAACGGGTGAGCTTCACATACTCCTGCCCTCACCCATCGCCTACCCCGAAGATCACCCTGTACGGGCGATCACTGATTGGGTCGCAGGCGGGACCATTTCTGCCAGGCTTTTGTAGGGGCTATCCCCTAGGCCGTGCTCGGGGGGCAGGTTCCAGCAAGAGCACGGTTCTGCCATACCTGCGTGCGACCCACGGAGCGGGACAACACCGAGATGTCAAAACCCAACACTCGAGAGCCGCGGACCAGGGGGCTGTCATCCGCGTCGGGGACGCGCGGCCGCGTTCCGGGGCGCGCGCGCCGCATGCTCTCGGCGTGGCTCGCGCTCGCGTTGCCGCTCGCGCTGCTGCTCGTCGGGACGTTCGTCCCTGCCGGCCTCGCGCGCCCGGCCGGTGAAGGCGCCGCCGAACGCAAAGCGCAGCACGCCGTCGAACGCGAACAGCGCCGCAACGAACGCATAGCGCAGCGCGAATCGCAGCGCGAGGCCAAGAGGCTCGCCGCGGTGGGCGGGTCCGTGCGGTTCAGTTGCACCGGCATCCGCTGGACGTACGCCGGCTTCCCCGATCAGCCCGGCAACAGGGTGGAACAGCAGATCACGATCAACCACAACCACGACGCACGCACGCGGTCGGTGTTCACGTTCGACGGATCCACCGGCACGAACACGACGCCGCTGATGGCGCCGCCCGGGAAATACCAGATCGACACGTGGGCCTACTGGCGCACCAACGGGGTTCGCGGCCACTTCGACATCCGCGGGAAAGTCAAGTGCCCGCCCACCGCCGCCTTCACGATCGAAAAGCTCCAGAGGATCCAGGGCAGCGGCGGTTCCTTCACGACGTCAGAACTGAAAGGGCTGCCCGGCCAGACGGTGCAATACGAGATGATCGTCAGGAACACCGGCAACGTGCCGCTCACGCTCGGGCCGCTCACTGACCCGAAATGCGACGGCGGCACGCTCTCCGGCGGGCCCGTCGGCGGCACGCTCCCCGTAGAAGGGTCCGCCACGTACACCTGCTCGCACCTGCTCACCGCGGCCGACCAGGAAGCCCGCTCGTACACCAACAGCGCATCGGTCACGGCGACGCCGCCGGAATCGGCCGGCGCCCCCGTCGAACACACCTCGAACACCGTCGTCGTCGCCATCCCCTCTCCCGCATTCACGATCTTCAAGCTGCAGCGGATCGCCGGCGGCGGGGGGTTCTTCACGATGGCGGGCCTCGAAGCGCTGCCGGGCTCGACGATCGACTACGAGGTCATCGTCAAGGACACGGGCAACGTGCCGCTGACGATGGGCCCGCTGTCGGACCCCAAATGCGACGCGGGCACGATCGCCGGAGGCCCCGGCGGAGCTCCGCTCGCCCCCGGCGCGAGCACCACGTACACGTGCTCGCACGTGCTCAACGCGGCTGACGAAGCGGCGGGCAGCTACACGAACACCGCCACCCTCACCGGCACCCCGCCCGACGGCGAAGGCTCGCAGATCACGAACACGTCCAACACCGTCGTCGTGACCGTCACCACCAACCCCGGTCCCCCGACGCCCCGCGGCGGCGGCGGCGAAGGCGAAATCCCGGGAGGCGGGGGCCCGACGCCCGGCACGCCGACGCCCGGTGGCGGGACGGCGAGCGGGACGACCTCGACGGTGACGCCCACCTCGACGCCCACCTCTTCCTCGGGAGTCCTCGCCTTCGCTTCGGCCACCGTTCCGGCGCTCGTCGGCCCGCAGGGCTGCGCGCGCGGGCGCGTCACCATCCGGATCAAGTCGGCGGGCGTGATGAGCGTGATCTTCTACCTCGACGGCCACCGCATAAAGCGCCTCACCGCCCACAGCGCGAAACGCGGCCAGCTCACGCTCGTGATCGACACGAGCCGGTTGAAGGTGGGCCGCCACCGCCTGCTCGCGAAGTTCACGATGAAAGCCGCCTCCTCCGCCCGCGTCACGCACGCCTCGCGCGCCATCAACCTGCTGCGCTGCGCCTCGGGGGCGGTAACGCCGCGGTTCACCGGTTAGCGTGAGAACGCGCCTGCGAGACCGCCCCGGCCTCTCGCTGCCGGCGGCGCTCTGCGCGGCGGCGCTTGCCGCCGCTCCCGCTCTCACAGCCGCGCCGGCGCTCGCGCAAACCGCGGCGGACGGGGCGGCAACGTCGCCGGCGCAGCCGGCCGCGCAGCGTCTCTCGGATCTGCGCACGCTCTCGCACTGGGCCTACCCGCAGCAGGAAGCGCAGGTGCGCAGCGCGCCCTCCGCGCACGCTCGCGCGATCGGACGCTTGAAGTTCCTCACCTCCGACGACCAGGCTCAGCTGTACGTGGCGCTCGCCTCCACGCAGATCGGCAGCGCGATGTGGGTGCGCGTGGAGCTCCCGGAGCGCCCGAACGGGCGCAGGGGATGGGTGCCGCGCTCGGCGCTCGGATCCCTGCACGTCGTGCGCGGCTACCTGCTGATCGACCGGTCGCGCCTGCGCGCCACGCTGTTCAGGGAAGGGCGCCCGGTCTTCTCCGCACCGGTGGGTGTCGGCAAGGCCGGAACCGTCACGCCCGCAGGCCAGTTCTACGTCACCGAGAAGCTGCGCACGGTGAACGCTCCCGCGTACGGCCCGTACGCGCTCGGCACGAGTGCGTACGCCCCCACGCTGGGCGAATGGCCGGGCGGCGGCGTCGTCGGCATCCACGGAACGAACGAACCCCAGCTCGTCCCCGGGCGCCCCTCGCACGGCTGCATCCGCATGCACGACGCGGACATCGCGCGCCTGTGGCACATGATCGAACCGGGCACCCCGATCGACATCACGTAGCGCCCGCCCGCACGCCGCCGCAGATCGCCCTCAGGTAGGCTTGCGCGGGAGCGGCATGGATCTCACGTTCACCCCGGAGCAGACGGCCTTCCGCGACGAGCTGCGCGCCTGGCTCGCGGACAACCCGCCCGACGCGCGCCCGACCGACGGCGGCGAGGCGGCGGAGTTCGCCTGGCGACGGGACTGGCAGCGGCGCCTGTACGACGCGGGCTGGGCGGCGCCGAGCTGGCCCACCGAGTACGGCGGCCGCGGATCCACGCCCGCCGAATCGGCGATCTACTTCGAGGAGCTCGGCCGCGCACGGGTGCCCTTCAGCGCGAACACGCTCGGCCTGCTGCTCGGCGGGCCCACGCTGATGGTGTGGGGAACGCAGGAGCAGAAGGATCGCTACCTCCCCCCCATCCTCTCCGGCGAGGAGATCTGGTGCCAGGGCTTCTCCGAGCCCGAGGCGGGGTCCGATCTCGCGTCGCTGAAAACCCGCGCCGTGAAGGAGGGCGAGGAGTGGATCGTCACCGGGCAGAAGGTGTGGACGAGCGGCGCCCAGTTCTCGAAGTGGTGCATGCTCGTCGCTCGCACCGACAGCGATGTGCCCAAGCACAAGGGCCTCAGCTACTTCCTGATGGACATGGAGCAGGACGCCGTCCAGGTGCGGCCGCTGCGCCAGATCACCGGCGAGGCGGAGTTCAACGAGCTGTTCATCGAGGAGGCGCGAATTCCCGACGCGAACCTAGTGGGCGGTGTGGGCAACGGCTGGAAGGTGGCGCTCACGACGCTGATGAACGAGCGCGCGGGCCTCGGCTTCGCGTTGCAGATCCGCCTGCGCCAGCTGCTCGACGACGTCATCGCACGCGCCGCCGAGAAGGGCCTGCTCGAGGACCGCCTCTACGCAGACTCGCTCGCCGAGATGCACATCCGCTGCGAGTCGCTGCGGCTGATGGCGTGGAAGGGGCTCACCGATGCCGAACGCTACGGCCAGCCCGGGCCCGAGGGCTCGCTCGTGAAGTGGCTGTGGTCCGACACCAACCAGCGGCTGACCGAACTCGCCGTCGAGATCGTGGGTCCGGAGGCGCTCACCGCGGGCACCGGCTGGAGCTACGAGTTCCTGCGCGCCCGCGGCAACACGATCGAGGGCGGCACCACCGAGGTGCTCAAGAACATCGTCGCCGAGCGCGTGCTCGGCCTCCCGCGCCTGAAGGTGGCTGCCTAGCAATGGACTTCGGCTACACCGACGACCAGCAGGAGATCCGCCGCACCGCCCGCGAGCTGTTGGCGGAGCGCGCCAAGCCCGAGCGGGTTCGCGAGCACGCCGAGGCGGGCCACACGGACACCGAGCTGTGGCGCGAGCTCTCCGAGCTGGGCTGGCCGGGCATCGCGGTCGCCGAGGAGTACGGCGGCCAGGGCCTCGGCGCGATCGAGCTGTCGATCCTGTGCGAGGAGCTCGGACGCTCGCTCGCGCCCGTGCCGTTCCTGCCGAGCGCGCTCGCGGCAACCGTCATCGAGCAGGCGGGCTCGCCCGAGCAGCGCGAGCGCTGGCTGCCGGGTCTCGCGTCGGGCGAGACGATCGGCGCCCTCGGCTCGGCCGTCGAGGGCACAGCCGAGCTCGTCATCGGCGGTACCGACGCGTCCGTGCTCGTGCTCGTCGAAGAGGACGGGAGCGCGCGCGTTGCAAGCGCCGAGCAGGCGGACGTGAAGGCCACGCCCTCCGTCGACCCGACGCGCTCTGCGGCGCGCGTGAGCCTCGGCAACGACGCCGGCGAGCAGCTCGGCGACGGCTGCGTCGGCATCGGCCGCGGGCTCGTCGCCGTGAGCTCCGAGCTCGTCGGCGTGAGCGACCGCGCGCTCGAGATGACCGTCGCCTACGTCAAGGACCGCCGCCAGTTCGGCGTCCCCGTCGGCTCCTATCAGGCGGTGTCGCACCGCTGCGCGCAGATGCTGCTGGAAACCGAGAAGGCGCGCTCGGTCACGGCGTTCGCAGCATGGGCTGCCGACGCCGACCCCGAGCGGCTCGCCGAAGCCGCCGCGATGGCGAAGGCGAGCGCATCGGACGCCGCGCGCGAGGTGACCTCCAGCGCGATCCAGGCGCACGGCGGCATCGGCTTCACCTGGGAGGCGGACGTGCACTGGCTGTACAAGCGCGCGCAGCTCGACGCGTCGCTCCTCGGCGGCGCCAAGCGCCACCGCGCGCGCCTCGCGGAGATCCTCGGCGACCGCATCGGCGCGTCCGCCGCGGCGTGAGCTGCGGCTAGGCCACCCGGCGGCGCCGGGGAGCGGACATGTCCCGCTACGCCGCATTCCTGAAAGGCATGAACCTCGGCGGGCGCCGCATCACGAACGCCGACCTGCAGCGCGCCTTCGCCTCGCTCGACTTCGACGACGTCGAGACGTTCCGCGCGAGCGGCAACGTCCTGTTCACCGCGCGTGCGCGCTCGCACGAGCGACTCCAGAAGCAGATCGAAGCGGGCCTGCGCGAGCGCCTCGGCTACGAGGTGCCGACGTTCGTGCGCACCGCAGAGGGGCTGCGGGCGATCGCCGCGCAGGAGCCGTTCCCGGCGCGCGAGCTGCGCGCGAGCGCGGGGAAGCTCCAGGTCGGCATCCTCGAGCGCGCCCCCTCCGCGGCTGCCCGCCGGAAGGTCCTCGCGCTCGCCGACGAGCGCGACCGCCTGGCGTTCGGAGAGCGTGAGCTGTTCTGGCTTCCGAGCGGCGGCATCAGCGAATCGGCGCTCGACCTGAAGGCGATCGCGTCGGCGATCGGCGAGATGACGCTGCGCACGATGGGCACCGTCGAGCAGATCGCCTCGCGAATGCCCGCCGGCTGACGGCCGAGCGCTCCCCCGCGGCGCCGCTCGTGGAGGGTCAAGCTCGTCGGCCGTCCGCGGTCTCGGCCTACAGCAGCGCGGCGCTGGCGAACGTCAGGCCTGTGCCGCGCCGGGCGACGGGCAGGAAGCCCCTCTCGCGAAGACCCCGGACGAGCGCCAGCGCTTGACGCGGCGGACGGTTGTGGTGGATGGCCACGACGAGCACGCCGGTGCTCCACGCCTCGAGGTCGAGCCGCGGCACGAGCTCGTACTCGCCACCGTCGACGGCGAGCTTGATCAGCGCTATCTCCCGGTGGCCGAGCTCGCGGCGCATCGCCTCGACCGTGCGGCAAGGCACGAGCACGCGGCGGCCGGTGCGCTGCAGGTCGACGGCCGACAGCGCGGCGTTCGCGGGGTTGACGGCGCGGTACATGGGCAGCGTGCCGGAGTACGTCCAGATCGCCACCGCATGGAAGCTCAGACCCGGGTGGGAGTGCGCGGCGACGTGCGCCGCGGCCTCCGGCGTCGGGTCGAACGAATGCACCTCGCAGCCGCAGCGCTCGATCAGGCCGGTGTCGAACGACACATCGCCATCTGCTCCCACCGAGTAGACGACCGAGCTCGAGTCGAGCAGGCTGAGGGGCACCGGCCAGCCGCCGTAGTCCGTGCCGACGTGCTCGACATCGGCGCGCGGGTGCAGTGTCACCGCACGCGGGACGACTAGTTCGAAGAACCGCCGGCGCACCGCGGTGCTCCACTTCGAGGGGCGCAGATAGGCCCGGGCCGGGGCGCGTTCGCGTGTCCGGGAGCGGCGGCTGTCGACCCCGTCCGGGCTCAGCACCGGCCGCCGCGGCGACGCGCTCCGCGCCGCGCGTCGACGTCGGGTCCGGGTCGCTGGGTGTATCTCGCGGTGCGTGGCGGCCTCCCTGCACGTGCGCCCCCGTGGAACAAGATACCCCGTTTCCGCCGTTCGCACGCGCGCCCGCCGGCGGGTAGGCTCAACCGGCAAGCGAGCGAGCGAGGAGGGTCCACGATGGCATCTGCGACCGTGACGCCGTATCCCAGAGGGCGCAACCCCTTCGACGAGGATGGGGTCGAGCGCGATGCCGACGGCCGTGCGCGCTATGTCGATCGCCCGCCGTCGCTCGTGCACATGCTCCACACGAGCGTCGAGCGCGACCCCTCCGCCACGGCGCTGCTCGAGGTGGGCGGCCCGTCGCTCAGCTACGGCGAGCTGTGGGAGCGCGCGCGGCGCGTCGCGGGAGGGCTGCGCGGACGGGGCGTGCAGCGCGGCGACCGGGTGGCGATCCGCATGGCGAACGGCATCGACTGGGTGCTCGCGTTCTTCGCCGTCGAGCTGCTCGGCGGTGTCGTCGTCCCCATCAACACCCGCTTCACCGACGACGAGGCGGCATACGTGGTGGAGGACTCGGGTTCGGTACACACGTTCCTCGACGGCGTCCCGCTTCCGGACGGCGATCCGGTTGGAGCCCGAGGACCCCCGTCCCGAGGACCTCGCGGCGATCTTCTACACGAGCGGCACCACCGGCTTCCCGAAGGGCGCCATGACCTCGCACGGCAACTTCCTGACGAACAGCGAGAACGCCCTGCGCTGCAACCCGATCGACCGCGCCGAAGGGCCCGAGATCGCGACGCTCGTGTCGGTGCCGCTGTTCCACGTCACCGGCTGCAACAGCCAGCTCATCCCGCTGCTCGAGCTGGGCGGCAGGGTGGAGATCCTCTCCGGGCCGCTCGATCTCGACGGCTTCTTCCGCGCGGTGGGAGAGCACGGCGTCAACCAGCTCGTGTCGGTGCCCGCGATCTACCACGCCGTGATCAACCATCCCCGCTTCGCCGAGCTCGACGTGAGCCGCGTGCGCTGGATCTCCTACGGCGGCGCACCGATCGCCGAGACGCTCGTGCACCGCATCAAGGAGGCCTTCCCCGGAGCGCGCGTGGGCAACGGCTTCGGGCTCACGGAGACCTCCTCGCTGACCTCCTTCCTCCCCCACGAGGAGGCCGAGCAGCATGCCGACTCGGTGGGTTTCGCGATGCCCGTCGTCGACCTCGCCCTCGACTCGCCCGACGCCGACACCGGCGTCGGCGAGCTGCTCGTACGGGCGCCCAACGTGGTGCAGGGCTACTGGAACAAGCCGGACGCCACCGCGGAGACGTTCGTGCAGGGATGGCTGCACACCGGCGACCTCGCCCGCATCGACGGCGACGGGCTCCTGTACATCGTCGACCGCAAGAAGGACATGATCAACCGCGGCGGTGAGAACGTCTACTCGATCGAGGTCGAAAACGCGCTCGCCGGCGCGCCCGGCGTGGGCGAGGCGGCGGTGGTAGCGGTGCCCGACGACATGATGGGCGAGAAGGTGGGCGCCGTGATCGTGCCCGCCGCCGGCGGCCAGCTCGACGTCGACGCGGTGATCGCCTACTGCCGGGCGAACCTCGCGGACTTCAAGGTGCCCCAGTACGTCGCGGTGAGCCAGCACCCGCTGCCGCGCAACCCGAGCGGGAAGCTCCTGAAGAAGCAGCTGCGCGACGACACCGAGTGGGGCGAACCCCTGCGCTGACCAACCGAGGAGGATCGATGGCCGAGCTACACACCGTCCAGGGAGCAGTCGACGCGGAGGCGCTCGGGCTCGTGCTCGTCCACGAGCACGTCCGCTTTCGCGATGAGGCTGTCGCCGACCAGTGGCCCGGCCGCTACGACGACCAGCTCGAGCTCGACGCCGCGCTCGAGGCGGTGCGCGCCGCCAAGGACCGCGGCGTGCAGACGATCGTCGACCCGACGGCGATGTTCGGCGGACGCGACGTGCACTTCATGCGCCGCGTCGCGGAGGAGACGGGCGTGCAGATCGTCGCCTGCACGGGGATCTACAGCTACGACTACCTTCCGCACTACTTCGAGAACCGCGACGTGGACGTGATGGCTGACCACTTCGTGGAGGACATCGAACGCGGCATCCAGGGGACGGATATCCGCGCGGCGTTCCTGAAGTGCGCTGCCGACGCGCCGGGCGTGACGGAGCACGTCGAGAAGATCCACCGCGCCGTCGCGCGCGCGAGCGTGCAGACCGGAGCGTCGATCATGGCGCACTCGATGCCCGCCGTCGCGACGGGGCCCCGGCAGGTGGAGATCTTCCTGGAGGAGGGCGTCGACCCCGCGCGGGTGCAGATCGCGCACTGCGGCGACACCGACGACGTCGGCTATATCGAGGGACTGCTCGAGAAGGGCGTCTACGTGGGCCTCGACCGGTACGGCCTCGAGATGTACCTGCCGATCGACAAGCGCAACGCCACCGCCGCGGAGCTCCTGCGGCGCGGCCACGCCGAGCGGCTGATGGTGTCGCAGGACTTCTGCGCGTCGATCGACTGGTTCCCGCCCGAGGCCGCCGAGGTGTTCGAAAACAGCGGTGCGATCCGCAACTGGTCGATGACGCTCGTCTTCGACGAGGTGGTGCCTGCGCTGCGGGAGATGGGCGTCATGGACGACGCGGTCTTCCAGACGATCTTCGTCGAGAACCCGCGCCGCTGGCTGACTGCCTGACTTCCCGCGGCTCAGGCGGGGGCGCGCAGCAGCTCGGGACCCTCGACGACGTCGATCACGCCGTTCATAGCGGGGTTCGCGGGCGCAGCGGAGAGCCGCTCGGCAGGAAGCGGCCCGCACAGCGCGAGCGCTTCCTCCGCCCCCACGTCGGGGTCGAGCCAGGCCAGCTGCGCGTCGCGGTCGGCGAGGATCACCGGCATGCGGTCGTGGATCGCCGCCGCCACCGGGTTGGGCGCGGAGTCGCACGTGAGCAGGACGATGCTGTGGAGCCACTCGCCGTCCACCTTCGCCGGCGTCCACAGCGCCGCGAACGCGAACGGGATCCCGCCGTCCACCGTGAAGTGGAACGGCTGGCGGGGCTCGCCGCGGCGCTCGGGTTTGAGCCACTCGAAGTAGCCGTCGGCGAGCTGCAGCGCGCGCCGTTCTCCGCGCGGGATCAGCCGTCGGTAGGCGGGCCGCGTCGTCACCGTCTCCATGCGCGCGTTGATCATCTTCGCCGAGCCGCGCAGGTCCGTCGCCCACGACGGCACGAGTCCCCAGCGCATCAGCTCCGCCCGCATCTCCCCCTTCGGTGCGACGATCGCGAGCACCTCTTCGGTGGGGGCGATGTTGTAGCGGCCGGTCCCCTCGGGGCCGGGGATCGGCACGCGGAAGCGGTCGTTCAGCTCTTCCGGGCCCGTCGTGTTGGTGTAGCGCCCGCACATGCAGCGAGCATAGGCGCGAACCCGTAGTGAGGCGGACTCGCGTCGCCTGGCCGAATGTTCGATTGTGGCTGGCTTGCGCGAGCGCCACGCTTCCCCTCCAACACCATGAAAAGGGGTATCCACGCATGACACTCGGGTCACATTGCTTCAGCAGAGCGGCCGTCCGCGCCCTCGTGCTCTCGATCGTGCTCGCGGGCACGCAGCCTCGCGCTCGCGGCGCCGGCGGGCGCGGCGGGTATGTTCGCGATCGGCGATCAGAACGCCGCCGTCGGCAACTCGGTCACGTTCTGGGGCGCCAAATGGTGGAAGCTCAACTCGCTGAGCGGCGGCAATGCGCCGGCCGCGTTCAAGGGCTGGGTCAACGAACTCTCAACCGACAGCCATGGTTGCCCGCGCACCGTGGACGACCGATCCGGGCAACAGCTCCGAACCGCCCGAAGGCCCGCTGCCGGGCCTGATCGAAGTGCTCGTCCCGAGCACCGTCACGAAGTCGGGCAAGGTCATCTCGGGCGACTCGACAGAGGTCGCGCTCGTGAGCACGGAACCGGGCTACGCCGCCAACCCGGGCCACGCCGGGACCGGCGTCGTCGTCGCGGTCCTGTGCAAGCCGGAAACGCCGCAGCAGGAAGAAGAACGCAAACGGCGCGAAGAAGAAGAAAACGAAGAAATCCTCACCTGATGAATGCCCGGCGGGACGGCGGGGTATCGGACAGCTCCCCCGCCGCTCCCGCCGCGGCTTTGTGAGTGAGGTTTCACGGGACCTTTACCCACGGGTCATCTGGGGCCGGGAGCATATGGGGCGTCCCTGCCGGCTCGAAGAACGGAGACCCGATGAACACCTCCCCCACGCTCACCCCCGGCTCGGAGGACGCTCGTGCGCCTGAGCGCCTCCCAGATCCGCCGCATCCAGACCCTGCCCGACGACCACAGGCTCGTGCGCGTCCGCGGCCGCGCCCCGATCGTGCGCCGGCCCGACGGCGAGCTCGCTGCGGATCCACCCGAGCGGGCGCGTCGTGCCGGAGCGCCCGGTCGCGCCCGTGCGCTCGTACCTGCACCTCGGCGGGTAGCTCACCGCGGCTGGCGCCTGCAGCCGGTAGAGGACGTGCGGCGCGAGCGGATCCCCGGGCGCGAGCGCGGGGTGCAGGAAGTCCTCGGCGGGTCACTCCTCATCCCGAGGCGGTCGCATCAGCCGCTGCGAGCGCGCGTTGCGCTGCGCCGTGAACGACACCAGCGAGCGGAGCCCGACCGGCCCGAACGCGAAGTCGATGCTCGCGCGCGCGGCCTCCGCCGCGATCCCGCGGCCCCAGAACGCGCGCCCGAGCCGCCAGCCGATCTCGACGGCGGGGGCGAACGGCATCTCCGAGTCGACGGGGGCGAGCCCGACGAAGCCCGCGAGCTCCCCGCCATCGCAGACCTCCACCGCCCAGAAGCCGTACCCGCGCTCCTCGAAGCACGCCTCCGCCCGCGCGATGAGCGCTTCGGTTTCTGCGCGCGAGAGCGTCGCGGGGAAGTGCGCCATCACCTCCGGGTCGGCGTTGATCGCCGCCAGCGCGACGACGTCCGGCGCGCTCCAGCGGCGCAGCAGCAGGCGCTCGGTGCTCAGCAGCGGCGCGCGCCGAGGCTGACGGGAAGCGTCTTCAGCTGGTTGATGAACGGCGACTCGACGTATACCGGCTCGCCGTCGATGTCGATGTCGGGGTAGCGCGCGAGCGTCTCCTCGATCAGCACCTTCAGCTCGAGCCGTGCGAGCGCGGTGCCGAGGCAGAAGTGCCTGCCGCCCGCGCCGAACGCCTGGTGCTCGGCTTTGCGCCGCAGATCGAAGCGGTCGGGGTCCTCGTAGAGCGTCTCGTCGCGGTTGGAGGAGACGTACCACATGACTACCTTCTCGCCCTCTTTGATCTTCTGCCCGTGGAGCTCGGTGTCGCAGGTCGCGGTCCTGCGGAAATGGGCGAACGCGGGGAACATCCGCAGCGACTCCTCGACGGCGTCGGGCACGAGCGACGGGTCCTCGAGCAGCAGCCTGCGCTGCTCGGGGTCTTCCATCAGCGCGCGCATCCCGCTGCAGTACGTCGCCTTGGTCGAGTCGTTGCCGGCAGCGACGAGCAGGAAGAAGCCCATCACGATCTCGTGCTCCTCGAGTTTCTCACCGTCCACCTCGGCGTGCACGAGCACGCTCGTCAGATCGTCGGTGGGGTTCTCCTGCGCCGCTGGGCGATCATGCGACGGCAGCGCTCGAAGATCTCGGGGATGTCTTTCTCGATGACCCCCTCCACCCCGCCGGGGCTGATGTCCGGGTCGCCGGAGCCGAGCGCCGAGTTCATCAGCCGCGCCCATGCCGCGTCGTCCTCCTCGGGGATGCCCATGAAGCTGCCGATCACGCGCGAGACGACGGGCTGGGCGACGTCGTTGACGAGGTCGCACTGCTCGCGGCCGTCGAGCCGGTCGAGGACGTCGTCGACGATCGCCGTGATCGCCTCCTCGTGGTCTGCGATCCGCTTCGGCGTGAAGCCCGCCTGGAACAGCGCCTTGATGCGATCGTGCTTGGGCGGGTCCATGCCGATGAACATCGCCCGGGTGAGCTCGAGCGGGAACACCGACCGCAGCCGCAGTGATGCCGGCACGTTCCGAGGAGTAGGTGCGGAAGTCGCGGCTCACGGTGTGGACGTCGTCGGCGGTGGTAACCGACCAGAAGCCCGCCTCATCCGGGAACTGGGTGATGGCGTTGGACCAGTGCACGGGGCACTCGCCGCGCATGCGCTTGAACAGCTCGTGCGGAGGGCCGTCCGCCCATCGCTCGGCGTCGCCTACGAGCACGCCGTCGAGATCGCTGCCAACCGTTGCCATCGGGACCTCCCGAGATCGCTGCACCGGACCCGCGCGATCATACTGGCTATTCGGCCAGGCGACTCAGGCGCCGGGCGTATCGCCGGGCAGTCGCGCTGCGGCGCTCGCCCTCGATCACGAGCTCCTGCACCGCGAGACGGCCGATCCTGAGCTCGCCGATCTGCATCGAGCCGACGGCGCCGCGGCCGAGCGCAAGGCGCGCCGATCGCAAGGCGGCCAACGGCGAGGCGCCCGATCGCGAGCGCGCCCACCGCGCCCGCGCCGAGCGCGAACGCTCCGACGGCGACGGCGCCGAGCGAGGAGGCGCCGACGGCGCTCGCGGGCCGGGCCCGCGGCCGGCCGAGCTCAACGAGCGCCATTGCCGCCCCGCGTCGAGGACGCGGAGGGATGCGCGAGCGCGCGTCCCGCGAAGGTGAGCATCGAGCCGAGGTGGGCTTCGATCGTCGCGAGGCTGTGTTCGCCCGAGTACACCGCGCTGCGCGCGCTCGCGCCGGAGGCGCGCAGCGCGGCGGCGAACGGAGCGTTCTCCGCGGGATCGGCGATCGTGTCGGCAGCGGCGCCATAGAGGAACGCGTGCAGGCCGAGGCGCGCGAAGACCGAGCGATCGGCGCGCAGCGCGCCTTCGAGGCCGTTGAAGAAGCCGAGCCAGCTCTCCACCACGGAGAAGCGGTAAGGGTTCTCGAGTGCGGCGCGCATCGCGCCGTATCCGCCCATCGAGTCGCCTGCGATCGCCCGCGCGGAGCGACTCGGGATCGTCGGCAGCAGCCGGTCGACGAGTCGCTGCACTTCGAGCACGTACGCGCCGTAGTCGCGGCCCTCCCATGCTCGCCAGTTGTTCGCCCCCGGGCCGCCCTGGATCATGACGACGATCATCGGCGGGATCGCATGTCGCGCGATCAGCCGGTCGAGCTGCGCCTGCAGCCCGATTTCGAGGAATGCGGTGGCGGGCTGGTTGTTGCCGTGGAGCAGGTACAGCACCGGATAGCGCGTCGTCGTGGCGGCATAGCCCGCGGGCAGGTAGACGAAGAACCTGCCCGAGCCGTGAAGCGTGCCCGAGTGGTAGCTCGCCGTGTCGATCGCGCTTCCGGACGGGCTCGCCACCACCGGCCGAAGCGCGGGTAACGGCGCTGCAGGCGGCGCTGGGAGGGCCGTCACCGCGGACGCCGCGGGCCCGTATCCGAGGGTCCGCTCGAGCTCGCGGGGCCCGGCGAGCGCGAAAGCGACACCGAGCGCCGCCAGGGCGCTCACGAGCGCTCCGGGCGCGAGCCGCCAGACACGCCCGCGGGCCGGCCGCGCTGTGCTCTGCGCCCCCGTCACCCGTCCGAGCCGTGGCGGCACGGCCGGTACCCACGGGCGGCGGCAGCACATCCGCCGACGCCCTCCCGGTGCCGGGCCAGCTCCAGTCGCCGAGGCTCTCCATCCAGAGCCCCTTGCGGCGAGCAGCGTCGACCGTCGCGGACATCCTGCTGATTGAACGAACGCCGCCCGTGAAACCCAAGGGCTGCACGAGCGCGCCCAGCATCGCGCCGGGGGCCTCACGGCCCGCGGCGCCAGGCTCAGCTCGTGGCCCAGACGTCGCCGGTGTCGCCGAAGCCGAGGGCGTGCTTGGTGGCTTCGGTGAGGTCGTATTCGCGTCCGGCGACGTATGGGCCGCGGTCGACGACGGGGACACGCACGGAGCGTCCGCCGTAACGCAGCGTCACGAGCGTGCCGCACGGCAGCGTCTTGTTGGCGACTCCGAGCGTGCTGCTCGTGAGCGTGCCGCCACATGCGAGCCCGCCGCCGCCTCCGTACCAGGAGGCACCCGCGAGGTGGTAGACGTTGAGGCGACCGAGCCGCCGCCGGGCGGCGAGGTCGAAGGCATCGCCGGCGAAGCGCACCCGCACCAGGCGGCTGCCGAGGGCGCGTGGCCTGAGGATCAGGCGGAATCGCCCGCCCGTGCTCGTGCGGGCGCGGGCGATCGTGCTCCAGCCGTGGCGTCCCAGCGCCTGCAGGGCGACCTCGCGCCGGCTGAGGCCCCGACGGCGCGGATCGCGCAGCGCACCGGTGACGCTGCTCGCGTACCCCTCGAGCACGTTCAGCTGCGAGCGGCGGACCGTGATGGCGGTGTGCGACGGCGCCAAGAGGGCCGTCGGCGTCACCGACGTAAGCCCAAGAGGGGCCTCCTGCAGGGCAGGCGGAACGGGCAGGGGTGCGGCTATGAGCATGCTGACTCCTTGCATTTCGCCTACGGGGTTAGCTGTCGGGCTCACGCCTTGCGACGCGCGAAACGGACGCGCGCCACCCGGGCGTTACGGCCACGGCAGTGCGGCCGATTCGCCCCGATCCCGCCCGCTCTCGCGGGCCGGCAATGGTTCCCCCGCTCGCCTCCATCCAAGAGGCGACTCGGCGAGTCGAACAACGGTTCTCCACGATGGTCGCCGCCTGAGCCCCGGCTTTGCGTGACCACCGTCACAGATATCCCATAGATGTAGAGGCGGGCGAGCAGCGGTGCCGCACCCCGGCGGGCCTCACGACCCGCTCGGATCTCGCAGCGGCCGGCCGACGGCGGCGACGCCCAGACCCGAGCACGGCGAGCGAGCAGGCGCTACGCTCCGGGCCATGGAGGAGGAGCTCAAGATCGTCACGACCGTCGCGAACCAGGCTGAGGCGGAAATGGTGGGCGAGTGGCTCAGCGAGGCCGGGATCCGCTCCTCCCAGCAGATGAGCTCCGGGAACATCCGGCTGGGCGCAGCTGCGCCGCGCGACGTCTACGTCAGCGCCTCCGACTACGAGCGAGCGCTCGAGGTGCTCAACGCGGAAGTGCCGAGCGACGAGGAACTCGAGGCGCTCAGCCAGCAGGCGGTGACGCAGCAGACGCAGCCGCGGGGGCGCGACTCGAGCGGGGAGCAGAGCGCGCCGCTGGAGATCCCGGTGCCCGAGGAGGAGGACGTGCACGACGCCCTCGCGGACGCAGCCGAAGGGCCGCCGAGCGGGGACTAGCCGGGCGAAGAGGGGGTCACCGGGCCACCACTCGGGTCATGAGAGTGTGCTCGATCCAATGAGGGGGCTGACCGATCGGCCCGATGACCCGCGAGAAGGCTATTGCTCAGGATTAGCGTCCCGGAGCACGCTGGACGGATGTTCTAGCGGGCCCCTGTCTCGGTTGCGCCGGCATGCATCGGTTGCCGATGCTCGACGCCGGCCAGCCCGGCGGCGGCCGTCGCGCGAGCGCGCTGCGCCGCGCGCTGGCGCCTCGTCAGCCGCTCGCGGATCAGCGCCGACATGCGCCAAGCGGTCTTGTACGTCACGCCGAGCTCGCGCTGGAGCTGCTTGGCGGAGATCGAGCAGCCCGTGCTCGCCATCAGGTAGACCGCGTAGAACCACAGCTCGAGCGGAGTCGAGGATCCCTCGTAGATGGTTCCCGCGGTGGGTTGTAGGTGGCGCCCGCAGGCCGTGCACGTCCACGAACGGCGTGGCTGGGCGGTGCGGTAGCGCCTGAACGCCCTCTCGCCGCCGCAGCGCGGGCAGTGGGCGTGCACCCCGTCGGCGGACATCGTCTGCTGCCACAGCCACTGCAGGCAGGCCTCTTCGTCGGGGAAGTCGGCGAAGAAGCGCGAGAGCGGGTAGGCGCTGTGGCGGGGGTGCGCAGGCGCCGCAGCGGCGGCTTCGGGCATGCCAAAGCCTACCGCTCCTCTACAACCAGGGGATATGAGCTCCGTGCGGCGGGCCCGTGCGGGTACTCCTGCGAGGCGCTCCGCGTCGCGGCGGCGAGCGTCCTAGACTTGGAAGAGGTCATCGGGGTCGGCGGCCGGAAACCCCCCTCCCGTCGTCGAGCAACATGCGCAGGAGGCGTGCCCCCGATGACCTGTTTTTTTGCCCGGCGCTCCGCGCGCGGCGCGGTGTCGTTGACGTGGAGTCCGCAAGAAGGGAGAATCGCGCGATGGCCAACCCCGACCGGCTGACCGCGCTGGACAGCGCGTTCCTGCACCTCGAGGACCACTCGACGGCACACATGCACGTCGCGTCGGTGATGGTGTTCGAGGGCGACTCCCCGTCGCTTGAGGAGCTCGTCGACCACGTCGAGAGCCGCCTGCATCTCGTCCCGCGCTACCGCCAGCGCCTGGCCTACGTGCCGCTCGGCCAGGGCCGCCCGATCTGGACGGACGACCCGCACTTCAACCCCTACTACCACATCCGCCACACCGCGCTTCCGCAGCCCGCCGACGAGGCGGACCTCAAGCGGCTGGCGGGCCGCCTGTTCTCTCAGCGGCTCGACCGCTCGAAGCCGCTGTGGGAGATCTGGCTCGTGCAGAGCATGGCGGGCGGGCGCTTCGCGCTCGTCGCCAAGACCCATCACGCGCTCGTCGACGGCATCTCCGGCGTCGACATCACGACCGTCCTGTTCGACACGCAGCGCGAACCGACGCCCACCTCGCCGCCGCCCGCATTGGAGCGCGAAGCCCCTGCCGGGGCCGGCGAAGCTGCTGGGTGAGGCGCTGGTCGAGCGCTCCACGGTGCCCAACGAGATGACGCGCGGCCTGCGTGCGCTGCTGCGCGCCCCGCGCCGTGCCGCCGGTCAGGTGAAGGACGTGTTCGCGAGCGTCGGCGCGACGACGCTCGCCGGCATCAACGCGCCCGCGCCGGCGAGCCGGTTCAACGTGGAGATCGGCCCCCACCGCCGCTACACGTTCCTCGACGCCGACCTCGCCCGCTTCAAAGCGATCAAGGACTCGCTCGGGGGCACCCTCAACGACGTCGTGCTCGCCTCGGTGGCGCTCGCGCTCGGACGCTACCTGCGCGATCGCGGCGACAGCACCGACGGGCTCGTGCTGAAGGCGATGGTGCCCGTGTCGGTGCGCACCAAGGAGCAGCGCGGGGCGCTCGGCAACCAGGTTGCCGCGATGTGGGCGCCGCTGCCCGTCGGCATCGAGAACCCTGCCGAGTGCCTGCGCAAGATCGCGGCGTCGATGGAGGACCTGAAGAGCTCGGGCCAGGCGGTGGGCGCGCAGGTGATCACCAACCTCGCCGGCTTCGCGCCGCCGACGATCCTCAGCCAGGCGGCGCGGCTGCAGGCGCGCCAGCCGTTCTTCAACCTCGTCGTCACGAACGTGCCGGGCCCGCAGTTCCCGCTGTACCTGCTCGGCAGGCGGCTCGAGGTGCTCTACCCGGTGGTGCCGCTCGCACAGCGCCAGGCGCTCGGTATCGCCGTGATGAGCTACGACGGCCATCTCGGCTTCGGCCTGCTCGGCGACTACGACGCGCTGCCCGACATCGAGGAGATCGCGGACGACCTCGAGCAGGCGGTGGAGGCTCTCGCGCGTGCCGCCGGCCTGCGCGCCCGGCGTGCGCGCGCCCGCGGCTCCTCGCGCGCGAAGCGCGCCGCGGATGTGCCCTCGCCGAACGGGCGGGGAGCCACGAGCGAGCGCGCGGGCACCGGCTGAGGCGTAGCCGAGCCTTGCGCATCGCGCTCTGCCAGCTCAACGCGACGGTTGGCGACATCGAGGGCAACGCCGGCCTGATCCGCGCGGGCATACACGCAGCCCGTGACGCCGGGGCCGAGCTCGTGCTCTTCCCCGAGCTCGCGCTCACCGGGTATCCGCCCGAGGACCTGCTGCTGAAGGAGCACTTCCTCGCGGACGCGCAGAGCGCGCTGCGCGCGCTCGCGGCGGACACCGAGGGGATCGTCGCGATCGTCGGCTATCCCGAGCGCGCCGAGGACGTGTTCAACGCCGCCGCGGTGATCGCGGCGGGCGAAGTGCACGCGATCTACCGCAAGGTGTACCTGCCCAACTACGGCGTGTTCGACGAGCAGCGCTACTTCCAGGCCGGCCCAGCGGGCGCCGTGATGGACCTCTCCGGCGGCCGCGTGGGGATCAGCGTGTGCGAGGACATCTGGGAGCCGGGCCCGCCGGCGAGCGAGGAGGCGCTCGCCGGAGCGACGCTGCTGATCAACATCTCCGCCTCGCCCTATCACGCCGGCAAGGGCGCCGAGCGCGAGCGCATGTTCGCCCAGCGCGCGCGCGACAACCTCGCATGCGTTGCGTTCTGCGCGCTCGTGGGAGGACAGGACGAGCTCGTGTTCGACGGCCACTCGTGCGTGCTCGACCACGACGGGCGCACGATCGCGCGCGCCGAGCAGTTCCGGGAAGAGCTGCTCGTGTGCGACGTGGACCTCGAGGCCGCCGCCGCGGCAAGGCTTCGCGATCCCAGCCACCGGCCGGCGGCACGGGCGAGCGAGCGCCGCGCCGTCGTGCTCCCCCCTGTGCCGGGCCAGCGCTCCGCTCCGGCCGACGGCGCGCCCCTGCGCCCCACGGCGGCGCTCGTCGAGCCGCTGCAGGCGGAGATCTACGCGGCGCTGTCGCTCGGGCTCCACGACTACGTCATCAAGAACGGCTTCGGCCATGTCGTGCTCGGCATCTCCGGAGGCATCGACTCGGCGCTCGTCGCCTGCCTCGCGGCGGACGCGCTCGGGTCCGAGCGCGTGAGCGCCGCGGTGATGCCCTCCCCCTACTCCTCCACCGAGACGCAGCAGGACGCACGCGCCCTCGGTGAGAACCTGGGGATCGCGACGATCGAGCTCGCCATCGCCCCGGTGATGGACTCCTACGAGCGGGCGCTGCGCGAGCAGTTCGAGGACACCCGCGCCGACATCACCGAGGAGAACCTGCAGGCGCGCATCCGCGGCAACCTGCTGATGGCGCTCTCGAACAAGTTCGGTTGGCTCGTCCTGACGACCGGCAACAAGTCTGAGATGTCGGTCGGCTACACGACCCTCTACGGCGACCTCGCGGGCGGCTTCGCGGTCATCAAGGACGTGCCCAAGACGCTCGTCTACGAGTTGTGTGAGTGGCGCAACTCGCCGGCGGGAGCGCACCTGCCGGGGGCGAACGGCGCCCGGCGCGCGCAGCAGCCGATCCCGCGCTCGATCGTCGAGCGCGCGCCTTCGGCGGAGCTCCGCTACGAGCAGCGCGACGTCGACTCGCTGCCCCCCTACGAGGTGCTCGACCGCATCCTGCAGGGCTACGTGGAGCTCGACCGCAGCCGCGAGCAGCTGATCGCCGAAGGGCTTCCCGAGGCGGACGTGGACCGCACGATCAGGCTCGTCGATCTCGCCGAGTACAAGCGCCGGCAGGCGCCGCCGGGGATCAAGATCACTCCCCGTGCGTTCGGAAGGGACCGGCGCATGCCCATCACGAACCGCTATCGCGGCTGACGTGGCGCTGCTCGCGCGGAGCCACGCCGCGGGGCTGCGTCCCGCGGCGGCAGCGATCGCCCTGGCGTGCGCCGTCGCGCTGTCCGGGTGCGGCGACACGCTGCAGGCCCAGCCGATCTCCCACAACTCGCTCGAGACGCTGCTCGTGAGCCCTTTCCCCGTGTACTGGGTGGGCGGCGCGTTCCACGGCCTGGCGATCACCGAAACCTCGCACGACCCCAGCGGCGGGGTCAGCCTGCAGTACGGCAACTGCGTGGTGGGCGGCCAGGGCACGTGCGTGGCACCGCTGCGGATCGTCACCTCGCCCGACAACAGCTTCCTGGCGCTCGGCTCGGCGCTCACGCGCCAGAGCGAGGTCCGGGGCATTCCCGTGCAGCTCGCCCAGCGCGGCCACACGATCGTCGTGCCGACGGGTCCCGTGGTGGTGACGATCTATGCGCAGGACCGCTCCCTCGCGCGCGCCGCGGCGAACTCGATGGTGGCAATCAACGAACCCACTGCTCTGGGCGCGCCGCTGCCCGTCGCGCAGGCCAACACCGGCTACGGCGAAACGGCGCTTCCCTCTCAGGAACCGCCGCCGCTGCGCCCGGTCCGCTAGGGACGCCCGTCGGCGGCTGGCATCCCCGGTGAGGCCGGGCGGCCACCGCCGCGGACGGCGATCGTCATGCGCGTCACCGCGCAGGTGCGGTCCGCATCGTCGCTGAAGCGCACGTCCCACACCCATGTCGTGCGGCCACGGTGCAGGCGTGTCGCCGTTGCGCGCACCGTCCCCTCCGTCACCGGCCGCAGGAAGCTCGTGCTGTTGGAGAGGCCCATCGCCATCTCGCCGCGCTCCATCACGGCGAGCGCGGTGGCGAGCGACGCCATCGACTCCGCCATCGCCGCGTACACCCCGCCGTGCACGAGCCCGGCGGGCTGCTTGAGCTCCTCGCGCACCGTCACCTCGGCCCGCACTTCGCTGTCCGAGACGGCGAGCAGGCGCAGCCCGTACAGGCGGTCGAAGCCCCTCAGATTCGCGTCGATCTGCTCTGCGCTCGGCAGCGGCACGGCGCCACGATAGCCTACGATCCGCCGCGAGAGCCCGCGGAGCGCCGCTACACACCCGCGGCGCGCAGATCATGAGCAGACTGGACGAGCTCCCACCAGACCAGCGCGCAGCGCTCACCATCCTGCTGAGCCGGCGCAAGAGCTACGCGGAGGTGGGCAAGCTGCTCGGCATCTCCGATCGCGCGGTGCACGACCGCGCCCACGCGGCGCTCGCGATGCTGGCGCCGCGACAGGCGCGGGAGCTGACCGCCGAGCAGCGTGAAGAGGTCGGCGACTACCTGCTGGGCCAGCAGCCGCGCGCGGCGGACAGCCTGCGCACCCACACGTACCTCGACAGCTCAGAGCCCGCGCGCACGTGGGCGCTTGCGCTCGCGCGAGAGCTCGGCCCGCTCGTCGACGGCGCGCTGCCGGAGATCCCCGCGGGCGCCCCCGCGGGCACACCCGTCGGCGCCGAGGCGGGCGCGGCTGGCGCTCGGCCCCTCCAGGCGGCTGCAACCGCGGCGAAGCCGCGCGGCGCCGGCGGCCTGCCGCGCAGCTCCCGCACGGGCGGGGCGATCCTGCTCGTGCTGCTGGCGGCGGGCGTGATCGTCGCGGTGGCGCTGCTCAGCGGCGGCTCTGGCAGCGGGCACAAAACGACGGGCACGACGGGAACGGGCAAAACCTCGACGGCCGCCAACCCGGCGATCACCGCGCGGCTGCCGCTGCACTCGCCCAGCCCCGCCAGCCGCAGCGTCGGCCTCGTCACGATCCTCCAGGAAGGCTCCAAACGCGCGTTCTTCATCGCCGCCGAACACCTCGCCCCCACGCACGGCTTCTTCTACGCGATCTGGCTCTACAACTCGCCGACGAGCCACGAGGCGCTGAGCAGGGCGCCCGCGGTGGGCGCGAACAGGCGCCTGGAAGGCGGCGCGCTGCTGCCCGACAACGCCGGCGACTTCCACACGATGCTGCTCACGCGCGAGACCAACTCGCGCCCCACGCAGCCCGGCCACATCGTCCTGCGCGGCGCGTTCAGCCTGGGGAGCTGAGCAGCGCGAGCTTGCCGGGGTTCATGATCCCGCGCGGATCGAGCTCCGCCTTGACCGCGGCGAGAGCGCGTAGCCCGTCGCCGATCTCCCGCGCCATCCACGGCGCGTGGTCGCGCCCGACGGCGTGATGGTGCGTGATCGTGCCGCCGCCTGCCACGATCGCCTCGCTCGCCGCGCGCTTGACCTCGTGCCACTGCGCCACCGGGTCGGCGTCGCGCTGGCGCGCCAGGAACGTGAAGTAGAGCGAGGCGCCGGTCTCGTAGACGTGGGAGACGTGGCACATCACGAGGCCGGGCGCTCCGCCCGCGGCGAGTGACTCGCCGATCGCCCGCTCCACCTGGCGGTGAAGGGCGCGGAGGTTCGACCATGTCGTGGCGGTCTCGAGCGTCTCCACCATCACGCCGAGGGTGAGCAGGTCGTCGCGCAGGTAGGGCCCTGCGAAGCGCGAGGCGCGCCAGGCGCGGCCAGGCGATCCTCCCACCGCGAGGCCGCCGCCCGCGCGCGCGACGGCGAGCGCGTGCTCGCGCCGGCGCGCGACCGCATCTGCCTCGCCCTCGAAGCCGAAGATCGCCAAGCAGCCCTCGCCGTAGCCGCGCAGGGCGAGGTAGGCGCGCCCGAGACGATCCTTCAGGCCGCCGCCGGCGAGGGCGAGCGACATTCTCGTCTCGGGCTCGTCGGACAGGCGCGTCACGTCGGGGAGCGCGCGCTCGCGCGCCAGCTCGCGCAGCACGCTCACGCCCGCGGCGAAGTCCTCGAAGAACACGCCCTCGTCGACGCATGTCTCCGGCGCGGGACGCACCCGCAGCGCGACCTCGCTGATCACCCCGAGCACCCCCTCCGAGCCGATCAGGGTCTGGCGCAGCCCGGGGCCCGCGGCGGTGGCGGGCATCGCCGGCAGGTCGATCTCGGCGGCGGGCGCCACGAGCCGCAGCCCCGTGATCATCCGCTCGATCGCGCCGTAGCCGGTGGAGGCCTGCCCGGCGGAGCGGGTGGCGGCGCAGCCGCCGAGCGAGACGTACTCGTAGGACTGCGGGAAATGGCCGAGCGTGAGGCCGCGCGGGCGCAGGTGAGCCTCGAGCGCGGGCGCGCGGGTGCCGCCGCGGACGACGGCGATGGCGGACTCGCGGTCGAGCGAGAGCACGCCCTCCATCCGCGCCATGTCGAGCGAGACGACGGAGCGGTGCTCGCCGCACAGCGGCGCCACGCCGCCGACGACGCTGGTGCCGCCGCCGAACGGGACGACCGCCACCGAGCCGCGCTCGCACAGCGACAGCAGCGGGCGCAGCTGCTCATCGCGCGAGGGGAACAGCACCGCGTCGGGTGCTCCCTCGGGCTCTCCCGCGCGGATGCGGACGAGGTCGGCGTAGCCCTTGCCGCCCGCGTGCAGCACGCGCGTGAGGCGGTCCTCGCGCACGCAGTCGGCGCCGAGAACCGCATGGAGCTCTGCGCGCAGCCCCTCGTCGAGGGAGGAGTCGGGCAGGCGCACGGCCCCGAGCGCCACGGGCGGCCGCGGCACCGGGGCGACGCCCACCGTCTCGCGCAGGAACGCGAGGGCGTGCGGGGGCAGCGCCGGCGGATGCCCCTCGGCGCCCCAGCCCCACCAGCGCATGCTTGGAGCCCGCCCGGCGTCAGCCACTGATCCGCTCCAGGCCCTCGAGCGCGCCCTCGAGCGTGCGCGCGGCGGCGCGCTTGACCATGAAGCTGCCGAAGCGGGTAGCCGTGCCGTTGAGCGTCTGGCGCAGCTCGATCGTCACCTCGGTGGCAGGCGCCTCGCCCCCGTCTCCGCGCAGCGAGAGCTCGGTGTGCGCAGAGCTCAGCACCCGCCCGAAGGGCGTGCCCTCGACGAGCTGCTCCCACACGAGCGTGCGCTTCACCTCGTCCTCGTGCACGACGCGGAAGTCAGCCCGCACCGTTTTCCCCTTGGCGGTCTTCATGACCTCGGTGAAGGCGCCGCCGTGCACGTCCTCCACGCGGGTGACGCGCGGCCACCAGCGCGGCAGGTGGTGGGGGTCGCAGACGACGCTCCAGAGATCGTCCACCGGCGCTCTGATCTTGCGGCTGCGGCGCGCGGTAGGCATGGGCGCCCAGCTTATGACTCGTACGTGAGCAGGGCGTGGACGTCGTGCGGGGCGAGTCGCGCGCGCCCGTCGAGGAACGCGAGCTCGATCAGGAAGTTGCAGCCCACCACCTCGCCGCCGAGCGTCTCCACGAGCTCGCACAGCGTCGCCGCGGTGCCGCCCGTCGCGAGCAGGTCGTCGTGGACGAGCACCCGCCGGCCCGCCGCCACCGCGTCGGTGTGCAGCTCGAGCTGGCCGGCGCCGTACTCGAGCAGGTACTCGGCGCTCACCGTCTCGTACGGCAGCTTGCCGGGCTTGCGCGCGAGCGCGAACCCCGCGCCGAGAGCGAGCGCGAGCGCGGGGCCGAGCAGGAAGCCGCGCGCCTCCGCAGCCACCACGCAGTCGACGTCCAGCGGGCGCGCGTGGTCGGCGAGCAGCCGCACCGCCTCCGCGAGCGCGTCGGGGTCGGCGAGCAGCGGCGTGATGTCCTTGAAGCCGATGCCCGCCTTCGGGAAGTCGGGGATCTCCCTGATCAGCGAGGAGAGCTCGACGGACTGGCGGGCCGGAGGGCGGGCCATCCGATCACCTGACGATCTTGCGTAGATCCCTGATCAGCAGCAGGTGCTTTAGGTGGGTGGCGACCGCGGCGAGGTTCTCGAGCGCCTCCACTGCCTCCTTGCGCCGCTGCGGGTTGCGCGAGCGCAGCGCCGGGGCGAGGATCTGCTGCAGGAGGTTCGCCTCGCGATCCGCCGAGGAGCGGAACACGCGCAGGTTGCGTCCACCGACGCCGTAGCGGGCGAGCTCCGCCACCGCGGCGATGATCTCGCGCTCGGTCTCGTCGAAGTAGCGCACGCCACCGCGGAGCTCGCCCTTCACCACACCGAACTCTTCGAGCTCGCGCACGAGCTTCGCCTCCGCCTTCGTCTCCTCGAGCACGTCCTCGATCGAGTAGAGCGCGCCGCTCGCGTCGCGGACGCTGACGCTCGGGCGCCACGAGCGGGTCGCCTCGCGCCCGGGGCGGCCCGGCATCGGCGCGCTGTCGCCCGAGCGCCCCGCGGCGAGCTCCTGGCGGATCACGCGCAGCGGCAGGAACTCGTCGCGCTGCATGCGCAGGATCGTGCGCAGCCGGGCGACGTCGCCCTGCGTGTACAGGCGGTAGCCGCCGGGCGTGCGCCGCGGCGTGAGCAGCTTCTGGTCCTCGAGGTAGCGGATCTTGGAGATCGAGATGTCGGGGAACTCCTGCGCGAGCGCCTTGCACACAGCGCCGATCGTGAGCGATTTCTGGCGCTTGGCGACGTCGGACGGCTCGTCGCCGGCGATCTCGAGCTCCACCTCGTCGGCCCCGTCCGATGTCGTCTGCAGTGCCATCAGCGTCCGTGGAACGTCAGCTTGTACTTGCCTATCTGCACCTCGTCCCCCTCCTCGAGCCGGTGCGACTCGATCCGCGAGCGGTTCACGTAGGTGCCGTTCAGCGAGCCGCAGTCATCGAGGTACCAGTGGTCGTTGCGGTGGATCAGGAGGGCGTGGTCGCGCGAGACCGTGACGTCGTCGAGGAACACCTCGGAGTCGGGCCGCCGCCCGATGCTCATCCGCTCGCCGTCCACCGCGAAGCTCTCGCCCACACGCCCGCCGCCGGCGCGGATCACGAGCGCGGGCCCGGCGGCGGTCACCATCTCGAGGTCCATCGGCACGAGCTCGCCGGCCTCGTCGATGCGATAGGTGGCCGTCACAGGGTCGCCGCTCTCGCCGCGCTCGAGCAGCGCGCCGCAGCGCTGGCAGTAGTTCGCTCCCTCGCTGTTGACGAAGCCGCACTCTGTGCAGTGCAGGGCCATGCTGTGCTCCGCTAGGCCGCTCGTGCCCCGCTCGCGCCCGTCCGCGGCGGCGGCGCGCCGGCGGGACGGCGAGGCTCGAGGCTGAGGCTCATCCCTGGCCCTCGGGCTGGCGCTGCGCGAGGATGTCGCTGAGGCGCTGCACGTCCTCGCCCGTGATCGCGTAGTCGCCGCCGTCGTGCTTCTCGCGCAGGCGGTTGACGAGCTCCGCGCGGAGGATGTCGATCTTGCCGTGGAGGATGCGCCGCCTGTAGGAGATCTCCGTCTCCTCCTCGGTGAGCTGCCGGATCACGTCCTTGAGTTCTGCGTCCGTCAGCGAGCCAAGGTCGGGGAACGTATCGTCCATCGTGGCCTCTTCCTGTTGCGGGCTTGGGCCGGTCGCGCGCCGGATGGGAATCTCCGCGCACACCGGCGGGGCGATCCGAGTATAGACCAGACGGTCAGGCTGAGCTTGAGGCTAAGGGCTGGGAGTCGTGCCTTCTCGACCGCCCGGGGACGTCCGCACCGCGCGAACCCCGGAGACGACGTAGAGGGCACTCGCGGTGAGCGCGAGCGCGAGCCCGACGTACAGCATCACTTCCGCGAGCGTCCCCAGCCCCACCATCGCGAAGAAGAACGAGCCCATCACCGGCGCTACGGCGAGCCGCCCGGGCCAGTTGATGCTCAGCTCGAGCCCGCGGGCGAGCGCGTAGCGGGCGAGCGCCACCATCGCCAGCTCGCGCAACGCGAGCAGGGCGAGCGCCCACCGCGGGAGCAGCGCGAAGTGCCAGGCGACGATCACGCCGGAGAGCACGAGCAGCCGGTCGGTGACGGGATCCATCAGCGAGCCGAGGCGGCTGTACTGGCCGGTCATCCGCGCCGTGATCCCGTCGGCGTAGTCGCCGAAGCCGATCACCGCGAACAGGGTCGCGGGCAGGGCGCCCGTGCCGTCGACGCTCGAAAGCGCCACGATCAGGAACACGGGGATCAGGGCGAGCCGCACGAAGCCGATCGCATTGGGGAGCGTCCACGGCCGCAGCGGCTCGCCGCGGCGCGTGGCGCGCGGCGGCGGCCCGGAGCGGTCGAGCCCGAGCAGCCGGACGGCGCGAGGTCTTCGCCCGGCTGCCGCGCGGACGCCGCTCGCGCCCCGAGGGCTCGCCCCCCTCTCCCCTGCCGGGCGGCCCTACGGGAGGCTCTGCCACAGCGCTTGCACCGCGCGCACGAGCTCCTGCGGCTCGGCGTCGAGCGGCAGTCCGGGCGCCTCTTCGCGGCCGCGGCGCACCTGCACCTCGATCTCGCCCGACTCGATCGAACGGCGCCCGACGGTCAGCCGCAGCGGACAGCCGAGGAGCTCCGCCTCGGCGAACTTCTCGCCGGGCCCGAGGTCGCGGTCGTCGTAGAGGACCTCCACGCCGCCGTCGAGCAGCCACCGGTACACCTGCTCGGCGGCGTCGCGCTCGGGCGTCCCCGGCTTGCCGAGCGCGACGAGGTGAACGGCGAACGGGGCGAGCGCGCGCGGCCAGGAGATCCCGTGCGCATCCGCGAACTGCTCCACGGCGGCGGCGACGATCCGCGCCGGCCCGATGCCGTAGGACGCCATCCACACGGGGTGCTCGACACCCTGCTCGTCGAGATAGCGGGCGCCCAGGGGCTCCGAGTAGCGCGTGCCGAGCTTGAAGATGTTGCCCACCTCGATGGCGGGCTCGATCGTGATCGGCTCGCCGTCGACCCTGTCGCCCGCTACGACGGTGCGGACGTCCACCTCGCGAAAGCGGAAGTCACGGCCCGGCACCACGCCGCGCAGGTGCGTGTCCGCGCGGTTCGCGCCGGTGACGAACCCGCCGCCGTTGCTCGCAGCCGCGACGGCGGCGGCGTCGAGCAGGATCTCCACCTCGCCCGCGGGGGCGACGGGACCGATGTAGCCGGCCGGCCCGAGCGCGCGCCTGCACCTGCTCCGGGGTGGCGGCCCGCGGAGCAGCGCCGAGCGCGTTCGCGAGCTTGATGTCGTTGACGCGGTCATCGCCGCGGATGAGCACGAGCTGGATGTGCTCCTCGCCCGGCGCGCCGGTTGCCACCGCGTAGGACTTGAGCGTCGCCCCCAGCGGCAGCTCGAGCAGCCGCGCGACGTCCTCGCAGGTGCTCATACCCGGCGTGTCGACGCGGCTCGGGGGCATCCCCCGCCGGCGGCAGCCCGGCGGGCTCGGGCGCCGGCGCTCGCCACCTCGACGTTGGCGGCGTAGCCCGGTGCCAGCGCGACCTCGTTCTCGCCCGCGGGACACGGCGCCATGTATTCGTGCGCGCCGAGGCCGCCCATCATCCCCACGTCGCCCTCCACGCGATAGAAGCGCAGCCCGGTGCGCTCCATGATGCGGTCGTAGGCGCCCACGTGCAGCTCGTAGCGCTCGTCGAGCCCGGCCTGGTCGCGGTCGAAGCAGTAGGCGTCCTTCATCACGAACTCGCGCGTGCGCAGCACGCCCGCGCGCGGCCGCGGCTCGTCGCGCTCCTTGAGCTGGACGTGGTAGACGATCAGCGGCAGGTCGCGGTATGAGCGGATCACCTGCGCCATGTGGAAGCGTGACCGCCTCCTCGTGGGTCATCGCGAGCACGAGCTCGGAGCCCTTGCGGTCGTTGAGCTTGAAAAGCTCCTCGATCTCGTACCTGCCCCGTCCGACGCCAGAGGTCGGCGGGCTGGAGCACCGGCATCAGCATCTCCTGGCCGCCGATCGCGTCCATCTCCTCCCTGATGATCTGCACGACCCGCTCGTGCACGCGCCAGCCCGCGGGCAGCCACGTCCACATCCCGGCGCCCATCTGGCGCACGAGGCCGGCGCGCACCATCAGCTTGTGCGAGATCGCCTCCGCGTCCGCGGGAGGCTGCTTCTCGGTGGGCAGGAGGTATTCGGACAGGCGGGTCATCGCGCGGCGGAGACGTCTCGGCGGACTCGGGCAGGCCCGAGCGTATAGGGCGCCGCAGCGACGCGCGCGCACGCCTGCAGGCCGTCCGCACGGGCGCCCGCATCTGGCTGGGCGCCCGCGGAGCGTGCCCCGCCCCCCGCCCCCGAGGGATGACCGGGGCGGGGAGCGGAGCGGTGGCTCGGCTGAGCCGTCTGTGAGGCCGGGCTTACCCTTCGAACTCGTAGGCGCCGGCCTGCAGGGCGACGGTGTGCACGAGGTTGCCCAGGGCGATGTTCACGTCATACAGGTGCAGCCCCCATTCGGGTCCGAGGCTTTCCGTCACGTATTCGGGCGGGTTTACGGCGGTGCCCACCGGGTTCACCTGCAGCCAGCTCGCGCCGTTTTCGTTGTGGCACTGGGCCGTGTACTCGCCTGGCGCCGCCACCCACGGGGTCGTGCCCGTCGGCGTCTGCGTGAACAATCCGAGCACGCCGGGGAACGGCGTGGTGGATGCGTACGGCAGCAGCGGCCCCGCGGAGCCTTCGTCCTGCGTCAGCTGCGTCGGGTTGACGCACGCTACCTGCATGCCCGGAGGCGGCGAGCCGCCGAGCAGCGGGCTGTTGGGGCGGCCGAAGAACGCGCCTTCCGGCGGTTCTTTGAGGAACGTCGAGTAGGCGATCAGGCAGTGCGTCTCGATCGCCTGCTGGCAGAGCGGGACGTTTTTGAAGTCGCCGCCGACGAGTTCGCCTTCCGGCACGAGCACGTTGCCGCCGAGCAGCACCGCCGACACCAGTTTCTGGCGCATCATTTCGTTGCTGTCGAACTGTTCTTTGATGAGCTGTTTCAGCATCGCGCTGCCCTGCGAGTGCCCGATCAGGACGATGCCGTGGCCTTTGTTGTACCTCGCCATGTATTCGAGGAACGCGGCGCGCACCCCGAAGTAGGCGATGGCGCCCGCGCTTTCCGGCACGGGCGGGTTGTTGATCGCCGCGAGCGTGATCTGCGGGTACATCGGCGCGAACACGCGGCAGTCCTGCGAGAAGCGCGAGGCCTGGTCGATCGCGATCTGCGTCTCCTGCGGTTCGATCGTGAGGTTGGCGTTCGTGGTGGCCTGTTCGCTCACGGTCGGGTACACGTAGAAGCAGTCGATGGCGGGCTTACGGGCCTTCTTGTCCTTGGAGACTTCCGTCATCCCGTTCGTGTGCACGATCGTCGTCGTGAGGTCTTTCTGGCACGGGTTGTTCATCAGCCCGGGCCTGCACAGCCAGGTCGACTTCGCCATTTTCATGGCGGCGGCCTGCGAGCTGAATGCGAGGCAGGCCAGCATCAGCGCGGCGACGAGCGACGAGCGCGATCCTGCCCTTGCGTCCTGCGGGGGCGCCGCGCCCCGGGCGCGGCGTGGGTACGTTCTCCATCCCTACCTCTCCTCTGTGTGGTGCGGACCGCCCTCCGCGGCCGCCAGGCAATCGTATTTTAGTCAGATTCTGAGGGAAGTCTCAAATCAGCCGGGATCGACCCCGAGCAGCGCGGCCTCGATTTCACGCAGCCGATCGGTGTCGCCGCGGATGCCGAACATCGCGTCGTTGTAGAGGAACGACTCGGCGAGGCGCACGATCGCGTAGGCGAGGGTCTCGGTGGCGATGGCGGAGGCGAACGTCCCCGCCTCCACCTCGGCGTCGATCAGCTCGGCGATCGCGGCCACCATCCGCGGCTGCGAGATGCCGCCGCTGGAGGTGAGGATCCGCAGGGCGCGCTCCTGCTCCTGGCTGATCCAGGCGCCCATCCCTTTCGTGGCGGCGAGCTCGCGGTTGAAGCTGTCGAAGCAGTCGAGCAGCGCGCGGGCGCCGGTCCCGGGCGTGCTTGCGCGGATCGCATGCAGGCGCTCCTCGCCGAGCTCCGCGAGCATCTCGCCGAGCAGCACCTCGCGGGTGCCGAACCAGCGGTGCATCGTCGCGCGTGCGAGCCCGAGCTCGCGCGCGATCGCCTGTACGTCCACGCGTTCGCACGCGAGGAAGCGCGCGCGCGCGAGCGCGAGCGCGTCCTGGCGGGTTGCAGCGGCCGGCCGGCCCGGGCGTCCCGTGGCCACGGAGCTCATGGGCACAGCCTAGGCGACCGCCCGGGGTGCGGCAACTGCCGCGGCCCCGCGTGCGGCGAGGCCGCTCGGCTCGCGGGCCGGGGAGGCGGCCTCTGATAGAACAGCCGTGACGTCTGCACACCTCGACGGAATCCACAAGGAGCCCACATGGCCTACAGCGTTCCCCCGCTCCCCTATGCCTATGACGCGCTCGAGCCGCACATCGACAAGGCGACGATGGAATTCCACCACGACAAGCACCACCAGGCGTACGTGGACAAGGTGAACGCGGCGCTGGAGGGCACGCCGCTGGCAGACGCAGCGATCGAGGACGTGCTGCGGGACCTCGGTGCGGTTCCCGACGACAAGCGCGGGGCCGTCAAAAACAACGGCGGCGGGCACTACAACCACACGATGTTCTGGGAGAACATGAGCCCCGACGGCGGCGGGCAGCCGAGCGGCGACCTCGCGTCCGCGATCGACTCGGCGTTCGGCTCCTTCGCCGATTTCCAGGCGAAGCTGAAGGAAACGGGCGTCAACCAGTTCGGCTCGGGCTGGTCGTGGCTGATCCACGACGGGTCGGGCCTCGCGGTGGTGGGCAGCGCCAACCAGGACAACCCGATCTCGGACGGCAAGACGCCGCTGCTCGGCGTGGACGTGTGGGAGCACGCCTACTACCTCAAGTACCAGAACCGCCGCCCCGACTACATCGACGCGTGGTGGAACGTCGTCGACTGGGGCCGCGTGGCGGAGCGCTTCGCGGCGGCCTAGCGGCTGAAGCGCCGCCCCGCCACGGGCGAGACGGCTTCATCCATCTGCACGGCGCCGGCGGGCTCGGACACCGCGAGCATCGAGTCGAGCACGGCGCCCGCGGCTTCGTCGTTCTCCGCCGCCGCCGCCTCGAGCGCGGCAACGCGCTCGGGAGTCATCTGGGTGAGGTCCTCGTTCTCGGCCAGCCAGGCGCGCGCCTCGGCGGCCTCAGCCTCGTCGCGCTTCACCGTCTTGCCCGCTTCGTAGTAGCGGTCGATCTCCTTGAACAGCTCGTCGACGAGCTGGGCGGTGGGGACCTTCTTCAGCGGCTCGCCCTTCGAGTAGATCATGCCCATGTCCTTCGCACCCGTGATGCCGAAGTCGGCGTGGCGCGCCTCGCCGATCCCGTTCACCGCGCAGCCGAGCACCGACACCTCGATGGGGTCCTCGTAGGCTTCGAGGCGCTGCTCCACTTCCACGACGACGCGGTCCATGTCGAACTGCAGGCGCCCGCACGTGGGGCAGGCGATCAGCACCGGTCCGCGCTCGCGCAGCTTGAGCGCCTTGAGGATCTCCCAGGCCACCTTCACCTCTTCCTCGGCGTGGAAGGTGGAGAGCGAGATGCGGATCGTGTCGCCGATCCCGTCGGCGAGCAGCGTGCCGAGGCCCACCGCCGACTTCAGCGAGCCCGACCACTTCGTCCCGGCCTCGGTGACGCCGAGGTGCAGCGGATAGGGGATGCGCTCGGCAAGGAGGCGGTTGGAGGCGATCGTGTTGGGCACGGACGTGGACTTCATCGACACCTTGAAGTTCGTGAACTCCAGGCGCTCCATCAGCTCCACGGTCTCGATCGCGGCGGTGACGAGCGCCTCCACCGGGTTGTCGTACTCGAGCTGGCGCAGGTGCTTGGGCAGCGAGCCCGAGTTCACGCCCACGCGCAGCGGCGTGCCGCGCTGCTTGGCGAGCTCGATCACCTCGGCGACCTTCTCCGCGCCGCCGATGTTGCCGGGGTTGAGCCGCACGCAGTGCGCGCCCGCCTCGATCGCCTTCAGGGCGAGCGTGTGGTTGAAGTGGATGTCCGCGATCACCGGGATCGGCGACTCGGCGACGATCGTCTTCAGCGCCTCGGCGTCCTGCTCGCGCGGAACCGCCACGCGCACGATGTCCGCGCCGGCGTCGGCGACGGTGCGAATCTGCTCCATCGTCGCGTTGAGGTTGGCCGTCTCGGTCTTCGTCATCGTCTGCACGGCGACGGGCGCGCCGCCGCCGATCGGCACGGCGCCCACCTTGATCTGAAGCCTCGAGGCCATGACTGGATTCTAGATGCCGCTGGGTCGCTCCGGCGGGGCGCGCTCGCGGCGCCCGCCGCCAGGCACCCGCCGGCGTCGGGCCATTCGACAGATGCCTCCGATGGCGGACGTCTACGACACGGCGAGGGGCCCGCTGCGACGCCTGGCGGCGCCGCTCGCCGCCCGCGCGCGGGCCCGCCGCCACGAGCGCTTCTTCACGCCGCTGCGCCTCCCTGACGATGCGAGCATCCTCGACGTCGGCTGCGGGGCGCTCGGCCTGCGGGCGCTCGAGCCCGAGCGCGACATCACCGGGGTCGATCTGATCGAGCAGCCCGGCTACCCGGGGCCGTTCGTCCGCGCCGACGCCTCCGAGGGTCTGCCCTTCGCCGACGGCGAGTTCGACCTCGTCTACTGCTCCAGCGTGATCGAGCACGTCCCGCCCGAGCGGCGACCGGCGTTCGCCTCGGAGCTGCGGCGCGTGGGGCGCGGCTGGTTCGTGCAGACGCCCGCCTTCTCGTTCCCGATCGAGCCCCACTCGCTGCTGCCGGGGGCGCACTGGCTGCCCGTGCGCCTGCGCCGCCGCTACTGGCGGCTCGGCGCGGCGGGCGGCTGGGAGGAGATCTCGCTGCTCCGCCGGCGCGAGGTCGAGGCGCTGTTCGGCCCCGCCCGCCCGGAGCGCTTCGGCCCGCTCGTCAAGAGCTGGGTGTGCGTCAGCCCGTCAGGCGGCTGATGTCGTTGCCGACGCCGTTGATGACGAGGAACAGCAACAGCACGATGCCGACGGAGCTGTAGCGGTACATCGCCAGCAGCGAGATGCGCCGCCCGCGGATCTTCTCGGCGATCGCCCACGCGACGTGCCCCCCGTCGAGCGGCAGGAACGGGAACAGGTTGATGACGGCGAGGATCAACGACAGGAAGCCGAGGAACACGAGGCCGTAGACGGGTCCGCGGTTGACCTGTTCGTTGGCGTCCTTCGTGATGCCGACGATGCTCGACACTTCATGACGCGCCTTCGATTGGGTGAGGGCGCGCCCGAACCCGGTGATCGTCTGGGTGGTGGTGCGCCACATCTCGCGCAGCGCGCCCCCGGAGGCGCCCAGGACGCCGAACGACGTGGGCGCGCCGAAGCCGAAGCCGATCAGCATCCGTTTCACTTCGGGGTCGTAGCGCGGATAGGCGCTCAGCGTCACCGTCTGCCCGTCGCGCCGCACCGTGATGTGGACGGGCGTGGCGGCGGTGCAGCCCGCGCGCTGCCCCCCGGCGCAGCGGTGCGAGGCGATCGCCGCGCGCGCCGATTCGACGGTCACCGGACGGCCGTCGACGGCGACGATCTCATCGCCCGGGCGCAGCTTCCCGTATGCCGGCATGCCCGGTTCGACGGCGAGCACCCGCTTGCTCGACGGAGATCGTGCGCACCGACGGGTCGAGCCGGCCGAGCGTGAGCGCGCCTTCCACCGAGCCCGAGTAGAGCACCGCCGCGAAGATCGCGAAGGCGATCAGCAGGTTGACGGCGGGCCCCGCCAGGATCACGACGACCCGCTTCCACGGCGGCTGGTTGTAGTAGGCGCGCTTCGCCACCTCGGGCTCGAGCTCCGCCACCTCCTCGGGGTTCATGCCCGTGATCTTCACGTAGCCGCCCGCGGGGATCGCGCCCACCGCGTACTCCGTCTCCCCGCGGCGGACGCGCAGCAGCGTGGGTGGGAAGAACAGCGAGAACCGCTCCACGCGCATGCCCACCGCCTTCGCCGCGACGAAGTGGCCGGCCTCGTGCAGCAGGATCAGCACGATGATGCCGAGGATCGTGATCGCCCAGCTCATCGCTCCAGTGTGGCAGGCGCCGTGCGCCCACCCGGCGGGCAACCGTCGGCCGGGCGCGGGCGGCGCGGCGAGGGAGGCCCTCGCGACGCCGCCTTGGCGACTCGCCGGCCGTTGCCTGCGCGCAGGCCTCAGGCGAGCTCGGAGACGGCGTCCTCTGCGATCTCGCGGGCCTGCCGGTCGGCTTCGTAGAGCGACTCGAACGCCTCGACGGGCTCGCACGGGAGCTCCTGCAGCGCGCGCTCGATCACGTCCGGGATCTCGACGAAGCGCAGGCGTCCCGCGAGGAACGCATGAACGGCGATCTCGTTGGCGGCGTTGAGGACGCACGGTGCGGTGCCCCCCGCGCGCGCCGCCTCACGGGCGAGGCGCAGGCACGGGAACGCTTCGAGGTCAACCGCCTCGAACGTCAGCTGACCCACCGCCGCCAGGTCGAGCGGGGCGATCGGCAGCTCGACGCTCTCGCCGCCGTGCAGCGCGTAGGAGATCGCGATCCGCATGTCGGGCGGCCCGAGATGGGCGAGCATCGCCCCGTCGGCGAGCTGCACGAGGCCGTGGACGAGCGACTGCGGGTGCACGACCACGTCGATCCGCTCGTAGGGCGTGCCGAACAGGTGGTGCGCCTCCATCAGCTCGAGGCCCTTGTTCATCAGCGTGGCGGAATCGATCGTGATCTTGCCGCCCATCGCCCAGGTGGGGTGGGCGAGCGCCTGCTTCACGGTGACGTCCTCGAGCTCGCTGCGGGTGCGCCCGCGAAACGGCCCGCCGCTCGCGGTGATCGTGAGACGCTCCACCGCGCCTGGCGGCTGTCCGGCGAGCAGCTGGTGCAGGGCGGTGTGCTCGGAGTCGACGGGGATGAGCCGCGCGCCGGTCGCTTCGGCGAGCGCCGTCACGAGCTCCCCGCCCACCACCAGCGACTCCTTGTTCGCCAGCGCGAGGTCGAAGCCCTCGCCGAGCGACGCCACCGTCGGCGCCAGGCCCGCCGAGCCGACGAGCGCGTTCAGGACCAGGTCCGGTTCGGACTCGATCACGAGCCGCACGAGACCCTCGGCCCCTGCGAGCACGCTGCCGTCCGTCCACACCTCGCCCGCGCGCGCCGCGGCGCGCTCGTCGGCGAGGGCGATCCGCGAGACGCCGTGCGTGGCGGCCTGCTCGACGAGCTCCTCCCACGAGCGCTCGGCGGACAGCCCGACGAGCTCGAGCTCCTCGTCACGGCTGCAGACGTCGATCGCCTGCGTGCCGATCGAGCCGGTCGAGCCGAGGATCAGCAGGCGCCTGCGCGCGGCCACACCGCCTCCCTCCGAGCAGCGGCGGCACGAGCATCCGCTCGCTCGCTCGTTGTCGCTGGCAGGAGCATCGGCCCGATCATAGGCCGCGCCCCGCCCGCACCCCCGGCCGCCGTCGGCTGAGACCCGGCGGCGGCCTAGAAGTAGGTGTACTCGTCGGCGGGCCGGGTCTTTTTGCTCCGCTTCACGACGATCGCCCGCACGTCGACGACTCCGGCATTGGCCGCAGCGGGTGCCGTCGCGGTGCATTTCGTCGTGGAGCTGCACGACACCCCGCCGGCGAGCACCTTGCCGAACTCGATCGTCGTGCCGCTGCCGAGCGCGAAGCCGCTGCCGGTGATCGTGACGGGGGTGCCGCCCGCCGTCGAGCCCGAGGAGGGGCTCACGGAGGTGACGGTCGGGTTGCCGTACTTGAAGTGGTCAGCCGCAACGATCGTGCTCGTGCCCGACGGCGAGGTGACGGTGACGTCGGCCGTGCCGCTCGTGCCCGGCGGCGAGATCGCCGTGATCGATATTGCCGTGTTGATCGTGAAGCTCGCGCTGAGCGCCCCGAAGTGGACTGCGGTGGCACTGGCGAAGCCCGTGCCCGTGATCGTCACTTCAGTGCCGCCGCCGGCCACGCCCTTCTTCGGAGAGAGCTTGGTGACGCTCGGCGGATTGGGCGCCAGGCGCTGCTTGCAGACGCTGCCTTCGTTGCTCCACTCCTGCTGGTACCAGTAGAAGCGTCCGTTCACGATCTGGTTGTAGCTCGCGTGTTCGGCGGTTTCGCCGAGCTGCGTGCCGTATTCGGTTTCTTCTTCGAACGTCCGGCACTTGTCGCCGTTCTCCTGGCCGTTGGGCGCCCACCAGGCGGTCAGCGTCGGGTCCGTGATCGACTCGTTGTGCTCGTGGCTGAGACCTCCCTCGAGCGCCCCGTCGGACGGTTTGTTGTTGGGGTGGTTGCCGTCGTCGCAGCCGGGGTTGCCCGTGACGTAGGGGTCGTTCGCGTAGATGATCACCGGGCCTTTTTCTTCAGGTTCGGTGTGCATGAAGTTGTGGTAGGCGCAGTACGCCGGCGCTTTCGAGCCCGCCGAGCATTCGAACCCGTTTTCTTCGAAGCAGCTTTCGACTTTCGGCGGCGTGAGGATGAAGTACTCGTGTTCGAGGCCGGTGGGGAGGCCGTGTTCGAGCACGTATTTCTTGAGCTCTTCCTGGAGCTGTTCGTCGGTGAGGCAGATTTTCGCCTGGGTGCATCCGTTTTTCGGATAGGGGTCGGTGTCGATCAGCTGCCCGCCGACTTTCGGGTCGTCGCCGAAGTGCGAGGCGTATTTGACGAATTCGCCCGCTTCGTCGCTGTACTGCGTCGCGACGGAGTCGACGTTCTGCACGCCGCCGCTGTCGTGGGCGAGGTCTCCGAGGTACTGGTTCACGCCCGACTGGTATTCCGCCGGGTAGGCGGCGGACCCTTCGGGCGACCAGTAGAGGGTGTAGTTCGTGTTGGAGGGCATGATCGGCCCGCCGTGGTAGACGAGGTTGCCTTTTTCGCTCGAGCGGATCGGCGCCGAGCGCGCGAACGGATTCGGCGAGCCAAGGGCGCCGCGCACTGGCTCATAGCCCACGCGCTTGCCGTTCGGCAGCTGCACGACGACCGCCGAGGCGCTCGAGGCGCCGAGGGCGAGCGCTGCGCACAGCGCGAGCACGAGCAGCCCGAGGCGTGACGCTGCGCCGACACCGCGGCGCGCGTCCGCGGTCGGCGCGTCTCCCTTGTGACCGTGCCGGCTCAGCCCAGACGCCGTGCGGCCAAGCTGATCGATCCATGATTTCCCTCAAAATCGCAATCGACTCTGCCGTGACCGGGAAGGGTACCCGGGCGCTTGAGCGATGTCCAGCGGGTACGGGGGCGCTCCGGCGCCGGTCTCCCGGCTGCTCCGCGCGCCCGCCCCCGCCCGCCGCCGCGCCCGACGGGCGCCGTGTGCGCGGTTGACGAGCCCGCAGCGGCGCAATAGCGTCTCCCCACCCCGACCGAGGAGGCCCCATGTATGTACGTGTCGTGCGCTTCAGCGATGTGAGCGCAGAGCGGATCCAGCAGCTCGAATCGCGAGTGAAAGAGGCCGGCGGCCCTCCGCCCGGCGTCAACGCCTCGGGGCTCGAGGTGCTGTTCGACGAGTCGCAGGCCACCGCCGTGGTGCTGCAGCGCTTCCCGAGCAAGCAGGACATGGAGGAGGCCGCCAAGATCTTCGAGGCGATGGACGCCGGCGAAACCCCCGGCAACCGCACGTCGGTGGACGCCACCGAGCAGCTGTTCGAGTTGCAGCCCTGACAGCGGCGACGGGCGCCGGCAGACGATGTCGCGTGAGAACGTCGAGCTCGTTCGCCGGCTGCTCGAGCCGTTCGTGACGACCGGCGAGATCGTCGTGGAGCTGACCGCGGAGGATGTCGTGGCCTACGACCACGACATCATGGACGGCCAGGAGTACCACGGGCACGAGGGCATCGAGCGCTGGGTGGCGGACTGGTCCGCTGCATGGTCGAGCTTCGCGATCGTGCCCGAGCAGTACATAGACGCCGGAGGCGACTGCGTCGTGGTGCTCCTGCACATGCACGCCACTGGCGCCCTGAGCGGCGTCGAGCTCGACCGCGAGGACGCGATCGTCTACCGGGTGAGGGACGGCAAGGCGGTGCAGGTCGACTACTACAACAACCGCCGCGACGCGCTCGCCTCGGCGGGGCTGCCCGAGCACTGACGCAGCCCGTTTCAGCGGCCCCGGCGCACGCCCGCGTCTGCACATGAGCCGTGCGGAATACTGCGCGGCGATGTCGGAGAACCTCGATGTCGTCCGCGCGGTGGTGGCGTGCTGGGAACGCGGCGGGCTGCTGCCCGAGCAGTGGTCGCGCTGGGCGCACCCGGAGATCGAGCTCGTGACGGTGGGCGGGCCGGAGCCGAGCACGCATACAGGGGCGGGAGACGCCGGGCCCCGCATCGAAGCGTTTCTCGACGTGTGGGAGGACTACCGCGTGGAAGCCGAGGAGTATCGCGAGCTCGACGACGAGCGCGTACTCGTCCTCACGCGCCAGAGTGGGCGGGGCAAGAGCAGCGGCGTCGAGATCGAACAGCAGCGGGCAACCCTGTTCCATGTGCGCGAAGGCAAGGTGACGCGGCGCGTCAACTACTGGGACCGCCGCCGTGCCCTCGCCGAGCTCGGGCTCGAGGGGTAGGCGAGGCGGCTGCATGAGGCCAGCCGGCGCTGGGCGGGGCCGGTATCGCAGCCATGCATCGCACGTGCAGCAGGCGCTTTACCCGGCGCATACGCCGCACAGAGCCCGCGTTCAGCCCGATCGGCTGCAATGGATTCGCTCAGGGCAACTCCCCGGCGAATCCTTGGGAGTGGAGTGCAGGGTTCGCCGGGGACTCTTCGTCTTCTCCGCCTACACGTACGCCGCCCAGATGTAGTAGCTCACGACCGCCACGAACAGCACGGCGTCGAGGCGGTCGAGCGCGCCGCCGTGGGCCCCGAACAGCGACCCCGAGTCCTTCTTGTGGGCCTCGCGCTTGAGGAACGACTCGAACAGGTCGCCGACGGGCGCGGCGAGCGCCACCCCCAACCCGAGCACGAGCGCGTGCGAGGCGGGCAGCCAGTCCTCGTAGAGCTTCGCGATCCAGACCCCGAGCACGGCGAACAGCATCCCGATCAGCAGGCCCTCGACCGTCTTGTTCGGCGAGATGTGGGGCGCGAGCGGCCGGCGGCCGAACATGCGCCCGCCCAGATATGCGCCGGTATCGCCGAGGAAGGTCCCGACAAGCACGGCGATGACGATGCCGGCCCCGTGCGGAAGGCCGCGCAGCAGGACGGCGTGCGCGAGCGCGAAGCCGATCCAGTAGATGCCGAGCAGCGTCAGCGCGAGGCCGCCGACGCTCGGACGGGGCTGGGCCAGGATCAGCCCGAACACGAGCGGGAGCGCGGCAACCGTGACGAGCAGCACCTGGAACTGGCTGCCGTACAGCGCCGCCATCAGCAGACCCGCGAGCGCCACGTAACCGCCAAGCCGGGCAGGCCGCGCGCTCTCGTACATCGAGTAGAGCTCGTGCATGCACACCAGGCCGAGCGCGAGCACGCCCAGCGCGAACACGAGCCCGCCTTCGATCACGATGAACAGCGCGAACGCGATCGCCGGTATCGCCACCAGCACGCGCGCGCTCAGGTCCGACGCTGCTCGCCGCGCCGTGCGCGTCGCGCCGCGCGCGCACGAGAGCGCGCGCGCGAGCGGCTCACGGGGCGGCTGCCCGCCGGGGTCGCCGGCTCGCTCCGGCTGCGCGGCCGGTTCGCGCCCTGCGGCGTGTGCGGCCCGCTCGCCACCGGCGGCTCCTCAGCGACCGCCGAACCGGCGCCGGCGCGCGGCGAACTCGGCAAGTGACTCCTCCAGGGCGGCCCGCGTGAAGTCCGGCCACAGCTCGTCGCGGAAGACGAGCTCCGAGTAGGCGGACTGCCACAGCAGGTAGTTGGACAGCCGGCGCTCCCCGCTCGTGCGGATGATCAGATCGGGGTCGTGCATCTCCGGGGCGTACAGGCAGGCGCGGAACTCCTCTTCGCGTGCTGCCGTCGAAGCGGCGCGCGGCATCGACGATCTCCGCGCGCCCCCCGTAGTTGAACGCGACGAACATCGTGATCCGCTCGTTCGCGCGCGTCACCTCTTCGGCCCAGCTCATCTGCTCGGCGAGGCCCTCGGGGACGCCGTCGCGGCGGCCGATGAAGCGCATCCGCACGCCTTCGCGGTCGAGCTCGGGCGTCTCGCGGGCGATCCGCTCGGAGAACATCTGCATCAGCCCCTGCACCTCTTCCACCGGCCGCGACCAGTTCTCGGTGGAGAACGAGTACACGGTGAACTCCTCGATGCCGAGCTCGGCGGCGTCGCGCAGGCGCGCCTTCACCGTGTCGGCACCGGCGCTGTGGCCGTCGTTGATGGGCAGGCCTCGAGCGCGCGCCCAGCGGCCGTTGCCGTCGGTGATGATCGCGACGTAGCGCGCCAGCGGACCGTCCGCCGATGCGCGCTCCGATCCCTGATCGGCGGTCGCCGAAGCCCGTTGCCCGGCGACATCCATCAGACCGCGAGTATCTCCTCTTCCTTGGCCTTGAGCGCGCCGTCGAGCTCGCCGATGTGGGTGTCGGTGAGCTTCTGCAGCTCCACCTCCGCGCGGTGCTCGTCGTCGGAGGACGCTTCGCCGTCCGACTTCAGCTCGCGCAGGTGGTGCATCGTGTCGCGGCGCACGTTGCGGATCGAGACGCGACCCTCCTCGGCGAGGTTGCGCACCACCTTCACCAGCTCGCGCCGGCGCTCTTCGGTGAGCTCGGGCACCGCCAGGCGCACGATGCTCCCGTCGTTGGAGGGGTTGAGACCCACGTCCGACTCGTTGATCGCTTTCTCGATGGCCTTGATCGAGGACTTGTCGTAGGGCTGCACGGTGATCAGGCGCGCCTCGGGTGCGGAGATCGTCGAGAGCTGGTTCAGAGGCGTCATCGCGCCGTAGTAGTCCACCACCACGCGGTCCAGCAGCGAGGGGCTCGCCCGCCCCGTGCGCACTGTCGAGAACTCGTGCTGAGCCGCCTCCATCGACTTGCCCATCCGCTCGTCCGCGTCCTCGAGCAGTTCGTCGATCAGGTTCTCAGCTGCCATCGCCCTCTCCCGCGGATGTGGTCACCAGCGTGCCTACGCGCTCTCCGGAGATTATCCGGGCGAGAGCTCTGCTCGTCGTCCATGTTGAAGACGTTCAGGGGCATCCCGTTCTCCATGCACAGCGCGAGCGCGGTCGAGTCCATCACCCGCAGCCGCCGCTCGATCGCCTCCATGTGGGTGATCTCCGGGATGAACTCCGCCGCTCGGGTCCAGCGCGGGATCGGCGCTGTAGACGCCCTCGACGCCGTTCTTCGCCATGAGAATGATCTCAGCGTGTATCTCCGCCGCCCGCAGCGCCGCGGCGGTGTCCGTCGTGAAGAACGGGTTGCCGGTGCCCGCCGCGAACACCACCACGCGGCCCTTCTCGAGATGGCGCATCGCCCGGCGGCGGATGTAGGGCTCGGCGACCTCCGAGACGCCCAGCGCCGACTGCACGCGCGTGTTCGTACCCATCTTCTCGAGCGCGTCCTGCAGCGGCAGCGCGTTGAGCAGCGTGGCGAGCATGCCCATGTAGTCGCCCGTCGCGCGATCCATCCCGGCCGCCGCGCCCTGCATCCCGCGGAAGATGTTGCCGGCGCCGACGACGATCGCCACCTCCACGTCCTCGTCGCGCACCGCGCTCACCTGGCGCGCCACGCTCGCCACGCGCTCGGGGTCGGTGCCGTAGTCGAGCTCCCCCATGAGCGCCTCGCCGGAGAGCTTCAGCAGGATCCGATTGAAGGCGGGAGGCATCGCGCTCGCAGCCTATCCCGTCGCCCGCGCGGCGACGGCGCTACTGGCCGACGGCAAAGCGCACGAAGCGGCGAATGACGACGTTCTCGCCGGTGCTCGCCGTGAGCTCGTCGCGCAGCTGCTGGACCGTCTTCGACTCGAACTTGGGGTTGTGCATCTCCTGCTCGAGCAGCACGATCGTCGACAGCCACGAGTCGAGCTTCCCCGAGACGATGCGCTCGCGCACGTTCTCGGGCTTGTCCTGCGCCTCCTGCTCGTAGATCCGCGACTCCGCCTCGCGCAGCTCCTCGGGGACGTCCTCGCGGGCCACGTAGGCGACGGTGGGTGAGGCGGCGACCTGCATCGCCACCTCGCGCGCGAACGAGATGAAGTCGTCGTTCTTGGCGACGAAGTCGGTGTTGCAGTCCACCTCGATGAGGACGCCCACCTTCGACCCCGGGTGCACGTAGGCCTGCACGGTGCCCTCCGTGGCGGCGCGCTCGCCGAGGTCCTGGATCTTCTTGCCCTGCTTCACGCGCAGGATCTCGATCGCCTTCTCGACGTCGCCCTGCGCCTCCGTGAGCGCCTTCTTGCAGTCCATCATCCCCGCGCCGGTGCGCTCGCGCAGGGCCTTCACGTCCTTTGCCGCGATCTCAACCGTGTTCATGTCGCGCTCGTCTCCGCTGTCGTCTCGTCACCATTCTCGCGCCGCCTGCACGCTGCTCCGCCTGCTCTGGCTCGCCCGCCGCCTCCGCGGCGGGCGCCTGCTCTGCGGCGGGCGGCTCGGCGGCCTGGCGGCCGGCGGCCTCTCCGCCGCCTTCCGCGCTCTCCGCGGCGGTCTCGGCGGGTGCGCTCTGCGGCTTGTCGGGCTGGCGCGAGTCGCGCCCCGCCGTCATCGGCGTGGGCGACTCCGTCTGCGGCTCGAGCGTCGCCGGGTCGGCAGGCGCGGGCGGCACCGGCGCCGACTCCGGCGCGGGCTGCTCGGCTGCAGCGGCCGCCGGCGGCACGTTCGGCCGCCGCTTTGTCCTCGGCCTCGCGCTTCGCCTGCCTCCTCTGCTTCGCGCTTGGCCTGTTCCTCTGCTTCGCGCTTCGCGCGCGCCTCGGCCTCGATGCGCGCCTTCTCCTCGGCTTCGCGCCGCGCGCGCTCCTCCTCGGCACGGAACACGTTGTGGCCCTCCGCCACGACCTGGCCGATCGCCTGGGTGATCAGCGCGCAGGAGCGGATCGCGTCGTCGTTGCCCGGGATCACGAAGTCGATGCCGTCCGGGATCGCAGTTGGTGTCGACGAGGCCGATGATCGGGATGCGCAGGCGCTGCGCCTCTTTCACCGCGATCACCTCGGTCTTGAGGTCGATCACGAACATCGCGTCGGGCACGCGCTGCATGTTCTTGACGCCGCCGAGGTTCGCCCGCAGCTTTGAGAGGTCGGCCTGCGCAGCCATGCGCTCGCGCGTGGGCAGCAGCGCGAGCTGGCCCTCGGCCTCGTAGCGTTCGAGGTCGTGCAGCCGGCGGATGCGCTGGTTGATCGTCTGGAAGTTCGTCAGCAGGCCGCCTAGCCAGCGGTGGTTGACATAGGGCATGTCGGCAGCCTGCGCCACCTCCGCGATCGTGTCGCGGGCCTGCTTCTTGGTGCCGACGAACAGCACCGTGCCGCCCCGGTGTGACGAGCTCGCCGACGAACTCCTGCGCCTGGGCGAGCAGGGACGCGGTCTTCAACAGATCGATGATGTAGATGCCGCCGCGCTCACCGTGGATGAAGCGACGCATCTTGGGGTTCCAGCGGCGCGTCTGGTGGCCGAAGTGGACGCCGGCCTCCAGCAGCTCCGCAATGCCTACCTCGGCCACGAGCTACTCCCTTTGTTGATGCGATGTGTGTTGTGCGCGCGGAAGGAGCGGACCCGGAGACCATGACCCGCTGGTCGTCTCTCCGGGCAGGGCCGCGTCCCACTCCGCGCGGGTAGGGGACGTTTCGGACGTTCAGGATAGCCGTTCGGCGGCCTCCAGGGCGCGTTGGAGGTCGGCTGGAAGCGGCGAGGAGACGTCGATCCGCTCGCCGCTGACGGGGTGCTCGAAGGCGAGCCGCGCGGAGTGCAGGAACTGGCGCTCGAGCCCGAGCATTCCCGCTGTGCCGTATTCGGGGTCCCCGCACACCGGATGGCCGATCGCCTGGAGGTGCACGCGGATCTGGTGCGTGCGCCCGGTGTCCAGCCGCAGCCGCAGCAGCGCGGTGCGAGGCAGCGTCCGCTCGAGCGTGAAGTGGGTGCGGGCGGCGCGCGCGCCCGCACCGCCCACCGTCATCCGCGTCCGCACGCGCGGGTCGCGGCCGATCGGCGCCTCGATCGTGCCGGTGCGCGACGGCGGGCGGCCCTCGACGAGCGCGAGGTACTCGCGCTCGATGCGCCGCTGCGGCGAGGGCGCGCTGAAGGCGCCTGTGGACCTCCTGGTTGCGCGCCACCACGAGCAGGCCCGAGGTGCCGCGGTCGAGCCGGTGCACGATGCCCGGCCGCTCCGTGTCCCAATCGCCCTCCTCTGCGTCCGCCAGCAGCGGCGCGAGCAGCTGCGCGAGCGTGCCCTCGCGGTGCCCGCGCGCCGGGTGCACCACGAGCCCGGGGCCCTTGTCGACGACGAGCAGGTCGGCGTCCTCGAAGGCGATCGTGAAGCCGGGGGCGTCCTCGCTCACGGGTCCTTGCGGCGGGAGGTGTCGGCGACGATGAACAGGAGCAGGATGCCCGAGCGTGATCGAGGCGTCGGCGAGGTTGAACGGCGGCCAGCCGAGCGGCAGCTTCACGAAGTCGGTCACCGAGTCGTGGCGCAGCGCGGTCGAGGATGTTGCCGAGCGCGCCTCCGAGGAGCATGCCCGTGGGCAGCCAGATCCACGGCGTGGAGGTGTGGCGCGCGAAGTAGACGAGCAGGAGCACGAGTGCCACGCCGATGAGGACCGTGACGACCACGTCGCTGCCCGGCGAGGAAGCCGAAGGCGATGCCGTGGTTGCGCGTGTTGACGAGCTCCACGCCGGGGAACACCCCCTGTTCTTCTCCGGGGGTGATCGGAGCGCTCGACCGCGCGCTTGCTCAGCTGGTCGATTGCCACCACGGCTGCCGCGACGAGCAGCGCCCACAGCCAGGCGCGCGCCGGCCGATCTGGCACGCCAGCCACCGCCAGTCAGCCGTGGATGATGCGTTCCACCACGACGTTGTTGAGGATCGAGAGCGTGATGATCGCGATGATGGGGCTGAAGTCGATGCCCCCGAACGACGGCAGCAGGCGCCGGAAGATCCGCAGGAACGGTTCGCAGACGTCGCGCAGGAAGCCGAGCACCGCGTCGAAGGTGCGCGAGTAGGGCGGGCGCAGGCCCACGCTGAACAGGAGCTGCACCACCACGTACAGGATGATCAGCAGCGTGTACACGTAGATCAGCGCCGAGAGGAAGTCCGCGAGCTGCGTGCGGGTGCTTGCCAGGATCATCCGCCCTCCCCGAGCACGGCGTCGAGGGCGTCGCTGAATGCCGCCCGCACACCCCCGCGCTCGAGTGCATCGACGCCGCGAGCGGTGACGCCACCGGGCGATGACACCTCGCGCCGCACGGCGAGCGTGTCGTAGCCGCGGCGGCGCAGGAGCTCGGCTGTGCCCGTGAGCGTCTGCACGACGAGCTCGGCGCCCTGCGCCGCTGGCACGCCGCGGCGCACGCCCGCCTCGATCTGGGCCTCGGCGACGAGCGCGACATAGGCGGGCGCGCACGACATCAGCCCCATCGCGACATCGACGAGCGCGTCGTCGAGCACGACGAGCGTGCCGAGTTCGGCGAACAGCGCGCGCACGGCGGCACCGATCCGCGCCTGTTCGCCCTCGGCGGGAGCGAGCGGGTCGGCGGCCTGCACGAGGGCGCCCTGGCGCACCTCGACGGGCAGCGACGGGATGAACCTGAAAACCGGCCGCTCGGGATAGGCGCCGCGCAGCGCGTCGAGCGAGGTGGCGGCGAGGATCGAGGCGACCGCGCGCGCCGCGGGCGCAACCTCCCTGGCGACGCTCTCGCAGCTGGGCCGGCTTGTGGCACAGCACGACGACGTCGGCGCGTTCGGCGACGGCGGCGTTGTCCGGGAACGCCTCTCCCCCGGTTTCCTCGGCGAGCGCGAGCGCACGCTCGGCGACGGGGTCGGCGCAGAGCACCGGGCGCCCCCAACCTCGCGCGAGCGCGCGTGCCATGTTGCCGGCGCCGATCAGGCCGATGCGCATCTCTGCGGCGGCCGCGGCTGCGGCTGCGGATGGCTCGCTCATGTGCGCCGCACGCTACGCGCAGTTGCGGATGTCCGCTGCTGGGCCTGTACCCGGGCTCTCACGTGCGCGGTGCGCGAGCCGGGGCTCAGCTCTGGTTGAAGAAGCCCTTCTCGATCAGCCGCGCCCGCTCCTCCGCCGAGATCTCCACGTTGCGCGGCGTGAGCATGAAGACCTTGTCGGCGATCCGCTGCATGCCGCCGTCGAGCGCGTACGTGAGGCCGGAGGCGAAGTCGATGAGGCGCTTCGAGAGGTCCGTTTCGGTGCTCTGCAGGTTGAGGATCACCGGGATCGAGTCCTTGAACTTGTCGGCGATCTGCTGGGCGTCGTTGAAGGACTTGGGCACCACCAGGTGCACGCGAACGTCGCCGTTTCCGCGCCCCACCGGTTTGAGCATCGTCGTCGAGCGTCCGCGCGAGCCGCGGCCCGCCGCCGCCTGCACGTCGGCGGTTTCGTCCTCGGCGAAGATGTCGTCGTACTCGTCCCGGCGGCGGCGCAGGCGCCGCACGTTCGGACGGTCGCGGTAGCGGTCCTCGATCTCCGCCTCGGGGCCCGCGCCCCCCGCCTCGTCCTCGTAGTCGTCGTGGTACTCCTCGGCGAGGCCGAAGTACACGAGCGCGCTGTGCCAGGAGTCGCGAAAAGCCATCTCAGTGTGCGTGTTCGCCCGGCGGGGCGGTTTCCCTGCTGATGCTAGTGCTTCGCATGCATGCAAGCGCGCGCGCGCGCCCGGGCGGACGCCGCTCAAGTGTACAAGCTCGTGCCGATGCGCACGATTGTCGCCCCCTCCTCGACGGCGACCGTGTAGTCCTGCGAGGTGCCCATCGAGAGCACCTCGAGGCCGCGCTCGCGCGCGAGCTCGCGCAGCGCTGCGAACCACGGGCGGCTGTCCTCGGGGTCCGCCGCGAGCGGCGGCATCGTCATCAGCCCCGCCACGGGAACCGGCGAGGCGGCGATGTAGTCGTCGAGCTCCCCGGGCGCGATCCCCGCCTTGCCCTCCTCGCCCGCGACGTTCACCTCGAGCAGGATCCTCAGCCCCGGGCGCGCGAGCTCGCGGTGGCGCTCGAGCTCGCGAAGGGCCGAGCGCGAGGCGACCGAGTGGATCAGGCGCACGTGCGGCACGATCAGGCGGACGCGCCTGCTCTGGAGCTGGCCGATGAAGTCCCACTCGAACAGCTCCCCGTGGAGCGGCCACCTTGCGCTCGAGCTCCTGCGCGCGGTTCTCCCCGACGACCCGGATGCCCGCCTCGGCGAGCGCGGGCAGCGCCTCGGCGGGGAGGTACTTGACGGCGGCGAGCACCTCCACGGGGCGCCCGCCGTCGAGCGGCTGCACGCGCGAGCGGCTGCGTGCGACGTCGATCTCGGCGCTGATGCGCTCGAGGTTCGCGCGCACCCGCGCCGGGTCGAGGCGGGCGATCAGCTCAGCCATGCGACGCCTGCCTGACGCCCCGCTCGCGCCCCTTCGCGCCTGTGGGAGAAGAAGCGCTCGTCGCAGATCGTGCACGCCGCCACGTCGCGCACGTCCTCGACGCCCGCCGCCCGCAGGCCGCGCGCGCGCGAGCGCGCGCAGGTCGATCCGCCGCGGCCCCGTGCCGGGAGCGCCGCTGTGGAGCGCCTCGTGGACGTCGTCGCCCACCTCGTAGCAGCAGGGACCCGCGCCCGGGCCTATCAGCGCCGCGATCGGCTCGCCGGGTGCGAGCTCGCGACAGCGCGCGCACGCCCTCCTCGAGCACGCCTGCGGCGAGACCGCGCCAGCCGGCGTGGACCATCGCGACGGCGCCCCTCGTGCCGAGCGCGACCGGCAGGCAGTCGGCGGTGAGGACGATCGCGCCCGACGCCCGTCAGCGCCGTCGCCTGGCCGTCGGCGTGCGCGAGCCCCGCGTTGTCCGCGCCGTCGCGCGGCGGCTGCACGCACACCCTCTCGACGTGCGCGCCGTGCACCTGGTATCCGCGTGCGAGCGCGCCGACACCCGCCAGCTTGCGCAGCTGCTCTCGCGCCCCGGCGCCGCGATCGGCCCCGTCGCCACCGACGCTCGAGAGGTTGCCGTGGCTGCGGTCGGTGAACAGAGCGCGCCCACCGCCCGGCAGCTCGAACACCGGCTCCGAGGTGCTCATCACCCCGCCTCGAGCGCCGAGCGCAGCTCGACCTCGCGGCCCGCCCCGTCGAGCTCCCCGTCGAGCTTGCGGTCGAGCGCCGCCCGCAGCCGCTCGCCCGACCTCGGGCCCCTGCGGTATGCCCGCCGCGAGCAGGTCGCGTCCGTCGATCTCGAGCGTGACGTGGCGCAGCTCGGCGAGCCAGCGGGCTGCCGCTCGCTCGGCGCCGGGGCTCGTCCGCGCCGCCAGCGCGCCCGTCAGCGCCACGAGCTCCGGCTGCACGTCGCCGAACAGCGAGCGCAGCTGCGAGGGACGCGCGTCTGCGCCCGAGCTCGCAAGGGCGGGTGCGAGCGCGAAGGACCCGAGTGCCGCTTCGCGGACGCGGACGCGCGTGGCGCCGTCCGCGGTGAGCTCCTCGATGCTCGCCTCAGCGGCGCTCAGCGCGGGCGGCGCCGGCTCGCGCGGGTGGAAGGCGACGGCGAGCGCGAGGATGGCGGGCGAGCACCCCGCCGGCAGCAGCGCCGCCGCCGCCGCGGCGAGCTCGCGGTCGAACGGGCTCGGAAGCGCCAGCGCGGCGAGCACAGCCAGCCCGTCGAGGCTGGACGAAGGCGGACACCGGGTCCGGCTCGGCGGCTGTGAGCGCGAGCTCGGCCGCCACGCGATCCCTGGACACCGTCTCGAGCGCCCCGCCGCGTGCGGCGTCGCGCGCGAGCCGCAGCGTGCGCGGCTCCACCTCGAAGCCGAGCCGGGCGGCGTAGCGGGCGAGCCGCAGCAGCCGCGTGGGGTCGTCGCGGAAGCTCTGCTCGTGCAGGATGCGCAGCCGCCCCGCCCGCAGGTCCGCGAGCGCGTGATCGACGGCGATCAGCCCCTGCGCTTCCCGGCCCCGCAGCGGCAGGGAGATGGCGTTCACAGTGAAGTCCCGCCGGCGCAGGTCCTCCTCGAAGCTGCCCGGGCGCACCTCGGGCAGCGCACCGGGCGAGGGGTAGCTCTCCGCGCGCCGCTCGGCGATGTCGATGCGCCCGTAGCGCCACGCCACCGACGCCGTCCCGAAGCGCCCGTGCACGACCTGCTCGATCGGCTGTCCGTACGCCCGCTCGCTCGGCGAGATGGCGTCGGCGAGCGCCCGAGCGAGGCCCTCCGCGTCGCGCCCCACGGTGACGTCGAGCTCCTTGCGGCCAGTGCCCCAGGAGCAGATCGCGCACGGCGCCCCCGACGAGCGCGACATCCTGTCGTCGCCGGGCCTGGACGAGCAGCTCGGGCCCTCCCGGCAGGCCCGACAGGCGCGTCATCACCTCCGCCTCGTCGTGGATCGGGTGCGGAGGGCTCAAGCGATCCCGCGGCTACGCGCACGGGGATCCCCGCCGCAGCCAGGTGCGCCTTCGCCTGCGCGATCGTGAAGCGCCCGTAGTGGAAGATGGACGCGCACAGCACGGCGTCGGCTCCCGCGCGCAACGCCTCCGCCAGGTGCTCGAGCTCGCCGGCACCGCCCGAGGCGATCACGGGGACACTGCACCGCGCCGCTCACGGCCGCCGTCAGCGGGAGGTCGTAGCCCTCGTTCGTGCCGTCGCGATCCATGCTCGTGAGCAGGATCTCCCCGGCGCCGCGCTCCACCCCCTCGCGCGCCCATGCAAGCGCATCGCGCCCGGTCGGCGTGCGCCCACCGGCGACGAACGCCTCCCACGTCCCGGGGTCGTCCGGACGCTCCTTGGCGTCGATCGCGAGCACCACGCACTGCGCGCCGAAGCACGTTCGCGAGCTCGTCGATGAGCTCGGGACGCTCGAGCGCGGCAGAGTTCACCGACACCTTGTCGGCGCCCGCGTCGAGGACCGCCTGCGCGTCCGCCGACCGAGCGCACGCCGCCGCCGATCGTGAACGGCACGAACACCTCGTCGGCGGTGCTGCGCGCCAGCCGCGCGATCGTGTCGCGCTTCTCGTGCGTCGCGGTGATGTCGAGGAAGACGAGCTCGTCGGCGCCCTCGCGGTCGTAGTGGGCGGCGAGCTCGACGGGATCGCCGGCGTCGCGGATGTCGACGAATTCGACACCCTTCACCACGCGGCCCGCGTCCACGTCGAGGCAGGGTATGACGCGCTTGTAGTGCACCGTCCAACCGTAGCCTGTGTCATTCGCGAACCGCGCGCAGCGCCACCGGGTGCGTTTCGCGTTGGGCGGCAGGCTCGCGCCGCCGCGCCCTCGTGCGGCGGCTCGCGGCGGGCCGTGCGGCGCTACTCGCCGCCGGCGAGGGCTTGCTGCGCCTGCGCGATCGTGAAGCGCCGCTCGTACAGCGCCTTGCCGACGATCACGCCATGAAGATTTTCGAGGGCGTTCTCGCGGCGCAGCGTGGCGAGGTGCTCGAGATCCGACAGCGAGCCGATGCCGCCGGAGTAGATCAGGCTGCCCTCCCCGACCGCCTTGGACACCCATGCGAGGTCCTCGACGTTCAGCCCCATCGAGCATCCCGTCCCGGTCGACGTTCGTGTAGGCGAGCTCGCGCACTCCGCGCTCGATCAGCTGGGCGAACGCGGAGCGCACGTCGACGTCGGCAGAGCGCGTCCACCCGTCCACCACGACCGCGCCCGCCGCGTACGTCCACCGACACCATCACCCGCTCAGGACCGTGCGCGGCGAGCGCCTCCTCGAGCAGGCGGGGGTCCTTGAAGGCGGCGGTGCCGAGGATGACGCGCGCGGCACCCGCCGCGAGCGCGGTGGCGATCGCCTCGCCGCTGCGCAGGCCGCCGCCGTACTGGACGGGCACGCCGAGCTCGGCGATGCGCTGCAGGTGGGCGAGGTTGACGGGCTGCCCGTCCCTCGCACCGTCGAGGTCGACGACGTGGAGGTCGCGCGCCCCCGCGTCCACCCACGTGCGCGCAGCCGACAGCGGATCCTCGTCGTAGACGGTCATCGCGCCGAAGTCGCCCTTCACGAGGCGCACGGCGCTGCCGCCGAGGATGTCGATCGCCGGGAAGAGCCTCACCGGCCGACCGCGGCGCCGGCGCCGACGCAGATGCGCGCGAAGTTGGCGAGCAGCCGCAGGCCTGCGGCCGAGGACTTCTCGGGGTGGAACTGCACGCCGTAGAAGCAGCCGCGTTCCACCGCCGTGACGAACTCGCCGCCGTAGTCGGCGGTGCCGAGCACGTCCTCGGCGTTCGCCGGCACGGGGGCGAGCGAGTGGACGTGGTAGAAGGCGCAGCGCTCGGGCAGCCCCGCGAGCAGCGGCGAGCCGGGACGCCGGAAGCGCACCTCGTTCCAGCCGATGTGCGGCAGCTTGCGCCCCTCGGCGCGCAGCGATTGCACCTCGCCCGCGACGATGCCCAGGCCGGCGGCGCCCCTCCGAGCTCCGGGGAGTGGTCGAAGGCGAGCTGCATGCCGAGGCAGATGCCGAGCACGGGCGTGCCCGGCTGCGAGGCGCTCGTGCAGGAGCTCGTCCAGGCCGAGCTCCCGGAGGTTGCTCATCGCGCGCGGGAAGGCGCCCACCCCCGGCACCACCAGCCCCGCTGCCGCGCGCAGGCGCTCGGGGTCGCTGGTGACGGCGGCGTGGGCGCCGACGTGCTCGAGCGCCTTCTCCACCGAGCGGCGGTTCCCCATGCCGTAGTCGACGACGGCGATGTCGACGGCCTCGTCGAGCAGCGGGCTCATGCGGTGAGCGTGCCCTTCGTGCTGGGGACCCCGGACTCGGTGGGGTCGATCGCCACCGCCTCGCGCAGCGCGCGGGCGAAGGCCTTGAAGGCGGCCTCGATCATGTGGTGGGCGTTGCTGCCGGCTTCCACGCGCAGGTGCAGCGTGAGCTTCGCGGCGGTGGCGAGCGCGCGGAAGAACTCCTCAGTGAGCTCGTGGTCGAAGCCGCCGGTGGAACCTGCGGGCAGCTCCGCGTCGAAGACCGTGAACGGACGTCCTGAGATGTCGATCGCGCAGCTCGCGCGCGCCTCGTCCATCGGCACCGTGGCGGAGCCGTAGCGTGCGATCTGGGCGCGGTCGCCGAGCGCGCCGTCGAGCGCCTGGCCGAGGACGATGGCGGTGTCCTCCGCGGTGTGGTGCGCGCCCGTCTGCAGATCGCCGGTGACGGCGACGTCGAGGTCCATGCGCCCGTGACGGGCGAGCAGGTCGAGCATGTGGTCGAGGAAGCCGACGCCCGTGTCGCGCTTGCCCTCGCCGCTCCCTTCGAGCGTGAGCGAGAGGCGGACGTCCGTCTCCTTGGTGGCGCGCTCGATCGTGGCGGTGCGGCTCATGCGAGTGGATTCTCCCCGATGCGCGCCTCCATCGATTCCGCGTGCACCTCGAAGCCCTCGGCGCGCGCGATCGGCGCCCCGGCGGCGGCGAGCCGCTCGGCGCCGGCGCCGATGCGCACCTCGCACATGCGCCGCCTGAACGTCCGCGGCGAGAGCGTGGATGCGAAGCGGGCAGCGCCGTCGGTGGGGAGCACGTGGTTCGAGCCGGCGACGTAGTCGCCGAACGCAGTGGCGCTCTGCGCGCCGACGAACAGGCAGCCCGCCGAGGCAACCATCGGCGCGAGCGCCTCGATGTCGGCGCCGATCAGCTGCAGGTGCTCGGGCGCCAGGGAGTTGGCGAGCGCGAGCGCCTCGCGGGCATCGCGCACCTCGACGAGGGCGAATGCCGCCTCGCCGACGGTTGGGCGCTCGCGGACCATCTCATCCAGGACTGCGGCGAGCGCGTCGCAGATCCCCGCGGCGGGCGCGGCGGCGACGACGAGCGTGCCTTCGCCGTGCTCGGCCTGGGCGAGCATGTCGAGCGCCACGAGGCGCAGCTCGCGCTCGCCCGGCTCGGCGCCGAGCAGCACGAGCAGATCGCTGGGCCCGGCGAAGCCGTCGATGCCGACGAGTGCGGCGAGCTGGTGCTTGGCCTCCTGGACGTAGAGGTTGCCGGGCCCGACGATGACGTCGACGGCGGCAACCGTCTCGGTTCCGTGGGCGAGCGCGGCGATCGCCTGTGCGCCGCCCATGCGGTAGACGCGCTCGACGCCGCACAGGCGGCACGTGCCGAGGATCACGGGGTCGATGCGCCCGCCGGCTCCGGGCGGGCTGCACACCGCGACATCGAGGACGCCGGCGGAGCGGGCGCTGACCACCCCCATCACCACAGTGCTCGGATACGGCGCGCGTCCCCCGGGGACGTAGACGGCGGCGGAGCGGACGGGCACCTCGCGCAGCACCATCCGCTGACCCTGCGGGAGCTCGACGGCGGCGTCGGACCCGACTCCTGCGTCGCTCACCAGCGCGACGTTTGTGATGGCGACCTGCAGCCCCGCGACGAGCTCGCGCGGGAGCTGCACGAGCGCGGCGTCGAGCTCCTCCGCGCTCACGAGAGCGGCGGCGGCTGCTCGCCGTGGGTGTCGAACTCGGCGGTGTAGCGCAGCACCGCTGCATCGCCCTCGCTGCGCACGCGCTCGATGATGTCCATCGACCTGCTCGCGCACGGCGCCGCGCCCGGGGACGAGCTCGCGCAGGCGGGCGGCGGCTGCGGTGGGACCGCCGAGCCGCTCCACCGTCGGCCGCGTCGAGGCGCTCGAGGCGCATCTCAGGAACCGCCGGGCACGGGCAGCGCCCGCAGCTGTTCGAGCAGGTCGTCGATCGCGCCCGCCTTCAGCTTGTGGGCGACGGGGTTGGCGATCAGGCGAGCGGTGCACGTGACGATCTCCTCGCGCACGATCAGGTTGTTCTCGCGCAGCGTCGTGCCGGTGGCGGTGAGATCGACGATCGCCTCGACGAGCCCCGTGAGGGGCGCGAGCTCGACGGAGCCTTTCACCTCGACGATCTCGGCCTGGCGCCCGGTCTCGTCGAGGTGGCGCGCGGTGATGCGCGGGTACTTGGTGGCGACCCGCATCACGCCGAGGCGGCGCAGCGCCTCGAGGGCGGGGTCGGGACCGTCCTTGCTCGCGAGCACCATCGTGCAGCGGCCGTAGCCGAGGTCGAGCAGCTCGTACACCTGGCGTCCCGTCTCCCCCGGCGTCTGCGGCGCCTGCTCGAGCAGGACGTCCTTGCCCGTGACGCCGAGGTCGGCGGCGCCCGCCTCGACGTACGTGGGTACGTCGGTGGGGCGCATCGTGATGACGCCGATGTCCTCGAACAGGAGCTTGCGGTCGTTGGAGCGCAGCTCGTCGGTGTCGAGGCCGAGCGCGGCGAGCATCGCCACCGTGTCCTCGAACAGGGCGCCGCGCGGCACGGCGATCGTGAGGCCGTTGATCAAGCTCACGGCGTGCTCTCGCCCCGGGAGCCCGGCAGGGTGGACGCGAGCGTTCCGCCTGTGGGGTTCGCCAGCAGCGCCCCTGTCCCTCGCTCCTCGCCGGCGAGGGCGATGTGCAGGCGATCGACGCCGAGCGCGAAGCCGACCGCGGGCAGGCGCCTGCCGAAGCGGCCGAGCAGCTCGTCATAGCGCCCGCCCCCGCCGATGGGGGCGCCGAGCTCGGGGTCGTACACCTCGAACACCGCGCCCGTGTAGTAGCCGATGTTGCGGATCAGGCCGAGGTCGAAGATCACACGCGCCGCGGCATCGGGCTCGAGCAGCTCGAGCACGCGCTGCAGGCCGGTGACGGCCTCCTCGGCGGGGGCAGGAAGGTCGGCGAGCACCTCTGCGCCGCCGCGGCGCTGGGGCACCTCGAGCAGCAGCGCCACCGCGTCATCGCCGACCCCCGACTCCGCGAGCACGCCCTCGAGGCCGACGAAGTCGCGCATCTCGAGCGCCTGGAGCAGCGTCTCGCGGATCTCCTCGGGGACGGCGAGGCTCGCCATCAGCGTGGGGAACAGCGAGGCGTCGCCGAGTCCCACCCGATAGTCCTTCAAGCCCGTTGCGTCGAGCGCGTGGCAGAGCACCGTCAGCGCCTCGGCGGTGCCGTCGGGGGCGGGCGAGCCGATCAGCTCGATGCCCGCCTGCAGGAGCTCGCGCGGCTGGCCGCGCTGGGGACGCACGCCGCGGTAGCAGTGCGCGAAGTAGCAGAAGCGAAGCGGCGGCTCGCTCGTGGTGTAGCGGGTGGCTACGACACGCGCGATCGGCACGGTCATGTCGGAGCGCAGCACGAGCACGGCGCCGGTCTCGTCGAAGACGCGGTAGGCGGGCCGGGCTTCCGCCATGTCGGCGCGAGCCAGAACCTCCTCGTACTCGAGCGCGGGCGTGTAGATCTCGCCGTAGCCGTGGCGCTCGAACACGCTGCCGCAGCGTGTCGGTGATGGCGCGCACCTCGCGCGTCTCGTCCGGTAGCACGTCGCGCGTGCCGCTGGGGATGGGGTGGATCATGGAAGACCCGAGGTTACGCGTGAACGGGCTCCGTGGCCACGCGCTCGATGCGTGCGCCGAGCTCGCGCAGGCGCTCGTCGATGCGCTCGTAGCCACGGTCGATCTGCCGGATGTTGCCGATCTCGCTGCGCCCCTCGGCGCAGAGCGCCGCCAGCAGCATCGCCATCCCGGCGCGGATGTCGGGCGACTCCACCCGCTCTCCGCGCAGGCGCCGGGGGCCGGTGACGATCGCTCGATGCGGGTCGCACATGACGATGTCGGCTCCCATCAGGATCAGCTTGTCCGTGAAGATCAGCCTGTTCTCGAACATCCACTCGTGCACGAGGATGGAGCCCTCGGCCTGCGTGGCGAGCGCCACGGCGATGGAGGTGAGGTCCGCGGGGAAGGCGGGCCACGGGCCGTCCTGGATCTTGCTCTTGTAGTCGCCCACGTCCGCCTGCACCACCAGGCGCTGGCCGCCGGGAACGACGACGTCGTCGCCGTCGAGCTCGGAACGCAGGCCGACGCGTTCGAAGACGAGGCGGATCATGCGCAGGTCGGCGGGCACGGTGTGCTTGATGCGCAGCTCGCCGCCCGTGACGCCCGCCAGCGCCATGAAGCTCCCGATCTCGATGTGGTCGGGCGCGACGTGGTGGATGCAGCCGTGGAGCCGCTCGGCGCCGTTCACGGTGAGGAGGTTCGAGCCGATCCCCTGCACGTCGGCTCCCATCTTCACGAGCATCCGGGCGAGGTCCTGGACGTGGGGCTCGGAAGCGGCGTTGCCGATGACGGTGGTGCCGGGCGTGAGCGCTGCCGCCATCAGCGCGTTCTCGGTTGCCATCACCGATGGCTCGTCCATGAAGACGTCGGTGGGCCGCAGCCCGTGCGGGGCGCTCAGCACGATCTCGCCGTCGCAGTCGACGCGCGCGCCCATCGCGCGGAAGGCGTCGAGGTGGGGATCGAGGCGCCGGCGGCCGATGACGTCGCCGCCGGGCGGCGGCATGACGGCGCGCTGGTAGCGGGCGAGCAGCGGCCCGGCGAGCAGGAAGGAGGCGCGGATCAGCTCGGCGAGCTCCGCGTCGATCTCCACCTCGTGCACGCGCGCGGCGCACAGCGCAACGTCGTTGGGTCCCCGCCAGGCGACGTCGACGCCGATCGCGCGCAGGATCTCGAGCATCGCCTCCACGTCGCGGATGCGTGGGACGTTGCCGACGAGCACCTCCTCGTCGGTGAGGACGCAGGAGGCGAGGATGGGTAGCGCGCCGTTCTTGTTCCCGGCGGGCACCATCGTGCCCGACAGCGGAACGCCGCCTTCGATGACGAACTTCTCCATTAGCTTGGGACGCCGCCGCCGGCCCAGAATCGGCCCGTTCACATGGCGCCCGGCTAGCGTAACAGCCATCTCAGCAGTCAAGTTCTAGCCCGCGCGCGCGGGACCTTCATAGCTGCTTCGGGGGGTCGGTCCAGGCGGCGCAGGCGGCCGTTCTGCAACGCGGGTTGCAGGCCTGACGAGGCGAAAACGGCTCTGTGAAGCCGTTTTTCGCTAGTCCGCCGGACGCGTACGCACGTTCGCATGAGGTCCGTCCGAGGGCGGGCGTACCTTGCGAACACATGTTCCCCACAGCGAGAACATCAACGCTTGCACAGCGCGCGCTCGGTGCCCTGCGCCTGACCCGCTCGTTCCTTCTGCTCGAGGACGACACATCAGTCGACTGGGAGGTCGACCAGAGCGAGCATCTTCAGGCGCAACACCCGCACCGGGCGGCGCTGCGCGGGCGGCTGCGCGAGCGCCGGCCGGGGACCCCGCCGCCGCGCGTGCACGTGTGCCTCTCCCCCGTGCGCTCGAGCATCGGCCACGCTCGCAGCGTCGCGCGGCGCCAGCGGTCGCTCCGCTAGGCGCTCTCACACCCGCGCAACCATCGCACGGCCATCGCGAACGACTCTCGACGACAGCTCGGACGCTGTGCCGGCGATCAACCGCGTGCGGGAGCTCGAATCAACATATGGCTCGCCCCATCAGCCCTGATCGAACGCCGGGCCGGGCGCTGAGAAGGCACCCTCGCGTGACGGCGCGCCGGCCGGGCTACGCTGCGTTCGGTACGAGCAACCGCCGGGCACCGCGAGCACCGGCCGACGGGAGGTAGCGATGGAGCAGCGCGTGACCCTGATCACCCTCGGCGTGGGCGACTTGAAGCGGGCGCGCGCGTTCTACGAAGCGATCGGCTGGCGCTGCCGCGCCAAGCCGGACGATGACGTGGTGTTCTTCCAAGCCGGAGGGCATGATCGTGTCGCTGTGGGACCGCGAGCGGCTCGCCGAGGACAGCGGCGTGCCGCTCAGCGAGGGCTACGGCGGCGTGACGCTCGCCCACAACGTCGACTCACCCGCCGCCGTGGACCGGGTCGTCGCCGAGGCGGCGGGCGCGGGTGCGACGGTTACGCGCGAGCCCGCTGAGACGTTCTGGGGCGGCTACTCGGGAGTCTTCCTCGACCCCGACGGGCATCCGTGGGAGGTGGCCCACAACCCCCACTGGACGCTGCGCGAGGACGTGGTGCTGAGTCGACGCTCGGCGCCGGTGCTGAGGCCTGGCGGCGCGGACTCCGCGCCCGCGGGCCGCGAAACGACGACGGGCCGCCCGAAGGCGGCCCGCAATGAAATAAACCGGCGGCGTCCTACTCTCCCAGGCCCTTGCGAGCCAAGTACCATCGGCGCTGAGGGGCTTAACTTCTCTGTTCGGAATGGGAAGAGGTGTTTCCCCCTCGCCAAAGCCACCGGAAAACGGTGAGAGACCGCTCCCGGTCCTTCAAAACTGCACAGCGCCACACCGGGTATCACAAAAAAATCCGTCAAGCCCTCGACCCATTAGTACCGGTCTCCTCCAGACGTTGCCGTCCTTCCAGATCCGGCCTATCAACCTGGTGGTCTACCAGGGGTCTTACTCCCTCAAGGGGATGGGAGAGCTCATCTTGAGGCCGGCTTCCCGCTTAGATGCTTTCAGCGGTTATCCGATCCACACGTAGCTAGCCTGCAATGCCCTTGGCAGGACAACAGATACACCAGAGGTGCGTTCATCCCGGTCCTCTCGTACTAGGGACAACTCCTCTCAACTCTCCAACGCCCACGGCAGATAGGGACCGAACTGTCTCACGACGTTCTGAACCCAGCTCGCGTACCGCTTTAATGGGCGAACAGCCCAACCCTTGGGAGCAACTTCACCCCCAGGATGCGACGAGCCGACATCGAGGTGCCAAACCGGGCCGTCGATGTGGACTCTTGGGCCCGATAAGCCTGTTATCCCCGGAGTACCTTTTATCCGTTGAGCGACGGCACTTCCACTTGCTACCGCCGGATCACTAAGACCTGCTTTCGCACCTGCTCGACCTGTCAGTCTCGCAGTCAAGCTCCCTTACTACCTTTACGCTCTACACACGATTTCCAACCGTGATGAGGGAACCTTTGTGCGCCTCCGTTACATTTTGGGAGGCGACCGCCCCAGTCAAACTACCCGCCTGGAACTGTCCAGCGTCCGGATTCACGGGCCGCTGTTAGAAATCCAATACACCAAGGGTGGTATCTCAAGGTTGGCTCCACGCCGGCCGCAACCGGCGCTTCAAAGCCTCCCACCTATCCTGAGCGAAATGCACCGAACTCCAATACCAGGTTGTAGTAAAGGTTCACGGGGTCTTTCCGTCTAGCCGCGGGTACTCGGCATCTTCACCGAGACTGCAATTTCACCGAGCTCCTCGTTGAGACAGCGCTGAAGTCGTTACGCCATTCGTGCAGGTCGGAACTTCGCGTAATCTCTCGTTGTCCGAGAGCGCAGACTATCCCTTCACCTCGTCCAGCACCCGTAGGAGAGCCTCGCGCGAGTGGCGGCGCTTTCCCAGATTCATCTGGTATGCGACGTCGATGATCTCGCGGAGGCCGTTCCGCTGCAGATGGTCGCCTTGTTCAACCATCCGGCATACATGGGAGAGGCCTGCACAGCTTCTCGCCTTGTATCCCCGCAAGGGGAAGCGTTCGAAGTGCGGCACGATCCTTTCGAGCAGGTCGGGCGTCGAGCGCACCTCGTACTTGAAGGTGCGGTCGCCGCGCGACTCGCGGATCGCGCCACAGCCGAAGAACGCATGCAGACCCTGCAGCAGCCCCAGGTCCCGCTCGTTGAGCGAGAGAGCAAAAGACGGCCTCACCTCGAGACCTGTCCTCAGCCTCCTCGTGACGGTCAGAGAGACGCAAAAGCATCCCTCGCCCTCAGCGAGGCCTGTGACGAACCACGGATCCAACGGCACTGCTTCTCCATAGGCACCTTGTTCTGCGACGAGGGCCGGCGTATTGCGCGCCATGTAGATTCCCGGAGCTCTCTCCGGGGGATGACACGCCTCTCCTTTCGGATCAGTCGTTAGGGGGTCACTAGGACTTCCCTCGGGATTGCCCTCTGCCAGCGGCAGGAGGGTTTCCCCGATATGAGCCGGTTCTCGGCCGTCCCTCGCGGGACGGCGGGGCAAGTTGGTGTGCTTACCCGACAAGGAATTTCGCTACCTTAGGACCGTTCCGTCTGTTACTACCCACGCGTTCGCGCAGGCGGGCCGGACATTTCTGCCGACCTCTCATGGTCGCCCATGAGTGCGGACTATCTCATCCCGTCTCTGGTTCGAGAGCTGGGCCTGGCGTATAGTCTCTGAGGATTCCCGAAGCGTTGAACGCTCGTCGCGACCACCACATGGTGAACCGTCGCGATCGGGCTGCGCACTGGGTCTTTCCTGCTGATTGTCCGCACCCGTCACATTGTCACGGTACCGCTCGCTTGAGACGGTACTCGTAGTGCGGGATGCTCGGATGTTCCAGCATATAGCCAGAGTTTTACAACTACCTCGGTCAACTGATAGTTACGGCCGCCGTTTACCGGGGCTTAGCTTCGCTGCTTCGAACCGAAGTCCTAACAACTCCACGTAACCTTCCGGCACCGGGCAGGCGTCAGCCCCTATACGTCGTCTTACGACTTAGCAGAGACCTGTGTTTTTGGTAAACAGTCGCTTCAGCCTATTCACTGCGGCCCTCTCGGGCTCCACTCGCGAAGAGCTTCACCCTACTGGGGCGCCCCTTATCCCGAAGTTACGGGGCGATTTTGCCGAGTTCCTTAACGAGGGTTATCTCGATCACCTTAGTATTCTCTACTTGCCCACCTGTGTCGGTTTTGGTACGGGCACGCGCTTCCTCCCTAGAGGATTTTCTTGGAGGTATGGCGTCAGGGACTCGCCGGCTAAGCGCCAGCTGGCATCGCACCTCAGGTTATGCGGCCCCGCATTTGACAAGGGCCACCCCTACATGCTTACCCCAGGATAACCATCACCTGGGTTCCCCTAGCCTTCCTCGTCCCCCCATCGGTCAAACGGAAGCGACGTGGTACAGGAATATCAACCTGTTGGCCATCGACTACGCCTTTCGGCCTCGCCTTAGGTCCCGACTAACCCTGAGCAGACGAACTTTACTCAGGAATCCTTGGGCAATCGGCGGAGGGGATTCTCACCCCTCTTTCGTTACTCATGCCGGCATTCTCACTTCCCACGCCTCCACGGCTGGCTTACGCCGCCGCTTTACTGGCATAGGAACGCTCTCCTACCGCGCGATCGGCCCGAAGGCCTCACGCACCCGCAGCTTCGGTGACTAGCTTGAGCCCCGTTACATTGTCCGCGCTCGAACACTTGACCAGTGAGCTGTTACGCACTCTTTCAAGGATGGCTGCCTCTAAGCCAACCTCCTGGTTGTCTATGCACTCGAACATCGTTTCCCACTTAGCTAGTACTTAGGGACCTTAGCTGGCGGTCTGGGCTGTTTCCCTTTTGACGCTGAAGTTTATCCCCCAGCAACTGACTCCCGGAGTACACGTGACTGGTCTTCGGAGTTTGCCTGAAGTCGGTAACCTGGTAGGGCCCCTAATCCAAACAGTGCTCTACAGCCAACACGCAATTAATCCGAGGCTATACCTAAATATATTTCGGAGAGAACCAGATATCACTGAGCTTGATTAGCCTTTCACTCCGACCCACAGGTCATCCGCCCAGTTTTCAACCTAGGTCGGTTCGGCCCTCCACGAGGTCTTACCCCCGCTTCAGCCTGCCCATGGGTAGCTCGCTCAGTTTCGGGTATACCGCCCACGACTATGCGCCCTATTAGGACTCGCTTTCGCTACGGCTCCGCTCATCGCTTAACCTTGCCGCAGACGAGTAACTCGCCGGCTCGTTATGCAAAAAGCACGCGGTCATCCACGAAGGACTCCCACCGCTTGTAGGCACGCGGTTTCAGGTACTATTTCACTCCCCTTCCGGGGTACTTTTCACCTTTCCCTCACGGTACTAGTCCGCTATCGGTCACCAAGGAGTACTTAGCCTTGGAGGGTGGTCCCCCCAGGTTCAGTCCGCGTTTCACGGGAGCGGACTTACTCAGGAACGCCTGACAGGAGATCGTGCAGTTTCGTCTACGGGACGGTTGCCCTCTTTGGTGCGCGGTTCCACACGCTTCGACTACCACACGATTTTGTAACTCCTGCCGGGCCGGACACGGCCCGGAACAGGCGCCCTACAACCCCCGACAGACAACGCGTGTCCGCTTGCATCTGCCAGGTTTGGGCTGATCCCTTTTCGCTCGCCACTACTCAGGGAGTCTCGGTTGATTTACTTTCCTCGGGGTACTGAGATGTTTCACTTCCCCCGCTTGTCTTCGCCCGGTCTATGTGTTCAACCGGGGATAACGCCGCATTACCAGCGCTGGGTTTCCCCATTCGGGAATCCACGGGTCAAAGGCCATTCAGCGCCTCACCGTGGCTTATCGCAGCCGTTCACGCCCTTCATCGACTCTTGGTGCCAAGGCATCCACCATGTGCCCTTACTATCTTGACGGTGATCAGGCCCAGCTCGAGTCGAGCAGGGCCCGGTGATACCCGTTTTCAGCCGCCGCTTATCGATGGCGGCTGATGTGGCTTCTGTGCAGTTTTCAAGGACCGTGGAGAGGCTTCTACGCCGGCAGGTGCCCAGATCGGGTGCCCGCGGACGCCGGTCTCTCAAAACTCAACAGCATGCTGGACGTTTCACGGCCGCGCCGCATGGGGCCCCAAGTAGCGAGGGCCGTGCTGCGAACGCCGCCATCCAGCCAGGTTCGGTCGACATGCTAGGCCCGATCCGCTTGGACACCGCCGCGCTCCTCTGCGCCCGAAGGCGCAGCCGGCAACGGCGGCCGCGCGGACCCGCGTCCGCGGGTCCTGGATCGGGGCACCGCTAGGTGCTCCCTAGAAAGGAGGTGATCCAGCCGCAGCTTCCGCTACGGCTACCTTGTTACGACTTCACCCCAGTCACGAGCCCCACCTTCGACGGCTCCCTCCCAAAAGGGTTAGGCCACCGGCTTCGGGTGTTGCTCACTCCCGTGGTGTGACGGGCGGTGTGTACAAGGCCCGGGAACGTATTCACCGCGGCAGTGCTGATCCGCGATTACTAGCAACTCCGCCTTCATGCAGGCGAATTTCAGCCTGCAATCCGAACCGAGACGTACTTTAAGGGATTCGCTCCACCTCGCGGTATCGCAGCCCTCTGTATACGCCAATGTAGCACGTGTGTAGCCCTGGACATAAGGGGCATGAGGACTTGACGTCATCCCCACCTTCCTCCGGTTTGTCACCGGCAGTCTCGCATGAGTCCCCAACTAAATGCTGGCAACATGCGACGGGGGTTGCGCTCGTTGCGGGACTTAACCCAACATCTCACGACACGAGCTGACGACAGCCATGCACCACCTGTGAAAGTGCCCCGAAGGGAGGGTGTGTTTCCACACCTGTCACTCACATGTCAAGCCCAGGTAAGGTTCTTCGCGTCGCGTCGAATTAAACCACATGCTCCGCTGCTTGTGCGGGCCCCCGTCAATTCCTTTGAGTTTTAGCCTTGCGGCCGTACTCCCCAGGCGGGCAACTTAATGCGTTAGCTTCGACACGGGGGGAGTCGACACCCCCCACATCTAGTTGCCATCGTTTACAGCGTGGACTACCAGGGTATCTAATCCTGTTTGCTCCCCACGCTTTCGCGTCTCAGCGTCAGTCACGTCCCAGCGAGCTGCCTTCGCCATTGGTGTTCCTCCTGATATCTGCGCATTTCACCGCTACACCAGGAATTCCACTCGCCCCTTCCGGACTCTAGCCCGACAGTATCCACCGGCATTCCAGGGTTGAGCCCTGGACTTTCACAGCGGACTAATCGGGCCGCCTACACGCTCTTTACGCCCAATAATTCCGGACAACGCTTGCACCCTACGTATTACCGCGGCTGCTGGCACGTAGTTAGCCGGTGCTTCTTGTGAAGGTACCGTCACTCCGGCCGACTATTAATCGGCGAAGCTTCGTCCCAACTGAAAGGGGTTTACAACCCGAAAGCCTTCTTCCCCCACGCGGCGTTGCTGCGTCACGCTTTCGCGCATTGCGCAAGATTCCCCACTGCTGCCTCCCGTAGGAGTCTGGGCCGTGTCTCAGTCCCAGTGTGGCTGATCGTCCTCTCAGACCAGCTACCCATCGAAGCCTTGGTGAGCCGTTACCTCACCAACAAGCTAATGGGCCGCGGGCCCATCTCGACGCGGAGGCCGAAGCTTCCTTTCCCCTTGCGGGCACATCCGGTATTAGCCCGAGTTTCCTCGGGTTGTCCCGGTCATCGAGGCAGGTAACCCACGTGTTACTCACCCGTTCGCGGCTCTGCCCCAGGGCAAGCCCTGGTTCGTCGCTCCACTTGCATGTGTTAAGCACGCCGCCAGCGTTCGTCCTGAGCCAGGATCAAACTCTCCGTGAAGAACATCACGAAAAGCTGTCACGGCTGTGCCTGCCGCGCCGGACCGAAGCCCGCCGCGCCAAGCGGTCGGAGCCCATACACGCGGCTCCGCACCATGACGGGGTACTTCTCTACTTGACTCTTTGTCCGCCACCGGGAATGCGCGAAGCGCTCCCGTGGCGGGTCGAACCTGGACGCACACCACGATCTCTAGGAGATCGCAGATGCGCATGCTGTTGAGTTTTCAAAGACCGCCGAGCCTCGTAGAAAGGGGCTCCCTCTGGAGGAGGCCGATCCGGCCCGCGCCCGAAGGCGGTTTTGGGCCGACCGCAAAGTATAGCGCGCCAAGGGCCCCCCTTGCACGCCCCCGCGCCCGTATCGCGAGCGCTGCGAGCAGTCTAGAGGGCGCGCCCGACGGGTTCCGCCCGCCGGGGGTCCCGCCTTGCCTGTGGCGGCTGCCTCCAGAGCGTGCGCCGGGCGGCCCGAAAGCCGTCTGGCGTCCGGCGCCTCACGCGCTTCGCAGGCGCCTGAAGCGGCGCTTGCCCACGCGCAGCAGCTGGCCGTCCGCCCGCTCGAGCGGCACGTCGTGCTCGCCCGCTGCGAGTTGCGCCTCCCCCAGCGCAACCGCCCCCTGGTCGATCAGGCGCCGCGCCTCCGAGCGGGTGATCCCGAACTCGCGCTCCATCACCGCCGGCAGGTGCACGACGCCGTCCTCGGGCGCAACCACGGCGTCGGGCACCTCCTCCGGCGCCTCGCGCTGCACGATCACGCGGTCGAAGTGGCGCGCCGCCTCCTGCGCCTCCGGCGCGGAGTGAAGCCAGGTGACGATCTCGCTCGCCAGCTGCTGCTTGGCGTCGCGCGCCGCGGTCCCGCCCCCGGGCTCCGCCTCCGGCGGCTCGCCGCCCAGCAGCAGGCGGTAGTACTCCGGCATCGCCTCGTCGGGGATGCTCATCGCCTTTCCGTACATCTCCTGCGGGGGGTCGGTGATCCCGATCTGGTTGCCGAGAGACTTGCTCATCTTGCGGCTGCCGTCGGTCCCCACGAGGATCGGCATGGTGAGGATCGCCTGTTCCGGCAGCCCATACGCCCGCTGGATATCGCGCCCCAGCAGCAGGTTGAACTTCTGATCGGTTCCCCCGAGCTCGACGTCCGCGCGTACCGCCACCGAGTCGTAGCCCTGGAGCAGGGGGTACAGCAGCTCGAGCACCGAGATCGGCTCCGCTGCCGCCATCCGCTTGGAGAAGTCGTCGCGCTCGAGCAGCTGCGCCGCCGTCGTCGTCCGCGCGAGCGCGAGCACGTCGAGCATCGGCATGTCGAGCCATTCGCTGTTGCGGCGCACCTCCAGAAGCTCGGGGTCGGCGTCGAGGATCCGCGTCGCCTGCGCCTGGAAGGTGGCGGCGTTGGTGTCGATCTCCTGCGCGGACAGCACGGGCCGGAGCGTCGAGCGGCCCGACGGGTCGCCCACCCGCGCGGTGTAGTCGCCGATGATCAGCACCACGCGGTGGCCCGCGTCCTGGAACTCGCGAAGCTTGCGCAGCACCACCGCGTGTCCGAGGTGGATGTCGGGAGCCGTCGGGTCGATGCCGAGCTTCACCCGCAGCGGGCGCCCCTCCGACGCCGCCTGTGCCAGCCGCTTCGCGAGGGCCCCCTCCGGCAGGCTGTCGACGGCGTGAAGGCCTAGGCGGCGGGCCTCCTCGGCGGCCCCCTCGGTGGCGTCGGGCATCTGGGCCAATGCTAGACTTTCGCGATCCGGAGGGTCCCTCGGTGCTGCACGCACGCAGCACCAGCGGTCGGGAAGCGGCCCTCCCGCAGCGCGGGGAGCCTCCTCACCGCCGCTGCTCCCGAGCGATGACCGCAGCCTCCACACACAGCCCAGACCTACCGAGCCTCGAAGCCGTACCGGCGCCCAAGCCGCGCCTGAAGCGACTCCGACTCGTGGCGATCGTCTTCGCCGTGCTGCTGCTCGGGCTCGTCTCCTTCGTGTTCGGCATGTTCGTCTCGGTCGTCGCCGACCTTCCCTCACTCACGCGCTTCGCGCAGTTCAAGAACGCGCAGAGCTCGGTGCTGCTCGACGACCTCGGCAAGCCCATCGGCGTGCTCAGCCAGCACAACCGCGTGATCGTAACCCCCGACCAGATCCCCTCGATCGTCAAGGAGGCGGTGATCTCGATCGAGGACAGGCGCTTCTACACGAACAGCGGCATCGACATCCGCGGCATCGCGCGCGCGTTCATCGAAGACATCCGCCGCGGCAAGAACGTCCAGGGAGCCTCGACGATCGAGCAGCAGTTCATCAAGAACGCCCTCCAGGCCCAATCCCACCGCACCATCTTCGAGAAGCTCCGCGAGGCCGCGCTCGCCTACCAGCTCTCGCACAAGTGGTCGAAGGACAAGATCATCACGGCCTACCTCAACACGATCTACTTCGGCAACGGCGCATACGGCATCGAGGCTGCCGCCGAGGCGTACTTCGGCCACGACGTCAACCACATCGGCTGCGGCCCGCCGCCCGGCCGGCAGCTTTGCGTCGCGCAGCTCGCCCCGTGGGAGGCCGCGCTGCTCGCCGGCATCATCCAGTCGCCCACCGCCTACGACCCGGCCACCCATCCGATGGCGGCACGCCACCGGCGCGACCTCGTTCTCTACCAGATGCTCCAGCAGGGCTACATCACCCGCCCCGTCTACGAAGAAAGCGTCAAGCAGGCGCTTCCCTCGCCCAACGACGTACAGGCCCCGCACGAGCAGTCGGTTGAAGGCATCGACGCCGGCTACTTCACCAGCTGGGTGCAGCAGCAGGTGATCGAACGCTACGGCGCCCCGCGCGCGTTCTCCGGCGGCCTGCGCGTGAAGACGACGCTCGACCTCGAACTCCAGCACGCCGCCGAACAGGCGATCGAAGCGTACCTCCCCAATCCCAGTGGGCCCGCATCGGCGCTCGTCGTCATCGAAAACTCGACCGGCGAGGTGCGCGCGATGGTGGGCGGGCGCAACTACAACGAAAGCCCCTTCAACCTCGCCACCGAGGGCGAGCGGCAGCCGGGCTCCTCGTTCAAGGCCTTCGACCTCGCCGCCGCACTCGAGTCGGGCATCTCGCCGGAATCGGTGTGGGCGTCGAGGCAGAAGGAATTCATCGTCCCCAACACGCGCGGGCAGGAACGCTTCGTCGTCCACAACGACGAAGGCGCCTACTCGGGCTCGAACACGCTCACCGGCGCCACCGCCTTCTCCGACAACTCCATCTTCGCCGAAGTGGGGCTCAAGGTGGGCACCCACAAGATCGCGCTCCTCGCCCACCGCATGGGCATCACCACCCCGCTCTCGACGAACCCGGCTATGACGATCGGCGGCCTCACCGTCGGCGTCACGCCGCTCGACATGGCCCACGCCTACGAGACGATCGCGCGCGGCGGCCAGCGGATCGGCGGCAGCATGAGCGAACCGGGCTCCCCGGTCGGCATCCAGGAAGTGGCCTCCGCGAACCGTGCACTGCCGGACGGCTCGCACGTCGACAAGAACCGCGTCGAGGCACGCCGCGTGCTGCCGGCGGACGTTGCGTCAACGGAGATCTCGATGCTCGAAACCGTCCTGCAGTACGGCACCGGGCGCGCCGCCGCGCTGGGGCAGTTCGCGGCGGGCAAGACCGGCACGACGTCCAACTACGGCGACGCCTGGTTCGTCGGCTTCGACTCCAAGTACACGGTCGCCGTGTGGGTGGGCTACCCCGACAAGCTGATCCCGATGACCACCGAGTTCAACGGCGGCCCCGTGCTCGGCGGCACCTTCCCGGCGCTCATCTGGCACCAGTTCATGGTGAACTCGCTCGCAATCGACAAAGCCCGCGCCGAACACGCACAGGCCCACGTCGGCGCAGGCTCGGGCACGGGCGAATCGAGCGGCGGCGGCTCCGAAGGCGGCTCCGGGTCGGGCGGCCAGAGCTCCGGCGGGGGCAGCAGCACCACTCCGTCGCAGGGCGGCGGCGGCGAAACGGGAGGCGGGCGCCCCTCGCAGGGCGGCGAACACACCGCCGCCCCCACCCACGAAGCGCCTGCCCACGAAACGCCCGCCGCGCCCGTCCACGAAACGCCCGCGGCACCTGCCGAACCCTCCTCGCCGCCCGCGGGCGGCGGCTCCGGCTCGCCTACCGGCGGCGTCGCGCCCTCAGGCTGAGAGCGCCGGCGCGCCCGCCCGGCGGCGCGTTCGGCCCTGCGCGGGCCACGGCCGCGACACGTGCTCCTCGCCGGCGGCGCAGAAGCGCCAGCGCAGCTCCATCGCGCGGTTGATGCCGATGCGCGTACCCGCCACAACCACCGGCTCGAGCCAGCCGGCCTCGCGCGGGAGGATCGCGATCGGGCCGGTCTGCAGGCTGCCGCCGTTCTCCTCGAGCGAGATGCCGAGCGCCTGCGTCAGCTTGCCGGGCCCCGAGCACAGGTCGCGCTCGCGCAGCGGCGAGCGATGCGCGCGCACGCTGCGCCGCGCGCGCATCGCCTCGATCCCGCGCAGCGGGCGCAGCGCCCGGATCAGCACCGCCGCGCCCACGCCCTCCGGTTCGCACACCGCGTTCAGCAGCGCGTGCACTCCGTATGAGCGGTACACGTAGGCGCGGCCCGGGGGGCCGAACAGCGTGCTCGTCCGCGGCGTCAGCCCCACGAACGCATGGCACGCGGGCTCGCTCTCGTGGTAGGCCTCCGTCTCGACGATCACACCCGCCGCCTCGCCGTGCGTGACGGTACAGCCGACGAGATCGCGCGCCACCTCGACGACGGGGCGCGCGTAGAAGTCAGCGCGAAGCGACATCGTCGAGCACCCCCTGCGCCAGCTCGATCTGCTCCGCCAGCCGCGCCCGCGCGGTTCCCCCCTCCGACACCTTCGACTCCAGCCACGAGCTCGACGCGAGCACCGCCCTGAACTCCTCCGCGTGCTCGGCGAGCGTCTCGCTGTGGGCGGCGAGCTCCTCGTCGCTCAGCTCGGACAGCGCCCGTCCGCTGTCGAGCGCGGTGCGCACGAGCCCCGCCACGACGCCGTGCGCCTCCCTGAAGGGCATCCCCAGCCGCACGAGCAGGTCCGCCACGTCGGTCGCCGCGATCAGCTCATCCGCCGCCGCCTGCGCCATCCGCGCGCGGTCGAAGCGCGCGCTCGCGATCATCCCCGCCGCCGCCGCCAGCGCCAGCTCGATCGTGTCGGCGGCGTCGAACAGGTGCTCCTTGTCCTCCTGGAGGTCCTTGTTGTAGGTGAGCGGCAGGCCGTGCATCACGCCGTGCAGCGCCGCCAGGTGGCCCACCACGCGCGGCGCCTTCCCGCGCAGCAGCTCGGCGGCATCCGGGTTCTTCTTCTGGGGCATGATCGAGGAGCCCGAGCTCCACGAGTCGGACAGCTCGCAGAACCCGAACTCGGAGCTCGACCACAGCACGAGCTCGGCGCCGAGGCGGGACAGATGCGTCGCGCACGTCGCAGCCGCACCGAGATAGTCGAGCACGAAGTCCCGCCCGGACACTGCGTCGATCGAGTTCGGCGCCACCTCGTCGAAGCCGAGCTCGCGGGCAACCGCGCGCCTGTCCGTGTCGAAGTTCACGCCCGCGAGCGCACCCGCTCCGAGCGGCAGCCGCGCCGACTCGCGCTCGGCGAACGCGAAGCGCCGGCGGTCGCGCTCGAGCATCCAGAAGTAGGCGAGCAGGTGATGGCCCAGGTAGACGGGCTGCGCGCGCTGCAGATGCGTGTATCCGGGCATCCGCCAGTCCGCATGCTCTCGCGCGCGCTCGAGCAGCACGGACATCAGCCCGCTCGCCCCCTCCTGCGCCGCGCGCGCACGCTCGCGCGTGAACATGGCGAGGTCTGTCACCACCTGGTCGTTGCGCGAGCGCGCCGTGTGCAGCCGCCCGCCCACCGGGCCGGCGATCTCGGTCAGGCGCCGCTCGATCGCCATGTGGATGTCCTCGTCGGAGTCGGCGAAGGGGAAGCGCTCCTCGCGCAGCTCGCGCTCCACCTCGTCGAGGCCCGCCAGAAGCGCCTCGCGGTCCGCGTCCGAGATGATCCGCTGGGCCGCGAGCATCCGCGCATGCGCGCGCGACTGCGCTAGATCCTGCCGCCACAGCCTTCGATCGAACGCGATCGACGAGTTGAACCTGCGGAAGTCGGGGTCCTGTGGATCGTGGAAGCGCGACACGGGCGCTCAGTGTATGGCCCGCGCCGCGCGCCGCCCCGGCGCCTCAGGCGGGTGCCCCGAGCAGGAGCTCGCGCAGAGCCCCCGCCACGCGCGCAACCTGGCCCTCGCTCATCTCGGGGAAGAACGGCAGCGCGAGCGACCGCGCCGCCACGTCCTCGCACACCGGAAATTCGCCCTCGCGATGGCCGAAGCGCTGGCGGTAGTAGCTCATCAGGTGGATCGCCGGCAGATACGGCTTGCTCTGGATTTCGCGCTCGGCGAGAGCGCGCACCGCCGCGTCGCGGTCGCCTCCCCGCGGCAGCTGCACGACGAACACGAACCAGCCGCGGCGGTTGCCGCCAGCGTCCGGGCAGGGCAGCTCCAATCCCTCGACGCCCGCGAGCGCCTCGCGATACATCGCCGCCACCCGCTCGCGCCCGGCGAGCATCTCCTCGAGGCGCTCGAGCTGCACCAGGCCCAGCGCGCAGGCGAGGTCCGAGAGCCGGTAGTTGTAGCCGAGCCGGTCGTGGTCCAGCCAGCCCATGTCAGGGGCGCGCCCCTGGTTGCGCTCGGAGTCGATCCGCACCTTCATCTCGGGATCGCGCATCGTCACCATCCCCCCCTCGCCCGTCGTCAGCTGCTTGTTCGCGTAGAAGCCGAACACGGCAGGGGACGAACCGGCCCCCACCGGCGTCCCGTCGGCGTGCACCGCGCCGAGCGCCTCGCACGCGTCCTCGACCACCGCGAGGCCGTTGCGCTGCGCGATCTGCTCTAGCGCTGGCATGTCGGCGGGGTAGCCGAAGATGTGCACGGGGAGCAGCGCGCGCGTGCGCTCCCCCACCGCCGCAGCCGCCGCTTCGGGGTCGAGGTTGAGCGTCACCGCGTCGATGTCGGCGAACACCGGCCGCGCGCCCTCGTACACCGCCGCGTTCGCCGACGCGACGAACGAGAACGGGCTCGTCACCACCTCGTCGCCCGCGCCCACGCCCACCGCGCGCAGCGCGAGGTGCAGGCCGGCGGTGCCGCTGCTCACGGCGCTCGCGTGGGACGCGGCGACGCGCGCCGCGAACGCCCGCTCGAAGGCGGCGAGGCGCGGGCCGAGCGACAGCTGGCCCGAGCGGAGCACTTCCACGACGGCTCGCTCCTCTGCCTCGCCCAGCACGGGGCGGGCGAGCGGGATCGGCTGCTGCGCCACTACAGCCTGTCGCCCGAGCTCGCCGGCCGCGCCGGCGATGCCGACTCGCCCTCCGGCGGGCGCCTGCCGGGCTGCATGCCGTACTCGAGCGAGTCCACGAGCGCGTCCCAGGACGCCGCGATCACATTCTCCGAGACGCCGATCGAGCCCCACACGTCGTGACCGTCGGAGGCGTCGAGCAGCACGCGCGTCACCGCACCTGTGCCCTTCGTCTCATCGAGAATCCGCACCTTGAAGTTCACGAGGTCGATGTCGCGGAGATGCGGATGGGTCTCGGCGAGCGCCTGGCGCAGCGCGTTGTCGAGCGCGTTCACCGGTCCGTTGCCCTCGGCTGTGCGAACCCAGCGCTCCCCGCCCACCCAGATCTTGATGGTCGCCTCCGTCTCCACCTTCCCGTCGGCGCGCTTCTCCACGAGCACGCGCCAGGACTCGAGCCGGAACAGCGGCTCGTACACGCCCGCCTCCTTGCGCATCAGGAGCTCGAACGACCCGTCCGCCGCCTCGAACTGGAAGCCCTCGTGCTCGAGCTCCTTCACGCGCTCGATCACGCGCTGCGTCACGTCGGCGCCCCGCGCCGCGTCGACGCGCGCCTGTCCACCCGAGCCCTGCTCCTCCGCCGCGTCGAAGCTGATCCCCGCCTCGCGCGCCTTCGCGAGCACCGTCGCGCGTCCCGACAGCTCGGACACGAGCACGTCGCGGTCGTTGCCCACCGCGGTCGGGTCGACGTGCTCGAACGTCTGCGCGTCGGCGCTGATCCCCGCCGCGTGCAGCCCCGCCTTGTGCGCGAACGCGTGCTTGCCGACGTAGGGCTGCGCCGGGTTGGGGCTGCGGTTGAGCAGCTCGTCCACGAAGTGCGCGGTCTCGGTGAGGCGCGCGAGCTGCTCGTCGGCGAGCACCCTCGCGCCCATCTTCAGCTGCAGGTCCGCGATGATCGTCACGAGGTTCGCGTTGCCGGTGCGCTCGCCGATGCCGTTCACCGTCCCCTGCACCTGGGTGGCGCCGGATTCCACGGCGGTGAGCGTGTTCGCCACCGCGCAGCCCGAGTCGTCGTGCGTGTGGATTCCCAGCGGGAAGCCCGGCAGGGCTTCAGCAACCACTGCGAACGCCGTGCGGATCTGCGGCGGCAGGCATCCGCCGTTCGTGTCGCAGAGCACGACCCGCTCGGCGCCCGCCTCGGCCGCCGCCCGCAGGCAGTCGAGCGCGTACCCGGGGTCGAGCGCGAAGCCGTCGAAGAAGTGCTCGGCGTCGAACAGCACGCGCTTGCCCGCCCCCGTCAGGAACGCCACCGAGTCGGCGATCATCGCGAGGTTGTCCTCGCGCGAGACGCGCACCACCTTCTCCACGTGCAGCACCGACGCCTTGCCCACGAGCGTGCACGCCGGTGCGAAGCAGTCGGCGAGGATGCGCAGGCCCTCGTCGTCCTGCGCGCGGGCGTCGCGTCGGCGCGTCATCCCGAAGGCAACCACCTCCGCCGTCTGCAGACGCTCGCCCGCGAGCAGGCCGAACAGCTCCTGCTCCTTCGGGTTCGAGGCGGGGAAGCCCGCCTCGATCATGTGCACGCCGAGCTCGTCGAGCGCGTGTACGACGCGAACCTTCTCTTCGGCGGTGAGGCTCATGCCCCCGCCGCCCATGCCGTCGCGCAGCGTCGCGTCGTACAGCTCTATGCGGTTGGCGTCGGGGCTCATGGGTGCTCCTTTCAAGCGGTTGGTGTGCGGGTCTCGGCCGGGTTCAGCGACCGGCCGCGGCACACTCGCCGCCCTAGCCGGTCGCCCCGGTAATTCGCTCTCCCGCATCGCCCGTCGGCGTCTCGAGGTCACGCGGGCGCACGACGTCGAGCCACTCGCGGTAGCGCTCGCTGCGCCCGTGGATGGCGTCGTCGAAGGCCTTCTGCAGGACACGCGTAACCTCGCCCGGGTGGCCGTCGCCCACCTGGTGGTCGTCGACCTCGCGCACCGGCACGAGTTCGGCGGCCGTGCCCGACAGGAACACCTCGTCGGCCAGGTACAGCTCCGCGCGGGCGACGTTGCGCTCGACGATCGTGTATCCGAGGTCGCGTGCGATCTGGAAGAGCGAGCGGCGCGTGATCCCGTCGAGGATCGAGTTGTGCTGGCCCGGCGTGATGATCTCGCCCTCGCGCACCACGTAGATGTTCTCGCCGGTGCCCTCGCACACGTGCCCGTGGTCGTCGAGCAGGATCGCCTCTTCGTAGCCCGCCTTCAGCGACTCGACCTTCGCGAGCACGCTGTTCAGGTACTGACCGGACGCCTTCGCGTGCGGGATCAGCGAGTCGGGGCTGATGCGTCGCCACGAGGAGATCTTCGCCCGCACGCCCTCGCTCGTCCCCGCATCGCCGAGGTAGGCACCCCACTCCCAGCAGGCGATCGTCACGTCTATCGGCGCCTCGAGCGGGTTCAGCCCCATCTGGCCGTAGCCGCGGTTGACGATCGGGCGGATGTAGCAGGAGCGCAGCCCGTTGCGTGCGACGAGCTCGAGCGTGGCATCGCGCAGCTGCTCCGCCGTGTAGGGCACCGGCATGTAGTAGAGCTCCGCCGAGCGCAGCAGCCGTTCGATGTGCTCGGCGTTGCGGAACACAGCCGGCCCGAGCTCGGTGTCGTAGCAGCGCATGCTGTCGAAGACGCCGGTGCCGTAGTGCAGGCCGTGGGTGAGGACGTGGATCTTCGCATCCTCCCAGGGGACGAAGTCTCCGTTCATCCAGATGAGGTCGGTTGGCTCCACGTTCGCCATGCTCCTATTCGACGTTTTCGAGCACTGCCCTGGCAGCCTGCGCCGTCCCCGCCTCCCCGCCCAGGTCGGCAGTGCGCAGACCCTCCTCCAGCGCCCGCTGCACCGCCGATTCTACAGCCGCGGCCTCGCTTTCCAAGCCGAGGCCATGGCGGAGCATCATCGCCGCGGACAGGAACATCGCGAGCGGATTGGCGATCCCGCTGCCGGCGATGTCGGGGGCCGAGCCGTGGACCGGCTCGAACAGCCCCGGGCTGCCGGCGCCGCCGTCCCCCAGCGATGCGCTCGGGAGCATGCCGATCGAGCCCGTCAGCATCGCCGCCTCGTCGGAGAGGATGTCGCCGAACATGTTCTCGGTGAGGATCGTGTCGAAGTGGCGCGGCGAGGACACGAGCTGCATCGCGGCGTTGTCGACGAGCATGTGCTCGAGCTGGATGTGGGGGAACTCGCGCGAATGCAGATCGCTCACCACCTCACGCCACAGCCGCGAGGTCTCGAGCACGTTCGCCTTGTCCACGCTCGACACCTTCGCGCGCGCCGCCGTGAACGCCGTGCGCGCGATCCGCTCGATCTCCTCGGTGGTGTAGACGCAGAGGTCGCTCGCCGAGCGCTCGCTGCGCTGCTTCTCGCCGAAGTAGATGCCCCCCGTGAGCTCGCGCACGACGAGCAGGTCGGTGCCCTCGATCCGCTCCCGCCGCAGCGGTGAGGAGTCGTACAGCGCCGGGAGGGGCTTCACCGGGCGCAGGTTGGCGAACAGCCCGAGGCCCTTGCGCAGACCCAGCAGCCCCTGCTCGGGACGCGGCGCCGCGGGATCGGTGGTGTCCCACTTGGGCCCTCCCACCGCGGCGAGCAGCACCGCCTCCGCGCCGCGGCATGCGTCGAGCACCTCGTCGGTGAGCGCCACGCCGTGTGCGTCGATCGAGGCGCCGCCGAAAACGTGCTCCTCGAACTCGAAGTCGCCGAGCGCGCCCAGCAGCTCGAGCGTGGGAGCCATGATCTCGGGCCCGATCCCGTCGCCCGGGAGCGTGACGATGCGGTGTGACACGGGCGGCGACGCTACCAGGACCGTCGCGGCGCTACCACGAGAGGCCGTCGTAGAGGGCCTGGACGCGCTCGATCAGCTCGTGCTCGTCGTATTCGTGCAGCTCGCAGACGGGCGTCCCGTCGTGCCACCGGTAGGTGATCGCCACCGAGCGCACACCCGTGTAGACGCCCACCAGGTCGAAGCGCAGGTCGGGCAGGCGCGCGAGGCCGCGGGCGAAGTGCTCGCGCAGGGCGGCAACGCCACGGACGGTCCCGTCCGCGATCCCCATCGTCGTGATGACGGTGGGCGTCCGGAAGACCACCTCGGGCGCGTACAGCGCCATGATCGCGTCGAGGTCGTGTGCGTTCCACGCAGCGATCCACTCGTTCGCGAGCTCGCGTGCGCGCGTTTCGATGAGCGGTGCGGGCCCGCTCACAGAGCGGTGGTGACGGGCCCGCTGCGCTCGCGCTGGGCCTCATAGACGGCGATGTCGTTCTCGAGCGACAGCGTGACGCCGACGTCGTCGAGACCCTCGAGCAGCCGCCGGCGCACCTCGTGGTCGATCTCGAACGCCACCTCCCGCCCTTCGAAGCGCACCTCCTGGGCGGCGAGGTCGATCTGGCCGTGCCCGGCGTGCGCGAGCGCGCGGCAGTCCTCCTCGCTCAGCACGACCGGCAGGAGCCCGATCTTCGTGCAGTTCGAGTAGAAGATGTCGGCGAACGACGGCGCCACGATCGCCCTGAAGCCGAAGTCCTGGAGGCCCCACGGGGCGTGCTCGCGAGAGGACCCGCAGCCGAAGTTCTCGCCCGCGACGAGGATCGGGTTGGGCGGCAGGTCCCAGTCGGGCTCCTTCGCCCAGTCGTAGAAGAGGAACTCTCCGAAGCCCGTGCGCTCCACCCGCTTGAGGAACTGCTTGGGCATGATCTGGTCGGTGTCCACGTTCGCGCGGTCGAGGTGGCTGACGTGACCCGTGATCGTCTCTATCGCCTCCATCAGGCGCTGCCTCCTTTCGGCTTGATCCCGCCGAAGATCGCGCCCTCGGCCCATTTGAAGTGCAGTTCGACGTCCTCGAAGCCCGCCTCGCGCAACCAGTGCAGCTGGCTCTGAGCGCTGTCGGGGCGGTCTTCCTCGTCGTCTTTGAGCAGCTCCGCCGCCACCTCCTCGTCGGGCCGCGTGCCTCCGCGCTCGTGTTCGGCGTGGACCGCGTTCTGCGCCATCTGCTCGTCGAACAGCCCTGAGAGCGGCGCACCGATCGTCACCACGTCCATGTTCACGAACATCGCTCCCGGCTCGAGCAGCTCGAACAGCTCAGCGAACAGGCCCGCCTTGCGCTCCGCGGGCAGGTGGTGGATGGCGTATGAGGAGATCGCGGCGCCGTAGCTCCCGCCGGGAAGGCGATCGCGCCAGGCGGCGGTCGAGAGGTCTCCGCGCACCGGGCTCCAGCGCCCGTCCGCCGGTCCCAGGCGCCGCTCGGCGCCGGTGAGCATCGGCTCGGAGAAGTCGACGAGCACGGCGTGCGCCTCGGGCTCGACGCCGAGCAGCAGCTCCGACATCGCGCCGTCGCCGGAGCCGATGTCGAGGAACCGCGACACGGGGTGGCGGTGGCGGCGGAAGAGCTCCCGCATGAGGTCTTCCTGCACGTCGATCAGCGGCAGCACCACCTGGCGTTCGTGCACGAACTCGTGGACGAGATCCGGGCGCTGCCAGGCGGCGCCGGGTGGCGACTCGCTCATCGCCACTCCCTGATGTCGACGAAGCGGCCCTCCACGGCAGCGGCGGCTGCCATCTGCGGCGAGACGAGGTGCGTGCGCCCGCCGCGGCCCTGGCGCCCCTCGAAGTTGCGGTTGGACGTCGAGGCGCAGCGCTCGCCCGGCTGCAGGATGTCGGGGTTCATGCCCAGGCACATCGAGCAGCCCGCCGCGCGCCAGTCGAATCCCGCCTCGCGGAAGACGCGGTCGAGCCCCTCCTCCTCCGCCTGCGCCTTCACCTGCTGGGATCCGGGCACCACCATCGCGCTGACGCTCGAGGCGACGCGCCGCCCCGCCACAACCTCGGCGGCGGCGCGGAGATCGCCGATTCGCGAGTTCGTGCACGAGCCGATGAACACGCGGTCCACGGCGATCTCCTGGATCGGGGTCCCGGGTTCGAGGTCCATGTAGTGGAGCGCGCGTTCGACAGCCTCGCGGTCGGCGGGGCTGTCGAACTCCTCCGGCGCGGGCACCGCCTCGGTGACCGCGCGCACCATCCCGGGCGTCGTCCCCCAGCTCACCTGCGGGGAGAGCGCTCCCGCGTCGATCGTCACCTCGGAGTCGAAGTACGCCCCCGCGTCGCTCGGCAGCTCCTTCCAGCGCTCGATCGCCGCCTCGAGCGCCGCCCCGGAAGGGGCGGCGGGCCGCTGCTCGGCGGTGAACCACGCAAACGTCTTCTCGTCGGGTGCCACCATGCCCGCGCGGCCGCCGCCCTCGATCGTCATGTTGCACACGGTCATGCGCCCTTCCATCGACAGCGCCTCGATCGCCGGGCCCGCGTACTCCACGACGTGCCCCGTCATGCCGCCCACGCCGAGGCGCCCGAGCGTGCCGAGGATGAGGTCCTTCGCCGTCACGCCGAAGCCGAGCTCGCCCTCGTAGAGCACGCGCATCGAGCGCGGCTTGTGCTGCACCATGCACTGCGTCGCCAGGACGTGCTCCACCTCGCTCGTTCCGATCCCGAACGCGAGCGCGCCGAAGGCGCCGTGCGTGGAGGTGTGCGAGTCGCCGCAGACGATCGTCATGCCCGGCTGCGTCACGCCGAGCTCGGGGCCGATCACGTGGACGATGCCCTGGCGCTCGGAGCCGAGCGAGTACACGGGGATCCCGAACTCCTCGCAGTTGCGCTCGAGCGTCTGCACCTGCACCCGAGAGAGCTCGTCCTTGATTCGCGCGGCAACGGGCGTGCCGTCCGTCGGGGTGTTGTGGTCGGCGGTGGCGAGCGTGCGGTCGGGCCGGCGCACGCGGCGCCCGGCGAGACGCAGGCCGTCGAACGCCTGCGGGCTCGTCACCTCGTGCACGAGGTGCAGGTCGATGTAGATGAGCCCCGGGGCGCCACCCACCTCGTGGACCTCCCAGATCTTGTCGAACATCGTCTTCGCCATCGCCGTCGCCCTCTTTCTTTCGCTGCTAGCTGCGTCTCAATCCCGCCGACACCACGGCCAGGAACACCGCGGGCTCGTCGCTGTCGTTCTCGAAGTGGTGCGGCAGGTCGGCGTCGAATGTCACGCAGTCACCCGTCCGCAGCCCGTGGCGCTGCCCGTCGCACACGAGCGCCACGGCGCCCTGCTCGACGAGCGCCGTCTCGCGGCTTCCGGGCTCGTGCATCGGCGGATCGTCGATGGCGCCCGTCGCGCCGCCCGGGGCGAGGGTGTGCCGCGAGAGCTCCGCGCGCTGGCCGGGCTGGCCAGCGGTGAGCACCTCGAAGCGGTGCCCGCGGCGGGCGTTGCCGCCGCGGCGCCGGTTGCCGGCGCGCACGATCGTCACCGCGCCGTCCTCGTCGAGGCGCAGGAGCTGCGAGAGGCGCAGCTCGAGACCCGCCGCGATCCGTGCCGCCACCGTGAGCGTCGGGCTCGTCTCCCCCCGCTCCACCTGGGAGAGCATCGGCGCGCTCACGCCGCTGCGCGCCGCCAGCTCGCGCAGCGACAGTCCCGACGCCTCGCGCAGCGCCTTCACGCGCGCGCCGATGACCTCCGGTCCGAGCGGATCGGGTGCGGGAACGGTCGCCGCTGCTGCCATACAGGCGTACGTTATCACAGACGCGAGTCAGGAGTGCGCCGCCACGGCGCCGGCCGCCGAGCGGCCGCCGAGACGCGCTACTGCGCCAACCCCGCGGCGCGAAGGGCCTCGTCGGCGTCGAGGAAGGAGTGCATCCGCGAGATCCTGCCCTCGCGTACGTCGTAGAGGATGCTCAGGGCAACCTCGACGGGCGCGCCGCTGCTGAGGCCACGGGCCTGTACCCGCCCCACCACCAGAACGCGGTCGTCGAGATCGCGCACCTCGCGCACATCGTCCGCGAGCATCTTGAACTCCTCCCACGCGTCGCGCATGCGCCCGAAGTAGGCCTCGATGCCCTCTCGTCCGCGGAAGATCTCACCGTCCACCGCCACCACCGACGGCGACCATTCGAAGTCGGGCGTCGTGAGGCCCGCGAACCCCTCGACGTCGCGTTCGTTGAACGCTTCGAGCAGTCGCCGCACGAGCTGCACGTTCTCCTCGGACATCGTCCGCGCAGTATCGCGCGACTCGCAGACTGCGCGAGCGCGCGCTGCAGCGGCACCCCGCCGGCTAGCCGGTGAAGCGGTCTTGCGGAGCGCACTCCGGCATGGCGGGGGTGTGCGGCGGCTAGGGCGTCGGCTCGGGCAGCCCCAGCGCCTGCGGGGCGAGCGAGCGCGCTCGGGCGACCGACAGCGCGCGCACGTAGGCGCGTGCGGCGGCGTCGATGATGTCCGTCGAGACGCCCTGCCCGGCGCCGGTGGCGCCGTCGAGCTCCACCACCACCGACACCTCGCCGAGGGCGTCCTGGCCCTCCGTCACGGCGCCGATCGTGAACTCGCTGAGCACCGGGGCCGTGGCGGTGGCGGCGTTGATCGCCTGGAAGATGGCGTCGATCGGCCCGTCGCCCACGAAGCTGCCGGTCACCGAGCCGCCCTCGGGAAGCCCCACTCCCACCCGTGCGTGCGGGGAGCGCCGCGAGGAGGACTCCACCTCGAACCACTCGAGCGAGTAGCCCGCCACGTCCTCGCGCAGCTCGTCGGTCACGAGCGCCTCGAGGTCCATCGCCGTCACCTGCTTCTTGCGGTCGGCGATCTCCTTGAAGCGCTTGAAGGCGACGTTCAGCGCCTGCCCGTCGATCTCGAAGCCCATCTCCTCGAGCGCTTTGCGCAGCGCGTGGCGCCCCGAGTGCTTGCCGAGCACGATCGAGTTGCTGCGCAGACCGACGGTGGTGGCGTCCATGATCTCGTACGTCGTGCGCTCCTTCAGCACGCCGTCCTGGTGGATGCCCGCCTCGTGCGCGAACGCGTTGCGCCCGACGATCGCCTTGTTCGGCTGCACGGGGTAGCCCGTCAGCCGCGACACCAGCCGGCTGGTGCGGGCGATCTCGGTCGTGTCGGCGCCGGTCCACAGGCCGAGGCTCGGCTCGCGCGTGTGCAGCAGCATCACGATCTCCTCGAGCGAGGCGTTCCCCGCGCGCTCGCCGATGCCGTTGATCGCGCACTCCACCTGCCGGCAGCCCGCCTCGAGCCCGGCGAGCGAGTTGGCGACCGCCAGGCCGAGATCGTCGTGGCAGTGAACCGAGACGACCACGTCGTGCAGGGCGGGCACGAGCCGGTACAGCTCGGCGAACATCGCCGCGTACTCGTGCGGCATCGTGTAGCCGACGGTATCCGGGACGTTGATCGTGCTCGCGCCCTCCTCGAGCGCGATCTCGATCACCTCCGCCATGTACTCGACGTCCGAGCGCGAGCCGTCCTCGGGAGAGAACTCGACGTCGTCGGTGTACTCGCGCGCCTGCGCCACCGCCGCCCGCACCTGTCCCTTGACGTCCTCACGGGTCGTCTGCAGCTTGCGCTCGATGTGGATGTCGCTCGTCGCGATGAACGTGTGGATCCGCGCGCGCTCGGCGTCGCGCACGGCGCTCCACGCCGCGTCGATGTCCTGCTTGCTCGTGCGCGCGAGCCCGCAGATCACCGGGCCTTCCACCTCGCGTGCGATCGCCTGCACCGACTCGAAGTCGCCCGGCGAGGTGATCGGGAAGCCCGCCTCGATCACGTCCACCCCGAGCCGCGCCAGCTGGTGCGCGATCTCGAGCTTTTCCTGCTTGTTCAGCGAGATCCCCGGGGACTGCTCGCCGTCGCGCAGGGTGGTGTCGAAGATCGCCACGCGATCCGACTCGCTGCGGTGGGATGTGCTCGGGCTCATGTCGCTGCCACTCCTTCTCTGTCTCGCTTGCCGTTCCTGTCTGCTGGGTATGCGGCTACGCGGCCGCCACGCGCTATTCCCCCCGGAGGGGGAGCAGAAGGAGCGACAGGAGCGAGAGCTGCTGCGACATCTGCTGCGAGGTTAGCACCGCACGCGCCGTCGATGATCTTCGCGGCAGGTGCGATCCTTGTCGCTGTGCTTCGTCCGCTCGCGCGCTCGTCGCTCGTACTTGCCGCCGTGCTGCTGGCACTGGCGCCGCCCGCGGCGGCAAACACGCCGCTGTTCGGCGTCACCGTCGATCGCGTCCCTCACCCCGATCGGATAGCTGCGGCGCTCGCCCGCCTGCCCGAGCGGCCGACGACGCGGATCTACTTCGACGTGCACGAGCCCGCCGGCTACTACGCCACGGCGGTGCACGAGATCGGCGCCGTCTCGGGCGTGATGGGCGAGCTGCTCGACTCATCCGACGAGCGCCGGATCGCGACGGCGCAGCTCGACGCGCGCGTGCGCTCCTACCTGGAAGAGCTGGGCGGCTCCGTCGGCATCTGGGAGGTGGGCAACGAGGTGAACGGCAACTGGACGGGCCCGTATGAAGAAGTCGCCGCGAAGCTCGACGTCGCCTACGAAGACGTGCACGCAGCCGGAGGCTCCACCGCACTCACGCTGTATGAGAACGCGTTCGGCCCGGAACACTGCGGCGACGGCGAAGGCGAGCTGACGCCGCTTCAGTTCAGCGAACGCTACGTGCCCGCGTCCGTCGCGGCGGGCCTCGACTACGTGCTGCTGTCCTACTACCCGACGCAGTGCGGCGGGCGGATGCCGACGTCGCTCGAAGTCGCCGTGCAGCTCGAAGCGCTGCACGCGCTCTACCCGCACGCGCTGCTCGGCTTCGGCGAGGTGGGGCTGCCCCACTCCGCCACCCGGCGGACGCTGCAGCAGGCGCAGGCGATCATGAGCTGGGCCTACTCGCTGAACCCCGGGCTCCCCTACTACGCCGGCGGCTACTTCTGGTGGTACGGCTACGAGGACGCGCTCAAGCCGAAGGCGAAGCTCGCCGGCTCGCTGCCCGCGGCGTTCGAAGCCGAGGCGGCGGCGCTCGGCGGCTAGCGCGGCGTCAGCACGACCTTGCCGACGTTGCGGCGCTCGACGATCATCGCCTGCGCCGCGCCGGCTTCCTCGAAGGGGAAGGCTCCCGCCACGACCGGCTCGATCGTGCCGTCGTCGAGCATCTCGCGCATCGGCCCGATCCAGGGCTCGAGCGTCCCCCGGTCCTTCCACAGCGCCAGCATGTTCAGCCCGATGACCGCCTTCGATTCGGACATCTGCTTGATCATGTTGAAGCGCGGCATGCGCAGGACGGTGCGCAGCGCGGTGACGACGTTGCGCCGCTCACCCGAGACGAGCGCGGAGGCGCCGAACGCGACGAGCCGCCCACCGGGGCGCAGCAGCGAGTAGCTCGTGCGGAAGCTCTTGCCGCCAACCGCGTCGAGGATCACATCGAACGCGGGCAGGCCGCGCTCCCAGCCGGGGCTCGTGTAGTCGATCGCGTGGTCGACGCCGAGCTCGCGGATGCGCGCGTGCTTGCCGGGCGAGGCGGTCCCGTAGACCTCCGCGCCCGTGCGCTTGGCGATCTGCGTCGCCGCGATGCCGACGCCTCCGCCGGCGGAGTTGACGAGGACGCGCTCGCCCGCGCGCAGGCTGCCGTAGCCGAGCAGCGCCGCCCAGGCGGTTCCGTAGTTGACGGGGATCGCCGCCCCCTGCTCGAACGACAGGCGGTCGGGGAGCGACAGCACGTCGCCCGCCGAGGCGACAACCTGCGAGGCATAGCCGCCGAACTGCGTGCCGGCGAACACGCGCTGCCCGGGGCTGACACCCTCGACGCCGTCGCCGAGCTCGAGCACCGTGCCGGCAACCTCGTAGCCGACGACGCACGGCGTCTTCGGCGCATCCGGATACAGCCCCATCCGTGCCATCACGTCGGCGAAGTTGATCCCGGCGGCGGCCACGTCGATCCGCACCTGGCCGGGCCCGAGCGGCGGGTCCGGGCGCTCCTGCACCTCGAGCGCATTCGGCCCCCCGTGCTTGGTGATCACCACCGCCCGCATCCGCGCGCAGCCTATCGCTCAGCCGAGGTCGACCGACCAGCCGTCGACGAAGCGCTCGGAGGCGACGATCTCCTTCAGCACCTCCTTGGGGACGGGTGCGTCGGTCGTCACCACCATCGCTGCCAGCTGCCGGTCCTCGCCGTCGCTGCCGTCAGGGAGATGCCCCACGGCGGCCGAGGAGATGTTGATGCCGTGCTCGCCGAAGGCGCTGCCGACTAGCCCGATCATCCCCGGCAGGTCCTCGTAGCGGAACACCGTCACGTAGCGGGCGAGCTCGATCGTCAGCCGCCTGCCCTGCACCTCGACGAGGTGCGGCACGCGGCTCGGGCCGATTCCGGTGCCGGCGACCGCGACGCGCTCGGAGCCGGCCGTCACCGTCACGCGGATCAGCTCGTTGAAGTCCTCCGCCTCCGAGACGACCTTCTCCTCGAAGACGATCCCGCGCTGGTGGGCCATCGTCGGCGCGTTCACGAGGTTCACCTGCTCCTCGGTGCGGCCTTCGAGCGCGCCGACGATCACCGCGAGGCCGAGCAGCCGCGTGTCGAAGTCGGCGATGCGGCCGAGGAACGCTGCCTCGATCCGCTCCACCGAGCTGCCCTCCGCGAGCTCCATGGCGAGCCGCCCGAGCTTCGTCGCGAGCGGCAGGAACGGCCCGAGCATCTCCATGTCCTCGGGCTCGATCGCCGGGATGTTCACCGCCGAGGACACCACGCCGCCGGTGAGCGCCGCGACGACCTGCTCGGCGCTCTGGTAGCCCGCGCGATCGGTCGCCTCCGCCGTCGAGGCCCCGAGGTGCGGCGTGACGACGACATTGGGATAGCCGAACAGCGGATGCTCGGTCATCGGCTCCTTCTCGAAGACGTCGATGGCGGCGCCCGCCACCTTCCCCGAGTCGAGCGCCTCGCGCAGCGCCTGCTCGTCGATCAGCCCGCCGCGCGCGACGTTGAGGACGCGCACGCCGTCACGCATCTTCGCGAACGCGGCAGCGTTGACGAAGCCGGCGGTCTCCGGCGTCTTCGGGAGGTGCACGGTGATGAAATCCGACTGGGCATAGATGTCGTCGGGGCCGCCCGCCTTGTCCACGCCCAGCTCGCGATAGCGCTCGGCGCTGACATACGGGTCGAACGCCAGCACGCGCATGCCGAAGCCGCGCGCGCGGTGAGCGACGAGCTGTCCGATCCGCCCGAAGCCGAGGATCCCGAGCGTCTTCTCGTAGAGCTCGACGCCGGAGAAGCGGGAGCGCTCCCATTTGCCGGCGGTGAGCGACACGTACGCCTGCGGGATGTTGCGCGCGAGCGCGAGCAGCAATGCCATCGTGTGCTCGGCCGCCGTCACCACGTTCGACTCCGGTGCGTTGGCGACGACGATGCCGCGGCGCGTCGCCGCCTCGACGTCGACGTTGTCCACGCCGACGCCCGCGCGGCCGATCACGCTGAGGCGGTCGGCACGCCCGATCAGCTCGGCCGTGAGCTTCGTGGCGGAGCGGATCACGATGCCGTCGTACTCGCCGATGCGCTGCGCGAGCTCCTCCTCGGGCCAGTCGATCCCGATCTCGACGTCGAAGTGGTCGCGCAGCAGCGCCACCCCCGAGTCGCCGATCTTCTCCTTCACGAGCACGCGCCGGCGCCCGTTGTTCGAGGCCTCCGCCGCGCCGCTCATCGTGCGAGCTCCTGCACGACCCAGTCGATGCACGCCGTCAGCGCCTGCACGTCCGCGGTGTCAACCGCCGGGAACATGCCGATCCGCAGCTGGTTGCGCCCGAGCTTGCGATACGGCTCGACGTCGACGATCCCGTTCGCGCGCAGCGTCGCCGCGAGCGCCGCGGCGTCCACCTCCTCGGCGAAGTCGATCGTGCCCACGACGAGCGAGCGCTTCGCCGGGTGCTCCACGAACGGACGCGCGTAGGCGCTGTCCTCGGCCCATCCGTAGAGATGCTCCGCCGATGCGCGCGAGCGCCCCACGCACCAGTCGAGCCCGCCGCCCGCGAGCATCCACTCGATCTGCTCGGCGAGCAGCAGCAGCGTGGCAAGCGCGGGAGTGTTGTACGTCTGGTCCTTCAGCGAGTTCTCGAGCGCCGTCGACAGCGAGAGGAACTCCGGGATCCAGCGCCCCGACGCCGCCAGCGTCGCGATCCGCTCCTGCGCCGCCGGGCTCAGCAGCGCGAGCCACAGCCCGCCGTCCGAGCCGAAGCTCTTCTGCGGGGCGAAGTAGTAGGCGTCCGCGTCCGCGACGTCCACGGGCAGGCCGCCCGCGCCCGATGTGGCATCGATCAGGACGAGCGCCTGCCCGGCGCGCGGCGGGCGCTGGACGGGCACCATCACCCCGGTCGAGGTCTCGTTGTGCGCCCACGCGAGCACGTCCGCACCGGCGTCCGCCCCCTGCTCGGCGCCGTCCGCCGGATCGGGCGCGTCGCCGGGCGCCGCCGACACGGTCACCGAGTCCTCGAGGAACGGCGCGCCCGCGGTGACCTTCGCGAACTTCTGCGAGAACTCGCCGTAGGCGAGATGCGCGGCGCGCCTGCTCACCAGGCCGAACGCCGCGGCGTCCCAGAACGCGGTGGTGCCGCCGTTGCCGAGAGCCACCTCATAGCCGTCGGGCAGCGAGAACAGCTCGCGCAAGCCCGCGCGCACGCGAGCGACGACCGCCTTCACCGGCTTCTGCCGGTGCGAGGTGCCCATCACCGCAGCACCCTCTCCGGCGAGGCGCGCAAGGGCCTCCGGGCGGACCTTCGATGGTCCGCAGCCGAAGCGCCCGTCGCGCGGGCGCATGTCCTGCGGGATCGACAGCTGCGTCTCTGTGCTCGGCGTCATGTTGGGCTCCTCGCTAGGTCCGACCTCGATGCGTCGTCGATGATCTGAGGTGCCCAGGCGCGCGGCGGCGGTTCGCTCGTCGCTCCCCGGTGGTGAGCTCCACCCGAGCGCCAGTCGCGACGAGAAAGGCGAGTGTAGCGAAGTGCCGCGTGCGCTTCACGCGCGCCCACGGCATCCACCAGCGGCGTTATGGTGCGGGCACACCACGGGAGAGAGGCGCGCGATGGCAGCCATCAGGGGGTCGGTCGTATCAATCACAGCAGCGGTCGCGGCGCTGTTGTGCTGGGCGCCCGCGGCCGGGGCGGCGGAGCGCTTCGCCTCCCCTGAAGGCACGGGCGAAGCATGCACCACGCCGGCGCCGTGCGACATCGTCACGGCGGTGAAAAAAGCCGCCGCCAGCGACGACGTCACGATCGAGCCGGGCACCTACAACCCGACGGAAGGCCTCTTCGACGAAGCCCCCACGCTGACGATCCACGGAGTGGCCGGAGCGCCGCGCCCGGTGATCGTCGCCAAAAACGGCGGCTTCATCCTCGCGGGGTCGGGTTCCAGCCTGCGCGACGTCGAGGTGGATCTGCCCACCGCCAGCCAGACCGCGCTGCTCGCCGTGGGCTTCGGCGAGACCGTCGAACGGGTGCTCATGCACGCCTTCGGCAGCGAAGACGTCGCCTGCGCGGGGGGAGCACCGATCACGATCACCGACAGCGTGTGCGTGGCGGACGGCACCAAGTCGACGGCTTTCCTGTTCCAGGTGAGCAACACCGTCCAGGCGACGCTGCGCAACGACACGCTGGAGGCGCCCGGCGGGTCGGGTTCCGTCGGCAGCGTCGGCGTCAAGACCAAGGCCTTCCTCGGTCACGAAGTGCAGGTCACGCTCATCAACACGATCGCCCATGGCTCGAAAGTCGACCTCCTCGCTTCCGCGGACACCAACCCATCCAGCAACGGTGTGATCGTCGCCGAACACTCCAACTACGCCACCGACGGAGCGGAACCGGAAAGCGGCGGAAAAGCGAGCGTCACTACGCACGGCACGGGCACCAACCAGACCGCGGCGCCGCTGATCGCCAACCCGGCGATGGACGACTTCCACGAGCTCGCGGGCTCGCCCACGATCGGCGCGGGCTTCGGCTCGCCGGCGAACGGCGTATCGGACCTCGACGGGATCCCGCGCCAGTTCGGCGGGGCCACTGACATCGGCGCGTATCAGTTCATCCCCGGCCCCACGTGCCAGGCGCTGACCGCGACGACCGCCTTCGGCGCGGCTGCGGCGCTGCAGCTGCAGTGTGCCGATGCACTCGGCGCGCCGCTGACCGGCTACGCGATCGCGGCGGGCCCGGCACACGGCAGCGTGGCGCTCAACGCCGTCACGGGCGCGGTCACGTACGCCCCGGCGGCGGGCTACTCGGGCCCCGACAGCTTCACGTTCGACGCCACGAGCAGCCACGGCACGGGCGCCCCGGCGACGGCGGCGATCACAGTCGCGCCACCGCCCACGCCGCCTGCGAGCGCCGCCGCGACCCCTCCGAGCGACTCCCAGCCGGTGCTCTCGCCGAAGACGTTCGCCCCGCTGACGCACGGCGCCTCGATCGCCAAGGCAGCCCACGGCACGACGGTCACCTACACGGACACCCAGGCCGCCACGACGACGTTCAGCGTGCGCCGGGTGGCGGGGACAGGGGTCCTCGTGCACGGACGCTGCGTCGCTCCCCCGCGCGGGCGCAGCGTTCACGGCAAGCGCTGCACGCGCTTCAGCACGCTGGGGTCGTTCAGCCACTCCGACGCCGCGGGCGCGAACCGCTTCCGCTTCACCGGACGCGTGCGGGGGCACCCGCTCAAGCCGGGCTCCTACCAGCTCGTATCGGCGCCGACGAACACTGCCGGCAAGACGGGAGCCGCGCACACGAGCGCCTTCCGCATCGTCAGCGGCTGACCGCGCGAGCCGGATCAGGCGCTGAACAGCGTCACGCGCTCGAGCGTCCTCGCCGTCCACCCGGCGGGGAGCCTGCTCGCCGCCACGCCGGGCGGGGACTCGGGGGCGAGCAGGCACAACTCGGGCGCCGGCCCAAGCACGAGCTGGCGCCGCCACAGGCTCGCGCCGGCGGGGTCGACGCCGTCTGCGAGCAGCTCGAACACCTCGCGCGGCGCCGCGCCCGGCGGCAGCGCTACCCACGTCGCCGGGGATGGCTCCCCTGCGGGAGGCGACATGACCGGTCCGCCCTCCACGAGCGCGTACACGGCGCCCGCGCCCGCGCCGGTGCGACGCGCGATGCGGTCGTGACTCGTGCGGTGCCCGCGCCCCACCGCCGCCTCGTTCAGCACGCCGAGCGCGGTGAAGTCGTCGATCAGGTACCAGTCCTCGTAGCCGCCCGCGCTCGACGGCGCGCTCTGCCCTGCGCTTTCGCCCGCGCCCTCGGCGGGGAGCCACGGGCACTCGGCGAGGCGCAGCGTGCACGAACCGCGCATGCCCACGGGCCTGCGGTGGGCCAGCGAGCGGTGGAAGGCGATGCTCGCCTCCTCGTAGGCGTCCGCCGCGGTGCCATCGCGCGGGCGATGCCAGAACACGTAGGCGAGCATCCGCAGGACCCCTAGAAGGCCGGCTTGATCCAGTCCATGTGGCCGCGCAGCTCGGCCCCGACGTGCTCGACCTGCGTGTCGGCCTGTTCGGCGCGCATGCGCTTGAAGTTCTCCTGCCCGGCACGGTTCTCTGCGATCCACTCGCGCGCGAAGTCGCCCGACTGGATGTCCGCGAGGATCTTGCGCATGTTCGCCCGCGTTTCGTCGGTGATGACGCGCTTGCCGCGCGTGTAGTCGCCGTACTCGGCGGTGTTGGAGATCGAGTAGCGCATCCCCGCGAGCCCCTTCTCGTGCATCAGATCGACGATCAGCTTCAGCTCGTGGAGGCACTCGAAGTACGCCATCTCCGGGTCGTAGCCGGCTTCGACGAGCGTCTCGAAGCCCGCCTGGACGAGCTCGGAGGCACCGCCGCAGAGGACCGCCTGCTCGCCGAACAGGTCGGTCTCGGTCTCGTCCTTGAACGTCGTCTCGATCACCCCGCCGCGCGTGCAGCCGATCCCCTTGGCATATGCGAGCGCGAGCGAGCGGGCATTGCCCGACGCGTCCTGCTCGATCGCGATCAGTCCCGGAACGCCGCTGCCTTCGGTGAACTGCCGCCGGACGAGATGGCCGGGGCCCTTCGGGGCGACCATCGCGACGTCGACGCCGGGCGGCGGCGAGACCTCCCCGTAGTGGATCGAGAAGCCGTGCCCGAACAGGATCATGTTCCCCTCGGCGATCCCGTCACGAATCTCCGACTCCCACACCTGGCGGTGCAGCTCGTCGGGGAGCAGGATCATCACGAGGTCGCCGCGGCTGGCGGCGTCGACGACGGAGGTCACCTCGAGCCCCTGCTCACGGGCGCTGGCAACCGAGGCGGAGTCCGGGCGCAGGCCGACAACGACGTCGACGCCCGAGTCCTTCAGGTTGAGCGCGTGGGCGTGGCCCTGCGAGCCGTAGCCGATGATGGCGACGGTCTTGCCGTCGAGGAGCTTGAGGTCTGCGTCGTCGTCGTAGATCATCGGCCGCAGGCTATCCAACCGGAGGCGCGGGGAGCCGGCCGCCGGTGGCGCTCAGGCGCTGGCGTGGGCGACGAGCGTGCGCCCCGGGATCGCGAGCGAGCCGTCCGCTGCGGCGAATGGTGCGAAGCGCTCGGCGAGCGCCTGCTTGATCTGCTCGATCTCGTCCTCGGGGCGCGCGAGAACGGCGTCGTGGAACACGCGCGAGAGGTCGAGCGTGCTCTCCCACAGCTCCTCGAAGCTGTCGTGCCGGCGCGTCAGCTCGAGAGCTTCCACGCGACCCTCCGCGAAGCCCGCATCGCCGAGCAGCTCCGCCACGCGCTCGGCGCTCCCGAGCGCGAACGGTCCCGGCGGCGGCGGCGCGGAGGGATCCTCGGGGGCGGCGAGGCCGCGCTCGCGCAGCTCCTGGGCGGGGAGCAGCGCCCACGGGTTGGCCTGCACCGAGTCCCACACGGCGAGCGCCAGGCGCCCGCCCGGACGCAGAACGCGCCGCGTCTCGCCGAGGGCGGTGGCGGGATCGGCCATCAGCATGTACCCCCAACGGCAGATGACGGCGTCGACGCTCGCCAGCGGCAGGTCGATCCATTCGGCGTTGAGCGCCTTGAACTCGACGTTCTCGAGACCGAGCTCGGCGGTGCGCTCACGGGCGCCCTCGAGCATCGCCTCGGCCTGGTCGGAGATGATGACGCTGCCCCCGGGAGCCACCCGCTCGGCGGCGAGCATGCCGATTTCTCCGAGGCCCGCCGCGAGCTCGAGGACGCGCTCTCCCGGCTGGGGGTCGATCGCGTCGAGCAGCCAGTCCGACACCGGAGCGCCCAGCTCGCGCACGAGCTCCCGCCGGCGCACCCAACCGGAGGCTGCCGCTTCCCAGCCTTCGAGGCTCGAGCGCCGGTGGGCCTCGGCGTCGAAGCTCACGCCAGCCGCCTGCGCAGGAGCTTGCCCGACGCCGTGCGGGGCAGCGGCTCGTCGGTGCCGATGAAGTCCTTGGGCACCTTGTACGGCGCGAGCACGCGGCGGCAGTGCGCGCGAAGGCCGGCGTCGTCCGCTTCGGTGCCGGGACGCCAGCGGACGTACGCGCCGACGCGCTCCCCCCACTCCTCATCCGGCAGGCCGACGACGGCTGCCTCGAGCACGCCGGGATGCCCCTCGATCACCGCCTCCACCTCCGCGGGTGCGACGTTCTCCCCGCCGCTGACGATCGTGTCCGCCTTGCGGCCGATGACCCGCAGCCAGCCGCGCTCGTCGAGACGCCCGAGGTCGCCGGTGGCGAGCCAGCCCTCGCGCAGCTGCGCCGAGACGGCAACCGTCGGGCCGGCGAGCATGATCTCCCCGTCGTCGGCAAGGCGCAGGCGCGTGCAGAACAGCGGCGGGCCGGCGGTGTGGCCGGGCTCGGCGATTGCCGCCAGCGGCAGCGTCGTCGCCTGCGAGCACACCTCGGTGAGCCCGTAGGTGAGGCTGACGGGCATCCCCGCGCCGAGCGCGCGCTCACGCAGGGCGGGCGGCACGGGCCCGCCGCCCGTGAGCGCGCAGCGCAGCGCCGGTGGGCGCTCGAGCCCGGCGTCGAGCAGCCGCGCGAGCGTCGTGGCGACGAGGCTGACGAGCGTGATTCCCTCCGAGCGGAGCGCGTGCAGCGCGCGATCGGTGTCGAAGCGCTCGTGCACCACCGCGGTCGTCGCGGCGATCGCCGAGCGAATCAGGATCGAGAGGCCGCCGACGTGCGACAGCGGCAGCGCACACAGCCATCGCTCGCGCGGATCCACGCCCAATGCGACGCCCGACCCGAGAGCGCTCCACAGGAGGTTGCCGTATGAGAGCTCCACCGGCCGCGGCGCCGCCGTCGTGCCGGACGTGTGGACGATCAGCGCCGTCCGTGCGAGATCGTGGCGCACCGCCGCGGCGGCGCCCGCGGCGGACCCGGTGGGCAACGGCTCGGACAGCACCGCCTCGGCGTCCGCGGCGATGCGCTCGCGCTCGGCGCCGGACAGGCGCAGGTCGACGGGCACCGCGACGGCGCCGAGCGTCATGCACGCGTGCAGCGCCACCGTGAAGTCGAGCCCGGCGGGCAGGGCGATCGCGACGCGGTCGCCCGCAGCGATCCCGCGCGCCTCGAGCTCGGCTGCGCCCGCCGCCGCCGCGGACTGGAGTTCGGCGTACGTGAGGGTCCCGGCGGGCGTCTCGACCGCCGGCTGCTCGGGCCGCGCCGCTGCCGCCCGCGCCAGCCATCCCTCGACCACCATGGCGCACAGGCTAGCCTTCGCGCCGTGAGCGTCACCTGGACACCCGCACAGCCGCCCGGCGGCGGCACGTTCGAGGACATCCGCTACGAGAAGTCGGACGGGATCGCGAAGATCACGATCGCGCGGCCGGAGGTCCGCAACGCGTTCCGCCCGCTGACGGTGATCGAGATCTCGCGCGCGCTCGAGGACGCCCGCGAGGACACCGGCGTCGGGGTGATCGTGCTCACCGGAGAGGGGACCGACGCGTTCTGCTCCGGCGGCGACCAGCGCGTGCGTGGAGACTCGGGCTATCTCGCCGAGGACGGCGCCGGGCGCGCGGGGGTGGGGCGCTTCCACGTAACCGACCTGCACATCCAGATCCGCCGTCTGCCCAAGCCGGTTGTGGCGATGGTGGCGGGGTATGCGATCGGCGGCGGCCACGTCCTGCACCTCGTCTGCGATCTCACGATCGCCGCAGACAACGCGCGCTTCGGGCAGGTGGGACCGCGTGTGGGCTCGTTCGACGGAGGCTTCGGCGCGGGGCTGCTCGCGAACCTCGTCGGCCCCAAGCGGGCGAAGGAGATCTGGTTCCTGTGCCGCCAGTACTCCGCCGAGGAGGCGCTGCAGATGGGTCTCGTCAACACCGTGGTGCCGCTCGAGCGGCTCGAGCAGGAGACCGTGGCCTGGTGCAGGGAGATGCTCGCCCTCTCGCCGTTCGCGCTGCGCCTGCTGAAGGCGAGCTTCAACGCGGCCGAAGACGGGCTCAGCGGCATCCAGCAGCTCGCGCACGACGCGAACCTGCTGTTCTACGGGAGCGAGGAGGCCCAGGAGGGCAGGGACGCCTATCTCGAGCGGCGCCCGGCGGACTTCTCCCGCTTCCCCAAGCGGGCATAGCTTGAGCGCCCTTCGCATCTGGGTGATGGCGGCGCGGCCGCGCACGCTGCCGGCGGCGGTTGCGCCCGTGCTCGTGGGCACCTCGCTGGCGCTGGGTGCGGACCACTTCGATCCGCTCGCCTTTCTCGCCGCGCTGCTCGGCGCGCTGTTCATCCAGGTGGGCACCAACCTGTCGAACGACTACTCCGACGCCCGCCGCGGCGCCGACACCGAGGACCGTCTCGGCCCCGTGCGCGTGACGGCGGGCGGCCTCGTGCCGCCGAGCCAGGTGCTGCTCGCAACGTATGTCAGCTTCGGCCTCGCGGTCGCCTGCGGCATCTACCTGGTGGCGGTGGCGGGCCCCGAGCTGCTCGCGGTGGGCGCCGCCTCGATCCTCGCGGGCGTGCTCTACACGGGCGGCCCGCGGCCGTACGGCTACGAGGGCCTCGGCGAGGTGTTCGTGTTCCTGTTCTTCGGGCTCGTAGCCGTCGTCGGCTCCTACTTCGTGCAGGTGCAGGAGCTCCCCTGGCAGGCGTTCGTCTGCGCCGTGCCGGTGGGCCTGCTCGCCGCCGCGATCCTCGTCGTCAACAACGTCCGCGACCTCGAGACCGACCGGCGCGCGGGCAAGCGCACGCTCGCCGTGCGCATCGGCCGCGCTCGCACCCGCTCGCTGTATGCGGCGATGCTGATCGTGGCGTTCCTGACCGCGCCGCTGCCGTGGGTCCTGGGCTCGATGACCGCCTGGCTGCTGCTCCCGTGGGCGTCCATCCCGCTCGCGGTGCGCCTGAACGGCATCGTGCGGACACGCAGCGACGGCCCGGCGCTGAACGCGGCGCTCGCGCAGACCGGCATGCTGCAGCTGACGTTCTGCCTGCTCTACTCGGCGGGCATCCTCGCGAGCGGCGGCATCCCTTGATGAGCTCCGGGGCGGGGCGCCCGTGAAGATCTCGCTGGAGCGCGTGACCCTGGCGCTCGCCGAGCCGCTCGACGCCTCGTGGGGCACGGTGAGCGAGCGCGAGCTGCTCCAGGTATCCCTCACGGGCGAGGACGGCGTCACGGGCCACGGCGAGGCAGCGCCGCTCGAGGGCTACGGCGAAGGCCCCGGCATCGAGCCCGTGCTGCGCGCGCTCGAACGCTACGAGCCCGTGCTCGCGGCCGCCGAGGCTCGCCGGCTGCACGGCGCCCAGATCATCGACGCGTGCCGCGAGATCGAGGACCTGCCGCAGGCCTACGCAGCCATCGAGATCGCGCTGTGGGATCGCGCGGGCCGGCGCGCCGGGCGGCCGGTGGCTGAGCTGATCAGCGACACGCCCGCCTCGCGGGTGCCGGTGAACGCGACGCTCACGGCGCTCGATCGAGCGGGTGCGGCTGAGCAGGCGGCGCGCGCCGAGCGCGAGGGCTACGGCTGCATCAAGCTGAAGGTGGGGGTCGGGGACGACGCGGGCCGGGTGGCGGCGGCGCGGGCGGGCGCCGGCCCGGAGATGATGCTGCGGCTCGACGCGAACGGCGCGTGGACCCCGGCGGAGGCGGTGGCGGCCCTCGAGGCGCTCGCGCCCGCCGGACTCGAGCTCGTCGAGGAGCCCACGCACGGCATCGAGGGCGTGCGCGAGGTGCGCGAGCGCACCGCGGTCCGCGTCGCCATCGACGAGACCGCTGCAGAGCCGGGCGCGCTGACCTCGGGTGTCGCGGACGCCGTCTGCCTGAAGGTGTCGCGCTGCGGTGGCATCTCGAGCCTGCTCGCCGCGGCGACGCTCGTGCGCGCTTCCGGCGCGGAGGTGTACCTCGCCTCGACGCTCGACGGGCCGATCGGCGTGGCGGCGGGGCTGCACGCGGCTGCCGCCCTCGCCTCGCGCGGAGCGATCGCGCCGTGCGGGCTCGCCACGCTCGGCCTGTTCGCCGATCTCGGCGACCCGCTCCCCGTGCGCGAGGGGGCGATCGCGCTGCCCCGGGCAGGCGGGCTCGGCGTCGATCCTCTAGTCTGAGGGTTCGGCTCGTCTGCGTCGGACGCTGCAGGGGGTCGCACCGTCGCCTTCGAGCCTGCGGACGCTCCGTCCGCCGTCCGTCATCGACCGCGGTAAAACCGGGGAGAACGTCGGAAGCGATGAGTTGCGGCATCATCCGGTCTATGGATGGGGAGGTTTGCGCAGGGATGCGGCGATTCCGCGTCCCCCGAGCCCGTCGCGGGACCCCAGCCCCCGCGGTGGCACTGCTCGCGCTGATCGGGCTGTTCCTGCTCGCCCCGACGCGCGCGCTCGCCGACCTGCCGCCGGGGGGATTCGTGCCCGCGCCGGTGACTGAAGGCGGGACGGTGCGATGGGCGCCCGTCGGCGTCGAGAGCTCATACGAGCTCGCCGTCTCCACGGCGCCCCGCGGCAGCGACGAACGCGTCACCGTCCACAAACAGCTACCGCGCACCCAGACCGAACAGCAGGAATACACGCCGCACGTGCCGGCGGGCGACACCGTCTATGTGGAAGTGAGCGCCGACCAGGGTCAGCTGTGGTCGCACGCGGCGATCGTCACAGGCGCCGAAGCGCCGGTTTCGAGCGGCGAAGCAGCAGTGGGAGACGAAGCCGGAGAAGCCGAAGCCCAGGTCGAAGAAGCGGCGCAGGGGGAAGAAGAAGCGGAAGGACGAGCGCCGCCGTCTCTCGGCGCCACCGCGCTGTCGGCAACGCATGGAGCGGCGTCGCGGGCGCCGGGCGCGCCGGCGTCAGCCTCGACTCAGGCGTTCTTCGCCCCCGCCCAGCCGGAAGCCGGCGAACCCTCCGAAGTTACGGCTCAGGCGTTCTCCCCCACGCCACCCGTGATCGGGATCGTGGATGGTGCGGGCTGGGGCAGCGAAGTCGCGGGCACCATCGTCAAACGCCACATCACCTGGGATCGCGTCGACATCCTCGGGTGGTCGCTCGCCGTCAAGACGTCGCTCGCAGCCGGGTTCAAGGTCCTCGCCGTCGTGAACAACACCGAAGACGGCAAACCGCTCAGCCAAATCGACCCCAACTCGTGGGGGGCGGGCGTCGTCAGCGAGCTGAAGGCGCATCCCGGGGTGAGTCTGGCGGAGGCCTCCAACGAGGCGTACCTGAAGGGCGGGGTCGCCAACCCCGTCCAGTACGGCCGCATGTACCTCGCGGCGGTGTCGGCGATGAAATCGGCGGGCATCCAGGTCCCGCTCCTCTTCAACATGACCGGCGACTACCCACGCGGAAGCTGGGCTTCGCCGACGGGCTGGTCCGAAGACGCCCATGGCGGCGGCTGGCTGCGCGACGCGGTGAACGGCGTGCCGGGCCTTGCCGCGGCGATCCTCGCCAACGGCATCTCAATCCACCCCTACGGCGGCCTCGGCGAAAACCAGCACGACGACTACGGCGTGAACGCGGCGGCGGCCGACGAAGCGGTGGCGCGCACGGTGCTCGGCTCGACCCCGCCGTTCTACATCACCGAGTTCGGCTTCGACCTGCGCCGCTGCGGCCAGGGGGTGGGCGCGTGCACGAAGAAAGAACAGGCCAAGAAGCTCACAGCCGCCTACAGCAGCTTCCTCGCCGATCCCCACGTGCAGGGGATCTGGTGGTACGTCTCGCACGACGACAGCACGGGGGCCTGGGGCGTCGTCAACGACAGCGGCCGCGGCCGCCCGTCGCTCAAGGCGCTGTCGAGGATCGCCGTCGCTGCGGGCCAGTAGCGATCGCCTCGGCGAGCTCCTCGGGGCTCTCGAGGGGCAGCACGTGGCCGCCGGGGAGCACCCTCAGCTCCGCCGCCGGCAGATGCTCGGTCATCCGCCGGGCGATCTCGCAGTAGACCCCGTCGCGCTCGCCCGCAACCACGGTCACCGGCATCGTCAGCTCGCCGAGCCGGCTCCACAGCGGCTCCATCGCTCCCGCGCCCACACCGCGCAGCACGGCGGCAAGGGCTCGCGGGTCGTTGCGGCGCTGGTCGGCGATCGCGAGCTCGCGGACGCGCGGTGGATCCCCGGCGAACAGCGGCTGTGATCGCCAGCGCTCGATGAACCCCTCGTAGGGGCCCGCCTCGAGATCCTGCGCGAGCTGCTCATCGGACTCGCGCCGGCGCGCGCGCTCACGCGGGTCGACGATCCCGGCGCTGCAGGACACGAGCACCAAACGCTTCACCCGATCCGGTGCGGCGAGCGCGACGTGCAGCGCTATGCGCCCGCCGAGCGAGTAGCCGCAGAGCACGAAGCGCGCCGGGGCGACGGTGAGCACGGCCGCTACGCAGCCCGCGAGCGTCATCGTCGCGACCGGCGCGGGGCGATCTGGATCGGGCGCGCCGGCTGCGCGCGCCGCTACCGGGTGACCATCGGAGCGGGCGCCCTCGCCGTGGCCCGGTAGGTCGAGCGCGATCGGCAGGTAGCGTTCAGCATCCAGCCGCCGCGTCACGCCGTCCCATGCCCGGTGCGTTCCGCCGAAGCCGTGCAGAAGGACCAAGGGCTCCGGCACGCAACCATCGTATGAGCTCCACCCTCGACACATACCTGTTGCTGCGAGCCTTCGCACAGGAGCTCACCCGGTGCGGCATGCGCGCTGCGTGCACCTCGCCCGGCTCGCGCAGCGCCCCGCTCGTGTTGTCGCTCGCACACGAGCCCGGCCTGCGCTGCTACTCGCACGTCGACGAGCGCTGCGCGGGGTTCTTCGCGGTGGGCGCCGCAAAGGCATCGCACGTGCCCGTGGCGGTCGCCTGCACGTCGGGCACCGCCGCCGCCGAGCTGCTCCCGGCGGTGATCGAGGCACGCGAGGCGCGCGTGCCGCTGCTCGTGCTCACGGCGGACCGTCCCGCGGAGCTGCGCGAGAACGGTGCGGGCCAGGCGATCGATCAGCTGAAGCTGTTCGGGAGCGCCGCCAAGTGGTTCTTCGAGGTCGAGCTCGCGGACGCGAGCGAGGAGCGCCTGCGCTGGATACGCACGCTCGCGTGCCGTGCCTACTGGGCGGCGCTCGAGGGGCGCCCCGGCGCCGTCCATCTCAACTTCCCGCTCCGCGAGCCGCTCGTGAGCGAGCAGCCCCTGCCGGCCGCGGCGACGGCGCGCGCCGACGCGACGGCGCGCCCGGACGGCGCCCCGTTCGTGCGCCGCACGCTGCCCGCCCAGATGGGCGCGGGCGCACGCCCGCGCGCGCTCGCGGAGCTGCTCGCCGGCGCGCGCCGCGGCGTGGTGGTGGCGGGCCGCGAGGAGCGCGCCTCGGGCACGGCGGCGGCGGTGGCTGAGTTCGCCAAGCGCATGCGCTGGCCGCTGCTCGCCGATCCGCTCTCCGGGGCGCGCCGCGGCGAGGCGGCGATCGCCCACTACGACGCGCTGCTGCGCGCCGCGGGCGGGCCCGCCGGCTCGCAGCCCGACCTCGTCCTGCGAGTGGGCGATCTGCCGGTGTCGAAGCCGCTGCGCACATGGCTCGCGGGACTCGAGGGCGTGCCGCAGGTCGCCCTCGATCCCGAGGGCGCCTGGCAGGACCCCTCGTCCTCGCTCTCGCACTCGCTCGCGCTCGACCCGGTGACGGCACTCCCGGCGGTGTGCGAAGGCGAGCCCGATGCGGCTGCCGCGGACGCCGACTGGCTCGGCTCCTGGCGCGCCGCCGACGAGCGCGCATCCGAGGCGATCATCGGCGTGCTCGCCCAGGAGGGCATCTGCGAGCCCACGGTGGCGGCGGAGCTCGGCGTCCTTCTGCCCGAGGAGGCCACCCTGTTCGTCGCCTCCTCGATGCCGGTGCGCGACGTGGAGACGTTCTGGCCCGTGCGCAGCGATCCGCCGCGAGTGCTCTGCAACCGCGGCGCGAACGGCATCGACGGCACCGTGTCCTCGGCGTTCGGAGCGGCTGCGGCGCCAACAGGGCCGGTCGTGCTGCTGATCGGCGACGTGGCGCTCGCCCACGACATCGGCGGCCTGCTCGCGGCGAGCCGGCTCGACATCGCCCTGACGATCGTGCTGCTCGACAACGGCGGCGGCGGGATCTTCGACTTCCTGCCGGTGGCGGGGGCGGCGATGGCGCGCACGGAGCCTGCGACGCGCTCGCCCGCGGGCGCGGAGGACCTCTACACGCAGCACATCGCCACGCCCACCGGGCTCGACTTCTCGCTGGCCGCCTCGCTCTACGGCCTGCGCCACGAGCGCGTCGAGGACGTCCATGCCTTCCGCGCCGCGCTCGAGCGCGCGCTCGCCGCCGGCGGCGCGGGCGTCGTCGAGGTGCGCGGCGGGCGGGCGGGCAACGTGGAGGTCCACCGCCGCGTGTGGGACGCCGTCGCCCGGGCGGTCAGCCGCTGAGCAGCGGCAGCAGCGCCTGGAGCTTCATCTCGGTCTCGGCGAGCTCGCGCGCGGGGTCCGATTCGAGCACGATGCCATTGCCCGCGTAGCAGCGCGCGACGCCGCCGCGCAACAGCGCGCAGCGCAGGGCGACACAGAACTCGCCGTCTCCAGCGGCATCCGTCCACCCCACCGGGCCCGCATACCAACCGCGGTCGAAGCCCTCGAGCGCCGGGATCAGGGGGGCTGCACGGTCGAGCGGCTCGCCTCCCACCGCGGGCGTGGGGTGCATCAGCTCGACGAGGTCGAGCGCATCCATGCGGCCGGCGAGCTGGGCGCGGATCGGCGTGGCGAGGTGCTGGATGTTGGCGATCCGCACGAGCTCGGGCTCGGGGGCGGCGGCGAGGAACACCGCGTGCGGGCGCAGCGTGCGCTCGATCCGCTTCGCGACGATCTCGTGCTCGTGGCGGTAGCTGGGGTCGCGCAGCAGCTGCTCGCCGAGATGGTCGTCCACCGCGGGGTCGGCGCTGCGCCGCGTCGAGCCGGCGAGCGCGAGCGTGCTCACGCGCTGGCCTTCGCGGCGGACGAGCAGCTCGGGACTGGCGGCGACGAGCGCCGCGTCGCCGCGCCCGACGCAGAGGCAGAAGCAGGACGGGAACTGCTCGCGCAGCACCCCGAGCACGGCGGCGGGGTCGTGGGCTACAGGGGCATGTACGAGCACCTCGCGCGCGAGCACGATCTTCACGAGCTCGCCCGCGGCGATCAGCTCGGTGGCGCGCGCCACCGCCTGCTCGTAGTGCTCGGGGGGCATCGCACTTGCGACCTGCGCCCTGGCTGCGGGTGCCGGATCGAGCAGCGGGAGCGGCTGCTCCTCGAGCTCCGCGAGGCGGCGCTCGATGCGCGCGAGCAGCTCGTCGAGGAGGTCGTCGGGGCCGGCGAGCGCGGCAAGCGTCATGCGCGTGGCGCCGCCGTGCTCGCCGCCGCCACGCGCGAGCGCAACCTCCGGGACGCTCAACGCCGCCGGCTCGAACCCCGCCCAGTGCGGCGCGCTGCCGCCGTCGGGGGCGAACGCGAAGCCGCCCACCGCCACCGGCAGGCTGCCCGCAGGGTCCTCCTCGAGACCGCACGCCCCGACGGCGACGAGCTCGCGCCAGCGCTCGGCGACGCTCGCGAAGCGCCCCTCGCCGCTCGCGTGCAGGGCGATCACCTCGCCCGTGCAGGCGAGCGCGGCACGCGCTCGGTCCGGTTGCTCCATCGCGAACCACGGCTCGCCGGGCCGGCGCGACGCGCACACGACGGCGAGCGGGTCCACGTCGTCGTCGAGCACCACTGTCAACGTCGCGAGCGTCGGGCGCCCCGTGGAGCGGGCGCGCCCCAGCGCGATGCGCAGCCGCTCGCGCAGGCCGCGCCGCTGCTCGGCGGCGAGCTCGAAGGGGCCCGGTGAGCCCGCCCGGAGCTTCAACTACGTCTCGCTGCGGCCCCGCGAGATGGCGATCTCGCCCGTGCGCATCATCTCGATGAGGCCGAACGGACGCACCATGCTCTCGAACGCAGCGATCTTGTCGGTCGTGCCGGTGATCTCGATGATGACGGCGCGCTTGGTGACGTCCACCACCTTGCCGCGGAAGATCTCCGCGATCTGCATCAGCTCCCCGCGCTGCACGCCGTCGGCGGACACCTTGAACAGCGCCAGCTCGCGGGCAACCGTGTCGGCGGGCTCGAGATCGCGGATCTTGAGCACGTTGACGAGCTTGTGCAGCTGCTTGGTGACCTGGTCGATCGGGTGCAGGGCGCCGTCCACCGTCAGCGTGACCCGCGAGATCTGCTCGTCCTCGGTGGGCCCCACCGTGAGCGTGTCGATGTTGAAGCCCCTGCGCGCGAACAGCCCGGCGATGCGCGTGAGCACGCCCGACTTGTTTTCGACGAGGATCGAGAGCACGTGCTTACGGCCCGTGCGCAGGCCGGCGGCCGCCTCGAGCTCCTCGAGACTCAGTGGATCCTTCGTTCCTGGTTCGCCCATGACCGTCATCCCACCATCTCGCGCGCGGCATGGCCGGCGGGGATCATCGGATAGGTGTTCTCCTCGCGCGTGACGCGCACGTCGACGAGCACCGGGCCGTCCGTGGCGATCGCGCGGCGCATGTCCTCGACGAGCGTGCGCTTGTCGGTGAAGCGCATCCCGGTCACGCCGTAGGCCTCGGCGAGCTTGACGAAGTCCGGGTACTCGCCCATGTCGACATGGCTGTATTTCCCGTCCCAGAACAGCTCCTGCCACTGGCGCACCATGCCCAGATAGCCGTTGTTCATGATGAACACCTTGATCGGGATCTCGTTCTGCGCGCACGTGGCGAGCTCCTGGGCGTTCATCTGCACCGAGCCGTCCCCGGCGACGCAGCAGACGAGCTGATCCGGACAGCCCACCTGGGCGCCCATCGCAGCGGGCAGCCCGAAGCCCATCGTGCCGAGCCCGCCGGAGTTGACCCACCGGCGCGGTGCGGGGAAGTCGTAGTACTGCGCCGTCCACATCTGGTGCTGGCCGACGTCGCTGGTGATGATCGCCTCGCCCCCGGTTGCCTCATACAGCGCCTGGATCATGTACTGCGGCTTGATCTCCGAGTCGGCGGAGTCCTCGTAGGTGAGCGGGTGCTTCGCGCGCCAGCCCTCGATCCTGCTCCACCAGGCGTCGAGCCGGCCGGGGTCGGCGCCGATCGCGCGGTACTCGACGACGAGCTTGCCGAGCACGTGCTTGGCGTCGCCGACGATCGGGATGTGGGCGGGGACGTTCTTCGAGATCTCCGCCGGGTCGACGTCGATATGGATGAACTTCGCGCGGGGCGCGAACTCCGACAGCTTGCCGGTGATGCGATCGTCGAAGCGCGCACCCACCGCGCAGATCAGGTCCGCCTCGTCCATCGCGTAGTTGGCGGCGCGGGTGCCGTGCATCCCGAGCATCCCCAGCCACTGCGCGTGCGGCTTGCCGTCCACCCGCGCCGGGAAGGCGCCCAGCCCCATCAGCGTGCACGTGATCGGGAAGCGGTCGCTCGTCGTGAACTCGACGAGCTCGGCGGCGGCGTCGGCGTTGACGACGCCGCCGCCCGCGTAGATCACGGGTCGCTGCGCGGACGCAAGCGCCTTGGCGGCCTGGCGGATCTGCTTCTGGTTGCCCTCGAGTTTCGGCTGATAGCCGGGCAGGCGCACGTCGGACACGGGCTCGTACTCGATCTCGGCGCGGGACAGGTCCTGCGGGATGTCGACGAGCACCGGCCCCGGGCGCCCCGTGCGCGCGACGTGGAAGGCCTCGTGGATCGCCCGCGGCAGTTCCTGCGGGTGCTGGATCATGAACGAGTGCTTGACGATGGGCATCGAGATGCCGATCGTGTCCGCCTCCTGGAAGCCGTCGGTGCCGAGCAGCTCGGTGCGGACCTGCCCGGTGATGAACACCACCGGAACGGAGTCCATCATCGCGTCGCAGATCGGCGTCATCAGGTTCGTCGCGCCGGGTCCGCTCGTGGCGAACGCCACGCCCACCTTGCCTGTCGCCTTCGCGTAGCCCTCGGCTGCGTGACCGCCGCCGGCCTCGTGGCGGACGAGCACGTGACGTATCCCCCCGTCCACGATTGCGTCGTAGGTCGGGAGGTTGGCACCGCCCGGGAGGCCGAAGACGACGTCCACGCCCTCCGCCTTGAGACATTCCATCAGGGCATCGACAGCCCGCATCGCCGACCTCCTTTCAACAGAATCGCCGAAAAACGCCAGTGTACCAGCGGGTTTCCGGCCGACTCAGGAAACGCCGAGCGCCACGCCGATGCTCAGGCAGATGACCATGCCGGTGCCGATGAAGAGCAGCGACGAGCGCGTCGGGACGCCGAGGAAGCGCTTCCTGATCCAGGCGATCACGAACAGCTCGACGGCTACCACGAGGCCGGCGACGATCAGCGCCGTTTTCACGTCGGAGATCAGGAAGGGGAGCGTGTGGAAGATGCTCCCGAGCACCGTCATCCCGCCGGTGATGGTTCCGCGAACAACCGCCGAGCCGCGCCCGGTTTCTTCGCCGGTGTCCGAGCCGGCCTCCGACCAGCCCATGCTCACGCCTGCTCCGAGCGCGACGCCGAGGCCCACCACGAAAGCCGTGTGCGAGCTCGAGGTGATGGCGGCGGCGAAGATCGGTGCGAGCGAGGAGATCGTTCCGTCGATCAGGCCGACGAGGCCCGGCTGCACGACGCGCAGGATGAAGTCGCGCTCGCTCGTGAACCCGGCGCGCTGTACCCACCCCTCGAGCATCGAGTCGTGGGCGGTGTCTGCGGCTGTCGTCTCGGTGCTCATGCCTGCTTCGACAGCCTAGGTGAAGACCCCGCTTAGGGCGGCCAAAATCGCATCAGGGCGCCCTAATGCGCAGGTGGCGTTCTCGAGGCGCTCAGCGCGGCTCGGATGCGCCCGTTCTCGTGAATGACTCGGGCGCGACGGCGACCTCGGGGAAGTCGAGCTCGGTGCCGCAGCGCATGCAGATCGCGTCGTGGAGCTTCGTCACGTTGCCGCACCGCGGGCACTGCCTGCGCAGCTCCTCGCGTTCATAGCGGAAGGCGATCGCGGCGAGCAGCCCGAAGAACGGGACGAGTCCTGAGATCAGGAACCACAGCCAGAACGAGCTGCCCTTGACCCTGCCGATGATCCCGCCCGCGAGGCCGAAGCACAGGGCGATGATGAGGTAGGGCATCGCGGCCCTACAACAGCACGCTCAGCGCCCAGATGACCGCGACGACGACGAGGACCAGCAGCAGGCCGCTGAACAGGAAGGAGAGGATGCCCAGCAGGAAGTGGAGCACGAACCACGCCGCGATCAGCATCACGATGACCGCCACCGCGGTGCGCCCGAACGAGCGTGAGGAGGTCTGCGACTCGCCGTCCATGCTGACAGGGTACCGCGCGGCGGAGCCGCTCACGCAACAACGCGCCCGCCGCAGGCCCCGCAGCGTCGCGGCCGGACAGGAAGCGCAACCCCTGCCCGGCCGCTTGCCGCTTGCACCGACCTGAGGGGAGCCGGCACAGATCCATGAGGAGAGAGGATTACAACGGTCCAGCGCGAGGAACCTCGCGCATCGCGGCCGCCGCGGGGATGCCGGCGCCCACACGGGTCGGGCCGCGACCCGATCCATGCCCGAGGCTCGTCAGCTGGTATCGACGGATTCGCCCGCCCTGGCTCGTGCCGTCGACGGGATCCTCGGGCAGCAGGATGAACCGCCGAGGAGATGAAACGATCGAGTTGGCCGCTGTCCGGTTCATGCGTGCATGTTCGCGCGCGGCGCGCCGATCGCCTTTGGCCGGAAGTCCAAAATTGCGGCGGGCGCGCTCTACGGGTGCAGCGGACCCGAGCGGCGGCGGGCGCCTCGCGCCGCTGTGCTGTGCTGCGATCCGCCGCTCCGGCAGACGCGCTCAGACGCCGAGCTGATCGTTGATCAGGCGCGCCACCTCGTTGCCGTCCGCCCGGCCCTTGCTCTCGCGCATCACCTGCCCGACGATCGGGCCGATCGCCTTCGCGTTGCCCCGGCGCACGCGCTCGGCGGCGTCCTCGTTGGCGGCGATTGCTGCGGCGACCAGCGCGGCGAGCTCCTCGCCGCCGTCGAGTGCGGCGAGTCCCTCTGACTCGACGATCGACGCGGGGTCGCCTCCATCGGCGACGAGCCGGTCGAGCACCTGGCGCGCCGCGCCGACGCTCACGCGCTTGGCTCCGACGAGCCCGACGAGCGCCGCGAGCGCGCCTGGCTCGACGAGCGAGTCGCCGGGGTCGCCGCCGTCGGCGAGCCGGGGCTGCAGCTCGCCGCCGATCCAGTTCGCGAGCGCCTGCGGCGCCGGGGCGGGCTCGGCACCCGCGGCGAGCGCCGCCTCGAAGTAGTCGCCCAGCTCGCTGCGGAAGGCGAGCAGGTGCGCGCTCGCCTCGCTCAGCCCGAGGTCCCGCTCCAGGCGCGCGGCGCGATCTGCGGGGAGTTCGGGCATCGCTTCGCGGGCTGCATCGATCATCCGCTCCTCGATCGCCACCGGGACGAGGTCTGGCTCGGGGAAGTAGCGGTAGTCGTGGGCCTCCTCCTTGGAACGCAGCGAGGTGATCGAGCCGGAGGCTGGGTCGAAATGCAGCGTCTCCTGTACCACCTCGCCGCCCTGGGCGAGCACCTCCTGCTGGCGGGCGATCTCGGCGCGGATCCCGCGTTCGATGAAGCGGAACGAGTTCATGTTCTTGAGCTCGGTCTTCACGCCCAGCTCGTCGCTGCCCGCCGGACGCACGGAGATGTTGGCGTCGCAGCGCAGCGAGCCCTCCTCCATGTTCACGTCGCTGACACCCAGCGCACGGAGCGTGCTGCGCAGCAGCTTCAGCCACTCGCTCGCCTCCTCGGGCGTCCGCAGGTCCGGCTCGGTGACGATCTCCGCCAGCGGCGTCCCGCCGCGGTTGAAGTCGACGATGCTCGCATCGGAGCCGTGGATGCGCCCGCTCGCGCCAACGTGGATGAGCTTGGCGGCGTCCTCCTCGAGGTGCACACGGTGGATGCGCACCGGGCCGAGCCTGCCGCCGAGGCACAGCGGCTCGTCGTACTGGGAGATCTGGTAGCCCTTGGGGAGGTCGGGATAGAAGTAGTTCTTGCGGTGGAAGATCGACCGCGGCGCGAGCTCGGAGCCGAGAGCGGTGCCGATCATCAGGCCAAAGTGGACGGCGCGGGCGTTGGCGACGGGCAGGCTCCCGGGGAGCCCGAGGCAGACCGGGCACGTGCGCGTGTTGGGCGGCTCCCCGAAGGACAGCTCGCAGCCGCAGAACATCTTCGTCACGGTGGCGAGCTGCACGTGGATCTCGAGCCCGATGACGGCCTCGAGCGCTGAAGCGGCGGACGGGGCGGCTGGTGCCTGCTCAGGCACGTGCGGCGCTCCCGTCGAACTCGAGCGCCTGCTCGAGCGCGTGCGCGGCGTCGAGCAGGCGGTTGTCGCCGAACGTGGGGCCCGCGAGCTGGAGCCCGACCGGAAGCCCCTCGCTGAGGCCGCAGGGGATCGAGATCGCGGGTATTCCGGCGAGCGACATCGGCACCGTGCAGTAGTCGTTGAGGTACATCGACAGCGGATCGCCCATCTTCTCGCCGAAGCGGAAGGCAACGCTCGGCGCGGTGGGGGTGGCGATCAGCTCGACCTGCTCGAAAGCCGCGGCGAAGTCCTCGGCGATCTTCGTGCGCACCCGCTGGGCGCGGCCGTAGTAGGCGTCGTAGTAGCCGGCGGAGAGCGCGTAGGTGCCGAGCATGATCCGGCGCTTCACCTCCGGGCCGAAGCCGTCGTGGCGCGTGCGCGTGTACATCGCGAGCAACTCGTCGGCGTCCGCGCGCAGGCCGTAGCGCACGCCGTCGAAGCGCGCGAGGTTCGAGGAGGCCTCGGCGGGCGCGAGCACGTAGTACGCCGAGAGCGCGTGCGGAGCGTGTGGCAGCGTGACGTCGTGGAGCTCGGCGCCGAGCTCCTCGGCGCGTCCGAGCGCAGCGCGGAACGCCTCGAGCACGCCGGCGTCGATCCCGTCCCCGCTGAGCTCCGGGGGGATCCCGATGCGCACCCCGTCGAGCCGCTCGGCGCTCGGAAGCTCAATCGCGTGCGGCAGCTCCAGCGAGGTGGCATCGCACGGGTCGCGGCCCACCATGTGCCGCAGCAGCAGGGCGGCGTCGCGAACGTCGCGCGTGAGCGGCCCCGCCTGGTCGAGCGAGGAGGCGAAGGCGATCATCCCGAAGCGCGACACCGAGCCATAGGTGGGTTTCATGCCGACGATCCCGCAGAGCGCGGCGGGCTGACGGATCGAGCCGCCGGTGTCGGTACCGAGCGCCCACGGCGCGAGGCCGCCCGCGACCGCGGCGGCGCTGCCGCCGGAGGACCCGCCGGGCACGCGCGTGCGGTCCCACGGGTTGCGCACGGGACCGAAGGCCGAGTTCTCGTTCGAGGAGCCCATCGCGAACTCGTCCTGGTTGGTCTTGGCGAACAGCGGCGCCCCCGCATCGGAGAGGCGCGCGACGGCGGTGGCGGTGTACGGCGGCAGGTAGCCCTCGAGGATGCGCGAGCCCGACTGGCTCGGCACGCCCTTCGTGCAGAACAGGTCCTTCACCGCGAGGGGAACGCCTCCCAGCGGCGTATCGCCCTCGAGCGCGGGACCCTCGGCGGCGACCCACGTGAAGCAGTTGAGCCCGTCGGGCCCCGCGCTGCGGTCGGCTTCGCCGCGGGCACGGTAGGCCTCGAACGCTCCTGCGGCGAGAGCGAGCCCGCCGCGATCGCCTCCGCCGCCGCCGCTGCCGAGAGCTCGAGCGCCGTGCCGCTCATGCCTGGGGGCTCGGCACGAGGAAGCCCTCGTCGCTCACCGCGGGGGCCTGTGCAAGCGCCACCTCGCGCGGCAGGCACGGCCGCGGCTCGTCGGCGCGCAGGGCGCCCGTCACCTCGACGACGTGCGAGGTCGGTGCCACGTCGTCGAGCTCGAGCTCGCCGATCTTGGCGATGTGATCGAGCACCGCCGAGAGCTCGCGCGCCATCGGCTCGATCTCCTCCTCGGCGAGCTCGAGCCGCGCCAGACGGGCGACGTGCAGTACCTCCTCGCGTGCGATCACAGTGGCGGCATTCTAGGGCGCAGCCGGAGCGCGCCGCGAGGCCGCCGCGGCGTTCCCGCACAGCCTCTGCGCCGCGGGCGTCACCGCCGCCTCAGGCCGCGGGATCGCCGCCGCCCGCGGGCGGGGGCAATGGCGGCGCGACGGCGGGGGCGTCGCCGGCCTGCTTCGCGGGGTCGCCGGCGGGCGGCGCCGAGCCGGCGGCGGGCGCGGGATCCGGGGCGGCGCTCGATGCGATCGGCGTCGTGGCGTCGAACGGGTTCATGCCCCCATCGGTTCTCGAGCGCGCGCCGAGCGGATCGCTCAGCGATCCTCCCTCTTCGCGCATCGCCAGGTAGCCGCCGCACGTGAGCGCGCCCGCGGCGGCGAGGCCGAGCCAGATCCCGAGCTTGATGCCGTAGGAGGAGGAGAAGTGGACGCCCGCCACGGTGCCGCTGGTGCCCCCGCTGGGGTGGTGGAGGATGCGGTAGAGGATCAGCAGCGTCGAGAGCGCGCCGAGGCTCGCGACGATCAGCCCGGGGTGGATCGGACCCTCGAGCTCCCTGCCGCTCGCCCGCAGCCCCACGGCGACGAGCGCGACGATGATCGTGAGCAGCCAGATCCAGCGGCTGTTCGTGAACGTGTGCCAGCCGGTGGTGCTGGCCGAGAAGTTGACGCTGCCGATCGACGTCGTGGCGCTGCCGCCGTACCACTTGAAGAAGAACAAGAAGACGAAGAAGGCGATGGCGCTGACGCCGACGATGCGATCGGAGCGGCGCAGACGTTTGAGGTCGAAGCCCATCGGAGAGGTGCCGTCGCTGGGGGTGAAGTCCCGCGCGCCTGCGCTCGGCGCGGGCGCGCGGGATCCTTTGAGGTTCACCGCCGGTGCGAGCGATCCTCCTTTCAGGGCCGCGGGCGCGGCTCGGGCTGCGCGCGGTCGTACATCGAGGGTCGTTCGTCGCGGATGACGAGCCACGCGCCGACGAGTATCGCTGCGGCGCCGATGAGCGCGAGCCACGCGCCGGCGCACAGCGCGGTGGCGTGGTCGGGGCGCTCGAGCACGCGCACGACGGCTGCGACGACGCCGCCGACGCCGAGCACCACGCACCACACGGCGGTGGCTATCGGCAACGCCGGGCTGCGCTCGGTGAGGGCGCTCGCAACCATCGCGAGCGCCGCGCAGAGCGCTGCGAGCAGCAGGACGACGGCGCCGCCGAACGTGTCCCACGCGTCGAGGTTCCCGATCGGGCTTTCGTACCACGGCAGCAGCAGCGACGCGATGACGCAGGCGCTGCCCACGAGGGCGACGAGCTCGCCGGCGCGCAGGCGTCGCAGGCTCATCGCGCGCCCCGCGCGTGCGCGCCGGCGCCGACGTCGAGCTGCGACAGCTGCTCGTTGACGTTCGCCTGATAGCGCGCCGCCTGCACCGTGTTGCGCAGCAGCATCGCAATCGTCATCGGCCCGACCCCGCCCGGCACCGGCGTGATCGCGGCGGCGACCTCGGCGGCCGGGACGAAGTCGACGTCGCCGACGAGCCCGCTGCGGTTGCCGGCCTCCTCCGGGGTGAGTCGGTTCATCCCCACGTCGATCACGATCGCATCGGGGCGGATGAAGTCGCCGCCGATCAGCCGCGGGCTCCCCACCGCGGCGATCAGGACCTCTGCGCGCGCGCACACCGAGCGCAAGTCGCGCGTACGCGAGTGGCAGACGGTGACCGTCGCGTTCTCGGCGAGGAGCAGTTGCGCCATCGGCTTGCCGAACAGGTTCGAGCGTCCCACGACGACCGCCTCGGCGCCTTCGAGCTCGGCGCCCGCCTCGGCGAGCAGCTCGAGCACGCCGAGCGGCGTGCACGGCCGCAGTCCCGGCCGCCCGAGCGAGAGCAGGCCCGTGTTGACAGGCGTGAGGCCGTCCACGTCCTTCTCCGGGGCGATCATCCCGGTGAGCGCGGAACCGTCGAGATGGGCGGGGACGGGCAGCTGCAGGAGGATCCCGTTGACGGCGGGATCCGCGCCGAGCGCTGCGAGCTCCTCGGCGACCTCCTCGAACGTCGCACTCGCCGGCAGCCGCCTGTCGAGCGGGGCGATTCCCACCTCCCCGCTCGCGCGCTGCTTGCCGCCGACGTAGACGGCGGACGCCGGGTCCTCGCCGACGAGCACGGTGGCGAGCCCGGGCGGGCGGCCGGTGTGTTGCGTGAACTCCTGCGCCTCCTTCGCGACCTCGGCGCGCACGCGCGCGGCGACTGCCTTTCCGTCGATGATGCGCGCGCTCACGAGCATGATGCTATGCGCTCGCGCAGCGTCGGAACGCGCGCCTCAGCGGCGGCTCACCGGAGCGTACTCCGCCATCAGCTTGCGTTCGGAGCCGTCCCCGGCGAAGCGCACGACGATCACACCCCCCGGCTCGACCCCGGTGACGACACCGTCGCCGAAGGCGGCGTGGACGACGTCCTCGCCGAGGCGGAAGCGGGGAAGCGCCGCGACGGGCTCGCGCGTCGCCGGGGCGCCCCACGAGATGCCCCCGTCCGTACCGGGCGCGGTCGTGCTCGCGGCGCCCCGCGCGCTCCGCATACCCGGCCTGAACACCGTCTCCAGCGGCTCCTCGAGCAGATCGGCGGGGATCTCGTCGAGGAAGCGGCTACGCATGCCGTAGGCGTGCGTGCCGAACACCGCGCGCCGGCGGGCATACAGCAGATACAGCCGCCGCATCGCCCGCGTGACACCCACGTAGAACAGGCGGCGCTCCTCCTCGAGGCCCCCCTCCTCCACCGAGCGCGCGTGCGGGAAGACGCCCTCCTCGCAGCCGGTGATGAACACGGTGGGGTACTCGAGCCCCTTCGCGTTGTGCAGCGTCATCAGCGTCACGAGACCCTCGTCGTCGCTGCGCGTGTCGGCGTCGGCGATCAGCGCGATCTCCTGCAGGAAGACGTCGAGCGTGCCCTCCCCCGGCGCCGCCGACCCGTCGAACTCGCGCCCCACCTCGACGAGCTGCTCGAGGTTCTCGATGCGGCCCTGCGCCTCGATCGTGCGCTCCACCTCGAGCGCCTCGAGGTAGCCGCTCTGGGAGAGCACGGCGTCGAGCAGCTCGGCGATCGGCGCCGGCTCTCGCTCCTCGGCGGACGCCTGTGCCTCCGCAGGCACGAGCTCCGCGGGCCTTGCCTCCGCGTCGGCGGCCCCGTCGCCCTGCACCGGCGGAAGGCCCGCCATCGAGCGCAGCTCCGCCATCGTGCCCATGAAGCGCCCGAGCGCCTTCACGGCGGCGGCGCCCAGGCCGGGGACCTGGTCGGGGCGCGCTGCCACCTCCCACACCGACGCCCCGAGCGTCGCGGCATGGGCGAGCACGCGCGAGAGCGAGGTCGCTCCGATTCCGCGCCGCGGAGAGTTGGCGATCCGCGTGAAGCTCACCACGTCGAAGGGGTTGGCGAGGAGCTGGAGATAGGCGACCGCGTCCTTGATCTCCGCGCGCTCGTAGAACTTGGTGCCGCCGATCACCTGGTAGGCGACCTCGCGCCGCACGAGCGCATCCTCGATGACGCGCGACATCGCGTTGGTGCGGTAGAGCACGGCGATCTCCGAGCGCGACGCGCCCTCGTCGACGAGCCGCTCGACCTCGCCGACGACGTAGCGTGCCTCCGCGTGCTCGTCTTCGAGCTCGCGCAGCTGGATCTGATCGCCCTGGCCGAGCTCGCTCCACAGCCGCTTCGCGATGCCGCCGCGGTTGTTGGCGATGACGGCATTCGCAGCCGCGAGGATCGTGCCGGTCGAGCGGTAGTTCTGCTCGAGCTTCACGACACGCGCGTCGGGGAAGTCCTCCTGGAAGTCGAGGATGTTGCGGATGTCGGCGGAGCGGAAGCTATAGATCGATTGAGCGTCATCCCCCACGACCGCGAGGTTGCGATGGCCGATCGGCCCGGCGTAGCTCGGGCGCCCGTCTCGCGGCTGCTGCTCGCCCGCCGGCGGACGGCCCCCTCCCACGAGCAGCTGAAGCAGGCGGTACTGAGCGTGGTTCGTGTCCTGGTACTCGTCGACGAGCACGTGGCGGAAGAGCGTGCGATAGCGCTCGCGCGCGTCCGGATACAGCTCGAGCAGGTTGACGGTCCTGAACAGCAGGTCATCGAAGTCCATCGCGTTCATGCGGTGGAGGTCGCGCTCGTAGATGTCGTAGACGTCCGCCACCATCTCCTCGAACGGGGAGCCGGCGGCGCGGCGATACTCGGCGGCGTCGAGCAGCTGGTTCTTCGCGGCGGAGATCTGGTTGTTGAGCGCGGCGGGCGTGTAGCGCTTGGGGTCCACGCCCACCGCATCCGCGGAGCGCCTGGTGAGACGGCGCGCGTCTGCCTGGTCGTAGATCGTGAACTGGCGCGTGTAGCCGAGCCGCTCCGCCTCCGCCCGGAGGATCCGCGCGCACGCCGAGTGGAACGTCATCAGCCACATCCCCCGCGTCCCGTGCCCGAGCAGGCCCTCCACGCGCGAGCGCATCTCGCTCGCGGCCTTGTTGGTGAACGTGATCGCGAGGATCTCGCTCGGCTGCGCCTGGTCGGTGTAGATCAGGTAGGCGATGCGATGGGCGAGAACGCGCGTCTTGCCGCTGCCGGCGCCGGCGAGGATCAGCAGGGGTCCCTCGCCGTGCGTCACCGCCTCGCGCTGGGGCTCGTTGAGCCCTTCGAGCAGCTCCTGGAGGTGGTCTGCGTGCGGGTTGTAGGCCATCGACCCCAGAATAGATGCGGCTTCGGCGGGCGGCGCGCCGCCCGCGCGCCTAGCCGCCGGCGGGGTTCGTGCCGCGCAGCGGGCGCAGCCGGCGCACCTCGGCGACCGGTTTCGTCTCGCCCTCGGACAGCTCGGCGACCAGCCGTTCGAGCTCGACGATGCGGCTCGACAGCGCCTGGATCGCCTCGGCGATGGGGTCGGGCAGGTGGATCCAGTCGGCGTCGGGACCCTCGGGGCTGCGCCCGTCCACGCGGACCGGATGGCCGGGCACGCCCACGACGGTGGAGTTGGGCGGGATGTCGGTGATGACGACGCTGTTCGCGCCGATCTTCGCGCCGTGCCCGATCGTGATCGGGCCGAGCAGCTTCGCGCCCGAGCCGATCGTGACGTTGTCCTGCACGGTGGGGTGGCGCTTGCCGGTTGCGAAACCGGTGCCCCCGAGCGTGACGCCCTGGTACAGCGTGACGTCGTTGCCGATGTCGGCGGTCTCGCCGATCACGACCCCGGCGCCGTGATCGATGAACAGGCCCTCGCCGATGTGCGCGGCGGGGTGGATCTCGATGCCGGTGACGGCCCTGCCGAGCATCGAGACGACGCGCGGGACGAGCGGCACACCGGACTCCGACAGCGCGTGCGCGACGCGGTATGCGAGCACGGCGTGGATGCCGGGCCAGGTGGCAAGGATCTCGCCCGTCGAGGCGCCTCGGGCGGCGGGGTCGCGCTCGCGCGCGGCGCATACGTCACGACGCACCTCTCGCAGCACCCGCGCGAACGCACCGAAACGCGCCATTGCAACAGCGTAGCGGCGATTCGGACGCCGGCGGCGCGTTTCCGCCTGCGTTAGGGGGCGAAGAACGTCTGCGAGATGTAGCGCTCGCCGGAGTCCGGCATCACGACGACGATCCGCTTGCCCCTCGCTTCGGGGCGGGCGGCGACCTGCAGCGCGGCGTAAAGCGCGGCTCCGCAGGAGATGCCCGCGAGCAGGCCCATGCGCCGGGCGCACGCCCAGGCGGTGACGATCGCATCGTCGTCGGAGACCGCGATGATCTCGTCGATCAGCTCGCGGTTGAGCACCGCGGGGACGAAGCCGGCGCCGATGCCCTGGATCCGGTGCGGCCCGGGCGCTCCGCCGGAGAGCACCGCGGAGGCGCTCGGCTCGACGGCGATCACGCGCAGCTCGCTGTTGGCGTGTTCGCGCAGGTACTCGCCGACGCCGGTGATCGTGCCGCCGGTGCCGACTCCCGCGACGAGCACGTCCACCCGGCCCTCGAGGGCGCGCGCGATCTCGGGACCTGTCGTGCGCCTGTGGGCGTCGGGGTTGGCGGGGTTCGTGAACTGGTCGGGGAGATAGACGTCGGGCTCGCGCGCGAGCACCTGCGCCGCCTCCACCGCCTCGTCCATGCCGCCCAGCGACTCGGTGATGTCGACGCGCGCCCCGTAGAGCCGCAGCAGGCTCTCGCGCTCGCGGCTCATGCCCTGGGGAAGCGTGAGCACCAGGTCGTAGCCCTTCGCAGCGCACACGAACGCGAGCGCGATCCCGGTGTTGCCGCTCGTCGCCTCGACGATCGTGGTGCGACCCGGCTCGATCCGGCCCTCCGCCTCCGCCGCCTCGATCATCGCGACCCCGATTCGGTCCTTCACGCTGCCGCCGGGGTTGAATGCCTCGAGCTTGGCGTACAGCTCCACCCCGCTGTCGGCCGCGTCGGTGCCGTCGAGCATGGGCTGGATGCTCACGAGCGGCGTGTCGCCGACGAGCTGGGCAATGTTGATCGGGATTACGCCCATGCCGGCGCGACAATAGTGGGGCGCGGCCGGCTTTGCCCCGCGTGGTGGCAACCGCGCGGCCCGGCGCAGCTCCGGGCGCTCACCGGATGTCCCCGCAACGTGCCGGTTCGCGGCTTGTCGGCATCCGGCAGGAGGCCTATCATCGTCCATGTGCGGTACACGCCGTGGGGTGGTGTCCGTTCGGCTTCTGCGCGACGAGTTCTCTGAGCCCGTGGGGACCGGTTGGCTCGTCGGGCCACGCCTCCGAGGAGGAGCGCCTCCAGATCGGGTTCCACTCCAGCGGTGAGGTTCCGCTTCCGCGGGTCGGCGCCCTCTCCGGCCCGGGAAGGGGGAGCCGGATCACCGGCTCTCCCGATGATCGGTCCGCCCGACTGCTCTCCCCGGCGTCGGGCGGGCTGATCGGCCCGTCAGGTGGAGGCGCGGCTACGGCGTGATCAGCTGATGCAGCTCGTAGCCGACGCGCGCAGCCTCCTGCGGCTGCTGTCCGATGACGGCTTCGATGGCCGGCGTCAGCCTGGTGTCGTCGAAGCGCGCCGCGTGCTCCTCGGACTCCCACGCCTCGACGATCTGCCACTGGCCGTCCAGCTCGCCCGCGGCGTGCATGATCAGCCCGTCGGGGGGTTCGCCGAGGACGCCGAGCTGCTCGTTGACGGCGTCGTAGATCTCCGGGGTGACCATCGGGGGGCGGACGATCCGCATGTAGGTCATCTGTGACTCCTTCCGTTCGCTCGCTGCGCCGGCGTCGGCCGGCATCGAGTCCGCTGCTGAAGGAACGCTAGGGGGTAATGAGCTGGTGCAGCTCGTAGCTCTCCATCGGCGAGGCGGGGGGAGTCTCGCCGATGATGCTTTCGATCGTCGGCGTGAGCCGCTCGTCGTCGAAGCGCCTGGCGTACTCCTCGGACTCCCAGACCTCCACGATCTGCCATTCGCCGCCACGGTCGCCCGCCGCGTGCGAGATGAGGCCCGGCGGCGGATTGCTGACGATCCGCAAGCGGTCCCCCACGAGGTCGTAGCGCTCGGCGTCCACCGAAGGCGGGCGCACGATCCGGATGAATGCCATTGTGCCCTCCTACGTAGTTCCTGACGATACGAGCGTAGCTCGATCGGGGCGGGCCGGCCATCGCAATCGGACCTGACGCCATCATCGCCGCTTATGCGGCTCGCGCCCTCGGGGCACCAGCGCTCCCGCGAGGGCGAACGGCCCCGCCCGCCGTGGCTGTGACGGCGAGCGGGGCCGAAGCGCCTTGCGACCGTGTCGTCAGCGCACGCCCGCGTTGAGCATCGCCTGCTCCACGCGGAACGCGTCCGCTTCCTCACCGAGCGCGTTCGGGTGCACCGCAACTCCGGTGAGCGAACCGAAGATCGGTTCGATCCAGCGAACGCCTGGTTCCTGGCAGAAGTCGTGGCCTTCGCTGGGGCCGAACGTTTCGACGAAGACCGCGCCGTTCGCCTTCGCCTCCTTCTTGAGGTTCTTGTTGCCGAGCATCTCGACGTTCTGCTTGAACCACTGAAGGTCCTCTTCTTTCCAGGGGACCTGCGGTTTGCACGTGCCCATGCCCGGCGCGATGTCGGGGTAGCCGACCACGAACAGTTTCGCTTTCGGCGCGAGTTCGTGGATTTCTTTGAGCGCTTTTTCGAAGGGCGCCTTGTCGGCTGCGAATGTGGTCTTCACGAACGCCTTGAAGTGCTTCTTGCAGGTAGCGAATTCTCCGGAGTGCGTGAACGAGAGTTCCGTGCATCCCTGCAGCAGCGTCCCGAACAGGTTCCCGTCGTTGCCGCCCATGCCGACCGACACCACTTCGGTGGATACGCTCAGCGCGTTGAACTGCGGCGGGTTTTCTTCTTCTTCTCCCACTTTCTGCCCAACGGTGAAGTTTTCGGTTTTCGCCCCGCCGCAGCTCACATCGGTGAGCGACAGTTTCAGCGCCGATGCGGCGAGGTGCGGGTAGTTGACTTCGGACTGGCCGCAGTTGGGCAGCGAGCCCGGTGCCTCCGGCAGTACGCCCGGCGCCGACGTGTAGGAATCGCCCATCGCGACATACGAGATGGCGCCCGCAGCCGCCGGCAGCGCCGCGCACAGCGCACCGGCGATCACGCCCGCCAAGAGCAGCCGCACACGGCGGGTCCTGCTCGGAGCACCTACCTGGAGCTTGGACGCGCCCTCCCGCGTCCGATCCATGAGTCTCACTCTCTCTCCCTTCCGGGATGGGGCCATGGCCCCATTCTTGGTTTCCGTTCCCCGCGGGCCAGCGAGGCTCCTCCCCGCGAAGTCCATACCTGGCCGTATGGCCAGAGGGGCCGATCGTATCAGCGCGGCCGAAGCGGGCGCAGGAGCAGCTAGGCCGCCCTGCTCGGGTGGCCGAGGCCAGGCCAGGGGGCGAGGCAGAGGATCAGGTCGCACTCGCTGACCGCGCGGACTTCGTGGCGCTCGGCGGGTGAGAAGTGGATCAGCGCGGGCGCGCGCAACGTTCGCTCGCCTGCGCCGGAGCTCACGTGCAGCTCGCCGCGCACCACGAACACGAGCGCGTGCTCGTGGACCTGATGCTCTTTGAGCGACTCCCCCTCCGGCAGCAGCAGCGCGACGACGCGGTTGGCGTCCTCGTCGGACCGCAGGATCTGCGGCTCGTGGGCTGTAACGCCGAGCCGGTCGAGCTCCCAAGCCTCCACGCGGCCATTCTAGGCAGCGAAACCGGGGCGCGCCGAACGGCGGCTAGCTGAATACGCGCTTGACGTCCGGGCGTGTCAGGAAGTACAGCGGGATCAGCGTGATGAGGAAGCCGCCGATGTAGCCGCCCCAGTCGGTGCCCGCCGAGCTCACGGTTTGGCGAGGAAGCTCAGCGATCTCCGTTCGCAGCTGGTTGCTGGTTCGCCGCCTCGCGTCTTCGGGTAGCTGCGGGTTGCTTTCGACTCTCGTGAGCGCTTCGACGGGGGCCGGAGGGTCGCTCATCGGCGGTCCCGCCCGGCGCTACTCTCGTACCGCTGACGGCAACGAGAGGAGAGCAATGCCTATCCTCAGGATCATCAAGGGGCCAGGGACCCGCGAAGGGTACGACGCCCTCAACGCAGCGATGAAGCTCGATACCAACCACCCGCTCGGCCTGATCATGCACGGCGCCAGCGAGGACGGCGGGGTGATACAGGTCGCGCAGGTATGGGACTCCGAGGAGTACATGCGGCGCTTCGATGAGGAACTCGAGCCCGTACTCATAGAGGCTGGCGCCGCGGCGGCGACCGAGGACACCATCTTCGAGCTGCATCACCTGGTCACGCCCTAGGGGGTCCGTCCGTTTCGGATGCGTCGCGGTCCCCGCGGCGGGATACTTGCCGGTGATGCCTGAGGAGCCCGACACCCTGGGACCAGTCGAGCTGGTGCGGTGCGCCAACGGAGATGCCCGAGGCGGCCCCGATGCCGTTTAGGTCGCACCAGCTGCGCTATTTCGTCACCGTGGCGGAAGAGGGTCAGATCACCCGCGCCGCGTCGAAGCTGCGCATCGCACAGCCCGTGTTGTCGCAGTCGATCGCCCAGCTCGAGCGCCAGCTCGGCGTCACACTGCTGGAGCGTAACCCTCGCGGCGTCAGCCCGACGGCCGCCGGTGAGGCGTTCCTGGCAAAGGCGCGGATCGCCATAGCCGCCGCCGACGAGGCCGTCGACACCGCCAAGATGCTCGCACGAGGCACGAAGGGGGTGATCGAGCTTGGGTTCGTGGTGGCCCCGCCTGGCCTCCACAGCCCCCGACCTCTGAAAGCGTTGGCGAAAGCGCATCCTGAGATCGACATCCGCTATCGAGAGCTGCCGTTTCCGTTTACCCCAACGCGGTCCTGGCTCTCGGAGGTGGACGTCGCGGCCTGTCACCGGCCACCGGCCGATCCGGAGGTGTGGTCGCGCCCGTTCGGTCGCGAGCCGCGGGTAGTGCTCGCGGCGAAGGGTCATCCGCTCGCAGAGCGCAGCGAGCTGAAGGTCGCAGACGTGCTCGACGAGACGTTCATCGGCTTTCATCCTGCGACCGAGCCGCAGTGGGCGGGGTTTTGGAGCCTCGACGACCATCGCGGGGGGCCACCTCGGCACGTCACCACGGACCAAGTGACCAAGGGCCAGGAGGTTCTCGCCGCGATCGCGCTCGGCACCGCTATCACGACGGCCCCAGCCGTAGTGGCCGCCGTGCTCACCGGCCCGCAGACGGGCGTGGTGACGATCCCGCTCGACGACGCCCGGCCCTCGGAGGTGGTACTCGTCGGGCGGAATGACCACCGCACTCGTCCCGTCGAGACCATGCTTGCGTTCTTTCTCTCCCTCGACCTCGGCCTGGAGGAGTAGGCGATGTCGCAGGAGCCGGCACGGTGACCTCGCGGTCCACCTGTAACGCGTTCATCACCCTTCCAGCCTTGAACTAGCACTCGCGGAGGGCCATCGGCGGGTCGGCCCTAGAGCGCCGTATTGGTTCGCGGGGGCAGGGTGACGAGTGTCACGCACACCGGCGGGCGACGGCGATACCGTTCCAATCGTTCCAACGCGACAGGAGGGCCGTGCGGTGAAGCGTGAGGATGGCACGGCGAGGCCGTTCGTAAGGCGCTTGTGGGTATATGTCGAACTCGCGCTTGTCTTCGGGGTCGGGGCCGCTATAGCCGTCGTTATTGTCCTCGCTGTCCTGAACGGTGAACCGGTGGGTACATGACCCGCGTGATGACAAACATGGTCCCCATGGACCCTGACCCGTTTGGCGAAGGCCGCAAGCGGCGATTGCCTATCTACGCGCAGGAGCGTCAAGCGCAGATGACCAACGCGGCCACGCCTGGCAGCACGTCCAGCCCGTCCAGAGCGGAACGTGTCGGGCGTCGCGCCGGGAGATGGGCGGCGCAATCCCGCCTGCGGTTCGCCGCGAACGTCTATGTGGCCATGTATGACTTCACCGCGACCCTGACGCGTCCGGCGCGTGACTTCATCGCGAAGCTCAAGCGGTCGAAGACCGCCATCCTGATCGGGAGCGCGATCTGGCTCGCGCTCTGGGTCTGGTCGATTGTCTATTCGATCGTGACCGGTGAAGGCAGCGGCCCCGGTTAGCACCCTCCCGGCCACGCTACGGCCCTCCCGGGAGGACAGGAACGATCCCGCCGAAGGCGTCCTATACGTGCTGGGTGCGGTTCTGGGCGGTCCCCGGGCGGTCGAAACCCCCGAGAACACGGGGGATCGCCAGTGGCGGCGAGACTCCGTCTAGATGTGGTACATCGTCGAGCCCGCCTCGCGCATCTCGCGCTCGATCAGGTCGGCGATGGTGGTCTGCTCGAGCACCTTGCGTGCAGCCAGCGCGGCGTCGGCGAGGACGCCGTCGGCGTCGCGGCCGAGCGGGCCGTCGAGGAGCTCCACCACCTCGAGCGCCGTCACCGTCGAGGGCTCGCGCGCGAAGCGGTAGCCGCCCTTCACGCCGCGCTGCGAGCTCACGATGCCCGGCGCGCCGGAGCACGGCGAAGAGCTGCTCGAGGAACTGCACGGGGATCTCGCGCCGCCGTGCGAGCTCGCCGATCGGCACCGGTCCGCTGCCGGCGGTGCGGCCGAGCTCGGTGAGCGCGAGCAGGGCGTACGGGGACTTGGTGGTGATCGAGATCATCCGGGCCGGCGCGAGCTGCGTCTCGCGCCGTCTCGATCGTATTGGCAGCGCCGCGCCTGCGCGCGCCGGCTGCTACAGCCAGCCGCGCTCGGTGGCGATCAGGACCGCCTGCGCGCGGTCGACGGCGCCGAGCTTGCCGTAGATGTTGTGCAGGTGCGTGCGCACCGTGCTCGTGGAGAGCGTCAGCTCGTGCGCGATCTGCTTGTAGACCTTGCCTTCGGCGAGGCGCTGCAGGACGCCGAGCTCCCTGCCGGACAGCGGGCACGGGTCGACGTGGCGCTGGCGCTGGCTGGCGGCGCCCGGCAGCTCGTACATCACCCGGCGCAGCTCCTCCGCGCCGATGCCCACCGCGCGTGCGCTGTTGAGCATCTCGCTCGGCGAGACGCGGGCGCCCTGCTCGTAGTGGGCGAGCATGTCGGCGAGCCGGATGAACGCCGCCTCGCCCTCCGCTTCGGGGTTGTGGTGGCGCTCGATCGGCGTGGCGATCGAGCCCGGCAGGCCCCAGCGGCGGATCAGGACGCCGCCGACGAGCGCGTGGTCGACGCCGAGCTCCCTGCGCTCCTGGTGGATGCGCTCCTCGGGCGTGCGCGCGCCGCGGTGCACCTGTGCCGGGTAGCCCGGGTAGGCGTGGATCAGCACGAGCTTGCCGATGTCGTGCAGGAGGCTTGTCACCGTGAGACGGTCGCGGTTCTCGTAGCCAACCTCGGCGGCGACGCGGTCGGCGGCGTGCTGGGTGGCGAGCGCGTGCAGGCGGTAGCGCTCGGGCGCGGCATCCCACACGCTCGCGCGCTCGAAGAAGTCGAACGTGCGCAGGCGGTTGGCGAGCGCGTGCACGGTCTGCGGGCTGAGCAGCTCGACGGCGGAGACGGCGGTGTCGATGCGCCCGCGCCCGTCCTCGGCGCGGTTCGCCATGCGCAGCACGGCGATGATCAGGGCGACGTCCGACTCCACGGCGGCGACGATGTCGGCGGTGGCGACGTGATCCTTGGCGATCACCGCGAGCAGCCTGTTGCGCGACTCCGCGAGGGCGGGGAACGCCTCGAGCGCCTCGAACGCCATCGTCAGGCGGCGCCCATGGCCCTCGTTCTGGTGGCGCTCGCCCGTCGGCGTCTGGGCAGCGGTGGTTCCTCCCCTTCGCTGACGCGGGGCGGCGGGGCTTCGCGTCCTTCAGCTTCCGAGCTGCAACAGTCGCCGGCATTCGTTGTTGACCCCTTCCTTGGGTGCCCGGCCTTCCGAGCCGAGTTTCCTGGTGTTCGAGGCCCTATCGGCATCTTCCGGGCAGAAATTGAGCCATCCGGCGCGCGGCAGCCCAGGTTGCGCGTGTGCGGCTGGCTCTTCAGGGGCGCGCGAGCGCCGCGTCGATGCGCCGCAGCGTCTCATCGCGGCCGAGCAGGGCGACGCTCTCGAAGATCCCGGGCGACACCGTCGTGCCGCAGATCGCCACGCGAAGCGGCTGGTAGACCTCGCGCGGCTTCGCTGCGAGCTGCTCCACGACACCCGTGAGCGCGCTCTCGACGTGCTGCTCGTCGAAAGGCTCCGCCTGCGTGAGCGCCTCGCGCCCGGCCGCCAGGCGCGCGCGCCCCTCCTCCCCGAGCCAGCGCTCGCGTGCCTTCGCATCGTCCACCGGTCCGTCGAACAGCGGGCCCGCAAGCGGCCAGAAGTCGGCGAGCGTGTGGATCTTCTCCTGGCTGATGCGTGCCGCCTCGCGCAGCCCGTCCCGTCCAGTGAACGCTTCGAGCGCCCCCGTGAGCTCCTCGACGGGCATCTCACGGATGTACACGCCGTTCAGCCAGCGCAGCTTCACCTCGTCGAAGCGCGCCGGGTTGCGGCTCACGCGCTCGAGCGTGAAGCGCTCGATCAGCTCCTCGCGTCGAGAGCACCGTCTCATCGTCGCCCGCGCCCCAGCCGAGCAGCGCCAGGTAGTTGCGGATTGCCGCGGGCAGGTAGCCGGCGTCGCGCAGCTCCTGCACCGAGGCGGCGCCGTGGCGCTTTGAGAGCTTGCGCCCGTCGGGTCCGTGCAGCAGCGGCAGGTGCGCGTAGCGCGGCAGCGGGCCCGTCGTGAAGCCGACTTCGAGCGCCGCTTCGAGCACGAGCAGCTGCTTGGGCGTGTTCGACAGATGGTCCTCGCCCCGCACCACGTGCGTGATCCCCGCGTCGAGGTCGTCGATCGCGACGGCGAAGTTGTAGAGCACCGACCCGTCCGCCCGCGCGATCACAGGATCGTCCATGTGCACGTGCTCGAAGCTCGTCGGGCCGCGGATGACGTCGTCCACGACGGTCGCCCCCTCGTCGGGGACGCGCAGGCGCACCGCCCCCTCGGTGTCGGGCTCGCCGCGGAAGCCGCGGTCGGCGCCATGGCGCTGCCTTGAACGCCTTCACGTCCTCCGCCGTCGCGTTCGAGCGGTAGGCGTGGCCGCCCGCGAGCAGCGCCTCGATCGCCTCGTGGTGGCGCGCCGAGTTCGCGTCTGCAGGATCGGGCCCATCATCCCAGTCGAGCTCGAGCCAGCGCAGCGCGTCGAGGATCTGCTCGACGTTCTCGGGCGTCGAGCGCTCGCGGTCGGTGTCCTCGATGCGCAGCACGAGCTCGCCCCCGTCGTGGCGGGCGAGCAGCCAGTTGAACAGCGCCGTGCGTGCGCCGCCGATGTGCAGCGCGCCCGTCGGCGACGGTGCGAAGCGAACCCTCATCGCCGGGCAGCGTAGTCCAAGGCGCGCCCGCCCCTGCTGGCGACGCCGCCCGGAGCAGCTCCCCTGCGCGCGAGCACGACCCGCGAGGTGTCCGCGCCGAACCCCGATAATCCTGCGCCGATGCTGATCGGCGCCCACGTCTCCCCGGCAGGCGGCCTCGCCAAGGCGATCGAGCGCGGCGAGGCACGAGGCTGCCGCGCTATCCAGATCTTCAACCAGTCGCCGCGCATGTGGCGCCCCACCGCCTACGGCGAGGACGACTTCGCTGCGTTTCGCCGGGCGATGGCGTCGAGCGCGATCGACGCCGTGCTGATCCACGCCGTCTACCTGCTGAACTGCGCGAGCGAGGATCCGGACCTCCGCGCGAAATCGCTCGCCTCGCTCACCCACTCCCTGCGCGTCGGCGCAGGGATCGGCGCAGCCGGCGTGATCCTCCACCCCGGCTCCGCCAAGCAGGGAGACGTCGCCGCAGCGATCGCGCGTGCGGGTGCGACGATCCGGGAGGCGCTCGAGGAGAGCGAGGGCTGCGAGCTCCACCTCGAGAACACGGCGGGCGCCGGCGGCACGCTCGGGCGCTCCTTCGAGGAGCTCGCGCGCCTGCTCGACGCCGCCGGCGGCGAGGAGCGGCTCGGCGTGTGCCTCGACTCCTGCCACCTGCTCGCCTCCGGCTACGACATCCGCACCCCGGCGCAGACGGACGCGGTGCTGCGCCAGGCGCGGCGTACGCTCGGAGCGCGCCGCATCCGCTCGCTTCACCTCAACGACTCGCAGACGCCGCTCGGGTCCAATCGCGACCGCCATGCGAACGTCGGCAAGGGCGAGCTCGGCGAGGCGGGCTGTGCCGCGTTCCTGTCGGCGCCCGGCCTGCAGCGGCTCCCGTGCGTGCTCGAGACGCCGGGCGAGAAGCGCGAAGGCCCGCCGCTCGAGGAAGTGCGCCTCGCGATGGAGCTGCGCGAGCGCGGCATCGCCGCGCGCAGGCGCTAGACGGTCGCGCTGCCGCAGCCGGCGCCGTCTATGCCGTCGCCACCGACGCCGTCGCCGGAGCGAGCGCCTGCATGAGCTCCGCGCGCGCCGCCGGCGTGTTCTGCACGCGGAAGGCGTCGCCGAGGCGCACACGGCGCGTCAGCCCCGAGCGGGTGTTGATCTCGAGGACCACCTCCGCCTGTCCGGGGTAGTTCTCGATCGTGTGCCGCAGGTCGGCGAGCGCGTCCGGGGATAAGTCGCCTTCCGCCACTGGCAGCCGCACGGGGCGGGCGAGCAGCTCGGCGTTGCGCTCGGCGGCCTGCGCGCGCGCCTGCGCCTGCCCCATCTCCTCCTTCGAGGGCGCGAAGCGTTCGACCGACTGCACCACGAGGCACGTCTTGCCCGCTTCCTTGTGATCCACCCGGCCCTTCACGATCACCACCTCGTCCACCTTCAGCGCGTCCTCGTGCTCGCTGAGCGCGTTGCCGAACACGAGCAGCTCTACCGACGCGGCGAGGTCGTCGAGCGTCGCGAACATCATCGGGTCGCCGTTGCGCGTCCTGATCCGCTTCGCCTCGGTGATGATCCCTCCCACCGTCACCGTCTCCTTGTCGCGCTTGTCCGCAAGCGCCGCGATCGAACAGTCGACGCGCTCGCGCAGCGCCTCGCGCATCGGCTTCAGCGGGTGCGCCGACACGAACAGGCCGATCGCCTCCTTCTCCGCCGCGAGGAGCTCACGTTGCTCGAACTCCTCGGCGGGGATCGGCGGGTGCACGGGACGGCCGAGTCCCGGCGCGGCTGTGCCGCCGGGCTGGGCGTCGTCGAGGTCGAAGATCGACGCCTGGCCGATGAGGGCGTCCTGCTGGATCTTCTGGCCCGCCGCCTGCGCCTGCTCGAGCACGGTCAGCATCCCCTGCCGGCTCGCGCCGGTGGAGCCGAGCGCCCCGCACTTGATCAGCGCCTCGATTGCCTTCTTGTTGACGGTGCGCGCGTCCACGCGCTCGCAGAAGTCCCACAGCGAGGAGAACGGCCCGCCGTCCTCCCGTGCCCGCTTGATCGCCTCCACCGCCTGGAAGCCCACGCCCTTCACCGCGTCGAGGCCGAAGCGGATGTTGCCGTCGACGACAGTGAACTCGTGGTCTGAGACGTTCACGTCGGGCGGCAGGATCTGGATCCCCATCTCCTCGCAGCGGGCGACGAAGAACGGCACCTTGTCCTTCGTCGACATAACACTGGAGATCAGCGCCGCCATGTACTCGGCGGGGTGGTTCGCCTTCAGCCAGGCCGTGCGGTAGCCGATCAGCGCGTAGCACGCGGCGTGCGAGCGGTTGAACGAGTAATCCGCCGACTTCTCGTTGGTCTGCCACAGGAACTCGATCACCTCGGGGCGCGTGCCCGACGCCCGGCAGCCGTCGACGAACTCCGGCTTCAACGACGCCATCCCCGCCCGGTTCTTCTTGCCGATCGCCTTGCGCAGGTCGTCCGCCTTGGCGCCCGAGAAGCCCGCGAGCTCCTTGGCGATCTGCATCGCCTGCTCTTGGTAGAGGATGACGCCCTTAGAGGACTCGAGGATCGGGCGCAGCCGCTCGTCGGGGTAGGAGATCGACTCCGGGTTGTGCTTCCCGCGGGCGTATATCGGGATCTGGTCGAGCGCCCCCGGGCGGTAGAGCGCGTTCAGGGCGATGAGGTCCTCGAACTCCGTCGGGCGCACCTTGCGCAGCGCCTCGCGCATGCCCTCCGACTCGAACTGGAACACCCCCACCGAGTCGCCCCGCGAGAGCATCTCGTAGGTCCGCGGGTCGTCCATGCCGATCTTCGTCATGTCCAGACGCGGCTCGCCCGTGGAGCGCTCGATGATGTCGAGCGCGTCCTCGATCACGTCGAGGTTGCGCAGGCCGAGGAAATCCATCTTGAGCAGGCCGATCTGCTCGATCGGCTTCATCGAGAACTGCGTCACCATCCGGTAGGCGCGCTCGCCGTTCTCGTCGGTGCCCGCGTCGGCGAGCTGCAGCGGCACGATGTCGGTGAGCGGGCGGTCGGCGATCACCACCGCGGCGGCGTGGATCGAGGAGTTGCGCACGATCCCCTCGAGCCCGCGCGCCACATCGACGATCTGGCGCGCCTCGGCGTCCTCGTCGCAAGCCTTGCGCAGCGGCTGGCCCTCCTTCAGGCATTCCTCGAAGGACGGCGCGCGGCCCATGATCGGATCCGGGATCAGCTTCGCCAGGCGGTCGCCGGCGGCGTAGTCGAGGCCGAGCACGCGCGCGGCGTCGCGCGTCGCGGCGCGGGGGAACATCTTGCCGAAGGTGACGATCTGCGCCACCGACTCGCGCCCGTACTTCTCGGTGACGTAGCGCATCACGCGCTCGCGCCCGCGCACGGAGAAGTCGATGTCGATGTCCGGCATCGACACCCGCTCGGGGTTCAGGAAGCGCTCGAACAGCAGGTCGTAGCGGAGCGGGTCCACGTCCGTGATCGACAGGCAGTAGGACACGATCGAGCCCGCCGCCGATCCGCGCCCGGGGCCTACCGCGATCCCGTTCTCCTTCGCGTAGCGGACGAAGTCCCAGACGATCAGGAAGTAGGCGTTGAAGCCCATCCGGTCGATCACGTCGAGCTCCATCTCCATGCGCTCGAGCGCCTGCGCGGGCGGTGGGTCGCCGTAACGCATGCGCAGGCCCTCGCTCACACGCGCGCGCAGGTACTCACGCTCGGTGATCCCCTCGGGCGTCGGGTAGCTCGGGATCAACTGCTTGCCGAGCTCGAGCTCCACCGAGCAGCGCTCGGCGATCTCCAGCGTGGTCGCGATCGCCTCCGGCCACTCGGCGAACGCCTCCGCCATCTCGCCGCTGTCGCGCAGGTAGAACTCGTTCGCGTCGAACGTCAGCTTCGGCGCCGCGATCGTGCTCTTCGTCTGCACGCACAGCAGCGCTGTGTGGTGGTCGTAGTCCTCGCGCCGCAGGTAGTGCACGTCGCCCGTGCCCACGAGCGTCCCCCCCACCTCCCGCGCGATCCTCACGATCCCCTCGTTGCACTTCTCCTGCGCCGCGAGGCCGTTCTTCTGCAGCTCGAAGTACACGTTCTCGGCGCCGAACACGCGCAGCAGGTCATCGGCGTGGGCGCGCGCGTCCGCCGGCCGATCGGCGAGCAGCCGCTGGCAGAAGCGCGAGGCGAGGCAGCCGGTGAGGGCTATCACGCCCTTCCCATAGCGCTCGAGCTGGCCGATGTCCACGGAGGGCTTGCCGCGCTGCAGGCCCTCGAGGAAGCCGGCCGATGACAGCTTGACGAGGTTGCGATAGCCCTCGTCGTCCGCCGCCAGCAGAGTCAGGTGGTTGCGCTCGACGCGGTTCGAGGATCCCGCGGCGTGGTCGTCGACGAGGTAGATCTCGCAGCCGACGATCGGCTTCACGCCGTGTCTGGCGCACGCCTGGTGAAGCTCCACCGCGCCGTTCATCACGCCGTGATCGGTGAGCCCGAGGGCAGGCTGGCCGAACGCCGCCGCGCGCGCGGCGAGATCCTCGATCTTGCACGCGCCGTCGAGCAGCGAGTACTCGGAATGCACGTGGAGATGGGCGCAGGCCGGGTCGCTCACTGCCACTGGATGCTAGGCGCCCACGCGGCGGATCTCAGCGCGCGCGCCGCTCTTTGCGCCACAAGCGGATGCGACCGATGAGCGACATGCTGTGCTTGTGCGACGGGCGCTGCGGCGCGAGTGCCTCCGCCCGCTCGGACCCCGGCCGCGGGACGAGCGCCGCCGGTACACGGGGGGCGCCGCGCGCCTGCTCGCCGGCGCCGGGGGCGGTGCCGGCTTCGGCGGCCGCCTCGCCCGGCTCGCTCGCGGGCCGCGCTCCCGGTCGCTCCGCGCGCTCCTGGGCCCGCGGCTGATCGCCGCCCGCGCCCGGCGGCCTCACCCATGCGGGCGGCTCGGTCGCACGGCCGGCCGGTGGGTGCTCGCGCTCCTCGCGGCGAGGCGCCGGCAGCGGGTGCTCGGGTGTGAGCGCCTGGGGCGCCGCCGGGGCGGCGGGCTGGTCGGGGGCGAGCGCGGCGTGCTTGACGTGCCCGGGAGCTCCGGGCGCCGCCTGCGCGCGCGCCCGCAGGCGCTCGACGGCTGCCGCGAGGGCGTCCGCCATCTGCTCGCCGCGCGCCTCCGCCACCGCGGCGGTCGCCTCGGCGCGCTGGGTGCGCCCGCCCGCCAGCGGCGGCGCCGCCTTCGTCGCCGGCGCCTGGCGCTCGCCGACACCCCGCACGAGGCGCGAGATCAGCTCCTTCATCTCGCCGATCAGCTGCTCCATGCTGCGGTGGCCGGCGCGCATCGACTCGAGCAGCCGCTCGGAGCGCTCGCGCGCGGCGCGCTCCTGCGTGAGCCCGCCCTCGATCTCCTCGGAGCGCTGCTCGAGCGCTGCCAGCCGCGCCTGCACCTCGCTCACGCTGCGGCCCGCCGCCGCGCGCTCCGCCGCGGCGGCGTGCTCTGCCTCGGCGAGCTGGCGCTGCACGTCGTGCAGGCGCTCGCCCAGGCTCTGCGCCTCGCGCTCGCTGGCGGTCAGACGCCGGGCGATCTCCTCGAGGTCGGCCCGGCTCTCGCGCTCGCTGCCGATCAGGCGGTCCTCCGCCTCCACCCGCAGCTGCTGCTCGGCGTACTCGCGCTGCTTCACCCGCCGCAGCTCGTGTTCGCGCTCGACCGTCACGGTCCGCTCGGCTTCGAGCAGCTCCGTCATGCGCACGCGCTCCTCGTCGGCCTCGCCCAGGCGCTGCTGGAGCGTCTGGACGTGGCGTTCGAGCGTCTGCACGGTCGCTTCGGCCGCCTCCGCCCGGCGCAGCAGGGCCGCCTCGCCGGGGTCGGTGGAGCGCAGCGCCCGGCGCTCGGCGAGGAGGTCGCCCTCGCTGCGGCCGAGCGGCCTGCGCTCTGACGGGCCCTCCGGCCTTCGGCCCGGGCCTCCGGGTGCGTCGTGCTCCTCCACCATTGTCGAACCTCAAATTAATCGCAGCCCCGGACGGTGCCAACCGGCGGGGGAGCAGCGCGATGCGGCGCCGGCTACTCGTTGCGCAGGCGCCAGGCCATCCGCGACTGCAGCGACCATAGCTCGATGAAGCCGGGCGAGGCGGTCTGTGAGAAGAGGCCGCCCGACTCGGCGAACGTGGCGAGTGCGGCGTCGTAGACGGCGTTGGGCGAGGAGCGCTCGATCACGCGCGCGTGCCCCTTGTAGAGCTTCAGGGCGATCGTCCCGGTGACGCGCTCGTTGACGTGCTCCATGTACGCATCGAGGTCGGCGCGCAGCGGCTCCCACCACAGGCCGGCATACACGAGGAACGCCCACTGCCGGTCGAGGTCCGGCTTGAACTGGTTCTGGTGGATCGTCGAGACGAGCCGCTCGAGCTCTTCGTGCGCCGGCAGGATGATCGCCGCCGCGGGCGCCTCGTAGATGTCGCGCACCTTCAGCCCGACGATCCGGTCCTCGATGTGGTCGACGATGCCCACCCCGTGGCGCGCCCCGACCTCGCCGACGCGTTCGATCAGCTCGACGAGCCCGATGCGCTCGCCGTCGAGGGCGACCGGCTCGCCGTGCTCGAACGTGAGCTCGATCCGCTGCGCCTCGTCGGGCGCCTGCTCCGGGCGTGTGACGAGCTGGAAGACGTCGTCATCGGGAGCGTGCCCGAGGTCCTCGATCCAGCGTCCCTCGGAGGATCGTCCCCACAGGTTGTCATCGATCGAGTACGGAGCCTCCGCCTCGACCCCCTCCGCCGACAGCGACTTGACGGGGATCCCGTGCTCGCGCGCGTAGGCGATCTCCTCGTCGCGGCCCATCTGCCACGAGCGCACGGGCGCGATCACCTTCAGCTCGGGCGCGAGCGTGGCGACGGTTGCCTCGATGCGCACCTGGTCGTTGCCCTTGCCCGTGCAGCCGTGGGCGATCGTGTCGCAGCCGCTCGCGCGCGCGTGCTCGACGGCGAGCTTCGCGATCAGCGGCCGGCCGAGCGCCGTGAACAGCGGGTAGCCGCCGCCGTAGAGGCCGTTCGCCCTGATCGCGGGGAGCACGTACCCGCGCGCGAACTCCTCGCGCGCATCCACGACGTGGCATTCGAGCGCGCCCAGTCGCAGCGCCTTGTCTTCGATCACGGCGTAGTCCTCGCCGGGCTGGCCGAGGTTCACAGTCAGGCACACCACCTCGGCGTCGTAGCGGTCCTGGATCCACTTGAGCATGACGCTCGTGTCGAGGCCGCCGGAGTAGAGCAGCAGCACGCGGCGCACGTGCTCCGGATCCGCCTCGTAGGAGGCGGTGCGGATCGAGCTCGCGGGGTCGTTGCTCACGGTCGGCGAAGGCTATCTGCCGCGAACACGCGTGCGTTCCATGAGCGGGTAGGCGGGAGCGTCCTGGGCGAAGCCGAGCTTCTCGTAGAGCCCTTGCGCGTCCGCGGTGTGCAGCAGCCAGCGCACCTGCCACCCGGGACCGCCGTCGAGGATCTCGCGCAAGAGCGCGAGGCCGAGCCCCCGGCCCCGGTACTCGCGCAGCACGTAGACGTCGGCGAGGTAGGCGACGGTGGCGCCGTCGGAGACGGCCCGCGCGAACCCCACCTGCTCGACTCCCCGGTACAGCCCCACCACCCGCGCCGAGCCGTCGATCGCCCGCTGCACCACCTCACGGGGGCGGCCGCGCCCCCAGTAGGACTCGCCGCTGATGTAGGCGTGCACCGCCGCGACGTCGATCCGCCGGCGGTCGTCGTCGAGCTCGAAGCCGTCGCGCAGCGCACGCCGCACGCTCACCCCTCCAGCGCCGCCGAGAGCCTGGCAAGCGCCTCGTCGACGTCGGCGGGGCCGATCGTGAGCGGCGGCAGCAGGCGCACGGTGGCAGGGCCGGTGGCGTTCAGGACGAGCCGCTGCTCGAACAGGGCGCGCCCGACCACCTCGGGAGCCGGTACCTCGACCTCGCACGCCTGCATCAACCCTCGCCCGCGCACCGAGCGAACGTGCGGCAGCTGCGCGAGGCCGGCGGCGAGCCGCTCGCCCTGCTCGCGCACCGCGGCGAGCAGGGACTCGTCGTCGGTCAGCTCGAGCGCCGCGAGCGCCGCCGCTGCGATCACCGGGCCGCCCGCGAACGTCGAGCCGTGATCGCCGGGCACGAGCACGTCGGCGAGCCGGGCGCCCGTGACGAGGGCCCCCATCGGCAGCCCCCCGGCGAGCGCCTTGGCGACCGTGATCGCGTCGGGCACGACCCCCGTCTGCTCGTACGCCCACAGCGTGCCGGTGCGTCCCATGCCGGATTGGATCTCATCGAAGATCAGGGCGGCTCCGTGCGCATCGCACGCCTCGCGCGCCGCCGCCAGCAGCTCGTCGGAGAGGACGTGCACGCCGCTCTCGCCCTGGATCGGCTCGAGCAGCACGGCGGCGGTGCGCGCGTCGACCGCATCGAACAGCGCCTGGGGCTCGGGCAGCGCGGCACGGAACCCGGGCACGAGCGGCGCAAACGGCGCCTGCTTCGCCTCCTGGGGCGTCGCCGAGAGCGCGCCGTATGTGCGGCCGTGGAACGCGCCGTGGACGACGACGATGTCACCGCCCTGGCGCGCCTTGCGCGCGAGCTTGATGGCCGCCTCCACGGCCTCGGCACCCGAGTTGCAGAAGAACACCTTGCCGCCGAGGCTGGAGCTCGCCAGACGCTCGGCGAGCTGCATCGCGGGCTCGGTGTAGAAGAGGTTGCTCACGTGCATCAGCCGGCCCGCCTGCTCGCGCACGGTGGCAACCACGCGCGGGTGGCAGTGGCCGAGGTTCGTCACCGAGATCCCCGACAGGAAGTCGAGGTACTCGTTGCCGTCGGCGTCCCACATATGCACGCCCTCGCCGCGCACGAACTCGACCGGCTGGCGCGCGTAGGAGGACACCACCGACGCGCGCTCGAGCTCCTGCAGCTGCGCGAGCGTCACGGCGCCGCCTCGATCTTCGTACCCACGCCGGCGTCCGTGAACAGCTCCAGCAGCAGCGAGTGCGCCACCCGGCCGTCGAGGATGTGCGCCGCGCCGACGCCCTCGTCGATCGCCTCGACGCACGCCTCGAGCTTGGGGCGCATGCCGCCCTCGAGCTGCGGCAGCGCACTGCGTACCTGCTCGGCGCTCGCCTGCGCTATCAGGCTGTCGGGGTCGGCGGGATCGCCCAGCCAGCCGGCGACGTCGGTGAGGAACACGACCTTGTACGCCCCGAGCGCGCCCGCGACGGCGCCCGCCGCCTCGTCGGCGTTGACGTTGTAGGAGTTGCCCTCGCGGTCGGCCCCCACGGAGGCGATCACCGGGATGTAGTCGCTCGCGACGTGCTCGATCACGCCCACGTTCACGCGCTCGATGCGCCCGACGAAGCCGATGTCCTCGCCCCCGGGCGCGCTGCGGCGGGCGACGCGGAAGAGCGCGCCGTCGTCGCCGGAGAGGCCGACGGCGGGCTGCCCGTGGCGGTTCAGCCGCAGCACGATCTCCTTGTTCACCTTGCCGACGAGCACCATCTTGGCGATCTCGACGGTGTGCTCGTCGGAGACGCGCAGGCCCCCGATGAACTCCACCGGCAGCCCCAGCCGCTCCATGTAGTCGGTGATCTCGGGCCCGCCGCCGTGGACGACGATCGGGTTCAGGCCGACGTACTTCAGCAGCACGACGTCCCGCGCGAACTCCTCGCGCAGCGAGGCGTCCTCCATCGCGGCGCCGCCGTACTTGATGACCACCGTCCTGCCGTGGAACTCCCTGATGTAGGGGAGCGCCTCGAGCAGCGTGCCTATGTCGCGCATCCGCAGCTCCTCACGTCGTGTAGTCGGCATTGACGGTGACGTAGCCGTGGGACAGGTCCGAGAAGAACACCTCGGTCTCCGCGCCCTCACCCGGCAGGCCCACCTCGTACTCCACCTCCGGCCGCGACACCGCCTCCGCGAGAGCGTCCTCGTCGTGGGCGATCGCCGCCCCCGCGACGCACACCTGTTTGCCCTCGATCGCCACGTCCACCGGCAGGGGTGCCGTGCCCGGGAGGCTCGCGCCCACCGACTGCACGATCCGCCCCCAGTTGGGGTCGCCGCCGTTGAGAGCGGCCTTCACCAGAGGCGAGTTCGCAACCGCACGGGCGGCACCCTCCACCAGCTCGGCGCTGCCGCCGCGCACGACCACCCGCGCGATCCGCTCCGCGCCCTCGCCGTCGGCAACCATCATGATCGCGAGCTGTCGCAGCAGCGCGTCGAGCGCCTCGCCGAAGCGCAGCTCCTCCTCGCTCTCGGGCGCGACGCCGACGCCGGAGGCGCCGGAGCACAGCAGGATCGCGGTGTCGTTCGTGGAGAGCTGCCCGTCCACCGACACGCGGTCGAACGACCGCCTCACGCACACCCCGAGCAGCAGGTCCGCCGTCTCGGGCGAGAGCGCGGCGTCGCTCTCCACGAAGCACAGCATCGTTGCGAACGCCGGGGAGATCATCCCCGCTCCCTTGCACTGCGCGCTCATGCGCACCGTCCCCGAGGGCAGCTCCAGCTCGAGGCTCGCGCGCTTCTCGAACCGGTCCGTCGTCTGGATCGCGTCCTGGAAGGAGCGGGCGCCCGACGGCGAGAGCTCGGAGCGCACGCGGAGGATGCCTTGGAGGATCGCCTGGACGGGCAACAGGTGGCTGATCCCGCCGGTCGACGCGAGCGCCACCTCGTCCTCGGAGACGCCCGCGGCGAGCGCCGCGGCGCCCTGGGTGCGCGCGGCGTCTTCGAGCCCGCGCGAGCCGGTAGCCGCGTTCGCGCAGCCGGAGTTCGCCAGCACCGCCCGCAGGGCGCCGAGGCGACAGCGATCGCGCGTCAGCAGCACCGGCGCCGCCGCGGTGCCGCTCGTCGTGAAGCGCGCAGCACTGGCGATCTCGGGCCCGTCGCAGACGAGCAGCCCGAGGTCCGTCCTGCCGCTCGGCTTGATCCCCGCCGCCACCCCCGCCGCGCGGAAGCCCCCCGGAAGCCGCGGATCGGAACCGAGGTCGCGCACGTGCGCCGGGCTCTGCACCCAGCGCGAGCGGAAGAAGCCCCCGTCGCCGTAGAGATCCGCGACGCTCATTCCAGCCCGCTCGCCTCGGGCAGCCCGAACATCACGTTGAGGTTCTGCACCGCCTGCGAGGAGGTGCCCTTCCACAGGTTGTCGATCGCCGACAGCACGACGACCTTGCCCGTGTGCCGGTCGGCGGCGGCGAAGATCCGGCAGAAGTTCGTGGCGAGCACGTCGCGCGTTCCGGGGGGCTCGCCGGCGACCTCGACGAACGGCTCATCGGCGTAGGCGCCGGTGAACAGGTCGCGCAGCTCGTCCGCCTCGATCGTTCGCGCTGGGGTGACGTAGCAGCTCGCGAGCTCGCCCTGGTCGAGCGGCACGAGGTGCGCCTGGAACTGCACCCGCAGGTCCGCCAGGCCGGGATCGAGCGCGAACAGCTGCTCCTCGATCTCGGGCGTGTGACGGTGGGCGGCAACCTTGTAGGGCAGGATGTTCTCGCCCGCCATCGACAGGTGTGTCGTGTCGTCGAACGCGCGGCCGGCTCCGGAGATGCCCTGCTTGGCGTCAACCACCACGTCCGCGATCAGCCCCGCGCGAGCGAGCGGTGCGAGCGCGAGCAGCGAGGCGGTGGGATAGCACCCCGGGTTCGCGACGATGCCGGCGCCGGCGATCGCCTCGCGGTGCAGCTCGGTGAGCCCGTAGCTCGAGTCCTTGATCAGCTCGGGCCGCGGATGCTCGCCGTAGAACTGCTCGTACGTCGCCAGCGAGCGCAGGCGGAAGTCGGCGCTGAGGTCCACCACGCGGACGCCGTGCTCGCGCATCAGCGCGACGGTGGGGGCGGCGGCGGCGTGCGGGTAGGCGACAACCGCCGCGTCGATGCCGTCGAGCTCCACCGCCTCGAGCTCGCCGATCTCGAGCGGGACCCGGTAGCGCGGGTATAGGTCCTCGAGCTGCCTGCCGCTCTCCGAGCGCCCCGTTACGGCGGCGAGCTCGAAGCCCGGATGGCGCCACAGCAGGTGCGCGGCGAGGGCGCCGGCGAAGCCGGTGGCGCCCGCGACGATCAGCCGCGGCGCGTCCCGTTCGTGCGACTGGAGTGGGCTAGCCACGCAGCTCACCTCCCAGGCGCGAGAGCGCCTCAACGATCCGCTGCTGCACGGGCGTGACGTCCTCGTCGGTGAGCGTCCGCTCGAGGTCGCGGAACGACAGGGCGAGTGCGAGCGAGCGCCTTCCCTCGCCCACCTGTTCGCCCGCGTACACGTCGAAGATGCGCACCTGCTCGAGCACGGCGCCGCCGGCGTCCCGCACGGCGCCCAGCACGTCGCTCGCCGACACGTCCTCGGGAAGCGTGAGCGCGATGTCCAGGCGCAGCGCGGGGAACGCCCCGAACGCGCGGAAGGAGACGACGGCGGGAGCGGCTTCGGCGAGCCTGCCGAGGTCGATGGCGAAGGCGGCGGTGCGCTCCAGATCCCAAGTCGTCGCGACGAGAGGGTGCACCTCGCCGATCCACCCGAGCCGCACGGGCTCGCCGCCGTCGGCCGCCGCGAGCACCGCTGCGCTTCGGCCCGGGTGCAGGAACGGCCACGTCTCGCGCTCCACCGCGCAGTCGAGATGGAAGTGCCCGAGCAGCGCCTCGAGCAGCGCCTTCACGGCGAAGAAGTCGCCGTGCGGCGCCTCGCCCCGCCACGAGCGCGGCGCGAGCGAGCCGGTGAGCAGCGCGCCCAGCGCACGGTGTTCCTCGACGCCGCGCACCGGGTTGCCGTCTCCCGCCGGCTGCGCCCGGTAGACCGTGCCGGACTCGAAGATCGCGACGTCGGGGGCGTTGCGCGCGACGTTGTGCCGTGCGGCGTCGAGCAGCGAGCCGAGCAGCGTGGGGCGCATGATCGACTGCCCATCCGACATCGGGTTCTCGAGCACGAGCACGTTGCGCAGCGCGTGCTCAGCGGGTAGGCGCAGCCGGTCGAGCAGCGCGGGCTCGGCGAAGCTCCACCCGACGATCTCGTGCAGCCCCCGGCCGACGAGGGCGTCCTCGGCGGCGCGGCGGACGTGCTGCGCGTGGCTCAGGCGCCCCGCGGCGCCGCGGCGCGCGGGCAGTGTGACGGGGAGGCGCTCTACGCCGTCGATGCGCGCCACCTCCTCGATCAGGTCGATCTCGCGGTACACGTCTCCCCGCCTCACCGCCGGCACCGCCACGGAGAGCCCTTCGGGTGCGTCCTCCACGCCGAAGTCGAGCGCCCGCAGGATCTCCGCCTGGCGCTCGCGGGCGACGGGCACGCCGAGGATCGCCTGCACGCGGGCCTCCCTCAGGGCGATCGGCGGCGCCGGCGGCGGCTCGCCGCCGACATCGACCGTGCCGGGGGCGAGCGTCGCTCCGCAGAGCTCGCGCATCAGGCGCGCGGCGAGCGCCTGCGCGTGCAGGCACTGCTCCGGTGCGAGCCCCTTCTCGAAGCGCGCGGATGCCTCGCTGCGCAAGCCGAGCGCCCACGATGTGCGATGGATGTTGGGCCCGCTCCAGTTGGCGACCTCGAGCAGCACCCGTGTCGTGTCGGGCTGCACCTCCGAGCGGGTGCCGCCCATCAGGCCCGCGATCGAGGTCGGGCCGTCGGCGTCCTCGATCACCACCATCTCGCCGTCGAGCGTGCGAGTCTGCCCGTCGAGCGTCTCCACCGCCTCGCCCTCGCGTGCGCGCCTGACGGTGAGGCGTGCGCCCGCCACGCGGTCGAGGTCGAACGCATGCAACGGCTGACCGGTGAGCAGCATCACGTAGTTGGTGATGTCGACGACGTTGTTGATCGGGCGCTGCCCCGCAGCCGCCAGGCGCGCCTTCAGCCACGCGGGCGAGGGCGCGATCGTCACCTGCTCGAACACGCGCGCGGTGAAGCGCGGGCACAGATCGGGGCACTCGACGCTCACCTGCGCGGCGGCGACCGGACCCGCCGAGCCCTCGTCCTCGCTCCAGGGCTCCTCCGCGAGCTCCGCGCCGGTGGCGGCGTGCAGCTCGCGCGCGACGCCGAAGACGCCGAGGCAGTCGGGACGGTTCGGCGTGATCTCGAGCTCGAGCACGTCCATCGCGATCGCGATGACGTCCTGCAGCAGGGTCCCCGGCGCTAGCTCCGCATCGAGCATCGCTTCATCCAGCACCATGATCCCCGCCGCCCGCTCCCCGCCGAGGTCGAGCTCGTGCTCGGCGAGGATCATGCCTTCGGAGAGGACGCCGCGCAGCTCCTGGCTGTCGAGCGTGCGCCCGTCGGGCATCACCGCCCCCGGCCGCGCCACCGCGACGGTCTGCCCGGCCGCCACATTCGGGGCGCCGCAGACGATCGTGGCGGGCTCGCCGCCGTCGCCGACGTCGACGCGGCATACCCTCAGCCGGTCCGCATCGGGATGCTGCTCTGCGCTCAGCACGCGCGCCACGACGAAGCGCTCCGCGGCGCCCACGCCGTGGTGGAGGACAGCCTCCACCTTCGTCCCGGTCATCGTCAGGCGCTCCTCGACGCCCGCCGTGTCGAGCGGCGGATCGCAGTACTCGCGCAGCCAGGGAAGCGGCACCCTCATCCGAACTGCTCCAGGAAGCGCAGGTCGTTCTCGAAGTACAGGCGCAGGTCGGGCACGCCGTGCTTGAGCATCGCGATCCGCTCGACGCCGAGACCCCAGGCGAAGCCCTGCACCTTCTCCGGGTCGTAGCCCGGCGCGTTCGCCTCGGTGGTAGCGACGTAGGAGTACACGTTGGGGTCCACCTCGCCCGCGCCGAGCACCTCGAGCCAGCCCTCGCCCTTGCACAAATAGCAACGCGTGCCATCCCGCAAGAAGCCCTTCCCCGAGCAGTTGAAGCAGGACACGTCCACCTCGACGCTCGGCTCGGTGAACGGGAAGAAATGCGGGCGCAGGCGCACCTCGCGCTCGCCGCCGAACACCGCGCGCGCGAACTCCAAAAGCGTTCCCTTCAGGTCCGCGAGCGTGATGTCCTCGTCCACCGCGAGGCCCTCTATCTGGTGGAACTGCGGCGTGTGCGTGGCGTCTGAGTCGGGGCGGTACACGCGGCCTGGGATCACGACGTACAGCGGCGGCGGGTGCACCTCCATCGCGCGCACCTGCATCGGCGAGGTGTGGGTGCGCAGCACCAGCTCCGTGCCGTCGGCGGGCGCGTCGAGGTAGAAGGTGTCGGTGCGCGCCCGCGCCGGATGCGTGGGGCTGTGATTGAGCGCGTCGAAGTTGTAGTGCACCGTCTCCACCTCGGGGCCCTCCACGACCGTGAAGCCGAGGCCGAGGAAGATGTCTTCCAGCTCGCGCGTCGTCGCCGTCAGCACGTGCAGGCGACCGATCTGCTGCGGCGGCGCGCCCGGCAACGTGACGTCGACGGCGTCGGCGTGCAGGGCGAGCTCGAGCTCGCCCGCCGCGAGCTCTGCACCGCGATCGGTGATCATCGCCTCAAGCGCCGAGCGCGCCTCGTTGGCGGCGCGGCCGACCGCGCCGCGCTCCTGCGGGGGCAGCTCGGCGACGCCGCGCAGCAGCCGCGGGAGCTCCGCCTTGCGGCCGAGGTAGCGCACGCGCAGCTCCTCGAGCTCCTCGCTCGAGGACGCGGCGGCGAGCTCCCGCTCGGCCTCCGCGCGAAGCTGTGCGATCCGATCGATCATGACGCGGGGACCCTAGATGGTTGCCGGGTCATCTCGTAGAGCGCCACGGTGGCAGCCATCGCGGCGTTGAGCGAGTCTCCCGCGATCGGGATCCGCGCCCTCCGCTCGCATGCCGCGATCACCTCCGCGGGCAGGCCCTCGCGCTCCGCCCCGACGAGCAGCGCGGTGTCCGCCGCAGCTCCCTCGGCGCGCCCGCGCAGCACGTCGTCCGCGTCGGCCAGCAGCGCGACGCGCTCGCCGGGCAGCTCGCCGACGTCGCTCACCCGAGCGAGCCGCACGAAGAAGATCGCGCCCATCGAGGCGCGCACCGCCTTCGGCGAGTGGGGGTCCGCGCAGCCGGGGCCGAGCGCGACGCTCGAGGCGCCGAAGGCGCGGGCTGAGCGCAGCACGGTGCCGACGTTGCCGGGATCAGAGACGCCGTGCAGGTACACGCACAGCGGCCCCGCCGGAGTCTCCCAGCGCTGCTCGTAGACGCCGATCACGCGCGTGCCCGAGCCGAGCGCCGACGCGCTCGCGAGAGCGCGCTCGTCCACGTCGTGGAATCCATCCTCGCCGAGACCCGAGCCCTCTACGCGGTAGCCCTCGAGCGCGCGCCGGCCGGCGAGGCGGGCGGCGGCGACGAGGTCCTCGCCCTCCGCGGCGAAGACGCCACGCAGCGTGCGCTCGCGCTTGCCGTGCAGGCGGCGCACGGCCTTCAGGCGCGGGTTCTGCACGGAGGCGATGCGCGTCATCTGCTGTCCCTGGGCGTATGCGGTGTCGTCATCGTCTGCGTCGTCGGCTGGAGGTGGTGGGTCGTGTGGTTGTTCTGGTGGTGTGCTTCGGCGGGAACGAAAAAGGGCGCCGTCCCTTTCAGGAGCGACGCCCGTGAGGCTGTCTATGTCGATTGCCGGAACCGCCGGCGGGCGGTGTCAGGCAGCCGACGCCTCTCGGGCGACGTCGGCAAAGCGTCGGAAGGTGTCGGCGTCGCGGACGGCGATGTCCGCGAGCACCTTGCGGTCGAGCTCCACACCGGCCTGCGAGAGCCCGTGCATGAACTGCGAGTAGCTCATCCCGTTCGCGCGCGCGGCGGCGTTGATGCGCGTGATCCACAGCCGCCGGAAGTCCCGCTTGCGGTTGCGCCGATCGCGGTACGCGTAGGCGTCCGCCTTCATCAGCGCCTCCTTGGCGCGCTTGTAGTTGGAGTGCGCCTCGCCGCGGAAGCCCTTCGTCAGCTCGAGCGTCGAGCGGCGCTTCTTGCGCGCGTGGAGCGAGCGCTTGACCCTCGTCACTTGCCCACCCCCAGCATCCGCTTGACGCGCGGGACATCCTGCTTGGCGACCGCTACGGGCCGGCCGAGCGCGCGCTTGCGCTTGGGCGACTTGTGCTCGAGCATGTGGCTCGTGAAGGCGTGGCGGGCGCGGATCTTGCCGCCGCCGGTCACCTTGAAGCGCTTCTTCGCGCCCGAATGGGTCTTCATCTTCGGCATGGTCGGCCGCTGATTATGACACGGCGGCGTCCGCCTACCGCTCGCTCCTCAGGCTGCGGCCGCCGAAGACCCCTCCGAGGGGGCGGGTGCGTCGCTCGACTCGGTGTCCGGCGAAGCGGCCTCCGCGTCCTGCTCAGCGTCGCTCGACGTCGCCGCCGCGCCGTCGGCGGCTGCGGATGCCTCGCCGCCCTGCGCCGCGGGTGAGCCGTCCTGCGCGGCGTCGGCCTCCTGCGCCTCGCCGTCCTGCGTCTCGTCGATGCGTCCTGACAGCACCGCCTTGGAGGGCGCCATCATCATCGTCATGTTCCGGCCTTCCTGCATCGGGCGTTGCTCGACGACGCCGAGCTCGGAGAGTTCGTCGGCGAGGCGGTCGAGGATCGCGGTGCCGCGCTCCGGGTGGGTCACCTCGCGCCCGCGGAACATGATCGTCACCTTCACCTTGTCCTTGTGGCGCAGAAAGCGCTCCACGTGGTTCTTCTTCGTGTCGTAGTCGTGCTGGGCGATCTTCGGACGGAACTTGATCTCGCGCACGGTGATCTGCTGCTGGTGCTTGCGTGCCTGCTTCTGCTTCTGGGCCTGCTCGTACTTGTACTTCGAGTAGTCGAGCACGCGGCAGACGGGCGGGCGCGCCTCGGGTGCCACCTCGACGAGGTCGAGGTCGCGGTCCTGCGCGAACTTCAGCGCGTCGGCGATCTTCAGCACGCCCACCTGCTGGCCGTCGTCGTCGATCAGGCGCACCTCGGGCACGCGAATACGCTCGTTGATCCTGGTCGTGTCCCGCTCGGGCGGGCGCCGGTCGAACCTACGGGGGACCGGCACTAGCTGTGCTGACCGTGCGTCAAGCTGTCGCCAGACGTGGCGCTGGAGGATTTCCGGGCTTCAACCCGCGTGATTATAGCTGCCCCTCCAGGAGCCGGGAGAAGTCCGCCACCGGCACGGTGCCCTCCTCGCCGCCGCGGTGCTCGCGCACCGAAACGGCGCCTGCCGCCTGCTCGCGCTCGCCCACGACGAGCATGTAGGGGATCTTGCGGAGCTCGGCGTCCCTGATCTTGCGCCCGACCGACTCGCCGCGGGCGTCGAGCTCGACGCGCACCCCCTCGCCGGCGAGCTGCTCGCGCACACCCTCGGCGTAGTCGTTGAAGCGATCGGACACCGGCAGCACGATCGCCTGGACGGGCGCGAGCCACAGCGGGAACTCGCCGGCGTAGTGCTCGATGAGGATGCCGATGAAGCGCTCGAAGGACCCCAGCAGCGCGCGGTGGATCATCACCGGCCGGTGCTCGGCGTTGTCGGCGCCGGTGTAAACCAGGTCGAACCGCTCGGGCATCGAGTAGTCGAGCTGGACGGTCCCGAGCTGCCACGAGCGCCCGATCGAGTCGGTCATGTGCAGGTCGATCTTCGGGCCGTAGAACGCGCCGTCGCCGGGATTGAGCTCGTAGGCGAGCCCCTCCGCGTCGAGCGCTCCTGCGAGCGCGCCCTCGGCGCGGTCCCACATGGCGTCGTCGCCGATCCGCTCCTGCGGGCGCGTCGAGAGCTCGAGCCGCGGCTCGATGCCGAAGCGCGCGTACAGGTCGAAGCCGAAGCGCAGGCACTGGACGACCTCCTCCTGGACCTGCTCCTCGGTGCAGAAGATGTGGGCATCGTCCTGGGTGATGTGCCGCACGCGCAGAAGCCCGTGCAGGACTCCGCTCGGCTCGTGGCGGTGGACCAGCCCCGCCTCGCTGTAGCGGATGGGCAGGTCGCGGTAGGAGCGCCGCTCGTCCGCGTAGATCTGGATGTGGGCCGGGCAGTTCATCGGCTTCAGGCCCATCGGACGCCCCTCCACGTCGGTGAAGTACATGTTGTCCTTGTACTTGTCCCAGTGGCCCGAGCGACGCCACAGCTCGACGTCGTAGAGGATCGGCGTCTTCACCTCGTTGTATCCGCGGCTGCGGTTCTCCGAGCGCCACAGCTCGGTGAGCTCGTTCCAGATGGTCATGCCGGCGGGCTTCCAGAACGGGCTGCCGGGTGACAGCTCCGAGAACATGAACAGGTCGAGCTCGCGGCCGAGCTTGCGATGATCGCGTGCGCGCGCCTGCTCGAGTCGCTCGAGGTGCTCGTCGAGCGCCGCCTTCGTGAAGAAGGCGGTGCCGTAGATGCGGGTGAGCATCGTGCGCGCCGAGTCTCCGCGCCAGTAGGCGCCCGCCACCGACTGCAGGCGGAACGCCCCCACGGTGGAGGTGCTGGGTGCATGCGGGCCGCGGCAGAGGTCGGTGAAGGGTCCGTTGGTGTAGAGCGAGACGGTCTCGAGCGCCGTCGAGGAGTCGGCGCCGGCGACGAGGTCGTCGATCAGCTCCACCTTGTAGTCCTGGCGCTCCTCGACGAAGCGCTCGCGCGCCTGTGCCACCGGCACGTCCTCGCGCACGAACTCCTCGGCTGCCTTCACGTGCTCGCGCATGCGCTCTTCGATCCGCGGGAAGTCCGCCTCGGATACGACCGTGCCCGCCGGGAACTCGAAGTCGTAGTAGAAGCCGTTCTCGATCGGAGGGCCGATCGAGATCTTGACGCCGTCGTACAGGTCCACCACGGCGCTCGCGAGCACGTGCGCGGCGTCGTGGCGGATCAGCTCGAGGGCCTGCTCGCCGCTCTTGGCAGTGAGGATCGAGATGTGGGCGCCGTCGGGCAGCGGCCGCGCGAGGTCGCGCACCTGGGGCCCCTCCCCCGCCTCGGGATGGCTCACCTCGACCGCGAGGGCGGCGCGAGCGAGGCCGGGGCCGATCGCCGCCGCCGCGTCCGCGCCGGTGGCGCCGTCAGGCAGCTCGAGCTCCTTGCCGTCGGGGAGTGTCACCGTGAGGGCCATCGCAGGCATGCAGGCTACCCGGCGGTTACCGCGGCCGAGCAGCGGCGACGGCGCCGACCCGGCCTGAGCGTCGCCGGGCGCGCTTCGGCGATCTGGTCAGAGACAGTGGCTGCAGACAAGCGTCATCATCTGCGAGCATCCCGTCGATGAGCGCTCGCGACGCGCAGCCGATCTCGATCACCCTCTCCCCCACCCAGGTCCAGCACGTCCTGCGCGCCGCCTCGGGCGGCGGCGCGCAGCCGGCCGCCGTCCTGCTCGCGCGGACAAGTCTCCCCCCGGCGGAGGAGCGTCGACTCTCGCGGTCGCTGCTGCGCGGCCTGGCCCTGCTCGCGCGCTTCGAGGCGGATGATCGCGAGCGCGGCATCGTGGAACTCGCGGGCGAGCTCGGCATGAGCCCGAGCACGGCACACCGCTACGCCCAGACCCTGCTCGAGCTGGGGCTGCTCGAACGCTGCCCGCGGACGCGCCGCTACCGGCTAGCCGCCGCCGCGCTCCAGCGGGCCAGGTGATCGGGGCGTGCGAGGTTGAACACCGGCACGTTCCACGCGGCGGCGATGCGAAGCGCCTGACCCGTGCCGTCGTCGAGCAGCCCGTCACCGTCGAGGCTACCGTCGGCGGTCCAGCAGAGCACGAGCTCGGAGGGCAGCTCGAGCGTCGCACCGAGCACCTCGTGGGCGTCGCGTGCGAGCAGCGCTCGCTCAGGCGCAGCAAGGGAGCGCCAGCACGGGTGGAACGCCTTCGAGAGCTCGTAGGCCGCGTCGGCGGGATGCTCGAGCGTCTGCATGCGCGCGCCCTCCTCGCCCGCCGCGCGCGCGTCCGACTCGAACCCGGGCCACGGCAGATACAGCTCCAGGCGACCGCCCGCGGCGAGCGCACCGCGCGCGAACGCCTGGTCGGCGCCGGGTGATCCGCCCGTTCGCAGGATCAGCCCTGCGCGTGCCCGTCGCGCGGCAATCGCCCCCATCAACTCGAGGACCGCCGCCGGAGTGCGCCGCGAGCCGATGCCGCTGTACACGAGGGCGGTCATGCTCGCGATTGTGCAGGTAGTCGCGCGAGTCGTGCGATCATGGCTGGCGGAGGTGATGCGCTGTGCCTGACCTGAACGGACGCGACCTGCTCTCCGAGTGGAGGCAGGTGATGGACTCGGTGATCTCCTCGGCCGCGTCCGCCGCCGGCCGAACCGAGCTGCCTGGTGATCTGCTGCGTGCAACCCAACGCCAGCTCGAGCTCGTGCAGGAGGTCGTCGACGGGGAGCGCCGGCGCCAGGGGCGCCTGATCGGGACGCTGCTCGGACCCGTCGAGGCCGTGTTCGACCTGCTCGAGGAAACCGGCTCGACGCTGCGGCGGCAGGCGGAGGCGCTCGAAGCGGCGGGCGTGGCGCTGCAGGAGTCCGCCTCGCTCGTTCGGGTGCAGGCGGAACTGTTCGAACGCGTCATCGCCACGTTGCGCCAGCCGACCGACTTCGCGCGCACCGCCGCGGGCGCAACCCGCCGGACGCGCGGGAGCAGATCGGCGCCGAGCCACCCGGCACGACAGAGTCCGACCTCCAGGCGGCCGCGCGCGACGCCGGCGAAGCCCGTTTCGAAACCGGCGAAGCCCGCCTCGAAAGCGGCGAAGCCCGCCTCGAAAGCGGCGAAGCGGAGCACGTCGGCGGCAAAACGCACCGCGGCCGCCAAACGCGGGTCCGCGACCAAACGGACATCCGCACGCTGAGCGGATCGAGCGTTTTGCCCGGCGCCCGGCGCGAGCCGCTCAGCTCGCCGGCGGGACCTCGGGCGGTACGAGCAGCACCGAGCAGCCTCCGTGATGCACCACCCGCCGGCTGACGCTGCCGACGACGCGTAGCCCGCGCAGGCGCCGGCTGCCCATCACGACGAGCGAAGGCCCGACATCGGCGAGCGCCTCGATGATCGCCGTCCGCGGGTGGCCGCTCAGCAGTCGCAACTCGAAGGCGCCGTCCATCGCGCGCTCGAGCTCCTGCGCCTGCTCCTCGACCCGGCGCGACCTCGCATCCGAGCGCGAGCGTGCGTACACGAGCACCAGGGACATCCCCTGCGAGCGCGCCACGCGCGCGGCGAGACGGGTGAGCTCGTCCGAGCCCTCGGTTCCGTCACTGGCGACAGCCACGGGGGCGCCGGAGCCTGCACGGGCGGGGCTCGAGTGCGCAAGCAGCATCGGCGTGTCGAAGAACTCCTCCGCGGTGGCGCCGACGCCGCCCGCGAAGATGCTGCCGAACCAGGATGTCGCGGGAGCGCCGAGCGCAAGCAGACCGTGACCCTCTGCCCAGTCGAGCACGAGCTGTGACGGCGGGCTCCCGGGATCGACCTCAACCGTCGCCTCGACGCCGGCGGCGTTGCAGATCGCTACCGCCTCGTCGATCATCGCTTTCGCACGCCCCGGGCTGATCTCGGGGGAGCGGTGTTCGCCTTCGGCCTCGAAGGAGGTGACGACGAGCAGGGTCAGGCGTCCGCCGGGCGCGGCGAGCGCAACCGCGTGCTCGACCGCCGCGACGCTCTCGGGCGTGCCGTCGATCGCGCACAGCACGTCGCCGAACACGTTGCGTGTCGCCTCGACGTCCTGCTCGCCCGTTCCAGCCCTCATCACCATGACGGCAAGCTACTCGCGGGCCGCCGGCGCCGTATCCGGAGTTTTCCACGACATGCTCGGGTGATCGGGCGCATTTCGGCTGACCGATGCCAAGCGCAGGCGTCCTACGGTGCGCAACTTCGCCGGAACGGATGGGTTCAGACACCGAGGGCCGCACGGCCGCCGCGCTTCGGCGGTCGCGCCACCATGGAGGGTGGAGAACGGACTTCCGTGACCCGTAAAGGTCGGGACGTGCGCCCTCACCCGCCGGACGTAAAGACCTCGTCGGGCGCCCCCGCCGCGGCGGGGGCGATCCGGCGGGCGAACCTGAGGACGCTCGCGACGAGCGGGTTGCGTCTGTCGGCGTGGCCGACGAGCATGATCGTGCAGGGTGCCGCGTCGGCGACGGGCACCGCGGCTATCCCGCTCAGCACGTTGAGGATCACCGCGGCGACGGAGGACGGGACGGTGGTGATCGCGTCACGCACCGCCAGCGCCGCGAGCACCTCGTGCGGGTTGGCGGCGCGATCGGGTGTGCTGTCGCGCGGCGGCTGCCCCCTGTGGTCGTCGAGGCTCCAGAAGCCCGCCCATGCGGGCGCGACGGTCGGGTGCAGGCCGATGAAGGTCTCGTCGAGCACCTCGGCGACCTTCACCTCATCGCGCTCGGCGAAGCGGTGCTTCCCCGGCGCGAGCATGGCGCGCACCTCGCGCCGCAACGGATGCGACCACACGTCCTCGCTGACGGGAGGGGCGTGGCACACAGCGATGTCGACGTCGGCGATCCAGCCGGACGTGGGCAGCGTGGGGAACGGAAGTTCGCGGTAGCGGAAGTCGATCCCGGGGTGGGCGGCGCCGAACGCCTGGATCCACTTCGGGCTGTCGAGCCCGGGCGGCGACCCGACGAAGCCGAACTCGATCGTGCCCTCGGCGCTGCGGTTGAGCCAGTCCCCCGTCTGCTCCGCTTCCGCAGCCGCCTCCACCGCGCGCCAGGCATGCGTGTAGAAGGCGCGCCCCGCCGGCGTGAGCGTGACGCCGCGCGGGTGCCGTTCGAACAGTGCGAAGCCGACGTCCGCCTCGAGCTGAGCCATCGCCTGCGAGAGCGCGGGCTGAGCGATCTTGAGCTTCCGCGCCGCGCGGGTGATCTGCCCCTCGTCGGCAACAGTGACGAAGTACCGAAGGTGCCCCTGCCTGAACGGCATTTCCGCTCCCTACTTCCCGCCGCGGGAGCAGTTCACACCTCGTCCGGGCACGACGGACGTCCTCGCTTCCCCACGCGCACCTCCTCGCAGCGCGCCCTCCCCGCGCGCAGGAGCATCGGCGAGCTCGGATCGGCTCATCCTCATGGGCACATTGTCGAGGGCGACAGGGATCACGATCTGTCCAATTCTCGACGATCTCCTCGTGCGGGCGCTTCTCAGCAGATTCTCCCGACTGCGCACGAGTCGGCGCACCCCCTCCTCGCTTCATGCATGAAATGCTTGGGCTCGCGGCGATGACCAGCCCCGGACAAGAAGCAACCTCCGTCCTCCGCTCCCCCGACTCCCTGGCGCTGGGGATGGCGGCGATGGGCGATCCGGAAGACCCCGCCGCCAACTCGGGCTGGCCCGCGTCGGTGCTCGGCGCGCTGCGCGAGGTCGCCAGGCAGGTCGTCGCCGTCGGCGACACGCCGTATGAGGGGCTTCCGCGTGCCGCGATGTGGGCGGGTGGCCTGCTCGGAGCGCGCCCGTCGGATCTGCGCAGCCCCTCGCACGCGCGGAAGCGGTTGTGGAACGTCGGGCTCGCGAGCTCGGTCTACGCCGGCGCCCGCGCGCGCTGGGTGGCGCGGGCGCTGCGCGCGGCGGCCCCGCTCGACGGCTTCGTCCAGAACGGCGGCGAGTACCCGGCGCCCGACGGCCTGGCGATGGTGACCTACCAGGACTCGACGGTCGCCCAGGCGATCGCGGCGTACCCGTGGCCGCACCTGCAGGGCCTCTCCCGGCACGAGCTCGACAGCCTCGTGCGCCGCCAGCGCGCGGCCTACGAGTCGGCGACGGGCTGCTGCACCTTCTCGCACTGGGTTGCAGACAGCATCGTCTCCGACTACGGCATCGCCGCGGACAAGGTCCACGTGGTGGGGCTGGGATCCAACAAATCGTTCGCCGCCTCGGCGGCGCAGGAGCGGGACTGGTCGGCGCCGCGCTTCCTGTTCGTCGGCTTCGACTGGGAGCGCAAGAACGGCCCGCGGGTGCTCGAGGCGTTCGCCGCCGTGCGCGCCAGCCATCCGACAGCGACGATCGACCTCGTCGGCGGACACCCGCGTATCGACCTAGAGGGCGTCACGGGGCACGGGAGGCTGCCGATGGACGACCCACAGGCGCGCGAGCGCCTCAGCGACCTGTACCGGCGCGCGACCGTGTTCGTGATGCCATCGCTGCACGAGCCCGCCGGGACGGTTCACGTCGAAGCCGCTGCCGCGGGCATCCCCTCGATCGGGACGCGCAACGGCGGCCCGGCGACGATGATCGGTGAGGCAGGCCGTGTCGTGGACCCCGAGTCCGAGCAGCAGCTGCTCGAGGCGATGCTCGAGCTGTGCGACCCCGACACCGCGCGGCGCTTGGGCGCCCTCGGCCGCGAGCACGCCGAGCTCTTCACCTGGCGCAAGGTCGCCGAGCGGATGGTGCGGGCGCTGCGGATCCCCGGCGTGGATGTGTCCGGGCTGGCGGGCTTCCTCTAGGTGCGGGCCGCCTATTCGCGCGCGAACAGGCGCAGGAACAGCAGGAAGATGTTGAGGATGTCGATGAAGATCCCCGCTGCGAGGGGGATCGCCTCGTCCGTGCCGGCTCGCCGCAGGCGATTGAAGTCGACGACCGTGTAGAGGCCGAAGATGGCGAGCCCCACGAGCGCGTACGCCGTGTACAGCGCGGGGATGCGCACGAAGATGAGCACGATCCCGGCAGCGATCAGACCGAGCAGCAGGAAGAACAGCAGGCGGTACAGGAACGAGAGGTCACGTCGGATCGCGTAGCCGCCCGCCCCCAGGGCGCCGACGAACAGCGCCGTAGCGCCGAACGCCTGCCGTACCGCTGTCGGGTCGGTCGCCGAGTAGTAGTTGATCGTGGTTGCCACGCTCGCGCCCATCAGCACGCCGAACAGCAGGAGCAGGACGAGCGCGAGGCTGTGGTTGCCGCGCGCGTTCGCCACGCTGAGGCCCACGAGGCAGCCGAGCGCGAGCAGCCACGCGATGAACCAGCCGGCCCCACCGAGGTTGCGACCGAGGTACACGCCGAGCGTTGCGAAGCCGACGGTGAGCGCGACGAGCCCCATCACGCGGCCGAACAGCGCCTGCGTGCGGCCGGCGGGCACCCCGGCCGCGTACCCAACCGAGCTCATGCGCGGATGCTAGCCACCCGTCACCGTGTACGTGCCCAACGCCGGTCTCTGCAGCGGCTCAGGCCGGCCGTCTGAGTTCGCGCGCGAGCATCACGAGCATCACCGCGAGCACGACCGCGAGCCCGACCGCTTCGAGCGTGCCCGGCGATTCGACGAGCCAGCTCACGACGATCACCACCGCGGCGATCGCGAACACCCACACGCGGACTCGACTTCGCATCGCGCGAGCCTACATCGCGCGCGGGACGGCGCCGGCAGGCGCTGCGCCGAATGCCGCGCCGGTGCGGATCAGCTCGACCCGCCGTCGCCCGGCTCTACAGCGAGCAGGGCCGCGAACGCCTGTCCACCCCCACCTCCGTGATCCCGCCCGAGGTGATCTTGATGCGCGTGGGCACGTTGCCTCGCTCGAGCAGCTTGCGCAGCACCGACTCGCCCTTGGATTCGATGCTCGACCGCAGCGGCTCCTCGACGCTCTCGGGCCTGAGCGACTCCGCGATCTGCACGTACACGTGCTGTTCGGCGGTGCCGTTCTGGACCTTCCAGCGGTAGATGTCCCCCGGCAGGCGCAGGACCGGGATCGGCGTGGGACCCCCGATGATCTCCGGAACGGCTGCCATCGAGCAGATCGTGACGCCCCGGCGGGTGCCGCACGAGGGCCGGGTGGCCAGGATCGGCGGGCACGCCTTGGACAGCTGCCCAGGGTGCAGATTCGTCGTGCACGGGCGCCTCCGCGGCTCGCGCGAAGGCGCCCGTCGCGCCCGCGGCGGTCTGCCGCGGGCTGCGCTGTCACGGATCTTTCGCCCTGATGCGGCCGGGGAGTTTTTTCAGTTTGTCCACGCCGCTCACCGTCATCGGGTTCGACGAGCTGTCGAAGAGCGTGCCCGATCCGGGACCGAAGATCAGCTTGCCCACGCCTACGCTCGGCGTGAGCGTGCCTTCGAATTCGTCGGGCGGCGTGCCCGCGCTGCAGCTCACCCCGATCCGCACCTTTTCGATCCGGTCGCGGATTTCTGGCATCGGCGGCCCCGTGCTGAACAGCTGTGACGGCCACGGCAGGCCATTGGCGATGACTTCCACCGGGCCGATCGGACACAGCGGCGACACCGCCGTGTTTTGACACGCCGTGAAGACGAACGCCGTCATCAGGTCTTCACCTGCGCCGCCTCCCGTGGGGTTCCAGATTTCCTCGGTGTCGGTCACTTTGCAGGTGATCGTGAGTCCGAGCGCGCTCAGCGTCAGCCCACCTTTCGTGGCAACCGCGACCGGCGCCGCGGTGAGCAGTTTTTTCTGTTTGTACCAATGCGGTGCCGCCTGCGCGGTCGACACCGCGACGAGTGCCGCGATGGTTCCAGCCAGCGCAAAGCCGGCGAGCAGCCTGCCGTGCATCGTTCCTCCCCCTCTTGCGATTGCGGTGCCTGCCCGCCCCTCGCTCGCGCGCGGCAGACGGCCCTCCACTCCCTGCGTCGTGTGGCACGCTATCCGCTCGCGCGAATCGTTGTCAACGTTTTGTGAACCCGGCCGTTCCTCGACGCACGCTCCCCGCTCAATGCGCGAGCGACCACGCGATGCGCCCGAGCCCCGGGAAGCCCAGCGCTTCGGCGGTGGCGCCGGTGAGGTCCCACTCGCGCCCGGCGATGTAGGGCCCGCGGTCGATCACGGGGACCGTGATGCTGCGCCCGCCGTAGGCGAACGTGATCATCGTGCCGCAGGGCGCGGTCTTGTGCGCGACACCGAGCTGGTAGCGGCCGAGCACCCCGCCGCACGCGAGCCCGAGGCCGTAGTCGGTGAACACCGACGCGACGCTCACCTGGATACCCGACTTCTGCTCGAGCGTCCAGGGCAGCAGGCCCGCGAGGTTCGCGGCAGCGGCGCTGAGGGCCTGCTCGCGCTGGCGGCGCTGAACGGCCGCCATCTTTTCGAGCTCCATCCGCACTTCTTCATCGGAGGGCGCGCCCGGCGCCGGGCGGAACGCCGCGGGCACGGGGTGCGCGGGGGCCACCGGGCGCTGCCGCGCGGCGGTGGATGTCGCGCCGGGTGCCGTCGCCTGCCCGGCGCCGTCGTGCGGCCCCGGCTTGGACCCCGCGCCCTGCACCCCCGGGTTGGCGGGCCGCGGCGTCGGCGTGTCCGCGGTCGTCGCTGCGGGCGCGGGCGCCTGCGTGCCCGACGGGTCGCCCGCCGGCGCCGCGGCGCTCCCCGCCCCCTTGCCGGCGCAGCCACAGGTGAGCAGGACGCAGCCGAGCACGGCTGCCAACGCAGAGGCGCTCCTCTGCCGCATGTATGAGGCGCGAGGCATCGAAGGATTATGGGCGAGGTGACGGCGCGCCACCGCCGCATGCCCGTCCACGCGAAGGGCCCCGGTTGCCCGGGGCCCTTCGGCACTCGCCTGTTGGGGAGGATGATACGAGGCGCGCCCTCGGGGGGTGTGGCGCGCGCGAGGCGAGCGAGGCGCGGTCGGAGGACGGAGGACTGCCTTGGGTGTACGCTCCTAAGTGTGGTCCTCCCGCTGGGCATGGATGGAGGGCGGGAGGACCGCGCACGAAACCGTGCGTGCGCACTCCTATCACGCAGGCACGGGTCCCGGCAGGGGCACCCTGCAGTTTCCGGACGAATGTCCGGTGCAAACAGCGCAGATCGGATCGCCCGGCGGGCGCGGCGATGAGTGAGCGGGTAGCGCTCGTCAGCGGCGGTGGCCGCGGGATCGGGCGCGCGACCGCGCACGCGCTCGCCGCACGCGGATTCGCCGTGGGGGTGGGCGACATCCTCGCGGACGCCCGCGCCGAGGTCGAGCGCGAGCTCGCCGGCGCCGGTGGGCGCGCGCTCGCAGTGGCGCTCGACGTCACCGATGGGGGCGCGGTGGCGGCAGCGGTGGCGACGGTCGAGGAGCGCCTCGGCCCGGTGGAGGTGCTCGTGAACTGCGCGGGCTGGGACGAGTTCCGGAGCTTCCTCGATACCGATGAGGAATTCTGGCGCCGCGTGATCGCGGTGAACTACGAAGGCTGTCTTCGCACCACGCGGACGGTGCTCGGCGGGATGGTGGAGCGCGGCTGGGGGCGGATCGTGAACATCTCGAGCGACGCCGCGCGCGTCGGCTCGAGCCAGGAGGCGGTGTATGCGGGCGCGAAGGCGGCGGTGATCGGCTTCACAAAGACGATCGCGCGAGAATCGGCACGGCACGGCGTAACAGCCAACGTCGTGTGCCCCGGGCCCACGGATACCGACATGCTCCGCGCCATGTCGCGCGCCGCTCCCGACGCCGAGCGCATGATCGACTCGCTCACGCGCGCGGTGCCGATGCGCAGGCTCGGGCGGCCGGAGGACGCGGCCGCGGCGGTGGCGTTCCTCGCAAGCGAGGAGGCCGGCTACATCACCGGACAGACGCTGTCGGTGAGCGGCGGCCTCACGATGGCATAGGGCAACGAGAGGAGGGAGTGAATGGCGCCGACCGACGCGCTCACCGATGTTCGCTACGAGGAGGACGGCGGGCTTGCATGGATCACGATCGACAGGCCCGAGCGGCTGAATGCCTTCACCGCGCACACCGTCGAGGAGCTGATCCGCTGCTTCAAGCGCGCATGGGCGGCGCCGGGCGTCGGGGTCGTGGCGCTCACGGGCGCGGGCGATCGCGCGTTCTGCGTCGGCGGCGACCAGAAGCAGCGCGCCGAGACCGGCGACTACGGACCGTCGGAGAGCGGGCTGTTCGAGATCGAGGGGCTCCACCGCGTGATCCGCGAGGTGCCCAAGCCGGTGATCGCAGCGGTGAACGGACTCGCGATCGGCGGCGGCCACGTCCTGCACGTGATCTGCGACATCTCGATCGCTGCCGAGCACGCCCGCTTCGGGCAGGCGGGCCCGCGCGTCGCCTCCTTCGACGCGGGCTTCGGCACCGGATATCTGGCGCGCGTCGTCGGCGAGAAGCGCGCGCGGGAGATCTGGTTCCTCTGCCGCCAGTACGACGCCCACGAGGCCGAGCGCTGGGGGCTCGTCAACCGCGTGGTGGCGGCCGCCGATCTGCGCGCGGAGGTGCGCCGCTACGCCGACGAGATCCTCGCCCTGTCGCCCACCGCGCTGCGCTTTTTGAAGCAGTCGTTCAACCTCGAGAGCGACCATCTCGCGGGCCAGGGTGCGCTCGCGTTCAGCGGGCTCGAGTCGTTCTCCTCCACGGAGGAGGCGCAGGAGGCGATCAGCGCGTTCGCGCAGAAACGGCCGCCCGACTTCTCGCGCTTCCGCGGCTCGCGGTCGTAGCGCCCGCGGCGCTCACGCCGCGAGGCCGCGAGCGACGTCTGCCGGCGGCTCAACCGGCGGTGCCGTCCGGCTGCCGCGCCGCTGCGCGCGGGCTCGCTGCGCTCAGGGCGCGGTCGCCAGGTAGCTGTGCCCCGCCTTGACCGTCACGTGGTGGTGGTTGACGAGGTTCGTCACCGACACCTTGTCGGTGAAGACGCGGATGAGCGTCGCGCCGCACAGGTCCTCGGTGAGCCAGCGCGTGCCGAGCACCGCCCCGGCGGCGTAGTTGCCCCTCGTCGAGTACGTGCCGTGCCCCGACGCCCACAGCTTGCGCACCACGCGCCTGCGGGCGGCGTGGGCGTTGCTCGCGTGCGCCTTGTGGCGGTGTTTGCGCGGGCGGGGACAGCCTTTGAAGGTCCCGCCCGACAGTTTCGCGACGACGAGACCCTCGTGGTTCTGCGTGAGGGCGAACTGCCCTTCGTAGTAGGTCATCGTCTGCGAGTTGCCTTTGCCGTCCTCGGTCGTCACCGCGACGGTGCCGTGGCTCGCGTCGACGATCACTCCGAACGGCACCTGTCGCAGCCCGTTGAGCGGCACGAAGCCCCCGCTGCCGGGGAGTTTGATCAGCACGACGCCCGACACCGGGGCGATGTTGCCCGTCACGTCGAGCGTGGGCGGTCCCACGCTCTGGCTGAACAGGACGCCTCCTCCGGGAGGCGGGGTGATGAGCGACAGACCGCCTTCGCCGCCCGTGCCTTTGCTCGGCGGCGGTTCGGGCGGCGCCACGTACGTGAAGGAGGGGCCGGCGCTCGAGGTGCCGTTCGTGTCGGCCACAACCACTTCATCGGCGCCGGGCGCCGTCGCGGAGGTGACCGCGGTGATTTCGGTTCCCGAGACGACGTGCACGGAGGTGGCGGCGCTGCCGATCGTCACGGTCGCGCCCGCGAGGAAGCCGCTGCCCTTGATCGTCACCGGCGTGCCGCCCGCGCTCGGGCCTTCCGCCGGAGACACTTCGCTCACGTGCGGCGGCGGCAGGTACGTGTACGACGGGCCCCCGCTCGAGGTGCCCTTCGCGTCGGACACCACAACTTCGCTGGCGCCGGGCGCCGTCGCGGAGGTGACCGCGGTGATTTCGGTTCCCGAGACGACGTGCACGGAGGTGGCGGCGCTGCCGATCGTCACGGTCGCGCCTGCGAGGAAGCCGCTGCCCTTGATCGTCACCGGCGTGCCGCCCGCGCTCGGGCCTTCCGCCGGAGACACTTCGCTCACGTGCGGCGGCGGCAGGTACGTGTACGACGGGCCCCCGCTCGAGGTGCCGTTCACCTCCGACACCACCACTTCGTCGCTGCCGGGCGCGGTGGCGCTCGTCACGGCCGTTATCTCCGTCGAGGACACCACGTTCACCGATTTCGCGGCGCTGCCGATCGTCACGTGCGCGCCCGAGACGAAGCCGGTGCCCGTGATCGTCACGACCGTGCCGCCCTTGCTCGGGCCTTCCGTCGGCGAGACTTCCGTGACGGTGGGCGGCGGAGCGTATGTGAACGTAGGGCCGCCGCTCGAAGTCCCCTTCGAGTCCGACACCACCACTTCCGCCGGCCCCGGCGCGCTCGCTGAGGTGACGGCGGTCAATTCCGTTTCGGACAGCACGTCCACGGTCGTGGCGGCGCTGCCGATCGTCACGGTGGCGCCGGGGAGGAAGCCGCTGCCATTGATCGTCACGGCGGTGCCGCCGAGCGCGGGGCCGCCGGTCGGCGTGATCTTCGTCACCGCTGGCGGTGCGGGGTAGGCGAGCACGACACCGGTGCCCGCCGCATCGTAAGGGGCGCCGATCAGACCGGACACGCCGTCGCCGGATAGGGCCGTGCTCTCTCCGAAGACACCGTGGCCGTTCTCAGCGGGCTCGCGCTGGCGCCCGCCCGCCGCAACGAACGCGCTGCCCGAGCGCGTGAACGACCAGGCGGCGCCGAATCGTCCGCCGTCGACGGGGGCGCCGATCAGCCCCGTAGACCCGTCGCCCGACAGCGACACGCTCTGCCCGAACTTGCCGGCCCCGCTCTCGCCCGCGCCCACGAGCTTCGGTCCGAGCTGGCTCCACGAGGCACCCGAGCGCGTCAGCACCCATGCAGCGCCCTTGCCGCTCGAGTCGGCGCGAGCGCCGACGAGGGCGGTGTTCCCGTCGGAGGAGATCGACACGCTCGACCCGTAGTGGCCCTGGCCGCTCTCTTCCGGGCCGGCCGTGAGCTTCGATCCCTGTTGTTCCCATCCACCTTCGCCCCTCGTGAACGCCCACACGGCGCCTGCGTGCCCGGCGTCACCCGGGTCGCCGACGAGGGCAGTGTCGCCGCCCGCCGACAGCGTGACGCTGCGTCCGAACGTGCCGTCGCCGCTCTCGCCGATCCCCGTGAGGGCCGGGTGCTGGAGGTGCCACGTGCCCGCCGAGCGTTCGAGCACCCATGCAAAGCCGGCACCCGGAGCACCCACGATCGCCGTGTTGCCGTCTCCGGCTAGAGCGATGCTGCGCCCGAAGCGTTCGTGGGCGGTTCCCGCCGCCAACGATCTTGGGCCCCTGCTGCGTCCACGTCGAGCCCGAGCGCAGGAACGCCCATGCCGCTCCGGCGTGCCCGGCGTCGCCCCACGCGCCCACCATCGCGGTGGTGCCGTCCGCCGACAGTGCCACGGTCGTGCCGAAGCGGCAGGCACCGGCTTCTTCTCCGGGTTCGCCCACGCACGATTCGCCGCCTTCGTCGCTGCTCTCTTCGGTGCCCGTCAGCTGCGCCTGCTGGCTCCAGCCGGTGGCGCTGCGCACGAATATGTACGCCGTCCCCGCCGAGCCTTCGCCGCGGGGAGCGCCCACGATCGCCGTCTTGCCGTCGGCGGACATCGCCACGCTGTAGCCGAAGAGCCCTTCGCTGCCGGCCGTGAGCTTCGTCCCTTCTTCGACGGGCAGCGGGTCCACCGCGCCGGCGGGGCTCACGGCGCCGAGCGCGAGCAGCAGCGCAACGACGCACCCGGCGAGCACGAGCAGGCGCCTCAGCGCAACGGAACGATCATCACGGTAAGACATGTCGCTCAGGCCTTCGCGGGGTCCTCCGCGGCGCGTGCCAGGTGGTCGCGCTCCGCGCGATCCGTCGCCGCACGCTCGATCCGCTCGCCGATCGCGGGCAGGCGGTCGTGTATCTCTCTGACGAAGTGGGCGCTGAACAGCAGTCCGCGCACCGGGGTGGAGGCGGTCACCGTGGCGCTGCGTGGCATCCCGTCGCCGAGGATCGCCATCTCGCCGAAGAAGTCGCCCGGCTGCATCTCGTTGATCTGCTCGCCGTGCCGGCGAACTGCCGCCGTTCCCTCCTCGATCATCACCATCTCGAATCCCTGCTCGCCCTCTGCCATCAGCACCTCCCCCTCCTCCGCGAGCACCTCATCGACGAGCCCGGCAAGCATCCGCCGCTGCCCTTCGGACAGGCCGTCGAACAGCGGGATGCGCGCGAGCCGCTCCGGCCCGTCACGCCCTACGCTACGCCGCTGCAACGTCCGTGCCCCCCTCCATCGTGTGAAGGTATCATCGTGGAGCGCCCGGCGCGCCGGAAGCCACCCGCGCGATCGGCCGCTCTGCCTGGCGTAGCGCGCGCGCGACGTCCTCGCCGAGGCCCGCCGAGAAACGGCGCGCGGCGGCGCTCGGATCCCTCAACATCTCCGCCACGCGGCGCGCCGGGAGCGCCAGCAGCACCACCGGCTCGCGCGCGTGGGCCGTCACCGGACTGGGGCCGCCGTCGAGCGCGCCCACGTACCCCACGAGCCGCCCTGGTCCCGCGAGACGGACGCGCCGCGCCGTACGCGCGCGGCGGAGCGACACGTCGAGCGCACCGCGCAGCACGAGCAGCACCTCGGTCGGCGCGTCGCCCGCGGCGAGCGCCACGGCGCCGGCGGGCAGCTCGACGGCCTCCGCACCGCCGAGCGCAGCCTCGATCTGCGCGTGGTCGTGGAAGTGCCGGAAGCACAGCAGGCTCGCGAGATACTCCGCAGAGGCGAGCTCGGGGGCCGCCGCGGCGGGCTCGTGGCGCGCGATCCGAGCAGCCGAGGCGGGATCCACCCCTTCGAGCTCGCCGGCGATCGACTCATAGCGAGCGCGAAGCCGCGCGAGCACGAGCTCGGTCATGCGTGCGACGAGCTCGACGGCGCCGGGAGCGGCGTCCACGCGCAGCATCTCGAGCGCGCTGCTGTGGAGCATCCAGCCGCTCGTCGCCTCCCGCACGACCGCCGTGCCGCTGCGCCGGGCGCCCCCGAGCAGCGACATCTCGCCGAGCAGCTCGCCCGGGCCAAGCCTCGCGAGCGTGTCCACGGCGCCTCCGGTGAGCTCGGCGTGCACCTCCACGCTGCCCGAGCCGATCACGTAGACGCGATCGCCGTCCTCGCCCTGGCGGAACAGCACCTCCCCGGCGCGCGCCTCGAACGGCGCCATGAAGTGCTCCACCCGGTCGAGCTCGTCTGCGGCGATGCCCGCGAACAGCGGCACGCCGGCGAGCTGCTCGGCGGTGCCCTGCGCGCCGGACGGCTGGATCGAGCGCGGCCCGGACGGCGCCCAGCCCGGGCCCTGCGCAGCGCCCAGGAGGGAGGGCTCGGCGCTCACGGCAGCTCCCACAGCTCGGCGTTCAGCGCGCCGTCGCCGCCGGTCTCGAGCAGCAGCATCGAGTACTCGGGCGCCTCCACCCAGCCGGCGGGGCTCTTCGTCAGGGGCTCGCTCGCGACGACCGCGGAGCTGGCGGTGCCGGCGCCCATGCCGAAGCTGCCGTCCTCGCGCCGGCCGAAGGGGCCGCCGAGCGAGTACCACAGCGTGGTGAAGTCGTGCTCGCGCTCGTGTGCGAAGAACGAGCCGTCCTCGGGATACCAGCCGTAGTCGAAGGCGTAGCGCGTCGCGAGCATCCAGCTGCCGTCCGTGAGCACGAGGTTGACCGGCGACTGTGTCGCGATCCCCCGCCGTGCGCGGACATCGCGAAGGATCTCGAGCGACTCGCTCACGGCCTGCGCCACCTCCTCGGGGCGAGCGCGCGCGAACGGATCCGCCAAGCGCGAGAGCACGAGCGCGTAGACCCACTCGCTGTCGGTGGTGCCCTCGATCATCCCCACGATGCGCGGATCGATGTGCTCGAGCAGGTCGTAGCGCATGCGCGCGAAGTCGTAGAGGTCGCCGTTCTGCGCGAGCGCGAAGCTCGCGCCCTCGAACAGGAACGGGTGCACGTTCTGCAGGCCCACCGTTTCGCTGCTGTCGTAGACGACACCGCGTACGTGCGCGATCAGCGCAGCCACCCGCATCTTGCGGGCGAGCGCGCGCAGGTTGCGGTCGAAGTTCGGGATCGACGGGACCCGATAGGTGAGCGGCCGCACAGGCTCCGGTGAGCCGGGATCCCAGGCGGCGAGCCCGAACCCGCCGAGGTTGAGCAGCGACATCAGCTCGGCGTCGACGGCCTGGTGGACGAGCGCGCCGTCGGGCTCGTACAGCAGGTCCTCGAGCAGCACGGGCTCGCCCAGGTACGCAGCGAACCTACACACCTCGCCCCCTCCCGAGCTCGGGCGCGCGTCCAGCCGGCCGCTGTGTGGTTCGGGCGGCGGCGCTCACGGCTGGATCCTGGCCGATCGCATGCCCGGGCACCTTAGACGCCTGTCGAGGCTGGGCGGCGGCGGCGCCGTGCAGATGTCGAATGCGCCCCGGGCCGCGGCGGCCCTCTGCGGGTTTCGGTTCGATCCTGGCAAGATCGGCGTGTGAGCCACGCGGTCGTGTGTGTGGTGGGCGGCGGAACGGCCGGCCTCGAGGCCCTGCTCGGGGCGCGCGAGCAGCTCGGCGACGAGCACGAGCTCGTGCTGCTCGCACCCGAGCGCGAGTTCCGCTACCGGCCGATGAGCCCTCACGCGCTGTTCCGCCCGGCGCGCGAGCGCAGCCTGCCGATGCGCGACGTCGTCGCGCGTGCGCGGGCGCGCTGGATCGCCGACCGTGTCGACGTGGTGGACGAGTCGACACGCCGCCTGACGACCCGTGACGGCGACACCGTCGAGTTCGACTACGTCCTGCTCGCTCCCGGCGCGCGCGCCAGCCGGGCGCTGAGCCAGGGTCACGTCTGGCGGCGCGGCGAGAACCCGGCGTTCCTCGACCGGCTGCTCCGCGACCTCGCGGGCGAGCGCGTGCGAAGCGTGGCGGTGACGGTGCCGCGTGGGGCGCGCTGGCCGCTGCCCGCCTACGAGCTCGCGCTCGTGCTCGGCTGGTCGGCGTCCGGGAGCGGCGCGCGTGTTGCGCTCGTCACCGCCGAGCAGGAGCCGCTCGGGATGCTGGGCACCGAGGCGAGCGAGCTCATCTGCCGCGAGCTCGCCGACGCGGGCGTGGAGACGATCGCGGGCGTCGAGGCGATCGATCGTGAAGCCGCCGTCGTGGGCCGCACCCCCGACGAGGAGGACCCGGTGGAGCTGCTCCTCGCGCCCGAGCCGCAGGGCGCCGGCGACGCGCTCCTCGCGGAGCCCACCGATCCCGCGCGCGTCGAGCCCGGCGTCGCCGGGCATGCGAGCTTCGATCGCCTGATCTCGCTGGCGACGACGATGGGCCCGTTCATCGGTGGGGTCGCCACGGACGCGGCGGGGTTCGTTGAGGTCGACGAGACGCTGCGGGCGTGCGGCAGCGAGCGCGTGTGGGCAGTGGGCGCCTGCATCTCCGCGGCGCTCGAGCACAGCGCGCTGGCAGCGGGCCAGGCGGACGCGGCGATCGCCGCGATCGCTGCCGCTCTCGGTGCGCCCACCCCGGTGGGCGCGGAGCCGCGCGCGCCCGAGCTCACCGGGCTGCTGTTGAGCGAGCAGCGCGAGCGGTGGCTGGCGGAGAACCCGCCCGGGACCGTCGAGCCATCGACACGGTGCCTGTGGTGGCCGCCGGGTCGCGCGGTCGGGCGCATGCTCGCGCGCGAGATCGAGGCGCTCGATCCCGAGCTGGGCGTGGACCTCGGCGAGCACCCCGCCGGCCTGCCCGTCCACGTTCCCATCGCCCTCGGCTGCGACTCGGCGTCTCCGGTTGGCTCAGCGGCCCCGCCCGGCGACGACGTTCGCACGGCGCGCCTGCGCGACCTCGAGAACCGCCAGCTGCTCGCGATCCGGCGTCGCGAGCTCGACGCCGCCGCCGAAGTGCGGGACCTGAGCTCACGTCTCGGCGAGCTCGCGGAGCGCCAGCGCAAGGCGATCGCCCAGCTGCGCGGGCACGGCTACCTGCGCGACCGCGGCGGGTAGCGCATGCAAGGCGGGTCGCGCGCGGCGGGCGGTTAGCGCCCGGGTAGCTAGTAGAGAGCGGTCGCGAGACCGCTGCGGATGCGCCGAGCGAGCGGGTCGTCGGGCGCGAGCGTGTCGAGCTCGCCGACGATCACGCGGCGGACGTCCTCGCGGCGGTCGCCCGCCGAGGGCAGCGCGTCGAGCAGCTGCTGCAGGGCGGCCTCGAGCTCGCCGCGATCGAGCGCTGTGAACGCCTCGCCGAGCTCGCCCTCCTGCTGCAGGCGCACGCGCGCGGCGAGACCGTCCGCCTGGAAGCTTCCGCCGATGCGCCCCAGCACCTCGAGCGCCTCCGGGCCCTCGCCCCGCGCGATCAGCATCCGCGCAAGCGGGATGGCGGCGTCGGCGCGCCCCGGCTCCAGCTCGAGCGCGCGGCGCAGACCCTCCTCGGCTCCTCCCTGCACGAGCAGATCCGCCTCGGACGGCAGCAGCGCGTCGAAGAAGCGCTCGACCTCCTCGCGGCCCAGCGCCCCCACGAACTCGTCGACGAGACGCCGGTCGCGAAACGCCTTAACCGCCGGGATCCCGCGGATCTGGAACGCCTGGGCGAGCGCCGGGTTGGCGTCGGTGTCGAGCTTTGCCAGCAGGACGTCGCCCTCGCGCTCCGCCGCCGCCTGCTCGAGCAGCGGACCGAGCTGCCGGCAGGGGCCGCACCACTCGGCCCAGAAGTCGACCACCACCGGGAGCTCTGTCGAGCGCTCGACGACCTCGCGCTCGAAGTTGGCTTCGTCGACGTCGATGACGCTCACGCTGCTGCTCCTGCCCCGAGCGAGCTCACGCGCGCGGGTGCTGTTCGTTGGCGGCCTGCACGGTCTGCTCGAGCAGTATTGCGATTGTCATCGGCCCCACCCCGCCGGGTACGGGTGTGATCATCGCCGCGCGCTCGATCGCCTCGTCGAAGGCGACGTCGCCGACGTTGCCGGCGTTGTATCCGGCGTCCAGCACGATCGCTCCCGGCTTCAGCCAGTCGCCACGGACGAACTCGGGCCTGCCGACTCCGGCGACGACGATGTCGCCGCTGCGCACCAGCGCCGGCAGATCCTCGGTATGCGAGTGGCAGTACGTCACCGTGGCGTTGCGAGACAGCAGGAGCATCCCGACCGGCTTGCCCAAGATCGGACTGCGTCCGAGGACGACGGCGTGCCTGCCGGCGGGGTCGATCTCATAGGCATCGAGCAGACGCATGATCCCGCCGGGCGTGCACGAGACGAACCTCGGTTCGCCGAACGCCATCTCGGCGAAGGACCGCATCGTGACTCCATCCACGTCCTTCTCGGGTGCTACCGCCTCGAACGCTGCGCGCTCGTCGATCTGGCGCGGCACGGGGTGCTGAAGGAGGATGCCGTGCACCTTGGCGTCGCGCGACAGGCGCGTGATGACCTCGACGAGCTCGGCGGTCGTCGTGCCCTCGGCGAGCGCCGTGTGGCGGGAGGCGATACCCGCCTGCTCGCAGCGGGCCCGCTTCATGCGCACATAGGTGGCGGATGCCGGATCCTCGCCGACGAGCACCGTCGCCAGGCAGGGCGGGGTGCCAGCGCGCGCGGTGAAGGCAGCCGCCTGTTCGGCGCTGCGCTCGACGATCTCCCGAGCGAGCCGGGCGCCATCCATCATCCCCGCTACAGGTGTGCGTGTTCGATCAGCTGTCGCGCCCATGCCAGGGCGACCTTAGCGCCTCGCCACGCCACGCCCGGGCCGCGCGCGTGTGTCCGCGCGCGGGGAGCAGTCCCCGCGCGCGGCTCGTCGATCAGGGCGCGATTTCGACCGCCGAGGTGACGAAGGAGCCCTTCTTGACAGGCTTCGCTTTCTTCTTCCCGGGCGGCGGCGATCCGCAGCTGCCCGCGCCTTCGAAGCTCTCATAGAGAGACGCCGCAACGAGTTTGGCGCCCGAGGGGAACGGACCGCCTGTAAGCGTCCCCGCGATGCCTTCGAAGCCTTCGAGCGAAACTTCGGAGATCGGCATCGCGAGCGTGCCCGTCGAGCTGCCGGCTTCGGCTTCCTTCGGCAGCCATTTCACCATGAACGAGAGCGATTCCGTCGAGGATTCCAGCGACGCGCTCGACAGCGTCGAGCATGTCACTTCTTCGGTGGTGCGAAGGTGCGCCGTGTACGTCGCTTCCGTGACGTCGTTGACGCCGTTGCATTCGTTGAGCCGGCCCTTCACGGTGATGTTCTGCACGTGCGGGGTTTCTCCCAGGCCCGGGGACAGCTTGATCGTCCCCTGGTCCTGTTCGCAGCGCATGCCGCCGGTGGGCGGCGGTTTTTCGACTTCACCGTCGCTGTTCGGCGTCTTGATTTCGATCGGCGCACTCGGTTCGCTCGTCCCTTCGGCATCCGTGTTCGTCACCGTCACCCGGTATGTCGTGTTGGGCTGCGCGGGCTGCAGCGAGGCGCTGCTCCAATATGAGCCCACCGTCGCTGTGAGCACCGGCGCGGAGGATCCCACGGGTTCCGCCGTGACCGTCGAGGACGTGATCAGCCCGGCCGTTTCTTCGGCGCGGGTCCAGCCCACCTGCATCACCAGGTACGCCGTTTCGCCCGATTCGCCTAGCGAGACCCCCGCCGTGACGCCGGTCGGCGGCGCCGGCGCCTGGAGCGGCGGTTCGGCCGGTTTCCAGCCACGCGGTGGTGCCCGAGTTGTGGATGCGATCGCCGTGTTCGTCGGTTTCTTCGAACGATTCGTTGACCGCCGGCGCGCCTTCGAGGCGGCTGAAGCTGAACGTTTCGCCGAACCAGCTCCACACCACGCTCGCCCACGCCGAGTACGTGGTGACGTGGTATCCGCCACCGCGGCCGCTGCCGCCGCAGCGCGTCTGCATGTACACGTCGCCCGCCGGCCTTGCGTGCGGCCCGCCGAAGCCGGTGGCGTAGGACTTCTCCTGGATGCCCCCGCAGGAATGGCCGAGGATCGAGAAGGCCCCGCCCTGGCTGAGCACGAGCTGGATCGGCGCGGACGCGCTCGCCGCGGTGGCGAGCCCCAACCCGATGAGCGCAGCGGCGGCGCTGCTCAGGACGAATCTGCGAGCCATGTTGTGTCCCCCTTGCGGTTGCGTTGCGGTCGCGACCGTGAGCGGAGCGCTCGCGCCGACGGCGCGACGCACGAGGCCCGCTCGGATCACCCAGGTCTCTCCTATGACACGCCGCGCGGCAAAGTATCACGCGCGCGAGGAGCCGAAATGAGAGCTTCCCCACCTTCGCGGGGAGCGCAGCACTGCTCCCGGGCGGCCCGTCCGGAGCCGCCCGGGAGCGTGTCAGAGGGCCTTCGCCCTGCCGTCCGCTACCAGTTGATGGGGGCGGGCGGCGCGGCGGTCATTTCGACCTTGCTGCCCGGCCCCGACGTGGTCGAGGAGATGATCGGCCCGAGCAGGCCGCATTCGCCGAATTCCGGCACCGTCACTTCGGCGCTGAACGAGAACGTCCCGCCCGCCGAGGACAGGGCGTTCGTCGGCTCATCGATGCTCAGCGGCAGGTCGATCGGTTGCACCGTCCGGCACCCGAGTGGGAGGTAGAGCAGGCCGATCGACACGGCCTTCACTTCCTCGTTGGCCTTGCCGTCGGCGCTCTCGAACACTTCGCTGCCGTCCGTGCTGAACCCGAACGTACCGGTCGCCGGCCCGGTGGGGGTCAGGTTGCCGCTCACCGTCACCGGCAGCAGCCCGACGAAGAACGTCTGGTTCATCGGCGGGATGTGCAGCGTCGCTTCGAGGCTCCCCGTCGTCGCGTCGGCCGTCGAGCTGATCGTCGCACCGCGCGGCACTTCCTGGGAGATGCCGCTCTTCTCGGTGACCTTGCCGCTCAGAGCCCATTCGTTCAGCTTCACGATCAGGTCGCCGATCTCCGGCGTCAGACGCGCGTTCGCCGGAAGCGTCGCCCCTGCGGAGTGTTTCCCGCAGGTGCTCGGCACTGTCTTTCCGGAAATGCGTTCCTGGATCCACTTGAGCGCGTTCCCGGACGCCATCGCTGCCGTGAACAGATGCTCGCCGTTGTAGAGCTGCATGTCGTCTTTCACGCCGAGCGTGCACCAGTGGTAGTGCAGGTTCACGTCCTGGCTGATCGGCACCATCTCGTCTTCGAGGCCGTGGTAGTGGTAGACCGGAACCGGAACGGCTTTGTTGTCGAGGTTCTGTTCTTCGAGCGCTTTCCTGAAGTTGGGTTCGCTCGCTTCGAGTTCCTGCACGCTCTTGTGTTCGGTCGTGTATTCCTGGAAGCTCGCGCCTTTCAGCGACGTGAGCAGTTCCGTGACGCACTCGCTGAGCGCCGCCCCGACGGCTTTTTCACCCGCCGGCGTGAGCGTGCCGAGTTTGAGTTCGGGATACGCCGACTCCAGCCCGATCGCCGAGAGGATCTCGAGCGCGGAGCTGGTGGACGGACCGGTGAACGCCCCGAATTCCTGGAGGTTGGCGGGCACGCCACCTGCTGCGACGCCCGACAGTTTCACGTTGGGCGCGTAGCTCGACTGGAGCTCGCCCGCCCAGCTCACCGCCTGGCCGCCCTGGGAGTAGCCCCAGGCGTAGGTCGGGTCGCTTTCGCTCAGCCCCGAGCCCGGCACCTGCCGGCCCGCGCGGACGATGTCGAGAACCGCCTGGCCCTCGGCCTTGCCCGCCGTGTACGTGGGGATCGCGCCGTTCGTGTAGCCCTGGTAGTCGGTGACATCGACGGCGTAGCCCGCTTTGAGCGCCTGGATGATTTCTCCGGCGGCGTACTCGCTGCCGGTAACCATCTGCTTCGAGGGCGCGCACTGCGGGGCGATGCCCTGGGTGCCGATGCCGATCGTCACCACCGGCCTCGCGCCGGTCCCTCTCCAGCTGCTCGTGGGCACGATCACGGTCCCGGTGACGAAGTCGGGGTTGCCGCGCTGGCCGGTCGACTGGTACAGCACGGTCCACGCTTTGTTTCCGGGAAGCGCCACCTTGAGGTTGAGCGCAGCGGGCCGGTACCACACGAGTTCCCCGGCACTACCCGTCGGACTGCTCGTGGGCGGCGTATAGAAGGCAGAGCCTTCGGGTCCGAGCACGGGCGACGCCGTCGCACCGGCGGCCGGCAGCGCAGCGATCAGCGCGAGCGCGAGCAGCGCGCACGCAAGACTCCTGCGACCTAACACTTGACTGTCCTCCCTCTCTCACTTGGTGTCCGCGCAGGCGCTCCTGCGCGGAGCGGCTACACCTCTCCGGCGCGCCTTGCCTCGCCGCTCCCCCGAGACGGCCGACCGCGTCACCGGAGCCCCGCGGCGCGAAACTGTAGCACCGCGCTATAGATCTGTCGACGGCGCGTGTGGCGCACGTCTCGGGCGACCGCCAGGCGTGCGTCTATCGTGGCCGGCGAACGATGGAGCGCGGCGAGAACAACGACTCCTCCCCGCGGCGGTACAGGGGGATGACAGCGTCGGAGCGCAGGGACCGGCGGCGCGAGCGCCTGCTGCAGGCGGGGCTCGAGCTGTTCGGGACACAGGGTTACGCAGAGACGTCTGTGCGCGCCGTCAGCTCGGCGGCGCAGCTCAACTCGCGCTACTTCTACGAGTCCTTCGCGAGCCGCGAGGAGCTCCTGTGCCACGTCTACGAACGCGTCGTGCAGGAGATGGCGGGGGCCGTGATCGAGGTGACCGCCACGGCCGGCACGATCGAGGAGCAGGCCCGTGAGGGGATGCGCGCGGCGTGGGGAATCATGGCGAGCGACCGGCGCAAGGCGAGGATCCTCGCCGTCGAGGTGGTGGGCGTCAGCGAGCGCCTCGAGCGCATGCGCCGGCGCAACAGGCACGCGTTCGCGGACATCCTCCTGCGCAACGCCTTCTCGCTCGCGAGCCCGGACGTCGAGCTGCGCTTCAACCCGGTGCTGGGCGCGCGCGCGATGATCGGCGCGAGCATCGAGCTGATGGTGGACTGGGTGTACGACGAACTCGACGTACCCGTCGAGGAAGTCGTCGACTACCTGACGACGCTGATCACGACATCGGCGTATGTGGCGCTCGCGACTCCGCCCCAAGGCGCTCCCCGCCCCGCGCGCAGCGCGCCGGCCGAGCCACCCGCCGCCGCGCAGCCGCGGACCCCGCGCGGGCAGGGCACGCGCGCCCCGCGCAAGGCCGGCGGGAGCAGACCGCGCAAACAGGCGGCGGCTCGCGAGAGGCCTGCAGAGGAGAAGCCCGCCCGGCGCAGGCGCCCGCGGGCTCGCTAGCGCGCGGACGCGTTGCTCTCACGCCTTCGCTGCGGACGCGGGCATCGCCGCGAAAGGGAACTTGCCGGGCGGCCAGTCGAAGCCCGCTGTTGTCAAGTGGTGCCAACGGCACGTCGATCTAGTTCACATGCCCACCCGCCTGCCAAGCGCCTTCGCAGCCGCCCTCGCGATCTCGCTGTGCTGCGCGACGGCGGCAGATGCGACACCGACGGTGGGCGAATTCGAAATCCCGACGCACGGACTGCTGCCGAACGCGATCGTCACGGGCCCCGATGGGAACCTGTGGTTTGCCACCGAAGGCAACGCCGGCGTCGGCATCAGCAGCGGCGTGGGGTCGATCTCGGGCTTCACCAGCGGCTTCACCGGCGTCACGCAGGGCATTGCCGTGGGCCCCGACGGCAACCTCTGGTTCACCGAGCCGAAAGCTCACAAGGTGGGCTACGTCACTCCGCTCGGCGCCGCCACCGAGTACTCGGTGGAAGGCGAACCGGCAGAAATCGTTGCCGGCTCCGACGACGCGATGTGGTTCACGGTGTCCTCGAACCCGGGTGCGATCGGGCGGATCGAACCCGAAGGGGGCGCGGTCACCGAGTACACGGAAGGCCTCACGGCGAACAGCCAGCCGACCGGGATCACGGCGGGCCCCGACGGAGCGCTGTGGTTCACCGAGCGCGCCAACCCGGGAGCGATCGGCAGGATCACCACCGAAGGCTGCATCACCGAGTACTCGAGCGGGCTCACCTCCAACCGGCAGCCGACCGGGATCACGGCGGGCCCCGACGGAGCGCTGTGGTTCACCGAGTTCGCGAACCCGGGAGCGATCGGCAGGATCACCACCGAAGGCGCGATCACCGAGTACACGAAAGGCCTCACGAACAACAGCCAGCCCGACGGCATCACCGAAGGCAGCGACGGCAGCCTGTACTTCACCGAGTTCTCGGGACCAGGCCGGATCGGGCGCGTCTCGCGCGAAGGCGAAATCACCGAGATCGCGACGAAATCCGGTTCCAGCAAGCCCACCGGCGTCACCGTCGGACCCGACGGCAACGTGTGGTTCAGCGAGCAGGGCAACGGCGGGGCTATCGGCACGCTCACCGTGGCGCCGGGGGTGAAAGGCGCAACTCCGGTCGAAGTCTCGGAGACGCGTGCGACCGTGCAGGCCAAGGTTCGCCCCAACTCGCAGCCGACGACGTACTTCGTCGAATACGGCGCGACGAGCGAATACGGAAGCCAGACCGCACCCGCCTCGGCCGGTGAAGCGGCAGGCAAAGTCGCGGTGACGGCGACCCTCACCGGCCTCGAACCGGACACGCTCTACCACTACCGCGTCGTCGCGAGCAACCCATCGGGGACCTCGCACACCCCCGACCACACCCTCACGACGATGCTCGCACCCGGCGCCGTGAGCGACGCGCCCTCGGAAGTGGCGGCGACCGGGGCGCGGATGAACGGCACGGTGAACCCGCAGGGGTACGCCACCTTCTACTACTTCCAGTGGGGTACGAGCACCTCCTACACCGCGCAGGCGCCGGCCGAAGCGGCGGGCGCGGGCGAAGGCGGCGAAGCGACGCCGGTGAGCGAGTCGCTCTCAGGCCTCGCCCCTGCCACGACGTACCACTACCGCCTCGTGGCGACGAACTGCGGCGGCTGCAGCGAAGGCACCACGTTCGGCGAAGACCTGGCGTTCACGACCTCCGCGCTGCCCCCCAACTCCCCCTCCGGATCGACGACACCACCCCTCCAGGGCCAGCTCGGCTCGACGCTCACCCCACCGGGGCCGCTCGCGCCGACGCCGCCCGTGATCGGGCAGAGCGCGGTGGCGGGCAGCGTGTGGGGCACGGTGCTCGTCCGCCGGCCGGGATCGGCGGGCGCAGTGGCGCTCGGCGTGGCACAGACGATCCCCACCGGCTCGCTCGTGGACGCAAGCCACGGCATGGCGCTGATCACCACCGCCGTTGACGGCGCCGGCCACGTGCAGTCGGTGCAAGCCTGGGGCGGAAGCTTCGTGGTGACCCAGTCGACGGGCCACCACGGCCCGACGACGCTCTCGCTGGCGGGCGCGCTGCGGTGTCCCAGGCGCGGGCACGGCAGCGCCGCTGCGGCGCGCACCCGCAGCCGCAGCCGCGGGCTGTGGGCGCGCGACAACCACGGCGCGTTCAGCACGCGCGGCATCAACAGCGTGGCGACCGTGCGCGGCACCTACTGGCACACGGTTGACAGCTGCGCGGGCACCCTCACGTACGTGAAGCGCGGCGTCGTCGTCGTCCGCGATCTCCATCGCCACCGCAGCGTGGCGGTTCGGGCGGGCCACAGCTACTTCGCCAGGGCCTAGCGCCGTGCGTCCGTCTCGACGGCTGCTCAAGGCCTCGCCCAGGGTCCGGGCTCTGGCGCTGGCGGCGCTCGCTGCCGTCGGCTTCGGGATTGCGTGCTACGCGCTCGGCGCCTGGCAGCGCCTCGAGAGCGACACGATCGACATGCGCTTCGCCGTCCGCGGTGCGCAGTCGGCGCCGCCCGAAGTAGTGGTGGTGGCGATCGACGACCGCACCTTCTCGCAGCTGCGCCTGCAGTGGCCGTTTTCCCGCGCGCTCCACGCCGAGGTGATCGAACGGCTGCATGCCGACCGCGCGCGCGTGATCGCCTACGACATCCAGTTCACCGAGCCGGGCAGGAGCGAACGCGAAGATCTCGCTCTCTACCGCGCGATCGGAAGGGCGGGCAACCTGGTGCTGGCAACCACCGAAGTGAACGCTCGCGGCGAATCGGCTGTGCTGGGCGGCGAAGCCAACCTCCGCGCAGCGCATGCACGGGCCGCCGCGAGCAACCTCCCGGCTGAAGCCGGAGGGATCATCAGGCGCTACCCCTACTCCGTCCTCGGGCTACCCAGCTTCGCGGTTGCCGCCGTGGCGGCGTACGGCCGTCCGATCGCCCGCACGGACTTCCAGCGCCCGGGCGCGCTGATCGACTACCGCGGCGGCCCCGGGGCGATCCGCACGGTGTCGTTCGCCGACGTGCTCGACGGTCGCATCGCTCCGTCGTTCTTCGCCGGGAAGGTGGTTGTGGTGGGAGCCTCGGCGGCGACGCTCCAGGACCTGCATCCGACGCCCACCGCCTCCACCAGCCCGATGTCGGGGCCCGAGCTCCAGGCGAACGCGATCTGGACCGCCCTGCACGGAAACCCGCTGCAGCCGGCGCGGGTCCTGTTCGCGCTGCTGGCGATCCTGATCTGCGGCTCGGTGGCGCCGCTGGCATCGCTGTGGTTGCGTCCGCTGCGCGCGGCGCTCGCCGCGCTGCTCGTGCTCGCCGTGTACCTCCTCCTCGCCCAGCTCGCGTTCGCGTCGGGGATGGTGCTCGTCGTGAGCTATCCGCTCGCAGCATGGGCGGCGGGGATGCTCGGGATGCTCGCCGGCAACTACCTCGGGGCGTTCATCGAACGCAACGCCTTCGCGCGCAGCCTGCGCGAGAGCCATCTCGAGCTGATCCACCGCCTCGCAAGCGCGGTGGAGTCGCGCGACGCGGAGACCGGCGAGCACGTCCACCGCATCGGCCGCGTGTGCGAGCAGCTCGCGCTGGCGATCGGATGGGACGCCGAGCGCGCCGAGATGCTCAGGCACGCGAGCGTGATGCACGACATCGGCAAGATCGGGATCCCCGACCGGATCCTGCTCAAGGAAGGCCCGCTCGACGCAGAGGAGTGGGAGGTGGTGCGCAGCCACACCACAAACGGCGCGGACATCCTCGCGGGCTCGGCGAACCCACTCGTGCAGATGGCGGAGGAGATCGCCCGCTGCCACCACGAGCGCTGGGACGGCAGCGGCTATCCCGCCGGCCTGCGCGGCGAGGAGATCCCGCTGTCGGCTCGGATCTGCGCGGTCGTCGACGTGTATGACGCGCTGCTCTCCAAACGCTCGTACAAGGACGCCTGGCAGCTCGACGATGTCATCAGCGAGCTGAGGGTGGGTCGCGGCGCGCACTTCGATCCGCAGCTCGTCGACACCTTCCTCGAGATCCTGCCGCAGATGAGCAGCGACCTGCGCAGCTCGCGCTCCACGACGCGTCCCACCGGCGAGTTCCAGCGCCTCGCGGGTCTCGCGGGCGGGTGGGGCGCGCCGATCGGCTAGCCGTCCTCGCCCGCCCCCGCGACGCCGCCGGTGCGGGCGGCGCGCACGCGCAGCCATCGCTCGGCGATGGCTGCGAGGCGCGCGAGGTAGTGCTCGGGCAGGTCGTTCTCGTCCGCAGCGGCGAGCAGGCGCTGCAGATACTCGGGCGAGGGCTCGATCTCCTCGGGCTCCTTGTCCTTGACCGTGTACGTCAGCGCCGCGTGGGGTCCCTCGGCACTCACGACGGTCACCTCCAGCAGCTCATACGCCCACCCCAGGCCCTCTTTGTGATCGAGCGCCGCGCGCTCGCCCTCGCCGAGCGAGTAGAGGACGCCCCACGTCTGTCCATCCGCATCGGCCGCGATGTCGGCGACGCCGGTGTCGCTGAGGACCGAACGGCGCAGGAACGCCAGCCGGTAGCCGTCGAGACGGGCTGGGCCGAGGCGGGCAGCGCCGGGACACGCGCGGCGCATCACCTCACTCGACATGTTGCTGCCGTAGGCGAAGTACAGGGAGCGGCGGGCGCCCACGACGGCAAGAGCAGGTGATCCGCGGCGCTCGCGCGGCATGGCTGCCAACTATCGCATTGCGAAACGCCGGCTTGCCGTTCAGCGCGACGCGATGCGAACACGGCCGGCGGGCGGCAAGCGCTACGGTCCACCCGTGAGCGAGCTCGAAGCCCGGCGATGAGCGCGAGGAGCACCGCGGGCCACCTCGCGAGCTTCGGGCGCTTTCTGGCGCGGCGCGAGCAGCGCGAGCGCGCGGACACCGCGGCGCTCGAGGACCTCGCGAAGACCCCGCTGCCGCTGCCGCAGGGTCTCACGGTGGAATGGCTCGGTACCGCCGGCTATCGCATCACGCACGAGGGCCACACGCTGCTGATCGATCCATACCTCTCGCGTGTCCCCCTCAGCGCGACGTTCAGGCGCGCGCCGGCGCTCGCCGACCCGGCGCTGCACGCACGGCTGCTCGGCACCGACATGGGCGTCGTCGAGGGAGTGCTCGTCGGGCACACCCACTTCGACCACGCCCTCGACGTGCCATCGCTCACGCGTGCGCTCGACACGCGCGCCTACGGCTCGGGCTCACTGACGCGTCTGATGCGGCTGTACGACCTCGGCGACAGCGCGGTGGAGGTGACTGCACATCATCCCTACGAGCTCGGGCCGTTCACCGTGCGCTTCGTCCCGAGCCTGCACTCGAAGCTGCTGCTCGGCTACAAGGTTCCCTTCGACGGTGCGCTGTCCTGCGAGCACCTGGACGCGCTATCACCCTCCCAGTACAGGTGCGGCGCGGTGTACGGGATCCACATCGAGGTGGCGGGAACGACGCTCTACCACCAGGGCAGCGCGAACCTGATCGACGAGGAGGTACCCGCCGGTGGCGTCGACGTGTTCCTCGCGGGGATCGCCGGACGCAGCTTCACCGATGACTACTGGCGCCGCATCCTGGGGCGGCTCGAGCCCTCCGTCGTGGTGGCGAGCCACTTCGACGACTTCTTCCGCCCGCTGTCCGCGCAGCTCGGCTTCTCCACGAACGTGAACCTCGCTGCACTGCCCGAGGAGATACACGCGGTGAGCAGTGACATCGCGGTTGCCGCCACCCCTTTGATGGCGGCAGTCGGCGGCTGAGTCAACGGCCGGCTCAGGACGCGTTCAGCGCGACGGCGGCGCGGATGAGCGCCTTCAGCGCCCTCTCGTCGATCTCGTCGCCCTCGTGGAAGTCGATCGCGCGCCTGGTGTTCCCCTCGAGGCTCGAGTTGAAGAGGCCCGAGGGGTCCTCGAGCGAGGCGCCTTTCGCGAACGTCATCTTCACGGCGTTCTTGTAGGTCTCACCGGTGCAGATCATCCCGTCGTGAAGCCACACCGGAACCCCTCTCCATTTCCAGTCCTCCACCACCTCGGGATCGGCCTCTTTGATGAGTGCTCGTATCCGGGCGAGCGTGTCGCCCCGCCAGTCACCGAGCTCCGCGATCCTCGCGTCGATCAGCTGAGAGGGAGTCCCGTTTCCTTCCTTCGCGCTGCTCTTGTTCATCGTTCTCGCCGCCTTGTCGGGTTGTTGTCCCCCGTCGCCTGAGTATTCCCCGCTCCCGGCCCGCTTGCACGTCGCAACGCAAGTCGTGACCGTCAGTAGCGCAACCGTGGCTTGCGCTCGAGCTCGCGGCGCACGAGCTTGCCGACGATCGCCTGCATGCTCGTGTCCTCGGTGGCTGCCCACACGCGCAGCTTGCGCCACTCTTCGGCCGTCAGCGCCAGACGCATCATCTTCACGTTGGGGTCACCGCGCTTCGGGCGCGGTGCCCGTCCTTCAGGCATGTGACGCAGTATTCCGCGTATGCGCTGTAGACGGTCGCGAGGCCGGTTCAGGACGCGCAAGACGCGAGACGGAGCGCCGGCGCGCGGCGCGATCAGGAGCCGTTGTTGGTGAACGCCTGGTAGGTGCGGCACGGCTCGTTGCGAAGGCCCGGGCACGGCGGCAGCGCCGTGGGCACTGTGACGCCGGGGACGACCGGGAGCGTCACGTTGTCGGGCATCGAGGGGCCGAACGCGATCGACACGTTGGCTGTCCCGCCTTCCGGCTGCGTCTGGTTGAACGACCAGATCGGCTGGGAGCCGTTGGGTGCAGAGATGGTGATCCTGATGCGCGAGCCCGCGCGGTAGGCGTGGCCCTCGAAGTACAGCGGGATCGTCACCGGCACGAATTCGCCGGCCGGCATGGGCGCCACATCGGACGCGCGGAAGGTCGGGATCGGCTCGGTTGCTGTGGGTTGCTGGTCGAACATGTTCATCGAGGTGGTGGCGAGCTTGCGCTCGCTCGCCCGGATCCAGCCGTTCTGGACGAAGGTCTCGTTGCCGTCGGGGCGCACCTCGCTGACCGTCGCCTGGAGGTCGACGTCCGGTGTGGACGACTTCACCCAGAGATTCACAGCGCCGGCACCGATGGCTGCCGTATCGCTGGCGAGCGGCGCGGACACGTAGGACACGGCGTCGCCCGAGACGGGTTGCGTCCAGTTCCACGACCACTGCGACGCGTTGCCCCACAGTCCGCCCGGACCCGTGCCTCCCGTGTAGTCCGTGAGCGGAGTGGCTCCCGCATCCGAGGTGTAGGAGTCGGCCCCTTCGGTCACCGGCGGCGATTCGGTGAGCGTGCCTTCCGGGCCGACGTACCACGAGACAGCCGTCGTGCCCGGTATCGGGAACGACGAGAACGACTGTTCGAAGGCGGGATAGGGGTTGCCCGGCGTCGTGCCGCCACCGGGGAAGGGTCCCGCGCCGTTGTCGAACAGCACCCGAATCGCCGGCAGCGCCTTGAAGGCCGCCCGCGCCGCGGCCGAGCTCGACATTTCCTGGATCGGATCTTTCGGCAGCGTGATTTCGTCTCCCGCGGGGACCCCAAAGGCCGCGTGATAGATGGCCGGAGCCAGCGCGTCGATCGTCGCATGTCCCTGACTCGGCGCCTTGTGCGCGACGTAGATCTTCAGGAAGTCGTACAGCCGGTTGAAGGTGTACGGATCGAGCGAGTCGATGTGGGCGCCGTTGGTGAAGGTGAACCACTTGCGCTTGGTACCGGTGAAGTGCTCAGCCAGATCGGCGCAGTGCCCGCCGGTCTGCTCGTCCTCCCACTGGCATGCCATGAAGGTCGGAACGTTGATCTTGTGGACGAACGTCACCGGGTCAAGCGAATCGGCCACCGACGGGTTGTACGTCGAGTTTTCTTTGATCGATTCGAGCAGGTTCGTCGCCTCGCCGTGCAGGTTCTGGTTGGAGGCGCAGGTCGCGTCGCCTTTCTGGATCTGTTCGTACGCCCAGTGCTCGCCGGTGGCGGGACCAGCCGGCTCGGCGTCAAACTGACGTTCTTCGGCCCACGGCACCGCGAACCCGGTGTTGAGCACGCCGCCGGGGTAGAGCGTCGTCGCCGTCGCATCCACCACCGACAGCGGCGCGATCGCCGCGAGGGCGTGCGGCTGCTCCTGAGCTGCGAAGAGCTGGCTGATACCGCCGTAGGAGACGCCCAGCATGCCCACCTGGTGGCGAGCCACCCACGGCTGTTTGGCGACGGTTTCGATTACGTCGTACGCGTCGAGGTTCTGGAGCGGTTCGAAGTAGTTGAACGCGCCGCCCGAGCATCCGGTGCCGCGCATGTTCACATCCACTACGGCGAAGCCCATCAGGTTGGCGACCTCGGCGATCCCGCTTTCCGGCCCCGCGGGGTTCGCGTACCCGTACCCCGCGTATTCGATCAGCGTCGGATAGTGGCCGTGCCGGCCGCCCCCGGAGGGCAGGTGGACATCGATCGCCAGCTGCGTGCCATCGCGCGTCGTGAGATACCCGTATCCGCTGCTGGGTATCGACTGGCTGTAGGTGCCGGGATCCCACGGTTCAGCCGCCTGCGAGTGGACGGTGAGCGGTTCAGATTCTTCTTCGGTCGCGGTCAGCTTGACCCGGTAGCCCGGTTCCGGCGTGACATTCCGGAACAGAAGACCCCCTTCCGAGTCCGCGTTCTGCGTGGCTACTGTTTCGACGCCTGAGCGCAGCAGCGACACCTGAGCGCCCGGTTCCAAACCCGTGACGTAGACCTGTTCCACGCTTCCTTGCGCGCTGAAGGCGGACGCCGTGGCGCTTGCCACGAGCCAGGCTGCGCTCGCGACGAGCACCGCTACCGCTGCGAGCCGCACACGGCGACGAAGCGCGGGCGCCGCACCGTGGCGCCGGCCGCTCGCGAACTGGCCGTGCCGCCGCATGCACCCCTCTCGCACGTCCCCGATCCCCATGTGGCACGTAGTAAACCGCAATCGATCGTTTCGTGCCACCCCCTCGCCTCAGCGAAGGCGGCGAGGTGCGAGCGCGGGCGGGGACAGTTCTGCTGCGGGTGGCCGAGGCGGCGCCTGTTACCGTGTGCGGTGGCGGTCGAGACCTTCGGCCGCGAGGTTTGCTCGCTTGAGTCCCGCGTGGAGCGGTTCGGGTCAGCCAGAAGCCTCCGAACCGCAGGCGCCAGCGAGCGCCGTCAGGAGCAGTACATGTCCAAGCAGTCCTTCGCCGATCTCGGCGTGTCCGGCGCCGTCTGCGGCGCTCTCTCCCGCCGTGGAATCACGGCACCCTTCCCGGTCCAATCGCTCGTCCTCGAGGACGCCGTCGCCGGGCGGGACGTCCTCGTCAAGGCGCCGACCGGCTCGGGGAAGACACTCGCGTTCGGCATCCCGCTCGTGGAGCGCCTTGCTACGCGGCCGGCACCCCCCGCTGGTCTCGTGCTGGCTCCAACGCGTGAGCTCGCCGCGCAGATCGTGACCGAGCTCGAGGATCTCGCCCGCGCCAAGGGCCTGCGTGTCGCAGCCGTCTATGGCGGCGTCGGCATCACGGCCCAGGCTGCCCGGGCGAAGCGGGCGCACATCCTCGTCGCCACCCCGGGCCGCCTCGAGGATCTCCTCGCGCGAGGAGCGTTCACGCTCGCGCGGGTGCAGATGCTGGTGCTCGACGAGGCCGACCGCATGCTCGACATGGGTTTCCGCCCCGCGATCGATCGCATAGTCAGAGCGTGCCCCAAGGTGCGACAGACGCTGTTCTTCTCCGCCACGCTCGACGGGGTCGCCGGCGATCTGGCGAACCGCTACACCTCGCGCGCGATCGCCCATGAGCATCGCGCGTCGTCGGGCCCGGCGGAGGCGCTCGTGGAGCATCGATTCGTCCCGATCCGCGACGATCAGCGTCTCGAGGCGCTCATCAAGCAGCTGGAGGCCGACCGCGAAAGGGCGATCGTGTTCGTCCGCACCAAGCGCGGCGCCGACCGCCTCGTCAAACGCCTCGACGACCACGGACATCGGTCAGTCGCGATCCACGGCAACAAGTCCCAGGGCCAGCGCGAACGGGCCCTGTCCCGCTTTCAGTCGGGACACGTTGACACGCTTGTCGCGACCGACATCGCGGCACGTGGGATCGACGTCGACGGAGTGTCGCACGTGATCAACTTCGATCCGCCCGCCGACCATCACGCTTACATTCACCGCGTAGGGCGAACCGGGCGCGCCGGAAACCGCGGCGTGGGAGTAACGCTCGTCGGCGCCGGCGAGCACCACGAGATGCGCCAGCTCGCCCGACGACTTGGCATCAGCCACGGCCTGGGCGGCGAGGAGCACCGCAGGCAGCGGGCCACGCGCGCGTCACGTGGGCCGACGCGGCGCCGACCCCGCGCTGCAGCGCGATGAGCGGCGTCGGATGAGCGCAGCGATGAGCATCACGACCGAGGCGACGATCACGTGCCCGGCATGCGGCAAGTCGGCGCGCGAGGTGATGCCCGAGAACGCCTGCGTTTGCTCCTACGTGTGCACGGGTTGTGGGAAGCGGCTGACGCCGAAGCCCGGCGACTGCTGCGTCTTCTGCTCCTACGCGGATTCCGTCTGCCCGCCGAAGCAGACCACCTAGCCCGATGTGTAAGAGGGGTCACGGCTTCGGCCGTGCTCAGGCCCCGCCTGTTCGAGCAGGTAGAGCTGCCTCCGGCGAGCAGAAAAGCGCACGGCGCTGTCGTGTACCTCGTCCAAACACGCGAGAAGCCCCGCAAACACGGGGCCTCTTGGCACTTGCTGGTGATGGGCGATGCGGGGCTCGAACCTGCGACCTCCGCCTTGTCGAGGCGGCGCTCTCCCAGCTGAGCTAATCGCCCTGGTGGACCTGAAGCGTATCAGCGGGCACAGGCCGCAACGCAGGGGTCTCCGCGCCTCAGGGGACGATCGTGGCGAACCCCGGCGCCCCGCCTTCGCCTTCGGCTTCACCGGCTTCCGGAGCTTCGAATCCGGGGCCGACGCCTTCGCCTTCGGCTCGCGGGGACTGCCGTGATTCAGGAGGCTGTTCTTCGGGAAGCCTTCGCTCGGTGCGCCCTGTTCGCGAGGTTCGCCGCCCTGTTCGCGAGGTTCTTCACCACCACCCTGCTCTTCACCGGCGCGCGAGGAGGAGGAGACGCCCTGACCGGACTCGATCGCCTTCACGGCGGCTGCGACCGTCTCGGAGGAGATCGCGAAGCCGACGCCCGTGCTGCCCGGTTGGCCTCCGGAACCCGAGGAGGCGCTCGCGATCTGCGAGTTGACGCCGATCACCTCACCCGCGCCGTCGAGCAGCGGGCCACCCGAGTTGCCCGGGTTGAGCGCGGCGTCCGTCTGGATGGCGCCGCTGATCGTCGCGCCATCGGGCGCCGAGATCTGACGCCCGAGCGCCGAGATGATCCCTCGCGTGAACGTCTCGGTGAGGCCGTAGGGACTGCCGATGGCATACACCTGTTCGCCCACCTGCAGGGACTTGGTCGAGGCGAGCTTCAGCGGCTTCAAGCCCATCCCGGAGGGATCGACGCGGATCAGCGCGAGGTCGGCGTTCGCTTCCTCGCCGACGAGACTCGCCGAGCGGCCGGATTCGGTGCCGCTGCCGCCGACCGAGAGCGCTTCGGCGCCGGCGACGACGTGATCGTTGGTGAGGATCAGGCCGTTGTCGTCGAGCACGATTCCCGTCCCGCTGTCTTCGCCCGAGGCGGTGCGGGCGCGGATCGAGACGACTCCGGGTGCTGCATCGCGGTAGATCTGTGTGGCTGACACCCCGCCGCCGCTGACAGCGCGGCGCGTGCCGGCGTGCGCCGACGTCACCGGCGTGCTCTTCACCGACGGCGACTTGCCGCCCCCGCCGGTCGCCAGCGTCGCGCCGGCAAGGGCACCCACCGCGGCCGTGCACAGCACGAGCGGGAGCACTCCGAGCCTCATGAGGTTTCACCTGGAATTGGCATCGCAGCCATCATGCGAGACCACTCTCTGTGCCGAATAAGGGTTGGGCAAAGCTCATCTAAGTGCACGACAGCGCCCGTTCGCCGGCGTGAGCCGAGCGCTCCGGGCGCGCGGCGAGGGAGCGACCGCCCCGCGTCCCGGGGCTCCACCTGCGATCCCCCGATACCCTTGGGTCCCAACCCGGCGACGTGGCGGAGTGGCTACGCAGCGGCCTGCAAAGCCGTTTACACCGGTTCGATTCCGGTCGTCGCCTCTGGACCGGCAACATCCTGAGAACGTCCGCCCGCCGTCGTCTGTCATAGAGTGCTCCAGCGGTGCGCCAATTGTCAGGGGGCCATCAGCGACGCGCTGCGATGTTCGGGCTCGCGGCCTGTATCTGGTTGCTCGCGGCCGGCGTGGGCCTGCCCGCCCGCGCCTCCGCGACCCAGCACGACGGCGTGGAACTGAAAGGGATCCACAAGATCCAGCACGTCGTGATGCTCATGCAGGAGAACCGGAGCTTCGACACCTACTTCGGGACGTTTCCCGGCGCGAACGACATCCCGGCCGGCGTGTGCGTGCCCGACCCGGTGTTCGGCGGCTGCATCGCGCCACACTACGACCCGATGGACAAAGCGCCCGGGGGGCCGCACGGCTGGGAAGCAGTGCTGGCAGACGTCAACCACGGAAAAATGGACGGGTTCGTCGACCAGGCCGAGAAAAAGGACGGGTGCGAAATCACCGGCGGCTGCGCGAAATGCCCGCAGATGCGGAACCCCGAATGCTGGGGCGAGGTGATGGGCTATCACGACGCCCGCCAGATCCCGAACTACTGGCGCTACGCCGAAACATTCGTGCTGCAGGACCACATGTTCGAGAGCGTGGCGTCATGGTCGCTGCCTGAGCACCTGGCGCTCGTCTCGGGCTGGTCCGCGTTCTGTCCGTTCCGCGACGAAAACCCGATGGACTGCCGGTCGACGCTGGAACCGGCGTCCCTCAACCACGAGCCCGAGGCGCCGATCATCCAGCCGCCGATTGCGACCTACGCCTGGACCGATCTGACCTACCTGATGGACCAGGCGGGCGTGTCGTGGCGCTACTACGTGCAGGAAGGCGCGCAGCCGGACTGCGAGGTCGATGAAGCCGAGACGTGCGCGCACGTCAACCAGAACTACAGGACTCCGGGCATCTGGAATCCGCTCGCGGACTTCACCGACGTGCGCAACGACGGCCAGCTGGGCAACATCCAGCCGCTGCCGAAGCTCTACGAAGCCGCAAGGGCGAGCGAATGCAGCCTTCCGAGCGTCGCCTGGGTCGTCCCGTCGCTGAAATACTCCGACCATCCACCCGGCGCGATCAGCAACGGGCAGTCGTACGTCACCACGCTGATCAACACGCTGATGCGCTCGCCGTGCTGGGCTTCGACGGCGATCTTCCTGTCCTGGGACGACTGGGGCGGCTACTACGACCACGTCGCTCCCCCGTCCGTCGACCAGAACGGCTACGGCCTGCGCGTCCCTGGCCTCGTCATCTCCCCCTACGCCAGGGCCGGCTTCATCGACCACCAGACGCTCTCGCACGACGCGTACCTGAAGTTCATCGAGGACGACTTCCTCGGCGGCCAGCGGCTCAACCCGCTCGACCGACGGGCGCCCCGACTCGCGGCCGAGCGTGCGTGAAGAAGCTCCTGCCCTGGGCGACATATCCGGTGACTTCAACTTCGAACAGACTCCCCGCCCGCCGCAGCTCCTGCACGCGGAGCCGGCGGCGGGACCGGCCTCGAAGGCGCCGGGCGAACAGCAGCCGCCCGCGCTCGAAACCGCTCCGGCGCGCGACGTCGCCGCGGCAGGCGCGACCGTCGCCGGAACCGTAAACCCCGACGGGGCCGAAGTCACCGACTGTCACTTCGAATACGGCCTCACGACAACCTACGGCGGCTCCGCACCGTGCAACGGTGCGCCGGGCTCGGGCTCGAGCCCCGTGGAAGAGCTCGCCGTCCTCGAAGGGCTCAGCCCGATCACCACCTACCACTTCCGGATCGGGGCGAGCAACGAAGGCGGGACGGCGGCCGGCCCCGATCTGACGTTCACGACCCTGCCCCTTGCGCCCACGATCGAAGTTACGCCGGCGGGCAACGTCACGCGGACATCGGCGACGCTCAACGGCACCGTCAACCCGAACGGGTCTGAAGTGACCGAATGCCTCTTCGAATACGGGACGTCGACGGCGTATGAAGCGAGCGTCCCCTGCGCAGCACTGCCGGGCGCCGGCAGGACGCCGGTGACGGTGTCGGCACCGGTCAGCGCCCTCGTCGCGTCGACCACCTATCACTACCGGATCCTCGCCACCAACGCGGGCGGCACCACGCACAGCAGCGACGGCGCCTTCAGGACGCTCGCGCCCTTGCCTGCCGTCACCGGCCTCTCACCCGTCGCCGGTCTCACCGAAGGCGGCACCAGCGTGACGATCACCGGCACCGACCTGCTCGAAGCGAGCGCCGTGCGCTTCGGCGCGAGCGAAGCCACCAGCTTCAGCGTCGAATCGCCGACGGTGATCCACGCGACCGCGCCTGCCGGGAAAGGCACGGTCGACGTCACCGTCACGACCCCGGCTGGCACCAGCACGACCGGCGAAGCCGATCGCTTCACCTACGTGAAACCCGGCACTGCGCCCGCCGTCAAAACCATCGAACCAGCCGAAGGACCCGCCGCGGGCGGGACGGCGGTGACGATCACGGGCGCACGCTTCACCGGCGTCACCGCGGTGACGTTCGGGTCGACGCCCGCCTCCTCCTACACGGTGCCCTCCGCCCAGCAGATCCTCGCGGTCACGCCCGCCGCCGAACCCGGCACCGTGGCGGTCACCGTGACCACGCCGAACGGCACCAGCACGGTCACGAAAAAAACCGTGTTCACGTTCAACGCGCCTCCCATGCAGCTGCGCGGTCGGCAGACCTCCCAGCTCGTGCAGGGTCTGCAGCCGTAGCGCCGCGGCGCGCGTGGCCTCTGGGACTGAGTGGCTTCGACACCTCTCAGCCTCCAAGGAGGCCCGGATGAACAACGTGCTCAGGCTTTACATCTAGCGGCCGGTAGCGGGATCCTGCTCGCCCGCCGCGTGCTCGCCGGCGAGAACGAACGGTCCGGTCCCCATCAGTCCCGATACCTCGAGGATCCGCCTCACCTTCGGGTTCTCGAGCGTCACAGTCATCGTGCCACCGCTGCGCTCCACCATCTGGTTGGCGACGAGGATCGCGCGCACGCCCGTCGAGTCGAGGAAGCTGAGCTCGTCGACGTCGAGCACCAGGTCGACCGGTTCGCCGGCGAGCTCCCGCACCAGCTGTTCGAGCCGGGGGGCCTCGACGAGGTCCAGTTCGCCGGTTGCAGCGACGGTATGTGTGCGGGCCTCGGAGTGGTGCTGCAGGCCGAGGCGTGACGCGTCTTTGCCCGCATCTGTTGGCGGCGTTGGCACCATCATGCCTCCAGTTCGAGTTGCATCGCAATTGCCGTCAGCGCAACGAGAAGCCGCAGTCCCTTCTGCTTCTGCGCAAGAGCGTCATCGGCCACGATACCGTGGTTTCTACGGGTTGGCGGAGGGTAGGCGCGGCCGACTCCGGCGCGCCCCGGTCAGGCGTGCGGCAGGCGTTCGCGGCGGGGGCTCATCGGGGATCCGGCGCCCTGCGCGGAGGGCTCGGCGGGGGCGGGGGCGGCCGCCACGGCGACACGCAGCGCGTCGTCGACGGTGTCGTGCACGGGCATCGCTCGGGGCAGGGCGACGATCGCCGAGAGCCTGCTGAGCTGCGAGCTCGCGGGGATCACGAGCCGCAGCGTCGCCCTGCGCTCGCGCAGCCGCTCGCCCAGCCGGAAGAGCATGTCGATGCCGGCGCTGTCGACGTAGCGGGTGTTGCTGAGATCGACGATCAGGCTGTCCACATCCGGCGCGACCGCCGCCACCAGCTCTTCCTGCACTGCCGCCGCGTTCGCCGCGTCGATATCCGCACGCGGCGTCGCGATCGGGACGTGGTCGACGTGTTCGAGTTCCACGCCCACCGCTTACCCGCTCTCGACGTGCTTTCTGAGCGTCACCGCGGTGCCTTCCTCGCCGCGATCGATGTCCACCGAGTCCATCAGGGCGCGCATGATCGCGAGGCCTCGCCCTCGCCCGTACGGGGTGGACGTCCGCCACCGGCCGCCGTCTTCCACCGCCACCGCCACCTCGCCGTCGTGCCGCTCGCAACGCACCGCGAACGTCGACTCGCGAGCACCGTAGGCATGCTCGATCGCGTTGCTCGCCGCCTCCGAGGTTGCCAGTGCGATGTCGAACATGTCGCTCTCCGCCAGGCCCATCGGCACGAGCCAGCGCCTGACCGTGGCGCGCAGGCCGGCGAGCACCCGAGGGCTCGCTTCGAGTGTCATCTGCATGCTCGCGCCCATCGGTACCGCCTCGATCGCCAGCAGCGCGACGTCGTCGTCGAGCGGGCCGCCGCTCAGCGCCCGGTACACGCTCGCCGCCAACGGCTGCTCTATGTCCTCCGCGGCGAGCTCGGCTGCGGCGCGCAGACGCCCGAGCCCCTCGTCGATCGACTCGCCCCTGCGCTCGATCAGCCCGTCGGTGTACAGCAGCAGCTTGCTCCCCGGGGGCAGCGCGAACCGTGCCGTCAAGTACTTGGCGTCGGCGCTCACCCCGAGCGGGGGCCCGTTGCGCTGCGCGAGCAGGCTTGCGCGCCCGTCGGGCCCCACGAACAGCGGCGGCGGGTGCCCCGCGTTGATCGTCTCGAGCTCACCCTGCTCGAGATCGAGCTTCGTGATCGCCACCGTCGCACCGCGGTGGCGGCCCATCGAGGCGAGCAGGTCGTTGAGCAGCGCGAACACCTTCGGCAGGGGATGGCCCTCGAGCAGGTAGGCGCGCAGCGCAGTGCGGATCTCGGCCATCACCGATGCCGCGACCACGCCCCTCCCCACCACATCGCCGATCACGAACGCGAACTGGCCGCTGGCTAGCTGGAAGACGTCGTACCAGTCGCCGCCGATGCGCACCCCCGAGCCCGCCGGCAGGTACTTGGCGCTGAAGCGAAGGCCCGGGACCTGGGGCAGCGCGTCGGGCAGGAGCGTGCGCTGCATGATCTCCGTCACAGCGCGCTGCTCCGCCATGCGGGCGAGGTCGATGGCGAACGCCGCACCGTCCGCCGCCAGCTGCAACAGCGTCACATCGTCCTGGTCGAAGGGACGCTGCGTGAGACTGCCGATGTGCATCACCCCGATCACGCGGTTCCCCACCTTCAGCGGAACACCCGCCATCGAGCAGATGCCCTTCTGGCGGAGGATCGGGTTGACGACGTCTGCCCGGCTGAGATCGTCGATCACGATCGGGCGACCCTCAGCCGCTATGCGACCCGCAAAGCCGCGCGCGAGCGGCACCTGCACCCCCTCGCGCACCTCCTCCTCGAGGCCGCGGGCGGCACGTGCGACGAGCATCCCGCGGTCCTCGTCGAGCAGCAGGATCGCCGCCGTGTCGACGCCGAGGCTCACGCGGATCCGCTCGAGCAGCAACGCGAGCGTCTCCTCGAGGGACATGTACGACAGCACCGAGTCGCTGATGCTGTCGAAATCCTGGCTGCGGCTCGCCGACACCTCACGGACAGGCTCCGACTGGGGCTGCTCTGCTCGAGGAGTTCCCGCGCCCGCCTCCCTCCGCGAATCGCGATCTGTCCCGCTGTGCGCGTTCATCTCTCGCCTCCACGCCTATACCCCACCTGCGTCTTGTCGATGCGCCACCGGGACAAACCGACAACGTGGCGCTGGTGGTGCTACACCCGCCGGTGGCGCCCCTCAGCCGCGCTGGGTGCCCGCCACGCGCTCGTCCCGGGGGTCGCGCCCGCCCGCACTCAAGGGCCGCCCCGGCCTGAGGGTGCACCACACCGTCTTGCCGTCAGGTCGCAGCGTCACACCCCAAACGTCCGAGAGGGCTTCGACGATGCGCAGCCCGCGGCCGGTGAGCTCGCTGGGCTTCGGCGAGAGGGCCGTGGGCCGTCCTGGACCGCTGTCCCGCACCTCAATGCGGATCTCGCCGTTCGTCTCGATCGTCATCCCGAAGTCCGTCCGCGCGTGCCGCACCGCGTTCGTCGCCAGCTCCGAGGCGATCAGCTCGACCGTCTCCACCGTCTCCCGCGGCCAGGCTGCGAGCGCGTCGCGCGCCATCGCTCGCGCGGCTGACACCGCGCCGGGCGTGCAGTCGAAGCGCCGCGTGACGATCACGTCTCCATCGAGATGACGCTGCCGAGCCCGGTTACCTCGAGAATCCGCTGAACCGCCGGCGAGGGACGGCTCACCACCACCTCACCCGCCTGGGAGGCCGCCGCCAGCAGCACCGCGATGCCCGCGCTGTCCATGAACCGAAGGCGCGAGAGGTCGAACACGATCTTCTCGCTCCCCGCCTCTGCGAGCGCGGTCACCTCGGCCCCCAGCAGCGCCGCGTTGGAGGTGTCGAGCTCGCCCGACACGACGAGCACCGGCGCACCGCCGGGATCAACCCGCGTCGCGATGTCGATCTCTGCAGCCTCGGCGCCCTCTAGATCTGCCATTCGATGCCCACCAGCGCGGTGTCGTCGCGGTTGTTCGCCGAAGTGAGGGTGCCGGCGAGCTTCGCCAGGAGGTCCTCCACCGGCAACTGCCCGCTCGCAGCCACGTCGCGCAGCCTATCCATGCCGACGTCGAGCACCTCTCCGCGGCGCTCGACGAGGCCGTCGGTGAACGCCACCAGCGTCGTCTTGGGCGAAACCTGCGCGACCGTCTCGCTGCCGCCGGCGTACCTCGAGAGGCTGCCGGGGAAGCCGATCGGCGGGCTGGTGGTGACGTCGAGGAAGCGTGCGTGCCCGTCTTCGATGGCGAGCGGCGGGAGGTGGCCGGCGCTCGCGAGCGTCACCCTGTGCTGCTCGACGTCCACCAGCGCGCACAGCACGGTGGCGAAGTATGAGTGCGGGTTGGCGTTGACGAACGCAGACAGCCGCGTGAGCACAGACCCGGGGCCAGGGTCCTGCACCGCATATGCGAGCGACGCATGCCTCAGCAGCGCCATCGTCGTCGCAGCCTCGAGCCCGTGGCCCGAGACGTCGCCGATGATCAGGAGCATCCGGCCGTCCTCCAGCGCGAGCACGTCGTACCAGTCGCCCCCCACCTCCTCGCGGCTGCCGGCGGGCACGTAACGAGCGCTCACGCGCATACCCTCGACGGTGGGGAGCGTCTCGGGCAGGAGCGCGTGCTGGAGCGTCTCGGAGATGCCTCGCTGCTCGATGTAGAGCTCGCGGTTCTCCGCCGCCATCCGGTCGAGCGACCCCGCGAGCTGCTCCGCCCGCGCACGGCGGCGCGCGAGGCGGTCCACGAGCACCGCCGCAGCCGCGGAGACGAGCACGCCCAGGATCACGATGATCCACGGGAGGTCGTGGAAGAAGTCGCCTCCGAGCGGTCCCTTCGGGCTCACGACGAGCGTGAACGTGCTCGCCCCGAACGGAACGGTGTCGCTCGCCGTGCGGCCCCTCATCGGCAGTGTCTTCTCGCTCGTCACGAGCAGGTCGGGGGTACGCTGCGCGCGCCCGAGGTAAAGCGCGTAGTTGAGATCTGAGAACGCGCTGTTGCTCTCGATCCGCGAGCGGCGGTCGGGCGGCAGCAGGTTCTCCGTGTACACCGCGTAGGCTCCGGCCTTCGTGCCTGACGCGAACTCGAAGCTCACCTTCGGGTGTGCTTCGCCGATCACCCCCGTCACGCTGAGCACGCGCGGCTTCGCGCCCGGCGCGAGCACGTGCTCTGCGCGCTGCGGTTCGGAGGCGAGCATCGGCGCTTCGCCCACGACCGCGAGCGGCGCGGGGTGCGGGGCGCCCAGGCGCCAGAGCGACACCGACTGGAACTGCCCTTTCGGGCCCACGTACGGTGCGAGGAAGGCGCGGAACCTCGAGGGGCTGCCGTTCGTCGCACTCGCGAGCGCCGCCGCGCCGGCGAGCGGGGTCTGAATCGAGGGCGCGGTGGCGCTCAGCACGAGCCCGAGCTCGCGTCCGCGCAGCGACAGCAGTCGCTGCTCGTTGTGGTTGTAGAGCGCGCGTACCCCCAGCGCCAGCGCCGCGGTGACGAGCAGACCGGTCGCGAGCGCAACGAGGCCGACGGTGGACGGCCGCACGCGCACCACGGGGCGCGAGTCGCTCTCGCCCGCATGCGGCAACGGCACCCTATCCAGTGGAGCCGCCGTCTCTGGCTCGGCCAATTGCGGCGCGCGCGAGGTCGCGATCCCGTCTGGCTCGTTGCTCTCCCCCGACACGCTAGCTGTCCTCCGCCTCAACGCTAGCGCAGCTACCCGCCCGCCGGGCAGGTTCACAGGCTCGCAACCTGGCATGGCTCGGATGTTCTTCATGTCCACGGCATGTGGACCCTCGGACCTTGATCGGCCGCTGGTCGAGGTTCCAGGCGTCAGAGGGCCGGCACCGCCGCGCGAGGCGCGCCTGCCGAGGACGATTCCGCCTCATCCGCGTTCGGCGGCGGCCAGCGCTCGTGTGAGCGACGCTTCGTCCTGAGGTCCACGCAGGACCGAGGCGATGCGGCCGCGCCCGTTCACCACGACCGTCGTCGGGAGACCAGCGATGCGGTAGGCGTTGCCAACGGTGCCGTCGCCGTCGCGTACGTTGGGGAAGCTCCAGCGGTAGCGCTTCACGAACGCGCGCGCGCCCGTCAATCCGTCGCTCCAGTCCACGCCAACGATCCGCGCCCGCCCGGCGGGGCTCTGCGCGAAGCGCTCGAGCGCGGGCGCCTCCTGGCTGCACGGGCCGCACCAGCTCGCCCAGAACACGACGAGCGCGGGGCGCCCGCCGTCACCGGCGAGCAGGCTCGACAGCGTCACGGGCGCACCCGCAAGGCGCTGGGTAGGCAGCGGCGGAGCGGCCCTGCCGCCGCGCGGGCTGCGCGCTCCGGCGAGCCCGAACACCACAAGCGCGACGACTGCGGCAGCGCACACCGACGCCACCGTCCAGAAGCGCGCGCGCCGCGACACCGCCGGCTTCAACGGGCGCCCGCGCGCCGTCGTAGTGGCTGCTCACACATCCGCGGCGAAGTTAGCAGCGGGCCGACGCAGCGGCGACGCCTCCGCCCCGACGCGACACGGCGCGCTTGCGCCCGCCGTCGGCAAGAAGCGCTGCACACCTTCACCTGTAACGCATTTTGCAGCGGTTTCTGTTAGGTTGCCGCGCGTCGTGCCGAGTCCTGCGCCCCACGGGGCACAGGAGCGGGGGACCCATTGCAGCCAGATGGCTGCGGGGGCGAATCGCCACAAGTGTGGCGTAGCGTAGTCGTTTACGCGAGCCCGACAGCTAACCCCGTAGGCGCATGAAACGGAGATGGAGAAAGGACGCCCACGCATGTCGGGATCCCCGCGTGACCTTGCAGTCGCTGACCACTGGCGCGCTTCGCTGGAGCGCTCCCGCGCACGCCGTACCCGCGCCGGACGCGGGCTGCTGCGCCGCGCATCTGCCCCACCGTCCACCTCGCCGCTGCTTTCCAGGCAGCGTCTGCGAGACCTCGCAGACGAGGAGCCGTGGGAGCTCTCGCTGGGCCGCTCGCGGGCGCGCAGGCGCGCCGCCGAGCTGCAGTTCGTGCCCAGCTCCTCACGCGCCAAGCGGATCTCGATCGGCACGCTCGCCGCGCTCACCGTCGGGCCCGCCACCGGCGTGGCGGCCGGGGGTCCTCCCTCCTCGGCGCCGAGCCCTGAACCGGCGACCACCACCGAACACGCGATCGTGCTGATGTCCGGCAGCGAAGGCCGTCAGGTGCGCCTGCTCCAGGCGGCGCTGGGCGGCATCAAAGTCGACGGCATCTTCGGCCCCGAAACCGAAGAAGCGGTGCGTCAGTTCCAGGCGAGTCACGGGCTCACGGTCGATGGGATCGCCGGGCCGCTCACGAACGCAGCGCTGAACGGCCGCTCGAGCACGAGCTTCGCCGCGGACATCAAGGCCTCGGTCCCGGGCGAAGGCGCGACGACGGGCGGCGAACACCACGGGTCGGGGTCGGGGAAGACCGTCGATGCGCTCGACACGCACGAAGAAAGCCGGCCTGGCGGCGCAGCCACGTCCTCCCAGGAATCCGTCACGAAGACGGGGCCGACCGCGGTGGAGCGCCTCCAGCATGCCCTGCGACTGTCGGTGGACGGCGAATTCGGCCCGGAAACCGAGGCCGCGGTGCGCCGCCTGCAGGCCCGGCACGGACTCAACGTGGACGGCGTCGTGGGGCCGGAAACGTGGTCGCTGGTGGGCATCCACGGGGCAGAAACGCTGACCCCGCCCCCCTCCGCCCTGCCCAAGCCCCATCACCACCATCACCACTCCTCGCAGAGCGTCGCGAGCGAAGAATCGTCCTCCGGCTCGGAAGCCTCCGGCGGTGAAGGCGGGGCGAGCGGCAGCGCGGTGGCGCGCCTGCAGCACGCACTGAAGATCAACGCGGACGGCGAATTCGGCCCCGCCACCGAGGCGGCGGTCATACGCCTGCAGGCTCGCCATGGCCTCAACGCCGACGGCGTCGTGGGTCCTGCCACGTGGGCGTTGCTCGGGATCCACACCGAGCCCACGCTCACACCTCCCGCCTCGGCGAGGGTGTCACCCGAATCTGCTTCGAGCAGCGCGGGCGGCGGCGAAGGCGTCGTCGGGCGGGTCATCGCGGCGGCCGACGAAATCGCCACGCGCCCGTATGTGTGGGGCGGCGGTCACGGGTCCTTCCAGTCGAGCGGCTACGACTGCTCGGGCTCGGTGTCCTACGCGCTCCACGGCGGCGGCCTGCTGAGCTCCCCCGAGGACTCAACCGGCCTCGAGTCCTACGGCGAACCCGGCCCCGGCCGCGACATCACCATCTACGCCAACTCGCAGCACGCGTTCATGGTGATCGACGGCCGCCGCTTCGACACGGTGGCGCTCGCCGAAAGCGGCACGCGCTGGTCGGACAGCATGACCTCCACGGGCGGCTACGTCGCACGGCATCCCGCCGGGCTCTAGCTCACCGCCCCCCGCTTCACCGCAGCCGGTCCCGGTCCCGCCGGGCCGGCTGCGCGTGCCGTCCCAAGCGCCGCCTAGCCTGCGCCCCCCTCTCACCCGAGGTTGGCGATGCTGGCACGCGCCCACACGTTCACGGTCGAAGGACTCTGCACGCGCCACGTCACCGTGGAGGTGGACGTGCGCTCAGGGCTCCCGAGCTTCTCCATCATCGGCCTCGCGATACCGCCGTGCGCGAGGCGACGCGAACGTGTGCCGGCACTCGTGCGGCGTGATCGACTCAAGCTTCGCGGCCGCGAATGCGCTTCGCTCGGCTTGGCGACGCCCGGTGGGCTCGAACGGGTAGCTCGCGGTGACGCCGAACACAAGGCCCTCCTGCCAGTCGAGCCCGATCAGGTGCTCGTCCAGGTAGTCGCGCAGCACCGCCGCGATCGGCACGGTGCGATCCCTGCCCGTCTTGGTCGTGATCTCCCCCTCGAAGGCATCCCAGCCCCGGCAGACGCGGATGACGCCCCGCGCAAGGTTCACGTCCTCGATCCTCAGCGCGCGTCATCTCGCCGCGTCTGAGCCCCGCGAACATCGCGGTCGCCCAAAGCGCGCGGTCCGCACGCCGGCAGCGCCGCCAGGAGCCTGCGGCACTCGTCGGGTGAGGCGATCCGCTCGCGGTTGTCGCGCGTGCCGCTGGGACTTCTAGCCCGGTCGTCGGGTTGACCGTGACCTCTCCGCTGCTCATCGCTCGCTTGTAGATCGCGCGGAGCGGGAGCAGCGTCGACGCTGATCGTGCTCGCCGCGTCGCCCGCGCCACGAGCTGGTCGACAAAGTCCTGAATGTCGTTCCGGGTCACGTCGCCTACACGCTTGGAGCCGAGCGCAGGGAGCACCCGCAGGTTCAGAGAGGCGTCATATGCCCGGATGCGCGGCGGGCTTGAACGGGTCACCCGCTCTCGTCCGTATGAGCCCGGCGCGGGCGCCCTCCAACCACGCCTCGGACGCCTCGCGGAGCGTCTGCGAGGTAGGGGCGCGCATCGCTCCCCCTCTGACCTTCGGCTTGCTCGACTCCTGCCATTCGATCGCCTCAGCGCGCGTGGGGAAGGTCTTGCGGATCTTCTTGGCGTCGGCCTTGGAGTAGACGGACGCCTCCCACGGGCAGGAGCAGCGTCCGCCGTTGCAGCGGTTGCCGTGCCGTTGACGTATGCCGGTGGCGGCCATCAGCGATCACGTCCAGACGGCGCCGCGTTGTACCTTGCGGATTGCATGGGACCTCCTTGGGGTTCCGTGCCACGGGGCCGGTCGTTCACGCGACGCGGCCCCACTTGCTTAGGTAGCCCCATCGTAGTCGCTCCCGCGGTCCCGGTCACGCGACCGCCCGGAGCTCGGAGCCTGCCGACGCCCGCCGTGCGCGGTGCGCAGCCTGCTTGCACCGCCCGCCGATGCAGTAGCGGGCATCGCCTCGCAGGGTCGCCGGCAGCGGCGCCGAGCACCATTCGCACGTCCGCGCCTCGGGCGATCTAACGGCCGCGGCCGGCGTCCGTGGACGATCCATCGGACTCCCGGTTTCGTTACGGATAATCGCGTGCAGGGCGGGCTCCGATTCGGGCGGTTTGTGAGGGTCAGACCCCCGACCTCGACGGATCACGCCGACCATCGACCTCGACGCCCCCGTGTAGCGGCAAACCTCCCGGTCGCTGACGCCGGCCTCGATCAGCCTGCCGATCAGCGCGGCGCCGGTCAGGCATTAGGCCCTGAACTTTCGAGGGGGGCCGGGGAGCCTGCATGCCTGCTCTGCTGGCGGGTCTAGACGCAGCGAGCGGCATGGCGATACCGTCAGGTAGCTCGCCGCGACAACCCGAACAGAAAGGCGATGCCCCCGATGCATGCAGCTGTCTTCACCGTGAAGATCCACGACCGCTCTGCCGCCGAAGCGGGACTTCGTGAGCAGGTGGTGCCCAGCGCTAAGGCAGCGCCCGGCTTTGTCGCTGGCTACTGGCTCGACCGAGGGAACGACATAGGGATGGCCGTAGTCATATTCGACACGCAGGAGAACGCCCAGGCATGGGTGGACGGCCCGGCGCCGCCTGGCGACGCGCCCATAACCCGCGAAGACTCCGAGGTAGTCGCGGTCGTAGCGCACGCCTAACAGCGCGCCGGTCGAACGCGCCCTCGGCTCAGTTCGCCTTGCTCCCCATCGCGGGATACTGGCCGGGTGATGTCTGAGGAGTCCACGACGCCTGATCTGGTCGAGCTTGCTGGTAGACAGCTTGAGGCTGCGAATCGCCATGACCTCAACACGTTCATGAGCGTGTTCGCTCCTGATGCCGTCTACGACGCATCGCGTGACGGGCTCGGCGTGTATGAGGGTCCTGCGGCGATACGTGGCCTCATTGGAGGCTGGTGGGGCGCCTTCGAGGACTTTCAGCTCACACAGGAGGAGTTCCTCGACCTCGGAAGCGGCGTGGGGTTTGCGGTGCTCCGCCACGACGGCCGTCCAGCTGGCAGCACCGGTCACGTCACTACCCGCCAAGCGTACGTCTTTGTCTTGGTAGCGGGTTCGGTCGCGAGGATGACGGTCTACAGCGACATCGACGAGGCGCGTGCTGCCGCCGAACGGCTCGCCGAGGAACGGGGGTAGGCGGTGTCGCAGGAGAACGTGGAGATCTGCAAGCAGGCAATGGATGCTGTCAACCGAGGCGCTTTCGAGATTCTCCCCGAGTTCGTAACCTCCGACGTTGAGTTGGTCCCCGCGATGGGCGGGAAAGTGGAGGGCCTCAGTTTTCACGGGCTCGAGGGCCTTGAAGTGTTCTACGCGCATACCCAGGAAACCTGGGAGCACGTCCGCGTCGTCGGTGACGACTTTCGAGACCTCGGCAACCGCGTGCTCATGCTGGGTCGACTGGAGGGGCGTGGAATGGGCAGCGGCGTCCCAGTCCGTGCGTTTCTGGCGTTGATCTTCGACCGGCGAGACGACAAGCTCGCCCGTGCGCGGATCTCCTTCGATCCTCCCGGCGCTGAGCGCGGAGGAGGCACTCGAGGTGACGCGCGGGCGAGCCGGTGCCGGCTACACCGTCGCGGTGCTGTTCCGCGACGACGGCGATGCCGCCGTTTCGCGAGTACTGGTTCGACATCGAGGGGCACACCGCTGCCTTCGATGGCTGGGGCGAGTAGACCGGGGCGTCCCTGCGGGATACTGGCCGGGTGATGTCTGAGGAGCCCACCACCCCCGACCTGGTTGAGCTCTCGCGCGCCTGGCTCGCGGCTGGAACCAGCGGCGACCTTGACCGGACGCTGAGTTTTTGGGGTCCCGATCCAGTCTGGGACATGTCGCCGATGGGGTTGGGGGTGTTCGAGGGTCTGTCGGCGATTCGCGGCTTCTACGAGGACTGGATGGGTGCGTATGAGGATTTCCGGATCGAGGCAGAGGAGATTCACGATTTCGGCAATGGGGTGACCTTCTGCGTCGTTCTCCAGCAGGGGCGCCTAGTGGGGAGCGGCGGCTCGGTCCAGCTGCGCTACGGAACCTGCGCGATCTGGGTGGACGGCAAGGCCGTTCGCGTCTGGAATCACCCTGATATCGACGAGGGCCGTGCTGCCGCCGAACGCCTCGCCGAGGAACGGGGGTAGGCGATGTCGCAGGAGAACGTGGAGATCGTGCGAGCCGCACTCGCGGCGTACATGCAGAACGACGAGGCGACGTTCCGCAAGCTCGCCGCACCGGACATCGTCATCTCGCCGCGACCCGATCAGCCGGACGTGCGCGATCACCGAGGCTACGACGGCGTGCTGCGGTCGTCCGCCGAATGGCGCGAGGTATGGGACGAGCACACCTTCGAGGTCGTGCGTATGTGGGACGCCGAGGACTTCGTGTTCGTCGCCCATCGCGAGTCGGGGCGAGGGAGGATCAGCGGCGTCCCGATGGAGAGCGAATCCACCTTCGTGTACACGCTGAGCCAGAGCAGAATCGTCAGCATTCAGATCTTCAGCTCGGAGGACCAAGCCCTCAAAGCCGTGGGGCTGGAGGAGTAGGCGAGCGAGTTCGCTCGTCCGAACTCGGTAGTCCGCGTTTATCCCTCGACAACCTCACGGTCCCCGCCTCCCCCGGGAGGATTACTCCCTCGACTTCGGGCCGCCGGCTCCGTCGTGAATGGCCGTCTCGGTTTGGCGCTGGTCGAACGTAAGCGCGATTGCCGCACGAAAGGGCAAGGTGTGGTGATGCCCATCTGGGGCTACTGCGTCGATAGTGCCTGCTTGCCAAATGCGCTTCCACGCCAATATCAAGGTCACCGCAGAGCGCGGAGGTACAGTGATCGAGATCTCCTCTTCGAGTGTGTGCGTCTCACCGAAGGAAACCGAATGCTTCTCTTCAAGGGCGGAGCCGACCTTCATTGTGAGATTCGCTAGAGACGTGGCCATTTCTCGATGGTCGCCCTCGGTACTCTCGACGGTGTAACTGCTGGTCCATTGTCGGTTCACGCGAAGAGTGCGGGTGACCGAGCTTGAGGTGTCGTTCGAGATCTCACGAGTATCTTCTCCGATGGGCTCCTCAAAGCGCTCGGTTTCATCGATTTTGTTGCAAGTCCAGTCCACGCTCGTCACGTCACTCTTGTAGGCCTGCCATTCATTGCCGCATGATCTGCAACGCAGCGACAGACGCATCCAAGCTGAGTCGCGCGGTTCCCATTTCCGCTTTACGCGGGCGCCAAGGCGGAAGGTTTCGCCCCGGGCAAACGCGCTCGCGACCCCGATTTTCTTGCCATCACGATAAAAGTCGACGTTGCCCCACAGTGCACCAACAGCCGCACCACAATGCTTGCATTTCCATTCGCGTCTGACGTAATCGTGCTCATCGGTATAGGCGGTCCTACGGCGGTAGTCATCCTGAAAAGACTCGAGAGCGTCGCCCATGGTTCTCTGCGTCCCCGTCCGTCACTCAGAAGCGCTGCTTACGCGGTGGGCAGCACGCCGACGGTGCGCCACCAGCCACGATCAAAGCACGCGAACGCGATGCGTGCAACTTCCGCACGGCTGACCCGATAGGGTGCGGGCGCGAGGCTCGACCAGCGGGATAAGCCAGAACTCCCTTATCTGAGCCTGTTCCTCGACGAGCTCAGCGAGTTCCAGCGCGCGACGCTGCAAGCTCTGCGTCAGCCGCTCGAGGAGGGCCGCGTGGTGATCGCGCGTGCGCATCACCGCGCCGCCTATCCCGCGCGCTTCATGCTGCTCGCAGCAACCAACCCCTGCCGCTGCGGGTTCGCAGGCGAGAGCGAGCGCTGCACGTGCACCGACGCCGAACTGGTGCTGCACCGCCGCCGCATCGGTGGCCCGCTGCTCGACCGCATCGATCTCCTCGCCGTCCTGGTACACGAGCAATCCGATGGCGCCTGCGCCGCGCCCGCCACCAGCTCGCGCAGCGCGCGTGAGCAGGTGGCGGCGGCACGGGCGCGTCAGCGGCGCCGGCTCCGCGATGAGCCGATCGCGCTGAACGCCCGGCTCGACGCGAGCGCGCTGGAGCGACACCTCGACATCGAGAACGGCGGGCGCGAGCTCGTGCTCCGCGCCGGCGCGGCGGGCCTGCTCAGCGCCCGCGGACAGCATCGCGTGCTGCGCGTCGCCCGCACGATCGCCGACCTCGCCGGGCGCGACCGCGTCCTCAGCCGGGACGTCGGCGCCGCGCTGGCTCTCAGGCCGAGCGGGCGCGAGGACGGCGGGTGAGCGCGGGCGCCGCCGGCGCAACGGGCGCCTGCGCTGGCTGCCTGCGCCGCAGCTGGCTGCTCGGGCAGCTGATCGTGCCCCTCGACTACAGAGCGCGTGATCGCACCCGCCTCCTGGCCGCGCTCGAGCTCGACGACCGCGAGCTCCTCGCAGCACTCGCAGGCAGGCGCCGGCGGGAGCTCGACGCAGCGTGGCAGAGCGGACCGGCCAACGCCCTCGAGCTGCCCGACGGCGTGGAGACGATCTGCTGTCACGGCGCCTGCTACCCGGCACGCCTGCGGGCTGGGGCGGCGCCCCCCACGCTGTTCGTCCAGGGAGGCACGCGGCGGCTCAGCGGGCTCGCACGCGGCCCGCTCGTGACGGTGCTCGGCGCGAAGCGAGCGAGCGACCACGGAGCGGAGGTCGCCGCGAGCCTGGCGCGCGAGCTCACCGCGAGCGGGGTGGCGGTGGCGGCGCCGCTCGCCGCCGGCGTCGCCGCGGCGGCTCTCGGCAGCGTGCAGGCGCTCGGTGCACCGGCGATCGCTGTCCGCGCGGACGGACTGGGGGCGTCCGGCGCGCGCGCACGCTCTCTGCAGCGCAGCGCGGCACAACGCGGCTGCGTGATCTCCGAGCTTCCGCCCGGCATCCGCGGCCGGCGCTTCGGGGACCTCGCCGCCGAGCGCACGCTCGCGCGGCTCGGGGACGTAGTGCTCGTCGTGGAGGCAACCGCAGATGCGAGCGAGGTGGCGACCGCGAGGACGCTGATCGACGAACAGGTTCCCGTTGCGGCGGTGCCCGGGCGCGTCACCTCGCCGCTCGCCGGCGGGCCGAACGCGCTCATCCGCGCGGGGGCGATGCTCGTGCGCTACGGCGCCGACGTATTGGAGATGCTGCCCGCGGGGGGAGCCCGCGAGGCGGAGGAGCGGACCGCTTCCCGGACCCTCCGCGTCCCGTCCGCTGCGCTCTCCCCCACGTCGTCGCGCCGTTCGTCTGGCGCGCTTCCCCGCCCGCCCGCCCCGCTGCCCGCAGCGCTCGCCGCCGTGCTCGAGCGCGTCGCCGACGGCTGCGACACCGTCGCGCGCCTCTGCGCCGAGGGCTGCCTGCGGGACGACACCCTGCTCGCGCTCAGCGAGCTCGAGGTGATGGGGCTCCTGGGACGCGGCGCAGGCGGCCGCTACTTCGTCCGCGCGACACCTCGCAACTGATGTCTCAACCCGTCGATATCGCCGCCCGCCGCTCAAGAACGGCGGTCTCGCGGCCGACCTCCCTCCTGAGATGAAGGATCAGCTCAGAGCTCCCGCGCAGGCGAGGGACGCCCAGGAGGTGCAGCCGGCGGACGCGGATCTCCGACGCCTGGGCGAAGCTCTGGGTGAGCGTTCCGGCGAGGTGCTCGAGCGGCTCGCACGCAGCGGAGAGACCGCAGGCACCGCGTTGCCGGGTCAGGTTCGCAGCAGCTTCGCCCGCATCTGCATGCTCGCGACGGTCACCGTCGCGCGCTGGATGGAGGGCGGTGCTCCCGAGGACGGCATCAAGGCGGGCCGCGAGGCCTGGGGCGTGTTCGGCCAGCTCGCCGCGCACCGCGCCGCCCCCCTGAACGAGGTGACGCGACGCTGCATGGCCTGGCGCGACGCGGTGGACGAGGTGCTCGCGGAGCACGCGACGGCGCTCGACACGCCGCCCGCGGTGCTCGGGCGTGCGCGCGCGATGACGCAGGCGACGCTCGACGCGACGCTCGTGCGCATCTGCGAGGCGTTCGAGGCCGAGCGCGGCCGCACGGAGAGCGAGCTCGCGCGCCGTCAGGAGGAGCTCGCGTTCATGGCCACCCACGACCAGCTCACGGGGCTGCCCAACCGGGCGCTGACGCTCGACCGCGGCGCGGGCATGCTCGGCCGGGCGCGCCGGCACCAAACGCCCGTGGCGGCGCTGCTCATCAACCTCGACAACTTCACGGGCATCAACGAGACGCTCGGCCATGCGCTCGGCGACGAGCTGCTGCGGTCGATCGCGGCGCGCCTGCAGGGCGTGGTCCGCGACACGGATGCGCTCGGCCGTCTCGGCGGCGACGAGTTCGCGCTGCTCGTCGAGGACGTCTCGCTGTCCGCAGGCGTCGAGGTGATCGCCGAGCGCATGCACGAAGCCCTCAAGCAGCCGTTCCGGGTGGACGGCCACGAGCAGAGCGAGCTCACCGTCACCGCCAGCATCGGCATCGCCACCGGCGAGCGCGCCTCCGCCGAGGAATTCCTGCGCGACGCCGAGATCGCGATGCACCGCGCCAAGGGTGAGGGCAAGCACCGCCACGTCGTCTTCGAGTCGGGCATGCAGGACCTCGTGCAGACGCGCGTGGAGATGGAGATGGAGCTGCGCGGAGCGCTCGCCCACGACGAGTTCTTCCTCGTCTACCAGCCCACCTTCGACCTGCACGCGATGGTGCCAACCGGACTCGAGAGCCTGCTGCGCTGGCGGCGCCCGATGCGCGGCGTCGTGGCGCCCAACGAGTTCATCCCGCTGCTCGAGGAGACCGGCCTGATCGTCGACGTCGGGCGCTGGGTGCTCCAGCGCGCCTGCAAGCAGGGCGCCGCCTGGAGGCGCGCCGGACACGCGGTGGGGATCGCCGTGAACGTGTCCGCGCGCCAGCTCGACACCGACCACTTCGTCGGCGACGTGCGCTCCGCGCTGTCGGACAGCGGCCTCGCCGCCGACGCGCTGACGCTCGAGATCACAGAGACCACGCTGATGCGCGACGCCGAAGACACGGCGCGGCGCCTGCGCTTGCTCAAGGACCTCGGCGTGCGGATCGCCATCGACGACTTCGGCACCGGCTACTCCTCGCTCGCCCACCTGCAGCGCTTCCCGGTGGACGCGCTCAAGATCGACCGCTCCTTCATCACGCAGCTCACGGGCAACGCCGAGGGCGAGACGCTGATACGCACCCTCGTGCAGCTCGGCAAGGCGCTCTCCATCGAGACGCTCGCCGAGGGGATCGAGCAGCCCGCAGAGCTTTCGCTGCTGCGCCAGGAGCGCTGCGACAGCGGCCAGGGCTACCTGTTCGCGCGCCCGCTCGAGGTGGACGCCGCCGAGGCGTTCCTGCACGACTGGCGCAGCTCGCGGCTTCCGCGCAGCGTTGCGCCGGTGCGCTGAGGCAAGCTGCTCGCATCTGCGCGGCCCCGGGGTGCCTTCTCATGCACGTCGGTAGCCGGACCGATACGTGCACATGGGCAAGGTCGCCCCGTTTCTCCGCCACAACGCCATCGCTCTCACGGCGCTCCTGTTCGCCATGACCGGGACCGGACTCGCGGCGAGCCACTACATCATCACGAGCACGTCGCAGATCAAGCCGAGCGTGCTGCGGCAGTTGCGAGGGGAGCGCGGGCCCAGAGGCCCGGCGGGAGAGCCGGCTGAAGAAGCCTCAGGAGGGGTCTACCTGCTCGCCGGCACTGAAGGGCCTCCGGGATTTCCGGGCCCCGTCGGGCCACGCGGCGAACGTGGCGACAGGGGGGAACGGGGCGAAATGGGACCCTCCGGGCAGAACGGCGCCGTCGCGAGCTACTCCGCCACGCAGAACAACTCGTTCAACCTTCTTGAAGTCGAACGAGGCACGTCGCATCCGATCGGTCTGAGCAAGCAGCTGCCCGCCGGATCGTTCGTGATAACCGCGACGCTCGCGATCGACGCGGTCGCAGGACCGACGGCGACCTCCGCAGCCGTCGAGTGCAAGCTGTGGGACCGCAACAGCGAACCGGGAGTGCAACAGGCCTTGTGGCAGGCGCCTCGTGCGGCATATGAATCGTCATACGACGTCCAGCTGCACCTGCAGATGGCGACAGAAAGCCGCGAAGAAACCACCTTGTCGGTGGAATGTGAAGATCAATCCTTCCCTACGGAGCCCCAGTCCCTCAGGGTCGCCGAAGGCTCGCTGATAGCAACGCAGACCAGCGTCAACCGCTGAGGCCGGCTACGGGAGGCCCAGGCGAAACTTGCAGACGCCTACCTGCGACTGCAGGGTGGGCGCCCCTCGAGAGAGCGGATGAAGGGATTCGAACCCTCGACCTTCGCCATGGCAAGGCGACGCTCTAGCCAGCTGAGCTACATCCGCGCGTGCTGGCCATTCTACCCGCCGCGACGAGCGCGGTGCGCGAGCAGCGTCAGCCCTTGAAGCTCGAGCGCCCGAAGTCTCCGAACGGCTCGTCGCGCTCGCGCACCGCCTCGCGGAAGCCCACCTCGGCCGCCCTTCGCTGGAACGCGTAGCCCTCGGCGGTGTGTCGGGTGATGCCGTCGAACACCGTCCCGAGCACCTGGGTGGCGTGCAGGCCCTGCGCGTACAGCGTCTGGTTGACGAGCAGCTTCATCATCATCAGCTGGTTGACCGGCACCCGCGCGATCCGCTCGAGCAGGATCTCCGTGCGCTCCTCGAGCTCCTCTTCGGGTGGCGCCTCGATCGCGAGGCCCCATTCGAGCGCCTCCTGCCCCGAGAGCGAGTCGCCCGTGAACAGCAGGCGCTTGGCGCGCTGCGCGCCAACCCGGTGAGCCCACAGGGCGGTGGTGGGCGACCCCCACACGCGTGCGGGCGGATAGCCGATCTTCGCCTCGCGGGCGATTACGAGCAGGTCCGAGCAGAGCGCCATGTCCGTCCCCCCCGCCACGCAGAACCCATGCACACGGCAGACAACCGGCTTGCCGCAGTGGAAGAGGCTCATGAAGCCCCTCACGTTGCGGCCCATCATCGCGTAGTCCAGCATCGGATCCCACGTGCCGCCGGGGTCGTGGTTGGCGGCGATCACCGCCGGGTCGACGGGCGACCCCGCCGGCGCCTCCGATGCACCTCCACGAGACGACTCGCGGGCGCCCATCCCCTCGGCGCTCTCGACGAGGTCGTAGCCGCCGCAGAATCCCGGTCCGGCGCCGGCGAGCACGATCACGTGCACCGCCGGATCGAGGTCGGCTCGCTCGACGCAGCCGGCGAGCTCGTGCACGAGCTGCGCGGTGATCCCGTTGCCCCGCTCCGGGCGGTCGAGCGTGATCCGCGCGATGCGGCCCGTCGCCTCGTAGCGCACCACACCCATCCCCGCGCACTCTACAGCCGCCCCTGCGGGCGGCGGCAGGCGTCCTAGGCGCGCTCGCGCGAGCGCGCCGCCGATGGGCGCTCGCGCGCGAGCCGCGCGGTGCGACGCTCCGCCGCGCGCGCGGCGGCAGACGACGGGGCCCGCCGCGCACGCGCGCGGCGGCGCCCCACCACGATCGAGATGCCGAGGGCAGCCAGCACGATCAGCGCGAGCAGCCCGGTGATCGCAAGACCGGGGCTCAGCACCAGCACGAGCAGCGCCGCGACGACCCCGAGGGCGAGGTCGACGCGTGCGAGGCGTGTGCGCCGTCGTGCCTCCCGGCGCCGTGTCCGGCGCTCCAGCGCGTCCGGTCGCGCATGGGCCGGTGGAGGCGGCGTCGAGCGCTCGGCTCTGCGCGGCTCGCTCATCCCGGCACCCTCCTGAACAGTCCTCGAGGAAGGAGGCGCATGGCGAGCATCACCCAGCGCAGCGCGCGCGGCACCCAGATCGTCTGCGCGCGGCCGTCGAGCGCCTCCGCCACCGCGCAGGCAACCTCCTCCGGCGTGCTCGCGAGCGGCGGCGGCGCGAGCCCGCGGGTCATCCGCGTGTGCACGAAGCCAGGGCGCACGACGAGCACGCGCACCCCCTCATCCTGCAGCTCGTCGCCGGTGCCGCGAGCGAGGGCGTCGAGCCCCGCCTTGGCGGCGCCGTAGACGAAGTTGGCGCGCCGTGGCCGCTCGGCGGCGACGCTGGACAGCACGACGATCTGACCGCCGCCCCGTTCGCGCAGCCGCTGAGCGGCTGCCAGCAGCAACGAGCCCGCGCCCACGAAGTTGACGTGCATCTCCGCGGCTGCGCCCTCGACATCGGATGGCATCCCCCCGCGCTCGCCGAGCACGCCGACGGCGAGCACGACGATGTCGGCGCCGCCGAGGCGGTTGCAGGCCTCGGCGAGCACCTGCTCGTGCGTGGATGTCGCCGCCGCGTCGAGCGGCAGCGCGATCACCTCCTCGCAGCCGTCCGCACGCAGCCGCTCGCGGGCCAGCTCGAGCCGCGCCTGATCACGGCCGAGCAGAGCCACTGCCCGCGGCGCGCGGGACTGCAGCTCGCGCGCGATCGCGAGACCGATCTCCGAGCTGCCACCGAGCACGAGCACCCGCCGCCCGGCGGAACCGAGGGCGGCGCTCACGGTCCGTCTCCGCAGAGGGCGAGCCGCCGTCCGAGATCGGAGCGCAGCACGCGCTCGGGATCGACGCGCGAGCGAACCTCCTCGAAGCGCCCGAGCCGCGGGTACATCGCGCGCAGGGCCTCGGGGCGCAGCCGCGCGTCCTTGGACAAATAGACGCGCCCGCCACACGCCGCGACGAGCTCGTCGAGCGCATCCAATGTCACCGCCACGCCGGGCGCCGCCGCCGGCACGTCCACCGCGAGCGTCCAGCCCGCCAGCGGGAACGACAGCGGCCCGCCGTACTCCTCGCCGAACCGCTTGAACACGGCGAGGTACACCGGCAGGCGCCGCTCGCGCATCAGCTCGAAGCTCGCCCGAAGCGCGCGCTCCTCGCCCGACGGGATCACGAACTGGTACTGGAGCAGGCCGTCCGGGCCGTACAGGCGGTTCCAGCGCCCGATCGCGTCGAGAGGGAAGAAGTACGGGCCGACCGCGCGCCGCCCCGACGAGGCGCCGGCGCTGTGCCACTTCGCGGCGTTGAAGGCCCGCACCGCAGAGGGCCGCAGCAGCCCCCCGGGGAATCCGCGCGGGATCTCGAGCAGGGGCCTGCGGCAGAGCCCGCCGGCGTCCGAGCCCGCCGCGGGCGTGTGCAGGCTCGTCGCCGCGACGGGCGGGTCCGCGCGGCTGATGAGCGCCCTGCCCATGCGCGCTCGCGGCGCGAGCATGTCGAGCCACGCAACCGAATAGCGGTGTCGCTCCTCGCCCCCGAGCGCCTCGAGCGTCTGTTCGAGGCCGCCGGTGCGCTCGAGGTGCGTGCTCACCCACGGCGCCGGAAGCGCCTCCGCGCGCAGGGTGGCTTCGAGGATCACTCCCGTGAGGCCCATGCCGCCGAGCGTCGCGTAGAACAGCTCGCCGTCGCCGTCGGCGCTCAGCTCGAGGATCCCATGTGCCGGAGTCCACAGCCGCAGCGATGCCACGTGCCGCGCGAAGGCACCGTCGCGGTGGTGGTTCTTGCCGTGGATGTCACTCGCGATCGCGCCGGCGACGGTGACGTGGCGCGTGCCGGGCACGACAGGGATCGTGAGCCCATGGGCTGCGAGCGCCGCCATCAGCTCGCCGATCGTCGCCCCCGCCTCCGCGGTGATGAGCCTCAGCTGCGGGTCGAGGGAGACGATCCGCCGGCAGCCTGTCATGTCGAGCACCGCCCCCCCGCGGTTCTGGGCGGCGTCGCCGTAGCTGCGCCCCGCGCCGCGTGCGATCAGCCCGTGATCCCAGCCCGAGTGCGCGAGCAGCGCTTCGGCGTGCGCCGCATCGCGTGCATCGTGCACGGCGCACCGCGAGGGCGCGGTGCCGCCCCAGCCGCTCAGCGATCGCTGCGCCACGGTTGCGGGCGCAGATCGCGCCAGCTCAGTGACCGACATACACGCCGCCGAGGAACATCGCGCACCACGCGGCGCCGAGCACCAGCAGGGTGCGATCGCGCAGGATCAGCTCCTCGGGCGCCTGGCCCGCCCCGGCGCCGACGAGCAGCGTGTAGCGGACGAGCCACAGCAGCAGCGGGATGATCGAGAGCACGTACAGGGCGGTGTGCGTGGGTCGCGTGAACGCCCAGGATACGTAGGCGGTGGCGGCGATCGCGGCCGCCACGCCGAGGATGGCCTCTAGCGCGCTCGCGGAGTACCGGCGCAGCGTGGGGCGCAGCGGCGCGGACCCGCGCTGCTCGCGAAGCTCGGCGAGCCGCTTCGCCGCCACGAGGTAGATCGCGCCGAAGGCGGTGACGAGCACGAACCAGCGCGAGAGGTAGATGTCGGTGGCGACGCCGCCCGCGAGAGCGCGCGCGGCGAAACCCGCCGCGATCGCGAGGATGTCCAGGACCACCACCCGGCGCCACCACAACGAGTAGCTCGCGGTGAGCAGCAGGTAGCACACGGCAACGACTCCGAGGAAGGGCATGATGGTCGTGCCGAGCGCGATGCCCCCCGCCGCGAAGGCTGCCGCGATCGCCAGCGCGGCGCGCGGCGCGAGCTCACCCGACGCCACCGGGCGGGCGCGCTTGCGGGGGTGCAGGCGATCCTGGTCGCGGTCGCGCACGTCGTTCACCAGGTACGTCGCGCTCGAGATCAGGCACAGCACGACGAAGGCGCCGAGCACGTTGAGGGCGACGCCCGGCCGTCCGATCACGCCCGCCGCGGCAGGGGCGGCCAGCACGAGCAGGTTCTTGCTCCACTGCCGCGGCCGGCAGGCGCGCAGCAGCACGCTCGCCGACTCCGCCACGGAGCGTCTCGCCCGCGGCGGCACACCGGGCACGAGCGCCAGGGTGGGGGCAGCCGCGGGCAGCGGTGACCCGCCAGCCGAGATCTCCTCTGGGTCGACCTCGGACTGGTGCGCGACTGCGTCGAGTGAACTGATCTCTGACCTCCGTTGGACGTCTACGTGTCGCCGGAAGTGCCGCCGGTGTGAGTGCACGCGACGGTGCGGCGCAGCACGCGAGGTACAGCGCAAGGATTCCACAAGGGTGTCCGTTTTCCGCCCGATTCACGCCCGTGCGCAGTGAGACATCTCTTAGTGAGAATCCATCCACTTCCGCGGCTCTGCGCGGGAGTCCCGGCGGGTGGCACGTACAGTCAAATCGATGGAGCTCGGACTCGCTCCCCGGCGCCCCCGGCGCCCGCTTGCGCGCCCGCGCGCCGACGCGCCGGGCCCGCGGCGAGCGAGCCCAGGACCGCCTCCTCTGACCGCAGCGATGCGGCTGCGGCGAATCGCAGCTGTCGCCGCAGCGGTGGCGCTCGTGCCGGTGTTCTTCTCCTACCTCCACGCCGTCACGCAGACCTCGAACGCCCCGCTCGGCATCCGCACGGTGGAGTGGCTGCGCGACAACGGCGCAGCGGGCATCGTCGCGAAGGTGGAGTCCACCTACTACAGCCTCACCGCCCCGAGCAAGGGCGGGCCGACGCTGCAGACGCTGCCGCGGGTGGGCTACGGCACAGCGCCGGCTCTGCGCGCTGTGAGTGCCGAATACCGGCCCCCGCGGGTGGAAGCCCTGCTGCATCCCCGGCTGCCCGGCGAGGGCGTGTGGCACGCAACCCGTCCGAGCCTCGAAGGCAGCCCGCCCGTGCTCGTGACGACGTTCCGCAACCAGCCCGAATACCCGCGCGTGCTCGCAGGGGCGGCATGGATCAACACGCGCCGCACCACCATCACGCTCAACCCGGGCCGGCTCGAGCCGGCGGTGAGCCTGCCGCGCGGCGCCATGGAGGTTCCGCACGCGAGCCGCCCGCGCCTGCTCGCGACATTCAACAGCGGCTTCAAGCTCGCCGACTCGCGCGGCGGGTTCGCCGTGGGCGGTCACACATACGCGCCGCTGCAGCGCGGAGAGGCGACGCTCGTCGGCTACACCGACGGACGCGTGGACGTCGTGGAATGGCAGCACGGCGCCACGCTGCCCCCCGGCACCGAGTTCGCCCGCCAGAACCTGCCCCTGATCGTCGATCACGGCCGGCCGAGCCCGAACCTCGCCAACGGCGAATGGGGCGCGACAGTGGGCAACGCGGTGCTCGTATGGCGGTCGGGGATCGGGGTGGACGCACGCGGCAACCTGATCTACGTCGCCGGCGAAGACCAGTCCGTGACGAGCCTCGCACGCGCGCTCGTGCGTGCCGGGGCGGTGCGCGCGATGGAGCTCGACATCAACTCCTTCTGGGTGAGCTTCATCACCTACGGCGCCTCGGGCGCCCATGCCGCCCGCAACCTGCTTCCGGCGATGGAACGCACGCCGCTGCGCTACCTCGAACCCGACGACCGCGACTTCTTCGCCGTGTACGCGCGCTGAGCCGCCGCGCGCGCCGCCATCGGCTAGCCTGGACGCATGCCGTCGATCGTCGACATGCTGTTCAAGGACAAGACGAAGATGGTGGCTCCCGAGCGCGCGCTTCCCGGACGCGAGCAGGAGATGCCGGTCTCCGAGCGTCACGCCGTGCTCGGCACGCCGCTGCGAGGGCCGTTCCCAGACGGGATCGAGCAGGCTGTGTTCGCACTCGGCTGCTTCTGGGGTGCGGAGCGCACCTTCTGGGAGCTGCCGGGCGTCTACACGACGGCCGTGGGCTACGCGGGGGGCACCACTCCCAACCCCACCTACGAGGAGGTCTGCAGCGGCTCCACCGGTCACACCGAGGCGGTGCTCGTCGCCTTCGACCCCGCCAAGATCAGCTACGAGGAGCTGCTGCGCCGCTTCTGGGAGGGCCACGACCCCACCCAGAGCATGCGTCAGGGCAACGACGTGGGAACCCAGTACCGCTCGGCGATCTACTGGTTCGATGAGGCGCAGCGCGCTGCCGCCGAGGCGAGCCGGGACATGTACGCCGCGCAGCTGAAGGCGAACGGCTACGGCGAGATCACGACGGAGATCGAGAAGGCCGGGCCGTTCTATTACGCCGAGGACTACCACCAGCAGTACCTGCACAAGAACCCAGCCGGGTATTGCGGCCTCGGTGGGACGGGCGTCGCCTGTCCGGTCGGGGTCAACGTATCGGCGTCGACGGGCGACGGGCGCAGCACGAGCAGCAGCCACTAGCCCTCCTCGCCTCGAGAACCAGCGACGGGGCTTCGCCGGCCGGACTACGGAGGCCGGTGTCTCAGCCGGCGTGGCGGTGGCTGGGTGGCTCACGGAGCGGCGGAGCGGCGCGGCAGACGAGCTGGGGGCCGAGCGGCGCGGGCCATGTCATCGGCCGCTAGGATCGTCGATCCGATGCGTTGGGGGGACAGACGGAGGCGCGCTCGCGCAGGGCCGAGACGGCTGGTAGGCCTTGGGATCGCTGTGGCGGCGCTGGTCGCACTCGCCACTGCGCTGCCCGTGGGCGCAGCGGCTGCCCCGGCGATGACCTATCCCGCGAACGGCGCGACGGTGGCCCTCGACGCGCAGGCCAACTTCACCTTCGCATGGACCCTCTCGCCCGGGGAAGAACATCCGACGGTATGGGTGGGCGACACGCCCACCTACGATCCGCTGTTCATGGCTCCGTACAAATCCGTGTGCGGAGCGACATCGGAAGCTCCGATCTACTCGTGCCGTCCGGAAGGGCAGCTGAACGCCGGCCTTCACTACGCGGTGATCACGGCGGCCACCGCGACCGAACCGGCGTTCTCGCCGGTGACGAGCTTCGTCGTCCCGCCGATGCTGGGCTGGGGCTGCGGACCCAAGGATCTATTCGGGGTCTGCCAGGAGCCGAAGGGGCTGTTCCCTCTCTGGGTTCCGCACCCTGGCATCGGCCCTCCTCATTCGGACGAGCTGGTGGCGGCGTGGCTGAACAGCGAAGAAGCGCCGATCTCCTTCGAGTTCACCGTCCGGCATGGCTCGCGGGTGCTCGTGCGCTATCAAGAAACGGGTCGCACAGAAGGCTTCCAGACGGGGGCGGGCATCGAGCTCACACACAAGTACGTGGAAGTCAGTGCTTCGCGCAGGCTCCCGTGGCACGCGCCGCGCGCCGGCACCCTGCTGAGCGTGAAGGTGACGATCCACGGCGGCGGCCTCACGCTGACGCGCACGGGCACGATGAAAGCGCCGCCGGCGCGCGGATAGGACGGGATCGCACGCGCCGCGTGCCGGTCTGGGATCGACGCTAGCCGTCCGCCCGCACAGCGCGCGCCTGCTCGGCCGCGAGCCGCTCTGCGCGTTCCTTGATCCCCTGGAGCATCCTGCGCTCCATCACGAGCGAGGCGGGCTCCATCGGCACCATCCCGATCCGGTCTTTGAGCTTCGGGAGCGTGAAGCGGTTGCGGCTGATCAGCCGCGTGCGGCCATCCTGCTCGCGCAGCGCGAACAGCCACACCCAGTTGCCGTCGCTCGAGCGCCACGCGAGCGCGCGCGGCGCGTCGACGAGCTCGAGGTGCATCCGGTTGGCGCCGAAGCCGATCTCATCGCCCACTTCGGGATGCTGATAGCCCTCGAGCACGCGGTCGGTGCTGTGCATGTCCAGCCCGAGCAGGTTCTCGATCCAGTCGTACGTGTAGGCGCCCCCGCGTGGCGCGGGACCCATCTGCGCGATCCACGGCCACACCGCGGTTGCTGGGGCGTCGATCCAGATCGCCCGCGTCGCGACGCCGTCCGAGTCCGGTTGCAGCTCGTCGCCCGCGAGGCGGCCCGCAGCCTCCTCCGCGGTGGCTCCCCAGGTGAGGATCGGCTCGCGCAGGAACGCGGCATACGCGCCGGCGCCAGCAACTATGAGGACGAGCTTCCGCAGCTTCATGTGCGCGGTGGAGACGGCGATTGCCCGAGCGCCAACGGCGCGACCCGGCGACCAAGCATCACCGCTCGAAGGACGTGAGCGCGTCGAACACGACGCGGTCCGGAGGCGCGGCAGCCTTGGGGATCACGTTGGCTCGCATCCACTCGTCGCCCACCTCGTCGCGCATCCTGTCGATCGCAGCCTCGTCGTCGCCGACGATCACGACGAGCAGGTCCCCCTCCGCCGAGTGGCCGACATAGAAGCTACGGATCCCTTCGATCGCGGCTACCCGGGCGGGCATCTCCCGCTGCGCAGCGGCGAACACCGCGTCGTCGATGGGCGCCTCGAGTTTGACGCGGTTGACCACCACCACCATCGGGCGATCGTAGCGAGCGGCGCCCGATCCGCTCGCCACGAGCCCCGGAAACGCGGGCGGCCCCGCCGAAGCGGAGCCGCCCTCGCATCACCTCAGACGGCAGGCGCGCCCCGGAGACCGAGCGCTCCCCCTGCCCGCCGCTGAGGTGTGCCCCGTGGCCTACGCGCCGGCTCCCGCCGGTACCGCATCGCTGCCACCGGGCTGCCAGTGCGGTGCATGCGGCCCGCCCAGCGTGGGAACGTCGGACGGGTACACCTCGTTGCCGTGGATCGCGTGATCGCCGACCTCGAGCTCCTCGTCGGAGAGTCGCAACGGGAGGAAAATCCCGACGACCTTCAGCAGCACGAACGTCATGATGCCGCTGAACACGATCACCCACAGCGCGGTCTCGGCCTGCCAGCGCAGCAGCGTCCAGCTGCCACCGTTGAACACGCTCGCTTTGCCCGGCAGGTTCGACGCGCCGCCGATGCCGATGTACTCGACGAGCGCCGGATCGGCGAAGAAGGCCAGCAGCAACCCGCCGCACAACCCCGCGATCCCGTGCGTATAGACCACCCCCAGCGTGTCGTCCACGTGTCTGAAGACGGGCGCCCTGCTGAGGAAGCGGATCGCCATCCACACGATCGTCGAGGCGATCACGCCGACCGCGATCGCACCCCAACCATTGATGAACCCGGCACAGGGCGTGATCGCGACGAGACCGGTGATCATCCCGTTGACCGAGCCGATCAGCGACGGCTTGTCGCGGAAGATGTAGTCCCACGCGATCCACACGAGCACCGCCACCGCGGTGCACAGGTTCGTGTTGACGACCGCCGCCGACGCGTTGGCGCCCGCGTAGTAGGAGTCACCGCCGTTGAAGCCGTTCCAGCCGAGCCACAGCAGACCTGCCCCGACCATCACCATCAGCAGGTTGTTGGGGGCATCGATCTCGCGATCTCGTTGCAGGCGTGGGCCGATCACCGCCGCCGCCACGAAGCCGGATATGCCGGCCGCGAGATGGATCACATATCCGCCCGAGTAGTCGAGCGCGCCGTGCGCCGCCCAATAGCCACCTCCCCAGATCAGGAACGCGTTGACCGTGTAGACGAACGTGATCCACAGCAGCACGAACGGGATCCACGCCTTGAAGCTGACGCGCCCGAGGATCGAGCCGAGCATCAGGATCGGCGTGATCGCCGCGAACACGAACTGGAAGTAGACGAGCGACCCCATCGGGAAATGGAACGGCGGGCCTTCCGTGATCGACGGGATGACCGCCTGGCCCTCCTCGGCGCCGGTGGACAGCACCGTCCCGGACTTCCCCCAGAACGTGTCCAAGAAGCCTTTGCCGCTGCCGATGGGAGTCCCGAAGCCCATCTTGAATCCCCACAGGCACCAGGCCACGAGCACAAGGCAGAACGCCACGAACGTGAGCATCATGCTGTTGACCGACCAGCGCTTCTGCATCACGCCGCCATACAGGACCGCGAGGCCGGGCACACTCATCAGCCCCACCAAGGTCGCCGCGGTCATCTGCCAGGCGTTGTCGCCGGGGTTCAACCAAGTTGGATATGCGAGCCAGCTCATGTGCCTCCGTTTCCTGCGTGGTGGTCCACCGTGGGCGCGGGAACGCGCAGGCGCGTGGCGCACAGGTGGCGGTGCGGTTATGAAAACCCGCCCGCGCGAACCCTGGTAGGGCCACCCTGGCCAACACTTCGGGTTGGCCTTTCGACATTTGTCTAAGCGGGCGGAGGCGCCACGTACGGGAAGCCGGCGCGCCGGCAGGACTCCCGCAGTTCAGCGGCAATGTGGCGGAACTGGCCGGAGGCACAGATACGGCGCGCCTGACCGCCACACGCGTTGAGATCGGCGCCGCCGAGCGTGCTCGCGAACGTCACGTGGATGCAGTCGGCACGCGCGGGGGAGCCGCTCGTCAGCCCGTAGGCGACGAGTCCGATCAACCCGAGCATCCCGGCGACGATCACGGCGATCACCGCGGTCTTCTCGCGCCGGCCCCAGCGCAGCGGCTGTGACAGCCGCCGGGACTGGTCTTGCATGATCATCGCGCCGCTACCGCTACTCGGGCTGGGAGTCGGCCGCGGATGCTCGCGCCGTCTCGCCCCCCTGCTCCGAGCCCTGCTCCGAGGGCATGAACTCGAGCGCCAGCGAGTTGATGCAGTAGCGCTGGCCGTCGGGACCCGGGCCGTCGTCGAAGACGTGCCCGAGGTGCCCGCCGCACGTGCGGCACAGGACCTCGGTGCGCCGCATGAACAGGCTGTTGTCGGGACGCAGCTCCACCGCCTCCGCCACTGCCGGCTCGGTGAAGCTCGGCCAGCCGGTGCCCGAGTCGAACTTCGTGTCGGCGCTGAACAGCATCGTCCCGCACGCCGCGCAGCGGTAGTCGCCGGACTCCTTGTTGTAGACGTACTCGCCGCTGAACGCGGGCTCTGTGCCCGCCTTGCGGAGCACCTCGTACTGGGCGGGCGTGAGCTGCTCGCGCCACTCGCTGTCGCTCTTCTGGACCTTCGCATCGTTGGAGGACATGCTCATGTTCTAGCACCGCCGCCTTGCACGCGGGACACGGAACTCGTGCGCCACGCGTCCCGCGCGGGCCTTGCATCCTGCTATCCTGATCCTTACGTTCACGTCAGATTCCTCGGCGGTCAGAGAGGTGGCAGCTTGAGCAGCGCCCGGCCCACAGTCGCAGAGCCCGGCAGAACCGCGGGCGCGCGCTTGGGCGTCTCCGGCAGCCACGAGCACTACCGCTGGTGGGCGCTGTCGTGCACGAGCCTCGGGATGCTGCTCGCGGCAACCAACTCGGGCACGCTGATCATCGCCCTCCCCGACCTCGAGCGCTCGTTGCACACGAGCCTGCTCGCGCTCGTGTGGGTGATCCTCGCCTATCTGATCGCGGCTACCGTGCTCGTGCTGATGGCGGGTCGTCTCAGCGACCTGTTCGGCCGCAAGCGCGCCTATGTCGCCGGCTTCCTGCTGTTCGCGCTCGCCTCGCTCGGCGCCGGCTTCGCGCCCGACGGAACCGTGCTGATCGTCTGGCGCGTGATCCAGGGGACCGCCTCCGCGTTCCTGTTCGCGAACGCCGCCGCCCTCGTCACCGACGCCTTCCCCAAGGAGGAACTCGGCCTCGCGATGGGCGCCAACACGATGGTGGCGGCGATCGGCCTCGTGCTCGGCCCCGTGCTCGGAGGGGCGCTCGTGGCGATCTCCTGGCACTGGGTGTTCTGGTTCAACGTGCCCATCGCGCTCGCCGGCGCGGGCTGGGGCGCGCTCGTCCTGCGCGAGCTCGCCAAACCGGACACCAACCGCGGCTACGACGTGCTCGGCACGACGACGTTCGTGATCGGGCTCACGGGGCTCGTGCTCGGAGTCTCGAAGGGCGGCCTCAGCGGCTGGAACGACCCCACCGTGATCGTCGGGCTCGTGGCGGCTGCCGTGCTGCTGCCTCTGTGGGTCCTGATCGAGAGCCGCTCGCGCGCGCCGATGCTCGATCTGAAGATCTTCCGCAACCGCCTGTTCGCGGCGGCGAGCGCTGCGGCGTTCATCAACGGCCTCGCCCGCTTCGCGCTGATGTTCCTGTTCGTCTTCTACTACCAGGGCGCCCAGGGCAACTCCCCCATCACCGCGGGGGTCAAGCTGATGCCGCTCGCGATCGGCATGCTCATCGCCTCTCCGCTCGCCGGTATGTACGCCGACCGTCACGGCTCGCGCGGGCTCGCCGCGATCGGCATGCTCGTGAGCGCAGCGGGCCTCGCGGGAATGACGACGCTCGAGGTGCACAGCCCGTACGCCCAGAGCGCGCTGTGGCTGTTCGCGGTGGGCGTCGGGTCGGGAATGTTCAACAGCCCGAACACGGCGGCGATGATGGGCACGGTGCCCGCCTACCGGCGTGGCGTCGCCGCCGGAGCGCGAACGCTGTTGCAGAACACGGGAGCGGTGTTGTCGATCGCCTTCGTGCTCGCGATCGTCACCTCGGCGGTTCCGAAATCAACGCTGTTCGCCGTCTTCTCGGGGCTCGCCCAGGGACTGTCGGCGGCGAAGCTCGAGCCGTTCATCGCGAACATGCACGTCGCCCTGTGGGCGCTCTCGGCGGTGTCGCTGCTCGGCGCCGGTGTCTGCCTGCTACGCCCCGGCCACGTCCAGGACACGCCCGTGCGCGAACCCGAACTGCTACCGCTCGATCAGCTGGCGGCGGCGCCGAACGGCTCCGCCCCCTCCCCCGCCTCGCTGTCGGTGTCCGGGAGCGGGCGCTAGGAGCGCAGGACCGATGGCGCTTCCGCACGAGCACGCAGACGACCTCGAGCGCGACGCGGCGGAGCGCAAGGGCAGCCTGCGGATCGGCGACGTCGCGCGCGCCGTCGGCACCACCCCGCGCACGATCCGCTACTACGAGGAGATCGGGCTGCTGCCCGAGGCGCCGGAGCGTCCCTCCGGGCGCCACCGCCTCTACACGCACGCTGAGGTGGAGCGGCTGCGCGAGGTGATGCGCCTGAGGGACCTGCTCGGGGTGTCGCTCGAGGAGCTGAAAACGCTGCTCGCCGCCGAGGACGCCCGCGCCGAGGTGCGCGCCCAGCTGCGGCGCGAGAACGTCGATCCCGGCCGCCGGCGCGAGCTGCTGGTGGAGGCGCTCGGGCACATCGACCGCCAGCTCGAGCTCGTGCGCCACCGCGCCGCGGAGCTCGCACGCCTGGACGGTGAGCTCGCGGACACGCGCAAGCGCGTCCGCCGCAAGATCCGCGAGCTCGACGCCCAAGCCAGCGGCACGTTCCCGCCCCCCGACACGCTCGAGCGCAGCGGAGGCTCGCGCGGGTGAGCTCCACCTCGCTGCAGCCCGCGGTGCTCGTCGACGACCTCGTGGTCCGCTTCGGCGAGCTCGAGGCGGTGGGCGGCGTCTCCTTCGCGGTTGCCCCCGGGGAGGTGTTCGGCCTGCTCGGTCCCAACGGAGCGGGCAAGACGACGACGATCCGGGTCCTCACGACGCTGCTGTCCCCGACGGAGGGGCGCGCGATAGTGGCGGGCCACGACGTCCGCAGCGAAGACCTGGAGGTGCGGGCGAGCATCGGCTACATCCCGCAGGCGATCTCTGTGGACGGTGCGCTCACCGCCTACGAGAACCTCGACTTCTACGGCCGTGTCACCGGGGTTCCGCGCCGCGAGCGCCGCGAGCGGATCGACGAGACGATCGCGACGATGCGGCTCGAGCCGATGCTCAACCGCCTCGCGCGAACGCTCTCGGGCGGGATGCTGCGGCGCCTGGAGATCGCGAGCGCGCTGCTCAACCGCCCGCAGGTGCTGTTCCTCGACGAGCCCACCGTCGGGCTGGACCCGAACGCGCGCACGATGGTGTGGGACGAGCTTCACGCGCTGCGGGCGAACGCGGGCACGACGATCCTCGTCACGACACACCTGATGGAGGAGGCGCAACGCCACTGCGATCGCCTCGCCGTGATCGACCGCGGGCGGCTCGTCGAGCAGGGCGAGCCCGGGCAGCTGATCGAGCGCCACGGGGTTGACACGCTCGAAGACGTCTTCACCGCCGTGACGGGGCGCCGGATCGAGAACGGAGACGAAGAGGGGAGGCTCGCCGATGTCCGCGCCCAGCGCCGCGTCGCACGCCGGCTCGGCTGACGGCTCGCGCCGCACCTCTCAGGCGCTCTCCGCGGGGGCGGCGGGCCGCGTCGCCGCCGGCACCATCGCGATGGCGCAGGCGGAGCTTCGCAAGCTGCGCCACGACCACCTCGACATCGTCACGCGCTCGGTGCAGCCGCTGCTGTGGCTGTTCATCTTCGGCACCGCGCTCGGCAACACACGCGCGCTCGCGCTCGGCCCGCTCGAATATCGCGCCTACCTGGCGCCGGGCGTGATGGCCCAGGCGGCGATGTTCATCGCCATCTTCTTCGGCCTCGCCGTGATCTGGGAACGCGACGTGGGGCAGCTGCAGCGACTGCTCGCAACCCCTCTCTCGCGCGGCTCGATCGTCCTCGGCAAGGCCGCCGGCGCGTGCGTGCGCGCGCTCGTCCAGGCGGTGCTTCTGCTCGCCGTGCTCGCGATCGCCGGAATCGACGTGCGCTGGAACCCGCTCGGCATCGCCGGGACGCTCGCGATGCTGATGCTCGGCACGGCAGCCTTCGCGTGCATGTCGATGCTGCTCGCCGCGGCGGTGAAGGAGCGCGAGCGCTTCATGGGCATCGGCCAGCTGATCATGATGCCGCTGTTCTTCGCGTCGAGCGCGCTGTACCCCCTCGCCATCATGCCGGCGTGGCTGCGCGCGATCGCCCGCGCGAACCCGCTCACGTACGAGGTGCAGGGCCTGCGCCAGATGCTCGTCGGCGTCGGCGGGCGGGGCGTGCTGTGGCTCGACTTCCTGGTCGTGTCGGCGTTCTTCGGGGCGATGTTCGCCGCCGCCACTCGCGCCTACCCGAAGGCGATCCTATGACCAGGAGGTTTCAGAGATGCCCGCAGCCGCGGTGAAGCCGAGCCCCGAGGGTGTTCCCGGAGCTGTCACCGACCCCTCCGCGCTGGACGCGGAGGACCTCGTGTTCCCGGGCGCCGGCGGCACGTCCGTCAACGGCTACCTCGTCCGAGCGGCGGCCCCCGGAAGCCGTCCGGCGATGATCGTCATCCACGAGGCGGGTGGCCTCGGCGAGCACATCCGCGACGTCTGCAACCGCCTCGCCGCGCTCGGATACGTAGCGCTCGGCGTGGACCTCTACACCCGCGAAGGCGGCCCTCCGCCGATGGACGACCTCCAGGCGCTGATGGAACGGCTCTTCTCGATGTCCGATGAGACCGCGCTCGGCGACCTCGTGGGCGCCGCCGACTTCCTGCGCGCACGGGAGGACGTCACCGGCCGCCTCGGCTGCATCGGCTTCTGCATGGGCGGCCGCTACACGCTGCTGTTCGCCTGCGCGAGCGACCGCCTCGATGCCGCCGTGGACTGCTGGGGCGGCTTCGTCGATCGCGCCACTCCCGACGAGCGCTCGACGCCCGAGCGTCCTGACCCCCCGCTCGAGCTCGCAGAGCAGCTGCATTGCCCGCTGCTCGCCGCGGTGGGAGCGGAGGACCACAACCCCTCGCCCGCGATCGGCGAGCAGCTGCGCGAGCGCGCCGGGCGAAGCGGCCAGGAGGTCCAGGTGGACGTCTACGAGGGAGCCGGGCACGCGTTCTTCGCCGACTACCGCCCGAGCTACCGCCCCGAGCCGGCAGCGAAGCTGTGGGAGCGGGTCGTGCCGTTCCTCGCGCGGCACCTCCAGGACGCCTGAGGACGCCCTCACGCCGGCGCCCGGCGGAGGAGCAGCCGAGCGTTCATATAGTTCGGGCGGAGCGAGCGAAAGGAGGCGGCGGTGGAGGACAAGTGGTGGACGCTGATCGCGGTCTGCGTCGCGATCTTCATGCTGCTCCTCGACATCACGGTGGTGAACGTCGCGCTGCCGGACATCCAGCGCTCGCTGCACTCGAGCTTCCAGGACCTGCAATGGGTGGTGAACGCCTACGCGCTCACGCTCGCCGCGTTCCTGCTCACCGCGGGCTCGCTCGCCGACCGCCTCGGGCGCCGGCTCGTGTTCACGGTGGGCCTCGTCGTGTTCACCGCCTCCTCGGTGATGTGCGGGCTCTCGTCGAGCTCCTTGATGCTCAACCTCGCGCGCGGCGTTCAGGGCGTCGGGGGCGCGATGATGTTCGCCACCTCGCTGGCGCTCATCGCGCAGGCGTTCGTGGGGCGCGAGCGTGGGGTCGCCTTCGGCGTGTTCGGCGCCGCCACCGGCGCCGCCGTGGCGGTGGGGCCGCTCGTGGGCGGCATCATCACCGATGCGATCGGCTGGGAATGGATCTTCTTCGTGAACCTGCCCATCGGGATCGCCGCGGTTGCCATGACGCTCCTCCACGTGCGCGAGTCGCGGGACCCCGATGCGCGCGGGATCGACTGGGCCGGCCTCGTCACGTTCTCGGGCTCGCTGTTCCTGCTCGTGTTCGCGCTCGTGCGCGGGAACGACAGCGGCTGGGGCTCACCGCAGATCGTCGGCGGGCTGATCGGCGCCGCGGTGCTGATGGCGCTGTTCATAGTGTTCGAGCTTCGCCAGGAGCGGCCGATGCTGGAGCTCTCGCTGTTCCGGCGCCCCGCCTTCACGGGGGCGAGCATCGTCGCGTTCACGCTCGCGAGCTCGATCTTCGCGATGTTCCTCTACCTCACCCTCTACCTCCAAGACGTGCTCCTCTACGGACCGCTGCAGGCGGGGCTGCGCTTCCTGCCCGTCACGCTGCTCTCGTTCGCGGTGGCGCCCTTCGCCGGCCGGCTGTCGGTGAGGATGCCGGTGCGCATGCTGCTCGGAACCGGGCTCGCGCTCGTGGGCGCCGGCCTGTTCGCGATGACCGCCGTGACACCGGACTCCAGCTGGACCGTGCTCATCCCCGGCTTCGTGCTCGCGGGGGCGGGCATCGGGATGGTGAACCCGCCGCTCGCCTCCGCGGCGGTGGGCGTCGTGCCGCAGGCGCAGAGCGGGATGGCCTCGGGCATCAACTCCACCTTCCGCCAGGTGGGCATCGCCACCGGCATCGCGGGCTTGGGAGCGGTGTTCCAGCACAGCGTCACGCAGCACTCGCGCGAAACGCTCGCCGCCTCGGGCCACGCCGCGCAGGTGCTCGCGGCGGCCCACGGACGCCTCGCCGAACTGCTCCAGTCCGGCGAGATCGCGCACGTCGCGCGAGCGCTTCCGCTCGGCGCGCGCGCGGCGCTGTCGAACGCCTACCGCACCGGATTCACGGACGGGCTCTCGCAGATCCTCGTGATCGCGGGCGTGGTGGCGCTGGTTGGATCGGCGTTCGCGTTCGCGCTCGTGCGCACCCGGGACTTCGTGGTCGTCGGCGAGCACGCCCCCGCCGCCGAGGCGGAGACCGCGGGAGCGCTCGCGAGTTGAGGAGGCGCGCGCGGCTAGCCCGCGGCGTCCGCCGGGCGGCGCTCGTATCCGGCGCACGAGAGCACGGGCAGCCTCGGGTAGCGCGGGAAGTCCGGGTCCTCGCGCGAGCGCCTGCACAGGGAGAAGGTGGAGCCGCGCGTGTTGCGCACCACCTGCTGGTGTGCGCAGCTGTCGCAGAGCCCGGCTCGCGCGGGCTCGCCGCCAGAAGACGGCGGGGTTCCCATGTCCGCAGCTTAGGAGCGCGCCCGCGGCCGCGCGGGCGTGCGGGGGGCGCCGCGGGCGCCGCGGCCCGCACGAGCGCCGCCAGGCTCGGCTGCAATAATCGTTGACCGTACAACTATGAGCACCTTCAACAGACTGCTGGGGTTCCTTCGCCCCTATCGCCGGGGCGTCACCGTCTCCTCGCTGCTCGCGGCGGCGGCGATGGTGATGACCGTCACCCTCCCCTACCTCACCGGTCGCGCCGTCGACGCGCTGCAGACGGGCGCCAAGCACGCGCAGCACCACCAGGCGGCGGCACGTGCGCACGACCGCCACGTGCTGCTGATGCTCGCGCTCGCGATCGTCGCCACGGTGCTCGTGCGCTGGGGGCTCACGTACCTGCGCCGGATCATCGCCGGCAACGTGTCGCTGGGGATCGAGTACGACCTGCGCGAGCGTCTGTACGCCCACCTGCAGCGCCTCGAGCTCGCGTTCTTCGACCGCCAGCAGACGGGTCAGCTGATGTCGCGCGCCACCGTCGATCTGCAGGCGGTGCGCTTCTTCCTCGGCTACGGGCTCGTGTTCATCATGCAGTCGGCGCTCACGCTCCTGCTCGCGGGGGTGGCGATGTTCGTGATCGACCCGGGGCTCGCGCTGCTGGCGATGGCACCTGTTCCCTTCGTGGTGCTGATCGCGCAGCGCTACGGCCGGCGCGCCCGGCCCGCGATCCAGGAGGTGCAGCAGCGCATCGCCGAGCTCACCGCGAACGCCGAGGAGAACATCTCCGGCGTGCGCGTGGTGAAGGCGTTCGCGCGCGAGCCGCTCCAGCGCGAGCGCTTCAGCCACAGCGTCTCGCGCGTGTTCGAGCAGGCGATGGTGTCGACGCGGCTGGAGGCGCGCTACAACCCGATGATCGCGTTCCTGCCGCAGCTCGGCCTCGGCGCGGTCCTGCTCGTGGGCGGCACGAGCGTGATCCACTCGCACCTCTCGCTCGGGCAGTTCAGCGCGTTCTACTTCTACCTGATCATGCTGATCGCGCCGATGCGCTCGCTCGGTGTGACGCTCGGGCTCGCACAGCGGGCGACCGCGTCGGGCGCGCGCATCTTCGAGCTGCTCGACCGCCCGCCGCTGCTCACCTCCGCGCCCGGCGCCCCGCCGCTGCCCGCCGGCAACGGCCACGTCGAGCTGCGCGACGCGAGCCTGCGCTACTCAGGACGCGAGGAGTTCGGGGCCACCTACTCGATGGAGCGAGAGGGCGAGCGCGGTGGTTCGCCCGCGGGCGCCCCCGAGCGCGCCGCCGCACACAACGGCGGTCGCGCGCTCCGGGTCGTGGCGGACGACGGCGAGGACGGACGCACGGTCCTGCACGACGTCACGCTCGACATACCCGCGGGGCGCACCGTCGCGCTCGTGGGCGCCACCGGGTCGGGCAAGACGAGCCTCGCCGCGCTGATCTCGCGCCTCTACGACGTGAGCGAGGGGGCGGTGCTGATCGACGGAGCGGATGTGCGAGAGGTGGACCTGCGCTCGTTGCGGCGCGCGATCGCCGTCGTGAGCGACGACCCCTTCCTGTTCTCGGCATCGGTTGCCGAGAACATCGCCTACGCGCGCCCCGACGCAAGCCCGCAGGAGATCGAGGCGGCGGCGCGCCGCGCGCAGGCGCACGAGTTCATCGAGCGCCTCCCCGAGGGATACGCGACGCGGGTGGGCGAGCGCGGCCTCACCCTCTCCGGCGGCCAGCGCCAGCGCATCGCGATCGCGCGCGCGCTGCTCGCCGACCCGCGCATCCTGATCCTCGACGACGCCACCTCCTCGGTGGACTCCTCCACCGAGCGCCTCATCAAGCTCGCGCTCGACGAGGCGATGTCGGGACGCACGACGCTCATCATCGCGCACCGGCTGTCCACGATCGCGCTAGCCGACGAGATCGTCGTGCTCGACCACGGGCGAGTGCTCGCGCACGGCGACCACGAGGAGCTGCTCGACTCCTCGGAGCTATATCGCGAAATCGTCGAGAAGGGGCTCCCGGACCAGGTCTTCCTGACCCGCGAGACCGCAGAGGCGAAGGTGAGCGGGCTGTGAGCCCCCTCGTGGGACGCGGACCCTCGGGCGCCGGGCCGATGGGCCGGACGCAGTGGGCGGGCGAGCGCGCGTCGAAGGGCACGCGCGGGCGCAACCTGCGCGGCCTGCTGCGCCTGCTGCGCCCATACCGCGCGCGCACGGCAGCGATGTTCGCAGCGCTCATCGTCGGCACCGCCGCCTCGCTCGCGCCCCCGCTTCTGGCGAAGGCGGCGATCGACCGCGGCATCGCCAAGCACGACACGACGGCGCTCGTGATCGTGGTGATCGCCTACTTCGTCTCGCAGGCGATCGTGTGGGTGATGACCTACGTGCAGACCTACCTGGTGGGCTGGGTGGGACAGCGCGTGCTCGCCGACCTGCGCATCCGCATCTTCGAGCACCTGCAGTCGCTTCCCGTCGGCTTCTACGAGAGCCGCCCGGCGGGGGTCCTCATCTCGCGCATGACGAACGACGTGGAGGCGCTCGACAGCCTCGTCACGGACTCAGTCGTGACGCTCTTCCAGGCCGGGCTCACCCTGATCGGCGCGGTGGTGATCCTGATCGTCCTCGACCCCCTCCTCGCGCTCGTCACCTTCTGCGTGTTCCCGCTGCTCGCCGGCGCCTCGATCTGGTTCCGCCTGACCTCCGCCGGCGCGTTCAGGCGCACCCGCGAGACGATCGGCTCGATCACCGCCTACCTCCAGGAGACGCTGTCGGGCATCCGCGTCGTGCGCAGCTTCGGCCAGGAGCCGTGGCACGAGGCGCGCTTCGCCGAGCTGAACCAGGACAACCGCGAGGCGAACATGGTGACCGTGCGGCTGAACGCCATCTACTTCCCCGCCGTCGAAATGCTGTCGGGGATAGCGATCGCCGCGATCGTGCTGGTGGGCGGCTACCAGGCGATCGAAGGGCTCATCACGGCGGGCACCGTGGTGGCGTTCATCGGGACCCTCTCGAACCTGTTCGACCCGGTGCAGCAGCTCTCGCAGCTCTACACCACGTACCAGTCGGGGATGGCGGCGCTCGAGAAGATCTTCCAGCTACTCGACGTCGAGCCCGACCTCACGGACCGCCCCGACGCCCTCGAGCTCCCGAGGATCGAGGGCGAGATCCGCTTTGAGGACGTCGCCTTCGCGTACGCGCGGCGCCGCGGCTCCAAGCCGGACGCCCCGCAGGCGCGCGCGCTCGACGGGATCAACCTGCGCGTCCCGGCCGGGGAGACGGTGGCGCTGGTGGGGGCGACGGGTGCCGGCAAGTCGACGATGGCGAAGCTCGTGGCGCGCTTCTATGACCCCACCGAGGGGCGCATGCTCGTCGACGGCCACGACCTGCGCGAGGTGTCGAGCGAGTCGCTTCGCTCGCAGATGGGGATCGTGCCGCAGGAGGCGTTCCTGTTCGCGGGGACGATCGCCGAGAACATCGCCTTCGGGCGGCCAGGCGCCTCCGAGGCGGAGCTCCGCGCCGCCGCCGCCGCGGTGGGCGCCGACGAGTTCATCTCCGAGCTGCCCCGCGGCTACCACACCGACGTGGGCGAGCGCGGTGCGCAGCTCTCGGCGGGGCAGCGCCAGCTCGTGGCGTTCGCCCGCGCGCTGATCGCCGACCCGCGCATCCTCGTGCTCGACGAGGCGACCTCGAACGTGGACCTGAAGACCGAGGGCAAGATCGAGCACGGCCTGCGCCGCCTGCTCGCGGGACGCACCGCGATCGTGATCGCCCATCGCCTCTCCACGATCCGCCAGGCGGGGCGCATCGTCGTCCTCGAGCACGGCCGCATCGCCGAGCAGGGCACCCACGACGAGCTGATCGCCGCAGAGGGCCGCTACCACGACCTCTACCGCGACTGGGCGACGCAGGCGGCGATCTGACTCGCGGGCGGGCCCTGCTTCACAGCCCCGCCACCTGCGCCGCCTCGTCGTGGTCGAGGTAGGCGCGCAGCCTCCAGATGAGACCTTCGCGCAGGTCCCAGACGGCTCCCACCGGTGAAACCACCGGGACGCCGCCGCCGCGGCCGCGGCCTTCGAGGCGGCCGAGCACGAGCACGGTGTCCTCGTGATCGCGGTACTCCTCGGCGAGGAACAGGAACTCCTCCCAGGCGCTGCCGAGCCGCCCGAAGTAGGTGTCCACCCCCTCGTGGCCGCGAAACACCTCGCCCTCGACGGCGCCGAGCCCCGTCTTCCACTCGAAGTCCGTGGTGGTGAGGACGGCGAAGGAGGCGGCATCGCCGCTGCTGAAGGCGTCGATCGCGCGCCGCACGATGTCGACGTTCTCGCGCGACATCGCTCAGCGGCCCCGCGTCATGGGACGCGGCTGTCGCTCACGGCGCCCGCGCTGCGCCGCTCGCGCCGCGACAGGTGCGAGCGATCCACCGGCGTGACGAGCGACCAGTGGCGCCCGACCGGGCAGCGCTGCAGGCGCCAAGGGCCGAGGCGGATCGATTTCACCGACACCGCGGGGATCCAGATCGTCGTGTAGAGGTGCCCGCTGCGGCAGCGCACGACGACCTTGCCCCCGAGCCCGTAGCCGCGGGCGCGCAGCACACCCAGCTCGACCGCGAGCGCAACCACCAGCATCACGAGCCCCCGCGCGCGCGGGCGCCTGCGCCTGCGGCGCCGCAGATCGCCGTCGTCTCTCAGCTCGAACACAGCGGCGTTTCCTCCTGCTTTTCGGGAGCGGAACCTGAAGCGTAGGCGACTGGCTGGCGATCACCCTTGTGCGCCTGCGCGCAGGTGCGCGATACTCGTGGCATGCGGTCCTTCGATGAGAGCAGGCCTGTGCGCCTAAGCGGCCGTCGCGAGCAGCCGCTGAGCCCCGGCCTCTGGCTCGTGAAGTGGCTGCTCGTGATCCCGCACATCATCGTCCTCGTGTTCCTGTGGATCGCGCTGTTCATCCTCAGCATCGTGGCGTTCTTCGCGATCCTCTTCACCGAGCGCTACCCGCGTGGGATCTTCGACTTCAACCTCGGGGTCGTGCGCTGGACCTGGCGGGTGGGCTTCTACTCCTACAGCGCGCTCGGAACCGACCGCTACCCGCCGTTCACGCTCGGCGAGGAGCCCGACTACCCCGCGACGGTGCAGATCGACTACCCGGAGCGGCTCTCACGCGGACTCGTGCTCGTGAAGTGGTGGCTGCTCGCGATCCCGCAGTACATCGTCGTAGGGGTGCTCGCGGGGGGTGCCCAGCCGTGGGGCCCAGGCCTGATCGGCATCCTCGTGCTGTTCGCCGGCGTCTCGCTGCTGTTCCGCGGCAGCTACCCCGACGGAATCTTCGAGTTCGTGATGGGGATGAACCGCTGGTGCGTGCGGGTGTTCGCCTACGCGGCACTCATGCGCGACGAGTACCCGCCCTTCCGGCTCGAGATGGGCGGCGCCGAGGCGCCTCGGCCGGCGCCGACAGCGACAGAGCCCACAGAGCCACCGCCGCCGACGACCGAGCCCACAGAGCCCCCACCTGTTCCCTAGTCGCGGCGGGCCTGCTCGGCTTCGGCGCGCTCACTCGCGAGCAGCAGGGCGCGGTCCCGCGCGCCCCCGATGTCGCCGTCGGCAGTCACTCGGACGATCCGCCCGGCGTCCCAGAGGACGGTGAACGACCAGCTTTCCTTCACCGCCTGCGAGCTCCCCCGCATGCGCGCGTCGAGATGCGCGACGACGAACACGACGCCCGCGCCGAGGTCGGTCCCCTCCCAGCTCCGGAACACCTGCTCGTCGTACGAACCGATCCAGTCTTCGAGGTATGCGCGCACGGCCCGCACGCCCTCGAAGCGACCCACTCCGGCGGCGGACACGTCGAACACGGCATCCTCTGCGAACACCCGCATCGCCTCGTCGAACTCGCCCCGGTTGGTGGCCTCCATGGACTCGCGCGTGAGCCGGACGAGGTCGGGCGGGGACTTCGGCGCAGACATGCCCGGCAGTATCTCCGAGCGGCCGTACGCGATACTCGGTCGCGATGTCCCAGCAGAACCTCGAGCTCGTGCGCCGCATCTACGAGGGGTGGGCGAGCAACGATCCCCGCACGTTCGAGCTGCTCGACTCGGCGATCGAGGTGCACCCGGACCCGCGATCGTCGTGGCCCGGGATCGAGCCCGAATACGCCGGTCACGACGGCGTCCGCCGCTACCTCGCCTCGATCTACGACGCCTTCGAGGAGTACCGGGCGGAGGCGGAGGAGCTTCTCGACGCCGGCGACCGCGTTGTGACGCTGGCGATCGAGCGGGCGCGGGGCAAGCACAGCGGCGCCCCGGTCGAGATCCGCCACACCGCGCACGTGTGGACGATCCGCGACGGCATGGCGGTGCGGCTCGACGTGAACTGGGATCGCGACGACGCCCTCAGGGCGGTGGGACTCGGCGTCTAGGCGATGTCGCGCGAGAACGTCGAGTTGATCCGCCGCGCGTATGAGCACCGCCAGCGGGTGGGAGACTTCAACCCCGAGCTGATCGCCGAGGACTTCGTGTGGGACATGTCGCCATTCCGCGACTGGCCCGAGCAGCAGACCTACGAGGGCATCGCGGGTGCGCGCAGGTTCATCCGCGAATGGACAGCCGCCTTCGACGACTGGAACATCGAGGTCGAGGCCATCCACGACGCGGGCGCCGACAAAGTCGTGGGGATCCTCCGCCAGCGCGGCCGCTCGAAGACGACGGGCCTACAGGTCGACATGGTGTTCGCTCAGCTGTACACGATCCGCGACGGCAAGCAGACGCGGATGGAGATGTACGCCGACCCCGCCGAAGCGTTCGCCGCGGCGGGGCTGGAGCAGCCGGACGAGCGCGTGCAGGAGTAGCCCCGGCGGCGTTCGCTGGTATCGGGATCGGCGGATCGGGCGTGCGCGATACTGCTCGAGCGCGGTCGGTGAAACCGAGTCTGCCCGAGCAAGTCAAGGCGGCGTCAGTCGAGGTTCTCGATGATCTCGTTGGCGCGCGACCACTGTTCCGGCGGGACGACGAGGTAGATATCGCCGCGGCCAAACCGGTCGAGCGGGTGGTCGGCGGTACACGTCGCGTCGACGCCCATGGCACGCAGTTGGTCGCGCCACGCCAACGCCGTCGTCTGCTCCTCGAAAGTGCTGACGGTCTCCCAGCCCTCGAGCCGCGGGTCGGCTATCCACACCGCCGGCTCCCTCGCGGCGCGGCGCCTTCGAAACCAGCGGATCGGCATCGCTACAGCCTAGGCAGCGGCGCGATCGTCCTTGCGGCTCGGGGACTGGTTGTGCTCGTCCTCGTGGTGGGATTCCTGTTGTGGGGAGTCCGGAAGGTAGGGGGACGGCGCGAGCCCGGCGTCCCCGTCGTGACGCCGTCGTCTCCTGTGCGCGGCGGGCGAGTCGGCCTTCGCCTCGACGCCCCGCCTCACGAGGGCCGGCGGCACCGCTGCGGCGCGACTCGCAAACGTAGTAGCGCGGAGGCGGCAACTTTGGACCGCCGACCATTGCCCGGGCGAGCTGCGTGCGTCAAGGTGCGCGTGCGGCGCTTCTACTGGCGCCGGACGCTGGCGGCGACGTGGCGGCTCGAGCTTCCCTCAGGCTCGCGGTGCATCGCGCGGCCGGTGCTCCAGCAGGCGCGTGCTCTCATCGCCCCCACTCCCCAAGGAGCCGTGATGCCCAGAATCATCGTCACAACCGACCCCTACCAGGCCGCGGGCGCCACCCCTGTCCTGCTCGACGAGGAGGTGCATTCGGTACACCTGAGCAGCGGCCACGCGGCCGCTCAGCTGCTCGAGCGCCTCGCATGGGCGATCAGGGACGCGGAGACGGCCGAGAGCACGGCCGCCGACCGGCAGCCGTGCTCCCCGCGGCGAGCACGGAGCATGTCCCTGCGCGCTCGTCCCGGCACGGGCCTGCCGCTGGGCGTCTAGGGCCGCCTTGCTGCACAAGCGCGTACGCGTGCCCGAGCCTGCTCTCATCGGCGTGGCTGCTGTGGTGGGACTCGTCGTTGTTGGCTAGGTCACGCTTCGGTCCATCATGAGCCGGATAGGTACACCTCAGGCGAGGCTGCGAAGCGCTGCGCGCAGGCGAGCGAGCAGAAGTGGTACTCGACGCCTTCGTGAGTTAGCTGTCCCGCGCAGCGGTCCGGCTCGATCGTCATGCGGCACACCGGGTCGATTAGCGTCTGAGCATGGCGTGCGCCGATGCGCGTAGCTGCGAACACATGTACTGGCGCGGTGAGGTTGTGCATGCGATGACTTCCGCGGTCATGGAAGTGAACGCCGTCTAAGTGTCCGGCCGCCGCCCGAGTGGCTTCGCTGAGCAGGACCTCACCGCCGCCCGCAAGCCCCGAGATGCGCGCTGCGAGGTTGACGGTCGCGCCGAACCAGTCGCCGCCACGCTGCACCGCGGGGCCGTAGTGCATGCCGACGCGGATAGCCGGGTAGCCGTGCTCGGCCATGAGGTCGCCCGTCACGGCGAGCCCGAGGGTGATCGCATCGGCCGCCTTTGGCACGCGCAGCATCAGCGCATCGCCGATCGTCTTGACCTGCTCGGCCCGATATTTCGGAAGCAGCGCGGCGGTCGTGTGCGAGAACTCGTCCACCAGATCGGCGGCGGCGTCGTCGCCATGCGCCTCAGTCAGTGCGGTGAACCCGGCTAGGTCGGCAAACACGAACGCCTGCGCGTCGCTTGCCGAGGCGGATTGCTCTAGACGGTTCACGCTACTCGCGATCGCCTGGGAAGCGCCGCTTAGGCGCGTCGTGCGGAGCCGAGAATGTGCGGGATCGTCGGGGCTAGCTTGCTCGGCTTGAACGCGATCCGCTCCTGGCGCTCGATCTCAAAGCCGCCGCGCTGGATTGCCGCGCCGGTGTCGCGCGCGCAGTGACACCCGCCCGAGAGGAACGGATAGAGCGTGGCGTCGAGCGCGCGCTGGATTCGGGCCACGCCCGGCTTGAGCGCGACGACGTGCTCGTAGAAGCGCAGTTCCCCTCCCTCGCGCAACATGCGACGGATCTCGGCCACCGCGAGCTCCTGGTCGGTGACCGAGCAGAGCACCAGAGAGGTCACCGCCGCGTCGAACTCACCGTTGGAGGCCGGTAGCGCTTCTGCAACTCCGTCGACGACACGAACGTCGGCACTCGCCTGCTCACCCGCGCGTTGCGCAAGCTTGCGCAGATGCGCCTCCGGCTCAACGGCGACGACTTCGGTGACGGTGGGCGGGTAGTAGGCGAAGTTCAGGCCATGCCCCGCGCCGACCTCGATCACGCGTCCCCGAAGGTTCGCGAGCAAACGGCGACGGTGTTCGGTACCACCACCGCTCTCAGCGGCGCGAGCGAGGTGCGGATAGACGCGCGAGAAGACCGGATGGCTGACGTCACGTGACATCGGAGCGCACCGCGATTAGCCCCTGCTCAGCCGGAGACTCCGGTGGGCGGCGTCGGTGGACCAGTGGCAAGAGGCGCCCTGGCATCGAGCTTCTCGCGCAACTCGTCGTATTGGTCGGTTGTGATCTCGCCGCTCACAAGGCGATGGTCAAGAGCCTCGCGTGCGGACATGCCCGGCGGCAGGGTACCCGCGGAGGGTTTGTGCTGTTGGGACACGATCCACATGACCAGCACCACGACCAGCACGATGAGGACGAGCATGCCGAGGGCCATGAAGATCCAGCCTCCCGTAGTCATGTGTTCGCCTCGGTCGTTCCAGTCCATCATCGATGCTCACCTCGTGCAGTCGCTCTGGCGGTGCACGTTACGAGGTGGCGCAGGGCGAGGTATCCGTAGGTCTCCGCACCAGCCCTCCGGGAAGAAATGGCGCTCAGGCGGGTCGCTGCGACCAGCCGCAGACCCGCATATCCATCGGCGGCGCGCCGAGAAGGGAGAGCGTCGGCGCTCCTGCGGTTGATCTCGATCTTGCCGCTGTCTTTGGGCGGTTCGTCGTATCCGCCTCGTCGGGCAGCTGCGCCGCCCCCATCCCGACTGTCCGCGGTAGACGCGCTGTAGGTTGACGCCGTGGACTGGGGCCTCGCCACAGTCGGGCTTACGCTGCTGCTCCTTGCGGCAGTGTCGAGTCGCCTGGTGAGCACTCCGGTCACGCCTGCGATGGTCGTCGTCGCCGTGGGTGTCCTCGTAGGACCGCTGGTGCTCGACGACCTCACGCTCGGCCCGACGAGCTCGACGGTTCGGAGGCTGGCGGAAGCAACGCTCGCGGTGGTGCTGTTCTCGGATGCTTCGCGCATCGACATCCGGGCTCTGCGACGCGAAGCGTCTCTGCCGGTGCGGCTGCTCGGCGTCGGCCTGCCGCTGACGATCGTGCTGGGATCGCTGGTCGCGCTCGGGCTGTTCGGCTCTTTCTCGCTGAGCGAGGCTCTGATCCTCGGCGTGATTCTCGCGCCCACCGACGCGGGACTTGGCAGCGCCGTTGTGACGGACACGAGCCTTCCGCAGCGCGTGCGTCAGTCGCTCAACGTGGAGAGCGGCCTCAACGACGGCATCTGCGTTCCGCTGCTGCTGATCGTTCTCGCCACCGCATCGGGCGCCGGGGGAGCTGCGCACCCGCTGCACGTGGTGAGCGAGGAGATCGGCTACGGGCTTCTCGGCGGCATCGCTGCGGGAGTTCTTGCCGCGGCGATCGTGATCCACGCTGGACGCAGGGGCCTGATCGACGATGCTTGGCGGCAGATCATCCCCGTGGCCGCCGCCGCGCTCGCGTATGGGATAGCGATCGGCCTCGGCGGGTCGGGGTTCATCGCTGCCTTCGTCGCCGGCATCCTGTTCGGCGCGATCGCCCGCGGACACGACGCTGGAATGATGCGCTTCACGGAGGAGACCGGGGCGCTGCTCGACACCGTCACTTTCCTCGTCTTCGGAGCCGTGCTCTTGGGCCCCGCGCTCGAGCACGTGAGCTGGCAGATCGCCCTATACGCCGTGCTGAGCCTGACGATCGTGCGGATGCTGCCTGTGGCGATCTCGCTGTGGGGCACCCACGCACGAGCGCCCACGGTCGCGTTCATCGGCTGGTTCGGCCCACGCGGGCTCGCATCGATCGTGTTCGCCGTGGTCGTCGAGGACACATTCCAGGCTCACGCCGAGACGATCCTCACCGCGTGCTACGTGACGGTCGGCCTGTCGGTCCTGCTGCACGGACTCTCCGCGGCTCCGCTGGTGAGCCGCTACGCCGCCTGGTATCAGGCCGCTGTCGGCAAGCGCCGCCCCGCGATCGAGAGCGAGCCGGCCCATGAGCACCGGACCCGGGGCCCCGCAGCGCTGCCCGTGGCCTGAGGCCGACCAGCTCCGCCGGAGGGGCCGACCGGTCCGGTCGTCAGAGGCTTTTGCTGACTATGACGATGAACGACCCGAGCACGATCTCGCTGACGATCCACGAGTTGATGTTCATCCAGTCGCCGTCGGCTAGCCGTCGCGTCGAGGTCCGCCGGCGCCGGCGACCGTCGCGCGGGCGCTGTCCCCGTGGCACTGCTTCCACTTGCGTCCGCTTCCGCACGTGCAGGGATCGTTGCGGCCGCGCCTGGAGTCCTGTTCGGCGTAGGTGCGCATGAGCTCGGCGGGCGCGCGACCGAGCTTCAGCAGCTCGCACATGGCCCGCATCGGCTCATCGACGTGGTGGAAGAACTCCAGGTAGCCGTCGCAGAGGTAGTTCAGGCCGGGTTCGCCGTCCGGGGTGCGGATGAAGCGGTCCTTCGGGCAGCCGCCGTGACAGGCGAAGCGCACATCGCAGTCAAGACACTGCCGCGGCAATGTGTCGAGCTTGTCCTGCCCGAACTCCCGCTGGCGGCGGCGAGGCGACCAGCTCGGCCATCGGTGTCTCGGCGATGTTGCCGAGCCGGTAGTCGGGCTCGACGAAGTGATCGCAGGAGTACAGGTCGCCGTTGTGCTCGAGCGCGAGCGCCAGCCCACAGGTTTCCGAATGCACGCACAGCCCGGGCGGCTCGCCGTACCAGTTGGCTAGCGCGACGTCGAACATCTGCACGTACACCTCGCCGACGTCCCGCCTGACCCACTCCTCGAACACATCGACCAGGAATCGCCCGTACTGCTCGCCGGTGATCGAGCGACCGGTCACGAACTCGCCGCGCTGCTCGTACAGGGGCCGGTCTCGCCACGAGGACCACGGCACGGCCCCGTGCTCGGCCTCCGGCACGCGCTCGATGATCGGGATGAACTGGATGAACCGAGCACCGCAGTCATCGCGCAGGAACCGGTACACCTCGGTCCCGCGCCCGGCGTTGGCCGCGTGCAGGGTCGTGAGCGCGTTGAACTCCACACCCGCCTCGCGCAGGTGGCCAAGGCCCCGCATCACCTGCGCGAAGCTGCCCCGCCCACCCTTCGTGACGCGGTAGGCGTCGTGGATCTCCCTCGGGCCGTCGATCGAGATGCCGACCAGGTAGTCGTTCTCCTTGAAGAACTCCGCCCACTCGCCGTCGATCAGGGTGCCGTTCGTCTGGATCGTGTGGACTGCACGCTGGCCGGGACGCAGGTACTTGCGAGCGATCTCTACCGAGCGGCGGAAGAACTCCAGGCCCATCAGCGTCGGCTCGCCGCCCTGCCACGCGATCGTCACCTCGGGCACTTGGGCATGAGCTTCGATCAGCTGTCGCAGGTAGTCATCTAGCTGCTCGTCGGACATCCGGAAGCGGCTGTCCGGGTAGAGCATCTCCTTGGAGAGGAAGAAGCAGTAGTCGCAGTCCAGATTGCACTGCGCCCCGGTCGGCTTCGCGAGCAAGTGAAATGCAGGCGGGCCGCTACTCCCCTGACACACGCTCACAGCGAGTTCGCCCGCAGGCCCTCCGACTCCGATGGGTTCGTTTCTTGACCCAGAACTACCTCGGCTCGTTCGGGCTCTCCTCTGCACTGCTTGTGGGATCGATGCCCTGCGGGGTCACCTCGCCGCGGTCGATCGCCTCCGAGAGGCGCTGCTTCTCGGCGAGCTGGCCTGGGTCGAGCACGCCGGACCCGGCAGCAACCGAAATGGCGGTCCCGCCCTTGCCCCGCAGGATCAACGCACAGCCAACCGCAATCAGCGCGCCGGCGATCGGGCCCACCACGTACACCCAGTAGCTGGAGAAGTCCCCGCTCACGAGCGCGGGGCCGAACGAGCGGGCAGGGTTCATCGAGGTGCCGCTGACGGGCGCAGACCACAGCCCGGCAAGCGCGATGTACCCGCCGACGCCGAGCGCGGCGATCGCACCCACGTTCTGCGCGGCTGAAGCGGTGCCGAGGATCACGCTCACCAGTGTTGCGGTGAGGACGATCTCCATCAGCAGTGCCTGCCAGTCTTCATAGCCCGGGCCGGGCAGTGTGGCGCCGAGGTGCTGGATGTTGCCGAACACCGCGTCGAGGAACAGGCACGCCAACGTCGCGCCGAGGAGCTGAACGATGATGTAGCCGGGGACGCGCTTCCATGGGAAGTCACGCCGCAGTGCGAACGCGAGCGAGACGGCAGGGTTCAGGTGTGCACCCGAGATGGCGCCCATGAAGAGGATGATCGCCATGACCATGAGGCCTGGTGCCACCACGGCCGCCGCCAGACTGATCTGGCCCTCGCCGTGGAGTATCCCGCCGCCTGCGGCGACGAGCACCAGCATGAAGGTGCCGAGCAGCTCGGAGAAGAGCCTGCGCCACTCGAGGCGCGGGTCGTCGAACTCAGCCGTGGAACCGAACTCCAGCGTGAGCAGGTGCCGCGTCCTTGGGCCTAACAGCCCGAGACCCGGTCCCTCTCCAGGGGAGACAGCCTCCTCCCTCCCCGCCGCGCCGTCTGCCATCGAAGGAACGTAAGTCCTTGGTCGCAGCAACGCATCGGTGTTTTCCCGCACAGCACCGGGGAGCCGCCGCCCCCGTGGTCAGGCTTCCTCAGGCGGGGCGTTCGGCCATCTTCTGCTGGGCGTCTGCGAGCGCGCCCTTCAGCGCTTGGACCTGGTTTCCGTCGGCCTCGCCAACGGCCTTCTCCACTGCACGTGTGACAGCGGGTTCAACCTTCGCGGCCTCGGCGTGCGAGTACGCGACGATCAGGCCCGCTCCGCCGATCGGGATCGTCGCTCCCGCCTGCTCGCTGAGCTTCTCGGCGGCCTTGTGGTGCAGCAGAGCACCGGAGCCGGCGCCGATCGCGGCGCCGATCGCCGTGGCGGCCAGCAACGGCGGCGCGAACAATCCGACGGCGAAGCCGACAGCGCCCAAGCCCTCAGCCCCCTTGCGAACCATCTGGTCGGTCTGCTCGACGGACAGGTTGCCCTCCAGGTCCTTGCTCACCACCACCGCGCCTTGCAGGTGGGCGCCGCAATCGAGCACCGCGTTGTAGTCCTCCTCGGCGGCGTCCTTGGAGAGATAGCCTCCGATCAGCACGTCGATCGTGTCATGAAGGTTCATCGTGATCCTCCTAGTGGGTGCGCCGCCTCACGCGGTGAGTGCGTGTGCCGTATGTCCGTGGTGGACGGTCTTGTGGAGCTCGTGCGCCTCCTCTGCCGATGCGTGGGGATTCACATCGAACACGACCTTCTTGACGGAGCCGGTGAACGCGAACGGCTTCCTGCTCTCATACCCCAGATCGACGACGCCGCCGTTGTCACGGCCGATGTCCATCCCGGCGTAGCCGGAGAAGCGGATCGGGACTGTGTGATCCATCCGGCCCTTGCCGACCGGCCGGTCGTCGATGAACAGCGTCACCTCGCCGCCGGTCGCCGGCTTCGCCTCATCGGCGACAAACTCCATGCGCACGGTCACCTCGCCCTCGGGCAGCGGCTCCTCGGCCTGCTGGCGGAACACGAACACGCCCATCATCGAATACGTGTGCGTCAGCTTTCCGCCATCTATGAACAGCGAGAAGCCGCCTAGGTGGTCGGCCTCGGCCACGATCACACCTTCAGCGCCCCCGGGCGGGATCACGAGCTCGGCGCTGATCGTGTAGGAGTGGTTGTAGACGCGCGGGATCATGCCCGACAGGACGTTCTGGACGTCGCCGCGAAACTCGTACTTGGCGATGTCGGGCAAAGGCGGCACCATCCCGAAGAACGCCGCGAGCGGGGCCATCAAGGGAAGCACGTTGTACTTCTCGGCCTCCTGCCAGAACAGCTCCTTGAGCTCCTTGACCTTCTCGGGATGCTCTGCGGCGAGGTCTTTCGCCTGGGTGAAGTCGTCAGGCAGGTAGTACAGCTCGGTGGGGTCCTTGTCGGGGTCCCACACGCCGGGGGTGTAGGGCTTGATCGCCTCCGGCGTCAGGACCCACGGTATCCGGGCGGTCTTCATCGACAGCCACCAGCCGTCCTTGTACATCGAGCGGTTGCCGATGGTCTCGAAGTACTGCTGGGTGTGGCGCTCGGGAGCGGTCGGGTCGGTCAGCGAATCGGCGAACGTGACGCCGTGCATCGGCTGCTGCTCGATCCCATCGATGTGCGTCGGCATCGGGATGCCCGCGATCTCGAGAATGGTCGGGGCGACGTCGATCACGTGGGTGAAGTGCGCTCTGAGCGAGCCGCCTTCGCTGACCCTGTCAGGCCAGTGGACGACGAGCGGGTTGCGCGTCCCACCGAGATGTGAGCCGACCTGCTTTCCCCACTTGAACGGCGCGTTGCCTGCCCACGCCCAAGCGGCGGAGTAGTGAGGCGCCATCATCTGATTGCCCCACGCCTCGATGCCGCCGTAGCGCTCGGCGAGCTGCAACTGCATCTCGTCGGTCAACGGGATCCCGTTCTGCATCGTCAGCTCGTTGAAAGAGCCGGTGACCGTTCCCTCCATGCTGGCTCCGTTATCGCCCCAGATCCAGAGGATCAGCGTGTTGTCGAGCTCGCCGAGCTCATCGATCGCGTCGATCACGCGTCCCACGTTGTAGTCGGCGTTCTCGGAGTAGCCCGCATAGACCTCCATCTGTCGGGCGTAATACTTTTTGAGCTTCTCCGGAACGTCATCCCATGCGGGGAACGCCTCGTCGCGCACCGTGAGCTCCGCCTCAGGGGGGATCACGCCAAGCTCCTTCTGCCTGGCGAATGTCTCCTCACGGAGCCTGTCCCAGCCCTGGTCGAACTTCCCCGCGTATTTCGCCGCCCATGCCTCGGCGACGTGATGCGGGGCGTGGCTGCAGCCCGTGGAGAAGTAGGCGAAGAACGGCTTGCTTGCGTCCTGGGCTCGGATCGCGTGCAACCACTCGGTCGCCTTGTCCGCCATCGCATCAGGCAGGTAGTAGGGATCCTCTTTGTCGTCGAAGGTCGCCGGCGTGCCGATGATCTTTTGGTTCTCCGTCAGGCACGGGTCCCACTGCCCGGAGCCGCCGCCGAGGAACCCGTAGAAGTAGTCGAACCCCCAGCCCACAGGCCAGCGGTCAAATGGTCCCGCAGGACCCTGCTGACCGTCGGGCGTCAGATGCCACTTGCCGAACGCTGCGGTGCTGTACCCGTTGTCTCGCAAGATCCTCGGGAACGGAACGCAGTCGTCTGGAACGAACGCCGTATAGCCGGCGAACCCGGTCGAGAACTCGCCGATCGAGCCGAAGCCAACCGCATGGCTGTTGCGGCCCGTGAGGAGCGCCGCCCGCGTCGGCGAGCAGAGAGCAGCGACGTGGAACCGGTTGTACCGCACACCTTCCTGCGCCATCCGGGTGTAATTCGGCGTATCGATCGGCCCGCCGAAGGTTCCGGCATTCCCGAACCCGGCATCGTCGATCAGGACCAGCAGCACGTTCGGTGCGCCATCGGGAGCATCGATGTGGCCGATCGCCTCCCAGTCCGGCTGTGAGCCGTCAAGCGTCCTATTGGCCACACCCCCGAACGGCCGCTTACGAATGGGCAGCTTGCTTCGGTCAGGCTGGCTCATCAGCTCACCTCCAGGTCGGTTGGCTCAACGGGCTCGTGCTCGAGACAGGACTCGCGCAGAGAACGCTTCGACTGCCTCCTGCAGGGCGCTCGGCTGTCCCCTCTCGTGAGTCGGCGCGGCAATGTCAGGCGGGGCCGGGCAATGGCCCTGCACGATCGTGTACGGCGTATGCAGTGATTAGTGCGATTGGGAAGAAGAACAGACTGAAGATGAAGTAGCCGACAAAGCTGTGACCCTTGCGACCAGCAACACGCGCCGGCCAGAATGCCAAGGCAACCCAGATCGCGACAACGACTATCCAACCGAACACCGACATGGCGAGAATCATCTCGACCTCCATATATTCATAGGGCGCGAGCAACCCCCCCGCGCCGTTGTTGGACCAACCGTATGCCCTGTGGTCCTCCGGGCCTTCCGCCGAATCCCACACGGCGGAGGGGGCGAACTACCTTCCCGCAGGGGCGAAGGGTTTGTGTTGCATCGCTCTGCGGCGGGGCGTTCGGGCGCCGCGGGAACGCCCGATCAGATCACGGGGAGCCTCAGGTCGGCGCCGGGAGCGCCTCCGCTGTGCTGGCTTGTTTCGACGCCGTGGCGGTCGCCGCGTCGCGCAGTGCCGAGAGCGATTCGATAGTTAGGTAGGCGACGACGACGGAGACGACGATCAGCGGCGAGACCCCGAGTCCCGCCGGCGAGGTGAGGGCGATCGTGATGACGGCGCAGGAGAGCGGGAGCTTCAGTACCGATACGCATGCGGCGGCCATCAACACGGCGACCGCCGGCGTCTCGGACAGCCCCGGCAGGTGCGCGGCCATGAAGCCTCCAACGGCGCCGAGGAACAGCGCCGGGAACGTCGGGCCGCCTCGGAAGTTGCCCAGGGACAGGCTCCAGGCGAGGCCCTTGAACAGGAGCAGCAGGCCCAGCGTGGACAGGGACAACGTAGGCCCGTCCTTGACGATTTCTGCAAAGGCGTCCTGTCCTGAGAAAAGCACCGCGTCAGCGGGCTGGCCGGTCGTCTGGTTGAACGCGATCGCAAGCCCTCCGACGACGAGCGCGGCGGTGACCGTGAGCAGCAAGGGCCGCCTCGCTACGACGTCTTTCAGCCACTTGGCGAGCTCGATGATCACGAACGTGACAGCGGCTGTCGCGATGGCGAGGGCGATCGTCCAGCCGATGTCGCCGAAGTCCGGTTTGGAGAACGCGGGCAGCGCCAGCGGACTCAGGGAGTACGCGGCCGCGCTGAGCCCGGTCACAGACCCCATCCCGATGAACACGAGTGAGCCGATTCCTGCAGCGAGCAGGCCGGGGAGCAGGATCACCGGCAGCGTCGCCCCGCCCAACCCTGTGGCCTCGATGATGATCACCGCGCCAACGACCGGCGAGCCGAACAGCGAGGAAATCGCGGCGAAGGCCCCGGCGGCGGCCATCAACGCCAAGGCCTGATCGGGCGCGTCCTTCCTCGCCAGCCGCATCGCCAAGCTTCCCAGGCCCATGCCGAGGGCGATCAGCGGCGCCTCGGGGCCGAGGACGAGCCCGAGGCCGAGGGTGGCAAGCGCGGCAAGCAGGATGCCCGGGAGATCGATCGGCCGGGTGGGAGCGCCCCCGGTCTTCAGGCCGTCGGCGGGCACGTGGCCCCCGCCACCGGGCAGCCGCAGGATCGCAAACGCGGTGAGCACACCCGCCAGAGCGAGCCAGGGCAGCGGCCACCACCAGGGAACCGTGTTGTATCCCAGGTCGCCGGGGAGGTCTTTGTAGACCCCGTGCTGGATGTAGTAGACCAGCTCGAGAAAGCCCCACGAGGCGAGCGAGACGAGCACGCCGACCAGCCCGGCGAACACGAGCAGCACGCGATACTGCCTGCTGCGGATCAGCGAGCCCGGATCCGCCGGAGGCGCAGCAGCGGCGGCGTCACTCATGGCTGAGCATCGCGATCGCGCGTGCCGATGTCCTTGAGCGTGGTCTCGATCACGTCCAGACGCACGCAGATCTGATCGAGCTTCGCGGAGAGCGCGTCGGTCTCGGTGCCCTCGATGCGCCTGCGAGTGTTCTCGATGAACGTCGAGGTGATCGCGGCGGTGATGACGGTCAGAAAGCCGATCCCGCCGATCATCACCAGCGCGGCGATGAGCCGTCCGGTGGTGCTCGTCGGCACGAGGTCTCCATAGCCGACGGTCGTCACCGTCTGCACGGCCCACCACAGGCCGTCCCCGATGTTGGGGAAGTTCTGTTCGTCGGTGAAGTGAATCAGCACCCCGGCGATGATCGTCGCGGAGATGGTGAAGGACGCGATGATCCGCGCTGCCCGCGGGGCGGTCAACGGCTTGCGCAACAGGAAGTTCGCTGCTCGCGGGTGGGGCGGCGGGGGAGCGGCAACGCTCCCTTTGGACGTGTTCACGGTCGTGACCTCCTTGCGATCTGCCGCCGTTGAGCGCCGCAGCGGATCGCATCATCCGGTTCGCCGGCGCGCACTTACACCGACATCCCTTCCGGCGCGGCCGCGGAACTGGCTGCCAACTGGCGCCTGCGGCGCCACCAGCGGTAGGCGAACCAGGCGAGCGTCGCGATCGCCGAGACGGCGATCAGCAGGATTCCGGCGCTGACCCATTGGCCGCCGCCGATTTCCGCGCCCGTCAGCAGCGCGACCACCGCGACGGCGACGGGCAGAAGGATCAGTAGCGTCATTCGTATCAGTCCCGCAGACATTCCGATTCGAACCGTCTCGGCCTTCCTCACCGTGACCCCAGCCTCGCTGGTTCTGCTCTGCGCGTAGAACTCCGTCGCCCGCTCGCCCATCTGAATCCCGCTCTTTCGAAACGCCAAAGCCATGACAGGGACCCAGATGAGCGGGAGGACGAATCCGACCAGGACCACGACCGCGATCAGGGCGATCTGAAGCGCCGTGCCCAGCCGGCTGCGCTTCTCATCGCTCGACCCGATGACACCGAGCATGTAGGCCATGCGCTTGATCATGCTCATGCGGCTCCCGCGGGGGAGCCTCTTCTTTCCCTCGCGACTCTGCGTATCCCGCGCAACCTTCGCCAATGCAGCGCTCGCCTCAGCCGTCGAGGCATATGCACCCTGCATGACGAGCAGGTCGGCAGCCCGCATCTGGTCGCTGGGGGCGTAGCCGGCCAGCGCCGCCAGCTCCAGGGCCATCTGCGCCTGGGCGAGCAGCGCCGCACAGAAAGCCACCGGGATCAGCACGATGAACGGGCCGCCCACGAACGCGCCCTCGGTCATGGAGATGCGCGTCTGGCGCTCGATCACCATCCGATCGAGCTCGCGCTGATCGGCCTCAGGATGCGAGCTGCGGAGCTTCTCGACCGCTGAGGAGGCCCTCGGCCCAAAGCGCTTGAGCGACCAGAGCGCAAGGTGCTCGGGCATGTACTGCGGATCGGCCCACAGCATACGAAGCACGGCAGGTGCCTCGAAGACGGCATCCTCCTGCCCATCCGACCCGACTGCAGAGTCCGACGGCTCCACAGACGCGCGGAGCTCGCCGTCGCCGGTCAACTTCGACGAGATCTCCGTGCTAGTCATCGAACCAGGCGAGCGTCATTGCAGGTAGCAGCATCGCGTGACGGCGCTAGAGGCCCGTCTCGGCGGTGACGCGCCCCGACTCGACGGCTTTGGCGAGGGCCTTGTAGTCGCGCTCGTTCTGCTCGGCGTAGGCCTGGGAGAACTCGAGGATCGCGCGGTCGAAGCTGGATCCTTTGCCGAGGTAAGCGGCGATCGCGATGCGGTCGCCGCTGCGGGCGTGAGCGCGAGCGAGCGTCCAGCCGCAGAGCTTGCCGTACTGAGCCATTGCCCTGGGGTCCATGCCCTCGATTTCCGCTGAGCCCTTCCAGTCCTTGAGCTGGCGCGCATAGAAGTCGCGCGCGACGCCGCCTTCCCCCTCCTCGTTGCGCAGCCATCCGAGGAAGATGTCGCTGGTGGCCTGCATCAGCCGCTGCCCGTGGACGACCCGCTCACCGTGGTTCTCGTGCACGCTTGTGCCGAGGAACTCCTCCAGCACCGAAGACTCGGCTTCCTTCATCTGCAGGAACAGCGGGTCCTGCTCGTCGCGGCCGAGCATCAGCGCGATCCAGGCACGGGTACCGACGCTCCCGACCCCGACGACCTTGCGCGCGAGGTCAACCAGGCGGAACTCCTCCAGCAGCAGTCGGCGGTCGTGCTGCAGCGTGCTGCGATAAGAGCGCAGCAGCTCGCGCAGCATGTCGAACATCTCGTCGTGCGCGCGGCCCGTTGCAAGGTCGTCGATCGGCACGATCAGCGGCGGGTCAGCGACGATCCGCGCCTCCCCGTCGACCACCTGCGCGAGTTTGGAGAACGCCGTCATGCTGTCCTTGGTGCGCGCCTTGGCGACCTGCTTCTCGCCTCGCTTCAGCTCCTTGGGCTTGAACTGCGAGCGGAACTCCTCGAGTACGGCTTCGATGTCGAGGTGCGCGTACCAGACGTCGAGGTTGTTCATCGCGGCAAAGCCCGCCATGGCGGTGCGGTACTCCTCGACGGTGTCAAGGACGATCCGCTCCTGGTCCTTGGCGCGGTAGTCGTTGTCGCGCGCGGCGATCAGCATGCTCGTCGCCAGGCGCTTGACGTCCCACTCCCACGGCCCCGGGAGCGTCTCGTCGAAGTCGTTGATGTCGAACACCAGCTGCCGCTCCGGCGAGGCGAACACGCCGAAGTTCGACAGGTGCGCGTCACCGCAGCACTGCACGGTCAGGCCTGAACGCGGCGTCGATGCCAGGTCGCTGGCCATAATCAGCGCGGCACCCCGGTAGAACGTGAACGGCGACACCAGCATGCGGCCGTAGCGGATCGGAACGAGCTCCGGCACGCGCGTCTTCGCCTGGCGCTCGAGCAGCTTGACCGGATCAGAGCGGCGCGGGGGCGGCTCGAAGGCGGCATGGCTCGAGCGCGGCACCTCGACTCTGGCCGCCTTGCCGCGGGCCGCTCGCTCGGCCACGGTCAGATGCGTGATGATCCTGCCCCGCTTCGTGCTCCGCCTGCTATCGGTCGTGCTCGTTGCCATAGCTATGAAACCTCACCTCTCGTATCGGTGGGTGGGAGGATTGTGTGCCTCCTCGCGCCACGCCAGTCCGGTTCGCCGAGCTCCAACGGACCGATGATGTCGTCACTGGTTCGGACCCCGCCGTGCGAGCCGGCGAGCCGCGCCACGGGTCGTGGGGCGGCTCGCGAATGCTGGAGCGACGCGCCCTTGTGCCTCTCAGGTTGCATGTAACTCTTCCGCGTTGCAGGCGCTTCGGACGCGTTCCGAGTTTGATTCTTCAGGTGCGTTCGGGCTCTCCGAGCACGAACAGGCCGTGGATGACGATCACGCACACCGCGAAGACACCGAGTGACCACCACGGGTGCGGGCCGCCGACGTTCAGCAGCGCGCCAATCGCGCCCATGGTCGCCGCCACGATCCCGATCACCCGCCCATACATGTTGCCGGCGAAGAGCGACAGCGCGGCTGTGAACTCGATGACCCCGAGGATGATGGTGATCCATCCCCACGTGTGAAGACTGCCGAACACGTAGCGTTCTTCGGCGACGTAGAAGCTCGAGTCTGCGACTGCGGCGATACCGTAGATGACGTTCAGGGTGCCAATGATCAGCAGCATGATTGCCGCGAACATCGCACTTCCTAAACCTCTGACTGACTGGCCTTCTTGAGTGCTGTAGCGATCACCTTCTGGCGTGCTCATTCAATGTCTCCCAGTGTCTGTTTTGTCATGTCATCAACGGGCGGCTGCCCGCGCCCCCGTCGGTCGGAGCGACGGGCGACGCGAGTCGTGCCCTCAGTCAGCGCCGGTCGCGCCGATCCTCGCGCCGGTCCTGACGGTCATCGCGCCTGTCATCACGCCTGTCGTGGCGGCGCGCCACACCATGGCCCACCACCGCCGCTGTGCCGACCACGGCAGCGGTTCGCGCCACCGGAGCGCCGATCACACCCGGCCTGCCTGCACGTCTTCTCGCCAAAGGCATCTCAAGCTCCCTTCTCGGCAGGTTCCCCCGCCTCGATTTCGTGTTCCACCGCGGCGAGAATCGCCTGCGTGGGGATGCGGCCGTTGGCGACGAGCTGTCCGCCGGCGCGCCGCACGGCTGCGCCGAACGGCCCGGCCCAGGTGTTCTCCCAGACCAGCACGCCCGCCACACTTCCCGGTTCGAGCGCCATGCCCACCGCCTCGATGTCCTCCTCGGCGAGCAGCATCGCCACGTCGCCCTCGAACTGGCGCAGCTCGCCGACGACGCTGTCGTCGGACTCCTCCAGCTCGATGCCCTCGACGGAGCCGTCCTCGTCCTTCCTCAGCAGGATCAGGTCGAGCACGCGAATGGTGCCGCTCTCGACCAGACCCTTCAGCTCCGCCGCGATCTCCCCGGTGAAGTTCGCCGTCTCGGCGGGGAACTCGACCACCATGTAATCGACCGGCCCAAGCACGTCGATCTCGTTCATCAGCAGCCCTTTCTCCATGCCATGGCACTCACGCCACCGCGGGCCCAGCGTTTCAGGGCGAAGTCGGGGGCGCATCGGTACCCGTGGGCAATTGCGTTGCGGATAAATACGTGCGAACGGCCGCTCGCCGGTCGGGACTGAGGACCTACCGCGCGTCCTCACCGGCCGAGATGACGAGCGTCGAACTCACCCTGCGTAAGGTGCCCTAGCATGCCTGCTAATCGCAACAGCTGGGCCGCATCGGCGGATGATCACCCGGGTGATTCATCACGTCGTGAACCCAGCGCATCAGCGCGGACCATGGTCCCGGCCCGCGAAGGTTGGGTCCATCACTCGACAGGGCAGCAGGTGCGGCGCCCAGGCGAGATGTTGAAAGGCTCGCCGATCTCGCGAGGGAAGGCCGAGCGAGAAGAGTTAGCCAGCGGTTGCGCTTGGCCGGCTGCGCTCGTGAATCCCCGATCGTGTGCCCTTGGAGTCGTCCCAGGATGTCGCCCTGATCGCGATCTAGTACGGTGCCCCTTGGGGGCGGATCATGCTCAGCACGGTGATCGAGGCGGCTGGATGTAGATGAGCTCGCAGACGACGGAGGGAGACGTTCCCGGCCTCCGGGTGATCGAGCCGAAGCTGATGCTGCCTCGGATTCAGCCCGGGATGCTGCGCAGAGCCCGCCTAACTGCAATTGCTTGACGGCGACGGCGGAGCCGCCCTTACGCTAGTGAACGCCCCGGTGGGGTACGGCAAGACGACTCTGCTGCGGTCATGGTGCATCGAACGCCCGGAGGCCGTCATTTGGGTAACTCTCGATGCGGCCGACGACGACCCGGTACGGTTGTGGACGCACCTGGCCACGGGCGTCGCGCGGCTCGATCGAGGCCTTGGACGTCAAGCGCTGAGATGCCTCGCTGTCCGGGGCGCGCCGATCGGTAAAGCCGTCGACGAGGTCATGAACGATTTGGTCGCTTACGGCCGTCCGGCGACGATCGTTGTCGATGACCTCCACGCCATCAGGAGCGAGGCCTCGCTTCGATCGATCGGGCAAGCGATAGAGCGGCTGCCTGCCAATGTGCGCCTGCTCGCCTCGACGCGCTCGGACCCGTCGATCAGCCTCGCGCGCCTGCGGGCGCGCAGGGCGCTCGTGGAGATCCGCGCACGCCAGCTCGCCTTCACTGTGGACGAGGCGCGCGAGCTGTTCGTGCGTGAGGGGATGGACCTGCCCGACAGCAGTGTCGAGTTGCTCGTCGAGCGTACGGAGGGATGGCCTGCGGGGCTGTATTTGGCGGCGCTTTGGCTTCGCGAGCTCGAGAACCCCAGCGAGGGCGTGCGGGCCTTCGCTGGCAGCGCTCGCCACATCAGTGACTACCTGACAGATGAGGTTCTGACTGCGCTCGCTCCCTCCACTCGGGACTTTCTGCTGCGCACGTCGGTGCTGGGACGATTCACTCCCGAGCTCTGCGACGCGGTCCTTGGTCGCGAAGACTCGGCAGCTGTTCTCGTCGATCTTGCGCATTCAAATATGTTCTTGGTCAGTCTGGATGCGCGCGAGGAATGGTACCGCTATCACCATCTGTTTGCCGACGTCTTACAGCTGGAGCTCGGGCGTGAGGAGGCGCTAGCGCTGCGCCGCCGCGCGGCGGCTTGGTGTCGCACGCACGGGCTTGTAGAGGACGCAATCGATTACTCCGTGACTATCGGAGACGCCGAGATCGTTGCCGAGATGCTTGTGGAACACGACCGAGAGTTTGTCTGGAGCGGGCGGACGGAACAGTTTCTTGGCTGGCTACGGTGGCTTCCCTCCGAGGTGCTCGGCCAGCATCCGTCACTGGTCGCAGGAGGGGCGAATGCTGCGGCCCTGCTCTCGCGCCCAGAGGTCGAGGTTAAGCGGCTGCTGGCGATAGCAGAGCGTGCGCGCTCCGATCGGCCGCAGCTATGGCCGGCCTACGTTGAGGCGCTCGTGGAGGTCACTCGCGCGATCACGTTCGAGCACGGTGACGTGAGCGCGGCCGTCAGGCACGCTCATCGGGCGGTCGCGGCGACTCGTGCGGGCGCCGACGTCTTCAGCGTCGGCGCCCTCGCGGCCCTGTCGCAAGCCCTCTTCTTTGCGGGCGATATCGATGAGACGCGGCGTATAGCGCTGCAGGTCATTGAACGCCCCGACGCACAGGAGGTCCCGGATGGGTACGTAGCCAGCCTCGGACTTCTGGCGCTGGTCGCCGCTGAGGCAGAGCAGGTCGAGAGCGCGGAAGAGTGGGCCCGTCAGGGGCTCAGCTTCGCGCACGAGCGATTTCAGGCGGATCTCTTCACGGCAGCACCTGCACACCTCGGCCTCGCCCTAGCCTGTGCAGCGATGGGTCGCCTCGATGAGGCGGAGCGAGAGGCTCTCGCCGGTGAGCGTCTGAGACGCTCACCGCAGCCCACCGTTGGGCACGCTCACGCCCTCCTTGTGCTTGCTCAGGTTCGTGTCGCGCGATCGCGACTGACGCTCGCAGCGCGCGACCTCGAACGCGCTCAAAGGGCGATCGCGGGGTTCGCGGATCCAGGACGCCTGCCGGAGATGGCGGCCACCATCGAGCAGGAGATCGCTAAGGCCCAGATGGCTGTAGGAGACGGCCATCTCATCGAGGAGCCCAGTCCGGCTGAGCTCGCCGTGCTGCGGGAGCTAGCCGCCGGTCTATCCCGACGCGAGATCGGAGAGCGGCTCTACATCTCGCTGAACACCGTCAAGACCCACATCCGCGAGCTTTATCGAAAGCTCGGCGCAACCTCACGTGCCGACGCGATCGCCCGCGCAGATGTGCTCGGCCTTCTCGACCGGACCGAATCACCCGGGTGATCCTGTGCCTACGCGGCTCGACGGCCACGGCGAGCAGGCATGCTGGAGGCACGGATGTCACCGCAGTGCTACCGCCTTGTTGTCGCCGGAGAGCTAGGGCCGCGATATCGGTCCGCGTTCGACGGCATGACTCTGTCGGCGCACGACGGAATTACAGAGATCGCGGGGCCGATCATCGATCCCGCGCATCTTCAAGGACTGCTTGAGCGGGTCGCCAGCCTCGGACTCACTCTGCGCAGCGTCATCCCGGACGAACCATGACACAACAGACTGCCTCGCTCCAACGCGCCCACGCATGCGTGCGAGTTGGCGTGGGCACTAGGTCCATCAGCGGCACTGCCGCCTAATTACAGATGGAGGTCAGCATGTATGGAATTCTCGCCATGTCGGTGTTTGGCTGGATAGTTGTTGTAGCGATTTGGATCGCCTTGGCGTTCTGGCCGGCTCGTGTCGCCGGGCGCAAGGGACACAGCTTCGTGGGGTACTTCATCTTCAGCCTGTTCCTCTTCCCAATCGCACTGATTACTGCCTACGCGGTCCAGGATCGCGCAGGGCCCATACCGGGGCCGGCGTGACCTAGACGAATATGGCCAGCAGCGGACTACCAACGACGCAGGTCGGTCTGCACCGCGCTATGGATCCTGGCGGCGGGAGGATCCTTGTGGGCGACACCTACATCGCCTACCGCCTGCTGAAGGAGACACTCCGACGCGTCGTAGGAATCCCGACGGATGCCTCGCTTCTTACGACGATAGTTGTGCTCGGCGTGTCCGTGAGCGTCTTGCGCCGCCTGGCAGCCCCGGTGCTCAGAGCGAGCCGGCCTGAGGCGCCGTCTTTCGCTACCACGATGATGGCGGCTGCCGTGGTGCGGGAGATACCCGGCGGCATCGGGGGAGGCCCGGCTCGCAACACGCCCTTCGCCGGCACCATGATCATGATCAGCATGGTGGCGCCGACACTCCGCGTCATCGCTGTTTTCACCCACGGCGTCGGGGCTGTTCTCTCGGCCCTCGCACGAGTGTGGTGGTAGCCGAAGGCGGCCCAAGTCGCGACCAGCGCCGGCTAGGAGGAGTGCCCACATCGGTCTGCACGTCCCTCCCGTGAACTGCCGACAGCCGGCGGTCACCGACTGCGGGCAGCAGCGCGCCCGAAGACGCGAACGCCCCGCAAACACGGGGCGCTGCTACTCCGGGACAGGGACTCGAACCCCAAATTCGACATCCAGAGTGTCGCGTGTTGCCAATTACACCATCCCGGACCGAGGGCCCAAGGATAGCCGCCGCGCGGCCGGACAGCGGACCACCGGGGACCCGCGCTGCACCGCTCCCGGCGACTGACGCGGCCGCCCGCAGGCGCCCTACAGCGCTGCCGGGTGCGCGCCCGGCGCGAAGAACGTCGTGATCGCCTCCTCGAGCCCCGGGTCGAGCACGAGCAGCACCTCGTCGCCCTCCTGGATGACCGTGTCGTGCTTGGGGACGAAGCCGGCGCCGCCGCGGAGCACCGAGATGATCAGGCTGCCTTCGGGCAGCGCGATGTCGCTGACCTTCTCCCCCACCACCGGCGCGTCGGAGGTCACCTCGAGCTCGATGATCTCCAGGCGCTCCTCTTCGAGCGCGAGCAGGTGGACGAGCCCGTAGCGCGGGACCTCGTGCTCGATCAGGCGCAGGATCAGGTCGGTGGCGGAAACGGCGGGCTGGATCCCGAGCAGGCGGAAGTGGTCGTGGTTGCGGGGGTTGTTGACGCGCGCGATGATGCGATCGCAGAGGTACTTCTCCTTGGCGACCTGGCAGACGAGGATGTTGTCCTCGTCATCGCCCGTCACCGCCACGACCAGGTCTGCGCGCTGGATGCCCGCACGCTCGAGCACCCACAGCTCGGTGGCGTCGCCGTACTGCACGGCGTGCTCGAATTCTTCCTCCATCGCGAGGTAGCGCGGGCGGAAGGACTCGATCAGCGTGACCTCGTGCTGCTTGCCGATGAGCTCGCGTGCGAGGTTGCGTCCCACCTTCCCGGCGCCGGCGATGATCACGTACACGGCCGCTACTCCGAGCTCGGGGCGAGCGCGCTCTCGAACATCTCGATCGCTTGCTTGGTGGGGGAGATCGTGTGCAGGCCCTGCTCGCGGTACCACTCTGCGCGCGCCGGGTCCATCACGCGCACGATCGTGTTCTCGACGCCGAAGCGCTTCTGCGCGATCTGCGAGATCACGAGGTTCGTGTTGTCCCCGGAGGTCGCGGCGATGAACACGTCGGCGCGCTCGACACCCGCCTCCACGAGCGCGTCCACCTCGAGCGCAGTGCCCACCGTGAACTGGCCGCCCGAGTCCTCCCAGCTCTGGCTTTGGCCGGCGTCCAGGCGCTCGTGCGAAAGCGGGTCCTGGTCGAGCACCGACACGTCGTTGCCCGCCGCGAGAGCGGACTTGGCGACCGCCGAGCCGACCCGGCCGGCGCCCACGATCAGAACGAACATGGCAAGAGCGACTGGTGCATAGGCCGCAGATTAGACGATGGGTGCGTCCTCCTGGCGAGCCCGCCGGGACTGCTCGACCTCGGACTCGCGGGCGGCCGGGGCGGTGACGATGACCCGGCACTGCGCCTTGCTGACGACGTACTTGGCGATATCGCCCACCGGTGTTTCCCGCGGGCCGCCGCGGCCGCCCAGGACCGTGCCGCCGCGGATCAGCGACGGTTCCTCGGCGCCGAGCACGATCGCTTCCGCCCCGCGGCGGCGCGCCTCGTCGACGATCGCGAACCCCGCCCTGCGCGTCCGCACGGTTGCGGTGGCGACCTGCACGCCCGTGTACTCCTCCCCCACCGCCTTCGCCCGCGCGAGCACCTGCCGGGCGTGCTTGATCTGGGCCTCGGGGAGGCTCGCGTCGAGCGGCAGCGCCATCGGGATCACGAACACCCACAGCGCCTCGATCGTCGCCGTGTCGATGGCGGCGTCGTCGGTGGGCTCCCCGGATACGAGCAGCGCTGCGGTCTGGACGATGTCGTCGTCGAGGTCCGTCCCGAACAGCGGCACCAGGATCGAGCCGTATTCGCGTTCGGGCGGCGGCTCCGCCCGCAGCACGGTGGGCGAGACGGTCACCCGCCGCAGCAGCGACGTTTCATCGGCTTTTCGGTAGATGACGTACAGCGCGATCCCTCCCGCCATCCAGCCGAGGCCGACGTAGCGGGCGGGTTCGTGGAGCGCCATCACCGCCACCCAGCCGGCGGCGGAGGCAACCGCCCCGAACACGGCTGGCAGCGGCAGTTCTCCCCCGCGCACGCGGATCGACAGCGGCATCTTGTATGGGCGATCGCGATCGGGCTCGAGGTAGCGCAGGCGGCAGATCGACAGATGCGCGATCGTGAAGGCGAGCATCGCGCCGAAGGCGTAGATGCCGACGAGGAAGTCGAGGCTCTCGGAAGCGACGAGCCCCGCCGCCATCAGCCCCGCGATCACGATCAGCACGTACGGGGTCGAGCGCTCCGGATGCAGGCGCCCCAGGCCGCTCGGTATCTGGCGGTTGGTCGAAAGCGAGTAGGCGAGCCGCGAGAGGCCGAGCATCGCGGAGTTGGCGGCGGCGACGAGCGTGAGCGTGGCGAGCGCCCCCACCACGTAAACGAGCGTTTCCCCGAGCCACGACGGCGTGATCTGTTCGACGATCCCGATCATCGGGTCGTTGAGGTAGGTGGTCGCGAGTTCCGTCTGGCCGCCCTTCACGGGCAGCGCCGTCATCGCCACGAGCGCGATGCCCACGTACAGGAACGCCACCGTCGCCGTCGTGCTCCACACGAGGCGCTTGAGCCCGGCTCGGCCGATCCGCACCTCTCCCGAGAGCCCGGACGCGGACTCGAGGCTGGTGAAGGCGATCACCGCCACCGTCAGCGCGAACACCAGGTGCGACCACGTGGGGGTCGTCCCCAGGTCGATCGGGTCGAGCAGCGTGCTCGGGTCGAAGAACAGCGCGAAGCCGAGGATCACGATCAGTCCCTGCACCGCCAGGTCGCCGAGGACGAGGATCCCGACGCGGCGGATGCGGCGGTGGCTGAAGCCGCGGATGTTGCTCACCACCACCAGCGCGATGAACGCGAACGCCAGCACGAGCTCCGCCGCGCCTTCGCCGAGCGGCGACCAGAAGACGGCGGCGTAGTGGGTCGCGGTGAAGGCGGTGACCGCGATCAGGATCACGTAGTCGAGCAGGATCGCCCAGCCGGCGATGAAGCTGACGAGCTCGTTGAAGGCGTAGCGTGCGAACACCGTCGACCCGCCGCGGTCCTGGTGCAGCGACGCACCCTCCACGTACGTCATCGCGGTGAGCATGAACAGCAATGCCGCGATCAGGAACACGAGCGGCGTGAGCCCCAGCGCGTGCCCGGCGATCACCCCGAGCGAGAAGTACAGGGCGCTCGCCAGCGACGTGTAGACGATCGCGAACAGGATCGGCGAGCCGATGCTGCGTCTCGCGATCACGCGCGAGCGCGCCGCGATCTCGGCGGCAGCGTGCTCGGCGGCCCCGGGCCGGCCCTCGGCGCGGCCGGCGCCGTCCTCGCTGGCCTCGGCGCGCCCCGCGCCGTCCTCGCTCGGGTGGCCGGGTGTCTCGTCGCCGGAGCTCACGTCCCCCTGCTCCGCCTGATCTCCAGGTACGTCCGCGCCACCCCGGCGGCGACGAACAGCACGCCCAGCAGCAGCCGCGCCGAGATCGTGCTCGTGCTGTGCGACAGCGCCTGCACGATCAGCGCCACCCCGATCGCGAACATCAGCGCCGAGAGCACGAACGTTGCTGCCCGGTGGGCGTTTCGGGGCGTCATCTCATCCTGAGCTTAGGTCTTCCGCAGGCGGGCAGCGCCCCCCAAACCGCACCCCCCCGCTGCCGCCCGGCGCTCAGGTGATGATGGGAATGATCAGGATCGCCACGATGTTTGCCACCTTGATCATCGGGTTGATCGCGGGGCCCGCGGTGTCCTTGAACGGGTCGCCCACCGTGTCGCCGGTGACCGACGCGGCGTGGGCGTCGGAGCCCTTGCCGCCGAAGGCGCCGTCCTCGATGAGCTTCTTCGCGTTGTCCCACGCGCCGCCTCCGGCGGTCATCAGCACAGCGAAGAAGAAGCCGACGACGATCACGCCGATCAGCAGCCCGCCGAGCGCCTGGGTGTCGATCAGCCCGACGATCACGGTGAGGCCGATCGGCAGCAGCGAGGGCAGGATCATCTCGCGCTGCGCGGTCTTGGTGACGATGTCCACGCACGCGGCGTAGTCCGGGTCTTCCGTTCCCTCCATGATCCCCGGGTGCTCGCGGAACTGGCGGCGCACCTCCTCCACCACGGCACCACCCGCGCGCCCCACAGCCTCGATCGACAGCGACGCGAACAGCGTCACCATCAGGCCGCCGAGCAGCAGCCCGATCAGCACCGGGGGTTCATTGATGCCGAACGAGATCGCGTGCGCGAGCTTGCTTTCGAGTTCTTTCTGGAAGCCGGCGAACAGCACGACAGCAGCCAGCACGGCCGACCCGATCGCATAACCCTTGGTCACCGCCTTGGTGGTGTTCCCCACCGCGTCGAGGCGGTCGGTCACGTCGCGAACGTCCTCGGGGAGGTCCGCCATCTCGGCGATCCCGCCGGCGTTGTCGGTGATCGGGCCGAAGGCGTCGAGCGCCACGATCAGGCCCGTCAGCGACAGCAGCCCCACGACCGCCACGCCGATCCCGTAGATGCCCGTGACGCCGCCGCCGGCGAGCTTCCAGGCGCCGAGGATGCCGACCACTATCACGATCGCCGGGAGAGCGGTCGCCTGCAGCCCCGAGCCGAATCCCTGGATGATGTTGGTGGCGTGCCCGGTGACCGATGCTTTTGCGGTCTTCCTAACCGGGGAGAAGCGAGTCGAGGTGTAGTAGTCGGTGATCACGAACAGGAACGCGGTCACGGCAACCCCGATCAGCGAGCAGAGGTAGAACTTCCACCACTCGGGCGGATTCACCGAAGTGCCCACCTCGGAGAAGCTCAGGCCGCGCATCAGCCAGTAGGTGATCGGCGCGAACGCCGCAGCAGCAACGACGCCGGAGAGCGCGAGCCCCTGATACAGGGCGCGCTCCACGTTGCCGGTCGTCGTGCGCACCGCGAACGTGCCGAGGATGGAGGCGATAATCGCCGCCCCGCCAAGCACGAGGGGATAGATGATCACCCGTGTGGACTGCTGGAATGTGAGGACGCCGAGCAGCATCACCGCGACGGCGGTGACCGCGTACGTCTCGAACAGGTCGGCGGCCATCCCGGCGCAGTCGCCGACGTTGTCGCCGACGTTGTCGGCGATCGTGGCGGGGTTGCGCGGGTCGTCCTCGGGGATCCCCGCCTCCACCTTGCCCACGAGGTCCGCTCCCACGTCTGCCGCCTTGGTGAAGATCCCGCCTCCCAGACGGGCGAACACCGAGATCAGCGAGCCGCCGAAGCCGAGGCCGATCAGCGCATCGACAGCGGTCTTGGGGCTGTCGTTGAAGATCGCAGTAAGTACCCCGTAGTACCCCGCGACACCGATCAGGGCGAGCCCGACGACGAGCAGGCCCGTGATCGCGCCGCCGCGAAACGCCACGGTGAGCGCCGGTGAGACGCCACCGCGGGCCGCCTCGGCAACGCGCGCGTTCGCCCGGACGGAGACGTTCATGCCGATGTAGCCCGTGGAGCCGGAGAGCAGCGCTCCGATCAGGAACCCGCACGCGACAGCGATGTTCTGGATGAAGATGAGCGCGACGAACACCACGACACCCACCAGGGCGATCGTCGTGTACTGGCGGTTCAGGTAGGCGCGGGCGCCCTGCTGTACCGCGAGAGAGATGCTCTGCATGCGCTCGTTGCCGGGCGAGAGCGCGAGCAGGGAGCGCGCGGTGACGAGCCCGTACACCACGGCACACGCGGCGCAAACGAGGGCGACGACGACCCCATGGTTCGTCAGAAAGCTGCTCAACAGAAATCCTCCGCGGTCTGATTTGGGTGCCGCGCGAGGACGTATCGCGCGCACATTTGACGCCCGGATCGCTCGACGCGAGCGTCCACCCGGTGCAAACGCGCGGGCAGTCTATCGTGCCCGCCCGCAGCATGCGGGCAGGCGCACCACGTGAACGGGGTTTTTCACTGCCCCGGCACCCACAGGCGCCCGCTCGACTCGGCGGGCCCCGGGCGGCGCTCGTCCTCATCGGGCTCGCCCGTGTCCGCGGGCTTTGGCACCGCCCCCTCGGCGCCAGGCGAGTCCGCGGGCGCCTCGGGCTCCTTCGCCGCGGGCGCCTCGCCTCCCGCGGGCGCCTCAGCCGCGCTCGCCCGTACCTCCGCCGCGTATGCCATCTGCAGCTGCGACAGCGCGTCGCGCAGCGGCCTCGCCTCGCGCGGGATACGCCGCTCGAGGATCTCGAGGAGCGCGCGCGCCGCATCGATCGCATCGCGCACCTGCTCGAGGTCGCGCCCGCCGCCGGCAGCCGCCGCTCCGCCCTCTGCATCCGCCGCCGCGCCGCCCGGAGCGGCGGGCGGGCCCAGCCGCCGCGCCGCGACGTTCAGGAGCGTCACGGTCGACTGCGCCACGAGATCCGTCACCTTCACGCGGCTGAGCTCGGCCTCGTATGCCGCCCGCAGCTCCTCTTCCGAGGGCGCGACGCCCTCCCGCCCCACCCGGATCGGCGCTCACACCGGCACCTCCTGCGAGTACGTCTGCCGTGTCTCCGCCACGGACGCCGCGAACACCTCCTCGCGCGAAGCCCCCGCCTCGATCATCGCGCGCTGGCGCTGCGCTCCGTTGCGCTCCGGGAAGGCCGCCTCGATGCCGAGCTCGGCGCGCATCGGCGCGGTCCACTCGAGCAGGCGCTCGATCGCCGCCCGCGCCGGGTACTCCTGTTCGCGCTCGAGATCGATCATCCGGCCGTCGAGCCCGTAGCGGATCGCCCGCCACATGTTCTCCTCCACCAGCCGCGGCGCCGGGTCCTCGAACGGCCTGTCCTCGTCGCTGTCACGCACCGCCTGCGCCACACAGGCGACGAGCAGCGAGGCGAGCGCCTCGGACTCCTGCGCCGAGGCCTGCGCGTCGCAGATCCGCACCTCCACCGTGCCGAAGCTGAAATGCGGCCGCACCGACCACCAGACCTGCGTGAACTCGACGATCGAGCGGGTGCGCAGCAGGAACTCGATGTACTCGCGGTAGGCCTGCCAGCCCCCGAAGGGATCGGGCACGCCGCAGCGCGGGAAGCTCTTGGTGAAGCTCTGGGTGCGCGCCGAGTGAAGACCGCTGTCGCGGCCGTCGAGGAACGGCGAGTTGGCGGAGATCGCGAGCAGCAGCGGCAGCACCGGGCGCAGGCGGTCACACGCGCGCGCGGCGCGGTCGATCCCGTTCACGCCGACGTGCGCGTGCATGCTGAACGTGTTGTTCCGCCAGGCGACGTATTTCAGCCCCTCCTCCACCCGGCGGTAGTGCTCGGTGTCGATGATCGGCTGCTCGCGGTAGTCGGCCCACGGGTGCGTCCCGGTTGCGCCGAGCTCGATGCCCATCGACCCCGTCAGCGCGAACAGCGCCGCCCGGCGCTCGCGCTGGCGCGAGAGCGCGTCCTGGAGGTCGCTGCCGGCGCCCGAGATGATCTCGACCTCGGAGGAGATCAGCTCACCCGCGACGGCCCGTCGCAGCACCCTGTCGCTCGCCACCGCGTCTCGGACCTCCTCGAAGCGCGGCACGAGGTCGAGCGTGTCGGGGGCGAGCAGCGAGAACTCCTCCTCGACGCCCACGGTGAAGTCCGACGACGCCGCGAACGTCTCTTCCGCTCGGTCTAGGTCTGCGCTGTTCATCGCCGATGATGATTGTTTGTTGCGCTTCTCCGCCGGGACAACCAAAGTGACGCGCGCACTGCCTTCAGCGGCGCCTACGTCAGATAGAAGTACAGCGCGTAGAGCAGATCGACGGCCGGACTCGAGGTGTGGACGGTCACCTCGGGCGGTACGTCGAGCAGCGACTCCGAGTAGTTGAAGATGATCTTCACGCCGGCTTCCACGAGCTCGTCGGCGAGCCCCTGGGCCGCCTGGTTGGGCACCGCGAGCACGCCGACGACGATGTCCTCCTCCTCGACGACCTGTCGCAGCTCGTCGATGTGGCGCACCGCCTGGCTGCCCACCTGGCTGCCCACCTTGTTGGGCGCCACGTCGAAGATCGCAACGACGCGGAAGCCGTGGTCGGCGAAGATTTCCGAGGAGGCGATCGCCTGGCCGAGATGCCCGGCGCCGATCAGCGCGATGTTGTGCTGCCCGGCGGTGCGCAGGATCTTGCGGATCTGGGAGACGAGCGCCTCGACGTTGTAGCCCACCCCGCGCTTGCCGAACTTGCCGAAGCCGGAGAGGTCGCGCCGGATCTGCGTCGAGTTGACGTGCGTGTAGTCGGAGAGCTCCTGCGAGGAGATCGTCTCCTTGCCCATCTTCTTGGCCTGGGTGAGCACCTGCAGGTAGCGCGACAGGCGCGCCGCCACGCCCAGGGAGAGGCGCTCGTTGCCCGACGCGGGCGCCACGGCGCCGGTGCCGTCCGGGTAGCTCATCGGCGGGACTCTAGACGCTCGCGCACGAGCGCCTCCTCGACGAAGTATTCGCACAGCTCCTCGCCGTCGAGCTCCACCACAGGGATACGCTCGAGGTAGGCGCGGTGCAGCGCGTCGTCGGCGGTGATGTCGCGCTCGGCGAGCTCGAAGGTCAGCTCCTCCTGCAACCTGCGCAGCACCCCCACCGCCTCCTCGCAGAGGTGGCATTCAGGGGATGAGTACACGGTGACCGTCGCCACCTGGGTGGAACCATCCATGGCATCACGAGGTTAGCGGGGCGCTGCCCGCGCGTGGCGGTCGCGCGCCCTCAGAGCGGACGCTCGCCGGTGGCGTAGGCGTCGAGGAGAAGGTATTCCGGGTACGCGAGCCGAGGGCCAAAGCGGGCTGCGCTCGCGATCATCGCCGCGTTGTCTGTGCAGAGCACCGTCGGGGGGACGTGGACCGTGGCGCCGAGCGCGAGCAGCCGGCGGCGAAGCACCCCGTTCGCCGCCACCCCGCCGCCCACCGCGAGGCGGTCGAGCCCGGTCTGCTCGAGCGCCCGCCGGCTGCGTTCGAGGAGCGCGTCCACGATCGCTTCCTGGTAGGAGGCGGCGAGATCGCTCGCGCGCGCAGCCGCCTGCTCGTCGCCGAGCTCGCGCAGCTTGTAGAGCAGCGCGGTCTTCAGCCCGGCGAAGGAGAAGTCGAGGCCCTGCGCGAACGCACGGTGGCGCGCGCCGCGTCCGCCACGCGCCCGCTCCGCCACCGACCCCGGGAACGCGAACGTGCCCGCATCGCCGCCCGAGGCCAGGCGTTCGAGCGCGGCGCCGCCCGGATAGCCGAGCCCGAGCATCCTCGCGCCCTTGTCGAAGGCCTCGCCGGCGGCGTCGTCGAGCGTGCGCCCGAGCACCTCGTAGCGGTCGTGCTCGCGCACGTGTGCGAGCAGCGTGTGCCCGCCGCTGGCGATCAGGCACACGAACGGCGGCTCGAACGCACCGCCGGGCTCGCCGTCGGCGGGAGCGATGAAGTTCGCCGCCACATGTCCCTGCAGGTGGTCCACGGGTGCGAACGGAAGCCTGCGCGCAGCCGCCAGGCCCTTCGCCGTCGAGAGGCCCACGAGCAGCGCGCCGACGAGCCCGGGGCCCTGCGTTGCGGCAACCAGCTCGATCTCGTCCATCGCGACATCCGCCTGCTCGAGCGCGCGCTCCACAACCGCGTTGACGATCTGCAGGTGGTGGCGCGAGGCGATCTCGGGCACGACGCCGCCGAAGCGCTCGTGCGCCTCCTGGGAGGCGATCACGTTCGAGAGCGCCGCCCCGCCTCCGTCGAGGACCGCCGCGCAGGTGTCGTCGCAGCTCGTCTCGAGCGCGAGGATCGTCATAGGGGGCCGGGGTTGGGCACATCTGCCAGCGACCCTTCGAGGGTTGCGGGCGTGCGCCACATCACGAGCGCGTCCTCTCCGTTGTCCTGGTAGTAGCGCCGGCGCGTCCCTGCCGCGCGGAACCCCTCGCGCTCGTAGAGGTGGATCGCCACCGCGTTCGAGCGGCGCACCTCGAGCGTGTAGCGGGCCTCCTCGTCGTCCACGCGCGTGTACAGCTCCGCGAGCAGCGCCGAGGCGAGCCCTCTGCGCTGCTGGCTCAGGTCCACGGCGATGTTCATCACGTGCCACACCGTGTCGTAGCGAGAGCAGATCAGATAGCGCGACGAGCCTCCCTTCCGAGAGCGCCGCGAGGCAGATCCCCGTCTGCTTGGACATCTCGAGGACGAACATCGCGAGCGACCACGGCGTCGGGAACACCCGCCGCTCGATCGCGATCACCTGCGGCAGGTCGGGATAGCTCAGCCGCCGTATCTCGACGGCGGGGGAGCTTTCCTCCTGGTGCTCTATGCCAGCTTGATGGGCCACGGTTCGCTCGCTCACCGCCCCGCTGCCGCGCGGTCCGGGGAGCGCTCCAAGGCTAGCTCGGCATCGGGTCGGCGGCGATAGTCGGGGACGACCTGCTCGAACCCCGCAGCCGCGTCCGCCCGCGCTCCCGCCGCACACACGGCGCTCGCCGCCACCCCGTGAAGCGCGGGAACTCCGGCCGGCACGATCGCGCCCGCTTCCTCGAGCTCGACGCGGTAGAGGAGCGCGCCGTCGCCGATCGCCGGCAGCGGGCCCTCCTCGCCGGTCGCGCCTCTGACCTCCTCCAGCAGGCCGGGAAGCTCTTTCGGGGCGAAGGGGCGCGGCGCGATGAGCTCCTCCCCGCCCGCTGCATAGGCGGCCGCGAACACCTCGCCGCGGCGGGCATCGATCACGGCGAGCACCGCCGCCGGCCGTGGCGCCTCGGACTCGACCGCCGCGAGCAGGCCCCCGGCGAGCGCACCCTCAGCGAGCGCCGCCAGGCTGGAGACGCCGACGAGCGGTGCCGTGAGCGACTGCGCGAGCCCGCGCGCGGTGGCGATGCCGATGCGCAGGCCCGTGAACGTGCCCGGTCCGACCCCCACCGCGATGCGCTCGAGCTGACCCCAGCCGACTCCCGCTTCGTCGAGCAGCGATGCCGCCATCGGCAGCAGCCGCGTCGCGTGGCCGGGGTGCGCACCGGGGGCAGGATCGTCGCGCTGTTCCAGGGCGCTGCCGTCGGCGAGCTGCAGGCCCACCGCCGTCGCCGAGGTTGCCGTGTCGAAGCCGAGCACGATCACCGGCGATCGCTCTCGCCGTGCGCCGCGGGTGCGTCCGGCGGATGGTTGTCCAGCTCCTCCACCTCGACGCGACGACGGTCGCCGCCATCGTGGCTGAGCGTCACCCGCAGGCGCGCGCCCGCGAGCTCGCCCGCGTGCTCCTGGGGCCACTCCACGAAGGCGATCCGATCGTCACCCAGATAGTCCTCGAGCAGCGCCGGCTCCTCGCGCTCGAGCCCGGCGAGCCGGTACAGGTCGAGGTGCGTCACCGACACGCCGCCGGCGTCGTAGCGGTGGCCGATGCTGAACGTGGGGCTCGTCACCGGGTCGCTCACCCCGAGTGCGCGGGCCGCCCCCCGCACGAGCGTCGTCTTGCCCGACCCGAGCTCGCCTCGCACGAGCACGACGTCACCCCCGCGGAGCAGGCTTGCGAGCTCGCCGCCGAGCGTTTCGGTCTCCTGCGGACCCCCGGTCTCCACGATGCGAAGGGACACCGGGATGAATGTAGAGGCTGGCGCGCTGCTACCGCGGCGTTAAAGTTGACCGGCCCGCGGGAGAATGGGGCGCGGGCCGGTCGTTACTCCTGGAGGGATGGAGACAGGTTCTTCATCGGCTCGTCCTACAGCCGACTTTAGGACCTGGTTCATTGTTACTTCGACGCCGGACGGAAATACCCTGCTTTGCAGGCGTTTCCTGCGTCGAGCGTGACTGGACAGCGGCTGGACACCGGCGTCGGCGCCGAGCGCCGCTCCGTCCTAGAAAAGCCCGAGCTGGTCGGGCGCGGCGTCTTGCTCTGACTGCGCGGGCAGGGCTGCGTCCTGCGCCCCCGGCTCGGCGCCCTCGTGCTCCTCTCCTACCGGCATCTGCTCGGGCTGCTCGGGTGCACCCAGCGCGAGCAGCTCGGGCAGGCGCGCGAAGTCCTCGCGCAGCGTCTCGAGCATGCGCGGCGTGTAGAGCGCGGCGGCAGGGTGGTAGATCGGATACAGCCGCACCGCCCGCGACCCGAGCATGATCACCTCGGGTTTCCCGTGCAGGCGCGTGATGCCCGTGGGGTCCGAGCGCAGCAGCTTGGTGGAGAAGTTGCCGAGCGAGCAGATCACCGCGGGGCGAATCAGCTCCACCTTGCGGAACAGGTACTCGCGGCAGTTGTCGATCTCCCCCGGGAGCGGATCGCGATTGCCCGGCGGGCGGCACATCAGCACGTTGCCGATGAACACCTCGGAGCGCTCGAGTCCGATCTCCCGGAGCAACTGCTCGAGCAGCTTCCCCGCCCGACCGACGAACGGCAGGCCCTGCTCGTCCTCGCTGGCACCCGGCGCCTCCCCCACGAACATCAGCTCGGCATCGGCGTTGCCCGCCCCGAAGACGACCGTCTTGCGTGTCGCCGCGAGCTCGGCGCACCGCACGCAGGCGCGTGCCTGCGCGAGCACCTCCTTGAGGGCCTCGCGGCGCTCTTCGGCCGATCGCTCGTCGGGAGCCGAGGACACGCGGGGATGCTATTGCGCTGCGGGGAGGCCCGCCACCGCTTCCCGCGGCACGACCCGCTCGCGCGGACTGAGCGATGATCTCGCGATGGCGGCAAACGGACACGTGGCCGTGACCGCCCCGTTTGCAGGGGTGGTCGTCGCGCTCCCGCATGCGAGCGAGGAGCTCGTCGGAGCGGGCACCCCGGTGGTGGTGCTCGAGGCGATGAAGATGGAGCACGAGGTGCTCGCCGAGGTCGACGGCGTGCTCGTGCGTGTGGAGGTGGCGATCGGCGACGCCGTCGAGGAGGGCCAGCTGCTCGCCACGCTCGAGCCGGGCGCGCACGCGGGCAACCGCGCCTCGACGGCGCGCGCGAACGTCGCCCACGAGGACGAGCGCGCCGACCTCGCCGCGGTGCACGAGCGCCACGAGATCGGCCTCGATCCGGCCCGCGCGGATGCCGTCGCCCGCCGGCACGAGGGCGGAAAACGCACGGCCCGCGAGAACCTCGTTGACCTTCTCGACGAGGGCAGCTTCGTCGAGTACGGGCCCCTGCTGATAGCCGCGCAGGAGCGGCGGCGCTCGCGCGAGGAGCTGATCGCGCGCACCCCCGCGGACGGCCTCGTCGCCGGCGTCGGCACGGTGGCGGGCGCTCGCTGCGTGGCGATGTCCTACGACTACATGGTGCTCGCGGGCACACAGGGCATGCGCAACCACATGAAGAAGGACCGCCTGTTCGAGCTCGCCGAGCGGCGCCGCCTGCCGGTTGTCCTGTTCGCAGAGGGCGGCGGCGGGCGCCCCGGCGACGTCGACATGCCGATCGTCGCCGGGCTCGACTGCCGTGCGTTCGAGCTGTTCGCGCAGCTCAGCGGCCTCGTGCCGCTCGTCGGCGTGGCGGCGGGCTACTGCTTCGCCGGCAACGCCGCGCTGCTCGGCTGCTGCGACGTCGTCATCGCCACCGAGGACTCGAGCATCGGCATGGGCGGCCCCGCGATGATCGAGGGGGGCGGCCTCGGGGTGCACGAGCCGAATGAGGTGGGCCCGATCGACGTCCAGCATGCAAACGGCGTCGTCGACCTGCGCGTCGCGGACGAGCGCGAGGCGGTGGCGGCGGCGAAGCGCTACCTCTCCTACTTCCGCGGCCCGCTGGAGCCCGGAGCCGTTCCCGACCAGACGCTGCTGCGCACGCTGATCCCCGAGCAGCGCAAGCGCATCTACCAGGTGCGGCCGATCGTCCACGCGCTGTTCGACGAGGGCTCGGTGCTCGAGCTGCGCGACGGCTTCGCACCCGGCATGCTCACCGCGCTCGCACGCCTCGACGGCAGGCCGCTCGGCGTCATCGCCAACGACCCCACGCACCTCGGCGGCGCGATCGACGCCGAGGGCGCCGACAAGGCGGCGCGCTTCCTGCAGCTCTGCGATGCGTTCGCGCTCCCTGTCGTCTTCCTGTGCGACACGCCCGGGTTCATGGTGGGCCCCGCCGCCGAGCGCACCGCCACCGTGCGCCACTTCGCGCGCATGTTCCTCGCGGGCGCCAACCTGTCCGTGCCCACGGGCACGATCGTGCTGCGCAAGGGCTACGGCCTCGGCGCGCAGGCGATGGCGGGTGGCGGCTTCAAGGCGCCACAGTTCACCGTCGCCTGGCCCACCTCGGAGTTCGGCGCGATGGGACTCGAGGGCGCGGTGCGCCTCGGCATGCGCCGCGAGCTCGAGGCGATCGCGGACGACGCCGAGCGCGAGGCGGCGTTCGAGCAGATGGTTGCCACCGCCTACGAGCGCGGGCGCGGTCTCAACATGGCGGCCTACGGCGAGATCGATGACGTCATCGACCCCGCCGACTCGCGCCGCTGGATCGCCACGCTGTTCGACGAGGACAGCGGGCGCTGGTGGACGACGCCCGGCAAGCGCAGGCCCCACGTTGACGCCTGGTGACGGAGCCCCTGCGGCGCACCAGGTAGGGGGCTTGCCACCGGGGAGCACAGCGGTATCATCCCCTCGTGGCCGTCACCGGGCGTGCCCGGGATGGACCAGTAGACCAGCAGACAACCAGTAGCGCCGATCCTTCGAATCGCGCCGGTATCCCACAGGGAACTGGACCGAGAAGATGATCTCCCCCGACACCACTCCGACCTGCGCATGAGGACCGTGTGCACCGTCGCCGACCTGCGGGCTGCGCTCGCAGGGGATCGCCGCAGCGGCCGCGCCGTGGGGCTGGTGCCGACGATGGGCGCCCTGCACGACGGACACCTCGCGCTGATCCGCCGCGCCCGCGAGCAGTGCGACCGCGTGGTGGTGAGCCTGTTCGTGAACCCCGCCCAGTTCGACGAGGGCGCCGACCTCGAGCGCTATCCGCGCCGCGAGCGCGAGGACGCCGCCGCCGCCGCCCGCGCCGGAGCCGACGTGCTGTTCGCGCCGGGGGTGGACGAGGTCTACCCGGACGGCTTCTCCACGTACGTCGAGGTGCTCGGCGTGAGCGAGCGCCTCGAGGGCGCCGTGCGCGGCGGCGAGCACTTCCGCGGCGTGGCGACGGTGGTGACGAAGCTCCTCTGCATGGTGCAGAGCGACGTCGCGTACTTCGGACAGAAGGACGCGCAACAGCTCGTCGTGATCCGGCGGCTCGTCGCAGACCTCAACCTCCCCGTGCGAGTGGAGGCGGTCCCCACCGTGCGCGAGCCCGACGGGCTCGCGATGTCCTCGCGCAACGCCCTGCTCTCCCCCGAGCAGCGCGCGCAGGCGCTCGCGCTCCCGCGGGCGCTCGCCGCCGGGCGCAAGCGCGCCGAGGTGGGAGAGCGATCGGCCGCCGCGGTGCTCGACGCCGCCGCCGCGGCGCTGCGCGCCGAGGGCGTCGAGCCCGACTACGTCGCGCTCGTGGACCCCGACACCTTCGAGCCGCTCGCGGAGCTCCGCGGCGAGGCCGTGCTCGCGCTCGCCGCGCGCATCGGCGGGGTGCGGCTCATAGACAACGCGGTGCTGCGCCCGGCCGGAGGACCGGTGGCATCCGCCCAACCACGCGAAGGAGAGGCGATCGGCACATGCAGCGCGTGATGCTCAAGTCCAAGATCCACCGTGCCACGGTCAGCGACTGCGACCTCCACTACGTGGGCTCGATCACGATCGATCCCGATCTGCTCGAGGCGGCGGACATCCTCGAGCACGAGCAGGTGCATGTCGTGGACGTGGACAACGGAGCGCGCTTCGAGACGTACACGATCGCCGGCGAGCGCGGATCGGGCGACATGTGCGTTAACGGCGCCGCGGCGCGGCTCGTCCATCGCGGCGACACCATCATCGTCATCTCCTACGGCCAGTACGACGAGGCCGACCTCGACCGCTACGTCCCCCGCGTCGTGCACGTGGAGGCTTCAAGCAATCGCATCATCACCATCGACGACCAGGTGGCGACCCTGGTGGGCTGACCCCCGCCGAGCGTCAACCGAAGAGAGGAACACACATGTCGAGCCAACCCGCCATCCAGACCCCGAGCGACGCCGGAGCCCTGCCCATGACCCTGCCGCGGCTGCTCGAGAAGAAGCAGCTAGGCGACCCGATCGTGATGGTGACCGCCTACGACTACCCGAGCGCGCGCGCCGCGCAGGCGGCGGGGGTGGACCTCGTGCTCGTCGGCGACTCCGCCGCCACGACGATGCTCGGCTACAGCGCCACCACCCCGGTGGAGCTCGGCGACATGCTCGTCCTCGCTCGCGCCGTGCGCCGCGGCCTCACCACCCCCCTGCTGATCGGCGATCTCCCGTTCGGCTCCTACGAGATCTCCGACGAGCAGGCGATCGGCACCGCCATGCGGATGGTGAAGGAGGCCGGCTGCGAGGCCGTCAAGCTCGAGGGCGGCGGCGAGGCGTCCGCCCGCCGTGCGCGTGCAATCGTCGGCGCCGGCATCCCGGTGATGGGCCACGTCGGCCTCACGCCGCAGACCTCAACGGCGCTCGGCGGCTGGAAGGCACAGGGTCGCACCGCCGCCGCCGCCGCACGGATCGCCTCCGAGGCGCTCGCGCTACAGGAGGCGGGGTGCTTCGCGATCGTGTTCGAGGCGATCCCCGCCGCCGTCACGGAGGAGCTGATGCCCCACATCGAGGTCCCCGTGATCGGGATCGGCGCCGGAGCAGCCACCGACGGCCAGGTGCTCGTGTTTCACGACCTGCTCGGGATCCGCGACGGCCTCGGGCCGCGCTTCGTCAAGCGCTACGCGAACATCCAGGAGGAGATGAACGCGGGCGTCGCCGCCTACGCCGAGGACGTGCGTACGCGGCGCTACCCCGGCCCCGAGCACACCTACAAGATCGACCCCGGCGAGCTCGCGGAGCTGCAGCGGCTGCTCGCCTGACCGCGACACGCGGGCGAGCTTCGTCCCCGCGGTTTACAACGACGTCGACTGGGTAAACCGGCCGTGGCCTCGGGCAGGCGGCCGGGGCGCCCCGGATCAGCGCGCTGATCTCCATCGACGACGACAAGGAGCGACGGATGAATCCGTTCTCGAGGCTCGCCCTGCTGCTGTGCTGCTGCGCGCTCGCGCTCGGTGCCACCGCCGGAGCCGCATCGGCCTGGGCGCCCGAAGGCAGCGCGACGATCCACCCCGGCGTGATGACGTTCACCGGGGGCCCGTCGTTCCTCGAAGGCGCAGGCCAGTGCACCGCGAACTTCGTCTTCACCGACTCCTCCGGCAACGTCTACCTCGGCCAGGCCGCCCACTGCTCCTCGACGGGCGAAGACACCGAAACGAACGGCTGCAGCACGAAGTCGCTGCCGCTCGGCTCGCCGATCTACGCCGGTGACATCGTCAACGGCGGCGTGCAGCGCGGCACGCAGATCGGCACGCTCGCATACAACTCGTGGATCGCCATGCAGCAGAAAGGCGAGAAGGACGCGAGCACGTGCGAATTCAACGACCTCGCGCTGATCAAGATCGCCGCCGCTCGGGTGGCGAACGTCAACCCGACCATCCCCTTCTGGGGAGGCCCGAACGGCCTCGCCGCCGCCGTTCCCGCGGCGGGCGGACAGGTCTACTCGTACGGCAACTCGATCCTGCGCCTCGGCGTGAGCGTGCTCAGCCCCAAGACGGGGGTCAGCCTCGGCGAAACGGAAGGCGCGGCCGGCTGGAGCGAGCAGCTCTACACCGTCAGCCCCGGCATCCCCGGCGACTCCGGCAGCGCCTTCCTGGACGCGAACGGCAACGCGCTTGGCGTGCTCTCGACGGTGGAGTTCGCGCCGCTGCCCGCCAGCAACGGCGTCGGCACGCTGGCTAAGGAGCTCGCCTACGCCAACGCCGCTACCGGCCTCGGGCTGACCGTGGCGACGGGCACGAAAGCGTTCAACCCGATTCCCGCCGGTTGAGCCGGGCCGCCGTCGCGAGCAGCACGGCGCGCGTGGCGCTCCTCAGCGGACGATCCGGAACGGGGTGAACACGCTCCTGCCGGTGACCCCCGCCGTGCTGCGGGCTACCGCCTGCAGGCGGTAGCTGCCCGGCGCGAGGGGCTTGCGCCGCACGCGTCCGGTGAAGTGCAGGCGGACGGCCCCACCGGGGTCGGAGTGCGTGAACGTGCCGAGGCTCTTGAAGAACGTGCAGCGCCTCGGCGCCCCGCGGTGCCCGCGCGGCGCGGCCGCCAGACAGCGCCTGCCGGACACGAAGCCCCGCTTCGGCACCTGGATCGTGAAGGTCGCCAGCGCCGCCTGGCTGTCGCGGTAGGAGAGCGTGGCACCCCGGCGAGCGCTCAGCGTGGCGCCCCTGCCGCGGTCGGCTTTCAGGCGCGAGGGGGTGAGCTTCATGCCGCTCAGAACGGGAGCCGGGCTCACGATCACGATGGGCACGAAGGTCCGGTCGGCCCCGAACGCGGTGCCTTCCGGCGTCCTCGCCACCACCCGGAAGTGATACACGGCGCCCGTGGTCAGGCCCGATAGCGCCGCCGACACCGCCGCGCCCGAGGCGCCCGCGCCCAGCGGGCCGGCTTCGGCGTGCGACCCGTAGGCGGTGCTGGTGCCGTATTCGAAGAACACGGTGCCTCCGATCACCCCGGGGTTCGATGCCACGCCGTTCAGGGTGGCGGATGTCGCCCCCAGGCCGCTCGCCGCGGCGGTCACCGCGGCCGGCGGCGCGAACTCGAAAGCGCCGATGTCGCAGGCGGCGCCCTGCGGCCGCTGGACCCCGCGCTCGTCGCTGCCCGGGCATCCCGCCGCCGCTCCGCCGTCGCGTGCCGGGCTCGCTTCGCCGATCGCCTGTGTCTGAAGCGGCCCGCCGTTGGAGCGCAGCGGGCCGAGCTGCGGATCGGTGTTCACCTTGTCGCCCGCGGCGTGGAACGCGCACTCGTCGCGACTGTCGAGGTTGTCGCCCAGGGACACGAGCGGTTCCGTGGCGAAGCAGTTCTCCTGAGTGGCCTTGCCGATCCCGGCCGAGACGATCGTTTCGCGCACCTGCACGCCGCCGCCCGCCGCGAGATCCCCGCCGGCTGCCTTCGCTGCGCCTTCGGCGGTGTTGGCGTCGATCGTGGAGCTCGCAATCGTGAGCGGTCCTTTGTTCGCGCTCGCCTCGAGCCCACCCCCTTCGGCCTGTCCGCCCGCGCCCAGCGCGCGCGCAACGTTGCCCGCGATCGTGAGGTTGGTGAGCGTGATAGGGAGTTCGCTCGCTTTGACTTCGAGCGCGCCCGCCTCGACCACCGCCGTTCCGGCGCCGGCTCCCCCGGCGATCGCTGTGTTTTCGCTCGCCGTGAGGTTCGAGACCGCGACGCTCGGGCCCTTGGAGAACAAATGCATCGCGCCTGCCAGCGCCCCGCCGCCACCCGCGCCTGCGCCGGCGAACGCCTCGGCGGTGTTGCCGAGCAGTTCGACGCCCGCAATCGACAGCGGCGCGACGCCGGTGGGCACGGCGTTCATCGCGCCCGCCGCGGCGAATCCGCCTTCGCCGCCGCTGCCGCCTTCGGCGTTCGCGGTGTTGCCGGCGAGCACGACGTGTTCCAGGCTCACGCCCCCCGCGTAGATCCCACCGCCGACGGCCTGCCCGCCCTGTTCTCCGGTTCCGCCCACGGCGCTTGCTTCGTTGCGCCGGACCGTGACGTTCGACAGCGCGAGCGGTCCCGAGGCGTAGATGCCGCCGCCCTCGGCGACGGCTGATTCCTCTTTGGGGCCCCCGTCCGCGTCGGCATGGTTTTCGGCCACCACCACTCCGATCAGCGTGAGGCTCGCGCCTTCGTCGAGCACGCCACCGCCCTTCACTTCCGTCCCGCCGGGCTGCTTGACGAGCCCTTCGCGGATGCCGAGCCCGGTGAGCAGCACCACCGAGCCTTCGCCGCTGACTTCGAAGACGCGGTCTTTGCCGCCCCCGCTGATGGTTGTCGTTTCGCTGCCGCTGCCTTCGATCGTCAGCGACTTCGAGATCTTCAGCTCTTTGGAGAGCGGGATCGTCCCGGCGGGCACGACGATCGTTTCGCCGCTTTTCGCGGTGGCGATCGCTTCGCGCAGCGTTCCCGTGCCCGTGTCGGTGAGGTTGGTGACGGTGATCGTCGCCGAGGCGCCTGCACACAGCACCATCGACGGGAGCACCGCCAACGCCACGACACCCGCTGCTCGAAGCCTTCCGCCCACCGGTCCACCATACCCGCGGGATGGCGTGCTCGCGGCGGCGCCCGCTGCGCGAAACTTCGTTCAGCCGAGCGGCTCGCCCCAGCGCTCGGCGAACGCGAACTCCGCCACCGGGTTGCGCGAGAGCTTCTTCGGCCAGGGATCGGCGGGCCGCCCCACGCCGATGTGCGCCGCGAGAGCGATGTCGTCGGGAATCGCGAGGAGCTTCTTGACCTCGGCCTCGGCGGGCACGAGCAGCGTCGTCATCGCCGCTGCCAGCTCCTCGCCGCGCAAGGCGAGCAGCAGGTTCTGCACGAACGGGTAGATCGAGGCGCCGCCGACGATGCTCTGCCGCGGCAGCGCCGCGTCGGTCACCGCCAGGTCGTCGAGGCGCACCCCCACCACCAGGTGCAGCGGGACCTCATGGAGCCCCTCGGCGTATTCGTCGGCCCTGCGCACCACCCGCACGCGCGCCTCGTCGAAGACAGCCGGGTCGGCGAGCATCAGCGCCGCTCCCGTCTGCTCCGTGTAGGCCCGCCAGTGCGGCAGGTAGAGGTCGCGCAGCGCCCTGCGTGTGTCCGCGTCCTCGACGGCGATCACCCGCCAGCCCTGGCGGTTGCCGCCGCTCGGCGCGAAGCGCGCGCTGTCGAGCGCCCGTACGAGCACCTCGCGCGGAACCGGCTCGGCGGTGAAGTGCCGGCTGGTGGGAGCGCAGCGCATCGCCTCGAGCAGGTCCATCGCGCGCACGCTACCTCTTATCGCCGTACTGCACCCGCTTCAGCACGCGAGCGGGCGCACCGGCGGCGATCGAGTAGGGCTCGACGTCGCCGGTGACGACGCTGTTGGCGCCGATCACGCAGCGCTCGCCGATCGTCACCCCGCTCGTCACCACCACGTTCGCGCCGAGCCAGCAGTTGTTGCCGATGCGGGTGGGGCCCTTCGACGTGAACCCCTGCCACGTCACCGGCAGCTCGGGGTCGTCGAAGCGGTGCGCGGCGTCCGAGACGAAGCAGCCGTTCGCGAGCATGCAGTGCTCGCCGATCTCGACGAGCTCGTGCGCCGCCACCATCACCCCGAGGTTGAGGAACGTCCCGGCGCCGATGCGCACGCGCGCGCTCCCCGGCATGGTGATCCACACGCCCGGCTCGAACAGCGTGCCGGCGCCGACCTCCAAGCGTCCCTCGCGCAGCGCCTCGAGCACGTTGCCGTGGATCGGCCAGCGCGCGAACGCCTCCCGCCGCATCATCTCCCAGTGGATGCGCGCGCGGTTCCAGGGAAGTGAGTTGCGCTCGTACCAGCGCCACTTCTGAAGCCACAGGCGGCCGCGCCCGGCTTGGTCGTGCATGCGCGCAGCTTCGCAAATGCGCCACCCAGCCGGGCGGGGGTGTCAGGCCCGACGGCTCCCGCTCCGCTACGCTCACTCACTGTGTCGCGATCGCGCGACATCGCCGCGATGCTGCTCGGCGTGGTGCCTGCCGCCGGCGTGCTCGCCGTAGCGCCAGCACGAGCCGAAGCCGTGGGGGCGACCGGCGCCGCCGTGAAATGCAAGCACCGCCGAGCCCACCACCGCTGCACGGCCGCGCACGCCCCGCTCGTGCCCGAGCGAGGCACCTACTCCTCGCAGCCCGCCAACGAAGAGCAGCCCTACGTTGAAGTCTTCATCGACCACGAACCGCTGCGGGCGAACGGTCGCCTGAGCCTGCTCGCCACCTGCCAGCCGAGCGGGAAGCAGACAGCGGGTGTACGGCGGCTTCGCTCAGCGCCCGATCCCGCTGCGGGGCCCGAACTTCACCAGCACCTCTCCAGTGGCGGGACAGTTCGAACTCATCGACGAAGCCACCGCAGGCACCGTGACCGCGTCGGCCCATTTCACCAGCCGGACCACCGCCACCGTCACCGTGCAGGTGAGCGGCGTCGTGATGCCACACATCTACAGCGAAGGCTCGATCGTTGAAGGGGCGCAGACCTGCGCCGCGGGCCCCGCCACGTTCCACGTCTCGCCCGCCCGCCCCATCTCCTGACCGCGTCGCCCCTAGGCCGCGGCGGCGAGCTTCGCGCGGCGCTTCGTCGGTGCCTTGCGCGCCGGCCCCGCCTGGACCCCGAGCAGGCCGGCGAGGAACTGCCCGGTGTGCGATGCGGGCTCGGCGGCAACCTCCTCGGGCGTCCCCACGGCGAGCGCCAGGCCTCCCTCCTCGCCGCCCTCCGGGCCCATGTCGATGAGGCGGTCGGCGCTCTTGATTACGTCGAGGTTGTGCTCGATCACCACGACGCTGTTGCCCGCGTCGACGAGGCGCTGGAGCACGTCGAGCAGGCGCTGGACATCGGCGAAGTGCAGACCGGTTGTGGGCTCGTCGAGGATGTAGAGCGTCCGGCCCGTTGCGATCTTCGACAGCTCGGTGGCGAGCTTCACCCGCTGCGCCTCGCCCCCGGAGAGCGTCGTCGCGGGCTGGCCGAGGCGGATGTACCCGAGCCCCACCGCGTCGAGCGTCTCGAGCCGGCGTCGCACCTTGGGGATGTGCTCGAAGAAGTGCAGCGCCTCCTCGACGGGCATGTCGAGCACCTCGGCGATGTTCTTGCCCTTGAAGCGGATCTCGAGCGTCTCGCGGTTGTAGCGCTTGCCGTGGCACTGCTCGCAGGGCACGTACACGTCGGGCAGGAAGTGCATCTCGATCTTGATCTGCCCGTCCCCGCGGCACACCTCGCAGCGCCCGCCCTTCACGTTGAAGCTGAAGCGGCCGGGCTTGTAGCCGCGGGCGCGCGCCTCCTGCGTCTTCGAGAAGAGGTCGCGGATCACGTCGAACAGCCCCGTGTACGTCGCCGGGTTCGAGCGCGGCGTGCGGCCGATCGGCGACTGGTCCACCGCGATGATCTTGTCGAGCTGGTCGAGGCCATGGATCGCGCGGTGCGCGCCCGGGCGGCGGCGCGCGCGGTGCAGGCGGTTGGCGACCGCCTTGTAGAGCACCTCGTTGACGAGCGTCGACTTCCCCGAACCCGACACGCCCGTCACGCACGTGAGCACGCCGAGCGGGACGTGGACGTCGATGTCCCTGAGGTTGTGCTGGGCGGCGCCGAGTATCTCGACGTAGCCGGAGGGGGTGCGCCGCCGCTCGGGAACGGGGATCGTGCGCGTGCCCGCGAGGAACTGCCCCGTGAGCGAGCTCTCGACGGCTTCGACGTCGGTGGCGATCCCCTCGGCGACGATCCTCCCGCCGTGCTCGCCCGCCCCGGGCCCGAGGTCGACGAGGTGGTCGGCGGCGCGCATCGTCTGCTCGTCGTGCTCCACCACGATCACCGTGTTGCCGAGGTCGCGCAGGCGTTCGAGCGTCGCGATCAGCTTCGCGTTGTCGCGCTGGTGGAGCCCGATCGAGGGCTCGTCGAGGATGTAGAGCACGCCGACGAGCGAGGAGCCGATCTGCGTCGCCAGGCGGATGCGCTGCGCCTCGCCGCCCGACAGCGTCGACGCCGCCCGGTCCATCGACAGGTAGCCGATCCCCACGTTCTCCAGGAAGCGCAGCCGCTCGGCGATCTCCTTCAGGATCAGCCGCGCGACGTGGCGGTCGGTCTCCGACAGCTCCACCTGCTCCAGCCACTCGAGCGCCCGGTGCGCCGACAGCGCACAGAAGTCCTCGATGCGGGTGCCACCCACGAGCACCGCGCGCGACTCGGCGCGCAGACGCGCCCCGCCGCACACCGGGCACGCGCGCAGCGACATGAATTCCTCGATCTTCTCGCGCGTCCACTCCGAGTCCGTCTCGCGGTAGCGGCGCTCGAGGTTGTTGACGATCCCCTCGAAGCGCGTCATGTAGGAGCGCCGCCTGCCGTAGCGATTGCGGTAGGTCACCTGCACCGCCTCGCCGCCCGTGCCGTACAGGAACACGTCGCGCTGCTCCTGCGGGAGGTCCTCCCACGGCGCCGCGAGGTCCACCCCGTACTGCTCGGCGATCGCCTCGGTGACCTGCTCGTAGTAGTTGGACGAGCTGCCCGCCCACGGCGCGAGCGCGCCCTCGTCGATCGACAGCGACGGGTTGGGGACCACCAGCTCCGGGTCGATCTCCATCTGCGAGCCCAGTCCCGTGCAGCGGTCGCACGCCCCGTGCGGTGAGTTGAACGAGAAGATCCGCGGCTCGAGCTCCACCAGCGACGGCCCGTGCTCGGGGCAGGCGAAGCGCTCGGAGAACGTGAACACCGTGCCCGGCTCGGGCTTCACGCCGGGGGTTATCTGGGCGGCTGCCGCGCGCGCGCCGCGCGCTCCCGAGGAGTGCTCGTGCTCGCCCGCCTGCGCGGTTGATGAGCCCACCACCTCGATCTCCACGAGGCCGTCGGCGAGCCCCACCGCGGTCTCGATCGAGTCGGCGAGTCGCTTGCGCAGGTCGTGGCGCATGACGAGGCGGTCCACCACCACGGCGATGTCGTGCTTGTAGCGCTTGTCGAGCACGATCGACTCCTCGAGCATGCGCACGCGCTCGTCGATCTTCACGCGCGCGAACCCGTCCGCTCGCAGCTCCTCGAGCAGCTTGCCGTACTCGCCCTTGCGGCCGCGCACCACCGGCGCCAGCACCATGAAGCGCGTCCCCTCGGCGAGCTCCATCACCTGGTCGATGATCTGCTCTGCCGACTGCCCGACGATCGGCCGCCCGCAGATCGGGCAATGGGGCTTGCCCACGCGCGCCCACAGCAGCCGCAGGTAGTCGTAGATCTCGGTCACGGTGCCCACCGTCGAGCGCGGGTTGCGCGAGGTGGTCTTCTGGTCGATCGAGATCGCCGGCGAGAGGCCCTCGATCGAGTCGACGTCGGGCTTGTCCATCTGCCCCAGGAACTGGCGCGCGTAGGCGGACAGCGACTCCACGTAGCGGCGCTGGCCCTCCGCGTAGATCGTGTCGAACGCCAGGCTCGACTTGCCCGAGCCGGAGAGACCCGTGATGACGACGAGAGCGTCGCGCGGCAGCGCCAGCGAGATGTCCTTCAGATTGTGCTCGCGCGCTCCCGCGACGAGTATCTGGTTGCCGGCTGCCATCTGCCGGCCCATTCTAGGACCACGAACAGACGTTCGCCTATGCGATCGCCGCCCGGTGCGCCCGTTCCTAGCCTTCGATCGCCGCGTACACCTCGTCGATCAGCTTGAGCCGGTCGGCCACCTGGAAGTGCTCGGCGAGGTAGCGGTCGGTGTCCGCCCGCGACTCGCCGTTGAGCGCCATGTTGAGCGCCACTAGGCGCGCGCCGTCGAGGTCCTCGGAGGCGCCCGCCGCAGCGGGCGCGGGTGCTGGTGCCGGCGCTGCTGCGCTGGGCGCGGGGGCCGGCGCGACGGGTTCGTGAGCGGGCTCGGGAACCGGCGGCGCCTGAGCCATCGCCCCGGCGAGCTCGGTGTCGAACTCGCCCTGTTCGCCCGCCGCGGCGTACGCCTGCACGGCGGGATGCGGCGGCGGCTCCGGAGCCGGCGGCGGCGGGTAGGGCTGGCCGGCCGTGTCGATCTGGCCTGAGGCGGCGTCGTAGAGCTCCGCCATGTTCCCCTCGACGGCGCGCAGGTCGGCGGCGAGCCGCCCGGCGCCGGAGCGCAGACTCTCGGCCAGCGCGCGCACCTCGGAGTCCATCCCCCCCACGCGCTCGAGCAGCGTGGCCGCCACCTGCGCCACCGCGGAGACGTGCGCGCGGGCGGTCTCGATCGCCTCTTCACGCGTGCGTTCGGCGTCGCGATCGGCGGCCTCGCGGACCTGGCGCGCGGCTTCGCCGGCCTGGCGCTCGATTTCGGCGGCAGCCGACTCGGCGGCCTCCAGGATGTTCTGCACCTGGCTGCCCGCCGAGGAGGCGAAGGAGACGTCGTGGCCGGCGCTGACGGCGGTGCGCTGCAGCTCCTCCACCGCCACCGCGACGGCGCGCAGGTGGGCGTCCACCGCGGTCGCGTCGTAGCCGCGCCGGCCGATCGGGAAGTCCTTGCGTTCGATTGACTGGCGGTCGAGCTCCACGGCCCGAATCCTAGGCCATGTCCCCGGACGGACCGCCGGCGGCGGGCTCCACCGCCGCCTCGCCGCTCCGGCCCTCCGGGCCTTCCTCGGCGCGGATCTCCTGGAGGTCGCGCCGCAGCTCGCGCAGCTCGTCGCGCAGCTGCGCGGCGTACTCGAAGCGCAGCTCGTCCGCCGCCGCGAGCATCTCCTCCTCGAGCTCCACCACCATCCGCTCGAGCTCGTTGCGCGGCATCTCGCTCGCCGCTGCCCGCCGGCGCCGTTTGCGCCCGCGCGGAACCTTCGACTCGGCCTGCAGGAACTCGGCGATGTCGGAGATCCCCTTGACGATCGTCGCCGCCGTGATCCCGTTGCGCTCGTTGTAGGCGAGCTGGATCGCGCGGCGGCGGTCCGTCTCCTCGATCGCCGCCCGCATCGCGCGCGTCTCCTTGTCCGCGTACATCAGCACCGTGCCGCCGACGTTGCGGGCCGCCCGGCCGATCGTCTGGATCAGCGAGGTCTCGCCGCGCAGGAAGCCCTCCTTGTCGGCGTCGAGGATCGCCACCAGCGACACCTCGGGCAGGTCCAGGCCCTCGCGGAGAAGGTTCACCCCGACGAGCACGTCGTACTCGCCGAGTCGCAGGTCGCGGATGATCTGGATGCGTTCGAGCGTGTCGATCTCGGAGTGCAGGTAGCGCGTGCGGAAGCCCATCTCCAGCAGGTAGCCCGACAGGTCCTCGCTCATCTTCTTCGTGAGGGTTGTCACCAGCACGCGCTCGTCGCGCTCCACGCGTGTGCGCACCTCGTTCATCAGATCGTCGATCTGGTTGCGCGTCTCGCGCACATCGACGACCGGGTCCACGATGCCGGTGGGCCGCACGATCTGCTCCACCACGCGCTGTGAGCGCGTGCGCTCGTACTCGCCGGGCGTCGCCGACACGAACATCAGCTGCGGCGTGATCGACAGGAACTCGGCAAAGGTCTGCGGGCGGTTGTCGAGCGCGCTCGGCAGGCGGAAGCCGTAGTCCACGAGCGTCTGCTTGCGCGAGCGGTCGCCCTCGAACATGCCGCCGAGCTGCGGCACGGTCTGGTGGGACTCGTCGATGAAGCAGATGAAGTCCTCGGGGAAGTAGTCGATCAGGCAGTACGGCCGCTCGCCGGGGCGGCGGCCGTCGAGGATGCGCGAGTAGTTCTCGATCCCCGAGCAGAAGCCCACCTCTTTGAGCATCTCCATGTCGTACTGCGTGCGCTGACGCAGGCGGTGGGACTCGAGCTGCTTGCCTTCGGACTCGAGCTGCTCGCATCGCTCGGCGAGCTCCCGCCCGATCTCCTCGACCGCCGCCTCGATCGTGCCCTCCCGGACGTTGTAGTGCGTCGCGGGCCAGATCGCCGCGTGCTCGAGGTCGTCCGCCAGCAGCTCCCCGGTGAGCGGGTCGAACTGTTGCAGGCGCTCGACCTCGTCGCCGAACATCGTCGCGCGGAAGGCGGTCTCGGCGTAGGCGGGGAACACCTCGAGCGTCTCGCCGCGCACCCGGAACGTCCCGCGCGAGAGCACGCTGTCGTTGCGCGTGTACTGGATCGAGACGAGCTTGCGCAGCAGCGCGTCGCGGTCGATCTCCTCCCCCCGCTTGAGGATCTGCATGTTCATCTCGTACGTCTCCGGCGAGCCGAGGCCGTAGATGCAGGACACCGACGCGACGACGATCACGTCGCGGCGGGCGAACACCGCCGCCGTGGCGGCGTGGCGCAGGCGATCGACCTCCTCGTTGATCGCCGAGTCCTTCTCGATGTAGAGGTCGCGGCTGGGGACGTACGCCTCGGGCTGGTAGTAGTCGTAGTAGGAGACGAAGTACTCGACGGCGTTGTCGGGGAAGAACGTGCGGAACTCGTTGCACAGCTGGGCGGCGAGCGTCTTGTTGTGGGCGATCACGAGCGTCGGCCGCTGCACCGCCTCGATCACGCCCGCCATCGTCATCGTCTTGCCGGTGCCCGTCGCGCCGAGCAGGGTCTGCGAGCGCTCCCCCGCGAGCACACCCTCGGCGAGGCCCGTGATCGCCTGCGGCTGGTCGGCGGTGGGTGTGAAGACGGCGTCGAGCTTGAAGTCCGGCATCGCCCACCTACCGTAGCGGGCAGGTGGGCGTCCGGCCCCGGGCCGCGCGGCCGGCGGCGGCTACTCGAGGCCGAGCTGCTGCGGGTAGGCGGCGCGGTAGTCGCGCTGGGCGGCGAGCACGCGCTGGACGTATTCGCGCGTCTCGGGGAAGGGGATCGCGTCGGCGGTGAGCTGGTGCCCCTGGGCGCGCGCCGCGGACACCCAGTTGTCGACGTTCGTCAGCCCGCCGTTGTAGGCGGCGATCGCGAGCATCGTGTTGCCGTGGTAGTGGTCGAGCAGGTAGCGCAGGTAGTAGCTCCCGTACGCCACGTTCACGCGCGGCGTGGCGAGGTCGGACGCGGTGAAGCGGGTGCCGCCGGAGAGGTGGGCCAGGTAGTAGGCGGTGGCGGGCAGGATCTGCATGAGGCCCTGTGCGCCCGCCGCCGAGGGCCGCGGTTCGAATTTGCTCTCGGCGTAGATGACCGCGGCGATCAGCGCCGGGTCGAGGTGCTTGGCGGTCGCCTGTTCGCGGATGACGTCCGCGTTCGTCAGCGGCAGCCCGAAGTTGCGCGAGGCCTGTTTCAGCTCGAGCGCGACGAAGCCGAGCAGGACGGCGGCCATGGCGACCGCCACCGTGGGTGCCATCGCTCTGCGCGTCATCGTCCTAGCTTGCCAAGAACCCCCGACAGCTCGCGCCGCAGATCGTCCTCGGATCCGTCGTTGCGGACGACGAACGTCGCGCGGCCGGCCTTCTCGTCCTGTGTGAGCTGGCGCGCGGCGCGCTCGTCCACCACCGCGTGGCCCCGCCCCGCCGCCCGCTCGCTGCGCAGCCGCTCATCGGCGACCACCGCGATCGTCGCGTCGTAGGCGCCATCGAGCCCCGCCTCGAACAGGAGCGGGACCTCGACGACGGCGGCGCGGGGCTCCGGGTCCCGGGCTCGCACCTGCTCGAGCCAGGCAGCCACGCGCGCCCCCACCATCGGCCAGACGAGCTGCTCCAGCCAGGCACGATCCTCGGGCGTCGCGAACGCACGCTGCGCAAGCGCCGTCCTGTCCACCTCGCCGCCTGGCGCAACCTCCTCGCCGAAGCGCTCGACGACGGCTGCGCGCAACTCGGGCCCCGCGTACAGCTCATGCACGACGGCGTCGCTCGAGATCACCGCGGCACCGAGCTCTGCGAGCGCGGCGAGCGCAGTCGACTTTCCCGCACCGAGGCCGCCGGTCAGCCCGACGAACGGCACCTCTGCGCTCATCGCAACCGAGGCGTCGGGACCGCTCAGCCCTGGGCGGGCTCGGCGGGCGCCTCGCCCTCGGCGCTCTCGCCCGAGGCCTCGGCGGAGGGGTGCTCGGCGGCGGCGTCCTCCGCCGCCGGCGCCTCGGCGGTCGCGGCCCCCTCTGTGGCCGCGCCCTCTGCGCCCGCGTCCTCTGCCGCGGCGTCCTCAGCTGCTGCAGGCGCCTCGGCGTCCTCTGCCGGCGCCTCCACTGCTGCCTCGGCGACCGGCTCCGCTGCCTCGGCGACCGGCTCCGCTCCCTCGGCGACCGGCTCCGCCGCCTCGACGCCCTCGCTCGCGGGCTCGCCGTCCTCTGCACCGGCGGGGCGCGACACCGGCAGGATCTGGTCCTCGACGCGCTTGGCCGACAGCGACAGGCGGCGGCGCTCGGAGTCGATCTCGAGGATCCTCACGCGTATCTCATCGCCCGGGTGCACGATCTCGCGCGGACTCTCGACGTGGTGCGGCGCGAGCTCGGAGATGTGCACGAGGCCCTCCACCCCGTCGAGGATCTCGACGAACGCTCCGAACGTCACCACCTTCGTCACTTTGCCGGCGAGCTCGTCGCCGACGTTGTACGTGTCGACGATACGCTGCCACGGGTCTTCCTGCGTCTGCTTGAGGCCGAGGGAGATGCGCTGGCGGTCGCGGTCGATGTCGAGCACCTTCACCTTCACGGTGTCGCCGATCGACAGGATCTCGCTGGGGTGGTTGACGTGCGACCACGACAGCTCGGAGATGTGGATCAGCCCGTCGATGCCGTCGAGGTCGACAAACGCGCCGAAGTCGACGATGTTGGAAATCTGCCCTTCCACCACCAACCCCGGCTGGAGGCGGTCGAGGATCTGCTGGCGAACCTCCTTGCGCTCCTCCTCGAGGACCGCACGCCGCGAGAGCACGACGTTGTTGCGCGAGCGGTTGAGCTCGATCACCTTCGTCTCGATCTTCGTGGCCATGTACTCGTCGAGGTTCGGCACGCGGCGGATGTCGACGAGCGACGCGGGGAGGAACCCGCGGACGCCGAGGTCGATGATGAGCCCGCCCTTCACCACCTCGATGACCGTGCCCTCGACCGGCTCGCCCGACTCGGCGGCAGCTTCGATGCGCCGCCACGCCTTCTCGAAGCGCGCGCGCTTCTTGGACATGATCAGGCGGCCGTCCTGGTCCTCCTTGGTGAGGACGATCGCGTCGACCTCCTCGCCGAGATGCACCTCGTCGGCGGGATCCACCGCCTTGCGGATCGACAGCTCGTTGGCGGGGATGACGCCCTCGGACTTGTATCCGATGTCGACGAGCACCTCGTCCTTGTCGATGCGCACGACGTTGCCGGTGACGACCTCGCCCTCCTCGATTGCCCGGAAGGTGGCGTCGTAGTTGGGTACGACCTGTCCGTCCACCTCGAGCAGCAGCCCGTTCGACCCCTCGACCACCCGGGCCTGGGGATTCTCGATCACCGTTTGCACCGTGCGAAGCGTAGCGCAGCCGTATGCTTTGCCGGTATGCCAAGGCGAGCCACCAAGCGGGGGCCCGCGCGCACTCGCCTGGAGCGCGACTGCGACGTGCTGATCTGCGGGGCGAGCTTCGCGGGGCTTGCGGTGGCGCGCGAGCTCGCAGGGAGCGGCGCCTCGGTGCTCGTCGTCGATCGCTACGAGATCGGCGAGCGCCAGACCTCCGCCTGCGCGATGCCCACGGTATGGCTGCAGGCGATGGACCTGATGGAGTCGCTGCGCCAGACGTTCGGCGAGCTCGTCGTGCACACCCCGTTCGGCACCTCCCGCTGGGCGCTCCCGTGGTCGTTCTCGACGTTCGACTACCGGACGCTGTGCACGCTGATGTGGGAGCGCGCGGACGACGGCGAGCTCGATTTCGAGACCGCCACGGTGACCGGACGCCGCGGCGACACGGTGCACACCGACCGCGGAGAGCTGCGCGCGCCGCTGACCGTGGACGCCCTCGGCTGGCGGCGGGTGCTCTCGAACGCCACTCCCATCCAGCCGCCGAAGGCGACGCTGTCGCGCGGCCTGGAGGTGCACCCCGGCGGCCACGGCGACGAGATGGAGCTGTGGATCGACCCCGGCTACGTCCGCGCGGGCTACAGCTGGAGCTTCCCCGCCGAGGACGAGCTGCGCGTGGGCGTCGGCTCGTTCTGGCCGAGCCACCACGTGAAGGAGCCGACGGTGCGCCTGGCGCGCGACCTCGGGGTGCCCGCCGAGGGCTACCAGGGCAACTGGATCCCGCACAAGCTGCGCCGCGCCACCGAGGACGGCGTGTTCTTCAGCGGCGACTCCGCCGGCCACTGCCTGCCGCTCACCGCCGAGGGCATCCGCACCGCCATGTACTTCGGCCTCGCGTGCGGGCGCGAGCTACGCGCCGTGCTGTCCTCCCAGCGCAGCCGCGAGCAGGCGCTCGCCCGCTACGGCGCGTTCTCCGACGCCCACGCGCGGAAATTCGGCTGGCTGCTCGCGGCGCAGCGGGCGGTGGGTCAGCTCACGCCCTCGCGCACGCTCAGCGCCCTCGTCCGCGCGCTCGAGAGCCGGCGCCTGAGCGACTGGGCGTTCGGCCACTACCTCGCGATCGCGCCGCCGTCGTTCGTCGGCGCGGGACCCTCGGGCCGACGCGCGCGCGCCGTCGCGCAGGCGCTCAGCGCGTAGCCGGACGCGGGGCGGCGCAGGGCCGGGCCGTCGCCCGGGCGCTCAGCGCCTAGCCGGACGCGGTCAGCTCGTCGAGCACGAGCGCGAGCCGCCGGATGCCCTCCTCGATGGCGGGCTCGGCCAGGTTCGCGTATCCGAGCACGACGCCGTCGTGGCGTGGGCGCACGTCCATGTAGGCGTACCCCAGCGGGTAGACGCCCACGGACCGCCGCCGCGCAGCCTGCGCCAGCTCGAGGCCGTCCACCTCGCGCGGCAGGCGCACGATCGCGTGCAGGCCGGCGGCCACGCCCGTCACGCGCGCGCCCGGCAGATGCCGCTCGAGCGCGCGCACCAGCGCGTCGCGGCGGGCACGGTAGCGCCGCCGCGCCGCGCGCAGGTGACGGTCGTAGGCGCCGCTCTCGATCAGCCGCGCGAGCGCGAGCTGATCGATCGTGGGGCTGCCGTGATCGGTGAGCACCTTCTGGGCGACGACGCCCTCGAGCAGCCGCGAGGGCACCACCATCCAGCCGAGCCGCAGCGCGGGCGCCAGCGTCTTGCTGACCGTCCCCATGTACACGACGCGATCGGGCGCGAGGCCCTGCATCGCCGCGAGCGGCGCGCGGTCGTAGCGGTACTCGGCGTCGTAGTCGTCCTCGACGAGGAACCCGCCGGTCTGGCCCGCCCAGGCGAGCACCTCGGCGCGACGGGACGGCGCCAGCGCGACGCCGGTGGGCGACTGGTGCGCCGGCGTGAGCAGCACGGCGTCGATCCGCCCGTCCGCGCCGAGCGCCCCGAGCTCCTGGACGCGTGCCCCGTGGTCGTCGACGGGGAGCGCGACGAGCGTCGCCCCGTGCTCGAGGAGGATCGCGCGATGGGGCGGGAGCCCCGGGTCCTCGATCGCCAGGCGGGGGGCGCCGAGAGCCCGCGCGAGCAGGGCGAAGCCCTGCGCGGCGCCCGAGCACACGACGATCGCCTGCGGGTCGGCGGCGACGCCCCGCACCCGTCGCAGGTGCGCGGCGAGCGCGTTGCGCAGCTCCGGCGCTCCGCGGGGGTCGGGATAGCCGAGGTCGCGGTCGGGCGCCTCGCGCAGCACCTCCCGCAGCGCGCGCAGCCACGGCCCGCGGGGGAACGAGGAGAGGTCCGGATAGCCGGGGAAGAAGTCGAAGGTGGGCGCCCTCGGCACTGGATCCACCGCCGGAGCGGCGCTCGCCTCCGCCGCCTCCGCCACGTATGTCCCGGCGCCGCGCCTCGCGAGCAGGTAGCCCTCGGCGAGCAGCTGCGCGTACGCGTCCACCACCAGGCGCCGCGAGACGCCGAGGTCGGCGGCGAGGGCGCGCGTGGCGGGGAGCCGCGAGTTGGCGGCGAGGCGCCCGCAGCGAACCGCCTCGCGTAGCCCGTCCTCGAGCTGCGCGCGCAACGGCGTCCGCGCCGCGCGGTCGAGCTCGAGCAGCAGCTCAGGCCCGTAATTGGTACCCAAATCAGCGTGCAGAGTGGTCCTTTACGGTGGTCCAAGGGGACCATATCGTGCAGCGGGCATGAGCACCACCGCGAGCCCCCTCGACCGCGCCGCGTACGTCCCCCGCCGTGAGCGCGGCATGCTCTTCGGCCTCTCCGTCCTCGCCGTCTACCACATCGCGCTCGCGATCTTCATGGCGGCGGGCGCCCACGCCTTCTACAAGCGCGTCGGCCCGTTCGACGCCTACAACCCCCACTACATCCGCGACATCGCGACGTACAGCGCCGCGATCGGCGTGGGCCTAGCGGTGGCGGTGGTGCGCCCCGGCTGGCGCGTGCCGGTGCTCGCCGTGACAGCCGTCCAGTTCGCGCTTCACACGATCAACCACCTCGTCGACATCGGCGACGCCCACCCGCACTGGAACGGCTACTTCGACTTCTTCTCGCTCCTCGCCGCCACGCTGCTGATCGTCTGGATGCTGCGCGCGGCGGTCGCCGCCGAGAAGCACTCCCCCACCCGCACGATCGAAGGAGGTTCTCGATGACCCGCATCGATGTCGTCTCGCCCGCCGAAGGCAAGCCTGCTCGTCCGCGCGATCTACCGGCTGTCGCGCCGGAAGGTCGGCCGCGACGTCGATCCCGTCGCCGTGTACGCCCACACCCCCAGCCTGCTGCTCGGCTACGGCGCGTTCGAGGACGCGACGGCACGGCAGCACTCCGTCGAGCAGCGCCTGAAGGCGCTCGCCCAGCTGAAGGCGGCGGCGATCGTCAACTGCGAGTTCTGCTGCGACATCGGCTCGGCGCTGGCGCGCCAGGCGGGCATCACCGAGGAGCAGCTGCTCGCCCTGCCCCGCTACGCCGACAGCGAGCTCTTCACCCCGCTCGAGAAGCTCGTGCTCGACTACACCGGCGCGATCAGCCGCACCCCCGCGAAGGTGGACGACGCGCTGTTCGCCAGGCTGCGCGAGCACTTCGACGAGCGCCAGCTCGTGGAGCTCACGAACGTGATCGCGCTCGAGAACATGCGCGCGCGTTTCAACTCGGCGTTCGACATGACCCCGGCGGGGTTCTCGGAGGGCATGGTGTGCATCGTGCCGGAGGCGGCTCCGGCGCCGCTCGCCGCGGCATGAGGGTCTTCCTCGCCGGAGCCACCGGTGCGATCGGCAGGCAGCTCGTGCCGATGCTGCTCGCCGCCGGCCACGAGGTGACGGGCATGACGCGCTCGCCCGAGCGCGCGCAGCAGCTCGTCGCGGAAGGCGCCCAGGCGGCGGTCGCCGACGCGCTCGATGCCGGCGCCGTCACCGCCGCCGTCGCGGCGGCGCGCCCGGACGCGGTGATCCACCAGCTCACCTCCCTTCCCCAGCGCATCGACCCGCGGCGGATCAAGCGCGACTTCGAGCTCAACGACCGCCTGCGCAGCGAGGGCACGCGCATCCTCGTCGACGCGGCGAGCGCCGCCGGCGCCTCGCGCGTGGTGGCGCAGAGCATCGCCTTCGCGTACGCGCCGGGTCCGCCCGGCACGATCCACGCGGAGGAGGATCCCCTGTTCGTCGAAGCACCCGAGCCGTTCACGCGCACCGCCCGCGCCGTGCAGGCGCTCGAGGACGCGGTGACGGGCGCCGGAGGCGTGGTGCTGCGCTACGGGTACTTCTATGGCCCGGGCAGCTCCGTCTCGAGCACCGGGTCGATGGGCGTCGACGTGTCCCGCAGGCGGATGCCGATCGTCGGCGCGGGGACGGGCGTGTGGTCGTTCATCCACATGCACGACGCCGCCGGCGCCACCGTCGCGGCCCTCTCCCACGACGGCGCGGGCGTCTACAACGTCGTCGACGACGAGCCCGCGCCCGTGTCGGAGTGGCTGCCCGAGCTCGCCCGCGCCCTCGGGGCGCGGCCCCCCCGGCGCGTTCCGGCCTGGCTCGCGCGCCCGATAGCGGGCAGCTTCGGGGTGCAGACGATGCTCCGCCAGCAGGGCGCCTCCAACACGCGGGCGCGGCGCGAGCTGGGCTGGGCGCCGCGCTTCGCGAGCTGGCGGGAGGGATTCGCCTCGGCGCTCGGCTAGCGCCGAGCGGCGCCCGCAGCTACGCGCGGGCCGCCATCTCCGCGGCGCGCCGCGACATCTCCTCCGGAGAGACGTCCTCGACGTGCGTGGAGAGGTTCCAGTGGTGCCCGAAGGGGTCTTCGAGCTGGCCCGAGCGATCGCCGTAGAAGCGGTCCTCGATCTCCTGCAGGGTCTTCGCGCCGGCGCCCGTCGCGCGCTCGAAGGCGGCGTCGACGTCGTCCACGTAGACGTGGATCGTGACCGGTGAGCCGCCGACGCTGTGCGGTCCGCGCGCACCCATGTCGGGGCTTTCGTCGGCGAGCATGATGACGGCGTCGCCGACGCTCAGCTCGGCGTGGCCGATGCGCCCGTCGCGACCCGGCATGCGCAGTCGCTCGCTCGCGCCGAGCATCGTCTTGTAGAACTCGATCGCGTCCGCCGCGCCGTCGACGATCAGGTACGGCATCACCTGCGGGTAGCCCTGCGGAATCGGGTCGGTCATCGCTGCGACCTCCTGCTCGAGTTCCCGCGCCGGGCTCGCGCGCCCCGGCGCGCCGTCACCGCCAAGGTAGCGCGGCCCTGCCCTACCTGCGCACCACCAGCGCCACGCCGACGGCGAGCAGCACGAGCCCGAGGATGCGGGCGGCGCCGATCTGCTGGCGCGCGACCCCGAGCAGGCCGAAGCGATCGATGACGACCGAGATGGCGAGCTGCCCCGCGATGACGACGGCGGTGAGGCCGCTCGCGCCCAGCGAACGCACCGCGACGAGCGCCACCGTCACGTAGATCGCCCCGAGCAGCCCACCGATGAGCGCCCACCAGGGGGCTTTGCCGACGCTCGAGAGGCCTCCCAACCCGCCTTTCCAGAAGCTCGTCACGAGCACGAGCGCGACGGTGCCGACGAGGAACGAGAACGTGGCGGCCTGCGCGGTGCCGACGGTGCGGCCGAGGCGCGAGTTGATGGGCGCCTGCATGCCCACGAGGCAGCCCGCCGCGACGCCCACGAGAACGGCGACGCTGCGGGTCATATCGCGCGGCCCCGGCTCACCGGCGGAGGTCCCGGCTCACTTCGCATCGAGCCAAGTGCGACCCACCCCCGCGTCCACGCCGAGCGGCGGCTCGTGCTCCCACACCCCGCACATCTCGCGCTCGATCAGCTCGCGCGCCGCCTCTGCCTCGCCGGGCGGGCCTTCGAACAGCAGCTCGTCGTGGATCGTGAGCAGCAGGCGCGTGCGCAGCGGCGAGTCGGCGAGCGCCGCGTGGCAGCGCACCATCGCGAGCTTGATGATGTCCGCGGCCGTGCCCTGGATGACGGTGTTCACGGCGAGGCGCTCGCCGAGCGTGCGTGTCTGGTAGTTGCGCGCCCGCAGCTCCGGGACCTGGCGGCGGCGTCCCCACAGCGTCTTCACGAAACCCTCCTCGCGAGCGCGCTCAACCGTCTCCACCATGAACCGCGCCACCTGCGGGAAGCGCTCGAGGTAGGCGTCGATGAACTCCTTCGCCTGCTCGCGCGGGATGTTGAGCCGGTCGGCGAGCCCGAAGTCGGAGAGGCCGTAGACGATGCCGTAGTTGATCATCTTCGCCTTCGAGCGCATCCCGGGGTCGATCTCCTCCGCGGCGACGCCGAACACACGCGAGGCGGTGGCCGTGTGCACGTCCTCGCCCTTGGCGAAGACCTCCATCAGCGCGGGCTCGGCGGCGGCGTGGGCGAGCACGCGCAGCTCGATCTGCGAGTAGTCGGCGGAGATCAGCACGCTGTCCTCCTCCGCCTCGAAGCAGCCGCGGATCTCGCGTCCGAGCGGCGTCCGGATGGGGACGTTCTGCATGTTCGGGTTGGTGCTCGAGAGCCGGCCCGTCTGCGCCACCGCCTGCAGGAACGTCGTGTGGATCCGCGAGCGGGCGTCGACGAGCTCGGGAAGCACGTCGAGGTAGGTCTTGATGAGCGTCGAGAGCTCGCGCCAGCGCTCGATCCTGGGGATGATGTCGTGCTCCTCGCGGATCGCCTGGAGCACGCGCGCGTCGGTGGAGTAGCCCGTCTTCCCTCGGCGCTTGCGCGACAGGCCGAGCTTCTCGAACAGGATCTCCCCGAGCTGCTGCGGCGAGCCGATCACGAACTCGTCTCCCGCGAGCTCGAAGATCTCCTTTTCCAGCCCCTCGATCTCGGCGTGCACACGCGCCGTGATCTCCTGTAGCCGCGGCGACGTTCAGGCGCACGCCGAGCAGCTCCATCTCGCGCAGGACGCTCACGAGCGGGAGCTCGATCTCGTCCATCACGGCGCGCAGCCCGCGCTCGTCGATCTGCTCGCGCTGCCAGTCGGCGAGCGCGCCGAGCAGGACCGCGTCGGCGGCGACGGGATCCTCGAGGTCGCTCGCGAGGCCGCGCTCCTCGGTGAGCTCGGCGAACGGGTAGCCGCGGCGTGCGGGCTCGAGCAGGTAGGCGCCGAGCAGGGTGTCGTGCACGAGACCGGGGGGAACGATCCCGAGCGCCTTCGCGTCGTGGGCGACGACCGGGCGCGCGCCGGCGGCGGCAGCCACCTGCTCGGGACCTGTGCACTCGCCCGCGATCACCTCGCCGTCGCTCGCAGCGGCGAAGCGCCAGGCGGCGCCCTCGACGAACAGCTCGCCCTCGCGCGGCTCGCTCGCCCGCACCGCGATACAGAGCTCGTCGGCGTCGCCGCCGAGCGAGGCGATCGCCTCGGGGGCGCCCTCGCGCACGCGCGCGGTGAGCGTCACGTCAGCCGTCGGCGCGGGTGCCGCAACGCCCGGGTCGCCCAGCGCCTCCTCCAGCCGGCGCAGCGGGTCGCGCAGCTCGTACTCGCGGAAGAAATCGCGCAGGCGCGAGCGGTCGGGCTCGCGCACAGCCTCTGCCGCGAGGTCGATCTCGACCGGCACGTCGCGCTGGATCGTCGCCAGGCGCTTCGACACGCGCGCGTTCTCGGCGTGGTCGAGCAGGTTCTGTTTGCGCTTCGCCCCTTTCACCTCGTCGACGTGCTCGAGCACCTCCTCGAGCGTCCCGAAGCTCTGGATCAGCTCGCTCGCCGTCTTGTCGCCGATCCCGGGGATGCCGGGGATGTTGTCCGATGTGTCGCCCTTCAGCCCGTAGAAGTCGGGGATCAGGCTCGGCGGGATCCCGTAGCGGTCGACCACCGCCTGGCGGTCGTAGATCTTCGTGTCGGTGATGCCGCGCGCGGTCGCCATCACCTTGATGACGCCCGAGTCGTCGATCAGCTGGAAGACGTCGCGGTCGCCGGTGACGATCATCGTCGGCACCTGCGGGCTGGCATGCAACGCCTGCTCGGCGACCGAGGCGATCACGTCGTCGGCCTCGTAGCCCTCGACGCGCACGTTGCTGTAGCCGAACGCCTCGACGAGCGGTTCCATCGCGGGCCACTGCTGCTTGAGCAGATCGGGCCGCGAGCGGCGCGAGGCCTTGTACTCGGGGAACACCTCGGCGCGGCCGGAGGTGCCCGCATCCCACGCCACGACGGTGGGACACACGCCGTAGTCGGTGACGATCTTCACGAGCATCGAGGCGAACCCGAAGATCGCGTTCGTGGGCACCCCCGTGGACGTCGCGATCGACTCGGGCAGCGCGAAGAACGCCCTGTAGACGAGGCTCGGTCCGTCGATCAGGAACAGGCGCGGGGGCCCGACGGCGGCGCCGCGCTTCGCGCCGGAGGGAGCGCGCTCGGCCGCGCGCGCGGGTGCTTTCGTGTCCGCCGCCATCGCCTGAGCACTCTACGAGGCCGCGCGGAGCGGCGGGGAGGCGCGCGATCCATCGCGGCGCGCAGCGGCGACCTCATGACACCAAGGGGAACACGTGTTCCACGCCGGATACCACCTAAGATCCGCTGCCGCCACCAACGAGGAGAAGCAGGTTTTCAGTGAGCGCCACTCCAAGCGCCCAATATCGATTGACGATCCGGGTCAAGCTCGGCGACGCCCCCGGCGTCCTCGGCCACGTCACCGCTGCGATCGGCGACGCCGGAGGGATGGTGGGCGCCGTCGACGTGGTGACCGCCGACGGCGAGGCGAGCCTGCGCGACATCGTCGTGGATGCGTCGAGCAGCGACCACTGGGAGGAGATCATCGCCGCGATCGACGCCGTGGAGGGCGCGCAGGTGATCGACACCACCGACCGCACGTTCCTGCTGCACGTGGGGGGCAAGATCGAACAGCGCAACAAGCACCCGCTGAAGACGCGCGACGACCTGTCGATGGCGTACACGCCGGGCGTCGCGCGCGTGTCGCTGGCGATCGCCGAAGACCCGGGCCGGGCGTTCCAGTACACGATCAAGCGCAACACCGTGGCGGTCGTCTCCGACGGCACCGCCGTGCTCGGCCTCGGCGACATCGGACCACACGCGGCGATGCCCGTGATGGAGGGCAAGGCGTGCCTGTTCAAGGAGTTCGCCGGCGTCGACGCCTTCCCGATCTGCCTCGACACGCGCGACCCTGATGAGATCGTGCGCGCCGTCACGCTGATCGCGCCCGCGTTCGGCGGCGTGAACCTCGAGGACATCTCGGCGCCGCGCTGCTTCCAGATCGAGGGCCAGCTGAAGGCGCAGCTCGACATCCCCGTCTTCCACGACGACCAGCACGGCACGGCGGTGGTCGTGATGGCGGCGCTGCTCAACGCGGTGAAGCTCACGGGCCGCGATCTCGAGAGCCTGAGTGTGCTGATCATCGGGCTCGGCGCGGCGGGCATCGCCGTTGCGAGGATCCTGCTCGAGGCGGGCGTCCGCAACATCATCGGCGCCGACTCCCGGGGCGCGCTTCACGTCGAACGCGAGGACTACCTCGACGGGTCGATGAACGAGGTGAAGCGCTGGTTCGCCGAGGTGACGAACCCCGAACGGCGCTCCGGCGCGCCCGCCGACGTGATCGACGGCGCGGACCTGCTGATCGGCGTGTCGGGCGCTCGCGCCCTGCCGGCGGAGGCGCTCGCGCGGATGAACGCCGACGCGATGGTGTTCGCGATGGCGAACCCGAATCCCGAGGTTACGCCCGAGGAGGCGGCGAACTACGTCCGGATCATGGCGACGGGCCGCTCGGACTACCCCAACCAGATCAACAACGTCCTCTGCTTCCCGGGCATCTTCCGCGGCGCCCTCGACGTGCGCGCCCCTGCGATAACCGAGGAGATGAAGATGGCGGCTGCCCGCGCGATCGCGGCGATCGTCGACGACAGCGAGCTGCGCGAGGACTACATCATCCCTTCCGTCTTCAACCGCGAGGTGGCGCCCGCCGTGGCGGCGGCGGTGGCGGACCAGGCGCGCGCGGCGGGGGACGCGCTGGCGGGGCAGCAGGTGGGGTTCGCGCCGGGCGACATGCTCACGCCGAGTGCCGGCGGCGCCTCGGGAGACGCGCGGGTGTGAGCCACGGCGCATGAGCGAGCTGCGCGCCACCGTCACGGGGGCGACAGGCCTGCTCGGCGCCCGGCTGGTGCAAGCGCTGCGCGGCCGCGGCGCAGAGCTGAGCGTGCTGACGCGCGACCCCGACAGGGCACGCAGCCGGCTCGGCGACGTCGACGCGATCGCCTGGCAGCCGGAGCGCGAGCCGGCACCGGCGCGGGCGCTCGAGGGCCGTGACTGCGTGTTCAACCTCGCCGGCGAGCCGATCGCGCAGCGCTGGAGCGCCGCCGCCCGCAGTGCGATCCGCGACAGCCGGGTGCTGGGCACGCGCAACCTGCTCGCGGGCATGCGCGACGCCGCCACCCCTCCGCGGACGCTGATCTCCTCATCGGCGATCGGCTACTACGGCGCGCGCGGCGAGGAGCCGCTCGACGAGGACGCCCGCCCGGGTCGCGGCTTCCTCTCAGACGTGTGCGCCGAATGGGAGGCGGAGGCGCTGCGCGCGAGCGAGCTCGGCGCGCGCGTGGTGACGGTGCGCACCGGCGTCGTGCTCGATCGCGCCGGCGGCGCGCTCGCCAGGATGCTCCCGCCCTTCCGGCTCGGCGTAGGCGGCCCGGTGGCGGGCGGGCGCCAGTACATCTCCTGGATCCACGTCGACGATCTCGTCGGGCTGATGCTCGCCGCGCTCGACGGCGAGGAGTGGCGGGGGCCGATCAACGCGACGGCGCCGCAGCCCGTCACGAACGCCGAGTTCTCGCGCGCGCTCGGACGCGCCCTCGGACGCCCGGCGCTGCTGCCGGTGCCCGGCTTCGCACTGCGTCTGCTCTATGGCGAGATGGCCCAGATCGTCACGACCGGCGCGCGCGCCGTCCCCGCGAAGCCGCTCGTGCTCGGCTACGAGTTCGCCCATCCTGATCTCGATGAGGCGCTGCGCTCGGCGCTCGCGGAGGACTAGCGTCCGCTCCCGCCGTCGCGCTCGCGGAGCGCAGAGCCTCCGTCAAACCGCGGCCGGCTGCAACTCGGCGCGCTCGGGCGCGCGGTTCTCGGTCTCGATGATGACGCGGCAGGGCCGCTTGGAGAGCAGGTATGCCGCGGTGGGGCCGATGCCCCGCTCGCCCCGCGGCGCGTGGATCGTCGACCAGTAGACGACGTCGCAGCCCACCCGCTGCGCTTCGTCGACGAGCGCCGAGCCGGGGTTGCGCGTTCGGATCAGCCCGGTTCGGATCTTGATCCCCAGGCGGCGCGCCTGGATGCGCGCGCTCTCGAGCACGGAGCGGCCGTGCGCCTCCTCCTCCTCGAGGCCCGAGTCGAGCGACAGCTGGCTCGGTACCGGCAGCACGAACACCGCGTACACCACCCCTTCCCCGCCGATCAGCTTGGCGGCGCTGCGCAGCGCCTGCGCGCTCACGTCATCGCCGAAGATCGGCACGAGGGCGGTCTTGTACGTGGAGCTCCTCGAAGTCCGGCGGGCGCTCGGGGCGAGCGATCTTGTAGGAGCGTCGCGGGTCCAGCCCCTGGCGCCAGCGGTAGAGGAAGTAGCCGGCCATCCCGAGCGCCATCCAGGGGATGCCGATCGTGCGCGCCTCGCCGTGCAGGGCAACGACGGCGCACCACGCGCCGAACGTGCCGATCGCGCCGAGCACCGCGGTGAGGGGGATGCTGCTGCCTTTGATCGTCACGTTCCACGGCATCCGGTACGGCCGCTCGCGGTCGGGGTCCTTGACGCGCAGAGCGATCACGGAGACGTGGGCGATCGTGAATGACAGCATCGCGCCGAACGAATAGAGGTTCCCGAGCAGCGTGGTTTCGCCGGGAAGGATCAGCAGGCCCGCGAGCACCGAGAAGAAAACGATCGTGAACCAGGGCGTGCGGTACGTGCGGTGCAGCTGCGAGAAGACGCTAGGCAGCTGCCGGTGCTCGGCGAGCGACCACGACAGCCGCGAGATCCCGATCAGGCCCGCGTTCGTGGCGATGAAGAGGATCGTCGCCGCGAGGATGCCGACGTAGTCTTTCGCGATCGTCAGCACCGTGCCGTGCAGCCCGAGCGCGGAGATGATCCCGAGCACCGGGTCGTTTTCGTAGGTCGTGCCGAGTTCGGTCGTGTAGTGCCCCGCGTGGTGCACCACGGGCAGCGCCGAGAGCGCCACGACCGAGATACCGGCGTAGACGGCGAGCACCGCGATCAGGACGAGGTTGACCGCCTTGGGGATGTCGTGCCCGGGGTCCTTGGCCTCCTCGGCCATGTTCGACACCGTCTCGATGCCGGTGTACGCCACCATCGCCACCGACAGCGCGAACACGAGCTGGGTCCACGTGGGGGCGACACCGAGGTGCACCTGTTCGACGAGCAGCGAGGGGTCGAGCACGAGCACGAACCCCAGCCCCACGAGCAGCACCTGCGTGCAGAGGTCCGCCACCGCGAGGAACAGGTTCAGCCGCGCCGACTCGCCCAGCCCCCGGATGTTGAGCGCGGCGAGCAACACGATCGTGATCAGCCCGCCGATGATGTCGCCCGGGTTGTGCGTCAGCGCCGGGAAGAAGGCGCCCAGGTAGTGCGGCACGAAGAACGCCGAGATCGCGATCGTGATGATGTAGTCGAGGCTCAGCGCCCAGCCCGCGAAGAACGAGACGACGTCGTTGAACGCGTGGCGCGCGAACGACGAGGAGCCTCCGGCTTCGGGGTACATCGCCGCCCCCTCCGCGTACGTCTTGGCGGTGAGCACGAACAGTCCGCCCGCGAACATGAACACCAGCGGCGTGAGGCCCAGGGCGTGCGCGGCGACGAGCCCGAGCGCGTAGTAGATCGAGGAGCCGACGTTCCCGTAGGCGGTCGCGAACAGCCCGGGTACTCCCACGGAACGTCGCAAGCCGTGCTCGGAGAGGCGTGCCATGGGCGGAGCGTACCTGCCGCGGGGTGTGCAAAATCCCATTCACGACAGTCGCCGGGGCAGGAAGCGGCCGTATGATCCCGACGACCCGGAGAAGCGAGCACCGGACTGGGCAATGGAAACGGCGCGACGCGAAAACTACGACTCGGGCGAGGACTTCGTCCTCGAATACGGGGAGCTGCGCTTCACGTTCAACGAGAGCGACTTCGCCGAGCGCTGCGAGCAGGCGGCGCTGAAGCTCGGCTTCGTCGGCGGGCGCCTCGGCGAGGAGGAGCTCGAAGACCTCGTGAACCTCGCCGTCAACGGCGAGATCATCGACCCGGCGTCCGGCCTCGGCCGCCACGTGAACGACTGCTGGCCCGAGCTCGTGGGGCCCGCCGAGCGCTCGCTCGTGCACTGGCTGCGGCGGCTCGTGTTCCGCGGGGCGTGGCTCGACCAGCGCGTCAAGGAGGGCGAGCTCGGGGTCGTGTTCGACGAGCGCACGGGGACGTTCGCCTACGTGCAGCCCGCCGACCCGCGCTCGAGCGGCGCCGGCGAGCCGATCGAGCTTGCACCCGAGCCCTCGTGGGGCCGCGTGGCGTACCGGCGCTGAGGCGCTGCGTTCGCAGCGGCGGCGGCCGCAAGGCTCGCGTTCACGAACCGTTCAACAGCACCGCCGGATCAGGCCAGGCGTAGCGGAACTTCGACGGCGATCCGCTGAGCCGGCCTGCGATCCCACCGGGGGGCGTGGCTGCGGTCCGCTCCACGCGTCGGCCACCACGCACCTCGTAGAAGGCCTGGGCTGCGAGGTTCTGCTCGAGCACCCACAGGTACAGACCGCTCTGCCCGGGCCGCTCGAGCGTCGCGGCGGCCGTGAGGGCGAGCAGACGCGAGCCGATCCCGCTCCGCTTGCAGGCGGATGCCACATGGATGTTGTCGAGGAGTGCGCCCCAGCGCGGGTCCCCATCGAAGAACGTGTTGGCGAACCCGACGAGGTAGTCGTCCTCGGCGAGGATCGTCGAGCGGCGCGGGTCACGCGCGCCCAGCTGCTGCTGCCAGACCGCCAGCCGGTCTGCGTCGAGGTCGCCGTCGAGGAAAGCGTCGGAGTAGGCGCCGCGGTAGTGGCGGCGCCAGCTGTCCGCGTGCAGGGCGGCCACCGCCGGCGCATCCGCCGAGCTGGCCTGCCGGAAGCGCACGCCACCACGGCTCATCTGCGCGTGCCGCTCAGACCGCGGCCTCGTAGGCGGACGCCCGCGCCTGCGTGATCGCCCGCGCGCCATCCTCGCCCACGAGCAGCTCCGCCCTGAGTGTGCCGCTCGCGAGCAGGTCGAGGATCGGGCTGCGTCCCGTCGAGGTGAGCGCGCGATCGAGCGCGATCACGGTCGTCTCGCCGCCGAGCGGTTCGGACGCCACGGCGATGACGGTGAGCGAGCCGCCCTCGCGCAGGTTGCGCGCGCCGGCGAGAGCGCGCCGCGCGGCCTGCGGGTTCAACGCGTCGAGGCTGTCGATCAGCACCACCGCGTTGCCGCCGCGCGCCGCGATCCGCTTGGCGGAGTCGATCGCGCGTTCTACCGCCTGGCCCTGCGCGTCGGCGGAAGCCGCAAAGCTGAGTGCGGCGGCGGGCGCGGCGGAGTCCTCGCCCCATTCGGCGATCTCCTCGGGCCGCGAGCCGACGAGCACGAGGCTCACGTCGAGCTCCTCGCGCCGGCGCACCGCAGCGAGCAGCCTGCGCAGCGTTTCCGTCTTGCCCGCCTGCCTGGCGCCGACGATCACCGCGCGCGAGCCGAGCCCGATCGGCGTGAGCCACTCGATCGCCTCGAGCGTCGGGTCGCCGGTGCCGAGCTCGAGCCGCTCGGAGGGCCATGCCACCGGCAGGTCCTCGTAGCGCGAGCCGTCGGACACCGCGTCGGCGGGCGCGCCGTTGATCGTGTCGATGCGAACCAGCGAGGGGTAACGCTCCGAGCGCCGCGGCGTGCGCACGGGGCCGCTCACCTCGTCGCCGGAGACGAGCTCGCAGCGACGCACCTGCGCCGCGGAGATGTAGACGTCCTCGTCGGAGGGCTCGGGCGGGGACACGCGCAGGAACGCGGAGCCGTTGCCGAGCACCTCGACGACGCCCGTCGCGGCGCGCGCGGGCTCCTCATCGCCGGAATCGCCGCGCTCGCGCGCGGAGCGCGAGCGGGACGAACGCTCCTCCTCGCCCTTCTCGCCGTCGTCCGCCGAAGCGGAGGAGCCGCGGCGGGGGCGCCGCCTGCGCAGGCGCGAGGTGCGCGGCTCGGGCTCGGAAGCGTCCTCCTCCTGCCCGTCTTCGCCGGGCTCGGATGCGGCGTCGTCGGTCTCCTTGGGCTTCTCGCCGAGGATCGCGTCGATCAGGTCGGCCTTGCGCATCCGCCTGAAGCCCTCCAAGCCGAGCTGGTCGGCGATCGCGTGCAGATCGGCGAGGGGGCTGGACTCAAGCTCGGAACGCTCGAGAACTGTCATCGTGGTCCTTCCTTCGTGTGGAGGGGTGGTAGGCGTCCCGCCGCGTTGGCCAGCGGCATGGCACCCGTGTCGCCCCAGCCTAGCGCGAGCGCAGGCCGACGCCGGGGCGCCGCCGATCACCTGCCCGACGGCGCCTCGTGGCGCAGTTCATCCTCGAGCGCGAGATCTCCTGAGACGTCGGCTGCGCCGGCGAGCGCGGCGCGCACGGCGAGGAACTCGGAGGCGGCGGCGACGTCGTGGACGCGGAAGATGTGGGCGCCGTGGTCCACCCCGTGGGCGAGCGCGGCGAGCGTCCCCGCGAGGCGCTCCCGCGGCGGGCGGCCCGTCAGCGCCCCGATGAAGTCCTTGCGCGAGATCGCCATCAAGAGCGGCCTGCCGAGCTCATGCATGCGGCTGACGCCGGCGAGCAGCTCGATCGTCTGCGCCGGCGTCTTCGCGAAGTCGGGGCCGGGGTCGACGATCAGCTGCTCCTCGGCCACCCCGCGCGAGCGCGCGAGCGCCAGCCGCTCACGCAGGAACGCGAGCACCTCCTCGGTGACGTCGGCGTAGAGGCGGGGATCCTGCAGCCGTTCGCGGGGAGCGGCGCGCGTGTGCATGACGACGAGCGCGGCGCCGCTGTCGGCGCAGACGTCCGCGAGCTCGGGGTCACGCAGCCCGCTCACGTCGTTGACGATGCCCGCCCCCGCAGCGATCGCTGCCCGCGCCACCGCGGGCTTGTAGGTGTCCACGGAGACGAGTGCTCCGAGCTCGGCGGCGATCCGCTCGATCAGCGGCGCCACCAGCTCGATCTCCTCGGCGGGATCGACCGGCGGGCGTCCGGTGGTGGCGGACTCGCCCCCGACATCGATGATGTCGGCGCCGGCCCCGTGCAGCTCAGCGGCGAGCCGCAGCTGGGAGTCGCGGTCGCGATGCAGCCCGCTGTCGCTGAAGGAGTCCGGGGAGGCGTTGACGATCCCCATCAGCCACGGCCGTCCTCCGAGCTCGACACTCGTGGCACCGGCGCGCAGCGTCAGCAGCGGCGCGCTCACCGCGCCGGCTCTACCACGCCGGCGGGGGCGTCCGCGGGCTCCGCGTCCGCGAGCAGCCCCTCGGCACTGGCCTCCGCGGCGAAGCGCTCCTGCTCGCGCGCGAGGCGCTCTCCAGGCCAGCCCAGCTCGCGCGCGAGCACCTCGCCGACGCGCTCGACCGCGCGCCCGCCGGAGCTCGGCTCGCCCGCCGCAGGAGCGCCGACGAGCTCGCGGGCGGCGAGCAGCCCGAGGCGCGTGCGCCGCAGGAGCACGTCGCCGATGCTGCGCGCCTGCTCGTCGCGGGCGGCGAGCGCGACCTCGGCGAGCAGGTCGGGCATGCCCGGCACGATCGGCTGCGCCAGCTCGCCGCGCCCCGCTGCGAGCGCGAGGACCGTGTGCGCGGCGTGGCCGTAGCGGGCGGCGAGGGCAGCGTAGGCGTCGGGCGCGACGCCCTCCACGCGCGGCAGCTCCTCGACGGCGATCGCCTGGCCGAGCGGGATCTCGTGCGTGCGGCAGGGGGCGTCGCGGGCTTCGCGCTCGACGAGGCGATCAACGGTCATCTTCGCCATCCGCCGCCAAGTCGTGAGCTTGCCGCCGGTGATCGTGATCATGCCCGAGGAGGTCTCATACAGCTCCGCCTTGCGCGAGATGTCCACCGACTTCTTCGGGTCGCCCGTGGAGATCAGTGGGCGCACGCCCGCGAACGCACCGGCGAGCTGCGAGGGCGCGAGCGTGGTGCCGAAGAACGCGTTCACCGCGTCGAGCAGGTAGGCGACGTCCTCGCCCGAGGGCTGAACGTGGTCGAGCGGGCCCTCGTAGTCGTTGTCGGTGGTGCCCACGAGCGTGTGCCCGAGCCACGGCAGCGCGAAGATCGAGCGCCCCTCCCCGGCCGGCACGATCGCCCCGCCGTTGAGCGGCAGGTCCTCGTGCCTGATCGTGACGTGCGTGCCGCGGCTCGGGCGGATGCTCGGCAGCTCGGCCTCGACGTGCAGCTCCTGCGGGCGCAGCTCGTCCGCCCACACGCCGGTGGCGTTGACGACGTTCTCGGCGCGCACCTCGAACATCGCACCGCTCTCGACGTCTCGCGCCCGGACGCCGCACGCGCGGCCGTCGCGCTGGAGCAGACCCGTGACGTCGAGGCGGTTGGCGCACACGGCGCCGAAGCGCTCGGCCTCGCCGAGCACCGTGAGCACGAGGCGCGAGTCGTCGGTCTGGCAGTCATAGAAGAGATAGCCGCTGGTGGGGTCGCGCGGGGCGAGCGCGGGAAGCAGCTCGAGCACTTCCTCGCCGCTGATCACGCGGTGGCGCTCGGGACTCCACGACTCGGCCTCCTCGGCGCGCTCAGGAACGCTCTCCGAGGCACCCGCCTGGCCCCGTTCGCCTGCGCCCTTCTGGGCGGAGCGGCCACGGCGCGCGCGGCGCTGGCGGCGGCCGCGCTCGACGGACATCACGTCGTAGAGGTTCAGGCCCACCCCCACGAGCCGGTCCGGGCGCGCGCCGTCGAAGGCGGGGACGACGAGCGGCAGGGGACGCACGAGGTGCGGCGCGAGAGTCACCATCAGGCGGCGCTCGAGCAGCGCCTCGCGGACGAGCCCGAGGTCGAAGTTCTGCAGGTAGCGCAGCCCTCCGTGGACGAGCTTGCTCGAGCGGCTCGAGGTACCGGAGGCGTAGTCGGCGCGCTCCAGCAGCGCCACGCTGTAGCCGCGTGTGGCGGCGTCGAGGGCGACCCCGGCGCCCGTGATGCCGCCGCCCACCACCACCACGTCGAACTCGTCCTCGGCGAGGGCGGCGAGGGCAACGCTCCGCTCGATCACGAGCCCAGTCTCGCAGAGCGGCTGCTCAGAGCTGGCCGAGCTCGGCGGTGATTTCGCTCACCGCGCTCTTCGCATCCCCGAACAGCATCGCCGTCTTCGGGTCGTAGTACAGCTCGTTTTCGATGCCCGCGAACCCGGGGTTCATCGAGCGCTTGATCACGATCACGGAGTGGCTGTCGGAGACTTCGAGGATCGGCATCCCGTAGATCGGCGAGGACGGCGTGTTCTTCGCCGCCGGGTTCGTGACGTCGTTGGCGCCGATCACGAGCGCGACGTCCGTGCGCTGGAACTCCGGGTTGGCATGGTCCATCTCCTGGAGCTGGTCGTACGGCACGTCCGCCTCGGCGAGCAGCACGTTCATGTGGCCCGGCATGCGCCCCGCGACGGGATGGATCGCGTAGCTCACCTCCACCCCCCGTTTCTCGAGCTCCTTCGTCAGCTCGGCGACGGCGTGCTGCGCCTGCGCGACCGCCATGCCGTAGCCGGGGACGATCACGACGCGGCTCGCATAGGCGAGCTGGATCGCCGCGTCCGCTGCGCTCGTCGAGCGCACCGTCCCCGCGTGCTCGCCCGCGCCGCTCGCTCCCTCGATCGCGCCGCCACCGCCGAAGCCGCCCGCGACGATCGCCGGGATCGAGCGGTTCATCGCCTGCGCCATGAGGTTCGTGAGGATCGAGCCGGAGGCGCCCACGAGCATCCCGGCGACGATCAGCGCCGTGTTGTCGAGCGCCATCCCGGTTGCCGCCGCGGAGAGGCCGGTGAAAGCGTTCAGCATCGAGATCACGACGGGCATGTCCGCGCCGCCGATCGGCAGCACAACCGCGTTGCCGAGCAGCGCAGCGCAGATCAGCATGCCGATGAAGACGGCTTCGGAGTGGACGCCCGAGCAGAGGTAGATGCCGGCGGCGACCGCGAGGATCAGCAGCACGAGATTCACGATCTGCTGGCCCGCACCGAACGAGATCGGCCGGCCCGGGATCAGTTCCTGGAGCTTGCCGAAGGCGATGTTCGATCCCCAGAAGGAGATCGAACCGACGATCGCGGCGAACACGGAGAAGACCGCGATGTAGGTGGGCGCCGCGGGCGTGGAGACGCTCAGCGTGACGAATTCCCCGTGCAGGTGGACCGTGTGCGAGCCGTAAGTCGATCCGTGGCGGCGGAACTCCGCCCACGCGATCAGGAACACGGCTCCGCCGCCGACGCCGTTGAACAGCGCCACCATTTGCGGCATCGCCGTCATCTTCACCTGGCGCGCCGCGGGCACGCCGACGGCGATGCCGAGCGCGATCCCGAGCACGATCAGCCCCCAGTTCCCCTCGTCCGGGCTGAGCAGCGTGGCAGCCACTGCAATCGCCATGCCGACAGCGGCGATGCGGTTGCCGCGGACGGCGGTGGTGGGCCCCGCGAGCCCTCGCAGCCCCTGGATGAAGAACGCGAAGGCGATGATGTAGAGGACGTCCAGGAAGCTCTGCTGCTGCAGGAAGGACGTGGCGAGCGGGATCGCCGTCACCGCTTCTCCTCCTCGTCCTCGCGCCGCGAGGGCTTGGACTTGAACATCTCGAGCATGCGGTCGGTCACGAGGAAGCCGCCGACGATGTTGATCGTGCCGAACGTGATCGCGATCACGAGGATCACCTTGTTGAACGTGTCGTTGCCCGCGAGGCCCACGATCAGCAGGCCGCCGAGCAGCACGATCCCGTGGATCGCGTTGGTGCCCGACATGAGCGGCGTGTGCAGCGTGTTGGGCACCTTCGAGATCACGACGAAGCCGACGAACCCGGCGAGCACGAGGATCGCGAGGTTCGTCGTGAGGATGCTCGCGACGATCACGGCTGTCCCCCTTTGGCCGGCTCGCCGCCGGCGCCCGCGGTGGCCGCCTGCCCAGAGGGGGCGGCGCTGCTCTCGAGCGCGGCCTTCGCACCCGGGTTGACGACCTCGCCCTCGCGCACGACGCAGGCGCCACTTATGACCTCGTCCTCGAAGTCCATCTTCAACGCGCCGTCCTCGCCGATGAAGAGCTCGAGCAGCGCGAGCACGTTGCGGGCGAACAGCTGTGAGGAGTGCTCGGCCATGCCCGCGGGGAGGTTGAGCGGGGAGACGATCTTCACGTCGTGGCGCACGACGGTCTGCCCCGGCTCGGTGAGCTCGCAGTTGCCGCCCGCCTCGCCCGCCAGATCTACGATCACAGAGCCCGGCTTCATTCCCTCGACCGCCTCAGCGGTGACCAGCCTGGGCGCGGGGCGCCCGGGAACGAGCGCCGTCGTGATCACGACGTCGAAGCCCTTGATCGCGTCGGTGAGCGCCTGCTGCTGGCGGGCCCGCTCCTCGTCGGTGAGCTCGCGCGCATAGCCGCCCTCGCCGCTCGCCTCCAGGCCGAGGTCGAGCCATTGGGCTCCGAGCGACTCGACCTGCTCGGCGACCTCGGGACGCACGTCATAGCCGGTCGTGCGCGCGCCGAGCCGCTTGGCGGTGGCGAGCGCCTGCAACCCCGCCACGCCGACGCCCAGGACCAGCACCTTGGCCGGAGGGATCGTGCCCGCGGCGGTCATCAGCATCGGAAAGAAGCGGCCGAGCTCCTCGGCGCCGAGGAGCACCGAGCGGTAGCCCGCGACGTTGCTCTGGGAAGAGAGCGCGTCCATCGACTGCGCGCGCGAGATGCGCGGGATCGCCTCCATCGCGAACGCGGTCGCCTTCGCGTCGGCGAGCGCCCGTGTGGTGGCCGGGCTCGTGAGCGGGGCCAGAAATCCGATCAGGATCGAGCCCGAGCCGAGTGAGCGGATCTGCTCGGGGTCCGGCGGCGCGATCGTTACGACCACGTCGGAGGCCCACACCTCGCGCGCGTCCTCAGTCACGGACGCGCCCGCCTCGCGGTAGGCGTCGTCGGTGAGCAGTGCGCCCGCGCCCGCGCCGGTCTGCACCAGGACGTCGAGGCCTTTCGCCTTCAGCTTCTCCACCACCTCGGGCACGAGCGCCACCCGATGCTCGCCCGCCGCGGTCTCCTTCGGAACGCCGATCCGCATAAGGGGCGAGAACGTATCCGATCCCACGGATGAGCGGCGGCCTCGTGTGCGACACTCGCTGCACCATGACCGTGAACCTCACCCGCATCTACACGCGCCTCGGCGACGGCGGCGAGACGCACCTCGGCGACATGAGCAGGGTGTCCAAGCTGCATCCCCGGGTGGAGGCCTACGGGACCGTCGACGAGCTCAACGCGGCGCTCGGCGTGGCGCTCCTGCAGCCCGGTCTCCCCCACCGCTACGCGGAGTGGCTGGGGCGCGTGCAGAACGACCTGCTGGACGTCGGCGCCGACCTATCGGTGCCGGAGGCTGCCGGCGAGCAGGAGGGCGCGCGCGAGCGGCTGAGGGTCGGCTCCGACTACACGAGCTGGCTCGAGCAGGCATGCGATGAGGCGAACGCCACGCTCGAGCCGCTGCGCTCGTTCGTGATCCCGGGCGGCACCCCGGCGGCGGCGCACCTGCACGTGTGCAGAACCGTCTGCCGTCGCGCCGAGCGCCGGGCGATCGCCGTCGGCGAGGAGCTGAACGCGGAGGTCGTGCGCTACCTCAACCGCCTGTCGGACCTGCTGTTCATCCTCAGCCGCGTCGTCAACCGTGCGCCCGCGGCAGGCAGCGAGGGCGACGAGCCGCTGTGGCAGCCGGGCGGCCACGAACCCGCATCCGGACCCGACGCCGGCTGACGAGCTCTCGTAGTTAGGTCGCTCAGGAGGAAGCGCTTGGGCGCGCCGGCCAGCGCCGGTCCGCGAGGCGCAGCCCCGCCACGGCGAGCGCCGTCCACAGCGTCGCAACGAGGTAGCCGCCGAGCACGTCGCTCGGCATGTGCCAGGCGAGGATCAGCAGCGCGAGCCCGACGGCGGCGGCGAACAGCGCGCCGATCGCCGCGACAGCCGGCCGCGCCCGCGGAGGCGAGGCGAGCACCGCGCACAGGACGAGTGCGAGGGCGGCGGTGGCGTGCCCGCTGGGCCACGAGCTCGGGCCGATGTGAACGCCGCCGACACGCACGTGCGGGTGGGCGAGCAGTGGCTTCAGCCGGTCCGCGCTGAGCGGGGCGACGACTAGCACGAACGCCACCGCCGCAGCCACGCGCGGACGTTCCCGGGCAAGCGCAACGAACACGATCGCCGCGCCGAGGACGATGAACGAGACGGGCGAGAGCAGCTGCAGGAGCGCTTCGCCCGCCGTTTCCACGAACGGGCGGTTCAGCAGCGTGAGGTCATATAGCGCGGTCGCATCCCGCAGCCGTACGGCTGGCACGTGCTCGGCGATCAGCCAGGTGAGCACGAGCGCAGCGAGGCAGAGCGCGGCGACGCGCAGCGGCGCCGCCACCCCCGGGCGGGGGCGCCGGCTCTCTTCGTGCACGCGCCCGGGCAGGGCGGGGGCGCTGTAGGCCTGTCCCGGCATCGCCTCCAGGTTAGGGGGAAGACTTAAGGGGCGCTCAAAGGCGCCCGAATTGCTTGATCGACCAGTGGGTGCCGCGGTTGGCCCCGGCTGTTCCGCGCGCTTTGTGTCCGCCGGAGCGGGTTCAGGCGGAGAAGAGGTAGGCAGAGCGCGAGCAATGCGTACGCCGACAAGACCCTAGGCGCGCAACAGCTCACGTCCCAATGTTCGGACTGGGCAAGAAAGCGTCAGCGAAAGGAGGCACCGACGACCCGCGACCGACGCTGGATGCAATGCTGGCGCTCTCACAGACGCAGATCCTTGCTCAGGTCATGGACGAGGCGAGCTTGGATAGCCGAACCGTGGGGCTTCTAGCGTTCAACGGGGCGCTGCTGGGCGGCACATTGGCCGCGAAGTCGTTGCTCGGTCACTACTGGTGGGTGCCACTGGTCGTTGTCGGGCTAGCTACAGGGCCCTGCCTATGGTCGGTCTTCGAGAAGACAAGCGCGTTCGGTCCCTCGGCCTTGGTCTTCTACCAGGAGTTCGGCGGGACGGGTCCGCTGAAAGCACGGACCCAGCTACTGGCCGACCTGGACGACACGTTCAAATTCAACGAGGGCCGCGTCAAGTGGAAGACTTGGCGGCTTCGCATGTCGCTCACCACGCTCGTCATTGGCTTGAGCGTTCCAGCGGTACTGATTGCCCTCGTCGAGCCAACTACCATAAAGGCATGCCCAACAGGACAAATCAGGGTCCCACTCCACCAGCGCCAGTCCCGGTGCCTCCCCCTTCGGGGCTCCCTCTCGTTGGTGCAGGCGGGGTCGTCCGCGCCGGCAACAGACCCTCGTAAGACGCGCTGATCAAGCAGGTCAAGCGCCGCGAAGACGGCTGAGTTCTAGCCAGCGATGAAAAAATCTGCCGGCGGAGCCCGTGGCCGGATATTGGTTCAAGTAGAGCTGAACATCAGGCGAGCGCGGCCGCCCCGACCAGCGCCGCGACGAGCCCGCTCATCGCCCGCACGGTGCCTTCGAGCACCCCGAGCGCGGATGCGACGAGCGCATGCGAGTCACGCGTGTGGCTGGGGACACCGGAGCGGCGGGCATGCGCAACGGGCGCGATCGGAAGCGGCCGCTGGGCGAGCCCGGTGAGCGCCTGAGCTGTGACCCACACCGGAGTCTGGGAGCCGGTGCGCGAGTAGCGCACGCTCCCGTCCGGGGCGACGAGGCTCTGCAGGTATCCCACCGGGGACCGGCTTCCGGCGCGCGTGAGGGCGGCGGCGTCGACGCCTGCAGCGGCCAGGCCCTGTACCGCCCACGCCGTGGACTGGGCGTTCGAGGAGCCTTCGGGCTGCTGCGGGAAGCCGCCGTCGCGGTTCTGGTTGCGCCGCAGGAAGGCAACGCCAGCGCGCGCCGAGGACCCTGTCCGCTGCCCGGCAGCCGCGAGCGCCTGCAGCGCGGCGCCGGTGTCGTCGATGTCGCTGGGGCCTCCCCGCGCTTGGAAGCCGAAACCGCCGTCGCGGTTCTGCTGGCGGCGCAGCCAGCGGGCAGCTGCGGCGACCGAGCTGTCGCCGGCTCCGTATCCGGCGGCGCGCAGCGCGAGCACCCCGAAGGCGGTGAGGTTGGCGAGGTGGCCGAAGGAGCCGTCGCTCGATTGCATATGCAGGAGCTTCGCGACAGGATCCCTGCCCGGAAGTGAGCGCGCCGAGGCGCCGCAGGCGCGCAGTGCGAGGATCGTCCGCTCGAGGTCGCCCGCCCCGTGCAGCGAGCCTGCTTCGGCGCGGATCGCATCGAGCACCGTGTGCCCGCCCCTGTGCAGGCTCAGAGGGTCCCGTCCCGCCGCGGCGAGCCCGATGGCGGCCCAGGCGGAGTAGAGCTCGGTGCTCGTCTGCCCGCGAGCGCCGCCGAAGCCGCCGTCCGCGTTCTGGGCGCCGGCGAGAAAGGACACCTGGCGCGCCACTTCCGGCCGAGCCTGCGGCGCCGCGCGAGCCGAGCGCGGGACCCCGGCCTGGAGGGAGAGAGCCGCTGCCAGCGCAGCGAGCACGCATGCGAGGCCCGCCGTTCGGCCGGAGGCGAGCCTTCCGCGGGCAGTGCCCCTGTCGTCGTCAGCGCCGAGAGGCTCCCACACGACCTGCATGCGCACGCGCGTCCGCGTCAGCACGCGCGCGAGCTCGGGAGCGAAGGCGAGCCCGAAGAGGAAGCTCGCAACCATGTCGGTGATGTCGTAGGCGAGCGCCTGACCGGCGACGAGCATGAACGCCGCCGGCGTGTGGCTCGCTCCGAGCGTCCACGTGTAGACGTTCATCACCTCCTTGGCTGCGAGCGCGCTGACGCCGCAGGCGAGCGCGAGCTGGACGCGCCCGAGACGACCGCGCGCGAGGCGGCCGACGACCGCGCCCGCGAGCCCCACCATCCCCCAGGCGGCCATCTGCCACGGCGTGTAGGGACCCTGCCCGAGCATGAAGTTGGAGACGAGCATCCCGAGGGCTCCCACCGTGAAGCCCGGGAGCGGACCGAGCGCATAGCCCGTGACGAACGTGATCGCGGTTATCGGCTTGACGTCGGGCAGCGCGGCGAACGCATCGCGACCGAGCGCGGCGAGCGCCGCGAGCACCGCCACGACCGCTGCGGTGCGCGCTGACGGGCGCCTGCGCTCGTATGCGAGCCAACCCGCAACGAGCACGAGCGCGACGATCAAGAACGATGCGAGCGGCCAGCTCATGTGAGCGCCTCCGCCTCGACGCTGCTCGCCTCCGCATGGTGCGCCGGCTCTGAACGGCGAGCACAGAGCAGCTCGGCGCCCTGCTCGGGCAGCAGCGCGCCCCCCGCGCCCCCGAGGATGCGAGCGGTCTCCGTGGCGAAGTACCAGCCGCCCGCGAGCAGCTCCGCGATCGGGCCGTCGGCGATCACGCGGCCGTCCGCCAGCAGCACCGCGCGCTCGGCGCAGGCCGCCGCGAACTCGGGATCGTGCGTCGCGACGATGACCGCCTCGCCCTGCTCGGCGCGACGGCGCAGCTCCTGCGCGAGCTCTGCCTTGGAGGCGCGGTCCATGCCGCGGGTGGGCTCGTCGAGCGCGAGCACCGCCGGGGGCTCGCCGCCGGTGACGATCGCGAGCGCGAGACGCTGGCGCTCCCCGCCCGACAGGTCGCGCGGGTTGCGCTGCGATACGTGCGCGAGGCCGACCTGCTCGAGCGCCTCCGCGGGTGCCTCGTCGGCGACGCGGTCGTGGATCAGATAGTCGCCCGGGTTCTGCAGCAGCAGCGCCACCCTCCCGGAGCGCTCGATGCGACCCCGCGTCGGCTCGAGCAGCCCGGCGGCGTGCCGCAGAAGCGTCGACTTGCCGGCGCCGTTTCGCCCCATCAGCGCCACGCGCTCGCCGGGGCGCACGCTGAGCTCGACGCCGCGTAGGATCGCCGGCCCGTCACGGATCTCGTGCCAGACCCCCCGTAGGTGCAGCGCAGCCGGGCCTCGGCGCGCGCGGCGGGCACGGCCCGTGATGCGGGCGCGGGCGCCGCCTTTGGCGCCACCGCGGGCCGGCTCGTCCGAGGCGGGCGGAGCCTGGCTGCCCTCGGGGAGCAGGCCGTGGTCGCGCAGGGTGCCGCGTGCCTGGCGCACACCCGCCGGGGCGGGGCGCACTCCCGCGAGCGCGAACAGCCGTGCAGCGGGGGTCTGCAGCGGCGGGGCGGCGCGCGCCGCCCATTCCAGGAACCCCCGCGGCGCCCCGTCGTAGCCGATCGCGCCACTGTCCATCGCGAGCACCCTGTCGGCGGCGTAGAGGCAGCGCTCGAGCCGGTGCTCGGCGAGGACGATCGTGGTCTCCCACTCCTGGTTGAGCCGCCGCAGCAACCCGATCAGCTCATCGCCCGCGACCGGATCGAGCTGCGAGGTGGGCTCATCGAGGAGCACGAGCCCGGGCCGTCCCGCGAGGGCGGCGGCGAGCGCCACACGCTGCTTCTCGCCGCCCGAGAGCTCGTGCGTGGAGCGGTCGAGCAGCCGGTCGATCCCGAGCGCGAGCGCCACCTCCTCGACGCCCCGCGCGACCGCCGCCGAGCCATGACCTCGGCTCTCCAGCGCCAGCGCGAGCTCAGCCCGCACCGTGCTCATCACGAGCTGCGTCTCGGGATCCTGGAACAGGACGCCTGCGTGCGCACCGAGCTGCGCGGGGCCGTGCTCCCGCGTGTCGAGTCCCGCGAGCGTGACGCGGCCCGCGAAGCGCCCGCCATGGAAGTGCGGGACGAGTCCGCAGGCCGCTCGCAGCAGCGTCGACTTGCCGTCACCGGAGAGCCCGGCGAGCAGGCAGAACTCGCCGGCATGCACCTCGAGCTGGATGTCCTTCAGCGCGTCCTGCTCAGCGCCGGGATAGCCGTAGGACACCTGCTCGAAGCGCAGGAGCGCGCTCATGGCTCTATCCCCCGGCGGTCGGCAAAGGGCAGCAGCACCGCTGCCGCGAGCGCGACGCAGAGCGCGATCGTCCCGGCGCCGAGCGCGGCGTGCACTTCGGGGTACGCGTCGAAGCTCGCGCTGCTAGCGAGCCTGCCCGCAAGCGCGAGCGCCAGGACGGCGAGCGCGCAGAGAGCGAAGGCGAGGTCGTGACGGGAGACGGGCCGGTGCGCGCGGGGCGCCCGGCGTGCGGTGGCGAAGCCCCGCACCTCGAGCGTGGCGGCGACGTCCATCGCGCGATCGAGCGAGCCGGCGACTACCGCGCAGAGCAGCGCGAGGCGTCCGCGGGCGCCGCGAGGTCCTCCGTCGGGACGCGTCCGCTGCGCCTCCGCCTGGCGCTGGGCGTCGGCGGCGAGGACGGGGATCATGCGCGTGGCGAGCGACGCGGTGAGCGCAGTGCGGAAGGACAGTCGGCGGAGGATCCGCAGCGTGTCGTCGGGATCCACAGCGAGGCTCGCGAGCGTCGTGATGAGCACGAGCAGCATCACCTTCAGGGCGATGACGGCGCCGTAGACGACCGCCTCCACCGTGAGGTTGCCCTGGCCGAACGGGCCGAGATCGCCGAGCCGGGCGAACACGGTGAGACCGTCGCGCGAGACGAGCACGTTGACGATGACGATCGGCAGCCACACGATCGCCGCGCTGCGCATCGCGCGAGCAACCTGGGAGCCGACGCCCGCGCCGACACCGGCGAGCAGAACCGCGCCGAGCAGCGACAGCAGCGCGAGCGGGTGGTAGATCAGCAGCGTCGCAGCCATCAGCGCGAGCGCCCACAGCGCGCCCACGCCCGCGCGCGTCGCGTGTAGCGGGCTCGCGATGCGCCGGTAGAACAGGAGGCCGGGTTGTCGTGTCCGACGCCGCCCGCGCGGAAGCGGCTGCTCGGGCGCGGCAGCGGCGTTACCGGCAGCGGACGCCGGCGAAGGGAGCGGCGGTGAGCCCGCGCGCACCGCCTCAGCCTCCCCCTGCGGGAACCGCCAGCGGCCCCTGTGCGCTCACGGCGAGCGCGAAGCGGTGTGCGAGCGTGGCGCTGTCGAGCGAGCGCGCCGCAAGCTCCACCCCGCTCTCGTCGGTGCCGGTGATGAGCCACACCGGAGCATCCTGTTCACGGCGCGTGGCGGCGATCAGTCCCGAGCCGGCGCCGAGCGTTCGCACGGCGCGCCCGTCCGCGTCGAGCACCTTGAGCGAGCGGCCGCCCGGGGCGAACGTCGCGTATACGCCGCTCGCGCGCGGGCCGCTGGTGATGGTGTGGGCAGACGGATCGGCGGCCACCGCGCTCCACGGGCCGACGAGGACGCGCAGCGTCTTCGGCCCCGCCGCGGTGCCCGCCGCGGCGATCGCCGCGGGCACGCCGGCAGCATGCAGCCGGTCGTCCACCGTGAGGCACGCGGCGCCCTGCGCCTGGGCACATTCGATTCGAACCGGCAGCCGCTTCCCGTCGAGGCCGTTGAGGAAGGGCTCGGGGAACGAGCCCACCACCGCCGGGATCTGCTCGGTCTGGCTCCAGTCGTGACGGTCCCACCAGATGCGATCGCCCGGGTGCACGTTCGTCGACGCCGCGCCCTGTGGCGCCTCGACGCCGTTCACGTAATAGAACCAGTCGACCGGGTGTCCAGCTTCGTTGCCCCCGGCGAGCCCGTCGATGCTCTGCACGAAGCCTCCCGAGTAGCGCGTGCTCACCGCGTAGTTGCGCATCAGCAGGCTCATCACCGTCTCCTGCCCGCGCACCTGGGGGGCGCTCGTCGTGTGCAGCACGCTTGCGCCGAAGTTGCCGCTCACGAGAAGCTGCACGCCGGTTGGCGGTCGTCCCGCCCCGAGCCCGCAGCCCGTGAGCGTCAGCGCGGCGAGCGCGAGCGCCGCGAGCACGAGCGGGAGCTGTGCCACGAGCGACCTCACCCCACCGAGATCGTCCTCGGGAACGACGGGACGAGGCCCGGCGCGGACGCGCCGAGCTGATAGCTGCCCGGGGCCGCGGGCGCGGTGAGCGTTGCGCGGCCGTTCGCGTCGGTGGAGGCAAGGCTCGGTCCGAGCGTCACGAGCGCGCCCGCTACGGGCGTCGCCCGGCCTTCGTTGTCGTAGCCACTCACCGTCACCGCGAGCTGCGCTTCGTGGCCCACGGTCGTCGCCGTCGGCGCCACTTCGAGCGTGCGCTCGCACCCGCGGCCGCTCGCCTGGCACCAGAACCACAGCACCCGGGCACCCGTCCGCGGCCTGCGACCGTTGCCGAGCGGCCCACTCGGGTCCGCGGCACCCGTGCTTCCCGCGACGCCGTCCACCTTGTACTCCCAGCCGCTCTGGCCGCGGTTCGCCTCGCCTCCGAGCGAGTACACGAACAGCTGTCCCGAGTTCGCTGAGGAGCGCCCGCAGCGTCCGTAGTCGCGCAGCGCGAACGACGGGCCGCCGCCGTGTCGCAGCGCGGCGAGCACGGCGAGCGGGGTGCCCGCTGCGACGGCGCAGCTGCGGCGCCCAACACGCACCATCGCTGCCGGTGCGGCGACCGTACGGGCACTCGACAGGATCCGGCCGCCGACACCCACCACGAGGCTCTGGACGATGGGCGCGGCTGCGGCATGCGCCCGCGCCGAGCCGCTCGAGCCCGCGGCTGCCGAGCACGGCAGCGCGAGCGCAAGCGCGCAGGCGAGCGCGAGCCGCCTAGCGGACATGGAAGACGATCCTCGATGTGCCGCGGGCGAGGCTCGTGGCGTTGCCGGCGTCGTCGGTGGCGCGGATGTCGAGCACGTAGCGACCGGCGGGCAGGGCGGCGGGCAGCAGGTAGGAGTAGCTGCCGTCGCTCGAGATCTTGAAGAGGGCGCCGTGCCCGCAGCGGGCCCGCACGAAGCGCTCGCTCGCACCTTCATAGGCCCAGCAGCGCCCGTGCAGCTGGCGTCGCAGCTCGAGGCTCACGGACGTGACGGGGTTGTGCGCGAGGATCGTCCCCGAGATCACGCGTGGAGCGTGCCCGCGGGGGTACGTGCGCCCTTCCGTGATGCTCGCAGTCCCGGCGACGAGCGCGTAGGGACCGGTGTAGCGCTGCACGAACGAGGCGACCCCGCCCGCAGACGTGGGACCCGTCGTGCCGGGACCGCTGCCGCTCGGGCTGCTCGTCCCGCACGTGCCGTCGTTGCCTGCGTGGACGCACACGCGCGCCTCGGCACGAACGTCGGACCCGCCGCCCGGCGTCGCGAGCAGCGCTTCGCCGGCGTGAGCGAAGCTGACGGTGGCATGTCCCGCGGCATTGGTGCTCGCCGGCGAGCTCGCGCCCGTCAGCGTCGCGCCGGTAGCAGCGGTCCCTTCGCCGTTGCGGTTGAAGCGCTTCACCGTAACTGTCACCGGTTCGCCGACGTTCGCCGTGGGCGGCGCTTCGAGCTCGAGCACGGTGGTGGATTCGCTCGCACACGCCGGACCGAAGCAGGCGGGCAGGAACAGCACACGGTCGCCGGGGTGCAGCTCCGCTTCACAGGCACCGACTTCCGATTCCTTGTCGTTCACCCACAGCGACCAGAAGTAGTTCGCGGGCGCGCCCGGTTCGAACAGGTGGGTCTCGCCCTCGATCCCGTAGATTTCGTACTGCTTGAATTCGGCGTTCCACGGACCGCTCCAGGCGCCGCCGGTTGCAAGCTGCAGGGCGCCGAGCGCGCTGGTGCCCGAGCAGGAGTGTTCGGAGTTGCCGTCGCCGACAACAGGCGCCGTCGTCGTGGTGACCACGGTCGGCGGGAGCTTCGTTTCGGAGACGCCCTCCACGCGCAGGCTCACCGATGACGGTTCGCCGGCGAGCGCCGGCGGCGCGTGCAGAACGAGCGCCGCGCAGAGCAGCAGGAGGAGCGCACCGCAGATAAGTGCGGTCGCCGAAGGCGTGCGAGGTGATGCGAGCATGAGCCAACCCCTTTCCACGAGGGCCTTGCGGGCTTTGGCCGGAGGCAGGTCTCCTGGCTCCCGGGCCTACCGCTCCGCGCCTTCCCGACCCGCCGGCGGCGGATCAGTGGCTGCGCGCCATCGCGCGCCACGGGGGGCATCCCCGGTCACAGTGGCGGGTCCGCGCCGGAGTCTCACCGGCTTCCCTTCGCCACCGACCTATGAACGGAGGCATCCTACCCGACGCGGGGAGGGCGTGAGCGGCGTCAGGCTCCGACCGCGGCGAGGTCGGAGTCGGGGTCGCCGAGCAGGTCGAGCTCGTGCTCGCCCAGCACGGCTTTGGAGGCCATCAGGCGCCTAGTGTGATCGAGGTCGTCCGAGCGACCCCACGTGAGAGCCGCCTTCACCCGGCCGTCGCCGAGGTACCAGTTGGTGAAGCTGCCGTCCTCGAAGGAGCCCCGCAGGACCTCGGTGTCCCAGCCGAGCGCGGGCCCGACGTACTCGAGCTCGCCGATCTCGGCGAGCACGGAATAGAAGTACGGAGCCTCTTCGTGCGGGACATCCTTGCCGAGCATGTTGAGCGCGGCGGTCTTCCCCTGGTTGAAGGCGACGTCCCAGTGCTCGATCCGCACGATCGTGCCATCGTGGAGCACCGACTCGTATTCGCAGATGTCACCGGCTGCGTAGACGCCGTCGACGGCGCTCCGAAGACGCGAGCTGGTGCGAACGCCCCCGCGCTCGCCGATCTCGAGGCCGGCCTGGCGCGCGAGCTGCACATCGGGAGTGACGCCGGCACCGACGACGGCGAGCTGTCCCGCGACTTCGAGACCCTGCTTCGTCACGACTTTCTCGACGCGCCCTGAGCCCTCGAAGCGGTCGAGGTCCTCGCCGCCGTGGATCCGCACGCCCGCCGCTTCGAGTGAGTCCTGCAAGAAGCGCCCGACCTTCTGGCCGAAGGCACGTTCGAGCGTGATGTCCTCCTGCATCACGATCGTCGGCGACTTCCCCATCGCACGCAGCGACGCGGCGACCTCGCAGGCGATGAACGAGCCGCCGATCAGCACCACGTCCTCGGCGTCGGCAGCCCCCGCGCGGATCGTGTCGGCGTTCGCGAGCGAGCGCAGGTAGTGGATCCCTTCGAGCTCGCACCCCGGCGCATCGAGCCGGCGCACGTTCGCGCCGGTGGCGAGAAGGACCTGGCCGAAGCCCACCTCCTCCTTCGTCGAGAGCTTCGCCGTGCGCGACGCGAGGTCCAGGCCCGTAACGGTGGTTCGCGTGAGCAGGTCGATGCGCTGCTCCTGCCACCACTCGTTCGGGCGGAAGTAGGTGTCGGCGCGCTCCTCCTCGCCGCGGAGGTAGCCCTTCGAGCACTCCGGTCGGTTGTAGGGCGGGTCGCTCTCGCGACCCACAACCAAGATGTCGCCGTCGCCGCCCGCCTCGCGAAGCCAGCGCGCGCAGTTCCCGCAAGCGAGGCCTCCGCCGATGAGCAGGTAGTCGACCTTTCGCGCGGGCACCAGGGCCACCTTACAGGCCGGGAGGGTGCCGGACGGACCACCGCGCCCACGTCGGGATGTGGTCGAGGATGCGCCATCGCGGTCCGTCTTCGGCGCGGTTGGGGCCCACGTCGGTGCCGTTGTGACTCGTATCGAGGCGAAGGCCCGCGATCAGCATGAAGACATGCGGCGTGGGTGTGGCGCTCGCGTAGATCGTCACCCAACGACCGGGGCCGGGCACGCCCCAGTGGACGTAGTCCTGGGCGAGCGGGTTCTCAGCCAGGATCTGCGAGATCGGACGCACGCCCGACCTGTACAGGACGTAGTTGACGGTGCTCGAGCAATCCTCGTCCGTCGCTCCGCGCGGATCGGGGTGACCGTCCGGTCCGTAGGGCAGGTACTGGAGCTCGTTGCCCGCCACAACCATCGACTGGACGACCGCCGGCACGCCCGTCGGCACCAGCGCCACCCGCCGGTCGCCCGGCGCGAGAAGGGCGAGTTCGCCGGCGATGAAGCGAGTTGGGACCGCGCCGGCGATCGGCGGACCGGGCGATGCGTCCGGCACCGGCGAGATTGCGCGATATCGCGCTGCCCAGCGCTCGACCAGGTCGACGTACCAGACGGCGTCGTTGTACGCGAGGATCGCCGAGCGCTCGTCCCTTGGAGCGCCCGACGCGTGCAGGTAGTTGGCGGCTGAGAAAACCGCGTCCGCTGCGTCCCAACGGTCAGCCCGACCGTCTCCGTCGCCGTCCACCCCGAACTCTGCCCAGGTGGAGGCGAGGAACTGCATCGGTCCGCCGGCGCCCGCCGAGTTGGTCCTGCCCTCGAGCCGGCAGGACGGGTCTGGATCTCGGCCGTGATCGCACTCCACCTTGCCGATCGCGGCGAGAATCGCCCAGTCGATTCCATAGTGCGCGGCGGCCTCCATGTAGAGCCGGAGGTACTCGGTCGGGATGTCCCGGACCGCGAGCGTCGAAGGGCCGAGGGACCCCCGGGCGCCGAAGCTCGCCGTGACAGGCGCCTGGAGCAGCGCGGTTGTACCCCCGATCACGCACAGCAAGATTCCGAGCATCCAGGCAGCGCCGGCGGCGACTGCAAGCTGTGTCGTGGGGACCCGCGCAGTGCCGGTGGAACCGAGTGTCAATCGCGGCCATATCCGAGCTTGCGTTTCCTCCCAGCGTCCACCTCGAACGCATCGCGCATCACGGGCGAGTCGCCTCCTCGCGGACGAGCAGCCCGTTCACGCTCCTCTCCCGACCGCTCCCGCGGGGCGTCGTCTCGCAGCTCGCCGACGTCGGTGATCGGATACGGGCTCGAGGTTCGCCCGTGTGCCTCGAAGCTCGAGGTGATGCCACGCAGCTCGGCGCGCTTCGCCAGCTCGCGATCGATCGCCAGCCGCGCGGCGCGCCGGGGACCGGGGCGGAGGCGCTCGAAATCGGCGCGCGCGACGCCCGCAAGCGGCCCGAGCGCCCCGTAGTCGCGTCCTGCTGCACCTCGCCGCGCGGCCGTCGCCGGTGAAAGCGCGGCCTGGGCATCGAGAAAGCGCGCCAAAGCCAGTCACAGCTCTGGCTCCACGCAGCGGCTGCGCGGGAATCGCGAGCTCCCGCGCAGTCGCAAGCTGCAGCCGTAGCCCGCCGATCTCCTCGCTCACCCGCCGCGCCCGATCCGAAAGTCTGAGCTCGCGGCGGCGATCGCCGCTGCGGCTCGCTCTTGCCTGGGCTTCGCGGACGCGCACATACTGGGCGCGCCGCTCGGCCAGCTTCCCGCGCAGGATGCGCGCACGCTCGCGACGGTCGGTGGCTTCGCCGCGCGCCGACGCGAGCAGCCGCCGAGCCTGTCGGTCCGGCCCCTCGCTCTTCGGAGGATGACTTGGCGCGAGGGGGGCGCCGCTGTGAAGAAGCGCACGGTAGCGCGGAGTCGACGCTTGTTGGCCCGACTCGCTCAGGGCGAGCACGCGCTCGCGCCGGCGCACGTGCGCTGCGTGTACATCGGCGATAGCCCTGCGGGGCGCGACGACGGCGTCAGCGAACCGGTATCTGCCGGCGCCGCCGGTGTCCCTGTGCGAGCGGGCCGGGGGTGATCGCGAGCACCTGATGCCTGCGCGTGAACGCTGCCCACCAGAAAGCCGACATGAGCAACCACTGCGTCCACCACCCGAGCGCCGTTGAGGCGCGAGAGCACACCGGCGATGTCGAGCACCGCGCCCAGCAGGAACGCGAACAGAACCTTGGAGAGGACCGCTGAGAGCAACTGCCCCGCCCACTTCCGGAAGACAGCGCGCCCGCTGTCTCCGAGAGCCGGAGCCAGTGCCGCCACCGGAGCCAGCAGCAGGAAGAGCAGGCTGAAGACCGCTGCGGTGAGAAGGCGGACGCCGATGAAGCCAATCAGCAACATCATCCCCAGCACGCCGCCCACGATCAGCAGCAGCCCACCCACGCGCGGCCACGTCCCGCCGTTGGTGCGAAATTCGGCCTCTGCGGCGGAGGGCCCGTGGCACTGCGTCGCCTGCGCGCTCTGGCAGATCGCCCGAAGCAGAGACCCGGCGTCGTTTATCGAGTTGCGCGCCGCACCGTTGGGCGGAAGCGCCAGGAAGAGGGCGCCGTTGGTGTGCGCCTGGCGGATCAGCTGCGCTCCGTGTTCGAGCGCGCGAGCTTCTGACTCGCCGACCTGCGGACACGGAGCAGACGGCCCGAGCGCCGACTTGCACCGCGCCGCCGCCAGCTCTCGGTCGGCAATCCGCAGGGCGGCCGCTCGGAGGCGCGGATCCAACCTCGAGGGGTCCTGGCACCAGCTGACATCGCCGAACTCCAGGTAGCACCACGGGCCCACGACTGCGACGGAGAAGACCGTGGTGAGGTCCCCGCCGAGCGCTCGGCCTCCGCGCACGGGCGACCCGTTCGCCACGGCGGCGAGGGCGCCGACGCTCGCCTGATCGGACCAAGCCCCGAGCGCGCCCACCGTCGCCACGGGATCTGCGATCACCCACAGGCCGGCGGCCATCATCGTGCCTGCAACGAGGAGGTGTCCGACCGTGTCGGACACCTGCCGCCGGACGATGCCCTCATATACCGCGAGCGCTGCAGCGACCGCCAGCACGGCGGCGAGCCATGGCACCGTGATCGACGCCTGCATCGCGCGAAGCCCCGCTCCGAGGCCGCCGTCCATCGCACTGTCGAGCACGTCAACCGTGAACGCCCACTCGAGCATCACGACGAGGGCGTGGACGGCCCACACGATCGACATCCAGAGCGGGCTCACGAACAGGTCCTGGACGACGCTCAGCAGACCGCCCGAGCTGAGCCCGAAGAGACCGGTGTCGATGTGGACGTCGAGGCCGTAGTTGCCCGTTGGCGCAGGCGCCGCCAAGAACCCCGAGGTGACGCAGTTCGACCTGGCGGCGGGCGCCATTTGGGCTCTCACGATCGAGCCGCGGCAGAGGGGGCTCCCGAGCCCATTGCGGACGAGTGGATCGATCTCGTCCTGAGGAAGTCCCGGTCCTTCCCTTTCGGGATGTTCTTGTGCGGCGCCGGCGCCGACGAGCGGCGGCCCCGACGGCGCGTGCGGTTGGGGAGCCGCCCGGGCACTCGGACCCGTCCGGGCGGGACGCGCTTCGGCGCTCGGGACTCCGACGGACGCGCCGGCACCGAGCGCGACGACCGCGACCAAGCCGTGATGACAGGCTCGCGTCACGCAGCGCGCGGCGTCGTCGAGAACGCCTTGAGGAGTGCCGGGATCACGACATCCACCTGAATCGCCTCCACCCGTCCGCGGTGATCGCGAAACAGACATCGACCGGCGTCGAGCTCGAGCAGGGTGCGACGCATTCGGTTGCTCCCTTCGTCGAGGCCGAGCAGCGCCAGCGCGCGACCCGCTTCCGCCTCCGAGCGCATGCCGAACACGAACGTCGCCCCTACGAGGTTCTCGAGGGAAGCACGCTCACCGACCAGCGCGTCGGTGACGAGCTGGGTGCTGATGATGGGCACCGCAAGCTCCGAGCGGCCCATCCGCTGCAACGACCCGAGCAGCGTCCGGCCGACAGGGTCGCCCAGCAGCCTCCAGCCCTCGTCGAAGGAGAACAGCTTCAAGCGCGAGCGCTCGACGCTCATCAGATGCGTCGCGAACATCGCGATGAGCCGCACGATCTGCGCACCCACGCGCTCGGACTGGGAATACTCGGATCTACGTGCCTCCGGATCGGGCGCCGGGAGGTCGCGGATCGGCAGGTAGGTCACCTGCCGCGCGCCGACCGAGGGCGGTGCCGTCCCTGCATCCGCGAATCCGAGCTGGGTGAGACCCGAGCGCGAGTAGATCTCGAGCGTGCGCCCAACGTTGCGTTCGAGGTCGTCGCCCTGCGCGAGCGCCGAGACGACCTCGAGACATGTGGGCCGCTGCGCGCGTGCCAGCACGCGGTCGACGGCCGCGACCAGAGCGGTCTCCCACGCTGCCTCTGCGCGCGCCGGAAGCAGGTCGCGTAGAAACGACACAGCGGCGTCTTGGCGCAGGTGTTCCGGCGCCACGCGGAGCGGATCGAGCACGCCACGCAGCGCCGGGTCCGGACGCAGCGTCACGCACTCGACGTGAGGGGCAACCTCCTCGAGGAGGTGGAAGCGGTGATCCCCCTTCGGATCGCAGTCGATCACGCGTGCGCCTTGGAGGAACCCCTCGTACTTAAGCTTCTGCGCCAGCGTGGTCTTGCCCGAACCGAGCGCGCCGACGCTCAGGATCGTCGTGTTGCGGTCGCTGTCGGAGCCCTCGCGCAAGCTGAACAGCACCGGCTGCCGCGAGCCCGACAGCGTGTAGCCGAGGTAGAAGCCGCCGCGCGAGCCGGCGGCGTGGGTGGCCGTCGGCATCATCGCGGCGACCTGCTCGGTGGTGAGCATGTCGTCGTAGCCAGGCACCCGCGTCCGTTGCGCGGGGAGGTGCTGCATGAACAGCTGAAGCTGGTCCCCGAGTGGACGGTGCAGCCGGATCTCTCCGTATGCGCGGCGGCACATCTCCACGCGCTCCTCGAGCTCGCGCTCGGACCCCGCGGCGACCGCGAGTGACAGCGTCGAGCGCAGCAGCGGAGGGCGGCTCGAGGCCTGCAGATAGGCGAGCAGGTCGCGCGCCTGCTGCGTTCGCTCATAGCCGAGGTCGCTCACCCCCTGCTCGCCGTCGGACTCGGCACGCATGATCTGATCCGCGTCCTGGATCTTGCGGCGGGCGATCCTCAGAGCGAGCGCGTTGGGGACGAAGCGGGCGTTCAGGGAAAGGTCCACGGCGAACGGCAGGCTCTCGACGGGCGCGAACATCAGCTCGGCGCCGGCGCCCGGGAATTGCACCGTCTCGGGAAGAGCTCCCAGAACGAGCAGTGCCTGCCAGCTCGTGCCGAGCTCGGACTCGATCCTGAGCATGCGCGGATGGTGTTCGACGAAGCCCTCCGCCCAGCGGAGCACGTCGGCCTCGAGGGGCGCGATCACAGCATCGCCGTCTCGCTCGAGGGCGATAGCACGCGGATCGTGCAGGTGATCGACCGCCGGATCGCCAAGGCCCCTGCAGAACGACCGGCGCACCAGCCACTGCAGCTCGACGCTTCGTGCCGGGCGAACGGGCAGGAAGTCGATGAGTCGCGCATGCACCTGATCCGCCCGCAGGCGCGCTTGCTCGAGCTCAGCCCGCGTGAGTGTCTGGCGGTCGCGCACGGACATCGCACGGCGGATCCACTGCACCCAGGCACGCGGATCCTCGCCTGCCGCCCTGGAGATGTAGGAGGCGACGTCGCGCTCGGGCTCGGCCAGGCTGACGATCACGAATAGGAGCGGCCGGGCGCACCCCACTCCTGCGAGCCGCGCTGAGTGTTCGGCCAGATAGCACCTCAGCGCGCGCGTGTGACCGGGGCGCGGAGCCGACCTCTGTGCGTGGGTGCTCGTCAGGCTCCTGGCATAGCGCTCGAGCTCCCATCGGCGGCTCACGCGGATGAGCTGGAGATCCGCTTCAATCGCTTCCAGTGCCCCTACGAGCGCAAGGAACCGTGCCTGCTTGGCTTCCTCGGCCAGCCACGCGTATGACGAAGGCTCCAGGGCAAACGCCGCCCAGCAGTCGTCGAGCCCGCGTGCGAACACGCAGTTCCCATGCACGTAGGAGATCGGCGGCTTCACCGTTCTGCTCCGCCGCGGTCGGGTGCCGTGAAGTGCAGGCAGGTGGAATGCTCGGAGCGAGCCCGCAGGAAGACGATGTCCTCGGGCTGCCACGCCGCACCCCTCCGCGCGCAGCGGCGCAGGCCGCCGAGCCGCCGAGGCGCCAACGCGTAGTGGGCAACGCTCATTGCAAAGAGGTGAAAGGCGCGACCCTCGACGCGCATCGCGGTGAGGAGGCCCGCGCCGCCGGCGGGCAGCGCCAGGTCCCACAGGTACCAGGGCACGCGCCGCGCGGCAGCGCCCGCGACCGGAAGGTGCGAGCTGACGAGCGCGGCGGCCAGCGCAACGAGGAAGTAGACGATCCCCCGCACCGGAATACCGCCGGGGTTCAGCCGAAGCCGGTCCACGCGGTAGACGCGTCTCTCGAGGTCGAACACCCGGCGGTACGAGCGCACCTCCATCAGTGCCCACCGAACAGCGATGCCACCGTGTCTTTGAGCAGGGCAACGCCGGTGGGCGTCGCCAACAGCACAGCGACGATCCCGACCGCGAAAACGCCGGCCGCCTCCCTGAAATCGCGACGGAATGCCAGCACGGTGGCTGCCACCGCCAGCGCGAGGCCGATCAGACTCATCGCGACGGCGCGGCCCGTGTCGCCCGCCTTCGCGGCGGCTGATTCAAGCGAACCGGTCCCGCGTTCCGGCGCCGCCGCGCGCGGTGCCGCACCCGAGCCAGGCTGGGCGACCGCGGCCGCTCCTGGTACCGGTGCGAGCATCGGCGAGACGATCGCGAGCGCCAGCGCACTCGCAGCCGCGAACGCGCGGCAACGGCAGGTGTTCATCGGTTCTCCTCTGTCGGGGGTCTATGAGTACGGGTCCGTCTGCACCGCTGACACCTCCCAGCGGCCCTGCTCGCGCGCGACGTCGAGTTCGTAGTCGAGCGTGTACTGAGCACCGCGACCGTCGCGCGCCTGTAGCGCGACGAGCACCGAGCGGCCGTCGGGCGTCCAGTCGATGCTCTGGACGGACTGCAGCGCGAGCGCCACGGTGGGCACCGACACGCGAGCGTTCGGAGTGAGATCAGCGGCAAGCTCACTCGCGGAGCCCGCGAGGAAGTTGCGCAGCGCGCGCGTCACGACGGTCGCGAGCGTCGCGTCGCCGACTTCCCGCAGATGCGCGTCGATCTGCGCGGGAACACTCGCCGGCGGCCCAACGAAGGCCGGATACCCGCTCAACGCCAAGGCCCCAGCCGCGGAACGCTCAACACCGACCGTGAGATAGACGAGGCCGTCGCTGTCCGTGCGCGCCGCGATCGTGAACACGTGCCTGCCGGGCGCCGGTTCCCGCGCCTGGACGACTTCGAGCCACTGCACGCGCTGCTCCCCCACGAGAGGCAGCACCAGACCCGCCGCGGGTTCCATGCTCCCTCCGACGAATGGCCGCAACGCCTCCGCGCTTGCGTCTGGTTGGGCGGCGCTCCACGTCAGGTATGCGCGCGCAAACAGCGTTGCGTACCCGGCGGCAGCCGGATCCTGCGCCGGCCGAGTCCCGTACGACGACACGGTCACCCGCGCGTGCGGCGGCATGATCGCGAAGCGCGCGCTTGCTGCGAGGCCCGCGAGGGCAGCGGCGCCCACGACATACCGCGGCAGCTCGCGACTGATCCGAACCCACCAGAGCGGTCGGCTGACCAACAGGACAGCGTCGCGCGAGCCGCTATCGCCCCCCTTTCCGCTCACCGCTCGAAGCCGAACTCGCCGACTCCAGCCGGCTCCGCCGTGCCGGAGACGCGTTGTTCGGGCGCAGACACCACACCAAGGCGCTCGGGCGTGCTGCTGCTCGGCCTGGGCAACCTACGGGGCGCACCATCATGCTCGGGCACACCGCGTCCGCCGCTGGCCATCCGGGGCGGACGGTGCGAAGCGTGCCGCGTCCCCGCTACGGCTCTTGCGGCGATCACCGTCGGCGTCGAGCCGGGTGGGACGAGGGCGCCGGAGACCGCTCCCGCGCGCGGCCCTGCGGGTCCTGCGCCACGGATCGTGCCCACAGCCACGAGCCCGAGCGCCGCGCCGCCAACACCTGCAACTAGCACCACAACCGCCACCTTGATTGCTCGCGCGGGTGCCGCCCGCAGCGGCGACCCGCCTCTCGCCGCCCGAACACCCGGCTCCTCTAGCGCCTCCGCATCGGCGACCGCGAAGAACTCGTCGTCGTCCAAGACGCCGTAACCCTCGTCGGGCTCGCGTTGCAGGCTCACGACGCTGAGCCTCCGTGTACGACGCGGGCGGCCGAAGCCCGAACAGGGGGGCCCTCCGGGCCCCGGCCGCACACGCGCTCGCGGGATCCGCATCGCCTCGCTTGCGATGGGCGAGAGGCGTCCCGCAGGACGCGCCTATGGGGGGTTGGGATGTACATAGGCAGGTCCTGCTTGCTCGTCCGACTGCCCGCTGGCCCGTGGGACGCCCGCCTCCTCAGCAGCCATCAGCTGGCGCAGCCGCGCCCTCCCGCGCTGCGCCACCTTGCGGTACTTCTCGATCGACCAGCCGAAGTGCTCGCACACGGCCGCGTTCGGAAGCTGCCCGAGCTGGCAGGCGAGCGCCACGCGCTGATCGGGCGTGAGCCGTCGCGCGAGCGCCTCGAGCCGTGACAGCTCGTGGCGCAGCATCACCACCTGTTCGGGCGCGGCGCGGAGGTCCGCGACGACGACGGGGCTGTCGTCCTCCTCGCTCAGCCTGCTCGCGTCCTCGAGCGCCGCCTGCATCGGGCTGCGTCCCCCGATCGCTCGACGGCGGTCGCTGATCCGCGAGAGGAAGCGCTGCTCGAGCGCGTTTGCGATGTGCCGGCGTCCGGTCCACTCCCTGCCGCCGCGGGCGCGGACGATCAGCTCGAGCGTCGCCTGGCTGTAACAGTCCTCGAGGTCCTCCCTGCGCAGCCGGAAACCATGCGCCCGCAACATGACCTCACGCCGCGCGCTTGCCACGGCTGCCACCTCCTCGAGGGGGTCCGGCCGTCGTCCCGGAGGTCGCGGCGTGCCGCCGATCCTCGGGGGCGTCTCGTTCGACTGCTGATATCGGGTACACACATGGGGATGTCGCGCGACCAGGGCTGCACGCCCCCCACCTTCCTGCGCGGTAGCTTCGCCGCGGAGCGGAGCTACGAACGGGGGGTGGCGTAGTGAGCGTCTCCGAGACGCTTCACCGCGTCGACCGCCGCCAGCAGCAGACGCGCGGCGTGAGCTTCGTGGCGGCGGTGATCAAGAAGTTCGGCGAAGACCAGGCGGGGCAGCTCGCCGCGCTGATCGCCTACTACGGCTTCGTCGCGCTGTTCCCACTGCTGCTCGTGTTCGTGACGATCCTCGGGTTCGTGCTGCAGGGCGATGACAAGCTGCGCCAGCAGATCCTCGACGGCACGCTCGGCCAGTTCCCGATCATCAGTGACCAGCTCAAGCTGCACCCGATCACGGGCAGCGTGTCGGCGCTCGTGATCGGCCTCGTGCTCTCGCTGCTGGCCGGCCTTGGCATCACCACGGCCGCCCAGAACGCCTTCAACCGCGTGTGGAGCGTGCCCTTCAAGCACCGCCCCGGCTTCCTCCACGAGCGGCTCCGTGGCCTCGGGATGCTCGCGATCTTCGGCACGCTGATGATCGTCTCAACCGCCGCCGCGGGCTTCGTGGGCGCCGCCAGCCACGGGCTGCCGCTCGTCCTCGCAGGCGTCGCCAGCGCGCTGCTCCTCAACCTCGCGCTCTTCATGATCGCGTTCAAACTGCTCACGGCGTTGGACGTGCCGTGGCGCGACCTGCTGCCCGGGGTGGTCGTGGCGACGATCGGCTGGCAGTTGCTGCAGCACCTCGGCGGCTTCTACATCGATCACACGCTCAAACGCACGGGCCCGTTGTACGGCGTGTTCGCCCTCGTCCTCGGACTGCTCGCGTGGATCTACCTGGGAGCCCAGCTGACCGTCTTCGCCGCCGAGGTGAACGTCGTCCGCAAGCGCCGCCTGTGGCCCCGCAGCTTCTTCGCGGCGCCGCTCCTGGACGCCGACAAGCGCGCCCTCACCTCCTCGGCGGAGATCGAGGAGCGGATCCACGAGGAGAACGTGGAGGTCACCTTCGATGAGGGGAAGTCATCCTGAAACCGGCTCTCTGATGCCGTTTTTCAGCCGTTCGGAAGATACTTGCGCCTGCAACTATCGCGCGCTATACTAACTAAACTTTCGTAAGCTCATATGGAGCCATTGCCCATGCCACCCACGCCAGCGAAGCCCACCATCACCACCGATCCGCAGCCCCGGCTGCGGCTGATCCCGCTCGACGACACGGTCGTGTTCCCGAACATGGGCATCACGCTCACGGTGGACGTCGGCGACGACGAGCGCGTGGTGCTCGTGCCGCGCCACGAGAACGAGTTCCTCGAGGTCGGAACGATCGCCGAGGTGTCCGAGCAGATCCGTCTTCCCGGCGGCGGCCGCGCAGTCGCCATCTCGGGTGAGCACCGCGCCCTGATCGGCGCCGCCCAGACCGGTCCCGCCGGCGAGCTGCGGGTCGAGGTGGACGAGCGGCCCGACGACGTTCCCGTCGACGGCCGCACGCGCGAGCTCGAGCGCGAGTACCGCGCCACCGTCGAGGAGATCCTCGAGCTGCGCGGCGACGACGGCCGCATCGCGGCGTTCCTGCGCGCGATCGCCGAGCCGGGCGCGCTCGCCGACTCCGCCGGCTACTCCCCCACGATCTCCTACGACCAGAAGGTCGAGCTGCTGCGCACGCTCGACGTCACCGACCGCCTCGAGCTCGCAGTCAAGCTGCAGCGCGAGTCGCTGGCAGAGCTGCAGGTGCGCAAGCGCATCCGCGAGGACGTCCAGGAGGGCGCCGAGAAGCAGCAGCGCGAGTACTTCCTGCGCAAGCAGATGGAGTCCATCCGCAAGGAGCTCGGCGAGGACGACGCGTCGGTAGCCGACGAGTACCGCACGAAGATCGAGGACGCGCAGATGCCCGAGCCCGTCGAGGAGCAGGCGCTCAAGGAGCTCGCCCGCCTGGAGCGGATGGGCGAGCAGACGGGCGAGTCGAGCATGATCCGCACCTACCTCGACTGGCTGATCGCGGTGCCGTGGAGCAAGCGCTCCGAGGAGCACCTCGACCCGGTCGCCGCGCGGGCTGTGCTCGATGCCGACCACGCCGGCCTCGAAGACGTGAAGGACCGTGTCACCGAGTACCTCGCCGTGCGCAAGCTGCGCCAGGACCGCGACATCGAGGCGGACCCGAAGTCGGGTGCGATCCTCACGCTGATCGGCCCGCCGGGCACCGGCAAGACGTCGATCGGCGAGTCGATCGCGCGCGCAACCGGCCGCGAATTCGTGCGGATGTCGCTCGGCGGCGTCCGTGACGAGGCCGAGATCCGCGGGCACCGGCGCACGTACATCGGCGCGCTCCCGGGCCGCCTGGTGAGGGCGCTGCGGGACGCCGGGACGATGAACCCGGTGATCCTGCTCGACGAGGTCGACAAGGTCGGCGCGGACTGGCGCGGCGACCCCTCGGCTGCGCTGCTCGAGGTGCTCGACCCCGCCCAGAACCACTCGTTCCGCGACCACTACCTGGATGTCGAGCTCGACCTCTCGCAGGTGATGTTCCTGGCTACCGCCAACGTCGCCGACACGATCCCGGGCCCGTTGCTCGACCGCATGGAGGTGATCCACTTCGACGGGTACACCTCCGAGGAGAAGCTCGCGATCGCCAAGGGCTACCTGTGGCCGCGCCAGCGCGACCGCAACGGCCTGCGCGAGGACGAGGTCGAGATCTCCGATGAGGTGCTTCGCACGATCATCTCCGAGTACACCCGCGAGGCGGGCGTGCGCAACCTCGAGCGCGAGCTCGGCACGATCCTGCGCAAGACCGCCACGCGCATCGCCTCGAGCCTCACGACGGGCGCCGACGGCGCGGCTGGGAAGCCCACCGCCGACGGTGCCCCCGCCGAGGCTGAGCACGACGACGTGCAGGCGAGCGACGGGAAGGCCAAGCAGGCCGGCGAGGGCAAGGCCACGAAGGCCAGGTCCACGAAGGCAAAGGCGAAGTCAGGCGGCGCGACGAAGCTCCCCGTCAACATCGACGTCGACACCGTGCGCGATGCGCTGGGGCGCCAGAAGTTCTTCCAGGAGTCCGCGGCGCGCACCGCCACGCCCGGCGTCGCCACGGGCCTGGCTGTGACCGGCACGGGCGGCGACGTGCTGTTCGTGGAGGCAACAGCCGCGAAGGGCGGCAGCGCCAACGGCAGCCTCGTGCTCACCGGACAGCTCGGCGACGTGATGAAGGAGTCGGCGCAGATCGCCCTCTCCTACGTCCGCGGGCACGCAGAGGAGCTCGGCATCGACGAGCACGCCTTCGAGAACAAGGAGTTCCACGTGCACGTGCCTGCCGGCGCGATCCCGAAGGACGGCCCGAGCGCCGGCGTGACGATGGTGACCGCGCTCGCCTCGCTGCTGTCGGGTCGCCCGGTGAAGCACACCGTGGGCATGACCGGCGAGGTCACCCTGCAGGGCAGGGTGCTGCCGATCGGCGGCCTCAAGCAGAAGGCGCTCGCCGCGCATGCCGCCGGGCTCGCCGACGTGATCCTGCCCGAGCGCAACCGCGGCGACCTGGACGACATCCCCGAGGAGGTTCGCAACCAGATGACCTTCCACCCGGTGATGACCGTCCAGGAGGTCATCGACCGCGCCCTGGAGCCCGCACGCGATGTCGCGTCCCTCTCGTAGATGTGAGCCGGTGCCCGAGGAGGTCCGCGAGACGGCGGACCTCCTCGAGCGCCGCTGGCAGCTCTCGATCCTGTATGCCGCGCTGTCGGGCGCGCTGCGCTTCAACGAGTTCGCCGACGCCGTCGCCGGCATTTCTCCCAGGATGCTCTCCGAGCGGCTGCGGGATCTCGAGGCAGCAGGCCTCGTCGAACGCACGGTGATCCCGTCGAGCCCGCCGACGGTCGAGTACCGGCTCACCGAGCGGGGACGCCGGCTCGCGCCCATCATCGAGGCGATGCGCGAGTACGCGCGGGCGTACTGAGCTTCGGAGCACCCCGCCCTTCGCGCCCGGTCGCGACCACGCACCGCAGTGGGCCGCGACCGGGCGCTCTGCTGCGCGGGCCGGGGGAGGCCGCGCAGCGGCTGGGTGAAGCCCTATTCGCGCATCGCGGCGTCAGCCGCCTGCGCGAGTTCGGTGAGGGCTTCGAAGAATTCCTGCGAATGGCCGATGAAGAGGCCGTCTGCTGTCAGCGCCTTGGCCGCGCCCATCGCCGCACCCTGCGTCTTCGTCGGGCGCACGATCGAGCACACCGGCAGCGTCTTCTTCAGGAACACCGTCGGCTCGGGCATGATCAGGTTCGTCTGGAATTCCTCGCCGCCGAAGGGCGGGGCGTTCAGGTCGGGGAATTCCAGCCCGTTCGTCGGGTCCGTGAGGGGCGGGGCGTTGCCCGCCTTGTCGTGCCAGGTCTGGAAGTGCATCGCCTCCGTCGGACCGATGCTCAGCACCACGCGCAGCACCTCGGGGTCGCTCACCCGCTGCGCCAGGGACGGGTACAGGCTCGTCCCGCCCTGCTCGATCGTGCAGAAGTGGAAGCCGGCGGTGTTGGCGATCGCCTGGATGTGGTCGTGGGGATGCAGGTCCTTGTTGCTGCGCGGGATCGCCGGGAACTTCCCTTTCAGCAGGCCGGGCACCGCCGGCGGGAACACTCCCCCCAGATCGGGGTTGGCGGTGTCGCTGCGGTAGCGCGTCCACCAGGTCGTATCGACGGTCAGTTCCATCAGGTTCGTGAGCCGGCCGATCTGCTGGGCGCCGCTTGCCTCGCTGCTCGGCAGCGTCCGGAAGCGGTCGAGGTTCACCGGTTCGGCGCCGCGCGACTTCAGATAGCCGTTGATGAACGCAGCGTGGGTGAACTCGTCGTCGGTGTTGTCGTGGATGTACTGCGGCATGTCTCCGTCTAGCTTCTGGAGCGCTTTCGTGTAGGCCGGGCTGCCGCTCCCGCCGGGAACCTCGCTGTCCTGGATCCCCCCGAGCTCGTTGTACTGCTGCCACAGGTCCGTCTCCAGGAGCTCCGCCGCGGCGAGGAACCTGAGGATCGCTGCATCGCCGTCGCTGAGCGGGCCGCTGCTGGTGCCCGGGCCCGCGAGCGCGCTCGCCGTGTGGCCGAGCGGGCCGAGCCCGACACCGATGCCGGCCGCCAGGCCGCCGGCGATGAACTTGCGACGACTGACTCCGCGCGTGGGGAGATCGCCCGCAGGGGCTGTCCGCACCTCTGTTCCGGAGGACATCGTCTACCTTTCTCTCGGGGGAAGTGGACGTGAAGCGCTGCTTCCCCCAAAGACTCCCGCTCGCCGGCAATCTTCCATCGAAGCGGCGGGTGCGCGATTTCTCAGCGAACGATCCGGAAGGGCGCCGCTTCGCTCGTCGAGCCGAGCCTCGCCCGCAACCTGTACACCCCCGCGGGGAGCGCACGGCCGCGCATGCGGCCGCTGAACCGGAAGCTGTTCTCGCCCGCCGGGCTTTCGAGGTCGAAGGACCCCGGCAGCCTCACCCACCTGCCGCATCGCGGGCCACGACGGCCGCGTGCCTGCGGCGCGCAGGCACCCGCACGCTATCACGCCCGGCACGATCCGTTCGACAGTGAACTCCACGGTGGCGGATTCGCGAGGCGAAGCTTCTTCGGAGACGAGGTAGTCGACCGTCGCCCCCACCGGGCTCCTCGCCACGCTCGCGCCCGAGCGCGAGGCACGAAAGCGAGTCGGCGCGATCGCGAGGCCCGACAGCGGTGGTGGCGGGGGTGCGGGCGGCGCCGAGCTCGCCCGTTCTTGCCCCGCCGAGCGGCTCGGACATGGCGCCCGATATTCCTCGATCACCGTTTCCGGGCGCAGGGCCCCCAGGAAAATCAATTCGGTCTTGAGGTGGAACCCGCCCGTCGGGCACGCCCCCTTCTTCGGCACCCGGTAGTAGTCGGTCGCGCGACCGGGGACCCGCGGGCCGAACGCGGTCCCTAGCTTCACGAGCAGTCTTTCCACCGACGGCGAAGTGCCCCACCGCGACCGGTTCGATCGAGAACGACGCAATCAGCTCGGGCCCGAAGCCCGCGGCTCCCGCCAGCGCGGAGTAGTGGGAGATGGCGACGAGCTGTTCGGGCGTGGGCGGCTCGCGACGACCGACAGGTCCAGGCCGCCACCCGGCGCGTAGAACGGTTGGGCGCTCGCGGCTCTCGTGGATCCGATGCCCGCCCGGTCCCACTGCCAGCGCCGCTAACCCCGCCGGCCCCGCGCGCGACCCATTCGGGCAGGCTTCCCCTCGACCCGTTTCGAGTACGTCCTGCGGGCACGTCGGGAACCCGCTCGTGTGAACGAGGACACCCTGCGGCAGGTACAGCTTCAAGCCCACCAAGGGAGGGGGCGAGCCGACGTATTCATCGCCTACGATCTGGTATTCCGCCTGCAGGGCTGCGCCCGCGCCGTAGATGTTCCCGGTTTCGGGATAGCCCGGGATCGGGACGAACTGCGCTTTGAACTTCAGCTGCGGAGTGGCGGCTGCGCTCGCAGGCAACCCCATCGCGACGCCGGCGAGCACCGCAACCAGAGACGCGAGCGCCCGCGCGCGCGATTCCAACCGATCGGCACCCTCCCATCGCGGCAGATCCTACCCGGTGGGGGTCCGAGCTACCCCTCCTACGCCGGCTGCGCGTCGCTCACCGGCTGCACGAGCTCCCTGCCGGTGCCCACGAGCTGGCCTGCCGGGCATTGCTCGGCGGCGACCAGCCCGCGTGGGTTGCGGACGCCGAGCGCGCCGATCAGGCCACCGGCCGCCAGCAGCACCGCCGCGATCCCCATGCCCACGTGGAAGCTGTGCAGCGATGCCTGTTCGGCGGCGTTCGTCACCACCCGCGCCTGCAGCGGCGCCACGTGCGCCACTTCGGGGACGCCGAGCGGGAGGCGCTTCGCTTCCACCACAGCGGCCTGCGCCGCCGGTCCCAGCCGCGCACCCTGCAGCCGGCTTTCGAGGTTGCTCGCGAACGAGCCCGCCACGGCTGCCCCGACCGCGGCGGTGCCCACGAGCCCCGCCACGCGCGCGATCGCGTTGTTCACGCCCGAGGCGATCCCCGCGTCTGCCTCCGCGGCGTCCGCCAGCACGGCGGCCGTCAGCGGCGCCACCGTCATCGACAGGCCGACGCCGAACACGAGCAGCGCGGGGAGCAGTTCGGTGAGGTAGTCGACACTCGTCCCCACGCGCTGAAACAGCAACAGCCCGCAGGCGCACACCAGCGGCCCGAGGCCCATGAACAGCCGCGGGCCGTGGCGATCGGCGAGCGCGCCGAAGCGGCGCGACAGCGCGAACATCACGATCGTGACGGGCAGCGTCGTGAGGCCGCTCGCCAGCGGCGAGTAGCCGGCGACCTGCTGCAGGAACAGCACCAGGAAGAAGAACAGGATCGCCAGGCCGGCGTACATCGCGAGCGTCTCCACGTTGCCGGCGGCGAAGTTCCGCTTGCGGAACAGCCGCAGCGGCAGCATCGGGTCGCTCGCCCGCGCCTCGTACAGCACGAACGCACCAGCAACGCCGCGCCGCCGATCAGCGACACGGCCACGGCCGGGCTCGACCAGCCGAGCCGCGGCTGCTCGATCAGCCCGAACACCATGCCGCCGAGCCCGAGCGCGCACAGCAGGGCTCCCGGCAGATCCACCCGCCGCTCGCCGGCCTCGCGACGCTCGACCGCCGGGATCGCCACCTGGATGATCCACACGCAGGCGATCACGAACGGGATGTTGATCAGGAAGATCCACCGCCACGTCCCGATCGCGAGCAGCTCGCCCCCGAGCAGCGGCCCGAGCACCGCCGCGATCGTCCCCCAGGCCGTCCACGCACCGATCGCGCCGCCGCGCTCGGACTCCGGGAACGTGTGCACGATCACCGCCAGCGACGCCGGCGTGAGCAGCGCGCTCGCCACCCCCTGGACGGCGCGCGCCGCCACCAGCCAGCCGATCGTCGGCGCCAGCGCACAGCCGATCGAGGCCACGCCGAAGCCCGCCACGCCGATCGTGAAGATGCGCCGCTCGCCGAAGATGTCGCCGAGCGAGCCCCCCACCAGGATCAGCGAGCCGAGCGTCAGCAGGTAGGCGTTCACCACCCACTGCTGCGCCGCCAGGCCGCCGCCGAGGACGCGCTGGATCGTCGGCAGCGCGACGTTCACGACGGTGCCGTCGAGCAGCGCGATGCCCGACCCCATGATGCACGCGACGAGCGTCAGACGCTTGATCGAGGCGTCCGATCGCGCGGGCACGCGGCGGCTCAGTCTCCGTCGGCGCTCGCAGCAACCCCGCGTCCACCTCGGACGGCTTCGTGCAGCCGCTCAACCCGAGCGTCAGATCGAGCTCCGCGAGCAGGCAGCGCAGCACCTCTTCGACGCCGGCCTGGCCGCCGAGCGCGAGGCCCCACACGAACGGCCGTCCCACGCACACCGCTTCGGCGCCCAGCGCGAGCGCCTTGAAGACGTCGGCGCCCGTGCGCACGCCGCTGTCGAACAGCACAGCCAGCTCGCCGCCAACCGCTTCGGCGACGTCGGCGAGAGCGTCGAGCGCGCCCACCGACCCGTCCACCTGGCGCCCGCCGTGGTTGGAGACGATCAGCCCGTCCATCCCCGCCTGCACCGCGCGCCGCGCGTCCTCGCCGTTGAGGATGCCCTTCAGCAGGATCGGCAGCTCGGTCTCGTCGCGCAGCCACTCGAGGTCCGCCCACGTAACCGCCGGGTTGGAGAACTGGTATGCCCAGTGCCCGAGGGCCGGCTCGAGGTCCTCCTCCGGCGGGCGCTCGAGCGCGGCGCGGAACACGGGGTCGCTGAAGTAGTTCGCCACCCCCTCGCCTTTGAGGAAGGGCAGGTAGCCGTGCTGGAGGTCGCGCGGGCGCCAGCCGAGCATCCACGTGTCGAGCGTCACCACCACCGCCGCGTAGCCAGCCTCCTCGGCTCGCGCCAAGAAGCTCTCGGCGAGGTCGCGGTCGCGCGGCCAGTACAGCTGGTACCAGCGGCTCGCGTCCCCAACCGCGTCCGCCACCTCCTCCATCGCATGCGACGCCGCCGTGCTGAGGATGAACGTCAGCCCGAGCGCAGCGGCGGCGCGTCCCACCGCGAGCTCCGCCTCGGGATGGACGATCGACTGCACCCCGATCGGGGCGAGCAGCACGGGCGCCGGCATCTCGGTGCCGAGCACCGTGCAGGAGAGGTCACGCACCGACACGTCGCGCAGCATCCGCGGCACGATCTGCACGCGCTCGAACGCGCGCAGGTTGGCGCGCATCGTCTGCTCGGAGCCGGCGCCTCCGGCCACGTAGCCGAACGCCTCGGCGCTCAGCACCTCGGCCGCCCGCCGTTCGAGCTCGCCCGCGCCGAGCGGCAGCGCCGGGCGCTCGCCCGTGAGCCCGCGCGCGTAGATCTCGTACTGGTAGTTGCCCAGCGGCTGCTGGGGAGTCAGCGCGTCGGCGTCGCCCATCCCTAGACCCTAGCGCCGGCCGGTCTCCCGGCAGCGCCGCGAGCGCGTCAGCCGAGGACGAGCTCGGCGGCGGTGCGCAGCGTCGCCGCGTCGCCCGAGATCAGCAGCGTCGTCACCGCCGACTCGCGCCAGCGCTCGAGGTCGTCGCGGATCTTCTCCGCTCCTCCGATCAGCGAGAGCTCCTCGATCAGCGCGCGCGGGATCTTCGCGCCCGCCTCCTCCTTCTTGCCGCTGAGATAGAGCTCCTGGATCTCGCCCACCTCTTTCTCGTAGCCCATCCTGATCGGCACGTTCGCGTGGAAGTTCGTGCCTTTCGCGCCCATGCCGCCGAAGTAGAGGGCATAGAACGGGCGCAGCGCGTCAGCCGCCGCGTCGAGGTCGTCGGTGACGATCAGCGGCACCGTCGCGCACACCTCGAAGTCCTTCGCGCTGCGGCGCGCTCCCGGGCGCGACCAACCCTCCTCGAGCGATGGCCGGTAGAGCTCGTCGTAGGCAGCCGGCGAGAACAGCATCGCCAGCCAGCCGTCGCACAGCTCGGCGCACAGCGCGATGTTCTTCGGACCCTCGGCGCCGAGGTAGATGGGGATGTCCTCGCGCACCGGATGGATCGAGGACTTCAGCGGCTTGCCCAGCCCGGTTCCGTCGGGCAGCGGCAGCTGGTAGTACGGGCCGTCCGCCACCACAGGCCCGTTGCGCGCCCAGATGTCGCGCAGGATCGAGATGTACTCGCGCGTGCGCGCGAGGGGCTTCTCGAAGGGCATCCCGTACCAGCCCTCCACCACCTGCGGCCCCGACACGCCGAGCCCGAGGATGAAGCGGCCGTTCGAGAGCAGGTCCATCGTCATCGCCGCCATCGCCGTCGCCGCGGGCTGGCGGGCGGACATCTGCACGATCGCGGTACCCAGCTTCAGGCGCTCGGTCGAGGCGCCCCACCACGCCAGCGGCGTGAGGCAGTCGGAGCCGTACGCCTCTGCCGTCCAGATCGAGTCGTAGCCGAGGCGCTCAGCCTCCGCGATCGCATCGGCCGCACCCGGCGGCGGGCCCCCTGCCCAGTAGCCGGTGTTCATCCCCAGCTTCAGCTCCCGCGCCATCGCGCGGGACTATAGTTGGCCGGCCAACCAAAGGGAGGAACGATGGCTACAACCGTGGGGGTCCTGTCGGAGACGCGGCGTCGCGCGCTGGAGGCCATCTGCGACACGTTCGCGCCCGCGCTCGAGGCGCCGGATGCCGACGCGCAGACGCGCGCGTTCTACGAGCGTGCAGCGTCGGACCTCGGCGTGGCGGCGCAGATCGAGTCGCTGCTCGCACAGACGGCGATCCCCGAGGACATCGAGGCGTTCGGGCAGCTGCTCGACGCGTTCGCCGCCCAGGACGTCGCGGGCCTCCCGCTCGAGGAGCGCACGGCGCTCGTGCACGCGATCTCGGACTCCAGCGCCGAAGCCAAGCTCGGCGTGCGCCAGCTGCGCGCGCTCACGTTCCTGTTCTTCTACGGCCTGCCCGACGAGTCCGGTCGCAACGCCAACTGGGATGCGATCGGCTACCCGGGGCCGGGGTCGCCGGCGCCCTCTGCCGGGCAGGCCCCGAAGACGATCTCCGTCGAGCGCCTCGCGGGCGAGGAGGCGACGCTCGAGGCCGACGTGTGCGTCGTCGGCTCGGGTGCCGGCGGCGGCGTGATCGCCGCCGAGCTGCAGCAGGGCGGGCGCTCGGTGGTGGTGCTGGAGATGGGCGGCTACCGCAACGAGTCGGACTTCCACCAGCTCGAGCTGCAGGGGATGCTCGAGCTGTACCTCGGCGGTGGCCTCGCCTCCTCCGAGGACGGCTCGATCGCGATCCTCGCCGGCTCCACCCTCGGCGGCGGCACGATCGTCAACTACCTCAACTGCATCCGCACGCCCCAGCACATCCGCGAGGAGTGGGCGGCGATGGGCGTCGAGGGGATCGACCGCCCCGAGTACGAGCAGCACATCGACGCCGTGTGGCGCCGGCTCGGCGTCAACGACACGGCGACCTCGCAGAACCGCACGCACAAACTGCTGATCAACGCGTGCGAGACGCTCGGCTGGAGCAACAGGCCGCTCACGCGCAACGCCGACTCCAGCTGCGACGACCCCTCGACGTGCGGCTACTGCTACGCCGGCTGCCAGAAGGGCTGCAAGCAGTCGACGATGAAGACGTTCCTGCAGGACGCCGCCGACGCCGGCACGCGCTTCGTCGTCGGGGCGCGCGCCGAGCGCGTGCTCGTCGAGGACGGGCGCGCGACGGGTGTGCTGGCGACCGTCACCAACGAGGACGGCTCGACGACGACGCTCACGGTGAAGGCGCCCACGGTGGTCGTCGCCGCCGGCTCGATCGAGTCGCCCGCACTGCTGCTGCGCTCGGGCATCGGCGGCGCCGCGGCGGGCAAGCACCTGCGGCTCCATCCCGCCTCGCTGATCGGCGGCGTCTACGAGCAGCCGATCGAGGGCTGGATCGGACAGATCCAGTCAGCCCTCTCGGACCAGTTCAAGGACTGCGAGGGCGAGCACGGGTTCCTGATCGAGGCCACCACGGTGGCGCCCGCGATCGTCGCGATGTCGCTGCCGTTCGAGGACGGCCGCGGCCACAAGCAGCTGCTCGAGCAGAAGCTCCGCCACATCGCCCCGTTCATCTCCGTCGCCCGCGACCACGGCGCGGGAGAAGTGGCGATCGACGACCACGGGCGAGCGGTGACGCGCTGGTCCTTCACGGACGACGTGGACGCGCGCATGTTCCGCCGCGCGATGGTGGAGCTCGCGCGGCTGCACCGCGCCGCGGGCGCGAAGGAGATCATCACCTTCTACCAGCGTCCGGTGCTCGAGTGGCGCGAGGGCGAGGACTTCGAGGTGTTCGTCGAGCAGATCGAGGCGGGTTCGCTGCTCGCCAACGACATCGCCGCGTTCACGGCGCACCAGATGGGCTCGTGCCGGATGGGATCGGATCCCGCCGAGTCCGTCGCCGACGGGCTCGGCGAGCTGCACGACACCGAGGGCGTGTGGATCGGCGACGCCTCCGCCTTCCCCACCGCGCCGGGCGTCAACCCGATGATCTCGATCATGTCGCTCGCGCACCGCACGGCTACGAACATCCTCGCTGCCGGCGGGCCCTGAGAGCGACAGCCGGCGCTAGGCGACGAGCGCGAGCGTGAAGCCGTCGTAGCCCTTGAGGCCGACGGTCTGGATCGTCGTCGCGCTGACGCGCCGCTCCGTGCGTAGCAGCTCGTGCAACCGCCGCATCCCCGCCGCACCGGGGTCGTCCGGCGCCTCCTCGGCGAGCCCGCCGTGGCGGACGACGTTGTCCACCACGATCACGCCGCCGGGACGCGACAGCGCGAGCGCCTGCTCGAAGTACTCGGGCGTGGTGGGCTTGTCGGCGTCGATGAAGATCAGGTCGAACGGCCCCGCACCCTGCGCGACGAGCTCCTTCATCGCCTCGAGCGCCGGCCCGACGCGCAGCTCGACGAGCTCGCCGAGCCCCGCTCGCTCGATGTTCGCGGACGCCACCGCCGCATAGCCCGGATCCACCTCGAGCGTCACCAGGCGCCCGTCCGCCGGCAGCGCCCGCGCGAGCCAGATCGTGCTGTAGGCGCCGAGTGTCCCGAGCTCGAGCACGTTCGAGGCGCGGTGGATGCGCGCGAGCAGGTACAAGAGCTTCCCCTGCGCCGGAGACACCGCGATCGGCGGCAACCCCGCCTCGGCGCTCGCCGCGAGCGCCTGCTCGAGCACGGCATCGTGGCCGACGAGCGTGTCGCTGACGTACTCGTCCACCTCGTTCCAGCGCCCCTCGCTCATCGCGCCACCGCCTCGGTGTCCTCCTGGCGGCTCATCAGCGCGAGCGGGATCGCGACGCCCGCGGAGCGCCCGAGCGTGGAGATGCGACGTCCCGCCTGCACCGCGTCGCGTGCCGGGCGCGCGTGCGGCGCCATCAGCTCCACCGTGCGGTCGATGTCCTCGACGAGCAGCGCGAGGCCCCAGAAGCAGACCGGCCGGTCTGGACCGCCCTTGCTCGCCACCACCTCATCGGGCTCCTGCACGAGCTCGAGGATCTCGCGGCCGAGCCGGAAGAAGGCCTGCCGCGGCGCGCCCGCGGGCGTCGGCTCCTCGCGAACGCGGCGCAGGTCGAGCCCGGCGTGTTCGAATGCCGCGACGCTGCGCTCGAAGGCGGGCGACACCGCCACCACGTGGTCGATCTCCACCACGCCGTTGGGGTGCGGCAGTGCGGGGGGCCGCGCAGCCGAGCTCGAGATCGTGGTGGGCAATCCGTCGAGGTCCGCGGTCGCGAGATCGCGCAGCGACCAGCCCACGATCCCCTCTCCAGCCCCGCGTCCGGCAAGCCGCAGCGTCACGCCGGCTAGCTCGCAGGTGTCGTCCTGCACCGTGAAGCCGAGCGCCTCCCAGGACGCGGGCTCGTCCGCGATGGTGATCTCGTCGATCGTCGGCATGGTCTGCGGCCGCCCAGCCGTCCGATCGTCGAAGGAGCGCTCCGGACCGCTACAACGGAGGGATGAACGGTAGCGCCCCACGGAGCGAGCGCGCACCCGCGCAGCCCGCGGGCGGCGGGCACTCCTGGCTGCTCATCGGCGTGCGCTACGTCCTGCCGGCGGCGGTCATCCTCGCGGGGATCATCGTGATGTCGTTGGGCGGCGAAACGGATCTCGAGGGCGGCGGCGGGATCGTCAGCGCGGGCCTCGCCATCATCCTCATCAACTGGCTGTTCCGCGCCGGCATCGCCGGCGAACGCCAGCGCGAGCGCGAGGACGCCGCCCGCGAGTACTTCGACCGCCACGGCCGCTGGCCCGACTGAGCTCGCGTGGGCGCCCCCGCCGCCGCCGCGAACCCCGGCGTGGGCGATCCCGCTGCATTCATCGGCGCCCTGCCCGCGCCGCAGGATCGCCTCATCCCGCCGCCACGGGCAGCACGTAGACCACCCACGGCTCGCGCACGGCGCCGGCGCGCTCGTACGCCGCTCGCGCGGGCGCGTTGTCGGGCGCGGTCTCCCATTCCAGGCGCAGCGCCCCCCGCCGTGCGCATTCCCCCAGGCACGCGCCGATCAGCTCGCCCGCGAGGCCCGATCCGCGCGCGGCGGGCGCCACGTACAGGTCGTTCATGATGCCGATGCGCCCGCCCTCCGTCGTGTCCCAGCTCCAGAACACGGACGCAAAGCCCACCGCCTGCCCCTGAGCATCGCGCGCGAGCAGTTGGACGCCCTCGCCGGCGGGGTCCGCGATGAGCGCGCGCGAGAGCGCGAGCAGATCCTCGTCGCCGGGTGCGGTGGAGTAGAAGTCGCAGTAGGCGCGCACGAGCGGAAGCAGCTCGGCGAGATCGTCCTCGCCCACCGCCCCGATCGCGTAGCGCCGTGGGGACGGCGCGCTCATGCCAACAAGGAGTACGCGCGCACAGGCGGATGGTAGAGGGCGCCGGCGAGCGCCCACTAGCATCGGCGAGGACCATGCCCGCGCGGCTCGAGCCAAGCCGTCTGGCCCTGTACGGAACCCTGATGAGCGCCTTCGGGACGCTCGAGGAGCTCGGCGTGCGCAGCCGCCTGCGCCTGCTCGGGCCGTGCAGCGTCGCCGGGCGCCTGTACGACCTCGGCGAGTGGCCGACGCTCGTGCTCGGAGGCGGGATCGCCCACGGCGAGCTGTTCGAGGTCCTCGACGAGTCGGTGTTCGACACGCTCGACCCGTTCGAGGAATACGACCCCCGCGACCGTGTGCGCTCGAGCTACCTGCGGCTGCGCGCTGAGCTCTTGCAGCCGGCCGGTGAGGCGTGGGTTTATGTAGCCAACCACCCCGTCTCGAGCGAGCACGAGATCGCCTGCGGCTCGTGGACGCAGTGGCTCGGCGAACGCGCGGCGGCGCCCGGACCGCCCGGGCGGCGCCGCAGAACGGGCTGATGGGGTCCGCGGGCCCGAAAGATGGGTCCAAAATTGGACTTGAAATATTTATTGCCCGGCCTACCTAAGCGAATACTCAACATGTAAACTTCGCCAACAGCGCCAGGAAGGCGCACGTCGCCGGGGGGGATTGGGCCACCGGCGATTCGGAGCGGCAGGAGCCGCGCAAACCTGGAGACAAAGGGGGGAAACCCACCATGGAGGGAATTCTTGGAGTCCTACGTCGGGGCGCGATCTCGGCAGTCATGATCGCCGCGATGTCGGCTCTGATGGTCGCGATCCTCCCGCAGGCAGCGAGCGCGAGCGTGCCGAACACGGCACTCCTCAACGGCGAATCCGTGACCTTCGACGACGGCATCGAAAAGGAAGGCTCACCGATCAGCCTCGAGCAGTACGCGGCTGAACACGCAGGCTTCGCCGTCACGGTCAAGTCAGGCGCGGAATGGGAAGCGATGACTGCCGAAGAATTCGCGCAGTACCAGGTCCTGATCGTCGGCGACCCGGACTGCCGTAGCACGGCGCTGTCCGCCGTCAACTCGGCGAAAACCTGGGTGCCGGTCGTGATGAGCGCAGGCAACGTGGGCAACCGCGTCGTCGTCGGCACCGACCCCGAGTTCCACTACGCCGCCGGTGGCGGCGGGGCCCGGCCGAGCGAAGAAGGCAACCCGAGCAGCGCGGGCGCAGAGCACCTCGTCCAGGACGGCATCACGTTCGCGGGCGGCGTCGCCGGCGCGACGGGTGTCTACTTCGACACGAGCTGTGCAGACCTCGGAGAAAGCCCTGAAGAAAAAGAAGAACACGAAAAAGAAGGCACCGCGCAGAAACTGCGCTTCGAGCCGCTGCACCAGCCGAGCGTGGAAGGCAACGACGGACGCGACAAAAGCGTGATCCTCGAACACCTGACCCAGACGCCCGCGCCGAAAGCGTGGACCGAGAACGAAAGCCCGCCGTGCGGCGGAAGCGTCCAGCAGATCGCGGCGAACCCCGTGTTCAACGAAGGGCCCACGAAGCTGCTCGACTCGGACATCCAGGGCTGGGAGTGCTCGGACCACGTCACGTTCCCGACGTTCCCCGCCGACTGGATCCCGCTCGCGGTCGCAACCGACACGCCGTCGCATCCGACGTGTGGAACCGACCCCGAAACCAAAGCGGAAGTGTGCGGTGAGGCGTACGTCCTGCTCTCCGGCCGCGGCATCGTGGCGGAAGCGCCGAACCTCTCGCTCACGCCTCCGACGGGCATCGACCCGGCGGGCGGCACGCACACGGTGACGGCGAACACGCACAAGGAAGGCAAACCGCTCGTCGGACTGAAAGTGACGTTCAACGTCACCGAACGGAACGCAGGGGTGGGCGGTACGTGCACGACCGGCGCGGGTGCACCCGATCCGGAATGCCTGAGCGATGAAAACGGCAACGTCAACTTCACGTACACAGACGTGAACGGAGCCGGTAAAGACACGATCATCGGCAGCATCACGCTCGAAAGCCCCGTCGAAGAACGCGAAGAAGAAGAAGACAGCAAGGTGCGTTCGGCCGCGACGAAAGTGATCCTCACGGTCGAGCGGGCGACGGCGACGGAGGAATGGACGCCGCCACCGCCACCGCCACCGGCGACCGTCGCGGTGCTCTCGGCGAAAACCACGACGGTTCCCGCCAAAGGCACGGCGAGCATCTCCGCCATCCGCGGCTGCATCTCACGGTCCAGCTACGTGGCAAGCGTCCACGGAACGTCGATTTCTTCCGTAACGTTCAAGGTCGATGGCCACACGGTCAAGGTCCTGCACAAAGCCACGAGCAAGAACACCTACGCGGCGCGTATCAGCGTGCATCCGGGTTCGACCCACCACGTCACGATTCGCGTCGTCTACACCGCCTCGAGCAAAACGGCAACGAAGACGCTCCACCAGACGGTGGCGCGCTGTGCGGTTCACCGCTCGCTGCCACGCTTCACCGGCTGAGGACGGAAATGGTGCGGGCGACGGCCTGTGGGGGACCGTCGCCCGCCCCGCTCATCGCGCGGGCTGGGGCGAGCAATGACCGCTAGGCGCAGAGCCGGTCTGCTCGCCTTCAGCGCGTGCGCGATCGCACTCGCGGGCACGGGCGCCGGCGGCGGCGCGATCGCGCACGCCGCAGGCGTTGCACACGGCGCCGCCCCGGCGGCCTCCTCCCCCACCGCCGAACCGGTGACGGCTTCCACGCCTTCCTCTCCGCCCGCGGCTCCGGCGGACGTGCGGCTCTCGGACGAGCGCACCACCACGGTGTGGGCGCACCCCGCCGAAGAGATGACGATCTTCGCCGAACCGGACCCGCACTCGCGCCACATCTCCCACGTGCACCTGATCACCGAGGACGGCTTCCCCGAGGTGTACGTCCTGCTGCGCAGCCACGTGGACGCGCAGGGGCGCACGTGGGTGAAGGTGCGCATCGCCGGGCGTCCCAACGGACGCAAGGGCTGGGTCCTGCGCAGCGCGTTCGGCGGGATGCACACGACGCACTGGCTCCTTGTCGTGAACCGCGCCAAGCAGACGCTCACCGCCTACTACAACGGCAAGGTGCGAATGCTCGCACCGGTGGGGGTGGGCAAGCCCAGCACCCCCACGCCGCCCGGCCACTTCTGGATCCGGGAGCGATTTCGCATCACCGAACGCAGCAACCCCTACTGGCCGTACGCGCTCGGCACCGCCGACTACTCCACGCTCAGCGAATGGCCCGGCGGCGGCGTCGTCGGCATTCACGGCGACTTCGGGCAGCCGCAGCTGATCCCCGGCGACCCCTCGCACGGGTGCGTGCGCATGCGCGACAGCGACATCGGCTGGCTCGCGCCGCGGATCACGCTGGGCACGCCCGTCGACATCATCTAGGCTCGCCGCCTGACGGCCACCGCCGCTCCGATTCCGCCGCCGCGCGTGCGGCTCATCTTCGCCGGCCTGATGCTGGTGCTGTTGCTCGCCGCGCTCGATCAGACGATCGTCGCGACGGCGCTGCCGACGCTGCGCCGCCTCGCGCGAGCGCTGTGCGGCGAGCCGCCGCTTCTCGCAAGCGCCACCGCGAGCGTCGGCGCGAGCGCGGGCTGAGCCGACCTCAGCGCCCGGACGCGCGCCGCGACACGGCGGCGCGATCGTGGGCGGGCTCGAGCTCCCGGCCCATCCACACGTGCTCGATGCCCGCCTCCATGAACGGCTCGGACTCCACCGCGAAGCCGGCGTTCCGGTAGAGGTCGAGCGCCCCCACCTGCGCGGCGAGGCGCGCCCGCGTGCACCCGCATTCGCGCGCCCTCGCCAGCGCCACCTCGAGCATCCGCGACGCCACCCCGCGACGGCGCCAGCTCCGTTGCACCGCCACCCTGCCCACTTTCGCGCCCGCCCCGTCGCACAGCAGGCGCAACGTCGCCACCACCTCCCCGTCCGGGACGACGCCGACGAGATGCTGCGCCACCTCGTCCAGCTCGTCCCGCTCCTCCGCCCATGGCACGCCCTGCTCGCGGCAGAACACCTCCTCGCGCACGCCGAGCGCCGCCTCGAGCTCGTTCGCGCTCGTCACCCAGCGGATCGCGACCTGCTCGCCGTCCATCGCCTTGACGATAGACCTCGACAAGCGCACCCGGCGATGCCGGGTAGGGTCCGCGCATGGAGCACCACTTCGAAGGCCCCCGCTACACGGTCGGCATCGAGGAGGAGCTGATGATCGTCGACCGCTCGAGCTTCGACCTCGTGAGCGCGATCGACTCGATCCTCGACGAGGAGCCGCCGTCGGGCAAGGTCCAGCCCGAGCTGCTCGAGTCCGTGCTCGAGATCGCCACCTCGCCGTGCGCGAACGTGCCCTCGGTGGGCGCGGAGCTCGTCGCCCTGCGCGCCCACGCGCGAGAGCGCGCCCGCGTCCACGGGCTCGAGCTCGGGGCCGCCGGCACCCACCCCTTCGCGCGCTGGGAGGATCAGCGCGTGGTGGGCGCCGACCGCTACCGCGGCCTCGTCCGCCAGCTCGGCTTCGTCGCGCGGCAGGAGCTCGTGTTCGGGATGCACGTCCACGTCGGCATGGCGGACCCCGAAGAGACGGTGCGCGCCGCCAACGGCATGCGCTCCTACGTGCCGCTGCTGATCGCGCTCGCCGCCAACTCTCCGCTGTGGCGGGGCGAGCTCACGGGCCTGATGTCGAGCCGCGTGCCGATCTTCCGCGCCTTCCCGCGGGTGGGGCTCCCGCCGATGTTCGAGGGCTGGTCCGACTTCGAGCGCCGCGTGGAGACGATGAGCGCCTGCGGCATGATCGAGGACTACACCTACCTCTGGTACGACGTGCGCCCGCATCCGCGGCTGGGCACGATCGAGATCCGCGCGATGGACTCCCAGACCCGTGTCGAGCACACGATCGCGCTCGCCGCGCTGGTCGTGTCGCTCGTGAAGATGCTCGTCGAGCGCGGCGAGGACCTTCCCCCGCCGGCGACGTGGGAGATCCTCGACGAGAACCGCTGGCTGGCAGCGCGCCACGGGCTCGAGGCGGACCTGTTCGACTCCGCCACGGGCGAGCGGCGCGGCGTGCGCGAGCTGACAAGCGGCCTGCTCGCCGAGCTCGCGCCGCACGCCCGCGAACTCGGCTGCGAGGCGCAGCTCACGGGCGTCGAGGACCTGCTGCGCGAGGGCAATGGCGCCGCCCGCCAGCGGATCGTGTTCGAGGCGAACCGCGACCTGCGCGAGCTGATGGCGGAGATCGTCGCCTCGAGTGCCGCCGCCCCGGCGGGCTAGCCGGCGAGCAGCGGCCCGGCGAGCATGCCCGCCGGGCCCCGGGCCGAAGCTCAGCGAGGGCTCGGCTGCGGCGGCTGCCGGGAACACGATCCGCGCCGCCGCGCGGGGGCGCCCGCCGGGTGCGAACAGCTCGCTGTCCTGGCCGCCCGCCGGGGAGCACGGCGCGGCAGCTCCGTCCGCGTACATCACGCCGTAGTAGAAGACGTGCGCGGGCGCGACGTCCGCGTCGCGCACGAGCCCGTCGAGGAGATAGCGCGCGTCCGCCGCCTGGCGCGCTTCGCCGAGCACGCGCCCGCGGTTGCAGTAGAGCGCGCCCACCTCGGTCACCCACAGTTCGCGCCCGCCGTCCGGCAGGCTTGCGAGCAGCGCCCGCATCGTGCGGTCATCGTGAGCTGCGACGGAGACGTAGGGATGAGCCGCCCAGGCACGCGGGCGGAAGTCGAGAGCCCGCACGTATTCCCGCACATACGCGCCCGCCCCGGAGGAGTCTTCGAAGCTCCCCGCGAGCACCACGCAGCCGCGGGCGGCACACACGCGCTCCGCCGCGTCGGCGAGCAGCGCCGCCTGATGCGCGCTCTCGCGCCCCTGGTTGTTCGGCTCGTTCCACGGCTCGAGCCAGCGGACGGGCGCGCCGCTCGCCGAAGCGCGGGCGAGCACCGCCGACAGGGCAGCGGCATACGCGCGCGGCGAGCCCGGGTGCGTGCCGTTGTAGCTCGTCAGCGCGACGAGCTCCCCGACGCCGTCCTCTCGCGCAGCGGCGAGCCACGCTTCGAAGCGTTCGCGGTAGTCGCCGTGAGCGTTCGGTCCGGCGCTCGGCTGCGCGAGCGCGTCCCACTGCAGCACGTATCGAGCCATCGAGGGCGCCGTGGCGGGCGAGCGGCCGCTGCCGAACAGCGCCGCCGCGAGCGCTCGTCCCCCGGCTCCCCACGCCGGCATGCTCTGGTCGGAGACGCCATCAACGCCGCCGCTCGCCAGGGGCTGGGCATCCGCGGGCTGCGCGCTCACGGGAGCCGCCCACGCGAAGGCGGCCGCCGCGATCAGCGCGAACACGAGGATCCGCAGGCGCGGCGCAGGCGCTCCGGCGTGGGCGCGGTGCCGGTCCCGGGGGCCGGCCCGCGTAAGCTGATGGGTGCCGTTGTCGATCTGAGCTCGCACCCGTGGCGTCATCCCCACCCACCACCTGGCTCGCGCGCGCCGCGCGCACGGCGACGGGGCACCGCGACCCGTTCGTCCTCTGCTACCACGGCGTGGGCAGCGTCGCCGCCGATCCGAGCGGCCTGTTCGTCTCGCGCGAGCTGTTCCTGCGCCAGCTCGAGCTGATCGAGCGCAGGGGCTACTCGCTCGTGGGGGTGGAACAGCTCTGGAGCGAGATGCAGCGCGCCTCCGGCGCAGCCGGAAAGGCGTCGATCGGGTTCGACGACGCGCTGCGAAGGGCGGCGCGCGAGGCGATTCCCGCGGTGCTCGAGCGCGGCATGCGCTGCTCGCTGTTCGTCGCCACCGGCCTGATGGGGCGCGAGCACCCGGACGTCCCCGGCGAGCGGGTGCTCGACCCGGCAGAGGTGCGCGAGCTCGCCGCGGCCGGCGTCGAGATCGGCGCCCACAGCGTCGACCACGTGTGGCTTCCCGGCCTGAGCGACGACGACCTCGCCCACCAGCTGAGGCGAAGCCGCTCCGTGCTCGAGGACCTGATCGGCGAGCCCGTGCGCACGATGGCCTATCCATACGGAGGCCACGACGCGCGTGTCGAGCGCGCTGCTGCCGCCGCCGGCTACCGCACCGCCTGCGCGTGCTCGGGCGCGGGGCCGTGGCGGGCGCTCGCGCTCCCGCGCGAGCCGGTGCACCCCTCCACCTCGCCGTTGCGGCTGCGGCTGAAGATGGACGGCCTGTACGGACCCGTGCACGCGCTGCTCGCCGACTCCGGGCCGGTCGGGCGGCTGCGCCGCCGCCGATCGCCCCAGGCGGGAAACGACGCGGACGGAGAGGCTCATCGTCGGAGTCATCCTGGACAGGGATCAGTATGGGACGCGTGAGGAGCAAGACGTGCGGTTGAGCCGGCAGCTGCTGCGTCCCTCGAAGGTGAGGAGCGCGCTGCGCCGCCGCGTGTTCGAGCGCCAGGTTCCGCGCGTGCAGATGCGGTCGGTGCCCTCCGGGCTCGTCACGCTCGGCACCGACTACGGCGGCTGGACGATCCCGGAAGGCTTCGTCGAACCCGACTGGATGTGCTACTCGGTGGGCGCCGGCGGCGACATCAGCTTCGACCTCGAGCTGATGGCGCGCTACGGCGTGCGCGTGCGCTCGTTCGACGCCGTCGGGGAATACGTGCAGCGCGCCCGCGAGCAGGCGGGCGAGGATCCTCGCTTCTCCGCGCACCAGGCCGCCATCGCGCTCAGCGACGGGCCGCTGCGCATGCAGGTGACGCACGACGACGTGAGCAGCTCCGTGTCCTCCGCCGGCCTGTACGAGTCGAGCGAGTTCGTCGAGCTCCCGGGACGGACGCTGCCCTCGCTGATGGCCGAGCTGGGCGACGAGCGGATCGACCTGCTGAAGCTCGATATCGAGGGCGCCGAGTACGAGCGTGCTGCCCGGGATCGACCTGCAGGCGCTCGGCGTGAAGGTGTTCGCCACGCAGCTCCACCACACGGGATCGGTGGCGCAGGCGCGGACCCTGATCGCGCACCTGCGAAGCTCGGGCTACGAGCCCGTCGCGTGCAAGCCGGTGGTGAAGCTCGCGTTCTTGCGCGCCGATCTGCTCGCCCCGACGGAGGCGGCGGCAGCAGCGTCCGCCCAGGGCTCAGCCTGAGCGGCGGAAGTCCGTCCGCGACGCGTCCGTGCACGGCAAGCCACAGCTCCTGCGCGCGCGGCTCCTGATAGGATTCTTAGAGGCCCGAGCGTGGCCGGCTGGGGTTGCCGGCTGGATCTTCTCACCACGCACGTGCTCCTCTCCCTCGCCCTGATGCTCCCGGGCTTGGCGCCCGCGGAGTACCAGGGCTTACCGCTTTCGCTCCCGGAGCGCGCGGGCGCGCCGGTGATACGGGGCGGGCGCCACGGCGCACCCGCCCCCACGCGCGCGAGGGCCGCTCAGGCCCCCGCGAGCACGGCCTCGGCGCCGCTGTACGTCTCGCCGCGCTCAGCCTTCTCGACGAGCGACGCCGGCGGCTCGAAGCGCTCGCCGTACTTCTCGGCGAGCTCGCGCGCCCGCGCGACGAACGCGGCGGGTCCGGTTCCGTCCGGACCCTCGTAACCGTCGATGTACTGGAGCACCCCGCCGGTCCAGCCGGGGAAGCCGATGCCGAGGATCGAGCCGATGTTGGCGTCCGCCGCCGTCTCGATTACGCCCTCGTCGAGGCACTTGACGGACTCGATCGACTCGATGAACAGCATCCGCTCCTCGAGGTCCTCGAGCGAGATGCTCGAGGGGTCCTGCATCTCGGGGAACATCTCTTTCAGGCCCTTCCACAGGCCCACGCGCTTGCCGTCCTCGTAGTCGTAGTAGCCCGCGCCGGCGAGCTTGCCGCCACGGCCCGCGTCGAGCAGGCGGTCCACCACCTGGAACGACGGACGTTCCTCGAACACTCCGCCTTCCGCCTCGATGGCGGCCTTGGTGGCATCCCGGATCTTGCGTGCGAGGTTGAGGTTGAGCTCGTCGCTCAACTGCAGCACCGGCGCGGGATACCCCGCCTGGCTCGACGCCTGCTCGATCGAGGCCGCCGGCACGCCCTCCAGCAGCATGCCCACGCCCTCGTTGATGAACGTGCCGATGACGCGGCTCGTGAAGAAGCCGCGGCTGTCGTTGACGACGATCGGCGTCTTCTTGATCTGCTTGGCGACGTCGAGCGCGCGGTAGAGCGTCTCGTCACTCGTCTTCTCACCCTTGATGATCTCGAGCAGCGGCATCTTGTCCACCGGGCTGAAGAAGTGCAGCCCGATGAAGTCCGCCGGCCGCGAGACGCCCTCGGCGAGCTCGGTGATCGGCAGGGTCGAGGTGTTCGACCCGAGCAGCGCGTCGGGGAGCAGATGCGGCTCTATCTCCGCGAACACCTGGGCCTTCACGGCCGGGTCCTCGAACACCGCCTCGATCACGAGGTCGGCGCCCGCCGCCGCCGAGGCGTCGTCCGTGGGCGTGATCCGCGCGAGCAGCTCGTCCGCCTTCTGCTGGGTCGAGCGCCCGCGGGCGATCGCCTTCTCGAGCAGGCCCGCCGAGTACCCCTTGCCGCGCTCCGCCGCCTCCATCGAGACGTCCTTGAGCACCACCTCGATACCGGCTTTCGCGCACACGTAGGCGATCGCGGCGCCCATCATCCCGGCGCCGAGGACCACCGCCTTCTTCGCCCGGTAGGGCTCGATGCCCTCGGGGCGCCCGCGGTCGCCGCTGACCGCCTGCATGTCGAAGAAGAACGCCTGGATCATGTTCTTGGCGACCTGGCTCGTGAGCAGGTCGACGAAGTAGCGGCCCTCGATCTCGATCGCGGTGTCGAAGTCGACCTGGGCGCCCTCCACCGCCGCCGCCATGATGTGGTGCGGCGCCGGGTAGTTGGCGCCCTTCAGCTGCTTGCGCAGGTTCGCCGGGAAGGCCGGCAGGTTCTGCGCGAGCTTGGGGTTGGAGGGCGTGCCGCCCGGCATCTTGTAGCCCTTGACGTCCCAGGGCTGGACGACGGGCTCATCCTGCGCCGCGCGCTCCTTCACCCACGCCTTCGCCGCCGGAACGAGCTCCTCCTGGGTGGCAACCACCTCGTCGAGGATGCCCGCCTCGAGCGCCTGCGCCGGGCGCAGCCGCTGGCCCTGCATCAGCAGCTTCATCAGCGCGTCGGCGATGCCGAGCATGCGCACGGTGCGAACGACACCGCCCGCCCCAGGAAGCAATCCCAGCTGCACCTCGGGGAAACCCAGCTGCACGCCGGGGTCATCGACGGCGACGCGGTGGTGGCACGCCAGGCACAGCTCGAGGCCGCCGCCGAGCGCGGCGCCGTTGATCGCCGCGCAGACGGGCACACCGAGCGTCTCGAGCCGGCGCAGCTGGGCCTTGCCGGCACGCACCATCTCCGAGAGCGCCGGGGCATCGTCCTTCCCGGCCGCCTTGAGGTCGTTGAGGTCGCCGCCGGCGAAGAAGGTCTTCTTCGCCGAGGTGATCACGACGCCTTTGATCTCATCCTTCTCCGCCTCGAGCCGTTCGATCGTCGCCGCCATCGACTCGGCGTAGGCGCGGTTCATCGTGTTCGCCGACTGGTTCGGGTCGTCGAGCGTCAAGAGGACGATGCCGTCCCCGTCCTTCTCCCAGCGGATTGTCGTGCTCTCACCCATGATCAGATCGCCTCCACGACCGTCGCGATGCCCATTCCGCCGCCGACGCACAGCGTCGCCAGCCCGTACCTGCCGCCCGTGCGGTGCAGCTCTTCGATGAGCGTGCCGAGGATCATGCCCCCGGTGGCCCCGAGCGGGTGGCCCATCGCGATCGCGCCGCCGTTCACGTTCACCTTCTCCATGTCGAGGCCCATGTCCTTGACGAAACGCAGCACGACCGCCGCGAACGCCTCGTTGATCTCCACGAGGTCGAGTTCCTCGACCGTGATGCCGGCCTTCTCGAGCGCCTTGCGGCTCGCGGGCGCCGGGCCCGTGAGCATGATCGTCGGGTCCGCCCCCGACAGCGCCGTGGCGAGGATCCGCGCGCGCGGCTTCATGCCCATCTCGGCGCCCATGCGCTCGTTGCCGATCGTCAGCAGCGAGGCGCCGTCGACGATGCCCGAGCTGTTCCCCGGCGTGTGCACGTGCTCGATCTTCTCCACCCAGTGGTACTTCTGCAGCGCCACCGCGTCGAAGCCGCCCATCTCGCCGATCGCGGCGAACGAGGGCTTGAGCGTGCCGAGCGTCTCGACCGTGGTGCCCGGCCGGATGAACTCCTCGTGGTCGAGCACGACGTTGTCGTTGAGGTCTTTCACCGGGATCACCGCGTTGGCGAAGCGGCCCTCGGCCTCGGCAGTCGCGGCACGCTGCTGCGAGCGCGTGGCGTAGGCGTCGACGTCCTCGCGGCTGAACTCCTCGATCGTCGCGATCAGGTCGGCGCTGATGCCCTGGGGGATGAAGGACGTGTCGTAGTTCGTCTCGGGGTCCATCGCCCAGGCGCCGCCGTCGGAGCCCATCGGCACGCGCGACATCGACTCGACGCCCCCGGCGAACACGAGGTCCTCCCAGCCGGACGCCACCTTCTGGGCGGCGACGTTCACGGCCTCCAGGCCCGAGGCGCAGAAGCGGTTGAGCTGGACGCCCGCCACCGTGTCGGGGAGGCCCGCCTTGATCGCCGCCGTCTTGGCGATGTCGGCGCCCTGGTCGCCCACCGGCGAGACGCAGCCGAGGACGACGTCGTCGACGCGCGCCGGGTCGAGTTTCTCGTTGCGGATCAGCGTCTCGTGCATCAGCCCGACGACGAGGTCGACGGGCTTGGTGCCGTGCAGGGAGCCGTTGAACTTGCCCTTCCCGCGCGGCGTGCGGATCGCGTCGTAGACGAGCGCCTCGGTGGCTGCCATCAGGGTGACCTCCTCGGTCTTCGACCCGCCGAGTCGCGCGGGTGGGATGTGGAAGCGTCGCGCCGGGGGGCGCGCGGCGGGAAGGCTAGCACAGAAACGTTCATGCATGAACGCAAAAATGGCTTAGGATCAGTCCGTGTCCACAGCCGCCGACTACTCCCCGCGCCGCAGCCAGGCCGAACGCAGCGCCGCCACGCGCAACGCGCTGCTCGAGGCGACCATCGCCTGCCTCGCAGACGACGGCTACGCGAACACCACCACGAGCCGCGTCGCCGCGCGAGCGGGCGTCTCGCGGGGCGCGCACCTGCACCACTTCCAGACCAAGCAGGCGCTCGTGGCGGCGGCGATGGAACGGCTCGCCGAGCGTCGCGGCGAGGAACTGCTCGCGGCGGCGGAGCGTCTCCCGGCCGGGCGCGAGCGCCTCGAGCAGGGCCTCGACCTGCTCTGGAGCAGTTACGCCAACCCGCTGTTCCAGGCGGCGATCGACCTGTGGTCGCATGCGCGCACCGAGCCCGAGCTGCGCGAGCGTCTCGTCGAGGTGGAGCGGCGCCTCGACCGCCAGACGCTCGAGATCACGCGGCGCCTGTTCGGCGAGCTCGCCGAGCAGCCGGACTTCGACAGGCGGGTGGAGCTCGCCGTGGCGACGATCCGCGGGCTCGCGCTACTCGACACGCTGCACCCGGGCGGCTCGCGCAACCGCAGGCAGTGGGGCTACTGCCGCTCGCGCCTGGTGGAGCTGTTCGAGCCCGGCGGCTGGGGGGACGCGTGAGCGGCGGCGCTCAGCTCGCCGCGCGGCGCTCCAGGTAGCGCCCGAGGCCCTGGAAGCCCTGCTCCGGCGGCATCGCCTGCGCGTAGGCCTCGGCGGTGGGCGGCCCGGCGAAGCCCGCCACCCGGGCGCGGACGGCGGCGCAGAAGCCCGCCTCGTCCTCCTCGGCGGCGAGCAGCTCGGCGCGCTCGAGCTCCTCTCGCAGCGCCTGGAGATGCGCCTCGACGTCGCGGTACTCGCCGAAGTGGGTGAGGGCGAGGCTCGACGGGCGCCAGGCGGCCACCGTCTCGAGCGAGGCCCGCCATGCGTCGAGGTCGATGTCCGGAGGCGGCGTCGGCGGGAGCACCGATCCCTCCGCGATACGCACCCCGGCGACGTCGCCGGTGAACGCGCGCCCGCTCGGCTCATGCAGGTAGGCGACGTGATGCGAGGCGTGGCCGGGGGTGTATGCCACGCGGAAGTCGCCGATGCGCTCGCCGCCCACGAGAACGCGGACGCGCTCGGCGGGCACGGGTGCCACCTCGCCCCACAGACGCTCCATCTCATCGCCGTAGAGACGCGCGGCGCTCGCGAGCAGCTTCGAGGGATCGACGAGGTGCCGGGCGCCCCGCTCGTGCACCCACACCTCCGCATCCGGGAAGCGGCGCAGCAACGAGCCGCTCGCGCCGGCGTGGTCCAGATGGATGTGCGTGAGGGCGAGCGCGCGCGGCGGGCGCCCCTCGAGCGCCGGCAGCAGCCGCTCGAGGCAGCTGCCGGGGCCGGGGTCGACGATCACGTCGTCCACCAGCCAGGCGCCGATGACGTGCTCGCGCCCGAGGTGCAGGAGGTCGATGAGCACTGTGTCGGGGGAGCTCGGCTGCGTCATGGGAGAAGCCCGTGCGGCCCGCGAACCCTAACCCCTGTCGGCCCCACCAAGATCGAAGGGCTGTTCGGCTTTCCGGACACAGCAGGGTCCGGTGTAAGGATTTTGCACACGGCGCGGCTGGTTTGTTATTGTCCTCGCAGCCGCCCCGAGGGCGGCCTGCGAAACCGATTGGTGGGGGTGGATAGGGATGGGAACGACAGCTCCGCGGGGAGTCGCGAGCGGCCGACGCAGGCCGGTCCGTGCTCGCGTACACGGCATCTTTCTCGTGAGCCTGCTCACGGCGGTGGTGAGCGCACTGCTCGCCGCACCGGCTGCGCTCGCGGGGATCCAGCAGGAATACGCGGAATTCTCCGACTGCCCGCTGACCGCACCGACGATCAGCGAGTGCGTGATCTCGCGGACCACGAGCGGCGAATTCCACATCGGCGCGAAGACCGTGCCGATCAACCACACGATCACGCTCCAGGGCGCGACGAGCACGGCCTCCGAAGCGCTGCTGCCGGCGGCCGACGGCAACACGCTCTCAAAGACGCCGTTGGTGCTTCCGGGCGGCCTGATCGGAATCGAACTGCTGGGCTCGCTGACCGAAGTGACCGCCACAGCCGAACTCGCCGGCGGTGTCGCGCTCAACGTCGGCAACGCGCTGACCGGCAAAGGCGCGGCGGTGACGCTGCCGATCAAGGTCAAACTGGACAACCCGCTGCTGGGCAATGCGTGCTACATCGGCAGCAACTCGAGCCCGCTCTCGCTACACCTCACGACGGGCACGACGAGCCCGCCCCCGCCCGCCAAACCGATCTCGGGCAAAGTCGGCACGCCGGTGGGGAGCGGGAGCGGGATTCTCGCACTGACGGGCGCCTCGCTCGTCGACAACACGTTCCCGGTGTCGGGCGCGAACGGCTGCGGCGGCCTGCTGCAGCTGATCGTCGATCCCTCGGTGGACCTGATCGCGGGCGTGCCCGCGGCCGCAGGGCGCAACACGGCGATCCTCAACTCGGAAGTCGAGCTCGCCCAGCCGCGCCTGGTGATCGCTCAGGCGGCGCTGCCGGAGATCGGGCGCTGCACGAGTGTCGCCGGCACCGGCGCGTACACGGACAGCGCGTGCATCAGCGGCGAACCGAAAGGCAAAGGCCAGTTCGAATGGACCGCCGGCCCCGGCGCAACCCCGCACTTCTCGACGAAGGGCGGGCTCACGCTGAGCACCTCCGCGGGTCCGCAGATCATGTGCAAAGGCTCGCTCGGCGCGGGTGAATTCACCGCTCCGAAGTCCGCGACGCTGACGCTGCACCTGAAGAAGTGCGTCCTCGCCGGCAGCGCCCAGAAGTGTCAGAGCGCCAAAGCCGCGGCAGGGGAAATCGTGACGAATCCCCTCGAAGGCGGCCTCGGGTTCATTCGCGACGTCGCCCAGAAAGGCGCGATGGAAGTGCAGGTCGGGCTAGACCTCAAGGGCAAACCGACCCTGTTCACGGCCGAATGCGGCTCCACGACGGTGTCGGTGAGTGGCTCGGTGATCGCGCCGCTGAGCAAGATCGATGCGAGCACCACGACGCAGAAGATCCTCTACAGCGCGAGTGAAAACAGGCAGATCCCCGAACGCTTCGAAGGCGAAGCGCCGGACACGCTCACGAGCAAAGCGGGAGCGGCCGCGAGCCAGGCCGCGACGCTCGCGGGCAAAGTGAAGTTCACGAGCGAAGGAGCGCTCGAGGTCAAAGCCGAGGCGAAATAGCCTCGAGCGGATAACCCCCCGGAGCGCGGGCGGGAGCGGGCACGACGCCCCTTCCGCCCGCGCGCCCCTTCCGGCGGCGCCCCTTCCTCAGCGCCCCGCGAGCGGCGCGACATATCGAAGGAAGGGCGCCACCTCGAGCGGGCGCCCGCTCGCGCGCTCGACGAGCGGCATCGTGTCGAGCCTGCGCCCGTAGCGATGCACGTGCTCGCCGAGCCAGCGCTGGATCGGCGCGACCTCGCCCTCGCGCAGCGCCTCCTCCATCTCCCCCAGCTCTGCGACGATCGCCTCCCACAGCTGCGCGGCTATGAGGCAGCCGAGGGCGTAGCTCGGGAAGTAGCCGAAGGCGCCGCTGCCCCAGTGCACGTCCTGGAGGCAGCCGAGCGCGTCGGACGGGACGTCGAGTCCGAGCAGCGCACGCATGCGCTCGTTCCAGGCGGCGGGCAGATCGGCCACCGCAAGCTCACCCTCCACGAGCGCCAGCTCGAGCTCGAAGCGCAGCACGATGTGAAGCGGGTAGGTGAGCGGATCCGCGGAGACGCGGATCAGCGAGGGCTCGACGCCGACGAGCACGGCGTGCAGCTCGCCGGGCTCGGTGTCGAAGCCGCCCGCGTGCAGCTCCGCTGCGAGCACGTGGGCGAACGCCGGGCTGCGCGCGACGTGGTTCTCCCACAGCTTGCTCTGCGACTCGTGCACCGACATCGAGGTGCCGGTGCCGAGGTTCGTGCGCTCGAGCTCGGGCGCCACCTGGCGCTCGTAGAGCGCATGCCCGTACTCGTGCAGCGAGCTCAGAAGCGACTCCACGTCGCCGTCGCTGTAGCGCGTCGTCACGCGGCTGTCGCGCAGCGCCATCGCGGTGCTGAAGGGGTGGGCGGACACGTCTACGCGCCAACTCGAGTCCTCCACCCCGATGCGCTCGAGCACGCCGGCTACAGCCGCCTTTTGGGCCGCCACCGGAACCTGCAGCGAGCGGCGCAGGGAGCGCTCGCTCGCCTCCTGCGCCAGCGGCGGCAGCCGCTCGGCGAGCTCGGAGAACAGCGTGCGCAGCAGCGCTGTGCGCAGCCCGAAGTCGTAGTCGGCGAGCAGCGCCTCGTACACGCTCGAGCCGTCCTCGACGAGACATTCACCGTACGCGCGTGCGAGCTCGACGTTGCGCTCGAGTGCCGGGACGAACGCCGCGAAGTCGTCATCCTCGCGCGCGCGGCGCCACGCCTCGTGACCCTCTGCGCTCGCACGGGCGCGGTCGGCGGCGAGCTCGTCGGGCACGCGTCGCGCGCGCTCCCAGTCCCGCCTCGCGAGTCGCACAATGTCGCGGTCGAGCTCCGACAGGGCGACCTCGCCGTCGAGCTGTTGCAGCCACTCACCGATCTCCTCGCCGCTCGCCCGCCCGTGGGTGAGGCGCGCGAGCGCGGCTAGCTGCTGCGAGCGCGCAGGAGCGCCCTGCGCGGGCATCATCACCTGCTGGTCCCACTCGGCGAGCATGTTGAGCGAGCTGAGATCCGCCAGCTCCGCCATGCGCTCGCGCAGTTGCTCGAGGGCTTGCATCGGCAGTGGCAGGTGCGCCCGCCCGCGCGGGCGCACCGCTCGCTCGGACCCTAGGAAGCAGCCTTCGCGGCGTCCTCGAGTTCGCGCTTGAACTCGTCCGCTTCGGCATCGATTTCCTTCTCCACCGTCTTCACCGCGCGCTGCAGCGCCTTGTCGAGCCACTCTTCGACGCGCGACTCGCCGATCACTACCAGCGCCGCCTCGCCCTCCTCGAGCAGCTCGCCGAGCTCCTTCGCGTCGCCCCGCGACATTCCCTTGCGCAGGTGGCCTCCGACACCGCCTGCGACGCCGCCCACCGCCGCCGCGCCGAGCACCGACGGCGGAAACAGGACGCCGATCAGCGCACCGACGGCGATCCCGCCCCACGCCCCGTGCTGCGTGGGCTTCTCGTGCTTGGACACGTGGACCTTGCCATCGCTGTCCTTCGAGATGATTGCCACGTCGTACGTGCCGATGAGCTTGGCGGCGTGAGCTTCGAGCAGCATGTCGTAGTCGGCGGTCGCGTCCGCGAGGTCCGAGTAGAGGGCGGCGAACACGAAGATTGGTCTGTCGCTCATGGTGGGCTCCTGATCTGTTGGGGTCGGTCAGGCTCTCGCGCTGCGCGGGCGGACCGCGAGGGGCGCTCTGCAGGGCGCGGAGCGCATCTTCGCGCACCCGGCCGCGGGCTGCGCGCACGGGCAGCGCCCCCGCCGCCCGGGGCGCGCCCGTTTGCCGTTCGCGGCGGCCAATATGCTGTGGCGAGCTTGCACGAGCGCTATGAACAGCCGGGCAGCGGGCAGCCGCCCTACTACGACCCGACCGGCCCGGGCGGCGGGCCCGGAGCGCCTCCCGGCGGCCAGCCGCCGCCTCCCTACCGGGGCGATGAACCGCCGCCGCCGGGCGACGAAGGTGGTCCCAACTGGCCCGCGATCCTCGGCATCGCTGCTCTCGGCGTGGCGGTGGTCGCCCTGATCGTCGTGCTCGCCTCGAGCGGCGGTGGGTCCTCGAGCAAGAGCCCGACCGTGACAAGCCAGTCCCTGACGGTCGGTCGCACCACCCCCACCACCACCGTCACGCAGACCACCACCGTGCAGGCGCCCACGAGCACGGTCACCGAACCCGCGAAAACGACGACGGTGACCGTGCCGGCGACGACGCCCACCACGACCGCACGCACGGGCGCCACCACCGCGCCCTAGCGAGCACGGCGTTCCGCAGCCGCTCGCGCGAGCGCAGCCGCCGGTCGATTCCGGCGAGGGCTGCCGGCGGCGCTCCCTGCCGGCAGCCCTGTGCCGCTCAGTCGGGCAGAGGGCGCCCGCCGTAGGCGGCGAGCCCGTACACCACGAGGATGTCGATCGCGAACACCGCGAGGCCCCAGAACGGATAGGCGGGTATCGACATCAGCGCCGCTATCGAGTTGAGGCCCGCGGAGGCGATCCCGATCCAGCGCCCGAATGATCCGCCCGACCAGATCGAGAACGCGGCGAAGAACTGCACGAGCCCGAGGATCAGGATGATCCACCCCCACGTGTTCAGGCTGCTGAGGATGTACGTCGCGTGTTCGGTGAAGAACTTCGAGTTGCCGATCGCGGCGATCCCCCAGATCACGTTCAGGGTTCCCGCGAGCAGGATCATGATCCCGGCGAACAGCACCCAGCCCACGCCGGCTTCGCTTTGCTGCATCGGTGCCTCCCTTCGGTGGCGGCGGACCCCCGCGAGGAGCCGCGCTCCGCAGACGGTTTCACTGCCGCCGGGCAGTCTCGCCGCCGCGCCGGACGGCCGCGCGCAAGCAAGATCCTCGGAGTCCTGTCGGCGCCGGCGATACCGGACCGCCTGCGTGCTCGACTCGAACTGCTCCTCGAGCGGTCAGCCTCGCCTGCTGCGCCGCGGGGTGGACGGCCGGGGCGGCCTGCGCCGCTCGCGCCCGTCGCGGCGTGGGGTCGGCTTGGCGGCTCCCGGCGCACTCGCCGCCGGCTGGGCCTTCTGTGCGGCGTCGAGACCGAGCACGAGACCTTCTCCGAGCGCCTTCGCCACCAGGTGGGCGCGCGAGCGCGCGCCCACCTTCGTCATCGCGTTGCGCGCGTGAGTGCGCACGGTGTCGTGCGCGATCCGCAGCTCCTCGGCGATCTCGGGGCCGCTGTTGCCGAGCGCAACGAGGCGCACGATCTCGAGCTCTCGTGCCGACAGCGCCGCGGGCTCGCCGTCGCCGTCGGGGGCGCGCCGGAAACGCGGACCCCAGCGCGAGGTGCTCAGCGCGACGAACAGCACGAGACGCTGTCCCGTGACCACCTCGACCGTGGCTGCCCATTGCACCGCCACCTGGCCGCCGTCCGCCGTGCGCATCTGCGCGTCGCCGGTGAACTGCCCCGAGCGCACCATCGCCTCCCATTCGGAGGGCGTGGCGATCGGCCCGCCCGCGACGAACTCGTAGATCGGCCGGCCCACCACCTGCGCGCGGCGGTAGCCGAGCAGCTTCAGGTAGGCGCCGTTGACGTCGAGCGCGCGCCTCGCGGCGTCGAGCAGCACCATCGCATTGCGCGACTGCGTGAACGCTGCGCCGAACAGCCGCCCCCAGTCGCCGCCGTGTGCCATCGCCGTCAGTAGCCCGTGTTGGCCTTCGCGCGCTTGCGGTCGGACTCGTGCAGCCGCCCCTTCTCCTTCAGCGTCTCGCACGCCTGGGCAATGTCTTCGCCGAGGCACATCGTCAGCGAGTGCCCGAGCGTCTCCTTGACGAGCACGCGCATGATCTTGATGTGTTCGGCGTTCGGCGGGAGCGTGTACGCCGGCACCATCCAGCCGCGCTGCGCCGCGAGCTGCGCGGACACGTCGAACTCGTCATACCCCTTTTCGCCCGCGAGTTTGAACGCGACCAGCGGGAGCTGCTCGTCCTGCTCGCCGCCGATCAGCTCGAACTCGCCGATCGCTTCGATCTCCTTCGCGAGCGTGCGGGCGTTGTACTTCATCGTCTCCATGACGTAGCGGTACCCGGCGTGCCCGAGCCGCGCGATGTTGTAGTACTGCGCGAGCACCATCGCCGAGCCCGTCGAGAAGTTCAGCGTGAACGTCGCGTCGCGCTTGCCGAGGTAGTTCTCGTAGAAGACGAGATCCTCGGGGAGGTCGCTCTTCTCCCGGAAGATGAGCCAGCCGACGCCGGGGTAGACGAGCCCGAACTTGTGGCCCGAGACGTTGATCGAGTGCACCTGCTCGAGGCGGAAGTCCCACTCCGAGTGGGGATACAGGAACGGCCACACGAACCCGCCGCTCGCCGCGTCGACATGCAGCGGCACGTCGTAACCGCGGTCTTCCCTGAGCCCCACCAGCAGGTCGTTGATCCCGCGGATGTCGTCGGCGTGACCGGTGAAGGTCGTGCCGAGCACCGCCGCCACGCCGATCGTGTTCTCATCGATGTGCGGCTCGACGTCCTCGGGTCCGATCGTGTACTTGTCCGGAGCCAGAGGGACGATACGCGGCTCGACGTCAAAGTAGCGGCAGAACTTCTCCCAGACGACGTGCACGTCGCCGCCGAACACGAGGTTGGGCCGGTCCACGGACTTCCCCGCGGTTTCACGCCGGCCGCGCCACTTCCACTTCAGCGAGAGCGCGCCGAGCATGATCGCCTCCGAGGAGCCCTGCGTGCGCGCCCCGGTGGTCTCTCCGGGGACGTTGAAGAGGTCGGCGATCATGCGGATGCAGCGCTGCTCGATCTCGGCCGATTGCGGGTACTCGGCGTGGTCGATGAAGTTCACGCGCAGCGATTCCGTGATCACTTGCTCGGCCTCCGGCTCCATCCACGTCGTCACGAAGGTCGCGAGGTTGCGTGTGGGCAGGCCGTCAAGGACCATCTCCTCCTGCACCAGGCCCATTGCTTCCTCTGCGGTCATCCCGGCCGCGGGAAACTTGTGGTCGGGGGCCGGCTCGAGCAGGTAGCGGTTCCCGTAGAGGCCCTCGAGTGCCTCGATCTGCCTGCGCGTCAGCTCGGGCGTCGCGCCGTCCGGCTGAGCTTTGCGTTGGTGTGTGGACACGGGGGCCTCCTCGATCGACGGGAGCCGCGAAGCGGTGCGCGCCCGGGGAGCACTGCCGGTGCCCCGGCTGGGGTGTCGCGCCGACGGCTGGGCCGTCTATTAAATAGACGCGCGCGCGAACGCGTCCTGCGAGTGCGCTCTACAGCGCGACGGCGATCACGATGATCGTCGCGAGCGCGAGCACGACGGCGGTCGCCGTGAACCAGATCACCGTGCGCCCCGAGAGGTGGTCGTAGGTGCCGGTTCGCAGCGCCTCGGCGACCCTGCTCTGGCGCACTCCGCCGATCACGAGCACCACCACGGCGAGCGTGCCGTAGCCGAGGCCGAGCGCCCGCAGCTCCCACTTCGATCCGCCGGCGATGCTCGGGAGCACGCGGCCCACGCCGATCGCCACCGCGGCGGCGCCGAGCCCCGTGCGCCACCACGCGAGCCACGTGCGCTCGGCGGCGAGCGAGGTGCGCCTGGTGGCGTCGACGACCTGCCGCTCGATGTCGCGCTCGGACTCGTGAGCCACGTTCGCACGGTAGCGCCAGCCCCGGACCGGGTAACGCACACCTGCTAAGCCTGGTCTGCGAGAGCGTGGTGTCCGACTCCCAGGAGGGACTCATGTCCAGAGCTGTCCAGTTCTCCAGCTACGGCGGACCAGAGGCGCTGGCCGTCGCGGAGGTCCCCGACCCCGCCCCCGGGCCGGGGCAGGTGCGCCTCGCGATGCGCGCAGCCGGCGTCAACCCGATCGACTGGAAGATCCTCCGCGGCCGTCTCGCCTCCGTGCACGAGCTCGACTTCCCCGCGGGGCTGGGAAGCGACGTCGCAGGCGTCGTCGACGAGGTGGGCGAGGGGGTGCGCGAGCTCGCGCCCGGGGACGAGGTGCTGGGATCGTCCGCGACGCCGTCGTTCGCCGAGCAGCCGCTGGCGATCGCCGAGAAGCTCACCGCGAGGCCCGCGGGAGTGCCGTGGGAGGTGGCGGGGAGCCTTGCCGTGGTGGTGGGAACCGCCTGGGAGACGCTCCGCCTGCTCGAGGTGAAGGCGGGCGAGACGCTGCTCGTGCACGCCGCCTCGGGCGGCGTCGGCCTCTGCGCGGTCCAGCTCGCGGTGCACCGCGGCGCGCGCGTGATCGGCCTCGCGGGTCCCGACAGCCAGGATCTCGTGAGATCGTTCGGCGCCACCCCGGTCCTCTACGGCGAGGGCTGGGCTGAGCGGGTGCGCGAGGTGGCGGCGGACGGCGTGGACGCCGTGCTCGACGCGTCGGGGCGCGGCGAGCTCGCCGACTCCGTCGCGCTCGCGGGCGGACCCGAGCGCGTCCTCACGATCGCGGCGGGCGACGCGTCCGAGTACGGCGTGCGCCTGCACGGGGGCGGCGGCGGCCAGAACACGGTGAGGGCGCTCGAGGAGGTGCTGCCGCTGATCGAGTCCGGGGACTTCGAGTTCCCGATCGCCGGCGCGTTCCCGCTCGAGCGAGCCGGCGAGGCGCTCGCCCAGAGCGAGTCCGGCCACCCCCGCGGGAAGCTCGTGATCGTCCCCTAGTCGAGCTGGAACTCGCCGCGCTCGTAGATCACGCGCTCCCCGCCGCCGCGTAGCTTCGCGGTGACGCGCCGGTCGCTCGTGGAGACGACGTCGGTGTGCACGCTCGAGCTGTTGAAGCCGAGCTCGCTCAGGCGCTCGGGCGTGAGCGTCGCGGGGTCGCCCGCATAGGCGTCCTGGTAGGCGCGGCCCACGGCGATGTGCGTGTTGCCGAACGACCCGCCCACGTTCTCGTCGTAGAGCGTGTGCGCCATGAAGCGCGTGATCCGCGAGAAGCGCCTGTCGGTGAGCGAGAACTCCCCGATGCGGTCGGCTCCCTCCGTGGCGATCATCTCCCTCAGCACGCGCTCGTTCTGCTCGGCGCTGGCGTCGACGATGCGCCCGTCGCGGAAGGCGAGGCGCACGCCCCTCACGAGGTTGCCGTAGCGGTAGAGCGGTTGGTTGCAGAAGATCCAGCCCTCGGTACCGCGCCAATCCGGGCTCGTGAAGATCTCGAAGCTCGGGATGTTGCGCCCGCGTCCGCCCAGCCAGCGCCGCTGCTCGCCGATCGTCACCCGCAGATCGACGTCCTCGCCCTCCACGTGCACGCGCTCGATGTCGAGCGCGTCGAGGCGCGCGCGGGTGTCCTCCAGGCGCTCTCCCACCTCGCGCCAGCTCTCGAGGGGATCCTCCTGATCGAGGAAGCAGGCGTGGATGATCTGCTCCCAGTACTGCTCGAGGTCCATGCCCGCCTCGGCCGCCATCGCGGGCGTGCCGTAGAGCCCGAGCGTCCAGGTGAATCGCCCCGCGTTCTCCTTCTCGGTGCGCCAGTCGAGCAGCGGGCGCATCACCTCGCCGCGACGCATGATCCGCGCCGGGTCCACCGAGTCGAGCGAGTGCGGGTCGCTGTCGGCGATCACCGACACCTGGTGGTCCATCTCGTCGACGAGCCCGCGGGTGTAGCGCGCAGGGAAGTACCCGAGCTGCGCCTCGTCCGCCATCTCGAGGAAGTCGCGCTGCAGGTGCACACGCTCGTCGTCGTCGGGCTGATAGGCGCCGAGCGCATGTGCGCCGGCGCGCCACACGGCGCGATGGAGCTCCGCGTAGAGCGGCCTCGCGCCCTCGGGCGCGACGATCCGGACCACCTCCCCGGGCTTCACCCCGCCGCCGCCGCCCAGCGCGAAGTCGACGAGGACCGAGGCGTAGCGGGTGAGGATCTCGGGAGGCGGCTCGTACATACCCGGACCCTAGTGGCTCTCGAGCACGGATCAGGCGGCGCTCGACAACTCTTCGGCGTCCTCGTGCACCGCGTGCTCGTGCGCGGCGGCCTCGGGCATCAGGGCGATCGCCGCCACCAGGAAGCACAGGCCGCCGAGTGCGGTTCCGGCGTTCGTGATGCGGGCGCTCAACGGCTCGCCGCTCGCGGGCTCGATCCACGACGCGATCGCCGAGAAGCCAAAGAACAGCGAGCCGAGCAGGTTGAGCGCGACGATCCGCCACGACAGGGAGCGCAGATCGAAACCGATCCAGCGGTGGCACACCTCCGCGTAGGCGAGCTCGCTCGAGATGAGGAAGCAGATCGACCCGAGCGCGTCGGGCGCCCAAACGCGCGCGTTCACCTGGTGCGTCGAGAGGCCGGTTTTCATCGCGGCGAACGTGCTCACGTTGAAGAAGATCGTGCCCGCGAGCTGGATCGCGGCTGCCAGCCAGTCGATCCGCCCCGGTTCCCACGAGGCGGGACGGAAGCGCCGGCGCTCGGGCGAGGCGAGACGGTGCGGCACGTTCACGGCCTCCGCGTACTGCAGGTAGGACGCGCTCGTGAAGAAGATCGAGCCGATGAAGAACGTGACACCGATGCCCGAACGCGAGCTGCTCGCCCACTGCGCCGCGATCGCGGCGACGGTGAAGCAGAGCGAGCCGATCGAGAACAGCACGCTCATCCACCAGGCGCGCCGGTGCGGACGCCACCACACGGGTTCCGCCGGGCGCGAGGGCGAAAGCGCGTGATGACCCCTGCGGTGGCGGCGCGAGTGCCACGTCACCTCGCTGCCGTCCGGGCGGCGCAGCGTCTCGCTCGTGACAAACGGCCCCGGGCCGCGCGCCTCGACGCGCTCCCAGCCCGCCGGCACCTCGATGTAGCCGCTCACGGTTGCCCCGCGATGGGTCCGGCGCAACGCTCGGTGTGTGCTCGCGGCGGCATCCGCGAGGTGGCAGTGTATGTCGCGCGGCAGGATTTCACGGGCACGAGGGCGAAGTCCCCCCTGCTGCGCGCAGCGAACTTGCACGGCTGCGACAACCAAACCGGAGGTGTGCGCGATGTCGACCTATGAAGAGACGCTCGACCCGTTAAGGAGCCTGTGGTGGCTTCTGATCCTCTTCGGCGTGCTCGTCTTCGGCGTGGGCGTGTTCTTTCTCGTCTCCCCGCACGAAACCCTCGAAACCTTCACCGTGATCGCCGGGATCCTGCTGCTGTTCGACGGCGCGCTCGCGATCGTCGCGTCGATCGTCGGGCGCGGCGAAGGCCGCGGTCTGCTCGCGGTGATCGGCGTCCTCAGCGCGATCGCCGGGCTCGTGCTGATCAAGAAACCGTTCGACACGCTGGTCGTCTTCACCCTCGTCTTCGGGATCTGGCTGGTCGTCGCCGGTGTCGTGCGTTTCGTCACCGCCTTCTCGCAAACCGAGGGGCGCGGTGGGAGCATCGCGCTGGCGATTCTGGATGTGATCGCGGGCATCGTGATCCTCTCCTGGCCCGAACTCGGGCTCACCACGCTCGCCGTGATCATCGGGATCGTGCTGATTCTGCGCGGCATCCTGTGGATCGCCGCGGGCTGGGCGCTGCACCGGGTCGCGCCCTGAGCTTCCAGTAGGGTCGCGGCGTGGCTGCTTCGACCGGGACCGGCGCCAAGGCGGCCGGCACAGTCCTCGCGACGCTGTGCGCGGGGCAGTTCCTGATGATGCTTGACAGCTCCGTCATGAACGTGTCGATCGCGACGGTCGCCAAGGACGTGGGCACGACGGTCGTCGGTATACAGACGGCGATCACGCTCTACACGCTGGTGATGGCGTCGCTGATGATCACCGGCGGCAAGATCGGCCAGATCATCGGTCGCAAGCGCGCCTTCACGATCGGCTGCGTCATCTACGGCTGCGGGTCGTTCGTCACGTCGATCTCGCCGAGCCTCGGCGTGCTCCTGCTCGGCTGGTCATGCCTCGAGGGCATCGGGGCAGCGCTGATCCTGCCGGCGATCGTCGCGCTCGTGGCGTCGAACTTCGGGCGCGACGAGCGTCCCCGCGCCTACGGGCTCGTCGCCTCCGCGGCCGCGATCGCGATCGCGGCGGGGCCTATCATCGGCGGCCTGTTCACGACCTACGCCTCCTGGCGCTATGTGTTCGCGGGAGAGGTCCTGGTCGTGATGGGCATCCTCCTCCTCGCCCGCCGCATGGAGGAGGGCAGCCGCGAGCCGGGAGTGCGGCTCGACCTCGTCGGCACCGCGCTGTCCGCGCTCGGACTCGGGCTGATCGTGTTCGGGATCCTGCGGGCGGGAACCTGGGGATTCGTCAAACCCAAACCCGGTGCGCCCGAATGGCTCGGGCTGTCCCCAACGATCTGGCTGATGTTGGCGGGCGGCGTGGTGGTGTGGCTGTTCCTCGTGTGGGAGCGCAGGGTGATCGCGCGAGGCGCCGAGCCGCTCATCGACCTCGATCGGATTCGCAACCCGGTCCTCCGCGCCGGGCTGACATCGTTCTTCTTCCAGTTCCTGATTCAGGGCGGCATGTTCTTCGCCGTGCCTCTGTTCCTCTCGGTCGCGCTCGGGCTGTCGGCGATCGAAACCGGCGTGCGGCTGCTGCCGCTGTCGATCACGCTCCTGCTGGCTGCCGCCGGGATCCCGAAGTTCTTCCCCGAAGCGTCGCCGCGGCGGGTGGTGCAGGCCGGCTTCGTGGCGCTCTTCGCCGGACTGGTGGTGCTGGTGGGCGCCCTCGACGCGGGCGCGGGCGCCGAGATCACCACCTGGCCGATGCTGCTCGCCGGGCTCGGGGTCGGGGCCCTCGCCTCGCAGCTCGGGAGCGTAACGGTCTCCTCGGTTCCCGACGAGCGAAGCAGCGAGGTCGGCGGCCTCCAGAACACGATCACGAACCTCGGCATATCGGTCGGCACCGCGATGACGGGCGCGATCCTGATAGCAGCCCTCAGCAGCTCCTTCCTCACCGGTGTCCAGGAGAACGACGCGGTCCCGGCGCCGGTGAAATCCCAGGCCTCGACCGAACTCTCGGGCGGCGTCCCGTTCATCTCCGACACCGAACTCGAAGCCGCCCTCGACAAGTCGCACGTGCCCCCCCGGGCATCGGAGGCGATCGTCGAAGAGAACGAAACCGCGCGCCTGGTCGGACTGCGCACTGCGCTGGCGGTGCTGGCGCTGCTGGCGCTGCTCGCCGTGCCGCTCAGCCGGCACATACCGACCGTGCAGCCCGCGGCGGCAGGGCGGGCGCCGCCGGCCGGCGAGCCCGCGCCAGCGGCCTGAGAGGGTCGGCGACCGGGGGCGCCCGGTGACCCCCGGGCGGGTTGAGGAGCTAGGTTGCGCGCATGGCCCACGAGCATGCCGAGCGTGCGCATCGGACGGGTGAACCTCAAGCCGCTGCTGATCGGCGGCCTCGTGATCCTCGTGATCGGCGCCGCGGCGACGCTGTTCGGCTGGGATGTCGTCGATTGGCTCGAAGAGGTGTGGGAAACGATCACGACGATCTCGGTCGGTTACCTGATCGCCGGAATCGTACTGATCACCGCGCAGACCACGGCGGCGGGGTTCGCGTGGTACTCGATCCTCCGCTACGCCTATCCGGGCCAGGTGCGCTGGGTCCAGATCTACGCGTGCTACGCGACCGCGGTTGCGCTCAACTTCGTGCTGCCGGCGAACCTCGGGACGCTCGTGATGCTGCTGATGTTCACGACGATCATCGCTGCGGCGACGTTCGCCGGGGTGCTCGCCGGCTACGTCGTGCAGAAAATGTTCTTCACGGCGATCGGCATTCTGACCTACGTGTACCTGTTCATCGCGGTCGGCGGCTCGTTCAAGATCCAGTTCGGCTTCATCGAAGAACACCCGTGGGCGTTCGTAATCCTCCTCGCAGCGGTGGGCGTCCTGCTGTTCCTCGTCTTCCAGACGCTGCGCCCGCGAATCGCGGAGTGGTGGGAGGACGCCAAGGACGGCGGCCAGATCCTCGTGCGCCCGCGCTCCTACTTCCTGCTCGTGCTCGCACCCGAGGCGGTGAGCTGGCTGGCGATGCTGGGGACGATCGCAGTGTTCCTCGCCGCCTACAACATCCCGGTGACCTTCCACACGCTGATGAGCGTCGTCGGCGGCAACTCGCTCGCGAACATGACGTCGGTGACGCCGGGCGGGGCGGGCGTCGTGCAGAGCTTCAACGTGCTCTCGCTGCGCAGCGTCACGAGCGCGAGCAACGCCACCGCCTACTCGGTCGCCCAGCAGCTCGTGGAGACGGCGTGGAGCATCGTACTCGCCATCATCCTGCTCGTGCGGGCGTTCGGCTGGACCGGGGGCCGCGCGCTCGCTCGGGCAGTCCTACACGCAGGCGAAGGAGAAGGCAGCCGAAGAGTCCGCGGAGCGGCGCGCGCGGCGGGAGGCCAGGCGCAGCGCGCGCCGGGCGCACGATGCAGGCAGCTAGGACGCCACGCGCGCAGACGCATCGCGAGCGCTACGCGCTCCTGCTGGCGGCGATCTTCGTCGTGTTCGGGATCGAGGGGGTCGCCCAGCCCTCGGGCTTCGAGCAGGTGCTCGTCAGCGTGCTGCTCGGCGTGACGATGCTGCTCTCACTGTGGGCGGCGGAAGCGAAACCCGTTGTGATCCGAGCGACTGCCGTTGCGGTGCTCGCAATAGTCGCGGCCAGCGCGGCGGAAGCGGCGGCGGGCAACGTCGACGCCGGCGCCACGCGCCTGATGAACGCGGCGCTCGTCGGGCTCGCGCCCGTGGCGGTGGTGGTGGGCGTGGTTCGCAGCCTGCGTGCCCGCCAGTCGGTGACGCTCGAAGCGGTGTTCGGCGTGCTGTCCGTGTACCTGCTGCTGGGGATGTTCTTCGCGTTCACGTACGGCTCGATCGACCGCCTCGGCGAAGGAAGCTTCTTCGCGGGCGGGCAGGCGGCGACCGTCGCGCACTGTCTCTACTACAGCTTCACGACGCTGACGACGACGGGCTACGGCGATCTGACGGCGTCGAGCAACCTCGGCCACACGCTGTCCGTCTTCGAGGCGCTGATCGGCCAGATCTACCTCGTCACCATCGTCGCGCTGATCGTCGCGAACCTCGGCCGCAGCCGGCCGACGACGGGATGATCAACCGGCTGCTCGTCTCCTGCCCCGACCGGCCCGGCATCGTCGCGGCGGTGTCGCGCTTCCTGACCGACGCCGGCGCCAACATCGTGCACTCCGACCAGCACACCACCGACCCCCGCGGCGGTGCCTTCTTCATGCGCATGGAGTTCGAGCTCGAGCTGACCGCCGCCGAGCGCTCCGAGTTCGAGTGGCGCTTCTCCGGAGACATCGCCGCTCCGCTGCAGATGCAGTGGCAGCTCGCCGACGCGGCGGTGCGAAAGCGCGTCGCGATCCTCGTCTCGCGCACCGACCACTGCCTGCTCGAGCTGCTGTGGCGCCAGCGCCGCGGCGAGCTCGCGGCGACGTTCCCGCTCGTCGCCTCCAACCATCCCGACCTGTTCGAGGACGTCGCGGCGTTCGGCGTGCGCTACGAGCACGTGCCGGTGGAGGACGGCGCCAAGGACGCCTCGGAGGAGCGGCTGCTCGAGCTGCTCGTCGAACAGGTGGACCTCGTCGTGCTCGCGCGCTACATGCAGATCCTGAGCGGAGAGTTCCTCGAGCGCCTCGCGGTGCCGGTGATCAACATCCACCACTCGTTCCTGCCGTCGTTCGTCGGCGCCGACCCCTACCAGCAGGCGCGCAGGCGGGGCGTGAAGCTGATCGGCGCCACCGCCCACTACGTCACGGAGGAGCTCGACGCCGGGCCGATCATCGAGCAGGACGTGCTGCGCGTGAGCCACCGCGCGTCGCTCGAGGACCTCCGGCGCGTCGGCGCCGACATCGAGCGCTCGGTGCTCGCGCGGGCGGTGAAATGGCACTGCGAGGACCGCGTGCTCGTGCACGAGGGCACGACTATCGTGTTCTGAGCAGGTCGGCGCGTCGCGGGTGGGCGTGCCCGTCGCGAAAGCGTGCGAGGTATTCCGGGAAGCTCCACGTGCCGAGAAAGCTCGCCGCGGCGCTGCGCCCGGACTCGAACAGCGCAGCGGCACGCTCATCGGTGATGCCGAACTCGGTCGTCGTCACGCCCAGCGTAGGTATCGGGATCGTGCGCGCGTAGTTGGCCTGCTCGACATAGAAGCGGTCGTGCGCCTGCATCATCGTGTCGGCGATCGCGCGCACATATCCCAACAGCGAGGGCATGCGCGCGGCGGTGCTCGGAGGCTGCGGCACGAGCGGGTCTTCCTGGTTGGGCGCGACGAGCAGCATGCCGAACGTCGGGAACCTCGGCGGCGTCCCCGCGGGCGCGTCGAACAGCCAGATCGGGTAGTTCGAGAGCATGCCGCCGTCGACGATCAGATGACGGCGCCCTGCGCGCGGGTCGCGGCGGATGACAGGCTCGAAGAAGATCGGGATCGACATGCTCATGCGCACCGCCTCCGCCACCTCCATGCGCTCCTCCTCGACACCCAGCCGCTGCGCGTCCTGGGGCAGCACGAGCATCGCGTGGTCGGTGAGGTCCGAGGCGATCACGCGCAGGCGGTAGCGGCGGTCCTCGCGCGCCGGATCGGGATCGCGCAGGTCGGCGAACGTGCGTACCCCCTTCGCGTCGAGGCGCTCGCGGATCCAATTCAGGAAGTAGCGGCCGCTGTGCAGCCCGCGGTCCTTGAAGAGGTCGATCGCCTCGCCCGCCGGACCGAGCCACGCCAGCCGGCGGCGGTCGGCGAAACGCTGGAAGTCCATGTCCTCGAGCACGAGCCGGCGCAGCTCCTCGCCCGAGTAGCCCGCCGCGACGAGCGCGGCGGTGATCGCCCCGGCGGAGGTCCCCGCGACGCACGCGGGCCGGTAGCCGTTGTTGTACAGCTCGAGGTAGGCACCGGCAAGGCCGATGCCCTTGACGCCTCCGCCCTCGAACACCAAGTCAACCGGCCGCTCGTCCACAGAGAAGCTCCCGGGTCGTTCGCCGCCTGACTCTACCCGCGGGCCCGGCGCCGTGGGAGCCCACGGCGATTTGGGCGCCGCTCGCAGGCGTACCCTTCGCCGCGATGGCACGGGCAGGCCAGCCCTGGGAGGAGACCGAGCAGCTCCTCATGGACCTCGCGCTGTACGGCCTCACCGTGCAGGAGATGCAGGCCTTCGAAGCCGTCCTCGCGCGGGTTCACTACGAGAGCGTCGTGCGCGCACACACGGACGGGGCGCTTGCCCCGGAGGAACTCGAGAAGCTCGCGAAGGATGCCGTGAAGACGGTGCAGCGGGCGTCCACCGGCTCGCTCTCGAGGAAGCTGCGCGGCGAGCTCGATACGGACCTGCTTGTTGAGGTGGGAGAGCTCGTGGCCTGGCGCAACTACCTCGCGCAGCGCTATCTGCGCAACCACTGGCCGCTGTCGAGCGAGGACCGCCAGCAGCTGAAACGACTCGCCCTGCACTTCAAACGCGCATGCGAGCGCCTGTCGGCGGCGATCGAGCCTCCCGCGCGCGGGGGTCGCTCGCGCCGCGGAGCGCGCCGCGAGCCCGCGATCGTGGACGTCGCCCTGCGGGGTTCGGCCCCGCCCGAGCCGTGGCTCGAGGACGCCAGCCGCGCCTGACGGCCCGCTGTCCGCGAGCTCCAGCCCGCCCTGCCACCGTCCCCGTCGAGCGATTCGGGAACGCGGGGCGCGAGCAGGCGGCGACCGCGGCGAGCCAATAGGGTGCGCCCGTGCGCGTGTATCACCGCGAAGGGACGGGACGGCCCCTGCGGATCGTGTGGACGCTCGAGGAGGTGGGCGAGCCGTACGAGCTCACCGTCATGAGCCGTGAGGAGGGCAAGGGCCCCGAGCATCGGGAGCGGCATCCGCTGGGACGCGTGCCGGTGCTGCAGGACGAGCGCGGCTACCTGTTCGAGTCCGCCGCGATCTGCCTGCATCTCGCGGACATGCATCCCGAGGCGGGTCTCGTGCCCGAGCTCGGCAGCCGTGAGCGGGCGCTCGTGTACCAGTGGTCGTGCTTCGCCCCCGCCGAGCTCGAGCCGACGCTGTTCGAAGCGTGGATGCAGGCGGAGCGTGATCCCGAGCGCGCGGCGAAGGCGCGCAGGCGCTTCGCTGCCGCCGCATCCGCGGTGGCGCGCGCGCTCGACGGCGACGAGCATCTCGTCGCCGGCCGCTTCACGGTGGCGGACGTGATGGTTGGGACGGCGCTGATGTTCACCACGCGCGCGGGCATCGCCGACGAGCTCGACCCCAGCCTCAAGGATTACGTGGGCCGCCTCGCCTCGCGGCCCGCGTTCCAGCGCGCCGCCAAGCGCGCGCTCGTCTGAGGCCGCGTACCAGCCGAAATCGGGACGGCGGCGGGCGCAGGGCCAGCCGGTCCGGACGCGCGTCCGCCCAACCCTTTGGGCGACCGGGCGTTAACCGTCCCGAGGGATACCGCGCACCGGCGTTCTGGGAGAGGAGAACGACGACGAGGAGGGGGCCGGCCAACCCCCCAGGCCTCCTCCTCGCGCGGTGTCTCGAGCTCAGTGCACGACGAGTGTGGCTTTCATGCCTTTCTGCTCGTGTTCGGGGAGCGAGCAGAACAGGGTGTAGCTCCCGGCGCTCATTTCCACGGTCTCGTCGACGACGGCTCCCGCGGCGGTGTTCGCGACCGACGCCGTCAGGGGCCCTTCCAGCGCTGCGGCGTTGAGGTTGTGTTCGTCCTGGCCGCGGTTGACGAGCTCCAGCACCACCTTCCCGGCGGGCACGCTGCTGCGCGAGAGCGTGAGCCCGTACTCGACGGCGATCACCTGCACGTGCGGCACCGAAGGAGGAGCGGGTTCCGGCGAGGCGGCTTCCGGCGGCGCCTGCGCGGCACCGGCGGAGCCGGGGAAGACGGGCGAGCTCAGCGGCGGCATGCCGTCGATGCCCCCCGCCGCCGGTGGGCCCGCCGTCACGGGCGGCTTCGCGCGCGCTTTCGGGCGCGTCCGCACGTGATGACACCGCGAGCGCCGGACGCGGCGGTGCGCGCGCGAGGGCTTGCAGGAATGCGGGTGCGGCGCGGAGCGCTTGCCCACGGGGCTCGCCGGGGGCGTGCCGCCGCTCGCGCTGCCCGCTGCAGCGAGGACGATCGTGGATGCAGCCGCGGCGCACAGCAGCGGGAGCGCCAGATGCGTGCGCAGCGGCCAGCTCATGCGATCAGCTGCGGCACCTGCCCGTAGGCGCTCGACCCGGCGAGGCCGGTGCCGGCGCCCGGTATGACGAGACCCGCTTCGACTCCGAACCACTGTGCGAGGAGCGCTGCGTACATCGCCCGGAAGTCCGAGGTGTTGACGAGGTTTTCGTTTGGGTCGAGTTTCGCGAGGCCCGGGAATTCGCCCACCATCGCCCCTTTCACGCGGCTGCCGATGACGAACGCGACGCCGGCTGCACCGTGGTCCGTTCCCGATCCGTTTTCGCGCGGCCTGCGCCCGAACTCGGACCACAGCTGCACGAGCACGCGATCGTCGATGCCGCGGGCTTCGAGGTCGCGCTGGAAGGCGAGCACCGATTCGATCGTCTCGCCCAGGTTCGTGCTCAGCGTCGATGCCTCGTCGGAGTGCGTGTCGTAGGAGCCGACGGCGTTGAGCGAAACGCATTTGATCGGCAGCGCTTCGTCGGCGAGCATCGCCGCGAGCACGGCGAGGCGCTGCGGGAACTCGCCTCCGGCTTTCGGGTAGGTGACGGGCGAGCTGAAACCCGGTTTGCCTTCGTGTTCGGCGAACGGCGCCACCTGCGTGCGGATGATGTTCGTGTCGAGCGATGCCGCGCGCGCCTGCGCGAGCGCGGGCGAGCCGGCGCCGAGCGCGCCCAGGGCGCCGAAGGCTTCAAGCGTCGGTCCGGCGAGCGGTTCGTCGAGGCCGTAGGCCCAGAAGCCGTAGTCCGAGGGCGTCGACACCGCGGCAACGGGCACGCGCGCCGTGGCGAGCGCCGGGGCGAGCGAGTAGTCGAGGGAGAGGCCCTGCAGCGGGTTGGCGGAATCGCCGGCGACGTCGAGGTAGCGCCCCATCCAGCCGGAGCGGACCTGGGCGTTCAGCTCACCCACCTCCCAGTAGTGGCGGCTCGTGAAGTGGCTCTCGTCGGGCGGGTCGTAGCCGATCGCGGGGAACACAGCCACCTTGCCTTCGGCGTGGAGCTGCGCGAGCCCCGCCGCCTGCGGATGCCACATCAGGGCTTCGTCCTCGGAGAACGGCGTCCCGGCGCCTTCGCCCAGGCCCAGCGAGGGCCGCAGTTCGTGGTAGAGCGCTTCCTTCACCGGCGCGAGCACCGAGAGCGAGTCCCAGCCGCCTTCCATGAAGATCGACACGAGCACAGGCTGTCCCGGGGGCGCCGCCGCCGCGGCCTCGGCGATGCCCGCTTCGAGGCTGCGCGGCGAGAGGGCGGACGCTCCGTAGACGGCGAGCATCGCACCCGCCGAGCGCAGCAGGAACGAACGCCGGCTCATGCCCGTGCCGGCCGGCAGCGGCATGCCCGGCTCGATCCGCGGCAGCCCTCTGCCCGCCTGCGCCACCCCGTTGCGAAGCAGCTGGGAGCGGGTGAAGTCGTTGCACGAGCAGCTCGTCGCCATATCAGCTCACCTGTAGGTCGGGGGACGTCGCGATCAGCATGCGCAGAGCGTTCTGGCGGATCGCCCGGTATGGGCTCTGCTGCCAGTGGGCGACCGCTACACCCTGCAGGCAGGAGGAAGCGAACCGGCCGATGCATTCGCTCGATTCAGACGAGAGCGAGGGCTCGCCCCAGTATGCGAGCGCGCTTTCGAGCGCGGTGCTCGGATCCTCCGTTTCGCTGTAGCGCGGTTCGCCTTCGGAGGGCCATGGGTTGGCGTAGCTGTCGGCGGTGACGTAGCTCGCCATTTCCCAGCGCGCCTTCGCGGTGGACGTGTCGAGCCAGCGGGTGAAGTCCCACCCCGACACGTTGGGCGGGTAGAAGAGCTGCTGCCCCGCCGCCGCCGACAGCCACGCCCAGGCGGTCGTGTCGATCGGGCGGCCGATCGCCCGAAGCAGTCCGGCGTTGTAGACGACCGGCGGCGTCACCATCGCCGGACCGTTGAGGAATTCCGGGTGCTGGAGGATCGCCTCGAGCACCGCGCGGATGCTGTAGTCGGAGGAGATGTAGGCGCCCTGGAGCGAGGCGAGCGTCGCTTCGTCGGGGGGAACCGGGACGAAGTAGCTCCACAGCTTGCTCACGAAGAAGGACGGGTGCAGCGGGTGGTCGACGCACAGGCGCACCGAGTCTTCCCAGTCCCAGTTGCCCGTCCGGCCGAAGACCTTCTTGTTGCGTTCGTCGTGGCGCGAGCGCACGAAGCGGAAGTTCTGCAGGCCCGCCCCTTCCACCCAGTCGGCGGTCCAGCCGGTGAGGGCGCGCGCCATTTCGCGGATGTCCGTCTCGGTGTAGGCGCCGCGGTCGGCACCGAGCGAGAACAGCTCCATCATCTCGCGCGCGTAGTTCTCGTTCGGTTCGTGCTTGTCGTTGTAGATACCGTCGAGGAACACGAGCATCGCCGGATCGACGGTGACCGCGTGGAACAGGTCGGCGAAGCGTCCGAGCGCGTTCCTGCGGAGCAGTTCGTTCTGGTCGAGCATCCGCTGCTGGTTGTTCACCTTTTCGTTGGAGTTCGCGAACCAGTCGTGCCAGATGAACGTCATGCGCTCGACGAGCGGCTGGTCGGAGCGGATCATGCGATCGAGCCACCAGCAGTGGTCCTGGCCCCACGCGTCGGCGGGTTCGAGCGCGTTGCCTTCGTCGTCGGTGGGCGCGGGACCGCTGAGCGTCGCCGATCCGTCCGGGCGCGTGAGCGCATGCACGACCTGTTCGAGCGGCTGTCCCGCGAGGCTCTCGGCCTGGCCCGGCTTGGGGCCGAAGCCCGCACGCCAGAGCAGCCGCCGCGCCTGCGCGAGCGTGATCCGGGCGACGACGGCGGGAGGCGGCGTGTTCGAGGGCGGCGGCGGGTTGACCGGGATCGGCGGCGGCGCCGGCGCTCCCGGCAGCCCCGCGAGCGGCGGATGCGTCACCGGCTTCTTGTGGCGGCGGCGCTTGCGGCGCTTGTGATGCGTGCTCGGCTTGTGCGGGGCCTGATGGTGGGGCTTGCTCTTGTGGTGCTTGACGGCGGGGTGCTTGCCGGTCGCGCCGGAAGGGTGCAACGGTCCGCTGCCATGCGATGAGCCGCTCCCGTGCGTCGAGCTGCTCGCCTCGCGTGCGCGCGACCGGGCTGCGAGGAGGCGGTCGCCGTTGCCTGCGAGGGTGCCGCCGGGGGCAGCGCTCGCGCCCGCGGAGCCTGCACCCGCTGTGACGCTCATCGGCTGCCCCCCGACGACATGCCGCGATCGTAGGGCGCGCCGGCTCGCGCGCCGAGCAGCTTGGACCTTTGTACGAGCGCGCTCTAGCGCTGAAGGCGGATCGCGTGGAGGTCGCTCTCGGCGATCTCGTCGGCTCTCGCGATGAGCTCTTCGATGTCGTCGTGCTCGGCGTGTATGTAGCGACCGCTGAGGCGGTCCGCGCGCCCGGAGGCGAGTGCCCGCACGAGCCGCGGCGCGCACTCCGGCGGCGTCCACGGAGCGTTGTCGCCGAACGCCTCCGTCATCGCCGTGCGCACCAGCCCGGGACTGATCGTGAACACCGCGATCCCGTGCTCTTTGACCTGGGCGGCGAGGAGCTCGCCGAAGCGGTTCAGCGCCGCCTTGCTCGAGCCGTACGCGGTCCCGAGCCCGCCGCCGGGCAGGTAACCGGCGCCGCTGCCCACGTTCACGATCCGGCCGCCGCCCCTGCTCGCCATCCCTGCCAGCACCGCACGGGAACAGAGATAGGCGCCGAGCACGTTCACCTCGAACACGCGCCACCACTCCGCAGGATCCTCGTCCCAGATCGGCCTCTGGCCCACCGGGCCCGACATCCCGGCGTTGTTCACCAGCAGCTCGATCGGACCGAGCGCCTCCTCGACGGAGGACACCATGCCCGCGACGGACGCCTCGTCGGAGACGTCCGCGACGACGGCGAGGCCGCCGATCTCCTCGGCCACGCCCTCCACCTGGGCCGCCGAGCGGGCGGCAACCGCCACGCGCATGCCCGCATCAGCGAGCTCGCGCGCGACGTTCGCGCCGATCCCGCGTCCCCCGCCGGTGATGAGTCCTACCTGGCCGTCGAGGGGCTCCGCTGCGCTCATGCGCGGGAGCATACGCGCCCGGAGGTGGCCGCGGAGCCGCGCGGCGGCGCACCTCTCGCAGGTCTCCAGGGGCGCGCGGCAGTGCATCTGGCGCAGGCCGCGGTGCGCGCGGCGGCGCACCTCGTGCGGGCGCTGCAGCGCGGCGGCGGGAGAGCGCCCCCGCCCCGGGTGAGCCGGGGCGGGGGTTCGGCCGGTGACCCAGTGAGCTCGGCTGCCGGCCGTCTCCGTCCGCTCCCGTTCCCTGTTCCGACCGGGCTGGCGGTGCTGGACAGCCGAGCGGATGCACTCGGGACCAACGGCGGCGCCGCCCGCCCGGCCCACGAGATCAGCCGCGGAGCGAGGCCTCATCGAGCGCGATCCCGACGACCGACGAGACGCGCTGCATGTCGGCGTCATGGGACAGCAGGCTCGCTTCGCTGCGCCAGGCAACCGCGGCGATCATGCAGTCGATCAGGCCGCGCGGGGTGACGCCGGCGGCGCGGCAGCGGCGGTAGATCGTCGCTGCGCCGTCGAAGTCCACGACCGCGTCGAAGTGCAGGAGCTCGAAGCGCACGAGCAGGCGACGCAGCCGCTGCTCCTGCTCGCGGCCGCGCGCGCCGGCGAGGAGCTCCATCATCACCGGCTCTGTCACCGCCAGCTCGCCGTCGCGTTCGATCAGCTCACGGATCCGGTGATCGGCCTTCGCGCCCGTTGCGCGGTCGTACTCGATCCACGCGGAGGTGTCGGCGAGAATCACGCGCGCGAGCGGGGGCCCCGGTCGCGGGGAACCCCTGCGATCGCACGAGCGCCCCGCATCGCGAGTGCCTCCTCACGCGAGAGCGGCTGTCCCGCCAGATGCCGGAGCGCGAGGTCGACCGCCGCCGTCTTCGTGCGCACGCCGTAGCGATCCATGATCGCCTGGACGTAGTCGTCCTCCAACTCGATGTTCGTCCGCACCATGCTCATACACGTATCATACACGCCACGTGTAGAAAACGTGTGTTTATCACTCCCCGATCCGCCGGTGGACGTCATCGCCAGGGCGTGCGCAACGTCACAGACGACCGCGCCTGCGTCTGGCAGCCTGTGGCAGCAGAAAGGAAACGTGCACCGATGGCAGCCCAATCCATGAACCTCGATCTCGTGAAGAGCATCTCCGCCGAGTGGGAACGCGGCGAGTACGGGTCGGTCGAGTGGGCGGACGAGCAGATCGAGTTCGTCATCGCCGACGGCCCGGAGCCGGCACGGCTCCACGGACGCGAGACGATGGCTGCCAACCTCGCCGGCTTCCAGGACGCGTGGGCGGAGTACCACAGCTGCGTCGAGGAGTGCCGCGAGCTCGACGACGAGCGGGTGCTCGTGCTCACCTACGCGACGGGACGTGGCCGCACGAGCAGGCTCGAGACGGCGCAGGAGCGCGCGAACCTGTTCCACCTCCGCGGCGGCAAGGTGACACGGCTCGTCGCCTACTGGGACCGCGAGCGGGCGATCGCCGAAGCGGCTCCCGAGCTCGTCGGCGGCCGCTGCGAGCTCCCAGCCGCCCGCGCGGCGTAGCGCCGGGCCACCAGGCCGCCAACCGGACCCGCGAAGCTCAGCCGCCGAGGTGGGCGCGGACGAGCGCGCCCAGGAACGCCTCGTCGCTCGGCCATTGCTTGCTGTGCCCGGGCTGCGACATCACCATGCGCAGCGAGACGAACCCGTGCAGCCCGGTCCACAGCTGCAGGGCGACCCCGAGCGGGTCGCGGCCGTCCTCGATGCAGCGCGCCGTCGTCTCGACGAGCGCGTCGAGGGCGCGCGCGCCGGGGTCCTCGTGCCGCGGGCGCGTCGTGCCGCCGAGGCGGCCCGGGGTCGCGAACAGGACGCGGTACAGGGCGGGCCGCTGACGCGCGAACGCGATGTACGCCTCCCCCATCGCCTCGAGCTGTGCGCGGGGGTCGCCGTCGCGGCTCGCAGCCGCCTGCATGATGAAGTCCCCGAGTTCTTCATACGCCTCATCGCACACCGCGCGGATCAGCTCGTCCTTGTCGCTGAAGTGCAGGTAGAGCGCGGTGGGCGACACGCCGGCACGGGATGTCACACCCCTGATCGAGAGCTGGTCGGCGCTGCCGTGCTCGAGCAGCAGCTCGACGGTGGCCTCCATCAGCGCTGCGCGCAGGCGCTCGCCCTCGCCCCGGGGATTGCGCTTGCGGGTGCTCGCCGCGGAGCTCACGGGGGGCATCGTAACAGATGACTTGACAACCGTATATCTACGCTTGTATACGTACGGACGACAGGTAGTTCCTCCCCTCCCCCAAGGAGCTCGCCATGTTGCAGCGGATCGCCGGCCTCGCCATCTCCCACCCCCGCCGCCTCGCCGGCTCCCTCGTTGTGGTGTTCGTGCTCGTGCTCGCGCTCGGCGGCCCGACGAGCAGCCTCCTGAGCGCGCGCCACGACTTCGCCGACCCGGGCTCCCAGTCGACGCTCGCGCGCACGCGCATCGAGCACGCGAGCGGCGCCGAGCCGGCAGCGGGCGTGCTCGCGCTCGTCCGCGGCTCAGCGCACAGCGCCGCGGCGGCGCACGCCGCCGCGCTGCTCGCCGCCGACCCCGCCGTCGCACGCATCAGCGGCCCGCTGCCCGGCGACAGCGGGCAGACCGTGCTGCTCTCGGCAACCCTGCGCGCGGGCATCGACGAACGCGCCGCCGTCGACAGGATCAAACGCTCCTTCGCGGGCGACCGCGCGGCGACGCTCGGCGGGGCCACCGTCGCGGGCCGCGAGGTGAATCTGCAGGCGACCTCCGACCTCGGGCTCGCCGAGGCGCTCGCCTTCCCGCTGCTCGCGATCCTCGCCTTCCTGATCTTCCGCGGCATCGCAGCGCTGCTGCCGCTGGCGGTTGGAGCGACCAGCGTGCTCACCGCCTTCACCGGGCTCCGCGCCGTCAACGGCGTGCTGCCGCTGTCGGTGTTCGCGCTCAACCTCGTCATCGGGCTCGGCCTCGGCTTGGCTATCGACTACAGCCTGTTCATGGTGTCGCGCTTCCGCGAGGAGCTGGGAGCCGGACGCGACGTCGGCGAAGCCGTGCGCACGACGATGCGCAGCGCCGGCCGCACCGTCGTCTACAGCGCGGTGACCGTCGCCGTGGCGATGAGCTCGCTCACCGTGTTCCCGCTGCGCTTCCTGCAGTCGATGGGCATCGGCGGAGTGATCGTCGCCTTCACCGGCGCCGCCGCCGCGCTCACGATGCTGCCGGTGCTGTTCGTCCTCTTCGGCCGGCGCCTGGGCCGGGTCGTCCCGGCGCCGCCGCGCGAGGGCCGCTGGTACGCGCATGCCCACAACGTGCTGCGCCGGCCCGGGCTCGTCGCCGCCGTCACCTCGGCGGTGCTGCTCGCGCTCGCGCTGCCCGCGCTGCGCACCCACTGGAGCGGCGTCGACGGGCGGGTGCTGCCCGGGTCGGCGAGCGCGCGCGTCGTCGAAGAGGCGATCGAACGCGAATACCCGCACGTCGGGACGACGCCGAGCTACGTCGCCGTCACCGCGGGCGCCGGCGATGAGCCCGCCGTGGCGGCCTACGCCCAGCACCTGCGCGCGATCCCCGGCGTCGCCTCCGTTGGCGCCCCGCGCTACCTGGGCGCGGACACCTGGTCGCTGCCCGCGGCGACCGCCGGCGAGGCGATCGCACCAGCCGCGCAGCACGCGCTCAAGCTGATGCGTGCGGTGCCCGCGCCGTTCAGTGCGGCGGTGGGCGGTCCAGGTGCCGAATTCGCCGATCAGCGCGGCGCGATCGGATCGTCGCTCCCGCTTGCGCTCGCGATCCTGATCGTGGGCACGGTGCTCGTGCTGTGGCTGATGACCGACTCGCTCGTGCTCCCCTTCCAGGCGCTGGCGATGAACGCACTCACGGTGGGCGCCGCCACGGGCCTGCTCGTGCTGATCTTCCAGGACGGCAGGCTGCGCGGACCGCTGTCGTTCGCGCACCAGACCGGAATCTCGCAGAGCAACTACCTCGTGCTCGCCGCGATCGCGTTCGCGCTCTCCACCGACTACGGCGTGTTCCTGCTCACCCGCATCAAGGAGGCGCGCGACGGCGGCGCCGAGAACGACGAGGCGGTGGCACTCGGGCTCCAGCAGACAGGGCGCATCGTCACCGCCGCCGCCGTGCTGCTCGCGGTTGCCATCGGCGCGTTCGCAACCTCGAGGGTGGTGTTCCTGAAGGAGATCGGGATCGGCGCCGTGGCGGCGGTGCTGATCGACGCGTTCATCGTGCGCACGCTGCTCGTGCCCGCGCTGATGGGCCTGCTCGGCAAGTGGAACTGGTGGTCCCCGGCTCCCCTCCATCGCCTGCACCGGCGCATCGGCATCGGCGAGGCCGACCACACCAAGGCGGCCGGTCACCCCCACCCGCGCTCCGCCGCAAGCGCCGACGCGGCGTAGCTCGGGCGCTCACCGCGAGTCGCCGGCTCGACGCCGCCGGCTCGAGTGTGATGTGGTTGAGGCGTACCTCCCGGCGAGTGGACAGGCGCGCAGGCATGCGTTAGGAATCGACTCGGGTGCACCTGTGCCCGCGCCGGGATCAACGAAGGGGGGAGCCCTATGTCATCGCCGCAGACAACCACTGAGCAGCGCTTCGACCCGCCGGCACCGGGGTCGTGGGATCTCGATGCCGTGCACTTCCCGCGCCCGGTCACGCGCTACTGGAGCGAAGTCCACCCCGACGCCTTCCAGCGCGGTGTGGCGGACTTCACGCGCTACTTCGGGATGCTGCTCGACTCGCTCGAGATGCGCTACGTCAACGGGTTCGCCTACAAAACGATGCACCTCGTCGGACCGGAGCAGGCGCCGGAACGCATCGCCCGTGCGGAGGAGCTGTTCGCGGGAAAGCTGTGGCGGCAGCAGCTGCGCGAATGGGACGAGGAGGCGAAGCCCGCCTCGGTCCGCATCGACCGCGAGCTGCAGTCGATCGATCCGGACGCGCTGTCGGATGAGGAGCTCGCGGCGTACCTGCGCCGCTGCGCCGAGCACCACGCCGCGATGATCACGCAGCACATGCGCTTCACCGCCGCGGCGATGGTGCCGACCGGGGACTTCCTCGCCCATGTCGGCGAGTGGACGGGCCTCGCTCCCTCGCACCTGCTCGGCCTGATGCGCGGCGCGGCGCCCGTGTCGGCAGGTGCGTCAGCCGAGCTCGATCAGCTCGTGTCCGCACTCGCGACGGACGAGCAGGCGCGCGCGCTGCTCGAGTCCGACGGCGAGCCTGCGAGCGTGCTCGAGCAGCTGCGCTCCCTGGAGGGCGAAGCGGGCGCCGCCGTGAACGCGTACCTGGACCTCGTCGGATGGCGTCTGCTCGACGGATTCGACATCTCGGGGCCGTGCGCGCTCGAGCTCCCCGACGTGCTGCTGCGGGCGATCCGCATCGCCGCGACGGGCAGGGGCGATGATGACAGCGCGGACGTCGACGAGCAGATCGCAGGGGTGCGCGAGAAGGTGCCTGAGGACAAGCGCGCCGAGTTCGACGAACTGCTCGGCGAGGCGCGGATGATGTACCGGCTCCGCGACGAGCGCGGCGTGTTCAGCGACATCTGGGCGTCGGGGCTCGTGCGGCGAGCGGTGCTCGGCGCGGGACGGCGCCTCGCCGCCGCCGGGCGCATCAAGGAGCCCGAACACCTCATCGACGCGAGCATCGAGGAGATGTGCGCGCTGCTCGCGGGCTCCGCCGAGCCGTCCGCCGACGAGCTCGCCGCCAGGGCCGCCTACCGGGCCTCGCACACCGCGAAGGGGGCGCCGCAAACGCTCGGCGACCCGCCCGTGCCTCCGCCCGACCCGTCCGGCCTCCCGCCTGCCGCCTTCCGCGTCATGCGTGCGATGGGCGTTGCGATGGCGGAGATGTTCGTTGACTCGCAGGCCGAGCACGAGGAACACATGCTGCGCGGACTTGCGGCGAGCCGCGGCGTGTACGAGGGCCCGGCCCGGCGCGTGTCCAACCCGGCGGAATTCGACCGCATCACGAAGGGCGACGTGCTCGTCACCGAGTCCACGAGCGAGGCGTTCAACATCCTGCTGCCGCTGCTCGGGGCGATCGTCACCGACAGCGGCGGCCTGCTCTCGCACTCGGCGATCGTCGCCCGCGAGTACGGGATCCCCGGTGTCGTGGGCACCCGCGAGGCAACCGAACGCATCGCCGACGGCGCTCGCGTGCGTGTGGACGGCGATTCGGGAGAGGTGACGGTGCTCGCTTGAGCGAGGTCGTCCCGCTAATCGACGCGCGCGACACCGCGCTCTTCGGCTCGAAGGCGGTGGGCCTCGGGCAGGCGCTGAGAGACGGCCTGCCGGTGCCGCCCGGCGTCGCCCTCTCGGGTGCCGTAGTCGACGCGGTTGCGAGCCAGGACGGCGGAGCGATCGCCGAGGTAGCCGACTCGGTGCGGGAGCTCGCGGGCCCGCTCGCCGTGCGCTCCTCGGCGATCGACGAGGACGGAGCCGACGCGAGCTTCGCGGGCCAGCACCTGACGCTGCTGAACGTGCGCGGCGAGGCCGAGCTGACATCGGCGCTCAGCGAGGTGTGGTGGTCGGCGAACTCCGACTCGGCGATCACCTACCGGCAGCGGGTGGGGCTGTTCACGCGACCGAGCGTGGGCGTGGTGGTCCAGGTGCTCGTCAACCCGCAGACCGCCGGCGTGATGTTCACGACGAACCCGGTGACGGGCGCCGACGAGCGGGTGATCGAGGCGAGCTGGGTCTCGGCGAGGCGGTGGTGGCGGGCCGCGTCATCCCCGATCACTACCGGATCGACCGCGCCGGCAACGTCCTCGAGCGCACTCCCGGCCGCAAGGATGTGGAGTTCCGCTCGCTTCCCGACGGAGGGACCGTCGAGGCCGACGTCGCCCCCGAGCTCGTCGAGGAGCTCTGCCTCGACGACGGGCAGCTCGCGCAGCTTGGAGCCCTCGCGGAGCGCTGCGAGCAGGTTTATGGCCCGGCGCGCGACATCGAGTGGGCGATCGCCGGCGGGCAGCTCTACCTGCTGCAGTGCCGAGCCGTCACGAGGGCAGGCGCATGACCCGAGCGCATCGGCTGCTCGCAGCGTCCTGGCCGCGACCCACCCGCGGCGGACGCTAGGAGGCGCACGTGGGAGGGGTAGCCATCGACGCGCTCAGGCAGGTGCCACTGTTCGCCGACCTGAGCGACGACGAGCTCGAGCGGGTGGCGGGCGTCTTCAAGCAGCGGCGCTTCCCCAGCGGCGAGACGGTGATCCAGCAGGGCTCGGGAGCGGCCGCCTTCTTCGTGATCGACTCGGGCGAGGCAACCGTGCTCGTCGACGGCCGCGAGCAGCGGACGATGAAGACGGGAGAGCACTTCGGCGAGATGGCGCTCATCGACGCCGGCACGCGCACGGCGACGGTCGTTGCCGCCACCGACCTCGCCTGCTCGGGTGTGACGTTCTGGGACTTCCAGCCGCTCGTCGAGGAGAACGGCGTGATCGGCTGGAAGCTGCTGCAGTCGCTGATCGGCATCTACCGCGCCGAGCGCTACGGGGCGACCGAGCAGGAGCCGGGCGCCGCCTAGTCGCACGCCCGCGGACGCGGCGAGCACTCGCGCCGGACGCGCTACCAGTCGGCGCGTGCCGGCGGCTTGGCGTCCTCGCGCTGCTCGTCGGCGGGATGCTCGACGAGCGCCACCACCCGGCTAGCCATGAACCTCGCGGTGCGCACCGGCTGCCCGGTGCGCGTCACCTCCACCACCTCGACGACGCCTCGCGCGTTGCTGACCTCCACCCGCCTGCCCGCACGGGTGGCGGCGATCTCATACACCCGCGAGCCGTCATCGGCGGACACGACGATCTCGACGCGATCGCCCTTCATGGCGAGAGCCTAGCGCTCACCGCCGGCCCGGTCACGGCGTGAGCGCGGCGAGGAGCTCGGCGGCGGGCCGGACGTCGGTCAAGCGGGCGACGCCCGAACCGGCGTACATCGGACCCGCTTCGATCAGGTTGGGCGGGCCGTCGTCCGTGGGCGGCTGCGGTCCGAGCAACGGCCGTGAGGCGCGCTGCGCTGCAGCTGCGCGAGCCTGGCTCGAGCGCGGGAGCCGGCGCACGAGCGGCGTGCTCCAGCGGTTCGCTCTGAGGATCCAGGCGGGGCAGCCGCCGCCGTCGCGCAGCCAGCGCCGTGTCGCGGCGTTCTCGAGCACGCGATGCGGAGCGTCGGGCCAGCCGAGCCCGAACAGCTCTGTGAGGACCGTGTCCCTCGCCGCCAGGCAGCGGCTCTTGTACTCGGCGTGCGCGCGGCTCTCATCGCTGAGCAGGAAGCGCGTCCCCACCACCGCGGCCGCCGCGCCCGCATCGAGCACGCGCTTGACGTCGCCGCCGTCCACGATCCCTCCCGCCGCCAGAACCGGGATGTCCACCGCGCCGCGCACGCGCTCGAGCAGCTCGAGCAGGTGCGTGGTTCCGCGGACGTGACCGCCCGCCTCGACGCCCTGGGCGATGACGGCGTCGGCGCCGGCGGCGGCTGCCGCCCTGGCCTCCTCGGTGCTGCCGCACTGATGGATCCATGTCGTCCCGGCAAGCCTCCGGGGCCAGCCCCAGAACGTGACGATCACCTCCGCAGACGCTGCCTCCTCGGCGTCGCCGGGCCGGACGAACGGCAGCAGCAGGTTGACCGCCAGCGGGGCACCTGTGAGCGCACGCGCCGCTGCGAGCTCCTCGGCAATGGGCGCGTTCACACCCGCGATCGTCCCCAACCCGCCCGCCTCCGACACGGCGGCGGCGAGCTCGTGCCGGGACACGGCTCCCATGCCCGCCTGGACGATCGGCGCGGGCAGGGTCCGAAGATCGAACGCTGCCGCCATCGACGCAGGACCATAGTCGCGCCGCGCGGTGCGTACGGCGCCGGCGCCTCGGGAGCCTCAGGCGCCGGCGAGCGAACCGGCTCGCTCCTCGCGCCACGCCGCGAGGGCGTCGAGGGCCGCTTCGATCACCCTCGTGCGGAAGGTCTCGGCGTCGTTGGCGTGCGGGAGCGGCTCGTCCGGAACCGGCACTTCCAGGAACTCGCACAGCGGCTCCCAGCCTTCGCCCACCTGCCACACGAGCAGCCGCTCGGGGTCGATCGTCGCCTGCACGGCGTCGTTGTGGGCTTGCATCTGCGACATCAGCTGCGCCGGCTCATCGCCGCCGCCGAACGGCGACACCTCGCTCCAGAGCATGCGCTGGACGAGCTCGAGATAGCGCCGCCAGCGGGGATCCACCTCGCGCCGGGCATCGGAGAGGTGGCGCACCAGCGTGTCCCCGCGCGACAGGTTCCAGATCGTCTGGCGGTAGCTGTGCTCCCAGGACTCCGGCTCGCGCACGCTCAGCAGCACCTTCGCCTCGGGGTGGCGCTCGGCGAGCTCTCGGTAGAAGAAGCCGCCGGGCCAGTCGACGGTGGACTCGTGGCCGGCGAAGATCTCCTCGAACACGTCCTCTCCGTCGAGCGCGCGATGCCACAGCTCGACGGCGTTGAGGTCGGCGATCAGGTTCACCCAGTGGTAACAGGGGCCGAGGCCGAGCTGCTCGAGGGCCAGCTTCTGCGTCAACGTCCCCGTGCGGGGCAGTCCGGCGCCGATCACGTGCATGGAGGCTCCTTGGCGGTGGTGGGCGGCGGTTCCGCGCCGCTGGTGCGTAACATATGCGCCTGGATCGGATCCTGTCAGGCGAGGAACGGCTCGCCGCGGCCCCGGGGATGACGTCACGTCACGATCCGCGCCCCGGCCGACTCCGTCAACCACCGCTGGAGCTCCCCATGCCTGCCTCCGATTTCCAGCAGAGCCGTACCGCCAGCCAGTGGCGCGAGCACGCGCCGGGCCCGCTCGGTGCGAGGCCCGGTCCGCGTATCGCCGGGCTCGCCGTCAGCGAGGGGCACGCGCTCGCGAGCCAGGAGGACGCCCTCGAGCGCCTCGACCTCGCCGGCGACGAGTTCGCAGAGGGGATCTTCGCGCGTGCGGGCGTGCGCCGGCGGCGCCTGAACCTCGAGGCCGAGTTCCTGGGAAGCAACCTGCAGGGGCGGGCGGAGGAGATCGAGCAGGAGCTCCTGTGCCAGGCGACGCTCGCGATCGACCGGCTCGAGCTCGAGCCCGCCTCGATCGGGACGGTGTTCACATCGAGCCTCTACTCCCTCGGCTGCCCCACCCTCGCCCATCGCCTGATCGAGCACTACCGGCTCGCGCCGTCGACAGACAAGTACCACGTGACGGGCGTCGGCTGTGCGAGCGCCGTGCCCCTCTTCCGTCTGGCGGTGCAGGCGCTGCACGCGAACCCCTCGCGCGACGTCCTCGTAGTCGCCGCGGAGAGCATGAGCTCGATCCTGATGCCGGCGCGCAGCGGAGACCCCCGCGCGAAGACGGTGGGCTCCGCGATCTTCGGCGACGGCTGTGCCGCGGCGCTGCTCAGCAGGGGCGAGGAAGCGAGCGGACCGACGATCCTTGCAACCCGCCAGCACCAGATCCCCGACAGCCTCGAAGCGGTGAAGCTCGTCACCGACGAGCGCGACAGCCACCTCGACCTCGCCCGCGAGCTGCCCGACATCGTCGCCGAGGAGCTCGCGGAGCTCGTACAGGCGTTCCTGCGCTCCAACCAGATGAGCACGCGCCACATCGAGCACTGGATGCTTCACCCCGGCGGACGGCGGATCGTCGAACAGGCCCGCGACGCCCTCGGCCTCAGCGACGAGGACGTCGAGATCAGCTGGAAAGCGCTCGCCGAGCACGGCAACGTCGGCACTCCGTCGATCTTCTACGTGCTCAACAGCACGATCGAAAAGCGTCGTCCTGCGCACGGCGAGCACGGCCTCGCGGTGACGGTCGGGCCCGGGGTGTCAGTGGGCCTGATGCTGCTGCAGTTCTAGCGCCGGGGCGTATCCGGCGCGGCCCGGCCGAACGCCGATCCGCTCCTAGACTGGTTCGCGTCCTACGCCATTCTCCGACGCTCCCGAGGAGGCCCGATGTCGACTTCCCCAGCAGACTTCAACGCCCAGATCATCGACGAGTTCAGGGCCAACGAAGGACGGGTGGGCGGCAGGTTCGAGGGCACCACGCTGTTGCTGCTCCACCACACCGGAGCGAGGTCCGGCAACAGCTACGTCAACCCGCTCGCCTACCAGGCCGACGACGGACGCTACGTCGTCTTCGCCTCGAAGGCGGGCGCGCCCACGAACCCAGCCTGGTACCACAACCTCAAGGCCAACCCCGACACCACCGTCGAGGTGGGCATCGAGGAGATCCCCGTGCATGCCGAGGAGGCGAGCGGCGAGGAGCGCGACCGCCTGTTCCGCACGCAGGCCGAACGGGTCCCCGCCTTCGCCGACTACGAGCAGACGACGGCCGGGCGCATCATCCCGGTGCTGGTGCTCACCCCGCGCGGCTCCTAGCCCGCGCGTTCCGCAGACGCCAGCCCGCGACGGGCGAAGCCGGCGAGGACCACGGCGCCGCCGGCGAGCAGCAGGAACGCCACGACCACCTTCACGGGCGAGCCCGCGAGGAACCCGCGCCCGGCCTCGATCACCGCCGTGATCGGGTTGACGCTCGAGACGGCGTGCACCCATCCGGTGAGCAGCGACAGCGGCACGTACACCGGGGCGAGGAACAGCGCCACGAACACGGGCATCTGGATCAGCGCACCCGCCTGCTCGGTGCGCAGGAACATCGCGATCCCGATCGCCCACAGCGCGGCGCTGAAGTTCATGCCGAGCCCGAGGGCGAGCAGGCCGAACAGCTCGATGCCGTTGCCTTCCACCCGCATCCCGGCGATCAGCCCCGCCACCGTGACGACCGTTCCGACGATCAGCCAGCGCACGAGCGCGCCGACGGTATAGCCCGCGATGATCCCGCTGCGCCGCGGCGCGCCGAGCATCAGCCTGCGGGCGAAACCCGACTGGAAGTCGCGCGCCACGGCGAAGCCGGTGAACACGCCGCCGAAGGCGGCGGACTGCAGGAACACGAAGGTGAACTGGAACGAGGTGTAGCCGGGCCTGTAGTGGAAGTTCGGCACATCGCCGATCCGCGACAGCCCGCCGGCGAACGCGACGAGGAAGAACAGGGGGAAGATGATCGACGGCACGATGATCGCCGGGTTGACGACCGTGTTGTGGATCGAGCGCCAGGCGACCGCCCGGGCGACGTAGAGAAAGCGCCTCATGTCCGTGCGAGCCTCGACTTCATCGCGGGGCGGGCGAGCACGAGGCAGGCCAGCGCGAGCGCCAGCGAGAACCCGAACGCGAGCTCGAGCGCCTGGGCGTTCCAACCCTGGATCACCAGGCTCCGCAGCCCCTCGATCAGGTATGAGACGGGGTTGTAGGTGGCGACTTCGCGGAACCATTCCGCTTTGATCAGGTTGCGCGGCAGCGTCGCCGAGCTCAGGAACAGCGTCACGAACAGCAGCGGGAAGATGCCCTGGATCGCTTCGCCGCTGCCGAGCCGCAGCGCGAGCAGGCCCCCCAGGCAGGCGAAGGCGAACGAGATCGCGAGCGACAGCGCGAGCAGCACGAGCACGCCGCCGACCCCGCTGGCGAAGGCGACGCCCGTCGCCAAGCCGACGAGCAGGTAGACGACGGCCTGCACGCAGCCGAGCACGAAGGCGCCGCCGAGCTGGCCGACGAGCATCGCCTCGCTGCGCAGGGGCGTGAGCGCGAGCCGGTTGAGGAAACCCGTCTCGACGTCGCGGGCGAGGCTCGTGCCCGCGTTGATGGACACGAACATGGCGCCCTGGACGAACGGCATCGCGATCAGGAACGCGCGGTAGCTGTGCGTGGGGAAGCCGGGGATCTGGGTCGCCCGGCTGATCGCGCTGCCGTTGATCGCGAACAGGATCAGCGGGAACAGCATCGGGAAGAACAGCAGCGCGCGCTGGCGGAAAGCACCCACCGCGGAGCGCCTGGCGACGGCCCCCACCTGCTCGAGCCAGGACGAGTGGGACGCCATCTCAGCCGGCCCCCTCCAGCTTGCGGCCGGTCTTCTCCAGGAACACGTCGTCGAGCGAGGGCTGGTGGAGCTGCAGCGACTCGACCCGCAGGTCGTGGCCGTCGAGCAGCCGCACGATCTCCGCGAGCACCGTCTCGCCGCCGGGGAGCTGCACCGTCACGCTGCCGCGCCCGCCGCGTTTGGGCGCGCCGAAGCGGCTGAGGAGCTCGGCGAGCGTGTCACCCGCCTCGGGGTCCACGGGCGACACCTCCACGCTCGGGCTGCCGATCTCCGCCTTGAGCTGGGTGGGGGTGCCTTCGGCGACGATGCTGCCGCGGTCGATGATGCCGATGCGATCGGCGAGCGCGTCCGCCTCCTCGAGGTACTGCGTGGTGAGGAACACGGTGATGCCCTCGTCGTGCGCGAGCCTCGCAACCTCGCCCCAGAGGGCCGCTCGGCTCTGCGGATCGAGGCCGGTGGTGGGCTCGTCGAGGAACAGGATGCGCGGCTCGTGCACGAGCGCCAGCGCGAGGTCGAGCCGGCGCTTCATCCCGCCCGAGTATCCGCCGACGCGGCGGTCGGCGGCTTCCGTGAGGCCGACGCGCTCGAGCAGCTCGTCCGTGCGTACCTTGCGGCGGCGCGAGGGGAGCCCCTGGAGCGTGGCCTGGAGGTTCAGGTGCTCGCGCCCGGTGAGGATCGCGTCGAGCGCCGCCTCCTGCAGGGCGGCGCCGATCGTCGAACGCACCTGGCTGCTTTCGCGAACGATGTCGAAGCCTCCCACCGACGCGCGCCCGCTGGTCGGCGGCAGCAGCGTGGTGAGCATCAGCACCATTGTCGACTTGCCCGCGCCGTTCGGTCCGAGGAAGCCGTAGATCTCGCCTGTGCGCACGGTGAGGTCGATCCCGTCCACGGCGCGCGGGCCTTTGCGGAACTCCCTCACCAGCTCTTGAACCTCGATCGCCACCGCCGGATCGCTCACAGGCACATCCTCGCGCAAATGGTTGATGTTGGCAAAGATCGAGGATATCAATATACTCGTAACGGCAGTGGGCACGGCAGCAGCGACACCCGGTCACCCCCCGGCGCTTCCTGCGTCCCGGCGCAGCTCGCCTGCGGATCAGGCCTGGGAGCTCCTGCGCGAGCTGCTGTTCGCCGAGCGGCGGCGCTTCTTCGAGGCAGCCGCCGAGTTCGACCTGCACCCGGCGCAGGCCGGCGCCCTGATGCACCTGGACGACGAGGACGGCCTGCCGATGCACGAGATCGCAACCCGCCTCGCGTGCGACAACTCGAATGTGACGGGCATCGTCGACCGCCTCGAGACGCGCGACCTGGTGGCACGCCGTCCCGGCCAGCAGGACCGGCGCGTCAAGTACATCGTGCTCACGGCGCACGGGCGCGCCGTGCGCGAGGCGATGCGCGAGCGGATGGCGCGCGCCCCGATCGGCATCGAGCGCCTCTCCGCCCAGGACCAGCGCCTGCTGCGCGACCTGCTCGCACGCGCCAAGGCGCACAGCGCCTAGACCACGTCCGGACCTCCGCCGCCGGCATCGTGCTCGAGGCGGCGCACCCGCTCCGAGCCGGCCACCCCGCGCGCACCGGGCGTGGCCTCTTGCGAACCTACCGTCGCTTGGACACCGAGCGCGGCTCCGCCGGCTCGCGCGGCGGGTAGCGCTTGCGCTCCTCGCGCGACATCTGCCTGATCACGAGCTTTCCCTGCGCGATCTGCTCGCGCATGTCCTCGAGCTTCTGCTCGCGCTCCTTCTGCTGGCGGAGTTCGTTAGGGGTTTGCGTTCTTCCTGCAGGCACGCTCGTCGCGAGGGCTGTCTCGCGGACCCGTCGCACACCCTCGCACTCTCTCCTTGAGCGACGGGACTTAGTATCAATCAGCACAGGAAGTTTACCGCACGAGCCGGACCCCCGCCAGCGCGGCGCGCCCTCTCAGGCGCCGAGCACCGCGACGCGACCGGTGCCGTCCACCCTCGCGTGCGAGCTCATCAGGCGCGCGAGCTTCTCCGCCGTGTCGTTCTCGGGCAGCGGCGTGTAGAGCACGAGCCGCTGGTCGAGTTTCTCGGCGGGATGGAAGACCCCATGCGAGAACGACATCGGCCCCTCCAGCGGATGCGACAGGTCCTTGCGGCCCTCGCCCCCGCGCGAGACCTCGTGGCGCTCCCAGGCGTCGGCGAACTCCGGGCTCGACCTCTCGAGCGCGGTGATCAGCGACTCGAATTCGGGGTCGCCGATGTGCCGCGCGCTGTCGGCGCGGAACTTGCCCACGAGCGAACAGGCGCCCCACTCCCAATCGGAGAACATCTCCCTGCGCGCCGGGTCGGTGAACGTCAGCCACAGGTGGTTGCGCGCAGCGCGCGGGACCGCGCCGAAGTCGCCGAGCAGCGCCGCCGCCGCGTCGTTCCAGGCGAGGTAGTCCCAGCGCCGTCCGAGGATGTACGCCGGGCACGGACCGAGGCCCTCGATCAGCCTGCGCAGCGTCGGCGACACCCGCTCCACCGGGCTCCTGCACGGCGGCGCCTCCTCGCCGCGGCCGAGCAGGATCAGATGGCTGCGCTCGGCCTGGCTGAGGTGCAGGGCGCGCGCCAGCGCCTCCAGCACGTCGAGTGACGCCCGCACGTCGCGCCCCTGCTCGAGCCACGTGTACCAGGTGGTGCCCACGCCCGCGAGCTGGGCCACCTCCTCGCGCCGCAGCCCCGGCGTGCGGCGCCTGCCGCCGCCCGGCAGGCCAACGTCCTGCGGCTGCAGCGCCTCGCGGCGGTGGCGCAGGAAGTCGGCGAGCTCCTCGCGCCTGCGCTCGCCGTTGCGGGCGACCTCACGAAGCTGCCCGTCGCCGTCGTTCAACACGGGAGAGATTGTCGAAGCAGGCATGTTCTCTACCAGGATAAAGCCTTCTCTACTACCCGGATAACGAGTGTCGCACAATACTTCCATGACTTCAAGCCCGACGGCCTCCCCCCCGCGCCGCGACACCAAGACCGCGCTTCTGCTCGTCGTCTGCCTCGCGCAGTTCATGGTGATCCTCGACGTCGCCATCGTGAACGTCGCGCTGCCCTCGATGCATTCCGGCCTGCACTTCTCGACGACCGGGCTGCAGTGGGTGGTGAACGCCTACACGCTGACGTTCGCCGGCTTCCTGATGCTCGGCGGCCGTGCCGCCGACCTGATCGGCCGCCGCCAGGTGTTCCTCGGGGGAGCCGCCCTGTTCACGCTCGCCTCACTCGCGTGCGCGCTCGCGAGCACGCGCGGGATGCTGATCGCTGCGCGAACGCTTCAGGGGTTCGGCGGAGCGGTGCTCTCGCCGGCCACCCTCTCGATCGTGACGAGCACCTTCGAGCCGGGTGCCGAGCGCAACCGCGCCGTCGGCATGTGGGGCGCGATGGGCGCCCTCGGCGCCTCCTCCGGCGTGCTGATCGGGGGCATCTTCACGCAGGCGTTCGGCTGGCCCGCGATCTTCGCCATCAACGTCCCTCTCGGATTCCTCGTCATCGCCCTCGGCGCGCGCCTGATCCCCGACACCCGCGTCCCGCACGCGACGCGCAACTTCGATGTGGCGGGCGCGGTGCTGATCACCGCCAGCCTCGTCAGCCTCACGTTCGGGATCGTGCGCACGGACACCCTCGGCTGGGGCTCGCCCGGCGTGCTCGGGCCGCTGCTCGCCGGACTCGTCCTGTTCGGGCTGTTCGTGCTCGCCGAGGGACGCTTCGCCAAGGCGCCGCTGATCCCGCTGCGCGTGTTGCGGCTCGGCCAGCTGCGGACCGCCAACGGTGTGGTGACGCTGCTCTACGCCGGGTTCTTCCCCGTGTGGTTCTTCCTGACCCTGTACGTCCAGGAAATCCTCCACTACGACGCGATCCAGGCGGGGCTGAGCTTCCTCCCGATGACGCTCTCGATCTTCGTCGCCTCCACGCTCGCGCCGCGGCTCGTCGGACGGCTGGGACCGCGCAGGGTGATCGCCGGTGGCATGACCACCGCAACCGTGGGGATGCTGCTGCTGGTGGGCGTGAGCCCCGACGGCAGCTACGTGAGCGACGTGCTGCCCGGCGCGCTTCTCACCTCGATCGGCATGGGCTTCGCGCTCGTGCCCTCGACGATCGTCGCGATGCAGGCGCTGCCCACCTCGCAGAGCGGCATCGGCTCGGGCCTGCTGAACACGGCTCGGCTGATGGGCGGAGCGCTCGGGCTCGCGATCCTCTCGACGATCGCCGACGCCCAGACGCATGCCGACGCGTCGGCGGGCACAGCCAGTGCGCTCACGAGCGGGTTCGCCCTCGCCTTCGGCGTCAGCGCGGCCTTCCTGTTCGCCGGAGCCGTGCTCGCGGCGCTGCGCCTGCGCAGCGGCCTCCTCGCGCAGGAGGCGGCGGTGGAGCTGCCCCAGCGCGAGCGTGCCGAGGTCGAGGAGGGCGAGGCGCTGGCCGCCTAGAGCGCTCCGCCTAGCCTTCGCCTTGGCCCGCCGGCGGCTTCGTCGTCTGGCCCACCTCGATCAGGTGCCCGTCGGGGTCGCGCAGGTAGCAGCGGATCTCGGTCTCGCGCTGGATCGGCTCGGTGAGGAACTCCGCCCCGGCCTTCGTCCACTCGTCGTACACCGCCTGGATGTCGGCGACGCGGATGTTGAGGAAGCTGCTCACCCGGTCGAGGTCCTGCGGCGTCTCGAGCACCACGGTCGGCTTGTCGTCGGTGGGGCCGCCGCCGGCGTTGATGATGATCCAGCTGTTGGCGAGCGCCACGTAGCTCGGTTCGCCCTCCCGCACCGTCTCCCCTCCGAGCACCTCGGTATAGAAGCGACGCGACCGCGCGATGTCGTCGGAGACGATGAAGTGCGTCAGCACGATCCCCGACTCGGGTAGGGGGACATGGGACATCTCGAACCTCCTACGTTCGCCTCGGGGTCACACGGCGGGGATCTCGTCGCCGAACCGGTGGACGTTCTCGGACTCCATGCGCTCGTGGACGACCGCCAGGCGCCGGTCGCGAAGGTCATCCTCGCCGGACACGACCTCAACCTACCGGCAACCGGGCCGAGCGTCACGGCCCCGGGCTGATCATCCGGTCACATACTGGAGACCGACGGCGCTCTCGAGGTCTTTCAGCATCGCGTGAAGCGACACATCCCATGTCTGGTCGCCGACCACTCCGTCCTGGGCAACGTGCCCCCATTTCTGGAACGCCTCGACGGACGCCCGCGTTTTCGGGCCGAACTGCCCGTCCACGGGCCCTGGCTGGGTGACCCACTGCTGGTCGGCGCCGTTCGTGAGCACCTCCTGCAGATGGCGGACCACCTCGCCGCTCGCGCCGTTCTGGAGGACGGGCATCGGCGCGCCGTCGGGAAGCGCGTTCCACGTCTGGGGGCCGACGATGCCGTCCACCGCGAGACCGGCGCCTTTCTGAAAGCCACGCACCGCGTGTTCGGTGGCTCCTCCGAAGATCCCGTCGACGACGACGCTGAAGTCGGGGGTGCGGTGGATCGCGCGCTGAGCGCGCCTGACGACGTCGCCTTCTGCGCCGTGACTGATTGTGGGCTGGCCGGGGTTCGACATCACACCTTCCCTTCTCTCTAGTTGCCTGTTCGTGGATCGAGCTCCGCGGTCGCTCACGCCACCTGGGAGATCACCCAGAAGTCGCTCGTCAGGCCGCTGCTGGGGTTGAACCACGCGGCGTCCATCCAGAAATAGCCTTCGTCCCCCCAGGTGGTGTTCCAGCTGTTGCGGATCTCGACGGCGTTCGCCCCTTTGAACCGCTTGCGGCTGAAGTCCCACCCGACGATGTCAACCGCGTGACCGCCGATCATTTCTTCGGAGGGGCCGGGAACCGGGAGCACGTCGGTCTTCGGATCCCACGAGCCGTTCTCGAAGGAGGCGGGTACCGAGAACCCGAACGCAACCGGGTGGTGGGCGTTCACCGCCGTGCGGATCGGGGCGCCCAGCCCGCCGGGGACGATGCGCTGGTACTGGATCGCGCGGTCCGCCTTCGCGTCCTTGTAGGCCGTTTTCGGCGGCCGCTGGGCGAACTTGCCGATGTCGTATGGCCAGTCCGGCACCTCGGGCGGGGCGCCCTCGTTCGCCACCACCTTGATCCCGTCGCGGATCTGGGCGCCCGCGTCTTCGCCGATGGTCCCCTCGATGGCACGCTCCTCGTAGTAGATGAACAGCCGCGATGGTGTGACCGGCGGCTCCCCTTCACGCATCTCCTGGTGCTCGAGGATCGCTGCGATCGCGTTCGCCGTGCACGAGCCGAGTTCGCCCTGGTCGTACACCGGTGGCATCTCGCCGCGCAGGGAGAACTTCGGCGGCAAGTGCGGCGCCTGAAGGATCGTCTCCTCGAGGTTGTAGATGCGATCCCTCGGGTCCGGCAGGTCGGGAACCCAGCCGTAGTGTTCGTTCTTGCGCTTCGCCACGCTCACGACACCCCTCCTGTTCTCGAGTTGCACGTATCGCCGGTCGGCGCCCGCGGTGCCACCATCGCCGAGTGCGAGCTCCACGTTCGCCCCGCATGGACGAATGTTCGAGCGCGGCCAGTCGTGTGATCGTCGCTGGTGCAGGTGCGTCCGCCCGGCCACCGTCGGCCACGCAACGCTCCGGCGTGGAGTCCGCCGCCCGCCACGATCCGCTATGACAGCGCTGTGGAGAGCGGGGAGGCCGAAGATGCGGCACAGCTCGAGTGGGTCGGGCTCGACCTCTCGCTGCCGGAGAACGCGGAGGCCGTGCGGCTCGTCCGCTACCTCGTCTCCCAGGGCGCCGACCGCGAGGAGATCGTCGAGGCGGCTCACACCCAGTCCCTCGGACCGCTCGCGCTCGATCTCGCGCTGCGCGCGCCGGGCGAGGCGGTCCCGTTCGCCGAGGCGGCGCGCTCCGTCGGGCTCGAGCCGGAGACCGCAGCGGCGCTGTGGCGCGCGCTGGGCTTCCCCGATCCCCTGAGCTCGTCCACCGCGCTGCGGCCCTCGCAGGTGCAGACGCTCGCGGTGCTCAGCGAGATGGGACGATCCGAGCTCGGGAGCGAGACGGTGCTGCGACTGTCGCGCGTCCTCGGCGGGGCGCTCACGCTCGTCGCCGAGTCGATCGTGGATGCGTTCAGGGTGAGCGTCGAGCTGCCGCGCGAGGCAGCCGGCGAGTCCCGCTCGGAGGTCGTCGAGGACTATGCGCGTCAGGCACCCGCGCTGCTGTCGGCGCTGAACCGGGCGATGGACGACATCCTGCGCGCGCACGTGGTGGCTGTGGCCCGCGCGGCGTGGGCGCCCGATGAGTCGCAGGCGATCGTGACGCGCGAGCGCACCGTCGGCTTCGCGGACCTCGTCGGCTACACACGCAGCGCGCGCGCCCTGCCGCTCGCAGAGCTCGCTGACGCGATCAGCCGGTTCGAGGCGCGCGTCGGCGAAGTTGTGAGCAGGGGCGGCGGCCGCGTGGTGAAGCTGATCGGCGACGAGGCGATGTTCGTCGTCGACGAGCCCGGCAGGGCGTGCGAGCTGTCGCTGCAGCTGCAGCGCGAGCTTCGTGGCGACCCCGAGCTCCCCGAGGTGCGAATCGGCCTGGCGGCGGGTCCCGTTGTGGCACACCACGGCGACTACTACGGCGAGGTCGTCAACCTCGCCGCCCGGCTCGTGAAGGTGGCTGAGCCCGGTGACGTCCTCGTCTCCAAGTCGGTCGCCGACGCCCTTCCGGGCGATGTAGCCGCCGAAACGGTGAAGACGCCGGTGTTGAAGGGCTACGACCGGGGCGTGGAGGCGTACCGGCTCACCTAGGCGTGACCGCTATCGCGCTCAGGGCGTAACCGCAGGCTGCGGCGGGGGCGTCTTGTAAACGGTCTGGATCTGCAGGTAGGCGGACAGGCCCTCGGGTCCGAGCTCGCGCCCCAGTCCGCTCCCCTTCACCCCGCCGAACGGGGCAGCCGGGTCGAGCGCGTAGTGGTTGACACCGATGCTCCCGGTCTGCACTCGCGTCGCCACCTCGACGCCGTGCTCGGGGTCGCTCGTCCACACGCTCCCGCCGAGCCCGTACTCCGAGTCGTTGGCGATCGCGATGGCGTCGTCGACTCCGTCGTAGGGGATGACCGAGAGCACCGGCCCGAAGATCTCCTCGCGCGCGATCGTCTGGGTGTTCTCCACATCGGCGAACACGGTGGGCTGGACGAACCAGCCGCGCTCCATCGCCTTGGGTCGGCTGCCGCCGGCGACGAGCCGCGCACCCTCCGCCCTGCCCTTCTCGATGTAGGACTCCACACGGTCGCGCTGTCGCTCGCTTGCGAGCGGGCCCACCTGGGTGTCGGGGTCGAGCGAGTCGCCCACCTGCAGCGCGTCGGCGAGCCCCGCGAAGACCGACACCATCTCCTCGTAGCGCGAGCGCGGGGCGAGCACACGGGTGCCCAGATAGCACGTCTGCCCGTTGTTCAGCAGCGTCGCCGCGAACAGTGCTTCGCCCGCCTGCGAGAGATCGGCGTCCTCGAGCAGGATCGCCGCCGACTTGCCGCCGAGCTCGAGCGTCACCGGGCGCAGCAGCTCTCCGCAGCGGCGGGCGATGCTCCGGCCCGCGGCCGTCGAGCCCGTGAACGCCACCTTGTCGACGTGCGGGTGCTCGACGAGGTACGCGCCCACCTCCCGGCCGGCGGGAACGATGTTGACGACGCCCGGCGGGAGCTCCGCCTCGGCTACCGCGTCGGCGAGCAGCAGGCTGTCGAGCACCGTCTCGGGGCTCGGCTTGATGACCGTCGTGCAGCCCGCTGCGAGCAGCGGCGCGAGCTTGAACATGGCGAGGCTCTGGGGGAAGTTCCAGGGCACGATCGTCGCCACAACCCCCACCGCCTTGCGGCGCACGAGGATCGTGCCGCCGAGCATGCCGGCGCGCTCCTCCTCGAGCGGGAGACCGCGGATGAGGCCGGCGTAGAAGCGGGCGAGCACCGCGGGGTAGACGGCTTCGCTCGCGAGCGCCAGCGAGATCGGCATCCCGTTCTGCATCGACACCCGGCGCGCGATCTCCTCGCCGCGACTTTCGAGAGCGTCCGCGAGGCGCTCCATCGCCCGGGCGCGTTCCTCCGCCGACCACGACGACCAGCCGCCAGGATCGTCGAAGGCGGCGCGCGCCGCGGCAACCGCGGCGTCGACATCAGCGTGGGTTCCCTCGGGAACGGAGCCGATCGGCTCCTCGGTGCTCGCGGCGATGACGTCGATGCGCCCCGGGCCGTGCGGGCTGATCCACTCACCTCCGACGAACAAGCGGTCGCTGTCGATCGTGGTCCCCGTACTGCTCATCGGCAATCCCCCCCTTGGGCTCGTGGCGTGACGTGGAGCGTATATGTGCGCGCGAGAGCGCGGCAGCCCATTCCCTGGTGCAGGGGAGTCGTGCGTGGGCGGACGAGGCTCAGGGGCTCCCGTCGGCGGCGAGCCGCATCAGCGCGCGGATCGGTGTGCCGGGCGCGAGGGGTGAGAGGGTGTCGCGCAACTCGGTCGCTCCTTCCTCGCCCAGACGCGGTAGGGACAACAGCTCGAACTTCTCAGTGAGGCGCGCGCGCTGACGCTCGAGATCGCGCTCCGGGGTGTTGACGTCGGTTGCAGTGCTGCGAATGGCTCCGTCCGCGAACTGCACGTCCACCCGCGTCGCCGCCCCCGGCACTCCGTCGTCCTCGAGCACGACGCGATCTCGCGCAGCCAGAAGCTCCCGATCGCGCGCGTCGGCGTCGGCGATGACCGCCGTCGAGCGGTGGCACAGAGCCATCGCCGCCAGGTGCGCGAGGCTGAACTTCACCTCGAGAGCGCTCGACGGCTCGGCGATGGCGCATACTCCGCGCTCGAGCTCGGAGATGTGCACCGCCACCCGCTCCACCGGGCGCCCGTCGAGCAGCTCTCCGAGACTCTCGAGCATCGAGTGCGTCATGAAGCAGGCGGCATGGTGCTTGAAGAGGTTGTCCCGCACGTACCAGCCCGCCGGCGGATCGGCGAGCGCGGCGGCCTCGTCGCAGTCGCCGCCGGCGAGCGCTGCGAAGCCCTGCTCGATCTCGATCGCGTCGGGGCAGGCGCTGAACCCGCCGGCGGCGAGCCGTGCGGCGAGCAGCCCGCTCGCGGCGGCCCTGCCGGCGTGGAAGGACTTGGTCATCGTGCCGAAGTGGCACTTCAGCGCTGCCGCCTGCGTCGCGGCGAGGCCGAGCGCCACCGCCGTGCGCTCTGCGTCGAGGGCGAGCAGGTGCGAGCACGCCGCGGCTGCAGCGAACGAGCCGAGCGTTCCGGTCGTGTGGTGGCCGCGCAGATACGGGGCGGGACCGATCGCGGCGCCGAGCCGTCCGGCTGTCTCATATCCCGCGGCGTAGGCCGTCAGCAGGGCGTCCGCGTCGAGTTGGAGCTCCTCGGCGAGCGCGAGCGCCGCCGGCAGCACGGCGGCGGAGATGTGGGCGATCACGGTCATGTTCACGTCGTCGAAGTCGAGGACGTGCGATGCGGTCCCGTTCACCGTCGCCGCCACCATCGCGGACCGGCGCAGGCCGCCGCCGACGACCGTCGCCGGGCCGTCCGCTTCCTCGCCGAGCGCCTGCAGGAGGATCTCCGGCGCCTCCTCGCGGCAGCCGCCGAGCGTGACGCCGAACCAGTCGAGCAGTGCCTGGCTCGAGATCTCGCGCACGTCGCCGGGCACCTCTCCCGCCGCGAGCGCTGCGGAGCGCTCCGCGAGCGCGCGGGTCAAGCCTTGTGCGGTCATCGGCGGCCCTCAGTCAAGCATCTCGGACGTCCTGCCACCGATAGGGTGGTCCGATGCCTCACGTTCGTGCGCTCGGGCGAGCAGTACACGCCGTACCTCGGCTACGCCGGTCACATGGTGAACGAATACTACGATCTCGTCATCGCGAACAACTGCTGAGCAACCGGTGGAACACGGCCGGCGAGCAGAGCCAGAAAGCATGCCTGCTCGCCGGCGTCGTTCCGGCGTTCTGCGCCCGCGAAGCGAGGGAGTTGCACTCGGCGTCCAGAATTGGATTGACGTGAGCCGAGCGCAGCTTAGTGTGGGCGCATGTCCACGATCGAGCGACAAGTCGAGGACGATCTTCTAACAGCCGTAAGCGAAGTCGCTCGCCCGGAACCCAGTACAGGTGAGGCTCGGCACCCGCATCGTTCCGGCGTGGATTGCCCTCGATGCGGCACCCACTCGCAGGATGTCGCCTGGTGTCCGGAGTGCGGGCTGAACCTGCGCCATCACGGTCAGGCGCCCCGCGAGACGTCATCTGACGCCGCTCCATCCCGCGAGCCTGCCGAGTGGATCGATCCAACGGCACGGCGCCAGAGGTACGTGCTTCTCGCAGTGGGCGCCATCGCAGTAGCCGCCGCCGCGGCGATCGCGATCCTCGTCCTCTCCGGGGGCGGCCACGGCGCCACGGGCGTGCAGGCGCCTTCGGCGGGAGTCGAATCGCCCTCGCCGGGAGTGGAATCGCCCGCACCGCAGAGCGCGCCCACCGCAGCCGTCTCCTCGGGCGCGGTTCAGCAGGTACTCGACGAATATCAGGCGGCCTACTCCAGCGAGAACATCGAAGCCCTGAAGGGCCTGCTCGCTCAAACCCTCGTCCGCGAGAACGGGAACGACCCGCGCGAAAGCGCCCAGCAGGCAGTCGCGACCTACGAACAGCAGTTCAGTCAGCTGAGCAACCCCGAATACCAGCTGTCCGGCGTCAAAATCGAACCCGGGCAGGGTGAAGCCTCGGCGGGCGCCGTCTACACGATCACGAGCGATAACAACAGCGTTCCGACAACCGGGTCGATCGGCTTTCACCTGATCGCCAACGGTGAACAGCTCTTGATCGACAACATCACGATCGAACCGGCCCGATGACGGAGATGGTTCACGACACCCTTGCCAACGCGCGGACGCCCCGAGCGACAGGCTCGGGCGCGGCGCGGGGAGTGGAGCACGCGCTCGAGAGTCGCTCGCAGCCGATGCCTTCCGTCCGACCCCTGCTGCACCCGACCGAGCGATCGCGCTTCGCGCTCGCCCTGCTCGCGTCGCTGTTCGCCCTGGGTCTACCGATCGTGCTGCTGCTCGCGGCTGCGAACCCGACGGCGGCGCTCGCGCTCGTGCTGTTCCTGGCGTTCACCGTCGCGATGGTCTGGCTGGGGGTTCAGCTGCGCCGGGCGCGCCTGCTGGGCGTGTCGGTGCGGGTGGACGCCGACACCTTCCCGGAGCTCAACGAGATGATCGAGGAGGTTCGCGAGATCCTCCACTACCGGCGACCGATCGACTTCTACGTTACCGAGAGCGCCAAGCCGGGCGTGACAATGACCAGCCTGCTGGGGACGCGCATCGTGCTGATCGAAGGCGGTCTCGTCGCCGACCTGATGAAGCCCGGCAAGCGCGCGCAGCTGATGTTCCTGCTCGGCCGCTCGATCGGAGCGCTGCGCGCCAAGCACACGCGCCTGGATCTGACGATCCAGCTCCTGCAGGCGGCGGATGTCCTGAAGTACGTCACTCCGTTCATCCTCCCCTACTACCGGGCGACCGCCTACTCGGGCGACCAGATCGGGTTGATGTGCTGCGACGATCTCTCCGCCGGTCTAGAGGCTACGCGCCGGCTGCTCGTGGGCGGCGAGATGGCTACGCAGCTGGCGCCCGGCGCGGTGCTTCCGCAATCGATGCTCGTCAAGCGACGCGTCTTCCCGCGCTTCGTCCAGCTGCTCGGCCGCGAGCCGCACACCACGAACCGCTACGCCAACCTGCTGTGCTTCGGGCGCTATCACGATCCCGCGCTCTGGGAGGCGATGCGCGACGGCATGAGCGAGCGCGAGCTGAACTGCCTCGAGGCGCTCTGGAGAAGCTCGCCCTACCGGAGCCGGGTCGAGAGTGGCGCTACGCGTCCAGCCCGACAGCCCTGAGAGCGTCGTCGCGGCTCTCGAAGGCACGAAATCGAACGCGCACCCCATCGCGAACGGTCCAGACCGCTGCGACATCGTGCTCCAAGACCTTGTCGCTGTTTCTCAGATGAGCACGCTCGTGCAGGACGACGACGATCTCCTCGCCGACGTCGATCATCTCCTCCACGGCCTGCGCGTAGTCGTTCCAACGAGACCAGTAGGTGGTTATGTGGCGAACGAAGGCGTCCCGCCCTCTGCCCCGCACCGGGAACTCCGGTAGCGGGTAACCCGAGATGTCCCACTCGATGTCGGGATCGAGCGTGTCGATCCACTCGCCGATCTTCCCCGAAGACCGAGCCTCGTGACCGTGGGTCACGAGCCTCATGTTGTCCTGCGACATTGCCCGCCTCCCTTCCTGTGTGCGTCGCTCGGCGTCAGGGGGGCGCGGATAGGACCTACGAAGCCGACGGCATGGATCCCTCGCACATCCTCGCCTCGCGACTGCCCTTGACGGTACACCTCCGTCCGTCGGCGTGCTGCTGGACCGGCGAGGGGTTTCAGGCGCGCTGGCGCATCACGAGATACGAGGCGACCGCCCCGGTGAGCGCCCCCGCCGCGAACGCCGGCGCTCGATGCTTGGGCTTCGGCGTCTCCACGAGCCCGAGCGCCTCAGCGGCGATCGGCCCGTAGATCACGACGACCGAGCCAACGGTCTTGCCGGCCGCTCCGACCCGCTCGAGCCGGCTGCGCACTGTGCGCCCGGCGACGACCTTTGCGGGCGGGGCTCCGGCCCGCGCGGCCGCCCGCCGGAGCATCGGGTTGCAAGCCACCACCGCCGCGCCCTTCACGCCGAGACGCGCCTTCGTCTTGTTGCTCACCATCGCTTCTTACCTCCATCCGAGGTGAGTCGGGAGACAGGATCAATATAGGCGCTCCCGCTCGCGGCCCGGCGCTCGCCCTCCCGCCCCGCGCCTTCACACGCGAGGACGGCACACGGCAACCTCGGCGGGGACCGAACCAGTCGAGCGCGTACACCCCGAGGTCGTCGAAGTGATGCGCGAGGTAGGGATCGACCTATCCGATCGAAAACCTCGACGCCTCACCCGCCAACTCGCCGAGCAGGCCGACGTCATCGTGACGATGGGCTGCGGCGACGAGTGCCCCTACATCCCCGGAAAGCGCTACATCGACTGGGAGCTCAGAGACCCGAAGGGCGAACCACTCGACGAGGTACGCGTGACCAGAGACGAGATAGCAAGCCGAGTACGAACCCTGATCGACGATCTCGCCGGGCAGTAAGGGCCGTCAGCGCGGGCGCCGCGGCGCCGCCCAATAGCGCCCGGGCGTCGCATCGTGCTGAGCGGAGAACCAGAAGACAACGCAATTGCGCACCTGGACGCGCCCGGCTCGCTCCGCAGCGCCGTCGGCTGGATCAGGTGGGACGCGGGGTTGCGGCGGCGATGCCGCAACCCCGAGCCCATCTAGTTGGTTGTTATCCCCTCCCCGCCGACTGCGCCCGGCACCAGGAGCGAACCGATCGGCGTCAGGGAACCCGACGGCGAGACGGCGAACTCGTCGACGGTGCCTTCCTTGCCGCCCTGGACGTAGAGGTTGGCCCCGGTGGAAGCGCCATCGACGGTGCCGGGGTGCGTCGAGGTATTACCGAGGAGCGTGAGCTGCCCGAACGCGTCTCTGAACCCGGTCAGGGTCGCGCTTCCGGCGTTCGACGTGTAGAAGTATCCGGCCGCCGGCGTAACCCAGCAGGTGGCGGCCTGTTCGGTCGGCACCGACGAGACCTGCGTGAGCGTTCCGTCGTCGTTGATGTGGAAGCTTGCGAGCGCCCCGGCCGCCTCGGCCAGGAGCAGGTGGCCCTGCGGGTCGAACGTGACCGCGAACGGGACGGTCGGGTTCGGCGTGACGACGGGAGTCTGCGACAGGCTGCCGAACTGCGACACCTTGAAGACCTCGACCGACTGGCCGGCTGCCTTTGTGGTTACCACGAGCTTCGAGCCGTCGGGCGTGAACGCGACCTGCCCGGGAGTGTGCGTGAACTGTTCGGGTTCACCCGTGCTCCCTGTGGCGAGACCGAGCGAGCGATGCAGGAACGGCAGGGCCACGAGATGGTTGCCGAACACGCCATAGCCCTGGATCGATCCGCCGTTCAGCGCGTTCAGCACGAACACCTCGCCGCGGCGCGCCGTGATGCTCACCGGGAACGTCCCGCCGGAGCCGACCACCTGGCGGAGCGACAGGTGATCTCCCAAGACGGAGAAGACGGAGATCGTGTTGCTGCCCGCGTTGACCGCGAGCAGCAGGTCATCGGCGCGGTCGTAGGTGAGGGCGCCCTGCGAGGCGGTGTGGTCGACGACGGAGCCGGTCAGCTGGCCGCCGTTCCCGCCGGTCCCGTAGACGGCGCTCTGGCTGAGCGTCCCGTCGCCGCCGCGGTGGTAGGCGACGATCTGGTTCCCCGTCAGCCCGTCGGTCTGGACGAACACCGTGTCGCCGGGGCCGCCGTGCTCGAAGGGGCCGTGGCCGGGGGAGTCAGCGAGCGCCGGAGCGACGTTCGCCGTGGCGGCTAGTGCCCCGGCTGTCACAAGTGCGCCGGCTAGCCGTCGAGCTGGTCTGAACATGAGGCTCCCTTCGGGTTCGGGTCTTGGACCCTCCCTCCGTCCCGGCGGCGACGCCGGCGTTACAGCCTCAGTGACCTCCGCGCAGCTCCCGGACGGCGCGCATCAGCGCCTCGCGCGTCTCCGCGTCCGGCGGCGAGGTGACCGTGCCCATCGTCGCGATCATCCTCCGCATGTCCTCGAGATAGCCGGCGCATCCGTCGCAATCGGCGAGGTGCGCCTCGAACCGGGCGCGTTCCCGCGCAGGGAGTCGCTCCTCGAGGTAGTCGGTGACGAGCTCCACGAACTCGCGGCAGACCAGCTTGCCCCTTCGCCGCCACAGCCTCATCGCGGGGCCTCCGGCAGCGGGGGGCTCAGCCTCGCCCTCGTGTGCGCGCGTCCGCGATGGAGAAGGACGCGCTGGTTCACCTCGGTTATCTCGAGCATCTCGCAGACCTCTCGAGCGCTCAGACCCACCACGTCCCGGAGTGTTACAACGATGCGCTGCTGGCCGGGCAGGCCGTCGATCGCCGAGACGAGCTCGGAACGGAGCTCGTGGGTGAGGAGCCTGCTCTCGGGGTCGAACTCGAGCCTCGCCGGGGCACTGCGCCAGCGGCCGTCCTCGCCGAACGCGATCGGGTCGACGGCCGGCAGCTCGTCGCCTTCGAGCGCCGAGAAGGTGACCTGTCGCGCGTCGCGCACCGATCTGCTGCGCGCCCGGTTGACGAGGATCCGGAACAGCCAGGTCTGGAGCGTCGAGCGACCCTCGAAGCCCTCGATGCCCTTCACGACGGCGAGCCACGTTTCCTGGACGACTTCCTCGACCGCGGTGGGCGTCCGCACGAACGATCGAGCGGCCTGTCGAAGCGGCGCGTCGTAACGGGCGAGCAGGACCTCGTACGCCTCTTGCTCCCCGCCGCGCAGGCGCTGTACGAAGGCATCCTCCATGTCCACGTCGCCGCCGCGGGCAACGGTCATCCGAGGCGGGGAGGCTGGTACTCGAAGATCACCGCGGCTTGCGAGCCCGCGCCGGCGCTCGAAGACGGCGTTGTTGTAGACGCCCCGCTCCGGGTACGTTGGGAACACCGCGACAGCGGCGCCCGCGACCCGGACCAGGACGGCATCCGCCGTGCCGGGCGCGTATTGCTCCCAGGATGCAAGCCTCGTGTCGACTCCCCGCGAGTGGCGCTCCGCCTCTATCAGGCGGCCCTCGGCCGGATTCGACATGGGCTTTGGCATCGAAGTCATCGGTCTTCCTCTCGCGTCACGACAGGCCTGCACCCTCGCGCGCCGCACTCCCGCGCACACGCAACGCTTGCACGGGTCCGCATGCCGCAAGGGCATCCGCCACCTCTCAGTCGCCGCCAGAGGACTTTCGTTACACCCCTCTGCGATCAAGCCGATCTCAGCGTCGCAACCGATCCGCCACGGGTGACCATCCTTGGTCCGCCAAACAACCGGGTCAGGATCGAGCGCCATCGACCGCAACGTAACAGGAGGCGCCAGCCCGGCCGGCGACGGGACTCGCGGCGTGACTCAGGCCGCCGCTTGTTCACAGCGAAGCCGACTGGAGGCGCGCGCTACCGAGACGGCGTGTGGCTACGGGGGTCCAGCTCGCATGCGAGCTACCAGGTCGACATTGTTGGCTAGCCGACGCAACACGGGGACGCTGCTGAGCAAGCGGTTGAGGCGCCATAGTCGTCTTGCAGCCGCTCCGCCGACAGATAGTGGAAGGAGCAGCGGGAGCACGTTGGCATACCGTGCCTCGGTGACGCTGAAGCCGTGGCGCTCGAGCAGCGCACGAGCCTCATCGAGACGGTAGAGGTGGTCGTACGGCGCCATGCCGTGATAGAAGACACGCCCACCGAGGCGGCGTGCGATCCACTCGGTCCACGAGAGCCGGTTGGGGAGCTTGTAGACATACAGCGTGCCGCCGGGCTTCAATACCCGCCGCAGTTCGTCAAGGCTCCCGCCGGGATCCTCGACGTGCTCGAGGACGCCGCATGAGAGCACGGCATCGAACGCGTCGGCCTCATAGGGAAGGCGAACGCCGTCGTTACCCCACATCGCCTCGATTTGGGGGTAGACCTCGAGGCGGTGCGGCTCGAGATCGCCCTCCTCCCCGCGGTAGTCGTACGCTGTCGTGGCGACGCCGCGTTGCTGCAACAGGCTGCTCATCTGCCCGTGGCCGCATCCCCAGTCCAGGATGGTGCCGGGACCGTCCGCCGCGATGCGATCGGCGATCGCAACGTACTCCACCATCTGCAGCCCTGAGCGTAGGTTGACGTCTACGCGAGACGCGGTAGGTCCTGGGCGCCGCGGCACAGCGAGGCAGTGTACGCACGGTCAGCTGCCGGGACGATCCTCGACACCGGCGTGGTTACGCGCTCGGCGTCCAGGCAAAGGGAGGATCTCGTCGAGGTCAACCGGCGGACTCGGCTACCCCGACCCGGGAGCGTGAGCAGCTGGGCGCCGGCGTCCACCGGTGCGCAGCCGTGACATGCCGCGCAGCTCGCGTGCGAAGGCGCTAGCGATCCACTCAGGGTCCGGGACGATGTTCGCGGCCGTCTGCAGAGCCACGGTGACGGCCCCGTCGTAGCTGATGATGCTCACTCCGACGCCGATGCTCCCTCCCGTCGGAACCCACGCCAACAGGCCGACCACCTTCACCCCGGTGAAGTAGATGGGCTGATCCGGCCCGGGAACGTTGGTGATCACGACCGTCTCGGCGTCCGACCTGAGATCGATGATCCGATGCTCGAGGGGAGCTGGCGTGCGTCCTAGCCAACCGAGGAGCTGTTGTGAGAGGGGGCCCTCGGGCGAGCGCTTGATCTCTTCCATTCGGCGGTGCACCTCCGCCAGGCGCTCCTTCGGATCTGTGAGCGCCAGCGGCAGGCGAAGGTCTACGAGCCCGAAGCGATTCCCCAGCTCGGGAGGAAGCGGCTGATCGAGCGGGCGCAGGTTGAACGGGATCACCGCGCGGATCTCCTCGACGCCGGAGTGCCGGCGCTCGAGATAGCGCCGCAGCGCGCCGGTGATGGCGGTGACGACAACGTCATTGACGGTCGTGCCGGTGGCGTGGCCTATCGCCTTGATGTCCTCCAGGGGCACCGGCTCACACCAGGTCAGCCGACGGGCGGTCCCGGGTGCTCGCTTGAGCACAGTCGGACTGTCGGGCGTCGTAAGCAGGATCTTCGCAAGCGCTCGAGCGTTCGAGGTCACGCCGTCCAGAACCGCGCGCGTCTCCGTCGCAGGGTGGGCGAGCATCTCAACGCTCTCGTGGAGCGCGCCACCTAGTAGGTGCGCTGCCGCTGTTGCCACCCCCGTCCGCGGCCCGCTCGGCTCGGTCTCGGCGAATGACGGCTCTCCGGTATCAGGCTCATCGTCGGTCAGCGCGAGGAGCACCCGCGCGAGGGCGATCCCGTCCGCGATGCAGTGGTGCATCCGCATGATCAGCGCCGTCCGCGATCCGTAGCCCTCCACCAGGTGCATCTCCCACAAGGGCTTCGCCGGGTCGAGCGGGAAGACGACCAGTTCGCTTACGAGCTGGCGCAACGCCGCCTCGTCCCCCGGCTCGGGAAGCGCCAGGCGGTGCACGTGCAGATCTAGATCGAACTCGGGATCGTCTTCCCAAGCGGGAAGACCGACGCCAAGAGGCGCCTCCACCACGCGCTGGTGGAGGCGGGGGAAGCGCTCGACAAGGCGCTCGCGGATGGCCTCCTTGGCACGCGCGTAGTCGACCGGCCCCTCGAGCTGGAGCAGGCCGTTTACGACCATCAGGTTGGTGGGACGCCCCATGTGCAGCCAAGCAGCGTCAACGGGGCTCATCTGCTGTCTGCTGATGGCGTTCACTTCGCGGCAAGCGTAAGGAGCGGCAACCCGCTCCGATATCCGCGGGCGCTACGTTCTGTAAGTCCGTAGTCGTACCCCGCGCAATCGCAGCACGGGCCGCCCGGTGTCTCGGCGAGTGCGCCCACCTTGCATGGACCCCTACGTCACGACCGCGCGCGCCGGCTCGACCAGCGACGCCTGCAAGCGGCGCGCCGCGTCGACATGGTCACCCGTCCAGATCACGCGAACGCCCGTCGCAGTGGCGCGCCCATCGGGGTCCTTCAGGTCGCGCTCGACGGCATCGACTAGGCGCTCGTTCGCCGTGCTGTCCGCCGCGAGCGGGGCCGGGACGTCGCCGTCCCCGTCGCCCGCAAGGCTGGCCGCGAATCGCGCATACCAGTCGGTGGTCCTGCTGGTGCTGCTGAGGAGCTCGCGGCGCGCCGCCGCGCGATCGCCGCGGTTCGACGCGTTGCTGTCACTCCACAGCCCCATCACGGCATCGCCGGCCAGGCGCAGGCCCGCAGCACCGGTCAACAGCTCGGAGATCTCCGCCAGCGGCGCTGGCTTGGAGCCGCGCTCAGCGAGGTACTCGCGAAATGCATCGTCCAGTCGCGCGTCGGCAGCCACGGCCCCCAGCGCTTGCTGGCCGGGGTGCGCAGAGCGGGACGGGCTGAAGTCGCAGCAGTCCACGCCGTACGCCACCGCCGCCGCGAGGTAGCGCGCGCTCTCCTCGTACGCGCGCGCGAGCGCCCTCCCGAGCGCGGGTCCTGCGCCGCGCGGCCAGAAGAGCAGGCCGACGAGAAGGCTCACGGCTCCGCCCAGCGCCACGTCCTCGATCCGCACGAGGCCGATCTTCCATCCGGCGGGCGCAATGATGTTGAACAGGATCAGGATCGTCAGCGTGAACGCGGCCTGACCGGCGACGAACGAGATCGCGGCCGGCGCGAGGCCGGCGAGCAGCACAACTGGCGGCAGGAACGCCCACAGCAGGTTTTCGTCCGAGCCGATCAGGTAGACGAGCGCTCCGCCGGCGAGAAAGCCGAGCGCGGTGCCCACCAGCGCCCGCGCGGCGCTCTGGCCTGTGCTGAGCGCGCTCGAGCGAAGAACCGACAGCGTGCCCAGGGCGACCCAGAAACTGTGCTGCACGCTGCTCAGCTCCGCAACGAGAACCGCCAGCCCGAGCGCGATCGCGCCGCGCAGGCTGTTGTGCAGCCACAGCGAGGTGCGCTCCACGTGAGCGCCGGCGCGTCGCTGCGCCGCCGAGAAACGATCCGACAGCCGCGCCTCCATACCCCGGCCGATCAGCCGGTCGAGCCACGAGCGCTGCTCCGCCCTCGCTGCGAGTTCCGCGCTCGCGGCGATTTCAGCGACGAGGAAGGCGAGCTCCTGCGCGCGGAAGCCAGGGTCGAGCGAGGAGATCACCGCGCTGCCGTTGCTCTCGCCCGCGGTGACATCCGAGGCCACCCTCGGTGCGAAACAGAGCGTCGCCGCTTCGAGCTCCACTACCGCCGCTTGCATCGCTTCGACGGCATCGCTGAGAAACCCCCTGCTGCGGAGCGGGTTTTCGAGCAGGTCCGCCGCAGGGTCAAGCACGTTCGCCGCAGCTGCTTTCACACTGCACGCGTGATCGTCGCCAGCCACCTGATGCGGGCTCGGCGGGGAGCGCAGCACGATCTGGTTCAGCGTGCGCAGCTGGTCGACGAGTTTGATCACCGCCCGTGCCTCGCTGCTCAGCACGCTCGGGCTGTACGGGGTGGCAAAGAAGCGGTCCTGGAGCGTCTGTACCGCCGCGTCGGAGCGCGACACCGCCGCACGGTGCTCCTGTTGGGCGATTGTCACGTCGCTGCCGGAGGCCTTCACGACCGTTATGGCCGCACGCAGCCGCGTAGCCAGCGCGCGGCAAGCCGCGATGGCGGCGACTCTGACCGGGTTGCGCGCCGGCGCGGGCCACAGCAGCGCCACCGCCAGCACGGCGCTAGCAGCCGCAAGCCCCCAGCCCGCGAGGCGGTCCGGGATCGAGGAGGCATCGCCACGCACCGACACCGACAGGATGAACGACAGCAACAGTGCGGTGGTCGCACTCGCCAGCACCGAGCTGACGATGCCCGCGAACAGCACGGCGAACGCGACCACCGCCATCGCGGCTGCCGCCGTCCAAGTCGTCTGCGAGGCGAGCGTCCCGATGCAGATGAACACGGCTCCGGCCAGACCCAGTGCTGCCTGATCGAAGACGCGGTCTTTGATCGACCCGGAGAAATCGACCAGCAGCAGCATCGCGAAGGACCCGAAGGCAGCGAACAGCGCCACCGTCGGATCACCGATCGCCTTGTCGCCGAGCGCCAGCATCGCGGGCATCAACAGCGCGGCGCGCGCAGCCCGGCGGAGCGCGTGGTACTCCGGATCGTGCGTCGCCAGCCACCGCTCCACACCGAGCAGGATTCGTCTCGCGGTCACACGCCGTGCCAAGATGGCAGCCCCCGTCGGCCGTGAGGGCCCGATCCGATCGCACCGGGCCCTCGTCGCCGATCTCAGCGTTCGATCAATGGATGGCCAGCACCATCGGCGCGAGGCCGCCCGCGGGGGGAGCTGCTGAGAATCTCCAGCTCGTTTCGAGCTTTCCCGATGTCGAGCACTGCGGCGAGTTCGACGCTCCTTCGTCAAGTTTGAACGCCTGGGCTGGGGTGGTGCCCAGGATCTGCTGTCCTGCCACCCACGGCGAGGTGCCCTTCACGCCCGACGCGGTCCACGTGCACGTGACCGGTGGTAGCGGGTCCTCAGAGTAAACAGCCGTGAAGGCGATCGGTTCTTTCGTCGGTGTATTGAGCCGGTCACTGATCACGAACTGCCCGGGCGTGGGTTCCTTTACGGAGAGCTGGATTGCCCACTGCGAGGAGTCGGCACTCACCTGCACGTCTCCCATTACGCTGGTGCATGCTCCGCCACTGCCGCGGCCGACGAAACTCGTGGTAGGAGTCGCGAGCTCTGGCGCACCCCCCACAAACGACGCGACGGTGCCCTCGAAGGCGACGTGTTGACATAGGAACGAGTACCTCCCAGCGTCAAAGTAAGAGCCCCGGCCCCACCATTCCTGCTGGATGGTCTGTCCGATGTGAAGCGGTTCCGGTTCTCCTCCTGGCGTGGTCTGGATCCCGAACACGCAGCGAGCGACGCCTTTCACGGGTTTACAGGGATTGGCGGCGGAAGCGGCCGATGCGAGCAGCAAGCTAATCGCAAGCATCGCGGCGAATCCGGCACCGAGGACTTTGACGCGCCACATCACAGCGCTCCTCTCAGTTGAGTGAGCCGTTGGCCTCGCCGCGAACGCGTCGCCGCCGGAAGCCACGACCCTCAAGATGGCTAAGACGCACACGGACCCACCGTCCGCCAGCCGGTAGCCTGCCGCAACGCCCGTCGCGTCTTGCTCCCTGGCGCCGCCCGGATGGTCCGAGCCGTTGACTCTACCGACCGATGCACCGGTTTGCGGCTTCCGGACAACACGAGCGGGCTTCGATCACGTGAACCGCGTGTGGAAGTCTCAGGCGACGTCCGGCTCACGATCGCTTGGGTCGGTTTCGACTACGCCATTTGCAGGGTCTTTCTAGTCGGGAGACAGGATTTGAACCTGCGACCCCCACCGGTCCTGACCGGCGGCCACCAGCTCGCGGATGACCTCTCGCGCTACCGCTCGGGACGAGTCGCAGTCGTAACGGCGTAGCCTCAGCACACGCTCGACTACGCGGCGCGAAGCAGGCGTGATGGCGCCGTCGGCGCCGGCGATGCTCTCGTCCGGACCCTGATCGCCGCTCTCGCTGCTCTACGGTCTTGTAACACGCTGTTGTCTAACACGCTGTTGTGACTCCCGCCTCGGCTTGGATTCGTGGTCACGTCGCCCACCCCCCCACTCACACCACAGTTCCGGGCGTGGCTGGAACACGAACATGCGTGGGGCAGACAGGCGGTCCACGCGATCAGACGGCAACGCCGCCTGCTGCTCGCGGAGACCCACGGGCTCGAGCGGTTCACACTACGCATGGCTCTTGTCAACTTGACGGGGTCCGTGGCGAGATGGGCAAGCAATCTTGGCGACGGACTCGACAAGTTGCGCCATGCCGAGCTGGCCGCGCAGTTCGCCATCAGTCCGCCCTTCGCGGCTACCGATCCGACCACCGATGACTGCGACCAGCTTGCCGAGTATGTGGAAGCCCGTATGAAGGCGTTGCACGATCTGCTCGCTGAAGATGCCCCATGAGCTGCCTGGCTCCCAGCGACGGCCGCGCAGACGACCGCACCCGACGGCAAGCGACAATGCTTCGAGCTTGTCGGCCGGCGGCCAAGAATTGTTCCCAAAGGGGTCGCTTCTAAGAAGCCCTACACTTGCGGGGCTTCTCAAAAGCCCAGCATCGAACTCGAGCCGATGACCGCGGCCTTATCAGTGGTCTCAGCTGGCTTGTGGGCCGGTGCGGTATAAGGCTGAGGCATCGACCCGCTCAGCCGATTAGCGGCAGCGCGCGCGCCTCGTCGAGCTCGCGCAGCGCGTCCTGCATCCGCCCCGTGACGAGCTCGTAGCCCTCGTTGGGATCGCCGCAGGCGCCGCCGAGTTCCTCGCGCAGGTCGATCGGCGGGAGCACCTCGATCGAGATCTTCGCGGGCAGGGGAAGGCGTCCCGGGAGGTCGAGCACCGTGACGCCCAACGGCGGCGCGATCTGGACCGGCGCGACATCGATCCGCAGCAGACGGTGGAGGTGCAGCAGTCGCGCGATGTGCTCGCCCTGGCCGAGGAACAGCGCCGTCTCCTGGCCGCCGATCGAAACGACCGGGACGATTCGTACGCCGTGCTTCAACGCGAGCCGCACGAAGCCGGTCCGGTGGGCGAAGTCGATCTCGGCGGAGTGCCAACTGGCCCGGTAGGTCTCGTGGTCGCCGCCCGGATAGACGAGCAGCGCGGCGCCGCGCGCGAGCGCGCGCCGCATGTTCTCAGGCGAGGCCGGCACCGTCCCGTACGGCGTGAGCATGGCCCGGATGCCAGGCACCTTGAACACGAGGTCGTGCGCGAGCTGAAAGAACGGGCGCTCGGGGCCGAAGTGGTCGTAGAACGCCTGCGCGAAGATGAACGTGTCGGCGATGAGCGTGCCGCCCGAGTGGTTGCCGACGAGCAGCACCGGCCCTTGCGGCGGGATGTTCGCCAGCCCGCGCACATCGGCGCGAAACCAGATGTCCGCCATGACGCGCAGCGCGGGGAGCGTGCGCGCGATGTACTCGGGGTCACGCAACTCGAAAGGGTCGGCGGCCGGCGGCCTGTGCGCGAGATGGCGCGGGTCGGCTGCGTGAGCGAAGTCAGCCGATATGGCGCTGAGCATCCGCGCGTCCGCAGAGAGGGCGCCGAGCATCCGGCGCATCTCGCTGCCACGGGGATCGCTCACGACCATCGGAAGCTGCGCGGGCCGGTCCGTAGTCTGTGGCATCGAAGGCCTCCTCTCTTGCCTCCGACTTTACGGCGGGGTCGGCGCTGCGCATCGGTACGGAGTACCGAGTGCGCGTCAGTAGGTGGCGATCGCGCCCGCCAGCTAGCGAGCAAGACCTCCACCGGGCGCACAAGGTGCTCCGGGTTGAGGAAGGCTTCAGCGACGACGAGTTGGCGCGCTTGAGCGAAGAAGCAGGCCGGGAGTCCAGAGAGCCATGAAGTGGACCGAATGGAAAGACGCCCGGGAGCCTACCCCTGTTCCTGTTCGTGATCCTGTTCGGGCTGTCGATGGACTATCACGTGTTCACCGTCTCGCGGATCAAGGAGCGACACGACGACGGGGCCGCTACGGGGCGAGCCATCCATGACGGCGTCGTCCGCTCCGCAGGGGTGATCACGAGCGCCGCGATCGTGATGGTGTTCGTCTTCCTGACGTTCGCGACCCTGAGCCAGACGTCGCTCAAGCAGCTCGGTGTTGGCCTCGCAGCAGCCGTCCTGCTCGATGTCACCGTGGTCCGAGGCGTGCTTCTCCCGGCCGTCATGAAGCTGCTCGGAGAGAGCAACTGGCGCGGAGCGTCGCAACCCAGAAGGGCAAGGAGAGCCACCGAGGCCGGGACGCCGGCGTCGGTGACGGCGCCTCAAAGCTAGCGCCCTGTCGCACAAACAACCCAAGCCCCTGCCGCCGGCCAGGCACGCGGGGGCTTGGGATGTGGCCGCGGCCCGATGCCGCTCCGATCGCACGCGAGCTGGATGCCGTAGCGGACCTGGCGGGTGAGGCGGTCCAGTTGCGCCATCGTTTGCACGTTACAAACGCCAGCCGGCATCGGCCCTGACCGAGGCCAGGATGCTCGTGTGGAGCGGAACTTCAGTTGATCGGTGTCGCGCATTGCGAGAGCGCGCCGAGCATCGGCGGATACGCTCGCACGTCGTCCTGAGCAGGAGCTTCAGCGCCGTCCGCCGAGGCGCTCGCATCGCACGCGAAGGGGGAAGCTGACCCTGATCTCAGGCGGGTGCAACGTTGAAGCTGAACATCATTCCGCTCTCATGATGCTCGGCGATGTGGCAATGAGCCATCCACAGACCAGGGTTGGTGACGTATGTTGCGCAGTCGGCTGACCACGATGTCCGAGCAACCCAATACACAGGAAACGCCCGATTCCGGGCAGGCGCCCGCGTCTGTGACGCGGAGCGCACCCCCGAGGTGGACGGCGGGCCGCATCGCCGCGCTCGTAGGAGGAAGCCTTCTGGGACTCATCGGGCTGGCCCTGATGGCTTGCGGCGCGTACGGGCTCTGGCTGGATACGACACAGCGCTCGGACGGCTACGTGATGACTTCCAGCCAGCGCTTCTCCACAAGCAGCTATGCGCTGGCCACGAAGAGCCTGCACGTCAGCTCCGACGTGCCCAGCTTTCTCTACGGCCGTGACTGGCTCGGCGACGTGCGCATCAGGGGCAAAAGCGCGAACCCAGGGCGGGGTCTCTTCATTGGCATCGCCCGCAAGGAAGATGTCGATCGCTATCTCGCCGGGGTGGCGCATGCGGAAGTGCTGGACGTCAACGGGAACCCGTTCGGCACCACCTACCGGCCGAGCTACCGCCCGGTGCCCGGCGGCAAGCCCGCGACTCCACCAAACCGGGCGACGTTCTGGGTAGCCCGTGTTGCTGGCCAGGGCAGCAAGTCGCTGACCTGGAGCGTCAAACAGGGACGCTGGTCGGTGGTCGTGATGCGGCCCGACGGCTCGCGCGGGGTCCTGGCCGACCTTGCCGCGGGCGCAAAGCTGCCCGCCCTCCTGTGGGTGTCGATCGTCGTGCTCGTACTGGGGATACTGATCCTGGGAGGCGGAGCGGCACTGATCTACTTCGTTGGTGGGCGCGAGCCGCGGGCTCCAGCGACGCCCGCGGCTGGGGCGGCGGACTGAGCGTAGGTTCCGCCGCACATCAGCGTGACTAACACTGGACGGCGGTAGGCGGAGTCTACGTGGGCACCCCCGCGGCGTCGCCCAGAGCACCCGGCCGACCTGTCTCGGGCGGGAGTCCGGAGCCGTCGCCGGGGCCGACGTGCGGCAGCCACTCCAGCCATTTCGGCAGGTACCAGTTCCAGTCGCCCAGGAGCTTCATGGTCGCCGGCAGGAGCACGCCGCGCACGAGCGTGGCGTCGAGCAGCACGGCGACCGCCAGCCCGATGCCGAGCTGCTTGAAGATCAGCAGCGACAGGGTCGCGAAGATCGCGAACACCGACACCATCACGATCGCCGCGCTGGTGACCACGCCCGCCGTGGTCTTGATCCCGTACGCGACGGCCTCTTCCGTCGGCCTGCCGCGGTCGTAGGCCTCGCGGATGCGGGACAGGATGAACACGTGGTAGTCCATCGACAGCCCGAACAGGACCACGAACAGGAACAGCGGCATCCATGACGTGATCGACTTCGAGGACTTGAAGTCGAGGAACGATTCCAGGTGGCCGTACTGGAAGATCCAGACCAGCACGCCGTAGGCGGCGCCGACCGAGAGCAGGTTCAGCACGATCGCCTTGATCGGGATCACGACCGAGCGGAAGGTGACGAGCAGCAGGATGAACGCCGCCGTCAGCACGAACACGAACACGATCGGCGCGTGCGACTTCATCGTGTCGTTGAAGTCCTTCGAGCTGGCGGTTTGCCCGGTCACCGCGGCGGTGGTGTCGGGAGCCTGGTCGATCGTCGCCGGTATCAGCCGGTTGCGCAGCGCCGCCAGCGCCTGGTTGGACGGCCCGTTGTTCCCGTCGCCGACCACCGGGATGTCGATCTCGGCGACGGTGTGCGCGGGGTTGATCTTGACGATCGTGGGCTGCTTGAACAGCGGGTTCGCGGCGACACGGGCCCGCAGTTCGGCGATCGCCCTCGCCACGGGCGGTGACGTTACGTCGCCCGCCGATACCGCCACGACGGCCGGGATCGCGTCGCCGGGGAACGTGGCCTGGATCTTGTTGTAGGTCTTGACGACCTGGATGTTCTGCGGCAGCGAGGTCGGGCCCGGGACGGCCAGGTGCAGGCTGAACGCCGGAATCGCGAGCACGATCAGCACGCCGGCGGAGGCGATCACCGAGATCAGCGGGTGTCGCAGCACAGGGTTGAGCACGCGCGCCCACAGCCCGTTCTCACCCGCGTTCCACGGCATGTTCTTGATGATCGGCACCCCGCCCTTCTCGACCCGGTCGCCGAGCCATGCAAGCAGGGCGGGCAGCACCGTCAGCGAGCCGATGACGGCCACCGCGACGACGAGGATCGTGCCCGTCGCGAAAGATTCGAATGTCGGCGCGCCGGCCAGGTACATCCCGGCCATCGCGAGCATGACCGTGAAGCCGGAGACCAGCACGGCGCGTCCGGACGTCGCGGCGGCCGCCGCGAGCGACGCCTCCTCGCTGTTGCCGCGCTCGCGCTCCTCGCGCTCGCGGCGCAGGTAGAACATCGAGTAGTCGACGCCGACCGCGAGGCCGATCAGCAGGATCACCTCGTTGATCGAGCTGTCGACCGCCGAGATGTGGCTGAGCAAGGCGACTAGGCCGATCGTCCCCATCACGGCCGTCAGCCCCAGGGACACCGGGATCAGGGCCGCCACGACCGCGCCGAACGTGAGCAGCATGATCAACAGCGTGATCGGCAGCGAGGTCACCAGCGCCCGCGAGAAGTCTTCGCTGATCACGTCGGTGATCTGCTTTTCCGCGCTCGCTTCCCCGAACTCCTCGATCGCGAACCCGGGATGTGCCGCCTGCGCGGCCGCTGTCGCCTTCAGCGCCGGTCCGACGCGGTCTTTGGCCTGGCTTTCCTTGCCCTGGATCTGGAAACGCAGAAGCGCCGAGTGCCCGTCGCGCGAGATCAGGGCCCGGTTGCCGTAGGGGCCTTCGAACTGCTGCGTGTACCGCACAGCGCCAAGCCGCCGCGCCACGTCCGCGACGACTTCGGTGAACACCGGCGACCCTGCCCGCGTCGCATCACTGTGAATGAAGACTTCCTCGCTGACGTGCTTCGGGAACGCCCGCCGCAGCGTGCTGGACGCCTGCCCCGACTCGCCGACGCCGCTCTGGGCCTGTTCCTGTTCGACCGTTCCAGCGGCGCTGCCGATGGCGAACGCGAACAGCACGAACGAGATCCACCCCCAGATCGCGAGCCTCCGGTGCTGCGCACTCCAGTGGCCTGCGCGTGCCGCAAGGTTCCGGTGCTTGGCTTCCACAGTCATCCTCCATACCCCCTCGTCAACTCCTTGTTCCCTGACCAGGGTGCTGCCGTGTCGGTGTCGCCGCGTCCGGCCCTGTTACCTCCACGAAGCAGTGCGTTGTGGAATCGAACAGCGCCTCCCGGCGCTTAACGAACGTTGTACAGCCGAACCCGCAGTTTGGGAAGACTCGCGAAACGAACCAAATCCCGCAAATAGCGATGTTTTCGTGGGCCCAAACGAGCGCTTCTGCACGGCCTGGCCGGCGCGGACGATTGCTCCTCGGTCGCCATCAGCGGCTCGCCGGCGAGCTCCTCGAATGATGTCGGCGTAGCGCTCGAACATCACCGCGAGCGGCCGTCCTCGGCGCGACGCCACGGCAATGAGGAGGTGTCCCTGCGAGACCGTCGGCCAGCGTTCGCTCCGAGGCCCCGGTTGAGGTGTCTTGGACGGCTTCGTCCGCCGTCATGTTCGCGCCTCCCGAGCGTCACATCTTGGGAACCGGGGGCTTCCGCAGGCGAACAGCACGTGAAAACCGCCGGTTCCCATGCAAAGCAGTTGTTCACCGTAGATCCGCTGGGTGACCCCGTTCGCCTGGAGCGGTCGTCTGCGCTGATGCCTACGAGACGCCCGCTGCGGACGACCTTCGACAGCCCGGCGACGTGGCGAGGACACGCCCGCTTTCGCTGAGCGAAGCGAAAGTCTGTCGAGCGGACCCCCGAGACGACTGCAGCTCGTCCGCAGCGGGCGTCAGCGAGGACTTAGTTCAGACGCTCGCTCAGCGGCGAGAGCGGGCGCGGAGGGTCCCCTCCTCTTGGCGAAGGGCGGGTCTGCCGACCAAACGCGCGAGTCCTGCTCGTCGCGCACAGGAAAGGCCTGATCGCGCGGGGGGATGGCTGCCGCCGCCATGGTTATAGCTGTGCCTTGGAGCGCGGAACGAGCGTCAGCAGCGCGGGGATGATCAGCAGCGTGGGGGCGAGGGCGACGGCGATCGTGGTGATGATTGAGCCGCCACCGGCGGAGGCCGGGAGTTTGGTGGCGGAGATGGCCACCCCGGCCAGGCCCATGAGTGCGCCGATGCCCACGAACAGGCGTGTCGAGTAGGGCCGGGGCTTGGCGTGAAACGACATGTAGAAGCCGAAGCCGCAGCCGAGGACGGGCAGGATCGTGGCCGGGAGGAGCGCTGCTGGCTGAAGGGGCGTCAGCGCTGCCGGGACGTCTGCGAGCGCGCGTCCGAGCGCGCGCAGCGCGAACCCGAGCGCCACCGATATGACGACGCCGCTCGCGAGCGCCGCCCACAAGGGAATTCGGGGCTGGCCGATCTGCCGACGCTCGTCGTGTGAGGGCGCGGTGGTTGGGTGTGGGTGTGTTGCGGTGGTTGTCATGGTGATCCCTTCTCCGGGTGTTCGTGGTGGTAGATCAGGCGATCTCGGCTACCGCGTTGTTGACCACGGCGGTGTCGAGCATCAACAGCGCAGTCGGCCGGCAGGCGACCGCAAGCGTTCCGCGCTGGCGGCCAGCTGTCAGTGTCGAGGTCATGTGCTTCTCGATTCATTTGGCGTGTGACGAGTTGGCCTGGCGCGCCCTGCCGGCCTGCGCTGGGTTAGGCAGCGACGGGCTCGGGCGCGTCGGCGTATCGGGCGTACCTGCCGGTGAGTCGCCCGACGAGACGCATGAGCGGGAACACGCCCCGCTCGACCGGTGGTGGGATCGGCCGGCCACCGAACTCGCTGCGGTAGCGACCGAGTAGGAACGCCATGTCGAGCGGGTTCGGTGCCTTCCCTGTGCCCTTCATCGAGTCGAACGTTTGTGTCAGGTAGTACTCGAAGTTGTGCGGCGGGCTTACCCAGCCATGGATCCGTGCGGACTCCGCTCCGGCGTTCCAGAATCGATGCGCCTCGCCTGGTCGGAACTGGACGGTCTCGCCGGGTCCCGCGAACTGCTCGGGGCCCTTCCCGATCGCGTATCCGATCCGCCCCTCGTCGACGGTGATCGACTCGGTCTGCAGGTTGTGAACGTGCATAGGCGGGCCTGAGCCGGGGGACACCTCGCTGCGGACGTCCAAGTACTCGCGCCCGTCTGGGTCCGTTCGGCGGCCGATGAACGTGAGCCGCTCACCGGCGCCGTTGTCGATCGTTCGTGGATAGCTGCCAGCCATCTTTGGATCTCCTCGCTCGGGTTGACATGTGTCAAGCCGGCAGCCTAGCGCTACACTTGACACATGTCAAGCACGCGCGAGAGGATCCTCGAAGAGGCCCGCGGACTCGTTGAGACGAGCGCCGGGGAACTGTTGAACATGTCGGCGATCGCCGCTCGAGTAGGGATCTCCCGCCAAGCGGTGTACCTTCACTTCCCGGACCGCGCCGCGCTGCTACTGGCGCTGGTCGAGTACACCGATGACCGCGAGTCGCTCGCTGCAGGTCTGGCGAGAGTGAACGGCGCGCCGACCGGCGCGCAGGCCCTGCGGGCGTTCCTGGAGATGCAAGCCTCTCGCAATCCACAGATCGCCCCGCTGGCCCGCGCGCTTGACAGCGCTCGGCACCTCGACCCCGCGAGCGCCGCCGCCTGGCGCGACCGAATGGCCGAGCGCCTGCGCGGAACGACCGCACTGGCCGGCCGCCTGCGTGACGAGCGTAGCCTGCACCCCAGCTGGTCGATCCCCGAGGCGGCCGTCCTGCTGCGCGAACTCACGTCCTTCCGGCTGTGGGACGACCTCGTCAACGACGCCGGCGTCATGCCGGACCGCTACGTCGAACTGATGCTGCACACGGCGCTACTAGCGCTGCGAGCGCCAGCGCCGGGCACTCCATCACCGAACCCGTGACCCACCCGCCCGGGGCGAACGCCACCAATCAACGTCGCAATTCCCTCGTTTGCGCGAAAGCAGGCGCCCCCCGCGCAGCCAGCGAGACGCCTGGATTGGACGACAAGCGGTAGCCGGCTTGACTGGGCCACCGGCCACGAGCCGATGACCGGCGCGCAGGCGTCCTACCTCGAGACCCTCAGCCGCGAGGCCGGCGAGGAGGCCCCGCCGGCCGACCTGACCAAGGCCCAGGCGTCCGAGCGTATCGACGCGCTCCAGCAGCAGACGGGGCGGGGCGCCTAGCGCGCCTCACTCCGTCGCCGCGAAGCGCCACATGGCCTGGCGAGCATCACGAGACTAGGACCACGATCACGCTCGCCTCGAAGAGCGCGGGCAGGTGCCAGCCGAACCCTCAAAAGCTGATCAGGACACGACTTTCACGTCGCTGAGCTGGATGATCGGCGCTTCGCTCGCATAGTTCGCCACGTCGTTCCGGATCTGCTCGGCGACCGGGCCGATCGCCTCCTGGTACGACTCGACGGAATCGAAGCGCAGATGGCACAGCACTGCGAACTCTGCCTTCGTGCCGGGAGCACGGCCGCTGAGCCCCTGCTCCACGATGCAACCTTTCAGCGCGCTCCCGAGCTCGCGCTTCAACATCGGGATGTGCGACGTGAGGTAGTAGTTCATGTCGAACTTCGCGCCGTCTCTGTTCGGATAAAGCACGTTCAGGGTGATCATCGGCCTGCTCCTTTCCCGTAAGTGGGGGACGCATGCTAGGCGCGATATGCGAAAGAGCAACGCCGGAGCGGCAGGTGCCCGCTCCGGCCTGGTCGACTCCTGCTTTGGACGAGGCGCGATAGCGCGGGCCGCTCGAGGTGAGACTGTCGCATCCGTAGGCGAAGGCAGGCGTGTCGAGGACGGCCACGCCGGCTGCTGCTGATCGTCCAGAGGAGTCGCCTGTTCGACTTTCCCGGAGACTTTCGCATCGACTGGTCGCCGGCTCGCGGCGACGGCGTGTGCGGGATACCCCGGATGACCGAGGCGACCCTCGCAGGTAGGGTGTTGGCCGAAGCGTTCACAGGCTCGCGGTCTGGCGCCCACGTTATCCATGAGCGAGCATCTCTCAGCTTTGGATGCAACGTTCCTCGAGCTCGAGGAGCTGGATGAGAGCGCGCACATGCACATCGGCGCGATCATGGTGTTCGATCCTCCGCCGGACCGCAGGCCGCCGTCTTACCAGGAGCTGTGTGAGCACCTCGCGAGCCGGCTGGGGCAGCTGCCGCGCTATGGACAGCGCCTGTCGGAGCCACACACGGGCGGGATGTCGTGGCCTGAATGGGAGGACGATCCCGCGTTTGACATTGGCAGGCACGTCGCCCGTGCGGCACTCCCCGCCCCCGGCGGCTATGAGGAGCTGGCGGAATGGTCATCGGGCTTCTTCTCCCAGCGACTTGATCGTCATCGGCCGCTGTGGGAGATGGCGCTTGTCGAGGGCCTCGCCGACGGGCGTTGGGCGCTTGCGACGAAGACCCATCACTCTATGGTCGATGGCGTTGGCTCGGTCGATGTCGGCCACCTGATGCTCGACGCCACCGCGGACGCGCCACCGACCGCTCCGTTGTCGCCGAGCGGCGGCCATGCCCCTCGACCCGGCGGTGCCGAGCACCAGCCTTCCGGTGGCCACCCGACGGCTCCCAGCCCGCTGGCTTCTCTGGCGCACGCCTGGGAGGGGCTCCTGCCGGTCGAAACCATGGTCCATGCGATACAGATGGGAGCCCATGGTGCGCTTCACCCGCGTGACGCGCTTCGCAACGCGCGCTCGGCGGTCGACCTGATCGTGCACCAGGAGCTGCACGCGGCGCCCCATACGAGTCTCAATGTGCCGATTGGCACCCGACGCCGTTTCGAGGTCGTGCGCGTGCCGCTGGCGGATCTGAAGGAGATCAAGAGCTCTCTCGGCGGGACGATCAACGATGTCGTGCTCACGGTCACGGCGAGCGGTCTGCGGGCGCTCCTTCAGTCCCGCGGCGAGGTATTGCCAGCCGAGGGGCTGCGCGCGATGGTACCCATCAACATCCGCATCGCGAGTGAGCACCTCGCGTTGGGGAACCGGGTTTCCTCGCTATACGTGGAGCTGCCTGTAACGGAGGCAGATCCGGTGCGGCGCTACCGTGAGACCGTGGCTCGCTCGCAGTCGCTGAAGTCGGCCGGACAACAGGCGGCGGGCAGCACTGCCGTGGTCGAGCTGGTCGGATTGGCGCCGCCGGTGCTCCATGCCACCCTTGCGCGGACCCTCTACGCCACGCGACTGTTCAACGTGACCATCACGAACGTGCCCGGCCCGCAGCAGACGCTGTACGCCTTTGGGGCGCCGCTGCGAGAGATCCATCCGCTTGTGCCGATCGCCTCCGAATACGCCGTCGGCGTGGCCGCGGTGAGCTACGACGGCACCGTCTTCTTCGGCGTGGTCGCCGACCCCGACACCGTGCCCGACCTCGGGGTGCTCCTGAGCGCCATGCGTGGCTCGGTCGAGGAGCTTCTCTCCGCCGCCCGAGTAGACGGGGTCGCCCCCAAGGACGGTGCTGCTGGGGCTTCCCGCCCTCGTCGATCGGCGGCGCGCAAAGCGAGCGGCCGACGCTGATCGATCGGCTGCTCCGGCGCTGCGCGACCTGAACATAGCCGACTACGACACACTGGTTGTGTGCGGCGGACAGGGGCCGATCTCGCTACCTGGGGACTTCCGAGGCCGCGTCGGGTAGTCCAGGTCGGGCTGCCGCAGGTGGGGCGAGCCGGATGTCAACCGGCTACGACGGACTCGCCCTTGTCTGTTGGGGTCTCTGCGCCTGAGTGCATCGCAGGTGGGCTCAGATTGTTCCCCAAATTGTTCCCCAGGGCAGGGCTGCCGGATCCCTCTCGTGCACGACGAGACGACCGGTTCGGGTAGAAGGCAGCGGCCGATCAGGCTGAGATCCAAGCTTTCGCAGCTCGTCCGTTGCGAGAGCGAGAGCGGCGCCAGCGATCGCTCCTGCACACGCACGAAAGCGGGAGCGCCTGCGTCGATCGAAGCTACTCGATCTCGTCCGAGCCGTGATCGACGGCGATTGCGTTCGGCGGCTCCGCGAACGAGTCAACGGGCTCTGGCCCCACCCGGTATTGGGTCGCCGTCAACCCGAGGGTTGACGCAGATCAACCCGCCGTTCAACCCCTGCTCCGACGACAGCAGGCCTCGATCAGGCGACCATGGCGCCATGACTACTACCGATTACCTCATCAACGCTTTCTTCGTCCTCGTCGTCCTCCGCCAGGCGCGTGAGCGCAGGGTGGATGCCCGCTCCTTCCTGGCCCCGATGGCCGTCGTGCTCTATGTCGGCCACATGTATGTGCACTCGCTCCCGACCGCTGGCAACGACCTCATGCTGGTTGGCCTGCTGGCCGCCGTCGGCCTGGCACTGGGAGTGCTCGGCGGCTTCGCGACTCACATCCGGATCGGCGCCGACTCCGGCGCGCTCGCCCGCGTCGGCTGGATCGCCGGCGCGCTGCTGATCGCCGGCATCACGTCTCGGCTGATGTTCGTGTACGCCGTGCACCACGGTGCCTACCATGCGGTCAGCGCCTTCAGCAGCGCTAATCACATCGGTGCAGCGGCGTGGCCGGCTGCGCTGGTGTCGATGGCGCTGATCGAGGTGAGCGCCCGGCTGGTGACGGTTCAGCTGCGCGCTCGCCGGTTGACCGCCTCGCCGGCACCCGGCACGATCGCCATCCCGGCCGCGGCGTGATCACCCCGAAACGATTCCTCGGCTCGTCCGGCCCGCTCCCTGCGGGCCGGACCGCTTTATCGTCTACCACCAGGTGACCGTGACCGAAGAGCCCGCGAGCGTCGTGGGGACGCCGGCAGCCTCCAGCAACGAGAGCGCGCGCGTCGCAGAGGCGCGGAGCCGCGCTGTATTGCGGCTGCGAGGTCAGCGGGACACACTGCGGCCGCTTGGCTTGGCCGTGCTCGCGGTCGTCGTCCTCGGGACGTTCAACGGGGACCCTCAGCCCGCGTTGCAGGGCAGCGGGCTCGGGGTCGCGCTGGCAGTCGTCGTCTTCGCCGCCTCGCTGGCGACTATCTCGACGGGTCGGTTCATCGAGCGAGGCCTCGGGTTCGAGGCGGCTGTGATCGCGGCGATGGGCGCCGCCGGGGTCGCGCTCGCGGCGCTTCAGCCGCGCGGCGCGGCCGGCCTGGCTGTCGGTGCCGCGGTGTGGATGGCGGTCGCTCGCCTGCCCTTGGCGCTCGCGATCATGCTCGGTGCCGTCATGACCGTCGCGCTCGACGTGGCGTCCGCGCTCGCGGGCAGCTCCTCCTCGGCGGTCCTGGCCTCCACGCTGCTGTGCGCCCTGCTCGGCCTGATCGCCTATTTCCTCAAACAAGCTCGCGAGGGTCAGGACCGGACGGAGGTCTTGCTCGCGCAACTCGAGGACGCACGTGAGCAGCAGACGCGAGCAGCGGCGATCGCCGAGCGCGGCCGGATCGCGAGCGAGCTGCACGACGTCCTCGCGCATTCGCTCTCCGGAGCCGCCATCCAGCTTCAAGGCGCTCGGCTACTTGCGGAGCGCGAGCAGGTAACCACAAAGATGCGCGAGGCGATCGACCGCGCCGGCGAGCTCGTAAGGGACGGACTCGCCGACGCCAGGCAGGCTGTCGGCGCACTGCGCGGCGAGCGGCTCCCCGGCGTCAACGAGCTCGAGGCTCTGATCGACAGCTTCAGAACCGACATGGCCCTCGAGGTGACGCTGCGCGTCGAGGGCAGCGCCCGCACGCTGCCCGTCGACGCGGGCCTCGCCCTCTACCGCGGCGCACAGGAGGCGCTGACCAATGTCGCTCGTTACGCGCCCGGCGCCAGCACCACCGTCGTCCTGAGCTACGGGCCCGATCACACCACGCTGACCGTCGAGGACCGCGTTGCAGCCGCCGCCACGCCGGCCGGAGCCGGGCTGGCCAACGTGGGGGGCGGACGGGGACTCGCGGGCATGCGCGAGCGCGTGGAACGGGCCGGCGGCAGCATGCAAGCAGGCCCGACCGACACAGGCTGGCGCGTCGAGCTGCAGGTGCCGGCGTGAGCGGATCGCCGATCCGGGTGCTAGTGGCCGACGATCAGCGCACCGTGCGCGAGGGGCTGACGATGCTCGTCGGCCTGATCGACGGAGTCGAGGTCGTTGGGGCTGCGTGCGATGGCGTCGAGGCTGTAGAGCTCGCACGGACCGAGCGCCCGGACGTCGTGCTGATGGACCTACGCATGCCGCGGATGGAGGGCGCCGAGGCCACGCGCCATATCCGTGCCGAACTCCCCGACACACAGGTGCTGGTGCTCACGACCTACGCCGACGACGAATCGCTGTTCCCCGCGCTACAGGCCGGCGCACGCGGCTATCTGACCAAGGACGCGAGCGCCGAGGAGATCGAGCAGGCGATCCGAGCTCTCGTCGCCGGTGAGACCCGCCTCGACCCGACCGTACAACAGCGGCTCGTGGCCGCCGTCCTCGACACCAAACCGATCCCCGACGCGCCAGCGCAGTCGCTCCCCGATGACCTGACGCCTCGGGAGGCAGAGGTGCTCAAGCTGATCGCGAATGGGCTATCGAATGCCGAAATCGCCGAGGCTCTCGTCGTCAGCCAGGCGACCGTGAAGACCCACGTCAACCGGATCTTCTACAAGACCGGTGCGCGCGATCGGGCGCAGGCGGTGCGCTATGCCTATCAGCATGGAATAGCCTGATCTCGCCTGGCGCCAGTCAGACGTATTCTCGACACGCCCCCTCCTGCATCGAAGCAGGACTTTCGACGGCTTGACCCGCTGACGCTCGCAACGGACGAGCTGCCGTCGTCTCGGCGCCTGCTAGGCCGACGCGCGCTTCGCACGCGAAGCAGTCCTGATCGTTCGTCGGCCACGGCGTCTGCTCGTCGTCCCTTCCGGAGACGTGAGCGGCGTCCGCCCAGGCGCCCACAGGCGCGTGAGAGCGGCAACGCGGCGTCACTCATGGCTGACCGGCCCACTGCGATACCGTCACGTCCGTGCCCCAGGGCCACGCGCCTTTCGCGGTGTTCAACCGCACCGCTAATCCCGCCGTGACGGCGGTGCTCAGTTCGCCGCTGCATCCCCTGTTGAGCCGCCGTCTAGCACTGATCACTGTCGCCGGCCGTCGCAGTGGCCATCGCTACACATTCCCGGTCAGCTACCGCCAAACTGGTGACCGGGTGATCGTCAACGTCGGTTGGCCCGAGCGCAAGCACTGGTGGCGCAACCTCCGCGATGGAGGCCGGGTGGCAATGCGGATCCGGGGCCACCGACGCGAAGGCCAGGCGCAGGCCCGCGGTGACGAGCACATAGGTGTGACGGTCGAAGTCGAGCTGGACCCAGGCCTTGCGGGCTGAGTCCTGTCCGCTAGCCGCCGTCGCCTGTGAGCGCGCGCGGTGCTCTGACGCTGGCGGCCGAGCCGAGCAACAGCTATGGCCGATCTAGAGGGATCGAGTTGGATCGACATCGACGCGCCGATCGAGCGCTGCTTCGCCATCATCGCCGACGTCGAGCGCGCCCCCGAGTGGCAGGGCGCCATGCAGAAAGCGCAGGCGCTCGACTACGACGCTGATGGGCGCCCGATCCTGGTCGAGACCCACATACATGCGATCGTGGCGACCGTCACTCTCTGGTTGCGCTTTGACTACTTCGAGCCAACCGGCATGCGCTGGACGCGCGAGCGGGGTGACCTGAAGTCGCTGTCCGGCGCCTGGCAACTCGAGGACCGTGGCGGCGGCCGAACGCGTGCAACCTATTCGCTCGAGATTGGACTAAACCGGACCCTCGGACTTCTGCGCATGGGTGTGCGTGGACCCGCCGAGACAAGCGTCCGAGAACTCCTTACGAATCGCCCAGTCGAGGGCCTCAAGCGCGAAGCAGAGCGCCACGTCGACACCTTCGTCGACGCTCAGAACTAGGAGACACCCCCCGACTACAGGCCTGCACTGCAACCGGATTGTTCCCCAAGGGGGCCGATTCGGGCGTCGATCAGTTGATGGGACCCGTGTCGTTTGAGGTCTCTGCGCCTGAGTGCATCCCAGGTGCGCTCGGTTTGTTCCCCAAATTGTTCCCCAGCGCACGGCTGCCGGATTCCTCTTCTGCCCGACGAGACGGTCGAAGGCCGGTCGCGGACGATGGCGGCCGCCCCGCATTTGGCAGGTGCCGCTTCGCGTCGCGTCCGAGCAGTCGTGGTGCGCCGAGGCAGTGGGGCGTGGGAGCGGCACGGGTCTCGTCCCGGGCCGCTCCCTTCGTCTGCGTCTACTTCAGGTGAAGCGTCGGACCGATCGCTTCTTCTTCGACCGAGGCCGGCGTCCACGGCAGCGTGATCCATTCGTTCTTGGACAAACGCTGGGTCTGGTCTTCGTAGTAGGGAGATGTCGGGTCTTCCGACTGCGAGTAGGCCAACAGGCCTTTCGAGAGCGGTTCGTGGCCGGACTGCAGTTCCGTGAACATCACGATGCTCGTGCCGCCCGTCACTTCTGTCTGTTTCGACGTGGGCGTCGGGAAGGACGACCCGTTCGCCGCGTAGCAGCCGTCCCCCTCCAGGCAGCCAGGCATCGGAGCCGCGCCGGGCTGCGGTGCGCGCTGCACTTCGCCGATGCTGGCGTCGAGCGGGAGGCCGCGCGTCTCCATCGAGCTCACTGCCGTCGCGAGCGCTTCCTTGCTCGCCTGCAGCGAGGTGTTGAGCGTGTTGGGCGTGTAAACCGGTTCACTCACCGTCCACGGGTGGACCCAGAAGCCGGCCTGGCCGTTGGGTGCGTGTTCGAACCATTCTTGGAACAGCCAGCCACCCTTGTCTTCAAGCGTGGCGGTCGCGCCGTAGGCGTTGAGCACAGGGCATGCGCCGCTGACGTTGACGCCGTTGATCACGCCGCCATCTTCACTTACCGCGTTTTCGCAGATTTCGCGCAGACCCGGGAGGGCGCGCTCGGCCGGGAGCGAGCGGAACTTGGTCCACGAGCCCTGCATCGTTTCGGCTGTGAATCCGGGCGTCGGCGAGAGCCCGTCTGTCGGGACGCCGCTGTTGTACGTGCCCATGCGCTGCGCGACCATGTCGATTCCCGTCTGAGCGCGCATGCCCGGGTTTGCTTCTTCGCCGCCGAGGGCAGGCGAGAACCCGGTGAGCGGACTGTTGGCGTTCGCCAGCCAGAACGAGTTGTTCGAGTTCTCGACATAGTCCTTGCGGATCAGCGACGGCTCGGCGCTGCCCGCAAGGATGCCCGGCACGATCGCACCCGGACTTTCGGGCAGTTCGCATTCACCGTCGCCGATGAACGGGCCGCTGAGAGCCTTGGTCGGGCTGAAATTGCAGGCTGAGTGGACGTAGGCGTTCGTCAGGCTCGACGCCACGGCGATCTCCGTGTAGAACGCGTTGCCCTGGTTGTCGGCACCGATCGTGTTCACCCACGGCACACCCTGGATGGCGCGCTCGCCTTCGATCACCTGAGAGGCGTTTTCGGCTTTGCTGATCGCGAGCCACTGGTCGGGACCCCGGAGGTTGTTGGCATTGGCGTCGCCGACCGCTATCGCCAGACCGCTCTCCCAGATCACCGGCCCGTAGTGGCTGTAGTAGAGGGTGGCGGTGCGCGGCACCAGTTCGCCGTGTTCGAGCGCTTGGACCGTCACTTTGCGCTTCTTTATTTTTACTGCTTTGCCCTTGTACCTGTACTTGCCCGTTCCCGCGGGGGGCAGGTACCAGAACGTGACCGTCGTGTTCGTCGAGACGGTGTGCGTCCACGCGACATCCTGGTTGTGACCGATGTTGATACCGGGCAACCCCCAGATTCCCGCACCGGTCGCGTGGTACTCGCCGGGGACTTCGAGGTTCATCTCCCAGAAGCGTTCCGCGCCATGCCACGGGAAGTGCGGGTTGGCGAGCACCACGCCCCCTCCGTTGGTGGCGTCTTCGCTACCAACGGCGAGCCCGTTGGAGCCCATCACCGTGCTGTGGCCGACCTGCGCGAGTTTTTCGAGCGAGGCGCTCGCGCCCGAGGGCGTCCGCGCGTTCTGCCTCTTCGTCTTCGCAAACGGGGCGGGCGGACCGAACGCGGGGTTCGCCTCGGCGTACGGGCCGAGGGCAGAGTTGCCCGCAAGGTCGTCGATCTGGTAGATACGGCGCCAGACCTCGATCGCCTTGATCGGCCTCACCCACGCCGCACCTTTGCAGGCGGGGTTCGTAACCCCGCTCGCACCACCGATGTGCGCGAGGTAGGCGTCATAGCCGGCGGCGTAGCCGCGTACTGCTTCTTGCGCTTCCGTCGAGGGGCCCTGCGGGTAGGCGGGCCTCAGCAGCTTCTGGATCGTGTGCGCGTTCTTGAGCGAGGTCCAGTAGATGTCCGAGTTGAGGTTCGTGAACACCAGACCCCCCTCGGCATCGTTTTTGAAGGTCCCTTCTGGGCCGAAGAACGCAGACCGTTCGCCATCGACCGTCAGGAACGTTTCGGCGAGCAGGCAGATCCCATCCTGCGCCTGTGCGTAGCCGACCCCGAATCCGACGTCGGCAAGGCTTTGGCCGGAGATGTTCGCGACGCCACCCGTGGTCCTGGTCAGCGACACGTGGTACGACGCCGCGGCAGAAGCCGGGAGGCACATCGCTGCCGCAACTACCGCGAGCGTCGCAAGCCAGCGGCTTCTCGTGAACCGCCTACCCCCGGCGTGGCCGTCGCGCCGGCAAGGCGCAGAATCCATCCCCATAACTTCTTCTCCCTCTCTGGATGATCCCTACCCGTCGATGACCGCCCGCCGGTAGCGGACTGCCCAGTCCTTCAATCTCTAGTAAGGTACCAGAGTGTCCACCACTCCGCAACGGACAACCGATCGGCTTCCACGCGGACCACACCGTCTCTCTCGCGCCGAGGTCGAGAACCATCAGCGCGAGCGCATGTTGTCCGCCATGCTTGCCGCCGTGGCGACGAAGGGGTACGGATCAACCACGATCCATGACATCACCCAGGGCGCGCGCGTCTCGCGCGACACGTTCTACGAGCAGTTCGCCAACAAGGAGGCGTGCTTCCTCGCCGCCTACGACAAGACCACGCGCGAACTTCTGGAACAGATGGTCATCGCGGGGACCAGCCAGCCAGGCTACGTCGAGGCCATGCGCGAGGGAGTGCGCGCCTACCTGAAGTTCTGGAGCGCGCGTCCGAACGCGGCGCGCGCGTGCACGGTCGAGGTCATGGCCGCCGGCCCCGAGGCGCGTGCACATCGCGACCGCACCTTCCGACGCTTCGAGCGCCTGTACGGCGCCGTCGCCGAGCGAGCGCGGGCGGAGCAGCCCAACTTGCCGACGGTCCCCGACATCGTCTCCCGCGCGGTCATCTTCGGCGCCGTGGAACTCACGACTGAGTACATCCGCGAGGACCGCGTCAGCTCGCTGCCGGAGCTCGAGAACGACGTGCTCTACCTGTGGCTGATGGTGGTTGCCGGCCACGAAGTCGCCGCCAGCGCCTCGCGACCGGAGCGACACGCCCGGCCCGCTGGCTAGCTGAACTGCAACGGAGTCGACAGCCTGCTTCGATCGACGGCCGCGCACGACTGTTAGCGGGAATTGTTCCCCAACGGTTCGCCAAGCGGCTGACTCGCCCAGCCCCGCTTCGCCACAAACTCCGTCGATTAGCAGGGCTTCCTCTGATCGGGGAGACAGGATTTGAACCTGCGACCGCCCGGCCCCCAGCCTGAGGGATCGCGTGCCTCTCACTGGCTGGGGGGCGTGTGTACTGGCCTTCCTGCGCCTGAGTGCGTCTCGGTTGCTCTCAATTTGTTCCCCAGATTGTTCCCCGGCGGCGGGCTGCCCTCCAAGGCCCACGAGGCCTAACCGATCCTGTAGCGCTCGAGCGCCCGCCGCCTGGCGTCGGCATGGTCCACGATCGGCCTCGGATAGTCGGTCCCTAGCACGCAGCCCACCTCGCGCTGCACACGCGCCGGCATGGTCCACGGCTCGCTGATGTAGTCGTCGGGAACGTGTTTCAGCTCAGGAACGTAGCGGCGGACGTACTTTCCGTCAGGGTCGTACGCCTCCATCTGGCGCGTCGGGTTGTAGATCCGCCGATAGGCCGGTTGGGGATCGGTTCCGACCGAGGCGATCCACTGCCAATTCCCGTTGTTGTTGGCCTCGTCCCCGTCAACCAACAGGCGCATGAAATGGCGCTCCCCCCAGCGCCAGTCGATGCCGAGGTCCTTTGTCAGGAATGATCCGACGACGAGTCGGGCGCGGTTGTGCATCCAGCCTTCGCGCCGCAGCTGGCGCATGCCCGCGTCGATGAGTGGGTACCCGGTGCACCCCTCACACCACGCCACAAACCGCTGCTCGGCGTGACTCCATTTGACCTTTCCGCGGTAACGCGACTGGAACTCTGAGGTGGCGTTGCCAGGAAAATGGAGCAGCACGTGGTGGTGGAAGTCACGCCAGCAGAGCTGGCGGCGGAAGGCGGCGGACCCGCCGTCGGACCCCAACCGATGCTCGACCTCGCGTGCGGAGACGGAGCCGAAATGCAGGTAGGGCGACAGTCGCGAAGTGGAGCTGCTGTAGAGCGCGTCACGGTTCTCACCGTACCCCGAGACATCGCGTGCGAGGAACCGCTCGAGCCGCTTGCGCCCCTCGTGCTCACCGCCCTTCGGGGGTTCGTCCACCTCCTGCTCGAGGCCGAGCGAGGCAAGGGATGGGATCTCGCCTCTGGAGAGACCCGACGGAAGCGCCGGCAGTTGGCGCGGCGCGCCCAGCACTTCGCGCCGGCCCTCCCTCTCCCACGAACGGTGGAACGCGGAGAAGACTGAGTAGGGCTTGCCCGCCTGTGTTCGCGGTGCGCCGACGTCGTCGATCGCGCTGAGGCCGGGGTGGCCATGAAGCGTGAGCCCGGCGGCATCGAGCACCTTGCGCACGCGCTCCCCGCGCTGTCGCGCGAACGGGCTCATGTCCGCGGTGAAGTGGAGCTCCTCGGCCCCGATCTCCTCTGCGAGCGCTGCGAGCTCGCGCTCAGGGGGACCGTGGCGAACGACGAGGCCGCTGCCGCGCCTGCGCAGCGACCCGTCGAGGTCGGCCAGGCATTCGAGCAGGAACTGCGTCCGTGGGCCGGACGCGTGGCGGCCGTGGAGCAGGCGGTCATCGAGGCAGAAGACGGGCACGACGTGGTTGTGGGCGTCCAGCGCCGCCCGCAGCGCTGGGTGCTCGTGCAGGCGCAGGTCGCGCCGGAACCAGACGATCGCACTCACGTACCGGCTGGCTCTGGTTGGAGTCGTTCTGCCACCGCCCGCTCGCGGTAGTCGAAAACCCTCTTGAGATCGCGCTTGACAAACGCCGCATGAGCCGTCTGCCCGAGCAGGCCCAGCGGAATCGCGTAGCGGACGCGGTCGCCGATCACGACCGCGTGCTCGCCGTCGCGCTCAAAGGTGTGCGTGTGCTCCCAGAGCGCGTACGGGCCGCGCACCTGGACGTCGATGAAGCGCAGGGGTGGCTCCCAGACCGCGATCCGCGTGCGCCAGCGGACGGGTACACCATGCAGCTTCAGGCGGTAGTCGATCAGTGCACCGGGGCGCATCTCGATAGGCCCCGGCGTGATCACCTCGAAACCCATCCAGGGTGGCGTGATCACCGCGAGGTTGCGTGCTTGGGCGTAGAACTCGAATGCCCGCTGGACCGGCAGCTCGAGCCGCTGTCTGCGCTCGAGTACGTAAACACGTCTGCCGCTCACGAAACGGGCTGCTTGGTTCCGAGCGTCTTGCGCATACCCGCGAGGGCGCGATCGCCGACCCGCTTGAAAGCGAGCGCGAGCAGCGGATCGGCGAGCTTGAACGGACCCTTCAGCGCGAGGTCCGCGTCGTAGGTGATTCGTGTGCCGCCGTCCGACGGCTCGAAGGTGATCCGGTCCAGCGAGACGACGCTCGAGTTCTCGCCGCGAAAAGTGACCGCGCTCGGCGGGTCGTACTCGACGATGCTGTAGGTGAGCGTTGTCTTGCGGTGAAGGAAGTCCGCCACGAGCCGAAACTCGCTCCCCTCTGCGACCGGCGCGTCGCCGAGCTGCTCGGCTTCGACGACCCCCGGATCCCACTCCGCGGTCGTCGAAAAGTCGCTGAGGTAGGCGAACAACTCGCTTGGGGGTTGGGGCGTGTCGACTGATGCCTTGTAGTGGGCCATCGGGTTCTCCCTATCGGTTTGAGTGGGTTGTTGCCGGAATGTCCTGCCAGCCGCTGAGACGCTCGCACTCGGCCCATAGCCGGTCGCGGTCCGCGGCGCTCTCCCTGGTCCACGGCACGCGATGGGTCGGGCGTTCTCGGCGGTCATGCCAGAAGCCGCCTGAGCAGCGTGCCGGCTCGGGAGCGGCGCCCAGCCAGACGATCGTGTCGGCGCCCTCCTGCGGCGTGCGCAGCAGCCTCCTTGTCGCGCCGTAGAAGCGCGGCAGCGAGGACTCGAGGCCCGGGGTGTCCGCCCAGCCGGGATGCATCGCGTGAGCCACCACCCCGCTGCCCTCGAGCCGCTGCCCCCACTGCTCGGTCAGGATCACCTGGGCGCGCTTGGTGCGAGCGTAGGCGGTGGCGGCATCGAACTCTCCGCGGGCGCTCTCCAGATCCTCGACGTGGATCCGCTGCGTGTACATGCCGCCAGAGGACACGTTGACTATGCGAGCGGGCGCGCTCGTCTCAAGCAGCGGGGTCAGCAGGTTCGTCAACAGGAACGGTCCGAGGACGTTGGTGGCGAATGTCAGCTCGATGCCGTCGACCGAGAGCGTGCGCTCGCCGAGCAGCGCGCCCGCGTTGTTGACGAGCACATCCAGGCGCGGCACCTCGCCGCTGAAGCGCTCGGCGAACTTCCGCACGGCTTTGAGGTCACTGAGGTCGCAGAGGCCGACTTGAACATCGCGATTGCCCGACCGTGCCACGACCTCCTGGCGAGCCCGCTCAGCGCGCTCCTCGCTGCGGGCGAGCAGCCACACGGTGGCACCGAGGCGCGCGAAGCCCTCGGCCGCAGCGAGCCCGAGCCCAGAGGTCGCACCGGTGACGAGCACTAGCTTCCCGCCCATGCGGCTGCAGGTCGGCAGAGCTCCACGTGCCCCTGCGGATGCGGTAGCCGACGCTCGTGTAGCCCCCAACCACGCTGCGGTCGAGGATCGTGTCGAGCAGCGAGTTGATCACGCGGTTCGTCCCGGGCAATCGAGCCGCTCGCACGGCGCGCTTGACGCATCGGCACGCCGTGTCGGCTTGCCCGCCTGGGCTAGGTTTGTGTTCCCGTGCACGTCCTCGTCACAGGCGCCAGCGGCTTCATCGGCGGGCGTCTCGCCCGCCGACTCGGCGAGCGCGGCGATCAGGTGCGCTGCCTGGTCCGCGACCGCGACGGCATTCGTGCGCGCGGGCTGCTCGGGGAGGGCTTCGAGGTCCACGTGGGGGACGTTCTCCGTCCCGAGTCGCTCTCGGGCGCCGGCCGCGGTGTCGATGTCGCCTACTACCTGGTGCACTCGATGGGCCGGGGCGGCAACGCCTCG
>CAWCKZ010000003.1:0-278841 GCA_963796305.1 uncultured Solirubrobacteraceae bacterium | reverse complement strand
GAGGGCGCCCGCGACGCCGTCGGGCGCTCCCTCGGGGAGCTCCCAGCAGAGCGTCCGCGCGGAGAGCTCGCGCGCGCGGTCCGCCGCCACCGCCGCGGCGACGCGGGCACGCTCGGGGGTGAGCTGCTCGCGCCTGCCGAGCCCCACCGTGAGCCAGCGCGCTCCCGCCGCGTGCGTCACCGCGAGCGCCTTGAACGAGCGCCGCGCCTCGCCCGAGGCGAGCAGCTCGCCGACCTCATCAGGCGCGCGCGTGGGGACGTCGCGGCCCTCGAAGACGCCGATCGCCACGGTGTCGGCGCCGCTCTCGGCGCCGCTCTGCGTGGTCGAGGAGACGTCCATCGCGCGGCACGATAACCGCAGCGCGGCGGGCCTGTCGGCGCCTCGCGGCGGGGCGGGGCCGAGGCACCCGCCTGCGCCCGCGCGCCCCGCGCGCGGCGGTGCGTCCCCGGAGCGCAGCGGCGGTCGACTACCATTCTCGCTCTCGCGTCCCTGCTGCACAGACGAAGGAGAGACCTGCCCCCATGCCAAAGACCGTGATCCTCGGCGCAGCGCGCACACCGATCGGCAAGGTGGGCGGCGGCCTGTCCACGCTCGAGGCCACCGAGCTCGGCGCGGTGGCGATCGAGGCGGCGCTCGATCGCGCGGGCGTCGATCCCGGGCAGGTGGACCACGTCGTGATGGGCCAGGTGCTGCAGGCGGGGCAGGGCCAGATACCCTCGCGCCAGGCGCAGGTGAAAGCGGGGATTCCCAAGGAGGTGTCCTCGGAGACGATCAACAAGGTCTGTGCGTCCGGGCTGCGGGCCTCGGTGATCCTCGACCAGGCGATCCGCGCGGGCGACGTCGAGGTCGGCGTGGGCGGCGGCATGGAGTCGATGTCGCAGGCGCCCTACCTGCTGCCGCAGGCGCGCTTCGGCTACCGCATGGGCGACGCGAAGATGCTCGACGCGATGGTCCACGACGGGCTCACCAACCCCTTCTCCGGCAAGCAGATGTTCGTGGAGGCGACGGAGGTGGGCGACGAGCTGGAGATGACCCGCGCCGATCTCGACCGCTGGGCGCTGCGCTCGCACGAGCTCGCGCTGAAGGCGACCGACGACGGACGCTTCGCCGAGGAGATCGTGCCCGTGACCGTGAAGAGCCGCAAGCAGGAGACGGTGGTGGAGGTCGACGAGGGGCCGCGACGCGACACCTCGCTCGAGAAGCTCGCGGCGCTGCCGGGGCTCGTCGGCAAGGAGGGCTCGCACACCGCCGGCAACTCGCCCGGCGTCAACGACGGCGGCGGCGCGCTGGTGCTCTCCTCCGAGGAGTGGGCGAGCGCGAACGGCAAGGAGGTGCTCGCCGAGATCGTCGCCCACGCGCAGAGCGCCAACGACTTCGCCTACCTCGCGACGACTCCCGCGAGCGCCGCGAAGAAGGCGCTCGAGAAGGCGGGGCTCCAGCCCGGTGACATCGACCTGTGGGAGATCAACGAGGCCTTCGCCTCCGTCACGCTCAACTCGATCCGGATGCTCGGGATCGACGAGGACAAGGTGAACGTGAACGGCGGCGCAGTGGCGCTCGGCCATCCCATCGGCGCCTCCGGCGCGCGCCTCCTCGCGAGCCTCACGCTCGAGCTGCGCAGGCGCGGCGGTGGGCTCGGCTGCGCCGCGATCTGCTCGGGCGGGGGCCAGGGCGACGCGGTGATCCTCAAGGTCTAGTGCGCAGCGGGTCCGACCGCGCTCTGCGATCGACGGAGGCCGGGGACAGCGCCCTCCCGGGCTCCCCGGACGGTGTGCCGAGCGGCGACCCCGCGGCGGGAGCGGACCACTCGCCGGCAAGCGGCCCCGGGCGCCCGAGCGGCGCCGCCTTCTTCGACCTCGACAAGACGCTGATGGCGGGGTCCTCGGGGATCTTCTTCGCGCGTGCGGCGTACGAGACGGGCATGATCTCGCGCCGGCGGCTCGCTCGCGACGTCTACGAGAACCTCCGCTTCCGCCTGCTCGGCTCGACCGACGACCGCGCCGACGAGGTGCGCCGCCGGGTGGGGGAGATGATCGCGGGCGTGCGCGTGCGTGATCTCGAGCGCCTGTCTCCGCGCGTCCTCTCCGGCGTGCTCCCGCGCCTCTACCCGCAGATGCTCGAACGCGCCTACGCGCACCAGGACGAGGGCATGCCCGTCTACATCCTCACCGCGGCATCGCAGGAGATGGCGGACCTGCTCGCGCACGTGCTCGCCTTCGACGGCGGACTCGGCTCGCGCTCGGAGATCGTCGACGGCCGCTACACGGGCCGCCCCGCGGGCCCGTTCAACTACCGCGAGGGCAAGGTCCTGTCGATGCGCGCGGTCGCCGAGCGCGAGGGGATCGACCTGGCGGCGTCGTACGCGTACTCGGACTCCGAGTCGGATCTGCCGATGCTGCGGGCGGTACGCCACGCGGTAGTCGTGAACCCCGACGCGCTGCTGCGGCGGATCGCCCTCGAGGAGGGCTGGGAGGTGATCGAGCTCGACCGCCTCGGCAGGCGGCTCAAGCTCGCCGCCGCCCTCGCCGGCGCGACCGCGCTGGCGTCGGCGGGCAGGGCGGTGCACGTGCGCAGCGGCGAGCGCGCGAGCGACGGGCGCTCCGCCGCGAGGCTCCCGCGCGCTCTACAATCCCGCGCGTCCTCACGGCGCCCGCGCCCGTCGCGCGCCGGCGGGCGCCGCCGCTGAGACGCAGGAGCGTCCACCCCCTCGCATGTCCTCAACCGCATCCAACACACAGGGCAAGATCCGCGTGGTCGTCGCCAAGCCCGGCCTCGACGGCCACGACCGCGGCGCGAAGATCATCGCCCGCGCGCTGCGCGATGCGGGCATGGAGGTGATCTACACCGGGCTCCACCAGACGCCGGAACAGATCGTCGAGACGGTCATCCAGGAGGACGCCGACGCGGTCGGGCTCTCGATCCTCTCGGGCGCGCACATGACGCTCGTGCCGCGAGTCGTCGAGCTGCTGCGCGAGCAGGGCGTCGACGACGTCGTGATCACTGTGGGCGGCACGATCCCGGCGGAGGACATCCCCGAGCTCAAGCGGCTGGGCGTGGCCGAGGTGTTCACGCCCGGGGCTCCCACCCAGGCGATCGTGGAGTTCATCCGCGGCGCGACCGCCGAGCGTACGGCGTCCTAGATGCTGATTGACTCGTCAGTCAACGGCCCGAAGCGGTAGCATCGGACCCAATAGACCCCAAGGAGAAGCCTTTAGCGATGAAGATATGCGTCCTGGTTAAGGAGGTTCCGGACGCCGCCGTCGAGAAGAAACTGGACCCCTCGACGGGGCACATGGACCGCAGCGGGGAGAAGAACCTCAACCCGTATGACACCCACGCGATCGAGGCGGCGATGCAGATCAGGGAGGGCGGCGCCGTCCCGGTCGAGGAGATCGTGGCGGTGACGATGGGCCCCGACAGCGCGGTTCGGGCGCTGCACAAGGCCGTCTCGCTCGGTGCCGACCGCTCGGTCCATCTCTCTGACGAGGCGGTTGCCGGCTCCGACGTGGCGGCGACGGGCTACGCGCTCGCGCGCACGCTGCAGCGCGAGAGCCCCGACCTCGTGCTGCTCGGCCAGCAGTCCGATGACGGCGAGTGCTACACGATCGGCGCCGTGGTCGCCGAGCATCTCGGCATGCCCTCGCTCACGCAGGTGATCAAGATGGACGTCGACCCCGAGAGCCTGCGCTGCGAGCGCCAGGCGGAGTACGGCTACGACACCGTGCAGATCCAGCTTCCCGCCGTCATCTCCGTCGGCGACGCCATCAACGAGCCGCGCTACCCGTCGCTGAAGGCGATCATGGGCGCCAAGAAGAAGCCGCTGGAGGCGGTCACCGCCGCCGACGTCGAGCTCGACACCTCGAAGGTGGGCGGCGAGCACTCGGCGGCGCAGTGGGTTGCCGCCAAGGCGCCGCCCGCGAAGGCCGCCGGCGAGATCATCGAGGACGAGGACACGGGCGAGACCGTCGAAAAGATCGTCGCCTGGCTCGACGAGCGCAAGCTCATCTAAGGAGACTGAACGGAAATGGCGAACATCCTGGTCTACGCGCTGCACTACGACGGCGCGATCAACAAGAACTCGCTCGGCGCGGTCTCCGAGGGCGCGAAGCTCGCAGCCGAGCTCGGCGGCGAGGCCCACGCGATCCTCCTCGGCGAGAACGTCCCGCAGGACCTCGCGGCGTCGCTCGGCCGCTACGGAGCGAAGAAGGTGCTCGTGGCGGAGGGGCCCGAAGGCCTCGCCCAGCCGCTCGTCGACGCGATGGCCAAGGCGATCACCGACGGCGGCTACGGCTACGCGCTGTTCGGCGGCGGGCTGCTCGGCTTCGAGATCGGCGCCGGGCTCGCCGCGCGCCTCGACGCGGGCGTGGCGATGGAGGTCACGAACGTCCGGGCGGAGGGCGGCGAGCTGATCGCCGAGCGTCCGATCCTCGGCGACTCGGCGATCTCCGAGATCAAGTACCGCTCGTCGGTGGGGATCGTCATCGGACGGCTGAACGCGTTCGAGATCAGGGAGATCGGCGACGCCGGCGATGCCCCCGTCGAGCAGCTCAGCTTCGAGCTGAGCCCGCACTCGACGCGCGCGACGATGATCACGCGCGGCGAACAGCGCGGCGCGGACGTCGACATCGAGGGCGCCGACATCCTCGTGGCGGGCGGGCGCGGGCTCGGCAAGGCCGAGGGCTTCAAGCTCGCCGAGGATCTCGCCGCGGCGTTCGGCGGCAACGCAGCCGTCGCCGCCACCCGCGCGGTGGTGGACGCCGGCTGGTATCCCTACGCAGCGCAGATCGGGCAGACCGGCAAGACGGTGGCGCCGAAGCTGTACCTCGCCGCCGGGATCTCCGGCGCCATCCAGCACAAGGTGGGGATGCAGGGATCGGAGAACATCGTCGCGATCAACAAGGACGCGAACGCCCCGATCTTCGAATTCTCCGATCTCGGCGTCGTCGGCGACCTCAACAAGATCCTGCCCAAGCTCACCGAGGCCGTGAAGGTCAAGAAGGGCGCCTAGGCGGATGCGGGCGCGCGGCATCACGGCCGGCGAGGAGGCGCAGCGAGGGGGACGCCGTGGCGGCTGACGGCTCGAGCAACGGGAAGGTGCCACCCGCAGCCTTCCCGCCGCCCGTCGACTCGCGCGCGGAGTTCGTCAAGCGCGGCCTCGACCCCGAGGACGAGCTGATCGAGGTCGGCGTGGCGATCGTCGGCGGCGGCACCGCGGGCCTGGCCTGCGCCAACCGCCTCCTGCAGCTGCTCGCCGACGACCCCGAGACGATGGAGCGCCTCGGCGAAGTCCCGGTGGCGGTTGTCGAGAAGGCGAAGACCTGCGGCGGCCACAACCTCTCGGGGGCGGTCATGCGGCCCGGTCCCCTGCAGGAGCTGTTCCCCGAGCTCTCCCGCGAGGACTGGCGCAAGGAGGGCTTCGGCTTCGGCGAAGTAACGAAGGAGGCCGTCTACCTCACTCCCACGGCGAAGCGCGCCGTCCGCATCCCCACCCCGCCGCCGTTCAAGAACCACGGCAACGAGATCATCTCGGTGTCGGCGCTCGCGCGCTACCAGCAGCAGCAGGCCGAAGACGCCGGTGCGTACATCCTCACCGAGACGGCCGCCACGCAGCTGATCGTGGAGGACGGGCGCGTGGTGGGCGTGCGCTCGGGCGACAAGGGGCGCGGCAAGGACGGTGAGCCGCTGTCCAACTTCGAGCCCGGAACCGACATCAAGGCGCGCGCGACGGTGCTCGCCGAGGGCTGCTGGGGGCACCTGACGGGCGCAGCCATCAAGGAGTTCGACCTCGCCACGAACCGCGAGCCCCAGGTCTGGGAGCTCGGCGTGAAGGAGGTCTGGAAGGTGCCGCGGCCGCTCGACCGCCTGATCCACACGATGGGCCCGTGGCCTCTCAAGCTGTCCCACAAGTACGGGCAGATCGGCGGCACCTGGATCTACCCGATGCACAACGAGAAGACCGGCGAGGACCTCGTCTCGATCGGCTTCGTCGTCGAGCTCGAGTACGCCGACGCGACGACGTCCGCCCACGACCTGCTGCAGACGTTCAAGACCCACCCGTTCGTGCGCAAGATCCTCGAGGGGGGAGAGCGCGTGGCGTGGGGCGCCAAGGCGCTGCCGGGCGGCGGCTACTGGTCGATGCCGAAGCTGTCGATGCCCGGCGCCGTGCTCGTCGGCGACTCGGGCGGGATGGTGGACACGATGGCGCTCAAGGGCGTGCACCACTGCATCAAGTCGGGCGTGCTCGCCGCCGAGGCGATCTACCAGGCGCTCAAGCGCGGGGAGAGCAGCTTCGCCTCCTATGAGCAGGCGATCGAGGAGTCCTCGGTGGGGAAGGAGCTGTGGGAGGTGCGCAACGCCCGCCAGCCGCTGATGAAGGGCCTGCTCGTGGGCGGCCCTCTCAGCGGGATCCAGCAGATCACCAAGGGCCGCCTCCCCGGGCGCGCCTCCTGGCACCGCAACGACGCGCAGCCGATGTTCATCGGCAAGACGAAGGACGTCTACACAAAGCCCGACGGCAAGTACACCTTCGACAAGCTCTCCTCGGTGTTCATCACCGGCAACGCCACGCGCGACGACGCCCCCAACCACATCCGCGTGCGCAAACACGTCCCGCGCGAGATCGCCGAAACGTGGACGTGGATGTGCCCGGCGGGTGTCTACGAGATTCCGGAGGACGCGCCCGAGCACGGCGAGGTGGACGTGATCGTCAACTACACCAACTGCGTGCAGTGCGGGGCGATCACCGCCAAGGGCGGGCGCCTGACGACCCCCGAGGGGGGCGACGGGCCGCTGTACCAGATCACCTGAGAAGGCGCCCGCAGGCCAGAGGCGTGCAAGCAGGCGCCCGGGCGAAACCTGTGGGCGCCTGCCGTGTTACAGGTTTGTCATGACGTTCGAGCACCCCGCGCCAAGAAGGGCGCTTCGTCGCTGGATGCCCGTGCTGGCATGCGGCCTGCTGCTGTCCGCAGCCGCCCCGGCGGCCGCCTCCGCGTCCGAAGCCGCGCTCGCCGCGACGTCCGGCGCCGGCCACGCGAACGCAGCGGCGACGCTCGAACAGTGCGTCACGGCGCCCAACCAGCTCGAACGCTCGGCGACGTTCGTCGGCGAAATGAACGCCGTGCCGGGCACCGTGCGGATGATGATGCGGATCGAGGTGCTCGAGCGGATGCCCAAAGAAGCGGCCTTCCGCACGGTCACCTACCCGGGGCTCGGCATGTGGCTGAAGGCGTCGGCGGGCGTGAAGACGTACAAGAACCTCGACAAGGTGACCGACCTCGCCGCCCCTGCGTCCTACCGGGGCGCCATCCACTTCCGCTGGGTGGGCGCGAAGGGGCGGACGATCAAGACGCTCGAACTGCGCACGCCGCGCTGCGAGCAGCCCGCGCCGGGCGCGCCCGCGAGCGGGACGCTGAGCACGCCGGCGCCCACCGGCGCTCCCACTCCTACCGACGTTGCGCCGACGGGTGCCTGAGCGGGCGGACGGAGCGCGTCCGCGGCGCCGAACGCGCCCCGACCCGGCATCGCGGGCGTCGGCGGAGCCCGGACGAGCGCAGGCGGCGGGCCGCTAGAATGCAGCGACCATGAAGGAGAAGATCCACCCCTCCTACGTGCCGGTGCACGTGACGTGCACCTGCGGCAACGAGTTCATGACCCGCTCCACGCGCGAGTCGCTGCACGTCGAGGTCTGCTCCAACTGCCACCCGTTCTACACGGGCCGGCAGAAGCTGATGGACACGGGCGGCCGCGTCGAGCGCTTCCAGCGCCGCATGGCGAAGGGTCGCGCGCACGCCCAAGCACGGTCAGCCAAGTAGCGGCATGGCGGAGCGCCTGGCTGCCGAGGGGTCGCAGTTCGGCCAGCCCGTGGCGACGGCGGCGGTGAGCGCGCCCGTGCGCGACCGCGAGGACGTCCGTCCCCCGGCGGCCGCGCCGGAGGGCTTCGTCGACGTCGGCGAGCACGGCGAGCTCGAAGCCGCTCGTGACGCGCCGCTCGGCGGGCAGGCGGTGCTCGAGGGCGTGATGATGCGGGGCGTCTCCAACTGGGCGGTCGCCGTACGCAAGCCGAGCGCAGAGCAGCTCCAGGAGGGCGGCATCACCCCCGAGGAGGCGGCGCTCGGCGAGATCGAGGTGACCACCTACCCGCTCGACTCGGTGATGCGGCGCCATCGCTTCCTGCGCCTGCCGATCATCCGCGGCGTGGTGGCCCTCGGCGGCTCGCTTGCCATCGGCTTCCGCGCGCTGGAGGTGTCGGCGAACGCGCAGCTCCCGCCCGAGGAGGGCAAGCCGGAGGACGAGAAGCAGGAGATCTCGCGGGGGATGTGGGCGGGCACCGTCGTGCTCGCGCTCGCGCTCGCGGTCGTCCTGTTCTTCATCGTGCCCGTCGGCCTGACGAGCCTGATCAAGGACCAGCTGAGCTCGTCGTTCCTGTTCTGGCTCGTCGAGGGCATCGTGCGCACCGCCATCTTCCTCGGCTACATGCTGCTGCTCTCGCGCGTGCGCGACCTGCGGCGCGTGTTCGAGTACCACGGCGCCGAGCACAAGACGATCTCCTGCTATGAGGCCGAGCTCCCGCTCACCCCCGAGAACGCGCAGCGCTTCTCGCGCCTGCACCCGCGCTGCGGGACGAGCTTCCTGCTCGTCGTGATGGTGGTGGCGATCTTCGTGTTCGCACCGATCGGGCTGCCCGCCTGGTACTGGCTCGTCATCACCCGCATCGTCGGCGTCCCGCTGATCGCCGGGATCTCCTTCGAGCTGATCAAGTTCGCCGGGCGCAACCGCCGGCGCCGGTGGGTGCGCGCGGTGATGTGGCCGGGGATGAAGCTCCAGCTGCTCACCACCCGCGAGCCCGACCACGACCAGCTCGCGGTGGCGATCGCGGCGCTCGAGGCGGTGCTCGCTCTCGAGCGCCCCGGCGAGCTCACCGCCGAGGATCTCGTCGGCGTCGAGGTCGTCGCCTAGGCCGGCACTTCAACGGGCGCCGGCGGCGTCGCGAGGCGCTCGGCGAGCGCGCGCCATCCAGCCTTGATCTGCTCGGGCGGGACCCCGCGCGCGTCGCGCAGGTAGATGAACAGCTCGGCGCCGAGCGCTGACAGCAGCATCTCGGCGAGCACCTCCGCGTGCGCGCCCGGGCACAGCTCTTCGAGCTGCTGCAGCATGTGCAGGCGCGCGACCGCATAGGGGGCGGAGGCGAAGTGCGCGCCGCCCACCTCCGCGAGCACGAGCAGCGCTGCGTGCGCGTCGAGCAGGTCGAGGCGCGCCTCGCCGAAGGCGATCAGCCGCTCGAGCGGGGCCGCGCCGGGCCCGAGCGGCGGCTCGCCGCGGATCATCGCTTCCTGTAGCGCCCCCTCGTCCTCGGAGAGCACCGCCTGGGCGAGCGCGGCGCGCGATCCGAAGCGGCGGAAGAGGGTCCCCTTGCCGACCCCCGCCTGCTCGGCGATCTCGTCCATCGACACACAGCCGGCGTCGCGCTCGGCGAACAGGCGCCGCGCGATGCAGAGGATGCGCTCGCGGTTGCGCGCCGCGTCCGCCCGCTCCGCGGGCTGGGCCTGCACCAGAGGCAGCTCGATCATGTCTACAGGGTATCAAGCGGACTGTGGTCCAGTTGGCTGCTACACTGGATCCAAGTCAACCGGACCATGGTCCGCATCATATTCGAGGAGATCACATGAGCACCACAGCAACGCAGCCGCTGGCAGGCACCTGGAGCATCGACCCCGTCCACTCGCACGTGGGCTTCTCCGTGAAGCACATGGTGGTGGCGACGTTCCGCGGGAGCTTCGACGAGTACGAGGGGCGCCTCGCCGCCGGCGAGGACGGCATCCCCCGGCTCGAGGGCTCGGTGAACGTCGACTCGGTCCGCGTGAAGGACGAGAACCTCGCGGCGCACCTCCGCTCACCCGACTTCTTCGACAGCTCCGTGCACCCGCAGATCGGCTTCCGCTCGGATGCCGTGGAGCTCGGCGAGGACGGCAGCGTCGAGGTGGAGGGCGAGCTGACGATCAAGGGCCGCACCCACCGTGTCACGGCGCGCGGCTCCTACTCCGGCCCGCACACCGACATCGCCGGCAACGACAAGATCGGGGTGGAGCTCGAGGCCGTGATCGACCGCCGCGAGTACGGCCTCGAGTGGAACGCGCCGCTGCCGAAGGGCGGGTTCGCGCTCGACAACGACGTCAGGCTCGAGCTCGCCCTCGAGCTCGTGCGCGAGGCCTAGGGCGATGAGGGTGCTGGGGCTGGCGGGGAGCCTGCGCGGGGACTCCTACAACGCCCGGCTGCTGCACGGCGCGGGAGCGCTGCTCCCCGCCGGCGCGGAGCTGGTGGTGTACGACGGTCTGGGCGACATCCCGCCGTACAACGAGGACGAGGAGCAGCAGCTCCCGCCCGCCGTCGCGGCGCTCAAGGCCGAGATCGAGCGGGCAGACGCCGTGCTGGTGGCGACGCCCGAGTACAACGGCTCGATCCCCGGCACGCTCAAGAACGCGCTCGACTGGGTGTCCCGCCCGGCCGCCGGGTCGCCGATGCGCGGCCGCCCGGCGGCCGTCATCGGGACGAGCACGGGTCTGTTCGGGGCGGTGTGGGCGCAGGCGGAGCTGCGCAAGGTGCTCGGCGTGATGGGCGCCCGCGTGGTCGATCGGGAGCTGCCGATCCCGCAGGCGCAGGAGACGCTCGGCGAGGACGGGCTGCCGCTCGAGGCCGCCGCACGCGAGCAGCTCTCCGCCACCCTCGACGAGCTCTTCGAGCTGGCGCTGCCGAGCGCGATCGCGGCCTGAGCGTCGAGTTCGGCGCCGGCCGGGATGACGTAGCGTGCGGCGCCGCCGGTGCCGTTCCGCGCTTCTTCGGTGCCCGTATGCGCGAGCGGCCCGGCGCTCGCGCATACACTCAGCGGCGTGATCGAGGAGCTCGTCGAGCAGATCGAGAGCCGCTTCGCCGACCTCGGCGAGCAGATGAGCGATCCCGACGTGATCGGCGACCGCGAGCGCTACGCGGAGGTCGGCCGCGCCTATCGCCAGCTCGAACCCGCAGCGAAGCTCGCCGAGCGCTGGCGGCTCGCGCACGACGACGCGGCGGGCGCGGAAGAGCTGCTCGAGGAGGTTGGCGAGGACGCCGAGATGCGCGACGAGCTCGCGGCGGCGAGGCATCGCATCGAGGAGCTCGAGGAGGAGATCCGCCTGGCGATGGTCGAGCGCGACCCCAACGACGAGAAGAGCGTGATCGTGGAAATCCAGGGGGGCGCCGGCGGCGAGGAGGCGGGACTGTGGGCGGGCGACCTCTACCGCATGCTCACGCGCTACGCCGAGCGGCTCGGCTTCCAGACGGAGGCGATGGACGTGGGCGAGGGCAAGTACACGTTCGCGGTGAAGGGCGAGGGCGCCTACTCGGTGTTCAAGTTCGAGGGCGGCACGCACCGCGTCCAGCGGATCCCGCAGACCGAGTCCCAGGGCAGGATCCACACCTCCACCGCCACGGTGGCGGTGCTGCCCGAGGCGGAGGAGGTGGATGTCGAGGTGGACCCCGCAGATCTCCAGATCGACGTCTACCGCTCCTCGGGGCCCGGCGGCCAGTCGGTGAACACGACGGACTCCGCCGTGCGCGTGACGCACAAGCCGAGCGGGATCGTGGTGTCGATGCAGGACGAGAAGTCCCAGCTGCAGAATCGCGAGAAGGCGCTGCGGGTGCTGCGCGCGCGCCTGTACGAGCGGGCGCTCGCCGAGCAGCAGGCGGAGCTCGCCGCAGACCGCCGCTCGCAGGTGGGCACCGGCGACCGCGCCGAGAAGATCCGCACCTACAACTACGGCGAGCGGCGCGTCACCGACCACCGCATCAAGCTCACCGTGCACAACCTCGACCAGGTGCTCGAGGGCGAGCTCGACGAGATCACCGCCGCGCTCGCGGCGGACGAGAAGCGCCGCCGCCTGGAGGCGCAGGCGGCGCGATGAGCGCCGCGCGGACGGGCTGCGCGGGCGAGGCGCGGGGAGTCCACGCGCATCGACCCGAGGTGCGCGCCGAGATCGCCGACGCGACGGCGGCGATCGCCGGGGCGGGCTGCGAGACGCCTCGCCTCGATGCCGAGATCCTGCTCGCGCACGTGCTCGAGCTGCCCCGCGAGCGCCTCGTGCTCGAACCGGGCCGCGCCCTCTCCGAGCCGCAGCTGCGCGCCTACCGGGAGGCCGTCCGCCGCCGCGCGGGCGAGCGCGAGCCGGTCGCCTACATCGTCGGCCGGCGAGCATTCCGCGAGCTCGACCTCGCGGTGGATCGCCGTGCGCTCGTGCCGCGGCCGGAGACCGAGCTGCTCGTCGAGGCGGGCCTCGAGCTCGACGCGGGCGCCTGCGTGCTCGACGTCGGCACCGGCTGCGGCGCGGTGGCGCTCGCTCTTGCGCACGAGCGCCCCGATCTGCGGATCGCCGGGAGCGACTCGAGCGGGGACGCGCTCGCACTCGCGCGCGCGAACGGCGAGCGGCTCGGGCTGCCCGTGCGCTGGCTGCACGCGGATCTGCTCGCGGGGATCGGCGACGAGTTCGACGCGATCCTCGCGAACCTGCCGTACGTCGCCGAGCCGCAGCGCGAGCTGCTCGCGCCGGAGATTGTCCGCCACGAGCCGGCGCAGGCACTGTTCGCCGGGGGCGACGGGCTCGATGCGATCCGCGCGCTGCTCGAGCAGCTGCGCGGACGCGCGCGCGTGCGCACGATCGCGCTCGAGGTGGGCGCGGGCCAGGCGCCGGCTGTCGCCGAGCTACTCGAACGCGCAGGGTTCGCCGCCGCCGCCCGGCGCGACCTGGCAGGCATCGAGCGCGTCCTCCTCGGGAAGCGCTCAGGATGATCGCGGGCGCGCGGGCGCCCGTATGAGCGCCGCCATCACCGACGCCGATGCCGCGGCGCTCGAAGATTGCGTGGCGGGCGGCGGCGTCGCCGTGTTCCCCGCCGACACGGTCTACGGGATCTGCTGCGACCCCGACGACGCGGGCGCGGTGCGCCGCGTGTACGAGCTGAAGGGGCGGCCCGCCGCGCGCGCCGCCGCGGTGATGTTCTTCGCGCTCGAGCCGGCGCTCTCGGCGCTCGGCGAGCTCGGAGCACGCGAGCGCGCCGCCCTGCTCGCGCTCGCACCGGGTCCGGTGACACTGCTCCTCGCGAACCCGCACGGTCTCTACGCCCCTGCGTGCGCCGCCGACCCCGCCACGCTCGGGCTGCGCATCCCGGCGCTGCCGGCGCCGCTCGCCGCACTCGCGCAAGTGGCGGTGCCAGTCATGCAGACGAGCGCCAACATCTCCGGCGGCGCCGACGCGCGCCGGATCGAGGAGGTGCCGGCGAGCCTGTGCGAGGGCGCCGACCTCGTGCTCGACGGCGGCGAGCTCCCGGGGACGCCCTCGAGCGTGCTCGACCTCCGCGAGCTCGAGGAGCACGGCTCCTGGCGGATCGTGCGCGAGGGCGCCGTCCCCCGCGCGGAGCTCGTGCGCCTGCTCGGCGCCGTTCCCGGGATCCTGCCGCCCTGCTAGCCTCGTGAGAGCGGCCGCGACTGGCGCCTGAGGTGGAAGCAACCACCGGGGAGCGGCACGCGAGATCGCCGCGCGCCTGGGCAACTCCGATTTCCGCCTGCCAAGGAGAGCGCCGTGACAGACCTCAGCCCCGACTACTTCAACCGCCCGCTCTCGGAGGTCGACCCCGAGGTGGCCGACGCGCTGCGCGGCGAGCTCGAGCGCGAGCAGGGGACGCTCGAGATGATCGCCTCGGAGAACTTCGTACCGCGGGCGGTGCTCGAATGCCAGGGCTCGGTGCTCACCAACAAGTACGCCGAGGGCTACCCCGGCCGCCGCTACTACGGCGGCTGCGAGTGGGTGGACGTCTCCGAGCAGCTCGCGATCGACCGCGCCAGGGCGCTGTTCGGTGCGGAGCACGCGAACGTGCAGCCTCACTCCGGCGCGCAGGCGAACACCGCCGTCTACCACGCCCTGCTCGCCCCCGGCGAGACGATCATGGGCCTGTCGCTCGCCCACGGTGGCCATTTGACACACGGGATGAAAATCAACGTGTCGGGACGCCTGTACGACATCGCCGCCTACGAGGTGGATCGCGACAGCGGGCTGATCGACATGGACGCGGTCGCCCGGATCGCGCGCGAGCGGCGCCCGCGGCTGCTGCTCGCCGGCTGGTCGGCGTATCCGCGCCAGCTCGACTTCGCCCGCTTCCGGGAGATCGCCGACGAGGTTGGGGCGCTGCTGATGGTGGACATGGCGCACTTCGCCGGCCTGGTGGCGGCCGGGCTTCACCCGAACCCCGTGGACTACGCCGACGTGGTCACCACCACCACCCACAAGACGCTCGGGGGACCGCGCGCGGGCACGATCCTGTGCCGCGAGGAGCACGCGAAGAAGATCGACTCGGCGGTGTTCCCGGGACAGCAGGGAGGGCCGCTCGAGCACGTCATCGCCGCCAAGGCGGTGGCCTTCAGGATCGCCGGCACCGAGCTGTTCGCCGAGCGCCAGCGCCGCACGGTGGAGGGCGCGCGCGAGCTCGCCGTGCAGCTGCTGAAGGCGGGCCACGGCGTGAACGTGCTCACCGGGGGCACCGACGTGCACCTCCTGCTCGTCGACCTGCGCGACTGCATCCCCGAGCTCACGGGTCGTCAGGCGGAGGACCGCCTGCACGAGATCCAGATCACGGTGAACCGCAACGCCGTGCCGTTCGACCCGCGCCCGCCGATGGAAGCGTCCGGCCTGCGCATCGGCACGCCCGCGCTCGCCACGCGCGGGCTGCAGCGCCAGGACTTCGCCGAGGTCGGCGAGATCCTCGCAATCGCGCTCACGCCGGAGTACGAGTCGCGCGCGAGCGAGCTCGCCGAGCGGGTGGCGGCGATCGTGGAGCGCTATCCGCTCTACGAGGGGATGGCTGCCGCCGCAACCCCCGCCTAGCGGCAGGCGCCGCGCCGACACCGGCGCCTGCGATGCTGTGGCACAGCACATGGCGCACCCGAACGAGCTCGACGCGCTCTACGCATTCCTCGTCGCGGCAGCCGTGACCGCACTCGTCACGCCGGTGACGATGCGCCTCGCACGCTCGATCGGCGCGATCGACGAGCCGCGCGAGCGAGGCCTGTCCGAACGCCCGACGCCGTTGCTCGGCGGGCTGGCGATCTTCGCCGGGGTGCTCGTCGCGATGCTCGCGTTCCTGCCCGTGGGCTACGACATCCACGGCGAACACGCGCACGAACTCTGGCGCGGTGTCCTGCTCGCTGCCGCCATCATCACGCTCGTCGGTGCCGCCGACGACCTCTTCGACCTGCCACCCGCGGTGAAGCTGCTCGGGCAGTTCGTGGCGGCCGCGGTTGCGGTCCACTTCGGCGTGGCGGTGAAGGCGATCACGCTGCCGTTCGTCGGCGAACTCGCGTTCCCGAACGCGGGCGTGACGAACGGGGGGACGCTGCTCACCGTGCTCGCGCTGGTGGCGATGATGAACATCGTCAACTTCTCCGACGGCGTCGACGGGCTCGCCGCGGGCGTGTGCATGATCATCGCCGCGACGCTGGCGGTGATCGCCTTCGATCTCGGCCGCCAGCAGCCCGGCGTGCTCGCCGCGCTCACCGCGGGCGCATCGCTCGGCTTCCTCTTCTACAACTTCCCGCCCGCCTCGAGCTTCATGGGCGACTGCGGGGCGAACCTGCTCGGGCTGCTGATGGGCGTGATCGCGATCGAGGCTGCGGTGAAGACCGCGGCGGTGGTGTCGTTCGTGCTGCCGCTGATCCTGCTCGCCGTGCCCTTCCTCGACACCACGTTCGTCGTGCTCAAGCGGCTGAAGTACCGCCAGCCGATCTACCGCTCAGACAGCGAGCACTTCCACCACCGGATGGCCCGCATCGGCTTCAGCAGCAGGCGCACGATCGCCTATCTCTACGCCTGGACGCTGATGCTCGCGGGCCTCGCGCTGGCGCTGCGCTTCATCCCCTACAGCGACCACCGCGGGCGCTTCGACACCGGCTGGACGCTCGTGATCGTCGCGCTCGGCCTCCTCGTCGTCGCGTCGAGCGTGTACCTGGTGTACGTGCTCGAGATCCTCAAGTTCCGGCGCCTGGACTCGATGCGGCTGCGCCGGCTGCGGCCGGGGGCCTCACCAGCTGAGATCGAGGCTCGCGTCGCGATGGACCTCGAAACCGGTGAGTTCCAGGCGGTGGACGAGGCCGGGGACGGGGAAGGCGAGGTGGTGGGGGACGTGCCGCGGGCGGGGGCTCAGAAGCCCGTCGGCGAGGGGCAGGTGGATCAGCACGGCGTAGGCGCAGAGGACGAGCGCAGCGGCTCGCAGGCGCCGATCGCCGCCGACAGCGGCTAGCGGCAGCAGCCACACCGCGTACCACGGCAGCAGCCACGCCGTCGAGAGCAGCAGCGCGAACGTCGTCCACCCCGCGGCGATCCGCCAGTCTGCGCCGCGTGCCGTGCGCCACAGCGCGATGACGAGGACGACCGCGAAGGCGGCGAGGAACAGGTGCCGCCACCACCCGGGCGTACCCGACAGCCCCACGAGCCGCGCCGTCTCCGCCGGCACGCTGTGCGTCGCCACCAGCTGCTGCTGCTCGCCGACGGCGTCGAGGAAGCCGAGCGCGTGCGAGCCGAAGCCGACGAGCCCCAGTGCGGCGAGCGCGAGCAGGCTTAGCGCGCCCGCGGCGAGCACGCGAAGGCGCTCCCGCCGCTGCGGCGGGGCGAGCACGAGGAACGGCAGCAGCAGGCCGGCCGTCACCTTCACCCCGACGCCCGCCGCGACGCTCGCCGCCGCCGCGCGGAAGCGCGGAGCGCTGCCCGCCGTGAGCAGCAGCGCAAGGGCGAAGAACAGCATGATCAGCGTGTCGTTGTGGGCGCCGCCGACGGCGAGCAGCAGCACCACCGGGTTCAGCCCGATGAACGCCGCCGCCCAGCGGCGCGAGCGGTTCAGCCTTGCCGCGGCGGCTACGACGAGCGCGATCGCGGCGAGGCTCGCGAGCGCCGAGAGCGCTTTCAGCACCCACATCCCCGCGGCCAGGCCGAGCGGCGCCGTCGCGTAGCTCGCGAGCGTGAACAGCGGTCCGTAGGGGGAGTGCTGGAAGGGCCAGCCCAGGAACGGGAAGACCGGGTCGGTGGGTGCCTGCGAGGGGAAGTGCGTATAGGGGTCGAGGCCGTGCAGGGCGCCCATGCGGGCGAACGCCATGTAGCCGAAGACGTCCTGGGAGAGCAGCGGCGGCCCCAGCGCGAGGATCGCGTGCGCCCCGACGATCGCCGCCGCGATCGCGCGCAGGGGAAGCACTCGGGCGCCCACGAGGGCGAGCGCGTAGCCGCCGCACATGATCAGCGTGAGCGTCTGCACACGTTCGCCGGGCAGGCCCACGCGCAGCCCGCTCAGGGGCCCCGCCAGCCAGCCCGGCCAGCCGCCGCTGCGGGCGGGCACGAACGTGCTCGGGGCGCCCGCCGCCCCCGCCGCGAGCAGGAACGCGCTCGCCACGACAGCCACCAGCCCGAGCGCGCCGAGCGCGCGCAGGACGCCAGCCGGCGCGCGCGTGCCGTCGGCGCCGCTCGTCCGGGCGGCCTGACCCTCGGGGATCCGGACGCTGGTTGTGGGGGTGGCGGCCTGTATGCGCCCATTGTTACCTGTGCCCGTCTGCAATCGTCCAGCCGGGCCGCTAGCCTGTAAGCGCTCGCCGCCGGGGGGCAAGAACGTGTGCGCGCCCTCGGAAAGCCTGCCCCGGGGCAGAGCGTCCCCACATGCGTCGTCGCAGATCCAAACGCAACGCGTCACGGACACCCGGTCCGACGCGGGTCCTCATACTGTCCGCCGATGTCGGCGAGGGCCACGCCGCCGCCGCGCGCGCGCTCGCGCAGCAGATCGAGGCCTCCTCGCGCCCGGCGCAGGTGACCGTGATCGACGGGCTCGCAGCGATGGGGCACTTCGTACGTCCGGTCGTGGAGGACGGCTACCGGGTGCAGCTGCGCTTCGTCCCCTGGACGTACACGATCGTCTACTGGCTGCTCGAGCACGTGCCGCCGATCCGCGCGTTCGCGCGCTGGCTGCTGTGCGCGTTCGGCTCGGGCCCGCTCGCACGCGCGATCGCAGAGCACGAGCCCGACGTCGTCGTCTCGACGTACCCCGCGGTGACGGTGGTGCTCGCGCGCCTGCGCCGCCGCAGCATGGTGGACTGCGCGACGGTGGCGACGATCACCGACCTCACCGGCCTGTTCTTCTGGGCGCAGCCGGGGATCGACATGCACCTCGTGATGTACGGCGAGTCGATGCCCTCGGTGGAGCGGATCGCGGGCACCGGCAGCGTGCGCCTCGTGCATCCGCTGATCTCCGCCGAGTTCCTGCAGCCGCGCTGCCCGACGGACGCCCGCCGCGCGCTCGGCCTCCCCGAGCAGGGGCGCACGGTGGTGGTGTCGGGTGGCGGCTGGGGCGTCGGCGACATCGCCGGCGCCGTGCGCGAGTTCACGCGCGTCAAGGAGGTCAGCGCGATCGTCTGCCTCGCCGGGCGCAACGAGCACCTCGCACGCAGCCTGCAAAGGACGTTCGCGCAGGAACCGCGCGTGCACGTGCTCGGCTTCACCGACAGGATGCCGGACGTGCTGGCCGCCGCGGACGTGCTCGTGCACTCCACCGGCGGGGTGACGTGCCTGGAGGCGCGCGCGGCCGGCACCCCCGTCGTCTCCTACGGCCTGCCCGTCGGGCACGCGCGCCTGAACACGCGCGCGATGGCGGACCTCGACCTGTTGCGCCTGGCGAACGACACCGACGAGCTGCGCGAGCACGTGCGGGCGTCGTTCAGCGAGGAGCCCGGCGCCGAGTCCAACGGGCACGCCGGGGGCGGGCGCTCGGAGAGCCTCGCGGCTGTCGACGTCGTGTTGCAGGCGCCGCGGCGCGTGCGCCCGATACCGCTGTGGCGGCTGCGCGTCGCAACCTACGCGAGCCAGGCGGCGCTGCTGCTCGCCGTGGGCTCGTGGATGATGTCCACCGACGAGGTGACGGCGCTCGCGGCGACGGTGCTCAACGTGCACCAGCTCGCGCACGTGCACACCAACCAGCGGGCGGTGGGCGTGATCGTGCGCGCCCCGGTGCGCGTCGTCGACCAGCTCGCTGGGACGCTCGCGGTGCGCGGCGTCCACGTGTCGTTCGCCGACGACGGCGGCGTGCCGGCGCGCTCGCGCGTGACGCGGATGAACTCGCTCGGCGACGAACTGCTGCCGGAAGCCACCTCCGGAGCGCTGTTCCACTGGATCCGCACCCGCGGCGCGCTCGGCTCGCAGGCGCGCGCGCTAGGCCTGCACCGCGGCTACTACTACCTCGAGCCGCGCGGCGGGCTGTCGGTGGGGCAGCTGGTGCTCGCACGGACCGCGGGCGCCACGCCCGTCAAGGGCGCGCTGCGCATCTCCGCGAGCCAGTCGCTGCCTCAGCGCACGATGCGCGCGGGCGACGTGATCGTCGTAGAACTGGGCGGCTCGCCGTCCTCGATCCGCGGGCTCGAGCGGATCGTCGCGCGCCTCGCCTCCGAGAGGCTCGGCGTCGAGACGCTGTCCTCGCTCACGGACTCCGCCGCGGTCAGCCCGAGCAGCAGCCTCGAGCGCGCCAGCAGCGCGGCGCCGCCGATCAGCACGGTGAGCGACAGCAGCAGCGGGACCCCGTTCCAGGGCGTCGAGGACAGGGTCTCGCCGAGCATGGCCATCGCCGCCACGACGGGCAGCACCGTCTGAGTCACGAACACCACCGGCGCCACCTGGATCGCCGGGCGCTCCTGCAGCGCGCTCATCTCGCTGAGAACGCCGATGATGGACGCGCCCGCCGTGGAGATCGCCCACGCCGCCGAGGTCCCGTAGTGACCGCTCGAGAAGTCGTCGGTGGCGAGCTTGGTGGCCACCCCGCTCCAGCCGAACGCGAGGCCCGCGCCCACCATCGTGACGACGGGCACCGAGCGACCGAGCACGCGCATCAGGTAGGGCACGAGGCTCGCCACCCCGAGCACGACGAGCACGATCGTGATCGTCGTGGCGTCCGCGCTGTGGTTCGTGCTCCGCGGCGGCGCCGCGAGCGCCACACCCACGACGCCGAGCACGATCGCGGTGACGCACAGGTACTCGTAGCGCCCGGGGCGCTCGTCGAGCAGCCGCTCGGCTATGTAGAGGAGCACGAGCAGGCCCGCCGCGAGCGCCGGCTGGACCACGACGAGCGGGGCGAGCAGCAGAGCGATGAACTGCAGCGGGAAGCCGAGCATCGAGATCCCGGTGCCGAGCAGCCAGCGCGAGCTTCGCACGAGGCGGCCGAGCAGCGCGAGCCGCAGCGTCAGCTCCTGAGAGGCCTCGCGCGCGTCGAGCGCCTGCACGGCGATCCCTAGGCTGTAGAGCGTCGAGGCCCCGAAGGCGGCGAGTATCCCCAGCGCGAGTTCCATGTCGAGAGACGATCATCGCAGCCCGGTAGGCACTCTCGCCGGCGCCGCCCTCGCGGCGGCGGCGACGGCGTACCTGCTGCCCGGGCTCGCGGGAGCGGTGAGGGGGCTGCGGGCGCCCCTCGGCATCGAGGACCGCACCGCGAGCGGCAGCGGCTACGCGCTGACGTTCGACGACGGGCCGCACGCGCAGGGCACGCCCGCCGTGCTCGAGACGCTCGCGCGCGAGCGCGTGCCCGCCACGTTCTTCCTCGTCGGCGAGCAGATCGAACGCAACCCGGCGCTTGCGCGCGAGATCGTCGACGCCGGTCACGCGGTGGCGCTGCACTGCCACCGCCACCGCAACCTCCTGCGCCTCACACCGTGGCAGGTGCACGAGGATCTCGCCCGTGCCGAGCACGCCATCGCATCGAGCACCGGGCGCGAACCGCGCCTCTACCGCCCCCCGTACGGGGTGCTGAACGCCGCCGCGCTGCGGTTCGCGCGCCGCCGCGGCTGGCGCACGCTGCTGTGGAGCCACTGGGGCCGCGACTGGGAGCGGCGCGCGACGCCCGCCTCGATCGCCATGCGCGTCACCGCCGGGGCGGGGCCGGGAGCGGTGCTGCTCCTGCACGACGCTGACGACTACTCGGCGCCGGGCTCATGGCGGCGGACTGCGGCGGCGCTCCCGCGCGTGCTGCACACGCTGCGGGCGCGCGGGATCGAGCCGACCGTCCCGTAGCGCGGCCGTCGCGCGGCCGTCGCTGCGGCTAACATCGACAGCTTGTCGACCGCGGTTTCGATAGAGGCGAGCGGCGCCCCCGCCTCCCGGATCGGCTCACTCGGGGCGGTCGCGGCGCGGCGCTCGCGCTGGTGGGTGGAGGCGCTCACGATCGTGTGGCTGTGCTGGCTGTACGACGCCATCACGAACCTCGCGCCGCTGCGCCTGCACGTGGCGCTCGCGCACGCCCAGGGCGTGCTCGACGTGGAGCGGGGGCTGCACCTGAACCCGGAGCTCGCGCTCGATCGCTGGCTCGCAGGCCATCACACGCTGGGCCTGCTGCTCTCCGACTACTACGACAACGCGCACTTCGTCGTGACGCTCGGGCTGCTCGGCTGGCTGTGGTGGCGTCGCGCCGACATCTACCGGCCGCTGCGCAACTCGCTCGTCGTCGTCAACCTGCTCGCCTTCATCGTCTTCTGGCGCTTCCCGGTGGCGCCTCCGCGGATGCTCCCCGGCTTCACCGACGTCGTCGCCTCGACGCACGCGATCGGCTCCTGGCACACGGGCGCGCTCGCCTCGCACGCGAACGAGCTCGCGGCGATGCCGTCGCTGCACATCGCCTGGGCGGCGTGGTGCGTGCTCGCGGTCTGGCGGCTGACGACGCGCACGTGGCTGCGCGCCCTCGCCGCCGCCCATGCCTGCGCCACCGGCTTCGCCGTGCTGGCAACCGGCAACCACTTCGTGCTCGACTTGGTAGCGGGCGTCGCCGCGCTCGCCGTGTCGGTGCTCCTCGCGGAGCGCATGGAAGCAGCGTGGGCGGGCCGCTCGCGGCTGCGCCGCCGCCGTGCCGCGGCGAGCGCCTGAGCGCGCGCGTACCGCTTGTCACAAAGTTGTTACGAAGTCGGAGAACGGCTAGACTGGCGACGCCGCTCCAGACCGCCGACGGACGCCACACCGGCTCCGCCGCCCAGCGCGGGGACTTCTGCGTCTGTAGGGTGGCCCTGCAAATGCCAGATTTCGATGCCAACGAGGATTTCACGCGCCTGCCCGGCCCCAGCCGGGGGGAGCCCGCCGAGCCGGCGGAGCCCTCGCCGCCGGTGACCCGCGGCCCCGTGCCGGGCCGTGGTCGCGCGCAGGGCGCCCGAGCCGGCTGGCCCCACGCGCGCACGCTCGCGCAGCGGCGCCGCAGCGCCCGCGCCGCGTGCAGCCTCCATGGCTCGCTCCGACTTCCGAAGGCGACCTCGCGCCGCAGTCGGCGCCTGTCGGCGCTCTGCCGCGGGTCGGCTCTCGGACCGCGAAGCTGACGTGGTCCTGCTCCGCTACCTCGACGTGTGCCTCGTGGCCGCGACGGCTCCGTTCGTGCTCGCCGCGGGGCTTCCGATGTTCGGCTACGCGCTCGGTGCCGGCGCCTGGCTGATCACGCGCGCCGGTGTCGCGCTCGCCCAGGATCGCGCGCGCCGCGCGGGCGACGCCCGGGTGCGCGCCGGGCTGATCGTCGCCGGGCTCATGAGCCGCGTGTGGATCGCCGCCCTCGCGATCGTCGTCGCGCGCTACGCGGGCGGCAAGACCGACGCGATCGTCGCCGCCGGGGTGCTGCTGGCGGCCTTCACCGTCTACCTCGTGATGTCGTTCGTGCTGCGCGAGAACCCGATCGGCGATGCGTCCTCCGCGCACGGGAGGCCGAGCACGCCATGAGCGCCACCGCCACCGACGGGCCGCCACCGGGCAGCGAGGCCCCCGTGCCGGCCACAGGCGCGGACGGCGGCGCTCCCGCCAAGAAGAGCAGCGTGAAAAAGACGCTGCTGATCATGCTCGGCGTGTGGATCGGCGGCGTGGTGGTGCTCTACGCGATCTACGGCAGCGGCGGGCGCAACAACGACTTCAAGCCGCAGAACGAGTTCAAGCTCGACAACTGGGTGGACCTCGGCACCTTCTCGATCAACAAGGCGGTGCTGTACCTGTTCCTCGCCGGCGTCCTCACGTGCGTGACGATGGTGTGGATCGCGCGGCGCATGCAGCAGCGGCCGAACAAGGTGCAGGCCGCGATCGAGCTGCTCTACACGCTGATGCGCGACAACATCACGGGCGGCAACCTCAACGAGAAGATGGCGAAACGGTGGTTCCCGTTCATCGCGACGCTGTTCCTGTTCATCATGTTCTCGAACCTCGTGGGCTACATCCCGTTGCCCACCAACACCGAGCACGAGATCACCGTGTTCGGCATCGAATTCCCCTCCTTCTCGCTGTACGCCGCGACCGCCAACCTCTCGATCCCGCTCGCGCTCGCGCTCGTCGTGTTCTTCTCCTATACCTTCGAAGGGATCCGCGCGAAGGGCCCGATCGGCTACCTGAAGGGCCTCGTGCCGGGCGGCGTGACCGGTGGGATGGCGGTGGCGATCTTCTTCCTCGAGGTGCTCTCGAACCTGATGCGGATCCTCTCGCTGACGATTCGTCTGTTCGCCAACATCCTCGCCGGCCACCTGATCATCCTGTTCATGGCGGGCGCGCTCGCGGTGATCCTCGGGGTCTCTGCGCTGGCCTGGTTCACGATCCCGGCCGGCGTCCTGCTGTACGCCTTCGAGGTGGGCCTGGTGGCCTCCCTGCAGGCGTTCATCTTCGCCACCCTCACAGCTATCTACCTCGGCGGCGCGGTCGCCACCGAGCACTAAAGGAGCAGAACGACGTGCACGTAGCCCTAATCACCATCCTTGCCGCGGCCGAAGAAACCGCCAAGGCCGGCAAGTCGATCGGCCTCGGTGTCGGCGGCGGTCTCGGCGCCGTGGGCGCCGGCGTCGGCATCGGCATCATCTTCGGCAAGGCGATCGAAGCGATCACGCGCCAGCCGGAGATGCGCGATGAGATCACCCAGCTGCAGTGGCTGGGCTTCGCCCTGACCGAGGCCTGCTTCTTCTACGGCCTCGTGGCGGGCCTGCTCGCCGCCTTCATCGTCTAGCCATGCTCAGCTCGCTCGCACAGCCCGCCGCGCACGTGCTCGCCTCCAGTGGCGGCTTCCTGATCGAACCCGGCATCGGGCTGATGGTGTGGACGCTGGTCGTGTTCGGCCTGACGATGGTGCTGCTCGGGCGCCTGGCGTTCCCCCGCATCAGCGAGGCTCTGGGCCGCCGCCAGAAAGCGATCGAAGACTCGATCGACACCGCCGAGCGCACGCGCGAAGAGGCCGACCGCATCCTCGCCGAATACCGCGAGCGGCTCGCCCAGGCGCGGGGCCAGGCGGACGAGATCGTGACGCGCGCGCGCCAGATGGCGGAGCGGCACGAGCAGGAGGCCAAAGAGGAGAGCCGCGAGCTGATCGCTGAGGCCACCCGGCGCGCTGAGCGCGACATCGAGGTGGCCACCCGCCGCGCGCTCCAGGACATCCGCACGGAGGTCGCCGACCTCACGATCCTCGCCACCGAGAAGGTGACGCGCAAGACGCTCGACGACGCAGACCAGCGCCGGCTCGTCGAGCAGGCGCTCGGCGAACTCGACTTCTCGACGATCTCCTCGGGGAGCTCGCAGAACTGATGGAGGAGCTCGCCCGCGTGTACGGACGCTCGCTGTTCGAGGCGGCTCTCGACAACGGCCGCCTCGACGAGCTGCGCGAGCAGCTCGGCCAGTTCGCCGACGCCCTCGACGAGAACCGCGGGCTTGCCGTGTTCTTCTTCTCGCCCTACTTCTCCACCGAGGAGAAGCGGGACGCGCTGGACCGGCTGCTCACCGGAGCCGACCCGCTGTTCGTCAACTTCCTGATGCTGCTCATCGAGAAGCACCGCATGCCGGTGATCTTCCGGATCCGCCACGAGTACGAGCGGCTGTGGGAGGAGGAGAACCGCCTGCTGCCCGTCGAGATCACCAGCGCCATCGAGCTCGACCGCGCCACCACGGAGAACCTCGGCCGCACGATCGGCGAGCGCTCGGGCCGCCGCGTCAACCTCGCCGCGCACGTCGACCCGGAGATCATCGGCGGGATCGTCGTGAGGGTGGGCAACTCGATCCTCGACGCCTCAATTCGAAACCGACTGGAGCAGCTGCGCAGGCACGTTGCCCAAGGAGCCGCTTAGGAGCAGACATGCAGATCAACCCCGACGAGATCACCTCCATCCTCAAGAGCCGCATCGAGGGCCTGGACGCGGGCCGTGCCGAGCTCACCGAGGTCGGCACCGTGCTGTCGGTTGCGGACGGCATCGCGCGCGTGCACGGCCTGGAGAACTGCATGTCGCTCGAGATGCTCGAGCTGCCCCACGGCGTCACCGGGCTCGCCCTCAACCTCGAGTCCGACAACGTCGGCGCGGTGCTGTTCGGCGAGTGGGAGCACATCTCCGAGGGCGACACCGCCAAGCGCACCGGCGTCCTGCTCGACATCCCGGTGGGCGAGCAGATGCTCGGGCGGATCGTCGACCCGCTCGGCAAACCGCTCGACGGAAAGGGCGACATCGCGATCGATGAGACACGGCCCGCCGAGTTCAAGGCGCCCGGCGTCGTGCAGCGCCAGCCCGTGAAGGAGCCGATGCAGACGGGGCTGAAGGCGATCGACGCGATGATCCCGATCGGCCGCGGCCAGCGCGAGCTCATCATCGGCGACCGCCAGACGGGCAAGACGGCGATCGCGATCGACACGATCATCAACAACAAGGACAGCGGCGTGGTGTCGGTGTACGTGGCGATCGGCCAGCGCATGTCCACCGTGGTGGCGCTCGCGCAGATGCTCGACGAGCACGGCGCGCTCGACAACACGATCATCGTCGCCGCGCCCGCCGACGAGGCGGCGCCGATCAAGTTCATGGCCCCCTACGCGGGCTGCGCGATGGCCGAGTACTTCCTCTACAGCGGCCGCCACGCGCTGTGCGTCTACGACGACTTGACGAAGCACGCCTACGCCTACCGGCAGATGTCGCTGCTGTTGCGGCGCCCGCCCGGCCGCGAGGCCTACCCGGGCGACGTCTTCTACCTGCACTCGCGCCTGCTCGAGCGCGCGGTGAAGCTGAGCGACAAGCTCGGGGGCGGCTCGCTCACCGCGTTGCCGATCATCGAGACGCAGGCGGGCGACGTGTCCGCCTACATCCCCACGAACGTCATCTCGATCACCGACGGGCAGATCTTCCTCGAGTCGAAACTGTTCAACTCGGGCGTGCGGCCCGCCATCAACGTGGGCATCTCGGTGTCGCGCGTCGGCGGCAACGCCCAGATCGGCCCGATGAAGAAGGTCGCCGGGCGGATCAAGCTCGAGCTCTCCCAGTACCGGGACCTCGAGGCCTTCGCGCAGTTCGGCTCGGACCTCGACGCCGACACCCAGCGCACGCTCGCGCGCGGCGAACGCCTCGTGCTCACGCTAAACCAGGACGAGCGCGCGCCGCTGCCGGTGGAGGACCAGACGGTGCAGATCTACGCCGCCACGAACGGCTTCCTCGACCGGCTCAACCTCGAGCGTGTGCCCGAGTTCCTGCTCGAGCTGACTGAACGGATGCACGCCCAGCACGGCGAGGTCCGCGCGAAGATCGCGAGCGGCGACTGGTCCGACGAGACGCAGAAGGCGGTCCACGAGGCCGTGCAGGCGTTCGCCGAGGACTTCGGCTACGAACTCGACGAGGAAGGGCAGCCGCTCGAGGACGCCGAGGGGGCGCGCCAGGCGGCGTAGCGCCGCCCGCGGAGAGCCATGGCAAGCCAGCGCGACGTCCGGAACAAGATCGCTTCGGTGAAGAACATCCAGAAGATCACCCGCGCGATGGAGATGGTGGCTGCCGCCCGCCTGCGCCGCGCCGAGCAGCGCATCCGGGCGCTGCGCCCGTACGCCGACGCGGTGGGCCGCATGACCCGCCAGGCGGCGGACGCAGCGGGCGCCGAGGCGACGCGCCTGCCGCTGCTCACAGAGCACGAGACGGTCCAGAACGTCGGCCTGCTGCTCGTCACCGGCGACCGCGGCCTCGCCGGCGGCTTCAACTCGCAGATCATCCGCGCCGGCGTCCGCTTCGCGGGCGAGCTCGAGGAGCAGGGCCTGCGCAGCGCCTGGTACGCCACCGGGCGCCGCGGCGTCTCCTCGCTCGCCTTCCGCGGCTTCGAGCTCAGCGGCAGCTACACGGGCTTCGCCGACCGCCCCGCCTATGCCGACGCCCGCACGATCGCCGACGACCTGATCGAAGACTACGTCGACGGCAAGCTCGACCGCGTCGAGATCGTCTACAACGCATACGTATCGCCGCTCACCCAGCACGTCACCCAGGAACAGCTGCTGCCGCTGTCGCGCGCCGTGGTCGTGGGCGACGAGCAGGACGCCGACGGCGCCGAGGAGGAGCGGGCGCGAAACGAGGGCCCCCAGGCGCTCGTCGACTACGAGCCGGATCCCGAACAGATCCTCAAGCGGCTCGTCCCGGATTTCGTGGAGATCTCCATCTTCCGCGCGCTCGTGGAGTCCGCAGCCGGGTTCTTCGGCGCGCAGATGACCGCGATGCGGAGCGCGTCGGACAACGCGGGCGAGATCATCACCGAGTACACGCTGCAGATGAACAGGGCCCGCCAGGCCGAGATCACCCAGGAGATCATGGAGGTCGTCGCCGGCGCTGAGGGATTGAGCTAAGGGCGAGCCAACCCGGCCCGCCTTCGACGAACCAAGGACACAAAGAGGAGAATCGACTGATGGACGCCAGCACCGCCACCGAGCCGACGAGCGCCGCCGAGCGCTCCGCCAATGGAGCCGCGACGACGCGGAACGTGGGGCGCATCGAGGAGATCCAGGGCGTCGTGATCGAGGCCGTGTTCTCCGAGCGCCTGCCCGAGATCAACCACGCGATCACCGTCGCGCGACCGGCCGCCGCGGCCGAGGAGGAGGCGCCGGGGATCAGCTCCGGGGCGGGCGGCGAGATGCTCGTCTGCGAGGTCCAGCAGCACCTCGGCGACGACCGCGTGCGCGCGGTGGCGATGGACACCACCGACGGGCTCGCGCGCGGGATGGAGGTGATCGACACCGGCAGCCCGATCGAGGTCCCGGTGGGCGAGGTGACGCTCGGGCGCATCTTCAACCTGCTCGGCGAACCGATCGACGAGGGCGATGAGCTGCCCGCCGGCACCGAGCGGCGCGCGATCCACCAGGAGGCGCCGAGCGTCGAGGACCTCATCCCTGCGACCGAGATGTTCGAGACGGGAATCAAGGTGATCGACCTGCTCGCGCCCTACGCGAAGGGCGGCAAGGTCGGCCTGTTCGGCGGCGCCGGCGTGGGCAAGACGGTGCTGATCCAGGAGCTCATCCACAACCTCGCCAAGGAACACGGCGGCCTGTCGGCGTTCTGCGGCGTGGGCGAGCGCTCGCGCGAGGGCAACGACCTGTGGCTCGAGATGAAGGAGTCCGGGGTGCTCGACAAGACGATGCTCGTGTTCGGGCAGATGAACGAGCCTCCCGGGGCGCGCATGCGGGTGGCGCTGTCGGGGCTGACGATGGCGGAGTACTTCCGCGACCAGGGCCAGGACGTGCTGCTGTTCATCGACAACATCTTCCGCTTCGTGCAGGCGGGCTCCGAGGTCTCGGCGCTGCTCGGGCGCATGCCCTCGCAGGTCGGCTACCAGCCGACGCTCGAGACCGAGATGGGCCAGCTCCAGGAGCGGATCACCTCGACGCGCGAGGGCTCGGTCACCTCGGTGCAGGCGATCTACGTCCCGGCGGACGACCTCACCGACCCCGCGCCGGCATCCGTGTTCGCGCACCTCAACGCGACGACGGTGCTGTCGCGGGCGATCTCCGAGAAAGGGATCTACCCGGCGGTGGACCCGCTCGACTCGACGTCCACGATCCTCAAGGCGGAGATCCTCGGCGAGGACCACTTCCGCGTGGCGAACCGGGTCAAGGAGGTCCTCCAGCGCTACAAGGAGCTCCAGGACATCATCGCGATCCTCGGCATCGACGAGCTCTCCGACGAGGACAAGCTCACGGTGCAGCGCGCGCGCAAGATCGAGCGCTTCCTCTCCCAGCCGTTCTTCGTCGCCGAAGAATTCACCGGCACGCCCGGCGCCTACGTGCCGATCGCCGAGACGATCCGGGGCTTCGAGGAGATCATCGAGGGCAAGCACGACGAGCTGCCCGAGAGCGCCTTCTTCCTGAAGGGCACGATCGACGAGGTCGTCAAGGCGGCGCAGCGGTGAGCCACGCCACCTTCCCCGTGGAAGTGCTCACGCCCGAGGGCGAGGTGTTCTCCGGGGAGGTCGAAATGCTCGCCACCCGCACGACCGCGGGCTCGATCGGGTTCCTCGCCAACCACGAGCCGGTGCTTGCGATGCTCGATCCCACCGAACTGCGGCTGTACCGCTCCGAGGGCGACGTCGTGCGCTACGCGCAGGCCGAGGGCTTCCTGCAGTTCGCCGAGAACCGCGCGCTCGTCCTCGTCGAGGAGGCGATCGCGCCGGAGGACCTCGACCGCGATACGTTCGAGGCGAGGCTCTCCGAATCACGTGCCAGCGCGGAGAGCGCGCCCGAGGACAGCGAGGAACATGCGCGCGCCCTGCGCGACATCCGGCGCTACGAAGCCTTCCTCGCCGTCGAGCGCTAGGCTCGCCACGATGAGCGCCTCCGCCGGCGAAGCCCACTTCAAGCGCCCGAGCTGGTTCACCAAGAACGTCTTCAACCGCATCGTCGCGGTGTTCACGAGGCTCGGGCTGAGCATCTGGGGCTCGCGCGTGCTCGAGGTCCGCGGGCGTAGCTCGGGCGAGTGGCGGCGCACGCCGGTGAACCTGCTCACGCTCGAGGGCGAGCGCTACCTCGTGGCGCCGCGCGGCGAGACCCAGTGGGTGCGGAACATGCGCGTCAGCGGCGGCGGGCGGCTGCGGCTCGGCAGGCGCAGCGAGACGTTCACGGCGGCGGAGCTCCCCGACACCGACAAGGTCCCCGTGCTGCGGGCCTATCTGCGGCGCTGGAAGGCGGAGGTGGGCGTGTTCTTCGAAGGGGTCGGCCCGGACTCCTCCGAGCAGGAGCTCGCCGCGATCGCCTCGAAGCACCCTGTTTTCCGGATCAACGGCTAGCCTTTCCCGCCTCATGCATGCCTCGCGTGAGCCCATCGCGGTGATCGGCACCGGTTATGTGGGCCTCGTCTCCGCTGCCGGCTTCGCCGAGCTCGGCAGCGACGTCTGGTGCGTCGACATCGATGCCGCGAAGGTCGAGCGCCTGCGCCGCGGCGAGGTGCCCATCTACGAGCCGGGGCTCGAGGAGCTGCTGGCGCGCAACTCCGAGCGCATGCACTACTCCACCGAGCTCGGCGACGCGCTCTCGAGGGCGCGCCTGCTGTTCGTGGCGGTGGGCACGCCGCCGACGTATTCGGGCGACGCCGACCTGTCGGCGGTGCACGCGGTGGTCGACGCGATCCCCCCGTCGGACACGCATGCGCTCGTGATGAAGTCGACGGTGCCCTGCGGCACCGGCGCGTCGCTGCGGCGGGTGTTCGGCGAGCAGGGGAAGGGCGGCCTCGCCTACGTCTCCTGCCCGGAGTTCCTCAAGGAGGGCTCCGCCGTGAAGGACTTCCTGCACCCCGACCGCGTCGTCGTGGGGGACGACGGGAACTGGGCGGGCGACGCCGTGGTGGAGCTCTACTCGCCGCTGAACGCGCCGCTCGTGCGCACCGACATCGCCAGCGCCGAGATGGTGAAGCTCGCCTCGAACGCGTTCCTGGCGACGAAGATCTCGTTCATCAACGAGATCGCGAACGTGTGCGAGGAGACGGGAGCGGACGTCGTTGAGGTTGCGCGCGGGATGGGTCTCGACGAGCGCATCGGGAGCAAGTTCCTGCAGGCGGGTATCGGCTTCGGCGGCAGCTGCTTCCCCAAGGACGTCGACGCGCTGAAGCAGCTCGCCGGCAACTCCGGCTACCACTTCCAGCTGCTCACCTCCGTGATCGAGGTGAACGACCTCCAGAAGCGGCGCGTGATCGGCAAACTGCACAAGCACCTCGGCGGCCTCGTCGGCAAGCGGGTTGCGCTGCTCGGCCTCGCCTTCAAGCCCAACACCGACGACATGCGCGAGGCCTCCTCGCTGGTGCTGCTGGCACGCCTGCAGGCGGACGGCGCGCGCGTCACCGCATATGACCCGGTCGCCGAGGAGCAGGCGCGCACACTCGTCACCGGCGTCAGCTTCGCCGAGTCCGCGCTCGACGCGGTGGCGGGCGCCGACGCGGTGGTGCTCGTCACCGAGTGGCCGGAGCTCGTCGGGCTCGACTACCGCCAGGTGGCGGAGGCGATGGCGGGCAACGTCCTGATCGACGGGCGCAACGCGCTGGACCCCGAGGCCGTGCGCGCCGCCGGGCTCATCTACGAGGGGGTCGGGCGCCGGTGAGCGGCCGGGCCTGCGCCGCATGCAGGCGGTGATCCTCGTGGGCGGGCAGGGCACGCGCCTGCGCCCGCTCACAGCGACGGTGCCCAAGCCGATCGTGACGCTGGTCGACAGGCCCTTCATCGCCTTCATGCTCGAGTGGCTCAAGGGGCACGGCGTCGAGGACGTGATCATGTCCTGCGGCTTCCTCGCCGACAGGGTGCGCGGCGTGCTCGGCGACGGATCGGATCGCGGCATGCGCCTGCGCTTCGTCGAGGAGCCCGAGCCGCGCGGCACCGCGGGGGCGCTGAAGCTCGCCGAGCCGATGCTCGACGAGCGTTTCCTGATGCTCAACGGCGACGTGCTCACGGATCTCGACCTGACCGCGCAGATCGCCCAGCACGAGCAGACCGGGGCGACCGCGACGCTCGCGCTCGTCGCCGTCCCCGATCCCACCGCCTACGGCCTCGTGCTGCTCGACGACGACCTGTCGGTGCGCGAGTTCATCGAGAAGCCGAGCTCCGACCGCGTGCCGACGAACCTGATCAGCGCGGGCGCCTACGTGCTCGAGCGCTCGGTGCTCGAGCACGTGCCACCCGACGTCAACGTGTCGATCGAGCGGGAGGTCTGGCCGCGGCTGATCGGAGCGGGCCTGTACGGCTACCCGTCGGACAGCTACTGGCTCGACATCGGCACGCCCGCGCGCTACCTGCAGGGCACGTTCGACATCATCGAGGGCACGGTCGACACGGCGGTGCGCGAGCGTCTCGGGAGCGACTGGCTGGCGATCGAGGACGGCGCCAGCGTGCGCGGCCGCGTCATCCCGCCGGCGCTGCTCGGGCGCGACGTGGAGATCGCCGAGGGCGCGCACGTCGGCAGCCTGGTGGTGCTCGGCGACGGCGTCTCGGTGGCAGCGGGCAGCACCGTCGAGCGCTCGGTCGTGCTCGCGGGCACGCGCATCGAGGAGGGCTGCCAGCTGCGCGACTGCATCGTCGCGGGCGGCTGCCGGGTGGGCGCGCGCAGCCGCGTCACCGGCGGCGCCGTGCTCGGGGAAGGGGTAAGCCTCGGGGCGCAGAACGTGATTACGCGCGGGGCGCGTATCTTCCCGGGTGTCGATCTGCCCGACGGCGCCATCGAGTTCTGAGCCCCGGGCCCCCGCTATGGACCCTGCAAACCCTTACCCCAAGGCGGATCCGATCCGCGAAGCGGCCCAACAGGAGGCTTACGGCAGATGAGCGAAGGCGGCCTCGCGGCAACCCCAGCGGCCCAGGAGCTCACGCGTGAGGCGATCTCCCGGATCGACCCCTCGGACCAGCTCGGCGACGTGCTCGCCCTCCCGGAGCACCTGCGCGACGCCCTCTGGCGCGTCGAGTCGGCGATCATGCAGGACTGGGACACGTCCGCCGGCCTCGTCGTAGCGGGGATGGGCGGCTCGGCGATCGGCGGCGCGCTCGCCCGCGCCGCGCTCGGGGACCACGCATCGCGTCCGATCTTCGTCACACGCGCATACGGGCTGCCGACGTGGACGACCCCCGAGACGATGGTGCTGTGCGCGAGCTACTCGGGCGACACCGAGGAGACGCTCGCCTGCTACGAGTCGGCGGGTGCGCTCGGTGCCAAGCGCACGGTGGTGACCACCGGCGGGCGCCTCGCCGAGATGGCTCGTGCCGACGGCGTGCCGGTGATCCCGCTGCCGGGAGGCTTCCAGCCCCGAGCGGCGGTCGCCTACATGGTGGTGGCTGCGCTCGAGGTGGCGGCGCTGTGCGGAGCGGGCCCGCGGCTCACATCCGAGATCGACGTCACCGCCTCGCACATCGAGCACCTCGTGGCGGAGTGGGGCCCCGACGCGCCGGAGGACTCGCTCGCCAAGGAGGTTGCCCGCGGCCTGCTCGGCACGACGCCGATGATCGCGGGCGCAGGGCTGACGACGCCGATCGCCTACCGCTGGAAGACGCAGATCAACGAGAACGCCAAGCAGCCCGCCTTCTGGCACGAACTGCCCGAGCTCGACCACAACGAGCTCGCCGGCTGGGAGGGCGCGAGGGACCTCGGGCGCTTCACCGCCGTGTTCCTCGACGACTCCGACGCGCACCCCCGCGTGAAGGAGCGGATGGACCTGACCGAGCGGCTGATCGCGGACAACGCCGTCGCCAGCTTCCGCGTCGAGACGCGCGGCCAGACGGCGATCGAGCGCGTCGCGTCGCTCGTCCTGCTGGGCGATCTCGTCTCGATCTACCTCGCCGCGCTGCGGGGCGTGGACCCGGGCCCGGTGAGGGTCATCGAGGAACTGAAGAGCGCCCTCGCCTCCCGCTAGCGCGGCAACCGTGTGATAGCTTGGATGGCGGCCGAGGAGCGCTGCGACGGTTGATCTTCCGCCACGCTCGGCCTCCCTTTGCAGCAAGGGCGCTCACCTGACCAACAGGAGGCCACGTCATGTCAGCCATGACCTCCCCCGCTGCCACCGTAACCGCCGACTTCAAGGTCGCCGATCTCTCGCTGTACGAGTTCGGGCGCAAGGAGATCACGCTCGCCGAGCACGAGATGCCCGGGCTGATGGCGATCCGCCGCGAGTACGCCGACGCCCAGCCGCTGAAGGGCGCCCGCATCACCGGCTCGCTGCACATGACGATCCAGACCGCGGTGCTGATCGAGACCCTCACCGCGCTCGGCGCGGAGGTTCGCTGGTGCAGCTGCAACATCTTCTCCACCCAGGACCACGCCGCGGCGGCCGTCGCCGTCGGCCCCGACGGCACTCCCGAGAACCCCCGCGGCGTGCCCGTCTACGCGTGGAAGGGCGAGACGCTCGAGGAGTACTGGTGGTGCACCGAGCAGGTGCTGCGCTGGCCCGGTGAGGGCGAGCCCGGCCCCAACATGATCCTCGACGACGGCGGCGATGCGACGCTGCTCGTGCACAAGGGCACCGAGTACGAGCGCGCGGGCGCGGTGCCCGACCCGGCGGGCGCCGACTCGGAGGAGCTGGGCGTGATCCTCGGCGTGCTCGCCCGCTCGCTCGATGAGGACCCCCAGCGCTGGACGCAGATCGGCGCGGGCATCAAAGGCGTCACCGAGGAGACGACAACCGGCGTGCACCGCCTCTACCAGATGATGGAGGCGGGCGAACTGCTGTTCCCGGCGATCAACGTCAATGACTCGGTGACGAAGTCGAAGTTCGACAACCTCTATGGCTGCCGCCACTCGCTGATCGACGGGATCAACCGCGCCACCGACGTGATGATCGGCGGCAAGGTGACGGTGGTGTGCGGCTTCGGCGACGTCGGCAAGGGCTGCGCGGAGTCGCTGCGCGGCCAGGGCGCGCGTGTGGTCGTCTGCGAGATCGACCCGATTTGCGCGCTGCAGGCGGCGATGCAGGGCTACGAGGTGAGGACGCTCGAGGAAGTCGTGGAAACCGCCGACGTGTTCGTCACGGCGACGGGCAACCGGGACATCATCACCGCCGAGCACATGGCGCGGATGAAGCACCAGGCGATCGTCGGCAACATCGGGCATTTCGACAACGAGATCGACGTCGCGGGCCTGACCGCGGTGCCCGGCATCGAGCGCATCAACATCAAGCCGCAGGTCGACAAGTGGGTGTTCCCCGACGGCCACGCCGTCATCCTGCTCTCGGAGGGGCGCCTGCTGAACCTCGGCAACGCCACCGGCCACCCGAGCTTTGTCATGAGCAACTCGTTCAGCAACCAGACGATCGCCCAGATCGAGCTGTTCACGAAGAACTCCGAGTACGCGAAGCAGGTGTACGTGCTGCCCAAGCACCTCGACGAGAAGGTGGCGCGGCTGCACCTCGACGCGCTCGGCGTGAGGCTCACGCAGCTCACCCCCGAGCAGGCCGCCTACATCGGCGTGCCCGTGGAGGGGCCCTTCAAGCCCGATCACTACCGCTACTAGCCGGATGCGCGCGATGGTCCTCGCGGCGGGCCTCGGCACGCGCTTGCGCCCGCTGACATACGAGATCACCAAGCCGATGGTGCCGGTGCTCGACCGCCCGGTGATGGAGCACATCCTCGACCTGCTCGCGCGGCACGGCTTCGAGGAGGTGATCGCGAACCTCCACTACTTCCCCGACACGATCCGCTCCTACTTCGGCGAGCGGCTCGAGTACCGCTACGAGAAGGAGCTGCTCGGTACCGCCGGCGGCGTGCGCGCCTGCGCGAGCTTCTTCGGTGAGGAGCCGTTCCTCGTCATCTCGGGTGACGCGCTCACCGACATCGACCTCAGTGCGCTCGTCGCGCGCCACCGGGAGGCGGGTGGGATCGCGACGCTGGCGGTGAAGCAGGTGGCGGACACGCGCGAGTACGGCGTGGTGCTGCACGACGGCGACGGGCGCATCACCGGCTTCCAGGAGAAGCCGCGTCCCGAGGAAGCGCTCTCGGACCTCGGCAACTGCGGCATCTACGTGTTCGAGCCCCGCATCTTCGAGTACTTCCCTGAGCGTCCGTTCGTCGACTGGGCGCAGGATGTGTTCCCGGTGCTGCTCGAGAACGACGTCCCCTTCCACATCCACGAGGTGCGCGAGTACTGGAACGACGTGGGCTCGCTCGCCGAGCTGCGCCAGGGCACCTTCGACGCGCTGCACGGCGAGCTGCACCTCGACGTGTCGGGCGAGGAGATCCGCCCCGGGGTCACCGTGATGGGCTCCGCGGTGCGCGAGGACACGGAGATCGAGGCGCCCGCGTGGATCGGCAGCGACGTGCGGATGGGGGCGGGCGTGCGCATGATGGCGCCGATGGTGGTGGGGGACCGCGCCACCATCGGGGCGGGCGCCGAGATGCGCGGCTGCATCGTCCTCCCGGGCACCGAGATCCCCGCCGGGGCGATCCTGATCGACGCGATCGTCGGTCACTCGGGCATCCTGCAGAGCCTGCGCCACCACGGCGAGCGCCCGCCGGGGACGCGCGCGGTCAGCCCGTAGGCGAGCTCGGCGGGCCGTCGGGTCCGTACACTGCGGGCATATGTGTGCGGCCTGCGCGATGGCGGCAGCGGCAGGAGCCTCCGGGGTGCGCTCCTGGCTGCAGGCGCATCATCTGGCGTGGCTCACGCCGCGGCGCATGCGTGCCGCGACGATCGCCCTGTTCGCGGCGGCGGTGATCGTCTCCTCGGTTGGATTCAGCGGCTCGACCAGGCCGCCGGCGAAGCCCGTGGCGTCCCACGCCGGCACGCGGGCACCGTAGACCCTCGCCTCACGCCCCCGCCGAGGTGGCTAGGTGGTCAGCTCGTAGCGTTCGCGGCGCTGCTGGGCGCGCTCGGACTCTTCGAGGGCGCGGATGAACAGCACGGCGAGCGCGATCCCCATCACGATCGACTGCTCCACCGCCATGATCAGCCCGGCGATCGACTGGTCGTCGATGGCGGACAGGCCCCACACGCGCGGGAGGTGGGCGTAGTAGGGGTAGAGCGCCGATGGCGCGAACGCGAGCCCCATGCCGAGCGCTCCCACGAGCAGCTTGGTGGAGGCCATGTAGACGATCGGGCCCATGCCCTCGAGGCGCATGCGCGAGCGGATCGGCGAGAGCAGGTGCCACCAGTACAGCGAGCCGGCGAGCAGGAAGCTCGCGTGCTCGAGCAGGTGCACGGCGGGCTCGCGTACGGCGAGGTCGTACGCGGCGGGCACGTGCCACAGCCAGATCACGCCCACGTACAGGACGACCGCGAAGGCGGGGTGGGCGAAGGCGCCCGCGCGCCGCTCGAACTCGGACACGGCGCGCGTGAGCGGCCGCAGGATCACCTTCGTGAGGCCGAGGATCGCGAGGATAGGAGCGATGTCCAGGAGCAGGATGTGCTGGGTCATGTGCATGAAGAACAGCTGGTCCGCGAGCGCGTCCACGGGCGACACGAGCGCGGCGAGCACGACGAGGACCGAGGCGGAGAAGCAGCACAGCCGCCACACCGGCGCCTCCGTCTCCCGCCGGGTGGAGCTCGAGCGCCGCACCTGCAGCCAGCGGCGCACGTAGACGCCCTCGGCGAGCGCCGCCGCGAGCAGCACGAGCGGGCTGAGCGTCCACGAGAGGTCCGGCCTCACCCCGCGGATTCTCCCACGAGCGCGCCCGCGCATCCGTATCGAGCCCGTCCGCGCTGCGGAAGGACCGCAGCGTCTGTCCGCAGCCACCGCGGAGATGCGTCCGCGTGCGTTTACATCCGCCCGAACCCGGCGTAGCATCGGTGGCAAGCAGGCAAGGCCGACGAGAAGGGAGCCCCCGATGCAGATCGACATCAAGGGTCGCAACGTCCCCGTCACGGACGAGCTCCGCACCCACAGCGAGCGACGGCTTGCGAAGGTGGCGCGGCAGGTGTCCGACCTGGCCCGCCTCGAGATAGAGCTCTACAAGGAGCCCAACCCCCGCGTAGCCGACTGTCAGGTGGCCGAGGGCACGCTCTACCTGAAGGGCGTCACCCTCCGTGCCCACGACGCCTCGCCGGAGATGCTGCACTCGCTGAACCTGATGGTGGACGACCTGTCGCGGCAGGTGAAGCGCCACCGCGACAAGCTCCGCCGCAGGCGCGAGGCGCACCAGAGCACGCCCAAGCAGGCAGCCTTGCCGGGCGCTTCTGCGCCGGTCGCCGCCGACGCGATCGGAAGCGACGGCTGAGCGGTCTCGGCGGTGACGATCGCCGCCGCGCGCGCCCGTGTGACGTGCGCGGCGAGGTGAGCGTCACGACCGAGCGCCGCTGGAGGTGACGCTCGCCGACTCCCCGGGGGGCGGCAAGAGCACCCACAAGTTCCGGTGGCGCGAGGGCCGCCCGGATGGCTCCGCGGGCGGGCGTGGGCGGCGCCGCCGGGAGCTATCCTTGGCCAATGCCCTCACTGCTCGATCGCGCGCTCAACGCCGGCGAAGCGAAGAAGTTCAAGGAATACCAGCGGCGCGTGGCGCTGATCAACGCGTTCGAGCCCGAGCTCGAGCACGACAGCGACGCCGAGCTGCGCGAGCGCATGGACGAGCTGCGCGCGCGCGCACGCGACGGGGAGTCGCTGGAGGCGCTGCTGCCCGAGTGCTTCGCGATCGTGCGCGAGACGGGCAGGCGCACGATGGGGATGCGCCATTTCGACGTACAGCTGATCGGCGGCATGGCGCTGCACGAGGGCCAGATCTCCGAGATGAAGACGGGCGAGGGGAAGACCCTGACCGCGACGCTCGCCGTCGTGCTGAACTCGCTTGCCGTGCGGGACGCCCCCGAGGATCGCGAGGGCTCCGAGGATGCCGACGCCGCTCCCGAGCGCAAGGGCGTCCACCTTGTCACCGTCAACGACTACCTCGCGCGCCGCGACGCGGAATGGATGAGCCCGATCTACGACGCGCTCGGCGTCACCGTGGGCGTGCTCGAGAACATGCAGCCCTACGAGGAGAAGCAGCACGCCTACAGCTGCGACGTCGTCTACGGGACGAACTCCGAGTTCGGCTTCGACTACCTGCGTGACAACATGGCGAAGGACCTCTCGGAAAAGGTCCAGCGCGGCCACGCCTTCGCGATCGTCGATGAGGTGGACAACATCCTCATCGACGAGGCGCGCACGCCGTTGATCATCTCCGGGGCGCCCGAACAGGCGGCGGACCTGTACGTCAAGTTCGCGGGCCTGGCGCCGCGGCTGACGATGGGCAAGACGCCCGAGGGCATGGATCCCCGCTCCAAGAAGCAGTTCGTCGCGGACTTCGACTACGAGATCGAGGAGAAGCACAAGACCGTCGCCGTCACCGAGCAGGGAGTGGCGAAGGCGGAGCGGTTCCTCGGGATCGACCACCTCTACCGCGCGGAGAACGGCCACCTCGTCAACCACCTGCAGCAGGCGCTGCGCGCCGAGTCGCTCTACAAGAAAGACGTCGACTACGCGGTGATCGACGGCGAGGTGAAGATCATCGACGAGTTCACCGGCCGCATCCTCGAGGGCCGGCGCTGGTCGGAGGGGCTGCACCAGGCGGTGGAGGCCAAGGAGGGCGTGCCGATCCAGGAGGAGAACCAGACGCTCGCGACGATCACCTACCAGAACTACTTCCGCCTCTACGACAAGCTCGCCGGGATGACCGGCACGGCGCTCACCGAGGCGACGGAGTTCATGAAGATCTACGAGCTCCCGGTCGTGCAGATCCCGACGAACATGCCGATGATCCGCGCGGATCACAACGATCAGGTCTACAAGACCAAAGAGGGCAAGTGGCACGCGGTGACCCGCGAGATCGCCGCGCGGAACGAGAACGGGCAGCCCGTGCTCGTCGGCACGATCTCCGTCGAGGTGTCCGAGCTGCTCTCCGAGCGGCTCACCCGCCGCGGAATCAAGCACACGGTGCTGAACGCCAAGCCCGAGCACGCCGCGCGCGAGGCCGACATCGTCGCCGAGGCAGGGCAGCCGGGCGCGGTGACGATCGCAACGAACATGGCGGGTCGCGGAGTGGACATCAAGCTCGGCGGCAACTCCGAGCACCTCGCGCACCAGCAGCTCGCCCGCGACGGGTTCCAGAGCGACGATCCGGCGGAGATCGAGCGCCGCGTCCAGGAGGTCCTGCCCGACATCGAGCGCGACGTGCAGGTGCGGCGTGAGCAGGTGATGGCGGCGGGAGGCCTGTTCATCTGCGGCACCGAGCGCCACGAGTCGCGCCGGATCGACAACCAGCTGCGCGGGCGCTCCGGCCGCCAGGGCGACCCCGGCGAGTCGCGTTTCTTCCTCTCCGCGGAGGACGACCTCGTGCGGCTGTTCGCCGGCGACCGTATCTACAAGATCCTCGACCGTCTCGGCGGCGTCGACGAGGAGGGGCACGAGGAACCGATCGAGGCGGGCATGCTCTCGAAGCAGATCGAGAAAGCCCAGAAGAAGGTGGAGGAGCAGAACTTCCTGATCCGCAAACGCGTGCTCGAGTACGACGACGTGATGAACGAGCAGCGCCGCGTGATCTACGCCTACCGCGACGAGGTGCTCGAAGGCAAGAGCATCGGCGAGGAGGCCCGCACCGAGGTGGCGAAGGTGCTCGAACGGACGATCGAGGAGTACACGCAGGGCGACTACGTCGAGGACTGGGACGTCGACGGGCTGTTCCTGGCGCTCGGCCAGTTCTTCCCGCTCGACCTAGGTGCCGAGGACCTCGACCCCGAGACGATCGACCACACCTCGCTCACCGAGCGCGTGGTGGCGATGGCGATGGAGCGCTACCAGGCGCGCGAGGACTCGCTCGGCGAGGAGCTGATGGGAGCGCTTGAGCGCTTCCTGCTGCTGCAGACGATCGACGAGCGCTGGCGCGAGCACCTGTTCGACATGGACTACCTGCGCGAGGGCATCCACCTGCGCGGCTTCGCCCAGATCGACCCGCTCGTCGCGTACAAGAACGAAGCGTTCGCGCTGTTCGGGGACCTGATGAACAGCGTGTGGGCCGACTACACACGGATGATCTTCAACGTGCAGGTGAACGTGGAAGGTGAGAACGGCGGGCCTGCGCCTGCGCCCGCGTTCGCCGCCAGCGGGAACTCCACGCGCTCCGGTCGCGTCTCATACTCCGGCGGCCACAGCGAAATGGGCGCGGGCGCCCTCGCTGCCGCTGCTGCCGCCGCCGGCCCTGCCGCGCAGCAGCTCGGCGAAGCCGAAGGCGAACTCGAAGCTATGCCGGCCGTGGAGCAGCGCGTGCTCGACGAGGAGCACCAGCTCGGACGCAACGATCCGTGCTGGTGCGGGAGCGGTAAGAAGTTCAAGAAGTGCCACGGCGCGTGAGAGGCGCGTGGGCACCTCGCCTCGGAACGCATCCAGCGCTACGTCGTCCGCCACTACGACTCCTCCGGCCTGGCGGGCTGGATCCGCGGCTTCGAGGCGCGCTGGAACAGACCTGGTGCGCTGTGGCCGACTGCGGCCAGGTGCGCAGCTTCCTGTAAGCACGCGAGGCTGGGTGGCTCGCGGGGCGCGCACTGATAGCGTGGAGCCATGCCCGCGACCGCACCGAGCGAGTCAACACCGCAGCGCCTCGCGGCGATCCGCGAGCAGATGAAGCTGCTCGCGGACTATCTTTGACCCGTCTGGGCTGACCGAGCGCGTTGCCGCGCTCGAGGCGCAGATGGGGGCGGAGGGGTTCTGGGAGGACGCCGAGCGAGCCGCTGCGGTCTCGGCCGAGCACGCTCGCGCGTCGCGGCGCCTGGAGGGCTTCCGCGAGCTCGAGTCCGATGTCGAGGATCTCGACGCCCTCGCCGAGATGGCTGCCGAGGACGCGTCGCTCGAGGCGGAGGTGAACGACCAGATCGCCTCCGTGGAACGGCGCCTGGAGGCGCTCGAGGAGCAGCGCCTGTTCTCGGGCCCCTACGACGCCGGCGATGCGCTCATCACTGTGAACGCCGGCGCGGGGGGCACCGACGCCCAGGACTGGGCCGAGATGGTGCTGCGGATGCTGATGCGCTGGGCGGAGAGCCGCGGCTTCGGAGTGGAGCTGCTGGAGGCGAGCCCGGGCGAGGAAGCGGGGATCAAGTCGGCGACGTTCCAGGTGTCCGGCGAGAACGCCTACGGGCTGTTCGGCGCCGAGCGGGGCGTGCACAGGCTGGTGCGGCTGTCGCCGTTCGACTCCGCGCACCGGCGCCAGACGAGCTTCGCGGGCGTCGAGGTGGCGCCGGTGGTGGCGGACAGCGTGGAGGTCGAGATCAACGAGGACGACCTGCAGGTGGACACCTACCGCGCGTCCGGGGCGGGCGGCCAGCACGTCAACAAGACCGATTCGGCGGTGCGCATCACGCACCGGCCCTCAGGCATCGTCGTGCAGTGCCAGAACGAGCGCTCGCAGTCCTCGAACCGCGCCACCGCGCTCGCGATGCTGCGGGCGAAGCTGCTCGAGCGCCAGGAGCGCGAACGTCAGGAAGAGATCGCGCGCGAGAAGGGAGAGGCGCAGGACGTGAACTTCGGCTCGCAGATCCGCTCCTACGTGCTGCACCCGTACACGATGGTGAAGGACCACCGCACGAGCGTCGAGATGGGCGACGTGCAGCGGGTGCTCGACGGCGACCTCGACGGCTTCGTGCGGGCATACCTGCTGCGCGCGGCCGCCGCCGAGCGCTAGCCGTGGACGCCTCGGCTGCGGGGACGGAGAGGGCCGAGGACGCCCTCACGTCGCTCGTCGCTCGCGCCCTCGCCGAGGACGTCGGGGCGGGCGACGTGACGAGCGCGGCGACCGTCCCCGAGCAGGCCCGCGGCCGGGCCGTCGTCGTGCAGAAGGCGCCCGGCGTGATCTACGGGCTCGCCGCCGCCGAGCGCGCGTTCACGCTGCTCGACGAGGGCGCCACGGTCGAGCGCCTTGCGCAGGAGGGCGTCTGGCGCGAGGCGGGGGGCGAGGTGCTCGCGGTGAGCGCCAGCGCGCGCGCCCTGCTCACCGCGGAGCGCACCGCACTCAACTTCCTCGCCCACCTCTCGGGTGTGGCGACGATGGCGGCGCGCGCCGCGCGCGAGGTGAGCGGCACGGGCGCGCGCGTGCTCGACACTCGCAAGACGACGCCGGGGCTGCGCGCCCTCGAGAAGGCGGCAGTGGCGGCGGGCGGTGCTACGAACCACCGCGCCGGCCTGTACGACGCGATCCTCATCAAGGAGAACCACATCGCCGCGGCGGGCGGGATCGCGCGGGCGGTGCAGCGTGCCCGCGAGCATGCCCCGGACCTCGCGGCGACGCTCGAGGTGGAGGTGCGAAACCCGCAGGAGATCGAGGAGGCGCTCGCTGCGGGTGCGCCGCGGCTGCTGCTCGACAACATGGACGTGGAGCAGCTGCGTGCGGCGGTATCGCAGGTTGCCGGGCGCGCGGAGCTCGAGGCGAGCGGCGGGGCGACGCTCGCGACGCTCCGGTCGCTGGCAGAGACGGGGGTACAATGGATCTCGATGGGTGCGCTGACGCATTCGGCGCCCGCACTCGACCTGTCCCTGCTCCTGGAGGTCTCGCAATGACCCGCTTCCCCGCCTCGAGCGGCACCCCCCGGGACACCCTCTGCGCAGGTGCGCGATGAGCATCCCCGCCGCCTCGGCGCTGCCGATGGCTCCCGGCGCCGGCGCGCCGCCGGCGCTCTCGCCGCAGGAGATCACCGCCCTGCAGGACGAGGTGCGCGCGCTCGCGGTGATGCGCAACGCCGTGATCCTCGCCCACAACTACCAGGTGCCCGAGGTGCAGGACGTCGCCCACTACGTCGGCGACTCGCTCGGGCTCTCCCGCGCCGCCGCCGCCGCCGACGCGGAGACGATCGTCTTCTGCGGCGTGCACTTCATGGCGGAGACCGCGTCGATCCTCTGCCCGCAGAAGACGGTGCTGATCCCCGACCTCGACGCGGGCTGCTCGCTCGCTGCCTCGATCGACGCGGAGCAGCTCGCCGCCTGGCGCGAGCGCTACCCCGAGGGAGTCGTGGTGATGTACGTCAACACCACCGCCGAGGTGAAGGCGCTCACCGACTACTGCTGCACGTCGGCGAACGCGGTGGACGTCGTGCGCCACATCTACAACACGCGCGGTGCGGACACCGAGGTCCTGTTCGGTCCCGACATGTGGCTCGGCGCGTACGTCGAGAAGGAGCTCGGCCGGCGCATGCACGTGTGGGACGGCGAGTGCCACGTCCACGCCGGCATCAGGCCCGCCGACATCGAAGCGACGCGCGCGGCGCACCCTGGGGCGGACTTCCTGATCCACCCCGAGTGCGGGTGCTCCACAGCCGTCATGGAGTATGTGGCATCCGGAGACATCGCAGCCGAGGGCGTGCACATGCTCTCGACGGGCGGCATGCTGCGCTACGCCAAGGACCGGGAGGCCGAGATCCAGGAGGCAGCGCCGGCGGGCGGGGGCAACGGCCGCGCCCGCGAGGCGGTTGTCGCAACGGAGGTGGGGATGCTCTACCCGCTGCAGATGGCGGCACCCGACGTCGAGTTCGTGCCCGCCAACGCCGAGGCCTCCTGCCGGTTCATGAAGATGATCACGCTCCCCAAGCTGCGCGACGCGCTGCGCGATGTGCAGTTCGAGGTGCGCGTGCCCGAGGACGTGGCGGCTCGTGCGCGGGTGCCCATCGACAGGATGGTCGCCATCGGGGGATGAGCGGGCGCCCGCCGCGGCTGACTTAGCGGATCCGCTATAATCAGGAACACATAGTTGACGGATCTGCTATGCTGAGCGCATGTTCGTCAGCAATGATCGCGTGGCAGCGGAGCTGCTCGCCGAGATCAGGCGCACCTCCGGGCTCACCCAGACCGAGCTCGCTCGGCGCTCGGGGTTGCAGCCGTCGGTGCTGAGCGCCTACGAGCACGGCCGCCGGCAGCCGTCGGTGGCGGCGCTGGCGCGGATCGCCGGCGCGGCGGGGCTCGAACTGGACCTCTCCCCGCGCCCGGGCGACGCCGCAGCGGAGCACGCCGGAAGCGTGCTGTCGCAGGTGCTCGACCTCGCCGGTTCGCTTCCGTTCCGGCGGGAAGGCGATCTGGCGTACCCGCCGTTGATCAGACTGCGGGCACCCGTATGAGCGAACTCGGCGACATCCTGCTCGCCGTGCACGCTGCGCTCGACGACGCGGAGGTCCCGCACGCGATAGGCGGGGCGATCGCGCTCGGCTACTGCACGCTCGAACCCCGCGGCACAAGGGACCTCGACGTCAACGTCTTCGTCGGCCCCGAGCGCGCGAAGGAGGTCCTCGTCGCGCTACCGGCGGGGCTGGAGTTCAGCGGCGAGAGCCTCGAGATGCTGGAACGCGACGGCCAGGTGAGACTGCGATGGGGGATCACGCCCGTCGACCTCTTCCTGAGCGTGCTCCCGCTTCACGATCACGTCCAGCAACACGTTCGCATGGTCCCGTTCGAGGGGCAGATCATCCCGGTGCTCGACTGCACGGCCCTTGCGGTCTTCAAGGCGATGTTCGACCGCCCGCGGGACTGGGTGGACATCGAAGCGATGGTGGAGGCGCGGACGCTCGATCTCGACACGGCGGAGCAGTGGGTGCGCGAGATGGTGGGCGATGACCCGCGCGCCGAGAAGCTCGAGGCGTTCCGGCGCTAGAAGTCCTCGGCTGCGTGCGGCCCCACGCAGGCGACAGCCAGGCGGTCCGCGATCCCCGCGGCGATCTCGCGAACCTCCGCATGGGTGACGGCGTCGAGTGCGGCGATGGCGACGTCGGGATCGATGTCCTCGCCGAAGACGATTCGCTGCTGGGCGCCGTGGCGGGCGACTGCGTTCGTGTTCTCGAAGGCGAGCACGAGGCGGCCTGCGGCGTATGCACGCGCGCGCTCGACCTCCTCCTCGGTGGGGCCGTCGTCGCGCAGCTCGTCGACGATCTCGCGCATGCGCGTGTACGCCTCCACGCACTTCGCCGACTCGAGCCCCGAACCGAGCTGCAGGATCGGCACGTCGGCGTAGGCGTGGCTGATCGCGTATACCGAGTAGCACAGCCCGCGCTTCTCGCGGATCTCCTCGAACAGCCGCGACCCCATCGACCCGCCGAGCAGCGTCGAGTAGATCGCGAGCGCCGCGCGTTCGCGCACGCTCGCCACCGACACGTCGGGCCTGTAGATCATCCGCAGGTGCGACTGGTTGGTGTCGCGCTCCTCGACGAGCGTGCTCGGCGCGAACTCGGGCGCGGGCACGTACGGCTCGGGGTCGGGCAGCGCGGGGAAGCGGGCGAAGCGCTCGCGCAGATCCTCCTCGGCAGGCAGGTGGTCGAGGTTGCCCGCCAGGAACACGCCCCCGCGGGCGCCACACCAGCGGCGCTCGCGGAACGCGACGATGCCCTCGCGCGTGAAGCTCCTGAGGTTCTCCTCCGGGCCCAGCACGGTGCGACCGAGCGGATGCTCCCCGAAAGCCGCTTTGTCGATCAGGTACTCGGCGACGGTGGAGGGCTGGTCGTAGGCACGGTTGATCTCCTGGATCACCACCCCGCGCTCGCGGTCGAGCTCCTCGGCGTCGAGCCGCGGACGCCCGACGAAGTCGCTGAGCAGATCGATCGCAGGCGCCGCGCTCTCGGCGCGCACGGTGATGTGGAAGGCGACGAGGTCGTGGCTCGTGTAGGCGTTCAGCACGCCGCCGAGGCGCTCGGCGGTCTCGTTGACGTCCTTGTAGGTGACGTACTTCTCGCCGCCCTTGAACACGAGGTGCTCGAGGAAGTGCGCCATCCCGTTCTCCTCGGGACGCTCGCTGCGGGCGCCCGCGTCGAAGGCGACGAGCACCGTCAGCGCACGCGTGCCGGGAAGCTCGATCCCGTGGATCCGCAGCCCGTTCGCCGCGATCGGCTCCTGCTCGATGACCTTCGCCATGCACGCTGTCTTAGCACGCCGCTCGGCTCTGGGCTCGCGGGGGCGCCGTGCGGGGAGCGCGCCTGCGGGCTGCCGGCGGCCGCCCGGCGGGGACCCGCTCGCCCGCCGCCGCGAGCGGTAACCCTCCGGGAGCGCGAGCCGCCTGCTCTACGCTTGCCAGCAGCAGCATGACCCGCACGCGCCGGAAACCCCTCACGATCGCGCTCGCGGTGCTCCTCCCGATCCTGCTCGTCGCAGGCCTGTGGCTGGGCGGGCATCCCGAACACCTGCCGCGCTTCCTTCGCAACGCGTTCGTCGCCGACCACCAGACACGCGTCGTCGACGAAGCGATCCAGCGGATCGCGCACGACTACTACCGCCAGGTGCCCACCGACAAGCTCTCGAACGCGTCCATCGCCGGCGTCGTGGCGAGCCTCGGCGACCGCTTCTCGCACTACCTCACCCCGAGCGAATTCCGCGAATTCAACTCGCCGCCGCATTTCACCGGGATCGGCGTGTCGGTAGGTCCCGAACGCAACGGCCTGCTGATCGCGCACGTGTTCGACTCCTCGCCGGCGGCGCGCGCCGGGCTTGCGGCGGGGGATGTGATCGTCGCCGTCAACGGCCGCCAGCTGCGCGGTCTCCCGGCGGAAAAGGCGATCGAACTGATCAAGGGGACGCCCGGCACCGACGTGAAGATCACCGTCCAGGGGAAGGGACCCCACGGCTCGCGCCGCACCGTCACGATCACGCGTGCGACGATCTCCGAGCCGGTGGTGGCGTCGGTGACGCGCACCGTGAAAGGGAAGAAGATCGCCGTGATCGCGCTCGCCACCTTCAGCCCCGGCGCGCACGCGGAAGTGCGCGAAGCCGTCGAAAAGGCGCTGCACGCGGGGGCGGAAGGCATCGTGCTCGACCTCCGCGGGAACGGCGGCGGGCTCGTCGAGGAGGCGCAGCTGATCGCGAGCATCTTCATCCCCAAGGGCACGATCGTGAGCACGCGCGGGCGCACGCAACCGATCAGACGCTCCTCGCGGTGGGCGACGCGATCCCGACGAAGGTGCCGGTCGTCGTGCTCGTGGACGGCGGCACCGCATCGGCAGCCGAGATCGTCACAGCCGCGCTCCAGGATCACCACCGCGCGACGGTGGTCGGCACGCACACTTTCGGCAAGGGCGTCTTCCAGGAGGAGGAGCAGCTCTCGAACGGCGGGGCGCTCGACATCACGGTCGGCGAGTACTTCACGCCCAGCGGGCGCAACCTCGGCGGCGGTGGCGTCAAACAGGGAGCCGGGATCACCCCTGAAGTGGTTGTCCACAAGGGCGTTGACTCGCCCGCCGGTCTGAAGGTGGCGCTCGAAACGGTCGCCGCCAAAGCGGGGTGAGCGCCTCGCGCGAGCGCGCCGCCGCGGCGGCGCGCACGACCGTCGCACAATCGGGGTCGCTCGTGGCGGTGCTCGAGCGGCGCGGGCGCTTCCTCACGGCGCAGCCGCTGTTCGGCCCGCGCGATCAGGCTCCGCGCCGGCGCGCCGCGGCGCAGGCATCGTGGTGAGCTCAGCGCTCGGTGGGCTCCGAGCGAGCTCGCGTCGGGTGACCTCGTCCTCGTCCGCCCCTCGAAGCGCGGCTCGAGCGGCGAGGTGGCGCGGGTGCTCGGCAGGCCCGATGTCGCGCGCGACGTGATCGGCGCGTTGCTGCTCGATCGCGGGATGCCGGGAGGCTTCGACCCGGCCGTCGAGCGCGAGGCGCGCGATGCCGCGCAGGCGCGTCGGCGGCGACTCCTGCGGCGCGGCGCGACCTGCGCGAGCTGCCCACGTTCACGGTCGATCCCGCGACCGCACGCGACTTCGACGACGCCATCTCCGCGGAGCGGCTGGCGGACGGGGTCACGCGCGTCTGGGTGCACATCGCCGACGTGGCCGCGCACGTGCGCGAGGGCTCGCTGCTCGACCGCGAGGCACAGCGGCGCGCAACGAGCGTGTACGTGCCCGGCGCGGTCGAACCGATGCTGCCGCATGCGCTATCGAGTGAAGCCTGCTCGCTGCTGCCCGGGAGCGAGCGGCCGGCGGTCACGGTGGAGCTCGAGCTGGAGGATGCGCGCGTGCATGCGCTCGTCCTTCTACCGCTCGCTCGTGCGCTCGGACGAACGCCTCGACTACGAGCGCGTGGACCGTGTGTTCGCCGGTCGCGAGCGGGCCGCGGCGCCATGGGGGCAGGCGCTCGGAGCCGCGCGCGAGGTCGCCGGCGGCGCTCGCGCGCCGGCGCGAGCGAGCGCGGCGGACTCGTGATCGACGCCGAGGAGCCCGAGTTCGAGTTCGACGAGCAGGGCAACGTGCAAGACGTCCACGCGCGCGTCGCAGACCGAGTCGCACCGGCTGATCGAGCACCTGATGATCGCCGCCAACGAGGCGGTCGCCGAGCTGCTCGAGCAGCGCGCGATCCCGTGCCTGTATCGCGTGCACGAGCGGCCCGACCCGCAGCGCATCGAACGGCTCGTGGAGCAGCTAGCCTCGCTCGAGGTGCCGACGCCGCCGCTGCCCGAGCCAGCTCTCCCCGACGCAGGCGGCCGACCTCGTCGGGGAGATCTCGCGGCTCGTCGAGCGCCACGTGCGGCGCACCGGCCACGGAGCGATCGCGCTCGAGTCGCTCGTCCTGCGCAGCCTCAAGCAGGCGTACTACTCGCCCCGCAACCTCGGCCACGCGGGCCTGCACTCGCCGCGCTACTGCCACTTCACCTCGCCGATCCGCCGCTACCCGGACGTCGATCTGCCACCGCGCGCTGCTCTCAGCCGTCGGCGGCGGCGAGCACGCGCCGCGCTGCGAGCGCGCTCGGCGAGCTCGGCGAGTGGACGTCCGAACGCGAGCGCGATGCGGCCCGCATCGGAGCGCGACGCGGACGACATCGCGCGCTGCTTCGTGCTCGAGCGCGTCCTCTACGAGGCGGGTCCCGAGCATGTCTTCGCCGGCGAGGTCGCGGGTCTGATCGCGGCAGGCGCGTTCGTCGCCTTCGGCGGAGCCCGGGGCGCGAGCACCCGACCGGGCGCCCCGGGCGACATTCGAGGGGATGCTCCCGGTGCGCGTGCTGCGGGCGCCTGACTCAACGGGCGCCCGCGCGACGGGAGCCGCGTCGCGGCGGCTCGGCGCGCGCCGGGCGGCGAGCGCAGAGCGCGAGGGCGAGCGTGAGTGGTGGGAGCTCAACGAGGAGGCCACGATCCTGCGCGGCGAGCGCACCGGCGCGAGCCTGCGGCTCGGCGACCCGATCGAGGTGCGCGTGGCGAGCGTCGACATGCTGCGCGGGCGCGTCGACCTCTCCCAGGCAGGCTAGGCTCGGGGCCATGGCGAAGGGCAAGGGCAAGCGCAAGGTGGGTGCGGGCGACGTGGCGTCGAACCGCTACGCCTCGCACCGCTACCACCTGCTCGAGCGGCTGGAGTGCGGGATCGCGCTCGAGGGCACCGAGGTGAAGGCGCTGCGCACGAGCGGGGCGCAGCTGAAGGACGGCTACGCGGCGGTGCGCGACGGCGAGCTGTGGCTGCATTCCGTGCACATCCCGCCCTACGGCCCCGCCGCCCGCGACAACCACGATCCCGAGCGCGCCCGCAAGCTGCTGCTGCATCGCCGCGAGCTCGACCACCTCGCCGGACGCGCCAACGAGCGCGGGCTCACGCTCGTGCCGACGCGGATCTACTTCTCAGGCCCACACGCGAAGGTGGAGATCGCGCTCGCACGCGGGAAGGACCTGTACGACAAGCGCCAGTCGATCCGCGAGCGCGAGACGCGGCGCGAGGTGGACCGCGCGTTGCGCGAAGCGCAGCGTTAGAGGTTTGACAGCGCGCTGCGCAAAGCGCGGCGTCAGCTCCGCTCGCGGCCTATATCGAGCGGAAGGTGTGGCCCGCCGAGTGGAGGATGTGGGTCTCGTACATCCCGAAGGCGAGCACGGCGATCAGCCCGATGTAGACGGCGCCCACGAGCAGTCGATGGCGGGGCGCCACGCGGTAGTAGGCGGCCTGCTCGAGCGAGCGCGTGCCGCGCAGCTTCCAGCGCCTCCAGGTCTCGAGCGCGCCGAAGAAGACGATGATCAGCAGGATCGGGTTCGGGAACACGAACACGAGCGCGACGAGCGCGCCGAGGCCGAGGAACCACATCCACGGCGCCATCGCCGCCATCGCGCGCCCGCCGTCGAGCGGAACGATCGGCAGCAGGTTGAACAGGTTGAGGAAGAAGCCGACGTAAGCGAGCGCGCGCAGCATGTCGCTGTTGGTGGCTTCCGCCACCGCCCAGCAGACGCCGGCGCCCAGCGTGCCGAGGATCGGCCCGGCGAGCCCCACGCGGGCCTCGGCGAGGGCGTTCTCGCCGAGCGACTTGGCGGCGATGAACGCGCCGAGGAAGGGCACGAACATCGGGGCGCTCGCCTTCAGCCCTTCGCGGCGAAGCTGGATCACGTGGCCGATCTCGTGGATGAACAGGAGGATCACGAAGCCCGCCGCGAACGACCAGCCCCACAGCAGCGAGTAGGCGGCGATCGACACGAGCGCCGTGCCCGCGGTGGTGAGCAGCTTCGCCTTGGGCAGCAGCAGCACGGCGGCTTTGATGGCGGCGAAGAACTTCGCCACGAGCGCAGCCGCGGCAGCCGCCGCGCCGCTCACGCGCCTGCGCAGCGCGCCGCGGACGCTGCGAGCGGCCGAACGGGTCATCGAGCGGCGCGTCCTGCTGACGGGCGCCGCCGGGAGGCAGCGGCCCCGGCGCGAGCACCGGCGCGGGCGCGGGGATCGAGAGCTCTTGGTTCTCCACACCTCAATTGTCGCAGGGCCCCTAAGCGGCGCCTAACGAATCCGTTGCAGCGCCCCTCCGCTGCTGCGCCCCCTTTTTTGCTCGGAAGGTGCGGGATCGCAGCGCTTGGGCCCTTGCGCCCGCTCGACTCGGCGGGTACGTTCGTCGCAGACGCGGAACCGAGCCGCGAAGAGCGAGGCCATTGAGGTGTGAGGCCGCGCCACCTGCAGCGAGAGGCCCTCGGGCGGCTCGCGAAGGGTTCCTCAAGGCGGCTTGGGACCGCGTCTCCTTTTGCCCCAGACGCTCCCAGGGCGACCGCGCCAGTCTCCCAGGGCGACCGCGCCGCGGAGCTAGAATGGGATCAGCTCATTCCCGGGGACGACAGGCTTCGACGCGGTCGGTTCGCGGGGGTGGTTGCGAGTCGAGGTCCCGGGCGGCCTCGTAAAACACCCGGGAAAACAATAAGTGCGGACTCTCACGAGTACGCCCTCGCCGCTTAGTCAATAGCTAAGCCGTGAGGTCTCGGGCCCCGCTCGCCTGCGGCGGGGAAGGCCGGGATCAGATAGCAGGCTCACCCGGGGCGGCCTGCCTCCGCCAATCCGGGGACACCTCAGGAGGCTGGCCTTCCGCAACCCCGCCGGCGTGGCGAGCGGGAGGCGAGATCAGAGCGCCGGCTACGCTCGTAGAAGCCATCTCCACGCGATCGCGGACGTGGGTTCGATTCCCACCGTCTCCACTGACGCGGAAAGGGGCGAAGTAGCGCGAACTTCGCCCCTTTGCAGGGCTTTCCTCGCGATCAAAGGTGCGAAGGGGTGGGAAGCATAAGCACGCACTTCGCGGGCTTTTGGAGCGCCAGCGTTCGCAGAACGGTCGCAGGGCTGCGTACGCTGCGTACGTTGCGCGGCTGCTGGCGGGCGCACCGGCCCCGCCGGCGACGTGCTCGGCCAGACGTGTTTGACGTGACTTTCTTCGCGCGAGCCGCTGACCCCTTGCTTACCATGGTGGTTTCGGTCTGAGGAGCGGGCTGTGGTACCCGAGGACGCGCGGCTCGATATTCCAGTGCTGATGCGGCTTTTCGCCTGTCCTTGCCGAGCGTTGCCGGGCGGCAATGGGCGCAGGTTGGCAGGAGATGTTCCCCAAACTGTTCCCCAGCCTCAAGTGGCGCGGTACGCGCGACGTCGGCGCGGCGTCACAGGCAGGCCCGCGGCTCGCCAGCCGCACCTCCGGGACGACATGCGGGACACTACGCGCATGAATCAACACCGCAGCTTCTCGGCAGACGAGGCGCGGGCGATCGGGGAGCGCATCGGCATCGACTGGAACAGCTCGCGCTTTGACGTCGAGCAGTTCCGCATGGGCCTCGCGGTTGAGCTCGAGCACGGACAGCGCGATCCCGCGACGAACGTGACTGATGACGATGAGCTCACTACAGGCAAGATCGCCAGAGCCCACCTCAACGAGTTTCCTGACTATTACACGCGCCTGGAGAGAATGGAGGCGGAGGCCGAGCAGTACTGGTCGGGGCGCGAAGGCTCTTGAGGACGAAATCTGCCCGTGCTGGACAACCGCTGCCGGCGCCCGCTCAGGCGCGCGTCAGCCTGAGTCCCGCGAGCATCCCGCCCACGCCCACAGCGGTACCGGCGGCCCAGGCGGCGATCGTCTCGCCGGTGGGCGTCGCGAGCTCGTAGAACTGGCGCAGGAACGGGACCGCCAGCGCGAGGACGTAGAGCGCGAACATCGCGGCGCACAGGACCCAGAGGATGAGGCGGGAGCGCCCGCGGTCCCGCTCGAGGCGGAGCACGACCGCCAGGCCGCAGACCACGATGATGCCGGTGGCCGCCGTGCGAGAGTGGATCAGGCCGACGTCGAAGCCGTAGCGGGCCAGCAGGTATCCGGCGGCCGTTCCGGCCCCGATGGCGACGCCGGCGGGTATCGCGAAACTGGCGACCGAGCGCTCGAACCCCTCCGGCCGCCATGGGCCGGAGCTCGGCGCGAGTGCCAGCAGGAAGGAGGGGATCCCGATGGTGACAGTCGAGGCGATCGTGAACTGTCGCGGCAGCAGCGGGAAGCTCGCCGTGGGGATCGCGACCACAAGGTCGATGACGGCTGTGTACACGGTTTTGGTGACGAACAGCCGTGCAACGCGCTGGATGTTGCGCAGGATCTGGCGCCCCTCCTCGACGATGCTCGGCACGGCGGCGAAGTCGTCGCGGACGAGCACCAGGTCGGCGACCGCTCGTGCCATCTGGGTTCCGGATCCCTGCGCGATGGCCAGGCGCGCCTCCTTGAGTGCCGGCACGTCGTTGACGCCGTCGCCGACCATCGCCACGTAGCTGCCGCCGCCCTCGAGCGCACTTATGACCGCGCGCTTGCCCTCGGGGGAGATCCGTCCCACCGCGGACGCGCCGAGAACCGCCTCGCGCAGCTGCGCCGGCTCGGTGGGCAGCGCCTCCCCGTTCAGCGCGGCGGCCGAGCCCGTCACGCCGGCGTCGCGTGCGATCGCGGCGGCGGTGGCGGGTGCGTCGCCGGACAGCACCTTGAGCACGACGTCCTCCTTGCCGAAGAACGCCACTGTCGCGGCCGCGTTCGGACGCAGCCGCTCGGCTAGCACGACCAGTCCGAGCGGCCGCACGTCGGCCGGGAGAGAGATCTCGCCGCGGGCGCTCGGAAGCGGCTGCTCGCCGCGTCCGAGCGCCAGCACGCGGCGGCCCGACGCGGCTTCCTGCTGTCCGCGCGCCCTCAGCGACTCGTCTGTGATCGTGAAGCGCTCCGGGGCCCCGAGATACAGACGCTCGCCGTCGAGGTCCAACGCGCTCCAGCGCCGGCGCGAGGAGAACGGCACCTGCGCCTTCACGCTGGCGTCGGCGGTCTCCTCGAGCCGTGCGTCGTTGATCGCGTCCAGCGTCAGGTTCCTCGTGGGTGAACGGGCCGCGAAGCTCGCCAGCTCGTGGGCGAACGTCGTGCGGTCGGTTCCCTCGGCCGGCACGAGCGCGACCACGCGCGGCTTGGGCTCGGTGAGCGTGCCCGTCTTATCCGTGCACACCACATCGACCGACGCGAGCGACTCGAGCGCGTTCAGCTGCTGCGCGAGCACGCCGCGCCGCGCGATCTTGTACGCGGACACGGCGGCGGTGAGGTTGACCAGCAGGATCAGCCCCTCCGGCACGAGGCTGACGACGCCCGCGGTTATCGCCTGGATCCCTGCTTCGTGGAAGTGAACGCGGGTGACGACAGAGACCGTCAGCGCGACCGCGAGCGGTACCGATCCGGCGATGATCCACAACAGCAGCCGGTCGTTCGCGCGCTCCAGCGGCGAGCGCGCGTGGCGGAAGCTGCGCGCCGTCGCGGTCAGCTGCGCGGCACGGCTGTCGTCGCCGACTGCGGTCGCCTCGAACAGCGCATTGCCTTCGGTGACGAACGAACCGGACCACACCGGTTGCCCGCGATCGCGCATCACCGGTTCGGACTCGCCGGTGAGGTTGGCCTCATCGAGCGTCAGCCCATCGGCCTCGATCAGCGTCCCGTCCGCCACGACCTGGTCGCCCGCCGCCAGCCGCACGAGGTCGCCGGCGACCACCTCCTCGACGGGCACGCGACGATCCACCCCGTCGCGCACAACCAATGCGTCGGGCGTCACCAGCGCCGCGAGCCGGTCGAGCTCGCGCTTGGAGCGGATCTCCTGGAAGGACCCGATCGCGATGTTCGACAGCAGGATCCCGAGAAACAGCGCATCTCGCCACGACGCGAGCGTGATCGTGAGAACCCCGAACGGGGGCCGCCTCGTCATGACCCTGTACGGGCATCCCGGCGAGGACGCGATCCGCGACCGCCCGAAGATGGCCCACTCGCACCCCTCACGTACGCAGACGGTAGGCAGACCGGCTACTGGATCGGCCAGAGATTGAGGCTACGACTAGCATCCGGCCCTGCTCGTTCGCCGTCTTGAACCGTCCGCCTCGACTTTCAGCCAGGACGCTGCGAACGCTGCGAATTTCCCACCTCGCGGGGGCCGAGAGCCGGCAGCGAGCAGAACGCTCGCGGCAGATGCTCAGCGAGCGCGGCGGTAGACGATCGCGTTTCGCCGAGGACACGCGGAGCCCCGTGCGCACAGGTCACAGCACGCTCGCCCTTCAATTCACGCATCGCGACGATCGAGTCGATCGGTCGGTGCTCGAGCAACGCCTTGGCGTGCTCCCATACTGGCTGGTCGCGCAGGTCAACGCGGACCTCGAGCGCGCACTCGCACTTGACCGTCTTCGATGATGCGCACCGAGAGTGGCAACTCCCGGCGCACGCGCAGCCCGGCCACGACGCGATCGCAGCGGGTGGGGCTTCAGCGACGGAGTGCTGGGAGGTACCGGCCGCTCATCAGGCGGACCGCGGCACCGTTGTCTTCGGCTCTGCCGTAGAACAGCGTTTCGGATGGCCCGTAGGGGGACGCTCTGAGGCGGTAGGCGGCTACCGCGTGGATTGGAGCGGGCAGCAGATACGTGTTCGTGTCACGCGTAACGAGCGCGAACACCTTCAGCTGGCTGTTGCCGTTCGCATCGCGGCGTGCCCAGTCGAGGGTTCCCTCGGAGAAGAACGGCGAGAGCTCTCGCGCCGCTCCACCTCGACTGGTGACGGCGTCGAGCAGCCCCGTGCCGCGACCGAGACGAAGGAGGCGAAGTTCGGAGCGCAACCCCGATCTCGTCCGGCGCTCCCAGACGAACGCGATGCGTGCTCCACGGAGGACGATCGCACGCGGCGCCGAGCCCTACGGCGTTCCCTGTAGGGCCGGTCGACAGCCGACGCACGGCGGCCCGCCCGTCGAGCGAGCCGAGATACAGAGCGGGTCGACCGTCTGCTCCGAGTACGGCGAACGCAAGCTCGCCGTTCCAGACGCTGGGAAGGAAGCGCGAGCCCGAGCCCGGGATGCGACGCTCCCGTGCGGACCCGATGTCATAGCGATACAGCCGACAACCTCGCCCTGTCGCGGGAAGTGGCAGATGATCGTTCGGGTCCAGGCGCGGTTCGACCCGGCAGCGGGAGTAGACCGCGACGAACCCTCCGCGCGGACGTGGACCGAGTTGCACGTCGAACGGGACTCGCCGCCTTGGCACCGGGGCAGCGAAGATCCCGCCGCCGGGACGCCGCAGCATCAGACTGTACGCGCGGGCCCCAGCGTCATAGGCGCTCCACGCCACCCAGCTCGTTCGCCCCGGTGCAGCACTGATCGTGGTCGGCCGACCCACCTGAGCAAGTTGGCGGTCGGGATCGGCGTAGGGCACCTTCTCGCTGAGCCTCACTTCACAGGGCGGTTCGGCCAGTTTTTCGCCGAGTACGGGGATTTCGCATCCTGAGTAGATCGTGCCCGACGGGCCGGTTGACACGCTTGTCAAGGCGAGCGCTGCGCGGGCCACCCTGGCACGACCGTCGGAAAGCCCAAGCGCGCGAAACGTGTATTCGGTCGTGTCCCCCGTCACCGCTTCGCTGTAGTAGAGCGCCCCGGAGAAGAGCGTTGGTGAGAGATCGGTTACCCGCGACAGGTTCCCGCCAGCATGTCGGTCGACGAGCGCTTGGCCCCCTGCTAGCCGGTCGACGTGTAGCTCGGTGTCGCCGTAGCCCAGGCCGTCCGGGCCAGACCCATGCATCGACCAGCTGAACGCAAGTGCGGTGGCGCTCAGGTCCAGCGCAGTCGGGCCAGTCCGATCGTCACCGTTCTGAAGGCCGCCCGGCATGAGCTTCGGCTTGCTGCCGTTCAGGCTCTGCACGTAAATGCGCGGCTGGTTTCTGGGCCCCACTGGTTGTCGATCGTCGATCTGGACGAAGGCGATCCTGCCCGCGGCCATCGACGGATCGAACTGCGAGCTGCCGGCCGTGTTGGCGGGAGTGACCCGGTGCTCGGTCCGCGTCACGAAGTCGTAGTAGTAGAGGTGGCATCCGCGCGGCAGCTCCAAGCCCTGAGCAGGGGCCGAGCAGCGCGAGTAGCTCGCCACGAGGCCGCCGTGACCGTCATCTCCGAGGTCGACGTCAAACGGATCGGGGCGCGGTGCGACGGGAACCGCCTCAGTCACCTGGCCGATCCGGACCATCAGGTGCCAGCCGTCCGCAGAGAACGTGCTCCAGACGATCGCGTTGCCGCCAGCACTCACCTTCGGCCCCAGCGGGAGGCGGCCCGCGAGCACGCTGTCGGCACGCGCCTCCGGGGTCCCACCGAGCGCGAGAATGACGGCCAGTACAGCGGCGGGGGGCGTCAATAGCTTCGATCGGTTCACACGCTCAAGCTAGGAAGGACTCCTCGGGTGTTGCATCGGTAGTTGTGCGTACCGACTTGTGGAGTTTCCCCGGTCTCGGCGGCGCCCACTCGTGCCGGACACGCGCGAGCGGGTGCTCCTAAGGCTTCGTGGTCGGCGGTGCTGCGGCGACGCGCCCATGGCTAACGTGCGCCGAGCGTTCGCAGACCTCGGCCGGGTCATGCCCAGAATTGGCTCCAGAGGGCCAATCTCCCTGCAATTTCGCACTTGTCGAACCCGCCGTCTCCACTTTCGGACAACACGCTGCGAAGACGGCGAATTTCGCACCTCGTGCGGTTCCGGACGGCAGCGAGCAGAGCATTGCCTACAGATGCTCAGCGGGCGCCTGGGTAGACGATCGGAGTTCGTCCAACGCGCTAAGCCTTGGGCTGGGCAGCCGACGCGCTCGCTGCACCACGACAGCGGTCGCTACGGGGTCGGCCCCACGGCTGCACACCGTGAGGAAATCGAGGTTTGACTAAGCCACCGCAGCGCGGGCGGGCGTAGCGCTCAGGCGGCGCTACCGGTCCACATGCCGACCGGGACACCCTCTGGAGTGCTCGTGGCCAGCGCGACCGAAGGCGCACAAACCGCGCCGAGCCGCGGACGCGCCTCTCTGGGCCCTTTCTTGAACGAGCGTTCTGGTATGCTTTGCGCGCATGCCGAGGCCACGTGAGTTCGATCCCGAAGAGGTGCTCGACCGCTCGATGCGCGAGTTCTGGGAGCACGGCTACCACGACACCTCGGTCGACGATCTGGTCGAGGCGACGGGGGTGGGGCCGGGCAGCCTCTACAACGCGTTCCACGGCGGCAAGCGTGAGCTGTTCCTCGGGTCCCTGGAGCGCTACTCGAAGCTGATCGTGCCGGAGAAGATGGGTGCGCTCGAGGGCCCGGGCGCGTCGGTGCGCGAGGTTCGCGCGTACTTCGACGGGCTCGTCGACGACCTGATGACCCCGGAGGGGCGGATGGGATGCCTGATGGTCAACTCGACGATGGAGCTCGCCGCCGGCGACTCCGAGGTCGCGAGGGTCGTCCGGGACCACATGGCGCGACTGGAGCAGAACACCGCGCGTGCGCTACGCAACGCCAAGCGACGCGGCGAGATCGCCAAGCACGTCAAGCCGGCCGCGAAGGCGACGCAGCTAATGGCCACGGGGATGGGGCTGATGGTCGTGGGCAAGACGAATCCGGGAAGGGAGGTGCTCGAGACGATCGTCAACGCAGCTTTTGCCGAGCTGGGCTAACCCCGCGGCGCGACGAGCGACCCGACGGAGGTCGCCTCTTTTTTGCGCAGTTATTGAACGATCACTAAACAACTGCCGGCTGGCGCCGGCGGAAGGGACTGACACGATGCGAGCGATAGTCATCACCGAGCACGGTGGACCCGAGGTGCTGCAGGTTCGAGAGCTACCAGACCCAGTTCCCGGCGGCGATGAGGTCCTGATCCGCGTGAAGGCGTTCGGCATCAATCATGCCGAGACCCATATGCGTAAGGGCGAGTGGCCCGAAGCCACGCCGGTCAGCGGCATCGAGGCTGTGGGCACCGTCGCGCAGGACCCGTCCGGAGCGCTGGGCGAGGGAGCGAGCGTGGTCACCCTCATGGGTGGCCTAGGCCGGTCGCGTAACGGCAGCTACGCCGAGTACGTCGCGGCGCCGGCGAGCAACGTCGCGTCGATCGACACGTCGCTGAGCTGGACGGACCTGGCAGCGATCCCCGAGAGCTACGCCACGGCGTGGAGCGCGATACACGGGAACCTCGAGCTCCAGCCGGGGCAGACGTTCCTCGTGAGGGGGGCCACGTCGGCTCTCGGGCAGTCTGCCGTGAACATCGCCAGCGACCTCGGCGCCGCAGTAATGGCGACCACACGCCGCGAGGACCGCGTCGAGCTGTTGCGCTCGCTCGGAGCCGAGCACGTGATCATCGACAACGGGCAGGTCGCCGAGGAGGCGCGCCGTCTCATCCCCGGCGGGGTCGATCGGGTGCTGGACCTCGTCGGCAACAGCGCGCTTCGCGACTCGCTGCTGGCGGTGGCCGTAAACGGCCGCGTGTGCCAGGCGGGGTTCCTGGGAGGCCTCGGGCCGGTCGACCAGTTCCTGCCGATGCTCGATTTGCCGAGCGGGGTTCAGCTCAGCTTCTTCGGAAGCTTCGAGCTTGGCACCGACCCGTTCCCCCTGTCTGCGATCCCGCTCCAACAGATCGTGACGAAGGTCGAGACCGGCGACTACAGCGCGAGCCCCTCGCGGGTGTTCTCGTTCGAGGAAGTCGCCGAGGCGCATCGCGTGATGGAGCGCAGCGAGGCGAGCGGCAAGCTCGTCGTCGCGGGCACCTAGATCACACACGAACGAGCGAACCGTGTGGGGCCCGCGTCGCGGCGGGCCCCACAGGCACAGAGTGACGAGACCCGGGGCCCGGCCAGCTATCGCTTCGAGCCGGTCTACGTACGCAGCATGGTCGCAGCACTGCCGAGAGGAGGGCCATGATCGGCTTTGCAATGCCGTTTCGGCGTACCGCTTCGCACTCGTCGAACCCGCCGTCTCCACTTTCCGGCGCTGACCGGGCCGCTGCGCTGTTGGGGCAGGTCGAGAGCTTCGTGGTCGTCGCGGCCTCAAGAGGTTGTTTCTGCACGTGCAGATCACGGAGCCGTGGCCGCACTCCGCACGGATGGGGCGCGCGCTCGCCGCGGGCTAGTCTCGCGCAAGGAACGATGACGATCGCGTACTCGTTGGCTACAGCACCAAGTACGGAGCGAGGGCGCGGATCGCCGAGGCAGTCGTTGGAGGGCGCCGTGCCTGAGACCCAACCCGGATCCGGTGTCAAATTTGGAGGGCAAGAGCTCTCCGTCAAGACCGTCGACGCGCTGATCGAGCGCGTTCAGCGTCTCATCGACTCTCGTTCGACGTCTGAAGATCCCCTCGCCTGGTACATCGAGGCGTCATATCTGGGCGACCTGCCGGCGATCGCTGCGCTCGCAATGATCGCGGCTCGCCATGCGGATCAGAAGATCCTGATCGTGCGGGAGTTAGACGCACCCACGGACCTCGTCTATAGGGCATGGACCACGGCCGCGTTGGTCAAGCAGTGGTGGGGCGGGGGCCGCGGGACGGTCAGGAGTGCCGAGATCGACCTGCGGGTCGGCGGCGAGTGGCGGTACGTACTGGTGGAAAAGGACGGCCTCCAATCAGCCTTTCACGGCGAGTACCGCGAGATCGTTCCGGACGAGCGGATCGTCTCGACAGAGCGCAACGAGGTCGCGGGAGGCGAATCGGTGAGTACGGTGGTGTTCGCCAAGGTGGACGGGCGCACGAGGCTCACGCTCCTCATGGAGCTCTCGAGCTCGGAGGCGCGCGATGCGGCTCTCAACTCTGGCATGGAGATCGTCCTAGAGGAGCGGCTGAAACTGCTGGAGCAGGTCGCTGCCTCGCTTGCCTGACCGCGCGGCTCGATCACCCGCTGCTGCTCATACCAGCTTTTGAGCGGCGCTCCTGGGTCGGCGCGGCCCTGGCGCACGGCGGGTTTCTCGACTGACCGCATTGCGGCGTCCCGGTGGTCTGGTGACGGGACGCAATAGGTCCCGAGCGTACGTGCCGTGTACACACAGCGCCTCCAGCCGATGCCTCAGACGACCTTGACCTTTACGCTCGAATCGGCTCCGTCATGCCGTTCTCATGCGCGATTTCGCACCTGTCGAACCCGCCGTCTCCATCTTCAGACAAAGCGCTGCGAACACCGCGAACTTCGGACCTCGCTGGGACCAGTGAGCAGACGGTTCTCGATTGGGAGAATGATGGGTGAGAGGGCGGCGGGATAGACGATCGGATTTCGTCCCGAGCATGCTTCGCGTCTTGGGCCGATGGCGTGCCCCGCTCTTGGCGAATAGCAGGGAACGGCCCCCGGAGGACATGCGCCATGCTCTGGTGCGAACTTCGTGCCGAGCACGCCGCCGGGTCAAGGCTGCTCAATCCTTCCGTGGCGCCGGCAACACCGGAGCAGCTCTTCTTGTTTGTACGGATGTGGGTCTTCGCCGATCGGGTTGATGATCGCTTCATGGCTCTGCGCATGACGCTTCTCGGCGCGGTGGTTGCAGTGTTCGCGTTCGCACCGGTGACTGCACGAGGGCGGGCTTGGACGTCGCCGCAGCCCCTCTCCTCCGGACTCCCGTCGGGGACCCCCACGCTCGCGTTCGACGCTCGTGGCTGGGCGTTTGCGACGTGGGCGGACCGGTCAGGCGGTCGGCGGTCGGCGAGTCGCGCGCCGTCGGCGAGGAGCTTCGGGCCTCAGCGCACGGCGCCTGATACAGGCGAAGAGGTGCTCGAGGGGCCACCGCCGGCGCCCGTTGTCGATGCGAAGGGTGGCGTGATCGCCGTTCAGGAGCGAAGGCTGCCAAACGCGTGCGGGGTGGCGATCCGGTTCGGGCTGACGCCACGCTTCGGGAACGTGAATGGGGCGTTCGCGTCGGGACGCACCACCTGGACCATCTACTCGCACACCTCGCCGCCGGCGGTCACGTTCGCCGGCAATGCACGAGGACTGGCTGTGGCCGCCTGGCTCGAACTCCATCGCAACGCGCAGGGCCACTGCGTGCGGCCGGTAAGCGCGGACGTTCGCGTTGCGGTGCGGCGCCCAGGCATGCCGTTTGGCCCGCCGGTGACCGTGGCTCACCGGGTCTCGACGCAGTCGATCGCGTCGGCCGTCGATGCTCACGGCGACATCGTCGTGGTCTGGAGGACGGGAAATGCCATCGTCGTGCGGGTGCGATCCCCTGGGGGCGGCTGGGGCCGCGTGCGCCGGGTGCCCGCCACGCAGGTAGCCTCGCTCGCGGTCTCGGCCGCGGCCGACGGGACCACCTACCTGCTGTGGACGGGCCGCCCCGCGCACACGTCCTATGAGACACGCGACGTGAGCGCGGCGGTGCTGCCCGCCGGGTCGGCCCGGATCGCGAGGACGACGCTAGACCATGGTGTCTGGCCGAACGACCTGTTCTATCTGTCGGCGCACTTCGCGGTGCGGCTTGGGCTCCTGCGTCACGGCGCGATCGCGGCCTGGACCAGCTGGGACGGCGCCCACATGCGGGTGCAGACCGCCACGACCGGGCAAATCGGCTTCCGCAGCGCAAGTCGGGCGACACCACCCGGACAAGACTGGATGCTGGGCGACCTCGCCGTAGGACCCACGGGGCAGCCGGCGCTGGCGCTCACGTCCGGCGCCGTCGAACTCGCCGCCGGCCCGTTCGTCGCGCTGGGGTCGGCCGCAGGCGCCTTCGGCACCCCGGAGGCGATCGGCACAGGCACCGCTTCTGTCACCGGCGAGGCGCTGGCAGTCGACCCGCGAACACGACGACCGACGCTGGTGTGGATCGAGGTGCAGCCGAGCGCACAGTACGCCGCCACAGTACAGACCGCCACCCGCTCCCCGGCGCCCTGACGCCGCGGCCAGGAGACGCCCGAGTTGGGCGAGATCCGGCAGTGCGCTCGGCGCTCGCCTGCGCCTTCTTCGCGTATGCAGGACGGTCGCCGGCGTGCGCGCGGACGATCCGGCGTACTCGGCTCGGCGACGCCGTTTTCGGCGTGGTGTTTCGCACATGTCGAACCCGCCGTCTCCACTTTTCCCCTGCGAGTGGGTATCCAGTGCAGTCATCGAGACGCTCGCAACCAAGCGAAGCGAGCTGGGTGGCGTGTTCGAGGCGGCTCGGCGCGCAATACTTGGCCCCGTGAGGTCGGAGGTGCTGATCGACGCCGACTGGATCGCGGCGCATCTCGCTGATCCGGACGTGCGTGTTGTCGAGGTCGACGTCAGCGGTACGGCCTACGACCAAGGACACATTCCGGGAGCGGTCCTCTGGAACGCGTACAAGGACCTGCGCCATCCCGACTACACGCCAGTCAACGAAGATGGGCTCGACGGCCTTCTGTCGAGGACAGGTGTGACCGCCGAGACCACCGTGGCCTTCTACGGCTACGCACCTATGCTCGGCTATTGGCTATTGGACTGGCACGGTCACGAGCGGATCCGCATCCTGAATGGTCCGCGGGAGCGCTGGGAGAGCGCGGGCCACTCATGGAGCACCGACGTGCCGGAGCCGCGCTCCACGGCCTATGAGCGTCGGGGGAGCAAGGCCGACCTGATCGTCTCCCACGAGCAGGTTCGGAAGCTGATCGGCGCTCCAGATGCGGTGATCCTCGATGTGCGCTCGCCCGAGGAGTTCAGAGGCGAACGCTTCTGGCCGTCGGGGGCAACGGAGGAAGTGGGGCGCGCTGGCCATATCCCGGGAGCGGTCCACGTGTCGGTCGATGTCCTCCGCGACGATCACGGGGCCCCGACCGACCCCGCGAAGCTGCGGCGTCTGTACGAGGAGCAGGGCGTTGTGCCTGCTCGGCGGGTGATCACCTATTGCACCATCGGGAACAGGGCGAGCCAGGTCGCCTATGTGCTGAAGCACGAGCTGGATTACCCGGACGTGGCCATCTACTACGGCTCCTGGTCCGAGTGGGGACACCTGCCGGACACCCCGGTTGACAGCTGAGTCGCTCGTTTTGCGCGAGCAGCGGCCGTCGCCGCCACTGCCTGCTCACGTACGCCCAACGGTCGCCGCGCTCCTCGGACGATGCGGCGTAATCGGCTCTGCGATGCCGCTCGCGGCTTGTCGTTTCGCACCTGTCGAACCCGCCGTCTCCATTTTTGACGACGGTCAGGCGGCGGGGGCGGTGCGTGAGCGCGAGCGGCCCCAGCTCGACCACAGCCATCCGGCGAAGCAGAGCGCGGCGATTGCCAGGAACAGGAGGATCCACTCGACAGGGGCGGCTGCGCTCGCGTGGACCTGGTGCCCAGGTGGGAGGGACGGGCCCACCGGTGGCGCGGGCGCTAGAAGCGGCCTTGATCCGGTCGTGACCAGTGACACTCTCGGCTGCCCGGTCAGGAGCAGCAGCGCCGAAACGATCAGCGCGATCGCCGCCAGGACGGTGAACGCCGTCAGAGCGAGCGGCCTACGCCGAGCGTTCTCGCGGGTGCGCGGTGGGGGTATGACCCCTCGCTCGGTTGCCCACGAGGCGGCGAATGAACGCGGGTCAAGCGCAGCGCTGCCGAGGAACTCCTCGGCGGAGACGCCCTCGGCCTCAGCTTCCCTGAGGTCGGAGGCCAGGTCTGCCGCCATCTCGTCGGCGAGCGGATCGGGGACACCGAGACGCCTCCACTCCTGTCGGCACTGGTCGACGAAATCACCCATGGGCCACCTCCACTTTCACAGGGCCGAGCACCGCATCGATGGCATCGCGTGCGGCTCGCCATTCGGACACTCCGAGCGCGAGTGCCAGCCGTCCTGCGCTCGACGGGCGGTAGTACTTCCGTGGCGGTCCGCCGTTGCTCGCGGCCCGGTATGTCTCGACCAGGCCGTCGCGCTCCAGGCGCCCCAGAGATGGATAGATCGATCCGTCCGCCACGAGCGCAAGGCCACGGTCGCGTAGCCGTTTCGTCATCTCGTAGCCATATGCCGGCCCGTCATCCATCACCGCCAGCAGGCAGAGGTCGAGCACGCCGCGGAGCATCTGGCTGCTTCGGCTCTCGCTTACCATGCATTGCATGATAGCGACTTATATCTTGCACGGCAAGGTAGGGCGGAAGGGTCGTACGCCCCGCGTACTCAGCCTCCCCGTCTCCGATCCCCGAATCCGTCTGGCGGAAGTCATTCTCGTCTCCATTGCGACCCGGCGAACCCACCGTCTCCACTGACTCCGGCGCCGGTGCGCCGATCCTGCACCGGCGCGTCCGCCGGGATCACTCTCGTACGCCGATCGCCTCGACCGGCCGCGTGCGCAGCGCCCGCCGGGTCGGCAGTCCCAGGGCCAGTATCGCCAGGAGCACTGTGACGCCGACGATCGCCGCGAACGGCCCCGCGGGCACATACGGGAGGCCACCGTTCAGCGCGTGGCTGAGCGGCAACAGCGCGGTGGCGGCGATCGCCAGGCCGAGTCCGAGACCGATGATGATGATCAATGCGGCCTCCCAGCGCGCCATCGACCGGACCTGGCGCCGGGTCGCTCCGACGAGCTGCAGGAGTGCCAGCTCGCGCCCGCGCCGCAACCCGATCATGAACAGCGTGGTAACCACCGCGATCGACGTGAAGGCGAAGATCTCCGCGACGAACTGCGGGCCGAACCAGCGGTTCATCTCGTTTTCGGCGTCCGTCGCGGTCGCCATCGACGCCCGGTTGCTCACCTGCAGCCCGGGATAACGCGAGGCCAGCGCCTGCAGGCGCGGGGCGACGTCTGCCGGGTGTACGGCGTGGACGAGGATCGTCCCCAGCAGCGGGGTGGTCTGGTGGCCGGCGGCCAGCTCGGGGGCGAGTAGAGCGTCCCCGAAGGCGAGGTCGCGACTGTAGATTCCGACGACGGTGGCGCGGGTCCGTGTGCCGTCGCCGAGCATGACCTGCACGCGGTCGCCAACCCGGGCATGCGCGGCGGCGGCGCGGTGGCGCCCGAGCGCGATCGTGTCGCCTCGCAGTCCGCTCAGCGACCCGGTGATCACGCCGACATCGAGGCCGCCGCCCTGCCCTCCGGCAAGGACCTGCGCAGGCATGGTGTCGCCTGAGTCGCCGAGGCTCGGGCCAAGCGTCGTCGCCGTCAGCGCGACCGCCGAGCGCACTCCGCGCGTGGCGCGGGCGTCGCTGAGCGCCGCGGCCGGCAACCCGGGACCGGAGGCGGTGATCGCGAGCTGGCCCGTCAGCGCGGCATGGCGCTGCTGGCTGGTGGCGTGCTCGATTGTCGTGCTGCTGAACAGGAGCGTGCAGCTCAGGGCGACGGTGAGCACCAACGGCGTGCTGGCGGAGGAGAAGCGTCGCGTGGCGGCGCCCAGGTTCGCGGAGGCGAGGAAGCCACCGACGGGGGAGAGCGCGGTGAGCGCCGGCGCCAGCAGCCGGGCAGCCACGTGCGTCACGATCGGTCCGAGGAATCCGGCTGCCACCACCAGGAAGATTGCGGTCATCTCTGCTGTCGCCGCCGCCGTTTCGGGCGTGGTGGTGGTCGTCGAGACGATGAACAGCGGCACGGCCCCGGCGAGCGCCAGCAGTCCACCGGCGAGCCGTCCGGGGCCGAGCAGCCGAGGCTCGACCGCGGCGTCGGTGAGCGCGAGCGTCGGCGGCACACGAGCGGCCCGCCGCCCGGCTGCGAGCACCGCAAGCAGAGAGGTCACGACGGCGCAGCCGACCACCGCCGCCGCCGGCAGCCAATCCGTGTGCAGAACGAAGTTCTGCGGCACTATGCCGTGGCGCACGAGCGCGCGTGCCAGTGCACGCCCGAGCAGGACTCCCGGCCAGATTCCGGCCGCGGCGCCGATCAGCGCGACGAGCACGGCCTCCCAGGCGATCATGCGGCGGATCTGGCCGGGGGTGGCGGCCACCGCTCGCAACAGCGCGATCTCGCGCTCGCGCTGCTGGATCGAGAGGCCCAGCGTGCTGGTGACGACGAACATCGCGATGAACAGCGCCAACCCGCCGAACGCGGCAGTGACGGGGATCATGGTGGTGCGCGTCTTCTGGAGCTCCGGGTACTCGGCCCGGCCCCGCGCGGCGCCCGTCAGCACGTCTGCGCCGGGAGCGGCGGCGCGCAGGCGCGTGACGTCAACGCCCGGCGCGGCGAGCACGCCGATCGCATCGACTCGACCGGGATGGCCCGCCAGCCGCGTCGCCTCTGCATCGCTCAGGAAGATCGCGGTCTGCTGCGAGACGGTATGGCGGGGACGAGCGACGCCCACCACCGTGACGGTGTGTGTGGGTTCGGTTGCGGCGAGGGGCAGCCGCGCGCCGAGGGCGGCGGGATATCCCGTCACCACCTCGTCCGGCCCGGAGGGCGAGCGCCCGGCGCTCAGCGCGTAGGGTGTCAGCGCAGCGCTGCTCCACCCGTGTGCGACGATGGCCCGGCCGCCAAGCCGGGCGGGAACCGACACGTCGCTGATCGCCGCCCGTACTCCCGGCACGGCCGCGAGCCGAGCGGCGACTTCCGAGTTCACGCGGGCGCGCTCGCCGAGCAGCACGTCGTGTTCGGAACCGACCGTCTGTCGCCCGCTCACAACTGCCGCGGCGCCGGCGTAGCGCTCGACCGGGGCGTGGGTGCGCAGCAGGGACTCGAGCTGCATGCCCCAGGCCATCGCGATGACAGATGCGGCGATCAGTGCAAGCAGTGCGCCCGCGAACGTCCCGAGACGGCCGCGGGCGCTGAGAATGGAGAGTCGCAACATGGCTCAGTCCCCCAGACGCGCGAGTTGTTCTGCAACCTCATCGGCGCCGGGAGCCTCGAGCGTCCCGGCGACCCGCCCGTCGGCGAGCACCACGACCTGGTCGGCGTAGGCCGCCGCGACAGGATCATGGGTCACCATCACCACCGTGCGGCCGTCCCTGTCCACGACTTCGCGCAACAGGTCGAGCACCTCGTGTCCAGTGCGAGTGTCGAGCGCTCCTGTCGGCTCATCGGCGAACACCACATCGGGCCGGGTGACGAGCGCCCGAGCGATCGCGACCCGCTGCTGCTGGCCGCCCGAAAGCTGGGAGGGCCGGTCGCGCAGGCGCTTCTCGAGCCCGACCCGAGCCGCGACCTCGCGCACCACCGAGCGCCGCGGACGGTGACCGTCCAGACGTAGCGGCAGGCCGATGTTCTGTGCGACCGTGAGCGAGGGCAACAGGTTGAAGGCCTGAAAGACGAATCCGATCCGCTCACGCCTCAAGATCGTCAACCGCCGCTCGCTCAACCCCGCCAGCTCGGTTTCGCCCAACCCGACCGTGCCCGACGTCGGCCGGTCCAAGCCCGCCGCCACATTCAAGAACGTGCTCTTACCCGAGCCCGAGGGGCCCATCAGAGCAGTGAAGGACCCAGCCGCCAGAGCGATGGTGACCCCGTCGAGGGCGGTTACCGCTCCCTCGCCTCGGCCGTACACCTTGCGGACATCCCGCAGCGCGACAACTGGTACCGAGACCGCGGTCTCGTGAGTACGAAGAGCCGTGGATCTGAACATCAGGTTCCCCCTAGCTCGTCCGGCGGCGCTCCGTTGCCTGCGCCGCGAAGTTCTTCGCCGGCTGACACCGCCGGCCTTGTTCCCGACTGCCGCAGAAGCGCCGTTGTGCGCGCACCGCGTGTGCATTCGCCTCTCGTGCCATGTCACGAACCTAAGGTCAGGCCGCGGGATCCGCATCGTCGGCAGAGCGGATTCGAGCTCGTCCCATCCGACGATTCGGGCTCCTACTTCGGTAGGAGGCGAGCACGGATCGCGTGGAGTACGGTCAACGCGTGCGTCATATCCGAGACCTCGCGCGCAGCTACTGGTTCGATCTGCTGGTCGCATTGCTCGCGATCATGGCGATGCTCGAGGTGGTGCTCGGGCGTGGGTCGCCGGGAGCGCCCACGACGACCCTGTGGTTCTGCATCCCGGCGATCGGGATCTTGGTTCCCGCGATCTACGCGCGCCGGCGCTTCCCGTTCGCGGGCCCGGCGCTCTACTGGCTGCTGGCGGCGGGGATCTCGTTCGTCGACCCGCTGCTGATCCCGTACGCCAACGCCCTCTTCCCCCTCGGGCTGGCGGATGCGTTCCTGCTCGGGAACCTTCGCGACCGTCGGTGGGCGGGCCTCGGACTGGTGGTCGTTCTCGGCGGCGCCGCGACGGTCGTCTACAACGTCCCCGGCCATTCGACAGACGAACTGGTCTTCGTCCCTATCGACTTCGCGGTCAGCTGGGTTGCGGGCCTTGCTGTGCGCGAGCGCTCCGAGCAAGCCGAGGCGGCGGAGGTACGTGCGGCCGCCGCCGAGTTCGAGCGGGATGCGGCCGCGCGTATCGCCGTCGCCGAGGAGCGGGCGCGAATCGCGCGCGAGCTCCACGACATCGTCGCGCACGCCGTCAGCGTGATGGTGCTCCAGGTAGGGGCCGTCAGGCACAGGCTTCCCGATTCGCTCGCCGAGGATCGCGAGGCGCTGAGGCGCGTCGAGGGTGTCGGCCGCTCGGCCCTGTCGGAGATGCGCCGGCTCCTGGCGGTCATGCGCCGTGCCGGCGATCGCGACGAGCTCACACCGCAGCCCGGCCTGGACGGGCTCGACTCGCTGGTGAAAGACATCGGCCGCGCCGGGCTGCCCGTCGAGCTGAGCGTCGACGGGGAGCCTTTCCCGCTCCCGCGAGGAGTCGACCTCTCCGCCTACCGGATCGTGCAGGAGGCCCTCACCAACGCGCTCAAGCACGCACACGCCAGCCAGGCTGATGTCACCATCCACTATCGGCCGGACGAGGTGCAGATCGACGTGCGCGACGACGGCCACGGAGCCGTGACGAGCAACGGAGCCGGCCACGGGCTGATCGGGATCCGCGAGCGCGTCAAGCTCTACGGTGGCGAGATGACCGCCGGGACGGCGAACGGCGGCGGCTTTCTCCTCAGCACCCGGCTCCCCCTCCAGGAACCGCAAGGATGAGCATCCGCGTCCTCATCGCCGACGACCAGTCCATGGTCCGAGCCGGGTTCCGGATGCTGCTCGCCGATGAAGAGGACATCGAAGTCGTCGCAGAGGCGCGAAACGGGCTCGAGGCGGTGGAAAAGGCCGCCCGGTGCGAGCCGAACGTCATCCTGATGGACATCCGAATGCCCGAGCTCGACGGGCTCGAGGCCACTCGGCGGATCCTCGCCGCCAACGACGGCGCTCGGATCTTGATCCTCACGACCTTCGGTCTCGACGAATACGTCTACGAAGCGCTGGGCGCGGGTGCCAGCGGCTTCGTGCTCAAGGACGACCCCCCTGAGCAGCTGATCTCAGCCGTGCGCACCGTCGCCGGTGGAAACGCGCTTCTCTCGCCCGCGATCACCAAGCGCGTGATCGAGCAGTTCGCGCGGATCCCGCGCCGGGTTCCGCCGAAAGAGCTCGACGAGCTCACTGCGCGCGAGCAGGACATCCTTCGCCTCATCGCCACCGGCCTTTCCAACGCGGAGATCGGGCAAGAGCTCTACATCAGCGAGACGACCGTCAAGACGCACGTCACTCACATCCTCCAGAAGCTGGGGCTCCGCGATCGGGTCCAGGCGGTCGTGCTCGCATACCAGGCCGGCCTCATCGAGGCAGACGCGCCGAGCTAGGGACTCGGGCTCCGACTCGCCGACGAGCAGCGCTAGCGACTACGTAGGGGGCGGAAGCGCAGGATTGTCGCTGCGCCCGACCGCGCGATGCTGAGCGGCTCGAGGTCGATCCTGGGCAGCCCGGGAGCCGAGATGTTGATGCCGTCGCCGAGCAGCACCGGCAGTACATAGACCAGGATCTCGTCGACGAGCCCACGCCGCAGGCACTGGCCGGCGACGTCAGCTCCGAGGACCTCCAGGTTCTTGCCGCCCGCGGCGCGGCTTGCCGTTGCAACCGCTTCCCCGATGTCACCGCTCAGGTACGTGACCCCTGGCGCCGACGACTGCGGCGGCCTGTGAGTGAGGACGAACACGGGTCCCGAGAAGGGGTAGTCGACGCTACCCGGCTGTTCGGCCTCCATCCGGTCCCCCACATCGGAGGTACGCCGGCCGACCAGCATCGCGCCGGTGGCCGCCGCTATCTCCAGGAAGTCGTCCCGATCGACGAAGTCGGCAAGCGTGCGACCAGAGCCCCAGTCCATCACGTGGCCGGGGGACGCGATGAACCCGTCGAGCGACATCGCCCTGTTCACGACCACCTTGCCGTCTCCGGGATTCGTATCGCTCATCTGCGGCTCGCCGTGTGCGCTAGTCAGTCCACCAGTCGCGCTGGCCCTCGACGTCTTCGCGCTGAGCCTCGCCGAGATTGGGCGCGCCGATGACGATCATCTCGAGGCCCCCCGGTCCGGCCTCGTAGCCTCGCCACGTACCGGGCGGCACGCGCACCGCGTCCCACTCGCTGAGCTCGACGATCTCCTCGTCGAGCTTCATCCGACCGCTGCCGCGCAGGACCACATACACCTCCTCCTGCTTCCTGTGCGTGTGGCCGTACGGAAAGCGATAGCCGGGCGGGACGCGCTGGTAGCTCAGGCCGGATCGCTCGAGCTCGAGCGCCCCGGTCGCCATGCGGAACTCGAGGTTCGGCGCGCCGTCGAACCTGGCTCCGACGTCCTCCAGGTCCTCCTTGAGGTTCCTGAGCGTGAACGGCACGCTCGCAATCCTACGGTGCCCTCGTTGGCGTCACCCAATCTGATGCGTCAAGAGCCGCGATGCGAGGTGCCCTCCCGCCGACGCTTCGCGGTCAGACAGTAGGAGGCACGTTGGGGGGGGCTTGTCATACATGCTACGTTAGCTGTATGACAATGCTGAGCTTCCGTGTACGCGACGAAGAGGCGGCAGAGGTCCAGCGCTGGGCCGACGCGTTGGGCGTGGACCGCTCTGAGATCCTGCGCGACGCGCTCCACCGGCATCTGGCGGCGCTGAACTGCGAGCATGAGGCCGACGCATGGACGCGGGCGCCATTGACCGCCGCGGAGCGATCGCTGGCGGAGGTAGCTGATTGGGGCCCAGCTGAGGACTGGGCCGACTGGGGCGATGCAGCGGGGTGAGATCTGGTTCGCGGCGACGCCGGGCGGCGATCGGCCGGTCCTGATCCTCACTCGCGACCCGATCGCTGATCGGATCGGCTCGCTTGTGGTCGCGGCGCTCACGCGGACGCAGCGAGGATTGGTCTCCGAGCTCATGCTCACGGCCTCCGAGGATGGCGTGCCGTCGGATTGCGTTGTCAACTTCGACAACCTGCACACGCTTCCGCGAGAGACATTCCGGAGGCGGATCGGCGCTCTCTCTGCGTCGCGCATGGGTCAGGCCTGCCGGACGTTGCGCGACGCCACTGGCTGCTGACGCGCCGGCGACACCGTCGGACGTGCGCAGCACGTACGCAGCGCCCTGGCCTTCTGCTCAGGCGCAGAGTGCGACCACCCGTGTGCATCGGGCGCCAGCGCCATGCTGACGATGATGGACGGGCTCCTCCAACGGCGCCCCTTCAGCTCAGATCGTCACACACACATGCGTCACAGCTACTTGAACGCGAACGTGGTGAACACGTTGTAGAACGCTTTGCCAGTAGGCCCGCTCGGCACCCAGATTTCCTTTACAGGCGAGCTGTAGGGCTGACCGGCCCCACAGTCGAGCGAACCGCCGATCCCCATGTCGAGGGGGCTGCTGATCGCGCCAACGGAGGTGCTCGTAGGAACGCGCGAGACTACGGCTGGGGCGGTGCTGTTGGTGGCCCCGTCCGCGTACTCGCAGAAGACTTCAGGCTCACCGTTGACCTCTTTGAAGATCAAGACCCTGGCGTGAAGGTTGTCCGAGCCGGTCTGATTAGAGAGCACTGCAGCGGCAATAGAGACCTTGCAGGGTGCCTGGGCAGATGAGCACGTGAAGCGGAACTCTCCTCCCGTCGTGGTCCCGATCGGTGAGCCCATTGCCGCCGAGTAGGTCGCCCAGATCGCTGGCGTAGCGCCGCCTTGACTCACGAACACATTGGCCACCGCGAAATCACCGGCGGTCGAACCGCCGCCCGACGGAGCAGGGGGACCAAGAGGGCCGTCGGGTCCCGGAGATCCCTGGGGTCCGGTAGGACCCTGAGCGCCTGCGGCTGGGAACAGGGCGAGCTTCAGAGGCTTCTGGCCCTTGGCACATGCTGTGTGCAGCACGTTGAGATCGCCGCGGCTTGGCTGCGGTCCCGTCTTCTGGACGCAGGCGCTGACGTAGTCGGCAGGCGCCGCCGCGGTTCGAGCGCTGGTTGATGCGTCTCCGCTGGTTGCCAGCAAAGTCACGCCGAGTATCGCCGTGGCGCCTACCCCCGACGAGCAGATCGAGCTTTCGCATGGTTCCACCTCCACCCAGTTGTGTTCGCCCTACCCCCTAGCTGACCGAGTCTACGCTCCGTTCTCGGCGGCTGGCCGCCCAGCGGCACTGCTACTTGAAGGGGACGGTCACCGGACCGGGCAGCGGCCGGTAGACCGCAAAGAAGTCACGGTCGTCGGGGACGAGGTAGCGGTCGGGCGACTGGTTCGGTTGGGGCTCCACCAGCTTCGGGTCGAGACCGCGGTTGTGCGTGTAGGTGATCAAGGTGTGCCAGTCAGGGTTGATGTCGAACTCCATCGCCCGCACCGCGCCGACGTGCTGGAGGATCTTTGCGATCGTGATCACCGTCTGGTTGTCGGCGGCGACGTAGATGAGGTTGCCGCGGCGGTCGATGCCGACGCCGCTGCGCCAGACGCGGGTGACGCCGCCGAGCGTGAACCCCCACTGTGGGCTGTTCGGGTCTGTATCCAACTGGGGGTTCAGATGTCCGTTCCAGACGATCGGGGCGAGGCTCTGGCGCGCCCACGCGACGTCCGTTCCGGCGTTCGCGCCGCCCGTCCACTTCACGATCGCGACGCGCCCGTCGCGATAGCCGATGAGCGTGGCGTTGCCGTCCTTCAGCGGCTCGTTCACGCGGCCGTTGTCGGCCGAGCCGTTTTCGCCGTCTTCGTGGGTGAAGCCCCCGTTGAAGGTTGCACGCAGCCGCCAGCGCTGGTCGTAGGGGACCATCATCGGCCCGCGTACAGCCGCGTGCGGCGGCTCGTAGCGGCCCGGGTAGTAGGCGATCTGCGTGCGCGTATGGTCGAACCAGGCGACGTAGGCGACGATTCGCGGGTAGTCGAGCTCGGTGCGGAAGGTCGTCACCAGAACCGGTGGGCCACCGTTGAACGGCGGGCCCGTTGCCCTCCAGACACCCTCGCCGGGTAGCGGATGCGGGAAGATCGGCTTGACCCGCGGTGGCCACGCAGCGGCGAGTGCACGAGCCCTCGCGGCCCGCACCCGCGCGGTCGACAGCTGGGAGAGCCCGACGGCCGGCAGGGCCTTCAGCTGCGGCCCACCCTTCTTCGGCGCGTTCAAGCTGAAGTAGACGTGCTCGACGTTGTCGACGATCCAGTTGCCGAACGGCACCTTCTGTCTCACCCACTCGACGCTGCGCTCGTTCCACGACATGCTCGTGGGCGCCAGCATCCAGGTTGCGTACGAGACGCTCGCCCACAGCAGCAGAGCGAGAAACGGTGCCGCGATCAACCAGCGGCGACGTCGCCGCCTGCGCCTGGCAGCAGCCTCGCGCCGCTGCGCCCTGCGGGCTTCGATCCCGGCGAGGGTCGCCGAAACCGGCGGTGTGTCCGACGGCTGTGTCGGTGCCTGCTCACCGACGCCGGAGTCAGATCTCCGCACACCATCCATGCGAAACCGTTCCACGCTCGATCCGGTGCGACACGGCAAGACCAAGATACCTCGGGTGCCGCCGAGCGTGGGCAGCGGTTCGCAGGAGATTCCGTGCCTGGCGCCGGCCGCGCAAGCGACTGCGTGCGATCTCGAGTGACTCCGCGTCGATCTCGTCCTGGGGGCGCCCGGCTGCTCTCTTCATCGAGAGCAGATCCTCCAATGACGCGACGCGCACCGACGCCCCGTCGAGGTCGATCACGTCGGCCCTCCGGCGCAGGGCTGCGTAGCCCGGCGAGCCGGGCGGATCGACGAGGAGATCGAGGTTGCCTTCGCGCGTCGTGAGCGTGAGCATCGACGTGCGCTCTCAGCGTCCGCGCGTCGGGCACGAAAGGGACATCCTCATCAACCTCGCGAAGCCTGGCGTCGAGCGACACCAACAGACCGCCGAGCCGTTCGAGGTTGGCGGTGTCCACGGCGTAGCAGATGTCGAGGTCGCGAGTGAAGCGCGGACTCGCTTGAAGCACTACCGCGACGCCACCGATGACGACGAAGTCGACTTCGGCTCGGGCGAGCGCGCCGAGCAAGCTGGTGGGCCGGAAGTCAGGCAGGCTCGCCACGGGGCGCAAGAGCTGCCGTGCACTCCCTTGCGCCCGCGCCGTGAATTCCCAATACGCTCCTGCGGTCGCACTGTGACCCGGAGGCTGAGACGAAGGTTTCGCGAAGGTGATCCAGACGCCGTCCGGATCGTCTACCGCGAGTACGGGCGGCTGGTCTACTCCGTCGCCTACCGCGTGCTGGAAGACAAGGCGCTCGCGGAGGAGGCCACCCAGCAGACGTTCCTGAAAGCGTGGCGCGCGGCCGCCAGCATCGACACCGAGCGCGACCTCGAGCCCTGGCTTGCGACGATCGCAAAGCGCACTGCGATCGACGTCTACCGGGCAGAGGCGCGCCGCAGAGCTGCCCCGATCGACTCCGCCTCGCCGTCGGACCCCGCTCTCGTATCGGGCCCGGAGCCCGTCGAGTCGCTGTATGACGCCTGGGAGGTGCGCCGCGCCGTCCAGGAGCTCCCACCCGATCAGCAGGAGGTGGTGAAGCTCCAGCACTTCGAAGGCCTCACCCATACCCAGATCGCCGACCGCCTGAGTGTGGCGCCCGGCACCGTGAAGTCGCGGTCCTTCCGTGCCCATCGGCGCCTGGCTGAGCTGCTCGGGCACCTGAAGGAGTGAACCGGTTGCCGATCGCCTACCGTAAGGATCGCAGGGGTTTCTGATGTCCAGCCACGACGACGATCGCATTGCTTATCTGGAGGGCGAGGATGCCGCTCGCTGAGCGCGGGCGAGCGCGCCGAGCTCGATCAGCTGCGCGCAGTTGAAGGCGGATGCGACCTGGGTCGAGCCGGACCCGGGGCTGGAGGACCGGATCGTGGCAGCTGTGGCGCGAGGAGAGCGCCAGGCGCGAGCCGGCGGGAAGGCACGACCGGCTGCTCGCCGCGGACTTGCGGATCGCCTCGGGCTGCGTCCGTCGGCGCTCGCGCTGGGCGCGCTCGCCGCCGCGGTGGTGGTGGTGTTGGTCGTCGCGCTCTCCAGCGGAGGGGGCTCACCCGCTCCGCAGTTCGCCGCGGCGGTCTCGGGCACGGCACTCGCTCCGAGCGCCCGCGGCACCGCGACGCTCACGAAAACGCCTTCGGGGTGGCGGATCCAGCTGTCGGCGTCGGGGCTCCCGAGGCTTGCGAACGGCCGCTACTACCAGGCATGGCTGAAGAGCCCCTCAGGCGTGCTCGTCCCCGTCGGCACGTTCAACGACGCACGCCAGGTGACGCTGTGGGCGGTGTCGTGCCGAGCGCCTTTCCTGAGCTGACCGTCACCCGCCAGCGCGCCGACGGCAACCCGGCTTCCTCCGGGGAACGCGTGCTGCTCGGCGCGGTCCGCTCCACGCACTGACGCGCCGGGCGCGAACCGCTCCGCGGTTGCGCCCGTACGGGTCTCCAGCATCCCTCAAGGCAAGGAGACTCGATGTTCATCGAAGGCATCCATCACGCGCGGCCTGCTCGGCGCGTTCGTGCCGCTCGCGGCGGCGGCGTCCGCGTTCGGGTTCCAGGCGTTGCCGCCCGGCGGGCAGGTCAACGACGACGCCCCCGCCGGAATCGACAAGACGCTCAGCGTGAGCGCCGAGGACCCCGCAAACGCGGACGTCGTCGGCGGCGCGCTGAACGGCAGCAAGCCGGCGGTCCCCTGGGCAGTTCTGCGCCAGACGGAGCCCGCAGGGTCTCACGACCAGGTGTTCGCACGCTCGTTCGCCGGCGGCTCCTGGACGACGAGGGGCAGCGGGACGGTTGGCGGCCGGTCGAGCGCTGCGCCGCAGTTCAGCGGCTCGCTGAACTTCGATCAGGGCCAGGACGGCGAGGCGCCCTCGATCGACTTCGCGGGCACCGAACGCACAGTGCCTTGGGCGAGTTGGTACGAGAAAACGAGCGGCGCCGGCTTCGCGCAGAACAACGTCTTCGCAAGCCGCTTCGACAACACCGGCGACGCCAACCAGGGCAAGTGGATCTTCGGTGGCCAGAGCCGCGGCACCGGCGGCGGCTCGGTGCCGGTCCCGTCACTGAACATCGACACCAATCAATCCGCCGAAAACCCGTCGATCGCAGGCGGCTCGGCCGTCGACCCGACGAAGCCCGGTCCGTGGGTGACGTGGCAGGAGTTCTCCGGCCTCGAAGGCGTTGATCAGATCTTCACCGTGCAGGCCGCTCGGGCCCGGCGATGGCCAACTGCGACGGCGTCAAGCCCGCGGGCGTGCCGGTCGAAGGACACGTGCCTGCGATCGGCGGGCTTCTGCTGGCAGCAGACCGGGCATTCCGCGCGTCAGGCACCGACCCCAGCCTCAACGTGGACACCTCACGCAACGGCGTCGAGCCCGACATCGCATTCACCGGGACGAACGACGGCGTGCCCGTGGATCGTGTGGTACGAGAAGGGTCACGAGCGGGAAAGGGCTCCACGACAACGAAATGGTCTTCGCCGCCAAGGGCGTCAAAGACGGCGAAGCCGCGAACGGCGGCTTCCACTGGGTCGCCGTCGGCCAGCGCGCTCAGCGGCACCCTCGACACGAGCGGCACCAACCAGCTCGGACCGTGCGGCGAATCGCGCGCGGCCGAGGCCCGCTGCTCGCTGAACAAGGACACGAACGGCGACGCCGAGAACCCGCGCGTCGCGACGCGGCACGATGAACCCCGCCAACCCCACCTCGCCTTGGATCACCTGGGACGAGGAGTCGGCGGCGTCAAGCGGTCTTCGTCTCGCACCTCGTCGGCTGCGGCGCCGAAGCGCACTTCGAACTCGCCAACGGCGGCGCGCCGATCTCGACCGGGACCGGGCGACGCGACGCGGCCCGACATCACGTTCTCGGGCAACACCCCGTACGTCAGCTGGCGCCAGGAGGTGGAGGGACGACGGGCCTTCACCGGCCACTTCGTCGAACCCCGTCCACGTTCGTGCTCGACGAGAGCGACGTAACGCTGACACCCACCGCCCAGGCTGAAGTGCGCGAGCCGATCTCCTCTCTCGTGCACCGCGAATCCGTTCAACAACGACGGAGCCGCGTGCCAGGGTGGTGCAATCGGGACGCCGTTCTTCCTGTACACCGCCGGGACCAGCCCCCGCGGGCTGTTCGCGAACGCCTACGCCCCGGAAGCTCCGGTCACCGGTGACGCCAACCGCGGTCGAAGCGACCTCGGCGACGATCGAAGGCACCGTCAACCCGAACGGTGCCTCTGTGAAGGTCTCCTTCCAGTTCGGCACCACCACCGCCTACGGGCAGACCACAGCCTAGCCAGACGACCGCTCCCGCCGGCACGGCGACGCCGTTCGCCGCGCAGCTCAGCGGCTGCCGGCCGGTACGACGATCCACTACCGCGCCGTCGCGAGCAGCGACTTCGGCACCTTCGCCGGTGCCGACCGAACGCTGACGACGACCGGCGCGTCCACGCCGTCCGAATCGACGGGCGTGTCGGCTGCGCCTGCGAGCACGGAACCGCCGGCGATGACAGCCGGTCCCGTCACACGCCGCGATTGGCCGCGTGGCAGTCATCCGCCGTTCGTCCTCAGGTCCGACGCCGACCGTGAAGGTGAGCTGCGAAGGCATGCCAGGGGCAGTCTGCCGCCTGAACGCCAGGCTCAGCGTCATCGAGACGCTTCGCGGCCACAGGCTCCTGGCGGCCAGCGCGTCGGAAAGAAGGGCGGCTCGCACCGGACGGTTGTGCTCGGCACAGCCCGCATCTCGCTGGCGGCAGGGCAGACGCGGTCGGTTCGGATCTCGTTGAACCGCACCGGCAGGCACCTGGCTGCCGTGCTGCACGGCTGAGGCGACTCCAGCTCGGCGAGGACGATCTCGCCGGAGCCACGACGACGGTCTTCTCCCGGACCGTCACGTTCAAGGCCCCGCTCGGCGCAGCCACGCGGCGCGCTGAGCAGACGCGGCCGTGGCGCTGGTCGCCACCGAGTCTCCCGCCCCGCCCTCGTTCGAGAGGGCGGGGCGGGGTGGGCCGCCTGAGGAGGACGCCGCGAAGAGGCGGTGCCTTCAGTCGGCGCCGGCGGTGCTCCGTTCGCGAGCCCGAGTGTGACCGGCAGCCAGTTGCCCGAGCTCGTAGCCCGCAGTCCCGGTAGTGACAACGGGGTCCTGCGCGGCGAACTCGCGCAGCGCATGCTCGTCGTCTGTCTCGACAACCGCGAGCCCGTAAGAGTCCTCGTCGGTGAGGACAGGTCCGAACACAACCATGTCGCCACGCTCGAGGTACGGGCGCCAATGGGCCGCGTGGCTGTTCATGATCTCGCGCTCCGCGTCGGTGATGGTCTGGGCGAAGTTCGGGCGTGGAGCGATCAGACGTAGTACGAACGTGGGCATACGCGCACTCTAGGCCAGTTGGACACCATCCCGGCACTCGTGTCCGCGATCTGCCCCCCGCTGCTACCGTCGGCTGATGGGAACGAGCGTCCAGCTCCCGGAGCTCGCACCGCTCCGGCCCTGGATGAGCGCCGCGGAGAGCCCCAAGGCATGGATGACCGTTCGCGACGCCGACCTGCTCGAACTGCTGCTCGTCGCGCATGCGGCGCGGATCGACTCGGCGCTGGACGTGCTCGAGTGGGGCGCAGGAAGGAGCTCGCTCTGGTACAGCAGCGTGCTCGAGCGACAGGGGCTGCTCGGCAGCTGGCTGGCGCTCGAGCACAACCGCGAGTTCTTCAAGCGCGAGGTGGCGCCGCAGCTGACGCGCCGGCCCTCGTCGTCCTACCTCCTCAGCGAGCAGGTCCTCCAAGACAAGCACCTGCTCTCGCATGTGCCCGGCGCCGGTGCGAGCAGCGACCGCGGCACCTTGTGCGCAGTCGTCTTCGACGCCGGCGATCTGCGTCCGTACGAGCGCGACGAGGATCGCCGTGCCGATCTCGATGACTACGTGCGCCTGCCCGCGTCGCTCGACAGGTGCTTTGACATCGTCGTCGTGGACGGGCGCAAGCGCCGTCGCTGCGTAGTGGAGGCGAGCGGGCTCCTCACCGACAGCGGCATCGTCGTCCTCCATGACGCCTGGCGCACGTACTACCAGTGCGCGTTCGACGCCTTCAGTTTCGCTCGGCGCATCGGCGACGAGCTGTGGGTGGGTGCGCAGCACGACCCGGACCTCGGCTCGATCCTGCCCGAGCATGCCTTCGAGGCTCACTTCGAGGACGGCTGAGCAGGCGCCACCCCCCAACTGGTCGCGGCCGACGCGTGCGGGCGCGGCTCACCGACGCGGGGCGCGGAGCCTTCGAGGGCCACGTCCAGGCGCTGCGGGCGATCACCAACGGCACATACACGGCCGCCAGCGGGTCGCCGGCCCGCGGCTGACCGCGCTCACAGCTCGAGCGGCGGGTAGTAGTTCTCGGCGCCGATCGCGCGCACTTCGCTCAGCCAGTCCGAGTCGTAGGCGTCGGTTGGCCCCTGGAGAGGGTCGGCGAGCGACCACGCCTGGCGCTTGTAGGTCCAGTTCTCGGGAGCGAGGCGGTGCGCCTCGCGGAACCACGGCACCGCGTCCTCCGGGTACCCGCTCCGCTGCAGGTGCTGAGCCATCTCGAAGCAGGCGGCGGCCTCGGAGTGGGCCAGGTCGCGCGACTGGGAGCGGTCGATCACCTCATCCGGCGCGAGGGCGTAGGAGGAGCTGTCTCCGTTGGCCACCCAGTCGCGCAGCGCGGCGACATAGCGCTCAGGCTCGATCCGGATGTTCTGCGCCTCTTGCAGCTGCTCCGCCGCGAGCTCCGGCAGCCCTGACAGGAGCTCGTCGCTCGGCTCCCGCGGCACCCAGGGAAACGCGGGCTCGGGCGGGCGCACGATCATGCCGTCCTCGTCCACCCAGATGCCGCTCGGGACGTTCACGACGCCGAACAGCTCGTCGAACAGGTGCGCCTCGTCGATCAGCGCGGGATGGGTGCTCCTCGCCCTGTCGATCCACGGGCCCGCAGCATCGCCTCCCCCCGTGTCGAGCGCGACGCTCACCACCTCGAGCCCGTGCGGATAGAGCTCCTCGCGCAGCTTGCGCCAGCCCGAAAGATCGGAGCGGCAGCCGCACCACGACGCCCACGTCACCATCAGCACCTTCCTGCCGCGGAGCGAGCTGAGCGCGAACCCCTGGCCGTGCCGGTCCGGGAGGACGACGTCGGGGAGCTCGGCGCTCGTCAGAGCGTGCCCGCCCGACTCGGGGCCGAGGGCCCACAGCGCGTGGCGAAGGTCGTGGACGAGCGCCATTCCCAGCCGCTGCGCGAGCTGGCGAACGTCGAATGGATCCTCGAGCGGGACGCACTGCCCTGCGCGGCATGCACCCTCGGGTTTGATGCTCCAGCCCGTGCGAAGCTCGAGCTCGGCGGGCGGGATGTCGAGGCGGTGGAGGATCATCGCAGCGAGCCTACAGCGGCATCCAGGTCGGGCAGATCTCCCGCGTGCGCGGGGATCGCGCGCCACCGGACGACGGCGTCGCGGTCGAGCGCGAACGTGCCGGCCGACTGCCAGCGGCTTCCGTCGGGATGCCGGTTCCTGATGCCGCTCCGCGAGAGCTCCGCCACGCCGGCGAGCGAGCGCCGTCCCATGAAGTGCCCGACGCTCGTGCGGCCCAGGCCCCAGTCGGCGTAGCTGCGTCGGGAGGGATCGCTCGCCACCCGCACGTCACCGGAACCCCCGATCGCGGCACACCAGCGCTCGGTGTCGGGTGCGGGAGCGTGACTGATGGCAAGCCACTGCACCTGCGGCGCGCTCGCCGCGCCGTCGCGCAGCATCTGCATCGTCCGCTCCGCGAACGGACAGCCGGTGTGGCGCAGGAACGCGACGATCGCGGGGCGCTCGGGCTCGAGCGCCACCGGCAGCTCGCGCGCGCGATCTCCCGGCGCGGGCGCCGGGCGAACGGGCAGAGCGCGGGGTGGCAGGAACGTTCGCGGGTCCACGCCGTGAACGTAGACGATCGCGGCCCCTGTGGCGCGCGTCGCGTCGCTCGCCGGTGTCTCGCGCCCTCACCACCTTGACTTCCGCCCGAATCGAAAGGAGAGTGTGTTGACCCGATCGGAGTGTCCTCCGAGGACCGCGCCGCGCCGCCGGCGCAAGCGACGAATGGAGGCCGAGATGAGCAGCGGCGACGTCAGCGGGGACACCGCGGCGGCGGGCACCCCGCCGGTGAGGGCGGGGGAGTTGAAGCTCGAGGTGGTAGTCGTGCCGGTCTCCGACGTCGATCGGGCGAAGCACTTCTACGAGTCGCTGGGATGGCGGCTCGACGCCGACCTGGCTGTTGAGGAGGGCTACCGGGTGGTGCAGCTCACGCCCCCGGGCTCCGCCTGCTCGATCATCTTCGGCGAGGGTGTCACCTCGGCCCCGCCCGGCTCCACGGAAGGGCTCCAGCTGACGGTCTACGACATCGACGAGGCCCGCGCGGATCTCATTGGACGCGGGATCGACGTCAGCGAGCCGTTCCACGACGAGACTGGGGTCTTCCACCACGGCGGTTCTGCGGCGCGCGCGAGCGGGCCGGCGCCGGACCATGCCGACTACGGATCGTTCGCCGCGTTCAGCGATCCCGACGGCAACGGATGGCTGCTCCAGGAGATCAAGACCCGGCTTCCGGGCCGCTGAAAGGGGACACCGATGGCGACGACGTACGACTCAGTCGAAGACCTCGCCGAGGCGCTGCGACGCGCCGAGGCGGCGCACGGCAAGCACGAGGAGCGAACGGGCGAGCCCGACCCGAACTGGCCGGACTGGTACGCGCTGTACATGGTGCGGGAGCGCGCCGGCGAGGAGCTGCCGACATGAGCGGCGACTACGACGTGATCGTGCTCGGCGGCGGCTCGCCGGGCGAGCACTGCGCTGGTGCGCTGGCAGAGGGTGGCCTGCGCGTGGCGATCGTGGAGCGCGAGCTCGTGGGAGGCGAGTGCTCCTACTGGGCGTGCATCCCGTCGAAGACGCTGCTGCGCCCGGGCGAGGCGGTCCACGGGGCGCGCGAGGCCGCGGCGAGGGCCGAGGTGGACGTCGAGGCGGCGCTCGGGTGGCGCGACTTCATGGTGTCCGACTGGTCGGACGCCGGACAGGAGCACTGGCTTGCCGAAAACGGCATCGACCTGCTGCGCGGCACCGGCCGCCTCGCAGGGCCCGGAGTCGTCCAGGTCGACGGTAAGCGCCACAGAGCCGGGCACGTGGTCCTCGCCAACGGGGCCGATCCGGTGGTCCCGCCGGTCCCGGGGCTGCGCGAGCTCGACGGCGTGTGGACCAGCCGCGAGGCGACGTCCATGAAGACCATCCCGCGGCGCCTGCTCATCCTCGGCGGCGGACCGGTCGGGGTCGAGATGGCGCAGGCCGTGCGCCGACTCGGCGGCGAGGCGGTTGTCATCGACATGGCCCAGCACGTGCTCGGGAACGAGCCGATGCCGCTGGGCGAGGCGCTCGGCGAGGTCCTCGCCGGCGAAGGCATCGAGCTCGTCCTGTCGGCGAACGCCACCGCCGCGCGCCGCGACGGCGATGACTTCGTCGTCGAGATCGACGACGGGCGCGAGCTGCGCGGCGACCGGCTGCTCGTCGCCACCGGCCGCCGCCCGCGGGTGAAGGGGATCGGGCTCGAGACGGTCGGCGTCGAGCCCGACAGCAAAGGCGTCCCGGTGGACGCGCACCTGCGCGCCGCCGAGAACCTGTGGGCGATCGGCGACGTCAACGGCCTGTGGCCGCTCACGCATGTCGGCAAGTATGAGGGCGAGGTGGTCGCCTCGAACATCCTCGGCGAGTCGCGGAAGGTCAACTACGAGGCGGTTCCCCGCGTCACCTACACCGACCCTCAGGCCGGGGCGGTGGGCGCCTCCGCCGCTCGCTTCAGCGCCATGGTGCCCCTGTCGGACGTTGCGAAGACCGCCACCTACACGCGCGCATACGCCGAACAGCCCGGCTTCCTGACGCTCCTCAGCGACGGCGAGCGGCTCACCGGAGCCTACGCGCTCGGACCCGAGGCGGGTGAGTGGCTGCAGCAGGCCACGCTGGCCGTCCGCGCCCGTGTCCCATTCGGCGTCCTGTGCGACACGATCCAGCCGTTCCCGACGTTCTCGGAGATCTACGTCGCAGCGCTGAAGCTGCTCCGCAACGAGATCGCGGCGGCATCGAAGCCGGTCGTCGCCGAGCCCCCGATGCCACGCTGAGGGAGGGAGCGACGATGACCATCGCGATCATGTGCAGCACGGCGCTCACCGGCGTGGCCTATGACATCGACGACGGGCAGCAGCTCGTCGAGCGCTCAACCTGAAAGGAGGGTGATCCGATGCGCGCCGACATCGTCCCCGGCGGGGTGTTTCCCGACTACGAGCTGCCGGACCACACGAAAACGTTGCGAAAGCTGAGCGAGCTTCAGGGCGACGATCCCATGATCCTCACGCTCGCACGCGGCCACTACTGCCCCAAGGAGCACCAGCAGCACCGCGAACTCGCTGAGCGCTATCCACAGATCGCCGTCGCCTACACGCAGGTCGCGACGATCTCAACCGACGAGGACCACCTGTGCAAAGAGTTCCGCGCCGCACTCGGCGCCCAGTGGCCGTTCCTCTCGGACCCGGAGCGCATCGTGCAGAAGGACCTCGAGATCCAGGAGTACACCGACCCGGAGAACGATCCGATGATCCCGCACACGCTGGTGCTCAAGCCCGGTCTGGTGATCCACAGCATCTACAACGGCTACTGGTTCTGGGGCCGCCCCTCGTTCGCCGAGCTGTGGCGCGACCTGCGGGCTGCGAGCAGCGAGATCCGCCCCGACTGGGATCTCGACGCCCCGGGCCTGCGCGAGGCGTGGGACGCGGGCGACCGCTCGCCCTTCCACGGCTTCGAATAGCGGCGCGCTCGGTTCGCCCTGCATGGAGCGTACGGCGGGGCAACTTATTTGCGTTCACGCACGAACGTTTCCATGATAGGCTGCGCCACCCACCACGCGAGGAGGACCCGGAGGATGTACGGATTCACGCTCACAGACGAGCAGCAGGCGTTCGCCGAGGCGGTTCGCGACTTCGCCGAGCGCGAGTGCGGCTCGCGCGAGCAGCGCGACGAGCTCACGAAGCACAACAGCGAGCCCCACAACCCCGAGCTGTACCGGAAGGTGGCGGACCTCGGCTGGCTGGGTGTCTCGATCCCCGCGGAGTTCGGCGGCTCGGGCGGTGGGATGGTGGACCTGTGCCTGTTCCTCGAGGAGATCTCCTACGGGCAGGTGCCGATCGGGGGGTTTTCGGTGAGCGCGATCAGCGCCGGCCCGTACGAGCGCTTCGGCACCGACGAGCAGAAGCAGGAGATCCTCACCGGCATCGTCGGCGGCGCCGTCGAGGCGATCGCGATGTCCGAGCCGGAGGCGGGCTCCGACGTCGGCAACCTGCGCTGCAAGGCCGAGCGCCGCAACGGCGGCTACGTCGTCAACGGCCAGAAGACATGGATCTCCGAGGCCCAGCACGCCGCACACGTGCTGCTCGTGTGCCGCACGGAGTCGGGAGCCGACAAGCACAAGGGGCTCACGATGCTTTCGGTTCCCGCCGACGCCGACGGCATCGAGATCCGCGGCATCGAGACGATGGGCGGGAAGGTCGTCAACGACGTCTTCTTCGAGGACTGCCACGTTCCTGCGGACAGCCTGGTGGGCGTCGAAGGCCAGGCGTGGATGCAGTTGATGACCGGTCTCAACACGGAGCGGCTGATCATCGCGGCGCAGTCAACCGGCCTCGCCCGGCGCGCGCTCGACGACGTGCTCGCCTACGTGAAGGAGCGCGAGCAGTTCGGGCGGCCGATCGGGTCCTTCCAGACGATCAGCCACCGCATCGCCGATCTCGCCACCGAGGTGGCGTGCACACGCCTGCTCACGTACGCCGTGGCGCGCCAATGTGACGAGAACCCCGGCGTCCTGTTTCCCAAAGAGGCGTCGATGGCGAAGCTGAAGGCCACCGAGACCGGCAAGAAGGTGGCGCTCGAGGGCATGCAGATGATGGGCGGCTACGGCTACGCCACCGAGTACGACATGCAGAACCACGTCCGCCTGAACCTCGTCTCGACGATCTACGGCGGCACCTCCGAGATCCAGCGCGAGATCATCGCCAAGACACACGGGCTGTAGCGGGCGATCGCTCAGCCCACGCCGGCGGCGCGGCACGGGAGCCCGCGCCGCCGACGGGCAACTTCCGACCCAGCTCCTCAGCCGCGATGCAGCACGCCCGCCCGGGCGAGGGGGGCGAGCGTCGGCCCGCTGATCGGAACATCGCCGAGCGCCTCGTCGATCGCCTCGAGCGTGTCGGCACTCAGCTCGACGCCCGAGGCGGCGGCGTTCGCGTGCACCTGCTCGGGGCGCGAGGCCCCGACGATCGCCGAGGCGAGCTCCTCGCGGCGCAGCACCCAGGCGAGCGCCAGCTCGGCGACGCTCAGCCCCGCCTGCTCGGCGACCGGATCGAGTCTCGCGACGGCCTCGAGCACCTGGTCGTTCAGGTAAGCGGCGATGAAGCCGCCCATATCCTCGCTCGCCGCGCGCGAACCGGCAGGCGGCGGCTGCCCCGGCGCGTACTTTCCCGTGAGGATCCCCTGCGCGAGGGGCGACCACACGATCTGCGAGATGCCGTTGGCCTCACAGAGCCCGAACAGCTCCGCCTCGGGCGCCTGCCAAAGCATCGAGTACTGGGGCTGCGAGGAGACGAACAGGTCGGGACCGGCGATGTCGATGGCGGCTTCGATCTGCTCGGGGGTCCACTCGCTGAAGCCGAGGTAGCGCGCCTTGCCTTCCGCGACGACGGTCTGCAGCGCCTCGATCGTCTCCTCGATCGGAACGTCGGGGTCAAAGCGGTGCGCCTGGTAGAGATCGACGTGATCGGTCTGAAGCCGCTCGAGTGAGGCGTCTATCTGCTTGGCGATCTGGCCTGCCGAGAGACCGCGGTCGGCGGGGTCGTCGGACATCTGCCCCCACACCTTCGTGGCGAGGATGTACGAGTCGCGAGGGCGCCCGGAGAGGATCTCGCCCCACGCCGACTCCGCCGCGCCGCGGCCGTAGACGTTCGCGGTGTCGAAGAAGTTGATGCCCGCCTCGAACGCCGCGTCGGTGCACGCGCGGCTCTGCTCCGCCTCGATGCCCCCCGAGTACGTCAGCCACGATCCCAGCGAGATCTCCGACACCTCGAGTTCGGAGCTTCCAAGTTTGCGGTAGCGCATCCTTCTCTCCTTTTCGGTCGCGGGCGGAGCGTCCACGCAACGAAAGCAGGCTGCGGGCGCGGGTGCGGTCAGCTAGGCGGACGGTGCGCGCTCGACGGACTCGTGGCGGCTCTCGAGGTTGTCGCGCAGCTTGCGGTGGTAGCCGGCGAACTGGCGCGCCATCACGCGCCTGGTGACCGGCGCGAGGAGCCTCATCACACCGTGCAGTGGGCCCTCCGCGACAAACTGGACGCGAGTCCCCGCTCCGTCCGGCTCCAAAGACCACGTCCCGTCGATCGGGTACGGCCCTTCGACGATGTGGACGTGGAAGTGCCGCGGGCGCTCGAACTCGGTGAACTCGACGACCTGCTCGAACTCCTTCGCGCCCGGCGGCTTCGTCCGCTCGCGGACGCGCGTGCCCGCTCCGGGAGGCCCGGGCGTGAGCTGCTCCACCGAGGTCTTCGTCGTCTGCCACGCCGCTAGGTTCGACGGGTCGGTCATGTAGTCGAACACAGCCTCGGGCGCTCGCTCGATCGTGAACGTCTCCTCGATGCGCATCGGCCTCGCCTACTCGGTGGCGACACCGTCCGCCGCGGCCGGCATCCGTCGCCGCTCCGTCGCCCGTTGCTCGGCGATCTCCCTGTCGTGCTCCACCGTCTCCACCGCGGCGAGGACGTCCTGCTCGGGGCGCGGGCCCTCCCAGTCCAGGTACCAGTGCCTGGTGACGCTCGCGAGCCAGGTGTCGGCCGTGGGTATCAGCCCGAAGCGGGTGATCGTTCGCTGGCCGCCGATCTGGTCGCTGTAGAGCAGTTCGATCGACAGCGGCTCACGTGCGTCGATCGCCCGGGCGGTGGAAGCGCGGATGGGGTCGTCCGGGTTGCGCATCGCCCCCTGCCACATGCCGATGTCGCCCGCGGGCACATACAGGTCGCGCGTGTGCGGGCGGAAGTCCTCGAGCGGGGCGTGCGTTGGAAAGCTGCGCGACGTTCCCAGTTCGGGTGTGATCACCCAGCCCTGGCAGACGCCGATCCCGCTGCCCACGTTGCGCAGGCTGAGCGCCAGGTACACGAGGCCGTCGTCGTGCTCTGCCGCCGCCCGCCCTCCGGCCGCGGTGAGCCATCGCCCCTCGACGAACATGAGCTTCTGCGCGGGATCCTCGAGGCGAGACGGGACGAGCAGCGGCCGTCGCTGCTCCTGCAGCGCGGCCTCGGCGATGCGCGCGGAGCGGTTCGAGGAGCGGACGGCGGCGAACGTCGCCAGCGCGAGCACGAGCGTGCCGAAGCCGGTGATCAGCGAGGAGATCGTCGACCAGTCGGTGGCGAGGGGCATCATCCGCAGTTTGGCACCAAGCGGCAGCCTCCAGGACTCCTGCGCCTCGCCCGGCCCATACTCCTTCCCGTGAGCAGCGTGAAGCGCCTCGCGGTGGTGCTTGCGATCAACGCCGCGATGATCCTTGCCCTGCTCGTCGTCGGGCTCGTCTCGCACTCGCTCGGGGTGATCGCATCGGGGGCCGACTACCTCGGCGACGCGCTCGGCACGGGGCTGAGCCTCGCGGCATTGCAGATGAGCTCCCGCGGCCAGGGCCATCCCCGCGCAACGTCGGTGGCGGCGCTGATCAACTCGAGCCTGCTGCTGCTCGTCACGGTGCTCGTCGCGGCGGAGGCGATCTACCGGCTCGCCAACGGAGCGCCGGTCGTGCACGGACTGCCGGTGGTGGTCGTCAGCGTGATCGCCGCGGGCGCGATGGTGGCCTGTGCGCTCGTCCTCGGCGACGTGTCGGGCGATCTCAACATGGAGTCGGTCATGCTCGACTCGCTCGCCGATGCGGCTGCCGCGATCGGCGTCGCGCTGAGCGGCGCGGTGATCCTCATCACCGGCGGCAACTACTGGCTGGACTCGCTCGTCGCCCTCGTCATCGCGCTCGTCGTCGGGTTCCACGCGGCGAAGCTCATGCGCAGGGTGCTCGCCGAGCTGCACGCGCCCGCGGTTGAGCCTCCGGCGTCCATCGATTAGGCCCGGCCCGCTCTCACCGTCGCGGCGTAGCGCGGGCGTGCCGGGCCCGGCGCGCCGGCTGTGCCTCCGCCAGCCGCCGCTCGAGCGCGCTCCGCGCGCTCTGCAGCGGAGCCGGGTCGCGCTCGGCGACGAACAGAGTGTTCGCGAACAGCAGGTAGGAGTCGACTTCGAACGCGAGCTGGCGGGGATCCTCGCTCGCGTCGATCGTGCCTTCCTCCTGGCCCTCCACGACGGCGGCGGCGAGCTGCTCCAGCCAGCCGCCCACGATCTGGAAGGCGAGGTCGCGCACGGGGCCGGGATGCGTGTCCACCTCGGCTGCCACCGAGGCGAAGAAGCAGCCGCCCGGGAAGACGCCGTCTTCCAGGTGCCTGAGGAAGCCCTCGGCGAGCAGACCGAGCCGCTCGAGCCCGCCCTCCGCCGAGGCGGCGGGCTCAACCACCCGCTCGCTGAAGATCGCGCTCGCGGTGTCGATCGTCGCGAGCTGCAGCTCCTCCTTGGAGCCGAAGTGCGCGAACAGGCCGCTCTTGCTCATGCCAACCGCGTCGGCGAGGTGGGCGATCGACAGCCCCGCGATGCCCTCCACGGTCGCCAGCTGAGCCGCTTCGTTGAGGATCGCGCTGCGGCTGCGCTCCCCGTCGCTGCGCCGCCGGCGCGGCGGGCGCGTGGGGGAGGGGCTCGGCGGACGAGTGCTCATCGACACACAAGATAGCACGAACGGTCGTAATACTTTCGGCCAGAACAATGAACGGTCTACCTGACAACGAAAGCGAGCCGAGATGAACGCTCCAGGGACATTCGTGGACGGCTCCCAGTCGCCCAGCTCCTATAGACCCAGTCGCACACCGCGCTCGGTGCGCGGGCCGGCGCGCCTCGCGGCCGCTCCCAACGGCGCGGGCGCGCCCTCTGCGGCGAGCTTCCCCGTCGAGCGCCGGCGGGACCTCCACGCAGGTCCGCCGATCATCCTCATCGTGTCCTCCGAGAAGAAGGTGCTCAAGGCGCTCGAAGCGGACCTCGGCCGCCGCTTCGGCAACGACACGCGCGTCGTGGGCGCAGACGGCGCCGGGTCGGCAACGCCGCGCCTCGAGCGCTGGGCGCGGGCTGCCCAGCGCGTCGCGCTCCTGATCGTCGACCAGCAGCTGCGCGAGATGACGGGAGTGGAGTTCCTCGCCGGCGCGCATGCGCTGCACCCTGCCGCCAAGCGGGTGCTGCTCGTCGAACGCGACTACACCTCCGCGAACCCGATCGTCCCCGCGATGATGCTGGGGCAGATCGACTACCACCTCGTCAAGCCGTGGCTGCCCGAGCAGGTGCTCTACCCGGCGGTTGCAGACTTCCTGGCGAGCTGGGAGCGCTCTGAGCCCGACCGCTTCAGCCTGTTCCGCATCGCCGCGCCCGCCAACAGCGCGCGCGGAGCCGAGATCAGGGACCTCTTCACCCGCTTCAACACGGCGTTCTCGTACTACGACTCGAAGTCGCCCGACGGCGAGGCGCTGCTCGAGGAGGCCGGGTTTCCGGACGCCACCGTGCCGACGCTGGTGCGCCACGACGGGCGCGTGCTCGTCGACCCGAGCGACGTCGAGCTCGTGCAGGCGATCGGCGGCGGGACCGAGCTCGGCGAGCAGAGCTACGACGTGGCGATCGTCGGCGCGGGCCCGGCGGGACTCTCGGCGGCGGTGTACTCCGCCTCGGAAGGGCTCGACACGATCGTGCTCGAGCGCCAGATCTCCGGAGGCCAGGCGAGCACGAGCGCGCGTCTGCGCAACGTCCCCGGCTTCACCTGGGGCATCGGCGGTCACGACCTCACCTACCGCACGTGTGAGCAGGCGTGGCTGTTCGGCGCGAACATGGTGTTCGCCCAGAGGGCGGTGTCGCTGCGCACGTCCGGCGAGGAGAAGGTCCTGACGGTTGCCGATGGACAGGAGATCCGGGCGCGTGCCGTCGTCCTCGGCACCGGCGTGTGGTGGCGGCGGCTCGAGATCCCGCGGCTCGAGGAGCTGATCGGCGCCGGCGTGTTCTACGGCGCCGCCATGAGCGAGGCCCGCGCGATGCGCGGCGGTCGCGTGTGCGTGGTGGGCGGCGGCAACTCGGCGGGCCAGGCGGCCGTATACCTCGCCAAGTACGCCGAGCACGTCACCCTGCTCGTGCGCGGGGACGCTCTCGAGAAGTCGATGTCGGAGTACCTCATCACGGAGCTCGGCGAGCTGCCCAACGTGTCGGTCCGGCTCGGCGTCGAGCTCGTCGACGGCGAGGGCGAGGGGCGCCTGAGCGCGGTTGTCGTGCGCGACCGCTCGAGCGGCGCGGAGGAGCGGCTCGCGGCAACGGGCCTGTTCGTGATGATCGGAGCGGAGCCCAACACCGAGTGGCTCGACGGCGCCGTGCAGCGTGACGAGCACGGCTTCATCCGCACCGGCCGCGACGTCCAACTCGAGGGCTGGCCGCTGGCGAGGGAACCCGCACTGCTCGAGACGAGCATGCCCGGCGTGTTCGCCGCGGGCGACGTCCGCCACGGATCGGTCAAGCGCGTGACGACGGCGATGGGCGAGGGGGCGACGGTCATCCAGCTCGCGCACGAGTACCTGCGCGAGCGGGTCGCCGAGCCGACGCTCACATGACCTCGGCCTCGGCGGGGGCCCCGACGAGGCGGTCGAGCAGCGTGTCCACCGCCTCGCGCCCGGCATGCATCGCCGCCCGCTGGTCCTCCGCGCTCGCGATGAACAGCGCTGCCTCGTTGAGCGCGGCGAGCAGCATGTAGGCGAGCAGCTCCGCCTGCGCCGACGGCACCCGCCCTTCCGCGGCCAGGCGGCGCAGGCTGGCGTGCAGGCCACCGAGCGTGTAGCGCTCGTCGAGTTCGCGCCAGCGCATCCAGCCGAGGACGGCGGGTGGATCGAGTAGCGCGATCCGCTGGACCGCCGGGTCGAGTGCCATCGCCAGCCATGCGTGGCATCCGGCGCGCAGGCCCTCGAGCGGATCCTCGCGCTCGCGCGCCGCAGCCGCGGTGTCCTGCGCGATCTGCGCGAACACCTCTTCGGCAACGGCATTGAAGAGGTCCGCCTTGCTCGCGAAGTGGTGGTAGAGCGCCCCGCGCGCGACGCCCGACGCCTCGAGCACCGCCTCGATCGAGGCGCCCTCGTAGCCGCGTTCGCCGAACAGCGGCCTCGCAGCCGCGAGCACGCGCTCGCGCGTCGCCTCGCCGCGTGCCCGTCTGCCGTCGGTCATGGGCATATTGTAAACCGACTGACGGTCTGATAGTTTCCCGCCCGAACGAAGGAGGCGCAAGTGCATGTCGAGATGCTCAACGTGGGCTGGATGACGGCTTCGGCGGCGCTGTGGCGCCAGGGCGAGGAGCCGCGAGAGCGCCTGCGCATACCCGTGCCCTGTTACCTGATCGAGACCGAGCAGGAGCGGATCCTCGTGGACACGGGGCTCCATCCCGAGGCCGCGGCGGACCCCGGCGCCTTCTATGGGAGCCCCGAGACGATGTCGCTGTTCGAGCTGGAGCTCGAACGCGACGTCACCGAGCAACTGGACGTGAGCACGCTCACGCGGGTCGTGCTCACGCATCTGCACTTCGACCACGCCGGCGCGCTCACGATGCTGCCGCCGTCGGTGCCCGTCGTCGTGCAGCGGCGCGAATGGGAGGCGGGCGGCGATCGCGAGGCGGTGAAGCGGAACTTCCTGAATCCCCGCGACTATGCAATCGACGGTCGGGAGCTGGTGCTCGTGGACGGCGACCACGACCTCCTCGGCGACGGCTCGGTGGAGCTGCTGCTGACACCCGGCCACACGCCCGGGCACCAGTCCGTGCGGGTGGGCGAGCGGCTCGTCATCGGCGCGGACGTGGCGCACTTCGCGGACACGCTCGCCGACGAACGCTTCCCCTCGTTCGCCGACGACTTCGCCGCGCAGGCGGACTCGGCGCGAAGGCTGCGCGGCCTGCGCGACGCGGGAGCGCACGTGCTGCCGGGGCACGACCCTGACGTGCTCGCGAGCGGTCCGGTCGCGCTGTGATCGCGAGCCCTCTGCACGGCGCGGTCGGGACGACGCGACTCAGGCTCGCGGTGCAGGCGCCCTTCGCAGGCGAGCGCCTCTAGGATCCGGCGGCGCAGGAGAATGAGCAGCCGCGCCGCACTTCAGACGCCGCTGAGCCCCGGAGAGGAGAACCACATGGCCGACAAGCCCACGCTCTACGTGTGCCACGGGGACGAAGGCGGTCCCAAGATCCACCCCTGCCGGCGCGTGCAGGAAGCGATGCGGGAGACGGGCGTCGACTACGACAAGGTGATCGCCGGGCACGGCAACCCGATCCCGTTCCTGCGCAAAGGCTCTCGCGAGGAGCTCGAGCAGGCGACGGGGTCGGACAAACTGCCCGCGCTCAAGCTGAGCGACGGCACCGTGCTCACGCACTCCCGCCAGATCATCGCCTGGGCGCGCGAGCAGACTCCGGCGGGTAGCGGGACCGCCTAGCTGTGCGGGTTTGGACGGCTGCGCGGCGGGTACATCCTCACGAGCCCGGGTCCAGCTGCCCCCATCAGGACCCGGGACCGCGTCCATGTGACGCACGGGTATGCACTCCTAGCCCCCGGGGCGGTCGTCTAGCCCCGGGGGTTACCCACTCCTCGCGCCCGGGACGTCGTTCAGCTCCGGGGTTGCCGATTGCCCGGCCGCCGGAGGACGCGCCCGCCCGCCGGTAGCAGCTGCTACTGGTACGCCGGCTCGGAGGTGTCCGGGTCCGCGACCGGCTCGGCCGATGAGCGCTCGTAGACGATCGTGCGATCGCGCCCGGCGCGCTTTGCTTTGTAGAGCGCGGAGTCGGCGCCCTGCACCATCGTCTCGACGTCGGCGGGTGCCGCCGCTGCGTGGATCCCCGCGCTCAGCCGCACCGAGGGCAGTCCCGAGCCGCTGTCGCCGGCGAGCGCCGCCCGCACCCGCTCGGCGTAGGTCTCCGCATCGGCGGCGTCGCAGCCGGGCAGCAGCACGACGAACTCCTCGCCGCCGAAGCGCGCGCACACGTCGATGTCGCGCGACTCGTGCGAGAGAAGCTCGCCGACGTGGACGAGCACGCGATCTCCGATCTCGTGTCCCCACTCGTCGTTGATGCGCTTGAAGTAGTCGAGGTCGAATGCCACCACCGCCACCGATAGCCGCTCGCGCCGGGCGCGGAGGAGCTCGAGCGAGGCGCGCTCGTCGAAGCCGCGCCGGTTGAGCAGGCCGGTGAGCGCATCGGTGCGCGCTTCGTCGGCGAGCTGCGTCAGCAGGATGTCGTTGCGGCGTACGAGCGTGAGCACGACCACCGCCACCACGGTCACCGACACCATCACGTCCACCCAGCGGCCCGCATAGCTGCTCGCTTCGGGCAGCGCGAGCAGCGTGAGCGCGTGGGCGACGCCGACGCACAGGACGATCACCACCGCGCCGCGGCGTCCGAAGAAGAACGTCGTCCACAGCACCGGCCACACGTAGAGCACGGCTCCGTCGCCCGCACCCGGCGTCGCGCTCAGCGCGAACGCGATCAGCGCGACGCCGAGGGGCCCGAGCGGGGCGAGCGCCCAGCGCGGCAGTCGCGGGCCGATCACGACGAGCACCGCCACGATCACCGCCGCCGCGATCACTGGCGCGACCGCGAAGCTCGGGTCGCCCGGGATCACGCCCTCGATCGCCCCGTCGAACGCCGCGCCCCCGTACATCGCCGCGGCTGTGTATGCCATCAGGCGTGTGTTCATGCGCAGCTTGTCGAGCGAGGGGCTCATCCAAGCGATTATCGGCATCTGCGGCTCCGAGCAGAAGTCCGAGACGCGAGCTCTGCGGAGCTTTGCCGACCCGCCGGCGACGGCCGCCGCTAGTCTTCGCAGCCTACGACAAAACCGCCGAAAGGAGCGCTCGAATGGGCGTTAGCGCCACCACCCCCAGGGCCGTGGTTCGCGGGATCGAGGACGTGCGCGCCCTCAAGGACGAGATCGTCGGCCCGAGCAGCTGGCGCGAGGTCACCCAGGAGATGGTGAACGAGTTCGCCGAGCTCACCGGGGACCACCAGTGGATCCACGTCGATGTGGAGCGAGCCAAGCGCGAGAGCCCGTTCGGCACGACGATCGCGCACGGCAACCTCACGCTGTCGATGATCGACGGGATGCGCAAAGAGCTCAACGACTGGAGCGGCTTCAAGCTCGGCGTCAACTACGGATGGAACAAGGTGCGCTTCCCGGCGCCCGTGCCCGTCGGCGCGCGGCTGCGCCTGTTCGCGCAGATCGTCGGGGTGGAGGACCTCGGCGACGGCTGGCATCAGGTGGTCACGCGGCTCACGGTGGAGAGCGAGGGCGGCGAGAAGCCCGTCTGCGTCGCTGACAGCGCCGGGCGCGTGCTCGTCGGCGACTGAACCCCTGCCGGCCCGGGCTGCCTGTCCGCAGGCGTCTCAGCCGACCGCGAGCACGGGCGATGTTGCGAGCGGCTGCCCCTGCGCATCCAGGGCCTGGGCGGCGACGTAGCGCGGCGCGCTCGGGAGCGCGATCGCGGTCTCGAACCCCGCGCGCGGCGCCGTCGCGAGCGGGCTGAGCGAGCTCGGGCTCACGCCGCCGAGCACGCGCCAGGAGGCCACCTCGGTGGCGCCGTTCCAGCTCGCGTGCACGAGCAGCCCGCCGGCTGCCGTCCTCACGGCAGCCACGGCGGGGGGCTGCGCCGGCGTCGCGCTCCACGGGTACTTCAGCACCGTGAAGGACTGGTAGGCGCTCGGCAGATGGCCGTCGAGCCGCAGAGCGCCCGAGGACGAGAACTCGCTGAAGTAGGGCTCCTGCCCCCAGCCCACGAGCCAGTCGCCATCCGGGAGCGCCTGGAGGTTGCCCTGGCTGGGAGCCACGAGCGGCAGGTGGTGGACGAAGCTCGACTGGAGCGCCGCGGTCGCGGTCCGAGGGTCGATCTTCAGGACCAGCGCCCGCGACTGCGAGTGCTCCTTGGGCGTGGCGCCGTTGTCGAAGAAGCTGATCGTGCCTCCGCCGAGGCGCTCGGCGTCGTGCTGCCACGCCGGCGTCGCGCCCGGCCCCATCCGGAAGTTCGAGCGCTTGCCGCCGAGGCGCCAGACGATCTTCCCGGTGGCGGGAGCCACCTCGTATGCCGCCCATGTGTTGCGGGCGTCCACGAGCAGGTCGCCGTTCTGCTCGGGGGCGATCGAGTTGATGTGGAAGAAGTCCCACGGCGACCTCGGCGTTCCGCTGTTCTTGATGGGCATGTAGGACTCGCTCATCGCGACGTGGTCGAGGCTGTGCCACTCGAAGCGCACGAGACCCGTGCGCAGGTCGACTTCCTGCATCAGCGTGTCAGCCACCGCGCCGTTCGCGGGGCCGCCGTGCGCCCTCAGGTTGCAGCGGATCGCGTCGTACACGGTCATCAGCGCGGTGCCCTGGGGCGTGATCCTGAAGGCGTGCAGGTCGGGCTGATAGCCGTTGCCGGCGCGCACGATCTTGATCACGCGGTAGCTGTCGTCCGCCATCACCACGCCTGCGTCGCGGCGACCGCCCGCGACGAGCGGGCTCTGCCACCAGGTGAGCACGGGCCTGCCTTCGTATTCCTGCACGCGGAGGTCCGCCGCGCGCGATCCGCTCGGCACCGGCTTGAACCACACGAGCCGCCCCGAGCCGTCGAGGATCATCGGGCCGTACTGACCGGGCCCCGCGTAGGGCGCGAGGAACAGGTCGCCCGGCGCTCCCGAGCCGCTGTCTGCCGTGATCGTCACCCGCGGCGGCGCGAGGTCGTGACGCGAGACGAAGCGCTGCAGTTCACTCGTCGTGGGCGGCGGCGGGGGCGGCGGGGGCGTCTCCAGCGAGCGGCTCACGGCGTCCACCTGGGCGGTCGTGAAGTGCCAGCCCACGTGTGCGCTGCGGCTCCCGTCGCTCACGGTGGCGTGCACGCTCACGCGCTCGCCCTGGGCGAACGGCGACCTCGGCACGAAGCTCGCGCCGTCGCCCTGCGAGTAGTACTCGAGGCGCCCGGCGTGCTCGCCGCTGTGATCGCCCACCACCTTGACGTCGGCGACCCGCGTCCCGGGGCCGCCGAGGAAGCTGACCTGGGTGCGGTAGATGGCGTCCGCCGTCTCGGGGGCGGGGGAGACGGTGACGATGCCGCCGCCCAGTGCGGCGCTTGGTTCGAGCCTCGCCGGGGCGCAGGGCGGGGCGGGACCGCGCGCGACAGGCGCCGAGCGCGAGCTGAGCGCGAGCGACGCCGGCAGCGCCACGGCGAGCACCGCGAGGCCGAGCAGGGCCACGCGCGCGCGGCGCATGTGTGGGCGGGGGAGGCTCATGAGGGCTGTCTCGAGCGCGCCGCGCGTGGGCGCGCGCGCGGGGCGGACACCGGCGGATTATTGCCGAGCGGCAAGCGGTTAACGGCAGGGTCGCGGCGATGGGGCGACGTGCGGGCGGGTCCGCTCGCCGGCTGTGTGACAATGGCGAGGTGGCTCATCGCAGATCTGCGCCTGCATGCGCGCTCAACGGCCGCGCGGGGTTCGTGCCCGCGACGCTCGCACTCGGGCTTGCTGTCTGCGCCCTCGCCGCGCTCGCTGTCCTCGTGGCGCCGCAGCCCGCGGGGGCGCGCGCGCGTGCCGCCGTGCACTTCGCGTGCAGCACTCCCAACAGCGCGCACGTGCCCTGCCACTTCTCGACGCCGAGCGGCAACATCCGCTGCCTGTGGACGCCGAGCCCGAACAATGTCGCCTGCGAGCTGCTCGCCACCCGCCGGGCGTATCGGCTGCGCCCGTCCGGAAGCGCGCGGGCGGTGACACTGCGGCTCGCACGGCGCGGCGAAACGCTGCCCCTCTCACAGCAGATCGTGTTCCCGGACAGCCTGTCCTGCCACGACACCCGCACGACGATGACGTGCAATCAGGACTTCGGGACGGGCGCCTTCACGCTCGCCCCGCACGGCTCGCACCGCTCCTAGTCCGGGAAGTAGCTCAGAGCGCTTTCGGCGCTGCCGAGGGGAGCCGCGCCGTTTGTCACCGAGACCGTTCCCGCCGCCGCGCCCGCCGGCACGACCGCGGTGAGGATCCGGTAGCGGAGAGGCGCGCCTGTGAGCGGGGCTCGATCGCTTGGACGAGTTGCGCGAGGCTGCCAGCGATCATGCAGCCCCGTGGTGGTGGCGAGCGGTGCGCGAGCGGTGGCCACAGCGGCGTGCGCCGAGTGCTTAGCTTGGTTGCATGCGCAGGCTGCCGACGATCGCAGGATCGTGTGCCGCGCTGGTGGCGGTCGTCGCGCTGGCTGCCTTCGCGGGTGGGTCGGGCAGCGGCGCGGGCGCCTCGCAGCCGCCCGTCCTCGGCGGGAGGACGATCGCCTACGGCGCCTTCCCGCAGCTGGCCTTCATCAGCTACTCGAACGTTGGGCAGCGACTGTGGGAATGCACTGGCACCGTGCTCGCGCCGAGGCTCGTGCTGACCGCGGCCCACTGCGTGGCGGGATCCACGGGGGGTTCCGCGGGCGGCTCCTACGCGGTTCTCACCGGCGCGGTCGAGTCCGGTGGCGGGCAGGTGTCTGCCGTCTCGCGGGCAATCGTCTTCCCGCGTTACCACCGTGCGCCCACGGGCTTCCTCTTCTACGACGCCGCGTTGCTCGTGCTCGCGACGCCCACCGACGTCCGCCCGCTGCCGCTGGCGAACCCCGGGCAGGCGCCCGCCTCGCACGCGCCCGCGGAGATCGTCGGCTGGGGCTCCAGCGCCCGCATCCTCGGGCGCCCCGCGGCGAGGGTTGCCGCGCCGACGCGGATCGAGCCGCCGCCCGGCTGTGCAGGCATTCCCCGTGGCGCGGTGATCGACCCCGCCCGCCAGCTCTGCACAGCCGATCCGCCACGTTTTCGCACGGGTGTCTGCTCGGGCGACAGCGGCGGCCCGCTCGTGATGGGCGCGGGCCCCGACGTCGTCGAGGTGGGGGTTGCCTCCGGCGCCTTCGCGGCGCCGGGTACGCACGCCTGCCTCACCACCGCCGGGGATATCTGGACGCCCGCCGGCGCCATCTCGGCATGGGCGCGGCGCTGGGTCGCCGCCTACGCGGCCCCCGGGCGCCGTGTGGGTGTCAGCGCGCGAGCAGCAGCGGCGCACGGCGTCCTGGAACGCATCGGTCGTGAAGCACTGCGGCTCGGCGAACTCCTCCATGACGAGGGCCGCTCCCAGCTCGAGTCGGCGGCGGCGCGCAGCAGCGGCTTCGTCATCGCGATGGCGTGGTCCGGTAGCGCCGCGATGCGCGTGCACCACGCGTCCGCCGCGTCGAGCAGGCGCTCGTGTGCCACGACTTCGTGGACGAGGCCGAGCTCGCAGGCGCGGTGCGCGTCGAGGTGCTCGCCGGCGGCGTAATAGGCGAACGCTCCCTGGTAGCCGAGCCGGCGCGTGATCGCCCACGAGGTCCCCACCTCGGGCAGCAGGCCAAGCCGCCCGAACGCCGGCACGATGCGTGCGCGCTCGGAGGCGATCGCGAGATCGCAGCTCAGCGCCCAGGCGAGCCCCACCCCCGCTGCCGGCCCGTTGATCGCCGCGATGAACGCCACGTCGCTGCGCTGCGATCAGCCGGGCGATGCCCCCGAACTCCCTGCGGATCCACCGCCAGATGCTCGTCGCACCCTCAGCCGAGGCGAGCGCGCGGGGTGTCTCGCGCATCATTCGCAGATCCCCGCCCGCGGAGAACCCGGGGTCCGAGCCGGTGAGCACGATCGAGCGGATCTCGGTGTCGGCGAGCAGCTCGGACAGCGCGGACTTGAGCTGGACGCACGAGCGGGGCGCTCAGCATGTTCAGCTTGGCGGCGTCGTCGAGGGTGACGGTCGCGCGATCGGCACCGCGCTCCACGCTCACCAGCGGCTCGCTGCTCCGCAGCCGCATCGGCGAGGAGCTCGTCGTAGTAGGTCATCGTTCCTCCTTGAGGTTCTGCCACGCGGCGTCGGCGAGCTCGTCGGCGACGACGCGGGCACGCGGCCGCCGCGGCCGGCGATCCAGTGGCGGGTGTACTCCTGCGCCGGGCCGAGCCACAGCGCGTTGATCAACGTCGAAGGGCAGGCTCCGCAGCGCGCCGTAGTGCACGTGGGTGTCCCACCACGCGGTCACCTCCCCGAAGAACTCGCGGTTGCGCGCTCGCAGCGTCGCGTCCGCGGCCGGACGCTCGCCGAGCAGGAAGCGCGCGGCGGCGCGGTTGTCGCTCACCCAGCGCAGGTAGTAGCGCACGCCCGCCCGCACGCCGCCCTCGGCGCTCGGAGTGCGCACGCAGCTCCGCGAGAAACCCTCCTGGAACCGCGCGTCAGCTCGGCATACAGCGCGCCCGCGAGGCCCGCCTTGTCCGGGAAATGGTGGTAGAGGGCACCCACGCTGACGCCCGCCGTGCTGCGGATGTCCTCGAGCGTCGCGCGCGAGCGCGCCGTCGGTGTCGAATCTCTCGAGCGCGGCGTCCAGCAGCCGCTGCCTCGCCGCCGGGACGCGCCCGCCGGCGGCATGTCCGTCTGCCTCGAGCGTGCTCGGCGGCGGCATCATCGAGGGAAGTTCTACCAGAACAGAGGAAAGTTCTGTCTCAGCGCTGCCCGCGTGGGCGTCCGCGATGCACCCGGACAGCCTTGAGGGGGAGTGCACCGCAGAGCCCGGAGAGGGCAACACCCGGGCAATCCGGACCGCGTTTCTTCAGGAATCGCACACGCCGGCCGATTGCACCCAGCGAGATGTCGCAGCGACGTTCGAGTGACGCCCGGGAGCGGGTGACCGGCCCCGCGCCCCCGATGGCGCTCTCCAGCGATGCCGCCGAGGGCCGCTGCGAGCTCGGACAGGCGCTCGTCGGGCGCGCCGAGGAGGTGCTCGCCGAGACGATCGTGCGCACGTCCACCAACGGCGAGGTGGTGGACGCCGTCATCCAGGACCGCTTCGAGCGGATCTGCAGCAACTCCTCGGTGGCAGTCGCTCGCTGGATCGCCGGCGAGGGCCTCGAGGTGACGATCGACTCCAGCCGCGAAACGTCGAAGATCTTCGGCGAGCTCGCCGCACACCGTGCGGCATCGCTGCACGAGGTGACGCGCCGCAGCATGGCCTGGCGCGACGTCATGGCGGAGAAGCTGCGCGACTGCGCGGCGCAGCTGGGCTCGCCCGCCGAGGCGCTCGCCGAGGCGCTCACGATGCTGCAGCTGAGCCTCGAGTACAGCCTCCTGCGCGTGTGTGACTCCTTCGAGAAGGTGCGCGAGCGCACCGACGAGGAGCTCACGCGCCGCGAGGAGGAGCTCGCCTTCCTCGCCACCCACGACCCGCTCACGGGATTGCCCAACCGCACGCTGATCCTCGATCGCGTCGAGCAGATGCTCGCCCGCGCGGCGCGCAGGCAGACGCCGGTCGCCGCCCTGTTCATCGACCTCGACAACTTCAAGACGATCAACGACACGCTCGGCCACGGCGTGGGCGACGAACTGCTGCGCGCGGTCGCAGCGCGGCTCGCCGGCGTCGTGCGCCAGGCGGACGGTCTCGGTCGCCTCGGCGGCGACGAGTTCGTGGTGGTGGCGGAGGACATCTCGCTCTCCGCCGGCCCGGAGCTCGTCGCAGAACGCCTGCTCGATTCCCTGAAGCACCCCTTCAAGCTCGGTCCCGAGGGCGAGACGCGGCTCACCGTGACAGCGAGCATCGGGATCGCCGCCGGCGAGCGCAAAACCGCCGAGGAACTGCTGCGCGACGCCGACATCGCCATGTACCGGGCCAAGTGGGACGGCCGCAACCGCTTCGCCGTGTTCGAGAGCGCCATGCAGGACAAGGTGCAGGACCGCCTCGAGCTCGACATGGATCTCCGCGACGCGCTCGAGCGCGGAGAGTTCTTCCTCGCCTACCAGCCGACGTTCGCGCTCAGCGACATGCGCCCGACCGGCGTCGAGGCGCTGCTGCGCTGGAGGCACCCCGACCGCGGCGTGGTGCAGCCCGACGCGTTCATCCCGCTGCTCGAGGAGACGGGCCTGATCACCGAGGTCGGGCGCCTGGGTGCTGCGCGAGGCGACGCGGCAATGCGCCACCTGGCGTGCCGCCGGCCGCGAGATCGACATCGCCGTGAACGTCTCGGCCCGCCAGCTCGACACCGACGAGCTCATCGGTGACATCGAATCCGCGCTCGCCGCGAGCGGCCTCGACGCCTCCGCCCTCACGATCGAGATCACCGAGACGACGCTCATGCGAAGCGTCGAGGAGACGGTGCGCCGACTGCTCGCGATCAAGCAGCTCGGCGTGCGGATCGCGATCGACGACTTCGGCACCGGCTACTCCTCCCTCGCTCACCTGCAGCAGTTCCCGGTGGACGCGCTGAAGATCGACCGCTCGTTCATCTCGGGGCTGCGCAACAACAAGGAGGGCGAGACGCTGATCCACACGCTCGTCCAGCTCGGCAAGGCGCTGTCGATCGAGACCTTCGCCGAGGGCATCGAGGAGCAGCACGAGCTCGCACTGCTGCGCAGCAAGGACTGCGACAACGGGCAGGGGTACCTGTTCGCCCGCCCGCTCAACCCCTCCGACGCGGAGGCCTTCTTCGAGCGCTGGGCGCAGCAGCAGGCGCGCGCGAGCGCCAGGGCGCGCACGCGCTGAGAGCGCGAGCGCTGCGCGTCGCGCGCGAGTCCCCGTTCGCGCGGCTACAGCCAATATCCTCCGCGGCGGCCCGCACGGCCGCCGCCACATGCCGAGGATCCTTCCCCTCACCGAGTCGGAATGGAGCGAGGACGTTCGTCCGGTGCTCGAGACGCGCCCGCCCGCGGTGGGCGCACGCCTCGGCGACAACAACATCTTCGCCACGCTGGCGCGCCACCCGGACCTGTTCCGCGCATGGCTGCGGCTCGGCGGTTATCTGCTCGGGGGAGGGGTGCTTCCCGCGCGCGAGCGCGAGCTGCTGATCCTGCGTACCGGACGCAACTGCGGCTCCTCCTACGAGTGGGGGCAGCACGTGCGCATCGCGGAGGCGATCGGGCTCGATCGGATGGAGATCGAGCGCGTGTTCGAGGGGCCGGATGCGGAGGGCCTCTCGCCCGATGACGCCGTGCTGCTGCGAGCCGCCGACGAGCTGCACGAGCAGGCGAAGCTGTCCTCGGCGACGTGGGAGGCGCTGTCGGCGCACTGGGACGAGCGCGCCCTGATCGAGATCACGATGCTCGTCGGCCACTACCACATGGTGGCGTTCGCGCTGAACTCGCTCGAGGTGGAGCTCGACGAGGGCCTCGAGGCGCTGCCGCAGGATCGCGCTCGCTAGCGCGCGAACCGCGCGAAGCGCTCGCCTCTCGCTCGTTCCGGCGCCGGCGGCTAGCGGTACTGGCGCGCCCGCGAGCGGCGCGAGGTGGCGGCGCGCCCCTTGCCCGCCGGGCGCCGCGGCCGGCGCTTGGGGGCCTCTGCGAGGAGCGGCTGCCCGCGCCCCTGGTCCTTGGAGCGGTACATCGCCGCGTCCGCCAGGCGCACGAGGTCTTCGGGGCCGATCTGCTTGCCGTGGCTGCACGCCACCCCGGCGCTTCCCTGCACCCGCACGGTGCCACACGAGAGCGAGAACTCCGCGTTCAGCGATTCGCAGATCCGGTCGGCCACTTTCATCGCCACCTCGGCGCCGGGGATGTCGTGGAGGACGACGAGGAACTCGTCGCCGCCCAGGCGCCCGACGAGATCGGTGTCGCGGCTCGCGAGGAGCAGGCGCTCGGAGACGAGCACGAGCAGCTCATCGCCCGCCGCGTGGCCGAGGCGGTCGTTCACCGGCTTGAATTCGTCGAGGTCGACGTACACGGCACCGGTCCCCGCCGACCCCTCGCGCTCGAGCTCGCGCTCGAGCGCGCTGAGGATCGAGGAACGGTTGTGGCAGCCGGTGAGCGTGTCGAAGGTCGCGCGCTTCTCGAGCTCGCGCCGGGCGCGGGCGCTGTCGGTGACGTCGAGCACGCAGGTGATCGCGCCGCTGACCTCGCCGCTGCTCCTCATCATCAGCGCCCGCAGGCTCATCAGCACGCGGCGCTCGTCGCCTCCGGGCAGCTCGACGTCCACCTCGATGTCGCGGTCGACGCCCTCTGCGAGGACCTCGCCGAGGGTGGAATCGAACGTCGCGCGCGCCTCGTCGGTGAGCGTCCCGAGCAGCGTCTCGAGCGAGGCGGGGCCGCTCGCGGAGTCCTCGTCCGTATCAGCCTCGAGGCCCTCCTCGCCGGTGCTCGCCGCGCCCGCCACGGCGGCGGCGTCGGGGCCGAACAGGATGTCGAGCAGGCGGGCGTTGTTGTAGCTCACGTTGCGCTCCACGTCGAGCTGCAGCAGCCCCACGGGCATCGCGTTGGTGAGGCGGCGCAGCAGCTCCTCGCGTTCCTCGAGCACTTCCTGGGCGTGCATCTCGGCCGACACGTCGATGATTTCGACGAGCACGTGGTTGCGCCCGGGTTCGTTCAGGAAGTTCTGGAGCGTCGTGTCCACCCACATCCAGCTGCCGTCCTTGCGCCGGCGCCGCAGGCGCGTCTGCTGGGCGCGTCGCGTGGAGAGCACCGTCAGCCAGCCCTCCACCGCACGGCCCTGGTCGTCGGGGTGGATCTGGTCGAGCACCGATTTGCCGTACATCTCCTCGAGGCCGTAGCCGAACATTTCGCTGAACGCCTCGTCGCAGTCGATCACGCACGCGCCCTCGTCCTCGGTGAGCGTGCAGAAGCGCGGCGCAGCGGACGCCTGCTCCTCGTCGGCGCTCTCGGGCTCCTCGTCACCCGCCTGCTCGCTCGGCAGGATGACGGCGAGCACGATGCCGTGGACCTCGCGCAGGTCGATGAAGTGCAGCGTCATCCAGCTCGAGGGTTTGCGAAGCAGCCGAACCTTGCCCGACACCGCACCGTCCTGGCGCAGGCTCACCCATAGCCTGGTGACCGTGTTGCGGTCGGCGGCCACCACGTTGTCGAACACCGCGCGACCCTCGATCAGGCCCTGGCCCCAGAGACCCACGGACTGGGGCACGGGCACGATCAGGCCGTTGCTGGCGAGCCCGGCGACGAGGGCGTCCGGGTGCTCGCGGAGCAGCGCTTCGGCTCCGCGTGCGATCGTCTCGGGGTCGTACGTTCCAGGTGTAGCCATCGATCTGTCCTGGGGCGTTGCCATCGGTCCGTTCTGGCACCCCATCGGCTCCACGGGGCCCCGGCATGAGGCCTGGGCGGGCTCTTCGACGGGTGACACCGGCCCTGCGGAGCCGGGCCGGCGACCGCTAGTCGGGGATGTTCGCGACGCCGTTCACATCCTCGCCGGAGACGAGGAAGAACTGGTTGCGCGCGCCGTTCACGCGGGCTTCGCGGTAGGGGCGGTACTCGTTGCTCTCGTAGAAGGCGTCGGCCGCCTCTCTGGACGGCCACTGGATCAGCAGGAACACCTGCGGCGCGTCGCGCTCGCCCTCCAGCTTGTCGATCTGCACGCTGCGGGCGAGGAAGCGGCCGCCGCGGCGTTCCACCATCGGCGTGACGTTGGCGACGTACTCGCGCACCCACGATCCATCCGTCAGATCGAGTTCGGCGACCGCGTAGTGCTTCATCGGTGGCAGTATCGCGCAGCGCACGCGCGGGTACACTTCCCGCCCCCCGCGATGAGTACCCCACGAGGCTCCAACCCTTGAAGCTGCGGCGGCCTCGCTGGTGGCTCGTGGCAATGCTCGTGCTCGCGTGCGCGGCCGTCGTCGCGGCGCTCGCGCTGCCGGGGTCCGGCAGGCCGAAGCCGGGGCCCTTCTATGCGGTGCCCTCGCGGTTGCCGCCGGGCCCGCCGGGGACGCTGATCCGCTCGCAGCCGATCCCCAACCTGTACCCCGGCGCGAAGTCCTACCGGATCCTCTACAAGTCCACGGGCTTCGACGGCCGCCCCACCGCGGTGAGCGGCGTCGTGGTGGTGCCGGAAGCACCGGTGCCGGCGGGCGGGCGCAAGGTGGTGGCGTTCACCCACGGGACGGTGGGCATCGCGCGGGACTGCGCCCCCTCGCTCCAGCGCGGCGCGATCGCTCAGGTGATCGAGGGGATCGGAGAGTTCGTCGCGTCCGGCTACGTAGTGGCGGCAACCGACTACCAGGGACTCGGTACGCCCGGGCCGCACCCCTACCTCGTCGGACGCGTCGAGGCGATGAACGCGCTCGACAGCGTGCGCGCCGCGCACCGCCTGCGCCCGGCCCACGCCGGTGTTCGCTTCGCCGTCTGGGGCCACTCCCAAGGTGGCCAGGCCGCGCTCTTCACCGGACAGCTCGCGCGCAGCTACGCGCCCGGCCTGCACCTCGTCGGCGTTGCGGCGGGCGCGCCGGTGCCGAGCCTCGAGGACCTCTTCCGCGTCAACCGCAAGACGACCGCCGGCAAGCTCCTGCTCGCGCTCGCGCTCGGCTCCTGGTCTGCCGTCTACCGCTCTCCGGCGATCCTGCACGTGCTCGCGCCGGCGAGCCGGCCCGCCGTCGCGCAGATCGCGGGCTACTGCCTGTCGGGCGGCCAGGCGCTCGCCGCCGCGCCGAGCGCGCTCGCGCTCGCGCTCGAGTTCAAGCACCTGCCGCGCTGGCGCTCGCAGCCGTGGCGCACGATCCTCGAACAGAACACCCCGGGCACGAGCCCGATCGGGGTGCCGATCCTGATCACCCAGGGCGGTGGCGACAAGGTGGTGCCGGCGGCGCTCACGGTGCGCTTCGGCAAGCGCCTGTGCGCGCACGGCGAGACTGTCGAGGTGCGCCTGTACCCCGGGGTCGAAAACGAGGAAGCGGGGATCGTCGTCGTCCCCGACGTGCTCGCGTGGATCGCGGGGCGCTTCGCGGGGCGCCCGGCGCCCGACTCGTGCTCGTGAACCCCGGCCGCGCCCGCGCTCGCCTCAGCCGGGCTCGGGTGCCGCCAGCGGGGACGAGCCGGTCCTCGCCGCCGCCGAATGGGCGCGGCTGTCGCGCGAGGAGATCATCACGAGCGTGAGCAGCGCGCCGACGAGCGCGAAGCCCGCGCCGACCAGGAACGCGCGCTCGAACCCCTTCGTGAGCGCGGAGGCGACGCTTTCGCCGCCGCCCGCGAGGAGGTCCTTCGTGCGCGTGTTCGCCACGGTCGCGAGGATCGCGAGCCCGAGCGCCCCGCCCACCTGCTGCGCCGTGTTCACCAGTCCCGACGCAAGCCCTGCCTCGTGCGGACGCGTGGCGGTCACCGCGGCGATCGTGACGGGAACGAACGACAGGCCGAGCCCCACCGCAGCGAGCAGCGAGGGCCCGAGCACGTCTGCGGCGAACGTGCCGCCGGTGGCAGGCACCTTCGAGAACCAGTAGAGGCCGCTCGCGACGAACAGCAGCCCCGTGAACAGGACCGGCTTGAAGCCGAAGCGCGTCACCGCCGCCGACGCGCCGCCCGCCGAGAGGATGATCCCGACGGCGAGCGGCAGGTAGCAGACGCCGGTCTTCAGCGGCGAGAAGTGGAGCACCTGCTGCATGTACAGGGAGATGAAGAAGAACATCGAGAACAGCGACATGCCGATCAGCAGCGCCACCGTGTCGGCTCCGCGCAGCGTGCGCAGGCGGAAGATCGACAGCGGCATCAGCGGCGCCCGCTGGCGGCGCTCGATCACGATGAACAGGACGAGCAGCAGCACCGCCCCGGCGAGGCGGGCGATCGTCGCTGTCGCGCCCCACCCGATGTTGACAGCGTCGACGAGGGCGTAGACGAGCAGCGACAGGCCCGCGGTGACCGTGACGGCGCCCGGCAGGTCGAATGCACGTGTCTCCATCTCGGCCCGGCTCTCGTTCAGCAGGCGCGGTGCGAGGAACGCGCACAGCAAGCCGATGGGAACGTTCACGAACAGCACCCACCGCCAGCTCAGACCGCTCGTGAGCGCTCCGCCGAGGAGCACGCCCGCGGCTCCGCCCGCTCCCGCCACCGCTCCCCACACGCCGAGCGCGCGGTTGCGCTCCCCGCCGTCGGCGAAGGTGGTGGTGATGATGGACAGCGCCGCCGGCGAGACGATCGCGGCGCCGAGTCCCTGCAGCGCCCGCGCCCCGATCAGCCAGGCCTCGGACTGGGCGAGGCCGCCGGCGAGCGACGACAGCGAGAACAGGATCAGACCGGAGATGAACATGCGCCGGCGCCCGAGCAGATCGGCGAGGCGACCGCCGAGCAGCAGGAAGCCGCCGAAGGTGAGCGTGTACGCGTTCACCACCCAGCTGAGGTCGGCCTCGGAGAAGTGCAACGCCCTGCCGATCGACGGGAGCGCGACGTTGACGATCGACGCGTCGATCACGACGATGAACTGCGTCATCGCGAGCAGGGCGAGTGCGAGGTTCTTGGAACGGGGAGCCGTCTGCGCGGCGGGGGAGGGTGCTGCAGCGGTCGTGCTCATGGAAGATGAACTCCGTTTCCGTTTACGCGCCTACTATAACGGAGTTAGGATTCCGTTTGCCGGGTGGTGCAAGATCCCGGCGAGGCACATCACATGCATCCGATTCCCACCCAGCACGATCCCAACCGCCCGATGCGCGCCGACGCGCGCCGAAACCGGGCTCGCATCCTCGCCGCCGCCCGCGAGCTCTTCGCTCGGGCGGATCCCGAGGTGCAGATGGACGAGGTGGCGAGCCGGGCGGGCGTGGGGGTGGGAACCGTGTACCGCCACTTCCCGGACAAGGAGGCGCTCATGGGAGAACTCGTGCGCGAGCGCTTCGCGCTCTTCAACGAGCGCCTGCGCGAGGCGATTGCCGACGAGGACGCCTCGCCCTTCGACGTGCTCGCCGACGCGCTGCGCGCGAACGCCGCCTCCGTCGCCGCGGATGCCGCGACGCGCTTCGCTTTCATGAGCGGCGGCGAGCACGTGTTCGCGCACGCCGACGAGGAGAAGGACGAGTTCCTGTCGCTGGCGGCCGTGCTCGTCGAGCGCGCACACGCCTCCGGCGAGCTGCGGACGGAGTTCGAGGCGCAGGACATCCCGATGGTGATGTGCGGCGTGTGCGCGACGACCGGCAGGCAGTCCGGCTGGGACTGGGAGCGCCACCTCGAGCTGATCCTCAGCGGTATGCGCACGACACGATGACGCTGCTCTCGGCGGTCGAGCCGGTGGAGGCCGTGCTGCGGCGCCCGCACGGCCTCCTCGAGGGCCCGCGCATCGCCGCCGGCGGGGAGATGATCTACAGCGACGTGATCGCCGGCGGCGTGTTCGCGTGCACGCCCGGCGGGGACGTGCGCGAGCTGCTGCCCAAGCGCCGTGGCATCGGCGGGATCGTCGCGCACGAGAGCGGCGGCTGGGTCGTGAGCGGCAGGACCGTGCTGCACGTCGCCCCCGACGGATCCCAGCGCGAGCTGCTCGCGGGCGGCGAGGACGTCACCGGCTACAACGACCTCGGCTCGACGCCCGGCGGCGAGCTGCTGGCGGGCGTGCTGCGCTACCGGCCGCTCGCCGGGGAGGCGCCGCGCGAGGGCCGCCTGCTGGCGCTCGCGCGCGACGGGTCCTCGCGCGTCCTGTGCGACGAGGTGCTGTGGCCGAACGGCATCGGCGTGGCGCCCGACGGGCACACGGTCTACCTGAGCGACTACGCCCGCCGCTGCGTGCTCGTCACCGACCTCGCGGGCGCCCCCGCGCAGGTGTTCGCGACGATGCCCGAGGGCTGCTCGACGGACGGCCTCGCGCTCGACGCCGACGGCGGCGTGTGGGTGGCGCTCGGCGAGGGCGGCGGGGTGGCTCGCTTCCGCCCCGACGGGAGCCTGGACGAGCGCCTCGACCTGCCCGCGAGCTTCGTCTCGAGCCTCAGCTTCGGCGGCGAGGACGGGCGCGACGTGCTCGTCACGACGGCGGACAACGCCGTCGCACCCGAGCTGGGAGGAACCCTGCTGAGCGCGCGAAGCGAGCTTGCCGGCCTCCCGGTCTACGCGGTCGGCGTCTGAGCGCGGGCGCCCTCGCCCGCCGCCGCGCGCGCGCTGGCGCGCACGACCGCCGCCGCGGCGCCGGGGTCGTCGTAGAAGGGGACGTGTCCGGCGCCCAGCGTCAGGTGGGTCGCAAAGGGGAGCATCTTGCGTGCTCGCGGCGCCTGCAGGCGAAACGGCAGCAGCCTGTCGCGATCGCCCCACGCGATCGTCACGGGGACGCTGCGCAGCTGCTCCGCCGCCTCGAAGCGGTAGTGGTCGAACGCGCGCAGCGCCGCGCCGAAGGCGGGTGAGGCCCACGCGTCCCTGAGCGTCGCGATCGCCTCCTCGACGGGGAGCCGCGAGGGGAAGCCGAAGTTCTGCCTGAACAGCACGAACCGTCCGAGCCGGGTGCGGGTGAGCGCTTCGACGAGCGGCCGCGCCACGGCGGGGAGGTTGGCGAACGCCCCCAGGGACGCCTGCGTGAAACGCAGCTCCGGCCGCGTCCAGAAGCCCGCCGGCGAGAACGCGCAGGCCGAGCGCACGGCGCGCCGGCGCGCGAGCTCGAGCGCGATCGCGCCGCCCATCGAGTTCCCGGCGACGTGCGGCCTTTCCAGCCCGAGCTCGGCGAAGAACCACTCGAAGGCGTCGGCGTAGGCGGGGACGGTGGGCTCGATCCCCGCCGGCAGCGGCGCCGAGCGGCCGAACCCGGGCGAGTCGCAGGCGAGCACGTCGAAGTCGGCGGCGATCCGCTCGATCACCGGGCTCCACGCCTGCCAGTGGTGTCCCACCCCATGCAGCAGCACGACGGGCTCGCCGCTGCCCTCGCGGTGGTGGTTGATCGAGATGCTCATGCGACCCCCCTGATCAGATCGGCTGCGCGCTCGGCGATCATGATCGTCGGCGCGTGCGTGTTGCCGCCCACGATGGTAGGCATGATGGAGGCGTCAACGACGCGCAGTCCCTCGAGGCCATGGACCCGCAGCTGCGAGTCGACGACGGCTTGCTCGTGGGTGTCGCTCATGCGCGCGGTGCCCACGGGGTGGTAGATCAGCATCAGCCGCCGCCGCAGATCCGCTTCGAGCTCCTCGCGCTCCTGCGTGTCGGGACCCGGCTTGAGCTCCTTGGTGACGAGCTCGCTCAGCGGGCCCTGGGCGGCGATCTCCCGCGCGAGCCGCATGCCGGCGAGCAGGGACTCGATGTCCTCGGGCACGGACAGCGTGTTCGTGATGATGCGCGGCTTCGCCGCCGGGTCGGAGGAGCGCAGCCACACCCTCCCGCGCGCCCGCGGCGAGACGAGCGCGGGCGCGATCACCATGCAGTGCCCGTCGTAGGTCTCCGCGCCGTGGTCTTCGTAGTAGGCGGCGCCCATGTGGAACTGGATGTCCGCCGCCGGCAGGCCCGGGCGGGTGCGCGTGAACGCGACGACCTCTGCGACCGTCGAGGAGAGCTTGCCGGTCCTGCGCAGCACCCACTCGGCCAGTTGCTTGGGCCTGTCGGCGCCGTACAGCGTGTCGGTTCCCGACACCTCCCAGATCACCGTCACGAACGGGTGGTCCTGGAGGTTGCGGCCCACCCCCGGCAGCTCGTGGCGCGGCTCAACGCCTGCCGCGCGCAGCTCCTCGGGCGAGCCGATGCCCGACAGCTGCAGGAGCTGGGGCGATCCGATCGCACCGGCGCTGAGCAGCACCTCCCGCTCGGCGCGCACCACCTCGGCTGCGCCGCGGCGCCTGGCGAGGCGCACGCCCACGGCGCGCCCGCGCTCGAGATCGACGCCGAGCACCGTCACGTTCGTGCGCACCTCGAGGTTGGGCCGCGCGAGCGCGGGGCGCAGGAAGGCGTCTGCGGCGCTGAAGCGCCTGCCGTTGCGCTGCGTCACCTGGAACATCGAGGCGCCGTCCTGCTCGGGGCCGTTGTAGTCGGCGATGCGCGGGATCCCCGCCGCCTCGCACGCCTCCAGCAGCCGCCGGTCGAGCGCGCGCGGCGAGCGCTGCTCGCTCACCCGCAGCGGACCGCCCTGGCCGTGATACTCGGAGGCGCCGCGGACGTTGTCCTCCGAGCGGATGAAGTAGGGGAGCACGTCGCGGTAGCCCCAGCCCGGAGCTCCTTGCGCCTCCCATCCGTCGTAGTCGAGCGGGCGCCCGCGCACGTAGAGCATCGCGTTCATCGAGCTCGATCCGCCGAGGGCCTTGCCGCGGGGGATGTACAGCGAGCGCCCGTCCACGTGCGGTTCGGGCTCGGTGGCGAAGTCCCAGTCGAGCTTCGTGTGAAACTGGTTCGCGAAGGCGGCGGGGATCTTGATGTTCGGCGAACGGTCCTTGCCGCCCGCCTCGAGCAGCAGCACCCGCACGGAGGGGTCCTCCGACAGGCGGTTTGCGAGCACGCAGCCGGCCGAGCCCGCGCCGACGATCACGTAGTCGTACATCCCGCCCGCCCCTACGCGCTCGTCAGCGGAACCCTGTCGGGGAGGGGCAGGAAGCGGTAGTCGTTCGCGTCGAGCTCGCTCACCTGCTCCAGGTACTCGCGCATGTAGCCGGGCCAGTTCGCGACGATCCGGCCGTGCTCGTCGCGATACCACGAGTCGCACTCGAGCCAGGCGGTGCCCGCGAAGCGGGCCTGCAGGGCGCGGTCGCTCGCCGCCTCCACCTCCGTGCGCACCTCGATCCCGCCCGCACCCCGCTCGCGCATGCGCTGCAGCGCCTGGCGCGCGTAGGCCACCTGCGTCTCGAGGTAGAAGATGATCGACCCGCCCGAGGTGTTCGTGTTGGGGCCGTAGAGGACGAACATGTTGGGGAAGCCGGGCACGCAGATGCCGAGGTGGGCGTGCGCGCCGCCCGCCCAGGCCTCGCTGAGCGTGCGCCCCTCGGCTCCGCTGATCTCCATCGGGAACATGAAGTCGTTCGTGCGAAAGCCCGTCGCCCAGACGATGCAGTCGACCGGATGGCGGGTGCCGTCGCCGGCCACGATCGCGTCGGGCTCGACCCGCGCGATCGCCGCGGTGACGAGCTCCACGTTCGGGCGCTGGAGCGCGGGCAGGAACTCCGAGCTGAACAGGATGCGCTTGCAGCCGAACGTGTAGTCGGGCCACACCCTGCGCCGCAGATTTCCATCTTTGAGCTGCCAGCGCATGAACGCCGCCGAGCGCGCGGCGCCGAGCCGCCCCAGCGTCCGCGGATGGCGGATCGCCATCGTCAGCGACTCGCCGTACTCGAAGACGAACTTCCGCCGGAGGTCCTGGAGCCCGGGAACGAGTTCGATCGCGAGCCGCCAGGCAGCCGGGTAGGGCCGGGTCTTGCGCGGCAGGAACCAGTTGCCCGTGCGCTGGAAGACGGTGAGACTCCTCACCTCGCGTGCGATCTCGGGCACGAACTGGACCGCGCTCGCGCCCGTCCCCACGACCGCCACGCGCTTGCCCGCGAGCGCGTAGTCGTGGTCCCATTCGGAGGAGTGGAAGCTGTGGCCGGCGAACTGCTCGATGCCCTCGATCGGCGGGATCTGCGGCTGGTGCAGCTGGCCGGTCGCGAGGATCAGCGCGTCCGCCTCCCATGAGCGCCCGTCGGCTGCGGTGACCGTCCAGCGGCAGCGCGCCTCGTCCCACGAGCACGCGGTGACGGTGACGCCCGTCTCGATCAGATCTTCGACGCGGTGGTCGCGCGCGACGCCGTGCAGGTAGCGATGGATCTCCTCCTGCGGCGAGCAAAGCCGCGTCCAGTCGCGCCGCTGGGCGTAGGAGAACGAGTAGAGGTGGCTGGGCACGTCGCAGGCGGCGCCCGGGTAGCTGTTGTAGTACCAGGTGCCTCCGAGGTCGGGCGCCTTCTCGAGGATGCGCACGTCCTCGATGCCGTTGCGGCGAAGCTCGATCGCCGCGGCGATGCCGCCGAATCCGGCGCCGACGACCAGGACCTCGAGGTCCCGTCTGGCCGACCCGTTCATGTCCGCTGACGTCGCGGACATCATCCCTCCCTCCTCATCCGGTTGCCGCCGCGGCTGCCAACCATAGGGGCTTGCGCGCGCGTTTGCTCACGCGGCGGGATCGGGTGCGGCACGGAGCGTGGCGCGCAGCCACGTCGCCGCCACGCCGAGCTCGCGCGGGTCGATGTGATGGGCGGCGTCCGTCTCGCGGTACTCCACGTCCAGGCCGCCGCGGCGCAGACGCTCCTGCGCCGCGCGCGCGAAGTCCACAGGGATCACGTTGTCGCGGCGTCCGTGGGTGATGAACGTGCGCAACCCCTGGCGGCTGGCGAGGTCGGGCTCCCAGCCCGCGACCGTGGGCAGGAAGCCGGAGAAGCCGAGGATCCCCGCGGGCACGGGGCGATCGGGTCCGAGCCCGAGCGCGTAGCTCATCACCGCGCCCATCGAGAAGCCGCCGAGCAGCGTGTGCGCCGGATCGATGCCCGTGCGCTCCCAGAGCTCGTCGTGGAGCTCGGCGAGCATCCGGAAGGCGGCGTCGAACGTCTGCGGATCGGGCGTCCCGACCTGCGGCACCAGGTACCAGTGGTAGCCGCCCGCGCCCGCGGGCTCGAGCGGCGCGCGCGGCGTCACGACGTGCAGCTCGTGCTGCGGGTCGAGCACTTCCGCGAGCGGCATCAGGTCGTTCTCGTCGGTGCCGCGGCCGTGGTGGAGCACGAGCAGGCCGGCGGGCCTGGCGGCAGCGGGACGCTCGCGGTAGACCAGCTCGCTCATGGGTTGCGCGCGAGCAGCCTAGCCGCCACGCCCGCGATCGTCTCCTCGCCGTAGGCCATCGACGGGTCGCCATCGGTGAGCACGGCGACGCTGAACGTCACGCCGCCGCGTTCGAGCCGCGCCACCTCGTTGAAGAGCCCGCGCGAGGGGAGCGCGCCGGTCTTGAAGTACACCTGCCAGCGCGGCCGCGCAACGGGCGGGATGCCCCAGCTCTGTTCCGGCTCGATCGTCGACATCAGGTACCTGGCGTAGCCGTAGAAGCGAGACGGGATCAGGCGGTCGAGGAGCGAGAGCAGGCGCGCCTGGTCCACCGCCGATGTCTGGCTGAAGGCCCACCAGCCCACCCCCGGTGCGTAGTCGCGCATCCCCGCTTCGCGCGCCACGCGCGCCACAGCCGCCCCGCCCACGATCGAGAGCACCGATGAGGCGGCGTCGTTGTTCGATTCGTGGATCATCGGATACAGCAGCGCCGTGTCGGCATGGCTCAGCCCGCGGTGTTGCCCGGCGCGCATCTGCAAGAAGGCGATCAGCATCATCACCTTGACGACGCTTGCCGTCTCGAAGTGCTCGCGCAGGTGCAGGCCGTGGACGCGGCCCTGGCTGTCGACGAGCGCGAAGGCGGTGCGTCCGGCGCGCCCCTCGAGGAAGCGCGCGGCCGCCGCGATCGCTTCGGGGGAGGGGTAGGCGGGCTGCGGGATCCCGCGCGCGCGGCCTTCGTACTCGAGCGCGCCGGCGGAGAAGGGGAGCGCCGCGCCCCACCCGAGCAGGGCGGCAACCGCGAGCGCAGCGGCGCGACGCACGATCGGGCGCTCAGCGGCCACCGCGGAGCACGAAGTTCTGACGGGGGCAGGGGCCATGCGTCTGCGGTGCGCCCATCGCCGCTTCCCAGGACGGGTTGACGCACACGCGGAACGCAAAGCTGCGCGAGGGAGGATCGACGATCGCGCTCGCGAACAGCACGCCGCCGGGGAGCTCGTGCGAGCTCGACACCGCCGCGAGCGCGAACACGCGCGAGCCGTGCGCCTGCACGAACCACCAGGCCTGCACCGGCGCGAGGCTCGCGCCGGGGGTGTGGCGCAGGCGCACGCTGAGGCTCGTCCGCCCGCGCCCAAGGCTGCGCATCGAGAGCTTCACGCGGGGGTCCACGGTGACGCTCAGCTGCGCGGGCTCGGTCTGCGAATCGCCGCTCACGGACACGCGCAGCCGCGTGTTGCCCTCGGCGGCGAGCGGCGCGAACACGAAGCTGCCATCTCCCTCCACGGTCGTGTGCCCCACCGTGCCGTAGCGGCGGTACGGATAGGGCGCGGCTTCGAGCACCACCTCGCCGCCGGCGGAGGCGCCGAGGAGATGGCCGCGGACCGTCGTGGCTTCGCCGATCGTCATCTCCGAGGGCGCCGCGAGCGCTTCGAGCTGCGCCTGCCCGCGCGCGGCCGGCGCCGCCTCGCCGCCGCCGATGACGAGGGTCGCCGCGAGGACTCCGCCGAGGCGCGCCGCGAGCGCTCCCCGCGCGGCTCTGCGATTGCCTTGCACCGCGGCAACGGTAGACGACGCCGGGCGGAGGCGGCTCAGTGCTTGAGCAGCAGCGTGGTCGACGCCCGCACCGTGGGTTCACCGTGCGTGCTCGGCACGAACATCACACTCAACGCGAAGTGCACGCGGTGGTGGCGTCGGTGCAGGGCGCGCATCGCGCGCGTGGAGATGCGCAGCTTGAGGGTCGTGGTGGCGGGGTGGGGGAGCCGCTTGGTGACCCTGTTCAGGTTGCGGCCCGAGGCGAGGACGCGACCCGGGGCAAAGGTCTGGATCGTCAGGAGCACGTAGCGCCCGGCACGGCGCCGGCGCACGATGCGAACGCCGCAGCCGAGCACCGAGATGCGGGTGCTCTGCTTGATCTGCGCGCCGTTCTGCGCGGTGATCGTCGTGGGCATGATCAGCGGCTTCGAACAGAGATTGCCGAAGGAGCTGAGCGCCGAGTGGCTGCCGACGGGAAGCGTCAGCGCGAAGCTCGAGACTGGAACGTCGGGGATCGACGCGAACGTCGATGTGGTGATGCCGTTCTTGATGGCGGTGTTGCCGACGAGGATGACGCGCACGCCGGCGCCTTCGAGGATCAGGTAGAGGTCGGGGAAGTTCGCTCCGCCGCGTGCCACCAGGTACGCCGGCCCCGAGAGCGTGCCGGGCAGAACCGGCGTCCTCGCGGTGACGCTCCCCACGAGCGATTCGGGCGGGCAGCTGCGCGGGTTGGCGGCGAACGTGGCGGGCAGGCATGCCTTCTGCAGCGTCGTCAGGCGGGAGGGGAGCTGCAGGGGAAGCGTCGCCACCACCGACTTCATGTTCGCCTGGTGTGCGGGCTGCGCGATCGACACCTTCAGCGACACGCCGTTCGCGCGGGAGGCGGTGAGGCGGTTGCTTTCGGCGGCGAGCGACGGCTTGAACGCGAGCGTGTTGCAGGCGGCGGCCTGGAACGGGCTCGAGGTCCCAGAGAGGAAGCCGAGCGTCGAGGTGAGCGTCGTTTCGGTTGCCAGCGCCGCGCAGCTAGTCGGGTTCAGCAGGAAGTGCGGCCGGTTGACGGCGACGCTGAGGGTGCGCAGCCGCAGCGGCACGCCCTTGACGATCGTCGGCAGGGCGCTCTGCACGATCACGCGGGCGCTGCTCGGGTCGACGCCGATCGCAGCCCGCGTCACGACGCGGCCGAGGTCGAAGTGCCCGACCGCCGCCTCCACCGGGACGGACAGCCCGTAGGGGGCGCCGGCGTAGGGGCCGGTCAGGTAGACGGGTCCGCTGAACGGGATCGGGGCGGCGCCCGCCCCCACCGACGCCGTCGCAGTACCGATCTGGCTCGACGCGCTGCAGCTTCCGCTCGCCGCCTGCGGTTCCCCGCAGAGCGTCACGTTGGGGATCATCCCGACGAGCCCGGGGGGGAGCGTCGTGCGCAGGCCCGCGAGGTACTGGTGCCCGTCGGGCCGAGACAAATTGAAGGTGTACCCCGTCTCCGCGCCGGCGGTCTGGGGCGCGCTCGTGGCGGACTGTGCGAGCTGGAAGGGGAGCGGCGAGGGGCAGGCGCCGCCGGCCACGCCGTCGGTGGTGAACGCGGTGCTGCTGAGCCAGGGGCCGAGATTGGTCCACGGGCTGAAGAGGGTTTCGGTGTGGCCGGTGCCGCACCCGAGCGGGTTCGCGAGCGGCGCCTGCGGACCGCCGCCCAGCTTGAGCGTGAGCGTGCTGAAGGGGAGCTGCGGGTTGTGCAGGAACGTCGTTTCCAGGCGCCCGTTTTCGTCGGGCGTCACCTGGCCCTGGAGGCGCACCGACACGCCGAGCGGGCTCTCGGCATCGAGATACAGCGTGAACGGCGGGCCGGTGATGGTCGCGCCGGTGGGGCTGCCCAGGTAGACGGCGCCGGTGAGGCTGTGCGGGGGCAGGTCGGTCTCGATGTCGACGCTTCCCACCGCCGAGTTCGGTGGGCATCCGCCGCTCTGGAACTGCGACTGCGTGCACACGCCGAGGCTGCTCCCGGCCGGCGGGTTGAGCGTCATGCCCGCTGGAAGCTTCAGGTGCACGTCCTTGATGTCGGCGGTGTTGATTTCCGTCGAGCCTTCGTGCTGCGGCGCCGCCACCGTGACGGTGGCTCCATCGGGCTGGTCGGAGTGGGCGGTTTCTGGTGTGACGGTGACGGAGGGCTGGAACGGCACCGCGCCGCAGCCTTCGACGCCGACGGGCGTGTGGGTGAACGCCGCCGAGCGTTCACCTTCCCACGATTCGACTTCGATGTGCGCGACGTCGCTCGGGGCACATTCGCTCGGCAGCGTTATGAAGTTCCCCGTCCCGGCGCGCCCTTCGAAGTTCAGTTTCGACTTGAGGACGGGAACCGCTTTCGAGATGTTGTTGATTTCGAAGTACTCGTGGAAGTCGCCCGCCCAGTCGACGTGGCCTTCGAGGAAGATGTGTTCGTTCGCGACGAGCGGTATTTCGACGTGGATGCCGAAGTAGAGGGGGAAGCCGGGCGGCGGTTCGAGGTTGTAGACGGGCGCCGGTGCGAGCGTCAGGTCGGCGGCGGCGGCGAACACGGTGAGTTCGTTGTTCCCCACCTGCGTGTCGGCCGGGCATTCGTCGTGGTTGAACTGTTCCACCTGGCACTTCGGCAGCGCCTCCGGGTTGGCGGCGAGCCCGGCGGGGACGTCGACGCGCACGCGCTTCAGCGCGCCTTCAGGTTCCTGCCCGAGCAGCACCGGACGGTGGTTGAGTTCGAACGTGGTGATGCCCCATGGCGGGTGACCCGCAGCCTGCGTGAAGAACTCCGAGTGGGGGCTCGAGTAGGTGCACGAGGAGACGACGCACGTGCCCGCTTCGAACTCCGGTTCGCTGACCCCGAACGACGCGTTCGCGGCGGCCGGCGCGCCCAGCGCCAGCAGCGCGCACACCGCCGTCAGCGCCGATGACTGCGCACCACGATCTCCTCCTGGCCATGGCGGGGCACTACCCGGACGCGCACGGCGCTATTCCCGGGAACCGTCGGACGCGGCCGCCGCCGGGCGCGACGAAGCCCGCGCGGGTGCCCGCCGGTGCGCTCTGCAGCGCTCGCGCTCTAGCTGTCGCGCGGTATGTGCGGCGCGAGCTCGCGGCGTGCGATCGAGAGCTTGTGCACCTCGTCGGGCCCGTCGGCGAGGCGCAGCGTGCGCAGGTGCGCGTACGCCGAGGCGAGGCCGAAGTCGTCGCTGACGCCGCCGCCGCCGTAGACCTGGATCGCGCGGTCGAGGACCTTCAGCGCGACGTTCGGCGCGGCGACCTTGATCGCCGAGATCTCGGTGCGCGCCTGGCGGTTGCCGACCGTGTCCATCAGCCACGCCGCCTTCAGCGTGAGCAGACGCGCCATCTCGATCTCGATGCGCGACTCGGCGATCCAATCCTGCACGTTGCCGCGCATCGCCAGCGGCTGGCCGAACGTGACGCGCGAGACGGCGCGCGCGCACATCGACTCGAGCGCCCGCTCGGCTGCGCCGATCGCGCGCATGCAGTGGTGGATGCGGCCGGGCCCGAGCCGGGCCTGGGCGATCATGAAGCCGTCGCCCTCGCCCGCGATCAGGTTGGCGGCGGGCACGCGCACGTCACGGAAGTCCACTTCGCCGTGCCCGTCCTGGTCCTGGTAGCCGAACACGGTGAGGCTGCGCAGGACGGTGACGCCGGGGGTGTCGAGCGGCACCAGGATCATGCTCTGCTGTTTGTGGACGGGCCCGTCCGCCTGCGTCTTGCCCATCACGATCATGATCCGGCAGTGGGGGTGCATCACGTTGGTGGTCCACCACTTGCGCCCGTTGAGCACGTAGTCGCCGCCGTCGCGCTCGATCCGCATCGCGATGTTCGTCGCGTCGGAGCTCGCGACGTCGGGCTCGGTCATCGCGAAGGCCGAGCGGATCTCGCCCTCGAGCAGCGGCCGAAGCCACTGTTCGCGTTGCTCGGGCGTGCCGAACTGGTGGAGCACCTCCATGTTGCCCGTGTCCGGCGCCGAGCAGTTGCACGCCTCGGAGGCGATCGGAGAGTGCCCGAGGACCTCGGCGAGCGGCGCGTAGTCGGCGTTGGAGAGCCCCGCGCCGTCCTCCTCGTCCGGGAGGAACATGTTCCACAGCCCCGCCTCGCGCGCGCTCCTCTTCAGCTCCTCCATCACCGCCGGGTGGTGGTGGGGGTTGCCCGACTCTTTGAGTTCCTCGTCGTACACCGCCTCCGCGGGGTACACGTGCTCGTCCATGAACGCCGTGAGACGGTCCTTGAATTCGATGCATCGCGGGCTCGGCTCGAAGTCCATCGATCCTCCTCGTGCGGGCAATGGGCTTAGGATCATCGCGGATGAGCGATCCGCACGCCAGCTACCGCGCGGCCGGCGTGGACTATCAGGCGCTCGACGCGGGCAAGCGCCTCGCGATGGCTGCTGCGCTCGCCACCTCGCCGCTGATGGGTGGACGCGGCGGACGCGCGCTCGATGCCACCCGCGGCGAGCCCGCGTTCGCGTTCGAGCTCGCAGGACGGACGTTCGGGTTCGTCGTCGAGGGGCTCGGCACCAAGTCGATCATCGCCCGCCACGTGCTCGAGACGATGGGCATCAACCGCTTCGGCGACGTCGCCTACGACGCCGTCGCCGCGATCCTCAACGACCTCGCCTGCATCGGCGCGCTGCCGCTCGTCGCCAACGCCTACTTCGCGACGGGCGACTCGGAGTGGTACATGCAGCGCGAGCGCGCGCAGGCGCTGCTTCACGGCTGGCGCCGCGCCTGCGAGGACGCCGGGTGCGTCTGGGGAGGGGGCGAGTCGCCGTCGCTGCCGGGACTGCTCGACGAGCGCGAGATCGAGCTCGCCGGCGCGGCCGTGGGCGCGGTCCCGGAGGGTCGCGCTCCGCTGCTCGGCGACGGCCTGCGCGCCGGCGACGAGATCGTGCTGGTCGCCTCCAGCGGCCTGCACGCGAACGGCGCCTCGCTCGCGCGGCTCGTCAGCGAGCGCCTGCCGGAGGGCTACGCGACACGCCTGTCCGACGGCGAGACGTTCGGCGAGGCGCTGCTCGCGCCCTCGCTCATGTACGTGCCGCTCGTCGCCGCGCTGCTCGCGGACGGCGGCATCGAGGTCAGCTACATCAGCCACATAACCGGCCACGGCCTGCTCAAGCTGATGCGCCCGCAGCGCCCGCTCACATATCGGATCGAGCGTCTTCCGCGCGTGCCCGCCGTGCTCGAGTTCCTCGTCGCCGAGGCGAGCCTCGCCCCCGCAGCCGCCTACTCGACGTTCAACATGGGCTGCGGGTACGCGATCTACTGCCGCCCGGGTGCAGGCGAGGCGGTCGTCGCCGCGGCGGCTCGGCTCGGGCTCGACGCGCTCATCGCGGGGACGGTGGAGGAGGGCCCGCGCCAGGTGATCCTCGAGCCCGTCGGCGTTCGCTACGAGGGTTCCGAGCTCGAGCTGTCGGCGCCCTAGACGCCAGCGAGGCTGAGCCTCAGCTCGAGGGTTAGGTCCGGCGGCGCCGGGCGCGAGCTCTCTGCGGCGCTCCCGCGGGGGTCTCCGCCTGCCCCCGCCGCCTACCGCAATTGGGGGTTCCATGGGGGGGTCGCGGGGTATGCCGCAACTGTTGGCCCGCCCGACGGTTGGAGCTTGTACGCATCGCCCTTGGCGGATAAGGTTCCCCCAGCAAATCGCCCTCGTTCCCCGGCGAGCTGCTAGGGGATCTCGATGACGCCGGACCGGCATGGCTCCGGAGCTGACCGGATCGAGGCGGAGCTGTCCATCAAAAGAGGAGAAATGATCTGATGCGCAGAGCATCCACCTGTCTTGCCCTTGCCGGCATCCTGCTCCTGTCGCTTACAGCGCTCTCAGGCGTTGCATCGGCGACACCCGAAGTGAAGTTCAAAGCGAAGGCCGTGCCGATCCCCGGCTATCCCGAAACCGGCAACATCTACGGCGCAGGCTCCGCCGTCGAAGCGGAATACCTGATCACCGGGACCGAATACGAAGGGTCCCCGCCGCCGCTGGCCGGCATCAACTTCTTCCTGCCGACGGGCACCAAGCTGCACACGGGCGGCTTCCCGACGTGCGCCAAGTCGGTGCTCGAACCGTCGGGTGTCGGGCCGAAAGGCTGCTCGGCTTCATCGCACGCCGGCCCCACCGGTCAAGCCGTCGGCTACGTGACGCTCGGCGGCGAACGTGTTCACGAGACGACGACGATCGAATCGTTCTACGCCCCCGGCGGCGGCCTCGAGTTCTTCACCGCGGGCCACAACCCGGTGTCGCTGGAAATCCTCTCCACCGGCCACTACGTGCACCTCGGCGGCGGCGGCGGCTTCGGGCCCGAGCTCGAAACCGAAATCCCGCTGGTGGCCTCGGTTCCGGGCGCGCCCTACGCCTCGGTGGAAACGATCAAGGTCAAGGCGGGCTCCGCCTACGGCCCGAAGGTCAAGCCGAGCGCGAAAGGCAAGAAACCCGTCTACTACGGCACCGTGCCCGCGAAGGGCAAATGCCCCAAAGGCGGCTTCAAGATCAAGACCGAAGTCATCTTCGCGGAAGTTGGCGGCCTGCCCAAGCAGACCGTCACCAGGGAATACTCGGCACCCTGCCCGACGAGGTCGGTCAAAAAGTAGGGGCGGCTGCTGCGCCGTGGAGGCCACGGCTTAGCGTAAGCTGCCAGTAGAAGCAAGTTGGACGGGCGGCCCCGCCGGGAGGCGGGGTCGCCCTCCGTGTTGAAGGAAGAAGGATCGGGGAACGTGAGGAAGGAGACGGTCGGGCTCAGGAGATGGCGGGCCGGTATCGCCGGCGCGTCGGTTCTTGCGCTTGTCGTGGTCCTCGCGCTCGCCGTTGCCGCGGGCGGGAAAAACAAGACGTACTCCGTGCGCGCGATCTTCGACGACGCGGCCAACCTGATCCCGGGCGAGGACGTCAAGATCAGCGGCGTGAAGGTGGGCACGGTGGGATCCGTCACGCCCACCGTGCTGGCGAAGGCGGCGGTGGTGCTCAACATCAGCAACCCCGGCTTCCAGGACTTCCGCACGGACGCGAGCTGCACGATCCGCCCGCAGGCGCTGATCGGCGAGAAGTACGTCGACTGCTTGCCCACGCAGCCACGTGTGGAAGGCACGCAGCCGCCTCCGCCGCTGCCGAAGATCCGGCACGGCGAAGGCTCGGGCCAGCGCCTGCTGCCGGTGACGAACACCCACAGCCCGGTGGACGTCGACCTGCTGGGGAACATCAACCGGCTGCCCGAACGCCAGCGTCTGAGCATCATCCTCAACGAACTCGGCGCTGGCCTCGCTGGCCGGGGCAGCGATCTCAACGTCGTCATCCGCCGGGCCAACCCGGCGCTCCAGGAATTCGACAAGGTCCTGAAGATCCTCGCCGACGAGAACAAGGTGCTCGCGAAGCTCGCCGTCGACTCGGACGTCGCGCTCGCCCCGCTGGCGCGCGTGCGCGAACACGTCGCCGACTTCATCGTCCAGAGCAACACCGTCGCGAAGGCGTCCGCCAACACGCGCGGCGCGCTGCAGCGCAACCTCGAACTGTTCCCGCCGTTCCTCGAACAGCTCACCCCGTCGATGGAAAAGCTGCAGCACTTCGCCGAAGAAACGATCCCGACGTTCACCGCGCTGAAACAGGCGGCGCCCGGGATCAACCTCGCCTTCAAGGAAATCCCGGGCTACTCCAGCAGCCAGGAAGTGTTCACCAAGGATCTCGGCGCGCGCGCGAAGGTGTCCGGCCCTGCGCTCGTCGCCACCCAGCCGCTGCTCAAACAGCTCGAACAGTTCGGTAACGCGGCGAAGCCGTTCTCCACCAGCTTCGCCTCGCTGCTCACCAGCCTGCGCGACACCGGCGGGCTCGAGCGCCTGCTCGACTTCATCTTCCTGGGGACGAACGCCTCCAACGGCTACGACGCGCTCGGCCACTTCCTGCGCACGGAGGGCGTAGGCACGATCTGCGTGACGTATTCGCTGGCTCCGAGCGCGGGCTGCAGTCGCAAACTCGGCAACTCATCGGGCGCCACAGCGAGCGCCGCATCGGCCGGCCCCAAGCCGGGCGCCTCGGGCCAGAGCCTCGTGATGGCGCGCACGCTCGCGGTGCTGAAGGGTGCGACGCCGGCGCAGGCGATGGCCGAGTTCCCGGGCTCCGAAGCGACCGGCACGCCCGGCGGCGGCGCGGCCGCGGGGACCGCCCAGCCGGTCGGCGGATCGAGCGCGGGCACCACGTACTACACGCCCTCCGGCGAAGGCTCCGAAGCGGGCGGCCTGCTCCTCAACTACCTGCTCGGGAACTGAACCGTGACGAACCGGCCCACGACAGCGCTCCGCACCGTGCTCCTCGGCCTGCTGCTCGCGGGTCTCGCGCTGCCGGGCGCCGCCTTCGCCGCCGAAGCCGCGACGACATCGGGCGCGTCCGGCGAAACCACCTCGCCGACGCCGGCGCCCGAAGCGTCCGCGCCGTCGGGCACGGCTTCCGAAGCCGAAACGCATGCCGTCGCCCCCGCCGAAACGACGCCCGCGCCGCAGGTGCAGCAGCAGTTCTCGCAGACGCCCACCCCTGCGGCGCCGCGCGCATCGCAGAAGGCGCCGAGCCACACGGGCAACGGCGGCACGCCGCCGGGCCAGCAGCCCGGCGAAGGTGCCGCAGGGCGGCGCTCGGGACCGAAGGCGATCTCCCCGTCGGCGCTCACGCCGCTGTTGCCGAACGGCCTCGCCTCGCTGACGGGGCTGCCGAGCTTCTTCATCGAAAGCTTCGGCATCCCGCCGTTCCTGTTGCCGATCTTCCAGGCCGCGGGCACCGCCTACGGCGTCCCCTGGCAGGTGCTCGCCGCGATCAACGAGGTGGAGACCGACTACGGGCGCGACCTCAGCGTCTCAAGCGCCGGGGCGGAGGGGTGGATGCAGTTCCTGCCCTCCTCGTGGGGGCAGTACGGGGTGGACGCGAACGGCGACGGCTACATGGACCCGTACAACCCCGCCGACGCGATCTTCGCCGCGGCGCGCTACCTACGCGCGGCGGGCGGCGCGACGAACGTCAAGAGCGCCGTCTTCGCCTACAACCACTCGCAGGCCTACGTCGACTCGGTGATGCTGCGCGCGCAGCTGCTCGGCGGGACGCCGAGCGAACTGCTCGGGGCGATCACCGCGCTCACCGAGGCGCGCTTCCCGGTCCACGCCGCTGCGCACTTCAGCGACGGCTTCCCGAGTGTTCCGGTGGCGGGCTCCTCCGCGGCGAAGACGCTCGTCGGCACCGCGATCTACTCGCAGGCGGGCGCCCCGGTGATCGCGGTCCAGGACGGCGAAGTGGCGCAGATCGGGCGCTCCCCGGTGCTCGGGCGCTTCGTCGTGCTGCGCGACGCCTTCGGCAACACCTACACGTACGCCCACCTCGGCGACGTCGCCTCGCTCTACCCCGTCGTCGAGCCCCACGTCGACAGCAGGGTCAGCCCGCGCATCGACTCCGGGAGCGCACATGAAGCGCCCCCGAGCGGGCCCGCCACCGCGGGCGCCCAGCCGCGCTCGCCGCTGACACCGGGCGGGACCGTGTCCGATCTCTCCCTCGGCGCGGCGGCGGCACTCGAAGCTGCGCCGACGGCGCGGCACGAGCAGGCGCCGCCGCCGGCCCTCGCCCCGCACACGCGCGCGTTCCGCGCGGGCTCGAACGACGTGTTCCTGCGCCCGCTGCGCTCTCGCGTGCAGGTGATCGCGGGCACCGTCCTCGGCCATGTCGGCGCGGGCAGCGGCGGGGCGTCGGGCAGCGAAGCGGCGCCGCGCATCATCTTCCAGATCCGTCCCGCGGGCGCGGGTGCGCCGCTGATCGACCCCAAGCCGATCCTCGACGGCTGGGTGTCGCTCGAGAACACCTCGATCTTCCACGCGAAGGGCAAGAACCCGTTCCTCGCGACCTCGCCCACGGTCGGGCAGGTGCTGCTCGAGTCCAAGCAGCAGCTCGAGCGCCAGGTGCTGCGCGACACGGGCATCACCCTCGGCCGCTGCGGCCGCCAGGATGTCCAGGGCGGTCGCGTGGACAAACGTGTGCTCGGGATGCTCGAGTACCTGTCGGTGTCGGGGCTCAAGCCGACCGCCGGCGGCCTGCCGTGCGCGCCCGCGACGCAGGCGGCGCTGGCGGCGAACGCATCGGCTCGCACGAGCGCCCTGTCCGTTCGCATCACGGCGGTGAACGGCGTCGCGATCGCAGGCCACGAGGGCTCCGGCTCGATCGCCGACATCACGGTGCGCAAGCTGCTGATGCTCCAGGGCGCGGCGCGGCCGCTGCGGATCGTCAGCCGGCTCTCCTACCCCGGCGCACGCATCGCCGTCGCGAGCCCTGCGGCGAGCAGCGCGATCGCGGTGTCCTACCCGCCGCCGGGTGGCGGCGGGGCGCACGCCGCGGGCGCCACCGGATCCGTGCTCGACGCCCAGGGGTGGGCGCGGCTGATCGCGCGCCTCGGAGAGATTCCCGACCCGTCGGTCGGGCACGGGCGCTCGTCCGCGTCGATCCCGGATGCATCGGCGCGAGCCGGCGCAGGAAGGCAAGCCGGTGGCAACCACTAGCCCCCCGCCCTCGCCATCGCTCCCGCCTCCCGGCGCGCCGCAGCCGCCGCGCCAGACGCGGCGCACGGCCGGGCCCGCGCGGATCATCGGGCTGAGCGCGCTCGCGCTCGTCGTGCTGATCGTCGCCTACCTGCTGTTCGCGGGCGGCTCGGGCGCCAACTACCACCTGATCTTCCCCGAAGCGGGGCAGCTCGTCCGGGGCGACCAGGTCCAGGTCGGCGGCGTTCCCGTCGGCAGCGTCACGAACATCCAGCTCACGCGCGACTTCAAGGCGCGCGTCACGATCCACGTCGACGGCTCGCTCGCGCCTCTGCACGCGGGCACGAAAGCGGAAGTGCGCGTGCCCTCGCTCTCGAGCGTCGCGAACCGCTACGTCCTGCTGACGCCCGGCGTCAACAACGCGGCGAAGCTCCACGACGGCGCCACCCTGCCCGCGAGCGCCACCAAAGAAGTGGTGGACCTCGATCAGCTGTTCAACACCCTCAATCCCAAGACCCGGCTCGGCCTGCGCCAGTTCATCCAGGGCACCGCCGAACAGTACGCCGGCGCCGGCCGTCAGCTCGGTGAATCGATCGAATACTTCCCGCCGTTCCTGAGCGCGAGCAGCCACTTCTTCGACGAGCTCTCACGCGATCAGCAGACGTTCACACACTTCCTCGTGGAAACGGCGAAGGCGGTGACGACGATCGGCGCGCGCAACGAATCCGTCACCGATCTGGTGGAAAACTCGAACATCACGTTCGCGGCTATCGGCGCGCAGCAGAAACAGCTCACCGAAGGCCTGCGCCAGCTGCCGATCACCCTGCGCCAGGGCAACAGCACGTTCGCGAAGCTCCCGTCCGCGCTGGGCGCGCTCACCGAACTCGTGGAAGCGTCCAAGCCCACCACGAAGCCGCTCACCGTCCTGCTCGAACGTCTGCGCCCGCTGCTCAAGACCGCCACGCCGGCGGTGCGCAACCTCAGCCACGCCTTCAGCCTCCCGGGTCCCAGCAACGACCTCACCGATCTCGTGCGGGCGCTCCCGCAGCTCGCCAAGGTGCTCTCCACGGCCTCGCCCTCGTCCGTGCGCGCGCTCAACGAATCGGTGCCGATCACCGCCTTCTGGGGACCCTACGCGCCCGACCTCTCGGGCACGCTGCGGACGTTCGGCCAGGCCGCGTCCTACTACGAAGGCAACGGCCACTACGCGCGCGTGAGCCCGAACTTCCCCGACTTCCACCTCGGCGAAAACAACACGCTGACGCCAGTCACCTCCACCGCGCAGGCGCTCGAAGCGCTGAGGCAGGGCCAACTGCGCCGCTGCCCGGGTGGGGCGACGCAGCCCGCCGCCGACGGCTCCTCGCCGTTCGTCGACAGCGGCCTCCTGACCTGCGACCCCCTCCAGACACCGCCATGAGACGCAGGCGCGCATCCCTGGCGGGAAGCCCGCTCCTGATCGGGGCGGTGACGACGCTGATCATCGTCGTGGCGGTGTTCCTCGCCTACAACGCCAACAACGGCCTGCCGTTCGTGCCCACCTACAACATCAAGGTGGAACTGCCTGAGGCTTCGGGCCTGCAGAAGGCCAACCAGGTACGCATCTCGGGGACGCGCGTCGGCCTCGTGGGGAAGATCACCGCCCACCAGGACAAGCGGACCGGGCGGATCGCGGCGATCGCCGAACTGAAGCTCGAAAAAAAAGTCGAACCACTCCCGGTTGACACCAAGGCGATCGTGCAGTCGGTGTCCGCGATCGGGCTGAAGTACCTCGAACTCGAAAAGGGCCACGCGGTGCGCGGCTTGAAGGGCGGCTCGACGATCCCCGCGAGCCAGACGACCGAACCGGTGAACATCGAGGACCTCTTCAACATGTTCGACAGGCCGACGCGGACGGCGATCAAAGTCAACACGATCAACTTCGGCAACGGCTTGGCGGCGCGCGGCCTCGGCCTCAACAACACGATCGCCGAGCTGCGGCCGCTCGTGACGAACGCGGTGCCGGTCCTGCACAACATCGCCGAACCGGCGACGGAATTCAGCGAGCTGTGGAAGGCGCTCGACCACGTCGCCGGCCAGTCGGCGCCGGTGGCGGAGGAGCAGGCCAACTACTACACGGACCTCGACATCTTCTTCACCTCCTTCGCGAGCGTGGCGCCGTTCGTCGAAGAAGCCACCGTCGGCGGGCCGCCCTCGCTCGAACAGGCGATCCACTCGCTGCCCTTCCAGGGGCCGTTCACAGAAAAGTCAGCCGAATTCATGCGGCTGCTGCGCCCGAGCGCGGAAATCCTCGCGGAAATCGCCAAACCGCTCGGCCACGCCTTCCACGAAGGCGCTGTCAACCTCAAGGCCGCGACGACGCTGAACAAGGAGCTCACCGAATCGTCGCAGGCGCTCGCCGAATTCGGGAACAACCCGGTCGTCAAAACGGGCCTGCAGGACTTCACGACGACACTCGAAGTCGGCACCCCGCTGATCTCGGGAATCGCACCCGCGCAGTCCGTGTGCAACTACATCACGCTCGCATTCAGGAATCTCGCGAGCCTCCAGTCGGAGAGCGTGGGCAGCGTGGGCACGCTCGCACGTGCCGGCTTCGTGCTCTCTCCCGCCGGTCCCAACAACCAGGGCTTCCCCTCCTCGGGGATCGCGAACGGGCCCTCGGTGGAACACGAACGCGGCAGCACGCGGATCATCGACAACAACCACGTGCACGCGAACCCGTACCCCTTCGTCGCGGGTCCCGGCCAGCCGCAGCTGTGCGAAGCGGGCAACGAGACCTACCTGCCAGGGCAGGCCGTCACCACCAACCTGCCCGCGGGCAAGGTGGCGACGAACCGCGAAATCACGAGCCGCAGCCAGAACATGTTCGCTGAAACGTACCCGCCCAGCACGCTGCAAGCGCTCGGGATCTCGACGACGACGGGCAAGAAGAAATGAGCGACGTGCCGGCCAGCGGAGGGAGCGCACCCGTGGGCGGCGACGGCCGTCCCCCGAGCGGCACGCCCGCACCCAAAGGGCAGAAGAAACGCTGGTGGCGCCGGCGCGACCAGGTGCCCGTCGTGCAGCTGCAGCGTTACCGCCCCGCGCGCTTCGGGCTGGTCATGTTCATCGTGGTCGCGGTGCTGCTCTACTTCGGCTTCACCAAGCACATCCCGTTCAAACAGGGCTACCGCATCAACGCGGTCTTCAACAGCGCGGTGAACATCAAACCGAAGTCGCCGGTGCGCATCGCGGGCGTCAACGTGGGCAAGGTGACGGGCATCAAGCGTGTCGGCAACACCGGCGTGGTGACGATGGAAATCGCCAACAGCGGCCTGCCGATTCACACCGACGCCACGGTGAAGATCCGCCCGCGCATCTTCCTCGAAGGCAACTGGTTCGTCGAACTGCAGCCCGGCAGCCCCTCGGCTCCCACGTACTCCTCGGGCGGCACGATCCCCATCACGCAGACGGCGAACCCGGTGCAGCTCGACCAGGTCCTCGACGCCCTGAACACGGACACGCGACAGAACCTCCAGGACTTCCTTATCGGCTACGGGAACGGGCTTACGCGCCACGGCACGCCGGCTGAAGAAGCCAACCAGGAACCCGAAGTGCGCGGGCTCAACGGCGCGCAGGCGCTCAACCTCTCCTACCACCGGGGCAAGAAGTCGCTGCGCTTCGGCGCGGTGGTCAACCAGGCGCTGACGGGCACCGACCCGCACGACCTCTCGAAACTGATCGCGAGCATCGGCAAGGTGACAGCCGCGCTGAACGTTCACGAGCAGCAGCTCAGCGAACTGTGGCCCCACTTCAACTCGTTCTTCCACGCCTTCGCGGCGCAGTCGGTGCCGCTGCGCCTGACGATCGCCGAGCTGCCCTCGGCGCTGCGCAACATCGACGCGGGCTTCGCCTCGCTGGAACGCGCCTTCGGCCCGATCGAACAGTTCGCCCACGACATCATCCCCGGCGTCAAGCTGACGCCCTCCACGGTGAAGGCGTCGCTGCCGTACATCGAACAGCTGCAGGCGTCGCTCGGGCCGAACGAGCTCGGCGGCGTGGCGAAGGGCCTTGCTGAAGCGGCGCCGTCGCTCGCGAAACTGCAGGGCGAACAGATCCCGCTCTACGAACAGACCGAAAAGTTCAACAAGTGCCTCAGCAACGTCATCATCCCGGCGGGCAACACGAAGGTGCAGGACGGCTCGAACTCGACGGGCGTGGAGGACTACAAGGAATTCTGGTACTCGCTCGTCGGTCTGGCGGGCATCGGCCAGACGTTCGACGGGAACGGCACGTTCGCGAAGTTCGTCGTGGGCAACAGCGGCCAGACGTTGAAGTCGGGCAAAGCGAGCATCGTCGGCACGAAGCTCTCGGGCAAAAAGCTGCTCGCGCGCTCGCCGCTGCAGCCCGGCGGCACCCGCCCCGCGTACCCGGGCGCCGAGCCGCCCTACCAGCCCAAACAGCCCTGCTACAAGCAGGCGCTGCCTGAATTCAACGGCCCGCTGTCCCAGGGCCCGGCGGACGGAGGCGGGTTCTGATGGCGCCCACCTCGAGCCACGAAGGCGGCCTCAGCGTCCGCGACCAGATCGAGCGCTACCGCACGGCGTTCATCTCGGTGGTGACGATGATCGTGATCGCCGGCGCGGTGGGCAGCTACATCCTCGCCCACGAGAACCTGCACCTCCCCAGCTGGGTGCCGCTCCTCGGCAAAGACTATTACAAGCTGAAGGCCGAATTCTCGACGGCGCAGGCTGTCACACCGGGCCAGGGCCAGGCGGTGACGATCGCGGGCGCGAAGGTGGGCGAAATCGAAAGCGTCGACCTGAACAACGGCGTCGCCGTGGTGACGATGAAAGTCACCCCCAAGTACGCCCGCTTCTACCACAACGCGACGCTGCTGCTGCGCCCGAAGACCCAGCTGCAGGACATCACCATCGAGGTGAACCCGGGCACCCCCAACTCCGGCAAGCTCAACAGTGGGGAAGTGCTGCCCCAGTCGCAGACGGCTCCGAACGTGCAGTTCGACGAGTTCCTCGCGGGCCTCGACGCGGATACCCGTGCGTACCTGCAGCTGCTGCTCCAGGGCGCCGGCGCCGCCTTCAAGAACAACGGCCGCGCGTTCTCGGCGACGATCAAGCGCTTCGCGCCCTCCGCCCGCTACGCAGAACTGATCGCGCAGCAGCTCGAAATCCGCCACGCGAACATCGCCCGCTCGATTCACAACTTCCGCCTGCTGACGGAAGCGCTGGGCGGCAAGGACAAGCAACTCGCCTCGCTCATCGACGCCTCCAACGCGGTGTTCGAAACGTTCGCCAAGGAGGAACAGAACCTCCAGAAGACGCTGCACCTGCTGCCGGGGGCGCTACATCGCACGAGCGTGAGCCTCGGCAAGCTGGCGGAGGCCGGGAACGTGGTGGGGCCGACGCTCAAGGAGCTCGATCCGTTCGCGAAATCCCTGGCGCCCGCACAGGAAGCGACGGCTAAGCTCGCACGCGAAACAACCCCGGTGCTGAAGAACGAGGTGCGGCCGTTCGCGCGCGAAATCCTGCCCACAGTGAACCTCCTCGCACCATCCACGAAAGGGCTTGCCGAAGCGTTCCCGAAGCTCGCCGAGAGCTTCTCCGTGCTCAATGAATTCTTCAACGAGCTCGCCTTCAACCCGGGACCCAAGCAGGGTGGCTTCCTGTTCTTCCTCGATTGGGGCAACCACAACCTCAACAGCGTGCTCGCGAACGCCGACGCGCACGGCCCCGTGGGGCGCAGCCTCATCTACTTCAACTGCGAAGTCCTGCCGATCCTGAAAGGCGCCTCGGAAGTGAACCCGACGGTGAACCTGCTCGTGAGCCTGCTGAAGCCGCCGACGAAGGCGGAATGCCAGAGCCTCGGGCTCACCGCGGCGGCGGCGTCCGCGAGCGTTCACCACGCAGGCGCTGCAAGCACGGGCGGGCTCTTCTCGGGCCTGCGCGCGCAGCCCTTCGGCAGCGCCGGCACGAGCGCGGGCACGGGCTCCTCGCCCGCCGCGACGAGCGCTTCGAGCGCCGCCGGCTCGGCGAGCGCGAAGTCCGGCTCAGCGCCCGCCCGCGCGGGCACAGCGAGCGCGGGGGGAAGGGGCTGAGATGCAGAAGCGCGCTCCCACGCTCGGCAACATCCTCGTCATCATCCTGTTCGCCCTCAGCTGCTTCGGGCTGCTGCTGTTCCTGTGGGAGTCGTTCGGCGGGCCGGTACCGCTGAAGCCCAAGGGCTACCGCTTCACGATCGCCTTCCCGCGCACGCTCGCGCTCGCCGAACAGTCCGACGTGCGCATCAGCGGCGTGAACGTCGGTCACGTGGTGGCGCTCAACCTCGGCAAGGACGGGCTCACGCACGCGACCGTGGAACTGGGCAGCCAGTACTCGCCGATCCGCGAGAACATGCACGCGATCCTGCGCCAGAAGTCGCTGCTCGGCGAGACCTACGTGCAGCTGATCCCGCAGCAGGGTGGCCACAGCGGCCCCTACCTGGCCGACAACTCACAGCTGCCCAACAGCCAGGTGGAACCGTCGGTGACGCTCGACGACATCCTCGCCACGTTCGACGCCAAGACGCGCCACGACTTCCAGCTCTGGCAGGAGTCGGTGGCGGTCGGCATCAACCACCGCGGAGAAGAAATCAACGGCTCCTTCGCGCAGCTCGAACCGTTCGTGAGCAACGGCAACAGGCTGGTGACGCTGCTCGCCTCACAGGAGGGCGCGCTCAAAGCGCTCATCAAGAACACCGGCGTCGTGTTCAACGCCCTCGGAGGCCGGGACCACCAGCTCGAAAGCATGATCGTGAACGGCGAACACACCTTCCGCGCGGCCTCCGCAGCGAGCAAGGCGTTCGCTGAAGCGTTCGAAGCGCTGCCGACGTTCGAGAAGAACTCGACCGTTGCGCTGAAGGAACTCGACAAGTTCGCGACGATCTCGAGCCCGTACCTCGACGAATTCAAGGTCGCCCAGAAGCAGCTCACCAAAACGCTCCAAGCGGCGAAGCCGTTCGTGCCCGAATTCAACGCCTTCCTGACGGCGATCGGGCCGCTCACGAACGCCGCGCGCACCGGCCTGCCGGCGCTCAAGCCCGCGCTCCAGCTGACCGTGCCGGTGCTCGAAGCGAGCGGCCCGGTGCTGCACAACCTCGATCCGTTCCTGCAGTACACGGGCGAATACACCCGCGAGCTGCAGGCCTTCTTCGCGAACGTCACGGCCGCGTCGGCGGGGCAGTTCAAGAACACCAACACCGAAGGCGAAGGCCCGAAGGAGCGCCTGCTGACGACGATGGCGGTGCTCAGCCCGGAGAGCCTCGCGCTGTACCCGAGCCGGGTGGGCACCAACCGCGCCAACCCCTACCAGCACGCGGGCGCCTACAGCTCGCTCGCGAGTGGCCTGCCGGTGTTCAGCAGCTCCGCCTGCGCCAACTCCGCGCCGGCGGTGAGCGGTCCCACGAACGAAACCATCACCGAAGCGATCATCGAACAGATCATCCAGTTCCACGTCGCGAACAAGCCGGAAAGCCCCAACGAAGTTCAGGCGCCGGCGTGCGCTCAGCAGGGACCGTTCGCCTTCAACGGCGAAACGAGCCAGTTCCCGCACGTGGTGTACAAACCGAGCAAATGACCCACGAGCAAGACGATCACTTCGAGTACCACGCAACCGACCTGGATCTGGCGGGCCATCCCGAGACGGGGCAGTGGTCGGTCCGCTGCGTCGACGTGCACAAGCGGCTGGGCGGGGTGCCCGTCCTGAACGGCCTCAACGTCGCGTTCCCGACGGAGACGATCACGGTCGTGCTGGGCCCGTCGGGGACGGGCAAGAGCGTGCTCATCAAGCACATCATCGGGCTGATGTTCCCCGACTCCGGCGACGTGATCGTGGACGACCAGTCGGTGCCCAGCCTGGCGATGCCGGACCTGCTCACGCTGCGGCGCAAAATCGGCGTGCTCTTCCAGGACGGAGCGCTGTTCGGGTCGATGTCGGTGTTCGACAACGTCGCCTTCCCGCTGCGCCAGCACACCGACCTGTCGGAGGCCGAGATCGCCGATCGCGTCGCGGCGCGGCTGACGGATGTGGGTCTCGCGGATGCGATGGACAACGCCCCCTCGCAGCTCTCGGGCGGGATGCGCAAGCGCGCGGGCTTCGCGCGCGCGCTCGTGATGGAGCCGGACATCGTGATCTTCGACGAGCCCGACTCGGGCCTCGACCCGGTGCGCACGGCGCTCCTGTGCGACCTGATCCAGGAGATGCACTCGATCTATGGCGGCGCCTACCTCGTGGTGACGCACAACATCGCCTCGGCGCGCCAGATCGGCGAGTACATCGCGCTGCTGTGGCGGGGGCGGATCGTGGAGGCGGGGGACTCCGAGCGGATGTTCTCCTCGGAGAACGCGTTCGTGCGCCAGTTCCTCAGCGGATCGGCGGAGGGGCCGCTGACGATGGATTGACGCGCGGGCGAGCCTATGCGAACATACGTTCGCATGATCGCCTGCCTGCACCTCCCGCGCTTCGAGCTCACCGTGGCCGCCGGAGAGCGGACACAGGCGGCTCGCCAGGCGCTCGCGGGGCGCGCCCTGGCGGTGGCGCCGCTGGTCGGCTCCGAGCAGCGTCTCGGTGAGGTGTCCGGGGCCGCCGAGGCCTGCGGCGTCAGGCGCGGGATGCTGCTCGGCGAGGCGCTCGCCCGCTGCCCCGAGCTGGTGCTGCTCCCTCCCGACCCCGTGAGCGTGGCGGCGAGGTGGGAGGAGCTGCTCGCAGCCCTGGAAGCGATCGGCGCGGCGGTCGAGCCCGCCCGCCCCGGGCTCGCGTACTTCCAGACCGACGGGCTCGAGGGGCTGCACGGCGGCCGCGATGCAACGCTCGCGGCGGCGCGCGAGGCGGTCGGGCGCGCGGGCCGGATCGGGGGCGGTCCCACTCGTTTCTGCGCGCTCGCCGCGGCGCTCGCCGTGCGCTCGCGCCGGCCGCTCGTCCTCGAGGGCCCGCCCTCCCCGCAGGCGCGGCGCTGGCTGGCGGGACGGCCGGTGGAGCTGCTCGGCTTCAGGGAGGACACCGCGGCGCTGCTCGCGCCGCTGCGCCGCCTGGGCGTGCGCACGCTCGGCGAGCTGGCGAGGCTGGGGCGGGCGGAGCTCGCCGATCGCTTCGGCACGGCGGGCGCCCTCGCCCACCGGCTGGCGTGCGGCGAGGATGCGCCGCTGCGCCCGCGGCGCGTCGAGGAGCGCCTGGAGGAGTCGATGGAGGTCGGCGACGCGAGCTCCGGCACGGCGCTCGAGCGCGTGCTCGGGGTGCTGGTGGACCGGCTGCTGGCACGCTCGGAGCGGCGCGGGCGCACGCTGCGCGCGGTGACGCTCTCCGCACCCCTGCTCGCCGGCGGCGGCTGGCGCGAGCGCGTCGTCTTCCGCCAGGCGCTCGCCGACCCCGAGCGCATCCGCCTGGCGCTGTCGCTGCGGCTGCTGCTCCTGCCGGCGCCCGCCTCGGCGCTGCAGCTGGCGGTGGAGCGCTTCGGGCCGCCCGCGGGAGAGCAGGCGGCGCTGCTCGAGCAGGAGCACGCCGCCCGCATGGCGCAGCTGCGCGAGGCCGTCGCGCAGATGCGCGCCGTGGCGGGGCCCGACGCGGCGCTGCGAAGCGTCTGCGTGGATCCCCACTCGCGGGTGCCCGAGCGCCGCGTGGTGCTCGCGCCGATCCCCGAATGACCGCTCGCCCCGAGCCCCGGGCGGCGGCCCGTGCGCTGAACCGCCCCCGGCCCGCGCGCGTGCGGTGGGGCGAGGGTGCGCCGGCGGAGGTGAACGGCGAAGCGATCGAGTCGCTGCGCGAGTCCTGGCTGGTGGAGGACCGCTGGTGGACCGTCACGCCGCTGCGCCGGCGCTACTGGGAGCTCGTCGGCGTGCGCGGCCGCAACGTCGTGGTCTTCCACGACCTCTGCGCCGGGCGCTGGTTCGTCCAGGGGCCCTAGATGATTGATCCCACGGCCACGCACCGCCGGATGGCAGGCGCACCCTACGCGGAGCTGCACTGCCATTCGGCCTACTCGTTCCTCGACGGCGTCTCCCTGCCGGAGGAGCTCGCCGGGCGCGCCGCGGAGCTCGGCTACCGGGCACTCGCGCTGACCGACCACAACTCGGTGGCGGGGTCGATGGAGCTGGCGCTGCTCGCCGCCGACTACGGCGTGAGGGCGATCCACGGTGCGGAGATCGATCTCGCGAGAACCGGCACCGCCCAGCCCGGCGAGGCCACCCGGCACATCACCCTGCTCGTGCGCGACGAGCGCGGCTGGAGCAACCTCTGCAGGATCATCACGCTCGCCCACGCCCACACGCGCGACTCCTCGGGCCGGCGCGAGCTCGGCGAGGCGGCGGTGGACCTGCAGGCCGTCATCGACCACTCCGAGGGGCTCGTCTGCCTCAGCGGATGCGCCCAGCGCTCGGCGGCAGCGGGAGCGCTCGGCGAGCGCACCGCGCGGCGCCTGCTCGACGCGTTCGGCCCGCAGGATCTCTACGTGGAGCTGCAGCGCCCCTACGCACGCGACGACCGCGCCCGCAACCGCAGGCTGGCGGCGCTCGCCCGGCGCCTGGGGGTCCGATGCGTCGCCACCGGCGACGTGCACGCGCACGCGCGCTCCCGGGCGGAGCTGCAGGACGCCTTCGTGGCGCTGCGCAACCACTCCACCCTCGACGCCTCCGAGCCCCTGCGCCGCGGCAACAACAGCCACGTGATGACCACCCCGCAGGCGATGGCGCACCGCTTCGCCGATCACCTCGAGGCGGTTCGCGAGAGCGTGCTGCTGGCGGAGCGCCTCACGTTCGACCTGCGCAAGGACCTCGGCTACCGCTACCCCGGAGCCGAGGACGAGAGTGCCTCGCGGCGGCTGGCGGAGCTCTGCAGGACGCGCCTGCAGGAGCGCTACGGGCCGGATCGCGGGGGCGCCGGCTTCGAGGGCGCGCCTGGAAGCTCGCGTGCCGAGCTCCAGGAGGCGGGCGCGCGGCTCGAGCAGGAGCTGCGCGTGATCGACCGGCTGGGGCTGGCGGGCTTCTTCCTGCTCCACCACGACATGCTCGAGCTCGCCCGCGAGGTGGCGATCGAGGTCCGTGGCCCGGACTCGGTGCGCGCGCTGCTCGCGCCGGGACGGGGGCGGGGATCCTCGGTGTCCTCGATCGTCTGCTACCTCACGGGGCTCTCGCACATCGATCCCGTCGCCAACGGGCTGGCGCTCGGGCGCTTCCTGCACGAGGACCTCCACGGGCTGCCCGACATCGACCTCGACTTCCCCCGCGACATCCGCGAGCGGCTGATCCCGCGCGTGCACGAGCACTACGGGCGCGACCGGGCGGCCCTCGTGGCCGCCTTCCCCACCTACCGCGCGCGTGGCGCGATCCGCGAGCTGGGCAAGGTGCTCGGGCTGCCGCCCGGGGAGATCGAGCGCGCGGCGCGCGGCTCTGATGGGTATGGCCCCGCCGTCGAGCGCGACATCGCCGCGGCGAGGAGCGGGCGGGCGGGGAGCGGCGGGGCCGAGCGCTGGCGCTGGCTCGCCCGCCTGGTGGAGCAGGCGTACGGGCTCCCCCGTCACCTCTCCCAGCACCCGGGCGGCATGATCATCGCGACGCGGCCGCTGATCGACTGCTGCCCGGTGGTGCCCGCCGCGATGGAGGGCAGGCAGATGGTGCAGTGGGACAAGGACTCCTGCGCGGACGCGGGCTTCCTGAAGATAGACCTGCTGGGCCTGGGGATGCTCTCGGCGGTGGAGCGCTGCGTGGAGGAAATCGAGCGCGTGCACGGCGAGCGCATCGACCTCTCGCGCATCCCCTTCGACGAGGAGCGGACGTTCCGCGCGATCCGCGCGGCGGACACCGTGGGGGTCTTCCAGATCGAGAGTCGTGCGCAGATGCAGTCGCTGCTGCGTACGCGGCCGATGAACCTCGAGGATCTCACCATCCAGGTCGCGATCGTGCGGCCGGGACCGATCCAGGGGGGCGCGGTGAACCCCTACATAGAGCGGCGGGGGCGCCTGCGCGAGGACCCCGGCTACGAGATCCCCTACGAGCATCCGGTGCTCGAGCCGGTCCTGCGCGAGACGCTCGGGACGATCATCTTCCAGGATCAGGTGATGCAGGTGGCGGAAGCGTTCGCCGGCTTCAGCCCCGGCGAGGCGGACGGGCTGCGCCGGGCGATGAGCCGCAAGCGCTCGCAGGAGATGCTCGCGCGCCACCGCGAGCGCTTCATCGCGGGCGCCGCGCGGCACGTCGGCGCGAACGAGCGCACGGCAGAGCGCGTGTGGACGATGGTGGAAGGGTTCGCCGGGTTCGGCTTCCCCAAGGCGCACAGCGCCGCCTTCGGCCTGCTCGCCTACCAGTCGACGTGGCTGCGGGTGCACTACGGAGCGGAGTTCCTGTGCGCGCTGCTGAACGAGCAGCCGATGGGCTTCTACGCCCCCGACAGCCTCGTCCACGAGGCCGAGAGCCGGGGGATCGCGCTGCTCGGCCTCGACGTGAACGCCTCGCGGGTGGAGTGCGTCGTGCAGGACGGCGGCGTGCGCCTCGGGCTGCGCTACGTGAAGGGCATCGCGAGCGAGGAGGCGGGCGAGCTGGTGGCGGAGCGCGAGCGGGGCGGTCCCTACCGCAGCCTCGGGGATCTCGCCGCGCGCTCCGGGGTGCGCCGCGCGACGCTGGAGCAGCTCGCCTGGTCGGGCGCCTGCGACGCCCTGCTGGGCTCCTCCGCGGCGGCAGCCGGCGCGCTGCGCGGGGCCCGCGGCGGGCGGCTGAGCGCGGGCAGGCGCACCGCGCTGTGGGAGCTCGGCGTGGCGATGCCCGCGGAGAACGCAGAGGGCCAGGGGACACAGCTCGCGCTGCCCCTGGAGCTGCCGGACGCCCCCCGCCTGCGCCCCCTCGGGCGCTGGCAGCGGCTGATCGCCGACTACTCCACGAGCGGCGTGACGATCGGCGACCACGCAATGGCGATCCTGCGCGGCCGGCTGACCGTGCCGATGCTCGCCACGAGCGCCCAGCTGGCACGGCTGCCAAGCGGCTGCGATGTGGCGGTGGCGGGCCTCGTGATCGCCCGCCAGCGTCCCGGCACCGCGGGCGGCACCATGTTCCTGCTGTTCGAGGACGAGTTCGGCACGATCAACCTGATTGTCCCCAGGGCGGTCTACGAGAGGCACCGCCGGCTCGCCCGGACCGAGCCGCTGCTGCTCGCCCGCGGCCGCCTCGAGCGCCACCGGGTGCCCGTGTCGCTGAGGACGGCGCAGGATGAGGAGGTGCGTCCCGTTGTCAACGTCATCGTCCGTGAGCTCGAGCCCCTCGAACGCTTCCTGTCGGAGCCGCTCGACGCGGAGGAGCAGCGGGCCGCCGCGCGCGTGAGCCGCCTGCGCGCCGCCGGTCCGCGCGGCACCGGCGGCGGGAGCGAGGAGGAGCCGGAGGGGGCCGAGGTCGGCTCGAGCATGCGCGCCGCTGCGCCGCCCATGCAGAGCTTCGCCGGACGCCGCCGCTGAGCGCGGCTAGGCTGGGGCCATCGCGCGCGTCGCCGACACCGAGCTCGACGTCTACCCGCTGTGCCTGGGCGGCAACGTGTTCGGCTGGACGATCGACGAGGAGCGCTCCTTCGAGGTACTCGACGCGTATGTCGCGGCGGGCGGCAACTTCATCGACACCGCCGACTCCTACGGACGCCGCGGTCCCGGCGGGGCGGGCTCCTCCGAGCAGATCATCGGCCGCTGGATGGCCGCCCGCGGCAACCGCGACGACATCGTGATCGCGACGAAGGTGGGCATGTCGCCGGACGCACCCGGGCTCTCCGCCGAGAACATCCGGCGCGCGGTGGCGGCATCGCTCGAGCGCCTGCAGACCGACCATGTGGACCTCTACTACGCCCACAAGGACAACCCGCAGACGCCCCTCGAGGAGACGCTCGGCGCGTTCGCCGAGCTGATCGGGGCGGGGAGCGTCCGCTACGTCGGCGCCTCCAACTACTCGCCGGCGCGCCTGCAAGAGGCGCTGCGCCTCGGCGAGCAGCCCGGGATCGCGTCCTACATCGCCCTGCAGCCCCACTACAACCTGCTCGAGCGCGAGTACGAGCAGGAGCTGATGGGCGTGTGCGAACGCAGCGGGCTTGCCTGCTTCCCCTATTTCGGCCTCGCCCGCGGCTTCCTCACGGGGAAGTACCGCCGCGGCGAGCGCGTGCAGGGGCCGCGCGCGTCGGGGATCGAGGACCGCTACGTCAACGTGCGCGGCTTCGCGACGCTCGACGCCCTGGAGGAGGTGGCGGCAGCGCATGGCGCCGCACCCGCCACCGTCGCGCTCGCGTGGCTGCTGGCGCGCCCGACGGTAGTGGCGCCGCTCGCGAGCGCCACCTCCACCGAGCAGCTCGCAGAGCTCACAGCCGCAGCCAGCCTCGAGCTGTCGGACGACGAGGTCGAGCGCCTCGGCGCGGTGGGCGCTCAGCGCTGAGCGAAGACGAGCATCTGCCCGTCGGGGTCGTGCACCGTCAGCGTGCCGTTCTCCCGCTCGGGGTCCGCCTCGGGTGCGACCTCGAGCGACAGTTCGAGCTCGGTGAGCCGCTCGCCGCCGCGAAGCTCGAACTCCACGCGGCGCAGGCCCGGCGCGCTCTCGGGCGGAGCTCCTGCGCCCTCGCTCTGCCAGGAGTTGAGGCCGACGTGGTGGTGGTAGCCGCCGGCGGCGAGGAACGCCGCTGAGGGCAGCCGTGCCTGCTCCTCGAAGCCGAGCGCGTCTCCGTAGAAGGCAACCGACCTCGCGACGTCTGCGACCTTCAGGTGGATGTGCCCGACGAACGTGCCCGGCGCGATCCGCGCCTCGGGCGCGGACGGCGCCTGTGCGAGCAGGTCCTCCACGTCCAGCGGCAGCGTGTACATGTCGACGCCGTGCCCGTCGGGCGCCGGCGTCCAGCGCTCGCGCGGGCGGTCGGCGTACAGCTCGACGCCGAGGCCGTCCGGGTCGCTGAGGTAGAGCGCCTCAGAGACGCCGTGGTCGGAGGCACCCTCGAAGCGCCAGCCGGCTTCGAGCGCGCGGCGCACGGTGGCGGCGAGCGCGCCGCGCGAGGGGTGCAGCCAGGCGACGTGATAGAGGCCGGTGCTCGTGGGCGGTGCCATCGTCGGCGCCGCTAGCTGGCGCAGGCGCAGCGCGGGCGACGCCGTGTCCGTCCCGAGCAGCGCCTCCTCGTCGCCGCGCGAGACCACGGGCATGCCGAGCACCCGCTCGTAGAAGTCGATGCTCCGCGCGAGGTCGCTCACGGCCAGATCCACGGAGCGGATGCGCAGATCGGGGTCGATCGGTTGCACCCCTCCAGGTTAGAACTCCTGCGCGTTCAGCGCACTCCCACGACGAGGCTCTGAAACGACCGCCCGACGGGTCCGTCGAGGTCGTGCAGCACGCTCTCGGCAAGCCCCGTGCCCCCCGCCTGGAGCAGGGTGCGCGCATCGATCCCGATCCACTCCCCGCACGGAGGGCGATGCAGGTGGATGTGGAGGTCGGCGTTGATGAACACGAAGCGCTCGAACGGCAGGGCCGCCGCCACGCCGTTGCCGAAGTCGGCGGTGCCGGCGAGGCGCGCGAGCGGGGAGGCGGGCTCTCCCGGCAGCAGTGGCTCGCGCAGCCGCATCCAGACCCGGGCGGCGCCCGCGGTGCCGGGCCCGGATCCGGTTGCGGGCGCTCGATCGAGAAAGCGCATCTCCATCCCGCTGGCGGCGAAGCTCTCGGTGTCCGAGTCGTCGAGGGCGAAGCGCACCGGCTCGCCCTCCTCGGGCGGCGGCATCCGCGCCGAGGCCGGCTCGGCGCCGGCGGAAGGCAGCCTGTCCGGGACGGGCTGCAGGCGCAGAGCGCTCGCCCGGCAGACGAGCTGATCGTCGGCGTGCAGCTCCACCGCGAGCTCCTGCACGCGCCGCCCCGGGCGCGCCAGCTCGATCGACAGCGCCAGTGGCTGGAACGGGATCGGCCGCAGGAACTCGAAGCCGAGGCGCGCGATCCGGAGCTCCGCCCCCGGCTCGAAGCGCTCGAGCGCGGCGGCTATCAGCGCCGCGGGCGCGCCGCCGTGCAGCGCCTGCGGGTCCCACGGCCCCCGCGCGTGCTCCGTGGGGAGGAACAGCTCGCCGTCGGCGAGGAAGATGCTCGAGCTCACCCGGCGCTCACGCGGGCAGCGACTCGACGAAGGCGGCGAGCCTGCCGGGGTCGCGTAGCGGCGGACCGTGGCCGAACAGCGCGAGGCTGGGCCGCAGTTCGGCGAGCCGGCGCGCCGACACCCGGTTGCGGACGGGATCGGGCGTGAACACCTTCGGCGGCTCGTGCAGCCCCGGGATGCCGGTGAGCACGTTCATGTTGTTGAGCACGTCGCCGAGGATCAGCACGCGGTCGGACTCGCGCCAGTAGGCGACGTGGCCAGGCGAGTGCCCCGGCACCTCGAGCACCGTGAAGCCCGCCACCTCGTCGCCCTCGGAAAGCGCCCGCGACACCGGATGGGGCGGCCCGGTCCAGTAGCGCTGCTGCAGGCGGTTCAGCCAGCCCGGCGCCTGCGAGCTCGAGATCCCTCCCGGCGTCTCCATCGCCGGTACGTCGCCGAGGCCGCACCACAGCGGGATGCCGAGGCGCTCGCAGATCGCGTGGCTGGCACCCTGGTGGTCGGGGTGGGCGTGGGTGAGGGCGTGGGCGCTCAGTCCGCGCGAGCCGATCTGGCGCATGATCCGTCGCTCGCCCTGGCGCGTGGCGGCGTCCACGAGGACGTCGTGCACGAGGTACACGTTGATGATGTTCGGCGGGAACCCGCGCAGCATCTGCACCCCCTCGGCGAGTTCTCTCACCCCGCCCTCCTATCACAGCGGCTTACCTGCGCGACTGCTCCCAGGAGAACCCGCGCACCGCGAGGTAGAGCCCGAAGGCGCCCCACAGCGCGATCACCGCGAGGCCGTCGAGGTAGCTCGACACCCCCGCACCGGTCACCATCGCTCCGTAGAGGCCTTCGATCAGGGGGTAGAGGGGCAGGGCTTCGGCGATCGTGCGCAGGAAGCCGGGCACGCCGGTGGAGTCGAACACGTAGAAGGAGACGAAGACGACGGGCAGGAACACGGCGTTGACGTACGCCGCCGTCGACTCGAAGTTCGGGATGACGTGGGCGAACGCGACGCCGAGCGCGGCGAAGCAGACGACGCCGACGAGCACGAACACGAGCAGCGAGCCCCAGTCCTTCGGCCAGCCGATGCCGAAGATCGCCCGCCCCGCGATCACGACGATCGCGATCTGCAGGGCCGTGTTCGTCACCGCGTTGGCGGCGACGCCGCTGAAGTAGGACATCGTCGGCAGGGGCGCGCCGCGGATGCGCTTGAGCACGCCGCGCTCGCGCAGGAAGACGATGTTGTAGGCGAGCGCGGTGAACGTCGTCGACATCACGCTCATGCCCGCGATCGCCGGGACGAGGTGGTTGAGGTCGTCCTGGCTGCCGCTGAGGATGATCCCGCCGCCGGCGAGGAACAGCAGCGGCAGCAGGAAGTTGAAGAACGCTGCGCTCGGGTTGCGCCAGAACATCCGGCGCTCGAGCCGGTACTGGCGCCAGCCGAGGCGCACCGCGTCAGCCATCGGCGGTGAGCTCCAGGTAGACGTCCTCGAGCGTCGGGCGCGCCACCGACAGCTCCTCCAGGCGCTCGCCCCGGGCGAGCGCCTGTGCTGTCAGCTCGTGCAGCAGCGCGGTGGGGTCGTCCGTCTCGCGTTCGACGGTCTCCCCGTCGACGCCGCGGTACGCCACCCGGTACTGCGCGGCGCCCACGCCCAGCTCCCGCGGCGGGCCGATCGCGAGGATCCGCCCGTCCTTGACGATCGCCACGCGGTCCGCGAGCGCCTGGGCCTCGTCGAGGTAGTGGGTGGTGAGGACGATCGTCTTGCCGAGCTCGCGCAGCGAGCGGATCGTCTGCCACGCCGCGCGGCGGGCCTCCGGATCGAATCCGGTCGTGGGCTCGTCGAGGAAGATCAGCTCGGGGTCGCCGACGAGCGCGAGCGCGAAGTCCAGGCGGCGCAGCTGCCCTCCCGAGAGCTTGCGGCTGCGCACGTCGGCGCGGTCCTCGAGACCGGCCAGCGCGAGCACCTCCGAGACGTCGCGGGGCGCGGGGTAGAGACCCGCCCAGTGCACGAGCGCCTCGCGCGGGGTGATGTGGCCGTAGATGCCCGCCGACTGCAGCACGATCCCGATCCGGCGGCGCAGCTGCAGCGGCCGCGTGGCGGGGTCCAGGCCGAGGACCGACACCTCGCCGTCGGTCCGCCGGCGGTAGCCCTCGAGGATCTCCACCGTGGTCGTCTTGCCCGCGCCGTTGGGCCCGAGCAGACCGAACACCTCCCCTCGGCTCACGGTCATGTCGATCCCGCGCACCGCCTCGTACTCGCCGTAGCGCTTGCGGAGCGCGCTCACCGCGATCGCCGGGGTCGTCTCGCTCACGGTCCGATCATCCCAGGACCGCGCTCCGCTGCTACCAGTGCACGCCTCTCGTCAGCGTCGCCATCGCGATCTGCTCGAACGACACGTGCTCCTCCGCTTCGCGCTGGCCTTTGGCGGCGGCGGAGTCGGGGAACACGCGGTAGGCGAGGTGCAGGAGCCGGTCCACTGCGCTCGGGTTGAGCGAGTACGCCACCTCGCCGAACTTGCCGATGCGCGTGCCCATCTGCTTCGGGCGGCTGCGCATCGCCTCGCAGATCATGTCCGCCGCCTCGTCGGGGCTGATCGCCGGGAACGCGTCGTACATTTTCGTCGGCGCGATCATCGGCGTCCGCACGAGCGGCATGTGGATCGTCGTGAACGTCACGCCGTCGCCGATCACCTCTGAGGCGACGACGCGGCTGAAGGCGTCGAGCGCCGCCTTCGACGCGACGTAGGCGGAGAAGCGCGGTGGGTTCGTCTGCACCCCGATCGAGGACACGTTCACGATGTGCCCGTATCCGCGCTCGCGCATCCGTGGCAGCAGCCCGATGATCAGCTTCACGGCGCCGAAGTAGTTGAGCTGCATCGTCCGTTCGAAGTCGTGGAAGCGGTCGTAGCTGAGCGCGATCGAGCGCCGGATCGAGCGCCCGGCGTTGTTGACGAGCATGTCGATGCCGCGGTGGTCGGCGAGCACCCGCTCGAGCAGCCCCTCGATCGACTCCATGTCGGAGATGTCGGCGGCGTACACGTACGCCGTGCCGCCCGCCGCCACGATCTCGGCGCGGACCTCCTCGAGCTTGTCCACGTTGCGCGCCACGAGCAGCGGGACACCGCCCGCCGCCGCCACCTTCAGCGCGGTTGCGCGGCCGATGCCCGAGGAGGCACCGGTGATCATCACGTGCCTGCCGTTGAGCGCCTCTTTGAGCGTGCGTCCGCGGCCGACGTCGCCCTCCATCTCGCGTTCCCAGTAATCCCACAGCCGCGCCACGTAGTCCTTCAGCGGCGGCGGCTGTTCCAGCGGCGAGCCGGCGAGCGCGCGGGTGGCTTCGGTCGTGTCGAAGCGCGGCACGAGCTCCATGTGCGCGAGCACCTCTTCGGGGATGCCGAACTCGCGCAGCGCGAGTTTGCGGACCTGGCGCAGCGGCGGCAGCGCCGCGGCGAGGTTGAGCGGCCACTTCGGCAGCGGGTCGACGAGCCGTTTGTCGATGCTCAGCGCGAAGCGCGGCGCGTGCGCGGCTTCGGCGATCTGGTTGATCAGATCATCGACGCGCTGTGGCCGCGGGTCCGTCAGGGAGAAGGCGCGGCCGTCGAGGTCCGGCTCGTGCGCGATGTGCTCGAGCGCACTCGCCACCCAGTCGACGGGCACCACGTTCGTGTAGCCGAGGTCGAGCCCGACCAGCGGGATCCACTCGGGCAGCAGGTGGCGCACGCGCGCGATCGCCTTGAAGAAGTAGTAGGGGCCGTCGATCTTGTCCATCTCGCCGGTGTGCGAGTCGCCGACGACGATCCCCGGGCGGTACACGCGCCAGGGCACGTAGGGCTGCTCGCGGACGATCCGCTCGGACTCGAACTTCGTCAGGTGGTAGGGCGAGGGAAGCTGCTGGCCCTCGTCGAACATCTCCTCGTCGAACACGCCGCGGTACGTCCCGGCGACGGCGATCGAGGAGACGTGGTGCAGGTGCTTGGCGTCCACCACGCGCGCGAGTTCGACGGCGTGGGTCGTGCCGCCGACGTTCACCGCCGTGTTGCGCTCGGCGGGAGCCGTCATGTCGTACACCGCGGCGAGGTGGAAGAAGTGGTCCACCTTGCCCCGCAACTCGTCCACCTGGTCCGTCTCGATACCGAGCAGCGGCCTGCGCAGGTCGCCCGCGACAGGCACGATGCGCTCCGACGCCGCGTGACCCACCACCATGCTCCAGCGCTCGACGAGCTCGTCCAGGCGGCCCTTGGAGCTCTCGCGGACGAGCACGTAGATCTGGCCCTGGCGGTTGGCGAGCAGCTGCTCGACAAGGCGCCGCCCGATGAAACCGGTCGCTCCGGTCACGAAGTACGCCATCGGCAGAGCCTACCCGCAATCGGCGCGTCCGGTCCCGCGGCGCCGCTCGGCGCGTGCGGTCCAGCGGCGCCGCTCGGCGCGTGCTCCGGCGCGCCCTGCTGCTAGGCGCCCGCGCCCGCGCCCGAGCGCCCCTCGCCCGCCGCGAACCGTTCCGCTCCGCGGGCTCCGTCTTCGAACACCTCGGGTCCCGCAGCCGCCTCCAGCGCGAGCGCGTCGGCGAGCGGCATCCCGAAGCCCTCGATCGCCGCGCGGCGGTCGGCGAGCATCGTCCGCTGGGGGAAGCGCGCGAGCCCCTCGGCGAGGGCGAGCGCGCGCTCGAGGTGCTCCCCCTCGGGCACCACCTCGGTGAGCATGCCCATCGCGAAGGCCTCCGGCGCCCCGAAGATGCGGCCGGTGAGGATCAGGTCGAGCCCCCGGCCGAGGCCCACGATCCGCGGCAGACGCTGCGTCCCCCCGTCGATCAGCGGCACGCCCCAGCGGCGCTCCGGGTAGCCGAACGCAGAGCCCTCGGTGGCGATGCGCAAGTCGCACCACAGAGCCAGCTCGAGGCCCCCCGCGAGCGCGAAGCCCGAGATCGCAGCGATCGTCGGCTTGGAGGCGGTGAGCCGCGTGAAGCCCATCGGCCCCTCCTCGCTCATCAGGCGCGGCGGGAACGTGTGTGTCGCCTTCAGATCGGCGCCGGCGCAGAACGACACGCCGCCTGCGCCGGTGAGCACCATCACGCGTGCGTCGTCATCCGCCTCGAAGCGCAGGTAGGCGTCGTGCAGCGCCGCCGCTGTGGGGCCGTCGACGGCGTTGCGCCGGTGCTGGCGATCGATCGTGACGAGCGCCGCCGCGCCGGTGCGCTCGTAGTGGACGGCGTCGGCGCCGGAGGGACCCTGATCGGAGGCGGAATCGCGCCCGCTCGGATCGGGCTCCGCCATCGGCAGCTGCTACCAGCCGCCGCGCAGGTGGGCGTTGCTGGACTGCGCCTTCGCCGCCGCTTTGCGCTGCTCCTTGCGGCGTTCGAGGCGCCCCTGGAGCAGGCTCATCAGCAGCACGAACAGCACGAAGAAGCCGATCACGATGAAGCCGGCGTTCGTCACGACCTTGTCGTTCGTCTCGCCGTAGAAGCCGCGCCCGTCGTTGTTCGCGTAGGCGGCAGGGGCGAGCGCGAGCAGCAGCAGCGCCGCCGGCGCGAGCATCGCGACAAGTCGTCCACCTCGCCTCATCGCGCCCATCCTACCCGAGCCGGTCGCGGGCGCGCGGGGTGGCCCTACCATCAGCAGCCGATGGCCCTGCTGATCGCATCCGACCTCCACAAGGACGTCGCCGGCTCGCCCCTGCTGCAGGGTGTCTCGCTGAAGCTCGAGCGTCGCGACCGTCTGACGATCGCCGGCCGCAACGGCGTCGGCAAGACCACGCTGCTGAGGATGCTCGCGGGCGAGACGTCGATCGACCGCGGCGAGCTCAGCACCGCCAAGGGCGTGCGCATCGTGCTGCACGACCAGCGCCCGCCGCGGGAGCGAGCGATGGCGCTGTCGGACTACGTGCTGTCGGGCTGCGCGGAGGAGCTCGCGATCGAGGCGGAGCTGCGCGAGCTCGAGGCCGCGATGGCACAGGGCGCCGACGACGAGGCGACGCTGGGTCGCTACGCCGCCGCGCAGGCGCGGCTGGAAGCGCGTGGCGGCTACACGTGGCGCACGCGGGCGAGCACGATGGCGCACGGCCTCGGCTTCCACGACGAGGATCTGATCAGGCCACTCGACACCTTCTCGGGCGGCCAGCTCACGCGCGCCTCGCTCGCGAGGGCGCTCGCCACCGGCGCCGACGTGCTGCTGCTCGACGAGCCCACAAACCATCTCGACATCGAGTCGCTGGAATGGCTCGAGCAGACGCTCGTCGAGCTCGACGCCGCCGTCGTGCTCGTCGCCCACGACCGCTGGTTCCTCGAGGCCGTGGGCACCGCCGTGCTCGAGCTGTACGGCAGCCCCGCGCGCTCGCGCTTCTTCGCCGGGAGCTGGCACCAGTGGCGGCGCGAGCAGGCGGCGAGGGAGATCGCGCTCGGCAAGGCGATCGAGGCGCAGCAGGCGGAGATCGCCCGCATGGAGCGCTTCATCGAGCGCTTCCGCTACAAGGCGACGAAGGCCCGCCAGGCGCAGTCGCGCGTGAAGCGCCTCGAGAAGATGGAGCGGATCGAGCGCGACCCCGCCGACGGCCGCGCGCTCGAGTTCTCCTTCTCCAAGCCCGCGCGCTCGGGGCGGGTGATCTTCGAGCTGCAGGATGCCCGCGTCGAGGTGGGCGAGGGCGAGCGGCCGCTCGCGCTGCTCGAGCACGCCGAGATGTGGCTCGAGCGCGGCGAGCACGTCGCGCTCGTCGGTCCCAACGGATCCGGCAAGACCACGCTGATAGAGGTGCTCGCAGGGCGCCGGGCGCTGGCGGCGGGGAAGCTCAGCACGGGCCACAACGTGAAGGTGGGGTTCCTGTCGCAGCACGCCGACGAGCTCGGCTCGGGCGGCACGCCCGAGCAGACCGTGCTCGAAGCGGCGCAGCGCGCGACGGGCCTCACGCCGAACCGGGCGCGCGCGCTGCTCGGTCGCTTCCTGTTCTCCGGCGAGGAGGCGGAGAAACCCCTCGCCGGACTGTCCGGTGGCGAGCGCCGCCGGCTGTCGCTCGCCGTTCTCGTCGGCGCGGGCTCCAACCCGCCGAACGTGCTCGTGCTCGACGAGCCCACGAACCATCTCGACCTCGAGAGCCGCGAGGCGCTCGAGGACGCGCTTCGCGCGTTCCCCGGTGCGGTGCTGCTCGTATCGCACGACCGCGCGCTGCTCGATGCGGTGGGCAGCCGCACGATCGCTGTGGAGGACCGTGCGCTGCGCAGCTATCTCGGCGGCTGGGCGGAGTACGTCCGCGCGCGCGATGAGCGCCGCGCCGCGCCGCAGGCGCCCGTCGCCGCAGTCGCCGTGGAGGGCGGGCGGGAAGCGGGCACGCCGGCGCCGGCAGATGGCAAGGACGCTGCGGGCGCGCCTCGCAGCTGCCAGCGCGCGGCGGGTCCGTCGAAGAACCGGCTGCGCGAGCAGCAGAAGGCCGAGCGCGCGGTGGAGGACGCGGAGGCGGCGATGGCGGAGCTCGAACAGCAGCTCACCGACCCGGCGGCCTGGGCGACGCGCTACGAGGCCGCCAAGTCCGAGGCACGCCACACGGCGGCGCGGCGCGCGGTCGAGCAGGCCTACGCGCGCCTGGAAGCACTGGTCGACTAGCTCGTCGCCGCCCTACACTGTCGGCGTGGACCGCATGCGCACCGCCCGCAACATCGCGATCATCGTCGCGATCGCGGCGGCGGTTGCCTTCATCCCCGGCGGCGGTCGCGTGGCGAGTGCGTTCGAAGCCGCCCTGTGGGTGGCGTTCGGCCTCGGCTTCGGGTTCCTCGGTCTGCGCTTCTACCGCGAACACCGGATCTCGATCTACAGCCTCGGCGACGCGCACCGCGCGCTCCTGTACGGGGGGATCGCGGTGGCGCTGTTCGCGTGGGCGTCGCGCACGCGCATGTGGCACACCGGCTTCGGCGAGTTCGTGTGGTTCCTGCTCGTGGGCTTCGTCGTATACGCGTTCCTCGAGGTCTACCGGCGCTGGCGCGCCTACTGAGGCCCGACCCTCCTCCTATCCTCGGGTGGATGGCTGCCACCACCCGCCAGAGCGAGAAGGACACCGCCGGCGCGAGCCTCGCCGAGCAGCGCCGCGCGCTGCCAGACCAGCCCGGCGTGTACCTGTTCCGGGACGGGCGCGGCCGCGTGCTGTACGTGGGCAAGGCGAACTCGGTGCGCAAGCGGGTCGCCTCGCACTTCGCCAAGGCGCAGCTGCCGAGCAGCCCCGGGCACGCCGAGATGATCGCGAGCGTCGAGCAGATCGAATGTGTCGTGGTCGCCTCGGAGGCCGACGCGCTGCTCGCCGAGCAGAGCTTCATCAAGCAGTACCGGCCGCCCTTCAACATCCGCCTGCGCGACGACAAGTCCTATCCGTTCATCGCGATCTCGCTCGACGAGGAGTTCCCGCGCGTCTACTTCACGCGTGAGCGCCATCGCAGCGGGCGCGCCTACTTCGGCCCCTACTCGAACGCGAAGCGCGTGCGGGCGACGCTCGAGGTGCTCGCGAAGGTGTTCATGTTCCGCTCGTGCACCGGCCCCGAGCCCGGCAGGCGCAGCGGCAGCCCATGCCTCGACTACTACATCAAGCGCTGCGAGGCGCCGTGCGTCGGCTACGTCTCCAAGGAGGACTACCGCAAGAGCATCGACGGCGTCACCGACTTCCTCTCGGGACGCTTCCACGCGATCGAGACGGACCTCGAGTCGCGCATGAGGGCGGCGGCGGCCGCCGAGGAGTTCGAGCAGGCGACGCTCGAGCGCAACCGGCTGCGGGCGGTGCGGTCGTTGCTCGAGCGCCGCCGCGTAACAGCCGAGTCGGTCGGGACGTTCGATGCCGTCGCCGTCGCGCTGGAGGGCCGCGAGGCGAACGCGCAGGTCTTCCAGGTGCGCGACGGCGTGCTCTCGGACCGGCAGTCCTTCTACCTGTCGAACGAGACAGAGCGCGAGCTGGGCGAGGTGGGGGAGGAGTTCATGCTCCAGTACTACGGCGGTCACACCGCGATCCCCGCGCTGCTCGTCGTGCAGCGCGAGCTCGGCGAGCGCACGGCGCTCGCCGACGCGCTGTCGCTCCGGCGCGACGGCCCGGTGGAGCTGCGTGCCGCCGAGCGCGGCGAGAAGCGGCGGATCCTCGAGCTCGCGGAGCGCAACGCGCGTCTCGCGCTCGACCAGGAGCGCCTGCGCTCCGAGCGCCGCCGCCAGAGCCGCGCAGAGGCGCTCGAGGGCCTCCAGCTCGCCCTCGGGCTCGACGTGCCGCCGATCAGGATCGAGTGCTTCGACATCTCCAACCTCGGCGGGACCCACACGGTCGCCTCGATGGTGGTCTTCGAGGGCGGCGCGCCGAAGAAGTCCGACTACCGCCGCTTCCGGATCCGCACCGCGGACGGATCCTCCGACGACTACGCCGCGATCGCGGAGGTGCTTACTCGCCGCTTCGCCCAGTGGGAGCGCCAGGTGGACATGTCGCCGCACGAGCCCGACTACGACGCGAGCTTTGCCACGCTCCCCAACCTCGTCGTGATCGACGGCGGCAAGGGCCAGCTCGGCGCGGGCCTGGGCCCGCTGCAGGGCTTCCGCGAGCGCGGCGTCGCGGTCGTCGCCCTCGCCAAGCGGATCGAGGAGATCTTCCGCCCGGGCGAGCGCACGCCGCTCGTGCTCGACCACTCGACGCCCGAGCTCCAGCTGCTCCAGCGCGTGCGCGACGAGGCGCACCGCTTCGCGATCACGCACCACCGCAGCCGCCGCGACAAGGCGATGAAGAGCTCGCTGCTCGACGAGCTGCCGGGCATCGGGCCGGCGCGCAAGCGAGCGCTGCTCTCGCACTTCGGCTCGCCCGAAGCGATCGTGGCGGCGTCGCGCGAGGAGCTGCAGGCGGTGCCCGGCGTGCCCGCGAAGGTGGGGCGCGAGCTGCACGGCCTGCTCCACCGTGCGGGTTGAGGACGGCCGCTCCCTGTCCGGCTCGCGCGGCAGAATGCAGAGGATGGCCGTGATCAGGCCCCTGCAACGAGCTGCCCGCGGGAGGTCGAGCGGGTCGCGTCTGCAGGACCTCGTGATCATCACCGGGTTCTCGGGCGCCGGGAAGTCGACGGCGATGAACGTGTTCGAGGACGCCGGCTACTTCTGCGTGGACAACCTGCCCCCCGAGATGATCCGCTCGCTCGTCGAACTGTTCGTTCACAAGGGGTCCAAGGTGGAGCGCTCGGCGATCGTCTCGGACGTGCGCGGCGGCGTCTACTTCGAAGCGCTGCGAGCGGTGGTGGACGACCTCGATGCGCTCGGCATCAACCACCACGTGCTGTTCCTCGAGGCCGCCGAGCAGGCGCTCGTGACGCGCTACAAGGAGACGCGCCGCCGCCATCCGCTCGCCCCCGAGGGCAGCGTCAGCGCGGGCGTCGCGTCCGAGCGGGCGCTGCTCGAGCCCCTGCGCGAGCGCGCGGACCTCGTGATCGACACGACCGGGATGTCGGCGACGACGCTGCGCGAGCGGATCGCCGAGGAGTTCCTCCCGCGCGAGCGGGTGGCGCGGCTGTCGGTGACGTTCATGAGCTTCGGCTTCAAGCACGGGCCGCCGCGCGAGGAGGACCTGGCGTTCGACGTGCGCTTCCTGCCCAACCCCCACTACGAGACGAACCTGCGCGAGCTCACAGGCCTCGATCCCGAGGTGGTGGAGTACGTCGCGCGCGACGGCCGGCTCGAGGAGCTGTATGAGCGGTTGTTCGGCCTGCTCGACTTCCTGCTGCCGCAGTACGTCGCCGAGGGCAAGGCGCACCTGGTGATCGCGATCGGCTGCACGGGCGGCCGTCATCGCTCGGTGGCGATCGCCGAGCGCCTCGCCGCGCGCTACCGCGACAGCGACGAGCTCGACGTGGCGGTGGCCCACCGCGACATCGACAAGCGCCCCCGCGGCGCCTGACGCTGCCCGTAGCTGCACACGACGCCCATCCGTAGAGCTTCCGGAGCGCGAGGCGGTAGATGGGCCTGTGCGCCCCGCGCAGGGGCGCTGATAGCCTCCCGCGGGCACGCCGGGCGACCGATCGATCGGCGATCGGATGGATCTCCGGTCGACCACCGCTCCGAAGGCCCGGCCTCGTTCATTTTCGGTCAGGAGGCGATCTATGCCGGTACGCGTGGGGATCAACGGATTCGGTCGGATCGGCCGGAACGTGTTCCGCGCCGCGATGGCCCGCGACGATGAGCTGCGGGGCGAGATCGAGTGGGTCGCCGTCAACGACCTCACCGACTCGCGGACGCTCGCGCACCTGCTCAAGTACGACTCGATCCTCGGCCCCTTTCCCGGCGCGGTGGCGGACCGCGGCGACGCGATCGAGGTGGACGGCCGCAGTCTGAAGGTGCTCGCCGAGACCGACCCCACGAAGCTGCCCTGGGGCGAGCTCGGCGTCGACGTCGTGATCGAGTCGACCGGGCACTTCACCGCCCGCGACGACGCCGCTCAGCACCTCGCACAGGGGGCGAAGAAGGTGGTGATCTCGGCGCCCGCCACCGACCCCGACGCGACCGTCGTGCTCGGTGTGAACTTCGACGAGGTCTACGACCGTGACAAGCACGACGTCATCTCCAACGCCTCCTGCACGACGAACTGCCTCGCGCCGGTCGCCAAGGTCGTGAACGACACCGTTGGGATCGAGCACGGGCTGATGACGACGATCCACGCCTACACGGCCGACCAGCGCCTGCAGGACCTCCCCCACAAAGACCTGCGCCGGGCGCGCGCGGCGGCGATCAACCTGATCCCCGCCTCCACCGGAGCGGCGAAGGCGATCGGCCTCGTGATCCCCGCGCTTCAGGGCAAGCTGCACGGCTTCGCCGTGCGCGCGCCCGTCCCCACCGGCTCCGTCGTCGATCTGACGATCGAGTGCGGGCGCGAGACGTCTGTTGAGGAGCTCAACGGCGCGCTCAAGGCGGCCGCCGACAGCGGTCCGCTCGCCGGCCTGCTCCAGTACACCGAGGATGAGATCGTCTCAACCGACATCATCTCCTCGCCCTACTCCTCGATCCTCGACTCGCAGCTCACCGCGGTGATCGACGGCACGATGGCGAAGGTGGTGGCCTGGTACGACAACGAGTGGGGCTACTCGAATCGCCTCGTGGACCTCGTGCTGAGGGTGCTGTAGGGGACGGCCGTGCGCAGCATCGACGAGCTCGACGTTCACGGCAAGCGCGTGCTCTTGCGCGTGGACTTCAACGTGCCGCTCGGCGAAGACGAGCAGGGGCGCCGGGTCGTCGCGGACGACACCCGCATCAGGGCGGCGCTGCCGACGATCGCCGAGCTGCGCGAGCGCGGAGCGCGCCTCGTACTCGTCTCGCACCTCGGCCGCCCCGACGGGCATCCCGACGAGGCGCTGTCGATGGCTCCGGTCGCCGAGCGGCTGCACGAGCTCACGGGTGCGCCCGTGAAGCTGGCTCCGGCGGTGGTGGGGCCGGAGGTGCGCGCGCTCAGCGAAGGGCTACGCGATCGGGAGATGATGCTGCTCGAGAACGTGCGCTTCGAGCCCGGCGAGAAGCGCAACGACCCCGAGCTCGCGCGCGCGCTCGCGGAGCTGGGTGACGTCTATGTCAACGATGCGTTCGGCGCTGCGCATCGCGCGCACGCGAGCACGGAGGGCGTCGCCCACCTGCTGCCGAGCGCCGCGGGGCGGCTGCTCGAACGCGAGGTGAGCACGCTCACGGGGATCCTCGAGCATCCTCGCCATCCGCTCGTCGCGATCATCGGCGGCGCGAAGGTGGCGGACAAGATCGCCGTCATCGACCGCTTCCTCGAGCTCGCCGACACGCTCATCATCGGCGGCGCGATGTGCTTCCCGTTCCTGCACGCGCAGGGCCACACGGTGGGCGACTCGCTGTGCAGCGAGGAGGACACCGAGCACGCGCGCGCCGCGCTCGCGCGGGCCGGCGGCGCGGACCGTGCGAGCATCGAGCTGCCGGTCGATCTCGTGATCGGCGACCGTGCCGCCGAGGACGCGCACCACCGCGTGCTCGAGGGCGTGGACGTTCCCGACGGCTGGGTGGGACTCGACATCGGACCCGCCACGGCCGAGCGCTACTCGCGCGTGGTGGCGCAGGCGGGGACGGTGTTCTGGAACGGCCCGATGGGGGCATTCGAGCTGGCTCCGTTCGCGGCGGGCACGCGCGCCGTGGCGGAGGCCGTCGCCGCCGCGCGGGGCCTCACGGTGGTGGGCGGAGGCGACTCCGCCGCCGCGCTCGCGAGCTTCGGCCTCGAGGACCGCGTCGACCACCTCTCCACCGGGGGCGGCGCGACGCTCGAGCTCGTCGAGGGCAAGGTGCTCCCCGGGGTGCATGCGCTCGAGAACGCCGGCGTTGCAGGGGGGGTGGGACGCTGAAGTCCCGCACGCCGCTGATAGCCGGCAACTGGAAGATGCACAAGACCGAGGCCGACGCCGAGGAGCACATCCAGGCGCTGCTCCCGAGGGTGTCCGCCGTCGACGGGGTCGACGTCGCGATCTGCGTGCCCTTCACCGACCTGCGCGCGATGGTGGACAGCGCCCGCGGCTCGCGCGTGGAGGTGTACGCCCAGAACATGCACCAGGAGCCCGAGGGCGCGTACACGGGTGAGATCTCCGCGCCGATGCTCACCGAGCTCGATGTCCGCGGCGTCGTGCTCGGCCACTCCGAGCGCCGCGAGCTGTTCGGCGAGAGCGACCGCGCGCTCGCGCTGAAGGTGCCGGCGGCGCTCGCCGCCGGCCTCGTGCCGATCCTGTGCGTGGGCGAGACCGAGGAGGAGCGCGACCAGGGTGAGACCGAGCGCAAGCTGCGAGCGCAGGTGCGCGAGGATCTCGCCGGCGTGGCGGAGGAGGCCCTGGCGGAGGTCGTGATCGCCTACGAGCCGATCTGGGCGATCGGCACCGGCCGGGTGGCGACGCCGGAGCAGGCGCAGGAGGCGATCGCGTTCGTGCGGGCGCTCGTCGCCGACCGCGACGCGGGCGCGGCAGAGCACACGCGGATCGTGTACGGCGGCTCGGTGAAGCCGGACAACGCCGCCGAGCTGCTCGCGCTGCCGGACGTGGACGGCGCGCTCGTGGGCGGCGCCTCGCTCGACGCGGAGTCGTTCTCCGCGATCGTCTCCGCCGCGGCGCGATGAGCCTGGCTCCCGGCCCCGCGAGCCTGCCCGCGCCCTGCGCGTGCTTGATCGTGCTGGACGGCTGGGGCCTCGCCGAGCCCGGGCCCGGCAACGCCGTCTCGCTCGCGCGCACGCCGGTGTTCGACGAGCTGTGGCAGTCCTACCCGCACACCACCCTCAACGCCAGCGGCCGTGCGGTGGGCCTTCCCGAAGGCCAGATGGGCAACAGCGAGGTGGGGCACCTCAACCTCGGCGCGGGGGCGGTCGTGCGCCAGGACCTGGTGCGCATCGACGACGCCATCGTCGACGGGACGCTCGCGCGCAACGAGGTGCTCGCCGCGGCGCTGGCGGGCGCTCCGCGCGTGCACCTGATCGGCCTCGTCTCCGACGGCGGGGTCCATTCCTCGCTCGAGCACCTGCGCGCCCTCATCGCGCTGGCGCGCGAGCGGGGGGTCGACGATCTGGTTGTGCACGCGTTCACCGACGGGCGCGACACCCTGCCGCACGCGGGCGCCGGCTATCTGGCGGAGCTCGACGGCATGCCGGGGGTGCGCGTGGGGTCGGTCGTGGGGCGCTACTGGGCGATGGACCGCGACCGCCGCTGGGATCGCACCCAGCGCGCATACGACCTGCTCGTGGACGGCCGCGCCGAGCACAGCGCAGGGAGCGGCGAGCAGGCGGTTCGCGACGCCTACGCGCGCGGCGAGACGGACGAGTTCATCGAGCCGACGCTCGTCGACGGGGAGGCGCGAATCCGTCCGTCCGACAGCGTCGTGTGCTTCAACTTCCGCCCCGACCGGATGCGCCAGATCACGCGCGCGCTCGCCGAGCCGGGCTTCGGCGAGGGCTCGGAGGCGCTGCCGGGATGGACGGGCCGCGGCGACGGCGGGCCGCCGGCGCACTTCGTCACGCTGACCCGCTACGAGGAGGACTGGCACTACCCGGTCGTGTTCGCGCCCGAGCATCCCGCGACGACGCTGCCCGAGGTGCTGGCGAGCGCCGGCGCATCGCAGCTGCACGTCGCCGAGACCGAGAAGTACCCCCACGTCACGTACTTCTTCAACGGCGGCGACGAGGCGCCGCTGGCGGGCGAGCGCAGGGAGATGGTGCCCTCGCCGCGAGACGTCCCAACCTACGACCACCGGCCGCAGATGAGCGCCCGCGAGGCAGCCGGCGCGTTCGTCGGGGCGTGGCGCGAGGACGCTCCCCGTTTCGGGATCATCAACTTCGCGAACGCCGACATGGTGGGCCACACCGGCGTGATCGCGGCGGCGGTGGAGGCGATCGAGACGGTGGACGCCTGCCTCGGGGAGGTGGTGGCGGCGGTGCACGAACGCGGCGGGGTGTGTCTCATCACCGCCGATCACGGCAACGCCGACCACATGCTCGAGCCCGACGGCAGCCCCAACACGGCGCACTCGCTGAACCCCGTGCCGCTGATGCTGACGAGCGCCGGCGCCTCGCTGCGACAGGAGCCGGGGGTGCTCGCGGACGTCGCTCCGACGCTGCTCGAGGTCCTCGGGATCGTGCAGCCGCCGGCGATGACGGGACACTCACTGCTCGTGCCGCGCTAGATTTCCTGCGGGGCGCCGGCACCGGCGCGCAGTCAGGGCTCGCTAGGAGGCGGGGGTGGAGGCAGAGGGGCAGATCGACACGTCGCAACGCGGGCGCTCGCACAGACTGCTGGGCGCCTTCTTCATCGCTGCCGGCCTGAACCACTTCGCGATGCCGGGCGCCTACCAGGCGATAGTGCCGCCGCGCCTCAGCGACGAAGCCCGACGTGTCGTCACGCTCAGCGGCGTCGCCGAGATCGCGGGCGGCCTCGCCGTGCTGCTCCCCCGCACGCGCCGGATCGGCGGGCTCGGCCTGATCGCGCTGCTCGCCGCCGTGTTCCCATCGAACCTCTACATGGCGCGCGCGCCCGAACAGTTCCCGCGCATCCCTCGCTGGGCGCTGTTCGCGCGACTGCCCCTGCAGCCGCTGATGATGCTGTGGGCGTGGCGCGCCACACGCGCTGACAGCGGTCTTTCCTGAATGAGCCACCGACGCTGCTATGTTCGCCTCGTAGGCAAACCGCCCACACCGCAATGGCAACCGCGACCGCAGTAAAGATATCCCCCCCAGAGCAGGAGGCTCTGAGCCCGGGAGAGATGCGCGCATGGCGCGGTCTGATGCGTGCGCACGGGTGCCTGGTGAAGCGGCTCGACGCCGAGCTCGACCGCGCGCATCGGCTGCCACTCACCTCTTACGAGGTGCTGCACCACCTCGACGAGGCGAGCGACGGGCGCATGCGGATGTGCGAACTCGCCGAGCGCGCCCAGCTCTCGCGCAGCGGCCTGACGCGGCTCGTCGACCGCCTCGAGCGCGAGCAGCTGCTCGAGCGCTGCTCCTGCTCGCACGACGCGCGCGGCGCATACGCCTGCCTCACGGCGGCGGGTCGCGAGCGCCTCGACGAAGCGCGGCGCACCCATCTTCTCGTCGTCCGCGAGCACTTCTTCTCGCACTTCTCCGAGCCCGAGCTCGTGCTGATGGCGGACATGTGGGAGCGGATCGCTCCCTGCAGCTGCTAGCCGGCGGCTAGTCCGAAGAGCCGTCCGGCTCCTCCACCCGGCGCACCGCAGCCCCGCGCTCGCGCGTGGCCGGCGTGCCGCGTGCACGGTGGCGGCGGCGCACGACGATCAGGCTCACGATCGCGAACACGGCTGCCGCGAGACCGAAGAAGCCGAATGTCTGCACGACGTTGCCGGCGGCGTGCCCGAGGAAGTAGGCGAGCAGCCCGATGGTGATCGCCCAGCAGATCCCGCCGAGCGCGTTCCACAGCACGAACGTGTGCCACGGCATGCGCGTGGCGCCGGCGAGCCACGACGCCCACACGCGCAGGCCGAGGATGAAGCGCCCGAAGAACACCGCCTTGGGGCCGTGGACCTCGAAGAACGGCTCGCCCACACGCAGCACCTCTTGGCGCTGGCTGTGGAACGCGCCGGGACGCTCGAGCACCCAGCGGCCGCCCTTGCGGCCGATCAGGTAGCCGATGTTGTCGCCGACGATCGCGGCGGCGGCGGCGAGCGCGATGACGACGCCGATCTCGAGTTTGCCCCGGCTGGCGAGCACCGCCGCGGTGATCAGCGCCGTCTCGCCGGGGATCGGCATCCCGCTCGTCTCTGCCATCACCATCAGGAACAGCAGCGGGTAGCCCGCCACTTCGACGAGGTGCTCGACGTTGAGGATCGCGGCCAGCATGGGTGCGCTCCTAGCATGGCGCAAGCGGCCGAGCGCGCCGCTGGGGATGCGCCGATCCGGTGCCTTGCGCGGGAGCTACTTGGTGTTTTCCGCCACCAGTTCTTTCAGCGCCGCGGACGCCTGCCCGACGTCTTCGTAGACGACGTTGCGGAGCTTCACGGTCGTCTGCGAGCTCGAGCCGGCGAGCACGATCGCGACGATCGCGATCGCGAGCGCGGCGAGCGCCAGCAACGCGGCGAGCAGGCGCCGCCGTCCGCGCGTGTCCGCGCGAGGCGCCCGCTGCACGGGCGCGGCTGCGGCGACCGCCCGCGGCGGAGGCCCCTGCCGCGGGCGCCGCGGCGCGACGGCCTCGGCGGGCCGGCTCGGACGCCGCGAGGGCGAGAGCACGCTCGTTGCCTGGGTCGCGGGCGTGCGGCGCCCGCCGGATGTCCGTTCACCGGGGGAGATCCCGTTGTATCCGTCGTGCAGGGCTCGGCCCATCTCGCGAGCCGTCTGGAAGCGGTCGCGCGGGTCGAGCGCGAGCGCGATCGCGACCGCATCCGCCAGCTCCGGGTTGACCGCGGCGACGATCGTGTCGAGCTTCGGCGGCTCCTCCTGCTGCTGCTTGAGCGCGAGCTCGGTGAGCGAGCTCGCGTCGTAGGGGAGACGCCCCGAGATGAGCTGGTAGGTAACCACTCCGAGCGCGTACAGGTCCGCGCTCGGCCCGGCGTCCTCGCCGCGCGCCTGCTCGGGCGCGAGGTACGCGGCGGTGCCGAGCACCGACCCCACCTGCGTGATGCTCGACTGCTCGGTTGCCTTGGCGATACCGAAGTCGGCGAGCTTCACCTCGCCTTCGAGCGAGCGCAGGAGGTTGCCCGGCTTGACGTCGCGGTGCACGACGCCGTGGCGGTGGGCGTAGTGCAGGCCCTCGCACGCCTGCTCGATGATCGAGAGCGCCTCCTGCACCTCCACCCAGCCCTGGTCGCGGAGGATCTCCGCGCCCGAGGAGCCCTGGATGTACTCCATCACGATGAAGTACTGCTCCGAGGTCTCGTCGCGCCCGGAGTCGAACACCTGGACGATGTTGGGGTGCACGAGGCGCGCCGCCGCCTGCGCCTCGCGCTGGAAGCGCGCGACGAACGCCGGTTCCTCGGCGAGGTGCTCGGCGAGCAGCTTCACCGCCACCTGGCGCTCGAGGCGGACGTCGAGGGCGAGGTGCACCGTCGACATGCCTCCCGAGCCCAGCCGGTTCTGCAGGCGGTAGCGCCCGGCGATCTCTACGGCGTTCATTTGCCGCCTTCCGGACTGACGCCGCCGCCGGCGCCGACTCCGCCGCCTTCGCTCGCGCCGGTGCCGCCGCCGGAGGGCGTTTCACCGGGGGCAGCCGTCCCGCCTCCGGTGCCCGTCGACGGCGCGGTGGGCGTGGTGGTGGGAGGCGTCGTCTGCGTGGGGGTCGGCGTCGTTGCCGGCGTGGTCGTGGTGGTGGTGTTGGCGGTGGTCGTCTTCGGGGTCGTGCCGGTCGTGGCGCTGGTGCCGAGCGTGCTGCGAGCACAGCGCGAGCGCCCGCGTGCGCAGGTTTTCGACCCCCTGGTTGAGCGTGCGGCGCAGCCCGGCGTCGACGCTCGCCGGCAGCTGGTTGAGGTCTCTTATCGTTTTCACGAGCGCGATTTCGGTGGCGGTGCAGTTGCCGTTCCCGCTCTGCGCGGCCTGTGCCACCAGTTCGAAGTCGCTCTGCAGCGGTCCTGCGTTCGCCGTGGGGATGAGGCCCTTGGAGGAGCTCCCGCACGCCACGAGCAGCGCCGCCGCCACGCCGAGCGCGCCCGCGCCGGCGGCGTGCAGCAGCGCGCGCGCCCTGCGCGGGCGCCGCCGGGCGCCGTGCGAGCTGCCGTCCGTCATTGCCCGTACTCCAGGCGCTCGGCGAGCGAGTCGGGAAGGCGCGCCGCGCGGATCGCCGCGGCAGCGCCGGCGATGTCGTAGTCGGAGCGGTGGAACGAGGCATCCATCCCGTCGAGATCGAGCATCAGCCAGCCGGCGCGCGGATCGCCGTCGCGCGGCTGCCCGACGCTGCCCGGGTTCAGCAGCCATTCGCCCTCCGCGAGGTCGAGCCGTTCTCCGTCGCGCCGGGCTTCGCCCGTCGTCGGCTCGCCCGGGGGGCGCACGAACGAGAGCGCGACGTGGGAGTGGCCGATCAGGCCGATGCGGGACGGCATCGCGTCGAGGCAGAGCTCGGCGAGCAGCGCCGATAGGACGTACTCCCAGACGGGGTCGCGCGGGCTCGCGTGGTAGAGGCCGAGCTCACCCTCCCTGCCCTGGGGGCTCAGGCCTTCGAGGAACTCGAGGTTCTGCGGCTCGATCACGTCGCGCGTCCACTGCGCGGCGAGGCTGGCGCCGCGCGAGAACTCGTCGAGCGGGATCTCGCCGGTGACCGCGAGATCGTGGTTGCCCGCCAGGCACACCGCCGTGTGCTCCTTCGCGAGCTCCACGCAGGCGTCGGGCTCGGCGCCGTAGCCGACGAGGTCGCCGAGGCACCAGAGCTCCGCCGCGTCGCTCGCTGCCACCGCCTCGAGCGTGGCCTCGAAGGCGTGCCGGTTGGCGTGGATGTCGGAGATCACCGCGACCTTCATGCCTGCAGGGTATGAACACCAGATCCGCCCGCGTGTTCCGTCCGCCCAGCGCTGCGACGGAGCGGCCGGCGTGTCGCACGAGGCGTCATGCCGGCGAGGAGGCGCGAGCTAGGCGCGCGGCGGGTCCTCGCCGCCGCCGTACTCGGGGAGGTTCTTGATCCCCTCGCGCGTGCGCCACTTCGAGAAGTTGTCCTCCATCGCGTCGATCAGCTCGCGCATGAAGCGCGGGGAGATGTTGACGCGCGAGACGACCACTCCCGGGACCTCGTCGGCCTCGACCTCGTGGTCGACCCGGGCGAACGTCACCGTGAACTCGTAGTCCGAATGGCTGACGTTCGCGAAGTTCGCATACACGCCCCCCATGATCTCGGGGGACAGGTGGATGTTGATGTGGCGCTCGGCGCCTGAGTCTTGCTCGTTCACACGGCTAGTATCGCAACCGCCGGGAACGGACCGATGAGCGAGCCCTCAGACCCCCATCTCCAGGCGCCCGCCGGCGATGCCTGATGCCGCCGCAGCGCCGCTGCAGCGCCTGCGCGGCGCGGTGCTCGAAACGGCCGCCGAGCTGTCCTTTCCGCAGCAGGGCGAGGGCGCAGGCGAACCGCGGATCCGCTGGCCGCCTGGCGTCGGTTGCGCTCGAGCGTCCGCGGCGGGCGGAGTTCGGCGACTACTCGACGAACGCCGCGCTCCTGCTCGCGCCCGCGGCCGGCTGCCCGCCGCGCGAGCTGGCGGAGCGGCTCGGCGAGGCGCTCACGGCACGGCTCGGCACGAGCCTCGATCGCTACGAGGTGGCGGGGCCGGGTTTCCTGAACCTGTTCCTCGCCGACTCCTGGCTGGTGGATGCGCTGGCAGACGTGCTCGCGGCGGGCGCCGCCTTCGGCGCCAGGGGCGCCGAGCACCCCGAGCACGTCCTGATCGAGTTCGTATCGGCGAACCCCACCGGGCCGATGCACGTGGGCCACGCGCGCAACGCCGCCTACGGCGACTCGCTCGGGCGGATCCTCGCCCTGCACGGCCACCGCGTGGCGCGCGAGTTCTACGTCAACGACGCGGGCTCCCAGGTGACGAAGCTCGGGGAGTCGATCGCCGCCCTCGCGCGCGGCGAGCCGGTTCCCGAGGACGGCTACCGCGGGGAGTACGTCGAGGCGCTCACGGGACTCGCGCGGGACGAGCGCGATCCCGACCGCCTCGGACGCCTCGCCGTGGCGGCGATGGTGCAGCAGATCGAGTCGTCGCTGTCGGCGTTCCGCGTGCTCGAATTCGACCGCTGGGCTTACGAGAGCTCGCTGCACGAGGGCGAACCGAGCCCCGTGCAGCACACCCTCGCGCTGCTCGCCGAGCAGGGCAACAGCTATACGAGCGAGGGAGCCCTGTGGCTGCGGACGAGCGAGTTCGGTGACGACAAGGACCGGGTGCTCGTGCGCTCCAACGGCGAGCACACCTACTTCGCTTCCGACATCGCCTACCACGAGGACAAGCGCGAGCGCGGCTACGACCGCCAGATCAACGTCTGGGGCGCCGACCACCACGGCTACATACCGCGGATGAAGGCGGCCTACGCCGCGCTCGGGGGCGATCCCGATCAGCTCGAGCTGCTGATCATGCAGCTCGTCCACCTCGTGCGCTCGGGCGAGCGGGCGCAGATGTCCAAGCGCGCGGGCGAGTTCGTGACGCTGGACGACCTCGTGGAGGAGGTGGGCGTGGACGCGGCGCGCTGGTACCTGCTCGAGCGCTCGCACGACACCACCGTCGACCTCGACCTGGACCTCGCACGCGCGCAGTCGAACGAGAACCCCGTCTACTACGTCCAATATGCGCACGCGCGCATCGCCTCGATGCTGCGCCGCGCGGGCGCCGAGCGGACCGAGCAGGCGCTCGCCGCCGTGGGCGCGGGCGCCGGCCAGGAGCTGCACCCCTCCGAGCGCAGCCTGATCGAGCGGCTGCTCGCGTTCCCAGGCGAGGTGGCGGAGGCGTCAGCCCGCCGGGCGCCGCACCGCCTCGCCGCCTACGCGCTCGACCTCGCGCAGGGGTTCACGGCCTTCTACCGCGACTGCCGTGTGGTGGGCGCCGAGAGCGAGCAGGCCGAGTCCTTCCGGATCGGCCTGAGCGTCGCAGCCCGCGCCACGATCGCCCGCTGCCTGGAGCTGCTGGGCGTGAGCGCGCCGGAGGAGATGTAGCTGCGCAGCCGCTCGCCTCAGTCGAAGCGCGCGAGATCGGACTCCAGGCGCGCCGCGTCGGCGGTGCTGAGGGGTGCCCGCTCGGGCTCGAGGTCGTGCTGCGCCCGCGCGCGGCGGCGCCAGCGCGGCAGCAGCAGCGCCAGCGTGGCGAGCAGCGCGAGCACGACCGCGAGCGGAACGAGGTAGACGGTGAGGTTGAAGCCGTGCGCGCTCGGCAGGCCGAGCACCGTGGCGCCGTACTGGCCGACGAGCGAGCGCTTCACTTCCGCTTCGCCCTCGCCGCGGTCGATCAGTTCCTGGATGTAGGCGCGCTCGCGATCGGCCTGCGGCGACTCGGCGACGTTCAGCGGGATCTTGCACGTCACGCACATCACCTGCCGTTCGATCTGCGGCAGCGAGGTGCGCGCTTGCGCGAGCGCCGCCGCGGGCGCGGTGCCGGCGCAGGCGAGGACCGCGAGCACGGCGAGGAGCGCGGGTAGCGCCTTTCGTGTCCCACCGGCGCCGCGGCGGCTCATGAGCTGTGCGCGAGGGCGAGCGCGCGGTTGATGAACGGCTGGCCGATCTCGCCGCGCGACACCGACACGATCCGGCCCTCGCGGTCGAGGATGAAGCTCTCGGGCAGGCGGTCGGTGCCGTAGGCGTGGGCGAAGCTGCCGGTGGTGTCGCGCAGGTTCGGGTAGGTGGCGTGGAAGCGGCGCACGAAGCCCTGGGAGTCGGGGGAGGCGTCGAGATAGGTGACCCCGAGCACGGTCCCTCCGTGGCGAAGCAGCTGGGCCTGTGCGCGCTGCAGCAAGGGCGCCTCCGCCTGGCACGGTGGACACCAGGAGGCCCAGAAGTTGAGCAGCACGACCTTGCCGTGGAGCGCGGCGAGCGAGCTCGAGCCCTTGCCGTGCAGCAGCGGGAGCTCGCGCGAGGGCTCGGGTGCAGGCGGGCGCCCGCCCGCCGCCACCTGGTCGTCGATCGAACGGCTGACGGACTGCGCCGAGACGCCGTAGACGAGCAGGCCCACCAGGCAGATGCCGGCGAGCGAGGCGAGGACGGGGAGCACGCGGCGACGCACGATTCTTAAGCGTAGACGGGCTCCTCGGCATCCGGCGCAGGGCCCGGGCTGCCGTTGCTAGCGGACGGCTGCGGGGCGCATCGCCGCACGACGCGGCAGGGTGGGCGTTAGGGTCTGCCAACGGGGTCGCGCGGCGGTCTCGCCGGCCGCGGCCCGGATCTGGGGAATCGAGGAGGGGGTGGGCGATGTCGGTAGGAGGAAGAGCGGTTCTCGTCACCGCGGCGTTCGCGGCGCTGCTGGTGGGCACGGTCGGAGGAGGGAGCGCGTCGGGGCAGGCGGCGACGCACTGCGTGAAGGCGACGAAGGTCAAGCCGCCGAAACCGGCCCCGTCGCACTACACGGGCGCGTACAACGACAAGCTGTGCACCGAAGCGAACGCCACGAACGAAGGGAAGTACGAACTGCTGGGCAATCTCACGCCGGTAGAAGAAACGACGTTGCTGGCGGAGAAGTTCGAACTGGAACAGGAAAAGTTCCACTTCCAAGGTCTGGCCGGCCTCCAGAAGCACCGCGGGCACGAACTGTGCGCGATCGCGGAATCGGTCGTGGGGGCGACCAACGGCGACGCTGACACGGGTGCTCATGACGCATTCGAAGAATCGCTCCACGCTCTGACCACGTGGTGCTTTCCGTCCCCCTTCCTGTATCCCAGTGAACCGTTTTGAGGTTCCCTAGAATCGGCCGGGCGCGGCGATAGCTCAGTTGGTAGAGCGTCGGCTTCCCAAGCCGAAGGTCGCGGGTTCGAGACCCGTTCGCCGCTCTGGCGGTCGGGCCGTGCCGGGGGCCCGGACCCTGATGAGAGCCGCCGCCATGCCATCGCCGGCGCTCAAGTCCCGACACCCACTGCCGATGCTCGGCCATGGCTCGACGTCCGGGAAAGTGGAGCCCCACGCCCGCCGAGGTGGCGGAGGGCTACCGCGAGCTGCGCGACAAGATGCGCCTGTCCGTGGTGCTGCTCGTGGTGGCGCTCGCCTATCTCGCGCTGACGCGAGGCCATGCGCTGCTGTTCGCCGCTGCCGCCGCCGCGTACCTGGCGTGGGCGCTGCTCGCCCTGCACATGGTGCGCCGCGCCCTCGATCGCGGGCTGCGCGAGCTCGAGTGCTTCGCCGACCCGGTCCCTGACGGTGCGGACGCCCTGGCCCGGGTGAGGAGATCCGGCGCCGGTGCCGGCTAGATCCGCGCGCGGCGCGAGATCGACAGGACTTGAAAGAGCAGTTTCGCGCCGGGGATGAGCTCTGCCGGCCTGCGTGCGAGCGCCCGTGCGAGCGGACGCGTGGCGATCCAGTGCCAGGCGAGCAGCGCCGTGCTCGGGACGAGGTAGAGCGCGGGCCAGAACAGCCCGCGGCCGGCGAGCATCCAGACGGCGAGGAGGAACGCGTTGACGAACACGTATGTCGCCATGTGCCCACGGAGCAGCACGCGGTGCACGCGTCGCGCGCGCAGGCGCAGCGCTTCCGGCGAGAATCCGCCGCGGCGCTCGGAGGGCAGGTCGGCGAAGAGCCGTTCGAGCTCTCCGCGGTGCGTGGCGCGGTAGGCGGCGTGGGCACGCTGCTCCAGCTCCGTCTCCGACAGGCGCCCTTCCGCGTAGTGCGCGCGCAGCGCCGCCGCAGCGCGCTCGCGCTCGGCGTCGGACGCCCTGGTGGGGGACACGAGGCCCATTGCCATCAGTATTGCGCGCTCGCCACCTACCGCCAAGGCCATTGTCGAGCCAGCGCCGGCTGCCCCCGCGGCACGCTCATGCTCCCGTGTAGGAGCTGGGCGCCGGCGGGCTGGCGCGGATGCTCGCGATCTCGCTGAGCAGCTGCGTCCCGCTCGTCCCGCCGAGCACGCGCAGGCGGGGCAGGCGATAGGCGTCGTCACGGGGCCCCGCCCAGCCCGGGACAACCGTCGTTGATCCCTGGTAGCCGGCTTCCTTCACGGTTGCGATGACCGTCGAGTCGTAGTGCCCGGACGGGTAGCAGAACCAGTTGACGGGGACGTGGTAGCGCTGCTGCAGGATGTGCCGCGCGGTGACCACCTGGTAGCGCAGCGCGGTGCTGCCGATGCTGATGAGATCGGCGTGGCTGATGCCCTGCGTGTCGAGCTCCCAGCCCGCCGCGAGCAGCCCCCGTACCTGGTCTTCGCCGAGCCCGCCCTGGGAGGGGGGCAGGCCGCTCAGCTGGATGTTCTCGACGCCCACCCAGCCGAGCCTGCGGAGCACCGGCAGCGCCTGCGTGAACTGGGAGTTGTAGCCGTTGTCGAATGTCAGCACGACCGGCTTGCCGGGGCCGAGCGGCACGCCGCGGCTCCAGTACGCCGACAGCTGGTCCATCGTCACCGCATGCCAGCCCGCCTGCTTGAGCGCCTGCATCTGTTCGGCGAACTGTTCCGGGGGCACGTACAGGCCGGGGAAGGGCGCACCCGCGGGCGGCGCGGCGATCACGTGGTACATGAGGATCGGCGCCGCGGTCGTGCCGGGAGGACCCGTCCGCTGGCTGTTCGCGCTCGCGCCGTGCGCGTCCGTCGCGGCGGATGTGCCACCGCCCGAGGAGGCGTGGCGGTGGGAGGAGGCGCGCGTCGAGGACGCGTCGCGCGAGGAGTTCGAGGAGCCGCTCGCCGCGATCGCGATCGCAGCTGCGGCGAGCACCGCCGCGGCGATCAGGCCGAGCGCGATGCGCCGGCGCCGCCGGATCGCCCTGCGGCGCGCCTCGCGGCGGGCCCGGCGAGCGTCGGCGTCCATCTAGTCGCCGGTGACGGGCGGCGGCAGCGGCTGCCCGGCGGGTGGCGGATCGTCGAGCATGAGCTGCGGCACGGTGACCGGCTCGAGTCCGCGGTCGCGCAGGCCCTTGATGATGGCGGGCAGCGCCGCGATCGTCTCGCTACGGTTTCCTCCGCCGTCGTGCATGAGGATGATCGCGCCGGGCTGGGCCCCCGCGAGCGCGCGCTGCACGATCGCTTCGACCCCCGGCTCGAGGTAGTCGCCCGTGTCAACCGACCACAGCACCATCAGCAGGTGCAGCTGGTGCAGCTGCGCGAGCGTGACCGCGTTGTAGGAGCCATAGGGCGGCCTGAACAGCACCGGCCGTTTGCCGCCGAGAAGTTCGATGCGAGCGAGCTGTTCGAAGAGCTCTTCGTGCTGTTCGTGCGCCGACATGCGCGCGAGCATCGGATGGTTCTCGGTGTGGTCGCCGATCACGTCGCCGTCTTCGATCTCGCGCACCGCGGACGCACCGAAGTACTGGAGCATGCGGCCGACCGCGAAGAAGGTCGCCTTCACGTGGTAGCGCTCGAGCACCGACAGCAGCTGCGGCGTGTAGGGGCCGGGGCCGTCGTCGAACGTGAGGGCCACCTCGCGCGCGCGGCTGCCCGCCAGCTTCACGAACGGCGTGTAGGCGAGCACGGAGGCGACCGCTGCGTAGCGGTCTTTTTCAGGATCGCCGGCGGGGTGCGCGCGGGCGCGCTGCGCCGCCGCCTGCGAGCGGTTGGGGGTGCTCGACGCACGTGAGTGCGAGCGCGTGAGCAGCGCGATCAGCACGATCATCGCGAGCAGGGCGCACCCCACGGCGACGAAGCGCCGTCGGCGGATCTGGGCGAGACGATCGGCGGCGGCATCGGACACCGCCGAGCCGCCCGGCGGCGCGGGTGGCGGCGGAGCCGGGGCGGTGGGGCTGCGCCGGCGGGCTCGTGCGCGCGGCTCGTCCTCGAAGTCCCAGTTCCAGCGGCGACTCACCGAGAGGATGCTAGACGCCACGGCAGGCGCACGGGTCGCCACGAGCGTCGAATCGGCTGCTCGCGACACAGCGAGTACGTGTGACAAGGCTGTTGACTTGCGGCCGCTGCATGTTTGAGGCCGTCGGCGACGGGGTACAGCTGTCCGATCGGGGGTCTGTGGCCGCTGCTCGTGTGGGTTGGGTTGGCGCGGGCCGAGAACATCAGAAAAGGAGACGGAGGGATGGGAGAGGTTTTGCGTGCGTTCGCGAGGCGTCGGAAACGGCTGCCGGCCGCGGTTGTGCTGGGGTCGTTGGCGTCGCTCGCTGCCGCCACGTCGGCGTTTGCGGTGAGCCCGGCGTTCAGGGAAGAATTCAAGACCTTCGAACACTGTCCCGTCGCGACGGCGCAGATCTGTGCCTATTCGACCACCACCTCCGGTGAATTCAAGATGGGCTCGAAGAGCGTCCCCATCAACAAGCCGGTGGTGCTCCAGGGCGGCATCGAGCTCACCGGCGAACCTCAGCCATTGCAGGAAGCGGTGGGCGCCGCGACGTTGTCGAAGACGCCGCTTGAAGTGCCCGGCGGGCTCACGGGGATCGCCGGTCTCGGCGGCGAAGTCACGGCGACCGCCGAAATCGCCGGCCCGGTCAGCTCCGTGATCCTCGACGCGAACAACCTCTATGCGAGCCAGGGCACTGCGATGACACTGCCCCTGAAGGTGAAACTCGACAACCCGACGCTCGGCGAAGAATGCTACATCGGCAGCGACGCCGAACCGATCGTCCTGCACCTCACGACGGGCACCACAAGCCCACCGGCGCCGGCGCAGCCGATCAGCGGGAAACTGGGCGACCCGAGCGGGCGGGCCTTCAAGAACAAGCACAGCCCGGGCTCCATCAACGTCTACAAGGAACTCACCCTCGTGGACAACACCTTCTCGGTGCCGGGCGCCACGGGCTGCGGCGGCACGCTCTCGCCGGTGCTCGACCTGCTCGTGGACACGAGCGCCGGTCTGCCCTCGGCGGCCGGAAACAACTCGGCGGTGATGAGCGGGGCGCTCGAACTCACGCAGTCCGCCCTGGTGGTCAAGTACCTGCCGAAACCGAAGAAAAAATGAGTTGAGGCGCCCGCCGGGGGGCGCCGAGGCCGCTTCCCTCCCAGGCCGCCGTGAGGCGGCGTGGGAGGGATCTCGCTCCTCGCGCGCCGCCGACCTCGGTCGACGCCTGCTGTCGCATCGGTCGCCCGTCAGTCGATCGCGCTGACGGGCCCGCGGGCGGCGACGCTCACCGAGGTGCCGACGGGAAGCGCGAGCTCTCCGAGCACGCGCGCCAGCAGCACCTCGCCCTCGTCGCGCTCGGGTCGGATCTCGAGCAGCGCGTCGTGCCCGTAGTAGCGGCACTGCTCCACGCGGCCGCGCAGGCCGTCCGCGTCCCCGGCGTCTTCGCCGCGCGGGCGCACGTCGAGCTGCTCGGGGCGCACCATCACGACTCCGGGGCCGCTGCGCCCGCGCTGATCGGAGCCGCGCAGCGCGAGCGCCCCGAGCGGCGTGAGCGCCTCGCCGTCGCGCAGCTCGGCGGGGATCAGGTTGACGGCGCCGAGGAAGTGGGCGAGGCGGGCATCCGCGGGGCGCTCGTACAGCTCCGCGGGGGTGCCCTGCTGCACGATGCGCCCGTCGCGCAGGACGGCGACGGCGTCCGCGAGCGACAGCGCCTCCTCCTGGTCGTGCGTCACGAGCACGGTCGTCATGCCCTGCTCGCGCAGCAGCGCGTGCACCTCCTCGCGCACGCGGTTGCGCAGCGATGCGTCGAGCGAGGAGAAGGGCTCGTCGAGCAGCAGCACCTGGGGGCGCCTGGCGAGCGCTCGCGCGAGCGCAACGCGCTGCTGCTCGCCGCCCGACAGCTGGTGCGGCAGGCGGTCCGCGAGGCGGCTGATCCCCACCATCTCGAGCAGCTCCTCGACGGCCGCTCCGCGCCGCTCGCGGCGTGGGAGCCCGAAGCCGACGTTGGCGGCGACGTTGAGGTGGGGGAAGAGCGCACCCTCCTGCGGCACGTAGCCCACGCCGCGCCGCTCGGGGACGACGTAGGTGCGGCCGTCGTCGAGGACGCGCTCGCCTATCGCCACGCGTCCGCGCTCGGCGCGCTCGAAGCCGGCGATCACCCGCAGCAGCGTCGTCTTGCCGCACCCCGAGCGGCCGAGCACCGCGGTGAGCGAGCCCGGCTGCACCTCGAGGTCTATCCCCTTCAGGACCTCGCGCCCGCCGTAGCCCTTGTGCACGTCCTCGACGCTCAGCGGGCTCACGGGCGGACCCCCTGGGCGAGCGTCGCCATGCGCCGGCTGAGCAGGTAGGCGGGCACGGCGGATATCGCCACCATCATCGCCGCATAGGGCGCGGCGGCGCCATATGAGAAGTTGGTGGTGTACGTCCAGAACTGCGTGGCGAGCGTGTTGACGCCCGTCGGGTGCAGGAGCAGGGTGGCGGTGAGCTCGGTGGCGGAGGAGATGAACACCAGCGCAAACGCCGCGCGCAGGCCGGGCGCGATCAGCGGCAGCGTCACCCGCAGCCACGCGCGCACGGGACCGCAGCCGAGCGAGCGGCCGACCTCCTCCAGGCGCAGCGGCGCCTGCGTCAGCGCGGAGCGCACGGCGACCACCGCGAGCGGGAGGAACAGGATCGCGTAGGCGACGATCAGCTCCAGCGAGCTCTGGTACAGCGCGAACGCGTGCCGCACGGTGAACGCGACGAGGCCGAGCGCGACGACGAGGCCCGGGAGCGCCATCGGCAGGTAGGCGAGACGCTCGACGAGCAGCGTGAGCCGGTTGCGATGCCGCACGGCGAGCGAGGTGACCGGCACCGCGAGCGCCGTGGCGAGCACGGCGGCCGCCGCGCTGAACAGCGCCGTGTGGCCGAGCGCGCCGAGGATCGAGGCGGACGGCAGCGTCGTCGAGCCGCCGCGGATCATCCAGTAGGCGAGCGCGTACAGGGGCACCCCGAGCGCGAGCGCGCACAGCAGGGCGAGCGCGGCGAGGACCGGGAGGCCGAGGCGTCCGAGCGCCAAGCGCGGCGCCGGCCGCGGCGTTCCCGCCCGCGCGCGCGCAGCGCGCGGGGTGCCGCCGAGCGCGAACTCGCCCGCGAGCGCCGCCACGCTGAGCGCGACGAGCACGAGCGCGAGCACGCACGCGCCGACAGTGTCGAAGCCGAGCTTGAACTGCGTGAAGATCGCCACCGTGAACGTCTGATAGCGGGTTATCTCGAACGCGCCGTACTCGGCGAGCAGGCCCAGCGTCACGAGCAGGCACCCGCCGAGCACTGCTGGGCGCACCTGGCGCAGGGTGATCGTGGCGAACGTGTGCCACGGTCCGCGGCCGAGGCTCCGGGAGGCCTCCTCCAGGCTTCCGTCGAGGTTCGCGAGCGCGCTCGCCACCGGCAGGTAGACGAGCGGGTACAGCGACAGCGTCATCACCAGCACGGCTGCCAGATACCCGTGCAGCGCCGGCCACAGCGACACCCAGCCGTAGCCGACGACGAAGTCGGGGATGCCGAGCGGGAGCACGAGCAGCACCGCCCACAGGCGCCGGCCGGGGATCCGGGTGCGCTCGACGCACCACGCCGCGCCCACTCCGAGCGCCGCACAGAGCACCGTGCAGGCCAGCCCTAGGCGCACCGTGTTCCACAGCAGCACGGCGACGGTGTGGCGGAAGAGCAGGTGTTCGACTTCGCCCCAGCCCGACTGCTGCGCCTGCACGAACAGGAACACGAGCGGGAGCAGCACGAGCACCACCGCGACGGCCGCCCCCGCCGCGCTCGCGAGCGGCCAGCGCCGCCAGCCGGCGCGGGCCCGCGTCCAGCGCCCCCCGAGCCGCTCGCTGTGGGCGATCGCGCTCATCGCGCTAGAGCAGCCCCAGCTTCTGCTCGAGTTCGAGCGCCGCGCGGCCGTCGCCGAGCTGCGCCGGGGTGAGCGGCGCGGGCTGCAGCTGCGCGAGCGGGACGAGCCCCGGCGCCGCGGCGACGCCCGATCGCAGCGGGTACTCGTAGCTGTGGCTGTGCGCGATCACCTCCTGGCCCGCCGCGCTCACGAGGAACTCGAGGAAGCGCTGCGCGTCCGCCTTGTGCCGGCTCGACGCCAGCACCGCGGCGCCGGACACGTCGAGCACCGCCCCCACGTCGCCGGGCGCGAAGTAGTGCAGCGCGGAGTGCACGCGTCCCGCACCGAGCTCGCTGCGCATCCGGAACCAGTAGTAGTGGTTCACCGGAGCCACCGCGCTCTGGCCGTTGTTGACCTGGACGACGGCGGTCTCGTTGTCGGGGTACACGGTGCCGTTCGCCTGCATCCCCTCGAGCCAGCGTTCCGCTGCGGCCTGCCCGTACGTGTGCTCGACCGCCGCCACGAGCGGCTGGAAGTCCGTCTCGGCGGGGGCGAACCCGAGCTTCCCCTTCCACTGCGGCTGCGCCAGTTCGAGGATCGAGCGCGGCAGGCGCGTAGAGCCGAGCTTCGAGGGGTTGTAGGCGAGCGCGGACATGCGCCCGGAAACGCCCACCCACAGCCCCCGCGCGGAGCTGTAGCGGGCGGGCATGGCGGCGAGCGTGGCAGCCTGCACCGGTGCGAGCAGGCCGTGCCCGGCGAGGCTTTCCAGCACCGGCGAGTTCTCGCTGTAGAAGACGTCGGCCGGGGAGCTCGCGCCCTCCTGCAGGACCTGGTTGCCGAGCTCCGACTCGTCGCCGGAGCGCAGCTGCACCTTGATCCCGGTCTGCCGTTCGAACGCCGCCACGAGCAGCGCCGTCGTCTGTTCGTGCTGGCCGCTGTAGATCGTGATCGCGTTGGGGTCCGAGGAGCCGCCGCACGCCGCCAGCGCGAGTGCGGCGCCGCTCAGGAGCAGCGCGAGGAGGATCTTGGGGGAGGGGCGCATCCTTGAAATCCGAGTTGAGAGGTCGGGATGAGCAGCAACGTATCACAGCATTTAGGGTTACCTAATACCTGTCTGCGGACATGCCGGCCGCCGAATAGGCGAGAATCCCCACCATGCATGTGACCGCCAAGGCCGACTACGCGGTGCGCGCGGTGATCGAGCTCTCGAGCAGCAGCCAGGCCTCGCCGCGGAAGGTGGACGAAGTGGCACAGGCGCAGGGCATCCCCGTGTCGTTCCTGGAGAACATCCTCACGCAGCTGCGCTCCTCCGGCGTCGTGCGCAGCCAGCGCGGTCCGGAAGGCGGCTACTGGCTCGCCCATCCGGCCGAGGAGCTGAACCTCGCACAGGTCATCCGGGCAGTGGAGGGCCCGCTCGTCGGCGTGCGCGGGCAGCGGCCCGAGGAGGTGGAGTACACGGGCTCGGCGGAGACACTCAACCAGGTGTGGATCGCGGTGCGCGCGAACCTGCGCAACGTGCTCGAGCACGTGACGGTGGCGGACGTGGCGAGCGGCAAGCTCCCGGCCGATGTCGTCGCGCTCACGCGCGACGAGGAGGCGTGGGAGGCCCGCTAGGCGCGCCGCCCGCCGCGCGCCGGCCGGCGAACACCCGCGGGGCCGGCAGCCGCGCTAGCCGGCGAACACGCGCGGGGCCGGCAGGCGCACGCGCAGGATCTTGCCCTCGGCGAGTTCGAGCTGCTCGTCCTCCTCGCGCGTCACCTGCGCCCACACCTCGCGCCCGTCGTCGAGCTTGAGCTCGACGCGCACCTCGAAGCCGAGGTGCACGACGCGCTCGACGAGCGCCTCGGCGCCGTCGGCGTCGGGCTCGGAGAGGATCTGGATGTCGTGCGGGCGCACGAACGCGTCGCCGATGCGGTTGACGGGCCCGATGAACGACATCACGAACTCGTTGTGCGGGCTCTCGTAGAGCTCGCGCGGGCTGCCCGCCTGTTCGATTCGGCCCTGGTTCATCACGACGATCTGCTTGGCGACTTCCATCGCCTCCTCCTGATCATGGGTGACGAAGATCGTCGTGACGTGGATCTCCTCGTGGAGGTTGCGCAGCCACTCGCGCAGCTCGGCGCGCACCTGCGCGTCGAGCGCCCCGAACGGCTCGTCGAGCAGCAGCACCTGAGGCTGCACGGCGAGCGCCCGCGCGAGCGCCATGCGCTGCAGCTGCCCGCCCGAGAGCTGCGAGGGGTAGCGCTTGGCGAGGCCCTCGAGGCGCACGAGCCCGAGCAGCTCATCGACGCGCTCGCTGATCTCCTGCTTCGGCCGCTTGCGAACGCTCAGGCCGAACGCGACGTTGTCGTGGACGGTCATGTGGCGGAAGGGCGCGTAGTGCTGGAACACGAAGCCGACGCCGCGCGTGCGGGCGGGCGCCTGCGTGACGTCCTCGCCGGCGATCACCACCTCGCCGCTGTCGGGCGTCTCGAGCCCCGCGATCACGCGCAGCAGCGTCGACTTGCCGCTGCCGCTCGGGCCGAGCAGCGCCGTGAGGGCGCCGTCGGCGACGGTGATGCTGACATCGTCGAGGGCCACGAAATCGCCGAAGCGCTTGGTGACCTCGCGCACTTCGATCGCCATCGTCAGGCCTCCTTGCGTGTGCGTCGGGTTAGCAGGTTCATCGCGAGCAGCGTCGACAGCGCGAGCAGTGCGAGCACGACCGCCGCCGTGTAGGCGCCGGTGCTGTCGAAGTTCTCGAAGCGGTCCTGGACATAGAGGGGCAGAGTCTGGGTCTGGCCCTCGATCCTGCCCGAGACGATGCTGACGGCGCCGAACTCTCCGAGCGCCCGCGCGGTGGTGAGCACGACGCCATAGACGACCCCCCAGCGGATGCCCGGGAGGGTGACGCGCCAGAACGTCTGCCACGGCCCCGCCCCGAGCGTCTCGGCGGCCTGCTCGGCGTCGGTGCCGATCTCCCGCAGCACGGGGATCGTCTCGCGCGCGACGAACGGCAGCGACACGACGGCGGTCGCCATCACCATGCCGGGGACCGAGAAGATGATCTGGGTGCCGTGTTCGGCGAGCCAGCCGCCGAACCAGCCGTTCCTGCCGTACACGAGCACGAGCGAGAGCCCGACGACGACCGGCGAGATCGCGAACGGGAGGTCGATCACGATTCCCAGCAGCGATCTCCCCCGAAAGCGGCCGCGCTCGATCAGCAGCGCGACGCCGATGCCGAACACCGTGTTGAGCGGCACGGCGATGAGGGCCACCTCGAGCGACAGCCACAGCGCGTGCAGGGCGTTCGGCGTCGTGAGCGCGTCCCACACGGCGCCGAGGCCGTGCTCGAACGTGCGGTAGAAGATCACCGCGACGGGTCCCAGCAGCAGCAGCGCGAGGTAGCCGAGCGCGATCACGCGCGCGGTGATCCGGCGCGTGGCGGCGACGCGAGCCTCCGCCGCGGCGCTGCGAACGCGCTGGCGCTCGCTGCGGGAGCGAGCCCCGCGGGCGCGCCCGGCAGCGTGACGGAGCTCTCAGGGGCGCTAGCGGGCATGTCTAAAGATGCGGCGTTCGACGAGGCTGAACAGCCCGAGCACCACGATCGCGATCACGAGCAGCAGGACCGACACCGCGGCCGCCGCGCCGAGACTTTCGTTCTCGATCTGGCCGAAGATGTACACCGACCCGGCCTCGGTCTTGAACGGGAGGTTGCCCGTGATGAGCACGAGCGAGCCGTACTCGCCGAGGGCGCGGGCGAAGCTCAGCGCCATGCCCGAGATGATCGCCGGGGCGAGGCTCGGCAGCACGATCCGACGCAGGATCGTGGCGGGTCCCGCTCCGAGCGACGCCGCCGCCTCCTCCGCGGCGAGATCGAGCTCGAGCAGCACCGGTTGCACGGAGCGCACGACGAACGGCAGCGTGACGAACAGCAGCGCGAGCGCCACCGACGCACGCGTGAACGCCACGTCGATGCCCACGGGGCTGCTCTTGCCGTAGAGCGCGAGCAGCACGACGCCGGCGACGATCGTCGGCAGCGCGAACGGCAGGTCGATGAGCGCGTTGATGAAGCGCTTGCCGCGGAATTCGTCGCGGATCATCACCCACGCGAGCAGCGTCCCGAACACCGCGTTGAGGACCACGGCGATGGCCGACGTGATCAGCGTGAGCTTGATCGCCGCGACGGCCTCCGGGCTTTCGATCTCGCGGCGGAACGCGTCGAAGCCCCCGGTCAACGACTTCGACAGCAGCGCCGCGATCGGCAGCAGCACGAGCACGCTCAGGTACAGCCCGATGAGGCCCTTCCCGGCGGCGCCGGCGGCGCGGGCCCCCGCGGCGTGGGCGCGCCGCGGGGGAAGCGCAACGGCAGCCGCGCTACTTCGAGGTTGAGACGCCAAGGGACTGCTCGATCTTCGTAACCAGACCCGTTTCCGGTTCGAAGAATTCCTTGTTGACCTTCTTCCACCCGCCGAGGTATTCGATCGTGAACAGATCCGGCGGGGTCGGGAACTGCGAGGCGCCGGGGACGCCCGAGACGACGGGCCGGTAGCCCTTTTCGACCCAGATCGTCTGGGCTGCGGTGGAGATGAGGTAGTGCGCGAAGTCCGTCGCCGCCGTGTTCGCGCCGACGACGGCGACGGGGCTCTGGATCAGGATCGTCGCGCTGGGGATCACGTATTCGACTTCGAGCCCCTTCTTCTTCGCCGTGATCGCTTCGTTCTCGTAGCCGAGCAGCACGTCGCCCCTGCCCGCCTGGAAGGTCTGCAGCGAGTTCCTCGCCGAGCTGTCCTGGCTGACGACTTTCTTGAACAGCTGCTTGAGGTATTCGACGGCCTGTGCGGGCGTCTTGCCTTCCTTGAGCTGGGCGCCGTACGCGGCGTTGATGTTCCAGCGCGCGCCGCCGGAGGTGAACGGGTTGGGCGTCACCACCTGCACGTCGGGTTTGAGCAGGTCCTGCCAGCTGCTGATGTGCTTGGGGTTGCCCTTGCGCACCATGAACACGACCACCGAGTTCGTCACGAAGCCGTGCGTCGCGTTCTGGTTCCAGCTCGGCGATACCATGCCCGCCTTGACGAGCCGTTCGACGTCCGGTTCGAGGGAGAAGTTGACGACGTTCGCGTGCTGGCCGTTCGCCACCGCCCGGCTCTGCTCGCCCGACGCCCCGTAGGACTGGCTGAAGCTCACGCCCTTGCCTTCGGGGGTGGCCTGGAACGCGGGGATCAGCTTTTCGTAGGCGCTCTGCGGCGTCGAGTAGGCGACCAGCGCGAGGCTCTTTTCGCCACCTCCGCCCGAGGAGGATCCGCAGGCTGACAGGGCGACCGCCGCGCAGGCGAGAAGCGCGGCGAGGAGGACGGCGGGGGCGTGTCGTGTGGTCATAGTCACTTTCTTCATCGGAATCACAAAGCTGACTTACTCAGTCAACTCTACCGATTGGGGGAGGATTGTGCAAAACCCGATCGGGATTCGCCAGATCTCCCGCAGTCGCGGCGCTTGTGGTTGACATTTGTGTCCGTGACGTAAATCGCGCATACACGGGTCGCCGTGAGGTATCCTGTGAGGGCGGCAACGAGCCGCAGCGGCGCCCTCGGATGGCGGTGCCCGCCAGCCCACCGGAAGGAGATGCAGCAGATGTCAGCCTCGCCCCAGGTATCCGAGCCCGGCGGCGCGCCCGCCACGAGCGAGGAGCGATCCGCCCAGGGTCAGCCCTCGGCGGGCGCCACCGACGCGACGGGCGCGGCGGACGCCGCGGTGGAGGCGATCGCCGAGGCGGCGGGGCAGGAGGTTACGTTCTCGCTGGCCCTCACCCAGGACCAGAAGGACATCCGCGACTGGGTCCACGGCTTCGCCGAGGACGTCGTACGACCGGCGGCGCACGAGTGGGACGAGAAGGAGCAGACGCCGTGGCCGATCATCCAGGAGGCGGCGAAGATCGGGCTGTACGGATACGAGGGCCTCGCCCAGTTCTTCGCCGACCCCAGCGGTCTAACGCTTCCGATCGTCAACGAGGAGCTGTTCTGGGGCGACGCCGGCATCGGCATGTCGATCATGGGCACCGCGCTCGCCGTCGCCGCGATCTTCGGGCAGGGATCGGGCGAGCAGATCGGCGAGTGGATACCGCGCTGCTTCGGCACCGCCGACGACGTCAAGGTTGCGGCCTTCTGCGCCTCGGAGCCAAATGCCGGCTCCGACGTGTCGGGCCTGCGCACCCGCGCGCGCTACGACGAGGCTGCCGGTGAGTGGGTGATAAACGGTCAGAAGGCCTGGGCGACGAACGGTGGTATCGCCGACGTCCACGTCGTCATCGCCACCGTCGACCCGGAGCTCGGCTCGCGCGGGCACGCGGCGTTCGTCGTGCCGATGAGCGAGGCGAAGGGCATCTCCCAGGGGACGAAGGTTTCCAAGCACGGCCTGCGCGCCTCGCACACCGCCGACGTGTTCCTCGACGACTGCCGCGTGCCGGCGGGGTACGTGCTCGGCGGCAAGGACAAGCTCGACGAGCGCATCGCGCGCGTGCGTGAGGGCCAGCGGAGCAACTCGCAGGCGGCGATGCAGACGTTCGAGGCCTCGCGCCCCACGGTCGGCGCCCAGGCGCTCGGGATCGCTCGTGCCGCCTACGAGTACGCGCTCGCGTACTCCAAGGAGCGCGAGCAGTTCTCGCGCAAGATCGTCGACAACCAGGCCATCGCGTTCACGCTCGCGCGGATGAAGCTCGAGATCGACGCCGCGCGGCTGCTCGTGTGGCGTGCCTCGTGGATGGGCCGCAGCGGCGTTCGCTTCGAGAACGCCGAGGGCTCGATGTCGAAGCTGAAGGCGGGCGAGGTCGCCGTGTGGGTGACCGAGCGCGCGATGCAGATCCTCGGCGGCAACGGCTACACGCGCGAGTACCCGGTCGAGCGCTGGCACCGCGACGCCAAGATCTACGACATCTTCGAGGGCACGGCGGAGATACAGCAGATGGTGATCGCGCGGGCGATCACCGACATGCCCGGGCTGTTCGGGGCTGCCGAGCAGAAGTAGCCGCGGTCGGCGGGCGCCCGCTCAGGCGCCCGCCGGCAAACTCAGCCGAGGCCGCCGCCCGCTACGAGGAGCATTTGAGTTCTTCGTATGCCTTCTTGTAGGCGCTGCCGAGCTGTTCGAAGGCGGACTTGATCTGCGGTTCGGCCTGTTTCAGAGCGGTTTCGATGTTGCCGGATTTGGCCGCGGTCAAGACGCTTTTCGTGATGTTCGCGAGGTCGCTCTGGAGCGCCTTGTTGGCGGCGTTCAGTTCTTCCTGGCGCGCCGTGTCGAGCTTCGGCTCTTCTTCTTTGATCTTGGTGAGGCTCTTGTCGACCGCCTGTACGCTCGAGTTCACTTCGGAGGGGAAGCTCGAGGAGAGCGGCAGGTTCTTGAGTTTTTCGATCTGCGTCGTGATTTCCTTCGTCGCCGAGCAGACGTTCTTGGCGGCCTTTTCCGAGGACGATTCGCCGCAGGCGGCGAGCCCCAGCGTGCTCAGGCAGAGCGCAGCGACGGCTACCGGCTTGCCGAGGGATTGGAACATCACGGCGCCTCCTCTCGATCTTTAGTGCTCGCCCTCCGGGGCGAGGCGCGGCCATCGTACACGCTGCCCCGGCGCGCTACGCGGCGCCGCAGCGCACAGATTCGAGCGCGGTTCACGCTCCTGTTCGCCCGGCGCTGCGCGCGCTCGCCGCACGCCGGAATCGGCCCACCGGACGGCGGGGACGCCGGCGCCGCGGGCGCGCGGGGGGCCCCGTCCAATGACGGGGCCCCCCGCGCCGGCCGGCGAGAGGCGTGCCGGCGTGACGGCCGGGCGGGTTCCGCGCCCGCCGCGGCCCTCAGGCGCTAGCTGCGGGCTCGATGTTCTGGTTCACCCGGAAGAGGTTGCCCGGGTCGTAGGAGGCCTTCGCTGCCGCGAGCCTGTCGTAGTTGTCGCCATACGTGGCGCGGACGCGCGCGTGACCCTCGTCCATCATGAAGTTCACGTACGCACCGCCCGCCGAGTACGGGTGCGTGGCGTCCCAGTAGTCCACGGTCCACTCGCGGACGAGCCCGGCGTTGGCGGGGTCGGGGTCGACGCCGACGATCACCTCGGCCCACGTCGAGTCGCGGAAGCTGAACGGCGTCTCGTCCGCGCCGACGTCGTGAACCGCCCCGTCGATCGGGTACATGTGCATCGTCGAGTGCAGCGTCGGCAGGGCCTCTCCGAAGCGCGCGTGCTCGGCGATCGCGGGGTCGGGGAGCTCGCGCAGGAAGTCCGCCCGCCAGTACCACTGCAGCCCCGGCGAGTAGAGGCCGTCGAACAGCGTCTGGAGCGCCGGGAACGGCATCGGGGCGACGCCGTGCAGGAGCGGGTTGCCGAACGCCTGCACCGGAGCGAACAGCTCCGCCGCCTTCTCCTCGGCGCCGTTGTAGCACCACATCACACCGCACACTTTGTGGAAGTGCAGCTCGGCGGGCAGGAAGTCCGCGGGCGGCACCGTCATCAGCGCGAAGAAGCCGTTCAGCTCGCGCGGCGCCGCGGGCAGGAACTCGCGGTAGAAGCGCATCACTTCGGGCGTCTGCTCGATCGGCCAGAACGTCGGTCCGGCGAGCACGGTGGACACGGGGTGGGCGCGGAACTGGAACGACGTGACAACGCCGAAGTTGCCACCGCCTCCCCTGATCGCCCAGAACAGCTCGCTGTTCTCGTCCGCCGACGCGCGTGCCCGCGTGCCGTCCGCGAGCACCACCTCGGCCTCGATCAGGTTGTCGATCGTGAGCCCGTGCTTGCGCGCGAGGTGGCCGATGCCGCCGCCGAGCGTGAGCCCGCCGACGCCGGTCGAGCCGATGATGCCCGAGGGCGTGGCGAGTCCCGCCTCGTGCGTCGCGGCATCCACTTCGCGCCACGTGCAGCCGCCGCCCACGCGCACCGTGCGCGCGGCGGCGTCCACCTCGACGCTGTTCAGCGGGGACAGGTCGATGACGACGCCGTCGTCGACGACGCCCAGTCCGCCGCCGTTGTGGCCGCCCCCGCGCACGGCGAGCGGCAGCTCGTGGCGGCGCGCGAAGTCGATCGCCGCCGCCACGTCGTCCGCGCTCGTGCAGGTCGCGATCAGGGCGGGGCGACGGTCGATCATTGCGTTGAACACCGTGCGCGCCTCGTCGTAGGCGGGGTGTTCGGGTCCGATCAGGTCTCCGCGGAACGTCGCGCCCAACTCCTCGCGCGCCGCACCGGCGGCTGTGCTGACGGTGCTCATGGGTGCCTCCCTTTTGGCTGGCGGTTTCGTGGCTGCTGCATCGTCGCCGTGGACGCTAGCCCCGGCCGGCGCGCCTGTCATGACCTGGATTGACACAGTTCGCCGTTCGCGCGAAGGTGCAGGCTGGAGGGGCGAATGATCAGATCTGACTACAAGGAGCGACGGCCCTGAGCGCGCTGCCCGGATCGCTGTCGCTGCCGGCGTCGTTCCCGTTCGTGGGGCGCTCCGCAGAGCTCGCCACGCTGCGTGCGCTGCTCCCCCGAGAGGCGTCCGAGCGCGGACGCCTGGCGCTGGTGGGCGGCGAGGCGGGGTGCGGCAAGAGCCGGCTCGTGCGGGAGCTCGCGCGCGAGGTGGCGGCCGAGGACGTGCTCGTCCTCTACGGCGCCTGCGACGCAGTCGTGCAGACGCCCTACGGGCCGTTCACGGAGGCGCTCGAGCAGCTCGCCCGGGCCACCGATCCGCAGGTGCTGCGCGCCGACCTCGGCGGGATGGGCGGCGAGCTAAGCCGGCTGCTGCCCGATCTGTCGGCGCGCGTCGGCGGGCTCCCGGACCCGATCAGCGCGGACCCCGACACCGAGCGCCACCGGCTCCACACCGCCGTCGCCGACCTGCTCGCGGGCGCCGGCGCCCGCCGTCCCCTGCTGCTCGTGCTCGAGGACATCCACTGGGCGGACGGCCCGACGCTCGTGCTCCTGCGCCACCTCGCCCGCTCGGGTGGGGTGCGCGTGCTCGTGCTCGCGACGTTCCGCGACGCGGACGCCGATGTTCCCGCCGAGCTCGCCGGCGCCCTCGCGGACCTGCGCCGCCTCGACCACGTCGTCCGCCTGCGTCTCGGCCCGCTCAGCGCCGAGGACATCGGTGAGTTCGCCCGCCGCGCGGGCGGCGGCGATATCGATCCCGCGGGCCTCGAGCTGTCGGCTGAGCTGCGCGGGCTCACGCAGGGAAACGCGTTCCTGCTGTGCGAGCTCTGGCGCGCCCTGCTCGAGACGGGCGCGCTCGACAGCGCAGGGGGGGTCCTGCGCCTCAGGCGCCCGCTGCACGAGATCGCCACGCCCGAGAGCGTCCGTGAGGTGGTGAGCCAGCGCCTCGCGCGGCTCGACGCGGCTACGCGCGACCTGCTCGAGCTGGCTGCGGTGGCGGGCACCGAGTTCGAGCTGGAGGTCCTGAAACGCGCGGCGCCGCGCGAGCTCGAGCGCCGCGACGCCCTGCAGCCCGCTGTCGCCAGCGGGATGATCATCGAGCTCGCCCTTCCGGCGCTCGGCTACCGCTTCACGCACGAGCTCGTGCGGCGGGCGCTGTACGACCGCCTGGGCGCGCTGCGCCGCGCCGAGCTCCACCTGCAGCTGGCGCGCGCGCTCGAGGACAGCGGACGGCCCCTGCGCGGCCGCCAGCTGGCAGACCTCGCGCACCACTACGCGCAGGCCGCCCCCGTCGCCGGAGCCGAGCGCGCGGTCGAGTACAACTTGCTCGCTGCACAGGCGGCGTCGGCGGCGCTCGCCTACGACGAGGCGACGGCGCGCCTTCGCGCTGCGCTCGGGCTCGGCATCGAGGAGCCGCGGGCGCGTGCCGAGGTGCTGGTCGATCTCGGCACCGTGCTGTTCCGGGCGGGGCGCTCGTTCGAGTCGCTCGACGCCTTCAAGGAGGCGGCGGCGATCGCGCGCGAGCTCGACGCGGGCGAGCTCCTCTCGCGCGCCGCGATCGGCTTCGAGGCTACGTGCTGGCGGCCGGGCCTCGCCGACCAGGGGGCCCGCGAGCTCCTGGAGGAGGCGTCGGAGAGACTCGCCGACGAGGACTCGGCGCTGCGCGTCGGCGTGCTCGCCGGGCTCGCCCGCGCGCTCGAGTTCGAGGGCGCCTCGGAGCGGGCGGCGGAGGAGCGTGGGGAGGCGATCGCGATGGCGCGCCGGATCGACGACCGCCGCGGGCTGGCGTACGTGCTGACGGCGTCCTACTGGGCGAGCTCCACCACCAGCCTCCGCGACGTGCTCGAGATGCTCACCGAGGCGGGCGAGCTGGCGCGCGAGCTCGGAGACATCGAGGCCCAGGCAGAGGCGGGCGAGTGGCGCGTCTCGGCGCTGCTCGCGCTCGGCGACATCGACGCCGCCCGCGAGGAGCTGGCGGTCGCCTCGGAGGCGGTGAAGCACACGCGCCAGCCCTTCATCATGCACGTCGCCGAGCACTTCCGCTCGGCGCTCGCGCTGCTCGAAGGACGGCTCGCCGAAGCCGAGGAGGCGGCCGAGCGCTCGCATGAGCTCGGCCAGCTCCTGGTGGGCCGCGACGCCTCGGGGGTGTACGGGATCCAGATGTTCTCGGTCCGGCGCGAGCAGGGCCGCCTCGCCGAGCTCGCCCCGGTGATCCGCATGCTCGCCTCCGGCGACCGCGCCGGCGCCGCGTGGCGGCCCGGGCTCGCCGCGATGCTCGCCGAGCTCGCGATGCCGGATCAGGCGACCGAGGAGCTCGACCGCGTGTGCGCCGAGGGGCTCGCGTCGCTGCGCAACCGCCTGTGGCTGGCGTCGCTCACCTACCTCACAGACGCCGCCGCGGCGGTGGGGCACGCGGAGCTCGCCGGGATGGTCTATCCGCTGCTCGCGCCGATGGCGGGCACGAACGTGATGATCGGCCACGGCGTGTCCTGCTACGGCTCAGCCGATCGCTACCTCGGCATGCTCGCCGCCACGCTCGGCGACCACGCCCTTGCTGCGCGGCACTTCGAGGCGGCCCTCGACAGCAACCGCCGCATGGGCGCGCGCACCTGGCTCGCCCACAGCGCCTACGAGTACGGGCGCACCATGCTCGGGGGCGAGGAGCATGCGCGCGGCGAGCAGCTGCTGGCGGAGGCGGTGCAGATCGCGAGCGAGGTGGGGATGCCCGCTCTCGCCGCGCGGGCGCACGCGCTCGTCGACACGCCCTCCGCGCCGGCGCCCGACGGCCTCTCGCAGCGCGAGCTCGACGTCCTGCGGCTCGTCGCGCGGGGTCTGTCCAACCGCGAGATCGGCGCCGAGCTGTTCATCAGCGAGCACACCGCCGCCAACCACGTGCGCAGCATCCTGCGCAAGTCCGGTGCCGCCAACCGTACGGAGGCAACCGCCTATGCCTACCGGCGGGGGCTCGCCGGCGAGCCGCGGGATCGTTAGGATCGCGGCATGCCGATGTATGTCATCGAGCGCCGGTTCGCGGAGCAGCTCGAGCTGACAGGCGACGACGTGAAGCTGATCGAGGAGGTGAACGCGGACGAGGGCGTGCGCTGGCTGTTCTCGTTCCTGAGCGCCGACAGGCGCCGCTCATACTGCCTCTACGAGGCACCGTCGCCCGACCTGATCGTCGCGGCGGCCCGCCGCGCGGGGATCCCCGCCGACGAGGTCGTCGAGGTCAGCCGCATCTCCGCGGACATGTACGCGTAGGCGCGGGCGGCCGGCCGGGGGATCGGTCCGAGAGGACTAATCTGCGCCCATGCCCAGCTGGCACAGCCCGGGCCGCGCGGAGCGCGTGGTCATCTACGAGGAAGGCTTCGGCCCCCGCCAGTACTGGCGAGGGGAGGACAAGGACGGCAACGTCGTGTGGTGCGAGGAGGAGTCCTCCGAGGGGCGTCGCCGCGGGGGCACGATGACGACGGAGCAGCTGCTGGAGGCGATCGAGGCGTCGCTGCGGGAGCGGCGCCGCGCCGGGCGCGGGCGAACGTTCCGGCTCTAGCGCGGCCGGCGCGCTACCAGGCCTGCCCGGCGCCGCAGTGCGGGCAGCTCACGGTGGTGGAGACCTCGGCGCTGAACATGTAGCCGCAGCCGCAGGCGTAGGCGGCGAGATCGACGGGGCCGCCCGCCTCACGAACGCGCTCGGCGTCGGGGTCCGCAGCGCAGGCCGCGGGAGGGGCAGCGGGGGCGGGGTGCGCCGCGTGCGGTCCGCTCGCGGGCTCGGCGCCGCGCCGGGCGCGCTGGCGGCGGCGCTGCCTGGACTCTCCGAGTGTGTGCAGAAGGCTGGGTCTCATGACTGCCTGGCGAATACAACTCCTCTGACGCGAGAAGGTTTCGCTTTCATGCCTCTAACTCCTCTCCGCCATTGTCCACGCGCCGCGGACGCGTTCCGAGGGGCAGCAGTGCGCGGGGCGGGAAGCGGAGTTTGAGATACTGGAGGCGATGAGCCCCGCCCGGAAGCGAACGGTGCGCCTGGTGGTCGCGCTGAGCGCCGCAGTGCTCCTGGCGAGCGCGCTCATCTACACGAGCTTCAGTGCCGCGAGCCCCGCGCTCTCGCCTACGCAGCTCGTACGCGAGGCCCAGCCGGGACGCAGCTACGAGGTGACCGGCGTGGTGGCGGCAGCCTCGGTCCACAGGGCCGGCGAAGTGCTGCGCTTCAGCGTGAAGGACCGCGCCGGGGGGACGACGATCCCGATCTCGTACACGGGCACGGTGCCCGACCCCTTCCGCGAAGGGCGCGAGGTGATCGTGACGGTCCAGAAGCAGGGCTCGGCATATGTCGGCGAACGCAACTCGCTGATCACGAAGTGCCCGTCGAAGTACAAGACGGCACCCGCCAGCGAGCAGCAGAACTACTGAGGTGCTGTCCATCGCTGACACGCTCGTCCTCGGCTCGAGGCGCTGATGGCGGGGCTCGGCTACGGGTGCCTCGTGCTCGCGCTGGGCATCTGCGCCTACGGCATCGGCGCGGCGATCTACGGCGTGCGCAGCGGCCGCGTCGAGTACACGCAGTCCGCCCGCCGCGCGGTCTACGCGCTCGCCGGGGTGCTCACCGTGGCGATGGCGGTGCTCGAGGTGGCGTTCCTGCGCAGCGACTTCGCGTTCAACACGGTCGCCGACACGTCGAGCCGGACGACGCCGGGCTTCTACCGGGCCGCCGCGCTGTGGTCCTCCCAGGAAGGCTCGCTGCTGCTGTGGGCGTGGCTGCTGTCGCTGTGGTCGAGCCTCGCGCTGTTCATCACGCGCAGGCGGATGCGCGAGGTGGCTGCCTACGCCACCGCCATCCTGCTCGGCTTCGGCGGGTTCTTCGTCGCGCTGATGCTCTTCTACGCCAACCCGTTCGCGACGACGCGGCCGGCGCCGGTGGAAGGTGCGGGGCTCGATCCGCTGCTGCGCTTCCCGACGATGATGATCCACCCGCCGATGCTCTACTCGGGCTACACGCTCGCGACGATCCCGCTCGCGTTCGGCATGGGCGCGCTGCTCGCCCGCCGGCTCGACGCCGACTGGATCAAAGCGGTCCGGCGCTTCGCCTTCGCGTCGTGGCTGTTGCTCGGCGTGGGCATCCTGCTGGGCGCGCGCTGGTCCTACTCGGAGCTCGGCTGGGGCGGCTACTGGGGCTGGGACGCGGTGGAGAACGCGTCGCTGATGCCGTGGCTGACCGGCACCGCCTTCCTGCACTCGCTGATGATCCAGGAGAAACGCGGGATGCTGAAGGTCTGGAACGTCTCGCTCGTGCTCGCCACGGGCACGCTCGCAATCATGGGCACGTTCCTCGTGCGGAGCGGCGTGCTCAACTCGATACACGCCTTCGGCGCCTCCACGCTCGGTGTCCCGTTCGTCGTCCTGATCGCCGCGCTGGTTGCCGGCTCGATCTACCTGGTGGTGACCCGCCGCGACATGCTCCGTTCCGAGCACCGGCTCGACTCGCTGCTGAGCCGCGAGGCCGCCTTCATCGCCAACAACATCGTGCTCGTGGGGCTCTGCTTCGTGATCTTCTGGGGCACGTACTTCCCCCTCATCTCCAAGGCGCTGAGCGGCCAGGAAGCCTCCGTGGGGCCGCCCTGGTTCGACCGCTACACGGTGCCGCTCGCGCTCGTGCTCGTGCTGCTGAGCGGGATCGGCCCGGTCATCGCATGGCGGCGTACGACGCTTGCGAACGCGCGGCGGAACTTCCTCGTGCCGTGCGCGGCGGCGCTCGTCACGTTGCTCGTGCTGCTCGCCACCGGGGTTGAGGGCAAGCCGTATGCGATCGCCATGTTCTGCTGCGCCGCGTTCGTATTCGGCAGCGTGGGCCAGGAGTTCTACCGCGGCACGCGCGCGCGCCGCGCGATGGCGGGGGAGTCGGCTCCCACCGCGCTCGTCGCGCTGGTGCGGCGCAACCGCAGGCGCTACGGGGGCTACATCGTGCACCTCGGGATCGCCGTGATGTTCATCGGCGTCGCCGCGTCGTCGTCCTTCCAGCACGCCTCCGAGCTCGCGCTCTCGCCGGGCCAGTCCACCCGCGTCGGCGCGTACAAGGTCAAGTACGTGCGACCCACCGCCACGATCACGCCGCGCAACGACGCCGCCCACACGGGCTCGACGCTCAGCCTCGGCGCGGTGCTCGACGTGAGCAAGTCGGGCCATCACGTCGCGACGCTCAACCCCAGCGAGGGCTTCTATGCGTCCAACGAACCCGCGCAGGGCTCCGTGGGGAGCCTGATCGGCGGCCAGCCGGTGAGCCACGTGAGCATGAACGCGGGCGTCACCCGCGACGTGTGGAGCGCGATCGCGCCCAACCTCGAAGCGCCCGCGCTGAAGCGGATCGTGACACTCGGCAACTCCACGCTCTCCCCGGAAGAGGGGCTCGTCGCGATCGGGTTCCTCGCGCGCGCCTATCTGAGGGCGCCCCCGCCGGCCCAGTTCCACTTCATCGTCTCGCCGCTCGTCATGTGGATCTGGGTGGGCGGGCTGATCGTCTTCGCAGGCGGGCTGATCGCGATCTGGCCCGCGCCGAGCACGGTGCGGCGCACGGTCGCCGCGCGAACGCGCTCCCGCTCGCTGCGGGGGCTCGCCCGCGCGTGAGCCGCGGGCGAGCCGGGTACTGAAGGGGTGAACGTGCTCGCAGTCATCCTCGTCGTGCTGCTGCTGGCGCTCGTCGTGTTCGTCCTCGGGGGCCCGATCCGCGCCGCCCGCGAACGTGCCGCGCAGGCGGGGCCGCCCGGCGCCGCTCACGATCAGGCCGCCGCGGATGCCGGCGGGGCGCAGAGCGCCGAGGTCGACGAGCTCGAGACCGCCCGCGAGGCAAAGTACCGCGAGATCCGCGACGCCGAGCTCGACTACCGCACCGGCAAGCTCTCACGCGACGACTACGAGGCGGTCGACGCAGACCTTCGCGCCGAGGCGATCGAGATCCTCGACCGCCTCGAGCGTCTCCAGGCCGAGCCGCCCGGCGACGGCGAGCCCGCCGCGTCGGACGCAGAGGCGGGCGAGGCCCGGCGCGGCTCCACGGACGCCGAGGGGGAGGGCGTCAGCCCCAGGGACGCTTGAGCAGGATGATCGCGTTGAGGAAGAACAGCACCGCGAAGACGATCGTCCAGCGGTTCAGGTTGCGCTCCACCATCGAGCCCCCGCCGAGCGGGCCCTGGCCGCTGCCGACGCCGAATGCGCCCGAGAGTCCTGAGTCCTTGCCCGAGTGCATGAGCACGAGGAACACGAGGACCACGGCGATGATCACCTGGATGACCGACAGGACCGTTTCCACGCGCCCAAGCGTAGCGGCTCGGCGGCGGCGCCGAGGAGCACCATCCGTGCGCATGCAGGAGCGCGCCGGGTTGGCGCGAACAGGCGGAAGATGTCCGTGCGAGCGGCCGAAAGCCCGTGCCCGCGGGGAGATAGCCGAACATCGGGGCGCCCTCCGGGAGGCCCTGGACAGCTCGCGGACAGATGGTCGGCGGGCGGCGATTTCCCTGCAACTGCGACGCAAATACGCCGTTTGGCGCTACGGTGCCCTCCGCGGGGGCCCGGTCATGCGATTCCAAGCGCCGTCAACACGCCTGCACGATTACGAATCCTTTACGGATTCCTGGTTCGCTGCCGATATGAATCCCGGTGGGCGCCCCCGCGTTTGTGGGCCTGCTCCATCGACCACAACCCATGGGACGACCCCGAGATGACCAGGTCCAGCGCATGCCGCCAATGAATGCCGCCCGGCGGCGGGCGCTCAGGGCGATCCTCTCGGCTCTCGCCGGCGGGGGCCTGACCGCGGCGGGCCTCGGGGGCTCGCTGCCCGCGAACGCGCTCGCCGACACGCCCGCGGGCTCGGCGGCCGAAGGCTCCACCTCATCCGCCTCGCAGGGCTCGGGCGAATCCTCCGCCCCGCAGAGCACGACCACAACCACGACCACCACCACCACCACCACGAGCGCCCCGTCGAGCAGCGGCACCGCCACGGGCACCACCACGACGCCGCAACCCTCGCATCCGGCGCCCGCCCCGACCCCGGCTCCCACGGTCGTCCTACAGCGCCACCAGCGCACGACGCCGAGCAAGCACTCCAAACAGCAGACCTCGACGAGCGGCAAGGGCTCCAAGAACAAGAACAAGGCGGCGGTGAAGCTCACCGGCGCGAACAACGTCGCGCTCTCGCCGCAGGTGATCGCGGCACAGGCGAGCGCGCTCGCCTCCTCGGAGGCCTCGATCCAAGCCCTCGGCTTCTACCGCATCCCGCTGTTCCTGCTTCCCATCTACAAGGCCGCCGCCGTGCAGTACGGGGTGCCGTGGCAGATCCTCGCGGCCATCAACGAAATCGAGACGAACTACGGCAGCGACCTGTCGGTGTCGAGCGCGGGCGCCGTGGGGTGGATGCAGTTCATGCCGGAAACCTGGCTTCAGTACGGGGTCGACGCCCTGAACGCGGGCTACGCGGACCCGATGAACCCCGTGGATGCGATCTTCGCCGCCGCGCGCTACCTGCGGGCGGCGGGAGCCGCCACCGACCTGCACGGGGCGATCCTCGCCTACAACCACTCGGAGGAATACGCCAGCTCGGTGCTGCTGCGCGCCAAGCTCATCTCCGCGTATCCCCGCGCGGTGATCGCGACGCTCACGGGCCTCGTCGACGGACGGCCGCCCGTCACCGGACCCCACCTCGCCTGGGGGCCGCCGGTGACGATCAACCCGCCCGCCATCTACCGCCACCGCGGGCGCAGCGCAGTCCGCTGCTCCAGCCGGCAGCGCGCCCGCCCCGAGCAGCGTGGGCGCGGCGGTGGGCAGCAAACACCCATCGACGCCGGCGACGCCCGGCACGAGCGCCGCTCCGACGCCGGCGGTGGCGGCGCGGGCAGCCGCACCGGCGCGCACTCCGATGCAGCTGAGCGAGCTCACGAGCGCCCCCAACGCCCAGGTCGTCGCCGTCCAGAACGGCCGCGTCGTGCAGATCGGCAGCTCCGCCGCGCTCGGGCGCTACCTGGTGCTCCGCGACGTGTACGGCGACGTGTTCACGTACGCGGGCCTCGGTCACATCGCTCCCACCTACCAGCTGCCCCGCTCGCCCGCCTCGCGCATCACCTCGCCGCTCGTGGAAGTGGCCAGTCGCAAGGACCCCACGCCGAAGCAGGCTGCGAGCGCGGGCTTCCAGTCGCCCGTGACGCTCAACGTGCGCAGCAAGCCGCACGCGAAGGCGGCCGCCGGCCAGGCCTCGCTGCCCGAAGGCGCCGAAGCCGGGAGCGCCAGCCACGGCAAGGTGCGGCTGTTCGCACACCCCGGGAACCCCGACGCCCGTGCCGCCGCCGCCGTCAACTCCGCCGTGAAGGCGCGTCTGGCGCGCGCATCGCAGAGCCTCGCGCTGCGGCGCGGCTCCGTCGTCTCGAGCGGCACCGTGCTCGGCTCGGTGGCGGTCACCCCCGGCTCGCACTCCGGGCACATCCGCTTCGCCGTGCGCCCCGCGGGCGATCCGAGCACGGTGGACCCGGGCCCGGTCCTCGCCAACTGGGCCCAGCTCCAGTCGGCGCTCCACCCGCAGGGCGCGAAGTCGCAGGACGCGCTGCTCGGGGCGACCGCATCGGACGTGTTCCTGCTGTCCAAGCCCGAGCTACAGCGCGCCGTCCTGTCGGACCCCGGAATCTCCGTCTACGCGTGCGGCCGGCGCGACATCGCCGACGGCCTCGTCGACAAGCGCGTGCTCGCCGTGCTGGCATTCCTGTCGCGCAGCGGCCTGCGCCCCACCGTGAGCGCGCTTCGCTGCGGGCAGGGCCCCGTCGCCGCGGGCGGAGCCCCGAGCGCCGCCTACAGCGGCGACGCGGTGCAGATCACGGCGATCAACGGTACTCCGGTGGCGGGCCACCAGGGCACCTCGACGATCACCGATCTCGCGATCCGCACGCTGCTCACGCTGCCCCCCGAATTCCTGCCCGCTCGCATCGTCAGCCTGATGCGCTACCCGGGCGCTCCCAGCACGCACGCCAACAAGGCCTACTGGAACCGCATGGGGCTCGAATTCCACCCCGCCGCCGCCGCGCTCACGGCGTCGGCCGGCACGGCCACGGCGGCGAAGAAGGCGGGACCGCTCGCGGGCGTTCCCGTGCTCTCCACCGGCGCGCTCAGCTCCAACCAGTGGGGTCAGCTGATCGGGCGGATCGGCGCGCTGCCGGCGCCCACCGTCGCGCGCCGGCCCTCCTCGGTCGCCATCCCGGACCCCAAGCACCACTAGCCTCGGGCACCTCCGCGTTCCGTTGAGGGCGTCCGCGTTCCGTTGAGGGCGCGTGCCATCATCCGCGTGGATGGCGCTGTACGGAGGCATCGACCTCGGCGGGACGAAGATCCAAGCCGTCGTCGTGGACGAGGACAGCAGCGTCCTCGGCTCCGCGCGGCGGCCGACGCCGACGGAGGGTGGGCCCGCGGACGTCGCCGCCGAGATGGAGCAGGCGCTGCGCGACGCCGCGAAGGCGGCCGAGGTGAAGCCCGCCGAGCTCGCAGGAGTGGGCGCGGGCTCGCCGGGGGTGGTAAGCGACGGCACCGTCTCGGGCGCGCGCAACCTGCCGCGGTGGGAGGGAAGCTTCGCGCTGGCGGCGACGCTCGGCGAGGGCCTCGGCACCGAGGTGCGCATCGGCAACGACGTGCAGGTGGCGACCGATGCCGAGTTCCGGCTCGGGGCGGGACGCCTCTACAGCTCGCTGCTCGGCGTCTTCTGGGGCACGGGCGTCGGCGGCGGGCTGATCCTCGACGGCGAGGCATGGCATGGGAGGGGCGGCGCCGGCGAGATCGGCCACATGGTGGTGGAGCTGAAGGGAGCGCGCTGCACGTGCGGCAGGCGCGGCTGCGTGGAGGCCTACGCCGGGCGCGGCGCGATGGAACTGCACGCGCGCGAGCTGATCGAGAAGGGACGCAAGACCGATCTCTTCAGGCTGATGGAGGAGCACAACCGCGCGCGGCTCACGAGCGGTATCTGGGCGCGCGCTCTGGACCGCGGCGACAAGCTCGCGCACCATCTGATCGACCGCGCCGTGACGGCGCTGGGCGCCGGCATCGCCTCGGCGCAGAACCTGCTCGACGTGGAAGGCGTCGTCATCGGCGGCGGGCTCGGCATCCGCCTCGGGCACCCCTACGCCGCGCGGATCGCCGAGGCGATGCAGCCGCATCTGTTCCGCGACGCCCAGCCCCCGCACGTGCACGTGGCGGCGCTGGGCGACCTCGGCGGGGCGATCGGCGCCTCGCTGCTCGTCCGCGAGGGCGTCGCCCGCGCCTGACGGTCACACGCCGGCAACCGTCACGACGACGAGCACGAGCGAGAGCGCCGACAGGACGACCACCGTCACGCCCGTCGCGAGGTCGAGCGCGCCGCGGCTGCGACGCTCTCCCATCAGCGGAGCCGAGCGCGACAGCCGCCAGATGAAGAACAGGTTGATCGGCAGCAGCAGGCCATTCACGACCTGCACGCCGATGAGCAGCGTGATCACGGGTACGCCCGGGATCATCGCGACGGCGGCGCTGATCACGATCATCCCGGTGATGATGTTCATGAACAGCGGCGCCTCCTCGTGGCGGCGGCCGATTCCCTTCTCGTAGCCGAGCGACTCCGACACCACGTAGGAGGTGGCGATCGGCAGGATGGCGCAGGCGAGCAGGCTCGCGCCGAGCAGCCCGATCCCGAACAGCGTCTCGGCGAACTGCCCCGCCACCGGGTTCAGCGCACGGGCGGCGTCCGCCGCCGAGTTGATTTCGTGGATGCCGTGCGTGTACAGGGTGGCGCCGGTGGCGATGATGATCGACGCGGCGATCACGTTGGCGAAGATCGCGCCCGACACCGCCTGGCGTTCCTCGTGGGCGAGGTCCTCCTCGCGCACGCCCCGCTCGACCTCCGCCGACTGCAGGTACTGCTGCATGTAGGGGGTGATCGTGGTGCCGATCGTGGCGATCAGCAGCAGCAGGTAGGCGGAGCCGGCGTGGAACCGCGGAGCGAACATCGCGTGGCCGACGTCGGCCCAGCGGGGGTGGCTGAGGATCGCGGCGATGGGGTAGGCGAAGAACGGCAGCGTGAGCCAGATGAACGTGCGCTCGGCGGTGCGGTAGGAGCCGCGCACGATGATCAGCCAGATGCCGACGGCGATCAGCGGCACGGAGGCCTGCGGGGGGATTTCGGCCAGGCCGAGGGCGGCGCCGGCGCCGACGAAGTCCGAGATGCAGATCCCGAGGTTGGCTACGAGCACCGCGCTGGTGGCGAGCACCGACCAGCGGATCCCGTATTCCTCGCGGATCAGCTCGGCGAGGCCCTTGCCCGTGACGACGCCCATGCGCGCGGCGAGCAGCTGCACGATCGCCAGCGACACGGTGATCAGCAGGACCGTCCACAGCAGGTCGTAGCCGTACTTCGCGCCGACGGCGGAGTAGGTCGCGATGCCGCCCGCGTCGTTGCCGGCGTTCGCGGCGATCAGCCCCGGTCCCAGCAGGCCGAGGACGACGAAGATGCGTGCGCGGCGAGAGCTAAGTCGCGCAGGCAGACGCGGCCGGCCACGTGTGGCCGACCGGAACCGGCGCATGACGGACGGTACTCGGACCGCCATCGAACTGCCCGCTGACGCTGTTCACCCTGCGGAGTCTATTCAGTCCTCGCCGAGCAGTCCGAAACGCCGCCGCCAGGCGCGCGGCAGCATCGCCTCGAGCACGTCGTCGACTGTGACGACGCCCACCATCGCCTTCAACTCGTCGACGACGGGCGCGGATGTGAGGTTGTAGTCCGCCATCAGCCGCGCCACCTCCTCGAAGGGGGTGTCGGGCGCCAGGCAGGGCACCTCGTGCTTGATCTCCTCGCCGAGCGGCTCCTCGGGCGTAGCCCGCACGAGCGCGGCGACGGGGACGCTGCCCGAGAGCGTGCCGTCGGCGTTGCGCACGTAGACCACCGTCAGCAGCTCGGGGCCGATGCTCGAGCGGCGCAGCGCCTGCAGCGCGTCGGCGGCGGTTGCCGTGCTGTCGAGCAGGATGAACTCGGGGCTCATCAGCCCGCCCGCCTCGGCGGCGTCGTAGCCGAGCAGCGCGCGCACCTTCACCCGCTGGGTGACGGGCAGAAGCGCGAGCACGGGCTCGCGCCGCTCCTCGTCGAGCTCGCCGATGATGTCGGCGGCGTCGTCGGGCGCCATCCGCGTGAGGATCGCGGCGACCTGCCCGTCCGGGCGGTCCTCGAGGAACTCGCGCTGGTGCTGGTCGTCGAGCTCCTCGAACACGTCCGCCTCGAGCTCGCGGTCGTCGTCGCCGACGGCCTTGATGATCTCCTCGCCCTGGGGCCGTGACGCCGCCTCGACGAGGTCGGCTATCTGCGCCGGATGGAGCTTCGCGAGCTTCGGGTGGGGCACGCGTAGGCGCACGGTGGGGACGTGGCCGACGAACGGCTCAACCTCGGCCCAGTCGAGGAACTCGCCGGTGGCGATGCGCGCTCCGAGCGGCTTGGGCAACAGCCGCCGCAGCCCGCCGCGGGCGCCGGTGTCGACGCCCACCACCCGCCACGATCCCGCGATCAGCGCGAGCTCGATCTCGTTCGCGCGCACGAGCCGCGCGCCCTCGAGGCTGATGAGCTGGCGGTCGAGCAGGTCCTTGCCGAGCAGCACCTCCTCGGGGCGGCGTTCGAAGTGGCGCAGGTCGAGCTTCGCCTTGCGCAGCACGACGCCGTCGGGGCCGATGTCGGACACGCCGTCGATGCCGACGAAGGAGCGCCTTCCGGCGACCGTCACGAGCACGCCCGTGATCGGTGGATAGCCGCTGCCACCGAGGCGGACGATCAGATCCGAAACCTTGCCGAGGCGCTCGCCGGCGGCGTCGCGCAGCGGGGCGCCGACGACCGAGGAGAGGTGCAGGATCGGCGGCGCCTGCGTGGCGGGCGCGTGCATGGGCCAATCCTACGCCGCGGGCAACGCGCATCCTCGCGCGCGGCGGCGGCGCAGACGGCGCCGCGGGCGCGGGGCGCGTGCGACCGCGGAACATGGCGCGCTCTATGTTGGGTGGCGTGCTGCCGTTCTCGATCTCGATCGCCGCGCTCTCGCTCGCCCAAGGCGCCACCGTGGCGCTGCCGCGGGCGCTCACTCCGCCCGTGCTCTCGAGGGTGGGGGGGAGGCTGTGGGCGCTGATACCGCCGGTATCCGTGATCGCGTTCGTGCTGATCGCGCGCGCCGCCGAACACGCGAGCGCGCAGGGCCTCACGTACCTCGCCCTCGTCGCGGTGCCGCTACTCGCGGCGCTCGCGCTCGGCTGGCTCACGCACGGCGCGCGGCCCTGGCGCACGCTGCTCGTCCCCGTGCTGTTCGCGCTCGCGTGGGCCGACCGCGGAGGCCTCGCGGGAGGAGCCGCGGCGGTCGCCCTGACGGCGCTCAGCTGCGCCGCCCTCGGGACGCTGCTCGCAGCGGTCACTCCGGCACGCTGGCTGGGGGCGGGGATCGTCGCGATGGCGATCGCGGACACCGTGCTCGTCGTCTCGGACCTCCTTCAGCGCCCCAACAACGCGCTCAACGCCGCGCACCCGGCAGCCGGCCTGCCGCGCCTGCAGAGCGCCGCGTTCGGGACCGCGGTGATGGGCTACGGCGACCTGTTCGTGGCGGGCGTCCTCGGCGGCCTGCTCGCGGTCGCGATGGGGCGGCGCGTGCAGCTTCGCGGGGCCGTGCTCGTGGCGGCGCTCGCACTGTCCTTCGACCTGCTGTTCCTGCTCGTCGACGAGCTGCCGGCGACGGTCCCGGTGGCGCTCGCGCTGGTGCTGGTCAGCCTCGGCGCCCGCCGCGCGCGATCCGCTCGACCGATATCTGCTCGGCGTCCCCCGGAGGCAGCGCCGAGGGCTCCTCGGGCTCGGGCGCCAGCCGCGCGGTGAGCGGGCGCGCCGCCGACTGCAGGGGTGCGGGCGCAGCCACCTCGCGGTCGGAGGAGGCGCCCGCCCCCTCGATGCGGCGCACCTGCGGGATCACGCGGTGCTCGAAGGAGCCCACCGCCTCGTTGTAGCTGGTCACCGCGAGGTCGAGCTGGCGCCCCACCTTCGCGAGCGGCTCGACGAAGCGCCCCAGGCGCCGGTGCAGCTCCGACGCCGCCTCGGCGATCTCGCGTGCGGACTCGGCGATCAGCTCCTGGCGCCAGCCGTAGTGCACCGCCCACAGCAGCCCGATCAGCGTCGTCGGCGTCGCCATCAACACCTGCTGCTGCACGCCGTACTCGATCAGCGCCGGGTCCTGGGCGAGCGCCGCCTGGTAGATGCCGTCGGAGGGGACGAACATGACAACGAACTCGGGCGTCGAGTCGAACTGGCGCTGGTAGCCCTTGGAGGCGAGCTTGGCGATGTGCTCGCGCGTCTGGCGGGCGTGGCTTGCGCCGTGCAGCTCGCGCTCGTCCTCGCTCGCCGCCTCCAGCGACCGCAGGTAGGCGTCGAGCGGGACCTTCGAGTCCACCACCACGAGCTTGCCGGCGGGCAGCCGCACGAGCATGTCGGGGCGGAGCATGCCCTCGTCGGTCGTGATCGTCGCCTGCTCGACGAAGTCGCAGTGGGACACCATGCCCGCCATCTCGACGACGTTTCGCAGCTGGATCTCGCCCCACGAGCCACGCGTGGAGGGACGCTTCAGCGCCGAGACGAGGTTGCCGGTCTCATGGCGCAGCGTGCCGACGCCCTCGCCGAGCTGGCGGACCATCTGCGCGATCTCCCCCTGCGCCTGGCGGCGCTCGCGCTCGAGACGCCCGATCTCGTTCTCCATGCGCCCGAGCCGCTCCTGGACGGGGACGACGAGCCCCTTGATCTCCTCCGAGCGGCGCGCCATCTCGCCGCTCGCGCGCTCCTGCTCCGCCCGGCGCGCGTCCGTGAGCCGCTGCGCCAGCGAGTCGCCGGTCTGCGCGAGCACGTCGAGCGAGATCGCCTTCATCGCCTCGCGCATCCGCTCGCGTTCGCGGCGCAGGTAGAGGGCGACGCACGCCCCGCCCGCCGCGGCCGCGGCGATGAGGAGCACTGCGCCCGCGATGTTCATCCGATCGTCTCGCTCATTGGGGCCCATAAACATCCCATCCGTGGCGGACGGCACCGGCGGCGCGTGGCGGGCGCCCCGCGCCTCGCGCTCGCACCGACCGGCCAGCGCCGATCGGTGCCTTGCCGAAACCCGCCGTTGACAGCGCTCGGCGGCGGTCCTCACGTCGGGCTGCCGCCGTCCGCTCGCGCTCGTCTGAGAGCAGCCCCTCTTGACTTTGATGTACCCCCTAAGTACCGTTGGGCGTTGCTCCAGCGCGTCTAGGAGCGCGCTGGTTGCTGCGAACAGGGATGGAGAATTCCATGAGGGGGCTGTGCCTGCGGGCCTGTCCCGCACGTACATAGGAGGATGTGAGATGCAAGCCATGAATGGCTCTGCAGCGTCGTTCCGCGGTCGCGCCGGTTTGCTGGGCTGCCTCATGGCCCTGGTGCTGGTGCTCTCGGCTTTGGTGTTCGCCCCCGCTGCGGCGAACGCGCAACCGCCGCCGACTGGGCCGCTCTACATGGCCCTGGGTGACTCGATCAGCTTTGGTTACACCCACCAGAAATTCAACGAAAACTTCCCAACCGAGTCGCCGGCACAGTTCGAAGAAGGGGTCGTCAACTTCTTCAACAAGAAGCTCAAGAAAGAGGTCGCCGGCGGGACTACGGCCGTGAACCTCGCTTGCCCGGGTGAGACATCGAATGGGCTCATCGGCGAAGACGAAGAACTCGGTGGGAAAGTATCGACCGAACCCACGTCGCCTCCCGGCCCCTACCAGGGTCTCGGCGACTGGCATCCGTGTGCGTACAAGAACGTGCTTGGTTTCCCCCTGCACGCCGGCTACGGGATGATCTCGCAGCTCGAAGACGCCGTGAGCATCCTCACGAGCAACAACCCGTACACGGGCAAACCGAACGTGGTCAAGGCGATCACACTCAACATTGGCAGCAACGACGAGCTCGCTGCGATCACACAGTGCGAAGTCGAAGTCAAAGAAGAATTCGAAAAAACCGGGAAAAGCAAATACGGTGCCACGCCCGAAGCAGCCGTGTTCGGGTGCATTGGATTCGCCGCACCGAACATCACGTTCCCTCACATCGTTGAAAACATCGGCAAGACGATCGGTGCGCTGAACGCAGTCGGTTACAAAGGGCCGATCGTGCTGATCGGCTTCTACAACCCGAACCGGTTCGAGTTGGGTGCAGCCACCGACCAGCTGCAGAAGAATCTCAACGAAGCGATCGAAAAAAACATTCTGCCGGCGTTCTCGAACGTGACCTACGCGAACCCGTTCCCGGTGTTCAACAAGCAGGACCCGTTCAAAACCTCGGTCGAGGAAAAGGCGATCTGCAAGTACACCGAAATGTGCAACCCCAACGTGGGAGGCAAACCGAACGCCACGGGAGGCGACATCCACCCGAGCCTGAAGGGGTACAAGACGCTCGGGAAGCTGGTCAACGAAGCGTATATGGCAAACCCCGCCAAATGATCGGCTGACATACGTCAGGTGACAAGGGGTCACCTGCTCGGGGCGCTCGGCCAGCCGGCCGGGCGCCCCGTGTGCGTTCAGAGGCGCGTCGGATGGGCGTCCGCCGCCCAGCTGCGCGAAGCGGCTTCGAGGATGCCGAGCATCGCCGGAGCGGCCGGCGCGAGCCGCGCGCCCGACGGGACGGCGGCGAGCACGTCGCGCGCCGGCGCCGGGGACAGCGAGCGGATGACGATGTCCTCGCGCACCACCGACAGCGCGAGCTCGGGGATCAGCGCCACACCCACGCCCGCCGCCACGAGGCCCTGCACCGTCTGGTAGTCGTCGCTCTCGAACGACACGCGCGGCTCGAAGCCGCGCCCGCGGCAGGTGCGCAGCACGTGGCGCGCGCAGGCGCTGCCGCGCGAGGTCTGCACCCATGCGTCCTCGCTCAGCTGCTCGAGGCGCACGCGCTTGGACTCGGCGAGCGGGTGCTCGCGCGGGAGGGCGAGGTGCATCGGGTCGCTGAACAGCGCGACGCGCGTCGCTCCGGCGAGCTGCAGCGTCTCCTGCTCGAACTCGAACAGCAGCGCCAGGTCCACCTCTCCGGCGCGCAGCAGCGGCGCTATCTGCTCGGGTTCCGCCTCGACGAGGCTGAGCTCGACGTCGGGGTAGCTCTCGCTGAACGTCGCCACCGCCAGCGGCATGAGCGTCGCCCCGGCGGTCGGGAACGAGGCGACACGAAGGCTGCCGCCGCGCAGCCCTGCAATCGCGGCGAGCGCCTCTTCGGCGGCGTCGAGCCCGGCGAGCACGCCCTCGGCGTGGGCGACGAGCGTCTGGCCCGCCGCGGTCAGCGTGACGCCGCGCGGGTGACGCTCGAGCAGCGCGATCCCCGCTTCCGCCTCGAGCGCGGCGATCTGCTGGGACACCGCCGACTGCGTGTAGCTCAGCGCCTCCGCGGCGGCCGACACGGAGCCGCGGTAGGCGACCTCCTTGAGCACCCTCAGACGAGGCACGCTAAGCATTAGCAAAGCTTATCGAGTCCATCGACAGGTTCACTGGTGCTGATGGCAGGTCGGTGCCATCATGGCGTCGAAACCAGGAGTGAATCCCTTACGTGGAGCCCGCGATGGGCGCCTCTCCCAAGGAGAACACAGCAATGCCTCCCAAGATCATCGTCTCTTACGATGGAACCGCGAACGAGGACGACGCGATTACGCTCGGCCGCGTGTTCCGGAACGCCGGCGCGGACGTCTCGATCGCGTACGTGCGCCACACCCACGAGCCCGACAGCAACCGCGAGACGCTCGCCCAGGCCGAGGCCCAGGATCTGCTCGAGCGCGGCGTCCAGCTGCTCGGCGACGCGAACGTCCAGCGCCACGTGGTGACCGACCGCTCGACGCCCGAGGGTCTCGCGGCGCTCGCGCAGCGCGAGAGCGCCGACGTGGTCGTGTTCTGCTCCGACTCGCATACCGCCAAAGGCCACGTCGCGGTGGGCAACTCCGCCGAGCGTCTGCTCGAAGGCGGCAGCGTCGCTGTCGCGATCGCGCCGGTCGACCTCGCGCGAGCGGCTCGCGCAGCGCTCGATCAGCCAGATCGTCGCCGTCGGCGACGCCGCCGGAGGCGCTCGCGAGACCGCCGAGTCGCTCGCCGCGGCGTTCGGCGGCGAGGTTGCGCCGGTCGTCAACGAGAACACCGACGTGCTCGTGTTCGACTCGCGCCCCGAGGCGGAGCCCGGCCAGACCTCGCTCAGCTCCTCAGCCGCACACCTGATCGAGATCGCGACGGCCCCTGTGCTCGTGCTCCCGCGCGGGGTCGCGCTGTCGTTCGCGCGCAGCGGCGCCGGCGTCGCCTGAGCGGCGTCGGCTGAAGCCCGCTCATGAGACCCGGCGGCCGCCGCGCCGCCGGGCTCTCGCTGAGCGGGCGCTGCGGTCTCGCGTGCGGCCGCACCGTGAGCCCGGACCGCTCAGTGCCTGCGTGGCGGGCGCATGCGCCGGAGCAGGTGCCGGGCGAGGGCTTCCAGCAGGTCGAGTCCTCCGCCGAGGAGGTGCGCCGCCGCGCCCGTCCGCAACCGCGCCTCGGCCCGCCGCAGGCTGGCGCTGGACGGTCGCTCGCGCATCGCGGGGCACGGTATCGTGGCGATCGTGCCAGCGCCTCTCAGCACCACGGTCACGGAGCTCGGCGACTCGCGCGTGCGCGTCGAGGTGCAGGTTCCCGCCGGCGAGGTGGAGGGACGCCTCGAGCAGCGCGCGCGCCAGCTCGGGCGCGAGCTGAAGCTGCCGGGCTTCCGCCGCGGCAAGGTGCCCGCGCAGCTCGTGATCCAGCGGCTCGGGCGCGAGGCGATCCTCGAGGAAGCGGTCCGCGAGGCGCTCTCGAGCTGGTACTCGAGGGCGATCGAGGCAGCCGGGATCGTCCCGGTGGGCGACCCCGAGCTCGACCTCGGTGAGCTGCCCGAGAAGGGGCAGGGGCTGCGCTTCACCGTGGAGATCGGCGTGCTCCCGAACGCGAAGCTCGGTGAGTATGCGGGCCTCGAGGTCCCGCGCCGCGAGCCGGCGGCGGCGGAGGAGCAGGTCGAGCAGCAGGTGCAGGGGATGCGCGAGCGTCTCGCCCGCCTGGAGACCGCCGAGCGCGCCGCCGAGCAGGGCGACTACGTCGTCATCGACTACATCGGCTCGCGCGCGGTGGACGCTCCCGAGGGGGGCGCGCGCCTGGAGCCGTTTGCGGGTGGCGAGGGGCGCGACCAGCTCATCGAGCTCGGTGGCGGCAACCTGATCCCCGGCTTCGAGGAGGCGCTGATCGGGGCATCCGCCGGCGAGGCGCGCACGGTTGAGCTCACCTTCCCCGCCGACTACGGCGCGAGCGAGCTGGCAGGTCGCGACGCGACGTTCGAGGTGACGGTGAAGGAGGTCAAGCGCAAGGAGCTCCCCGAGCTCGACGAGGACTTCGCGATCGACGCCGGCTTCGACGACCTCGAGGAGCTGCGCGAGGACGTGCGCAGCCAGCTCGTCCAGGCCGACGAGGAGCGGATCGAGCAGGAGTTCCGCCAAGCCGCGCTCGACGCCGCCGTCGCCGAGGCGCAGGTGCCGCTCACGCCCGAGCTCGTGACGGCGCGGGCGAAGGAGATGTGGGAGCGGATGCTGCACTCGCTCGCGCACAGGGGCATCTCGCGCGAGGCCTATCTGAAGGTCGTCGGGCGCCCGGAGTCCGAGCTGCTCGGCGAGCTCGAGCCCGACGCCGAGCGGGGGCTGCGCCGCGAGGCGGTCATCACGGCGGTCGTCGAGGCAGAGGGCATCAGCCCGTCCGACGAGGATCTGCTCGCGGTCGTCGCGCCGACGGCCGAGCGCGAGGGCGTCGAGCCGCAGACGCTGCTCGAGGACCTGCGCGCCGCAGGGCGCCTGGAGGAGGTACGCGAGGATCTCGCAGCGCGCCAGGCGATCGACCTGCTGGCCGAGCGCGCGAAGCCGATCCCCGTCGCGCAGGCACAGGCGCGCGAGGCGCTGTGGACACCCGAGAAGGCCGAGCAGGAGGGCGGGGAGGAGGGCGCCGGCGCCGGTGCCGGCCGCCTTTGGACGCCGGGCCGCTAGCCTTCTCTGGGAGGAATCCGGCACGCGTTGCGAAACAAAGGCGGACTATGAGCCCACTTGTCCCAATGGTCGTCGAGCAGACTTCGCGCGGAGAGCGCGCGTTCGACATCTACAGCCGTCTGCTCAACGAGCGGATCATCTTCCTGGGCACCCCCGTCGACGACCAGATCGCGAACCTGATCGTGGCGCAGCTGCTGCACCTCGAGTCCGAGGATCCCGAGAAGGACGTCTCGATCTACATCAACTCGCCGGGCGGCTCGGTCTACGCGGGGCTCGCGATCTACGACACGATGCAGTTCATCAAGCCCGACGTGCAGACGATCTGCGTGGGGATCGCGATGTCGATGGGCGCGCTGCTGCTCGCGGGCGGGGCAGAGGGCAAGCGGATGGCGCTGCCCAACGCGAAGATCCTGATCCATCAGGTGTCCTCGAGCTTCCAGGGGCAGGCAACAGATATCGAGATCCACGCCAAGGAGATCATCGATGTGCGCCGGCGGCTCGATGAGATCATCGCCAAGCATGCGAAAAAGGACCTCGACCAGGTGCGCCAGGACACAGAGCGCGACTACTTCATGAGCTCCGAGGAGGCGAAGGAGTACGGGATCATCGACCGCGTGATCTCGGAGCACTAGCTCCGGGCGCGAGGCGGGGCCTACTGCGGGGAGAGCAAGGGATATGGCGAGACCCACCGATTCCAACGAGCAGCTCCTCTGCAGCTTCTGCGGCAAGTCCCAGCGGCAGGTCAAGAAGCTGATCGCCGGGCCGGGCGTATACATCTGCGACGAGTGCATCGATCTCTGCAACGAGATCATCGACGAGGAGCTCTCCGCACCGCCGGCGTTCGACATCGAGAACCTCCCCAAGCCGCGCGAGATCTACGAGGTCCTCGACGAGTACGTCGTCGGCCAGGACCCCTCCAAGCGGACGCTGTCGGTGGCGGTGTACAACCACTACAAGCGCGTCCAGATGATGATGTCCGGCGACTCGGACATCGAGCTGCAGAAGTCCAACATCCTGCTGCTCGGGCCGACGGGCTGCGGCAAGACGCTGCTCGCGCAGACGCTCGCGCGGATCCTCAACGTGCCGTTCGCGATCGCCGACGCCACCGCGCTCACCGAGGCGGGCTACGTGGGCGAGGACGTCGAGAACATCCTGCTCAAGCTGATCCAGGCCGCCGACTACGACGTGAAGAAGGCGGAAACCGGGATCATCTACATCGACGAGGTCGACAAGATCGCGCGCAAGGCGGACAACCCGTCGATCACGCGCGACGTCTCGGGCGAGGGGGTCCAGCAGGCGCTGTTGAAGATCCTCGAGGGCACGCAGGCCTCCGTGCCGCCGCAGGGCGGGCGCAAGCACCCGCACCAGGAGTTCCTGACGATCGACACGACGAACGTGCTGTTCATCTGCGGCGGCGCCTTCGCCAACCTCGACAAGGTGATCGAGCGGCGCATCGGCCACAAAGGCGTCGGCTTCGCGGCGGCGATCGAGAGCAAGGCGGAGCGCGACCCGGGCCTGATCTTCGAGCACTGCCTGCCCGAGGATCTGATCGAGTACGGGCTGATCCCCGAGTTCATCGGCCGCCTGCCGGTGATGTCGGCCGTCCACCAGCTCACGCGCGACGACCTCGTCTCGATCCTCGTCGAGCCGCGCAACGCGCTCGTCAAGCAGTTCCAGCGCTTCTTCTCCTTCGACGGGATCGAGCTCGTGTTCTCCGACGACTCGCTCGTGGCGGTCGCCGAGAGGGGGCTCGAGCGGGAAACGGGTGCGCGCGGCCTGCGCTCGATCATCGAGGAGATCCTGCTCGAGGTGCAGTTCGAGCTTCCCTCGCGGCGCGACGTGAAGAAGTGCGTGGTGACGAAGGAGACCGTCGAGCGCGGGCTCACGCCGACGCTCGTCACCGAAGCCGCTCCCGAGGAGTCCGAGGACGCGCTGCGGGAGGAGTCCGCCTGAGCGTCGTGTCGCCGCCCTCCGGGGCGGCCTCGCGGGCACGCGCCCGCTACCATCGCCCCGTGGCACGCTCATCGTCATCGCGCTCGGACCGCTCCCGCAGGGGTGCGCTGCCGTGGATGCTGATCCTGCAGATCGGCGTTGTCGTGGGCGAGCGGATCAGCAAGCTCTCCGAGAAGGACCGCACGCGCCTCGCGGAGCTGCTGCGCGAATCGCGCGGCTGGCCGGGGAGGCTCGCCAACAAGGACCGCACGGAGCTCGGCAAGCTGCTCGGCAAGCTCGACCTGACCGGCATGGGTCGCGAGGTGGTCCCGCTGGTGCAGGGTTTCCGGCGCGGGGGCAAGCGCCGCTGATGGGTGACGCGGCGCGCGCGGCCGGCGGCGAGCGGGGCCGGTGAGGGAGGCATGGCGGACGCCCTGGAGGAGCTCTCCACGCAGGAGCTGCACGACCGCGCGGTGCGCCACGCCGAGCGGCACCTCGACGTGCGCTTCTTCTGGCGGCTGCTCGAGCTGATCCCCGCCGCGGAGACCAGCCGCGGCGACATCGGCGAGGCCGACTTCGACATCCAGTTCTCCAAAGGCCTCATCAAAGACGCGCTGCACAGCGGCGAGGGCGAGCTCGGCGAGGCGCTGCGCCCGGTGTTCATCGACTACCTGCGCGAGCACCCGGGCGCGTAGGGGCGCGCGCCGCCCCCCTTCAGCGATGCGAAAGGGCGACAGCGACGGGGGCGCGCGCGGCCGCGAGGTCCCCGCCGCCGGCACGCGTCGCCGCTGGACGGAGGCCCAGGCCGAGCAGCAGCTTCGCTCGCTCGAGCTGTTCGGCATGCGCTTCGGGCTCGACCGGATGCGGCGGATGATGACCGCGCTCGGGTCCCCCGAGCGCCGCTTCGATGCGATCCACGTGCTCGGCACGAACGGCAAGTCCTCCACGACGCGGATGACCGCGGCGATCCTCGAGCGCCACGGCCTGCGCACCGGCGCCTACACCTCGCCGCACCTCGTCTCCTACCGCGAGCGCGTGCGCATCGGCGAGCGCGAGCTCGACACCGACGACTTCGCCGAGGCGGTGGCACGGGCCTCGCACGCCGCCGAGCGCGTGAACCGCACGCTCGCCGCCGACGACCACGTCACCCAGTTCGAACTCCTGACGGCGGCGGCGTTCTCGCAGATGGCGGAGGAGGAGGTGGAGGTGGGCGTGATCGAGGCGGGCCTCGGCGGCCGCTACGACGCGACGAGCGTGATCGACGCGTCGGTCACCGTGCTCACGAACGTCGGCCTCGAGCACACCCGCTGGCTCGGCCCGACGCTCAAGGACATCGCCGAGGAGAAGCTCGCGGCGCTGCCCGACGGCGCGACGCTCGTGATCGCCGAGGACCTCGCTCCCGCCGCGCTCGCCGTCGCCGAACGGGTGGCCGCCGAGCGGGGCGCGCCGATCGAGCGCGCCGGCCCGCCGCCGGGCGGCCTCGTGCTGGCTGCGCGGGGTGGATTTCAGCGCGCCAACTTCACCCTCGCCCGCGCCGCCGCGACGGCGCACCTCGAGCGCGCGGGCATCACCGTGAGCGAGCAGGCCGTCGCCGAGGCAGCCGCCGCCATCGAGCTGCCCGGGCGCCTGCAGCTGCTCGACGGCGATCCTCCCACCGTGCTCGACGGCGCACACAACCCGGACGCCGCCGCAGCGCTGGCACGCGCGCTGCCGGACGTGCTCCCGCGCGGACCGCTCGCGCTCGTGCTCGGGGTGCTCGAGGACAAGGACGCCGCGCGGATGCTCGCGACGCTGCTGCCGCTGTGCGAGCGGGCGTGGTTCACGGCGCCGCCCGGCACGCGCGCCCTGCCCGCCGCCACGCTGCAGTCGCTCGCGCGCCAGCTCGGCTTCGAGCAGGCGGCGTGCGAGCCGCATCCGCGCGAGGCGCTCGCCCAGGCGCGGGAGTGGGCACGGGAGCACCGGGGCGCGGTGCTCGCCACCGGATCTGTATACCTCGTGGGCGACCTGCTGGCCGGTCGCGCGCAGATCGAGGCTGAGGCGACGCGGCAGGACCCCAGGCGGCGGAGCAGCAGATGAACGACGACGGTCCCTCCGTGCTCACGATGATCGGCGCCGTGGCGCTGATCGTGGCGCTCGTCATCCTCGTGTTCTTCGCCGCTGGCTACGGATTCGGCCGTCTGTTTCTCTAAGATTCCTTCCGGCCGATGCTTCCCCTCGCATATTTCGGTATCGAAAGCAGCGGCTTGAACCTGGCCGTCGACCTGCTCCTGCTGTTCGTCGTCGTCCTCTACCTGTCGCTCATCTACTGGACGTACGCCGACGCGCGCCGGCGCATCGCCGACCCCGTGATGGTGGGGTGTGCCACCGCCGCCTCGTTCTTCCCGTTCGTCGGCACGATCATCTACATGATCCTGCGCCCTCCGGAGTACCTCGAGGACGTGCACGAGCGCGAACTCGAGGTGCAGGCAGCCGAGGCGCGCCTGCACCAGATCGACCAGTCGCTGTGCCCGTACTGCGACTACCGCATCGAGCGCGACTTCCTGCGCTGCCCGAGCTGCCTGCGCAAGCTCAAGGAGCGCTGCACGAGCTGCTCGCGCCCGCTCGACCAGGCGTGGACGATCTGCCCCTACTGCGAGGCGGAGGTGCCCGGCATCGCGCCCAAGCGCACGCGCCGGCGCCGCTCCAAGCCGGGCGCGCTCGAGGCGGAGTTCTCAGAGCTCGATGGAGCGGTCGCCACGGAGGAGCCCGAGAAGGCACTCGACAAGTCGCTCGAGACGTCCCTCGAGAAATCGCTCGAGGAGACGCCGATCGAGGTCTCGGGCGACCAGGACGCTTCGGCGGTGGCACCCGAGCCGGCGGTGAGGCCCCGCGGGACCGGGCGCGCCCGACGCCCGCGCCAGACCTCCTGACCCCACTCCACGCAAGCCCACCAAATGGACAGAACGCTGATCCTGATCAAGCCCGATGCCTTCGCGCGAGGGCTGAGCGGCGAGATCATCGCCCGCTTCGAGCGCAAGGGCCTGCAGATCGTCGCGCTGCGCCACATGACCGTCACGCGGGAGCTCGCCGAGACCCACTACGCCGAGCATGCCGAGCGCCCGTTCTTCGGCGAGCTCGTCGACTTCATCACCTCGGGGCCGATCCTCGCGATGGTGCTCGAGGGACCCGAGGCGGTGACGGCGGCGCGGCAGCTGATCGGAGCCACGAACCCGCTCGAGGCGGCGCCCGGCTCGATCCGCGGCGACTTCGCGATCGACACGGGCACGAACATGGTGCACGGCTCGGACTCGCCCGAGTCCGCCGCGCGTGAGGCGGCCCTGTTCTTCGGGGACCTGTAGTCGCTGCCCGAGCTTCCGCCCCTCGTCCTCGCCTCCGGCTCACCGCAGCGAAGCTCGCTGCTCTCGCAGCTCGGCGTCCCGTTCACCGTGCGCGCCACCGACGCAGCGGAGGTCGAGCAGGGTGAGGACCCGGGAGCGGTGGCGGTGGCGAACGCCCTGCGCAAGGCGCGCGCGGCGCGCCGCATGGACGCGCGCGAGGCGCTGCTCGGCTGCGACACGATCGTCGTGCTCGACGGCGTCATCTACGGCAAGCCGCGCGACGACGCCGAGGCCCGTCGCACGATCGGCGCGCTCGCCGGTCACACGCACGAGGTGATCAGCGGCCTCGCGCTGCTCTTGCCCGGCGAGCGGGAGCGCACGGCGCTGGCGCGCACCCTCGTCACCTTCCGCCACCTCGACGAGGACGAGCAGGCCGCCTACGTCGCTACGGGCGAGTGGCGGGGGCGCTCGGGCGGCTACGCGATCCAGGGGGCGGGCGCGCGGCTGGCGGTTGCCATCGATGGCGCCGAGGACAACGTCGTCGGGCTGCCGCTCGCGACCCTGCGCGAGCTGTACCCCGAGCTGTCGCGCAGCTCATCGGGGGCGTGAACGCCGGGGCGGCGACGAGGCGCGCGGGGAGAAGGCGGCTTTTACCTGCAAATGCACCACCCACCCTCCGGGCCGCCGGCGGGCGTTCGCTAGACTGGCGCCCGCGGCACGCCGCGGACCCGTGCTCATCGGCGCCACGTGCGCAAGGCACTGCAGGAGCGCAGGCCGCACGCGAGCGTGTCCTCCCTCGATCCATGGGTATCTTCACCTATCTGACAGGCTTCGGCGGCCGCGACATGGCGGTCGACCTCGGCACCGCCAACACACTCGTGTACGTTCGCGGCCGCGGCATCGTGCTGTCGGAGCCGAGCGTCGTCGCGATCGACTCGCGCAGCGGCGAAGTCCACGCGGTGGGGATCGAGGCCAAGCGCATGCTCGGGCGCACGCCGGGCACGATCCAGGCGATCCGGCCGCTGAAGGACGGCGTGATCGCCGACTTCGACGTAACCGAGCAGATGCTCAGGCACTTCATCCAGAAGGTGCACCAGAACCGCTGGGCGCACCCGCGCGTCGTCGTGTGCGTGCCGTCCGGGGTGACGGGCGTCGAGAAGCGAGCCGTCGAGGAGGCGTGCCTGTCGGCGGGAGCGCGCACCGCCTACCTGATCGAGGAGCCGATGGCGGCGGCGATCGGCGCCGGGCTTCCGGTGGGCGAGCCGACGGGCTCGATGGTGGTGGACATCGGCGGCGGCACGTCCGAGGTGGCCGTGATCTCGCTCGGGGGGATCGTCGTCTCGCAGTCGATCCGCGTCGGCGGCGACGAGATGGACGAGGCGATCATCAACTACGCCAAGAAAGAGTACAAGCTGCTGATCGGCCAGCAGACCGCCGAGGAGCTGAAGCTCGAGATCGGCTCCGCATGCCCGATGGGGGAGGAGCTGCAGGCGGAGATCCGCGGCCGCGACATGGTGGCGGGTCTGCCGAAGACCGTCGTGCTGACGAGCGAGGAGATCCGCCAGGCGCTCGAGGAACCCCTCAACCAGATCATCGAAGCGGTCAAGGAGACGCTCGACCGCACGCCGCCGGAGCTCGCCTCCGACATCATGGACCGCGGGATCATGCTCGCGGGCGGCGGCTCGCTGTTGCAGGGGCTCGACGAGCGGCTGCGCGAGGAGACGCAGATGCCCGCGCATCTCGCCGAGTCGCCGCTCACCTGCGTGGCGGTCGGATCCGGCCGCTCGCTCGAGGAGTTCGAGGCGATCCACCGCTCGAACCGCACCTCGCGCAACCGCCGCCGGCGGTGAGCAACGCGGCGGCGGGTGTGCGGACCACGCCGCCCGCGCCACGAGTACCCTGTCCCCTGAACGCTTCGGAAGGTAGCAATAGGTGTACGACAAGACGGTGCGGCGCAGGCGAGCGGTCCTGATCCTGCTCGTGGTGCTCTCCCTGCTTCTTCTCACCGCGTACTTCGGCGAGGCCCCCGGCGGGCGCCTGCACGGCGTGCAGCGCGCGTTTCTGACCGTCGTCTCGCCCGTGCAGGACGGCGCCAACAAGGCGCTGAAGCCCGTGCGCGACCTGGTCGGGTCGATCGGGGAAACGCTCGACGCGAAAAGCCAGCGTGATCAGCTGCGCCACACGGTGGCGAAGCTGCGCCGCGAACTCGTCACCGACCAGGCCGAAAAACGCTCATACCGCGAGCTGCTCGCGCTCTACCACGTGGACCAGCTCGGGATCGGCGAATACCACCCGGTTACGGCCACCGTCGTCGCGAAGTCGCCGAACATCTGGTACTCGACCGTCACGATCGACAAGGGCGAAGCGGCGGGGGTGCGCGTCAACGATCCGGTCGTCAACTCGGAAGGCCTCGTCGGCAAGGTGGCGCAGGTGGCGCGCGACGCCGCGCAGGTCGACCTCATCACCGACAGCTCGATGGGCGTCTCGGCACGGATCGGGACGAGCAAGACGACTGGCATCGTGCAGCCGAAGGTGGGCGACCCCAACGACCTGCTGCTCCAGTACCTGCCCGCGAACACCCAGGCAGTCAACGGCGAACAGGTGGTGACGTCCGGGACGATCGCAAGCGGCGACGAATCGCTTTATCCGCCGGGGATCGTGATCGGGCAGGTGAGCTCGATGAACGAAGAAACCGGCTACACCTCCGTCAACGTCCACCCCGCCGCCAACCTGCACAACCTCGACATCGTGCAGGTGCTCACCGCCACGCGGGGATCCCGCCCGGCCAACCTCGGGAGCTCGCTCGTCGCGCTGCCGCCCGGGCAGACCTCCACGACGGGCAGCACCGGCGGCGAACAGCTGGCGTCCACGGGGAGCGGCGGGTGAACGGCCAGGGCGCCTCCGCGGCGCTGCTGGCGCGGGTCGCGCTGCTCGGCGCGGCCGTCGTCTTCTTCCAGATCGGCGCCGTGTCCGAGGTGCCGGTGTTCGGCGTCAACGTCGACCTCTCGCCGCTGCTCGTGGCGTTCGTGGGCCTGCTGTGCGGCTCGACGATCGGCGCCGTGAACGGCTTCGCGATCGGGTTGCTCGTCGATCTCGCGCTGCTGCAGACGCTCGGCGTGAGCTCGCTGATCTTCACGCTGATCGGTTACTGGTGCGGGCGGCTGCGCGAGCTGCGCGACCCGCAGGCGGCGCTCACGCCGCTGCTCGTCGGAGCCGCCGCGTCGGCGGCCTCGCTCATCGGCTACTCGCTGATCGAGTTCATGCTCGGGGTCGACGCCCCGATCAGCCTCGAGCTGGTGCGCCAGATCGTCATCGGGATCGTCGTCAACACGATCGCCGCGCTGCCGATGTGGGCGCTCGTGCGGCGCTCGCTCGAGGGCGCGCTCCCCGAGGACCCGCGCCGGCGCCGCCGCCGCCGCGCCTACACCACCGGCGGGCTGAGCCCGCTCTCGCGGCCATGAGCGCGATCGAACGAGTCCGCCCGCGCGACCCGCGCGTGCCCGTGCCGCCGCAGCTCGCGCTGCGCGTGGCGATCCTCGGCGGCATCGCGGTGGTGATGTTCAGCATCATCTTCTTCCGGCTCTGGTACCTCCAGATCCTCACCGGCGAACAGTACGTCCACCAGGCGAACGTGAACCGCGTGCGTGACCTGCCGATCCCGGCGCCGCGCGGTGAAGTCCTGGATCGCAGCGGCCGCGCCATCGTCACGAGCCGCACCACCAACGCCGTGCAGATCACGCCGTCCGCGCTGCCCGCCACGGCGCTGAAGCGCACGCACCTCTACGACCGGCTCGGACATCTGCTGCAGATGAGCCCGCGCCGCATCGAGGCGCTCGTCGTACGGGGCCGCAACTCGGTCCGCTACGCCCCGGTGACGATCAAGACCGACGCCGGGCCTGGGGTGGAGACGGTGCTCGCCGAGCAGGCCAACCTGTACCCGGGCGTGAGCCAGCAGCCGATCGCGATCCGCTCCTACCCCTTCGGCGACATGGCGGCGCAGGTGCTCGGCCACGTCGACCAGGTCTCCGAACAGGAGCTCAAGATGAAGAGCTTCCGCGGCGTGCCGCCGGGGACGATCGTCGGCCAGGAAGGGCTCGAGTTCTACTACGACCGCTACCTGCGCGGGCGCACCGGCGTGGAGCGCGTGGCTGTGAACGCGGCGGGCAACCCGGTGCCCACCAAGCTCCCCCCGACGCCGCCGCTCCACGGGCACAGCCTCAAGCTGACGCTCGACCTCGGGCTCCAGCAGGAGAGCGAAAAGGCGCTGCTCCAGGGGATCGAAAGCGCACGCGGGGGCGGCAAACCCGCCCCCGCGGGGGCGTTCGTGGCGATCGACCCGCGCAACGGCCAGCTGCTCGCGATCGGCTCCTACCCGAGCTTCAACCCCAACAAGTTCGCCAAACCGCTCACGCAGGCCGAATACTCGGCGCTCGTCGGGGTCGGCTCGGCGGCGGGCCCCCTCACCGACCGCGCCGTCAACGGCACCTATCCCACGGGGTCCACGTTCAAGCCGATAACGGCGATGGCGGCGCTCGAAGGCGGCGTCATCACGCCCTCCGAGGGGCTCGGCGCAGGCCAGTGCATCTCCGTCTCGACCCAGCAGTTCTGCAACGCCGGGCACGCCGAATACGGCGCCGTGGGCCTCGTGGAAGCGCTGAAGGTGTCCTCCGACACGTACTTCTTCGAAACCGGAGAGCTCGCCTTCCGGCACGGCAACGTGCTCCAGCGCGAGGCGCGCAAGCTGGGGATCGGGCATCAGACTGGGATCGACCTGCCGAGCGAGATCGAAGGCATCGTGCCCAGCGCCGCGTGGCGCACCCGCCAGAACGCGCTCGAGGAGCGCTGCCGCCACCGGCGCCACGTCGCCTCGTGCGGGATCGTCGAGGAAGTCAGGCCGTGGAGCGTGGGCGACAACATGCACCTCGCGGTCGGCCAGGGAGAACTCCTCACCGACCCGCTGCAGATGGCGGTGGCCTACTCGACGCTCGCGAACGCCTACATGAACGGCGGAGAGGGCCACGTGGTAACACCGCACCTCGGGATGGAGATCGACGAAGCCAACGGCAGCCTCGTGCAGAACCTGGGCTTCACGTCGCGGAGGGTCCACCTCAACGACGAAGACCTCAAGCTCGTGATGGAAGGCATCCACGAGGCGGCGAGCCAGCCCGGCGGCACCTCCGCCGACGTCTGGGCCGGCTGGGATCAGAGCCAGCATCCCGTGTACGGCAAGACGGGTACTGCCCAGCACACCGGCCAGGAAGACCAGTCCTGGTACATGTGCTACCTCGCCGACCCGAAGCGGCCGATCGTGATCGCGGTGACCGTCGAGCAGGGCGGCTTCGGCGCCGAAACGGCGGCGCCGATCGCGCGGCTGATGGCGGCCAAGTGGTTCGGCAAGCCCGAGACGTTCGTTGCGGGGAGCTCGCACACGCTGTGAGGCGCCAAGCCCCCACCACCGCCAGGCGCAGCGCGCCTGGAGTGATGCCGCTCAGCCCGATCAGGACGACTGAGGAGGCGCCGCTGACACCGCCGCGGGCGACGCGCCTGCCGCTCGACCCGCTGCTCACGCTCGCGGTCGTGGGGCTGGGAGCGTGCTCGCTGATCACGCTGCGCGACGCCACGCGCAACCTGATCCCCGGCAACCCCCACTACTACATGAACCGCCAGGCGGTCTACCTGATCGCGGGCGTCGTCTTCATGCTCGTGCTCTCGCGCCTGGACTACGCGCGTCTGCGGCAGTTCAAAAACGGGATCTACGCGCTGCTGCTCGGGAGCATCCTGCTCGTGCTCGCAGCGGGGCATGCCGCCCGCGGCTCGACGCGCGCGATCAGCTTCGCGTTCTTCTCCTTCCAGGCCTCCGAGATCGGCAAGGTGCTCCTGATCCTCGCCCTGTCCGCCCTCGTCGTGGAGCGCTCACGCGCGCTGCGCGAGCGCGATACGACCGTGCGCGTGATGATCGCCGCGCTGATCCCCGCGATGTTCGTCATCGCGCAGCCCGACCTCGGGTCGGGGATGGTCTACATGGTGATCGCCTACGTGCTGCTGTTCGTGGCGGGCACACCATGGCGCCACCTCGCCGCGCTCGCGGCGCTCGTCGCGGTGTCGCTCGCGTTCGTGCTCGCCGTGGCGCCGGCGGCGGGCGTGCACGTGCTCAAGCCCTACCAGGTGGCACGCCTGACGGCGTTCCTGCATCCCTCCTCGAACCCCCAGAAAGAAGGCTACCAACAGCAGGAGTCCAAGATCGCGATCGGGGCCGGCGAGAAGACCGGCCGCGGCGCCAACGCCAGCCAGATCCCCAACGGGTTCGTGCCCGAGAGCCAGACCGACTTCGTGTTCGCGGCGGTCGGCGAGCAGTACGGGTTCGTCGGCGCGGGCATCGTTCTGCTGCTGTACGCACTGCTCATCTGGCGGGGGTTGCGGATCCTCGTGATGTCGAAGGATCTGTTCGGGACGCTAATTGCCGCGGGCGTAGTGGCTATGCTGATGTTCCAGGTCTTCGTCAACGTGGGGATGACTATTGGGATCATGCCAATTACCGGCGTGACGCTTCCGCTCATGAGCTACGGCGGATCGTCGGTGATCACCACGCTGTTGGCGGTGGGCCTGTTGCAAGCCATCTATGTCCAGGCGCGCGCCTCAGCTGCGCTGAAGGGCCGCGTCCTGCGCCACTAGAGCCAATGCAAGCCGAGCACCCCGCACCCGATCCCAGGCCCCGCGCGACGTACGCGCATGCGGGCCCCCCGCCGGCTCCGCGCATTCGCGCCGGAAGCCGCGCCGTCGGCTGCGCGCTGTCCTGCTCGGCCCTCCTCCACCCCGAAAGACTGGATCACATTGAAAAAGCAAGTACTCGTCAGCGTCGATCGCGCGGAGACGCGCGTCGCGCTGCTGGAGGCGACCGGCACACCCGCCGCCGCTCGCTCCTCGGCCGGCAAGAAGGCGGGCTCCAAGCGTGCGGACGGCTCACCCGATGCCGGCTACCGGGTAGCTGAGCTCTACATAGAGCGCCGCGGTGGGCGCTCGATCGTCGGCAACATCTACAAGGGGAAGGTCGACAACGTCCTCCCGGGGCTGGAGGCGGCGTTCGTCGACATCGGCCTCGAGAAGAACGGCTTTCTGCACGTCGACGAGATCGTGCTGCCGGGCGTCGAGGCGCCCAAGCGCGGCCGCGGCGGCTCCGGGCGCAAGATCTCCGACCTGCTCTCGCCCGGCCAGGAGATCGTCGTGCAGGTCGTCAAGGACCCGCTCAAGACGAAGGGTGCGCGCCTGACGATGGAGGTGACGATCGCCGGCCGCTACATGGTGTACGCGCCCACCGGCGAGGGCGTGGGCGTCTCGCGCCGCCTCGAGGATCGCGAGCGCGAGCGGCTGCGCAAGCAGACCGCCAACCTGCCGCTCGAGAAGGGCGGTGTGATCATCCGCACCGCCGCCCACGGCGCCAAGCGCAAGGACTTCGAGCGCGAGTTGCTGTACCTGAACAAGCTCCACGAGGTGCTCGACCGCCGCGTCCAGGAGACCACCGCCCCCGACCTGGTCTTCCAGGAGGCAGACCTGTCGGTGCGCGTCGTTCGCGACATCTTCTCGGCCCACTTCGAGCGGGCGATCGTCGACGACGAGCAGCAGCATCACCGGCTCGTGTCGTTCTTCAGCCGCACCGCCCCGGAGCTCGTCGAGCGCGTCGAGCTGTGGCAGCGCGAGCAACCGCTGTTCGAGGCCTACGGCGTGGACAAGGCGATCGAGGGCACCCTCTCGCGGCGCGTCGACCTGCCGAGCGGCGGCTACCTGATCATCGACTACGCCGAGGCGCTCACCGTCATCGACGTCAACTCGGGCAGCTTCATCGGGCGCGGCAGGGGCGCCGGGCTCGAGGACACGATCACGCGTACGAACCTCGAGGCCGCCGAGGAGGTCGTCAACCAGCTGCGCCTGCGCGACATCGGCGGCATCATCGTCATCGACTTCATCGACATGGCGCGGGCGCGCAACCGTGACGCCGTCCTGAAGACGCTGCGCAAGACGCTCGACGAGGACCGCACGAAGACGTTCACGGCAGAGATCTCCAAGCTCGGCCTCGTGGAGATGACGCGCCAGAACGTCACCGAGGGCGTGCGCGAGATCCTCACCCGAGACTGCCCCACGTGCGACGGCGAGGGGGTCATCCTCTCGGAGGAGTCCGTTGCGATCGAGTTCGAGCGGCGTCTGCGCGACGTCGCCGCCGAGAACCCCAAGGCGGACGCGTTCCTCGTCCAGATCAACCCCCGCGTGAGCACGCAGTTCACCGGCTACGGCTCCCGCGTGCTCCACGCGCTCGAGGAGGACACCGGCAAGTCGTTCCTGTTCGAGGGCTCCGAAGGGCTCGCGCTCGACCACTTCGCGATCACGTTCATCGGCAGCCGCGAGGAGGTCGAGGAGCGCGCGCTCCCGTTCCGCCCGGGCGACGAGGTGCTCGTGGAGATCGTCGAGCCGCACATGTACGACGTCGACGACGCGGTCGCCAAAATCGACGGCTACATCATCTCGATCGCGGGCGCCGCGCAGCACGTGGGGGAGAAGCGGATGGTGCGCATCGACCAGGTCGGTCGCACCGCGGCGAGCGCGCTGCTGCTCGACGAGTCGGGCGAGGTCGTCGCGCCCGCCGCCCGCCCCAGCGAGACGGCCGCGAGCGGTCGCGGCAGGCGCCGCTCCTCAGGGTCGGACGGCGCGGGCTCCCGCAAGGAGGGGGGCAGGCCCGAACGCCGCCAGCGCCGCCGCCGCGCGGTCGCCGACGAGGAAGCGGAGACGCGCCTGGAAGCGGGCCTGAGCGAGGCTCCCGCGACGATCGACACCGAGCCCGAGGATGATGCGGCATCGACGTCCGCCGCCGAGCAGGACGGGCGCAGCGGCGACGAGGCGGGGGCCGATGACCTACAATCGAAGCCTCGGCGTCGTGGCCGCAGGGGCGGACGGCGCCGTTCCGCTGCCAAGGCCAAGGCCGCGCCCGAGTAGGAGCGGGCGATCGGCAGAAGTCCGCGGCCGGCGGGCGGTAACGAATCGAGGACTGAACTGATGTACGCGATCGTGAAGAGCGGGGGCAAGCAGTACCGCGTGGAGCGCGGCCAGCGCCTGCTGGTCGAGCGCCTGCCCGTCGAGGAGGGCGCCGACGTGGTGCTCGAGCCGATCCTGTACCGCTCCGAGGAGGCGATCTTCGACAAGGACGGCCTCGCGAACGTGAAGGTCACGGCGAAGGTGCTCGCCCACGTGCGCGGCGAGAAGCTGCGCGTGTTCAAGTTCAAGCCCAAGCGCGGCTACAAGCGGCGCACCGGACACCGGCAGGAGCTCACGCAGATCGAGGTCACCGAGATCGCCACGGGGCGGCGCAAAGCGGCGAAACCCGCCGCCGAAGAGGCGAAGGCCGCGGAGGGCACGAAAGCCGCGGCGAGGCCGAAAGCCCCCGCCAAAGCGAAAGCCGGCGAGACCGCGAAACCCGCGCGTGCGCGCAAAGCACCCGCGCGCTCCAGCGGAACGAAAGCCAAAAAGGAGGCGACGGGCGATGGCTCATAAGAAGGGGCTCGGGTCGAGCCGAAACGGCCGCGACTCCAACGCCCAGCGCCTCGGCGTGAAGACGTTCGCAGGCCAGACGGTCACCGGCGGCGAGATCATCGTGCGCCAGCGCGGCACCCGCTTCAAGCCGGGCCCCGGCGTGGGCATCGGCAAGGACGACACGCTCTATGCCCGGGCCGCCGGCACCGTGCAGTTCGCGACGGGGCGCCAGGGCCGCGTCGTCAGCGTGATCGCCCCGGGCGACTCCTGAGCCGCGCCGCAGGCGCCGCTGGGCGTCGTCAGCCGGGCTGTGCCGTGGGGCGGACGAGGATCTCGTTGACGTCCACGTGCGGAGGCTGCGAGAGCGCGTAGAGCACGGCGCGGGCGATGTCCTCGTCCTGGAGCGCGTCGGTGGGCGGCCGGTCGAAGAAGGGGGTGTCCACCATCCCCGGCTCGATCAGCGTCACGCGCACGCCGGTCCCGTTCAGGTCCTGGCGGGCAGCCTCGCCCATCGCCGTCACCGCGTGCTTGGTGACCGAATAGAGCGAACCGGGGAGCACGCGGCGCCCCGCCACGCTCGAGGTGAGCAGGAGGTGGCCGCGCGTGTCGGTGAGCGCCGGGATCGCCGCGCGCACCGTCAGCGCCGCGCCGTACACGTTCGTGAGGACCATCTCGCGCCAGTGCTCGACGGTGTCCTCGCGGAAGCCGCGGGGACCGCCGAAGCCGGCGTTGGCGAACGCGCCGTCGAGGCGGCCGAACGCGTCGAGCGCCGACTGCACGGCCCGCTGCTGGTCCTCCCAGTCGGTTACGTCGCAGCGCACGGCGAGCGCGTGCTCGGCGCCGCCGAGCTCCTCCGCGAGCTCCTGCAGCCGCTCGAGCGAACGCGCCGCGAGGACGAGCCGCCACCCGGCGGCGCGCGCGTGGCGGGCGCTCGCCGCGCCGATCCCGCTCGAGGCGCCGGTTATCAGCAGCACGCGCCCGTCGCCGTCCGTTCCCTCTGCGCCCATCGCTCGCTCCCTTCGTGGCTCGCCGTGTTGTGAGGGATATAGCCGATCGCCCGCCGCGAGCCGATCCGCCGCCGCGCCGGTGGATCGCCGCTCGCCACGCTGCCGCCGCGCCCGCCGCGCGCGGCGCGGGGTGTCACGATGGAGCGCATGCTCCACGACAGGGCGAGGATCCACGTGCAGGCGGGCGCCGGCGGGGATGGCTGCATGAGCTTCCGCCGCGAAGCGCACGTGCCCCGCGGGGGCCCCGACGGCGGCGACGGCGGACGCGGCGGCGACGTCGTCGTGGTGTGCGACGAGTCGCTGCGCGACCTGCAGGCGTTCCGCCGGCGCAGCCGCTTTCGGGCGGGCCGAGGAGGTCACGGCGAAGGGGCGCTGCGCCACGGCGCGGTGGGCGACACGCTCACGCTGCGCGTGCCTCCGGGGACGATGCTCGAGGGCGAGCCCGGCGAGCAGGGCGGCGAGCTCGCGGGACGGCGCTGGGAGCTGCTCACCGACGGCCAGCAAGCCACGCTCGCGCGCGGCGGTCGCGGCGGCAAGGGCAACAAGCACTTCACGACTCCCACCCGGCAGGCGCCGCACTTCGCCGAGCGCGGCCTTCCCGGCGAGGACGGGTGGCTCGCGCTGAAGCTGCGGCTGCTCGCCGACGTCGGGCTCGTGGGGCTGCCGAATGCCGGCAAGTCGTCGCTGCTCGCGCGTCTCACGCGCGCGCGGCCGAAGGTCGCCGACTATCCCTTCACGACGCTCTCGCCGGTGCTCGGCGTGCTCGAGGGCGAGGAGCGCCAGCTCGTGCTCGCCGACATCCCCGGGCTGATCGAGGGTGCGAGCGCAGGCGCGGGCCTGGGCCACGACTTCCTCGCGCACGTCGAGCGCACCGCGCTGCTCGTGCACGTGCTCGACGCCGTCCCCGAGCTGTCGGGCGGAGAGGAGGCGGATGCGCGCCGCAACCACGAGACGATCGAGCACGAGCTGGCGGCCCACGACGAGCGCCTGGCGGCGCTGCCGCGCGTGCTCGCGCTGTCGAAGGTGGACCTGCTGGGCGAGGAGCGCGCCGCCGAGCTGCTCGAGGAGTGGCAGCGGCGGCTCGGCCCGGAGGTGCCGGTGCTGTTGACGTCAGCCGCCACGGGGCGCGGCGTCCAGGAGCTCGCCGCGCTGCTGCTGCGCAGCACCGACGTGCTCGCGCCGGCGCGTGACGGGCGCCGCGAGCCCGAGGGGGTGCCCGCCGCGGGCGGGCAGGAGGTGCTCGCCGAGCACATGGTGTTCCGGCCCGCCGCCGCGGCCGGTTTCTCGGTGGAGCGGCGCGGGCCGCGATCCTTCGCGGTGCGCGGCCGCGGCATCGAGCAGCTGGTCGCTCGCCACGACCTCGACAACGAGGAGGCGATGTCCTACCTCGAGGGCCGGCTGCGGCGCATCGGCGTGCTGGGCGCGCTCGAGGCGGAGGGCTTCGAGCCCGGCGACGAGATCGAGATCGGCGGGGTGACCTTCGAGCTCGACCCCAGTGCCTGGACGCCGCGGCGGAAATAAGCTCCATCTGTGAGGCGAATAGTTGTCAAGCTCGGCTCGAGCGTCGTCGCCGACGGCGACGGCACACCGCGCACGGACGTGCTCGCGGAGGTTTGCGAGCAGCTCGCGCGCCTGCACCACGACGGCGTGGAGGCGATCGTCGTCACGAGCGGCGCGATCGCGCGCGGCATCCAGGTGATGGAGCTGCCCCAGCGCCCGACGACGGTGGGCGAGCTGCAGGCGGCGAGTGCGGTGGGGCAGGGCAAGCTCTACCGCATCTACGACGAGCTGCTGCGCGAGCGCGGGGTGACGAGCGCCCAGGTGCTGCTCACGTTCTTCGACATGAGCGCGCGCACCCACTACCTGAACGCGCGCCAGACGCTCACGACGCTGCTCGACTGGCGCGTGATGCCCGTAATCAACGAGAACGACACCACCGCCACGGATGAGATCTCCTTCGGCGACAACGACTTCCTCGCCGCGCAGGTGGCGGTGCTCGTGGCGGCCGATGAGCTCGTCCTGCTCACCGACATCGACGGGCTGTACACGGCCGATCCGCGCGTGCACCCGGACGCGCGCATCATCAACGAGGTGGACGACTTCGCCGCGCTCGAGGGGCTCGAGATCGGGCACACCACCTCGCCGCTCGGCTCCGGCGGCATGCGCTCGAAGGTGGTGGCGGCGGAGATGGCGACGGCTGCCGGCATCACCACCGTGATCTGCAACGGGCTGCGCGCCGACGCGCTCGCCGCGGTCCTCGGCGGCGAGTCGGGCTCGCGCGAGGGCACCCGCTTCCCCGCGCGCGACGCCCGCTACAGCAGCTTCAAGCTGTGGCTGAAGTACGCCAAGCCGACGCGCGGGTGCCTCGTCGTGGACGCCGGCGCCGAGCGCGCGCTGCGCGAGGGCACGGCGAGCCTGCTTCCGGTGGGCGTGGTGGAGGTGATGGGCGAGTTCGACGCGGGCGACGCCGTCGAGGTGACGGGCCGCGGCGAGCCGGACTCCGAGCGCGCGCCGATGATCGGCAAGGGCATCTGCAACTACTCCGCGGAGGAGCTGAGGCGCGTGATCGGCCTGAAGTCCGCCGCCGTCCGCGAGGTCCTGCCGCGGGCGACGGACGAGGCGATCCACCGCGACTACCTCGTGCTCGACTGAGCCGGGCGCGCGGGGGCTCTACCCTTACGTCCATGGCAACCGTCGCCACGAGCGTCGCAGAGACCTGCCGCGAGGCCAAGCGCGCCTCGCGCGGGCTCGCGCAGGCCGACACCGACGTCAAGGACGCTGCGCTCGAGGCGCTCGCGGCGGCGCTGGGGGAGCACGAGGAGGAGATCCTCCTCGCCAACGAGCGCGACATGCAGCTCGCCCGCGAGGCGGAGGTGAGCAGCGCGCTGCTCGACCGCCTCGCGCTCGACGAGCGGCGGATCGCGGCGATCGCCGCCGCCGTGCGCCAGATCGTCGCGCTCGCCGATCCGGTGGGCGAGGTGATCGACGGCCAGCGCCTGCCGAACGGCCTCGACGTGCGCAAGGTGCGCGTGCCCCTCGGGGTGGTGGCGGTCGTCTACGAGGCCCGCCCGAACGTCACGATCGACGCCGCCGCGCTGTGCCTGAAGTCAGGCAACGCCATCGTCCTGCGCGGCTCGACGCTCGCAACCCATTCGAACGCCGCGCTCGCGCGGATCGCGGCCGAGGCGGTGGTAGCCGCGGGGCTGCCGCAGGGGAGCGTCAGCCTCGTAGCGGGCGGCGGCCGCGAGGAGCTCGCCGAGCTCGCCACGCAGCGCGACAGCGTCGACCTGATCATCCCCCGCGGCGGAGAGAGCCTGAAGGAGGCGCTGCAGGCGGTCGCCACGGTGCCGGTCATATACGCCGCCTCGGGCAACTGCCACGTGTACGTCGCGGGGTCCGCCGATCTCGACCGCGCCGAGGCGATCGTGATGAACGCGAAGACGCAGCGGCCCGGCGTATGCAACGCCGCCGAGACGCTGCTCGTGCACGAGGCGGTGGCTGAGAGCTTCATCCCGCGGATCCTGCGCTCGCTGGACGCGGCGGGCGTGGTCGTCCACGGCGACGAGCGCACCCGCGAGATCGCGGCGTCGGCTGGGCTCGCCGCCGCTCTGCAGGCGGCGGACGAGGAGGACTGGGCGAGGGAGTACCTCGCGCTCGAGCTCGCCGTGGGCGTCGTCGGCTCGACCGCCGATGCGATCGAGCACATCGGCCGCTACGGCAGCGGGCACTCCGAGGCGATCGTCACCGCGAGCACCGAGGACGCTCGAGCGTTCCAGCTCGGCGTCGACGCGGCATGCGTCTACGTGAACGCCTCGACGCGCTTCACCGACGGGGGCGAGTTCGGGATGGGCGCGGAGATCGGCAACTCGACGCAGAAGCTGCACGCCCGCGGGCCGATCGGCCTGCGCGAGCTGTGCACGTTCAAGTACCTCGTCGAGGGCGACGGGCACGTACGCGCTTGAGAGGCCCTTGGCGCGCATCGGCATCCTCGGCGGCACGTTCAACCCGCCGCACCTCGGGCACGTCGCGCTGGCACGCCACGCACGCAGCGAGCTCGGGCTCTCGCGGGTGCTGATGGTCCCCGCCAGCCGCTCACCCGAGAAGCAGGCCGAGGCCGACCCGGGAGCCGAGCGGCGCCTGGAGATGTGCCGCCTGCTGAGCCGCGAGCAGCCGCTCGAGGTGTGCGCGCTCGAGGTGGAGCGCGGCGGGACGTCGTACACCGTCGATACCCTGCGGTACATCAGGTCCCGCTACCCGCACGACGAGCTGACGTTGATCGTGGGTGCCGATGTCGCGGCGACGCTGCCCTCGTGGCGCGAACCGCGGGAGCTGCTCGGCCTCGCCGACCTCGCGGTTGCGGCGCGTGCGGGGACCGACCGCGGGCGCGTGCTCGACGCCCTCGAGCGGGTCGAGGGGACGGCGGGCGCCCTCACGCCACGATTCCTCGACATGCCGCTCCAGGACGTGTCCTCCTCAATGGTGCGTGAGCGCGCCGCTGCGGGCGAACCGATCGAGGATCTCGTGGGCGCCGAGCTCGCTCGCTACATCGACGAGCATGCGCTCTACGACGGCGGCACCGGGTGCCCGGCATGAGCGCGCCCGGACGCGAGCGCAGGGAGGCGGGCGCGATCGAGCCTCAGCAGCTGCTGCGCGAGATCGTGCGCCACGCCGAGGACAAGAAGGCGATCGACCTCGTCGAGCTCGACCTGCGGGGCGTGCTGGGCTACACCGACTACTTCCTCGTCTGCTCGGGCAACACCGGCCGTCAGGCGAAAGCGATCCACGACGGGATCCTCGAGGGTCTCAAGCACGACCTCAACATCCTCCCCCGTCGCGTCGAGGGCTCCGCTGACGGCGGGTGGATCCTGATGGACTACCTCGACGTCGTGGTCCACATCTTCACCCCGGCGGCGCGCGAGTTCTACCGCCTCGAGCAGCTCTGGGGCGAGGCTCCCGCGCGCGCCGCAGGCGAGCTGAGCGGCGGTTGACCGCCGCGCCGCGCAGCGGTTAGGGTCGGGGCGACAGCGCCGCTCAGGGGCGGCGCGAGGCAGAGGAGGAGAGGGATGCCGATGGCCCGCGCTGGAGCTGGAACGGTTCACACGGCGCCGAGGACGTTCGCCCTCGCGCTCGTCGCGCTGCTGCTCGTGCTCGCCGCGTTCGCGCGGCCTGCACGCGCCGACGGGCCCGGGCAGGGCTCGCCGTGGATCGCGAGCCTCGGGGACTCCTACATCTCCGGCGAGGCCGGCCGCTGGGCGGGCAACACGAATGAAAGCTCCTCCAGGATCGACGCGCTCGGCTCGACCGCATATGACGACAACGCGAGCGGCAACGCCGAACTGATCGAAGGCTGCCACCGCTCGAAGTCGGCGGAGGTGTACATCGGCGCCGGCGTGAGCGGCGAGAACCTCGCGTGCTCGGGCGCCAAGACCTCGAGCTTCACCACCGGAGGCCTGTTCAAGCCGGGCATCGACTTCTACAACTCCGGCGGCCACGAAGGCCAGGCGCTGATGCTCCAGCACTTCGCCGCGACGCACAACGTCCGCGAGGTGGCGGTATCGATCGGCGGCAACAACTTCAACTTCGCGGGCATCGTGCAGGCGTGCGTCGAAGATTGGCTGCTGACGCCCGAATGGTGGCCCGCCTACTGCAGCGAAGAAAGCTACGTCACGAAAAACTTCACCGCGAGCAACGTGGCGACGCAGAAGAGCGCGATCGCGGGGGCGATCAAAAACGTCGCCACGGCGATGACGAACGCGGGCTACGCGAGCTCGCAGTACACGATCCTCGTGCAGGACTACCCCTCGCCGATCCCCAACGGCTCCGGCTTCCGCTACTCGCAGAGCGGCTACACGCGCCAAGCGGTGGGCGGCTGCGGCTTCTGGAACAAAGACGCCAACTACGCCAACTCGACGATGCTGCCGACGATCGACGGCGCGGTGCTCGGTGCGGCGAGCGCAGCGGGGCTGCCGAACGTCAAGACGATGGACCTGGCAGCGGCGTTCAACGGGCGCAGGCTGTGCGAGAAAGGCGTCGGCCTGCTCGAGGAAGAGGGACTGTCGTCGTGGCGCTCCGCGGGCGCCGTGGACAAGAGCGAGTGGATCAACCAGATCCGCACGGTCACAGCGATCTTCCCGCCGTATGAGATCCAGGAAGACATCCACCCCAACTACTGGGGCCAGCTCGCGCTGCGCAACTGCCTCACGCAGTCCTACAACGGGGGCGCACCCGCGGGCGGCACGTGCAGCCTGGCGGGGACAGGGCTCAACTCAGCGGGCGAGCCGAACATGTCATTGCACTGATCGGCTGACCGAGGGCGCCGGCCGGCGCGCCGACCGGCGCCGGGCCCGCTCCCGGGCTGCAGCGGCGCGCGCTGCGAATATGGGCGCATGAGCACCACGGCGGGGGCGGATGCGGGGGACGCTGTGACGCGCGAGCGCCAGCCGCGCCTCTCGGCGGTGCTGCGCGACCGCGAGCAGGTGACCGCGCTCGAGCTGTTCTTCGACCTCGTGTTCGTGCTCGCGCTCACGCAGTGCACCGCGTTGATGGCGGAGGCGGGCAGCTGGGGCGGGATCGTCAAGGGCCTGCTCGTGCTCGGCGTGCTGTGGTGGTCATGGGAGGGCTACGCATGGCTCACGAGCACCGTGGACCCCGAGGAGGGCACCGTACGGCTCGTGATGTTCGCCGCGATGGCGGCGCTGCTCGTCGCGGCGATGTCGGTGCCGGGGGCGTTCGGGGGCGACGCGCTGCTGTTCGCCATCGCCTACGGGTTCGTGCGCGCGGCGCACATCGGGCTGTACATGCTCGCGAGCCGAGAGGATGGGGGGCTGCGGCGCTCGGTGAGCGGGCTCGCGATCAGCACGGCGATCGGCGTCGGGCTGCTCGTCGCCGCCTCGTTCGCCTCCTCGGGGCTGCAGATCGGCCTGTGGTGCGCGGCGCTGCTGTTCGACGTGGGCGGTCCGGTGCTGTTCGGCGCCGAGGGGTGGAAGCTCTCGCCGTCGCACTTCGCCGAGCGCCACGGAGCGATCATCATCATCGCGCTCGGGGAGTCGATCGTGGCGATCGGCGCGGGTGCGTCAGCGGAAATCGACGCCGGCGTCGTCGCCGCCGCGGTGCTCGGCGTGGCGGTTGCCGCCGCCTTCTGGTGGCTCTACTTCGACGTGGTGGCGATCGTCGCCGAACGCAGGCTGGTGAAAGCCGCCGAGGGGCGCGAGCGCAACGAGATGGCACGCGACTCCTACTCGATCCTGCACCTGCCGATGGTGGCGGGGATCGCGCTCGTGGCGGTGGGCCTCAAAAAGACGCTCGCCCACGTCGATCAGCCGCTCGGCGTCGTCGCCGCCGCGGCGCTGCTGGGGGGCGCCGCCATGTACCTGCTCGCGCACGTGGCTTTCCGCTGGCGCAACCTCCACACGCTGAACCGCCAGCGGTTGGTCTGCGCGGCGCTACTGGTTGCGCTGCTCGTTGTCGAGGTGCTCGCAAAGCCGCCGTCGCTGCTGACCGTGGGCGTGCTCGCGGCGACGCTGAGCGCGCTGATCGCCTACGAGGCGCTCCACTTCGCTGCGGCGCGCGACCGCGTCCGCCACCAGCTCGCGCGCGAAACGCTCTGAGGGCGCGCGATCAGGGCGAGGATGACGCCCTGCGTGACGAGCGCTACGACGGTCGCGAGCGCGAACCCGGCGGCGGTGCCGAGCGGCTTCAGCGTGACGGCGAGCGTGAAGCAGAACAGCGCGAACGCGCCATAGCCGCCGAGCAGCCAGCGCAGCAGGCGCTGGACCTCGAGCGATCCGTGCTGCGCGTGGGTGAACACGGCGAGCACGGTGGCGATGATCGGGAACGGCGCGAGCAGGCCGCTGAGCTGCGGGCCGAGCCACCCGGCGACGGCGGTCAGCGTGAGCACGAGCGCGAGCGCGCAGCCGGCGCGCAGCGGCAGGTCCCAGGAGGGCGGCGGCTCGCGCGGCCCCGCCTCGGCCAGCGTGCGGGGCGCGAGCGCGAGCCCGAGGAGGAGCCCCACGAGCGTGATCGCGAGCGCGACGCCCGCGGACACCGAGAAGGCGCTGAACAGCGCGGTGGCGAGTGCGAAAGCGAGCCACCCCGCGAGCAGGCTCGCCGCCCAGCCGAGCCGTCCCGCCAGGCGCGCGTAGACGACGACGAAGGCGCTCAGCGAGACGAGGCCGAGCAGCGTGCCCACCGCCGCCCCCGCCGCGAACGCGGCGCCGTGCGCGAGGGCGTAGGCGAGCAGGATCGGTCCCGCCACGACAGGCAGGCCCGCTATCAGACCGCCCACGCGCGGCCCGAAGCGGCGCGCCGTGAGCGAGGCGCCGACAACGAAGCTCGGCGCGAGCAGCAGCTTGGATGCGAGCAATCCCACGGAGGGGATGATGACGTGCCCGGACCCCGCTCGCGGCGGGGATCGCGCCAGGGGCGCCCCCACGCCGAGCCCGTGCGCCTCGCTGAGACCATTCTCACTGCGTCTTTCTCTCCCCGTTAGCCGCACGAGCGATCGTCGCGGACGCGATGGTGAGCTCACCTCTCAGGCTGTTGACGCTTGCGGGACTGGGCCTCGCGGCGGCGCTCGCGGCGGGTGCGCTGCCGGCGGGACGATTCGAGCCCGACTCGGCGCATGGCCACGAGGCGCTCGTCGAGGCGCGTGACGCGGCGGCTCACGCGTGCCCCACGCCGAGCGCCGCGCGCCGCGCTCGGCGCGCGCTCGCCGGAGCCGAGGCGCGCTTCAGCCTCGAGTCCTCCGGCGTCGTCATCCATCGTGATCTCAGGCGGATCGCGGCGGACGCCGCGCTCACGAGAGCGCTGCGCGCGCACCTGCTGTCAGGCGCCCTCGTCGCTGCCGAACGCCAGCTCGTCAGGCACGTGGTGCGCATCAGGGTGCTGAGCGGCAGTCACGTGCTCGTTGACGCCAATCCCACGTCGTTCGACGTCGCCGGCTCGCGCCTGACGCTGAGCGTGCCCGCCGCCGGGCGGCGCTACGCGCTGCAGATCACCGTCCAGGACGTGATCGGCTTCGACAAGCTCGTCCACAGGCTGCTTCACGCCGATGCGGTGGTGCGGGGAGCGGGCGGGCAGATGCGCACGACGATTCCCGCGGCGGCTCACATGTCGCTGCCGGACAGCGGCTGCGTCACGATCGGCGCCCGCCGGTACGTCGTGGGCACGTTGCGGCGCAGCAGCTTCACCGGCGAAGCGCTTCGCATCTCGGTGCTCACTCCCGCCTAGGCGCGGCGCCGGCCGCTGTCTGCTTCATACTGAGCGCGATGGACCCCGCGAAAGCCCAACAGCTGCTGACGGCCGAGCGTGCCCGCGTGGAAGGCGCGCTCGGGGAGCTGAGTCCCGTCCCCACCACCGAAGAGCCGGACCCCACCGACGCCGGCGACTCGGCGGCGGCGCTCGTCGAGAGCGAGATCGACGCGGGTCTTCTCGAGCGCCTGCGCGGGGAGCTCGAGGCGATCGAGCGGGCCGAACGGCGCATCGCCGAAGGCACATACGGCCTGTCGGTGGAGAGCGGGGAGCCGATCCCCGACGGCAGGCTCGAGGCGATCCCCTGGGCGGAGCGGACGGCCCAGGAGCAGTCGCGGCTCGACGGGCACGGCGGCTAGCGCGGCCGCCGCCGTGAGGACGAGGCGCACCGCTCCGGCGAGGACGCTCCGCCCGTTCGCCGCGGTGCTCGCCGCTGGGCTGCTGCTCGCGAGCTGCGGCAGCTCCTCGACCCAGCCGGCGACGCTCGCCGCCGCCTCGCAGGGCACGCAGACGACCGGACGCTGCCTCGGGGCAGGCTGCGGTGCACCGCAGGCGGCCACTGCCGCCACCGCCGCCGGCTCGAGCGCACCTACCACGACGCCTCCTGCGACGAGCGTCCCGGCGCCGGCTCCGCCCGTCGTCGCGCCCAAGCCGCGGATCATCAGCGACCCGATCCCGTTCGGGCCTCGGCGCAAGGCGGAGATGGTTGCCTACGCCCGCAGGCACTACGGAAGCTTCATGCAACCCACGTACAGGCTGATCGACCCGCACGTGATCGTCATCCACTACACCGAGACGCCGAGCTTCCAGGCGACCTGGAACACGTTCGCGCCGGACACGCCCGACCCGGAGCTGCACGAGCTGCCGAACACGTGCGCGCACTTCGTCATCGACTCCGCCGGCGGCATCCACCAGCTCGTCCCGCTGGGGATCATGTGCAGGCACACGGTGGGGCTGAACTGGACCGCGATCGGCATCGAGCACGTGGGCAACAGCGACAGCGAAGTGCTCGACGACCACGCGCAGATGGCGGCGAGCCTGAAGCTCGTGCGCTGGCTGCGATGCCGCTACGGGATCCCCGTCCACGACGTCATCGGCCACAACGAGAGCCTGTCGAGCCCCTACCACCGCGAGGACGTCCCCGCGCTGCGCACGCAGACGCACTCCGACTTCGAACGCGCGGACATGAACGTCTACCGCCGCCGGCTGGCCGCGGCGGGCGGCTGCGGCTGAGGCCGCTGCATGGGCGTCTTGTCCAGATAGCGACATCCACGCCGCTCGCGGCGGCTAGCCTTGATGCCATGCGCACGTCTCGTGCAGCGCTCCTCGCGCTTGCGCTCCCGCTCGCGACATGCGTCGTACCGGCAGCGGCACTCGGGCGCGCACGCGCCAGGGTCCGACCACGCGCCTTTGCCTCCTGCGCGCCGCTCGTGCATTACGAGCGTGCGCACCTGGGGCTGACGCGAGGACTCTCGGAGCGGACACCGCTCGCGATCGCGGCGCCCAGCACCGGGCCGGCGCTCCCGGTGAGGAGCGCGCCCGCCGCGCCGACGACGAACGAAGGCGGCGGGACGTCCTTCTCCACCACCAACAACCAGGAGCCGGGCGTCGAAGAGCCCGACATCGTCAAGAGCGACGGATCAACGATCTTCGCCGTCGAGCAGGGGACGCTGTTTGCCGTCGCGGCCGGGCCGACGCCGCACCTCGTGGGATCGCTGCCGCTCGGCGCCGACGGATATGGGGCGCAGCTGCTGATTCGCGGCAGCCGCGTGCTCGTCGTCTCGGCGGGCCAGCCCACTCCTGTCGCGCTCGGCGCCCCCGTCCGGAGCGGTGCCCGCAAGCCGAGCGCCCGGACGAGCGCTCCGGCTCGCGCGATCCTGCCCTATCCCGGGCCTTTCTCGGCGACGACGACGGTCACCGAAGTCGACGCGGCCGATCCGGCGGCGTTGCACGTCGTACGCACGATGGAAGTGGAAGGAGCGTTCGTCGACGCGCGCCAGAACGGCGGGACGGCGCGCCTGGTGCTGTCATCGACGCCGCGGGCGATCGCTGCGCCTGCGCTTCGGGGGAGCGCTGCGGGGTGGGTGCCCAAGCGCCGCTTCCACAGCTTCATCACCGGCCACCGCTCGACGAAGCCGGTCGTCGCCTGCTCGGCGGTCCGCCGCCCGCTGCAGTTCTCGGGAGAGGGAATGCTCACGATCCTCACGATCGACCTCGACCGCGGTGTGTACGCGAGCGAAAGCTCGGCGATCGTTGCCGACGCTCAGCTCGTGTACGGCTCCGAGCGCAACCTGTACGTGGCGACGCAGCGGTGGATCAGCCCGGTTGACCCGGCTGCGAAGGTCCCGAGCGAAGCGGAAACGGTGATCGACCAGTTCGACGCGTCGGGACCGGATCGGACGCCGCTCGTCGCCTCGGGGGCGGTGCCGGGCTACCTGCTCAACCAGTTCTCGCTGTCCGAGCACGGGGGCTACCTGCGCGTTGCGAGCACGAGCGAGCCGATCTGGTGGGGTGCCGGAGCGCCTCCCGCCAGTCAGAGCCGCGTCACGGTGCTCGCCGACCGCGGAGCGGCGCTCGTGCCGGTCGGGCAGGTTTCCGGCCTCGGCGCGGGCCAGAAGCTCTACTCGGTGCGCTTCATCGGCGACGCGGGATACGTCGTCACCTTCCGCCAGGTGGATCCCCTGTACGTGCTCGACCTCAGCGTTCCCAGCTCCCCGCGAATCGCCGGCCAGCTCGAGCTCGAGGGCTATTCCTCCTACCTGCACCCCATCTCGGAAGGCCTGCTGCTCGGGGTCGGCCAGGAAGTGGGAGCCGGGAACGAGCCCTCCGCGGTGCAGCTCGAGCTGTTCGACGTGTCGAAGCCGAGCACGCCGCAGCTGAAGGCGCGGGTGAGCCTCGGCGCGGGCTCGCAGTCGGCGGTGCAGTTCGACCACCACGCCTTCCTGTTCTGGGCACCCGCCGCGCTCGCCGTGATGCCGCTGACGATCTACCCACAGGTGGTGCCCGGAGTTCCCATGCCGGCACCGGCTCAGCCACCCGGCGCGGTGGCGGTGGCGCCTCCCGCCGCGAGCGAAACCCCGTTCGTCGGCGCAGTGGCGCTCCGCGTCGGCCCATCCGGCATGAGCGAAGCCGGGCGCATCGCGGGCGAGCCGATCGGCGGCGCGACGCCGCCGATCGAACGCTCGCTCGTCATCGGCAGCCGGCTGTTCCTGCTCTCCGGCGGCGGACTCCTCGCCACCTCGCTGTCCACGCTCCAGCCGGAAACGTTCGTTGCGTTCCCCGCGCAGGCTTCCGGCGGGCAGACGGGCACCGCCTCGAGCGGCCCCTGTCCCGGCTGCTGAGCGGCGCGGGGCCGCCGGACGATCGAATACGCTTTCGCGCCCACAGGGCGGAACGAGGGAGGATCGGATATGCGGCGGCGTGAGCAGGATGCGACTGGCGTGCGCGGAGCGCGTGCCGGGAAGCCACGGACCGGGAGGCGGATCCGCTCGCTCGGCGTCTCCGCGATCGTGCTGGCGCTGCTCTGCGCAATTCCCGCCGAGGCGCCCGCAGCGCCGATCTTCTCCAAACTCCCCGAAATGAGCGAAGCCCGCTACGCGCCCGGCGCCGCCCTGCTCCCGAGTGGGGAAGCGCTCATTGCCGGGGGCTTCAACGAAACATCGGCGTACCTGAAGACCGCGGAGGTCTTCAATCCCGCCACCCTCACGTTCAAAGCGCTCACACCGCAGCTCAACGTCGAACGTGACGAACCGGTGACGAAGGCGCTCCCCGACGGCCGCGTGCTGATCGCAGGCGGCCAGAGGCAACCCGCAAAAGAAACCGAAGTCCTCAAGAGCGCCGAAATCTTCGACCCGGTGGCGGTCACATTCGAACCGTTGAGCGGCCAGATGACGATCCCGCGCTCGAGCCCGGCCGTCGCGTTCCTTCCAAGTGGCCAACTGCTGATCGCAGGCGGATACACGCAGGAAGGCGCGAAAAAATACGGGTATCCCCGCAGCGCCGAACTGTTCGATCCTGCGACCCGCACGTTCAAAGCGATCGCTTCAGAAATGACGGTGACGCGCTACGCCCCCGCGGTGGGGGCACTGCCCGACGGCCGCGTCCTCATCGCCGGCGGCTACAGCGAACCCGGAAAATCGCTTCAGTCCGCGGAAGTCTTCAACCCGGGAACCGAAAAATTCGAAGCGCTTCCCCATGGGCTCACCCAAAAACGCCAGGAACCGGGGTACGTGACCCTCGCGAACGGCAATGTGCTGATCTTCGGCGGCTATGACATTTCACTGAAAGCAGGAGAAAGAACCCTCAAGACGGTTGAACTCTTCAACTGGGAATCGAGCACCTTCGAAAAACTCCCGACCGAACTCGTCGAAGCGCGCTGGGGCCCCGCCAGCGTGCTGCTGGGAGACGGTCGCGTTCTGGTGGCGGGCGGGGGCAACGAAGTTCACAGCCAGGTCGCAACCGCCGAAATCTCTTCCGTGACCCCGCCGACGGTGGCGACGGGCGCGGCGTCGGGTGTGGAAGTGTCTGCCGCGGCGCTGAGCGGATCGTCGTGGCGGAAACCGCGAGCCGCAGCTTCTTCCAGTACGGCACGACCAACGCCTACGGCTCCTCCACCGCAAAGCAGTCCGTTGCCGCGTCGGTGAAAGCGGTGGGCTTCGCGGCGGCGGTGGGCGGGCTCGCTCCGTCCACCGACCTACCACTTCCGCGCGGTCTCCGAAAACGCGGGTGGCGTCTCCTACGGCGCCGACCAGACGTTCACGACGGCGACGCCGCCGCCGCCGAGCATCGCGAGCGCCGCACAGTCGCACAGCCGATGGCGCGAGGGCAGCGCGCTCGCCCGGATCAGCCGAAGCCGCGCTCCCGTGGGCACGACGTTCTCGTTCACGCTGAACGAGCAGGCGAACGTGAGCTTCGTGTTCACGCAGCGCGTGCGCGGTCGCAAGGTGCGCGGGAAATGCGTAGCCCAGACGAAGGGCAACCGCCGCAAGCCGGCGTGTCTGAGGACGGTGACGCGCGGCACGCTCGGCTTCAGCGGCCATGCGGGTGTCAACCACGTGGCGTTCCAGGGCCGCATCTCGCGCTCCAAGCGGCTTGCGCCGGGTACCTACACGCTGCTCATCACGGCGTCCGACGCCACGAGGCGCAAGTCGGGCACCGCGCGGCTGACGTTCACGATCGTGCGCTAGCGGGCGCGCCGCACGACGGCGACCGTTCAGCTTGCCGGGGGCGGAGGTAGGCCGAGTTGGCGTCGGATCGTCCTGACCGCCTGCTCGACCGGCCTGTTGGCGGCGTCGAGCAGCGGCTCGTATGCGTGAAGCTGACGCAAGGACGTGGAGTCGGCTGCGGCGGATGTGAGCGTCGCCCGAGCCTGGTTGAAGCGGTAGAGATCGCGCGCAGCCACCTCGGTGTCCGACGGGAACGCGATTCGCAGCAGGCGACGGTCGAACAGCCGCTCCGTCGCCGCGGCGTCACGCAAATCGGCCTTCGCCCCGGAGAGATCGTTCCGATCGCGCTTCTCCAGCGGGTCGAAATCCGCATCCAGCCGGCGGTTGCCCGCTGTTGCGATCACGAGATACCGAGACGCCAGAGTGCGCCGCACCGAACCGACTGCGAGCCCGCCGGGCCGCTCAGCCGCGCAGCCCGCGCCCAGCAGCCCGCAGCAGCCCAGCAGCGCGGCAGCGGCGGCCAGGCGGAACCGGCCATATCCGGCGCGCTCTACTGGTGAGGGCACCCGTAGGGCAGAGCCTCGATATGGGCCTCCCCTGCGTAGGGAGTGCCCGCAACGAAGCGCACGATCACCGTCGTGTAGACGAGCTTGCCGCCACAAGAGCGCTCACCCTTCAGTTCGACCTTGACGGGGTTGTTCGCTCGATGGCCGGGCGACGGCGAGTTGCCGTGATGCTCGCCACGCGCACGAGCGACCGAGCCGCCCCATGCGCTCCAGCGAAGCCCGTAGAGGTTTTCGTTGCTCAGCAGGTGGATGCGAGCGGGCTTGATCTGAAGACTGTTGCCGCCCGCGTTCACGCTGACGAACACGCTGCTCGAGGATGCGGCCGCTGCCAAGCCGCCCCACGCGCCGAGCAGCGCGGCGACAGCCATCACGGGGGACGACGTGAGGAGCGACAGCGTGCGACCCATCGATGCCTCCTCCTGGGTTGGCCTCGCCAGCCTAACCCACCGACTGGTGCCGAGTCCGCGAGCGGCACCCACCGAGACGCCGAGAGCCCCGCGGGGCGGGGCTCTTCTCGAGTGGAGCTAACCGGGCTCGAACCGGTGACCTTCTGGCTGCCAGCCAGACGCTCTCCCAACTGAGCTATAGCCCCGTGTCGGAGCCCTGCAGTTTAGCTGCCGCAACAGGCGCCTAGCGGCGCGGCACGAACTCGGGCACCTGCAGCTCGTCATCGCCCGATTCGGGGGCGCGGTGCCGGCGAGAGGCCGTATCGGCTGCGGGCGCACCGCCGGGGGCAGCCTGGTCCAGCCGCGCGGTCATGCCGCCGTGGGCGAGGCGCACGTCGCGCAGCAGGCGCTCGGCGTTGGTGCGCAGCGAGGCGGAGAGGTCGCGCAGGTTGCCCGCCATCTCGCTGCCCTCGCCGAGCACTTCACGGGCAACCATGTGCGCCTCGGAGGTGATCTCGCGGGCCTCCGCCTGCGCGGTCGCCGTTGTCTGCTCCGCTCGCTCCTCCGCCCCGCGCTGGAGAGCGGCGAGCTCGTCGCGACGGCCGGCGAGCAGCATCTCGCTCGTCTGGCGCATCTCCTCGGCGACGCTCTCCGCCTCGGCACGGGCGCGCTCGAGGAGCTGCGCCGCCTGCGCCTGCGCCGCGGCGAGCACCCGCTCGGACTCGCGCTCGGCGGCGGCACGCGTTCCATCGGCAGAGGTCCTCGCCTCGGCGAGCATGCGCTCGCACTCGGCGCGTGCCTCGGTCAGCAGGCGGTGTGACTCCTGGCGCGCGGTCTCGGCGTCGCCGTGCAGCTTGGTGACGGCGGACAGCGCGTCGTTGCGGACGGTCTCGGCCTGGGCGCGAGCGGTGGCGAGGGTCTCCTCGGCCTCCTGCTCGGCAGCCTGAGCGCGGTTGTCGGCAGCACGGTCGGCCTCGGCGATCCGCTCCCGCGCACGCGTCTCCGCCTGCTCGCGCAGCTCAGCAGCCGCGCGTTCCGCCGCCCCCACGATGCTCGCGACACGACTCGCTGTCGCCTGCAGCGACTCGGGGTCGTCCGCGACGAAGTGCTGCTCGTCGTATTCGTGCGCCTCCACGAGCGCATCCTAGACCCGCGGGCGCCGCGGCGGGCGCCGAGCCGCGCGGCGTGTCCGGCCGTGCGGCGCAAGGACGCACCGCGACGTTGACGCGATGGCAGAAAAAGTGGGAAATCCGTCCTTGCGGACAGACGACGGAGGAGCGATGATAGCCGCCATGACAACCGGCGAGCAGCGCAGGAGCATCCCCCGGCGTGCGCGCCGCGTGGCGATCCTCGCCTTTCCCGACGTCCAGAGCCTCGACGTCACCGGCCCGCTCGAGGTGCTCGACGCCGCCACGCGCCTGTTGCGCGCGAGCGGCAGCCGCGACCCCGGCTACGAGGTGCGCGTCGTCAGCCCCGACGGGGAGGCCGTTCGCAGTACGAGCGGGCTCGCCCTCCTGCCGCATTCCTCGCTCGCCGGGGCGCCCGCCCCTCTGCACACGCTGATCGTCGCCGGCGGCTCCGGCCACTGGCGGGCTGCCGAGGACGCCGGGACGCTTCAGTGGATCGCCGACAGCGCCCGCCGCGCAAGGCGCACCGCCTCGGTGTGCACCGGCGCCTTCCTACTCGCGCGCGCAGGCGTGCTGTCGGGCCGGCGCGCCACGACGCACTGGTCGTGGGCGGCGCGCCTGCAGCGCGACCATCCGGACGTGCTCGTCGATCCCGAGCCGATCTTCGTCCGCGACGGGCGCGTGTGGACCTCGGCGGGCGTCACGGCGGGTATGGATCTCGCGCTCGCGCTCGTCGAGGAGGACCTCGACCGCGACCTCGCGCTCTCCATCGCCCGCCAGCTCGTGCTGTTCCTGCGCCGCCCCGGAAACCAGACGCAGTTCAGCGCGACGCTCGCCGCGCAAGAGCCGAGCCGCGAGCCGCTGCGCGAGGTTCAGCGCCTCGTTCTAGAGGACGTCGCCGGCGAGCACACCGTCGAGGCGATGGCGGAGCGCGCCCACATGAGCCCCCGCCACTTCGCCCGCGCCTTCCTCGCCGAGACCGGGGTGACACCCGGACGCTACGTCGAGCAGGTGCGCCTCGAGGCGGCGCGCCGCAGGCTCGAGGACAGCAGCGAGCCGATCGCGGCGGTGGCAGCGGCGTGCGGCTACGGCACGCCCGAGACGATGCGCCGCGCATTCCTGCGCGCGCTCGCGGTGGGCCCTGCCGAGTACCGGCGGCGCTTCCGCGGCCGCGTGGATGAGGACGTGGATGAGCACCGGGCGATCGCTGCGCAGGCGGCGACGCCCATTGGCGCGACGGACACAGCCGCCTGAGCGGCGAACGAACCCGAACCGAAGGAGATGGAGATGGACATAGCGATACTCCTGTACGACAGGCTCACCGCACTCGACGCGATCGGCCCGTACGAGGTCCTCAGCCGTCTGCCCGGCGTCGAGCTCAGCTTCGTCGCCGCCGACCGCGAGCCGGTGCGAACCGACAACGGCATCCTCGGCCTCGTCCCCGGCGCCACGCTCGAGGAGGTGAGCGAACCCGACATCGTCGTCGTGCCCGGGGGGCCGGGCGAGGTGGCGGCCCGCGCGGGCGGCCCGATGCTCGACTGGCTGCGCGAGGCGCACGAGACGAGCACCTGGACGACGTCGGTGTGCACCGGCTCGCTCGTGCTCGCCGCGGCGGGGCTGCTCGAGGGCAAGCGCGCCACCTCGCATTGGCTGGCGCTCGAGAAGCTGCGCGAGCTCGGCGCAGAACCGACGCTCGAGCGCGTCGTCAGGGACGGCAAGATCGTCACCGCTGCAGGCGTGTCGGCAGGAATCGACATGGGCCTCACGCTCGCCGCGCACCTCGCCGGCCGCGAGGTGGCGGAAGCGATCCAGCTGAGCATCGAGTACGACCCGCAGCCGCCGTTCGACGCGGGCTCGCCGCTGAAGGCTCCGCCGGAGATCGTGGAGGCGGTGCGCTCGCGCGCGCGGAGCTTCGACTTGGCGTGAGGCATCTCCGTCCCGTCCGCGGCGACGCGGGCACCGGGCGCTAACCTGCGACTCCCGATGCCCGAGCGTCGCTATGAGCCCCAGGAGATAGAGCCGCGCTGGCAGGCGCTCTGGGCGGCGGAGCGGACGTGGGAGGTGATGAACGAAGGCGACGGCTCGGCGCCTACCGCCGCCGGCGCCCGAGCGGGCGCGGGTGCCGAGAACTCCTATGTGCTCGAGATGCTCCCGTACCCGAGCGGTGAGCCCCACATCGGGCATCTGAAGTGCTACGCGGTGGGCGACGCGATCGCGCATTTCCACCGCCGGCTCGGCCGCCGCGTGCTGCATCCGATGGGCTACGACTCGTTCGGCCTGCCCGCCGAGAACCACGCGATCAAGACGGGCGTGCACCCCCGCATCTCCACCGCCGAGTCGATCGAGTCGTTCCGCCATCAGTTCCATGCCTGGGGGATCTCGATCGACTGGTCGCGCGAGCTCGCCACGCACGAGCCCGAGTACTACCGCTGGACGCAGTGGATCTTCCTCGAGCTGCTGCGCGCGGGCCTCGCCTACCGCAAGGAGGCGGCGGTGAAGTGGTGCCCCAAAGACCAGACGGTGCTCGCCAACGAGCAGGTGGACGCCGAAGGGCGCTGCGAGCGCTGCGGCTCGCTCGTCGAGGTGCGCCAGCTCGAGCAGTGGTTCTTCCGCATCACCGACTACGCCGAGCGGCTGCTGGGCGACCTCGACACGATCGACTGGCCCGAGCACGTCAAGACGATGCAGCGCAACTGGATCGGCCGCAGCGAGGGCGCCGAGGTGACGTTCCGCTGCGAGGAGCTGGGGATCGACTACCCCGTGTTCACGACGCGGCCGGACACGCTGTTCGGGGCGACTTTCTTCGTGATGGCGCCCGAGCACCCCGACGTGGTGCGCCTCGCGGCGGGCACGCCCAACGAGCAGGCGGTGCGCGACTACGTCAACCACGCCCTCACCGAGACGAACGAGGAACGCGGCAACCAGGAGCGCCCGAAGACGGGCGTTCCGCTGGGGCGCACCGTGACGAATCCCGTCAACGGCGAGCAGATCCCGATGTACGTCGCCGACTACGTGCTGATGGAGTACGGCACCGGAGCGATCATGGCGGTGCCGGCGCACGACGAGCGCGACTTCGCGTTCGCACAGGCGTTCGAGCTGCCCGTGCGCCAGGTGATCGAACCCCCTCCGGGCGGCTCCGGCGCGAGCGAGGAGGCTGGCGCGCTGCCCTATGTAGGGGAGGGCGTGCTCGTCAACTCCCGCCGCGACTTCGACGGCATGGGCAACCTCGAGGCGCTCGCGGCGATCGTCGAGTGGCTCGACCGCGAAGGGAAGGGCCACGCCTCGGTGAACTACCGGCTGCGCGACTGGCTCGTGTCCAGACAGCGCTACTGGGGCTGTCCGATCCCGGTCGTCTACTGCGAGCACTGCGGGATGGTGGCGGTGCCCGAGGAGGACCTGCCCGTCGAGCTGCCCGACATCGACGACTACACGCCGAAGGGCCGCCCGCCGCTCGCGGCGGCGGAGGACTGGGTCCTCACCAGCTGCCCGCAGTGCGGCGGTGAGGCGCGGCGCGAGACCGACACGATGGACACGTTCGTCGACTCCTCGTGGTACTTCCTGCGCTACTGCGACGCCTCCAACGGGCAGGCCGCCTGGGATCAGGCGGCGCTGCGCGAATGGATGCCGGTGGACCAGTACATCGGCGGCGTCGAGCACGCGATCCTGCACCTGATGTACGCGCGCTTCTTCACGAAGGCGCTCGCCGACCTCGGCCATCTCGACTTCCAGGAGCCCTTCCAGGCGCTGTTCACGCAGGGGATGGTGACGAAGGACGGCGCGAAGATGAGCAAGTCGAAGGGCAACGTGGTGTCGCCGGCGTCGATCGTGGAACGTGCCGGCGCAGACACGGCGCGCTGCTACATCCTGTTCGTCGGCCCGCCCGAGCAGGACGCGGACTTCTCGGACGAGGGCGTCGAGGGCGTCCACCGTTTCCTCGGCAGGCTCTGGCGACTCGCCCAGGAGACGGCGTCGCGCACGGGCGAGGAGGCGGGGGAGCCGCCGGCGGCGCAGGATGCGCAGGGCGAGGACCTCGCGCTGCTGCGCAAGACCCACTGGGCGATCGACAAGGTCAGCAACGACCTGCGCCGCTTCGCCTTCAACACCGCGATCGCAGCCGTCATGGAGCTGCTGAACGAATGCTCGCGGCTGCGCGACTCGGCGGACGGGGCGACGCTTCGCTTCGCGCTCGCCACCGCCGCCTCCCTGCTGTTCCCGTTCGCGCCGCACGTCTGCGCCGACATCTACGACGCGCTCACGGGCGAGCGCGTGTGGGAGCAGCCGTGGCCGGACGCCGAGGAGGCGCTGCTCGAGCGGGACGTCTACGAGCTCGTGTGCCAGGTGAACGGCAAGGTGCGCGATCGCGTCGAGGCGAGCGCCGACGCGGACCCCGAGACGCTGAAGGCGCTGTGCCGCGCGGCGCCGAACGTGCGCGCGCATGTGGACGGCAGGGAGATCGTCAAGGAGGTTGTGGTACCCGGCAAGCTCGTCAACGTCGTCGTCCGCTAGCCGATGGCGCAGCTCAAGCCCGCCTACCTGATCCACGGCGACGACCACGGGGCGGTTGCCGAGCGGCGCGCGGGGCTGCGCGCGCTCGTGGAAGGTCCCGGCGGCGATCAGGCGGCGGTGGAGCTGCTCGACGGCGACGCCGCCACGCCCGCGGGCGCCGCCGCTGCGCTGTCGGCGCTCACGCTCGCGATCGGCTGGCGCGTGATCATCGTCGAGGGAGTCGAGCGCTGGCGCGAGGCGGACGTGGTGGCGCAGCTCGTGCCGGCGATGACACCGATGCCGCCGGAGACGACGATCGCCCTGTTCGCGCGCGAGGAGGCGCGCTCGAAAGCGCCCGCGGCGCTCCACGAGGCGGTCAAGGGCGCCGGCGGGCAGGTGCGCGAGCAGGCCACGGTGAAGCCCTGGGAGCTACCGCGCTGGGTGCGCGAGCAGTCGGCTCGTCTGGGCCTGGCGCTCGACGGGGCGGCGGCGAAGGCGCTCGTCGCGCAGGTGGGCGAGCGCCAGCAGCGGCTGCTGCGCGAGCTCGAGAAGCTCGCCCTCGAAGGCGACGAGGCGACGGGCGCTGCGGATGCGCGCGCGGATGCGGCGAGCGACGAGGACGCCGTCGTGGAGCAGGCCCCTCGGCAGGTGAGCGCCGAGGAGATCGAGCTGCGCGCGGCGAGCTCCGCCGAGTGGCAGGCGTGGGCGCTCGCGGATGAGCTCGCCGGCGGCAGGCGGGGCGCGGCGCTCGCCACCTACCTGCGCCTGCGTGCGCAGGGCGAGCGCGCCTCCGGACTCACGTACTCGATCGCCCGACGGCTGCGCGACGCGCTCGCGGTGGCGGAGAGGCTCAGGGCGGGCGAGCCGGTAGCCGAGGTCCGGCGCTCGCTGCGGATGCCCTCGCGCGCCGCCGAGCGGCTCGTCGCCGATGCGGCGGCAACCGAGCCCGAGCGGCTCGCGGCTGCACTCGCCGCCCTCGCGGACTTCGAGCTCGACTGCCGCGGCGGCTCGCCGCTCACGAGCGCGCGCGGTCCGCTGGCGGGGCTCGACGAGGACACGCTCGCCGTGCGCGCCATCGAAGCGATCGCAGGCTGAGGGCGCGGCGCCTCGCGGGCGCCGCCCTCAGTCGCCGCGGCGCTGAGAGGAGGCGAGGATGCGGGCGGCGCGGGACTTCTTGCGCGCGCCGGTGTTGCGGTGCAGCGCACCCACCTTCACGGCCTTGTCGATCGTGCTCACGAGCTCCCGGTGCGTCGGCTCGAGGCGGTCCTGCTCGCCGGCGGCGGCGAGCTCCTGCAGGCGGCGCAGGTGGGTCTTGACGGCGGACGTGTAGAGGCGGTTCTCCGCGCGCTCACGGCGGGAGCGGAGGATGCGCTTCTTCTGCGAGTGGATGTTGGCCATATCGTGCGTGCGGCGCGCAGACGATCCTCGCCCGAGCGCCGCAGAGCGCCGTACTATAGCGGCCTTGTCCGCCATCGACGACGCAGTTGCCGAGGAGCGGTCGCCCCCGGCTCCCCCGGGCGGCGGCCGGGTGGCGCGCAACACCGCGATCTTCTCGATCGCGACGGGCGTCTCGCGCGTTGCGGGGCTCGGCCGCGAAATCGTCGCGGCGAGCTTCTTCGGCACGACGGGCCCCGCCTCGGCGTTCACGCTCGCCAACCAGATCCCGAACCTGATGAGCAACCTGTTCGCGAACGCCGCGCTGTCGGCGGCGTTCGTGCCGGTGTTCACCGACCTGCTCCAGCAGGGACGGCGAAAAGAGGCATTCAGGCTCGCCTCCACGCTGTTCTGGATCATCTTCATCGTCCTCGGCGCCGTCACGGCGGTGTTCATCCTGCTCGCGGGGACGATCATGCCGCTGTTCACCGGGAGCACGTTCAACGCGCCGCTCGACATGCTCACGGCGGGTCTCGCCCAGGTGCTGTTCCCGGTCGTGCTGCTGCTCGGGCTCACCGGCCTGCTCGTCGGCGTGCTGCAGTCCTACGACCACTTCACGATCCCGGCGATCTCGCCGGCGGTCTGGAACCTCGTGATCATCGTCCTGCTCGTGCTGCTGCGCCCGCACTTCCACGGCGGCTACGAAGACGGGCACCAGCTGTACGCCTACGCGATCGCGATCCTCGTCGCGACGTGCGTTCAGCTCGCGATGGTGGGGGGGGCGCTCACGCGCATCGACTTCCGCCTGCAGTTCTCGATCGACTGGGGCGACCCGCGCGTCAAGCAGGTGTTCATGCTGATGCTGCCGGTGACGATCGGGCTCGGCATCGTCAACCTCGACCAGCTGATCAACTCGGTGTTCGGGACGCTCGTCTCCAAGGAAGCGCCGCGCGCGATCGACAACGCCTTCCGCATATACATGCTGCCGCAGGGGCTGTTCAGCGTGGCGGTTGCCACCGTGCTGTTCCCGACGCTCAGCCGCATGGCGTCGAGGCGCGACGCGGGCGGGATGCGCCGCGCCGTGGGGATCGGGATGCGCCAGATCAACCTCCTGCTGATCCCCTCGGCGGTGTTCATGATCGTGCTCGCAACGCCGATCGTGCGCCTCCTGTTCGAACGCGGCGAATTCGGGCCGCAGTCGACGAGCATCGTCTCCGAAGCGCTCTTCTGGTTCGCCTTCAGCCTGCCGTTCGCCGGCATCAACCTGTTGCTCACGCGCACCTTCTTCGCCGTCCAGCGGCCGTGGATCCCCACCCGCCTGGCGGCCCTGAACATCGTCGTCGACATCATCGTCAGCATCGGCCTCTACAAACCGTTCGGGATCGCCGGGCTGATCATCGGAACCGTCGCGGCGAACGCGGTGATGACCGGGCTGCTCCTGCAGCGCCTGCGCGTCGGCTTCAACGGGCGCCTGGAAGGTGCGCAGACGACGATGGTGACGGCGCGCATCCTGCTCGCGGCGCTGCCGATGGGCGCCGTGTCCTACGGCGTCTGGTGGGCGCTCCACAGCCTTCTCGGCGGGTCGCTGATCGCGCAGATCGTGAGCGTCGGGGGCGCGGCGGCGGCGGGCGTGTTCGTGTACGCGCGCTCGGTGCTCGCGATGCAGATCCCCGAGGCGCATCAGGTCTTGGGGCTCGTGCGCGCCCAGCTCGCGCGCTTCTAGCGGCGGACACCGGGGCGGACAGGCTTAGTCATCCGGGTACTCGCTCGGGCACTAGCCGCCGCCCGCGAGCAGAGGCCGGGTGGGCCTTGGACCCACCCGGCTTGCACCCGATCAGAGATCGCCGCTTACTACATACGTCCCAGGACTGTGTCTTGCCTGGGCGGCGTGACACTCCCGACACCTGGACAGGCCGCCGGATGAGTTCGCACCCACCCGGCGCGTTGCCGCGGCTGGATGATCCCTTGTCGAGTTGGCGATCCGTCGGACCCCCAAGGCTAGCGCCTCGGGAAGCGAGCTGGGCTCCGGCCGGCGCTCGATCGGCTATCGACCTACCGTGAAAGCCTTCATCGTCGTCACAGCTACCCCGCCCGTGGGTGTGAACGTGCCCTTGGCCGTGAGCTTGACGCGCCTGGCGTGACGCAGCAGCGCCTTCCCGGCGGCCGTTAGCTTCAGCAGCACTCGCTGCGCTCCGGCCGCACTGAACGAACGGCGGCCCGATGCGATCAGGACCGGCGTGCGCGCGTGCCTGGCGCTCGCCAGATGCGCGCCTGCCGGCAGCAGATACCAGCTCACGAGGGCCGTGCCGCTCTCGGGCGCGTCGAACATCAGCGCATAGCCGCCGGCTTTGAGGATCGCCGCGATCCGACCCGCACGCCCAGCCGGGGTGATCCCCGAGCGGAGCACGGCGAGGATCGCCGCCGAGCTCACCGGCGCGCCGGGCGCGCCCGTGCCACCGCCTCCGCCGCTCCCGCCCGTTCCGGTCGCACCGCCCGCTCCGCCCGTGCCCCCTGTGCCCCCCGTTCCGCCTCCAGTCGCTGGGCACGGGCTCGGCGCAGCATAGGACATGCGAACGGCGGTCGCGTTTTCGGTGAGTCCGTTGAACGTCGCCGACACGGGGTCCGCGCAGGCCAGGCCGCCCTTCCCTGCGTAGTACTGGTCGGCGTAGGGCGGTTGGTGGAAGCGGAGGTACACCGACCCCACTGGTACGTCGATGCCGTACGTCCCGTTGCTCGGGCTTTCGGCCGTTGAGAGTACGTTGCCGGCGGCGTCGTATGCGGTGATCGTCAGGCCGCCCGCGGTGTCCGGTTTACCAAGGGATTCCAGGATGACTCCCCGAGACCCTTCCCGCCTCCATCACCGAGAAGTCGATGTTCGGCGTGATCGTGGCGTAGGTGACGTTGACCGGCGTGGGGTAGCAAGCCGGCATGTAGTTTTCGAAGGTGCCTTCCTGGATCGCGCAGGCGGTGTACGCGCCGGGGCCGAACGATTCGCTGGGCACCAACCCGTTTTCGAAGTCGATCAGGTACGTGCCGTCCGATTCGCTGTAGGTGTCAAACCCTGAGACTCCTTCTTCCAGGAGTTTCGGGGAGGAGAACTGCACTTTCCAGCTCACGAGGGGCGTGTGGGTGACAGCGTCGAACACCTTGCCGGTGACCTCCGGGAGGTGGACGAGCGAGGCCGAGTATTTGTAGGTTTCGCCTTCTTTGAGTACGACGGCGGTGGCTTCGGTCGATTTGTGCACGTCGCTGTAGTACTGGGATTCGTGGTGCGGCGCGAAGAACTGGATCTTGTATTCGCCCGCCGGCAGCACGCCCGAGTAGCACCCGGTCGGTGCTCCGAACGAATAGCTCGCGCCGGCGGGCACGGCCGAGTAGTAGGCGCTCGCGCCCGGGATCTGCGCTCCGTCGCTGACGCAGCCTTCGACGGTCGCGGGGGTGGAGCCGAAGGCGCCGCTCGGAGCGGCGCAGCACGCGAGCGCCACAGCCGCCACGATCGATGCCCTGACCCACCCGCCCCCGCTGACAGCTGCCATCTACGTCTCCCCGAGATCGATAGCCAAAGAAAGTCGGCGCATGGTGCCACAGGGACGCGTGCTTGGCAAGGAAACTGGACGGCTGGTGCTGCCGCAGCCGCTGAGACCGGCCACCACGGCCGCTGCGAGGACGGCCGGCGGAGTTGTCTCCCGAAAAGGGCCGCTCCCACGCTGCGCCTTCTACGCTGTAACCGCCCATGGACCAGGCCCACATCCGCAACTTCTCGATCATCGCCCACATCGACCACGGCAAGTCGACGCTCGCCGACCGGATCCTCGAGCTCACGCACACCGTGGCGCCGCGGGAGATGCGCGCGCAGGTGCTCGACTCGATGGAGCTCGAGCGCGAGCGCGGCATCACCATCAAGGCGCAGGCGGTGCGCGTGTTCTTCACCGCGAGCGATGGCGAGACCTACCAGCTGCACCTGATCGACACGCCCGGGCCACGTCGACTTCACCTACGAGGTGTCGCGCTCGCTGGCGGCGTGCGAGGGAGCGCTGCTCGTCGTCGACGCCTCTCAGGGCGTCGAGGCTCAGACGGTGGCGAACACGTATCTCGCGGTGGACTCCGGCCTGGAGCTGATCCCGTGCCTGAACAAGATCGACCTCCCCGGCGCCGAGCCCGAGCGCGTGGCAGGCGAGGTGAGCGAGCTGATGGGCGAGCCGGCGGAGTCGATCCTGCGCATCAGCGGCAAGACCGGAGAGGGGGTCGTCGCGGTGCTCGAGGAACTGATCGCGCGCGTGCCCGCGCCGTCGGGCGATCCCGAGGGCGCACCCCGGGCGCTGATCTTCGATTCCGAGTTCGACCAGTACCGCGGTGTCATCGCCTACATCCGCGTCGTCGACGGCGTCTTCCGCAAGGGCGAGGGGATCCGCGCGATGGCGACGGGCACCGAGGCGGACATCGACGACATCGGCTTCTTCAGCCCGCAGATGATGCCCACCGACCAGCTCGCGGCGGGCGAGGTGGGCTACCTGATCACCGGGCTGAAGGACGTCACCCAGCTTCGCGTGGGGGACACGCTCACAACCCGCGCGCGGGCGGGCTCGCGCGCGGCGGAGGCGAGCGAGCCGCTCCCCGGCTACCGCGACGTGAAGCCGATGGTGTTCTGCGGTCTGTTCCCGATCGAGTCCGACGACTACCCCGACCTGCGCGACGCTCTCGAGAAGCTCTCTCTGAACGACGCGGCGCTGTCGTGGGAGCCCGAGACCTCCGACGCGCTCGGCTTCGGCTTCCGCTGCGGGTTCCTCGGCCTCCTGCACATGGACATCGTGCGCGAGCGCCTCGAGCGCGAGTACGACCTCGAGCTGCTCACGACGATGCCCTCCGTGGAGTTCGACGTGACGCTCACGAGCGGCGAGGAGCTCGAGGTGCACAACCCCTCCGACATGCCCGATCCCGGGCACATCCAGGAGATCCGCGAGCCGTTCATCAGGGCCTCGGTGATCGCGCCCAAAGAGTTCGTCGGCGCGGTCATGGAGCTCTGCCAGGAGCGGCGCGGAGTGCACGTAGAGATGCACTACCTCTCGCCCGAGCGCGTGCAGATGACCTACGACCTGCCGCTCGCCGAAATCGTCCTGGACTTCTTCGACCAGCTGAAGTCGCGCACCCGCGGGTACGCCTCGCTCGACTACGAGATCAGTGGGATGAAGGCGTCCGATCTGGTGAAGCTCGACGTGCTCCTCGCGGGCGACCCCGTCGATGCCCTCTCGATGGTTGTCCACCGCGAGAAGGCTTACGAGATGGGTCGCGCGCTCACCGAGAAGCTGCGCAGGCGCATCCCCCGCCAGCAGTACGACGTCCCCATCCAGGCTGCCATCGGCTCGCATGTCATCGCCCGCGAGACGGTCAAGGCATACCGCAAGGACGTCATCGCGAAGTGCTACGGCGGCGACATCACGCGCAAGAAAAAGCTGCTCGAGAAGCAGAAGGAAGGCAAGAAACGGATGAAGCAGGTGGGCCGCGTGGAGGTGCCCCAGGAGGCGTTCCTCGCGGTGCTCGAGCTCGGCGAGGAGTGATGGCGGGGGACGCCGGGGCACGCGCCGCGAGCGACGGCTCCGCCGGCGACGGCTCCGGCGCGGCGGGCGCGAGCGCGCGCCTGCTGTTCGTCTGCCTCGGCAACATCTGCCGCTCGCCCACCGCCGAGGGGGTGATGCAGGCGCTCGTCGAGCGCGAGGGCCTCTCGGGGCAGATCGAGCTCGACTCCGCGGGGACGGGGGCGTGGCACGTGGGCAGCGCCCCCGATCGCCGTGCCACCGCGGCGGCGCGGGCGCGCGGCATCGCGCTCGCCGGCTGTGCGCGCCAGGTGCAGACGGAGGACTTCTCCGAGTTCGACCTGCTGCTCGCGATGGACAGTGAGAACCTCGAGGATCTGCAGCGGCTCGCCCCCGGAGCGCGGGAGCGCGAGAAGGTGAGGCTGCTGCGCGAGTTCGATCCCGCGAGCGCGGGGTCGGGCGACCTCGACGTGCCCGACCCCTACTACGGCGCCGATGGGGGCTTCGAGGAGGTGCTCGACCTCGTCCAGGCGGCGTGTGAGGGGCTGCTCGAGGCGATCCGCGCGCACGAGGCGCCGTGACGCTCCCCCCCGGCTGCACGGACGTGCGGCGGATCGCGGGCGGCGACATAAACGAGGCGTTCCGCGTGACGCTGCGCGACGGCAGCGAGGCGTTCGTGAAGACGCGCGCGGACCCCCAGCGGGGAGAGTATGCCGCCGAGGCGCACGGCCTCGGTTGGCTGGCGGAGCCCGGCGCGCTGCGCACGCCGCGCGTCCTGGAGCTCGACGATCGCTACCTGGCGCTCGAATGGGTGCCGCCGGGCGCGCTCGACGACGCAGGCGCCGAGGAGCTCGCCCACGGTCTCGCCGCCACCCACGCGGCGGGCGCCGGCTGCTTCGGCGATCCCCGCGGCGAGGAGGAGGCGGGCGCGGTGGTGCTGCTCGGGCCGCTGCGCCTGCCCAACCAGCCCGCCGCGGACTGGCCGGCGTTCTACGCCCGGAGGCGGCTCGAGCCGCTCGCGCGCATCGCCCGCGAGCGCGGCGCGCTCTCGCCGCACGGGGCCGCGGCGGTGGCGCGCGTGTGCGAGCGCCTGCCCGAGCTGTGCGGCCCCGCCGAGCCGCCCGCGCGGCTGCACGGCGACCTGTGGTCGGGGAACGTGATGGCGGACGCCGGCGGGCGCCCGTGGCTGATCGACCCTTCCTGCTACGGCGGCCATCGCGAGATCGACCTCGCGATGCTCGCGCTGTTCGGGCCGCCGCATCCGCGCGTGCTCGACGCCTACCGCGAGCACTCGCCGCTCGCAGAGGGCTGGGAGGATCGCGTCGAGCTCTACCAGCTGCTGCCGCTGCTGGTCCACGCTGCGCTGTTCGGCGGCTCCTACGGGGCATCAGCCGAGCGCGTCGCGCGCCGCTACGCGGGCTGACGCCGCGCTGCCTGGTCGGGCGTGCCCGGCGCACGGCGCGGGGGCGTCCGCAGCTGTGGCAGGCGGTCGGAGACGGGCACGTGCGCCCCGATACCGTGAGCTCGCGCAGGAGGCTGTATCTGGCCGCCCGGGCGATCGTCGCGCGCCACTACGGGCGCGAGCTCACGCTCGCAGTGCTCGCGCGGACGCTCGCGAGCTCGCCACGCCAGCTCCAGCGGGCATACGAGCAGTTCGGCGAGACGACGTTCCGCGAGGATCTCATCGCCTGCCGGATGGCGGCGGCGGCAGCGCTGCTCGCCGAGCGGCGCTCGATGCCCGTGCGCGAGGTGGCGCGGCTCGTGGGCTACAGGCAGGCGCCGCACTTCGCGCGGGCGTTCCGCCGCCGCTACGGGGTGGCGCCGGCGCGGTTCAGGGAACGCGCGGGGCGCGTGGTCGAGCCGCCGTAGGGCGCGCATACCCGCGGGGCGGCGCTGCGCTTGCGGCTAGCGTGGTCGCCATCGCAGAGCAAGACGCACAAGCGGGCGCGAGGGCCGAGGAGACGGACGCGATTGTCGCCGAGCACGACGCGGCGGGCGACGACGCCGCGCTCGCGGCGTCGTCGCGGGCGCTCCGCAACAGCGTCATCAGCCTCGCCGTGTTCTTCGCGCTCGTGACGGCGCTGCTACTCGCCGTCCCGGGGCTGCGCGCAGCCGCCGAGCAGATCTCCGACGCCCGCATGCAGTGGGTGCTCGCGGGCATCGGGCTCGAGGTGCTCTCGTGCCTGGGCTACGTCGTGCTCTTCGACCTCGTGTTCGGGCGGCTCGGCAGGAGCATGACCTCGCGCCTGTCGCTCGCCGAGCTCGCCGTGAACTCGGTGGTGTCGGTGAGCGGGCTCGCAGGCATCGCGCTGGGTGCCTGGGTGCTGCGCAGCAAAGGCCTCGCGGTGGAGAGGATCGCCCGCCGCTCGGTGCTCATCTTCGTCCTCACGAGCGCGGTGAACCTGGTGGCGGTGGTGCTGATCGGCGTGCCGATGTGGCTGGGCGTGCTCCCGGGGTCGACGAACCCGCTGCTCACGCTGCTGCCCGCGCTCGGCGCGCTCGCACTGATCGCCCTCACGCTCGCGCTGCCGCGCTATGCGCGCCGTCGCGCCGGCGCGCACGGAGGTCGCGTGGCGGTGGCGCTGGCGGCGGTGAGCGGCGGCGTGGAAGACGCGGTTGCGCTGCTGCGCGAGCACGACTGGAGGCTCGGCGGCGCGGTGGCGTACTGGCTGTTCGACACGCTCGTCCTGTATGCGTGCTTCGCCGCCTTCGGAGAGACGCCGTCGTTCTGGGCGGTGGCGATGGCGTACCTGGTGGGGCAGCTCGCCAACTCGCTCCCGATCCCCGGCGGCTTCATCGCGGTGGAAGGCGGGATCGTGGGGATGCTGCTGCTGTTCGGGGTGCGCCCGGCGTCGCTGGCGATCGCGGCGGTGCTCGTCTACCGGGCGATCGCGCTGTGGGTCCCCGCGCTGATCGGCTCCGCCGCGTTCCTCAGCCTGCGCCGCGAGATCGGCAAGCCGATCGCGCCGCCGCTGCCCGGGTAGCGCTCACTCGCCTTTCACCGCCTTCGTGAACGCGACGGTGGCGGCGGCGCGCTGGCATGCGTCATGGGGCAGCGAGGACATCACCCGTTCGAGGCTGGGGTTCTGCGCACCCCACAGCCCCGGGCAGTAGACGGGCGGGGGGAGGTTGACGGTGCGCGATTCGGCGGCGTTGATGGGAAACAGCCGCTGGGCGGCGGCGAGCGCGTGGTCGAACGTATCCGAGAAGATGTCGATCGCCACGCGCCCGGAGTAGACCTCGATCGAGCGCCCTTCGTCGTAGACGGTGGCGGGGACGCCGCGCACCAAGATGTTGTGCTGCGGGCCGAGCGCTTTGTTGGAGTGCAGGTGGTAGATCACCGTCGTCACCTGCAGCGGCAGCTGGCACGTGCCGCCTCCGAAGATGCCCTTGCTCTGCACGCAGTCGCCGTAGTAGACGCTGTCGCCGATGCTCGGGATATAGCCTTTCAAGCCGTCCACGGCGGCGAGCGGGTTGCGCGCGAAGCGACGTCCCACCCAGTAGACCTTGAAGTAGGGGAAGGTCTGGGCTTCGGCGAGGTCGCCCCGCTTGATCGGCCCCGGATGGCTGGTGCCGCAGCCCGCGAGCGCGAGCGCAAGCGCCGCGAGGAGCGGCAAGGCGATCAGCGGCGGGGCGATCCGCGCACGCGCCGCTATCCGGCGCGCCGCGGGGACACGCGGGCAGGTGGGTGCCGGGGCGGGCATCCCCGTCATTATCTTCACTCGTGCCCCTCACCCCAGCCAGTACCTACCCCGCCGAGAACGCCGAAGCGCCCGAGGCGGGCGCCGGTGGCATTCACCCGGGAGCTCGCGCCCGACCCGGTTTCTCGCGCCGGCGCGCGGAGGACGCGATGGCAGCCGATGTGGGCGTAGCGGCCCGCGCGGACACGCGGCGCGCCCCATCGCCGGGAGCGCGCCTCGTGCATGCCCTGCCGGCGGCGGCGCTGCCGGCTGCCGTGCTACTTGCCATCTGGCTGCTCGTGGCGCCGCGCACGCCGGACCTCGCCGGCCAGGTGTACAGGGTGGACCTGTTCCGCAGCATCGGCTTCGCCGTGTGGGACGAGCACTGGTACGGCGGTCACGCCCTGCCCGGCTACAGCCTGCTGTTCCCGCCGCTCGGCGCATTGCTCGGCGTGTGGGCGCTCGGCGCGATCGCCGCGCTGACGTCGGTGGTGCTGTTCGAGCGGATCGTCGTGCGTGCGTACGGGCTGCGGGCGAGGTGGGCGGCGGTGCTGTTCGCGCTGGCGGCGGTGGGAGACGTGTGGATCGGTCGCGTGGCGTTTGCGCTGGGCGTTACGTTCGCGCTCGCGGCGGTGCTCGCGCTGATGCACAGGCGCGCCTCGCTCGCGGTGATGCTGTCGCTGGCGTGCGCCGCTGCGAGCCCGGTGGCGGGGCTGCTGCTCGCGCTCGGCGCGCTCACCGCAGCGCTCGCCGAGCGCTCGCGACGGCCCCTCGTCATCCTCGGCGCGCCCGCGGCGGGCTTCGCGCTCGTGCTCGCCCTGCTGTTCGGCGAGGGCGGCTGGGAGCCGTTCCCGCTCCGCTCCTTCATCGCGACGGCGATCGTCGTGCTCGCGTTCCTGTGGGCGCTCCCGCGCGGCGAGCGCCTGCTTCGGATCGGCGGCGTCCTGTACCTGCTCGTGTGCGTGCTCTGCCTGGTTGTGCACTCGCCGATGGGCAGCAACGTGGAGCGCTACGGCGTGCTGCTCGCCGGCCCGCTGCTGTTGTGTGCGCTGCTCCGCGGGGGCGCATCCACGCCGGCGCTGCGGGGCGCCCGCTGGACGCGAGTGCTCGCGGCGGCGGTGGCGCTCACGCTGAGCACCGCCTGGGTCGTCTGGGGTCCCGTGCGCGAGACGCGCGCGGTGGCTCACAGCGCGGCGACGCACGCCTCCTACTACGCGCCCCTCGAGCGCTACGTGCGGAGCCTTCCGGAGGGGCCCGTGCGCGTGGAGGTTCCCCTCACACGCTCGCACTGGGAGGCGGCGCTGCTCGCGCCTAGCGTGTCGCTCGCGCGCGGCTGGGAGAAGCAGCTCGAGACGCGCTACGACCACCCGCTGCTCTCGCACGGCCTGAGCGCCGCCTCCTACCTGAACTGGCTGCGCTCGCAGGCGGTGGGCTACGTGGCGCTTCCCGACACCCAGCTCGACCCCTCGAGCGCGAGGGAGGGGGCGCTCGTGCGTGCGGGGCTTCCCTACCTGCAGGAAACGTTCCGCAGCAGCCACTGGCGCGTGTTCCGCGTGCTCGGCGCGCCGCCGCTGCTCACGGGACCGGGCAGGCTCGCGGGGCTCGGCCACGACGAGTTCGACATCGAGGCGGATCGCCCGGGAAGCTTCCTCGTGCGCGTGCGCTACACGCCCTTCTGGACGCTCGCGGACGGAGCGGGGTGCGTGGGCAGGGCGCCGGGCGGATGGACCGAGGTGCAGCTGCGCGATGCGGGACACGCGCGCGTGGCAGCGCGCTTCTCCCTGTCTCGCGCCCTCGGCTCGGGCGAGGCCTGCGGGCGGGCTCCCAGCTAGCCACGACTAGCTCGGCGCGAGCCCGTAGGCGGTGGGGCTATCTCGGTCCGTCGCTGCGAGTCCTTTGCGCGGCGCTACCTGGGGGCAAGCCCGTAGAGCGAGGTGTAGCCCGTCAGGTAGATGTGTTCGCTGTCGCTGATGACGGGGTCGAACGACCCGGTGTTCTTTTCGAACAGCACGCGCCCGGTGGAGATCCCGAGGCCATACGTGCGGGTGTCGCCGAGGTCGGCGAAGTAGACGATGCGACCGATGATGGTGGCTGAGCCGGAGATGCGCCCGCCCGCGTGGAAGCTCCAGCTGACGTGGCCGGTGCGGGCGTTGATGGCGTAGAAGGTGCCGTCATAGGAGCCCGTGTAGACGGTGGGGCCGAGGCCGGGGGCGTTGGTCACCGCGGGCGAGGAGTAGACATAGGCGCCCGTCTGCATCGCCCAGTCGAGCTTGCCGTTGTAGGCGTCGTATGAGTACACGCGCCCGTCGGTGTTGCCCAGGAACACGCGTCCGTAGATGACGGCGCACGTGGAGTAGAAGGTGCCGCTGCCGAGCAGGGTGCCTCCGGAGCCGCTGATCCACACCCGCCTGCCGGTGCCCTCTGAGATCGCCTGCACGTGACCGGAGTAGTCCCCGAAGTACAACAGGCCGCCGGCGAGCGTCGGGCTCGCCTTCACGGCGCCGCCCGCGTGGTAGGTCCAGACGACGTTGCCGCTGCGCGCGTTGAGCGCGTAGACGTTGCCGCTTTCCGAGCCGAAGAAGACGCGCCCGCCGTCGAGCAGGGGAGAGGACTCGGTGCGGCTCGAGATGTTGCGATACCAACGGGTCTGGCCGGTCTTGTAGTTGAGGGCGAACACGCGCCCCGGCACGGAGGAGCTGCCGCTCGAGAGCACGGTGGCATAGACGGTTGTGGCGTTGACCGCGGGCGCGGACGCCGACAGCGCGCCGAGTTTGCGTTTCCAGAACGCGCGCCCCGTGTGCTTGTCGAGCGCGACGAGCACGCCGTTGTCGGCGAGCTGGAAGATGTGATCGCCGTAGATGACGGGCGGGAACTCGAGCAGCGCGTGGCTGTTGTGCACCCAGAAGTTGTGGAACGGTGGGCGCAGGCTCGGGGACGCGGGGAAGAAGCGGGTGTGGATCTTGTTGTAGCCGTAGAGCGGCCAGGAGAAGCGGTCGGGGCCGCGCACCGGGAGTTTCGGCGTGGGCTGGGGGACGAAGCGCGCGTGGGGGTGGTAGATGCTGCCGGTGCGGTTGCGCGCGTAGATGTAACCGCCGATGGCGAGGCCGGCGAGCACGAGCACGAACACCGCCGCGGCGATCCGCACCCGCGGCGAGCGGTAGAAGGGACGCCTGGACGGGTCGCTCACCGGCCCGGCGCGATTCCGCTCAGGCGGCGAGCCGGCTCGAGGACCGGCCGGCGCTCGCCGTTGCCGCCTCCTCGAGCGGTGGGGCCGCAGGGCCCGGGCTGCGCGCCGGCTCGGCTGAAGCGGCGGCGCTCGCTGCCTGCGCAGTGCCTACGCTCGCGCGCGCCGAGCGTCGCCCGAAGCGCGCGATCATGCGCATCGCGGTCAGGACGAGCAGCCACAGGCACGCCACCCCGAGCGGTGGCAGGGTGAGCCCCGAGATGAGGGCGAGCACGTCGTGGTTGTGGTTCAGCGACCAGTTCCAGAGTGCGTAGTCGCCGAGCGTGAGTCCCGATACGAAGACCAGCGGCCTGACGGACACAGACACACCCTAACCCCGTTGGGGGACGGATGTCAGGCAGCGATGCCGGAGTTTGCGCCGCCGCCTATGATCGCGCGCGATGAGCGCGGGCAACGGCCGATCGCAGATCTTCGCGCCGGGCGTGCTCGCAGGCCGGGTGGCGCTCGTGACGGGCGGCGGCACAGGGCTCGGCCTCGCGACGGCGCTGGAGCTCACGCGCTGCGGCGCCACCGTGATGATCTGCGGCAGGCGCGAAGAGGTGCTCGAACAGGCGGCGGCGCAGATCGCAGCGGTTGCGGCGGACGGCGGCTCGGCGGACGCCGAGGGTTCGGCCGGCGGAGACTGCTGGATAGCGGGAGACGTCCGCGAGGCCGAGTACGCCGAGCGGCTGGTCGAGGCGGTGCTGGCCCGCCACGGCCGCCTCGACGTGCTCGTGAACAACGCCGGCGGGCAGTTCTTCAGCCCCGCGGAGCTGATCGCGGCGAAGGGCTGGCGCGCGGTGTGGCGCCTCAACGTCGAGGGCATGCTCAACATGTCCGAGGCAGCCCACGCCCGCGCGTTGCAGCGGCAGGGCGGCGGCACGATCGTCAACGTCACGCTGTCGCCCCACCACGGCATGCCGGGGATGGCCCACTCCGGAGCGGCGCGGGCAGCCGTGGAGGAGCTCACGCGCGAGCTCGCCACGCGGTGGGAGGCAGACGGGGTGTCCGTGAGCGCGGTGGCGGCGGGGCACTTCGACACGGAGGTGACCGCGAAGTACCCCGAGAGCGTGCGCGCGGGTGCATCCCGCGCGGTGCCGCTGCAGCGGCTCGGCACCGCCACCGAGCACGCCTGGCTCGTCGCCCTGCTCGCGTCGCCGCTCGGGCGCTCGTTCAACGGCTCGACGATCACGCTCGACGGCGCCCGCGACAACTGGTACGGAGCCTGGCCGCCGGCGGGGCTCGCCGACGAATCGGGCGAGGTGCCGGTGGAGGAGCGCCGCCCGCGCTAGCCGGTGGCTCGCGCGCGCCAGGCCGGCGCTCGTTGCCCGTGGTGCCCCGCCTGGCCTCGTCGGTGGCCCGGTGCCCCGCGCACAGGCGCAGGTGTCCGCCTCGCGGGCGACGCCGATAAGATGGGCCGGAGGGCACGTGCGGGCGAAGTGTTGTGGCTGCACAGGAGCCTTCCAAGCTCCTAGGGCGGGTTCGATTCCCGTCGCCCGCTTTTTGCCACGGGGAGTGGCGCAGTCTGGTAGCGCACCCGGCTGGGGGCCGGGCGGTCGCAGGTTCAAATCCTGTCTCCCCGACTAGTCGTCCAACTCAGCAGTCTGCTCCGAGGTCATCGGCACGCTCGCATTCGCAGGACAAGCGGAAGTGTCGCGATGTCGACACTGCGACTCGAGCGCAACTGTCGGGCCGCCCCGTGACGGAACACGGTCTTGGCGGCCTTCAGCGTCTCAACCAACTAAGACGCCAGCGCCAGCGGCGTCTCACCCGCCTTCGCGAGGCCGGCGTATTCGCGCCACCGCGGCTTGGCCAGATGCATCTGCACAACGCCGATCCGCCGCTCGGCAAAGCCAGCCTCGCAGTAGGCGAGATACATCCGCCACAGCCGTCGAAAACGCTCGTCGTAGCCGAGATCTTCCAGCCGCGTGCCGGCGGCCTCAAAGTTGGCGCGCCAGCGCCGCAGCGTCTCGGCGTAATGTGGCGTGAGGTCCTTGAGTCCGACGGTTCGCAGGTCCGTATGCCGGGCGACGCAGCGTGCGATCACCTCGAGCGAGGGCAGGCAGCCGTTGGGGAAGATGTGCGTGCGAATGAAGCTCCGCGAGGCCTTCTCGACCGCGTAGGCGCGGTCGTCGATGACGATCGCCTGCAGCAGCATGCTCCCGTCCTCAGCGAGAAGGTTCGAGCAGCGCGCGAAGAACGTGTCGAAATCGCGCCACCCGACCGCCTCGATCATCTCGATCGAGACGAGCTTGTCGTAGCTCCCGCGCAGATCGCGATAGTCCTCGCACAGCACCGTGACTCGATCGGCGACCCCGGCCGCCCGCACCTGCGCTTGGGCGTACTCGTACTGCTCGCGCGAGATCGTGGTGGTTGTGACCCGACAGCCCCGCGTTCTCGCGGCGTGCACGGCAAAGCCGCCCCATCCCGTGCCGATCTCCAGCACGTGGTGGTCGGACCGAAGGTCCAGCTGCTGACACACCAGCTCGAGCTTGGCTCTCGAGGCCTCCGCGAGCGTCATCCCTCGGCGCGGGAAGTACGCGGAGGAGTACATCATCGTCTCGTCGAGCATCAGCGCGAAGAACTCGTTTCCGAGGTCGTAGTGGGCCGCGATGCTGCGGCGACTGCGCACGCGTGTGTTGCGTGCCCGGATGCCGCGCGCCGTCTGGAGCGGTATCCGCGCCGGCGCAAGACGGCGACGCCACTCATCCAGGCCTGTGATGTTGCGTGCCGCCACCCGCACGAGTGCGGTCAGATCGGGGGACGCCCACAGCCCATCCATGTAGGCCTCGGCCATCCCGCGACTTCCGTGCAGCAGCATCGGCCAGACCCGTGGCGAGCGAACCTCCACCGTCGCCTGCGGGCTGCCGTGACCCAGCGTAAGCCGCTGCTGGCCCTCGACGATTGTCAGCTGGCCTTCGCGGAGATGCGCCAGCAGGCCCAGCACGATGCTGCGCGCCATACGCTGCCCGGCCGTCATGCCGGCACCTGCGGACGGGGGTGGAGTGGCACGCCCTTGAGCTTCAGCGCAAGCGCATGGCCGTAGATGAGCGCCAGCACGCGCAACGTTGCGGCCGGGTAGCGCGCCGTGACGCGGACGAGACGGCCGCGCGTGAACGGGGCACGACGCAGCGCCAGCGTCGCGTCGAAGGCAGGTCGCTCGCGCTCGTGGCTCTCGATGTGAACCGACAGCGTCGGGCCGGGCGCGGCGACGCGCCATAGGTAGCGCTGCTCCATCGCCATGAACGGGGACACGTGCAGCTTCTTCTCAAAGCTCCCCGTGAGAACGGGTCCTTCATCCGTTCTCGCGAGTACGTAGGCGTGGCGCTCTCCCCACGGCGTGCTGGTCACCTCTGCCACGACCGCCTCGAGTTGGTCCTGCGGAGTGAAGCAGTAGTAGAAGCTGACGGGGTTGAAGCAGTGCCCGAACGTGCGCAGCTGCGTGAGCAGACGGATAGGGCCCGTGGGCAGCCTGCCCGTCCGGCGCTCCACCTGCATGCGCACCGCATCTGCGAGCCCGACGGAGGGATCGCCGAGGTAGTCGGATCGGCGGAAGCGAATGAGGCCCGGACGGTCAGCGACAAGCCGTCCGCCGAGCAGGCCATCGAGCTCCTCCAGGTCGAGGTACGCGAGCGCCACGCGGTGGCTGAACTCGTGGGGCCGCACCGCAAAGCGCCGGTGGCGGATCGTGCCCTCGTAGATCGCGCTGGCTTTCATACCCCCACCGCCTCCGTTCGCCGGGCGCCGATCTCGCGCACGACCCGCAGCGCGCTCTTGACGCCGTCCTCGTGGAAGCCCCATCCCCAGTAGGCGCCGCAGTAGTGCGTGCGATTGCGTCCGCTGATCTCGTGGTGGCGTGACTGCGCCGCGACGCCCGCGGGCGTGTAGACAGGGTGCGCGTACTGGATCGTGCGGATGATCCGCTCTGGGTCGATGGCGGCGGTGCGGTTGAGGGTGACGCAGAACTCGCGGTCGGCCCGCAGTGACTGCAAGCGGTTCATGTGGTAGGTCACCGTGCAGCGTCCCGCAACGCCCTCGTCGAGATGGTAGTTCCAGCTCGCCCACGCGCGCCGGCGCCGCGGGAGCAGCGAGCGGTCGGTATGCAGCACCGCCTCGTTGCTCTGGTAGGGAATCGCACCAAGCAGCTCGCGCTCGCGCTCGCTGGGGTCGGCCAGCAGCGCGAGGGCCTGGTCTGAGTGCGTCGCGATCACCACCGCGTCGAAGCGCTCTGGCTCACATTCGCGGGATGACACAGTGACGTGGTCCGGATGGCGAGTGATCTCCGTCACCGGTGTCGAGAGCCTGAGACGGTCGCGCCAGGGCCGCGTGAGCGCCTCGACATATCTGCGCGACCCTCCGGTGATCGTTCGCCAACGCGGACGCTCACGGAATCCGAGCATTCCGTGGTTGTCGAAGAACTCGACCAGGAAGCGCGCGGGAAACGACCACATCTGCGCCGGATCTGCGGACCACACCGCCGCCGCCTGGGGCACTATCAGCCGCTCCACGAAGGCGCGCGAATACCCCCCGACAGCTAGCCACTCGCGCAGCGACGGATCCTTCTCGGAGGCGAGCAGCTCGCGGGCGTCGCGGTTGAAGCGGACGAGATCCGCGATCATCCGGTGAAATGAGGGCCTGACCATCTGGCCGCGGCTCGCGAACAGCCCGTTCGGCGAGGCCCCGTTGTACTCGAAGTCGACCCCGTCGCTCACCCCGAAGCTCATCAGGGAGGCTTGCGTCTCCACGTCGAGCTCGTCCAGCAGCCGTTCGAAGTTCGGGTAGTTGCGGTCGTTGAAGACGATGAAGCCCGTGTCGAGGTCATAGACCCCGGCCTCGGTCTCGACGCGCACCGTGTTGGCGTGGCCGCCGGCCCGATCGCTCGCCTCGAACAGAACGACATCGTGCTCGGAGTGCAGCCGGTGCGCGCACACGAGCCCGGAGACTCCTGCGCCGATGATCGCGACCCTCATGCCCAACCTATACGGGTCGCAGCGCACCGCAGGATCAGCGGCGATGAACAGATCCCAGCGCTGGGCGCGCGCAACCTGCCGTCGCCCTGCTCCCTTGATGGCTTTCAGCGTCATCTGGGTTCAGTGTACAGCTTTTGTAGAGATTCGGTGGAAGTTCGGTAGACTCCAGCTGTGACCGACGGTCCACGACTCCGTATTGGCGAGCTCAGCAGACGCGTTGGTGTGAGCCCCGAACTGCTGCGCGCCTGGGAGACGCGCTACGGGCTCTTGCGCCCTGACCGCACCGCAGGCGGGCTTCGTCTCTTCTCCGAGGAGGACGAGCGGCGCGTGCATCTCATGCGCAAGCACATCGCCGCCGGGCTGTCCGCCTCGGAGGCCGCCCGACTCGCCAGGTCGGGCGAGGAATCGGCCTCGCGCGAGGGTTCGGCGAGCTTCGCCGAGATCCAGACGGCGCTCGCGCACGGCATCGAGGCGCTCGACGAGCCGATGGCCCAGTCGGCGCTCGACCAGCTGTTCAGAGCTTTCGCGCTCCCATACGCGCTGTCGGAGGTGATCCTCCCGTTTCTGCACCAGCTCGGTGAGCGTTGGGCGGCAGCGGAAACGAGCATCGCCCACGAGCACTTCGCGAGCAACGTGCTCGGCGGGCGGCTGCGCGCGCTGACTCAGGGCTGGGGGAACGGCGTGGGCCCGCGCGCCGTGCTCGCGTGTCCGCCCGGCGAGCGACACGAGTTTGGCCTGCTCTGCTTCGGGCTCGCCCTGAGGGAGCACGGCTGGCGGATCACCTACCTCGGCGCAGACACGCCTCTGTGCGAGATCACCGACGCCCTTGGGGAGCTCTTGCCGACCATGGTGGTGCTCTCCGCGATCAGCCAGCAGCGCTTTCTCGACGCCAGCGAGGAAATCGGCGTTCTCGGGAGTCGTGTGCGCGTGTGCATAGGCGGGGCAGGCGCCACCTCGGCGCTCGCCCAAGCGATGGGCGTTGAGTTGCTCGGAGGAGATGCGATTGGCGAGGCGGCCCGCGTTGCAGCGTGAGCGGCCCGCGTGCGGTCGGGAGCCCCTAGTTCAGCGGTGGGACACGCTTGTCCTCGGCGAGTGCCTGGCGCAGCGTGGCCTCGAACGGGGCGGGCTCTATGTCAAAGAGCCGGCGGGCGGAGTCGTCGGTCACGACCGTCTCGGTGCTGAGCCCCTCGATCAGTGGGCGCGCGACACCCGCGTCGACCGGTGTCACCAGACCGATCCAGAGCGAGGACAGCCACGGTGTCATGAACGGTACCGGGATCTTCGGGCGCGGACGCTTGCCGAGGGCGCGCGCCATCACGTCGAGCATCTCACCGTAGGTGAGAACGTCCGGGCCTCCGATCTGCAGCTCACGGCCGGTCGAGGCCTCGAGGTGAGGCGCCTGCGAGAGGTAGCTCAGGACGTCATCGATTCCGATCGGCTGGGTTCTGGTCGCGAGCCAGGCGGGAGCGATCATCGCGGGCAGACGCTCGACCAGGTATCGCAGGGTGCGATAGGACTCGCTTTCGCTGCCGACGACCATCCCGGCGCGGAAGTAGGTCAGCGGCGGGCCGTGCGCCTCGAGCTGTCTGGCGGTCTCGTGGCGGCTTCGCAGGTGCTCGGAGCGAGGATTGTCACCGAGGCCACCGAGGTATATGACGCGGCCAATGCCCTCCTGCATGGCCATGCGCCCGAATCCCTCGGCCGCTCGTCGCTCGCGCTCTGCGAAGTCCGAGGCGTTGCCGCCCCGGCCCATCGAGTGCACCAGGTAGTAGGCGACATCGACACCGCGGCCGGCGCCCGAGAGCGACTCGGGACGGAGAACGTCCCCCACGTGGACCTCGAAGCCCTCCCCGAGCAGCCCGCGCGCACGAATGCCGTCGCGGTCGCGGACCAGGCAGCGCACCTCGATCGCCGCGCTCGCCAAGTCGGCGGGCGAGACGCCCGCCGATGAAGCCGCTGGCGCCTGTGACGAGGACGTGCACGGGAACACAAACCTAGCCGAGGCGAGCAAGCCGACACGGCGTGCCGATGCGCCAAGCGCGCCGTGCGAGCGGCTCGATTGCCCGGGACGAACCGCGTGATCAACTCGCTGCTCGACACGATCCTCGACCGCACCGTGGTTGCGGGCTACACGAGCGTCGGCTATCGAGTCCGCAGGCGCACGTGGAGCCCCGCCGACCTGCCGGCGCTGGACGGGAGGGTAGTGCTCGTCACCGGTGCGACCTCTGGGCTCGGGCTCGCCGCAGCCGAGGGCTTCGCGCGCCTCGGTGCCGCCGTCTGGCTGCTCGCCCGCAGCGAGGAGCGCGGTGAGCGGGCTCGCGCGGAGATCGTGGCACGGTCGGGCAATCGCGATGTTCAAGTCGGCCTCTGCGACCTCAGTGACCTCAAAGCCGTGCGGAAGTTCGCCGAGCGCTTCAGCGGCGAAGTGCCACGCCTTGATGTGCTCGTCAACAACGCGGGCGCGCTGCTCGGCGAGCGGACGCTCTCGGTCGACGGCATCGAGCTGACATTCGCCACCAACGTCCTCGGACCGTTCCTGTTGACGAACCTGCTGACCCCGCTGCTTGAGAAGAGCGCGCCCGCTCGCATAGTCAACGTGTCCTCAGGCGGCATGTACACCCAACGGATCCACGTCGAGGACCTGCAGAGCGCCCACGGTGAGTTCGACGGCGCCACCGCCTACGCTCGCACCAAGCGCGCCCAGGTGATCCTGACCGAGCAGTGGGCGGAGCGGCTCGAGGGCAGCGGGGTGGTGGCTCACGCGATGCATCCCGGCTGGGCGGACACCCCGGGACTCGAGTCCTCGCTGCCACGCTTCTACGGCGCGACAAGGAGGCTGCTGCGCACGCCGCAGGAGGGCGCCGACACGATCGTCTGGCTGGGCGCCGCTCCCGAGCCGGCACGCTGCTCCGGCGGCTTCTGGCATGACCGCCGAGAACGCCCGACCCATCGCGTGCCGTGGACCAGGGAGAGCGCCGCGGACCGCGACCGGCTCTGGGCCGAGTGCGAGCGTCTCAGCGGCTGGCAGGACATTCCGGCCACAACCCGCTCAAACAGATAAGGAGAACCCGATGGCCCGCTACAAGGCATCAGTCGACACGCCCCATCCCCCAGGCGAGGTGTTCGCCTACCTCAGCGACTTTTCGACGACCGCGGAGTGGGATCCGGGGGTCGTCGAAGCCGAGCGGCTCGGCGACGAGCCGGTCGCAGAGGGGAGCGAGTTTCGGCTCGTGGCGGACTTCCTTCGCCGCAAGACAACGCTCACCTACAGCATCGTCGAGTACGACCCGCCGAGCGCGGTCACCTTTCGCGGCGAGAATTCGAGCGTCGTCTCGCTGGACCGGATCACCTTCGAGCCGTCGGACGGCGGCACACGAATCACCTACGACGCGGACCTCGCGCTGAAGGGTCCGTTCAAGCTCGCCGACCCGCTGCTTGCGCTCGCTTTCAAGCGGGTCGGCGATCGCGCCCTCGCGGGTATGCGCAAGACACTCGGAACCAAGCAGCCCGTCTCGTGAGCGGCAGACGTGTTTACGTGCTCGAGCGCAGACAGCGGCTCGAGCTGCCGGTCCAGCGGGCATTCGAGTTCTACGCCCAAGCACGCAACCTCGCGGTGATCACGCCGCCCTGGATGGGTTTCGAGGTGATCACGCCGGGGCCTATCGAGATGCGCCGCGGCGCACTGATCGACTACCGCCTGAAGCTGCATGGTGTACCCGTCCGCTGGCGCACGCGGATCGCGGTGTGGGAGCCGCCCCTGCGCTTCATCGACGTCCAGGTGCGTGGCCCGTACGCGCTCTGGGAGCACACGCACACCTTTGAGCCCGACGGCGAGCACGCGGTCCTGATCGGCGACCGCGTCCGCTACGCGATTGCCGCTGGGCCTGCTCGGGCAGACCGCTCATGCGGTGTTTGTCAAGCGCGATCTCAAGCGGGTTTTCGACTACCGCGAGCGGGCGGTGGCAGAACGACTCCAACCAGAGCCAGCCGGTACGTGAGTGCGATCGTCTGGTTCCGGCGCGACCTGCGCCTGCACGAGCACCCTGCGCTGCGGGCGGCGCTGGACGCCCACAACCACGTCGTGCCCGTCTTCTGCCTCGATGACCGCCTGCTCCACGGCCGCCACGCGTCCGGCCCACGGACGCAGTTCCTGCTCGAATGCCTGGCCGACCTCGACGGGTCGCTGCGCAGGCGCGGCAGCGGCCTCGTCGTTCGCCACGGCCCCCCTGAGCGCGAGCTCGCAGCGCTCGCAGAGGAGATCGGGGCCGAGGAGCTCCACTTCACCGCGGACATAACCCCCTTCGCGCGCCAGCGCGGGGAGCGCGTGCGAAAGGTGCTCGATGCCGCCGGGCTCGCGCTTCATGGCCACCCCGGCCTCAGCGCGATCGACAACGTCGGCGCACCGCGAACACAGGCGGGCAAGCCCTACGCAGTCTTCTCCGCGTTCCACCGTTCGTGGGAGAGGGAGGGCCGGCGCGAAGTGCTGGGCGCGCCGCGCCGACTGCCCGCGCTTCCGTCGGGTCTCGACCGAGGCGAGATCCCATCCCTTGCCTCGCTCGGCCTCGAGCAGGAGGTGGACGACCCCCCCAAGGGAGGAGAGCACGAGGGGCGCAAGCGGCTCGAGCGATTCCTCGCGCACGATGTTTCGGGGTACGGTGAGAACCGTGACGCGCTCTGCCGCAGCTCCACTTCGCGGCTGTCGCCCTACCTGCATTTCGGCTCCGTCTCCGCACGCGAGGTCGAGCACCGGCTGGGGTCCGACGGCGGGTCCGCCGCCTTCCGCCGCCAGCTCTGCTGGCGCGACTTCCACCACCACGTGCTGCTCCATTTCCCCCGCAACGCCACCTCAGAGTTCCAGCCGCGCTACCGCGGAAAGATCAAGTGGAGTCACGCCGAGCGGCGGTTTGTGGCGTGGTGTGAGGGGTGCACCGGGTACCCGCTCATCGACGCGGGCATGCGCCAGCTGCGGCGCGAAGGCTGGATGCACAACCGCGCCCGACTCGTGGTCGGATCATTCCTGACAAAGGACCTCGGCATCGACTGGCGCTGGGGGGAGCGCCATTTCATGCGCCTGTTGGTTGACGGGGACGAGGCCAACAACAACGGGAATTGGCAGTGGATCGCCTCGGTCGGGACCGATCCCCAACCGGCCTATCGCCGGATCTACAACCCGACCCGCCAGATGGAGGCGTACGACCCTGATGGAAAGTACGTCCGCCGCTACGTTCCGGAGCTAAGAAACGTCACCGACGACTACATCCGCGAGCCGTGGACCATGCCGGCACGTGTGCAGCGTGAGGTGGGCTGCGTGCTAGGGGCCGACTATCCGAAGCCGATCGTGGACCATGCCGACGCCAGGCGGCGGGCGCTCGAGCGCTACAGGATCGCTCAGGCATCGTGGGCCTTGACCCGGACGAACTGAGCCGAATCACACGAGGATCGTCCCGTGGGGGCACCTGGCCGATCGGCACTCGGGCGCTCGTATTCGGGCGGTTGCGATCGTCCGGTGCGGCGCATGACCGACCGGATCCGGGTGAGCGCTTCGTCGCCGAAAGTGGTCGCAGGCGGGAAGCCCGCGCGGACGGTGGATACGATCGTCGGGTCTGGCGACCGCCGGCGGCAGCGCAGCCACCTGAAGGCGGGTGGCGGGTTGCCCTTGAGCCGTCGCGCCAGTGCTGTGGCCGGTTCGCATGGCAGGTGGCGAGCGGCTTTTGGACCGGAAGGTTCGGGGTTGGCAAGATCCACTGAGGACCGCGTCCGATAGTGTGGCGCGACTGAGCCGACCGGCTGGGAGAGGAGAGCGCAGCATGTACGTACGGATCGCGCGGTTCGAGGGTGGCGACCGCAACTGGGACGAGTTCGCCGCGGGCGTTCGCGACACCATTCGCAGCGGCGGGCAGGGCACTCCGTTTGAGAAAGCGAGTGACGCCGTCGCGCGGATGATGCTGCTGGTCGATCGCGAGGGCAATCGTGGAGCGAACTTGGTCCTCTGTGAGACAGAGGACGACCTGCGGCGGGTCGATGCTGCGCTGAACGAAGTGACGCCGGCCGGCGGGCGCGGCGCCCGAACCTCGGTCGAGATGTACGAGGTGGTGCTCGACGAGAAGCCCGGCACCTAGCTCCGCACGAGTGCCGACGGCTCGACAGTCGTCTTTGCGTGCAGGGCTGCGGCGGGATCATGTGCAGCGGGAGCAGGAGGGCGAGATGGTCAAGCTGACCGTGCTGCACAACAACTTCGAGCTTGACAGCGTTGTCGCGGAAATGGTCACGAGGGGCGTCGTCCGGGTAGGGCGTGCCCACGCCGCCCTCTAGCAGCGACTTCAGTCCAATCGGGTGGTAGTCGCACTTGGTGCTGCAGTGGGACATGAACTCGACTGGCTCCCGCCAGTCCTCGTGCGCGAACAGGAGCACACGAACAGGAGCACAGTCTCATCGGCACGCGCGAACCCGACCATGTAGGCCCTCAACTCTAAGCAGACGATGTAGATGCGTCGAAGGGCGTCCGTTCACGGCGGAGACGATCTCCTCGATCGCGATGCCCTGCGGATAGATGCTCGTGTGCCGAGGTTGGAGTGCCCGAGCTGGCGTTGGATGACGCTCAGAGTCACTCCTTCTCGTGCGAGCTCCACGGCGTGCGCGTGGCGCAACTGGTGCGGCGCAAAACGCCTCCTCACCCCCGCTCCTGAGACGTGGCGGCGAAACCTTTGCGGCGAAGCAGGCGTGTCGCATTTCTGGGGCCTGCTCTCGCGCCTAGAGAGATCGGTCCGGCGGGTGGCGAGCTGGTAGAGCAGCGCCACTACCAGCTGCCTACGGAAGGAGAACCCAATGACCGTCTCCGTAGCGCTCGACCCGACGGTCAGCAGACGCTCGCGTGGCGGACAAAGCGGTGCAATGTGCGAGCAGCAGCTTTACTGTTCGCGAGAGCCAGTCATCGTAGCGGCGCGGCAGGGTGTGGCCCCGCGCCCGCCGGCCCCCCGTAGATGTAGCCGTTCGCTGCGCGCGCGTCTTCCCAGTGTTCGTGAACCTGCCGCCGTGGACTCCAGGGCGTGGAGCGCCAGTTGGAATCGTCGAGCAGGACTCGAGAGCCTGAGATCGCCGCTACATAGGCGACGTGACCCGGCGATCCGGGAGTGTCGGGCAGATAGACGGCGATCGCCCCGAGCGCGGGCCGCGAGCCCTCGGGGACTCGGCCGCTGGCCTCAGCCAGCCATTCCCGGGCGGCGCCGTGGACGACGCCCACGAGGTCGGGCCGGCGCCCGCTGGCATACCAGGTGCACTCTCCGGTGGGGAACGGGTCGTTGGCGAAGCAGACGCCCTGGCTGTCACAGGACTCGCCAGGCGGGGCGGGCTTGGCCACGGCAGAGTTCCCGAGGAGGGCTCCTGAGCGCCGCGCGAAGCCCATTTCGCCTTCGTACCAGAAGCCCGCCCATCGCGCGCCTTCGCGGCAGATGGCCGTGAATTTCCACACCCCCTTCGGCGGGTGCACGGGGGCTCTCCAGCGCCACACCGCGCTTCCCAGGCGGCGGCTCGGCAGCGTCTTCTCGAAGCGCGCGGCGCTCATCTGCAGCGCGCATCTGGTCGTCGCCGGAGCTGACACGGCCATCGTGAGCACGTCGACGGGACCCGCTTTCGCGTCTGCGCTCACACGCAGGCCGACATTGAAGGGCAGCGCCGCGCGGCTCGCGCGCGCTGCGCCGGCCGCGGGCGGTGTCGGGGCCAGTGCCAAGCACGCCAGCAAGGTCGCCAGCAGCAGGTGCGCCGCGAGTGTTCCGATGCGGCTGGTCATGGCCATGATCTTCTCATCACACCGCCAGGCGCGCGGCACACCCATGAGTAGGCACCCCGTATGCGCGAGATCCAAAGTGGCCTGCGGCAAGCGTCCCGTCTTGCGCTTGTCCTCGAAGGGAGGCGCCGCCGGCAGCTTCACGCGGGCTCTCGCGTTGGAGGACTTCCGAGCGCAGCGGGTGCGGAGCGGCACACGCCTGCTTGCGAAACCTAACGTGCGGGAGAGACCCGGTAGCGAACGTAAACAACACGAGAGGCAAAGGTCCGCGTCTCGACCAGCTCCAGACTGATGCGGTCGTCCAGCGCCGGGAAGTATGGGGTGCCGCCGCCCAGGACGACCGGGGTGACGAAAAGCCGGTACTCGTCGATGAGACCCAGCTTCATGCAGGTGGAAGCCAGGCCAGCTCCGCCGACGGCCAGGTCCTTACCCGGTTGCTCCTTGAGCTTGGCGACCTCCTCGCCGACGCTGTCCCGGAGTAGCCGGGCATTGCCCTCGACTCTCTCGAGGGTCCTCGAGAAGACGAGCTTCGGCAGCGCCTTCCAGATGCGCGCGAACTCGAGCACGTGCTCGGCGGCCGACGGGTTCTCCTCCGCGGTCTCCCAGTAGAGCATCGTCTCGTAGAGCCGCCGTCCGCAGAGATGCGCACCCAACTCCCCGACATGCCGGTTGTGGAACCGATGCAGCTCCTCGTCCGGCGCCGACCAGTCGATCTCTCCATCGCGCCCAGCGATGAAGCCGTCCAGTGACACTGTCATCGAGTAGATCAGCTTTCTCATCACGGTCGTCCTCGGTCGACGCGCATTCTTCCGTGTTCAACGACCTCACGCCGTGTCCAGGCTCATCGGTGGTAGCTCGATCAGGCTCTGCGTGGGAAGACGGCGCGCGCTCGCTCTCGGCCACGAAGCAGACGCACGGTCGCCGACTGCGCGCCGTAGGGCATCGGACGAGGTCCAAGCACGCCGGCTACGGGCAGTGAGACGCTCGGCAATGCAGAAGTCTGGGCGCCGTCAGCGTCGGCTGCTCCAGGTCGTCCCTTGCGACAGCGCCGAGCGTGTCGGTTGGGGCGACCGCATTGCCGCCGAATGCAGTCGTCACCGGAAACGGGAGGTTCAGGTTCTCCCACATCGCCTACGCGCGCTCCTCGGCGGCCCGTTCGGCGGCTGGCCTCGTCGATGTCGCGGTAGTGCCTGACTCCGCACCGGGGCTACGCAGCTGCCGGCGGCGCCGGGGTGAGACCGTGACGACGCATCACCTCCATCAAGGCAGATAGGTCCGGCGGGCGCCCGGCGGAGGCGGCCAGGACCTCGCCGACCTCGTGGAAGTAGGCGGGCCCGAAGACTCCGGGGGTGGCGATCGCGAGGAACTTCACGTTGCTGTTGCCGCGGTTCTCAAACCCGTGGATCGCGCCCCGTGGGACGCACACCGCCTCGCCGGGTCCGATCTCGATCGTCTCGCCGTCGAGCGTCCAGGTCGAGACGCCCTCGAGTCCGTAGATCGTCTCCTCGAAGGCGTCGTGGCTGTGGGGCGCGGGCATCCTGGAGTTAGCCGGGACGTAGCACTCGAAGACGGCAGCGCTCCCGTTCGAGTCGCCAGGCTCTACGAGGAAGCGGACGCCGAGCTGGCCGACGGTGATGGTCTCTCTCACTGCTGCATGCATTTCTGGTCTCCTTGCGGCGAGCTTGGGTAAAGTTGCTTGACCACCCTACACCGCTTCCGCTATGCTGTCAAGTGACTTGACCGTACTCGATGCCAACTCCGCCACTCCGCCGCCACCGCTCATCGGCGCGCTGCTGCGCATGCCCTTCGAGACGGTGCGGGAACGCATGCTCGCCGGCCTACACGAGCGCGGATTCAGTGACCTCATCGCGGCGCATCTCGACGTCTTCCAGTACCCGGGACCAGAGAACCGGCGCCCGTCGGATCTCGCCAAGCAGGCCCGCATGACCAAGCAGGCGCTCAACTACCTGCTCGGGCAGCTGGATCGACTCGGATACCTCACGCGTCGGGCAGACGCCGAGGACCAGCGCTACAAGCGCGTCCACCTCACAGCGCGAGGTCAAGCGGCGGTGCGCGCCATCCGCGAGATCGTCCTCGAAGTGGAGGCGGACTGGGAACAGCAGCTCGGGCCGCATAAATGATCGTCTTCTCGAGAACAAGACAGAGAGCTAAACGGTCTCATCGACGCGCTGGGAACAAGACACCGGAGCGCTGCCCATAAATGATCGTCTTCTCGAGAACAAGACAGAGAGCTAAACGGTCTCATCGACGCGCTGGGAACAAAACACCGGAGCTCTGCCCTTGGCGTGATCCAAAGCGCTGCCGAATCACAGATCGGTCCCACTGCCTGGGCGTCCCTGCCGCGGTGATGTTTTTCATGCGTTGTACGACGTCGGGCCGCTGGTCCGTTACCTGGAAAACCGGGCCTACGAAGCCATCGACACCCGGACCAAGCTGGAGCGAAAGCAAGCCACTGCCGAGCGGCGGCATGGCCGCAAGGACCAGAGTCTGGCCAAGCAGCTCTCGTACGCACGGCCGGCTGAGGCCCAGGCGATCGCGTTGGCTGATGAGGTGGCGTTGTTAGCCCGTTGGCTACGGGACGACATCCTCTCGGTGGCCGGTCCGGAGTACACCATCCGCCGTGATCTGTTGGACTTCGTGGTGGCGGAGTTGCGCGCCCGCGAGTCGGCCTGTCCGGATCGGATCAGGCCGGTAAGGACCTTGCTGGAGAAACAGCGGGACAATCTTTTGGCCTTCGCTGTGCAACTGGACCGTGATCTGGCAGCCTTGGCCCAAGAGTGGCAGATCCATGTGACGACCGCCCGGGAGGTCTTGCAGGTGCAATCCCTGCCAACGTGGGACCCGAAGCGGTGGCGTCGTGAGGCGGCCCTGCGCGAGACGTTACGCGGGCGTTATCACGGCGTGTGCGCCGACGTGCAGGAACTCTCCGATCGGGTTGTGCGGGCCAGCAGTCTGGTCGAGAACCTCAACAGCCGGCTGCGAACCTACTTCTTCCTGCGGCGGCAGTTGGGGAAGGACTACTTGACGTTGCTGCAGTTCTTCCTGAACCACCGCCGGTACCTGCGCAGTGACGACCCCAGTCGAGTCGGCAAGAGTCCCGCGGAGTTGCTGACGGGTGAGCCGCACGCTCACTGGCTGGAGCTTCTGGGGTACACGCGGTTCTCGCGGAACTGAAGCCCCAGTACGGCAACCAGGGACTCGCGTAAACCTGCTCCAACGCGGGACCGATCAGGGTCCGCGCTGAGATCCCGTGTGTTACCCGAAAACGGGGGTTTTTGAACCATGCCAATTCCGGCATGGTTCAAGCGGAGGTGACAGCTCCGGGTAGACAGGATCGAGGCTGGGTGGCGATCCTGGACCAATGAGAAGTCGCTCTGGCATCGAGTCTGCCTTCATTTCGCGTTCGTGGAGGAGCCTTGTCCAGCCCCGTATGGGGCGCCAGTTCATAGCCTGGCGGCGTCAGCCCCAGGGGATCCCGAACGAACCAACGATAATCTTGAGCCCCCGAGGGGGCGGCCGCGGGAATAGCCGGCAGGGTCGCCGCTGGTGCCGGGTGGCCAGGGCGGACCGAGATTCCCAGGTTTCGGCGTTAGGCGTGGGTTTGCCATCTGGGGCCCCTTTCCGGTGCGCGCACCGGATAGCGCACCGGAAACGTGGACCTGGTCAACAAGGTCTGAGGGTGGTGCGCAACTTGTTGGGGCCGCAACCTCGACGGAAACCAGATCGCGTGGAAGTACCGAACATGCGCTGGACATGTTGCCGCCGGTGCCGGGTGGCCAGGGCGGACCGAGATTCCCAGGTTTCGGCGTTGGGCGTGGGTTTGCGATCTGGGGCCCCTTTCCGGTGCACGCACCGGATACGCACCGGAAACGTGGACCTCTCTCAACAAGAACCTTGCGTTGCACACTGCCCTTCCAGTTGTCGATGGCTTTGGTGGCTTTGGTGGCTTTGTTTTTACCCACGGCCACTTTGGCTTCCAGAAACAACGCCCGGCGCCTGTGTGCATGATATTGATGATTTTCTTGGAAGCTCGCCCGCGAGCAGGAGCAATCAAAGCCACCCCAGCCACTGACCTCATGGTGTTCCCAGCGGTGCCTGATCACAGTCGACCCCAGGTCCGGCTCGCGTTGAGCTGTCGCCCCCGTTTGGGGTTCGGGTCAAGAGGATTGGTGGTTCGCTCCCTACGGCACCTACCCTGGGGCTCGCGCCGCCAGGCAATGAAATTCCGCCGCTCCGCGGCAGGCAAAAGCCGCTGCAGGACCCCACTCCCGTCGAGAGGGCCAGAACTGTCACCCGAATGGCAGGCGTTTTGAACCATGCCCATTTTACCCCCATTTTGCCATCCCATCGGCTTTGCGAGCGGCAGGGGCCAGCCGCTACCCGGTATCCAGGGAAAGAAGTGGCTGCGTTCGCGCTCGTGACGACGGTCGGGCCCCAACCGCGTCCGGCCAGATCAACCCCGGGTGAACCTGGCCGCGCTGCGGACCGTCCAGCTTTGGCCAGCCTTTCTTACCTGACTTATCCACAAGTCTTGCGCAATCCGCATATTGCCAAAGAAGGTCGGCACGATCCCGACATACATAGTTTACGACATTGTCACGCCATGTTTCGGCCACGGACTCTGGTCCGGGGCAATGAGAGTTCCTTGGCTTTCGCGAAGTAGCTCGATGAGGACCTGAGCTTGCTTGGGGCTGAATTCCAGTGCCCTGCCGAGTTGTTGCGTGGGGTGCCGCGGATGTTCTCCCGCGACGACTGCGATCCCCTGCGCTGGCAGGAGGAACGAGTCTTGCGCCAACAATTGCGTAATCGGTTCCACGATGTATATGAAGCCGTCGCCGAATTGAGAAAAAAGACGATCCCAGCCAGTTCCTTGGTCGAGAATCTCAAGAGTCGGCTACGGGGCTACTTTTGCCTCCGCCGCCAATGGGTCGCTGATGATATCTGAGCTGACTGCAGTTCTTCTTCAATCACCGGCCGCTGGAGAGGAGCCATCGCCTTGAGCCAGAGGGAAAAACTCCCGCTCAACTGCTGACAGGCCAACTCCACCCGCACCGGTTAAACATGCTGGGCTTGAACCGCTTCCAGCGTTTCTGAGCCGGCTATCGGTCCGGCGACAGAATGAACCTCCACCGTCGTGGCACGGGGACGGTCCGTACTGTTACCTGCAAAACCCAGGATTTGAACCATGCCGAAATTCCTACCCAAGACAAGCGACGGCCACGTCGAATTGGCTTTTCTGCCAGGGTTGGCAGGTCCACGGCATGGACCTGGGCCCATGGAATGCGTCACGCATGGATCACTTCAAGAGCTCCGGACGTGTCCCCCATGAGCGGCGATACCTGCATGCCCTCCGACCGTACATCTTGACCTTGGTGATCGAGATTGTCATGATACATGTAAGAATCTTTATTTTTTTGTTGCATTCCCATTCTCGGTCCTTACAATGAGACATAGGCGGGTCGCTTGATCCGCGGTCAAACCTCAAGAACTGGGAGTCACAGCGATGACGAGTTCAATGGTGATGGAACGGGCCAGCATGGGAATGCCCGGAATGGGCATGGGCAGCATGATGCAGGGCGCGATGGGCGGCACGGCCACGATGCCGGCCAGCCCGCAGGGGATGATGGTTCCCCGCTGCAAGATGACGATGACCAAGTGCAAAGGCGGCATGCAGATCACCTGTCAATGTGATGATAAGATGACGGCGACGATGCTGCAGAACCTCTGCACCATGATGGCCGGCGGGATGTGCAGTTGCTGCATGATGATGAACGGCATGATGGTCTGCTGCTGCAACATGACGATGGGCATGTGCAAGTGCGAGATGACCGATGACGGCGTGTGCATGACTTGCACCAGTGGCGATCCCGCCTGCTGCTCGATGATCCAGGCCTGCTGCGACTGCATGGCTTCCATGTGCGCCGCCGGCTGCGTCTGCTGCATGTGCATGAACAACATGCCCGTTTGCTGCAGTTGCTGATCGCTTCTGAACCGGTGCAGAGCCGGAATCGCGCTCTCTGCCTCTTCACGCCGCTCCTCGCAATTCTTGCGAGCGAGCGGCGTTCTGCTGCGCCTTACAGTCGTGATTTGCGGGCCAGTGCCCGAGGCTTAGATCGTCCAACCAGCGACGTAGGTGACGGATTGTTGGGGATTATTGGTGTCACGGGGATTATTGGTGTCAGTTCTTTTTTCGCCGGACGAGGGGATTATTAGTGTCGGTTCTTTTTTCGCCGAAACGAGAACTGATACCAATAATCCCCCGCCGGCTCAACACCAGCCGCCACATCGTGTTCAACCTGTCCCGACCCGACAAGTCGCTCATCCTGCTGGCCCCGCTTGCCTGCGATGCCGGTGGCTGGGAGCTCTGTCGCGATCCCAAGTCACGGAAGCCAGCGCCTGTCTTCTCGAGCACGGGTGATCCCGACTACCAGAAGCTGCTGGCCATGTGCGTTGCGGGCAAGCAATACCTGGAGCAGGTCACGCGGTTCGACATGCCCGGTTTCCGTCCCCGCGGTGATTGGGTTCGCGAGCTGAAGCGGTTCGGAATCCTCACTTCTTAGCAGCTTCCGCTGCCTAACGCCGGAGGCCAGGATCACTACGACGTTATTTGTGAAACGGACCACTTAGGGGTTAAGCAAGTGCTATTCAGTAATGTCCCTTTTGCCCTCCGCGCCCGTCCCCGAAAATGCCTCCGGAGCCCTGGGAACGACTCCCGTCCCCTTTCTCGTCCCCAGATGAGTCACGATGCCCGCGTCCGTTCGATCACTTGTGATACTGACGGCTCCTTGCCTATCTGTCCCAAATTCCCGAGAAGATGAGGAGTGGTCCACTCCATTCGCCCATTGAAACCGACGTCGCCCCAGCCCAAGGCGTCGGCGACGATGAGCACGATGTTCGGTGCCCGATCAGCCCCCAAGACGGTTCCCGCCTGGATTCCCAGGATTGATCCCAGAAGGAGCCAGCCGGCAAACAGCCTCATCCTCCCCTGGCACATCATCCACCGACCCCTTTGCACCGATGCGAGCCGAAATCGGGGCAATCCGCGAGCACCTCGCCCCCGAGCTCTCCTCAAAGGTTCAGAGCTGGACTTACCCTACCAAATGACCGGTGCATGTCCGCAACACCGGTCCTGGCGCCAAGCGTCACCGTCCTGATTCCTCGGCTTCGTGGACCGGGACGGTTTACCAAATCTGGTGAGTCTCTACTAGAACAGTAGGAATTAGATCGCCGGGAGGGTTTGAGCTGCGATGAGGGGGACGCCACAGTCCACGGCTCATGAGATCGCCCGGTCAAATCACGGCATGGTTCAAAAACCCCCGTTTTCGGGTAACACACGGGATCTCAGCGCGGACCCTGATCGGTCCCGCGTTGGAGCAGGTTTACGCGAGTCCCTGGTTGCCGTACTGGGGCTTCAGTTCCGCGAGAACCGCGTGTACCCCAGAAGCTCCAGCCAGTGAGCGTGCGGCTCACCCGTCAGCAACTCCGCGGGACTCTTGCCGACTCGACTGGGGTCGTCACTGCGCAGGTACCGGCGGTGGTTCAGGAAGAACTGCAGCAACGTCAAGTAGTCCTTCCCCAACTGCCGCCGCAGGAAGAAGTAGGTTCGCAGCCGGCTGTTGAGGTTCTCGACCAGACTGCTGGCCCGCACAACCCGATCGGAGAGTTCCTGCACGTCGGCGCACACGCCGTGATAACGCCCGCGTAACGTCTCGCGCAGGGCCGCCTCACGACGCCACCGCTTCGGGTCCCACGTTGGCAGGGATTGCACCTGCAAGACCTCCCGGGCGGTCGTCACATGGATCTGCCACTCTTGGGCCAAGGCTGCCAGATCACGGTCCAGTTGCACAGCGAAGGCCAAAAGATTGTCCCGCTGTTTCTCCAGCAAGGTCCTTACCGGCCTGATCCGATCCGGACAGGCCGACTCGCGGGCGCGCAACTCCGCCACCACGAAGTCCAACAGGTCGCGGCGGATGGCGTACTCCGGACCGGCCACCGAGAGGATGTCGTCCCGGAGCCAACGGGCTAACAACGCCACCTCATCAGCCAACGCGATCGCCTTGGCCTCAGCCGGCCGTGCGTACGAGAGCTTCTGGGCCAGGCTCTGGTCCTTCTGGGCCAGACTTTGGTCCTTCCGGCCACGCCGCTCGGCAGTGGCTTGCTTTCGCTCCAGCTTGGTCCGGGTGTCGATGGCTTCGTAGGCCCGGTTCTCCAGGTAACGGACTAGCGGCTCGACGTCGTACAACGCATGAAAAACATCACCGCGGCAGGGGACCTCAGGCAGCGCTTCTTGGTGCCCGGCGCGGAGCCCTGAGGCGAAATCGGCGATGGTGGCCTCAGGAGCGAAGCCCCGGTCGACCAGTTCCAGCAGCCGGATGCCCCAGGTATCGGCGTCGCGATGCTCTTCCGGACTCAGCAAGAAGCAGAAGGTGGATTGGGCATCGACCCCCACCAAGACGGGATCGTGCGCCTGGAAGATCTCATCGAGGAGGCCGATGCGGATGGTGGAGAGGTCGTACTGCTGGTTGATTCTCCGGGCCTGAGCAACGGGGCTGTGCACGATGTTGTGCACGGTCCCCAGGGAGATCCGATAATCGAAGAGGTCACGCAGCAGTTCGACGACGCCGCGGTAGGAACTATGGCAGATCAGCACCAAGGCCAGGACCAGTTGCCGCAGCCAAGCCTTGGTGACCGGTAGGTAGAAGAGGACGTCGTCGGGTCGACTTGAGGGTGCGAAGGCTGCGCCGAGAGCCTTCTCGGCGGTGTGAACCTGTTGATCGAGGAACTTCCTGCTGACCTCGTGTTGCCGGGCCAACTCGGAGACCGTTTCAGTCCCGGCGAGCACCTGGATGGCCAACCCTTGCCTTTGCTGAGGCAGCAGTCGCTTGGCGGAACACGAAACACCGACATCTATCGGAGCGGGCGAGATTGGGCCGGTGAGCGAAGGGAAATCGCCTTGCGAGACCGAGACGTGCGAAGTAGCCTGACAATCCATGTCTGTTTCCTCCGTGAAACGGTGTTTGAGGGGACAAACAACCCCATCATGGAGGAAACAGGCAGTTTAGAAAACCCTATCCCATCTGGCAAGTGTTACCTGGAGTTGAACCGAGCCCAAATCACCCAGTCATGGGCATTCGATCGCTCGGCCAGTTGAGCGATCGAAGTCTTTGTCAGGACATGGGTTTCGAACGCCCGGATCTGCTCCCAGACCTTTGCCAGAAGCGGAGCGGCCGGGCCTTGGGTCTCCCGCGCGTTCAGATCTAAACCATCGACGACCGTGAGGACGTCCTGCAGGGAGATTTCCTCGGGAGATCGAGCCAGGCGATAACCGCCGGCAGAGCCGCGCGTGCTGAGGACGAGACCGGCTCCCTTGAGCTTGAGCAGGATCTGGGTCAGAAAAGTCTCGGGGATCCCTTGAGCCTCGGCAATCTCGCGGATCGGCACCGGTCGGTTTTCCAGTCGCCGCTGCGCCAGATAAATCACTGCCAGGCAGGCATATTCGGCCTTCGCTGAGATTCTCACGGCTCCATTCCCAGACCCAGTGCTGTCAATTCCAGGTGGGCTTGATCATTTCTTGGAATCGCGACGGCGCCAGCGCGGCCCGAGCCTGCTCGTAGGCCAGCCGATAAACGGCAGTCCAGAGTCCACAACTCGGAATCCCACCGTCGAATGCTGGCGTACAGGCCGAAGGAACCGGCACGGCTGGCATCATCGCCACTAGCGGCAGGTGTGAGTTGTGACTGGAAGAACGCCGGTCGAATTCGTAAGGCATGGCTCTCATACCTCGTTGAGAAAGAGCAGTTTAAGGTCTCACTACCAAACTATAACCTTTCCTATCGAGTTTGTTAAGAATAATCCTGAGTATTCCTATCATGAATTTGCTGAACCTCCATGCCCCGGCGCAAGGCGCTGGAGATCCCTACTCAAGACAAGCGACGGCCACGTCGAATTGGCTTTCCTGCCAGGGTTGGCAGGTCCACGGCATGGACCTGGTCCCATCAAATGCGTCACGCATGGATCACTTCAAGAACTCCGGACGCGTCCCCCATGAGCGGCCAGATCTGCTTGTCCTCCGGCCGTTTATCTTGACCTTGGTGATCGATATTGTCATGATACATGTAAGAATCTTTATTTTTTTGTTGCATTCCCATTCTCGGTCCTTACAATGAGACATAGGCGGGTCGCTTGATCCGCGGTCAAACCTCAAGAACTGGGAGTCACAGCGATGACGAGTTCAATGGTGATGGAACGGGCCAGCATGGGAATGCCCGGAATGGGCATGGGCAGCATGATGCAGGGCGCGTATGGGCGGCACGGCCACGATGCCGGCCAGCCCGCAGGGGATGATGGTTCCCCGCTGCAAGATGACGATGACCAAGTGCAAAGGCGGCATGCAGATCACCTGTCAATGTGATGATAAGATGACGGCGACGATGCTGCAGAACCTCTGCACCATGATGGCCGGCGGGATGTGCAGTTGCTGCATGATGATGAACGGCATGATGGTCTGCTGCTGCAACATGACGATGGGCATGTGCAAGTGCGAGATGACCGATGACGGCGTGTGCATGACTTGCACCAGTGGCGATCCCGCCTGCTGCTCGATGATCCAGGCCTGCTGCGACTGCATGGCTTCCATGTGCGCCGCCGGCTGCGTCTGCTGCATGTGCATGAACAACATGCCCGTTTGCTGCAGTTGCTGATCGCTTCCGAACAGGTGCCGAGCCGGAATCACGCTCCACCTTTTCACGCCGCTCGCTCGCAATTCTTGCGAGCGAGCGGCGTTCTGCTGCGCCTTACAGTCGTGATTTGCGGGCCAGTGCCCGAGGCTCAGATCGTCCAATCAACGATGTAGGTGACGGATTATTGGTGTCGGTCTTTTTTTCGCCGAAAAAAGAACTGACACTAATATTACCCTGGCACCGAAGAAGCTCATACGAACCCGACGCGCCAGCGAGGGGAGTGCCTCAGAGCCCTCGCTGGCGCGTCGGGTTAGTATGTGCAAGGATGCGAAACTTTCTTGCCGGGGTAATAATCCCCCGACACCAATAATCCCCCGTCCTGATCGACCGTCTGCGCGGGAGCTGATTACCGGCCCCATGGCCCCACCTATTCGTGGTGGTTAAGCACCTGATGGATGTGGGGCGTGAACAGGCGGGGCTCCAACAAGAAGGCGTCGTGTCCTTTGTCCGAGTGCACGGTGATCCACATGAGCGGGACCCGGGCCCGCTCCAGGAGTCCAACGAGCTTGGCCTGCTCTTGGGGGGGGAATGAGAGGTCTGAATCGATGCTGAAGATCATCAACTCCTGGTGCCGGCAGCGCTGGAACAGGTCCTTGAAGTCCCTGGCGCCGGCCTCGGCCACGAGGTCGAACCACTGCCATGCGTCGAGGATTCGCAAGTAGGTG
>CAWCKZ010000002.1:0-272115 GCA_963796305.1 uncultured Solirubrobacteraceae bacterium | reverse complement strand
TGGCGGCGCGCCTGTCGCCGGCGAGCGTCACGCAGATGCTCGACGCGCTCGCCGATTCGGGCCACGTCGAACGCACCCGCTCTGACAGCGACCGGCGCGTCGTGATGGCGCGGCTGACAAGGCTCGGTCGCGCACGCGTCGCGGCCAAGCGTGGGGCCTGGCGCGAGCGCTGGGAGCGGGCGCTCGCGGACGTCTCCGCGCGCGAGATGCGCGCTGCCACGAAGGTGATGCAGCGGCTCGGGGCGGTCTTCGAGGAGGAGCCGCAGGCGCCCTCGGCCGAGGGCGCGCCGGATCGTGGCTGAGGAGTCGCGCCGCGCCCCGAGCCGTCGGGCAGAGCGCGGGAGCGGAGTGCTGCGCGCGGCCCGTCGAGGCCTGCCCGCAGAGCAGGAAAACGGCTCTGCGCTGAGAAACCCTCTGCTATAGTCGAGACGCGTCGTGGGCGAAGGCTGTGCATGAGCCTGCGCCCGCGAAGTCGGCACCTGATGATGGAGACCTCGAGCAGATAGCGACGCGGACCGGTCCAGTCACGACCAGCAGTGCGCGCGGGCCCGAGGGGCCCGTTTTTTTCGTCCTGAAGAGCACCCACCAACCACCCCCACGAGATCCGAGCGATGCCCCGCAAGTTCACCCTCCAGGACACCCGCAACATCGGGATCATGGCGCACATCGACGCCGGCAAGACGACGACGACCGAGCGCATCCTCTACTACACCGGCCGCACCTACAAGATCGGCGAGGTCCACGAGGGCGCCGCGGTGATGGACTGGATGGAACAGGAGCAGGAGCGCGGCATCACGATCACCTCGGCGGCCACCACCGCGCAGTGGAAGGGCCACCGCATCAACATCATCGACACGCCGGGCCACGTCGACTTCACCGTCGAGGTGGAGCGCTCGCTGCGCGTGCTCGACGGCGCGATCGCGCTGTTCGACTCGGTGGCGGGGGTTGAGCCGCAGTCCGAGACGGTGTGGCGCCAGGCCGACAAGTACCGCGTCCCCCGCATCGCCTACATCAACAAGATGGACCGCGTCGGCGCGGACTTCAACCAGGGCGTGCAGACGATGATCGATCGCCTCGGCGCGCATCCGGTGCCGATCCAGCTGCCGATCGGCGCCGAGGGCGAGTTCGAGGGGATCGTCGACCTCGTGGCGATGAAAGCCGTCGTCTACAAGGACGAGATGGGCAAGGAACAGGACGTCATCGAGATCCCCGAGCGCCTCGCCGAGGAGGCAGCGCAGGCGCGCGAGCACCTGCTCGAGGAGGTCTCCCACTACGACGACAAGCTGCTCGAGCTGATCCTCGAGGAGGCGGAGATCCCCGAGGACGTGCTCAAGCACGCGATCCGCTCCGCCACGCTCTCGACCAAGCTCACACCCGTGCTGTGCGGCTCCTCGTTCAAGAACAAGGGCGTGCAGCCGCTGCTCGACGCCGTCATCGACTACCTGCCCTCGCCGCTCGACGTGCCGCCCGTGACGGGCACCGAACTGATCAAGGGCGAGGAGCAGGAGCGCGAGGTGGTGCGCAAGGCGGACGACTCCGAGCCGTTCGCGGCGCTCGCCTTCAAGATCGCCGCCGACCCCTACGTCGGCAAGCTCACCTACTTCCGCGTCTACTCCGGCAGGCCTGCAGGCGGGCTCGCGCGTGCTCAACGTGAGCAGCGGGCGCACCGAGCGAATCGGGCGCATCCTGATGATGCACGCGAACGAGCGCGAGGAGGTCGAGGAGGTCTACGCGGGTGACATCGCGGCAGCGGTGGGCATCAAGCAGGTGATCACCGGCGACACGCTCGCCGCCCCCGACGCACCGTGCAGCTCGAGAAGATCGTGTTCCCCGAGCCCGTCATCAAGGTGGCGGTCGAGCCGAAGACGAAGGCCGACCAGGAGAAGATGTCGACGGCGCTCGGCCGCCTCGCCGAGGAGGACCCGACCTTCCAGGTTCGCACGAACGAAGAGACCGGCCAGACCGAGATCTCGGGGATGGGCGAGCTCCACCTCGAGGTGCTCGTCGACCGCATGCGCCGCGAGTTCGGCGTGGAGGCGAACGTCGGGCGCCCGCAGGTCTCCTACCGCGAGACCGTGCGCGGCACGGTGCAGAAGATCGAAGGCAAGTTCGTCCGCCAGACGGGCGGCTCGGGCCAGTTCGGGGTGGTGTTCATCGACCTCGAGCCCGCGCCCGGCGAGGGCTTCGACTTCATCAACAAGATCAAGGGCGGGTCGATCCCCTCGGAGTACATCCCCGCCGTCGAGAAGGGCGTGCAGGAGGCGCTCGAGACGGGCGTGAAGGCGGGCTACCCGATGGTGGACGTGCGCGTGACGCTCGTCGACGGCAAGTACCACGAGGTGGACTCCTCGGAGATCGCCTTCAAGGTTGCGGGCTCGCTCGCCATCAAGGAGGCGGCGAAACGCGCCAAGCCGGTGCTGCTCGAGCCCGTGTTCGCGGTCGAGGTGGTGACGCCCGAGGACTTCCTCGGCGACGTCATCGGCGACCTCAGCCGCCGCCGCGGGCGCGTCGAGGGCCAGGAGCGCCGCGGCAACGCGCTCGCGGTGAGCGCGCGTGTCCCGCTCAGCGAGATGTTCGGCTACGCGACCGACCTGCGCTCGAACACGCAGGGTCGCGCGACCTACACGATGCAGTTCGAGGCCTACGAGGAGGTCCCGCCGAACATCGCCGAGAAGATCGTCGAGCAGCGCACGGGCGAGCCGGTGCCCGCGTAGGCGCCTGCAGCCCGCCGCGCAGCCGCGGCACCCCCCAGACGCACCCAGCAGCAGTCAACGAAACCCGCAGTTAGATAGATTTCCCCGGTTCGCCCTCAGAGCGGCGAGCCTACAAGTCGATACAGGAGCGAACCAAAAGTGGCGAAGGAGAAGTTCGAGCGCGACAAGCCGCACGTCAACGTCGGGACCATCGGCCACATCGACCATGGCAAGACGACCCTCACCGCTGCCATCACGACCGTGCTGGCGGAGAAGGGGAACGCCGAAGCCCGCAGCTTCGAGGAGATCGACAACGCCCCGGAGGAGAAGGAACGCGGCATCACGATCGCGACCTCGCACGTCGAGTACCAGACAGAGAACAGGCACTACGCCCACGTCGACTGCCCCGGCCACGCCGACTACGTGAAGAACATGATCACGGGCGCCGCGCAGATGGATGGCGCGATCCTCGTCGTGTCCGCCGCCGACGGCCCGATGCCGCAGACGCGCGAGCACATCCTGCTGGCGCGCCAGGTGGGCGTGCCCTACATCGTCGTGTTCCTCAACAAGGCCGACATGGTGGACGACGAAGAGCTGCTCGAGCTCGTCGAGGTGGAGGTGCGCGAGCTGCTCTCCGAGTACGACTTCCCCGGCGACGACATCCCCTTCATCACCGGCTCCGCGCTGAAGGCGCTGGAAGGCGACGAGGGCTCCAAGCAGAAGATCCTCGAGCTCGCCGAGGCGCTCGACACGTACATCCCCGAGCCCGTCCGCGAGCTCGACAAGCCCTTCCTGATGCCGGTCGAGGACGTCTTCTCGATCACCGGCCGCGGCACGGTTGCCACGGGTCGCGTCGAGCAGGGGATCGTGAAAACAGGAGAGACCGTCGAGATCGTCGGTGTCCACGACACTTCCTCCACCGTCGTCACCGGCGTGGAGATGTTCCGCAAGATCCTCGACGAGGGCCGCGCGGGCGACAACGTGGGTTGCCTGCTGCGCGGCACCAAGCGTGAGGAGATCGAGCGCGGCCAGGTGCTGTGCAAGCCCGGCTCGATCACGCCTCACACCAAGTTCAAGTCGGAGGTCTACGTCCTCAAGAAGGAGGAGGGTGGCCGTCACACCCCGTTCTTCACGGGCTACAGGCCTCAGTTCTACTTCCGCACGACCGACGTCACCGGAGTGGCGAAGCTGCCCGACGGCGTCGAGATGGTCATGCCCGGAGACAACGTCCAGATGGAGATCGAACTGATCCAGCCGATCGCCATGGACCAGGGCCTGCGCTTCGCCATCCGCGAGGGTGGTCGCACCGTGGGCTCGGGCGTGGTCAGCGAGATCATCGAGTAGCACCGCGCGCCTTCCGTCGACGGCCGGAGGGTGCGCAATTGGCAGTCCGATACGACTAAGAAAGTCCCGCCGGCGAGGCCGGTGCGAGGAGGCGTCTCCCCGGAGCGCCCGTCCTCGCCCCGCCCATGAGCCGACCGGGGTACGTGCGCGGCGCGAGGCAGCTCGACCGCGTGCGCGAGATCCAGCAGAGCGAAATCAGAGAGACCCAGACACCAGAAACTTCCGATGGCAGGCACCAGTCAGAACAAGATCCGCATTCGCCTGAAGGCCTACGACACGTCCGCGATCGAGTCGGCGGCGAAGGAGATCGTGGAGACGGCGACGCGCACCGGCGCGAGCGTCTCGGGTCCCGTGCCCCTGCCCACGGAGAAGAACGTCTACTGCGTGATCCGCTCGCCCTTCAAGGACAAGGACTCGCGCGAGCACTTCGAGATCCGTACGCACAAGCGCCTGATCGACATCCATCAGCCGACGCCGAAGACCGTCGACTCGCTGCAGCGGCTCGATCACCTGCCCGCGGGCGTCGACATCGAGATCCGGCTCGCCACCTGAGCCGCCGGCACCCTCCCCACGACGCAACGATGCCCGCAATCCTCGCCAAGAAGCTCGGAATGACCCAGGTCTTCCAGGAGGACGGCAGCGTGGCGCGTGTGACGGTGCTGGAGGCGGGTCCCTGCCCGGTGACGGCGATCCGCACCGCCGAGCGCGACGGCTACGACGCCGTCCAGCTCGCGTTCGGGCACTCGCGTGAGAAGCACCTCAGCAAAGCCGAGCTCGGGCACCTCAAGAAGGCGGACGCCCCGCCGATGCGCACGCTCGCGGAGTTCCGCGACGAGGCGGGCGAGCTCCAGCTCGGAGAGACGGTGACCGTCGAGGTGTTCGAGGTGGGCAGCCGCGTGAAGATCGCCGGCACGTCCAAGGGCAAGGGCTTCCAGGGCACGATCAAGCGCCACAACTTCAGCAGCGGCCCCAAGTCGCACGGCTCGCACAACGTGCGCGCCCCCGGCTCGATCGGCGCCTCCGCCACGCCCGCGCGCGTGGTGAAGGGGATCCGTGGCCCTGGCCAGATGGGCAATCGCCGGGTGACGCAGAAGGGCCTCGAGGTGGTGCGCGTGGACGCCAAGGAGAACCTGCTGCTCGTGCGCGGCTCGACGCCGGGCCCGCGCGGCTCGATCGTGGAGGTGCGCAGCGATGGCTGAGGCGCCCGTCCTGAGCCCCACCGCCGCGGCGAAGAAGGTGAAGCTCGACGAGGCCGCCTTCGGCTCGCGCTTCAAGGGCGCGCTCGTGCACGAGTCCGTGCGCGCCGAGCAGGCTGCTCGCCGCCGCGGCACCGCCGCCACGAAAACGCGCGGAGAGGTGTCGGGCGGCGGCGCCAAGCCGTGGCGCCAGAAGGGCACCGGCCGCGCCCGCGCGGGCTCCAACCGCTCGCCGCTGTGGGCGGGCGGCGGCACCACCTTCGGACCGCGGCCGCGCTCCTACACCTTCAAGGTGAACCGCAAGGAGCGCCGCGCGGCGCTGCGCAGCGCGCTCTCGCTGCACGCGGAGCGCGGCTCGCTGGCGGTGCTCGACGCGGCTGCCTTCGAGGAGCCCAAGACCAAGCGCGCGCACGAGCTCCTCGACGACTGGGGCCAGGCACGGCCGACGCTCGTCGTGCTGGCGCCCGAGGAGTCCGCGGCGGCACTCTCCTTCCGCAACCTCGACCGCGTCGCCGTGCTCGTCGCCGAGAGCGTCGGCGTTACCGACGTCGTCGGCGCCGCCTCGCTCGTCGTCTCCGAGTCGGCGCTCGCGGCGCTCACGGCGCGCGCCGGCGAGGCGCGCGAGAAGGGGGAGGCGGACAGCTGATGGACCCCACGCAGGTGATCATCCGCCCGGTCGTCTCGGAGAAGAGCTACGTGCTCACCGCCAACGACCGCTACACCTTCCGTGTGCATCCCGATGCGCACAAGACCGAGATCCGCCAGGCCGTGGAGTCGCTGTTCGACGTCCACGTGCTCGACGTGCGCACGCTCACCGTCAAGCCCAAGCCCAAGCGCCGCGGCATCACGCGCGGGCGCACGCGCGGGTGGAAGAAGGCGATCGTGCAGGTGCGGCCCGGCGAGAGCATCCCGGTGTTCCAAGGCCTGCAGGCGCTCGAGGGGGCCGAGTAATGCCGGTGCGCAAGCCCAAGCCGACGAGCCCCGGCAGGCGCTTCGTCTCCTACCCCGACTTCAGCGAGATCACGCGCTCCAAGCCCGAGAAGTCGCTCGTGGAAGGCCTCAAGAAGAGCGGCGGGCGCAACGTCAACGGGCGCAAGACCGCACGCCACCGCGGCGGTGGCGCCAAGCGCGCCTACCGGCGCGTGGACTTCAAGCGGCGCAAGGACGGCGTGCCCGCGCGCGTCGCGGCGATCGAGTACGACCCCAACCGCTCCGCCTACATCGCACTGCTGCACTACGCAGACGGCGAGAAGCGCTACATCCTCGCCCCTCAGCGCCTCGAGGTGGGGATGACCGTCGCCTCCGGCGAGGGCGCCGACATCGCCGTGGGCAACTGCCTGGAGCTGGCGCGCCTGCCGGTCGGCACGGTGGTGCACAACATCGAGTTGCAGCCCGGGCGCGGCGGCCAGATGGCACGCTCGGCGGGCGCCTCGGCGCAGCTGATGGCGAAGGACGGGGACATGGCGACGCTGCGCCTGCCCTCGGGCGAGATGCGGATGGTGCGCGCCGAGTGCCGTGCCACCGTCGGCGTCATCGGCAACGCCGACCACCAGAACGTGAAGGTGGGCAAGGCCGGGCGCAAGCGCCACATGGGCGTGCGGCCGCAGACGCGCGGCACCGCGATGAACCCCGTCGACCACCCGCACGGCGGCGGCGAGGGCTCCACCACCGCGGGTCGCCACCCGGTGACGCCCTGGGGAGTGCCGACGCTCGGCTATCGCACCCGCAAACGCAACAAGGGCTCCAACCGCTACATCGTGCGCGGGCGCAGGCGCGGGAAGGGCAAGCACCGATGAGCCGCTCGAGCAAGAAGGGCCCGTGGGTGGAAGAGCGCCTGATGTCGAGGATCGAGGCGCTCAACGCCGCCAACAACAAAAAAATGCTGCGGACGTGGTCGCGCGCGTCGACGATCTTCCCGGAGATGGTGGGGCACACGATCGCCGTACACGACGGCAAGCGCCACGTCCCCGTGTATGTCAGCGAGGCGATGGTGGGCCACAAGCTCGGAGAGTTCGCGCCGACGCGCATGTTCCGCGGCCACGCCGGCTCGGGGAAGGTGAGATAGATGAGCGCGGACAAACCCGCAGCTCCCGAGCAGGGCAAGCCCGACGAGCCGGAGAAGCTCGAGGCGCAGGCCGCCGACGCCGAGAAGGCCGGCGCCGCGAAGTCCGACGCCGCCGCCGAGCCGAAAGCGCGCAAACGGCGTACGCCGCGCAAAGCCAAAGAGCCCGCGGCGGATGCCAAGGATGACGGCGAGGAGAAGAAGGCACCCGCCAAACGAACGCGCCGCAAAGCGGCGAAAGCCCCAGCGGAGCCCGCCGCCGAGGAGAAGGCCAAGGACGACGAGGGCGCGGGCGAGGGCGAGAAAGCGCAGCGCAAAGCGCCGCAGGCCGCCAAACCCGCACCCAAAGAGGCACCGCGCCCACGGGGCGGCAGGCCCGTCGCCCGTCGCAAAGCGGTGCGCGCCCGTGCACGCTACGTGCGCACGTCCGCGCGCAAGGCGCGGATGGTATGCGGCCACCTGCGCGGGAAGTCGGTGCAGGAGGCACGCGCTATCCTCGCCTTCACCCCTCGTGAGGTGGCCCGCGATTGGAGCAAGCTGCTCGAGTCGGCGGTGGCCAACGCCGAGAGCAACCACGAACTGCTCGAGGACGACCTCGTCGTCCGGGAGGCCTACGCCGACGAGGGGCCCACGATCAAGCGCTTCCGGCCGCGCGCGATGGGCCGCGCGACGGCGATCCGCAAGCGCACGAGCCACCTGACGATCACGCTGAGCCCGCGTCCGGACCAGCAAGCCAAGAAACGAAACCGCTGAGAAGAGAAGAGATGGGACAGAAGGTTCATCCAGAGGCAATGCGCGTGGGCTACATCCACGACTGGAAGTCGAACTGGTTCAACGAGCGCAACTTCGCCGACTACCTCGACGAGGACATCCAGGTGCGCGAGCACATCACCGGCAAGCTCGCCCACGCCGGCCTGTCCGACATCACCATCCGCAAGGACGCCCAGGAACTCGAGGTGAACATCCACACCGCCCGTCCCGGGATCGTGATCGGCAAGTCCGGCACCGAAGTGGACGCGCTCCGGCGTGACCTGCACCGGATGACCAAAAAGCAGATCAAGGTGAACATCCTCGAGATCAAGCGCCCCGAGCTCGATGCGAAGCTCGTCGCGCAGTCGATCGCCGAGCAGCTCCAGAACCGCGTGGCATTCCGCCGGGCGATGAAGCGCGCGCTGACGAGCGCGATGCGCTCGGGCGCGAAGGGCGTGAAGGTGCAGGTGGCAGGGCGGCTCGGAGGCGCCGAGATGGCGCGCACGGAATCGTATTCGGACGGTCGTGTGCCGCTGCACACGATGCGCGCGGACATCGACTATGGGTTCTTCGAGGCCCGCACCACGTTCGGGCGCATCGGCGTGAAGTGCTGGGTGAACAAGGGCGAGATCATGCCCGAGGGCTACACGGGCACCGACCTCACCGACATGAGCGCCCCCGCCCCGCCGAGCGACCAGCGCGACCAGCGCGACGGGCGCGACGGGCGCGACGGCCGCGGACGCGGCCCGCGCGGCGGCGGCGGCCGCGGTCGCGGTCCCGGTGGTCCCGGTGGCGGCCGTGGTCCCGGTGGCGGCCGCGGTCCGGGCGGTCCCGGTGGCGGTCGTGGTCCCGGTGGTCCCGGTGGCGGTCGTGGTCCCGGTGGTCCCGGTGGCGGTCGTGGTCCCGGTGGTCCGGTGGCGGTCGTGGTCCCGGTGGTCCGGGTGGCGGTCGTGGTCCCGGTGGTCCCGGCGGAGGTCGCGGTCCCGGTGGGCCGGGCGGTGGCCGTGGCGGCCGGGGTCCCGGCGGCGGCGGCGGTCGCGGCCGCTCGGGCGGCGGGCCTCCCGACGGAGGTGGCCGCTGATGCTCTCTCCCAAGCGCGTCAAGCACCGCAAGCAGCATCGCGGCCGCCGTCGCGGCAACTCCCGCGGGCAGCTGCACGTGCAGTTCGGCGAGTACGGGCTGAAGGCGCTCGAGGGCGGCTGGCTCACCAACCGCCAGATCGAGGCTGCGCGTGTCGCGATGACCCGCAAGATCAAGCGTGGCGGCAAGGTGTGGATCAACGTGTTCCCCGACAAGCCGGTCACCAAGAAGCCCGCGGAGACGCGGATGGGCTCCGGCAAGGGCTCCCCCGAAGGATGGGTCGCCGTGGTGAAGCCCGGCCGCGTGATGTTCGAGCTCGCGGGCGTGTCAGAGCCGCTCGCGCGCGAAGCGATTCGCCTGGCTGCCCACAAGCTGCCCGTCAAGTCCAAGTTCGTGCTGCGCGAGGACTGAGGATCGAGATGGACGCACGCGCGATACGCGACCTCGACGACAAAGAACTAATTAAGCACCTGGCGGAGATGCGCAAAGAGGTGTTCGGACTGCGCTTCTCCAACGCCACCGGCGAACTCGACGACACCGCGGCTCTGCGCCGCGCCAAACGCGATCTCGCACGCGCGCTCACCGTCGCCCGCGAGCGCAGCGGCGGCAGCGCCTGACACCCCTGACCGGGACGAGACATGGCTGACGAACCAGACGAGAACGCACAGGCCCCCGAGGACAGCGACGCCGAGGCGCAGGACGCCGCGGAGCAGGACGCGGGCGAGCCCCAGGCGGCCGAGCAGGACGCCGCAGAGGCGTCGGAGGCGGAGGACGCCGCCGAGGCTGCTGCGGAGGGCGAGCCGGCGCAGGAGGCTGCCGTGGATGCTTCAGGCGGCGAGCCTGCCGAGGAGCTCTCCCCCAAGCAGCGCAGGCGCAGGGCGCGCTCGCAGCACACCGGCCCCGCGCGTCCCCCCCGCTCGCCCGAGGAGCGCCACTCCGAGCGCCAGGAGCAGCGTCGCGAGAAGGCGCGCAAGCGCCGTGCGCGGCGCCTGAGCGAACGCGAGAAAGCTGCCGCGCGCCGCGCGGGCGCGCCTCCCGCCGAGCCGCTTGCGCCCGTCCACGCTCCGGTCGAGGGCAAGCGCCGCGTGCGCCAGGGCATCGTCGTGTCGGACAAGGCCGAGAAGACGATCACGGTGCGGATCGACGTCGCGCGCCGGCACAGGCGCTACGAGAAGATCGTCCGCAGCTCGAGCACGGTGCACGCCCACGACGAGAACAACGACGCCCACGAGGGCGACGTCGTGCGGGTGATCGAGAGCCGTCCGCTGTCGCGCACGAAGCGCTGGGCGCTCGTGGACGTGCTGGAGAGGGCGCGATGATCCAGAACGAGACAAGGCTGCGCGTCGCCGACAACTCCGGCGCGCGCGAGATCCTCTGCATCCGCGTGAAGGGCGGCTCCCGCCGGCGCTACGCCCACGTCGGCGACGTCATCACCGCCACCGTCAAGCAGGCCAACCCGCAGGGCGCCGTCAAGAAGGGCGAGGTGGTGACAGCGGTGATCGTGCGCACGAAGAAGCCGATCGGCCGCGACGACGGCACCTACATCGCCTTCGACGAGAACGCCGCGGTGATCATCGACGAGCAGAACAACCCGCGCGGCACGCGCGTCTTCGGCCCGGTGGCGCGCGAACTTCGCGAGCGCAACTTCATGAAGATCATCTCGCTCGCGCCCGAGGTGCTGTGATGGGCCGCTCCACCGCCAAGCCGCGCTCGCTGAAGATCCGCTCCGGCGACCACGTGAAGGTGACCTCCGGCAAGGACCGCGGCAAGACGGGCCGCGTGCTGCGCGTGGAGCCCAAGCACGAGCGCGTCTACGTCGAGGGCCTGAACATGGTGAAGCGGCACACCCGCCCCCAGCAGGTGGCGGGGGCGCGCACCGAACAGCAGCTCGGCGGCGTGATCGAGAAGGAGGGGCCGATCCACGTCTCCAACGTCATGCTGCTCGACGGCAAAGGCAACCCGACGCGCGTGCGCATCGAGCGCGAGGGCGGCCACCGCTACCGCGTCGCCAAGACGACCGGGACGAGGTTCGACTGACGATGGCTGGAACCGCTGAGACAGCACCCCCGGCGCGCCTGAAGACGCGCTATCTCGAGGAGATCCGCCCGGCGCTGATCGAGCGCTTCGGCTACTCCTCGCTGATGCAGGCGCCGCGGATCGAGAAGATCACGCTGAACATGGGCGTGGGGATGGCGAAGACGGACTCGAAAATCCTCAAAGCCGCCTCCGACCAGCTCGCGACGATCGCCGGCCAGCAGCCGAGCGTGCGCCGCGCGCGGAAGTCGATAGCCGCGTTCAAACTGCGCGAGGGGAATCCCGTCGGCGTGTCGGTGACGCTGCGCGGCGAGCGTGGCTACGAGTTCCTCGACCGTCTGGTGACGATCGCGATCCCGCGCATCCGCGACTTCCGCGGGCTCAGCCCGCGCTCGTTCGACGGCCGCGGCAACTACTCGATGGGCGTCAAGGAGCAGATCATCTTCCCGGAGGTGGACTACGACGCCGTCGACCAGGTGCGCGGGCTCGACATCACGATCACGACGAGCGCCGGGAGCGACGAAGAGGCCTACGCGCTGCTGAGCGCGATGGGCATGCCCTTCTCCGCGCAGGGCCGCCCGCGCGGATACGACCCCGAGGCGGACGCCGCCGCTGAGCAGGCACACCAGGAGGCGGAGGCTGCGAAGGCGGAGCAGGCGGAGGCGGCGGCACAGGCAGCCGAGGAGGCCAAGCGGCAGGCCGAGGCCGAGCCGGTACCCGGGGCGGAGGCGGCCGGCGAGCCGCAAGCCGAGGCCGTGGAAGCCGAGGCCCTGGACGCCGCGCCCGAGCCGCAGCAGCAGGCGGCGGAGGAGCCGCAGGAGGAGCAGGCGAGCGCCGAGCCGGAGGGCGAGGCCGCCGCAGGCGAGCCCGCCGCCGAGGCCGATGAGGGAGCGCCCGAGGAGGCGCAGGAGAGCAACAGCGCAGAGAAGGAGAGCACCGACTGATGGCCAAGACATCGCAGCGCGTCAAGCAGGCGCGTCCACCGAAGTTCAAGACCCGCGCCTATACTCGCTGCAACCGCTGCGGACGGCCCCGTGCCGTGTATCGCAAGTTCGGGATCTGTCGCATCTGCCTTCGCGAGCTCGCCCACAACGGCCAGATCCCCGGGATGACGAAGTCCTCCTGGTAGAAGCCTCCGAAGAGACGCTGCAATGTCCATGACCGATCCGATAGCCGACTTCCTCACGCGCGTGCGCAACGCCATCCGCGCGGCGCACGAGACCGTCGACGTGCCCGCCTCCAAGCTGAAGGGCGAGCTCGCACGGATCCTCGCGGAGCAGGGCTACATCGAGTCGTGGTCGCTCGTACCCGCCGAGGAGGGCAGCGCTCGCCAGCTGATCCACATCCGCCTGAAGTACACCGACGACCGCCGCTCGGCGATCTCGGGCCTGCGCCGCGTGTCGCGTCCCGGGCAGCGCACGTACGTCGACGCGAAGCACATCCCCAAGGTGCTCGGCGGCATGGGCACCTCGATCGTCTCAACCTCGCACGGCGTGATGACCGGCCACGACGCGCGCGCCGCCGGCATCGGCGGCGAGGTCCTGGCACAGGTGTGGTGAGGGTGGATGTCGAGGATCGGTAGACAGCCCATTCCGGTGCCGTCGGGCGTGACCGTCTCGATCGAGCCCGAGTCGGTGAGCGTAAAGGGCCCCAAGGGCGAGCTGTCCGAGCGGATCCACCGCGACATCGACGTCAAGCAGGAGGGCGAGCAGATCCTCGTCACGCGGCCCACCGACCGCGGCGAGCACCGTTCGCTGCACGGCCTCACGCGTACGCTCGTCGCCAACATGGTGCAGGGCGTCACCGCCGGCTACGAGAAGCGCCTGGAAATCCAGGGCGTCGGCTACCGCGCGCAGCTCAAGGGCAAGAACCTCGAGCTCGCCGTGGGCTACTCCCACTCCGTGCCCATCGCCGCCCCGGACGGCATCGAGTTCGAGGTGCCGCAGCCCACGCGAGTTGTGGTGAAGGGGATCTCCAAGCAGCTCGTCGGCGAGACCGCGGCGATCATCCGCAAGCAGCGCCCGCCCGAGCCCTACAAGGGCAAGGGGATCCGTTACGAGGGCGAGTACGTCCAGCGTAAGGTGGGCAAGCGCGCGTGAGCGTCCGTACGAAGGAGGAGCGCAGGCTCAAGCGACGCCGCCGCGTGCGCGCGAAGATCGCAGGCACCGCGAGCCGCCCGCGCATCTCCGTGTTCCGCTCCAACCGCGGGCTGTCCGCGCAGATGGTGGACGACGCCGGCGGCCGCACGGTGGCGGCGGTCAGCTGGTTCGAGCCCGAGCTGCGCACGCTGTCCAAAGCCGACCGTGCAAAGCGCAGCGGCGAGCTGCTCGGCGAGCGCGCCAAAGCCGCCGGGATCAGCGAGGCGGTGTTCGACCGCGGTGGCTACCAGTACCACGGCCACGTGCGCGTGTTCGCCGAGGCGATCCGCGAGACGGGGATCACCGTCTAGCGTCCCGACGAGCACCTGCCGCTACCCTCTCTTCTCTCGATGACCACAACTTCTGACCGCTCCGTGAACTCCGCCGGCCTCGACCTGCAGGAGCGCGTGGTGGAGATCAACCGCGTCGCCAAGGTCGTCAAGGGCGGCCGGCGCTTCTCCTTCACCGCGCTCGTCGTCGTGGGCGACGAACGCGACATCGTCGGCGTCGGCTACGGCAAGGCGAACGAGGTGCCGCTCGCGATCCAGAAGGGGGTCGAGCGCGCGAAGAAGGATCTCTTCCGCGTGCCCAAGCACGGCAGCACCATCACCCACCAGACGACCGGCGTCTACGGCTCGGGCAGTGTCCTCTTGAAGCCCGCCTCGCCCGGTACCGGCGTGATCGCCGGGGGCGGCGTGCGCGCCGTGCTCGAGCTCGCGGGCATCCACGACATCCTCTCCAAGAGCCTCGGCACGCAGAACCCCATCAACCTCGTCAAGGCGACCGTGGCGGGCCTGCGCGGACTGCGCACGCCCGAGGAAGTGGCGAAGCTTCGCGGTCTCACGATCGCCCAGGTGCTGGGCCTGGGCGGCGGCGCCAGCGGCGCCGGCGAGGGCGAGCCGGCGGGCGACGGCGCAGCCGCAGCCGAGGCGCAGGGCGAGCCCGTGGCGGCTACGAGCGATGAGGGCTCGGAGGGGAGCGAGGGCTGATGGCGGCCGCCGAGCTCACGGTCACGCAGCGGCGCTCGAGCAACGGCTCCAACCGCAAGCAGCTCGACACGCTGCGCTCGCTCGGGCTGCGCCGCATCGGCCACACCGTGTCCGTGAAGGACAGCCCGCAGGCGCGTGGCATGCTTCATGCGGTACGCCACCTCGTCGAGGTGCAGGAGGGCAAGTGAGCCCTCAGCGCGACAGCAAGCCCCAGCGCGTGGGGCTGCACAGCCTCGCACCGGCGCCGGGGAGCCGGCGTCCGCGCAAGCGCGTGGGACGCGGCGAAGGCTCGGGCACGGGCAAGACGTCTGGGCGCGGCCAGAAGGGCGCGGGCTCGCGCTCGGGCTCCAAGCGGCGCGCGCGGTTCGAGGGCGGGCAGATGCCGATCCACATGCGCATGCGAAAGCTGCGCGGCCCGCACATGAAGAAGTCGATGCCGTTCGAGCCCTTCCGCACGCACACCCAGCCCGTCAACCTCGCGGCGCTCGAGGAGCGCTTCGACGCGGGCACCGAGGTGACGCTCGAGCTGATGCGCGAGAAGGGCCTCGCAACGCGGCGCAACGTGCCCGTGAAGGTGCTCGCCAGGGGCGAGATCAGCAAGGCGCTCACGGTGCACGCCCACGCGTTCAGCGCCACCGCGCGCGAGCGCATCGAGGCGGCCGGCGGCACCTGCAGCGTGGTCGAGGCCTAGCCGGCTCCGCCACCGTGCAACCAGCGGCGCGCACGGCACCATCCACTAGAATCCGCCGGGTCCCCGCGGTGCCCGGATGCGCCCCGCGCGCGGAGTTCTGATCGCATGCTCGCCACCATCCTTCACGCCTTCCAGGTTGCGGACATCCGCAAGAAGATCGCCTTCACGGCGGTGATGCTCCTGATCTACCGCTTCGGCTCGCACGTGCCGGTACCGGGGGTCAACCTCACGGCGGTGGACAACATCCAGAAGCAGTTCGGCGGCTCCAACATCCTCGGCCTGCTGAACCTCTTCTCCGGCGGCGGCCTCGCGCGGATCGCGATCTTCGCGCTCGGGATCATGCCCTACATCACCGCCTCGATCATCCTGCAGCTGCTGCAGGTGGCGGTGCCTTCGCTCGAGAAGCTCTCCAAGGAAGGCGAGGTGGGGCAGGCACGCATCACGCAGTACACGCGCTACCTGACCGTCGGGCTCGCCTTCGCGCAGTCGATCGGCTACGTGTTCCTGTTCCACACGCTGCAGGCGAAAGCCGGCGAATCGGTCGTGAAAACGTGGGACGCGCCGCACATCTTCCTGATCGTCGTGTGCCTCACCACCGGCTGCGTGCTGCTGATGTGGATCGGCGAGCTCATTACCCAGAAAGGCATAGGCAACGGCATCTCGCTGCTGATCTTCGCCTCGATCGTCGCCCGCCTGCCCTCCGGCATCCAGGCGTGGTGGACGACGCAGAACCAGGTGTTCAAGGTGATGATGCCGTTCCTCGTGCTCGCCGTCGTGGCGGGGATCGTGTTCGTCCAGGAAGGCCAGCGGCGGATCCCGGTGCAGTACGCCAAGCGCGTCATCGGCAGGCGCATGACGGAGGGCGGCCAGACCTACCTGCCCCTGCGCGTGAACATGGCGGGCGTGATCCCGGTGATCTTCGCGGCGAGCATCATGGCGTTCTTCCCGACGGTGGGCCAGCTCGTGAAAACGCGCTGGGGCACGCACCTCCAGGACTTCTTCACGCCGAACGGCTGGCACTACGTGCTCGGCGAGACGATCTTCATCATCGTCTTCACGTACTTCTACACCGCGGTGACGTTCAACCCGGTGGACCAGGCGGAGAACCTGCGCAAGTACGGAGGCTTCATCCCCGGCGTGAGACCGGGGCGGCCCACCGCCGAATTCCTCGACCGCATCCTTGCCCGCCTGACGTTCCCGGGGGCGTTGTTCCTCGCGGCGGTGGCTGCGCTGCCGGCGATCCTGATCGCGCGCACGCACCAGAACTTCTACTTCGGTGGCACCTCGATCCTGATCGTCATCGGGGTGGCGCTCGAATCGATGAAGCAGCTCGAGGCGCAGCTGATGATGCGTAGCTACGAGGGCTTCCTGAAGTAGCGCTCACCCCCGCAAACGGCGGGAGAGGTGCGTCCAGAGCCGGCTCGCAGGGCACGTTTCATCGGTGCGTGCGGGCGCTGCTTTTCGATTAGGCTGACCCGGTCTTGTCCGAGCTCAACCTGATCCTGCTCGGTCCCCCGGGCGCCGGGAAGGGAACCCAGGCCGAGCGTCTGGGCGACGACTTCGGGATCCCCCACATCTCCACCGGCGACATCCTCCGGGAGCAGGTGGCGGAGGGCACCGAGCTGGGACAGCAGGCGAAGGGCTTCATGGACGCCGGCGAGCTCGTGCCCGACGAGGTGATCATCGGGATGATCACCGCGCGCCTCGGCGTGGGCGACGCGCGCGACGGCTTCCTGCTCGACGGCTTCCCCCGCAACGAGCAGCAGGCGGACGCGCTCGCGGACGCGCTGCGCGGCCTCGACCGCCGCCTCAACGCGGCCCTGCTCGTCGACGTCCCCGACGAGGAGGTGGTGCGCAGGCTCGCGGGCAGGCGGGTGTGCGTGAAGAACCCGAGCCACATCTACCACGTCGACTTCGACCCGCCCAAGCACGAGGGGGTGTGCGACCAGGACGGGGCGCGCCTGATCCAGCGCGACGACGACCGCGAGGAGACGATCCGCCGGCGGCTCGAGGTCTACCACCACCAGACCGAGCCGCTGATCTCCTACTACGACCGCGCCGGCCTGCTGCGGCGCATCGACGGCACCCGCGACGCCGAGGAGGTGCACGACCACGTGCGTGCCACGGTGGCGACGCTGCGCCTGGAGGAGGGGCTCTAGGAGAGCGGGCCGCGCAGCTGCACATAGTCGGCCGGCGACGTGCGCAAGCTAAGCTCCGGGGGTGATCATCAAGAAGTCCCCCGAGGAGATCGACGCGATGGCGCGCGCCGGCGAGGTGCTCGTCGCGGTCCACCGCCTGCTCGCCGGGATGATCCGCCCGGGCGTGAGCACCGCCGAGCTCGACATCGCCGCCGAGCGCTACATCCGCGCGCAGGGGGCGACGCCCACGTTCAAGGGCTACCGCGGCTTCCCGGGCTCGATCTGCGCCTCGCCCAACTCGATGATCGTGCACGGCATCCCCGGCTCCTACAAGCTCAAGGCGGGCGACATCATCTCGATCGACATCGGCGTCACGCTCGACGGCTGGGTGGCGGACGCCGCCCGCACCTACCCGGTGCAGGAGGTGAGCGAGCGCTGCCGCAACCTGCTCACAGCCACCGAGCAGGCGCTCTACGCGGGCGTCGAGCAGTGCCGGGCGGGCAACCGGATGGGCGACCTCTCGAGCGCCATCCAGCGTGTTGCGGAGGACGCCGGGCTCTCGATCGTGCGCTCGCTCGTCGGCCACGGCGTGGGCCGCAGTATGCACGAGGACCCGCAGGTGCCCAACTACGGCAGGCCCGGCAAGGGACCGCTGCTCGAGGAGGGGATGGTGCTGGCGATCGAGCCGATGACCACCGCCGGGCGCCCCGCCGTGCGCGTGGCGGGGGACGGCTGGGCGATCTACTCCCAGGACGGCTCGCCCGCTGCGCACTTCGAGTTCACGGTCGCCATCACCGCCGAGGGCCCGCGCGTGCTGACTCCCTGGCATCTCGACTCGACGGACGGCTCGCAGGAGCCCGTGCTCGAGGAGGTCGCCCCGGGCAGCTGAGCCCGGCGGCGGTCGCTTCGGCGGGCGCCGCAGCCCCGCGGCGAGCGGCGCGAAGTTGCTACTATTCGGGATCCTTGCCCGAGGGCGCGTTGCTTGCGTGCGCGAAGGCAGAATCCTCGACCCGGTAGCGGCGGCCGCAACGGCAGCCAGAGCCGAGTCGCGGGATCCAACCGCCGAAAGGGATCATGAAGGTCAGACCGTCGGTCAAGCCGATGTGCGAGAAATGCAAGATCATCCGCCGCCATGGGGTGGTGCTCGTGATCTGCCAGAACAAGCGCCACAAGCAGCGTCAGGGATGATCCGCTGATGGCGCGAATCGCTGGAGTCAACCTTCCCCTCAACAAGCGCTCGGAAATCGGGCTCACCTACATCTACGGCATCGGCCGCTCCACCTCGGCGAGGGTGCTCGGGCAGGTGGGCATCAACCCCGACACGTACGTCCGCGACCTCACCGAGGACGAGGTCGTGAAGCTCCGCGACCTGATCGACGAGAGCCTCACCGTCGAGGGCGATCTGCGGCGCGAGCGCCTGCAGGACATCAAACGGCTCCAGGACATCGGCTGCTACCGCGGCCTGCGCCACCGCCGCGGCCTGCCCGTGCGCGGCCAGAAGACCAAGACCAACGCGCGCACCCGCAAGGGTCCCAAGCGCATGCAGGTGGCCGGCAAGAAGAAGGCCGGCAAGAAGTAATGCCCCCTGCCCCCAAACGCGCACGCGGACGGCGCAAGCCGAAAAAGAACATCCCGGTCGGCCAGGCGCACATCAAGACCTCGTTCAACAACACGATCGTCTCGCTCACCGACACCCAGGGCAACGTGATCGCATGGGAGTCGGCGGGCGGCGCCGGCTTCAAGGGCTCGCGCAAGTCGACGCCCTTCGCCGCGCAGGTCACCGCCGACGCCGCCGCGCGCAAGGGCCTCGAGCAGGGCCTGCAGAAGGTGGAGGTGTTCGTGAAGGGCCCCGGCTCCGGGCGCGAGACCGCGATCCGCTCGCTGCAGGCAGCGGGCCTCGACGTGACGGGCGTCAAGGACGTCACCCCGCAGGCCCACAACGGCTGCCGCCCGCGCAAGCGCAGGAGGGTCTGAGATGGCGCGCGACACCGCCCCGCAGTGCAAGCAGTGCCGGCGCGAGGGTCAGAAGCTGTTCCTCAAGGGCGAGCGCTGCCTGACCGACAAGTGCGGCGTCGAGCGACGCTCCTACCCGCCGGGCGAGCACGGGCGCGGGCGCATGAAACAGAGCGAGTACCGCGTGCAGCTGCGCGAGAAGCAGAAGGCGCGCCGCTACTACGGCGTGCTCGAGAAGCAGTTCCACGGCTACTACGTGAAGGCCTCGCGCCAGCCGGGGATCACGGGCGAGAACCTGCTCGCGCTGCTCGAGTGCCGTCTCGACAACGTGCTCGTGCGCCTCGGCTTCGCCGCCTCGCGGCGCCAGGCGCGTCAGCTCATCCGCCACGGCCACTGGACGGTGAACGGCCGGCGGGTGGACATCCCCAGCTACCAGGTGCGCGCCGGGGACGTGATCGCGATCAAGGCGGGCACGCCCGCCACGCAGGTAGTGAGGGATGCGACCGAGCTCACGGGGCAGATCCCCGCGTGGCTGCAGGCCGACCACGAGTCGCTCACCGCCAAGGTGCTGCGCAAGCCGGAGCGGCGCGAGGTGGCCGCACCGGTGCAGGAGCAGCTCATCGTCGAGCTGTACTCGAAGTAAGGCTTTTTCCCGCTTGCCGCCCGCCGGGCGGCGGCGCTTGACAGGCGGCGACCCAGCGGCCGCCGGTGCGACACCAAAACGACGTTAGGACTCTCATGCTCGACTTCCAAATCCCCCGGATCACAAGCGAGTCCGTGGAGCAGAACCGTGGCACGTTCACGATCGAGCCGCTCGACCGCGGCTTCGGCTACACGTTCGGCAACTCGCTGCGGCGCGTGCTGCTCTCCTCACTCGCCGGCGCTGCCGTCACGAGCGTGCGCATCGAGGGCGTCGCGCACGAGTTCTCCACGATCCAGGGCGTCAAGGAGGACGTCACCGACATCGTGCTCAACCTCAAGGGCGTGGTCTGCAGGATGCACTCCGACGCCAGCGAGGTCGAGGCTCCGCTCGTCGTGACGGGCCCGGGCGAGATCACCGCCAAGGACATCGACCTGCCCGCCGGCGTCGAGATCCTCAACCCCGACCTGCACATCGCCACGCTCGAGAAGAAAACGAAGCTCGAGCTGTACATGACGATCGGCCGCGGTCGCGGCTACCGCCCGGCGGAGGAGAACAAGTCGGCCGACCAGCCGATCGGCGTGATCCCGATCGACTCGATCTTCTCGCCGGTGCGCCGCGTCGCCTACGCGGTGGAGCAGGCGCGCGTCGGGCAGAAGACCGACTTCGACAAGCTCACGCTCGACATCGAGACCGACGGCTCGATCGACCCCCAGGCGGCGCTGCGCGAGGCCGCCGAGCTGCTCATCTCCCAGCTCGCCATCTTCACCGACGCGGACCGCATCCAGGAGCTGCGCGCCACCCCCGGCGGCCAGCTCGACGGCCACGGCCTCGCCGTCGGCGGCGGCGCCCCGGCTGCGCTGCAGGGCGAGGAGTGGGGCATCCTGATCGAGGAGCTCGAGCTCGGCGTGCGCTCGTACAACTGCCTCAAGCGCGCAGGCATCCAGACGGTGGGCGACCTGATCTCGAAGTCCGAGGCGGAGCTCAACGCGATCCCCAACTTCGGCAAAAAGTCGATCGACGAGGTGATCGAGACCCTCCACGCGAGGGGACTCAACCTGCGCCAGGACTAGCGCTGCGATGACCGCCTCGCGGCATCCGCCGCGACACGATCAGCTCCGCGCCGCCTAGGATTCACATCCGATGCGCCATCAGAAGAACAGACACAAGCTCAGCCGCGACTCGGCGCACCGCAAGGCGCTGCTCATGAACCTGAGCAAGGAGATGATCGAGCACGAGCGGATCAAGACGACCCAGGCGAAGGCCAAGGCGGTCAAGCCGGAGATCGAGAAGCTGATCACGCTCGCCAAGCGCGGCGACCTCCACGCCCGCCGCCAGGCGCTCTCCTCGCTCTCCCAGGACAAGTACGCCGTGCACAAGCTGTTCGTCGAGGTGGCGCCCCGCTACGCCGACCGTCCCGGCGGCTACACGCGGATCCTCAAGCTCGGCCCGCGCCGCAGCGACGCGAGCGAGATGGTCTTCATCGAGCTCGTCTGAGGGGCCTGCCCCGCCTCGCGCGCGCGGGATGACCACCAAGCTGACGATCGAGTACGACGGCACCGGCTTCGCCGGCTGGGCGAGGCAGCCGGGCAAGCGCACCGTCCAGGAGGAGCTCGAGCGGGCGCTGCAGACGGTGCTCGGCGAGCAGGGCCAGGACGGCGGCCCGCTGGGGCTCACCGTCGCCGGGCGCACCGACGCCGGCGTGCACGCGTGGGGGCAGGTGGCGAGCTACGCCCACGAGGCGGTGGACCCGCAGCGTCTCAACGGCCTGCTCGGCGACGACGTCGCGGTGCTCGCCTCCGAGCCCGCCGCCGACTCCTTCGACGCGCGCCGCGACGCGCGCAGCCGAACCTACTGCTACCGCGTGCTCGCGCGGCGCACGCGCAGCGTGTTCGAGCGCGATCGCGCGTTCTGGTGGACCGGCGGGCTCGACCGCGACGCTGCTGCAGGAGTGCGCGCACGCGCTCGTCGGCAAGCACGACTTCACGGCGTTCACGCCGAGCGAAACCGAGCACCGCTGGTTCCGCTGCGGCGTCGCCTCGGCCGAGTGGCGCGATCACGGCGACCTGCTCGAGTTCTGGATCGAGGCGGACATGTTCCTGCGCCACATGAACCGCGTGCTCGTCGGCACGATGCTCGACGTGGCAGGCGGCAGGACGCCGCTGGAGGAGTTCCGCGCGCTGCTCGACGGCCGCCCGCGCGCGCACGGCGGGCGCACGGCGCCGGCGCACGGGCTGGCGCTGGCGAGCGTGAGCTACCCCTGAGGCGTCAGCCTTCGCCGTACCCGGCGCAGTATTCGGCTTCTTCGGTTGCCTTCGCGGCGAGGCTTTCCGTGTAGAGCACGGTCCCGTCGCGACGGCGCACGACCAGTTCGGAGGGGATTTCCGCGAACACGCCGTAGACGAGCGGGCCGCCCGAGTTCAGGCGGGCGGCGATCGGCACCTTCGTCAGCGTGACGAGCCACCGCTCCGCCGACGGGCGGTGGAGAGTGCGCACACCTCCTCTCCACTTCCAATTCTAGTCCGCACAAGGGCCTTGAAACAAGCCCCCGGTCGTGCCGCATAATCACCCGCCGCAAGCGAGAAACCCACGGAGCGGAAGGGCGGGATGCGGGTGTTGCAGTCGAGGATTCAGATGGGAGCGTGGCGATGACCGAGCACGCGGTGGTGATCGCCGGAGGAGGGCCGACGGGGATGATGCTGGCGGGCGAGCTGGCGCTGGCGGGGGTGGACGTTGCGGTTGTCGAGCGCCGCGCCAGCCCGGAGCCTCACCGGCTCGCGCGGCGGCGGCCTGCACGCGCGCACGATCGAGGTTCTCGACCAGCGGGGGATCGCCGATCGCTTCCTCTCGCAGGGCCAGGTGATGCAGGTCGGGGTCGTTCTCCATGATCCCCCTGGACATCAGCGACTTCCCCACGCGGCACAACTACGGGCTCGCGCTGTGGCAGAAGCGCTTCGAGCCGATCCTGGCGGCCTGGGTCGATGAGCTCGAGGTGCCGATCCACCGCGAGCGGGAGGTGACGGGTTTCGCGCAGGACGACAGCGGCGTCGACGTCGACGCTCTCCGACGGCGAGTCGCTGCGGGCTGAATACCTCGTCGGCTGCGACGGCGGTCGCAGCGTGATCCGCAAGGGCGCCGGCATCGAGTTCCCCGGCTGGGAGCCGTCGATGAGCTCACTGATCGCCGAAGTCGAGATGAGCGAGGAGCCGGAGTTGGGAGTCCGCCGCGACGAGAAGGGTCAGCACGGCATCGGCAGGCTCGACGACGGACGGATGCGGGTGGTGGTGAGGGAGGAGCACCTGGGGCAGACCGGCGAGCCGACTCTGGGCGACCTCGAGCAGGCGCTGATCGCCGTCTACGGGACGGACTATGGCGCGCACAGCCCCACCTGGATCTCGCGGTTCACGGACATGACCCGGCAGGCGGCGGCCTACCGGGAGGGACGGGTGCTGCTGGCGGGCGACGCCGCGCACGTGCACTTCCCGATCGGCGGGCAGGGCCTCAACCTCGGCGTGCAGGATGCCGTGAACCTGGGGTGGAAGCTCGCGCAGGTGGTCCATGGGACATCGCCGCAGAGCCTGCTCGATACCTACCACGCCGAGCGCCACCCCGTAGGCTGCCCGGGTGCTGCGCACCACGATGGCGGCGACGGCGCTCGCGCGCTCCGATCCACGTCTTCGACGCCCTGCGCGACACGATGTCCGAGCTGCTGAGCATGGACGAGCCCCGCAAGCGGCTCGCCGGGGTGATGTCCGGCCTCGACATCCGCTACGACCTCGGCGAGGGGCACCCGCTGCTCGGGCGCCGCATGCCCGATCTCGACCTCGTCAGCGCCGACGGCCCGCTGCGGGTGTTCGCCCTGCTGCACGATGCCCGCCCCGTGCTGCTGAACCTCGGTGAGCGCGGCGAGTTCGACATCGCGGCGTGGGGAGATCGGGTTCAGCTCGTCGACGCCCGCTACGCCGGCACGTGGGAGCTCCCGGTGCTCGGCGAGGTGGCTGCTCCCGCCGCCGTGCTGGTCCGGCCCGACGGGCATGTTGCGTGGGTGGGGGAGGGCGGCGAGTCTCGCGGCCTCCGCGGACGCGCTCACCACCTGGTTCGGGCCGCCTGCCGCGGCGTAGCGTCCGTCTCTACGCGGGCTAAGCCGCGAACGGTTCGCCGTAGCCTTCGCAGAATTCGGCCTCTGCGCGCGCCTGGCGCGCGAGGCTTTCGCGGCGCAGCGTGTGGCCGTGCGTGTCTCGGTAGATCGAGTTCCTGCGGCATCGAGGTCGAGGACGCCGTAGGCGAGCACGGCCGCCGGCGTGCAGGCGCGCGGGGATGGGCACCTCGCGGAGCGCCACCTCCCCGGTTGCGGTCCGAGCAAGGACCGACGCGGCGGGGTGCTTGAGCACTCCGTAGAGGATCGCGTGCTCGTGCGGTGGGCAGCGGTGGCTGAGCTTCCAGCGGAACAGCCGTGGACCTCCGTGCGCGCGTTCGTCGTTGGTGCTGATCAACAGCGACCTGCTGTCGATAAGGCCGAGCGCGAACTGTGCGTGGTGCCCGAAGTCGAAGGCGATGCCCGAGATCGAGAACCCTTCTCCGTCGGGAGTCGACCCGCTCACAAGGGTCCTACGCGCTATGTGAGGCTGTTCCACTTTGCAGTTGGTGATCCGCTGCAGCGCCCGCACGCCGAGCACGCTCCCGTGGCGGTCGAGCTCGGTGAGCGACACGGGGTAGGGGCGAGGCCCTCGCACCGCCTGGAAGTAGAACGCCGCCGGCCCGCCCAGGCGCGGGGGGATCGCAATCGTGCGCGAGGTCAGCGTGCTGCCGTCGTTCATATCGAGCCGCACCCTGCGCGCCGCCGCGGGGAGCAGCGCTTCGATCTCGATCACGCCGTCGCCGCAGACGGTCGTCGGATGTTCTCGCGTAGCCCGGGAGCTCACGCATCGAAAGGAGCCTCCGGCCTGGAACACGAAGGTTCCTGGCTGTTGCGGTGGCGTGTAGTTCACGTTGACGGCGAAGCGACACGGCGCGCTCGCCGCGGGCGGGACCTGTTCAACGCCCACCGTGAAGGAGCCCCCCGCCCGCGCGTGGCCCTTCCCGAGCACGGTTTCGTGCCCGTGTTCCGGTTCCTTTTCGCCTTCTTCCTCATGGAGCCCGAGCGCGCGATAGAGGGTTTCGTGGATCTGGAGGATCGAGAGGCCTGCAGCGAACTCGTGCAACTGCAGCGAGTCGAGCTTGCGGGAGAGCGCTCTCTCGTCAGGTCCCTCGTAGCGCCGCAGCAGGGTTTCGAACGGCACCTCTTGTCCAAGGCCTCTGGCGAGGACCTTGCTGAATGTTTCCGCCTGCCGCGCCCGAACCGCCCTCGTCGACGGTGCCAGCGTGCGATAGCCGCTCGCTGCCCACGCCCGCAGATCGCCGCAGACGTCTTCGACATGCGGTTCGGCGGATTCCTGCAGCGCGATCTGGAACGCGACGTCGCGTGCGAGCTGCGGGTTGCTCCAGCGCAGCGGCGCCACCGCCGCATCGAGCCTGGCGGCGGCAACTCGGTTGGGGCTGTCGCTGGCGCCTTGGAGCGTCGCGTCGATCTCCGACAGGACGGCTTGGAGCTCATCCTGCCCGCGCGCCCGTTCGCCTTCCTGGCGTCGCGAGAGCTTCGGTTCGTGTTCGACGCCCGCGAGGAGACCTTCGTAGCGCTTCGGAGCGCCGGCGAGCACCCCCGGGCATTCGCCGCCGATCCGGTGTGCGGTCGCTTCGAGGGCGCGGGCGGAGGCGCTCGCGTTCGCCTGCACCGTGCGCTCGTAGGCGTACTCCGCCTGCAGGTAGGCTCTCGTTGCAGCGCGGTCGGCACCGCTGACGGCGCCGGCGCCCGGCGCAGCGAGCAGCGGCGAGCCCGGCGACGAGCAGGAGGGTGGCGGCGACACCGCGAAACGCCGCCAGTCGCCCGGCGCGAGGTCCGCTGACGCGTTGCCATCGGTGCCGCACGGCGCACACCCTAGCGGGCCGCCGTTCCGCCTATTGGGACGCTCACAGCATCTTCACGCCGCGTGCACCCTCCCCACCGAAGTGCCCCCTATGCTGGAAAGAGGATGCTCAACGTGCTGCTCACCAACGACGACGGCATCGAGGCCGAGGGCCTGCAGGCGATGCGCGCTGCGCTCGTCGGCGTGCCGCGGCGTGCGCCTCGCGGTGATCGCGCCCGACGGCAACCGCTCGGCGATGGCGCGCTCGATCACCACGCGCAGGCCGCTCGTGGTCGCCGAGGTGCCCTTCTCGGACGGCACGATCGGCTACGCCACCGACGGCACGCCCGTGGACTGCGTGCGGCTCGCGAGCCTCGGCCTCGTCGAGGGCTTCGCCGCCGACCTCGTCGTCTCGGGGATCAACCACGGCGCGAACCTCGGCGACGACATCACCTACTCGGGCACCGTCGCCGCGGCGCTCGAGGGCGTCGTGCTCGGGCTGCCCGCGATCGCCGTCTCGCAGCAGTCGGGCGCGGGCTCGCTCGACTACCGCTTCGACGGCGGCTTCGGCTTCGAGGTGGCGGCGGGCTTCGTCGCGCGCCTGGTCGAGCGCATCGAGGACGTGCCGCTGCCGGCGCGCACGCTGCTCAACGTCAACGTCCCCGCCGGCGCGCCGGCGGGCGTCGAGGTGACGAGCCTCGGCAAGCGCATCTACCGGGACGAGCTGAAGCTCGAGCGCGAGGAAGAGAACCGCCGCCGCTACTGGATCTACGGCTCGGATCCCGGCTACCACGACGAGCCGGGCACCGACCTCGCGGCGGTCGCCGCGGGGCGCATCGCGGTGACGCCGATCCACTTCGACCTCACCGACCGCCCGAGCCTCGAGGCGCTGAGGCGCTTCGACCTGGAGGAGCTGCTCGCGCCGGTCGCGCCCGACGCAGCGACGTGAGCGGCGCGCGAGGCTCCGCGGGCGCCCGGCGGAGAAGGCGCCGGCGAGCGACGCCGCGCGCGCGTCGACGGCGCCGTCGCAGGACGCGGTGGCGCGCGCGCGGGAGCTGCGCGAGCAGCTCGAGCACCACGCCCACCGCTACTACGTGCTCGACGACCCCGAGATCGGCGACGACGAGTACGACCGCCTGCTCGACGAGCTGCGCGCGCTCGAGCGCGAGCACCCCGAGCTGCGCACGCCCGGACTCGCCCACGCAGCGCGTCGGCGGCGAGCCGGTGGGGCGCCTGGAGAAGGTCGAGCACCTCGAGCCGATGCTCTCGCTCGGCAACGTGCGCTCCGAGGAGGAGCTGCGCGCGTGGGTCGAGCGGATGCGCAACCACCTCGCGCGCGAGGGCATCAGCGACCCGTCGTTCGCGTTCGTGGTCGAGCCCAAGATCGACGGCCTGGCGATCAGCCTCGTCTACCGCGACGGCGTGCTCGAGCGCGGCGCCACGCGCGGCAACGGCGAGATCGGCGAGGACGTCACGCACAACCTGCGCACGATCGGCGCGATCCCGCTGCACGTCGCCGACGCGCCGCCGCTGCTCGAGGTGCGCGGCGAGGTCTACATGTCGCTCGCGCGACTTCACCGCGCTGAACGAGCGCCGCGCCGAAGCGGGCGAGTCGACGTTCATGAACCCGCGCAACTCCGCCGCCGGGCACGATCCGCCAGCTCGACCCCGCCGACGCCGCCAAGCGCCCGCTGTCGATCTGGTGCTACCAGGTGGGCGTCACCGAGGGCCTGTCCTTCGCGCGCCCACTCACGAGGCGCTCGACTGGCTGCGCGAGCACGGCTTCCGCGTGAACCGCGGCATCGCGCTGCTCGACGGCGCGGACGAGGTGATCGAGCAGTGCCTGGAGTGGGAGCGCCGCCGCGGCGAGCTCGACTTCGAGATCGACGGCGCCGTCGTGAAGGTCGACGACCTCGAGCTGCAGCGCCGGCTCGGCTCGGTGGGGCGCGACCCGCGCTGGGCGGTCGCCTGGAAGTTCCCGCCGACGACCGCGGTGACGCACGCTCGAGAAGGTGATGTGGAACGTCGGCAAGTTCGGCGACCTGCGCCCCTACGCGGTGCTCGAGCCCGTGTCGGTTGGGGGCGTGACGATCAAGCTCGCCACGCTCCACAACGAGGAGGACATCATCCGCAAGGACATCCGCGCGGGCGAGGAGGTGATCGTGGTGCGCGCCGGCGACGTGATCCCGCAGGTCGTCTCGCCGGCGCCGCACGTCGTCGAGCGCAAGCGCCGCCCGCCGCGCCCGCGCCCGCCCGCGCGCTGCCCGTTCTGCGACACGCCGACGGTCAAGCCGCAGGACAGCGTGTTCACGAAGTGCCCCAACCGCGACTGCCCGGCGCGCGCCTGGCAGCTGCTCAAGCACTTCGTCTCGCGCGGGGCGATGGACATCGAGGGCCTCGGCGAGAAGCAGGTGGCGCTGCTGCAGGAGCGCGGGCTCGTGCGCAACGGCCGCCGACTTCTACCGCCTCAGCGAGGAGCAGCTGCTCGAGCTCGAGGGCTTCGGCGAGCTGTCGGCGCGCAACCTGCTCGCGGCGATCGAGGCCTCCAAGCAGCGGCCGTTCGCGCGCGTGCTGTTCGCGCTCGGGATCGAGGAGGTGGGGGAGGTGACCGGGCGCAACCTCGCGCAGCGCTTCCGCGACATCGACGCGCTGCTGGCCGCCTCGCCCGAGGAGATCGCCGAGACGCCCGGCATGGGCGAGAAGATGGCGCAGTCGATCCGCGCGCAGCTCGACGACGAGCGCATGCGCAGCCTGATCGCCGACCTGCGCGAGATCGGGCTGCGCTTCGAGGAAGAGGGCCCGCCGCCCTCGGAGGGCCCGCTCGCGGGCCGGACGCTCGTGCTCACCGGCACGCTGCCGGAGTGGTCGCGCGAGACGGCCACCGAGCGGATCCTCGCGGCGGGCGGGCGCGTGACGGGCTCGGTGTCGAAGAAGACCGACTACGTGGTCGCCGGCGAGAGCCCCGGGTCGAAGCTCGAGAAGGCCGAGCGGCTGGGCGTGCCGGTGCTCGACGAGGCGCGGCCTGCGCGAGCTGCTCGCTCAGTAGGCGGCGATCGTGATCGCCATGTGGTCCTGGAAGATGTGGGCGGCCGTCGTCGCGATCCCGTCGGTGAAGATCGCGAACGCGATCGTGTGGCCGTTGGCGGCCTGGCAGTAGCCGGCGAGGTTCGAGACGCCGGTGAGCGTCCCGGTCTTGCCCTGGCAGCGCCCGGCGGCGGCGGTGCGGCGCATGCGCAGCGCGAGCGTGCCGGTGCGCCCGGCGACCGCCATGTGTTCGCGCAGCACCGCGCCGATCGGCGTGCCGGTGAGCGCGGCGAGCAGGTCGGCGACCTGGTAGGGCGAGGTGCGGTCGGTTCGCGAGAGCCCCGAGCCGTCGACGACGCGCGGGTGGATGCCGAGCAGCGAGGCGATCGTCGTTGCCGACGACGCGCGGCGCCGGCGGCGGTGGTGCCGGCGCCGCCGAAGCGGGCGCCGAGGTCCTTGACCAGCGTCTCGGCGAAGAAGTTGTCCGACGGCGGCAGCATCAGGCCGAGCAGCTGCGGCGAGCGTCGGCGACTGCACCGCGGCGAGCTGGAGCGCGCCCGACGGGCGTCGCGCGCAGCGCCGTAGCCGCCCGCGATCGTCACGCCGTCGGACTTCAGCGCCGCCCACAGCTGCGCGGGCCGCGTAGGCGGCGGGGGCGTGCGCGCCGCGTCTGCGAGCCGCTCGCGCCGCGGTTGAAGGCGAGGCCGCTGAGGCGTGCCTTCGAGGAACGGGTCGGGCGCGTAGCCGCTGGAGGGCTCGCCGCGCAGCGAGTCGAAGAGGGACTCGTCGCCGAGGATCCTGCCGGTGACGCTCGTGGATGCCCGTCGACCCGCACGAGCTGTGACGACCAGCCGCGAGACGCTCGCTCCCGAGCCCTCCGTAGTGGCTACGGATGAAGGCGCTGCTGCCGAACGTCGGGTCGCCGCCGCCGCGCAGGTAGAGGTCGCCTTCCCAGACGCCGCCGGGCGCCAGCTGGCCGACGCCCAGCACGGTCGTGGACAGCGTCGCGGAGGGGCCCATCAGCGCGAGCGCCGCGGTGGCGGTGTAGAGCTTCTCGACCGAGGCGGGCGGGCGCATCGTGCTCGCGCGCAGCGAGAACAGGGGCTGCTTGGCGCGTCAGGTCGTAGACGTAGGCGCCGTCGTGCGGGCCCGCCAGCGCGAGCTGGCGGGCGATATCGGCCTGCAGTTCGGGCGCTGACACGACGGCGCCCGCCGCGCCGGGCGCGGCGAGCGCCGCCCAGGAGCCAGAGTACGCAGAGCAGGCTTGCGAGCCGTGCTGGCCGATTCGGCGTCACGCGCACATACAATGTTCTGCGATGGGCAAGGTTGTCAAGCTGGAACCGGTCCTGAAGGCGAAGTCGGCAGCGGAAGCCGCGCCCGCGCCGCGTAGCGGCGCGTGGGGTGGGGCGGCCCGCGGCGATCGACCGGCGCCGGCGCCCGCGGCGCGACAAGACCGCGCTCGTGCTCGGCGGCGGCGGCTTCACCGGCGGCGTCTATGAGATCGGCGCGCTGCGCGCGCTCGACCTGCTCGCGGTGAACGCCACCGTCAACAACTTCGACGTCTACGTCGGCACCTCCGCGGGCGCCTTCATCGCCGCGCTGTGCGCGAACGGCGTGACGCCCGAGGAGATGATGCGGGTCGTCACAGGCCAGGGCAAGGCGTCGTTCAAAGACATCGACATCGGCGACCTGCTGCGCCCCAACCTGCTCGAGTTCGCCCGCAAGGGCGCGACTGTGCCGTTCCGCGCCGTGTCGCTCGCCGCGCCAGCTGCTCGCGCAGCCGGGCGGGCGTCTCGCTGATGGACGTGCTGCTCGGCCTCGCCGACGACCTGCCGTCGGGCATCTACACGGGCGCGGGCATCGAGAGCTACCTGCAGGAGGTGCTCAGCGAGCCCGGCCGCACGGACGACTTCGGCGAGCTGCCGTGCGAGCTCTACCTGACCGCCACCGACCTCGACACGTGCGAGCGCGTGGTGTTCGGCGTGGACGGCTCCGAGGACGTGCCGATCTCCACCGCCGTGCGCGCCTCGGGGGCGCTGCCGATGGTCTACGCGCCCGTCCGCGTCCACGACCGCGAGCTGATCGACGGCGGCATGGTCTCCACGACGAACCTCGACATCGCGGTCGAGGCGGGGGCGAAGCTCGTCGTCGTGATCAACCCGATCGTGCCGTTCATCAACGACTTCTCGGGCACGCGTGCAGCACGCTGCGCGGCAGCCGCCCGCGGCGGGTCTCGGACATGGGCTTCGCCCAGATCGGCTACCAGGCGTTCAAGCTCGTCGCCCACCAGCGCCTGCACGAACTGGCGAAGACCTGGGAGGAGCGCTACCCGGGCGTGGACATCGTGCTGATCGAGCCCGAGCCCGCCGACGAGCTGATGTTCCAGACCTCGATGATGAGCTTCACCTCGCGCGTGGAGATCGCGCGGCACGGCTTCGAGTCGGTGACCAAGCAGCTCGCCGGCGAGTACGGCCGCTTCCAGGAGGTGGCCGAGCGCCACGGCATCGACATCTCGGCCAAGCGCGTGCGCCAGGTGGTCGAACACTTCGACGAAGAGCCCGAGGAGGTGAGCGCCTGGCGCAAGATCCTCGAGGGCACCACCGGCGCGCTGCTGCGCCAGGCCGGCTCGGCGGGCTGACGGCGCCCGCGCGCAGCTGCTAGCGCTCGAGCGCCTTGTCGACCGCGTCGAGCAGGCGCTCGGAGGCGACCGCGCGAGCGCAGGCGCGATGCGCACGTGGCGGGGCTCGCCGAGCGCGTCGCCGGCCGCCACGAGCACGCCGGCGCGGGCCAGGCGCGCGGCGAGCTCGCCGCCGTCGAGGTCGGGGTGGGCGGCCCACACGAAGTTCGCCTGGCTGTCGCTCACGTCGAAGCCGCGCGCGCGCAGCCCGCTGGTGACGTAGGGGCGCTCCTCGCAGATCGTGCTGCACGCGCTCGCTCGACCAGCTCCGAGCAGCTGTGCAGCGCCTCGAGCGCGCCCGCCTGCGAGACCTCCGAGACGCCGAGGTCGGGCTCGAGCTCGGCCAGCAGCTCCTCCGGCGCCGTGGCCGCCGATCGCATAGCCGATGCGCAGGCCCGCGAGGCCCCAGGCCTTGGAGAAGCTGCGGAAGACGAGCAGCCGCGGGTGCTCCTCGAGCAGCGCGAGCGAGGCGTTCGTGGGCTGCGCGTCGGCGAACTCCACGAGCGCCTCGTCGAGCAGCACCGCCACGCCCGTCGGGCAGCCCGTCGAGCAGGCGCGCGCAGCTCGGCGCTCGGCAGCAGCTCGCCGGTGGGGTCGTTGGGGCTCGCGAGCACGATCGACGCGCACGTCCCGGTTCGGTCGCGGCGGCCGCCAGCAGCGCGTCCACGCCCCCCGACACGCGCACCGCGCGGCCGTGCGCGCGGCGGGCCATGAGCGGATACAGCGGGTAGGAGGGCCACGGCGTGAGCAGCTGCTCGCCCGGGGCCGACCACCGCGCGGGTGGCCGCGCTCAGCAGCTCGGCGGCGCCGTTGCCGAGGATCAGGCGCGCGGGGTCGACGCCGTGGCGCTCGGCGAGCTCGTCGCGCAGCTCGGCTGCCGCTGCAGGTGCGGGTAGCGGTGCAGGCCGCGGCGCGCGACGTAGGTGATCGCGTTGACGATCCGCGGGTGCGGCAGCTCGGGCCAGGTGGTGTGGGAGAGGTCGAGCGCTTCGACCCGCGCGAGCGCCTTGCGCTTGCGCTCGGCGGCCTCCTCGCGCAGGCCCTCGTTGACCTCCTCCTCGGACATCCCTTCGAACTGGCGGTAGTAGTCGAGCAGCCCCACGTCTGCCTCGTTCTAGCAGCGGCGGCGCGCGCGGCGCGGCTTGATCGCGCCGAGCCGCGCGCCGGCTGCCCTCACAGCCCCCGACCCGCCGGAGATGTTGCTCGAGCCGGGGCCGTGGATGACGAGGAACCAGACGACGAAGATGACCGCGCAGACGGCGGCGGTGATCGCGAACACGCGCCCGAGGACGCCCGTGCGCTGGTCGTGCCCGGCGGCGCGGCGCACGAGGACCCACGCATGGTCGAGGCGCTCAGCAGCGCAAGCGCGCCGAACAGCAGCGCGAACAGGGCGGCGAACGCGACGAGGATCCCGACGCTCACGCTGCCCGAGAGGTAGTCCGCCTCGCGAGCCGAGCCACAGGCACGCGAGCGGGATCGGGCCCCAGCACAGCAGGCTGAGGAACGTCATCGCGGCGAGCAGCAGCCCCGCGAGCGAGCCGTCGACGCGCTGGCGCATCTCGCCGCCGCGCTCGGGGAGCGCGCGGAAGTGCACGGGAGCGGTGCCGGGCCGGCGCCCGACGAACAGCCCGCCGGTTGTCGGTTGGGTCGGTGCGCATCTGTGCCTATGTTCGCAGCTTGCGCGGCGCGCGATCAGCCGGCGTAGAGCGCGTCGAAGATCTCGGCGTACTTCTCGTTGACGACGTTGCGCTTGACCTTCAGCGTCGGGCGTCAGCTCGCCGGTCGGCTGCGAGAGGTCGTGGTCGAGGATCGCGAACTTCTTGACCTGCTCGACCTGCGCGTATTTGGCGTTGGCGCGCTCGAGCTCCTTCTCGATCAGCTCGTGGACGGCGGGCTCGCGCGACGAGCGAGGGGATGTCCTCGGGCAGGCCGTGCTCGCGCGCCCACTGGGGCATCTCTTCCTCGTCGAGCGTGATCAGCACGACGGGGTAGGGGCGCTGGTCGCCGTGCATCACCGCCTGCGAGATCCAGCGGCACTGCTTGAGGTCGTTCTCGATGTTCGCCGGCGTGAGGTTCTTGCCGCCGGCGGTGATGATGATGTCCTTCTTGCGGCCGGTGATCGACAGGTAGCCGTCCTCGTCGATCGAGCCGAGGTCGCCGGTGTGCAGCCAGCCGTCCTCGACCGCGCCGAAGCTCGTGGACGCCTGGTTGTGGTAGCCGTCGAAGATGTTCGCGCCTTTGATGAGGATCTCGCCGTCGTCGGCGATCCGCAGCTCGACGCCGGGCAGCGCGCGCCCGACGGTGCCGAAGCGGTGGTTCTCGAGCGTCGAGATGGTGGCGGCGGTGGCGGTCTCGGTCATCCCGTAGCCCTCGAACACGGGGATCCCGCAGGCGTAGAAGAACTCGAGGATCTCGTGGGCGATCGGGGCGGCGCCGCTGGTGGCGTGGCGCACGTTGCCGCCGAAGATCGCGCGCACGTTCTTGAACAGCTGCTCGTCGGCCTCGTCGAACTGGCGGCTGCATCTCCTCGGGGACCGCTTCGCCGCGGATCTCCATGTCGCGCACCTTCACGCCGAGCTCGATCGCCTGGCGGCGCGCGCTCCTGCTCCTCGGGCGGCTGGGACTCGATCGCGCCGTGCGCGAGCGTGTAGATCTTCTCGAACACGCGCGGCACCGACGGCAGGTAGGTGGGTTTGACCTCCTGCAGCTCGGGGACGATCTGCTTTGGTGTCGCCGCCGAAGTAGGCGAGCGTGCTGCCGAGCGAGAAGGCGGCGAGCTGGACCAGCAGCGCGTAGGAGTGGGCGAGGGGGAGGTAGAGGTAGGTGACCTCGTCTTCGGTGATCTCGCGCACCTCGGAGATCATGTCGATGATCGCGCGGTAGTTGCGGTGGGTGAGCACGCAGCCCTTCGGCGGGCCGGTGGTGCCGGAGGTGTAGATGAACGTGAAGGGGTCCTCGGGTTGCACCGCCGCGCGGCGCGCTTCGAGCTCCTCGGGCGAGCGGGTGCGCCCGCGCTCGCGCAGCTCCTCGAGCGTGATCGCCTCGAGCGAGGCGACGTCGGCGCCCGCGCCGTTGGAACTGCCCTGGCGGCGGGTCGATCACGATCACCGTGCGCAGGTTGGGCAGGCGGTCGCGGATCGCGGCGATCTTCGCGAGCTGCTCCTCGTCCTCGCAGACGACCGCGCAGGCGTCGGAGTCGGAGAGGACCCAGTGGCACTCCTCGGGAGAGTTGGTCTGGTAGATCGGCACGACCACCGTGCCGGCGGAGGTGGCGGCCATGTCGACGTAGCTCCACTCGGGGCGCGTGTTGGCGAGGATCGACACGCGCTCGCCGGCTTCGATGCCGAGGTCGATCAGGCCGAGCCCGATCTCCTGGACGATCTCCGAGAGCTGGGCGTAGGTGACGTCGTGCCAGCTGCCGTCGCGCTTGTAGCGGATGGCGACGCGCTCGGCGTGGCTCGCGACGGTGTGCGGGAGCAGGTCGGCGATCGTCTGCGACCCCGTGTCGATGCCGTGGCAGCCTCCATCAGCTCTCCTCCTTGCGAATCACGCGAATTGACCACGGATCTTAGTGGCTTGCCGCGGGATTGCTAGCCGGGCGGCCAGGGGACGGCCGCGCTTCGCCGCTACACCGGGTTGGGCACGTCGAGGAACACGTGCCGCAGCGCCGAAGCGCTCGGCGAGATGCTCGCCGAGCCGCCGCACGCCGAGCGTCTCGGTGGCGTGGTGGCCGGCGGCGAGCAGGTGCACGCCGCTCTCGCGGGCGAGCGCCATCGTGCGCTCGGCCGCCTCGCCCGTGACCAGCGCCTCGGCGCCCGCCGCGGCGGCCTCGGGGAGGTAGTCCGCGCCCGCGCCGGAGACGATCGCGAGCGTGCGCACGCGCGCGGGCCCCGCGTCGAAGACGAGCGGCTCGCGCGCGGTCACCTGTGCCACCCGCGCGGTGAGCTCGGCGATGTCGACGCCGTCGCCGGGCAGCCGCGCCAGGCAGCCGATCGGCTGCGCCGCGATGATCGCCGAACGGCGCCTCGCGCTCGGCTCCGAGCGCCTGCGCGAGCAGCGCGTTGTTGCCGAGCTCGGGGTGCGCGTCGAGCGGGAGGTGGTAGGCGGCGAGCGCGATGTCGGCGTCGAACAGCACCTGCAGGCGGCGCTTGAGCATCGCGTCCAGGCTGCCGGACGCCGGGTGCCCCAGAAGATCCCGTGGTGGACGAGCAGCAGCTGGGCGCCCTCGGCGGCGGCGAGCTCGAACAGCTCCGCGTGCGCGGAGACGCCGGTGGCGAGCGTGTCGACCTCCTCCGCGCCCGGCACCTGCAGGCCGTTCACGCAGTAGTCCTCGAAGCGCTCCGGCTCGAGCAGCGCGTCGATCTCGGCGATGATCTCCTGCACCCGCGCGGGCACGGGCGCGACGATAGCGGTGTGGAATACTCAGGCGCGTCGGGGCGTGGCGCAGCCTGGTAGCGCGCACCGTTCGGGTCGGTGAGGTCCCCGGTTCAAATCCGGGCGCCCCGATTGAGAAGCGCCCCTTAGATGCGGGGCGCTTCGCGGTTCTTGGGTCGCTCCGGGTTCCATTTGGGTTCCATTTCTGCGGAATCTGTTAGTGCTCCGCCCGTACCCACGCCAAGCCAGCCATAAAAACCGCGAATAATGGTCGCGCAGGTGTCACGCTTGACGGCATGGCCGCACACGTGCCACGGGGAACCCCCGACACCCGCCGCAGCGGTAGGCGCTCCGCGGGCGTCATCTTCATCATCGGCCTAGCCGTTGCCATAGCGGGCATCGCCGCCTTTTCCTACGCCCACGAACATGGCCCGGACGCCGACCCGATGGCGGTTCATGTCATCTCCCGCGCCGCTTACGAACACCTGCATCGGGGCGGCATTGCGGCAATGGCGGCCGGCGCGTTCGGGATGCTCGCCGGGCTCGTGGTGCTCCTGTATCACGCTGAGCCCTCTTGACCTGCGTGTGTCACGCTTGGCAGCGTGCCTGCGCACGCGAAGTTCACGCGGCGGCGCGAGCGTCGTCTGCTCGCGCTGATCGAGAACGGCGCGACGATTTCCGAGGCGAGCCGCGCGCTCGAGGTCAGCCGCCAGACGGTCTACCGCCGCGCGCGCGCCGACGCCTTCTTCGCCGTCGAGCTGCGCGCCGCGCGAACGCAGACGTGCGCGCCGGTCGGCGAGGTCGCGCCGCTCGACTGGCGCGTGACGTCGGGCGTGCCGATGCGGACGCTCCAGGAGTGGATGGGCCACAAGCACATCTCGACGACCGAGCGCTACGCCGACTACGCGCCACGCGCGACCGAGGGCGAGATGATCTCGGCGGCGTTCGCCCGCGCTGCGCCGTCGAGTACCAATCGGGTACCGATCTGAGCGAATCTCAGAGAACCGGGAGAAGCTCAGAGCCCGGAAACGCGGCGGATTTACCCGAGAGCAGGTCCTCGCATCCGGTTCAAATCCGGGCGCCCCGATTGCTTTCTCGTTGGATGCTGGGGTGGGCTAGGGGCGGCTCAAGCCTCGGGATTGGCTTTGGGGAGCGGATACCGCCCCCGAGCAACCGTCAGGGCTGGAGACGGGAAGCGTCGCGAGGCAACGCGCCCGCACACGGACCGCACACGCGCGAGGTCTGCACGCACACGAAGCGTAGTAGTGGATGTTGGCGCGCTCGGACAGCAACCCGCGGATCAGTGCTCGGCTGACAGCCGGCGTTGTCGGAGAGTGCGGGGGGCACAGCCCGGATGGCGGTATCGTCGCCCGCGTGCGGGGGATGCGGTGCGTGATCGAACGCAGGCAGCTATCGGGGCTAACCGAATGGGCAGTGTGCGGCGGCTGACTCGAGTTGGTTCCTTGATTCTGGTCGTCGCGCTTGCTCGTGGCGCGCCGGCAAGGGCGATCGAGTCGACTCCAGCGAGTCCAGCGGTTGCTGGTATCGCGAGGATTGCTCCGAACGGCTGGTCGCCGCCGGAACTGATCGTCGGGCACGACCTCGGCACTGGCAGGCCGGCGCCCGTGGCGTTCGATTCAAGCGGCGACGCCTTCGTCGTGTTCGACGAACCGATCCTGTCGATCAAGGAATCGATCTCGCTGTCCTACCTGGTTCACGCCGTGGTGCGGCCCGCGGGCGGCCATTGGCAGGTGCCCGATACCCTCTCGCGCCTGGGTCTAGACCCCGAGGTGGCGGTCGACGGGCACGGCGAGGCAATCGCTGTTTGGCAGAGTTTCTCGAGCGTTGAAGAGTCCGAACGGCTCGCGAGCGGGAGTTGGCTCTTACCCACGGCGGTGCTGACGCCGGGCGGAGGGGAACCTCAGGTTGCAACGAACGCGCAGGGCGATGTCGTCGTCGTATCCCCGCGACAGGCTCCCCATCACTCGGGCGGCATCGAGGTCGCGATGCGGTCGGCCGCAGGCGCCTTCGCCCCGCCGCAGATGATCTCGGGAAGCGAAAACGCTTTCGAACCTCGTGTGGCGATGAACACACGCGGAGACGTTTTCGTGGCGTGGCGGGTCGATTCCGAGCGCGGCTGTCCCGTGCGCGCGGCATTTCATCGCGCTGGCGGCGGCTGGAGCAGGTCCACAACGGTCTCGGATGCACACGCGTTCTGCGAAGCCGACAACCACCGAGTCGCGATCGACGAACGCGGCGACGCCATCGTCGTGTGGTTCGCACAACGGGGCCGTCCGTTGTTCGTCGAAGAGGCCACGCGGGCCGCCAACGGTCGCTGGGGCACCCGGCATCTCCTTGCCACGGCACGCACCGTCGAGCGTCCGGAAGTTGGCATGGACGCGCGCGGCGATGAGATTGTCGCGTGGTGGCAGGACGGGCATGAGTGGACGCGTGTGCGTCCTGCCGGGCGGCGCTGGCTAGCTGCCCAGATCGTGGCGCACTCGGGAGGCCTGCCGGCGTCGCTCGCCGTCGACCCGCGCGGGTACGCGCTTCTAGCCTGGCCGGGCCGAGGAGCGATAATCGCTGCGGCGAGACGGTCAATGGAGACGAGCTGGCAAACGTCCGTGGTCGCGTCGGGGCGCGGCACGGCGCTGGCTCAGCCGATAGCCGCGATCGACCCGCACGGAGACGGCGTCGTCTCCTGGCTCAACAACAACGGCCTCTTCACCGCGTGGCGCATCTCTGCCTTTGGCTGACCATCGCCTGTTGAGCACCAACCGACCGCCAACCATGAGGCTTACCCCGGAAGCCTCATGAGGACCGCTGATCCGGGCGCCCCGATTAGGTTGTGGTTGGTTGGCCCCACAGCCGTCGCCGCCCGCGTATCTCGGTCGTGGTTCGGTGTCCGCCTTTCGCGTCAGCCTGATATCCTTACGTTCAGCGATATGTAAGGAGCTTCGTCGTGGACGCCTCAGCACGCCTGACATCGAAGGGCCAGGTCACGATCCCGAAGCGAGTTCGTGAGGCGCTCGAGCTTCACGAGGGCGACGAGATCGTGTTTCGGGTCGAGCGCAACCGCGCGATCGTCGCGAAGACCCCGGACTTCTTGGCGATGGCCGGATCGGTCGCGGTGCCAGCCGCGAAGCGCGGCACTCCGTGGGACGAGGTTCTCGCGCGGACGAGGCGGGCGCGGGCGGAGACGCGCCGCTGAGGGCGTTCCTCGACACCAACGTCCTCATCCGCCATCTCACCGGCGATCCGCCCGAGATGGCCACCAGGGCGACAGAGGCGCTGTCCAGCTCGGGGCAGCTGTTCCTGACCGATCTCGTGCTCGCCGAGTGCGTGTACGTGCTCGAATCCTTCTACCAGGTCGAGTGGACCCGCGTGGCCGAGCTGATGCGTGCGGCGATCGCGCTCCCATCGGTCGCAGTGCTCGACGCTCCGCTGCTCCTGCGGGCGCTCGAGGTCTATGAGATCGACCGGATCGACTTCGCGGAGGCTTATCTCGTCGCCAGCGCCGAGGCGACCGGCGTCGAGGCGATCCTGTCATTCGATCGCTCCATCGACCGACTGGACACGGTCGCTCGCATCGAGCCGTAGGGGGGTTGGCCAGCGTCACCGCCCACGGGACCGCACACGTCCTCCGAATACCCGCACCACCGAGCTCACCCCCCCATTCGTCTCGATTGAGGCCGAAGGCGGGCTCGGTCGGCGCCGCGGACCAGGCTGCCGTCCTTTGGCTACGGGGATTCAGGCGTGCGGCGCCTGCGGGAGCAGCTCAGCGAGTTTGGCCTGCAGCGTGAGTGCTCGATCCGCCGTGAGCGGCCCGGACCGGTTGAGCCGCTTCGCGAGGCGCCTGGGGTAGCAGAGCGGGTAGCCGTTGATCCGGAGCGTCCGCAGGAGGGGCAGGCCGGAGTCCGCGAGGAAGGCCTCCGGGGCGACGAAGCAGAGGCATCCTTGGACCGGGACGTCGCTGGCTATGTCGGCGAGGGCGGCCTTGACGCGAGCGACCTGTTTGTCGAGGCCCTCGATGAGCTTCGTCTGATCGCGTCCGTTGATCTTGAGCTTCGCCTTGCCGAAGAGCGGCTCGGCGGCTTCGATCTTGCCCTTGTAGCGCTTGCAGTCGATGACGTAGATGCCGGAGGGGGCGATCGCGATGTGGTCGATGTTCGCGCGGCTGTTGGGTGCGCGGCGGTCGTGGAGCATCAAGACGTTCGGGCAACGGCGGGCGAGGGAGCTCGCGAGGATCTGCTCACCCTCGCCGCCGGTGGTCCAGTTGCGCTCTGCCCGGCGTAGGCGTTTGTCCGTCTCGGACGGGAACAGCGAGGCGGCGAAGTGTCCGAGCCTGGTGCGGTTGGCGTGCTTCGACTGGCGCTGTTCCCGGATGCGTTGCGCCTTGCGCGATGCGCTCGCGCCGGGTGTGCCGAGTAGCTCGTGTTGCTCGTCTGCCATGCACGCTCGTCATCGGAAGCGTGGGAGCTTCGCGTGAGCATCCCGCCGCGGTCCTCGAATCCGCTGGCCCGGGCTCGAACCAAGGCACTGGACGCAAAGCTGCGTTAGGGACGGTCCTTATCTCGGGTTACGACGGAACCTCAAACAAACGGTCTGGCAGCACTGCTCGACGCCGGGGCGCACTACGAGAACTTCATCCACTGGCTGCAGTGCCTTGCCTGTTGGGCGGACGCATAGCCGTGCGCCTCGAACTCCCGCGGTCCGGGAGCGCATCCGCGAGGTCGGGGAGCGCTTGGTGGCCGAGCAAGGCGAGGCGCTGGCCTAGTCGGCGTGACTCTCGACGGGCCGGCCGCGAGGCGGCGGTGCGCGCTAGGCTTGTAGGGAACCACTTGGCAAGCGAGGTTCGACGGAGAGATGGCCGCGCGCGTAGCAGTTAGAGCATCGGACGCTGATCGCGAGAGTGTCGCTGAGCGCCTCCGCAAGGCCGCCGGCGAAGGCAGGCTACGAACCGATGAGCTCGAGGAGCGGCTCGAGGTCGCTCTGTCGGCGCGCACGTACGGCGAGCTCGACTCGATCGTGCGGGATCTACCGGGAGGGCGGCTCGTGGTGCCCTCACGGTCGCCCGCGCGCGCCTTGGGGGGCGCCGCCCTCTCCGCGACGCTCGCCCTGATGGTGATGGTCGCCGTCGCGATCGCGGTCCTCTTCATCGTCACGGGGGTGTTCGCCGGCTGGCTGCTGTGGATCCTCGCCGGCTGGTTCTTCCTCGGGCGCCGGCGGCGCGCGCTCGGCATCCGCGGCGCTGGCTACGGGTATCCGTTCCACGGGTGCCGTGGCTTGCCTGCGAGCCGTGCGTCTCGCTACTGGTCCTAGCGGATACCCGGCGCGCGGGAGCTCAAGAGCTGGGACCTCGCAATACGTCTCGACGTGCTTCGTGCCGCCCCCAGTAGTTGAGATCGGACGCGACCGCCCACGAAACCGCACACGCTCCCGCCAGATCGGCTCCCCAAAGCCAACTCCCACCATTCGCCCCGATTGTTTGCTGGTTGGATGCTGGGGACCGCGCGTCTGCTAGGCGGACGCGGCGACCGTGAAGCTCGCGCTCACGGTGCGGCCGCTGATGCCTCCGGCGAGTGGCGTTGCCTCGAGTAGGTAGCGGCCCGGGGCGAGGTGACGGTTGAAGGGCACCGTGTTGGCGCCGGCGTGGTCGTTGTGGGTGAAGGTCATGACCCGTGAGAGCAGGCTGCACCCGCTTCCGCGCGAGTGCCTGGCGCGTTTCACGCAGCGTCCGTGGTGCCTGACGCCCCGATTCTGTTTGAGGATGACCAGTGTGGTTGTTGCGGTTAGCGAATCGGCGTAACTGATCGTCGTGCCCGTCCTGCCCTTCGCCTTGCCGTGCTTGGGCCGCGCTCTGAACTTCGCTGGGGTGAGCTTCAACTTGGTCAGGCTCGGCGCAGGGAAGTGTCGGCTCGCCGGCGGTTCGGGAACGCTCGCCGTCGTGAACGTCGCGTCGTCGCTCTGCGCGGTCCCGTCCGCCGAGCCGGCCACCAGACGGAAGTGGTAGGTCGTGCCCGGCTGCAGCCCCGTTAGCGTCGCTGACACCGGTTCCGGGACCAGACCGCCCACCGTCGCTGTGGCGGCGCTCGATCCGTACGCCGAGGTCGTCCCGAATTCGAAGCGGACACCGGCGGCCGCCGCATTGGCCGTCACGGATCCGGTGAGCGTCGCGGCCGACGTGGTGATCGCGCTCACCGCGGTGCTGCCGAGCGCCGGGAGCGCGACCTCGTACGCGCCGATGTCGCACGCTCCCGCGGCGGGCTGTGGTCGTTGCACGCCGCGCTGGTCGGCCTTGGGGCATTCGGCACCGGAGGCGGGCACCTGATCGATCGCCGCGCTGCCCGCTCCGAGCGCGATCGTCGCCGTCGGTCCGCCGTTGTCCTGGAGCGGCCCGAGCTTCGGGTCACCCACCAGGAACGTTGCCGGGCAGCCGGCCGTACCGAATGTGAGGTTGTGCCCGGCGTCGTTGACCTGGCCGGCGCAGTTGCCGAGATGGTTGGTGCCGAGCAGTGTGTCGGTCAGCTTCATCGCGGGCGTCGTGGCCGCGTACACGCCGCCGCCGAATGCCGGCTGGCCCGGGGCCCCGTTCATTCCCGGCCCCGACTCGCCCGGCCCGGGGAGCCCCGGCGTGCCCGCCGCTCCGACATCGTTTCCGTCGACGGTCACGTTGAGGAGCGTTACCGTGGCGCCGCCGGTGGCGAACACGCCGCCGCCGGCGCTGCCGTTGCCGGCATTGCCCCCGTTGCCACCAAGGGGACCGGCGCCGATCGAAGCGCCGCCGTCACCGCCGTTGCCGCCGACGCCGCTCGTGTTCGAGCTGAGTGTGCTGTTGGTGATCGTGACGGTCCCGCCGGTACTGGCAATCGCCCCGCCCGAGGATCCGCCCGCGCCGGTGCCCCCGCTGCCGCCCACGCCGATCACGCCCACGGCATCGGCCCCACGGCCTCCTGCGCCGCCGGCTCCGGCGTGGTTGCCCGTGAACGTGCTATCGGTGATCGTCACCGTTCCACCGTTGTTCTCGAGGCCACCGCCGTCTCCGCAGCAGCCGGCGTTGCCGCCGGGCCCGCCGTCTCCGCCCTCACCGCCGGGGCCGCCGGTACCGCCGCCCCCGGCGGTGTTGCCGCTCACGGTCACGTCCGTGAGCGTCAGCTTGCCGGTCGGATCGTTCGAGATCCCGCCTCCGGCACCGCCGATGCCGCCGTCGGCGCCTTTTTCCAGCGTCTGGCCGGTGCCGCCCGCACCGCCGCTGCCGGCAGTGTTGCCTGTGACGTCGACGTTGGTCAACGTCAGCGTTCCGCCGTTGCGGAGCCCGCCGCCGGGGAACCCGAATGAACCGTTTGTCGGCGGGCTGCCACCGCCCCCGTTGACCCCGTCGGCGCCGTTCGCCCCGTTGGGGGCGTGAGCACCGGTGATCGTCAAGCCCTCGAGCGTGACGGTCGAGCCGGGGAGGAAGTTGAACGCGCGATCGGCGAGCCCCGCCGCCGAGATCGTCGTCTCGGCCGCGCCGGAGCCAGTGATCGTCAGCGGCGGTGCGGTGGCGTTGACGTCGAGGTCGCCAGTCGTCTGATCGTCGCCGCCTGTCGGTTTGATCGTGAGGTCGTACTTGTTCGGGCCCAGCACGATCGTGTTCGATAGCGCGTCGGCGAGGCCGCAGTCGCTGGGCGAGCCGGGGCTGTTGGCGGCCTCGATCGCCTCGCGCAGCGAGCACTGCCCGTCGCCGGGCGTCGCCGAGTCCGCCGTGCTCGTGACGGTGAGCGTGGCGGCGCCGGCGCTTGCCGTGGTGATACAGCCGAGCAGCAGCGCCGACACGACCGCCCCAACGCTCCCCCGATCGAGCACAGGCTGACGCTAAAGCATGTGGCCTGGCGCTGCAACGGTGTCCGCAAGTGCGGGCGCTCTCTCTGAACGCGAGCCCGTCGGCCGTCGTCGTCGCTCTTCCCGAGGCGTCGGTGAGGCGGCACCCGAGCTCATAGTCGCGTACCTCTACGCGAGACGAGGGGGCCACGGGGGGTCCGCCGCGGCCGGACCGCCCACGAACCGCCGACATGCCGCGACGTCCCCGCGTCAGCCGGTTCGGCCGCTACGCGCTCGCGCGTTGGTTACTACAGGGCGCCTGTCTACCATCGAGCACATGTCGATCCAGCGGATGGACCACGTGGGCATAGTCGTCGACGACCTCGCCGACGCGGTGGCGTTCTTCCTCGACCTCGGACTTGAGCTGCATGGCGAGGCGCCGGTGGAGGGCGATTGGGTGGACCGCATCGTCGGTCTCGAGGGCGTCCGTGCGCAGATCGCCATGCTGCAGACTCCCGACGGGCATGGGCGAGTCGAGCTGACTGAGTTTCACGCGCCGTCCAGCGACGGCGGCTACGAGCGCGTGCCGGCGAACGCTCGGGGCATCCGCCACGTCGCGTTCGCCGTCGAGGGCATCGACGCCGTCCTCGCTCGCCTTCGAGCCCGCGGCGCGGAGCTCGTCGGCGAGCTGGGGAATTACCGGAACAGATACAGACTTTGCTATATCCGCGGCCCCGCCGGGATCATCGTCGAGCTGGCGGAGCAGATCGGCTGACCCGGCCCGCCCGCAATGCCCGACGAGCTCTCCGAGATCGACCTCGCCCGAATCCCCGAGCGCAGCCCGATGGCAGCCAGGGTATCCCGCGCACTGCACGCCGACGCTCGGCGGCCTGTGGACGTCGATGTGGCGGCCGCCGTCCGGCGGCGCCGGGCGAAGCCGCTGTGGTGCGGTGCGACGACGACTGCGAGCCCTGCACACGTGCAGATCGCCTAGATTGCAGAGCATGACCGCGAGGCCGTCGCGACCCGAGCGACCCGACCGCGGCCCGCCGACCGGAGCGGCGGCCGGTGCGAGCCTCCGGCGCGACATTACCCCTCTGCCGGACCTCGTCCACGGACGTTCGCGGCCGGGCCCGGTGCGGACCGAGCGGCCGGTCTACGTCGACCTGCTCCCGCCATGCAACGCCGCCTGTCCGGCCGGGGAGGACATCGAGGGGTGGCTCGCGCACGTGCAGGCGGGCGAGCACGAGCAGGCCTGGCGCCTGCTCACGCGAGACAACCCGTTCGCCGCGATCCACGGCCGCGTCTGCTACCACCCGTGCGAGAGCAGCTGCAACCGCGCGAACCTCGACAGCGCCGTCTCGATCCACTCGGTCGAGCGCTTCCTGGGAGATCTCGCGCTCGAGCGCGAGTGGCGTTTCGACCCGCCGCCCGTCCTCAGCGGAAAGCGCGTCCTGGTCGTTGGCGCCGGGCCGAGCGGCCTCTCGGCCGCCTACCACCTGCGGCGGCTGGGGCACGAGGTCGAGATCCGCGACGCGGGCACGGAGGCGGGCGGGATGATGCGCTACGGCATCCCCGCCTACCGGCTGCCCCGCGACGTGCTCTCCGCGGAGGCCGAGCGGATCATCGCGCTGGGCGTCCGCCTCGACAGCAGCCATCGGGTCACCGACCTCGAGGCCGAGCGTCGCGAGGGAGCCTTCGACGCGGTGTTCGTCGCCGTGGGCGCCCACCTGTCCAAGCGCGTCGACATCCCCGCGATGGACGCGCGGCCGATCATCGATGCGCTCTCCTTCCTGCGCGGCGTCGCATCCGGCGAGCCCCCGCAGCTGGGACGCCGCGTGGCTGTCTACGGAGGCGGCAACACCGCCATGGACGCGGCGCGGACCGCGCGCCGGCTGGGCGCCGAGGAGGCGCTTGTCGTCTACCGTCGCACCCGCGAGCAGATGCCGGCGCACGAGGAGGAGGCCCAGGACGCCGAGCGAGAGGGCGTGCGGATCAACTGGCTGCGAACGATCAAGGCATTCGAGGGCGGGGAGCTGCAGGTCGAGGAGATGGAGCTCGACGAGTCCGGGTTCCCGCAGCCGACCGGACGTCTGGAGACGCTCGCCGCGGACAGCGTGATCCTCGCGCTCGGCCAGGAGACCGACACGAGCTTCCTGCACTCTGTGCCGGGCGTCGAGTTCGAGGCCGACGGCACCGTCCGCGTCTCGAGTTCGCTGATGACGGGCTGCCCGGGGGTGTTCGCTGGCGGGGACATGGTGCCCGCCGAGCGGACGGTCACGGTCGGTGTCGGGCACGGCAAGCGAGCGGCTCGCGAGATCGACGCCTGGCTGCGAGGCGAGCAGCGCGACCGTCCACCGAAGCATCCGCTGGCGACGTTCGATCTGCTGCATCTGTGGTACTTCGGCGACGCCGCCCGCCGCCTGCAGCCCGAGCTCGAGCCCGCCGAGCGGGTGGAGGGCTTCGCGGAGGTCGTCGGCGCGCTTTCCCCGAAGGATGCGATCTTCGAGGCGCGCAGATGCCTGTCCTGCGGCAACTGCTGCGAATGCGACGGGTGCGTCGGCGCCTGTCCGGAGGACGCAGTGATCAAGCTCGGCCCGGGCCTGCGCTACCGCTTCGACTACGACCGCTGCACCGGCTGTCGGGCGTGCTTCGAGCAGTGCCCCGTGCACTCGATCGAGATGATCGCGGAGCCCCGCTGATGCGGGCGACGGTCGACGGCAACGAGGCGGCGGCGTCCGTCGCCTATCGCCTGAGCGAGGTCTGCTGCATCTACCCGATCACGCCCTCCTCGCCGATGGCCGAGCTCGCCGACGAATGGTCGAGCCAGCATCGGCCGAACGTGTGGGGAACGGTGCCCGCCGTGATCGAGATGCAGAGCGAGGGCGGCGCGGCCGGGGCGCTGCACGGGGCGCTTCAGGGCGGCGCGCTAGGGACGACGTTCACGGCCTCCCAGGGCCTGCTCCTGATGATCCCGAACATGTACAAGATCGCCGGCGAGCTGACGTCGGTCGTCTTCCACGTGGCGGCGCGGTCGCTCGCGGCGCAGGGACTGTCGATCTTCGGCGACCACTCCGACGTGATGGCGGTCCGCCAGACCGGCTTCGCGCTGCTGTCATCGGCCTCGGTGCAGGAGGCCCACGACCTCGCCCTCGTCGCGCACGCCGCGACGCTGCGCACGCGGGTCCCGTTCGTGCACTTCTTCGACGGCTTTCGCACCTCGCACGAGCTCAACACGATCGAGCTGGTCGCCGAGGAGGACCTGCTGGCGCTCGCTCCCGAGGAGCTCGTCCGGGAGCACCGCGCGCGCTCTCTCTCACCCGCGCGGCCGTTCGTTCGCGGCACGGCCCAGAACCCCGACGTCTACTTCCAGGCGCGCGAGACCGTGAACCCGTTCTACGCGCGGGTCGCGGATGTCGTGCAGAACGCGATGGACGAGCTCGGCGCGCGCAGCGGCCGCCACTACCGGCTCGTCGAGTACAGCGGCCACCCGCAGGCCGAGCGGGTGCTCGTGATGATGGGCTCGGGAGGGCAGACGGCCGCCGACACGGTCGCCTACCTGCAGGCGCGGGGCGAGCGGGTCGGCGTCGTGCAGCTCAGGCTCTACCGCCCGTTCCCGGTCCAGGCGCTGCTCGAGGCGCTGCCCGCGACGGCACAGCGCATCGCGGTGCTCGACCGCACGAAGGAGCCCGGCTCGCTCGGCGAGCCGCTGTACCTCGACGTGGTCGCCTCGCTCGGCGAGCAGCACGCCCGCGGCGGGCGCGAGCGGATGCCGCTCGTGATCGGCGGCCGCTACGGGCTCTCGTCGAAGGAGCTCACGCCCGGGATGGTCGCGGGCGTGCTCGAGGAGCTCGGCCTCGAGTCGCCTCGCCCGCGGTTCACGATCGGGATCAACGATGACGTCTCGCGCACGAGCCTCCCCTACGACGACTCGCTCGACATCGAACCGCCTGCCACGACCCGCGCGGTGTTCTTCGGCCTCGGCTCCGACGGCACGGTCGGGGCGAACAAGAGCACGATCAAGATCCTCGGCGAGCAGGAGGGCCTGCACGCCCAGGGGTACTTCGTGTACGACTCCAAGAAGTCCGGCTCGCAGACCGTCTCGCACCTGCGCTTCGGCCCCGAGCGGATCCGCGCGCCGTATCTGGTCGCGAAGGCGAGCTTCGTCGGCTGCCACCAGTTCGGGCTGCTCGAGCGCGACGAGGTCCTCGAGCGCGCCGCGCCGGGCGCGACGCTGCTGCTCAACACCCACCACCCCGCCGACCGCGTCTGGGACACGCTGTCGCGCCCGGTCCAGGAGCAGATCCTGGCCAAGCGGCTCGACCTGTACGTGATCGATGCGGGACGCATCGCCAAGGAGGCCGGCCTGCCGGGACGGACCAACACGGTGCTTCAGACGTGCTTCTTCGCGATCTCGGGCGTGCTCGAGCCGGAGCTCGCGATCGAACGGATCAAGGCCCAGCTCGCCAAGACGTACGCCAAGCGGGGGGCGGAGGTGATGGAGCGCAACCGGCGGGCCATCGACAGCGCGCTCGAGGGCCTGCACCGCGTCGAGCTGCCGGCCGCGGTCACCGCGACCCGCGAGCGCGCGCCCGTCGTCCCCGCGAGCGCGCCGGAGTTCGTGCGCACCGTGACCGCGGCGATGATCGCCGGCCACGGCGACGAGCTGCCCGTCAGCGCGCTGCCGGTCGACGGCACCTACCCGAGCGGCACCACAAAATACGAGAAGCGCAACATCTCGGACCTGGTCGCGGTGTGGGACCCCGAGCTGTGCATCCAGTGCGGCAACTGCAGCTTCGTCTGCCCGCACAGCGTGATCCGCTCGCGCTACTACGAGCCATCGGCCCTGGACGACGCCCCGGCGGGGTTCGCGTCGGCCGAGCTGGACGCCCCGGGCCTCCCCGACACCCGCTACACGCTGCAGGTGTATGTCGAGGACTGCACCGGCTGCGGCCTGTGCGTCGAGGCGTGCCCCGTCTCGGCGGTCGCCGAGCCGGACCGGCGGGCGATCAACCTCGACCAGCGCGAGCCGCTGCTGGCCGCCGCGCGCGAGAGCATCGCGTTCTTCGAGGAGCTGCCCGCGGCGGACCGCTCGCGCGTCGACTTCGGCACCGTGCGCGGCGCACAGTTCCTGGAGCCGCTGTTCGAGTTCTCGGGCGCGTGCGCCGGCTGCGGCGAGACCCCCTACCTGAAGCTGATCTCGCAGCTGTTCGGCGACCGGCTGACGGTCGCCAACGCGACTGGCTGCTCCTCGATCTACGGCGGCAACCTCCCGACGACGCCGTGGACGGCAGGAGCGGACGGACGCGGCCCGGCGTGGTCGAACTCGCTGTTCGAGGACAACGCCGAGTTCGGCCTCGGACTGCGGCTCGCGGCCGACCGGCACACCGAGCTCGCCCGCCGCCGCCTGTCGGAGCTGCGCGAGGAGGTGGGAGCCGAGCTCGCGGAGGAGATCCTGCAGGCGCCGCAGCTGCGGGAGTCCGAGCTGCGCGATCAGCGCGATCGCCTGGCGGAGCTCGAGCGTCGCCTCGACCGCCTAAACGGCCCCGCGGTCGCCGACCTGCGAAGCGTCGTCGACCATCTGATACGGCGCAGCGTGTGGATCGTCGGCGGCGACGGCTGGGCCTATGACATCGGCTCGGGTGGGCTCGATCACGTGCTCGCGAGCGGCATGAACGTGAACGTGCTCGTGTTGGACACCGAGGTCTACTCGAACACCGGCGGGCAGATGTCGAAGGCGACCCCGCTCGGCGCGGTCGCGAAGTTCGCCACCGCGGGCAAGACGATGCCCACGAAGGATCTCGCGATGCAGGCGATCGCGCTCGCCGACGTGTACGTGGCCCGCGTTGCGATGGGGGCCGACCCGCAGCAGACACTCACGGCGCTCCGCGAGGCGGAGGCGTACGAGGGGCCGTCGCTCGTGATCGCCTACAGCCACTGCATCGCCCACGGCTACGACATGCGCCAGGGCCTCGAGCAGCAGTACCGCGCCACCGCGAGCGGCCACTGGCCGCTGATCCGCTACGACCCGGTCGTGCGCGCGGAGGGCGGCAACGCGTTCCTGCTCGACTCGCCGCGGCCGCGGATCAGCATCGCCGACTACCGCAAGGCGGAGCTTCGCTTCCGCGCGCTCGAGAACTCCGACCCGGCCGAGGCCGAACGCCTGCTCGCGCTCGCCCAGCACACGGCCGACCTGCGTTGGCAGAACTACGAGGAGCTGGCCACGCGGGCGGCCCACGAGTTCCCCGCCGCAGCCCGCGAGGCGAAGTGACGGAGCTCGCGACCACCTACATGGGCCTGCGGCTGCGCAACCCGCTCGTCGCCTCGGCGTCGCCGCTGTCCTACACCGTCGACGGCGTCCGCCGCCTCGCGGACGAGGGCGTCGGCGCGGTCGTCCTGTTCTCGCTGTTCGAGGAGCAGCTGCGCGCCCAGGCCGCCGAGGACGTCCACGTGGTGGAGACGCCGGCCGAGAGCTTCGCCGAGGCGCGCGACTACTTTCCGAGCGTCGCCGAGGACGACAACGGCCCGCGTCGCTACCTGAGCCTGCTCGAACGCGCCGCCGCTGCGGTCGAGGTGCCGGTGATCGCGAGCCTCAACGGCACGACGCCCGAGGGCTGGACCGACTACGCGCGCGCGATGCAGGACTCCGGCGCAGCGGCGATCGAGCTGAACGTCTACTACCTCCCCGGCGCCCCGCAGATCGCCGGCCGCGATGTCGAGCAGCGCCATGTCGAGACGCTCGAACGGGTGAAGGACGCGGTCAGCGTGCCGGTCGCGATCAAGCTCGGTCCTTACTTCAGCTCGTTCGGCGAGATGGCGCTGCGCCTCGACGCCGCCGGTGCCGACGCGCTGGTCCTGTTCAACCGCTTCCTACAGCCCGACATCGATCCGGACAGACTCGCGGTCGTCCCCTCGGTGAAGCTCTCGCAGCCGGCCGAGGCGCGCCTGCCGCGCACCTGGATCGCGCTGCTGCGCGGCCGCGTGCAGGCCGCGCTCGCGGCGACGACCGGCGTCGAGCGAGCGGCCGACGTGGTCAGCTACCTGCTCGCGGGCGCCGACGTCGTGATGAGCGCCTCGGCGCTGCTGCGCCACGGCCCCGAGCACGCGGGCGTGCTGCTCGACGGCCTGCGCGACTGGATGGCGGGCAGGGGCTTCGATACCGTCGATGAGATGCGCGGCATCCTCGCGGTGCCTTCCGCAGCCGACGGCGAGGCGTACGAGCGGGCCGCCTATGTGAGCGCGATGCGCGAGGCGAACGCCGGCATCCACAGCGCCTGGTGAGCGCGGGGCGACCGCCACGCATCGCCGGGCGGGCGTTCCGCCGGCGCGCCGCGGTTCCCTCCGATCCGGACTACGGAGTTCACGGATTGCGTTCGCAAGCGCCCTGAGTAGTTTCTGATTACCCCTCCGGCTGCAGGACGTGGCCGCCGCCGGACGGGTCTAGACGTACCCCATTGCGCCCGTTGGAGATGGTGAGGGTGAGCGAGCAGCTGTGGCTCTCGACGCGACGTTCCTCGAGCTCGAGGAGGCGGACGAGAGCGGACGAGCGCGCGGCTTGCGGCGAGCGCCCCCGCGCGTACCGCGCCCAGGCGGGGGCTCGCTACTCGAGCAGGTGGATGTGCTCCTGCACGTCCGTGTAATAGGGGATCAGCTCGGGTGTTTCGGGCGCTGCGCCTGCGGACTCCGGGTCCACCGCGGGCGTCGAGCCGCCGCGGCGCCCTCGCTTGGCCGCCGACGGGCGCTCGCGCGATGAGCCCTTGCGCCGGCGGCCGCCGGCGCCGGCGCGCAGCGCGCCGGCCGCGGGCGTGTAGATCGTTTCGTGGCCGTCGTCCCAGCGGATCCGGTAGCGGGGCAAGGGGTCTCCCTTGAGCACCTCCTCGATCACGCCCGTGCGCGGTGGGCGCTCCGTCGACTCGGACTCCGCTACGACACGCTTGCCTACGTCAAAGGCCATCGCCACCACTCACCGCTTGTCCTCGTGGCCACCCGCGATGCAAGCTATCACGGGCTCTCGCCGGGCGGATCGAGGTGGCATTGATCCAAGCTGGCAGTGTCAACCTCGCCCGACGACTGGGCTGCCATCGCGCGGGGATCGGACGCGGGCCTGAGCTGATGCACCCGAATCAAAGCCGCAGAAGGAGCGCCGAGGACATGAGCGCGACCACCGCCACCATCGGAGTAGGCTGGGCCGACCCCGAGTTCTCGGGACGCCGGCGGGATCCATAGAAGCGTCTTGATAGCGGACAGCCCGGCCGAGGCGGGGCTGTCCGTGCGCGAGCGAGAGACGTGCTGCGGCGCGAGCGGGCGGCACGCGGACCGGGCGCGAGCAATCATCTCCGGGAGGAGGATTCAGGAGTGCGCGTGTGAGTCACCTCGTTTTTCCGATCCTGTTGGGGGTTGGGTTGCTCGTCTTCGGCGCGATCATCGTCCCGCGCGCCCGCCTGCTGGCGTCCGCCCGACCGGCGGCGCGCTTCGACCGCATCCCGGAGCGCGTCCGGCAGGCCGTCGTCTACGGGCTTGGCCAGAAGAAGTTCCTCGTCGGTGAGCAGCCGTCGGGCATCATGCACGCGCTCGTCTTCTGGGGCTTCGTCGTGCTCATGCTCCAGGTGATCACGCTGTTCGCGCGGGCATTCGACTCGGGCTGGAACATCCCTGGATTCGCGCCCGACCGGCCACTCGGCCCGCCGTTCCTCATCGCTCGCGACCTGCTCGAGGCGACTGTCATCGTCGGGGTCACCTACATGCTCTGGCGCCGGGTCGTCGTCCACACCCCGCGGCTGTTCGGGATCGGCCGTGCCGAGCGCCGCTACCGCGAAGCCCCGCACTGGGAGGGGGTGCTGATCCTCGTCTTCATCCTCATGATCATGGTCGGCGGGCTTCTCTACGACGCCGCCCACCTGGTCGCCTACGACATCCACGGCAACGAGCGCGACTTCGCGCTGCTGACGGCGCCGGTGGCGGCCGCGCTCGGCGGCCTCAGCCCGTCGGCGGCGCGAACCCTGAGCGAGATCGGCTGGTGGATGCACAACGTCACCGTCCTCGCCTTCCTCTGCCTGCTGCCGCTGTCGAAGCACTTCCACATCATCACCTCGATCCCGAACGTCTTCTTCGCCAAGCTGCCGCCGAGAGGGGCCGACCGGCCGTTGGCGCTCACCCACCACAAGCCCGCTCCGGCGGCAGAGCTTGACACCCCGCCCAAGGGCAACGTCGGCGTCGCCTCGCTCGCCGACCTGACCTGGAAGCAGGTCCTCGACTCCTTCTCGTGCACCGAGTGTGGCCGCTGCACCGCGGTCTGCCCGGCGACCGCCGGCGGCACGCCGCTGGCCCCCCGGCAGGTGATTCTCGACATCCGCGACCGCCTCTACAGCCACCCCGAGGAGCAGCGCGGCGGCGACGGCTCCGCCGAGGCGGTGATCTCATCGGAGGCGCTTTGGTCGTGCACCACCTGCATGGCCTGCGTCGAGGCCTGCCCGGTGGGAATCGAGCACGTGTCGACGATCGTCGACATGCGCCGCAGCCTCGTCGACGTGGGCGAGGTCGACTCGCTCCTCCAGCAGACGCTCGAGAACTACGGCAAGCAGGGCAACGCCTACGGGAAGTCGGCGCGCCTGCGAGCCCGGTGGGCGAGGGGGCTCGAGTTCAGGATCCCGGACGCCCGCAAGGAGCCGGTCGAGTACGTGTGGTTCGTCGGCGACTTCGCCTCTTTCGACGAGCGGGTGCAGCTCGCGTCCCAGGGCGTCGCTCGGATCCTCCACGACGCCGGGGTCTCGTTCGGGCTCTTGTACGAGGGCGAGCGAAACGCCGGCAACGACATCCGCCGGATCGGCGAGGAGGGCCTGTTCGAGCTCCTCGCCGAGCAGAACATGGGCGCCCTCGCCGAGGCCGAGTTCGACGCGATCTTCACCACCGACCCGCACTCGCTGAACGCGCTCCGCAACGAGTACCCGCGGCTTGGGCTCTCGAAGCCCGTCTACCACTACACCGAGCTCCTCGCCGACCTCGTCGCGCGGGGGGTGATCTCGCTGCGGACGCCGCTGAGCGGGACCCGGGTCACCTATCACGACCCCTGCTACCTGGCGCGCTACAACCGGATCACCGAGGCGCCGCGACGGCTGATCGAGGCGACCGGGGCGGAGCTCGTCGAGATGCCGCGGCACGGGACGAACACCTTCTGCTGCGGCGCCGGCGGCGGCCGGATCTGGATGATGGACGACGCCGAGCCCTCGGAGCGGCCGAGCGAACAGCGTATCCGGGAGGCGCAGGCTCTGGGCGAGATCGACTGGTTCGTAGTGAGCTGCCCGAAGGACCTGGTGATGTACTCCGACGCCGCCAAGGTCGTCGGCGCCGACTTCGAGGTCGCGGAGCTGACGACGCTGATCGAGCGGGCGCTGATCGAAGCAGAGCCCGCGCCGGCGACGTAGCGGCGGTCAGCCGCCGACCCGCTCGGTGAGCTCGTCGGCGATGTCGAAGAGATCGGAGACGACGCCGTAGTGGGCGACGTGGAAGATCGCCGCCCCGGGATCGGTGTTGACGGCGACGATCAGCTCCGCTCCCTGCATCCCCTCGACGTGCTCCGGCGCGCCCGAGACGCCGAGCGACAGGTAGAGCTTCGGGCTCACGTGGGCGCCGGACTTGCCGATCTGGCGCGCCTTCGGCAGCCAGCCGGAGTCGATTACCGGCCGCGACGCCCCGATCTCGGCCCCTAGGGCTTCGGCGAGCTCTTCGGCGATCGGGATGTTCTCGGCGCCGCCGATGCCGCGGCCGACGCAGACGATCCGCTCCGCCTTCGTCAGGTCGACCCCCTCGTCCGGGGGTTCGACCGGCTCGACGAACGTCGTTCGCAGGCTATCCAGCTCCGGCGGCGGCTGGAGCTCGGCGCGCTCGCCCCGCCCGGCGGCTCCCGGCTCCTCGTGCAGGGCCGTGCTGTTGACCGCGACCACCGCAGGCAGCGAGGCGGTGACTGCGGCTTCGAGCTGGCCGCCGTAGATCCCGCATTTCGCCCTGGCCTCGCCGCCGTCGAGCTCGAGCCCGACGCAGTAGCCGACAAACGGGAGGCCGGCCGCGATGGCGGCGCTGGCCGCGAGGTCGAGGCCGGCGGTGGTGTTCTCGAGCACGACGAGATCCGGCTCGCGCTCGCGGATCGCCGCCGCCAGCACCACCTGGTGCGCCTCCGGCAGGTAGGGCGAGAGCGCGGGGTGTGCTGCCTCGAGGACGACGTCGGCGGCCGCGAGCCCGTCGTGGTCGCTCGCCTCCCCATGTGCGTGGAGCGCCACCAGCGACCCGCCGGCCACCTCGGCCAGCGGTCGCGCGAAGGCGAGCAGCCGGGGGTTGGCGGGCGACTCGACGTAGACGAGGACGTCGCCCATCAGCCCCCTAGGACCCCTCGCTCGCGCAGGACCGCGACGAGCTTCTCGGCCGCCTCGTCGGCGTCGCCCTCGAGCATCGTCGCCTGGGTCTGCAGCGCCGGACGGGCGAGCGAGACGAGCTCCGGTGCAGGCGCCGGAGCCTCGACGCTGACCGCGAGCGTCTCGGGGTTCGCCTCCGTCATCGCCTGACGGAGGCGGGCCATCGCCACGTAGCGCGGCGGCGAGCTAGCGGACTGGACGCCGACGACGGCCGGGAGCTCGAGGCCGAGGACCGCGAGTCGCCCGCCCGCGTACTCTTGCACCACGCGGGCGGTTCCGTCGGCGACCGTGACGCCAACGACGACGTTGGCGTGCGGCCAGCCGAGCGTCGCCGCGAGGTAGGGCGAGGTTTGCCCGAAGATGTCGTACGGGGTCTGGACCCCGGTCAGCACGAGGTCGGGCGAGAGCTGGCGCAGCGCCTCGGCGAAGGCGAGCGCCGTCGTCCGCGAGTCGTAGGGGTCGATCTCGCCAGCGTCGGCGAGGACCAGCCGGTCGGCCCCGCGCGCGTAGGCGAGGCGGAGCGCCTGCTCGGCTCCCTCGGCCCGAACCCCGACGGCCGTCACTGTGGCGCCCGTCGCCTCCTTGATCAGGACCGCCTCCTCGAGCGCCTGGTCGTCGAACTCGTTGATCACCATCTCGACGAGCTCGCGATCGATGTCGGCGCCGGACTCGTCGACCTCGAGCTCATCGCCCACCTTCGGCATCAGCCGTAGCGCAACCGCGACGTCCACGGGCCGAGACTAGAGCACTCTCGCCCATGTTGAAAGTCAGTAGTTCCCGCCGCCTCAGCTCAGGACGAAATCCCGCTTGCGCCCGTCTCTGCGAGTGGAACACTGTATGAGGGGAGTCGAGCAGGAGGAGCAGCACGAGAGGAGCCATGGCGAACGAGCTCAACGCGGAGATGTTGAGCGTGGCGCTGAAGTCGATTGATGAGTTTGCTGCCAGCGAGCTCCCCGACTCGTTGCTCATCGACCTCGACGAGCGCGACGAGTTCCCCGCAGAGCTGGTGCGGCGAATGTCCTCTGGGGACGAGCTCGGGATTCAGATCCTGTTCGTGCCGTACGAATACGGCGGGATGGGGGGCGGGGCCTTCGACATCTACCGGATCTGCGAGCGGATGGCGGCGATCGACCTCGGGCTCGCGACCTCGGAGCTGGCGACGTTCCTCGGCAGCGACCCGATCAGGGTCGGCGGGACCGACGAGCAGAAGCGCGAGTACATGACCCGGATCGCCAAAGAGGGGATCATGTTCGCCTACGGGGCCACCGAGCCCGAGGCGGGCAGCGACCTCGGGGCGCTGAAGACGACCGCCGAGCGTGTGAGTGAGAACGGCGCCGTGACCGGCTACCGGATCAGCGGCGCCAAGCAGTGGATCTCGAACGGCGGCGTCGCCGACCTCTACACGATCCTCGCCCTGGCTCCGGGCGGGCCGAGCTGGTTCGTCGTCGAAGCGGGCGCCGAGGGCTTCACCCACGGCAAGCACGAGGACAAGCACGGGATCCGCCTCAGTAACACGGCAGCGCTGTTCCTCGACAAGGTCCACGTCGACGCCGACCGGCTGATCGGCGGCGTCGAGGGCCAGGGCCTCGTCCAGGCCCAGCAAGTATTCGGCTACACGCGCCTCATGGTGGCCGCGTTCGGGCTCGGCGCCGGTTGGGCGGCGCTCGACCGCGCGATCCCGTACTCGCGCAAGCGGGTCCAGGCGGGTGGTCCGCTGTCGGAGAAGCAGGGCTACACGCACAAGCTGATCGTCCCCCACGCGGTTGCGCTCGAGGCATCGAGGGCGGCGATCGAGGAGACCGCCGAGCGGATCGACGCCGGCGAGGGACAGCTCAACGTCGAGGGGGCGGTCGCTAAGTACCTGGCCACCGAGGCGGGCAACGCCGCCGCGGATGCGGCGATCCAGGCCCACGGCGGCTACGGCTACACCCACGACTACATGGTCGAGAAGATCAAGCGCGACGTCCGCATCACGACGATCTACGAGGGCACCTCGGAGATCATGGAGATCACGATTGCCCGCGGCCGCTGGCAGGAGCACCTGAAGTCGGGCGGCGACTACTACCACTCGAAGGCGCGCGAGCTCGAGGCTCTCGGCGCCTCGCACACGGAGGTCGGCGCCGACGTCGCCGCCCTCGCTCACCACGCCCTGGCCGAGCTGCTCGAGCGCTGCCGGGTCGAGAGGCTCACCCGCCACCAGCACGTCCTCCTGCGCCTCGGCGCCCTGATCGCCCAGGTCGAGGGCGCAGCCGCGCTCGCCAGGCGGGCGCAGCGGGCCGCCGACAAAGATCTCAACCCGAAGGCCTCGCGGCGCCTGCGTGCCGGCGCGCTCGCCGCGGCGAGCCGCGTCTACGCGCGCGGGGCCGCGCTGGAGGTTGCGGGGGAGGCCGTCCGCTGGGTGGCGGGAGCCGACGCTGACCTCGGCGAGCTCACCCCGCGCCTCGGCCTCGATGCGATCCACGACGCCCAGGGCGGGCTGCTCGCCGACCTCGACGCGGTGCGGGACGCCGTCTACGGGCGGATGCGGCCGTGAGGGGGAGGGGCGGATGACGGACGCGTTCGACAGCGCCGCCGCGATCGTCGGCGTCGGCGCGATCCTCCCCGACGCCCCGGACGCGGCGTCGTTCTGGCGCAACGTCGCCACCGGCCGCTACTCGATCAGCGACGTCGACCCCGACCGGTGGGACCCGGCGCTCTACTACGACCCAGATCCGAAGGCGCCGGAGAAGACCTACTCGAAGATCGGCGGCTGGGTCCGAGACTGGGAGTGGGATCCGTTCGGCTGGAAGCTGCCGCTGCCGCCGAAGGTGACCGACGCGATGGACGACGCCCACAAGTGGGCGGTCGCCTGCGCGCGGATGGCGCTCCAGGACGCCGGCTGGCCGGATCGTCCGATCGACCTCGACCGGACCGCGGTGATCATCGGCAACGCGATCTCGGGCGAGAAGCACTACCTGACGGCGCTTCGGATCATGTTCCCCGAACTCGCGCGCGAGCTCGAGGAGACCGAGAGCTTCGCCGCCCTGCCCGCCGAGGTCGCGCGCGACGATCGAGCGCGAGCTTCGGGCGAGGTTCGAGGACTGGCTCCCCGTCGTCACCGAGGACACGATGCCCGGCGAGCTGGGCAACTGCATGGCCGGCCGGGTCGCCAACCTGTTCAACCTCCACGGGCCGAACTTCACCACCGACGCCGCCTGCGCGTCGGCGCTGGCGGCGATGGACGCGACCGTCGACGGCCTGCTCGCGAACGAGTTCGACGTCGCGATCACCGGCGGCGTCGATCGCAATATGGGCGCCCACACGTTCGTCAAGTTCTGCGCGATCGGGGCGCTGTCCCCGAGCGGGACGCGTCCGTACGCGGACGGCGCCGACGGCTTCGTGATGGGCGAGGGCGCGGCGCTGTTCGTGGTCAAGCGGCTCGCCGACGCCGAGCGCGAAGGTGATCGCATCTACGCGGTCGTGCGCGGGGTCGGCGGCGCCAGCGACGGCAGGGGCAAGGGGATCACCGCGCCCAACCCGGTCGGCCAGCGCCTGGCCGTCGAGCGCGCCTGGCGCAACGCCGGCGTGTCCCCTTCGGAGTGCACGCTGATCGAGGGCCACGGGACCTCCACACGCGTGGGAGACGTGGTCGAGGTCAGCAGCCTGATCGAGGCCTTCTCGGGCGCCCGGCTCGAGCCCGGCTCGGTGGCGCTCGGGTCGGTGAAGTCCAACATCGGACACCTGAAGGCCGCGGCCGGGGCCGCGGGGATGCTCAAGACGGCGCTCGCCCTGCACGAGAAGGTGCTTCCGCCGAGCGTCAACTTCGATCGCCCGAATCCCAACCTCGATTGGACCCGGTCGCCGTTCGCCGTCAACACGGAGCTGCGCGACTGGGAGGTGCCGGCCGGCCAGGCCCGCGTCGCGGGCGTCAGCGCGTTCGGGTTCGGCGGCACGAACTTCCACGTCGTCATGGAGGAGCACATGCCTGGTCGCCTGAACGGAGGTCGCACCTCGATCGCCGTGCCCGCCGCCGTGCCCGCGCCGAGCCCGGCCGCGGACCCCCGCCGAGCGCGGTGCGCTCGAGCGCACGAGCGCCTCGGCGTCCGCCGGCGCGAAGCCACCGCTGCGCGGCGCCCTGCTGCTGGGCGCCGACGACGAGGCTGCGCTCGCCAACGAGCTGCGAACCGCGCTCGCGGAGGCGCGCCAGGGGCGCCACCTCGACCCGGCGGCGCCGAGCTCGGCGGCGCTGCGCGCGCCCGAGCGGCTCGCGATCGACTACGCCGACGGCGAGGAGCTGATCGCGAAGGCCGAGATCGCGCTGCGGATGTTCCAGGCCGACACGCCCGCCGGCTGGCCGGCGCTGCGGGCGCGGGGCGTCTACCGCGGCAGCGGCGCGCCGGGGAAGGTCGCCTTCCTGTACACCGGACAGGGCTCTCAGTACCCGAACATGCTCGGCGAGCTGCGCCGTCGCGAGCGCTGCGGTCTCGCGAGGTGTTCGACGAGGCCGACGCGATCATGGCGCCGCTGCTCGAGGGGCGCCGGCTGTCGGACATCGTGTTCGTCGACCCCGCCGACGAGGCCGCGGTCGCGCGCGCCGAGGACGAGCTGCGCCGCACCGAGATCACGCAGCCCGCGGTGCTCACGGTCGACGCCGCCCTCACCCGCCTGCTCGGCGAGTACGGGATCGCCCCCGACCTCGTGATGGGCCATTCGCTCGGCGAGTACGCGGCGCTGGTCGCGGCCGACGCGCTCTCGTTCGAGGCCGCGCTGGAGGCCGTCAGCGCGCGCGGCCGGGAGATGGCGAGCCTGGAGCTCGAGGATCCCGGCGCGATGGCGGCCGTGAGCGCGCCGCTCGCCGAGATCGAAGAGGTGATCGCCGCCGCCGACGGCTACGTCGTGCCGGCGAACGTCAACTCGACCCACCAGGTCGTGCTGGGCGGCGCGACCGAGCCGGTGGGCCGGGTCGTGGCGGCGCTCCAGGAGCGCGGGCACCAGGCGCTGCCGCTGCCGGTGAGCCACGCGTTCCACACCGAGATCGTGGCGCCGGCGAGCGCTCCGCTGCGCGCGACGCTGCAGCGCTTGGGCCTCAGCGCGCCGCAGCTGCCGATCGTCGCCAACGTCGACGGCGAGCTGTACCCGTCCGGCGACGGCGTGGAGGAGCGGATGCTCGACATCCTCGCGCGCCAGGTCGCCTCACCCGTGCAGTTCCTCAAGGGCCTGCACACGCTCTACGACGAGGGTGCCCGCGTGTTCGTCGAGGTCGGCCCGAAGCGGGCCTTGCAGGGCTTCGCCTCCGACGTGCTCGGCGACGACGCGGTGCTGAGCCTCGCCACGAACCATCCCAAGCAAGGCGACATCCCGTCCTTCAACAGCGCGCTCTGCGGGCTGTGGGCCGCGGGCCTCGGAGCCGGTATCGAGGAGCAGGCGGCGCAGGGGGCCGTGCTGCGGGGCGGCGCCACCGCACAGCCACGCGCGACGACGCTGACCGGCGCGCAGGCGCGCGCGGCGTCGCCGCCCGGCGCAGTCGGGCCGCGGGCGGGCTCGGGGCTGGACGAGGCCACCTACAACGAGCTCGGCCGCCTGTTCGCCGAGTTCCTGGAGCGGGGGCGTGAGCTGATCGGCGGTCGCGACGAGGAGGCCCGCCCGACCGGCGAGCCGGTCGTGATCACGGGCGCGGCGATCGGGCTCCCGGGGGCCGATCGGCTGTTCGACGACGCGAACGTCGCGCGCATGCTCGACGGCGAGCAGGGCATCGACGTGATCCCCGCGCGACTGCGACAGGAGATCCTCGACAAGCACATCACGCGGCTCGTCAAGGACGAGGGCGGCGGCAGCTTCGAGACGATCGACAGCCTCGGGGACGTGATCAAGCTGGCGGCGCGTGCAGGCGCGTTCGACCCCGAGGAGGAGTTCGGGATCGACGCCGACCGGCTGCCGGCGCTCGGGCGCGACACGCAGCTGGCGATCGCCGCGGGCATCGACGCGCTTCGCGACGCCGGGATCCCGCTCGTGCGGGGCTACAAGACCACGACTACCGGCACCCGCCTTCCCGAGAGCTGGTCGCTGCCCGAGCAGATGCGCGACGACACCGGTGTGATCTTCGCCTCGGCGTTCCCCGGCCTGGAGGAGATGGCCGACGAGGCGACCCGCGCAGCCGTCGACCACATGCGCAGGGAGCGTCTCTCCGCGCTCGAGTCGCTGCGCGACCGCATGCTCGATCACGAGGGGACCGACGCCGTCGTCCTCGCGGAGGTCGAGCACCGTATCCACGACGTCCGCCACCAGCTCGAGGAGGAGCCCTACTCCTTCGATCGCCGCTTCATCTTCCGCGTGCTCTCGATGGGGCACTCGCAGCTCGCAGAGATGATCAAGGCCCGCGGGCCCAACACCCAGATCAACTCGGCGTGCGCGAGCACCACTCAGGCCGTGGCGCTCGCCGAGGACTGGATCCGCGCGGGCCGCTGCCGGCGGGTGCTGATCGTGGCGGCCGACGACGCCACGTCGGACACCATGCTCGGCTGGTTGGGCTCCGGTTTCCTGGCCTCCGGCGCCGCCGCCACCGACGAGGTGGTCGAGGAGGCGGCCCTGCCGTTCGACCGGCGTCGCCACGGCATGATCCTCGGGATGGGCGCCGCCGGCATCGTCGTCGAGAGCGCGGAGTCCGCGCGGGAACGAGGGCTAACCCCGATCTGCGAGGTGCTCGGCTCGGTGACCGCGAACTCCGCGTTCCACGGCACGCGTCTCGACGTCGAGCACATCGGCTCGGTCATGGAGCAGGTCGTGGGGCAGGCGGAGGCAAGGGGCGTGCGCCGCCGCGAGATGGCTCCGGAGACGATGTTCGTCTCCCACGAGACCTACACGCCGGCGCGCGGCGGCAGCGCCGCGGCCGAGATCCACGCGCTGCGCAGGGTCTTCGGCGAGGACGCCGACCGCATCGTGATAGCGAACGTGAAGGGCTTCACGGGACACCCGATGGGAGTCGGGCTGGAGGACGTCGTCGCGGTCAAGGCGCTCGAGACCGGCGTCGTGCCACCCGTGCCGAACTTCCGCGACCCCGACCCCGAACTCGGAACGCTCAACCTCTCGCACGGCGGCGTCTATCCGGTTCGCTATGCGCTGCGGCTCGCGGCGGGCTTCGGCTCGCAGATCAGCCTGCTGCTGCTGCGCTGGACACCCGTCGCGGACGGGCTGCACCGCAGCGCCGACGAGCTCGGCTACGCGTACAGGGTCGCCGACCCCGAGGCGTGGTCCTCCTGGCTGCGCCGCGTGAGCGGCTACGAGAAGCCCGCCCTCGAGGTCGTCCAGCACCGCCTGCGCGTCGTCGACCAGGGGCCCTCCGCCGCCGTCACGGTGGAGCCCGAGCGCAGCGCGGCTCCGGCCGCTGCTCCGGTCGAGCCATCTGTCCGCCGAGCCCGCGCGCCGAGGCTGCTGCGGAGCCGGTGTCCGCGGTGGCTGCGCCGACGGCGCCGGCGCCGGCTGCGGTGTCGGAGCCGGCTGCGGCGGGGGCGTCGGGGGACGGTGTGGAGGAGCGGGTGCTCGAGATCATCGCGCAGGAGACGGGTTATCCGCAGGACCTGCTCGACATGGACCTCGATCTCGAGGCCGACCTTGGGATCGACACCGTCAAGCAGGCGGAGGTGTTCGCGACGATCCGCGAGGGCTACGGGATCGAGCGCGACGACTCGTTGAAGCTGCGCGACTACCCCACGGTCAACCACGTCGTGGCGTTCGTCCGCGACCGCGCCGGGCTCCCCGCCCCCGCGGCCGCGCCGCGCCGCGCCCGCTGCCGAGCCCGCGCCCGCCGAGGCTGCTGCTGCGCGCCGGTCCGCGGTGTCGGAGCCGGCCGCGGCGGGGGCGTCGGGGGACGGTGTCGAGGAGCGGGTGCTCGAGATCATCGCGCAGGAGACGGGTTATCCGCAGGACCTGCTCGACATGGACCTCGATCTCGAGGCCGACCTTGGGATCGACACCGTCAAGCAGGCGGAGGTGTTCGCGACGATCCGCGAGGGCTACGGGATCGAGCGCGACGACTCGTTGAAGCTGCGCGACTACCCCACGGTCAACCACGTCGTGGCGTTCGTCCGCGACCGCGCCGGGCTCCCCGCCCCACGGCCGGCCCGCGCCGCGCCCGCGCCGCGGCTGCTGCCGAGCCCGCGCCCGCCGTGGCTGCTGCTGCGCCCGTGTCCGCGGTGTCGGAGCCGGCCGCGGCGGGGGCGTCGGTGGACGGTGTCGAGGAGCGGGTGCTCGAGATCATCGCGCAGGAGACGGGTTATCCGCAGGACCTGCTCGACATGGATCTCGATCTCGAGGCCGACCTTGGGATCGACACCGTCAAGCAGGCGGAGGTGTTCGCGACGATCCGCGAGGGCTACGGGATCGAGCGCGACGACTCGTTGAAGCTGCGCGACTACCCCACGGTCAACCACGTCGTGGCGTTCGTCCGCGACCGCGCCGGGCTCCCCGCCCCCGCGGCCGCGCCCGCGGCCGCCGAGCCCGCGCCCGCCGAGGCTGCTGCTGCGCCCGTGTCCGCGGTGCTCGGAGCCGGTGCCGCTGCGGGTCGGCCGTCGCGGGCGACGGTGTCGAGGAGCGGGTGCTCGAGATCATCGCGCAGGAGACGGGTTATCCGCAGGACCTGCTCGACATGGACCTCGATCTCGAGGCCGACCTTGGGATCGACACCGTCAAGCAGGCGGAGGTGTTCGCGACGATCCGCGAGGGCTACGGGATCGAGCGCGACGACTCGTTGAAGCTGCGCGACTACCCCACGGTCAACCACGTCGTGGCGTTCGTCCGCGACCGCGCCGGGCTCCCCGCCCCGGGCCGCGCCACGCGCCGAGCCCGCGCCGCCGAGCCGCGCCCGCCGCCGAGCCTTCCGCAGCACCCGCCGCCGAGTCTGGGCAGGGACCCTCGACGGAGGAGCCGCAGGCCGAGCGCTTTCCGCGCCGGGTGCCGGTACCCGTGGTGCGCCCACCGCTCGAGCGCTGCGTCGAGAGCGGCGTCGCGCTGGGCGAGGGCAGCCGGGTCGTGCTCATGCCCGACGGCGGGGGTGTCGGCGCGGCGCTTGCACAGCGTCTGGGCAAGCTCGGTGTGGAGGTCCTGACGATCGAGGGGGCGCCGCAGCAGAAGGAGCTCGAGACGCTGATCGAAAGCTGGGCGGCGAGCGGGCCCATCGACGGGGTGTACTGGCTGCCCGCGCTCGACGCGGAGGGGCCGGTGGCGGAGCTCGACCCGGCCGAGCGGCGCGAGGCGCTGCGCGCGCGCGTGAAGCTGCTCGCGGTGGCGATGCGCGCGCTGGCCGACCAGGTCAGCGGGAACGGGACCTTCCTGGTGTCGGCTACGCGACTCGGCGGGCGCCACGGCTACGACCGGGAGGGCGCGACCTCGGTGCTCGGAGGTGCGGTGACGGGCTTCACCAAGGCGCTCGCGCGCGAGCGGCCCGAGGCGCTCGTGAAGGCCGTCGACTTCGAGCCGAGCCGCAAGACCGCGGGGCTCGCGGAGTTGCTCCTGCAGGAGACGCAGCGCGATCCGGGCGTCGTCGAGGTCGGCTACGCCGACGAGCTGCGCTGGTCGGTGGGCCTGGTCGAGCAGGCGACCGTGCACGATCCAGCGCGCGAGCCGGGGCACGACACCGTGTTCCTCATCACGGGCGCCGCGGGCAGCATCGTGTCGGCGATCACCGCCGACCTCGCGGCGGCCTCGGGGGGCTCCTTCCACCTGCTCGACCTCGTGCCGGCGCCCGACCGCTCCGATCCGGATCTCGCGCGGTTCGAGACCGACCGCGACGGGCTCAAGGCAGAGCTGCCGGAGCGGATCCGCGAGCGCGGCGAGCGTCCCACGCCAAAGCTCGTCGAGCGCGAGCTCGCGCGAATCGAGCGCGGTCGCGCCGCGCTCGATTCGATCGAGGCGATCGAGCGCGCCGGTGGAGCCGCGCACTGGCACCAGGTGGACCTGACCGACCCGGCGCAGGTGTCCGCCGCGGTGACCGCGGTGCGCGCGCAGGATGGCCACGTCGACGTCCTGTTGCACTGCGCCGGGCTCGAGATCAGCCACTTCCTCCCCGACAAGCCCCAGCCCGAGTACGACCTCGTCTTCGACGTCAAGGCCGAAGGCTGGCTGAACGTGCTGCACGCGTTCGGCGAGGAGCCGCCCGGAACCGCGATCGTGTTCAGCTCGATCGCGGGACGCTTCGGCAACGGCGGCCAGACCGACTACGCCGCCGCCAACGACCTGCTCTGCAAGAGCGTGTCCAACATGCGCCGGCTCGGCGATCGCAGCCGCGGCGTGGCGATCGACTGGACGGCGTGGTCCGGCATCGGCATGGCCAGCCGCGGCTCGATCCCGAAGATGATGGAGATGGCCGGCATCGACATGCTGGCGCCCGAGGTCGGCATCCCGATCGTGCGCCGGGAGCTGGTCGCCGCGGGCGCGGGCGGAGAGGTGCTGGTCGCCGGGGCGCTCGGCGTGCTGCTCGAGGAGCGCCATCCGAGCGGCGGCGTGGACGCGGACGGGGCGACCGAGGCGCTGGCCGCCCGGGGCGGGCCGATGACCGGGCGCATCACCGAGTTCTCGGTCGGCGGCGGGCTGCGGGTCCTGACCGAGCTCGACCCCGGCGAGCAGGCCTTCCTGTACGACCATCGGATCGAAGGGATTCCGGTGCTGCCGGGCGTGATGGGGATGGAGGGCTTCGCCGAGGCCGCGCGGGTGCTGCTGCCTGGCTGGCAGGTTGTCGCGCTCGAGGGCGTGCAGCTGCTCGTGCCCTTCAAGTTCTACCGTGACGAGCCGCGCACGTTGGAGATGCGGGCGCTCGTGCGCGACGGCGGCGACGGCACGCTCGTCGCCGACTGCGAGCTGATCGGGCGCCGCGCGCTCCACGGCAAGGGCGAGCAGGAGGCACGCCACGTCAGCGGCCGCGTTCGTCTCGCGCGCGAGCTTCCGCCCGCGCCGCAGGTGCAAGCGCCGCCGGGCGACGGCGGCGAGGGCGGCGTCGGCCGCGAGGACGTCTACCGCGTGTACTTCCACGGTCCCGCCTATCAGGTCCTCGATCGCGTCTGGCGCGAGAACGGCGGCATCGTGGGCCGGCTCGCGCCGGAGCTGCCGGCCGATCACGAGCCCGCCAGCCGACCGACCGAGTTCGTCCCGCGGCTGATCGAGCTGTGCTTCCAGACGGCCGGCGTCTGGGAGCTCGGCACGTCGGGACGGATGGCGCTGCCGACGGCCGTCGAGCGCGTCGCACGGTTCGCCGGCGCCGAGGAACCGGGCCGTCTGTGGGCCGTCGTGCGCCCGCGCGAAGGCGACGGCGGCGTCGACGCCGACGTGGTCGACGAGGCCGGACACGTGCGGGTGCGGCTCGAGGGCTATCGCACGACCGAGCTGCCGGGCGGCGTCGACGAGAACGCGCTCTCGCCGATCCGCATCGCGATGGCCTCGGGCTGAGGTCGCCGGGATGAGGCCGTCCTTCTCGCGACTGGCGATCATCAATCGTGGCGAGCCGGCCATGCGGGCGATCCGCGCCGTGCGCGAGCTGAACGAGCAGCACGACGAGGTGATCCGGCTGATCGCTCTCTACACCGAGACCGAGCGCGACGCCATGTTCGTCCGTCGCGCCGACGAGGCGTATCCCCTGCTCGCCGACGGAGCCGCCGCGGGCGAGGGAGCAGCGCCGATCGCCTACCTGGACTACGGCGCGCTGGAGCGCGCGCTCCGAGCGGCCCGCGCCGATGCCGCTTGGGTTGGCTGGGGCTTCGTCGCAGAGCATCCGGCGTTCGCGGAGCTGTGCGAGCGGCTCGGGATCGTGTTCGTCGGACCCGACGCTGCGGTGATGCGTCTCGTCGGTGACAAGATCGCCTCCAAGAAGCTCGCGGAGGAGTCGGGCATCCCGGTCGCTCCCTGGAGCAACGGGCCGGTGCGGTCGGTCGAGGACGCCCGGCGCCACGCGGAGCGGATCGGGTTCCCGCTGATGATCAAGGCGACGGCCGGCGGCGGCGGGCGCGGCATCCGGCGCGTGGACTCCCCCGAGGAGCTCGCGGCCGCGTTCGCCAGCGCCCAGGCCGAGGCGCTTCAGGCCGTTGGCGACGCGACCGTGCTGCTCGAGCAGGTGATCGCCCCGGTGCGCCACGTCGAGGTCCAGATCGTCGCCGACGGCCAGGGGGGCGCCTGGGCGGTCGGCCTGCGCGACTGCTCCTACCAGCGGCGCAACCAGAAGGTCATCGAGGAATCCGCGAGCCCTCGCCTCTCCGCCGAGCAGGCGCGGGAGATCATGGATTCTGCGCGCCGGCTCGCGCTGCGCGCCCGCTACCGGGGAGCGTGCACCGTCGAGTTCCTGCTCGAGCTCTCCGAGCAGCGCTACTTCTTCCTCGAGGTCAACGCGCGACTGCAGGTCGAGCATCCGGTCACCGAGGCGGTCACGGGGCTCGACCTGGTCAAGCTCCAGCTCCACATCGCCGGCGGCGGGCGCCTGCAGGGGGAGCCGCCGCCGCCCGTCGGGCACGCGATCGAGGCGCGGCTCAACGCCGAGGACCCGGCGCTGGGCTTCCAGCCGGCCCCGGGCCGTATCGTCATGCTGCGCCTGCCCACCGGGCCCGGCGTGCGGGTCGACACGGGCGTCGCGGAGGGCGACGTGATCCCCCCGCAGTTCGACTCGATGATCGCGAAGCTGATCGCGTGGGGCGCGGATCGCGCGGAGGCGCTCGCGCGCCTGCACTGCGCGCTCGCGGAAACGATGGTCGTCGTGGACGGGGGGACCACGAACCAGGGCTTCCTGCTCGAGATCCTCGATCGCCCCGAGGTCCGTACCGGCGAGGTCGACACGGGCTGGCTCGATCGACTCAACCTCAGCGGCGAGATCGTGCCCGTGCGACACGCCGACGTGGCGCTGGTGCAGGCGGCCGTCGAGCTCGCCGAGGCCGAGACGGCGGCGGACCGCGCCCGCTTCTACGCGTTCGCCCGCCGCGGCCGACCGCAGAGCGGCGCGGACTTGGAGCGGATCGTCGAGCTACGCCACCGGGGGCAGTCCTACGAGTTCGCGGTCGCGCAGGTCGCCCCGGCGCGCTACCGCGTGAAGGTCGACGGCGAGACGATCGACAGCCGTGTCCAGCGGTTGGGGACGCACGAGCGGCGACTGGAGCTGCACGGGCACGCCTACCGCACGCTGACCTCGACGCAGGGCGCCGACGTGCTCGTCGAGGTCGACGGCGTCCCGCACCGCATCTCCCGCGACGACGGCGGGCTCGTCCGCAACCTCGCGCCGGGCGTCGTCGTCTCGATCCCGGTGCAGCCCGGCGAGGTGGTCGAGGCCGGCGACGTCGTCGCCGTGGTCGAGGCAATGAAGATGGAGAGCTCGCTGGTCGCGCCGTTCCGGGGCCGCGTGCGCGAGGTGCTGGTGGGCGCGAACGTCCACGCGGCGGCCCAGCAGCCGCTCGTCGCACTCGAGCCGCTCGAGGCCGAGACGGCCCCCGCCGCAGGCGAGCGAGTCCGCTTCGTGCCCCCGCATCCGCCAGCGCGGTCGGTGGCGCCCGAGCGCTGTCGCGAGAACCTGCGACGGCTGCAGTGGCTCGTGCTGGGCTACGACATAGAGCCCGGCGAGGTCGAGTCGATCATCGCTGACCTGCACGGGGAATGCGCCGACATGCTCGCGTGCGACCCGGCGCTAGTCCCCGGCGAGCACCGCCTGCTGCAGATGTTCGCTGACCTGCGTCTGCTCTCCCGTCGCGATCGCGACGAGACCGATCCGGACGCACCGCTGCTGGCCAGTCACCAGCAGCACCTGCACGCGTGGCTGCGCTCCCTCGACGCCGAAGCCGAGGGGCTGCCGGACAGCTTCCTCGAGCGGCTGCGCCGCGCCCTCGCTCACTACGGGGTCGAGAGCCTCGATCGCACGCCCGCGCTCGAGGACGCGTGCTACCGGATGTTCCTGTCCGAGGAGCGGGCCGAGGCGGCGCGCACGGCGATCGTCGCGATCCTCGACCGCCGTCTCGAGCAGGCCGAGGAGCTCGTGGGACACGTAGGCGACGACTTCCGCGAGGCCCTCGACAACCTGGTGCTCGCGCTCGAAGGCCGCGACCCCGTGCTGGCGGACCTCGCGCGCGAGGTGCGCTTCCGCTACTTCGACGAGCCGGTGATCGCGACCGCCCGCGAGTCCGGATACGCCGCGATCGAAGCGCACGTGGCCGCGCTCGCAGCCGACCCCGCGCGAGCGGACCGCGACGAGCGCCTCGAGCAGCTCGTGGCCTGCCCGTGGCCGCTGGCGCAGCTGCTGACCGCGCGCATGCGCGACGCCGCGCCGCCCCTGCGGCGTCTGCTCGTCGAGGCGCTCGCGCGCCGCTACTACCGCGTCCGCACGCTCGAGGGCTTCGAGGAGCTCGAGCTCGAGGGTCACGCCTTCCTCGTGGGCCGCTACCGGTTCGAGGAGCACAGACGCCTGCTCGCGGTGGCCTACGTCGCGCTGCCACGACATCGGCGCGGCCGCGGCGGCGTTCGCCCGTCACGCCGCCACGCTGCCCGAGGGCGAGCGCGCCGCCCTCGACGTCTACTCGGAATACGGGCAGGACGCTCCGTCGCACCGGGAGCTGGCGGAGACGCTGCTGGCGGAGGTCGCCGACATACCCGTGTCGCCCGCGCTGCACCGGATCGTGGTGGGCGTCGCCGAGCCGCGCCGCGGGCGCGGCATGTCGGCGATCGACCTCGTCACGTTCCGGCCCGGCGCCGGGGGCCTCGAGGAGGACGAGCTGGTTCGCGGTCTGCACCCGATGATGGGTCACCGGCTGCAGCTGTGGCGCCTGTCGAACTTCCTTCTCGAGCGCCTCCCCTCGGAGGAGGACATCTACGTCTTCCACGGCGCCGCTCGCGCCAATCCGAAGGACGAGCGGCTGTTCGCCCTGGCGGAGGTGCGCGACCTCACCCCGATCCGCGACGACGACGGGCGCGTGGTCGCGATCCCCGAGGGCGAGCGGATGCTCGTCGAGGTGCTCGAGACGATCCGCGGCTATCAGGCGCACCGCGTGCCGAGCAGGCGCCTGCACTGGAACCGCGTGCTCCTCTACGCGTGGCCCACGATCGAGCTCGGCTCCGAGGCGATCCGCGAGTTCGTCAAACGCCTGGCGCCGATGACGGGCGGGCTCGGGATCGAGATGCTGATCGTCCGCGGTCGCCTGCGCGAACCCGACGGCAGCGTGCGCGAGCGCGTCCTGCGCTTCCACCCCGTCGCCGGGCGCGGCGTGGTGACCGAGATCGACGACCCGCCCACAGAGCCGCTGCAGCCGCTCGACGACGGCACCCGGCGCATCATCGCCGCGCGCCGGCGCGGGCTGCTGCATCCCGCCGAGATCGTCCACCTGCTCGCTCCCGCGCACGGGATCGCGGGCCAGCCGGCGGGCATCTTCGTCGAGCACGAGCTCGACGAGGACTGTCGGCTCGCGCCCGTCGAGCGGCCGCCCGCGACCAACCCGACGGGCATCGTCGTGGGCACGATCAGCAACGTCACCGAGCGCTACCCGGAAGGGATGCTGCGCGTGGCCGTGTTCGGCGACCCGACGCGTGCGCTCGGCTCGCTCGCCGAGCCGGAGTGCCGGCGGATCATCGCCGCGCTCGACCTCGCCGAGGAGCTCGGGGTGCCGCTCGAGTGGTTCGCGCTGTCCGCGGGCGCGAAGATCGCGATGGACAGCGGGACCGAGAACATGGACTGGATCGCGGCGGTCCTGCGGCGGATCGTGCTCTTCACGCAGGCGGGCGGCGAGATCAACGTGGTCGTGGCGGGGATCAACGTTGGCGCGCAGCCGTACTGGAACGCCGAGGCAACGATGCTGATGCACACCCGCGGCGTCCTGATCATGACGCCGGAGAGCGCGATGGTCCTCACCGGCAAGCAGGCGCTGGACTACTCGGGCGGGGTCTCGGCCGAGGACAACCTCGGCATCGGCGGCTACGAGCGCATCATGGGCCCGAACGGCCAGGCGCAGTACTGGGCGCGCGACCTCGCGGAGGCGTGCCGAGTGTTGCTCGACTACTACGAGCACGCGTACAGAGCGCCCGGCGAGCGCTTCCCCCGGCGCGCCCGCACCTCCGATCCCGCCGAGCGGGACATCGCCGGCGCCGCGCACCGCGCGCCCGGCTCCGAGCTGCTGCGGGTCGGCGAGATCTTCTCCGATGAGACCAACGCCGGACGCAAGCGGCCGTTCGACATCCGCTCGGTGATGCGCGCGGTGATCGACCGCGACCACCGCCCGCTGGAGCGCTGGCGGGGCATGCGCGACGCCGAGAGCGCCGTGATCTGGGACGCGCACCTCGGGGGCTGGCCGGTGTCGATCATCGGGATGGAGTCGCGGCCCCTGCCGCGGCGTGGCCCGATTCCCGCCGACGGCCCCGAGCAGTGGACCTCAGGAACGCTGTTCCCGCGCTCGTCGAAGAAGATCGCGCGAGCGATCAACGCCGTCGCCGGGCGCCGCCCCCTCGTCGTTCTCGCGAACCTCGCCGGGTTCGACGGCTCGCCGGAGTCGATGCGGGAGTGGCAGCTCGAGTTCGGCGCCGAGATCGGCCGCGCGGTCGTCAACTTCGACGGGCCAATCGTCTTCTGCGTCGTCTCGCGCTACCACGGCGGGGCGTTCGTGGTGTTCTCGCAGAGGCTCAACCCCAACCTCGAGACTGTCGCGCTCGAGGGCGCGCACGCCTCGGTGATCGGCGGAGCGCCGGCCGCGGCGGTCGTGTTCGCACGCGAGGTCGAGCAGGCGGCGCGCAGCGACGAGCGGATCGCGGCGCTCGACGAGCGGATCAGCCGCGCGGAGGGGACCGAGCGTCAGCGCCTGCGCGGCGAGCGCGATGAGCTCTGGGCGGATACCCTCGCGCGCGAGCGGGGGAGGTTCGCGGCGCAGTTCGACGCCGTCCACAGCGTCGAGCGGGCCGTGCGGATGGGCTCGGTGAGCAGCGTCGTCGCGCCCTCCTCGCTGCGGCCGTTTCTGATCGACGCCGTCGAGCGCGGCATCCGCCGCTCCTGCCACCAACCCGTCACCAGCGATGACGATGCCAGGCTGGCTCAGCCGCTGCCTCGCTGACGTGCCCCCGGGCGAGGACTGGCTCGGCCCGGTCGAGCGCGGGGTGCTGCGTACGCTGCGCACCGAGCGCAGGCGCAGCGATTGGCGTCTGGGGCGCTGGACGGCGAAGCTGGCGGTCGGCGCGTGGACGTCGATGGCGCCCGAGAGCGTCGAGATCGTTGCGGCCGCCGACGGCGCGCCGGAGGCGTGGCTGGACGGGCGGCGCGTGCCGGCGTCGATATCGATCTCGCACCGTGCCGGGCGCGCGCTGGCGGCGGTCGGCGGCGCAGGAGCGCTCGTCGGCTGCGATCTCGAGCTCGTCGAGCCGCGAAGCGACGCCTTCGTGCGCGAATGGCTCGGGCAGGCCGAGTGGGAGATGCTCGCCGCCCGACCGCAGGGCGAGCGCGCGCTGATGGCGAACCTGCAGTGGACGGCGAAGGAGGCGGCAGCCAAGGTCCGTCGCGAGGGGCTGCGGCTGGATCTCCGCGACGCGGTCGTCGTCCAGGCGCCGGACACGGCGCTCGGCGGGGAGTGGCGGGCGCTGAGCGTGAGGTGGGGGGATGGCTCGCGCCCGACGTCTGCGTGGGCGCGCACCGAGGCGACGTTCGTGATGTCGGTCGCGGCGGAGCCGGCGCCGGACTCGCCCCGCGAGCTAAGCTGGGCAGGCGGTGGCCGTGCAGCACGCTAGGGAGGCTGGGCTGGGGGAGGTCGAGGTCATCGCCCTCGACCCCGAGCGGCTGCGCACGGTGCTCACAGCTGAGGCGCTCGCCGGCTTCGAGCACATGCTCGCGCGCGGCCGTGAGCTGCTCGCCTCGCGGATCCTCTGGAACGTCAACTCGACGGCCAAGGGGGGCGGCGTCGCCGAGATGCTGCGCTCCTTGATCGGCTACACGCGCGGCGGCGGCAGCGACGCGCGCTGGGTCGTGATCGAGGGCAACCCCGAGTTCTTCCGCGTCACCAAGCGCCTGCACAACCTGCTGCACGGACACAACGGCGACGGCGGAGCGCTGAACGAGGAGGAGCGCGCCGCCTACGAGCGCTGCACGGAGGCCAACGCCGAGCTGCTCGCAAGGCGGGTGCGCGCCTGCGACGTCGTGCTGCTGCACGACCCGCAGACCGCCGGGATGATCCCGCGGATGCTCGAAACGGGGGCGGCGGTGATCTGGCGCTCGCACGTCGGGATCAGCCCGCCCAACGATCTCGCCCGCGAGGCCTGGCGCTTCTTGATGCCCTACGTCGAGCAGGCTGACGCCTACGTCTTCTCGCAGGCCAGCTACGTGTGGGAGGGGCTCGATCCGGCGAAGCTCACGGTCATACCGCCGTCGATCGACGCGTTCTCGCCGAAGAACCACGCGATGGCGTACACAAGCGTGACCGCCGTGCTGCGCGCGTCGGGGCTCGCCGCGAGCCGCAACCACGCGCCACGCGAGGGCCCTCTACGAGCGGCTCGACGGCAGCGTCGGACGGGTGCAGGCCCAGGCGCAGCTAATCGAGGAGCGACAGCTGTGGCTCGACGTCCCGGTGCTCACGCAGGTCTCGCGCTGGGACCGGCTCAAGGATCCGGCGGGCGTGATCGAAGCGTTCGCCGAGTACGTCCACGCCGAGGACGACCAACCGAATCTGGTCCTCGCGGGCCCCGACGTGACGGCGGTGGCAGACGACCCGGAGGGCAGGGAGGTGTTCGAGGAGGTCCACGAGCTGTGGTCGGGTCTGCCCCATCGCGTTCGTCGGCGCGTGCACCTGGCGCTGCTGCCGATGGACGACGCCGACGAGAACGCGGTGATCGTCAATGCGCTGCAGCGGAGCGCTGATGTCGTCGCGCAGAAGAGCCTCGCCGAGGGGTTCGGCCTGACCGTCGCCGAGGCGATGTGGAAGGGCCGCCCGGTCGTGGCGTCGGCGATCGGCGGGATCGTCGAGCAGATCGAGGACGGACGCACCGGCTTCCTCGTGGACCCCACCGACCTGCGCGCGTTCGGCGAGCGCGTGAGCGAGCTGATGGACGACCCGCACCACGCCGAGCGGATCGGCGAAGCGGCGCAGACGCGTGTGCGCGAACTGTTCCTCGGGCCGCGCCATCTCGGCCAGTACGTGACGTTGCTCGAGCAGGTGCTGGCCGGCCGCGGCTGACCCGCGACCGCCCAGGCGACCCGCGGGCTCAGCCGACCTGCGTCGGGGATCCGGCGGGCGCGACCGCGGAGGAGCGCTCGAGATCGAGCACCCTCTGGGTCGTCTTCAGCACGGTGTCGGGGTTGAGGCTGATCGAGTCGATGCCGAGCTCGACGAGGTATTCGGCCATGTCCGGGTAGTCCGACGGCGCCTGGCCGCAGAGCCCGGAGTGGATCCCGTTGCGCGCGCAGCCCTCCACCGCCAGCCGCAGCATCTCCTTGACGCCCTCGTCGCGCTCGTCGTAGTCGAAGGCGACGATCTCCGAGTCGCGATCGACGCCGAGCGTCAGCTGGGTCAGGTCGTTGGAGCCGATCGAGAAGCCGTCGAAGCGCTTCGCGAACTCGTCGATCAGCACGACGTTGTTGGGGATCTCGCACATCGCGTAGACCTCGAGCCCGTCCTTGCCGCGCTCGAGGCCCAGCTCGGCCATCTGCGAGAGCACGCGATCGGCCTCCTCCAGGCGGCGCACGAACGGGATCATCAGCACCACGTTCGAGAGCCCCATCTCCTCGCGCACGCGCTTCATCGCGCGGCACTCGAGCGCGAAGCCCTCGACGTACGCGGGGTGGGCGTAGCGCGAGGCGCCGCGGAAGCCGATCATCGGATTCGCCTCCTCGGGCTCGAAGCCCGCGCCCCCCAGCAGGCTCGCGTACTCGTTCGTCTTGAAGTCCGACATCCGCACGACGACCGGCTTCGGCCAGAACGCCGCCGCGATCGTGCCGATCCCCTCCGACAGGCACCGCACGAAGAAGCTCGCGCCGTCCTCGTGCCCGCGGGTCAGGCGCGCGAGCGCCTCGCGCGCGTGGGGGTCCTCGACGCGGTCGGGGTGGATCAGCGCGAGCGGATGCGCCTTTATGTACTCGCTGATGATGAACTCCATCCGCGCCAGCCCGACGCCGTCGTTGGGCAGGAACGAGGTCTTGAACGCGAGATCGGGGTTGCCGAGGTTGAGCATGATCTTGGTTCGCGGGCGCTCGATCTCGCCGACCTCGGTGCGCTCGACGTGGAACGGCACCTTGCCGCGATATATCCGCCCGGTGTCGCCCTCGGCGCAGGAGACCGTGATCGGGCCGGCGCCCGCGAGCACGGTGGTCGCATCGCCGCAGCCCACGACCGCCGGGATCCCGAGCTCGCGCGCGACGATCGCCGCGTGGCAGGTGCGCCCGCCGCGGTTCGTCACGATCGCGGCGGCGGTCTTCATCACCGGCTCCCAGTCGGGGGTGGTGATGTCGGCGACCAGCACCTCGCCCGGCTGGTACTCCGACAGCTTTGACAAGGTCTCGATCACTTTCGCTGCTCCGAACCCGATCCTCTCGCCCACCGAGCGTCCCTCCACGAGCACCTCTCCGTCGGCGTCGAGGATGTAGCTCTCGAGCGACGTCGGCTCGCGCTGGGAGGCGACGGTCTCGGGCCTTGCCTGCACCAGATACAGCTTGCCGTCGAGCCCGTCCTTGGCCCACTCCATGTCCATCGGCCGCCCGTAGTGGCGCTCGATCTTGATCGCGTAGTCCGCCAGCTCGAGCACGTCCTCATCGGTGATGCAGAAGTGCTCGCGGTCGGCCTTCGGGGTGGGCACGTTGCGGGTCGTGTGCTTCGTGCCGCCTTCCAGGAAGATCATCTTGACCGCCTTGTCGCCGAGCAGGCGCCGCAGCACCGCCCGGTGGCCCGCCTCGTACGTGGGCTTGTGGACGTAGAACTCGTCCGGATCGACCGCGCCCTGGACCACGTTCTCGCCGAGGCCGTAGGCGCCGGTGATGAAGACCACGTCGCGGAAGCCGGACTCGGTGTCCAGCGAGAAGAACACGCCGGAGGCCGCGAGGTCGGATCGGATCATCTTCATGACGCCGATCGACAGCCCGATCGCGAAGTGGTCGAACCCCTGGTCGATCCGGTAGTGGATCGCGCGATCGATGAACAGGCTCGCGAAGCAGCGCCGGCAGGCGTCGAGCAGGTTCTCGTCGCCGTGGATGTTCAGGTAGCTCTCGTGCTGGCCGGCGAAGCTCGCGGTGGGGAGGTCCTCGGCGGTGGCCGACGAGCGCACCGCGAGGCTCACCTCCTCGCCGTACTGCTCCTGGAGCTTGCGGTAGCTGTCGAGGATCTCGCGCTCGAGGTCCTCGGGGATGCCCGCGCCGTAGACGATGTCGCGCGCGCGTTTGGCGCGCCTGGCGAGGTCCTTCACGTCGTCGGGCTCGAGGTCGTCGAGCGCCTCGTGCAGCGGACCCCAGGCGCCTGCGGTGTCGAGCATGTGCCGGTAGGCCTCGGCCGTGATCGCGAAGCCGTTGGGCACGCGCACGCCCTCTCCCGACAGGTTGCGGTACATCTCGCCGAGCGAGGCGTTCTTTCCCCCCACCAGCGGCACGTCGTCGATCCCGATCTCCTCGAAGAAACGTACGTATTGAAAGCCGGTCACTGTCGTCCTCCTTGATGGTCCACGCGACGAGTAATGATGAGGACCTCGGCCTCGGCCGAGGGAACCGCAGCCGCTCGCATACCCGGTCGCGGAGATCAGCGATCCCCTACAAAGCATCACGACCATAACGCTCGCTCGATCCGTAGTTTTCCGCGGCGTGTCGTGCGATTGCCGTGTCCTCGACGCCGAGGCGAGCGCAACATCCGCAGCCGCCGCCTGCTCGCGCTCGGTGCCGAGATCGCCGACATGTGGATGCGGATCGGCACGGTGATCTTCGAGTGGATCCCCGCGGCCGCCAACGGTGACGCACACGAGCTGGTCGCACGGGTGCTGCAGGCGGACCCCGAGGGCCGCCCCTGACCGACACCGAGGCCGCGGGTACTAGCATTCGCACCGATCAGGTCCGCGTTGACGCCGGAGGGCATGGATGGAGATCGAGTTTCTCGCGACCGTGAGCGTGATCGCCCCCGATCCGCCCGCAAGCCGCGCCCTGTACGTCAACGCGCTCGGGCTGCCGCTGCACGGCAGCGACGAGTACGGCTACCACTACGCCGAGACGCTCGCGGGCACCAAGCACTTCGGCGTGTGGCCGCTCGCGCAGGCGGCGGAGGCATGCTTCGGGACGCCCGAGTGGCCGCCGGACCGTCCGATCCCGCAGGTGAGCATCGAGTTCGACGTCGCCGACCCCGACGCGGTGCAGGCGGCGGCGCAAGAGCTCGAGGAGGCGGGCTATGAGCTGCTGCACCCGGTGCGCACGGAGCCGTGGGGCCAGACGGTGGTGAGGGTGCAGACGCTCGAGGGCTCGCTCGTCGGGATCTCCTGCATCCCCTCCTTCCATGACCCCGAGCCGCACGGAGGGGCGTGATGCCCGTCGCCCTCGTCACGGGCGGTGGGCGCGGGATCGGTCGCGCGATCTGCCTGCGCCTCGCCGATGAAGGTCACGACATCGCGCTCAACTACGCCGCCAACCGCGACGCCGCCGCAGAGGTTGCCGAGTTCGTGCGCGGCGGAGGGCGGCGGGCGATCGCGATCGAGGCCGACCTGGCCGACACCGCGAGCGCCGACGAGCTCGTCGATCGCGCCGAAGCCGAGCTCGGGCCGATCTCGATCCTGATCTCGAACGCGGGCATCGTCTCGGACCCCACGGGCGTCGCCGGCATCGCCACCGAGGCCTGGGACCGCATGCTCGCCATCAACCTGCGCGCCCCGTTCCTGCTCGGGCGCCGGCTCGCGCCGGCGATGGCGGAGGCGGGCTTCGGGCGGATCGTGATGATCTCCTCGATCGCCGCCTACACGGGCGGGCTGATCGGTGCCCACTACGCCGCGTCGAAGGCAGGTCTGCACGGGCTCGCACACAGCCTCGCCAAAGAGACCGCCGGGCGTGGCGTCACCGTCAACGTCGTAGCGCCGGCGCTGATCGAGACGGACATGATGCCCGCGGACCCCGCCATCCGCGAGGCGCTCGCCCAGCACACGCCCGTCGGGCGGCTCGGCAACAGCGAGGAGGTAGCCGACACGGTGGCTGCCATCGTTCGCAACGGCTACATGACGGGACAGTCGATCGTCATCGACGGCGGGCGCCACCCGACGTAGCGCCGCGCGCCACCGACGGAGCGTCCCGCGCCCCTCGGCGTCCACGAGGCCGGAGAGCCCTACATCGGGATCGTCAGCCAGGGCACCTGATCGGGAGCGATCACGAACACGAGGCCCAGCGCCGCGAAGAACACGACGGTCGCTCCGATCGCCACGCTCTCCCGCGGCAGCAGCTTCTCGATCGCCACAACCGCCGCCACCACGATCATCCAGGCGACGTTCATCACCCCGATCGCGAACAGCGCCGCCATCAGCGCCCAGCTCGAGCCGACGCAGAAGCCGCCATGCTCGAGCCCCATCACCAGCGCGCCCGATGTGCCGGGACGCCAGCGCCCGGTGAGCAGCTCGGGATTGCGGCAATGGCGCAGGCACCTCGCCTTCAATGGGGTGAGCTCGTATAGCGCCGCCCCCAGGATCACGCCGCCCGCCACGTACGGCCCGCCGCGATCCCACGCCAGCCAGGAGACGTCGAGCGCGCGTACGCCCTGGATCAGGCCGTACGCGAGCACCCCGGCGCCCGCCCAGGTGAGGAGGTAGCCGAGCGCGAACACGCCCGTCGCCGCGGTCGGATGCCCTGTGCCTGCGTCTCTGCTCGCCCGGGCGTATGTGAGCGCCATCGGGACGAGCGAGGGAAGCATCATCGCCGCCATCATCGTCGTCCACACGACCGCGAACCAGGCGAGGCCGCCCAGGTCGGTGCCGGGGCCCATGTCCATGCCCTGCATCCGCCGCGCGGTCACCGCCCAGGCGGCGGCCGCCACCGCGATCAACACAATCGCGGGTGCGAGCCGCCGCAGTCGATCTGCGGCTGGCGCGTACTCGGCTCTGTCACTTGGGTAGTTGATGTTCATCAGGTCTCCGCTCCTTCGATCAGCCCGTCAATACCCGCTCGAGCTCCTCCAGGCACGCGCGCCAGCCGCGATCCTGGTCCTCGCGGCGCTCCTCGGTCGAGATCGCGCTGTTCACCATCAGCACCGTCGTCGAGCCCTCCGCCTCCGAGAAGGACAGCTCCATCAGCTGCTGGTTCGCGGGCTCGTCGTCGAACGTCCATGTCATCACCAGCCGGTGGGGCCGTTCGATCAGCGTGTACTCGCCCCGTGCGCCGCCCTCCCGCCCGTCAGGCCGGCGCATCACCACCCGCACGCCCCCTCCCACGCGGAGGTCCACCTCGGCGATCGGCGTCTCCCAGTCTCGGCCGGCGTGGAACCACCGCCGCATCACCTCGGGGCTGGTCCAGGCGTCGAAGACATCCTCGGCGGACGCGGCGTACGTGCGCTCGATCCGCACCACATGGCCGGCGCTCTCGGTCACGTTCCCTCCTTTCGCTCGTCCAGATACTCGCCGACGGCGTCGAACAGGCGCTCCCAGCGCACCCTCTGGCTGCTCGATCCAACCAGAGGTCTCGGCGAGCGCCTCCGGCCGCAGCGCGAGGCGGTGGGTCCTGCCGTCGATCACACGGCTTACCACCCCCGCCTCCTCGAGCATCTTCAGGTGCCGCGAGATCGTCGGCTTCGACACGCCGAAGTCGCGGCTCACCTCTCCCACCGTCGCGGTCCCGGCGCTGATCCTCTCGACGATGTCGCGTCGCAGCGGATGTGCGAGCGCCTTGAATGCATCGTTAGCCATTCTGCTAACTATATACCCTGACACAGCGAACCCCACGGGAGGTGCACGTCATGACTGAGCACAGAATCGGTACGCAGGAGGAGTGGCAGGCGGAGCGCGAGCAGCTTCTGAAGGAGGAGAAGGAGCTCACGCGCCGCGGCGACGAGCTGGCCCGCAAGCGCCGCGAGCTGCCGTGGGTGGCAGTGGAGAAGGAGTACACGTTCGAGACCGAGGACGGCACGAAGACGCTCGCCGAGCTCTTCGACGGCCGCTCGCAGCTGGTCGTCTACCACTTCATGTTCGGACCGCCCTACGAGGCGGGCTGCCCGGTGTGCTCCTCGATCACCGACACGCTCAACGCTCAGGTTCCCCACCTGCAGGCGAGGGACGTGACGCTGTTGCTTGCCTCCCGCGCCCCGCTCGAGAAGCTCCTGGCCTTCAGGAGGCGGATGGGCTGGAGCATCGAGTGGGTGTCGAGTGACTCGGGCGACTTCAATCCCGACCTCGGCTTCCTGAACACCGAGGAGCAGCTGAGGCCGTTCCTCGACGGCGACGTCCCGGTGACGGTCGAGCAGAACGCACGCATGTGCGGCACCGACGCGCTCGGCTACGTCACCGAGCGCCCCGGCCTCAGCGTGTACGCGCTCGAGGGCGGCACGGTGTATCGGACCTACGTCACCACGGCGCGCGGCCTGGAGCCCGGGATGGCCTTCTACGGCCTGCTCGACCGCACCCCGAGGGGCCGCCACGAGAGCGCCACCGAGCCGCTGTGGATCCGCTTCCACGACGACTACGAGGCGGCATCGGCGGCGGCACCGATGAGTTCCTGACGGGCGTAAGGTCATAGCTGCTGAATCCCCGAACCCCCAGGAGGAAGCAAGATGGCCACCACCACCAGCACCGGCATCCAGTCCATCGGCCTCGTGATGGTCCCCACCGCCGACCAGGACCGCTCGATCGAGTTCTACGAGAAGATCGGCTTCGAGAAGCGGACCGATGTGCCGTTCGGCGGCGACTACCGCTGGGTCGAGGTGTACCCGCCGAATGGAACCGCCGGCCTCGCGCTCGCGCCGCCCCGCGAAGGCGAAAAGGTGGAGCCCAAGGAAATCGGCGTGAGCATCACTACCGCCGACGCCGACGCCACCCACAGCGCGCTGCGCTCGCTCGGCGTCGACGTCGACGAGCAGGTGATGCGCATGGGCGACCCCGTCCCGCCGATGTTCTGGCTGCGCGACCCCGAAGGACACTCGCTGTTCGTCGTAGAGCAGCGCTAGCGCCGGTCGGACCCGCGCCCGTGCCCCGACCGGGGGCGCGGGCGCGGCGACCCCGCTGGGCCTGCCCGCACGCCTAGCGTGACCTAGTCGCCCTCACCGTGCAGCACGTCCTCGAGCGTGCGGCGGCTCGCCACCGACTGCGGCCGCTCCGCCACGACGTCGGAGCCCGGCCGCGCGCAGTCGTCGCGACGCTTCAGCAGCAGCCACTGAGCGGGCGGCCCGGGGCGCGTGCGCTGCAGGGCGAAGCCCCCGCGGAGCTTCTCGCCGTGGAGCACGAACACCGCGTGACCGCGCTCGAGGGCCTCGGGCCAGCGAACCCTGCCGCCCTGCTCGTAGCGGCCGCGGTCCCACACGATCACGCCCCCCGACCCGGCGCGGCCCTCGAACTCGTTGTGAGGAGCATCGTGGTCCGCCACCTGGACGGCGAGGCGCTTCACCGCCGGGTCCATCGACGGGCCCTTCGGCACGGCCCACGAGCGCATCGCGCCCGCCACCTCGAGCCGCAGGTCGTAGTGGTGGGTGCTCGCCAGGTGCTCCTGCACGACGAAGACGCCCGCGCTCACGCCGCGGATCGCGAACTGCTCGTGGCCCTCGGGGCGCACCTCCTCCACCTCCACACGCGCCACGCGCGCGCCTCGTGGCCCCTGTGCGAGGAAGCCGAGCAGTTCCTGCACGGCCTCCGCGCTGCCCTCGGCGTGGACGAGCACGCTGCCGTCCTCGGCGTTGCGCACCCATCCCATCGCGCCGATCCGCTCCGCCCGCCGGCGGGTCGCCTCGCGGAAGCCCACGCCCTGCACCTGGCCCTCCACGGATGCGCGGACGGCCCGCTCGGCGCGAGCCCGCCGCCGTGCGTCGGGCACCCGCCCGGCCGGGCCTTGCGATTCGGGTTTCGCTCCGCGCTGCAAGCCGGGCAAACATCGCACACCGGATGCGCCCGCGTCATCAGCCGCGCGCTGCAGAAGCGCAATACTCCGTTCACATGCCGGCGTGCTCCCACCTCGACACGGTGAGCGTGATGGACGTCCCCACGCGGGCGGAGGTGCCCGGCTGCGAGGAGTGCCTGAAGACCGGCGGCAGATGGGTGCATCTGCGCGTCTGCCGCAGCTGCGGCAAGATCGGCTGCTGCGACTCCTCGCCGAACCGGCACGCGAGCCGCCACGCGCGCGAGGACGGGCATCCGATCATGTCCTCGATCGAGCCCGGCGAGGACTGGTCGTGGTGCGTCGTTGATGAGGTCGCGTTCGTGATCAGTCCCTAGCGGCGAGCGCATCGACGCGCTCCTGCCACAGCCGCGCATAGGGGACAAGCCAGCGCGCGAACTCGGCGAACCCATCCGCACGCAGGGCGTAGAGCCGCTCGCGCCCGGCGTGGTGCGACTCCACGAGCCCCGCTTCGCGTAGCGCCCGCAGATGCTTGGAGGTGCTCGGCTGGCTGAGGCCGCTCTGCCTGCAGAGCTCGCCCACCGGCCGCGGCCCCGACTGCAGCAGCTCGAGCAGCTCGCGCCGCGAGGGCTCGCCGATGACCTCGAAGGCGGAGGGCATCTCCACAGCGAAGCACCCTGTCATATGCCTGTCAAGGAATATGTGAGTCGCCGCGAAAACGCCCCGATCGTCTTCGGGGGGAACATACACTCGAAAGGAGGACTCACCATGCAGTACATGCTCCAGATCTTCACCGCCAGCGCGATGGACGCCTTCGAGCAGCTATCCGAGGCGGAGCAGGGCGCAGTGAGCCAGGAGTACTTCGCGATCCGCGACGTGCCGGGCGTGACCGGCGGGGCGCAGCTGGGCCCGGCGGACACGGCGACGACGGTGCGCGTGCAGGACGGCCGCACGCTCACCACCGACGGTCCCTTCCCGGAGACGAAGGAGGTGCTCGGCGGCTACTACCTGCTCGAAGCCGACGACCTCGACTCCGCGATCGAGCTCGCCTCGCGCGTCCCCGCGGCGCGCATGGGCGGGGCGGTCGAGGTGCGCCCGGTGGTGGAGCACTGATCGAGCAGGTCTTCCGCGACGAGTGGGGGCGGGTTCTCGCCGCGCTGATCGGCTTCCTCGGCGACTTCGACCTCGCCGAGGAGGCCGCTCAGGAGGCGTTCGCCGTCGCCGCGGAGCGCTGGCCGCGCGACGGGGTGCCGGCGAGCCCCGCGGGCTGGCTGATCGCCACAGCACGTAATCGCGCGATCGACCGCATCCGCCGCGAGCGCACGCTCGCCGCGAAGACGAAGCTGCTCGAGGCGGAGGACGCCGTGCAGGGCGAGCCCGACGACACCACCTTCAACGACACCACCTTCAGGGACGAACGCCTCGAGCTGATCTTCACCTGCTGCCATCCCGCGCTCGCGATGGACGCGCAGGTGGCGCTCACGCTGCGGACGCTGACGGGCCTCACGACCCCCGAGATCGCGCGCGCCTTCCTCGTCTCCGAGCCCACGATGTCGCAGCGGCTGGTGCGCGCGAAGCGCAAGATCCGCGACGCCGGCATCCCCTTCCGGGTACCGCCGCCGCACCTGCTGCCCGACCGGCTCGCGGCGGTGCTGGCGGTCGTCTATCTGATCTTCAACGCCGGCTACGACGGGCGCGGCGAGCTCGCCGGGCAGGCGATCCGCCTGGGGGTGGCGCTCGCCGAGCTGATGCCCGACGAGCCGGAGGTGTTCGGGCTGCTCGCGCTGATGCTGCTGCACGACTCGCGCAGGGAGGCGCGCGTTCGCGACGGCGAGCTCGTGCTGCTCGCCGAGCAGGATCGCGCGCTGTGGGACCGAGCCCAGATCGAGGCGGGCGTCGCCGCGCTCGAGCGCGCGCGCCGCCTGCACGGCGACGGCCCCTACCTCCTGCAGGCGGAGATCGCGGCGCTGCACGCCGAGGATCGCCGCGACTGGGAGCGCATCGCTGCACGCTACGACGAGCTCGCGCGGCACACCGACTCGGCGGTGGTGGCGCTCAACCGCGCGGTGGCGGTGGGGGAGGCGCGCGGCGCCGACGCGGGCCTGCGGGAGATCGAGGGCCTCGAGCTCGAGGACTACCACTACCTGCACGCTGCTCGCGCCGACTTCCTGCGGCGCCTCGGGCGAGAGGGTGAGGCGCGCGCTGCATACGAGCGCGCGCTGGCGCTCGTGGCGTCCGACGCCGAGCGCCGTTTCCTCGAGCGGCGGCTGGCAGAGCTCGGCTAGCGGATCGCCGGGGACACCCGGCCCCAGCTACGCTCAGCCGCGTGAGCGAAGGCGAGCCGAGCGTTCCCCCGATCGACGAGATCCTGCGCGCGCGCACGGGCGAGGAGCTCGCGCTCGGCGACCGCTACCTGAACCCGCAGATGGGGCGGATCGTGCGCACGCTCGGCTTCGACAAGGTGTGGGTGGGGGGCGAAGGGGCGCATCTGATCGACGCCGACGGCGAGCGCTACCTCGACCTGTTCGGCGGCTACGGCGTGTTCGCGATCGGGCGCAACCATCCTCAGGCGGTGGCGGCGATCGAGGCGGTGCTCGCCGCGCGCACCGGCAACCTCCCGCAGCTCGGTGCGACGCTCCTCAGCGGCGTGCTCGCCGAGCAGCTGATCCGCCGGGCGCCCGCGAGCGTCGCGGCTGTGGTGCCCGCGAACAGCGGCACCGAGTCCGTCGAGGCGGCCATCAAGATCGCGCGCGCCGCCACCGGTCGCGAGCGCATCCTCTACGCCGACCACGCGTTCCACGGGCTCACGCTCGGTGCCCTCTCGATCAACGGCAACAGCGAGTTCCGCGACGGCTTCGAGCCGCTGCTGCCGGGCTGCGAGCGGGTTCCCTTCGACGACCTCGATGCGCTCGCGCGCGAGCTCGAGCGCGGCGACGTGGCGGCGTTCATCGTGGAGCCGGTGCAGGGCAAGGGCGTCAACCTTCCCGGCGCCGACTACCTTCCCGGCGCGCAGCGCCTGTGCCGCGCGGCGGGAGCGCTGTTCGTCTGCGATGAGGTGCAGACGGGCATCGGTCGCACCGGCCGCTTCCTCGCGCTCGAGCACTGGGGCCTCGAACCCGACATGGTGTGCGTCGCCAAGGCCCTGTCGGGCGGCTTCGTGCCGATCGGCGCCACGCTCGTCTCGCGTCGGGCGTTCGATGCGGTGTTCGACGGCATGGAACGCGCTGTGCGCCACGGCTCGACGTTCGGCGGCAACGACCTCGCCGCGGCTGCCGGCCTCGCCACGCTGCGCGTGCTCGACGAGGAGGACCTCGTGGCGCGCTCGGCGCGCATGGGCGAGCTGCTGCTCGAGCTCACCGCGCCCGCTCGTCGAGCGCTTCGAGGCGGTGCGCGACGTGCGCGGGCTCGGGCTGATGTGGGCGATCGAGTTCGGCCCTCCCGCGGGCAGCGCCGCGCGCAGGCTGTTCTCGCGCGTCGAGGAGCGCCAGCCGGGGCTGTTCGCGCAGCTCGTCACCGTGCCGCTGTTCAAGGAGCACCGCATCTTCTGCCAGGTGGCGGGCCACCACCTGAACGTGATCAAGGCGCTCCCCGCGCTCACCGTCGAGGAGTCCGAGCTGAGGCGCTTCGCCGCGGCGCTCGAGCAGACGGTGGCGTCAGCCGAACGCTACCCCTCGGCGCTCGCGCGCTTCGGCGTGCGCACGGGGCTTAGGGCCGCGCTCGCTCGTCGCTAGCCTAGGCGGCCGTGCTCACCAGTCGAAACGACCTCCGCAACGTGGCGATCGTCGCCCACGTCGACCACGGCAAGACGACGCTCGTCGACGCGATGCTGTGGCAGTCCGGCGCGTTCCGCGCCGGACAGGACGTCGCTACCCGCGTGCTCGACTCGATGGACCTCGAGCGCGAGAAGGGGATAACGATCCTCGCCAAGAACACGTCGCTCACGTATGCCGGCGTGAAGCTCAACATCATCGATACACCCGGCCACGCCGACTTCGGCGGCGAGGTCGAGCGCGGGCTGACGATGGTGGACGGGGTCCTGTTGCTCGTGGACGCATCCGAGGGGCCGCTGCCGCAGACGCGCTTCGTCCTGCGCAAGGCGCTCGAGGCGAGGCTGCCCGTGATCCTCGTCATCAACAAGGTGGACCGCTCCGACGCCCGCGTGGCGGAGGTGGTGGACGAGGTCTATGAGCTGTTCATCGACCTCGACGCCGACGAGCATCAGATCGACTTCCCGATCGTCTACTGCAACGCCAAGGCGGGAATCGCCTCGCTCGAGTACGACCCGGACCGACCGCTCGAGGGCAGCACGCTGCAGCCGCTGCTCGATCTGCTGCTCGAGCACATCCCCGCTCCCGCCTACGACCCCTCGCATCCGCTGCAGGCGCTCGTGACGAACCTCGACGCCTCTCCCTACGTGGGACGGCTCGCGATCTGCCGGGTACGGCACGGCAGCATCCGCAAGGGGCAGCAGATCGCCTGGTGCCGTGCCGACGGCTCGATCAAGCGCGTGCAGGTCGCCGAGCTCTACGTCACCGACGCGCTCGAGCGCGTCGACGCCGCCGAGGCGGGACCCGGCGAAATCATCGCGGTGGCGGGCATCGAAGAGGTGACGATCGGCGAGACGCTCGCGGACCCGGAGGACCCGAGGCCGCTGCCCGTCATCACCGTCGACGAGCCCGCGATGTCGATCACGGTTGGCGTCAACACCTCGCCACTCGCCGGCAAAGACGGCGACAAGATCACGGCGCGCCAGATCAAGGCGCGGCTCGACCAGGAGCTCGTCGGCAACGTCTCCCTGCGGGTGTGCGACACCGATCGGCCGGACACCTATGAGGTGCAGGGCCGCGGCGAGCTGCAGCTGGCGGTGCTCGTGGAGATGATGCGCAGGGAGGGCTTCGAGCTGACGGTCGGGCAGCCCCACGTCGCTCGTGCACGAGATCGACGGCAAGCGCCACGAGCCGGTGGAGCGGCTGTCGGTGGACGTCCCCGAGGAGCACGTCGGCACGGTCACCCAGCTGCTCGCCGCGCGCAAGGGGCGCATGGAGCACATGACCAACCACGGCACCGGCTGGGTGCGGATGGACTACCTCGTGCCCGCCCGCGGTCTGATCGGCTTCCGCACCGAGTTCCTCACCGAGACCCGCGGCACCGGGATCATGCACCACGTCTTCGACCGCTGGGAGCCGTGGGCGGGAGAGCTGCTCACGCGCACGAGCGGCGCGCTCGTCGCCGACCGCTCGGGTCAGACCGTGAGCTACTCGCTGATGACCCTCCAGGAGCGCGGCTCGCTGTTCGTCGGTCCCGGCGAGGAGGTGTACGAGGGGATGATCATCGGGGAGAACGCGCGCTCGGAGGATCTCGACGTCAACCCCGTCAAGGAGAAGCACCTCACCAACATGCGCTCCTCCACAGCCGACGTGCTCGTGCGCCTCGACGCGCATCGCAGAATGACCCTCGACGAAGCCCTCGAGTTCGTGCGCGAGGACGAGTGCGTCGAGGTGACGCCCGCCTCGGTGCGCATGCGCAAGCTGGACACCTCCAAGGTGCAGCGGCTGAAGGCGATGCGCACGGCGCGCAAATGAGGAGACTCTCATGCTGCCGCCAATCGCGGGCAGCATGCGCTGCGGAGTGACGGTAGGGTTCCGCCGATGACCAGAACCACGAGGGCCTCCCTCCCCGCCAACCTCGCCGCCACAGTGCTCTGCCTCGGGCTCATCACCCTTCTGCTCGCAACGCCTGCGGTCGCAGCCGAAGCCACCGCCACGACAGCCGCCGCGGGCACCACCACGACGGGCGGCACCGCGGTCGTGGTCTACAAACCGGAGAGCTACGCCGAATACAAGGCGCAGCTCGCCGCCGGCCAGATCGAGTCGGTGACGATCAACAAGCGGCTGCGCTCACTGCGCATCACGCTCAAGGACGGCCGCACCTACCTCGCCAAGTACGCGCCGAAAGAACGCCGCCAAGCCGAAGCGGCGCTGCGGGCCGCCCACGTGAAGGTCGCGATCCTCTCCGCTGCCGCCGCCAAACAAGCGGAAAAGAACAGGCCGGTTCACCACAAAATCCGCTACATCGCCGGCGGCGTTCTGCTCGTCGTGCTGATCGTGGTGGGCGCCGTGCTGCTGATCCGCCACCGCCGCAGGAGCGCCGCCGACTACTAGCGGAGAGAGACCTCGGCGCCGCCCGTGCCCGCGGTGGAGGCCTGCGAGATAGCCGTGCGGCTGCAGCCGCGAGCGCGACGCGATGAGATCGTGGGCGAGCGCGAGGGCCGGCTCGTCGTGCGCGTGAGCGCGCCGCCGGTCGAGGGACGCGCCAACGAGGCGCTCTGCCGCCTGATCGCGAGGCGTGCGGGAGTGGGGCGGCGCAGCGTGTCGATCCTGGCCGGAGCGCACGCGCGTGAGAAGCGGGTACGGGTGGAGGGCATCAGCTTCGCCGAGCTCCGCCGCGCGCTCGGCGTCGAGCCCTCCGACGAGGCCTCAGCCTGACGCCACGGGGTCCGGCTCCAGCACGGCGGCGGGCGCCCGCGCCGGGAGCTCGCGCGGCGGCGGCGCCGGCTCGCGCCCGGGGGCGGTGGCGGGTGAGCCCGCGTACAGGTACCCGACGACGCAAGCGAGCGCCGCGGCTGCGACGAGGAGCAGCACCGGGCCGGAGTCCTCGCTGAGGGCGCCCACCACGCCGGCCGCGAGCCCGCCTGCGAGCGCCGCCCGGAACGCCGGATCATCGCCGGGCAGCCGGCCGCGCGCGGAGCAGGCACGCGAGCACGCCGAGCACTGTCGCCGGCAACCGCTAGCCACATCCCCGGCGAGTCGAGCTCGCCCCACGCCGTGGTGTAGCGGCGCACCACGAGGTCGCGCAGGTCCTCCCACGAGTGTGCGTGCAGCAAGCTCGCGCTGAAGTGCCCTGCACCGTGCGCCGTGGCGAGGTCGATCGCGGCGAGCAGCGCGAGCGCCGCGGGCGCGCCCGCGAGCGCGATCAGCGTGCGCCGCCGCGCGCCGGCGCCGGCGATCATCAGCGCCGCGGCGAGCCCGAAGCCGGCACCCACGAGCAGCACCGAGCCGACGCCCGCCCCGATGCGGGCGGCGCCCTCCACCGCGGCGAGCACGCCGCCCGCCGCGGCGAAGGCGGCGGCGCCGCGGCGGCCGCGAACGCTCGGGTGGAGCGCCGCCGCGACGGCTGCGAGCACCATCGCGGCGAGTCCCGACTTGAGCTCGTTTCCGATCCCGTAGAAGCGCGCCCCGCCGGCGGGATCCGGCCCGAGCAGCGAGCGCATCAAGAGCTGCGTGTGGGCGAGGGCGTCGAGCGTGAGCAGCGCCACCGCGGCGCCCGCCGGCGCGATCAGCGCGCGCGGCCACGGCAGCAGCCGGTCACAGAGCGCCCCGAGCGTCGAGGCAGCCTGCGGCGATCATCGCGTACTCCGCCGCCGCGCCGGGCGCGAGCGCGGCGGGGGCGAGCACGACGACGGGCGACCACAGCACTCCGAGGGCCCCTATCCGCAGCGCCCGGCGTCGCCCCCGGGCGCCCGCCAGCACGAGCAGCAGCGCCCACGCGCCGAGCAGCACGCCAAGCGCCGGCAGGCGGCGCCGCGGGATCGCACGCAGCCGCGCGATCAGGCCCTGGAGATCGTGCGCGTCGAGGCGGCCGTCGCGGACGATCGCGTGGCCCGTCATCGGCGCCGATCCGGTGTGGGCGCCGAGGTGCGCGAGGACCGTCGGCGCGATGTCCACCGCCGCGACGAGGCCGCGCTCGCGGGTGGTCGCCGAGCTGAGCTCCGCCGCCGGCCTCGCCGATGCAGCGGCGAGGGCGATCCACTGAAGCGAGCCCGCGCTCGTGTCCGGGACCCTCGCGAGCACGAGCAGGAGCTCTCCCGGCGGGCGCCTGCGAATCAGAGCCGCCAGATCGCGCGATCCCTGCTCGCCGCCGGGCAGGTCGGCGACGACGAGGCGCGCTCGGCGGCGAAGCGCCTGCACGCGGTGCAGCAGCGTCGCCGCTCCTCCCAGCGAGAACGCGGCGACGCTCCCCGAGCGATCGGCGGCGAGCACCCCGTCGACGCTGTCGAGGCCCGTGATGCCCGCGTACGCCGCCCCGCCCGCCGCACTCGCGAGCAGGCCGGGCTCGAGCCGCGCGGGCGCATCGTGCGTCCGTTGCACGGCGGCCCCCCAGCCGCTCACGAGCGCCCCGCCGCCCGCGGGCACGAGCGCGAGCGCGGACGGGCGGGCGGAGGGGTACAGCGACACGGCCACGCGCGCGCCCTGTGTGGCGTCGAGCAGGAACTGCCCGCGCGAGTAGTCGCCCTGGCTGGCAGACAGCACGCCGAGCGACAGCCCCGCGGCGGCGGGCGGACGGGACATGCCCCCGCCGACGAACGCGATCAGCGCGCTGCTCGCGGCGGGCGATCCAGCAGCGGGAGGGCCCGGAGGCTGTGCGGCTGCGGTGGGGGCGAGAGCGACGGCGAGCGCGACGGCGAGCGCCGGGGCGAGCGCGGCGCTCCCGCCCGCACGCCTCAGCTCTCGGCCCCCTCGGCCGCGACGCCGGGCGAGCGTCCCCGGCCGGCGCCCACCGGAACCGGGGCGTCCTCGCGGACGCCCGCCGGCTGCGGCAGCAGCTCGCTGCCCTCGATGTTCACCCGCGGGATCCGTCGCGCGAGCCACTCGGGCATCGCCCACGTCGCCGGGCCCACGAGCAGCAGCACCGCGGGCAGCAGCAGGCAGCGGATCACCACCGCGTCGAGGAACACGGCACTCGAGAGAGCCACGCCGAACTCCTTGATCACGCGGTCTTCGCCGAGCACGAAGGAGAGGAACACGCACACCATGATCGCCGCCGCGGCGGTCACCACGCGCCCTGTCAGCGCGAGGCCCTCAGCGACAGCCCGCGAGTGCTCACGCGTGTGCACCCAGCGTTCGTGGATGCGCGAGATCAGGAACACCTCGTAATCCATGGACAGGCCGAAAACGATCGCGAACAACATGACGGGGATGAACGACTCGATCGGGCCCTGCTGGATGTCCATCGCTCCGCGCAGCCAGCTCCACTGGAAGATCACGACGATCACTCCCAGCGAGGCGCAGATGCTCAGCAGGTTCATCGCGGCGGCCTGCAGCGGGATGACGAGCGAGCGGAACACGATCAGCAGCAGCAGCGCCGAGAGCACGACGACGACGCCGATGAACAGCGGCAGCTTGTGCGCGAGCGTCGTCGCGAAGTCGACCGACCCGGCGGTGACGCCGCCCACGTACACGTGCATTCCGTTCCGTGCCGTCAGCGGCGGCACCACGTGGTCGCGCAGGCGCGTGACGAGCTGGCTCGTCGCGTACGCCTGCGGCGAGGAGCGCGGGTAGACAGTGATCGTCGCCACGTCGCCGGAGGGGCTGAGCCGCGTCGGGGCCGCCTCCGCCACGCCGGGCGTGCCGGCGAGCGCGGCGTGCAACTGCTGCACAGCGGCGGCGCTCCCGGCGGCGCCGCTCGCCTTCGGCAGCTGCGCGACCACCTGGAGCGGCCCGTTGAAGCCTTCCCCGAAGCCCTCGGCGAGCAGCGCATAGGCGCGGTGCGTCGTCTGGCCGGCGGGGTCGTTGGACGCGTCGCTCGAGCCGAGTCGCAGCGCGATCGCCGGGGCTGCGATCAGGAGCATCACGAGCGTCGAGGCGATCGCGATCGCGAGCGGACGCCGCTGCACGATCTGGCTCCAGCGCAGCCACGTCCTGCCGGCGCCCGCGGGCGCCTCGGCGGTCTGCGACGCCCGCTTGCGCGAGCGCCGCTTCCCTCCCGCCACGCGACGACCGGCGATCGTCAGCAGCGCCGGCAGCAGCGTGAGCGAGCCGAGCATCACGAGCAGCACGCCGATCGAGGCGGAGATCGCCACGCCGTAGAGGAAGCTCACGCCGAGCAGCATCATCCCGAGCAGCGCGATCACGACCGTGCAGCCCGCGAACAGCACCGCCCGCCCGGCGGTGTCGATCGACTTCACAACCGACTCGCGGACGTCGTGGTACGTCGGTCCCGGCGTGGCGTACGCCTCGCGGAAGCGCGTGAGGATGAAGAGCGCGTAGTCGATCCCCACCCCGAGCCCGATCATCGCGGCGAGCTCGGTGGAGAAGTCGGGTGTGTCGACGACATGGGTGAAGAGCGCGATCAGGCCGAGGCCGGTGCCGAGCCCGGCGAGCGCGGTGGCGATCGGAAGCCCCATCGCCGTGAGCGAGCCGAACGTGATCAGCAGCACGACGATCGCCGCCATCAGCCCGACCGCCGTGGAGATGCCGAAGCCGGCCTGCTCGGTCTGCTCGATGGCCTGCCCGCCGAGCTCGATCTGAAGGCCGGGCTGCGCCGCAGCGCGGGCGGTGCGCACCACCTGTTCGCCGGCCGTCTTGGGCAGCAGGTTCGCCTTTTCGTCGAACACGACGGTTGCGAACGCGATCCTGCCGTCGGAGGAGATCGTGCCGCGCCCCACGACACCGCCGTACGGGCTGGTGACGCTGGCGACGTGCGGCAGGTGGGCGACCCGTTCGAGCATCGCGCCGATCCGCGCGCGCACGGCGGGGTTGCGCACCGATCCCGAGCTCACCTTGTAGACGATCACGTCGCGATCGCCCGCCTGCTGCGGGAAGCTCCGCTGCAGCAGGTTGGACGCGCGCTGGGCATCCGAGTGCGGCAGCGTGAAGTTGTTCGAGTAGCTCGTGCCCGCCCGCTGAGCGAGCAGGTTGACGGCGACCAGCAGGACTATCCAGCCGATCACCACGTACTTGCGGTGAGTCGTCGACCAGCGTGCGAGCTTCAGCATGGTTGCTCCATGGGACGTGGGGAGAAACGCGCGGAGGTCTGCGTGAGACCGCGGGAGGCGCGAGACCTGCGCAGCAGACAGCTTAGTACGCGTCCGGCTAGTTCACGCTCGGATCGAGCGGCATGCGCGCGAGCAGCGCGTAGCTTCCGCCCTTGCGCTCGAGCACGCGCCCCCATAGGTCATCCGGAGCGTCGGTGAAGACGTCCTCGGGAAGCGCCGTCTGGGATATCCAGTCGCCGTCGGACATCTCCGCGTCGAGCTGCCCGCTGCCCCAGCCGGCGTAGCCCGCGAACACGCGCGCGCGGAGCGTCACCGTGGCGAGCTCCTCCACAGCCACCTCGGCCGAGGGGAATCCGATCCGGCCGACGACGAGCAGAGCGGCGGGGTCGGGGTCGTCGAACTCGGCGAGGAACACGATCGACGTCCGCTGCACCGGCCCGCCGACGAACACCGGCTCGAGCGCTCCCACCGACTCCTCGAGCTGGGGCACCGCCTCGCTGACGGTCAGCGCCGACGGCCGGTTGAGGACGATGCCCATCGCCCCCTCATCGCTGTGCACGCCCACCAGCACCACGGTGCGGGCGAAGTTCGGATCCTGCAGGCTGGGCGACGCCAGCAACAGCTGCCCTGCAAGCGAGTCGGTCATCGCCATTCGAGGCTAGCGCTCGGCGGCCCGCTTCGCCAGGGACAACGGCGATCCTCCTGTTCGACTACGCTCAGCGGCCGCGACGAGGCAGCCCGGAAAGGGGACGCGATGGACGCAGGTGAGCTCGAACAGCGGATCGCCGCATTTCCCAGCTGGCGCTACCGCTTCGAGTTCGAGGGCGGCGTGGCGACGCCCGCCCACGATCGCGGCCTGATCAATCGCGACGAGCAGCGCCGCCGCTACTTCTTCGAGCCGCTCCTCTCCCTCGCCGGGGGCTCGCTGCGCGGGCGCAGGGTCCTCGACCTCGGCTGCAACGCCGGCTACTGGTCGCTGCTCGCCGCCGACGCCGGCGCCGACTTCGTGCTCGGCGTGGACGGGCGCGCTTCCTACCTGGCGCAGGCGGAGCTCGTGTTCGAGGCGAAGGGGGTCGAGCGCGGGCGCTATCGCTTCGTCGAGGGCAACGTGTTCGAGCTCGAGCTGGAGGAGCAGTTCGACGTGGTGCTGTGCCTCGGCCTGCTCGACCACGTGCACCGCCCCTTCGAGCTGTTCGAGCTGATGGCCCGCAGCGGAGCCGAGCTGCTCGTGATCGACACCGAAGTCAGCCGCGCGCGCCTGAGCCTGTTCGAGCTCTCCCGCCTGTACGACGCCGCCGACGCACTCGAAGGCCCGCTCGTGCTCGTGCCGAGCAGGCAGGCCGTGTCCGAGCTCGGCGTCCGAGCTCGGCTTCCGGACGGTGGCGCTCGAGCTCCACATCAGCGACTACGCGGGGATGCAGGACTACCGCCGCCGGCGCAGGCTCGCGTTCATCTGCTCGCGCACGCTGTCGCTCGAGGGCCTGCCCGAGCAGCGCGAGGTGGGGGCGCTTCCGTGGTGGGTGCGCGACCCGCGGGCGCTGTTCGCGGAGTGACGCGGCGGGCGCCTAGCCACGCACCGAGAAGATGTCGAGCACGCCGTTCGAGGCTGTGGTCGTTGGCGTTGCCCTCCGGCTCGACGACGTGCCCGTCGACGACGATCGGGCTGTTCCAGTGGCCGGCGTCGCCCGCCAGATGCGCGATCGGCTGGGCGGAGCTCGGCCGGTAGACCGCGATGCCGCCGCGCACGGGGTCATAGACGTAGAGGAGGCCGCCCACGAGCAGCGGGCTCGTGCCCGCGTTCTGGTTCTGCCAGACGCCGAGCAGCCGCCCGCCGCGCAGCACGTAGGCGGCCGTGCCCGAGCCGTCCGCGACGAACACGGTCGTGCGGCCGCCGTGCTGCCACACCGCCGGTGCCGTGAAGAGCTCGTCCCCGCCCGGCGTCGGCAGGCGCTGGAGCTCGCCGCCGAGCGGATGCCGCCGCGCGGCAGCGCTGCCGGCGGGATGGCCGTCCAGCCGCGAGAGCGAGAGCACGCGCAGCACGCCGTCCTTGCCCGCCACCACGACGCGGTCGCCGCCGAGCAGCGCGGGTGCGCTCGAGCCCAGGTCGACGTCGCCTGCGTTGAGGAGCTGCTGGTTGGTCGGGGTGTAGACCTGGCGCAGCCCGAGGCCCGGGAGCGTGAGCTCGACGACGCTGTCGCCGAAGTCCGTGCGCCCGTTCCACGGGCCGTTGCCTGTGTCAATCAGGATCCGCTCGCCGCCGGGCTCCACGACGGCGCCCGACCGAGAGAGGATGGCGGAGTCGCTCGAGCTGCAGCTCGGCGGGTTGATCAGTCCGCGCCGGTTCGCGCAGAGCGTGTTGAAGACGCGCTGCAGGTGCCCGGAGGAGCGGTCGATGAGGACGACGTGCCCCTGGTAGGGGGGCGCGTCACCGATGTAGCCGCCGGTCGCCGCGATCACGTAGGGGCCCGCGAGGTTGAGTGCGGGCGTCAGCTTCTCGTGGGTTGGATCCAGCGTCACGCGCACGGGCCAGCCCGGCGCCTCTCCTCCGTCGGCGAGCGCGAGCTTGTGGATCAGCCCGTTGGGCGAGGCGGCATACACCCACCTGCGATCCGGGTCCGCCACCGGGCTCGCCGTCGTGATCCGGTAGGTGCCCCGCCAGCCGCCGTAGCCGGCGGGCGTGAACGTCCAGAGGATGTGCCCGCTGCGCGCGTCGAGCGCGATCGTGCGGCCGTAGGTCGTGGTGAGGACGATGACGTCGTGGGTGGCGCCTGCCACCGACGCTCCGTGCAGGTAGATCGGCGAGGAGTCCACCGTCCCCGCGAGCTTCACGCGCACGCGTTGAAGGTGGGCCACGTTCGCGCTCGTGATGCCGCTGAGAAGGTCGCTCGTGTCGCCGCGCTGCGGCGTCAGCCCGAACTCCGGCCAGTCGATCAGGCGCGCCGCTGCCGCGTGGGCGGAAGTCGGGATCGACCCGGCTGCCGCGCTTGGCGCCGAGATGTCCGCCGGGACCTCGCCGCCGCATGAGGCGAGCAGCAGGCAGGCAGCCAAGACCGGCAGCAGCAGCGTCGAGCGAAGGCTCCGCATGAGAGACCTCATTTGTAGCTCACCCGGCACGCCCGTTAGCCGGTTCTCGCCGGTTCTACGGGCGGCGCAGCGCGCGCCCGTTATGCTGCCTGCGGGACCGTCCGGCGGCGCCATGGCGCCGCTCGAGCGCGTGGGCGGACGATCTACGAGAACAGGAGGGCGTGGAGCTATGGCCAAGACCCCAGCGGTGGGCGAGCGGGCACCCGATTTCGAGCTGCAGGGGACGGAGGGCACCTTCAAGCTCTCCGACCACCGTGGCGAGCGCGTGATCCTCCTGTTCTATCCCGGCGACAACACGGCTGTCTGCACGAAACAGTTCTGCTCATACCGCGACCGCCCCGACGCCTTCGCCTCGCTCGGGGCGACCGTCGTTGGGATCAGCGCCCAGGACGTGGAGTCGCACAAGGGCTTCACCGACAAGAACAGCCTCACGGTGCCGCTCCTCGCCGACGTCGGAGGCGAGGTGGCGAAGATGTACAGCGCCTGGGGCGGACCGCTGAAGACCAAGCGCGCGGTGATCATCCTCGACGAGGAGGGGGTTGTGCGCCACCGCCACGACCACCTGCTCGGCCTCGACTACCAGTCCGTCGAGGACCTCAAGGCGGCGCTCGACACGCTCCCGGCGCGGGTCTAGCCGGGCACGCCCACTGCGCCGGGCACCGTCCAGCGCGCGCACGAGCGGTCGACTGCGCCAGCGGCTGCCTACTGCGCGCTCGCGGCGAGCGGCGCCGCCGCGATGTCCTGCTCGCCCGCGGGGCGCTCCGCCGCGGCCCGCGCCGCGTACAGCTCGGCGAGCTCGAGCTGGAGGTTGCGCGGCTCCTCGCCGGGGCCGGGTGAGCGCCGCCGCCAGGCGCCCTCGCGGTCGAGCTCCCACGAGCTCTGGTTGTCGGCGAACGCGCGCTCGAGCGTGTCGATCAGCTCCGCCCGGAGCTCGCGGTCTTCCACCGGTGCCGCGAGCTCTACGCGGTGGTCGAGGTTGCGCGGCATCAGATCGGCGGAGGCGATGTAGACGGTGTGCGCGCCGTCGCGCTCGAACGCGTAGATGCGCGAGTGCTCGAGCAGCCGGCCGACGATCGACACCACGCGGATGTTCTCCGAGACGCCCTCCACGCCGGGGCGCAGGCAGCAGATCCCGCGCACGTTCAGATCGACCCGCACGCCCGCCTGCGAGGCCCTGTAGAGGGCGCGGATGCAGCGCCCGTCGACGAGCGCGTTCATCTTCATCGCGATCCGCGCCGGGTGCTCCTCGGAGTGGGCGGCGATCGTGCGCTCGATCTGCTCGACGATTCCGTCGCGCAGGTGGTTGGGCGCCATCAGTACCTTGCGGTAGTTCAGTGGCCGGCCGTAGCCGGTGAGGTAGTTGAACATGTCGGCGACATCGGCGGCGATTTCCTCGTCCACCGTGAACAGGCCGAAGTCGGTGTACAGGCGCGCGGTCGCCGAGTGGTAGTTGCCGGTGCCGATGTGCACGTAGTTGCGCACGCCGTCCCCCTCGCGGCGCACCACCAGCACGCACTTGGCGTGCGTCTTCAGCGCCGGCTGCCCGTAGACGACGTGCACGCCCGCCTCCTCCAGGGCCTTCGCCCACTGGATGTTCGTGCGCTCGTCGAAGCGTGCCTTGAGCTCCACCAGCGCCACCGCCTGCTTGCCGCGCTCGGTGGCGTCGATCAGCGTCGGGGACGAGCGGCGAGTCGTCGCTCGTGCGGTAGACGGTCTGCTTGATCGCGAGCACGTTCGGGTCGGCGACCGCCTGCTCGACGAAGCGCTCGACCGACGTTGCGAATGAGGCGTAGGGGTGATGCACGAGGATGTCCCCTTCGCGCATCGCGCCGAGCACGTCGGGGCGCTCGCCCTCGTGGCGGAGCAGCCGCGGGTGGGTGATGCCGACGATCGGCTCCTGGCGCAGCTCGGCGTGGCCGGGCAGCTTCACGATCTGCCACAGCGCGCCCATGTCGAGCAGCCCCTCGACGGGATAGACCTCGTCCTCCTCGACGCCGAGCAGGCCCTCCAGCGCCTCGCGCAGCGCCTCCGAGCAGCGGGCGCCGACCTCGACGCGCACGACCTCTCCGAAACGGCGCCGCCGCAGCTCGTCCTCGACGGCCTGGAGCAGGTCGGCGGCGTCGTCGGACACCTCGAGGTCGGCGTCGCGGGTGACCCTGAAGACGTCGTAGTCGGCGATCTCCATCCCCGGGAACAGCGCGTCGAGGTGGTGCGCGATCACGTCCTCGAGCGGCACCAGCAACAGCGGCGCGGGCGGGCGCTGCTTGAGCGCCACGAAGCGGGGAAGGATCTCGGTGGGGACCTTCACGCGCGCGAACACCGTCGCCCCCGTGACGGGGTCGCGCACGAGCACGGCGAGGCTCAGCGAGAGGTTGGAGATGTAGGGGAAGGGGCGGCCGGGGGCTACCGCGAGCGGCGTGAGCGCGGGGAAGATCGCCTTCTCGAAGTGCCTGTCGAGCTCGGCGCGGCGCTCCTCGTCGAGGTCGCCGACACCCACCACGCGGATCCCGTGCTCGGCGAGCGAGGGGCGCAGCTGCCCTTCGAAGCACGCGTGAGGCGCCGGCTCTGGGCGAGCGCGCGCTCGCGGATCAGCCCGATCGTCTCCGAGGGCGTGCGCCCGTCGGGGCCGGGGTACTCGACGCCCGCTTCGATCTGGTCGTGCAGCCCCGCCACGCGCACCATGTAGTACTCGTCGAGGTTCGTCGTGTAGATCGCGCAGAACTTGACGCGCTCGAGCAGCGGCAGGCGCTCGTCCTCGGCGAGCTGCAGGACGCGGTCGTTGAAGTCCAGCCAGGAGAGCTCGCGGTTGAGGTACAGCGAGGGCTCCTCCAGGCCGTCCCCCGCAGCGGCCGCGGCAGGACGGTCGTCGAGATCGATCCTGGAGTTGCCGTCCACGCTCTTCACGCTACACCCTCGGGCGCCGCAGGGCGCCGCGGATCGGGCCACGGGGCCGGGCGGGTTGGGCCCACAGCGCCCGGCGCCTCGGGCCCGCACGGCCGGGCGGACGGGGCTGCCTGCCCGCCGCGGCCGGGCGCCGCGCAGCGCCGCTGGCGGAGAGCATGCGCCACTCGATAGTGTGAACCTGATCGGATGAACCGTCAGCTCTGGCTTTTACGTCATGCCGACGCCGAGCCGCACGGAACGCGGGCGGACAGCGAGCGGCGCCTTACCGAGCGCGGCGAGCTGCAGGCGCGAGCTGCCGGCGCGGCTCTCGCGCGGATGGACGTGCGATTCGAGGCGATCCTCTACAGCCCGAAGGTGCGCTCGCGCCAGACCGCCGAGATCGCCGCCGAGGCGCTCGCCGAGGAGCAGCGCGGGGAGATGCGCTCCTACGAGCCGCTCGCCGCCGGCTTCGATGCCGCGCAGGCGCTCGAGGCCCTGCATGAGGTGCCCGGCGACGGGCGGCTGCTGCTCGTGGGACACGAGCCCGACCTCTCGCAGGTGGTAGCCGGCCTCACCGGCGCGGCGATCGACCTCAAGAAGAGCGGGCTCGCGGTGGTGCGGCTAGACGGGCCGCGTGGCGAGCTCGTGGTCCTCGTCGCGCCCCCGTGAGCTCGCGCTGATCGCCGGAGTCCCAGTCGGGCGGGAGTGAGGAGGGGACGGCGCTCGGGTCGACGACCTCGAGCGATTCCGCCGCGAAGCGGTAGCCGATCCCGAAGTGGGTGTGGATGTAGCGCCAGCTCGGCGATGCCTTCTCGAGCTTGTGGCGGAGCTTGCGCACGAACACGTCCACCGAGCGGTCGCCGCGCACCATCGTGTACCCCCACAGGCGCGAGTAGATCTCCTCGCGCTCGAGGACGCGGCCCTCGGCGGAGGCGAGCAGCTCGATCAGCTCGAACTCGCGCCTGGTCAGGTCGATGCTCTGCTCTCCCACGAACGCCTGGAAGCGGTCCGAGCGGATGATCACCTCGCCCGCCGTCAGCGGCTTGCTCTCGGTCCTGCTCGTGCTGCGGCGGCGCCGGCGCACGACGCTCTGCACGCGGGCGATCACTTCCTCGGGGTGGCACGGCTTCGTGATCCAGTCGTCGGCGCCCAGCCGCAGCCCGCGCACGCGCTGGGCGACGGTCGAGGGCCCGGTGCAGATCACGATGCCGAGCTCCGGCAGCGCCGTGCAGAGGCGCTCGAGCCAGCCCCACGCCTGCGGGCCGAGCACGGCGAGATCGACGACGATCGCGCTCAGGCGCATCGACACCACCGCGTCGGTGGGCACCGGGCTCGCGAGCACGCGGTGCTCCCAGCCGAGCCGGTCCATGCGCTTGCTGAGGACCTGGATGAAGCCGCTGTCGCGGTCGAGGACGGCGATGCGGAGGGACGCCGAGGCGACGGGCGTGTCCTGCGTGGCTGTTGACGGGCCCCCCCCGTCGGCGCGCGCGCTTGCCGTCATCGCCGCGAGTGTAGGCGATCGGGGCGACGGGCGATAGCCCGCGGCCACATCGTCACAGGATCTTCACAGGGCGCCTCGACACGGGCGCCGGCGCCGGGATTGGGCCCTGTCCATGCATCGCGCCTCGTCGCGGGCGCGAAAGCGCCGCCTGTCTCCGAGCTGACCCCGCCCGACCGGGCGGGCTAGCGTTCGGGGATGCCCCAGTCGGGGGCGGCGTCGAGACGCTCGCCGGCGGGCCGGGGCTGGTCCGAGTACTCCCTGAACAGCCCGGTGACGACGAACGCCACCTGCTCGCCGATGTCCACCGCGTTGTCGCCGATGCGCTCGAGCGCGCGGGCGACGAGGATCATGTGCATCGCCCACTCGCGCGTGTCGGGGTCGTCGCCGATTTCGATTGCGAGGCGGAAGATCTCGCGGTTGAGGCGGTTTATCTCCCGGTCCTGGCGCACGAGGTCCTCCGCCAGGCCGATCTCGCGCCCGTCGAAGGCGGCCTTCGCCTGCACCACCTCCGAGCGCGCGAAGGCCCCCATCTTCGCGAGCGCCGCGAGCATTTCCGGCCGCACGGGCGGCTCGTGCCCCGACAGCGGGATCAGCTTGGCGATGTTCACGCACTGGTCGCCCATGCGCTCGATGTGCTTGATCAGGTGCAGCAGCGCCGCCACGAGGCGCAGGTCGCCCGCCACCGGCGCCTGCAGCGCGAGCAGGGAGAGGATGCCCTGGTGGACCTCGAGGTAGCGCCCGTCGACACGGTCGTCGTCGGCGATCACCATCTGCGCGAGCTCCACGTCCTGGTGCTCGAGCGCCTCGAGCACGCGGTCGAGCTGCTCGACGATCAGATCGAGGCCGCCGAGCGCGTTCTGTTCGAGCGCCCTGAGCTGCTGCTGGAAGTGCGCCCGCCCGGGCTGGGCGGCCGCGGCTCGTCCGTCTGGGCGGTCGGAGCCGGCGAGGTGCCGAGCGGGTCCGGGCCGCCGGGGTCAGCCGAACTTGCCGGTGACATATTCCTCGGTGCGGGGATCGGTGGGCTTCGTGAAGATCTCCTCGCGTCGCGCCCACCTCGACGAGGCCGCCGTCGAGCATGAACGCGGTGCGGTCGGCAACGCGCGCCGCCTGCTGCATGTTGTGGGTGACGATCACGATCGTCACCCGCTTCTTGAGCTCCTCGATCAGCTCCTCGATCCGCAGCGTCGCGATCGGGTCGAGCGCCGAGCACGGCTCGTCCATCAGGATCACCTCGGGATCGACCGCGAGCGAGCGCGCGATGCACAGGCGCTGCTGCTGCCCGCCGGAGAGGCCCGCGCCGGGCTCGGAGAGACGGTCGCTCACCTCCTCCCACAGGCCCGCGCCGCGCAGCGCCGACTCGACCTTGCCGCGCACGTCGCCGCGCCGTCCCGCGGTCAGGCGCAGCCCGGCGGCGACGTTGTCGAAGACCGACATCGTCGGGAACGGGTTGGGCTTCTGGAAGACCATGCCGATCGCCCGGCGCACCGCCACGACGTCGACTGCCGGGTCGTATACGTTCGCTTCGTCGAGCAGCACCCGGCCCTCCGCGTGCGCGCCCGGGATCTCCTCGTGCATGCGGTTGATGCAGCGGATCATCGTCGACTTGCCGCAGCCCGAGGGGCCGATGATCGCGGTCACCTCGTTGGCGCGGAACTCGAGGTCGATGCCCTTCACCTGTTCGGCGCTGCCGTAGAACGCGCGCAGGCCCTCCAGGCGCACGCTCAGCCCGTGGGCGTCCGGCGCCGTCGGCGCGCTCGGGCGCCTGCCCCTCGCCGGGCTCCGGGCCCGAGCGTGCGCGCCAGGGGCTCCTGTAGCTCCGGGTTCGGCTCGGGCTCCACGTCAGCGGCGGGGGTCGGTCGGGGGACGCTCATGCCAGGCGGTTCCTTCGCGAGATGAGGCGGGCGAGGACATTCAGCAGCAATATCATGCCGACGAGCGTGAGCGCGGCACCCCACGCGCGCTGTTCGATCGACGGCGGTGGGCGAGGTGACGTCGCTGTAGATCTGCACGGGCAGCGAGTTCATGAAGCCGTTGAGGCTGAAGTTCGTCTTCAGCGTCGCTCCCGCCGTGAACAGCAGCGGCGCGGTCTCGCCGGCGGCGCGCGCGACGGCGAGCAGCATGCCCGTGAGCAGCCCGGAGGCGGCCGTGGGGAGCACGACCCTGAAGATCACCCGCCAGCGCGGCGCGCCGAGCGCGAGCGCGGCCTCGCGCAGCCCGCTGGGAACGAGCAGCAGCACGACCTCGGCCGAGCGCGTGACGATCGGCAGCATCAGCAGGGAGAGGGCGAGCGCCCCCTTGTAGCCGGCGTAGGAGCTGCCCGTGCCGATGATCAGCACGATGTAGATGAACAGGCCGAAGAGGATCGAGGGCACCCCCGTGAGCACGTCGACGAAGAAGCGGACGACGTGGGCGAAGCGGCTGTCCTTGCCGTACTCGACGAGCCACACAGCCACGCCGAGCCCGATCGGGATCGCGATCGCGGACGCGAGGGCGACGATCTCGATCGTGCCGAGGATCGCGCTCTTCACGCCGCCGATGCTCGCGCTCTTGAAGAACGTGTTGCCCGTCGGGTCGGTCGTGAAGAAGCTCCCGCTGAGCGCGCCGAGGCCCTTGCTCAGCAGGTGGTAGACGATCAGCAGCAGCGGCACGAGCGCGAGGATCGTGCAGCCGAGGATGATCGCCGCGCGCGAGCTCGTCGCGGCGCCGGCGCGAAGGACTCACGGCGAAACGGTCGAGCCGCTCGGCTGCGGGGACGTGCGCGCTCATGCCCCTGCCGCCACGTCGGCGAGCCGGGCGCTCGCCGGCTCGCCGCGCTTCACCTGCGTTCCGCGCGCCGCGCGCAGCACGAGCACGCGCGCGATCGCGTTGACGACGAGCGTGAGCACGAACAGCACGAGCCCCGCCGCGAACAGCGCCGAGCGGTGCAGGCCCGTCGGCCTCGCCGAACTCGTTGGCGATCGCGGCGGCGAGGCTGTAGCCCTGGCCGAACAGGTGGTGCCCGAGCTGGGGGGCGTCGCCGATCAGGATCGTCACGGCGATCGTCTCGCCGATCGCGCGCCCGAGGCCGAGCATCGCGCCGCCGACGATGCCCGGGCGGCAGTAGGGCAGGACGGCGATGCGGATCATCTCCCAGCGCGTCGCGCCGAGCCCGAGCGCCGCTTCCTTGTGATCCGAGGGGACGGTGCTCATCACCTCGCGGCTGATCGCGGCGACGATCGGCAGGATCATGATCGCGAGCACGAGGCCCGTGACGAAGTAGTTGGGGATCGTCGCCGTGCCGCCGCCGATGAACGGCATGAACGAGAACGTGTCCGCCACCCATTGCTCGGCGGGCAGCAGCTTGGGCGCGAGGAAGAAGATCCCCCACAGCCCGTAGACGACCGAGGGCACCGCGGCGAGCAGGTCGACGAGCACGGTGAGCGGCGCGCGCATGCGCGGCGGGCAAAGCTCGGTTGCGTAGATCGCGGTCGCGACCGCCACCGGCACGCCGATCAGCAGCGCGAGCGCCGAGGTGATGAGCGTCCCGACGACGAGCGGCCAGGCGCCGAACTGTTCGGCGTTCGACGTTCCAGTTGTTGTCGAAGGCGAAGCCGAGGACGCCTTCCTTTTCGAAGGCCGGTTTCGCTTCGCCGACGAGGCGGAAGAAGAAGTAGACGATCAGGGCGAGGATCAGGCCGGCGAGCGCCGTCAGCCCGTACTTCAACAGGCGGTCGGGCAGGCGCGCAAGCGGCGAGCGCCCGAGAGTCGAGCGCCCGCCGCCTGCGATCGTTGCCGCCTCCATGGCCCCTGTCTAGCCGATCCGAGGCCCGGACGTCGAAGCCGTCAGCCGATCTTGCTGCCGTTGCACTGCAGCCCGGCGACCGCTTCCTTGGACTTCGTCAGGATTTCCGTCGGCAGCGCGGCGTAGTCGGCCTGCGCGAGCACCGACTGGCCCTGGCCGAGGCCGTAGTTCAGGAACGCCACCACGCCCTTGGCTGCCGTTTCGCCGCCCGGCGTGCCCCGCCTTGCAGAGGTCCTTGTTGACGACGATGAACGTCTGCGAGGTGATCGGGTAGGCGTTCGCCCCCGCCGGGTTCTTGACCTTGATGCCGAGGTTCGGCGGGATCGTCAGGCCTTCCGCCGCGGCGCTCGTCGAGGCGAGCGAGGGCGCGATGAAGCTGCCCGACTTGTTCTTGACCGCGGCCGTCGTGAAGTTGTGCTGCAGCGCGTACGCCTGCTCGACGTAGCCGACCGCGCCGACCGTCTGCTGCACCGCGCCGGCGACGCCCGCGTTGCCCTTCGCGCCGGTGCCGGTCGGCCACTGCACGTCCTTGCCTTCGCCCACCTTCGACGCCCATTCGGCGTCGGTCGCCGGCAGGAAGCCGGTGAAGCCGGCGGTCGTGCCCGACGAGTCGGAGCGGTGGATCACGGTGATCGCCGTGCTCGGCAGGTTCACGCCCGGGTTCAGCGACTTGATTTCGGGCGCGTTCCAGGTCTTGATCTTGCCGAGGTAGATGTTCGCGATCGTCTTGCCGTCGAGCTTCATGCCCGCCCTGGACGCCCGGCAGGTTGTAGGAGACGGTGATCGCCCCGAGGAACATCGGGATCTGCTGCGCCGGGCTGCCGTTCTTGCCGATCGCTGCTTCTTCGGCGGGCTTCAGCGGCGGGTCGCTCGCACCGAAGTCGACCGTCTTGGCGGCGAACGCGGTGATGCCTGCGCCCGAGCCGACGGCCTGGTAGTTGACGGTCAGTCCGGACAGCGCGGACGCCCACTGCTCGTAGACCGGGGCGGCGAACGTGGAGCCGGCGCCGGAGATCGTCCCCGAGACGCTGCTGCGTGCTGCGTGCTCGACGAGCTGGAGCTGCCGCAGGCGGCGAGCCCCACTGCGAGCAGCGTGCATCCTGCGAGCACGCCAAACGTCTTCTTGATCACTGCTTCTCCTCTGGCTGGATTGCGGGATTGCGGCCGGCGAAGCCTGGGACCGTCGGGCGCGGCCGTGATGCGTGGAGTCTGTTATCCGTCCGACACGACGATGTGAACATCTTGTGAAAGCCGTCCGGGATCGGAGCCGAACCCCCCGGATGCTTCCTGTGTGTCCCGTCCGCAGCCGGTGTGGCGGCCTCGCGCGAGGGCTCGGGCTGGAAGCGGTAGCCGAAGCCCTGGTGTGTGTGGATGAAGCGGCGGTCGGGCAGGGCGAGCTCGAGCTTGCCCCGCAGCTTGCTGACGTAGACGTCGACCGAGCGGTCGCCGGGGCGCAGCTCGCCACCCCACACCGTGTGGTAGAGCTCCTCGCGCGTGATGATGGCGCCCTGCCGGCGCGCCATCGCGGCGAGCAGTTCGAACTCGCGCACCGAGAGCGTCAGCGCCCTGCCGGTGGCGAGCACGAGGCCTTCGCCGAGGCGGATCTCGAGCTCGCCGGCATACAGGATCTCCGTACTCTCAGGGTACGCAGCCACGACCAGGCAGCGTCCCAGCAGGGACGCCCCGAGGTGGTTGCAAAGTCGTGATCGAAGCGTGAAAAATCCGTGAAGGCCCCGGGCGGCGGGCGCCATCGCGAGCGCCGATGCATATCCTGCGCCGATGAGCTTCCTGCGCCGGAGCCCCGACAGCACGCTGATGTCGCTGGTCGAGGAGGACGGTCGCAACGTTCAGCGCTGCGCGCTGCTGCTGCAGGAGCTGCTGGTCGACTACCCGGAGCACGCGAGCCTCGCGCAGGACCTCAAGGTGTGCGAGCAGGAAGGCGACCGCATCACCCACGACATCATCCACCGCCTCGCCGCCCACGGGCGCACGCGGGCGCCGTTCGACGCGGGCGACGGCTACGCGCTCGCCACCGCGCTCGATGACATCGTCGACCACGCCGAGCAGGTGGGTGCGCAGCTCAACCTCTACGCGGTGGAGGCGCCGATGGAGCAGGCGGTGGACTTCACCGCCGTGCTCGTCGGCGCCGCCGAGCAGATCGCCCAGGCGCTGCGCTGCCTGCGCACCGGCACCGAGCTCGCGCCGCACCTCGTAGAGATCCACAGGCTGGAGAACGAGGGCGACCGCCTGCAGCGCGACGGCGTCGCCTCGCTGTTCGAGGGCGGCACCGACCCGATGGTGGTGATCCGCTGGAAGGACATCTTCGAGTCGCTCGAGGCGGCCGTCGACGCGTGCGAGAAAGTCGCGCACGTGCTCGAGGGGATCACGCTCAAGCAGCGCCGCCGCCGCTGAGCGCCGGCTCAGCGGAGGACCGTGGGCGGCGCGTCCACGGCGAGGCTCGCGCCGGCGGGACTGCCGACGAAGAACAGGCTGAAGTGGGCCGAGCCGTGCGGTTCCAGCTGCGGCAGCACCGAGCGCCCGGCGGCGAGGACCCGCCCGCCGCGCCGGGCGACGGCGTAGACGACGAGTTCCTGCTGGGAGACGGCCGAGCGGTTGCTCACCTGGCCTTCGGCGCTCGGCCCGTTGGCGGGATCTTCGTACTGGTGCGTGCCCGAGACGACGATCTGAGGAGCAGGGCCCGGCGCGGGAGGCGCCTGCCCCACCGTCGCGGTGAGCGACGTGCCGCCCGCGCCCTGCACCTGGTCGTCCACCCAGCTGAGGAGGGCGTGCGGGGCGATGTAGGGGATCGACACGAGCGTGCGCGCGAGCCCGGGCGTCGTGTTCGTGTACACGGTCCGCCCGGACGCGTCCTTGACGGCGATCGCGAGCGGGATGTCGCGCAGCGCCCGTCGCCGAGGTGTTGCGCACAGTCACGACCGCCGCGCTGCCTTCCTTGCCGTGCACGAGCGCCGTCTCGAGCACCCGCACCTGCGCTGCTGCGCTTGGCGATCACGAGCCCGTGTGCCGCCGGGTTGGCTGCCTGCGCACGCAGCGCCTGCTTTTCCAGCTTCGCGCTCTTCTCGGCTGACGTTTCGCAGCCGACGAGCGCGAGCGCCGCCAGCGCGAGCGCGGCCGGCGCGGCGCCTCTCAACCGAACGCCCCGCCGATGTAGTCGCGCGTGCGCTGCTGGGCGGGGCGGTCGAACACCTGCTCGCTCGTGCCGTACTCGACGAGCTCGCCGAGATGCATGAACGCGACGTGGTCGGCGACGCGGAACGCCTGCTGCAGGTTGTGCGTGACGATCACGATCGCCACCGTGTCGCGCAGGCCGACGATCAGCTCCTCGATCGTCGCGGTCGAGATCGGGTCGAGCGCGGAGCACGGCTCGTCCAGCAGCAGAACATCGGGCCGCACAGCGAGCGCGCGCGCGATGCACAGCCGCTGCTGCTGGCCGCCAGACAGTTTCAAAGCCGGCCGGTCGAGGTCCCCGCCCACCTCCTCGTACAGCCCGGCGCGCCGGAGCGCCTCCTCGACCGCCTGCTCGATCTCCGGGCTGCGCCGGCGCCGGCGCCGCGCGGCCGGCCGGGCGCTGCTCGGCGAGCGCGTAGGCGACGTTGTCGAAGATGCTCATCGGGAACGGGTTGGGCTGCTGGAAGACCATCGACACGCGCCTGCGCAGCTCGTTCACCTCGAGCTCGTAGATGTCCCTGCCGTCGAGCGCGATGCGCCCGGCGCGGGCGGCGCCCTCGGTGATCTCGGTGAGGCGGTTGAGCGAGCGCAGGAGGGTCGTCTTGCCGGAGCCCGAGGCGCCGATCAGCGACAGGACCTCGCCCTGGCGCACCGGCAGCGTGACGTCGCGCACCACCCAGTTCTCGCCGTAGGCGAGCCACACCGATTCCAGGCGCATGCGCTCGATCGCGGGCCCCGCGGAACGGCGAGCCGCGCGGGGACGCGCGGCCACGGCCGCCGCAGTGCCGCCGCCGTTCGGGCTCGCGGGCGCGGGCCGCGGGGGCGCGACGTGGGGCTCGCGGTCCACTGCGATCCTGCGCACGGGGGGCGGCATCAGCGGGTCCATCAGACCGGGTCGCCTCCTCGCGGCTGCCCAGAACTGCAGAGCCGCGAACACGCGCCGGCGCGCGGCGGGGTCGCGCGGGTTCGTCAGCCGCGTGACGATCGCGTTCAGCACGAGCACGATCGCGAGCAGCACGAACGCGGCCGCGTACGCCTTGTGCGGCGCGTTGCCTTCGCCCGCCGGCGAGTACCCGTACACGTAGCTCGTGAGCGTCGAGCCCGTGCCGCGCAGCACGTCGTAGCCGGGCAGGCTCCCCACCGATTCGATCTTCAGGGTCGCGCCGAGCAGGATCAGGATGATGGCGGTGTCGCCGATGATGCGCCCGATCCCGAGCACGATGCCGCTCGCGATGCCGGGGCGGACCGACGGCAGCAGCACGCAGCGCAACGTCGTGATGCGCGTCTTGCCGAGCGCGAAGGAGGCCTCGCGCATGCGCCCGGGCACCTGGGCGAGGGACTCGCGCGTCGAGCCGAAGACGAGCGGCAGCGCGAGGATCGCCATGATGATCCCGGCGGCGAAGAAGGACTGCCCGGTGACGGTGCCGTTCTCGGCCTGCTGCGAGAGGAAGCCGAGGAACGGCCGCGCGAACAGCAGCAGGCCGAAGATCGCGAGCACGATGCTCGGCACGCCCGCGAGCGTCTCGATCGCTGACTCCACAGCCCGCGCGAGCCACGAGGGACGCCCGTACTCCGACAGCCACGCGGCGAGCGCCACGCCGAGCGGCGCCGCGATCCCGATCCCGACCGCCGTGACGATGAACGTCCCGATCAGCGGGTCGAGGAAGCCGCCGGCCTGGCCCTCGTTGAGCGAGGGGGCGGGCGATTCGGTGAAGAGGCTCGGGGTCAGGTAGGCGACGCCCTTGACGAGCATGAAGATGACGATCGCGGGGGTGATGATGCACAGGCCGATGCCCGTCGCCCAGCACAGCCAGTAGCCGATCCGGTCGGCGAGCGGCCACGAGTTGCTGCCCTCGCGCGGCGGGACGACGATCTCCGGATGCGGCTGAAGCGCGACGCCGGCGCTCGCCATCACACGCCGATCCCGTAGCGCTTGAGCGGCTGCTTGCTCGCCCAGCCGGCGAAGGAGAGGAACGCCGAGGACAGCAGCAGCAGCGCCGCGATCGCGTAGATCGTGTGCGCGAGCGCGCCCGTCGTGTTGCCCCCGAACTCCTGGACGATGGTGGCGGCGAGTGGCTGCACCGGCTCGAAGAAGAACGTCAAGCCGTCGAGCGGGTTCGCCGCGAACGGCCGCCCGCCCGACATCATCGCGAGCATGATCGCCTCGCCGAGGGCGCGCGCGGTTGCGAGCACGATCGCGGCGGCGATCGCGGGGCGCGCGGTGCGCAGCGACACCCGCCAGATCGTGCGCCAACGGTTCACCCCCAGCGCCGCCGAGCCTTCGCGCCAGGAGACCGGCACCGACGCGATCGCATTGGCTGTGAGCGCCACCATGATCGGCAGGATCATCAGCGTGAGGATCATCGACGCCGTCAGCAGGTCGGCGCCGTTGAGCTGCACGACGTAGATGACCGAGTGCTTGCGCCCGTTGCTGAGCAGATAGTTGTTGAACAACGGCACCAGCACCGCGAGCCCGACGAGCCCGTACACCACCGAGGGCACGCCGGCGAGCAGCCGCACGACCGGCTCGAGCACCCGCTTCACGGCGGGCGGCGCGAATTCCTCGAGGAAGATCGCCGCGAGCGTCGAGATCACGAGCGCGGCGATCACCGCGAGCCCGGTGACGACGATCGTGCCCCAGATCAGCGGCCACGCACGGAAGTAGTCGATCGAGTGCCCGGGCAGCGCGACGCCGGTGTGCATCGCCCGGAACTGCGTGACGGGATCGCCGCCCGGCCCGAACCATGCGAGCCCGTTCGCGGAGAAGGACGGCCACGCGTTCACGAACACCGTCACGATCATCAGCACGATCAGGGCGAGGACCCCGACGGCGAGCGCGCCGAGCATGAGCTCGGCGCGCCTGTCGGCAGCGGCGCCCGACGACCGCCCCGAGGGCTGGCTGTGGGCGCCGCTCAGCACGGCTCTAGCGCCGCTCAGCACGGCTCTAGTGGATCGCGATCCAGCTCGAGTTGATGATCGCGTCGACGGGGCGTTTGCCGCTCGTCACCCAGCTCAGGAACTTGAGCGTGGGGCCTTTCGGCACGCCCTTGGTGACCATCCAGAAGTTACGCACGCCGAGGTACTGGCCGGACTTGGCGTTGCGCAGGTTGCAGGGAATCCCGTTGTAGCCGACGGCGTTGAGGCCCCCGGTGTATGCGAAGGAGACGAAACCGATCGCCTGCTTGTCGCTTTTCACCGCGTTCTGCTCGAGGCCGTTCGAGGTCTCGGCGGTCGCGCTGGGCGAGATCCGCTGCGTTTCTTCGAGGAAGATGTGCTGGAAGGCGTCCTGCGTACCGGACGCGCCGTCACGGTCGAACAGGTCGATCGGCCCGCTGATGGTCGCGCCGCGGATCTGGCTCCAGTCGCGGATCTTGCCGGTGAAGATGCCTTCGACTTCTTCCTGGGAGAGGCTGGACAGCGGATTGGACGAATTGGTGACGACGCACACGCCGTCGCGCGCGATCTTGGTGAAAACGAGGCCTTTGGGGTCGATTCCCCGCTCCGGGTCGCGCGAGGAGTCGCCGATGTCGAAGCGGCCGGTGGACGCGCCCTGGATGCCGATGTCGGACTGGCCGCCGCCCACTTTCGGGGCGGGTGTCGAGGGAAACGCCTTGTGGTAGGCGCTCGCGAGTTTCTGCGCGAGCGGGAGGACGGACGTCGAGCCGCCGATGATCAGCGCCCTGGCGGACGCGACGGCGGGAATCGCAAGGGTGAAGACGAGGGCGAGTGTGACGATTGCGGTGCGGTGCGCGCGCACGTTGCTACTCCTTTGCTCGGGACGTTGCTTCGGCGTCTGTGTGAACGCGTGGGCGGTAACAGTCGAGGGAACGGTTCGATGCGGTGTGCGCGGAGGGGCGGCACCCGGTCGCCAAGCCTGCCTGGCGGTCGGTCGTGCGATGTGTCGTTTTTGTGAACGCGCGACGCCCGTCACGACGCGCTCGGTTTCACGAATGTTGCGTTTTTGTGAAAGCGCTCTGACGGATGTTTCGGTGTTGTGAACGTAGTTGCTTTTCCGAGGCGCGCATGTGACGCTGGCCCCGGTTGCAGCCCGCGCGGCCACGATGGCGCGCGCCGAGTTCACCCATGACCGACGACCCGCACCCTCCCGAGTCAGGCGCCGCCGGCGACCCTCAAGCGTCCGTGAAGGACGGCAAGGGCGAGCCGCCCGCCACCACGAACGGCACCTCGGCGAAGGGCCGGGCGGCGGTGCGTTCGGGGTTGGCGCATCGTCGCAACCCGGTGCTTGTGAAGGTCGGCGAGTTCGCTGCGGCTGTGCGGCGGAGGGCGCTGAAGGACCCGCTCGCCACGTTCCTGCTGCTCGCCTCGATCGGCCTGGCGGTCGCTTTCGCGACGTTGCTCGGGCAGATCAAGCCGGGGAGCTCCGGTGTGGAAGTGCCGATCAGCAAGGTGCAGACCCTGGCGCGCCAGCACCAGATCCAGAGCGCGCTGCTGCTCGATCACGACAGTCGCGTGGAGGTGGTGACGAAGCCGACGACGCCGGCGACGCAAGGGAGCACCGCGCAGACGGGCAGGCGCGGCAAAACCGTCACGGAAGGCCCCTCGCAGTCCGCGGCGGGCGTCCAGCATCTGTGGGCGGCGTATCCGGCCTCGGGCGCGCAGACGCAGCAGCTGCTGAAGGAACTCGACGCCAGCGGCGCCTCGGTGGCGGTCGACCAGCAGGCCTACAAGGGCACGAAGACGATCGTCGTGCAGTTCCTGATCCCGATCCTGCTGCTCGTGTGCACGTTCTCGCTGTTCATGCGCGCTGGCGCGGACGGGGGCGCGGGCGGGATCGCGGGCTTCTCGCAGTTCACGGGTAAGGGCCGCAAGCGAGGCAAGGGCACGCGCGATAGCGTCACGTTCGCGGATGTCGCGGGGGCGGGGGAGGCGGTGGCGGAGCTCAGGGAGATCCGCGACTACCTCGCCGATCCCGGCAAGTATCTGGCGGTTGGCGCGGCGGCGCCGAAGGGCGTGCTTGCTCGTCGGCCCGCCGGGCACCGGCAAGACGCTGTTGGCGAAGGCGGTTGCCGGTGAAGCGGATGCGGCGTTCTTCTCGATCTCGGGCTCCGACTTCGTCGAGTCGCTCGTCGGCGTCGGCGCCGCGCGCGTGCGTGACCTGTTCCGCAAGGCTCGGAAAATCGCGCCGGCGATCGTCTTCATCGACGAGCTCGACGCCGCGGGGCGAAAGCGCGGCGCGGGGATCGGCCAGGGCAACGACGAGCGCGAGCAGACGCTCAACCAGATCCTCGTGGAGATGGACGGGTTCTCCGGCGACGGCGGGCTCGTCGTGATGGGCGCGACCAACCGTCCGGACATCCTCGACCCGGCGCTGCTCAGGCCCGGGCGCTTCGACCGCCAGGTCGTGGTGGACACGCCTGACGTGCACGGGCGCCTCGAGATCCTGCGCCTGCACGGCGGCAAGCGCCCGCTCGCACCCGACGCCTCGCTCGAGGAGGTCGCGCGCCAGACGCCGGGGTTCACGGGCGCCGAGCTCGCGAACGTGATCAACGAGGCGGCGCTGTTGAGCGTGCGTGACGGGCGCGCGCAGATCGACCAGGGCACGCTCGAGGAGGCGATCGACAGGGTCGTCGCCGGGCCCGCCAAACGCCACATCCTGACCGAGGAGGAGCGCTGGCTGATCGCGATCCACGAGGCCTCCCACGCCGTCGTCACCGACGCCCTCGGGCACGTGAGCTCCACCCGCAAGCTCTCGATCGTCGCGCGCGGGCGCCAGCTCGGGACCGCGGCGCACATGCTCTCCGACCGCGACCAGCAGATCATGAGCAAGCCCGACCTGCAGAGCCAGCTGATCGTCATCACCGCCGGCCTCGCCGGCGAGCGGATCGCCTTCGGGCACACATCAACCACGGTCAACGACGACCTGCACGCCGCCACTGCGCTCGCACGCAGCATGGTGACCTCGTTCGGGATGAGCGAGGCGCTCGGCCTCGTGACGATCGGCGAGAAGGGCGGCGAGGTGTTCCTCGGCGCCTCGCTGCAGGACCTCGGCTCGGTCGGCCCCGAGACGCTGAACCTGATCGACAACGAGGTCGAGCGGCTCGTCGGCGACGCCGAGGCCCGCGCGTCGGTCGTGCTCGACCGCAACTGGAGCACCGTCGAAGAGACGGCCGCCGCCCTGCTCGAGCACGAGACCCTCTCCGGCGTCGCGCTCGACGCGCTGCTCTCCACCGTGCAGGAGACCACGCTCGAGGACCTGCGCGAGGTCCGCCGCGCAGCCCCGGAGGGCAACCAGGGTCCGTGAGGATGCGCCGGCGACAGCGCACCCGCGCGGGGTCGCCGCGACCGCTCTCGGCGGCCGAACCGGCGCAGACTCGGGCGGCGCGCCTCCAGAGCGCTCCCGTCGCCTGCGCTCGTGATCGCGATCATCGCGCTGATCTTCTCGGCGACGGGGCTCGCCGACGCCGCCCGCAACGCCGTCGAGAGCGCGTTCGCCGGGCACCCCGTCAGCAGCAAGCCTCACGCCGGCGGCGTCCTGCTGCTCGGGCGCAACAAGAAGTTCCCCGCGAGCGCGATCCCCACCGTCAACAACGCCAAGCGCATCGACGGCAAGACCGCCGAACAGCTCGCCGGCACGTGCCCGCCGGCAACCGTCGATCTCGGCACCTGGTGCCTGGACTCCGCCCCCTACCCGCTCACGAACGCGGACGCCGGCAAGAACAACTTCATCTGGGCGAGCAAAGCGTGCGAGGCCGAAGGCGGCTGGCTGCCCTCCGCCTCCGAGCTGATCGGCGCGGCCGACCGCGTGAAGCTCGAGTCGACGATCCACGACTCGCAGCTCACCGCGACGATCGACCTCGACCCGAGCCGCGGCCTCAAAGACGAGCGCGAGATGAGCTCGACGCTCGTCACGACGGAGGCCGGCTCGGCGGCGGCGGGCTTCGAGGGGGTCAGCGAAGGAGCCACCGGCAACCCGCGCCAGGGCCAGCCGAACCCGGTGCCGCTGCCCGCCAACCCGCTGCCCGAATCGCTGCAGTACGTGACCGTCTACGACAACAACAACAACGGCGGCTTCGCAGGGTCCGAGCCGATCAAGGAACCGCAGAACTTCCGCTGCGCCTTCAACAAGACGCCAGGGGCGCTCAACAACGGCGAATCGTGATGTTCTCTCCCAGGCACCGGCCGGCCCGGCGCACCGCGCTGCGGGGCCTCCTGCCGGCGGTGGTGCTCGCGTGTGCGGTGCTCGCCGTGGGCGCGCGCCCCGCGGGTGCGGTGATCGTCCCGGCGGTGACGCTCGACGGCCCGAGCGAGGACATCGTCGGCTTCGGCGGGGTGGCGATGGCAGAAGACGGGACCGGCGGGGCCGTCTACCTGAAGCGCGTGAACGGCGTCGCGCACGTGTTCGTCGTCCGCTACGTGGGCGGCCAATGGCTCCCGCCCGTGCGGGTCGACAGCGAAGAGCCGTTCGCCGCGAGCTGGCCGCGGATCGGGGCGGCGAACGGGGGAGAGCTGCTCGTCGTGTGGGCGACCCCGTTCGCAACCGAACAGCAGCGCCCCGTCCAGGAGCTGCTCGGATCGGTGCTCGGCCCCGGCGCCGACAGCTTCGCCCCCGCCGTGATCGTCGACCCCGACGTCCGCGAAGGGATCGGCCTCAGCCCCGATCTGGCGATGAGCTCCACCGGCCAGGCGGACGTGGTGTACCGCGTCGTGGGCTTCCAGAGCAACATCCCGCTGCTGCGTCCGGGTGACGTCGCCGGCAGCGTCCGCGTGGCGAGCTTCGAGGGCGAACGCTGGGCGGCGCTCGGCAGCATCGACCGCGATCCCGGCGTCTCGCTGCGGGCGCCGACGCAGGCGAACGCGCCGCATATCGCGATCGGGCCCACGGGCAACGGCGTGGTGGTGTGGCAGGAGCCCGAAGTGAGCGGCGTGGCGCGTATCTGGGCGCGGCGCATCTTCGGCCAGACGCTCGACTACGTGATGCCGGTGACCGATACCGCGCTCGGAAGCGCGCCGATCGGCCAGGACGCCGACGCCCCCAGCGTCGCCGTCAGCCGGCTCGGCCAGGCAGAGGTCGCCTACCGGCAGGCCTACGGTGTCGGCTCGCCTCTGCCGGGGCCGCGCATCTTCCTGAACACGCTTGCCGGACGGCGAATCGGAAAGCGGCGCCGAGTTCCTCGGCGCGGGCATCGCCGACTCCGCCGTCTCCGGCGGCAAGGAAGCGTCCCTGGGGCGCCCGAGCGTCGACCTCAACGAACGGCGCGAAATGCGCCTGCTGTATGACAGCAACGGCGCCCCGCGTGTCGTTCAAGGAAACGACAAAGGGCTCGCCGGAACCGTCTCGCTCGGCCCGCCGGTCGCTGGCTCGCAGCTGGCGGCGGCGGGCGAACTGCCGCTCGCGAGCGTGATGAACCCCGAAGGCGGCGGCGTCTCGGCGTGGCCGAGCGCCGATCCCCAGGGCCGGCCCGCGGTCGCCGTGCGCGAGGACTTCCCCTCGGGCGCGGTCCAGACCGCGCTCGTCAGGCGGAGGCGCCGGCGGCCCGATCGGCGAACTCGCGGTCGGGCGCTCGAATCTCGGCGACGGGCTCGTCGCCTTCCAGCAGGGTCCGATCGGCGACGCCGCGATCGTGGGCGCGCAGGTGACGGCGCCGCCTGCGCCGTTCGTGATCACGGTCCCGCGCGGGTGGGTGAAACCTTCCGGGGCTCGCGTGGTTTGGCAGGCCTCGGCGAGCGCGAACGGCCCCCTCGCCTACGCGGTCGTGCTCGACGGGCGCAAGCTGCGCACGCCGGGCGGGCAGAACGCGTACACGATCGACCCCCGCGGTCTCGGCAGCGCCGTGCACAAGGTGCAGCTGCTCGGCACGGACATCTTCGGCCAGTCGGTGCTGACGGCGCCGGTTGCGCTGAAAGTCGACGGCCGGGCCCCGACGGTGCGCATCAAGGGATCGTCGAGTGGCGTGACGGTGCGGGTCGGCGACAGCGGCTCGGGATTCGCCGCGCGCTCGGTCGTGGTGTCCTTCGGCGACGGGTCCACGCGCGCGCGGGCGCGCGCGCGTACGCCACCGCTACGCGCACCCCGGCGTCTACACGGTTGTGGTGCGCGCTCGGCGACAAGCTCGGCAACGCCGCCACGACCCGCCAGACGGTGAGCGCGGGATGAGGCGGCTCGCGACATCCGCCGTGCTCGCCCTGATGCTGGCGGCACTCGCGCAGCCCGCCCGCGCCGACGTGTTCGGCTCGCTCTCGCTCCTCTCTGCGACACCGTTCATCCAGGCTCAGTACGCCCACGACCCGGCCATCTCCGGCGACGGCCGCTTCGTCGTGTTCGACGGCGCGATCGGCGGCGTGCAGGGTGTCTGGCGGCGCGAAAACCGTCCGGGCGGCGCGGTCGTGCAGGTGGCGGGCGGCAACGCCGAGCTGCCCGTCGATCAGCGCCGACGGCCGCTACGTGAGCTTCACGACGAACCAGGGGGCGCAGCTCGCCGAGCTCACAGACGGACGCGAACACCCCGAAGAACCGGCGCACGAAGGCCCCGGCGTCTACGTGCGTGACATGGAACGCGAACCGGGGGCGCCCGGGGCGTTCACGCTCGCCTCGGCGCAGAACGGATCGACCCAGAGCCTCACCTACGAATTCCCCGAAGGCCCATCCGCCGAACGCGAACGACGCGAATACGGGGCGATGGCGGCCGGTCGCTCCGCGCTGAGTGCCGACGGTCGCAAGGTCGTGTTCGTGACGACCGCTACCTCGAACCTCGCCGGGCCCGGGACGCCGCCGCTGCAGGTGGCCGTGCGAGACCTCGACACCGACGAAACGAAGCTGGCCAGCGTTCGCCTCGACCCCGCCACGGGGAGGCCGCTGATCGACCCGGAAACGGGCCGGCCCGAGCCCGTCCCGCGAGTGGCGGAAGGCGCGAGCGCCTACGGCGCCGTGTACACGACGGGCACGCCGCCGCCGTTCACCACGCCACAGCCCTACCAGCTCACGCCTGAGGTTCCGGCTTCGATCAGCGCCGACGGCTCCACGGTCGCCTGGCTCGCACAGAACCTCGTCGAACAGGCGCCCACGCTCTCGGCCGAAGCGATCTCGGCGAGGTACAACGAGCCGCTGTGGCGGCGGATCGGCGACGGCGAAGACGCGCCGACACGCCGCGTGACCGGAGGCTCGGACCCGCTCGACCCCGAATGCGAGTCGCACCCCGAGCCGCGACCTGCCGCTCAGCCCGTCGGCGTCGGATCCCTGCCAGGGGCCGTTCGTAGCGGAACTGGGCACGTGGAACGCGAAGGCGTCCGCCGACATCACGCCGCAGTTGAGCGCCGACGGCTACACGGTGGCGTTCGTGGCAACCGCCGAACCCGTCGCGCTCGCCGGCGGATTCGGGCGCGGCGGCAGCGAACGCGAGAGCGACCTGTACGTGGCCGACATGCACGAAGGCCTCACGCGGACGGCCGCGCTGCGTCCCCTCACGCGAGCTCGGGAGCGGCACCGAAGAAGACCTTGCGGCGAACGGCGAGATCGTCGATCTCGGCATCTCGCCGGACGGATCGCAGGTGGCCTTGGCGACCAAGCGGACCCAGTTCGTTCTCGGCTCGCCTGCGTTCGTGAGTGCGCCCGCGGCTGTGCCCGGCCTCGTCGAACTGTTCGACGTCGATCTCGGCAACGACACGCTCACCCGCGTGACGCATGGCTATGAAGGCGGCGCCGGCGAACACCCGCACAGCGAAATCTCGGGCGAAGACCCGTACACGGGCACCGCGGACGGCGCGCTGTCACCCTCGTTCTCGAGCGACGGCGAGCTGCTCGCCTTCTCCTCCACGGCGACGAACTTCGTCTACGGGGACGGCAACACCCCGCCGCTCAACGCGCGCGAAGGAGCGCGGGACGGCGCGGACGTGTTCGTCGTCCCCAGGGTCGTGTTCGCTCCTGAACCGACACCGCAGGTCGTCTCGCAGCCTCCGTCGAACCCCGCGCCGACGCCGGTGTGGACGCTCGGCGTGACGGCTGCCTCGCAGCGCAACGGCAACGTGGTGCTGTACGTCCGAGCACCGGGGGCGGGAAGCCTGGGCGCGCGGGCGAGCGCGCCCTTCAAGGTTCGTGCCACGCTGCTCGCGCCGCCACGGCAAGAGGGTGCGTGGTGTGCGCACGGTCGTGCGGACGCTCGCGAGCGCCGGGGCGAAGGCGGGAGCCGAAGAGGAAGGTCCGCTCGCCGTGACTCTCCCGCTCGGCGTGGGCTATCGCGCGCTCGCCGAACGCCCGGGGGGCATCGGGGCGACCGTCACCGTGACGTTCACCGCGCCGGGACACCCGACGCTGCGCCAGCGCATCGCCGTGGTGTTCCGCCGCGCGCGCAAGCAGCATCCGGCGAAGGGAGCGCGGCGTCCCGGCAGCGCCCACCGCGCAGCGACGGGGGCGGGGCGATGAGCGCGCGCGTGCTCGCGGCGCTCGCCGTGCTCGCGCTGTGGCAGGCGTCCGGCGCGATCCCCGCGGGCGCGGCGCCACTCGCGGACGACGGTGGCGCCGAATGGCAGGTGGAACAGCCGCTGCCACCCCCGCCTCCGCCGGGGGTGGAACCGTCGAGCACGCCCATCGCGCTCGGCAGGATCGGCGACATCGAGTTCTGGGCGCCCGATCGCGGCGCGCTCATCACGGCGGGCAACGGCAGCTCGGTGCCGCCCGGGGTGTGGTTCTACAACGGGGTCCGCTGGCGCGAGCTCGCGACGGTGTGCGGCGCGACCGACGGCCGCATCGCGTGGGCGGGCCCGGACGAATTCTGGACGATCTCCGACGGCCGCGCGGGCGCGGCAATCGCCTCGGGCAGCGAACGGCCGCCGCTCGAAGACAACACGCTGTGCCACTTCGCGGCGGGGCCCGAAGGCCGCATGCAGGTGGTCGCCTCCTACGCGTCGCCCCCGTTCCTCTCGACGTCCTACCAGGCGATGCACGCGGCCGCGTGCATCGCACCGAACGACTGCTGGTTCGCGGGCGAGCGGCTCCCCGAACCGCAGACCGGGGCGTTCCAGCTGCACTGGAACGGCCACGCGCTCGAACCGGTGCCCTACCTCCCCGAAGGGCACGTCGTCCGCGGCATGACGCCGTTTGCGGGACGCCTGTTCGAGAGCGTGAGCCTGCTCGCGAGCGATCCCGTCGAAACGACGCTGCGCCATCCGCCCCCGCTGCGGATCATCAATCCCGCGGGATCGGCGCACATGTTCGAAGGCGTCGAAGAACTCCCGCTCTACGGGCCCGAAGAGTTCGCCTTCGCGCTCGACTTCCTGCACCTCGGCAGCGACGAAGAAGCGCTGTGGGCGGCAGCCGGCCCCGTGCTCGGCGTGGTCCCCGGGTCCGAACCCGCGGGCGTGACCGTGCTGCGAAAGACGCCGTCGGCGGCGCTCTGGACGCAGGTGCTCGGCCCCGAAACCGCGCCGAGCGGGCTCGAACGCTTCCCCGAAGGGCTCGTCGACGGGGTCGCCGCCGAGCCCGGGACGACGGCGGCGTGGCTCGCGCTCGACACGAAGCTTCACGCGAAGAACCACACCGCCACGCAGGCGCTCGTCGCCCGCATCGCCGCCGATGGCACCGTCTCCGACGAAGCATCCCTGCCGGGCGCGGGCGACCCCCACGGCCCGCTCGGCGCAGCCGAGCAGGTCGCCTGCCCGGCGACCCACGACTGCTGGCTGGCGACGGAAAGCGGCTGGCTGCGTGCACCTCGCGACGCCGGAAGAACGCGCCAGCCCGAGCGAAGACACCGATCCCGTCTTCGCCGGCGAAGAACCGATCACGTTCCGGCCCCCCGGACGAAGGCCTCCCGCAGGAACCGTCGGATGTCGTGCCCGTCGACAACTCGGGGCTCGAAGAACTGGTGATCTCGGAGGAAGATCTCGCTGCCCACACACGCCCGCACAGAACAAGTTCGCCACGGTCACGGTGCCGCTGCTCTCGCACGTGCGCACGCGGCTGATCGGGCGCACGACGCTCGAACTCAAATTCCACCTCGCGGTCAAGGCGCGCGTGCGGCTGCTCGCCGAGCGCAGGCGCAAGGTCGTGGCGAGCACGGCGCGGGTGACGCTGAAGGCCGGCAACCGCCGGTCTGCGCCTGCACCTCGATCCGCGTCGCTGGCCCACGAAGCTCAGCCTTCAGACCCACGCGCTCGCCCCGCTGCCCACCACCTCGACGCGCGAATCCTCGACGAACAGCGTCTCGACCTCGCTGCGGTTCCCCAACGACCGCCTGCCCTCGCACATCGGCCTGCTCCCGTGAGACCTCGGGCAAGGCTGATCGGCTCCCGCCGGCGACGCGCGCTGCCCGCCGTGCTCGCTCTCGCCGCGGCGCTCGCGCTCGCGATCGCGGTGATCATCGGCGGCGCAGGCGGGGTGCCCCCGGCCGCCGGTGCGGGGGGCGAAGGCGAACCGACCCCGCAGACCGACGACTCGCTCCCCGCGATCGACGTCACGATGTTCGGCTCCTCGCCCGGTGAGGCCCCGGGCGAGACGTGGGGCCTCGGCAGCCACGAACACGAACCGACACTCGTGCGCTACGCCTCCGGCGAAGGCTGGGCGCCGGGCCCGGCGCTGCTCGACAGCTCGGGCGCACCACTTGCCGGGTTCGCGCTCGCGCAGCCGGAATCGTTCCGCTTCCGCACCCCCTCGCCGCTTGCGGGCTCGGTCACCGCCAACGGCAGCGGAGCGATGCTCGGAACGGCGAAGGGCGAAGGCGGCCAGCCACGGAAGGTGCTGCTCGTGCGCGATCCCGGCGCGGCGTTCCGGGAAACGCCGGCCGTCCCCAGCCGAAGGGGGAGAAGCGCTGCTGCACGAAGGGGAAAGCCTGTTCGGGGTCAACCGCCCGCCGATGGTGGCGGCGCTCGACGAAGGCGGCGGCCATGCGGGGGCGCTCGTCGTCCCCGTGAACGAAGCCGCCCACGTCGACAGACGGCGTGCTGCACTGGGACGGGTCCGCGTGGACGCGCGAGAAGATCGAAATACCCGCTCCGAGCAGCGAAGAGTTCGAAGTCATCGCGATATCCGCGGCGTCGCCCGGCGACGCCTGGCTGCTCGCGCGGCTCTCGCCCGAATACCCGGTCGGGTCGGTTGCCCTGTTCCGCCGCCACCTCGGCGGCGGCACTCCCACGTGGCAGCCGGTGACGATGAAGAGCGGGCGGAGAAGCGGGGGAACCGCTGTCCGCCGAAGGCAAGCCGTTCACCGTGCCGGCGGCCGACCAGGCACAGATCCTCACCGCAAACGAAGCGGGTGTCTGGGTGGACGGGCTGCGCCGCGACGCGCAGGTCTCGACGACGCTCTACTACAGCTCCCAGGGCGAAGACGAAGCGCGCCTGCAGGCGGCGTGGTGCGTGAGCCCGCCGGAAGGCGAAGGCTGCGCGCGCAAGCTGCCCCAGTCGCTTCCCACCGGGCCGTCGCGCAGCTACGGCTGGTCGAGCCCGGGCGGCCCCGAAGGGATCGGCCAGCGCGTCGTCAGCGGGCTCCCGGATGGCCTCAGCCTGCGCTTCGACGGCAGCGGCTTCAGGCTCGTGCTCGGCCTCGGCGGCGACGCCGGCGCGGGCTACGGCGCGGCGTTCTCCTCGCCCGATGAGGGATGGCTGGGGAAAGAAAAGCTGCCGATCCACCTCACCGCCGAACCGGCGGCTACGCGCCTGTCGCCATGGCCTGTCTCCTTCCGCTACGCGCTGCTCGCGCTCGCAGCGCAGCCGGGGGCGCCGGTGGGAGCGCTCACGAGCCAAGCGCTCGCGGTCGGCGACCACGGCGAGGTCGCGCGCTATCAGCCCGGTCGCGGCTGGCTCCCGGAAAGCCTGCTCGGACCGGGCGGCAAACACGAAACTCCGCGCCTGCGGGCCGTCGCATGGCCCACGCCGATGCGGGCGTTCGCGGTCGGCGACCTGCTCCCGGGCGAAAGCACCGGCAACCAGATGTGGCTCTGGAGAGGGGAAACCGGGCTGTGGGAACGCGACCCGGCGGCGCCGCTCAACTTCCGCGGCGACCTGCTGGGGATCGCGTTCGACCCCAACGAACCGGCGCGCTGGATACGCCGTCGGTAAGGCGGGCGTCCTGCTCCGCTACGGGAAGTCCTGGGTGCAGGAACCCGAAGAAGCCATCCCCGCGGAAGCGCGGGGCGCGAGCTTCACCTCGATCGCATTCGCGGGCTCGGAGGCGATCGTCGCGTATCGCAAGCTGATCGATCGGACGCGGGATCTCTACAGGGGCGGCTTGATCGTCAACGACGGGTCCGGCTGGCAGATCGACCAGGGGGCGGCGACGGCGATGGGTGCCGACGTGCCGTGGGCGGTCGCGGGACTGCCCGACGGCGGCGCGGCGTTCACCGCCGCGGGACCGGTTGAAGGCGGCGCGAAGGTGTTCGAGCGCCAGAACTCCGGCGCGAGCTGGCAGGGCCTGCCGTTCCCCGGCGGCAGCCCGCCGGGCTCGCTCACCCTGTTCCGCGAAGGCGGCGCGCTGCGCGCCGTCGCAAGCGGCGGCGAACCGGGTACCGCGAGCTCCGAAAGCGAAGCGCCGCCGCCGCCGGGGTTCCCGCCCAACATCGTGGTCCCGTATCCGCTTCCGCTCGATCCCGAACACGGCGTGCTGCGCCAGACGGCAAACGGCTGGAGCGACGAGGAGCACGACCTCAACATCGCCAAGGAACCGCCCGGGGAATACCTCTACTACGACAGCGTCTACCAGCCCGACCCGGTGGCGAGCGTGCTCGTCGACCCGTCCGGCGGGCAGGGCTGGGCGGTCGGCGGTCTTGTCAACAACAGCTTCCCGCTGCTCGACACCGCAGACGTGTTCCGCTACCCGGCGGACGGCACGCACGCCCATCCGGCGTCGCCTCCGCGGCGGTGACCACCGAACCCGGTCAGGCGACGTTCGCGATCGGCGGCGGCGCGCAGTGCGCAGCGCCCTGCGCGGCGCGCGCAGCGACGTCGATCGGCCCCGACGTGTGGCTGTCCTCGGCGCTCGCCGAGGCGCGATCGGATCCCCGGCATGAGCGCGTTCTTCTACACCGGCGGCGCGTGACGACCGGCGCGACGGCGGGGCCCGCAGAGCTCGTCGTGCCCTACGAAGCGGAGGAGGAGCGCTACGCGGAACTGATCGAGGCCAGCCCGCTGCCGGGAACACGTTCGTGGCGCCCTCGCCCACCGACCTCGACGGCGCGCGCAGCGAGTTCGACTTCCAGAGCGCATTCGAACCCGTGCTGCATGAATACGTTCGCGGCTGCGGGCGGTCCTCCGGTTGCGAGGGCTCCTACTACTCACACGAATGTCCGGTCAGGGGCGTGCGTGTGATCGTGCTCGACGACACGGGAGACGTCGACGAAGCCCAGCTCGTCTGGCTCCAGGGCGAACTGGCAGCCGCGAGAAGCGCGGGCGAGCCCGCGATCGTCATCGGCCACGCCAACCTGCAGGCACAGATCGCCGAAGGCGACGGCGCCGCCTCGCAGGTGGCCGCGGCGCTCGTGGCCGGCGGCGCCTCGGCGTACTTCTTCGACGCCACCGAACAGAACGTGCAGGAACCGCTCCGCTCCGGGGGCGGCTCGATCCCGACCTTCGGCTCGGGCACGCTCGGCTACGTGAACCACATCGCCGAAGAAACCGCGGGCTTCATCGGCGCGAGCGGGTTCCTGCTCGCGCAGGTGAACGTGGCGGCCCGCAACGCCACGACGAACGTCGCGCCGGTGAGCGCGCGGCTGATCCCGAACGTCGGCGAACTGGCGGTCGAAGCACGCGACGGCACGCTCCTGCGGCGCAGCCACGTGGCGCTGTTCGCCGGCCTCGCGCGGCGGCCGCGCTCGGGCAACCGCGCGCACAACAAGACCTCGGAAGCGGAAACGAGCCCGTACATCCCGATTCCCGACGAATGCCTCGGAAGCCAGTGCAGCCGGGGGATCGAACCCGAATACACGTTCACCTCCTCGCGTCCCGAAGTGGGCGACTTCGTCGCACGCAACCTGCAGTCCGCGGACCCGCGCGCGGTCAAGCTCGCCAGCAACGGGAAACCGATACCTGACTCGCACTCCGGCGTCTTCTGCGCCTACAACGCGGGCACGACGATGGTCACCCTGAGCACCGGTGGGCGCGCGTTCTCGCTGCCGGTGACGGTGCAGGCGGGCAGCGTGCGACAGCCGTGCGGGACGGTACCGCTGAACGAAGTGCGCCCCAACCAGACGAGCCGCGGCGCCCGCGCCACCTCCCGCCCCCGCGCCCGCGAGCGGCTCACCGCTGGCCTCCTCCACGCCGCTGGCACCGCCCCCGCCGCCGCGCGGCGGTCGTGCCGACCCCCGCGCACCCCGTCCCGCCCGCGCCCGCGGCCTTCATCCCGCCGGCGGCGCAGCTGGCGTTCCTGCCTCCGTTCCTGCCGGTTCCGCTCCCCACGCCCGCGCGTCCCACGCCGCCGAGCGGCACGTCGGCGGTCGAGGCGGCCCAGCGTGAAGAAGAGGAGGAGGCGGCACCCGACTCGGTGAGCAACCAGGCGGTCGCATACCGCGCAAACGAACACGAGCCCTCGCCCGCGTACCTGATCGGCATCGTCGTGCTGGCGGCGCTCGCCGGGGTGGGCGCCGTCGGCCGTCGGGGCCGCCCGCGCAGGCGGGTGGCGCCGGTCGTTCCTCTCCGACGCCCGCGAGCAGGAACGAGTCGATCCGCGCCGGCAGCGCCGTCGCCGCTGGTGACGCGCGGCGTCGCGGCGGCGGGCGAATCGCCGCGCCGTCTGCGCAGCACATCTTTCACTCGATGTTCACCACATTTACACCTGCTCGCGAAGTCGAGCCGAGAGCATGGCGCGCGAGATGCAGCTCGGCGGCTGCTCGGACGGCGCCGCGTTCCTGCGAGGACACCACGCAAGCAAGCGAACAGATCGGAGTCTCGATGTCCCACCGCCTCAGCCCACCCCGACGCGTAGCCGCGTTGCTGGCGGTCACGCTGCTGTCGGCGCTGGTGCTCGCCGCCTCCGCGCGCGCGGCGGAATCGCCGTGGGGCGAACTCGAACGCTTCGGTGAACGGGGGACGCACCTGGGACAGCTCGAAAAACCCGAATACGCGTTCGGGATCGATAAGAGCGACGGCGGGCTATGGGTTGTGGACACGGTCAACGAAGGGACGAAGTTCCGCATCCAGAAGTTCATGAAGAGCGAAGGCAAATACAAAGCTGTTGCCTCCGCGACATTCAAACCCGAAGACCCGGGCGGGGAAGAAGAAGACGAAGTCGAGGGCGTGGCGTTCGATTCGTCACTGAAACGTGCCTACGTGCTCGTCGAGGAGAGCAGGCCGGCCCCCAAAAAAGGCGGCCGGATCATCGACCAGGAAGATGACGCCGCGGCCGAGCTCTACGCGTTCTCGACCGTGCCCGTCGAAACAAACAAGATCGCGTTCGCCGAAGGCACGACCGAAGGGGTGCTGGCAGGCCTCGAACAGCTCCAGCCGCTGTCCCCGGAAGCCGGCGTCTCGCTGCTCGAACCGGGCGGGATCGCGGTGGATCCGACCACCCACGACGTGCTCATCACGGGCTGGATCGACCGCGGGAAAAAAACACCGGTCGAAGAACACACGACGGCTGTCGAGCGCGTGAGCTCCGCGGGGAAAGTCGTCAAGCGCTGGATCGACGAATCGGACTTCTTCGAAGAATGCTTCTGTGTCAACTCGCCGGTGGTGACGTCCGCGGGGCACATCTACGTCCTCACCGAACTCGACGAAATGATGGAAATCCCGGCGACGCTGGAAGGCGTACCGAACACGGTCTTCGCGTTCGACTGCGAACTCTGCAAATTCAACGAACCCCTCACCTCGTTCCCCGGCAACGCCTCCGAACACGGGTCCCAGATGTCGATCGGGCCCGAAGGCAACTTCTACATCCACGCGCGCATCGCGCTCGCGAGCGAAGAAAACTTCAAGCACGGCGGGGCGCTCGTGCTGAGCCCGACGTTCGAAGAGATCGGCTGGACGGGCGGGAACACGCAGGCGAGCGAAACGCAGGCGTGCTCGATCAACGAACTCGCCGCGGCCACCGGGGCGATCACCGCAGGCAGCACCGAACACACGGTGTACGCGCTCGCGCGCACCACGGCCTCGCCGAAGATCATCGCGTTCGGCTCGGGCGGGACCGGCTGTCCCGAAAGGCGACCGCGACGGTGCCCACCGCCAAGTCGGGCGGCGTCGAAGTGGAACCGATCCCGATCGCGGACAAAGTGACGTTCTCCTCGACCGTCACCCAGGCGAACGCGCTGAGCACCGAATGGGAATTCGGCGACGGCTCGTCCGTCGTGACGACGGGGCGCCAGCAGCAGATCACCGAAGTGCAGCACACGTTCAAAAAAGGCGGCCACCTCGTCGTGACGGAGAAGATCCACACGGACGACCTCGCGACGCCGCTGATCGAAAAGAAACGCAACGTCAACATCGTCTCCGCGCCCACGATCGGCTCGGAAGAAGCTGAAGTGAAACCCGACGGGCTGACCGTCGTGATGAAGGCCACAGTCAACCCGAACGGCAAAAAAACCGAATGCCACTTCGAATACGGGAAGGCGAGCGAAGGCTATCCCGTCGAGCCTGCCGTGCACGCCCGAACCGGGATCGGGCGAAACGCCCAAGGAAGTCTCCGCGACGATCACGAGCGGCCTTGCGAAGCACACCGAATACCACTTCCGTCTGTTCGCCAAGAACGAAGAAGGCGAAGGCACCGGCAAAGGGGCGACGTTCACGACCGGTCCGCCGCCGCTCATCACGGCCGAACCCGCAAACGGGATCTCGTTCACGAGCGCCGCGCTCAACGGCAAGGTGAACCCGGAGGGGGCGCTCACCGAATGCCACTTCGAATACGGCCCCTCGACGCTCACCTCGAGCGTGGCGTGTCCCGTGGCGCCCGGGGCCGGCGAAGCGCCGGTGGTCGAGTCGGTCGTGGTGAGCTGCGCTGAAACCGGGCACCCGCTACAAATTCCGCCTGGTCGCCAAGAGCGGCAGCCTGACGGTGCTCGGCGAAGAACAGTCGTTCACGACGAAGAGCGAACCGGTGCCTCCGCCTCCGCCACCGCCACCGCCGCCACCGCCACCGCCGCCACCGCATGAAGAAACCGGCGTGCAGGGAGTCACAGAAGGCCCACCGGCGGTGACGATCGCCACGAGCGCCATCTCGGTCGCGGCCAACGGCTCGTTCCCGATGAAGATGAGCTGTCCGGCGGACGCGGGCAGCTGCGCGGGCACGGTGACGGTGAAGACGCTGACGGCGGTCGTCAGCCCGCGCCCACGCCGCCAAGAAGGCGATCCTCACGCTCGCCGACCGGCTCGTTCACGGTCGGCGCGGGCCAGGCGAAGACGATCACGCTGCACCTGTCGGCGAAGGCGCGCAAACTGCTCGCGCGCACGCACTCGATCAAGGCGCGGGTGACGATCCTCGCCCACGACGCTCACAACGCCACCGCACACGACGACCGCTGTGCTGACGCTGCGCGCGGCGAAAGGCCACCACTAGCCAGGGAGAGGGAGGTCGGACGGCTCGGGGTCCCGCGTTGCGGGCCCCGAGCCGGTGCGGCAGCCCTGGCGGGCCCTCCGCGGGCGGGAAGCCGCGTCGCCGTGCCCGGGTGTGAAAGTGATGTTACGAGCGGACCGGTCCGCCGGCCGCTTCGGCGCCCGGACGGCCGGGCCGCGCCCGCACCGTCGCCACCGGATGTAAAAGGGACGTTACGTCACCTCCTGGCAACTTTGTCAACGCCGCCGCTGAGCAGACTGGCGCGTGCAATACGGATGTTCGGGGGAGCGACATCCCGCGTGTTGCTGCGAAGGGAATCTCCTCCAGATCAAGCAATGGACCCTTCAATCCAGGAGGTAGTAATGAGGTCGTTCTCGGCGCGTCGCCTGCTCGCGACGTGTGTGGTTTCGGCAGCAGGCCTGGCGGCCCTCGTGGCGCCGGGCATCGCCAACGCCGAAATCAAACTCGAACAGTGCAAAGGCAGCAACATCACCGGTGCCGGCTCGTCGTTCCAGCTCGAAGCCCAGGAAGTGTGGAAAGGGACGTTCCACACCTCGGGCTGCGAAAACGGCCTGCCCGGGCGGCCCGACGATCAGCTACGAAAGCATCGGCAGCGGCGCCGGCTACAAACGCTGGCAGGAAAAAGAAGAATTCGGCCCCGAAAAGTACGGCTTCATCGGTACCGACAACACGGCCAACGCCGCTGAAATCGAAAAAATCGAAAACGAGGCCTCGCCCGCGAAATCGAGCAAGCTTCTGACGGTGCCGTCCGTGCAGGGCGCGGAGGCGATCGTCTACAACCTGCCGGCGAACTGCACGGCGAACTCGACGGTCGCTTCCGGGCCGCCTCGTGATGAACTCGGACGCGCTCGAGAAGATCTACAACGGCTCGATCACGAAATGGAGTGAAATCCTCGGTGAAGAATTCGGCGGCAACTCGCTCACGGGTGTCGGCTGCACGCCCGCGAGCGACAAAATCACGCCGGTCGTCCGCAACGACGGCTCGGGGACGACGCACATCTTCAAGCGCTACCTCGCGCTGATCAACCCTTCGCGACGAAATTCGAAGCGGAAGACACCGGCTCGTACAGCTGGGGCGAACTGGCCGAAGGCACGCCGAGCAAAATCGCCGGCAAATCGCTGAACCAGATGTGGCCGAAAGGCGTCGTGACACGCGCCGAAACGACCACGAACACCGGCGTTCTGAAAGAAGTGGGCAAAATCGAAGGCGCGATCGGCTACGCCGACCTCGCCCAGGCCCGCAACCCCGCCAACGGCGAATTTGCCAAAGGCGGCAAAGAGGCCTGGATGGAGCTCGAAGCAAGCAAAAAGGAAAAATCGGGCAAAGTCAAAAGGAAGTACACGGACCCGTCGACTGACGGCCTGAGCACGGTGATTGCAGACTCCAACTGCAAGAAGACCGTCTACGTGAACGGCAGCAAAGAATTCCCGCCCCCGACGCTCGAATCCAACTGGAACGAAGTCGGTGGCAACACCGAATCGAAGACGTACGCGCTGTGTGGTCTGACGTACGAGTTCGCGCTCAGCAAGTACGGCTCGTACTCGGGTAAGGGTGCCACGGAATCCGAGGCTGCCACGGCCCGTGACTACCTCAAATACATCACGGACAAGAAGGGCGGCCAGAAGGACATCGTCGGCCACGACTACGCGGCGATGCCCAAGGAACTGCTCAACGAGGACAAAGAAGGGCTCGAAAAAATCGACTTCTAGCGCCATGAGGGCGCAGCGGCAGATGATGCCGCTGTCGTAAGGGAGCAGGAGCACGCGGCCGGCCGGTCCCAGGATGGGGCCGGCCGGCTCGCGTTTCGGGGCGCTCAACGATTCTCGGCGGACCGGACGCGCGCGGTGGCGCGTGAGCGCCCGCGCGTGCGCGGCGAGCTTCGCTCGCTCAGGCGTGCCCGAAGCGCACGTCCGGCAGCACCCGCGCCGAGCCAGGCGCGGGCGATACCACGCGCTGCGGCCGAGCACGCGGAGCAGCACCGGCAGCAGCAGCAGCCGGATCGAGGAAGGCGTCGAGCAGCACGGCGATGCCGAGGATGATCCCCATCTCCTTCGGGGGCAGCGGACCGGACAGCGCGAACGTGAAGAACACGGCGACCATCACCGCGGCGGCGGCGAAGATCACGCGCCCGGAGTGGGCCACGGCGCCGACCATCGCCTCGCGCGGGTCGCCGGTTCGGTCCCAGTGCTCCTTCGCGCTCGAGAGCAGGAACACCGTGTAGTCCATCGAGATCGCGAAGATCATCGCGAAGAAGAACACGGGCCCCCACGCGTCGAGGAACCCCTGCGACTCGAACCCGAGCAGCGAGTGCAGCGCGCCGTCCTGGAAGATCCACTTGGCGATCGCCGAACGCGGCGCCCGTGGCGAGCAGGTTCGTGAGCACTCCTGCCACCGCGATCAGCGGAGCCTGCAGCGCGAACAGCAGCAGCAGCGAAGCCGAGCGCGATCACGACCCCCATCACGAGCCACGTCTTCTGCGTGAGCAGCGCTGCAGATCGTGGTTCTCTGCGGCAGCGCCGCCGATCAGCGCGCCCGCCGGCAGCTTCGCGCGCAGGCGCTCGATCGTCTGGCCCGACGAGCGGGCTCGGACGGGTCCTCGCGGGGGATCGCGGTGACGATCGCGAGTCCGCCCGCCCCCTGCGCCGTCGGCATCACCGCGGAGACGCCCGGGTCGGCGGCGGCGACGCGGGCCACGAGCCCCGCCTCGGCCGCCGGAGCGACGATCTGCAGCGGCCCGGTCGCTCCCGGCTCCCATCGCGCGCTGCACCTGGTCGTAGCCGGCGCGCGAGGAATCGCTCTGCGGGACCACCTTGATCGAGGGCATCGAGGTCTTCAGCTGCGTCACCGGGAAGGCGAGCAGCAGAGCAGCACGAGCGCCGGGACGCCGTACAGGGCAGGACGCCGCCACAGGCGTTCGCCCCACGCGGGCGAACCGCGGCGAGCGGTGCTCGCCCGAGTGCGCCCATGGCAGCGCGAGCCTGTCCACCCTTGCGGCCGATCCGCCCGAGCACCGCCGGCAGCAGGGTGAGCGTGGCGGCGAGCACGAAGATGACGGCGAGCATGATCCCGAGGCTCATCGCTGCGGAACGCCGGGCTCGGCACGAGCATCACGGCGGTGAGGGAGATCAGCACGGTCGTCCCGCTGAACAGCACCGCCTTCCCGGCGGTGTCCATCGTCGCGGCGACCGCGTCCGCCGGCGTCCATCCGCGAGCCGAACAGCGCGCCGCGGAATCGGTAGACGATGAACAGGGCGTAGTCGATGCCGAGCGCGAGCGCGAACATCAGCGCGAAGTTCATCGCCCAGATCGAGATCGGCGTCACCAGCGTGCCGAGGTACAGCAGCCCGGCCGCGGACAGCAGCCCGACCATCGTGAGCATCAGCGGCAGTCCCGGCGGCGACGAGCGATCCGAACGCCAGGAGCATGATCCCGAGCGTCACCGGCCAGGACACCACCTCGGACTTGAGCATCGCCGAGCGGTTCGCAGCGTTGAAGTCCGACCACATGCCGGGCGCGCCGGTCAGATCGACGACCGTGCTGCTCGTCGAGAGGGCGTGGAGCTTGCCCTTGAGCGTGTCTGCCGCCGCCACCATCGCGTTCGGGTCCCGCGCGGCGCCGCCCTGCACGATCGCGGTGTGTCCGTCCGGGGAGACCGTCACCCCGGGCGTCGGGGGCACGACGACGCTGACCGCGCGGTTCGAGCGCAGCGTGCTCTGCACCCGCGCGACGACCGCCCTGAAGCCCGGCTGCGAGACAGTTTCCCGCGGCGAGTAGACCACCGTCATCAACCCGTAGCTGCCGAGGCCGTGGAAGTCGCGTTCGATCAGCTTGCGCGCCTGCGCCGACTGCGAGCCGGTCGCTTCCCAGCCGGCGCCGGAGAGCGCCTTCTCCACTTTCGGCGCGAAGAAGCCGAGCACCAGAGCGAGCCCGATCCACGCCACGAGCACCGCGCGGAAATGCGTCGCCGTCCAGCGGCCGAGGCGCCCCATCGTGCCGACCGTCACCTCGTGCGCCGCCGTCGTCCGCGCGGGTTGCGGGGGAGCCGTGACCGTGCTCATGGCCGCGCCTGCGCCGACGGGTAGACGACGGAGCGCAGCGAGAACAGCGCGGCGCAGGACGATCGAGGCCGGGCACGCGCCCACGAGCACGTACAGCCATTGGTTCATGCCGACGAACGCGGTCAGCAGCAGGAACCACGGCGAAACCAGCACCGCGAGTGCCACGCTCAGCAGCGTCATCGTCCCGGCGAGCGCGAACAGCACGCGCTCGAGGGGCCAGCGCTCGCCGGCTCGGCGGGGGGCGGCGCAGCCCGGCGAACTCATCGCCCGCCTCCGGGTAGCAGCGAGTCGAGCTCGTCGAGCTGCCGGCGCAGGCCTCCGCACACGTGCTCGCACAGCTCGAAGACGCCCTCGTCGGCGATCGCGTAGCGGACGAAGTTGCCCTCGCGGGTGCGTGTCACGAGCCCGCTGCGGTGCAGCAGGCCGAGGTGCTTGGAGACGTTCTGCTGCGATGCGCCCGTCGCCTGCTGCAGCTCGCCCACCGTCGCCGGCGACTCGCGCATCGCGTCGAGCAGACGGATCCGCATCGGCTCCGCGAGGACGCGGAAGCGCTCGGCGATCATCTCGACGAGCGGCTCGGGCAAGGGTGTGGGACCTGCGTGGTCGTCGGGGTAGTCGTCGGCATGTGTCAACATTAGCACAACTGCATAGTTGTTTACTACTGTAGTTGTATCCGCACGACATGCCCCGATCGCTCCGGGTAGTCGCGGCGGATGTCCTTCGAGCCGCGACGGGCGACGATCGCTCCGTGAATGAGAAACGACACCGACAAAGCCGCCACCATGTTCGCCACGGCCCGCTGCGACGGCCGCGGCCTCCGCAACGAGGTCGACGTCAACGGCCGCCACATGCTCCTCACGGACGAGCCCGAGCGCCTCGGCGGCACGGACGAGGCCCCCGCGCCGCACGAGCTGCTGCCCGCGATGCTCGCCGCCTGTGCGGAGACGATGATCGCGATGTACGCCCAGAAGCGCGGCTGGGACATCGGCGAGACGTCTGTCGAGGTCCGCTACGACCCCGACAGCGTGCCGCGACACGTGTCGCGATCGAGCTGCGGCTCCCCGCCGGGCTCGCCGAGGAGCAGCGACGCAGGCTCGAACGGGTCGCCGCGACGTGCCCGGTGCGGCGCGCGCTGGAAGCCGGCTTCACGTTCGAGGAGCTGACGCACGTCCGCGGCGGAGCGCCGGGCGGCCGCCTAGTCACGGCGATGGACCTGGCGCGTCAGCCGGCGCTGCGAGAGAGGCGACGAGGCCCCTCCGGGCCGCGATCCGCGTTGCGGGGGGCCTCGCGCAGGCTCTTGTCGGTAGACCCTCCGCTGCCGCTTGAGCGCTGCGTGCCAGGCTCGACGCATTTGCGTCTTCGCGCAGCGTTGGCGCGTTCAGCCGGCGCGAGCGCCACGCTGGTCGGCCCGCGCGAGCGCCAAGAAGTTCACAAACCCGGCTAAGCCGGGTGAGATTGTTGCGCCATTGGTGCGATGCCTCTATAACTCCCCGTCTGCGCCGGAGGCGCGGAGTGAGAGGACACGGAGAGGGACGGACGTGACGATCGATCCATACATCGTGCTCGGCAGCGCGGTCGTGGGGTTCCTCGTCGGCATGACGGGCGCCGGCGGCGGCGCGCTGATGACGCCGATGCTGATCCTGCTGTTCGGCGTCAGCCCGAGCGCCGCGATCTCGAGCGATCTGGTGGCGGCGGTCGTGATGCGGCCGGTGGGCGCCGCCGTGCACCTGCGCAAGGGGCACCGTCCACCCCCACGTCGTGCGCTGGATGGTGATCGGCTCCGTGCCGATGGCGTTCCTCGGCTCCTATCTGCTGAGCCTGATGGGCAAACACAGCTCGGCCCAAGAAAACATCAAGATCGCGCTCGGCGCCGCACTGCTGCTGGGGGCCGCCGCGATGGTGCTTCGCTACTACCTCGATCGCCGGGGCGGGGCGGTTCGCAGCGGCCACATCCACGACGTGATCGCCCGGCCGCTGCCCACGCTCGCGATGGGGATGGTAGGCGGCCTGATCGTCGGGCTCACCTCGGTCGGCTCGGGGTCGCTGATGATCATCATGCTGCTGTTCCTGTACCCGATGCTGGCCGCCAGCCAGCTGGTGGGGACCGACCTCGCGCAGGCCGTTCCGCTGACGATCGCCGCGGCCCTCGGCGCGCTCATCTTCGGGAGCGTCGAATTCGGGGTGACCATCTCGCTGATCCTCGGCTGCGTCCCCGCCGTGCTCGTCGGCTCGCTGCTGTCCTCGAGCGCCCCCGACCACTTCATCCGGCCCGTGATCACCTTCGTGATCTTCGCCTCGGGGCTGAAGTACGTGGGGGTTGGCACCGAAGAACTCGGCTGGATCCTCGTCGCCACGCTGCTCGTCGCGTTCATCGTGTGGCTCGTTCTGAAGAACCCGCTGGCGGCACCAGCCGCCGTCGGAGCCGGCCCCGGGCCCGCTCCCGGCGAGCCCGATACCGCGCGCCCACCGCAGGAGGCGCCAGCGCCGGACGGCCCGGCGGTGGCCACGGCCGGCGCCGAGCCGGGGCGGCCCCAGCCGTGAGGGAGCAAGCTGCTGCGCTGCGCGCATCCGCCGCCGAGTGGCGCCCAGGCGGCAGTCGAGCCCGCGCAACCGCCGGCGTGATCGGCCGCAGGCCAGCGGACCGGGGTCCGGGGGGTCTTCGCGGGTACCCTCTTGCGCTGGCGACGGCCGCTGACTATGATGCGCTGGCTTCACGGGGATAGCGTCTGGCTTTAGAGGGGTTACCGAATCTCGACATCTGGCCGGTGGCGTTCGGCGAGTATTGAGTCGCGGTGGCGAGCAAGGAGGCGGCAGGGGCGATGGGTATCGAGGCAGGGAGTACCGAGTCAGGGGTCGGTTGGGCCCGCGCGGTCCCTGCGTCGCGTGGGCTGCTCGGCCGGCGGCGCACACTGGCGCCCGGCATACCCGAGGTTCGCGGCCCCGCCGCGAGCATGCGGCGCGACGCGGTCTTCCGTCGCCTCTTGCTCGTCGCCGATGTGCTCGCGATCGTGGGCGCCTTCGTCGCGACGGTGGAGCTGTCGCGGCGCTCGATCCAGCTCACCTGGGCCGGCATCGCCGCGGTGCCGATCCTGATCGTCTGCGGCAAGCTCACCGGCCTCTACGACCGCGACGAGACGCTCCTGCGCAAGACGACGCTCGACGAGGCGCCGAAGCTGTTCCAGCTCGCAACCCTGTGCGCGCTCGTCGCCTGGCTCACGGGCGGCCTGCTCGTGCACGGGCAGCTCGACCGCCACGAGGCGATCTTCCTGTGGCTCGCGCTCGCCGTCGGCCTCGTGCTGATGCGGGCGCTCGCACGGGCCGTCGCGCTCCGCGTCTCCCCCGCCGAGCGGTGCCTCTTCATCGGCGACGAGGTGTCGGCGGAGGCGATCCGCGCGAAGCTCAGCGGGCACGGAGGGGTGAACGCGAAGGTGGTCGCCCATCTCGACCTCGACAAGGTGGAGCCGTGGTCCACCGACTCCTTCTCCGAGCCCCGGCTCGCCGAGATCCGTGACCTCGCCCAGACGCTCGACGTGCACCGCGCGATCATCGCCCCGCGCAGCGCCGACGCCGGCGAGATGCTCAACCTCGTGCGCACGCTGAAGGCGGTGGGCGTGCGGGTGAGCGTGCTGCCGCGGCTGCTCGAGGTGGTGGGCTCCTCCGTCGAGTTCGACGACCTGCACGGCGTCACCGTGATGGGCGTCAGGCGCTTCGACCTCACCCGCTCCTCCGCCGCGTTCAAACGCGGCTTCGACCTGTTCGGCGCCTCGCTCGGGCTGCTCGCCATCTCACCCTTCCTGCTGATCATCTCGATCGCCATCAAGCTCGACAGCCGTGGTCCCGTCTTCTTCCGCCAGCTTCGGGTGGGCCGCCACGGCCAGCGTTTCCACATGTTGAAGTTCCGGACGATGGTCGACGGCGCCGACGCGATGAAGGAGTCGCTGCGCGAGCGCAACGAGGCGAAGGAGGGGCTCTTCAAGATCGCCGACGACCCGCGCGTCACCCGCGTCGGGCGCTGGCTGAGGCGCAGCGCGCTCGACGAGCTGCCGCAGCTGCTCAACGTCTTCCGCGGCGAGATGAGCCTCGTGGGGCCGCGCCCGCTCGTCGTCGAGGAGGACCAGCGCGTCGAGGGTTGGCACCGCCGGCGCCTCGAGCTGACGCCCGGGATGACGGGTCCGTGGCAGATCCTCGGCCCTGCCCGCGTGCCGCTCAAGGAGATGGTGGCGATCGACTACCTGTACGTCGCCAACTGGTCGCTCTGGACCGACGTCAAGATCCTGCTGCGCACCGTCCCGCACGTCCTCGGACGGCGCGGCCTCTAGGCGACGAGCGCCTCGCGCGCGGGCTCCTCGCGCAGGTCCTCAGCCAGCAGCTCCGGCGGGTCGTCCCACAGGCCCAGGCCCGTTGGCGCCGACGCGCTCGCACGCCGCGCCCCCCGCACGAGCTGGGCGTCGCTGCGCGCGGCTGCGCGGCACAGCATCACGACGAACGCCGCGGCGGCCAGCCATAGCAGTGGGATCGCGAGGATCAGCATCTCGTCTCGGGGGTCACGGGGGCGGGCGCACGCTGCAGCCGTCCCCGCACGACTCCTCTCGGCTGCGAGCGCCAACTCCTTTAGTTCTGGGGCGCCGGCTGGCCGCGCCGCCCGGGTGCGGCGAGCGCGCTCGCCGGCGCACGGCGCTATTCGCCGCGGCGCGCCGCCACGAGCCCTTCCAGCGCGGCTGAGATCTGGGCGCACACGACGTCCGGGGCGAAGCGGCGCTCGGCCTCGGCACGGGCGAGCCCGCGGGTGGCCGGGGCGTCCGCGCGGAGGCGCTCGATCGTCGCTTCGATGGCGCTCGCCATTCCCTCCACGTCCCCAGGCGCAACCTCGGCGGCGACGGCGCGGTCGACGCCCTCGATCGAGCCCACCTCGCTCGTGGCGACGACGGGCACACCCGCGGTGAGCGCCTCGAGCACCGACATCGGGCACGGGTCGTACTTGCTGGCGAGCAGCACCACGTCCGCCGCTTCGAACTCCGCTGGGCACGTCTCGCGGGAGCACGCGCCCGCCGTATTCGGTGTTCTCGGCGGGAAGATCCTCGAGCAGGCAGCTGTAGTCCGACCACATGCTCGGCCCGCCGATGATCCGCAGGTGGCGCGTCGCTGCCCCGGGCGAGCAGCGTCTGTGCCACGCCGCACGACGTCCTCGATGCCCTTGCGCATCGAGATGCGCGTGGGCACGAGCACGAGCGGCGGCTCCGCCGGGGAGCGCTCGCTGCTCGGAAGCGGTTGAGGCGGACGGGATTGGTGACCACCACCGTCTCTGGCGAGCGGGAAGCGGTAGTCGTTGACGATGTGGTCGCGGAACACGCTGCTGATGCAGATCAGCATGCTCGCCCGGCGGATGTTCACCATCTGCACGAGCGCGCGGAACGACATGATCGCCGCGACGATGAAGAAGATGTAGCGCGGCTGGCACCGGAACGCCAGCTCGCGCTCGCGGATCAGCCACCTCAGCTCGCCCGCCATGTGGGTATCCGGGCGGATCACGAGCGGCACCTCGCGCGTCAGGCGCACGGGCACTCCGAGCGACTCGATCGTCTGGTTCTGGTAGATCACGTCGTAGGGCTCGAGTGCGTGCCTGCGCACGATCTCTCTGCGCAGGCGCACCGAGGCGACCGCGCGCGAGAGCAGCCCCGAGGCGAACGCGGTGATGCGCGTGCGGCTGTACCACCGGTCCCAGCGCCAGTCGCTCGTCCCCCAGATGAACGTGAGGTTGTCGTGCGCGGCGAGCCGGGCCGGGAGGTTCCTGCCGGCTCCGGGGAAGAAGCAGTCGATCCTGATGGCCGCGCCGCGCGAGCCCGTCGAGCAGCTCCGTCACCACCCCCGGAGCCCCGCCGACCTCGGCCGGGGCGCCTCCGAGCCAGGCGATCCGCAGCGGCTCTGGCGGGGGGCACGCGCGGACCTTATCAACCGCTATCGAGGCGAGCGGCGGCTCCGCGGGCCGGCGGCGAGCGCCTCCTCGACGTGCTCGGAGAGCCTGCGGGCGAAGTTCGCGACGGAGAAGCGCGCGGCGCTCTCAACCGCTCGCCGCGGCTCGAAGTCGAGCGTGTCGAGATCGCGGATCGCCTGCGCGAAGGACGTCCGGTCATCCGGCGCCGCGAGCAGGCCCGTGCTGCCGTCGAGCACTGTCTCGAGTGCCCCCCCGGCGCGCGCCGCGATCACCGGGCGTCCGGCGGCCTGCGCCTCTACCGCGGTGATCCCGAACTCCTCGATCGCCCCCACCACCACCGCGCGCGCGCGCGCGTAGAGGCGCACGAGCTCCTCGTCGCTCGCGCGCCCGAGGAAGCGCGCCTCGGGGTACTCCTGCGCGAGCGCGTCGTGTTCAGGCCCCGACCCCACCACGTCGATCGGCGCTCCCGCCCGTCTCGCCGCCTCGAGCGCGACGTGGACGCGCTTGTGGCGGACGAGCTCCGAGACGACGAGCAGGCTCTCGCCCGGTGTCCCCACGACGAAGCGCTCTGTCTCCACCGGTGGGTGGATGATCGTGCTCTCGCGTCCGTAGAAGCGCTCGATCCGCTCGCGGGTGAGCTGCGAGTTGGCGATGTAGGAGTCGACGCGCGCGGCTCGCCGCGAGGTCCCACCTGCGCATCCGTCGCAAGCTGCAGCGCGCAGCGGCCCGCGCAGCGGTCGCGGGACCTCGCCCAGCGCGCGCTCCTGCTCGTACCACGCGTAGCGGAAGGGAGCATGGCAGTAGCAGACGTGCACTGCGCCCGCCGGCACGCGGACGCCGTGGGCGAAGGCGCTGCTGCTGCTGAGCACCACCTCGCACGGCAGGCAGGCGCAGCCGCCGCACCGCGTAGGGGTAGAGCGGCAGCAGGCGCCGGAAGCTCCACTGCCTGACACCGAGCCGCTGCAGCCGCCGAGGCGGTCACGCTGCGTGCGCGGCGAAGCGACCGCCGCGTGCCCTGCTCGTCGTACAGGAGCGTGAACACGGGCGCCTGGGTACAGGTCAGCCATCGCTGCGAACGTGCGCTCCGCCCCTCGCATCACGAGCAGGTAGTCGTGCACGAGGGTTACGCGCGGCTCCTCGGTGCGGGTCGGCCGGTGCATGCGCCGGAGGCTATCGGCAGGGTTTCGGACCCCGGGCGCGGTGCGGCTTTGGGATACCCTCGGGCCGTGTCCGCGAGCGCCCGCACAGCCCACGGTCAGGCGCCCCGCCATGCGCATCCTCGTAACGGTGCCGTGGGGGCACCGGCTGGGCGGCGCCGAGGAGATGCTCCAGATGGCGCTCGACGGCTCGGCCGAGAGCGGGCACGAGATCGAGCTCGTGTTCTTCGAGCCCGGGCCGTGGCCCGACGAGCTGCGCGAGGCGGGCTTCCACGTCGAGGTGATCACCACCGGGCGCCTGCGCGAGCTCCACCGCCATCCCTCGAGCGTCGCGCGCCTCGCCCGGATTCTCCGCGAGCGCCGGCCCGACCTGATCCTGGACTGGATGGCCAAGACGCATCTCTACGGCGGCCCCGCCGCGGTCCTCGCGGGGATGCGCGACCGCGTGCTGTGGTGGCAGCACGGACACCCAGAGCGCGACTGGCTCGACCGCGCCGCCGCGCTGATGCCGGCGATCGCGATCATCTGCTACACGCAGGCCGCCGCCCGGGCGCAGCAGCGCCTGTTCCCGAAGCGCCCCATGCTCGTCGTGGCCGCGGGCGCCCGGGTGCCGCGCCGCTCCGCCGGCGCGCCCCCGCTCGAGCTGCCGGAGGGGCTGCCGATCGTCGGGCTCGTGGGTCGCCTGCAGCCGTGGAAGGGCCAGGACCGGCTGCTGCGCGCCCAGGTGATCCTGCGCGAGCGCGGGCGCCGCTTTCACACCGTGATCGTGGGCGGCGACGCGTACGGCCTCTCCACCGAGTACGCGGCCTCGCTGCCGGGGCTGGTTGCCGAGCTCGGGCTGCAGGAGGAGGTGACGATGACCGGCCAGGTGCCGGACGCCGGGCCCTTACATCGAGCAGCTCGACGTCCTCGTGAACGCCTCCGACCCCGAGCCGTTCGGGATCGTGCTGCTCGAGGCGATGGCGCGCGGCGTGGCGGTCGTCGCGGTCGACTCGGGGGGCCCCGCCGAGTTCGTCGAGCACGGGCGGACCGGGATGCTCGCCCCCTCGGGCGAGCCCGAGGCGCTCGCGGACGCGCTCGAGCCGCTGCTCGACTCGGCGCAGCTGCGCGCGCAGATGGGCCGCGCCGGCGAGGAGCGCTTCCTCGAGGAGTTCACCGATGCGGCGATGTGCCGACGGCTTTTCGGCCAGCTCGAGAGTCTCGTCGAGGGCCGCGCGACGACGGCGCCGCTGCGCACGGCATGACGATCCCGCTCGAGCGCGAGGCGCCGGCGCGCCAGCCCGGCGCGCGGGCGGACGATGCGCCGGCCCACCCGCCCTGCCCGGTGACGATCGTCGCGCACCACGTGGGCCGTGTGGGGGGGATGGAGCGGGTGCTCAGCGAGCTCGCGCTGGGACTGCGCCGGCGCGGGCACGAGGTCACCGTGATCGCCCACGCGTGTGAGCTGCCGCCGGGCTCGGGCGTGCGCTTCCACCGCGTGCGGGGGCCGAGTCGTCCGTTCCTGCTCGGCTATCCGTGGTTCCTGCTCGCAGGCTCGCTGGCGGTCCGGCGCCACGCGCACGGGGTCGTGCACTCGACGGGAGCGATCGTCGTCAACCGCGTCGAGGTGATCGGCGTCCACTACTGCCACCAGGTGGGCGCGGTGACGCCGAGCCGCGCCAACTGGGTGTATCGCACGCACGTGAGAGCGACGCGCCTGCTCAGCCGGATCGGCGAGCGCCTCATCTACAACGCGAACGCGTCTGCGACGTTCGTGTGTGTGTCCGAGGGAGTCGCTGAGGAGATCCGCAGTCACTACCCCAAGGCCGCCGAGCGCGTGCTCACGATCCACAACGGGGTCGACACGGAGCGCTTTGCGCCCGGCGTGCACGCCGCGTCGGCCAGGGAGCTGCGGCGGGCACTGGGTATCCCGCCCGACCGCCTGGTCGCGGCGTTCGTCGGCAGCGAGTGGAAGCGCAAGGGCCTCGCCAGCGCGATCGAGGCGATCGCGCTCGCCACCGAGTGGGATCTCGTCGTCGCGGGCGGGGGCGACGAGGCCCACTACCGCGAGCTGGCGCGCTCGCTCGGCGCGGGCGAGCGCGTTCACTGGATCGGTGTCGAGCGCGACGTGCACGTCGTGTATGCGCTCGCCGACGCGTTTGTGCTGCCCTCGAGCTACGAGACGTTCTCGCTCGTCAGCTTCGAGGCGGCCTCCAGCGGCTTACCGGTGCTCGCCACCCCCGTGAGCGGCGTGCGCGAGCTGATCGAAGACGGGGTGAACGGCTACCTGATCACCAGCGACGAGCGGCTGATCGCCGACCGCCTCGCGGCGCTCGCGCGCGACCCGGCGCTGAGAGAGCGACTCGGCGAGGCGGCGCGCCGCTCCGCCCTGCGCTTCACCTGGGAGGAGACGGTGAGAAAGCACGAGGCGCTGTACGAGCGCCTGTGCGAAGCCGCCCGGCGGTGAGCCGGCGAGCTCAGCCCGCTCGCGCCGCGCTCAGCGAGGATGTCGCGCACGAACTCGCTCATGCGCTGCTGCTGTGTGGCCTTGTCGAAGGGGTCGGCGCGGCGCCGCGCTATCGCATCTCGTCGACGCGCCACCTCCTCGGGGCTCAGCGACTCGAGGAGCTCGGCGAGCGCGCGGATGTACAGCTCGCTCCACGGCGCGGGCCCGGGCAGGCGCCACATGTAGCCCTCGTCGAGGTCGTAGGCCGCCGGCACCTCGCCGGCGATCACGGGGAGCCCGCTTGCGAGGTACTCCGACATTTTCGTCGTGTAGCGGAACGACCCCACGCCGTCGACGCTCTGCGAGAGGCTGCCCACGTCGAAGCTCGCCAGGTAGTCGGGGACCTCCTCTGCCGGCACGCGACCTGGCAGCAGCACCCGCGTGCCGAGATCGTCTCCCGCCATCTCCTCCAGGCGAGTGCGCCCCGAGCCGTCGCCCACGATCACCGCGACCACGTCCGGGCGCCTGACCATTCGCACCGCGAGCACGAGCTCGGCGCCGTAGGCGTAGCCCACGCGGTCGTTCCAGTGAAGCGACCCCGCGAGTCCCGACCACGAGCGACTGCGGCGATATTCCAAGCTGCGCGCGAACCCGCGCACGAGCGCCCTCCGAGGCGTGTCCGCGCGTCCACCCGGGCGCCGTCATCCCGCGCGGGGCGCCGAACGTGAGCGCGCGCCCGACGAGGTAGGGCGTCCAGCCGACGAAGCCCGCGCAGCGCCGGCACAGGACGCGCTCGTACACGCTGCCGAGCATCCCGATCACTCGCGAGCTCAGATGCAGGTAGGGCCCGACGGCGTCGCCGCTCGAGACGATGTAGGGGATCCCCAGCAGGGCGTCGATCGCGATCAGCGTGAGGCCGCCGGCAGTTCCGGTCCCCTCCATCACTATCAGCGCCGGCCGCTTCGCGCGCGCGGTTCGCCACAGCGCTCTGGCGCTGCGAACCTTCGCTCGCCCGGTCGAACGGGAACGCCTCGGGCTGCGAGTCGCTCGAGGAGGGCCTGTATGCGTTCGTCCTCGATGTGTCCCTCGCCCTGCGTCGCGAAACACAGGACCTGCCCGGCGCGCTCCACGATGTCCTCCTGGGTCCCGTTCGACTGTCCGTGCGCGCCGCCGCGCGGGATCCGCGAGACGGCGAGCCGCATACTAGGAGACGCTCGAGCGTCGGCCTCGCCGGCACCGGATTCCGCCGCTCGCGATGCGGTCCACCGCAGCATCGGCACGAGCCCGCGCGTCGCCCCCGTCGCGCTCGAGTGGCCCCGGTGAACGCGCTCGTGACATCGCCGTCAACCCCTGCAAACGCGAGGAATTCGCGGGGATGGACCGCTAAGCTTTAGTCGCCGATTAGCCGCGCGCCTAACATCGCGAGGCGGGGCCAGGGGGCTAGGACGAGCGCGAGGCCCGAGCGCATCATCAGCCATGAACGAAACCACAGACGCGACAGCAATCTTCGCGCCGCTCTGGCGGCGTAAGTGGCTGATCCTCGCCGTCGGGCTCGTAGTCGGCGCGGGGAGCTACTTCTACTACAAGCGTCAGACACCGACCTACCAGGTCACCACGCAGCTGTACCTCGGTGCAGCCAGCGAAGAAGCGTCTCCCACCGAAAAAACGGCCGGCAAGAACCAGGGGACTTCGATCAGCAACCAGACCGCCCTGATCAACTCGATCGTCGTCGAATCGGTGCACACGCAGTTGCGCAAGCAGCACCAGGGCCAGCTCGCGAAGGGCGTCAAGGTGCACGCGAAGGGCGCGGAAAAGAGCACAGTTCATCACCGATCACGGCGGAAGGGCACAGCGCCGCGGCGGCAGCCCTGCTCGCGAACCTCGTGGCCCGCACCTACATCACGCGCCAGAAGCGAACAGCACCAGCGCGTGATCGAACGGACGATCGCGATCGCGCGCCGCGAGCTGGCCCGGATCGAAGCCGCCAACACCGCCCGGGCCAAGCAGCCCTCCGGGAAGGGCAAGAACACCGGCTCCTCCACGCCGCCCCCGGCGAGCATCATCCAGGAAGCCAACCTCCACACGAAGATCAACCAGTACGAAGCGAGCCTCGCCGTGGCGGGGCCCGAGCAGCTCAAGGTCGCCAAGGCGACCACCGCGGTGCAGACCGCGCCCAAGCCGCGGAAGAACGCGATCTTCGGGTTCGTGCTCGGCCTGGTGCTCGCCTCGATCGCCGCATACGTACTGAGCCGCTTGGACCGGCGACTGCGCTCGCTCGCAGGTGTCGAGGAGGCGTTCCACACGAGGATTCTCACCGCGCTCCCGCGCGTGCGTCGCCCGATCGTGCGCCCGCAGGGCGTCCCGACCCCCTCGCGCTTGCTGGTCGAGCCGCTTCGGCGCCTGCAGGCGGGGCTGCGGCTCGCGGGCACCCCGGGGCAGATCGACGGCTCTCCGCCGGCGTCGATCCTGGTGATGAGCCCGGACCCCGGCGACGGCAAGTCGGCGCTCGTGGCCGGCCTCGCTCTCGTCAAGCGCGATGCGGGCGAGCGGGTAGCGGTTGTCGAGGCGAACTTCCGTCGGCCCGTGCAGGCGAGGCTGCTGGGTCTCGAGAACGCGCCCGGACTCGCCGAGGTGCTCGGCGGCACGCTCCGGCTGGAGGAAGCGATGAGCCGCGTGCTGCCGCTGGATGCGGCGCTCGAGGTCGAGTCGGACGAGGACGCTCCGCTCGCCACCGCCGTGCAGGCGACCGCCGGGTCGCTGTTCCTGCTCGCGGGCGGCGGAGTCATGCCCAACCCGCCCGCCGCCCTGGCGGCGCCCGCCATGCGCGAGCTGCTCCAGTCGCTCGCGGCCGACTTCGACTCGGTGCTCGTCGACGCCCCGTCGCCCCTCGAGGTGAGCGACGTGATGCCCCTGCTCAACGAGGTGGACGGGATCGTCCTCGTCGGACGGATCGGCTACACGCGCGAAAGCTCCGCACACCGTCTGGTTGAGATGCTGAAGCAGACGCCGAGCGCACCGCTGCTCGGCGTCGCCGCCAACTGCGTCACCTCCAAAGAGCTCGAGAAATTCGGCTTCGCCGCGTCGACTCGACGCGGACTGCTCCGGCGCTGAGGCCATGAGCACTTCGCAATGGCGCCTCACCGGCGGCCCCGGCGGGGTCCATCCCACGATCCTCGGCAGGCGCGCGAGCGACCTCGCGGCGGTTGCCCTCGCGGGGGTGATCCCCGCCGTGGTCGGCCTCGCTGTGACGATCGCGCTGCCCGACGTCAGCCTGGCCGCCGTGCTCGCGGCGATCGCCGCGGTGCTGCTCGTGGTGTGGCTCATGAGATGTACCAACGTGACGCTCACCGCCACGCTGCTCGTCCTCTACCTCGGTCTGCTCGACGGGCCGGTGAAGCTCGCGATCGGAGCGCACGAAGTCACCGCGTCGGTCCGCAACGTCCTGATCCTCGCGGTCTGCCTGGGCGTGCTGATGCGCATCGTCGTGCGCCGGGAGCGGGTCAAGATGCCCCCCCTCGCCGGGTGGGTCGCAGCGTTCGTGGGCGTCGTGCTGATCGAGGTGTTCAATCCCAAAACCGAAGGCGTCCTGAAGGTGTTCGGGGGGTTCAGGCAGCAGCTCCAGTGGGTGCCCTTCTTCTTCTTCGCCTACTACCTGGTGCGCTCCAAGAAGCGCCTCCGGCAGCTGTTCATAGTCGTCGGGGTGATCGCATGCGCGAACGGAGCGATGTCCGCGTACCAGACCACGCTCTCGCCCGAACAGCTCGCGGGCTGGGGGCCCGGCTACCACAACCTCATCTACATACCCTCGGAATCGAAGGGGACCGGGCGCGTCTACTTCTCCGAAGGTGAAGCGCGCGTGCGGCCCCCGGCGCTCGGATCGGAGGCCGGCTTCAGCGGCGGCGTGGGGGTTATCGCGCTGCCGTTCGCGCTCGCGCTGTTCGTGACGGCGCGACGGCGAAGATGGATCCCCGTCGTGCTCTGTCTCGGGGCGATCATCGCGATCATCACCGGTCTCGGACGGACGCAGCTGATCGGCGCCTTCCTGAGCGTGATCGCCTTCGTGGGCTTCGCCGCGCTCGCGCGACAACGCATGACCCGTGCCGTGCTGGCCCTCGGGGCGGTGCTGCTCCTCGCCATCCCCGTGGGGTTGGTGGTCACGGAATCGCTGCGCAGCGGCACGTTCAAGCGCTACGAAAGCATCGATCTCACCTCGTCCTCGACCGACCTGCACAAGGAATCGGCGTGGTCGAGGATCCCCCACTACATCGAAGCGGCGCCGTTCGGGTTCGGGCTCGGGAGTGTCGGTCCGGTGTCAGGCTTGGAAGGGCGGAACCCCGAACTGCTCGAAGGCCACAGCGTGAGCTCCGAGACGCAGTTCAACCTGATCGTCAACGAACTCGGCGCGCCCGGGCTGTTGGTGTGGGTGGCGCTCACCTTCTATACGATCGGGATCATCGTGCGCGGGATGCCAGGGGTGCGCGACGGCGACCTCGCGATCATGTTCGCCGGGGCGTTCGCCCCGTTCATCGCGCTGCTGTTCGAGAGCACCACGGGACCGTTCACGAGCAGCCCAGCCGCGGGACCGTACTTCTGGGGCGCGGTCGGGCTCGCCGCGTACTGGTTCGTGGGCCCGGGGCGCAAGATCGCGCGAGCCGAGCCGGTTGAGCAGGATGCGCGAGCAGTTCTCGCCTGAGTGCGGCACCGCGCCGGAGGATCCCGCTGCTCCCGGCGCGGCGATGCACGCCGCGGCCTGCATCGGCTCCGCCGCGCGACTGATGTCGTCGTCGTTCCTCACCCGGTGAGCGCGATGGTGCTGCCGGATTTCTTCATCGTCGGGCACGGCAAGAGCGGGACGACGGCTATGTACGAGATGCTCAGGCGCCATCCGCAGATCTTCATGCCCGGCCTCAAGGAGCCGTGGTACTTCGCGCAGGAGCTCTACGAGCGCACGCCGCCCCGCCCCGAAGGCATCCCGACGACGCTCGCGGAGTACGCCGCATGGTTCGAGGGGGCAGCGCCCGGTCAGCGGGTGGGCGAGGCGACCTCGCTGTACCTGTGGTCGCCCACCGCCGCCCGCCGCATCGCGGAGGTGAGGCCCGACGCGCAGATCATCGCGATCTTCCGGGAGCCGGTGAGCTTCCTCTACTCGCTGCACCTGCAGTTCGTGCAGGTGTACGTCGAGACCGAGAGCGACTTCGCGAGAGCGATCGGCCTCGAGCCCGCACGCCGTGGGGGCTTCGAGCTCTCGCCTCACAGCTACTGGCCGCAGCTGCTGCTCTACTCCGACCACGTGCGCTACGTCGAGCAGCTGCAGCGCTACCACGCCGTGTTTGCACCCGAGCAGGTGAAGGTGCTCATCTACGACGACTTCCGCGCCGACAACGAGGCTTCCGTCCGCGAGGTCCTTCGCCTCCTCGACGTCGACGAGACGGTGCCCGTCGCCGCGGTGGAGGCAAACCCGACTGTGAGCCCGCGCTCTCAACGCGTCAACGAGCTCGTGCATGCGGTCGGTGTCGGGCGGGGCCCGCTCTCGCACGCCGTGAAGGGCGCGATCAAGGCAGTCACCCCTGCGGGTCCCCGCCGTGCGGCGTTCCACGCGGTCAAGAGCAAGCTCGTCTTCGGCGAGCCGCCGGTGCCCGACGAGCCATTCATGCGCGAGCTGCGCCTGCGCTTCAGGCCGGAGGTGGAGGCTCTCGGCGATTACCTCGAACGCGACCTCGTCGGCTTGTGGGGCTATGACCGCCTCGGCTGACGGCGCCGGGCGCCCTCCCGCGCGGCGGGTTGCGGTGGTCGGGATGTCGACGACGCCGATCTGCGGCGTGCACGATCACGCCACGCTGCTCGCGCAGGCGCTCGCAGAGCAGGGGACGAGCTGCACGATGCACTGGCTGCAGCGACGAGCAAACACGCTGCGCGCCGAGCGCCGGGAGATACGCTCGTGGGCGAGCGAGCTCACGGACGAGCTCGCTCGCGAGGAGCCGGACGCGCTGCTCCTGCACTACTCGGTCTTCGCCCATTCCCATCGCGGGATACCCGTGCACGTCCCGGCGATGCTCGATCCGTTGAAGAGCTCACGGGCTCCGCTGATCAGCTTCCTGCACGAGTTCGTGTTCCCGTGGGGCCGCGACGGCGTTCGCGGCACGGCATGGGCGCTCAGCGATCGCGCCGTGATGGTGGGTGTGATGCGAGCCTCCGCGGGGGCAGTGGTGACCGTCGAGGATCGCGCCGGATGGCTCGTCTCGAGGCCGTGGCTTCCGCGCCGCCCGGTGGTGACCGCGCCCGTCTTCGCGACGCTGCCGCCGCCCGCGGGGCGAGGCGCGCTCGAGCACGAGGGGCCCCTGCTCGGGCTGTTCGGCTACTCCTGCCGGCGGTCGGTGGTGGACGTGGTGAGCGAGGCGCTCGCTCTCGTCCGCGCGCGCGGCGTCCCGGCGAGGCTCGTGCTGCTGGGGGCGCCCGGCCCCGATTCGGGGGTCGGGGAGATGTGGAGGGCGTCGGCGGCCGCCCGCTCGCTGTCGGACGCCGTCGCCTTCTCCGGGAGTCTCGATGCCCAGGATCTCTCGAACACGCTCGCGGGCTGCGACCTGCTGCTGTTCGCCGACCGGCCCGGTCCCACCTCGCGCAAGACCACCCTCGCGGGATCGCTCGCCTCCGGCGCCCCGGTGCTCGCGATCGACGGTCCGCACACGTGGGGGCGGCTAACCGAAGCCGGGGCCGTGGAGCTCGCAGCGCCGCGCGGCGCAGCGCTCGCCGAGGCGATCGAGCGGCTGCTCGCCGATCCGCGAGCGCGTGCGGCGCTCGGCGCGCGCGGCCGGGCATTCGCCGCCGAGGAGATGGGAGTGCACCGCAGTGCCGAGATCGTCTCAGCGCTGCTCGAGGCGGTGATCGCTCGCGGCGGCGAGCACCGAGCGGGTGCCCCCCGGGAGCTCGCCGCTCACGACTCCCATCGCGCCCGCGCGGCGCGGTAGGCGTCGAGCAGCTCCGCGACGTGTCGCTCGGGCGAGTATCGCTCGGCCACCATCGCTCGGCCGGTCGCACCCAGTGCGCTCTGCCTCGCGGGGTCCGCCAGCAGCGACCCCAGCGCGTCCGCCAGCGCAGATACATCCCCGGGGCTCACGGCCAGCCCGTTCACACCGTGCTCGAGCCACTCGCCGACGCCGCCGGTGGCGCTGGCAACCACCGGTCGCCCCGCGGCGAATGCCTCGAGGCCGATCACCCCGAATGGCTCCGGCCACAGCGACGGCATCGCCACCACCGAGGCCTCGGCGATCTCGCGCGCCAGCGTGTCGGGATCGAGCCAGCCCGCGAAGCGGATCCGTGGTGCCACGCCGAGCCGGTGCGCCAGCCTGCGCATCGCATCGAGCTGCCAGCCCTCTCCGCAGATGACGAATTCGGCGTCCACCGAGCGCGCGGCGCGGATCAGCACCCCGACCCCCTTCGGAGCCACCACGCGCCCGGCGAAGACGACCCGCCGGCGAGCCTCGTGTCCGGTCGCGCGCTGCGCGGCGATCGTCGTGAGCAGGGGGACGATCGCGCGCCGCTTCAACCCGTTGTCGTCGAGGTGGCGGTCTATCGCGTGCGAGTACGAGATGACGCCGTCTGCGTCCCGCAGCGCGCGCACCCCCCGGGTGACGCTCCGGTACGACGCCGGGAGCCATCGCGGGTTGCGCGTGTGGGCGCAGCCGCGCAGGATCAGATTCGGAACGCACCCCCGCCCGTGCGGACGCGTGCACTCCTGCCCGGGGCGGAAATAGTGAACTCCGGATGTGCAGCCCGAGTAGCCGTGCACGCTCACCACAACCGGTGCGCGTTCTCTCAGGAACCCCAACGCGTCCGGATCCTCGAACTGGTGAAAGTGGACAACCGCCGGCTGCAGGGCCTCCACGTCAGAGAAGCGCTCGGACGGCGCGATGCCGGAATCGCGCATGTCGGCGCGCGTGTGAACGGTCACCCCCGGGACGTCGACCTCCGCCTCAGCGCGCACCGCCACGACGTGAACGGGGACGCCCGCCCGCGCAAGTGCTGCGGCGCTCGCGATCACGTGTGTTGCAACCCCGCCGTCCCTGCTCCAGCGCGGCGTCACCATCAGCACCGGGCCGCGTGTCACATCCAGGATCGCGCCCGCGCCCGTGCCGCTGCGCGATGGGGACGTCACTCAGAAGGGGTTTCGGGCATCCTCGAGCCATCATAACGAAGGGCCTGATGGCGCCCGAGGAGCGGCCGGAGGCCGGCCCGCAGCGCTTGGGCATGTGATAGGAAGGCTTGCCCGTGGGCGCGCCATCCAACCCTCACGCGTCCGCGCACACCTCGGGACGGCCGAAGGTCATCTACGTGATGGGGGCGGGCAGGAGCGGCAGCACGATCCTCGGTGTCGCGCTCGGCAACTGCGATGGCGTGCTCTTCGCCGGCGAGCTCGACCGATGGCTCGCGCGCGCCGGCGTGCCGCGCCCCGGCGGCGAGGAGCGAGAGCGCTTCTGGGCGCAGGTTCGCGAGCACGTGGACTACCCGCCCGCCCTCGCCGGCGGCAGGACGACGTGGCTGGAGCGATCCTCGAGCGTCTTCGACGTGCGCCGCTGGCGTGCGCGTCGGAGCATGCGCGCGGACTACCGGCGCGTGTCGGATGAGCTCTACCGCGCGATCGCCGCCGCGGCGGGCGTCACACACGTCGTGGACACCTCCCACTACCCGATGCGAGCGCGGGAGCTCCAGCGGCTCGAGGGCATCGAGCTGTACCTCCTGCTGCTCGTACGCGATCCACAGAGCGTCGTCGCGTCGCTGGGTCGCTCCGATGTGCGCGAGCGGAGGTTCGGCCCCCTCACCGCGAACGCATACCTGTGGCTCACGCACCTGCTCGCGACGTTGGTGTTCCTCCGCCATCCGCAGAGGCGGCGAATGCTCGTTCGCCACGAGGACCTGCTCGCGAGCCCCCACGCGGTGCTCGCCCAGATCCTCCGCCGCTGCGAGGCGCCCGTCTCGCAGCCCGACCTCGGGGCGCTGCGCACCGGTGTCGCCTTTCACGGGAACCGGCTGCTCGACTCGCCGGTGGTGGCACTCGGCGCCGCGCCGGAGGCGCCCGCGCGCCGCTCGTGGCTGACCGCGCTCCTGCAATCTCCTTGGGCGCTCGCGCTCCGTGGTCTGCGGCCGGCTGTCCGCCGGTCCGGCGAGCACGTCGGCTCGGTGGGCTAGCGCCCGTGCAGCTCGCGCCGTGGGGTAGACTGGCGCCCGGCCGCGAGCGCGACCGTCCGATCACCAACCGCATCGATTCATCGCACATGGCACACCAAGCGACGGATGGGCGGCTGAAGGTGATCTATCTGATGGGCGCGGGTCACAGCGGCAGCTCGGTGCTCGGCGTGACGCTCGGCAACTGCGAGGGGTGCTTCTTCGCGGGCGAGGTGGAGGAGTGGCTGGTCAGGGGTGCGCGCCCGCTGTGGGGTGGGCAGGAGCGCACGCACTTCTGGACGCGCGTCGCCGAGGAGGTGGACGACCGCGGGCTGTCGGGCGCGGGCGTGAACGCCCGCGTCGAGCGCTCCTCCGCGGTGCTGCGACTTCACCGCTGGCCGATGCGCCGGAGGCTGCTCGGGCGATACCGGCGCGTCGCAGAGGATCTCCTCGGCTCGATCGCGCGGAACGCGGGCGCGAGCTGCGTCGTGGACTCGTCCCACTTCCCCCTGCGTGCCCGCGAGCTCCAGAAGATCGCGGGGATCGATCTGCGCCTGGTGTTCCTCGTGCGTGATCCGCAGAGCGTGGTGGACTCGAACACGCGTGAGCTGAGCATGCACGAAGTCGCGGAGCGGCGCTGGCGTGCGTTCAAGGTAAATGCCGACCTGTGGCTCACGGAGCTGCTGTCGAGCGCGGTGTTCGTGGGCCATCCGCGCGCACGGCGGCTGTTCGTTCGCTACGAGGACTTCATCGCCGATCCCGAGGGCGTCCTGCGTCAGATTCTCGACATGGCCGGTTCATCGGCGGCGGCCCCCGATCTGAACCAGTTGCGGGTGGGGGAGGTTCTGCAGGGCAACCGGCTGCTCCGCTCCGACGTCATCGCGCTGCGGCGCTCGCCAGATCCGCCTCGTCGGTGGTCGCTGCTCACCACGGTCCTGCAGCTGCCGGTCATGCTCCTGCTCGCGCGGCTGCGGCCGGCGGCGCGCGCGGGCGCTGCATCGGGGGCGAGCGTCTGATGGGCCTCATGCGCCGCGCGCTCGGCGGCGTCTCACGGCGCCTGGACCGTCCCGAGCTCCTCGCTGCCGCGTATGCGGGAGCCCGGCGCGAGCTGCACGAAGAGATCGCGCTCCGGGCGGTGCTCGCGACCGCGCTGCGCGCCGACGGCACGTATGTCGACGTTGGCACGAATCGAGGCCAGCTCCTGGGCGAGGCGCTTCGGGTCGCCCCGCGCGGCGTCCACATCGCGTTCGAGCCGATACCTACGCTCGCAGATGAGGTCGTGCGCGCATTCCCGCAGGTGGACTGCCGTCGTCTCGCCCTCGGTGCCGAGCCGGGCGTCGCCGAGTTCTGTCACTTCCGCGCGCTCGACGGCTGGAGCGGGCTGCGCCGCAGCCCGCTCATCAGCGACGATCGCGGCGACCCCGAGTTCATCGAGGTGAAAGTCTCGACTCTCGATCTCGAGTTGGGCGACGTCACCCCCACGATGGTGAAGATCGACGTGGAGGGCGCCGAGCTCGGCGTGCTTCGCGGCGGGACCGAGGTGCTCGCGCGTGCGCGCCCGGTGATCGTGTTCGAGCGCGTGCAGTCCGCCTCCGCGCTCTACGATGCAGCCCCCGAGGCGCCGTGGGACCTGCTGTCCGACCTCGGGTACGAGATCTTCTCGGTGACGGGCCGGGGACCGTACTCGCGGTCGCAGTTCGCGCAGGCGGATGCGGTGGTGAACTGGCTCGCGACGCCCGCCGCCGTCGGGCTCCCATAGCCTCGCGGGCCGGATTCCCGGCGATCGCCCGCGTCAGGGTTCCGACGCGGCCCGTTCCACGTGGATGGTGAATGCTGCGCTCGCGCTGCCGAGGCTCTGCGGCCCCGCGGGAACCTTGACGCGCATCACCCACGTTCCGGGTGCGTCGAATGCGTACGTGAGCGCGTACGCGGATGATGTGTCCACCGTCGTGGCGGCGACCGTGTGAAAGCGGACGCCCGAGGGCTGTTCGCGCTGCAGGTACACCCTCTGCCCGGCAGCCGCCCCGGTGAGCGTTCCGAAGAAGGTCAACGCGGACCCCGCTTCGATCGTCGCTTCCGTACCGAGATCGGATTCGGGCGCGGACGGGTCGGCCGGGGCGGTCGCGGACACGGCAGCCGTGAGCACGTCCCGCACTCCCTCGTGGAGCGTCGTCGACGCTGCGTGTGCTGCGACGGCGCGATAGTCGGTACTCGCGAGCGGCGCGACCGTGAACGAGTACGCGCCGCCGGCGTCGCTCGCCGTCGTCGAGACTGCTGTGAAGGGGTGTCCCGCCGTGCGTGCGAGCAGCGTCACCTGATCTCCCGCCGGCCCGACTCCGCTGATCGTCACGGACCCTCCGGGCGCAACCGGATTCGCCGAGGAGTCGATCGTCAGCAGCGGGTTCTGCGTCTGTTCGATCGTGTACGTGAGCGGGTCCGACGCCCCAGCGACGTCGCCCCGCGGGCGCGAGACGACGCGCACTTCGATGCTGCCCGCGGCGCGGAAGCCGTGTAGGAGCGAGAAGTCCCCGTTCGCGTCGACGTGCCCGAAGGCAACGGTGCGCCAGGGTTCGTCGGCGGCGTACCGGCGCTGCAGCGCCACGCGCGTGCCCGCCGCGGCGGGCGTGACCGTGCCCAAAAACGTGAGCCTGCCGCTTGCATCGAGGCGCGCCCGGCCCCTCTTCGCAGGCTGCGCCGCGCCGGAGGGACCGGTGAGTGTGACGAGCGGCGCCACCTTCACCGCCGCGCGGGCTCCGCGCGCACCCGCGAGGCGCACGAGGAAGACGGTGTTGTGCATGAGCGCCGGCGTCGTCAGCTTGAAGGCGCCGTCGCTCGCGATCGCCGCCGCTCCCACTTCGGCGCGGGCTGCGGCGCTATGGGGGCGCCCGCGTTCCGAGACGGTTGCCGCGGCGCCGGAGGGAATCGCTGCGCCGGGGCAGAGCAGCGTGCCCGTGAGGGTCACCTGTTCGCCCGCCGTCACGCGCGTAGACGAGGGCTGGACGCTGAGGCGGCAGCGACCGCCGCGTCCGCCCGTCCCCGCTTCGCGGCGCGGGTGCACACGCGCTTCGCGCGGGGCTCCGCCGCCCGAGGGCTGCGAGCCTTCACGTTCGGCGCGCCGGCGGGCGCGGCGTTCGCGTGCGCTTTCTTCGGGTGCTTCGCCCGGCGAGCCGCTTGCAGGCGCTTCGAGCTGCGTGTCGGCGTGGCGCGCGATCGACGCACCCGTGCGGTTGGGCGCGGCTGAGACGCAGGCGGGCAATCCTCCGGCGAGGAGCGCGCAGGTGACGAGCGAAGCCGGTGAGAGCAGCCGGCGGAACCAGCCTGGCATGGTGCGGTAGAGCTCCTTGGGCGGGAAGGGACGAGGGGTACTCCCGGACCAATCGGCACTACGCCCGCGTGACTTTACTGGGGCGCCCTTTCGCGCACGCAGGTTCGGCGGCGCGCGTCCGCGCCCGCAATCGGCACACCAGCCACGCGATCACTATGTTTGCGCACGTGTGCGGGATCGCAGGGAGCACGGACGACCCCGACGGCCGCACGGTGCGGGCGATGGCCGCAATGCTGCGCCACCGCGGCCCCGATGACGACGGTGCGCACACCGACCCCCAGACCGGTGTGACGATCGGCACGCGGCGCCTGGCGATCATCGACATCGCGGGGGGCCACCAGCCGCTGAGCAACGAGGACGGGTCGGTGTGGGTCGCCTTCAACGGCTTCATCTACAACCACGCGAAGCTGCGGGAGGACCTGCTCGCGCGCGGCCACCGCTTCTCGACGCACACCGATACCGAGGTGCTCGTGCATCTCTACGAGGAGTTCGGCGACGCGCTCGTGCCCGCGCTCGAGGGCATGTTCGCGTTCGCGATCTGGGACGAACGCGAGCGGCGGCTGCTGCTCGCGCGCGACCGCTTCGGCGAGAAGCCGCTGTTCGTCCACGAGTCGGGAGGGGAGCTGCTGTTCGCGTCCGAGCTGACCGCGCTGCTCGCCGCCAAGCCACAGCTGCGGGAGCTCGACCCCGCCGCGCTCGACGAGTTCTTCGTCATGCGCTACGTGCCCGGCCCCGGCACGATCGTGCCCGGCGTGCGCCAGCTGCCGCCCGGCCACCTGCTCACGTGGGAGCACGCGAGCCGCCGCTCGCAGGAGAGGCGCTGGTGGTCGCCCCCGGCGGGATCCGCCGCCCGCTCCGAGCCTTTCGAGGTGCTGGCGGCGGAGGTGCAGGAGCTCTTCGCCGAGGCGATCCGTACGCGGCTCGTCGCCGACGTGCCGGTGGGGGTGTTCCTCAGCGGCGGCGTCGACTCGGCGCTCGTGGCGGTGGCGGCGGCGCGCGAGTCCTCGAAGCGCCTGCAGACGTTCACGGTGGGCTACGACGTGGGCGCCGTCAACGAGACCGAGCAGGCCAGGCGCGTCGCGAGCTACCTCGACAGCGAGCACCACGAGGTGACGCTCACCGCCGAGCACGTCGCCGAGCGCGCGCCGGCAATGCTCGCCGCGCTCGACCAGCCGCTCGCCGACCAGGCGCTGCTGCCGCTGCACGTCCTATCTGAGTTCGCGCGCCCGCGCGTCACCGTCGCGCTCGGCGGCGAGGGCGCGGACGAGCTGTTCGGCGGCTACCCGCGCTACCGCTGGCTCGAACGCAGCGCGCGCGTAGCGGCGATGCTGCCCGACCCGGCGGCACGCTCGCTCGGCAGCCTGATGCGCCACGCGCCTGCCCCCGGGCGGGCCGCGCTGGCCGCCGAGCGGCTCGCGCCCACGCCGGTGCTCGAGCGCCACCTCGATTGGGTGACGGATCGGCGGCGCCTCGGTCGCCCGTCCCTGTACGGCCCGCGGCTCGCGGGCGTGGACGGGGACGAGGTGGGCGCGCGGCTGCAGGCGCGGGCGGGGGAGCGCGACGGCGCGAGCACCGCGCGCTGGCTGATGAACCTCGACCAGGTGGACTACCTCGCCGACGACGTGCTCGTGAAGACCGATCGCGCGAGCATGCTCGTGTCGCTGGAGATCCGCACGGTGTACCTGCACCGCGGCCTCGCGGAGCTCGCCGCCTCGGTGGACCCCGCGATCCACCTCGGCGGCGGCGGCAAGGCGCTGCTGCGCGCGATGCTCCCGCCGGACCTCCCCACCGCGCATCGCCTGGGCCGCTATCGCAAGACCGCCTTCCGCGTGCCCGCGGCGGCATGGCTGCGCGGGCCGCTCGCCTCGGCGATGGAGCACCAGCTCGAGCAGGGAGCGATCTACGGCGAGGGGTACTTCCGTGCGGACTCCGCCCGCGCCCTGTGGCGCGAGCACGTCGCGGGCGAGCGCGACCACAGCGCGGCTCTGTGGCCGCTGCTGTCGCTGGGCGTGTGGGTGGACCGCTTCCTGGGACTGGACGGCGCGGCGCGCGGATGAGCCAGCCGCCCCGGCTGCTCGTGATCACGCCCGACTTCCCGCCCGCGCGGGGCGGCATCCAGGTGCTCTCCTACCGGCTCGCCGCGGGCATCGAGGGGATGCGCACGCTCGTCGTCGCGCCCCGCCAGCCGGGCGCGCGAGGAGTTCGACCGCACGAGCCCGGTGGAGGTGCGGCGCGCGCCCGCGCCCCCCGGGCCGGGCTCGGTGCGCGCCGGCGCGCTCAACGCCGCGGCGCTTCGCTGCGCGCTCGCCTTTCGCCCGCAGGTCGCGCTCGTCGCGCATATCGTCGCGAGCCCGGCGGCGGCGGCGATGCGCCGCCTGCTCGGAACGCCACGGCGTGCAGTACTTCCACGCCGAAGAGATCGGCGCGCGGCCCGAAGCTGGCGGCGTTCGCGGCGCGCGAGGCGGACGCCGTGATCTCGGTGAGCCGCTACACCTCCGGGCTGATCGCCGCCACCGGGGCGAAGCCCTCGCGGGTCAGCCTGATCCCCGGCGGTGTTGACATCCCGGCGGATCCGAGCCCGCTGCCGAGCGAGCGGCCCACGGTCCTCACGATCGCGCGGCTGACGGAGCGCTACAAGGGCCACGACGTGATGATCCGGGCGCTGCCCCTCGTGCTCGCGCGCGTGCCCGACGCGCAGTGGGTGGTGATCGGCGACGGACCGCTGCGCCCCGCGCACGAAGCGCTGGCGCGCGCCTACGGCGTCGCGCGTGCCGTTCGCTTCCTCGGCAACGTCTCCGACGAGGAGCGCGATACATGGCTGCGCCGCTGCCGCCTGCTGGCGATGCCGAGCCGCCTGCCCGGCGGGAGGTTCGCGGGCGAGGGCTTCGGCATCGTGTACCTCGAGGCGGGCGCGTACGGCAAGCCGGTCCTCGCGGGCAACGTGGGCGGCGCGCTCGACGCGGTGGGCGACGGGGAGAGCGGCCTGCTCGTCGACCCCACCGATCCCGTGCTCGTGGCGGACGGCATCGCGCGCCTGCTGCTCGACCCGGAGCTCGCGGGGCGGCTCGGGGAGGGGGGTGCGCGCCGCGCCCGCGCGCGCGCGTGGCCGCTCGTCTGCGAGCAGGTGAAGGCCGTGCTGCTCGACGTGCTCGCATGAGAGTCCTGTACGTCAACCACACCGCAGAGGTGAGCGGCGGTGAGCGCTCGCTGCTCGCGCTGCTCCTCGCCCTCGGCTCCCGCGTGGAGCCCTGCGTGGCGACGCCGCCCGGGCCGCTGCAAGGCGCCGTGGAGCAGCTCGGCGTGCCCACGCACCCGATCACGGGCACCGCGGGAAGCCTCAGGCTCCACCCGCTGCACACGCCCGTCGCGCTCGCGCAGATGGGGCACGCGGCGTGGCAGGTGCGCGCCGCGGCGCGCGCGCACGCAGCGCAGGTGGTGCACGCCAACTCGATCCGCGCGGGCCTGATCCTCGCGCTCGCCCGGCCGCCGGGGGCGAGGATCGCCCACGTGCGCGACTGCCTGCCCCCCTCGCGCACCAGCCGCCTGACGATGCGCCTGCTGGCGGGGGCAGCCACCACCGTCCTCGCCAACTCGCGCTACACGGCGCGGAACGTGCAGGCGCTCGCCCCGCGGGCGCAGGTCGAGGTCGTGCACAACCCCGTCGACGTCTCCGTGTGGGACCCGCAGCGCATCGACCGCGAGCGGGCGCGGGCAGAGCTCGGCGAGCAGGTCGCGCGGCGTCTGGTGCTCGGCGTCGTCGCCCAGCTGACGCCGTGGAAGGGGCAGGACACCGCGGTCGAGGCGCTGCGCATCCTCTGCGAGCAGGGCGTGGACGCCCATCTGCTGCTCGTCGGCTCCGCCAAGTTCGTGGCGCGCGCCACCCGCTTCGACAACCAGGCCTACGTCCGTGCCCTGCGCGAGCGCATCGCCGAGGCCGGCCTGCAGGAGCGCGTGAGCTGGCTCGGCGAGCGCGACGACGCGCCGAGGTGGTGCGCGCGCTCGACATCCTGCTCCTCCCCTCGCTGGAGGAGCCCTTCGGGCGCAGCCTGATCGAGGCGATGGCGCTCGAAGTCCCGGTGCTCGCCACCGACGTCGGCGGCCCCGCGGAGATCGTGGACGACGGTGTCGAGGGCTACCTGCTACCGCCCGCGCAGCCCGCCGCGTGGGCGAGCGCGGTGCGCCGCGTGGCTGACAGCGCGGATGGCGGGAGGGGCATGGGGCGGGCGGGCCGCGCGCGGGTGCTGCGGGAGTTCACGAGCGATGTTCATCGCGAGGCGATGCTCGCCGTCTACGAGCGCGCGATCGCGCTCGCGCCGCGCGCTTGACCGTGCCGGGCGCTTCTGCGAGCATCGTGCGCCCCCCGACCTGCCCGTGAGCGAAACCGTGCGCAACCACAGCAATCGAGGCCGAGCGGACGGAGGCGGGGAGGGCGAGCGGCCACTCCTGCTGTGCCTGTCGCAGTCGTTCACGCCGGACACCACGCCCACCGGCATCCGCGCGGGCAAGCTGCTCGAGGGCCTCGCCGCTCGCTACGACATCACCGTGCTCACCGAGGCGGACGGAGCGAGGTCGGCGGGCGGGGTCCGCGCCGAGGTCGTGAGCAGCCGCCGACCCACGCGGCTGTTCGCGCTGCTGCGACGGCTGCGCCTGAACAAGCTGCTCGAGCTGTTCGTGTGGCCGGATGAGTCGATCTTCTGGCTGATCCCCGCGGTGCGCGCCGGGCGGCGCATCATCCGCGAGCGCAGGCCGCAAGCGATCGTCGTCTTCATGATGCCCTACTCGGCGGGCCTCGCGGGGATCGCGCTCGCCCGCCTCAGCGGTCTGCCGCTCGTCCTCAACCTCGACGACTCGCCGACCTGCACGGATATGCACCCGTACTTCCCGACGCGCCTTCACCACCGCCTCGCGCGGGCTCTCGAGGACCTCTACGTGAGGCGCGCAGACGCGATCATCTACGTGTCGCGCACGAACCTCGAGCTCGTACGCGCACGCCAGCCGCAGGCGCTGCGCGACCGCTTCCACCTCGTGCGCTACGGGGCCGATCCGGCGGACTTTCGCGCCCTGCCGCCGCGCTCGGAGGATTTCGAGATCGCCTACGTCGGGGCGATGTCGGGGTGGTGGGCGCTGATCGGCGAGAGCGCCCCGACGGGTGGCCTGCGCGGCGCATACGCGGCCTTCAACCGCTTGGGCCGGCACGAGGTGACGACGCTCGAAGACCGCACCTCCTCGCCCGCGGTGATCGGCCGCGCGATCCTCGAGGCGGTCGCATCACACCCCGGCTGGGAGGGCCGCGTCAAGCTGACGCTCTACGGCAACCCGTACCCCGCGGATGTCGTCCAGCGGGCGCTGCAGAGCGCGGGCGTGGAGAGCGTCGTGAGCGTGTTCGACCCGGTCCCGCACGACGAGGTCACGGAGATCCTGTGCCGCTCGGACCTGCTCTTCATCACGCTGCCGCGCCGCCGGGATGGCTCTCCCGGGGGACGCATCTCGGCGAAGACATACGAGTACCTGATGACCGACCGGCCGATCCTTGCCGCCGTCTCGCCTGGCGAGAACCGCGACTACCTGCTCGACAAGCCCGGCGTGTGGCTCGTCGACCCCGCCGACCAGGACGGCATGCGCGCGGCGATCGAGGAGCTCGCGGAGAGCGAAGTTCGCGGGCCGGGCGAGCACGTATCGACCGCGAGGCGCTGCGCGAGGACCTCTCCTACGCCACGCGCGCCGAGCAGTTCGCGGCCGTGGTGCGGGAGGCGATCGCCCGCAGGGGCGGAGCGCTCCCGGTTCAGGAGCCGAACAGCTCTCCGCGGTAGGCCGCCGCGAGCGCTTCGGTGAGGGCGCTGAGGTTGCCCGTCGGGAGCACGACGCCGCGGCGCGGCGAGTCGATCAGCTCCTTCATCCCGGTGTCCTCGCTCACGATCACCGGGACGCCCGCGGCGAGCGCCTCTGCCGGCGCGTAGGCGAATCCGTCCTCGTATGCCGCGTGGACGCACAGCCGCGCACGCCGCAACGCCGGCAGCGGGTCGCCCGGGCGCAGCTCGATGCGCGGGTCCAGCGCGCAGGCGCTCTGCACGAAGCGGCGCATGCCCCGCGTTCCCCAGCCCCCCACCAGCACGAGCCGCGCATCGTCGTTCGGCAGCCGGCGGAAGGCGTCGATCACGAGCGGCACGCCCTTGTGCACCGAGAGGCTGCCCACGTAGACGACCTCGAAGCGCTCCGAGCGCGCTGCCGCGCGCGTCTCGGCGTCGTCCATCGCCGCGCCGGGCCCGCCGCGCCCTCTCGGCGGGGCGAAGCGCGGGTCGGGAGTGAGCGGGAAGTCGACGAGGCGCTCCTCCGAGAACCCTTCCGCCAGGAACGACTCGCGGGTGTAGCGCGAGGCGACGAGGATATGGTCGGCGAGCGCGTACTCCGCGAGGTTCTGGGCGAGCATCAGCGAGGCCCAGGAGCCCTCGAGCGGGTACTGGCGATGCGCGAGCGTGTGCTGGTGCGCGAGCCGGCGAAGGTGCGGGTTGGCGGACACGAGCGTGAGCGAGCTGTAGCCCGCGCGGCGCGCGGCGTGGAACTGCCTCAGCGCTTGGCTGTTGAAGGCGATCAGGTGCTCGGCGGCGGGAAGCCGGCGCGCCGCGTAGGTGTCGAAGTCGACGAGGAAGGCGCGCGTGCGCATGCCGGGGGAGAGCGGCACGGGCAGCCGTGCGAGCCTTTGCACGACGTGCGCGGGCGTGAGCGCGTGCGCTGCGGGATCCGTTTCCCGACTCGAGCCGCTTGTCACGCTCGCCCCTCGTCCGGCGCGTGTGAGCGCGTCGAGGATCTCCTTGGCGTGGCGCCCGAGGCCGCCTGTGCCGAGCGGCGCCGAGCACGCCACCGCCACCGCTCCCGGCGGCGGCAGCCCGCGCAGCTGCGCCGCCGCGGCCGCATCGCGCCAGGCCGCGCCGAGGGCAGGAGCGTCTACGGCGTCGGGCACCGGCGCCTCAATCGAGGCTGTCGTAGCCCCACTGGGTGACGAGGTCGCGACCGAGGTAGTCGCTCAGGGCCTCGACCTCTCCCTTGAAGCGGTGGCGCAGCTCGAGCTTGAGGCGCTCGTCGGCAGGCTCGGGCGCGCCGTAGATGACGTGGCGATGCGTGAGGCGCAGCGCGCGGCTGCGCAGCTCGCCGGGGGTGACCGCCTTCACGCCCGCCTTGACGGCGCGAGACACTGGGCCCCGTCCCACCGAGATCATGTTCACCAGTTCGTCGAGCTGCTGCGAGCGCATGCGGATCACCGTGGGATTCGCTTCGGCGACATCCACCGGCGAGCTCTCGTCCACCTCGAGGAAGCGACGCACCCGCCGCACGGTTGCGGCGTTGTCGGCGCGGAAGTCGTCGTAGATCAGCACGAGCACCTGCTCGCGCGGGAACACCTCGTGGTAGCGGCGCAGGTGCTCCACGTAGCGCACGTGGTCCGAGTACATCAGCAGCTGCGGGCGGTGCGAGCGGCGCGGGATCTTCCTGCCCTGCCGCCGAGCGTCCTCGAGCGCGATCGCACGCCGCAGGCTCTTCTCGCTCTCCACGTGCGTCCTGAGCAGCTGCACGTGGAGCGAGTGAAGGAAGCTGGCGGGCTCCCTCAGGATCGCGATGATGCGCGCGTCGGGGCGGTGCGGCGCGATCTCGCGGGCGGCGGTGCGAGAGAGCAGGTAGGACGAGGAGGCCTCGCCGATCCGCTGCCCCGGCTGTGCCTCCTCGAACAGGTCCAGGTACTCGTCGAGCGTCTCCAGCGGCTTCGCCGAGCGCGGCGGCTGGAAGCGGGGGCGCATGTCGCTTGCGAAGAACCACGGCTCCTTCAGCTCGGGCATGAACACCTGAGGGTGGTGGCGGAGCATCTCGTAGAGCGCCGTGGTGCCGCTCTTGGGGTTGCCGACGATGAAGAAGTCGGGCACTCGCCGTCCGTGCACGGCTGTCGGCATCGGCGCGGGCTCCGGCTCAGGCGAGGCGGTCATAACCCCAGAATGTAACGAGGTCCCTGTGGAGGTATTCGCCGAGTGCCACCACCTCGGGCCTGAAGCGACGGCGAAGTTCGAGCATCAGCTCCTCGTCCGGAGGCTCGGGCTCGGCGTGAACGAGCCGGTTCCTCACGGCTTGCAGCCCCTCGCGCCGAAGCCGTTCTGGCGTCAGCGCCTTGACGAGGCCCTTCGTCGCGTGCGCAGCGCGGCCTTCCCCGAGGTACAGCGTCCGGAGCAGGCCCTGCGCGCGCACGGACCGCACGCGCACGGTGGGGTTGGCCTCGAGGGGTCCTACGGCGACGGAGTCGTCGACGCCGAGGAAGCGGAAGACCTCTCGCAGGGTGCCCGTGTTGTCGCGCCGGAAGTCCTCGTAGACGAGGACCAGGACCTGATCGGCAGGGAACACCGCGTGAAAGCGCTCGAGCTGCTCGACATATCGAACGTAGTCCGAGTAGAGAAGTCCCGGGCGCCGCGCTCGGTTCCGGCGCCGCTCGTCCTCCTGATCGAGCGCCGTCCGAAGATCCTTCTCGCGCTCGACCTGATCCTTGAGCAGCTCGAGGTGCATCGAGCGCACGAAGCTGGCGGGCTCCCTGAAGATCGCGATGATGCGGGCGTCCGGCCGGTGTGCCGCGATCCGTCCCGCTGCGCGCTCGGACCTCAGGTAGGACGGCGATGCCTCGCCGGCGATCTGATCTCCCCGTGCCGCCTCGAACAGCGCCGAGTACTCGGCGAGGGAGCGTGGGAGCGAGGACGTGCCGTCATCGGGGTGCAGCTCGCCGGCGAAGAATCGCGTCTCCTTGAGGTCGGGCATGTAGATCCCCGGGTGCTGCCGCAGCATCTCGTAGAGCGCCGTGGTGCCGCTCTTGGGGTTGCCGACGATGAAGAAATCGGGAACGCCGGCTCGCATCGTGATCGCGGATTCTCGGGCTCAGCCCAAGCGGTCGTAACCCCAGGTACCCACCAGGTCGCGGCCGAGGTAATCGCTGAGGGCGACCACCTCCGGCTGGAAGCGCCGGCGAAGCTCCAGCGTCAGCCGCTCGTCGGGGTCTGGCGGCTGCTCGCGCTGCATGCGCCTCATCCACGCCAGTCCGCCGTGACGCAGCCGTTGTGGCGCCAGCGTCTTGATGGCGGACTTGACCGCGCTGGAGGTCTCGCCCCGGCCCATGTACACGGCACGCGTCAGTTCTTGCATGCGGGGGGAGCGCGTGCCCACCGCGAGGTTCACGTCGGTGGGGACGAGCGGCACGGAATCGTCGAGATCGAGGAAGCGGAGGATCGTTCGGACGGTTCCGTCGTTGTCGGCGCGGAAGTCGTCGTAGATCAGGACGAGCACCTGCTCGCGAGGGAACACTGCGTGATAGCGCTCGAGCTGCTCGACGTACCGGACGTGGTCGGAGTACGCGAGCATCCTCGGGCGGGTGGAGTTCGCCGGTAGCGCCCTACCCTGGCTTCGCTCGCTCTCGAGCGCGAGCGCCCGCGAGAGATCCTTGACCGACTCCACGTTCGTCTTCAGGAACTCGAGATGCAGCGAGCGCAGGAAGCTCGCGGGCTCGCGCAGCACCGCGATGATCCGGGCCTGCGGCTGCGCGGCGGCGATCCGCTGCGCTGCCTCGTGTGAGAAGAGGTAGGACGGCGTGGCCTCGCCGGCGAGCTCATCGCCGCGAGCCTCGCTGAACAGCGCGAGGTATTCCTGCCACGTCTTGGGGTGGCGCACCGACCGCCTGCGACCGCCCGTCGCGCGAAGCTCCGGGACGAAGAACCACGGCTCCTTCAGCTCGGGCATGAACACCTTCGGGTGCTGCCTGAGCATCCTGTAGAGGGCCGTTGTGCCGCTCTTCGCGTGCCCCACGACGAAGAAGTCCGGCATGCGACCGGCGGGCGCCGGCTGCTCCTCGGTGGCCCGAGAATCGATCGATGAGGCCATGCAGCGAGTCTACCTGCGGCTTGGAGGCTTCCAGCCGCTGTCGCGCGCAGCCCCAGCCCCGCCGGGCCCGGGGCTTCCAGCCGCTGTCGCGCGCAGCCCCAGCGCCGCCGGGCCCGGTCGGCGCCGGCTTGACGCTTCCCGCGGTCCAGCCTACAGTTCAACGACCGTCAGCCCGGGGTTGGCCGAACGAGCCAGCTGATCGGATACGCACCCGCACGGATGCCAGTCACATACCACCTATCACACCTTCGGACACTGGAGGCGGAGGCGATTCACGTCATGCGTGAGGTGGTCGCCGAGTTCGAGCGCCCCGTGCTGCTGTTCAGCGGCGGCAAGGACTCGATCGTGCTCCTGCGCCTCGCCGAAAAGGCCTTCCGGCCGGCCCCGTTCCCGTTCCCGGTGATGCACGTCGACACGGGCCACAACTTCCCCGAGGCGATCGAGTTCCGCGATCGCCGCGTCCAGGAACTCGGCGAGCGCCTGATCGTGGCGTCGGTCGAGGAGTCGATCCGCACCGGCCGCGTCGTCGAGCAGACCGGCCCCCGCGCATCACGCAACGCGCTGCAGACCGTCACGCTGCTGGACGCGATCGCCGAGCACGGCTTCGACGCGGCGTTCGGCGGGGCACGGCGCGATGAGGAGCGCGCCCGCGCGAAGGAGCGCATCCTCTCCTTCCGCGACGAGTTCGGGCAGTGGGAGCCCCAGCGCCAGCGTCCCGAGCTGTGGAGCCTCTACAACGGGCGCATCCACAAGGGCGAGCACGCGCGCGTCTTCCCGATCTCCAACTGGACCGAGCTCGACGTGTGGCAGTACGTTGCCGAGGAGCAGCTCGAGGTGCCCTCGATCTACTTCGCTCACGAGCGCGAGGTGTTCGCGCGCGACGGCATGCTCTATGCGGTGAGCCCGTTCGTCGAGCTGATCGACGGCGAGGAGCCCTTCAACGCGGTGGTGCGCTACCGCACCGTGGGCGACATGAGCTGCACGGGAGCGGTGGAATCGAGCGCGGCGACGCTCGAGGATGTGGTCATGGAGATCGCCGCCACCGAAGTGACCGAGCGCGGCCAGACCCGCGCCGACGACCGCGCCACCGAGGCGGCGATGGAGGACCGCAAGCGGCAGGGGTACTTCTGATGGAGCGCTCAGCCAAGCCATCGCGCGTCGCGAGCAACGGCAACGGCAAGCAAGCCGTCGCCGAGCAGCCGGCCGCCGCGCTCGTCGGGGAGGGCGCCCACGAGACGTTCAGGCGCCTCACCGAGCGCCCCGTCGACCTGCTGCGCTTCGCCACAGCGGGCTCGGTGGACGATGGCAAGAGCACGCTCATCGGCCGCCTGCTGTACGACTCCAAGCAGGTCCTCAGCGACCAGCTCGCACACGTCGAGCAGACGAGCAAGCGCATGGGCCACGACTTCCTCGACCTCTCGCTGCTCACCGACGGGCTGCGGGCCGAGCGCGAGCAGGGGATCACGATCGACGTCGCCTACCGCTACTTCGCAACGGCGCACCGGCGCTTCATCATCGCCGACACGCCCGGGCACGAGCAGTACACGCGCAACATGGTGACGGGCGCCTCCACCGCCGATCTGGCGATCGTGCTGGTGGACGCGCGCAAGGGCGTGATCTCGCAGTCCAAGCGCCACGCGTTCATCAGCTCGATGCTCGGCATCCCGCACGTCGTGGTGTGCGTGAACAAGATGGACCTCGTCGACTTCGACCAGGACGTCTTCGAAGAGATCGTCGAGGAGTTCGACGCGTTCGCGGCGCGCCTGGAGATGCCCGACGTCACGTTCATCCCCATCTCCGCGCTGCTCGGCGACAACGTCGTGGACCGCTCGGAGTCGATGAGCTGGTACCAGGGGCCGCCGCTGCTCTACCACCTCGAGCACGTGCACATCGCCTCCGACCGCAACCTGATCGACGTGCGTTTCCCCGTGCAGTACGTGGTCCGGCCCCCATCGAGCACCGTGGCGGACTACCGCGCGTACGCGGGCCAGATGGCGGGAGGCGTGCTGCGGACGGGCGACGACGTGGTGGTGCTCCCGGGCAGCCACCACACGCGGATCGCGGGGATCGACACGGTCGACGGGCCGCTCGAGGAGGCGTTCCCGCCGATGTCGGTGGCGATCAGGCTCGAGGACGACATCGACGTCGGGCGTGGCAGCACGATCGTGCGCCCGCACAACCAGCCGACCGTGGCGCCCGGCTTCGAGTGCCTGCTGTGCTGGATGTCCGAGCACCCGCTCGACTCGCGGCGGCGCTATCTCGTCAAGCACACCACACGCACGGTGATGGTTGGCAGCGTCGACGTCCGCTACCGCCACGACGTCGAGAGCCTGCGCAGGGACGAAGGCGTCACCACGCTCGAGATGAACGATCTCGCGCGCGTCCACCTGCAGCTGAGCGCGCCGCTCGTGTTCGACTCCTACCGCCGCAACCGCGTGACAGGCAGCCTGATCGTGATCGACCAGGCGACGAACGAAACGGTTGCCGCAGGCGTGATCCTCGACACCGAGGTCGAGGAGGCCGCCGAGCCCAAGATGGAGCGCAGCCCGAACGTCCGCTGGCAGGGGACGCGGGTAACCCGCGAGCGCCGCTGGAGCTCGCTCGGCCACGGCGGCGCCACGCTGTGGTTCACCGGCCTGCCGGGGGCGGGAAAGTCGACCGTTGCCGCCGCCGTCGAGGAGCGGCTGATCGGGCTCGGCCTGCCGGCATTCCTGCTCGACGGCGACAACCTCCGCCACGGCCTCAACGGCGACCTCGGGTTCGACGAGCACGCCCGCACCGAGAACGTCCGCCGTACCGCCCACGTGGCTCGCCTGCTCGCCGAGTCCGGCACGATCGCGCTCGTGAGCCTCGTGAGCCCGTACGCGGCCGACCGCGAGGCCGCCGCCAGCCTCCACGCGGCCGACGAGCTCGAGTTCGTCGAGATCTTCGTCGACGCGCCGCTCGAGCTGTGCGAGCAGCGGGACCCGAAGGGCCTGTACGCGCGTGCACGCGCGGGCGAGCTCGAGGGCATGACCGGCATAGGGGCTCCCTACGAGCCGCCCACCGACCCCGACCTCGTCCTCGGCAGCTGCGCGGAAACGGTCGAGGAAGAGGTCGACCGGGTGATGGAGCTGCTCGCCGGCCGCGGGCCTGATCGCCGGCTGAGCGTTCGCCGCCTCCTAGCCTTTCTTGTGTTTGGTGTGCTTGTGGTGCACGCCTTGCGACTTCGGCGCCACCGTGCGGATGGTCACGAAGTTGCTCGCGCCCGAGGTGTAGGGCCCCTTGCCGAGCTTCACGTAGGCACGGTAGTGGCCCGCCGTGCGGATCTGCACGACGCTGCTGAAGCGCGAGTACGTGTGCCCGCCGCGCTTGAGCGAGGTCGTCGCTACGGTTGACATGCTCACCGAGGTTTCCTTCTTGCCGTGTGGCCGCACGGCTTTCTGCAGCTGGAAGGAGACGTGCGCGCCGTTGCGCGCGGGCAGCACGGTGCCGTACAGGCGCACGAAGCCTGGTCGGTTCGTCTTTTCCGCGTGGAGGATGACGTGCACGGCGAGCGACACGCGGTAGGTCGGGCTGACGATCGGGAGTTTGTCCAGCGTGACTACGCGGAACTGCGTGCTGAGCGCGAGGTGGCTCACGCGGAAAGAGAACGCCCCGGCAGCGTTGGTGGCGCCGGTTGCCCCGATGGTTTCGAACGGTTCGAGGTACGGGAAGGGGCTCGCCTGGAGCGGACCGCGTGGTTGCCCGCGCCGGTGCCGCTGAGCGTGCCGTTGATCAGGAACGTGGTGCCGAATACCTCGGTGACGTTCGTCTTGGCGAACTTGAACGTGGAGGCCCGTGTGCTTGTGGCCGGCCACGAAGGTCTTGTCGCGGCCGAGGACCGGCGCGCCGCCGGCGGGCACGCCCACGATGCGGTAGTGATAGGTAGCGCCCGAGAGCAGCCCCGTCGACGGTCTGGCCGACCTTCACCTTCGTTGTGCCGCTCCCGGCGTCGACGGTGGGCGTCTGGGCGCCGTATGCGGTGGTGAGGCCGTACTGGAAGTAGTAGGTCGTGTCGGTGCCGTTCGGCACCACCGTCCCGGTGAGCATCGCGGTCGCTCCGCGCAGGTGCTGAGCCGCCGCCAGTTGCAACGTGCGGGCCCGTCGCCGCGCGCGCGCGCGCCCGGCATCAGCACGAGCGACGCCAGGCCGGCGAGCAGCAGCGCTCGCAACACGTTTCGGTGGCCGGTGTGGCTGCTGCTCATCGCGGTATCCCTTCCGATCTCGTCTGTGTCTGAAATGCGCGGGGCTGCGGTACGCGTCGGCTTGCCGCGCGCCGCCGCCTGCCCCCTAAACCCCCAGGGAGCCGATTCGTTGCGGTTTCGGCGTCCGTCCCCAATTGCCTCCCGCCGCGCCCACTAAACAGCATGAAGCTGATAAGATCGCTGAGGAATCCCTCCCGACCCCCTCACTCCTGGAGCCCACATGACCCTGCTCGTGATCCCCGCCGTCTGGCTAGCCCTGATCGTCGTGCTCGTGGCGCTGTGCGTGGCTGCCCGGCGTGGGGACACGGATGAGGAGGACCGGCTCCTCAGCGATGTCCAGGCGAGGCCGGCACGGGCGGAGCGCCCCGTGCCTGAGCGCGTGCCCGTGGCTGCGGGCACGCACGAGCAGCGCCGCACGCGCCTGGCGGAGCCCGCCGCGCTCGCGGGGACGCAGCGCGCGGCCTGAGCCGGCGGCGGTCGCACACCGGCCGGCCGTCGCGCCGCACGGGCCGGTGGCATGGTCGCTTTCACAAGATCGTCACGTCGGTAGGGGCGGGCAGCCCGACCATACGGTGCAGAGCGTCTCGCGGGAGGGCTTTCGCTCCGTCCCGGGAAGGGCGGAGCGTCCGCACGAAGGTAGCCACCCTGTCCACCGAATCGATCATCAGCGAGCCATCGGCAGCCGCGCCGTGCTGCGCGAGCTGTGGATCCCCGCTCGCGGACGACCAGCGCTACTGCCTCGAGTGCGGCGAGCGCCGGGCCGGCGATGAGCAGCGTGCTCGCGGGAGGCCCGCCCACGCGAGCCAGAGCGCCGCCGCCGCGCCGCCGGGCGCGGGGCTCGCGCCCTCGGGTCCGCCGGCGCCTCCGGGCGGGCCGTATCAGCCGTCGCGCTCGCCGTGGGAGAACGCGTGGCAGCGCAACCCCGCGCTGACAGCGATCGCCGGCGTGGGGGTGCTGCTGCTGGCGATGGGGGTGGGGGTGCTGATCGGCCGCTCCGGCTCCTCGAAGTCGAGCTCCGCCGCACCGTCGGTGGTGACCGTCGCCGCGAGCTGCGGCTCCCCCGGCGGCACGGGCGGCTCGAGCGAAGCGTTCACCTCCGACTGGCCGTCGGCGACGAGCGGCTACACCGTCCAGCTGCAGACGCTGCCCGCCGGCACGAGCGTGAGCGCGATCGAAGCCGCCAAGTCCGCGGCGACCGCGAAGGGCGCCAAGGGCGTGGGAGCGTTGAAGGACGAAGAATTCAGCAGCCTGAGCGGGAGCGGCTACGTGATCTACTCGGGCGTCTACCACAAGCGCGGCGAGGCGCAGAAGGCTCTCGTGGGCCTGAAGAAGAGCTTCCCCGGCGCCACCGTGATCCACGTGTCGAAGACCTCCGCCGCGTCCGGCCCGAGCTCCTCCTCCTCCTCCTCCACGTCCTCCGGAGGCGGCTCCACGCCGACCACCCCGTCGAGCCTCGCCCACCCGGCGCCGCCGAGCACGCTCGAAAACCTCAAAGGGGCGAAGGGCAAGAGCTACGAGGAACGCGCCAAAAACCTCCCCGACGTCGTCGAAACGGGGTAGGGGCGATGGGCATCCTGCGCGACTCGATCGGCCGGCAGTCGGGCGCGCCGGCGCCCCCGGGTGATGCGGCGGCTGTCGGATCGGATCCGATGCTGGGCTTCCCGCCCGCCGCGCCCGCTGCTACAGCCGCGCCCGCTGCTACAGCCGCGCTCCAGGTTCCCCCCGCCGAGCCGGCGGCCGCGCCCGCGCCCGATGGTCAGCCCGCGCCGGGCGCCCCGTCGCCCGAGGCGCGCTCGGAGACCCGGCGCCGGCGCGACGCGCTCGCCGAAGAGGTAACCGAGCTCCACTGGGACCTCGGCGGGCTCGCCTACGAGATGGCGATCCGCGACCACTTCCGCCTCGACGTGCTCGTGCGACGGGCGGCGATCCTGCAGGAACGCGACGCCGAGCTCGCCGAGGTGGAGCGGCTGCTGCGCATGGAGGAAGACGGCGTGGCGGGGACGTGCCCGGCCTGCAGCGCGCCGCACAGCCGCGGCGCGCTCTTCTGCTGGCAGTGCGGCGCGACGCTGATGCAGCGGATGCCGAGCGCGGCGGCACCGGCGGCCGAGGAGGAGGCGACGATGGAGCAGTTGCTCGTCTCCCGGCGCCGCCGAGGGGGCGGGCGAGCCCGAGCTCGCGCCGGGCGACGGCCTGCCCCACGGCGCCGGCCAGGAGGGGTAGCGGAGCGTGCCCGACGGCGCGCCCGAACGCCGCTGCGCGAGCTGCTCCTCGCCGCTCGACGCACACCAGCGCTACTGCCTGGCCTGCGGCGAGCGGGCGATCGCACGCGGCGGCGCGCTCGAAGGGCTCATGCGGGGGGCCGCAGACGGCTGGCGGGAGCGCGGTGCTCCAGCCGGCGCGGCGGGCGCCGGGCTCGCCGCCGCCGAGCCGAGCGCCGCGGCCGGTGCACCGCCGCCGCGCACTCCATCGCGCAAGCTCGCGGCGGGCGCGGTGGCGAGCTTCCTTGGCTTCGGCGTGCTGATCGGGCTGGCTGCCGGCTCGCGCGTGGACAACACGCTCGCGGCCGGCGCCGGAGCGCCGCTGCGGCTGGTGATGGGCCCCTCGCACTCCGGCGGCGGAGGCGGCTCGGGCTCGGCGGGCTCCTCCGAAGCCCCCTCGGAAGGCTCGAGCGAAGCGCCCGCAGCCGAATCAGAACCGACGCCCGCGTCCACCACGTCCACCACCGCCGCCACCACGACATCGACGACGACGTCCAGCTCGAGCGAAAGCGGCGCCGGCTCAGAAGGAGAAAAAGCAGCGTCGTCCCCCGAATCCTCATCGGCTCCTGCCACGAAGCTGCCGCCGATCAAGCACGTGTTCGTGATCGCGCTCTCCGATGAGCCCTACGCGAGCGTCTTCGGCCCCTCCTCGGCCGCCCACTTCCTGACCGGCACGCTCGAGCCGCGAGGGGAGCTGCTCGTGCGCTACGACGCCGTCACCCACGAGCAGCTCGCAAACGGCGTGGCGCTGATCAGCGGCCAGGGCCCGACGGCGGAAACGGCGGCGAACTGCCCGACGTACACAAATTTCTCCCCGACCGGCACCTCGGGCTCCGAACAGCTCCTCGGCAGCGGCTGCGTCTACCCGGCGAGCACGCAGACGCTGCCCGGCCAGCTCGCCGCGAAGCATCTGACGTGGCGCGCGTACGTGCAAGGCACAGACGAAGCAGGCGCGCAGGCCCCGGCATGTGCGCACCCGCCGCTGGGGCAGGGCGATCCGAGCGCGACCGCCGCGGGGGGGACCTACGCGACGTTCCGCAACCCGTTCGTGTACTTCCAGGGGATCGCGGGCGCGGCGTCGTGCGCGAGCGACGTCGTCGGGACGGCGGCGCTCAAGGCGGATCTGGCGACGCCGAAGCGCACGCCGAGCTTCTCCTACATCGTCCCCGATCGCTGTCACGACGGCAGCGCCACCCCGTGCTCGCCGGGAGCGCCCGCCGGCCTCGAAGCCGCCGACGGCTTCCTCTCGCACGTCGTGCCGATGATCACCGGCTCGAAGGCGTACGCGCAGGGAGGCCTGCTCGTGATCACCGTCGATCAGGCCCCCTCGAGCGGGCCGTTGTCGGACTCGAGCTCGTGCTGCGGGCAGCCGCAGTTCCCCAACGTCCCCGCTGTCACCACTCCCGCCGGGCGCCCGGCGGGCGGCGGGACGGTGGGGGCGCTGCTGCTGTCGCCCTACGTGAAGGGGGGGACGACGAGCCAGGAAGCGTTCAACCACTTCTCGCTCTTGCGAACGATCGAGGACCTGTTCTCGCTGAAGCACCTCGGCTACGCGGCGCTGCCGTCGGTGAAGCCCTTCGCGCCGGCGATGTTCACGGCGAAGCCCGCGGGCTGAGCGCGCGTGTTCGCAGTCAGGCGCCGGCGAGCTCGCGGTAGGTGATGGCCCGCCGCTGCGAGCCGTTGCGTCCCAGCACCCACTCGAGCGCGAGCATGTGGCGCGAGTGCTCGAGGTCTCCCGGGTGCACGTCCACGCGCAGGCACCTCGTCGGCAGCAGCGCGCCGATGCGCACGAGCGGCGGGCACAGCAGCCGCGACAGCCGCCCGCCCGTCGTGAGGCTGAACGCGGGCGAGAGCGAGGCGCGGGCGGTCTCCTCGAGCGCGGGCTCGGCGCTGTGCACGTGCAGGAGGTCGGCCCACCAGCGGAAGCGCATGCTCATCGCGCCGCGCAGCGCCGCGGTGTAGGCATAGGCGGGCGCCACGAAGCCCTCGGGAGCGATGCCGGCGAGCTTCAGCACGCGCCACCCCGCGAGCACCGCTCGTCGCGTCTCCTCGCCGTCGAGCCCGCTGAACTCGCCCGCGCGGCGGCCCGCCGGCAGCAGGCGGCCGTGCGGGTGGGCGCCGCCCAGGGGCACGTGCTGGAAGCCGTGCTGCGCGATCGAGTCGCCCACCCGCGAGCGCTCGTCGAGCCAGCTCACCATCGCCGGCGAGCGCTCTCCCACCGGGTGCAGGTCGCGGGCGGGGATCACGAGCAGCGTCACGCGGTCCACGCCGTGGTCGTCGAGCCAGTCCCGGATCAGCGCGCAACGTTCCCACGTGGCGGGCTCGATGCCGTGCAGCGCGACGGCGATCGTGCGCGGGGCGGCGTCAGGCGGCACGGTCGTGGACCTCGTCGTGGGTGCCGTGCGGGCGCTGTTTGCCGCCCGCGAGCGCCAGCCTGTAGCCGGCGGCGAGGCGCGCGAGCGCGCGCTCCCACGTGCGCGCCCGTGCCGCCGCGAGCGCTGCACCCGCCAGGCGCGCGCGCAGCAGCGGAGAGGAGACGAGCTCGAGCACGCCGTCGGCGAGCCCCTCGGCGTCGGGTTCGCACAACAGCCCCGTCACGCGCTGCTCGACGAGCGAGAGGGGACCGCCGCGGGCGACCGCCACGACCGGCAGCCCGCTCGCCTGGGCCTCGAGGATCACCTGGCCGAACGTGTCCGTGGAGCTCGAGAACAGCAGCACGTCGGCGCTCGCGTAGGCGCGCGCGAGCTCCTCGCCCTCGAGCCAGCCGAGGAAGCTCGCGCCGGCGCCGAGGCGCTCGCGCACGTGCTCCTGCTCGGGCCCGCCGCCTGCGAGCACGAGGTGCAGCCGCGGCTCGCGCTCTCGCGCGGCGAGGAAGGCCTCGACGAGCAGCTCGGCGCCCTTCTCGTGCGTGATCCGTCCGCTGTAGAGGACGTTGATCGCGCCGGGCAGCAGCGACTCGTCCCGCAGCGCCGGATCGAAGCGGGCGCAGTCCACGCCGCGGTCCCAGCGCAGCACCCGCTCCGAGGGGATGCCGATGCCAGCCAGCGCCCGGTCGGAGGCGGGGCTCGGCGAGAGCACCACCTCGCAGGCGCCGTAGAACCCGCTCACCGCGATCGCCATCGCGGATGCCACGCGCCCCTCGCCGGAGCGCTGCGCCGCGTAGGAGGTGAGCTCGGTGTGGTAGCTGCCGAGCAGGGGCAGCGACATCGCTCGCGCGACGAGCGCCCCGGCGATGCCAACCGGGCCCGGAGAGCAAACGTGGATCGCGTCGAAGCGCCCGCCGCCCGGGCCTGCGAGGGCCTCGACGGCGGCGGGCAGGCTCGGCACGCCCACGCGCAGGCCGGGGTAGTAGGGGACGTCGACGTCGGCAACCGCCGCGAGCCGCCTGTCCACGTGCGGGTCGGTGCCCACCACCTCGATCTCGAAGCCGGGGACGCCGCGCGCCCTGATCTCCTCGATCGTGCGCGTCACGCCGTGGGTGGCGGCGATGCCGTCGGCGAGGATCGCTATCCGCGGCGCGTCGCCTTCTTCCGCCGCCCCACCGCGAGAGGGCCTGCCCGCGAGCGAGTCGGGGATCGCTGCGAGCTTCGCCTGCTCGCGGCCGAGGAAGGCGGCGGCGGGCGCGTAGGGCACGGCGGCGATGCATGCCTCGAACAGCGAGCCGGCAGCGTCCTCGAGATCCGCCTCGCCGTGCGCGGCCCCGACCGCCACCGCAACCGCCGAGCGCAGCTTGCGCTCGTGCAGGCGGCGCGCGCGCCGGTACAGGCCGGCGTGGCTGAAGTCCTCAGCCTGCATGAACTCGATCAGGCCGCGCTCGTCGAGATGGTCGAGCTCGACCGCGCGCAGCCACGCGCGCAGCAGGCAGCGAGCGTCGGCGGAGGAGATGTCCCCGGCACCCGCGCCCTGGCGGGCATCGGCCTCGAGCAGGAACCGGCGCACCATCGCCATCACCCGCCCCGGATCGGGGCGCTCCACCGAGGCCTCTGGCGCCCCGCTGCCGAGCGAGCGGGCAGCGAGCGCGATCGCCGCGTGCGTCCACTTCGCCGCGCTTCCCTGCGAGCCCCGTGCCGCCGCGTCGCCGCTGCGCACGTGCGCGAGGAACTCCTGCGGGCTCGCGGCGCGAGGCGTCTCGGTGAAGGTGCGCCCGACGTCGACTCCCGCGTGGTCGTCGCTGCCGCCGATGCCGATCCCGTCACGGGTCGCCACGTATGTCGCGGCGGGCCCGTTCAGCTCGCGCGCGCGGGAGCCGTTGCGGACCTCCCACACGCCGAACAGCTCCGCCAGACGGCGGCGGTGGCGTGCCGTGAGCGGTGCCGCCACCGTGTAGTAGGGGTGGGCGAGGGCGCAGGCGATCGCGTGCTCGTGCAGGTAGGACGCGCAGCGCTCGAGGTCATCGCAGCTGGCCTGCAGCCACTCGTGGTCCTCCTCGGTGATGCCGTAGCAGAGCACGTGCACCGCCTGCGGCTCGTCCTTGAACGTCGCGGTGAGCTCCACCGACACGAACACGTCCGGGCGATCCGCGATCTCGAGGACGCCGGCGATCGTGTCGTGGTCGGTGATCGTCACGAAGTCCATGCCCCGGCGCTTGGCCAGGGCGTAGACCTCCTCGGGCGGCGTGGCGCACTCCGGCAGCCCCGCGGCGCGCTGCACGCCCAGCCGCGAGCGCTCGGAGGCGCAGGAGTGGCAGTGCATGTCCACCCGCGTCGTCACGGAGCCTTCCTGCTGGTTTCTCTTGCTGTTCATCGATGAACAGGGTTCCCCGCAAAATGCGGGTTTTTGTAACCAATCGGAGACCATCGTGTGATCGGCCGGTGAATCACTGCGGCAACGGGCCTCCGAGCACGCCCACGAGCAGGCCCGCGCAGCCTGCGAGCAGCAGCGTGAGGACGACCCCACGCCGCAGCGCGAGCAGCGCGATCGCCGCGGCGCCGAGCACGGCGAACTGCCAGCCCTCGACGAGCGCGCCGGTGAGTGGCACCGCGGCGCCGATGATCGCGCCGGTGGCGGCGGGCGCGGCGCCCGCGAGGAAGACGCGCACGCGCTCGTTGACGAGCAGTCGCTCGAAGCGCGCCGCGCCGATGAGGATGAACGCGAACGACGGCGCGAACGCGATCGCGGCGGCGAACAGCGCGCCCGGCACGCCCCCCGCCGAGTAGCCGACCGCGGCGATCGTGTGCGTCACCGGTCCGGGTGTCACCTGCCCGAGCGCCACCGCGTTCAGGAACTGCGTGTGTGTCATCCAGTGATACGCGCTCACCGCGTCCGCCTGCATCAGCGGCACGATCACGAAGCCGCCGCCGAAGGCGAGCGCCCCGACCTTGAACGCCGTCCACGCGAGCGCCGCCGTGCCGCCGCTCTGCGCGCTCGCGCCGAGCAGCGGCAGCGCGACGAGCCGCGACCGCGGTGCGCGCGTCACCGCGCCGGCGAGGGCGAGCAGCGCCGGCGAGAACCACGCGCCCGTCCCCGCTCGCGTGCGCGCACGGGCGTGCACGGCCAGCTCGGCGGCGCCGCATGCGAGCAGCACGAGCACGAGCCAGGTGACGCTCGCCGCGGCGGTGAGCGCCCCGGCGAGCCCGTATGCGAGCGTGCGTCCTCGTGCCGTGCGGCGGGTCCGCTCCCACATCGGCCGCGCGACGCCGAGCCCGGCGGACACCGCGACAGCTGCCACGGCGGCGCCGGCGCCGGCTCCCGCCCCGCGCAGCGCGGCAGGGGGCGAGCCCGACAGGAACAGCGCCGACAGCACGAGGATCGCGAGCAGGCCGGGGACGATGAACCCGGCACCCGCGAGCAGCGCGCCCGCTCCTCCGCGCAGCCGCCAGCCGCAGTAGATCGCCAGCTGCGTCGACGCCGGCCCGGGCAGCAGGCTCGTCGCGGCGATCGCGCGCTCGAACTCGGCGCTCGTGAGCCACTGTCGATCCTGCACGCACAGCTTGCGCAGCAGCGCGATGTGGGCGGGCGGCCCGCCGAAGCCGACGCATCCGATGCGCCCCCACTCGCGTGTTATCTCAACAAGCGAGGGCTCGCGGTGACCGTCCCCTGCCTGCACCCGCGGGAGCGTACGCGGCGTCGCGGCCGCCGCTCGTCCACGCAGCGGCGGCGCGGGCGGCGCTGCTCGCCTGGGCGGACTCTCACCTGTCGCACGCCCGTACGCCCTAAGCTTCCGCGGTCGTGCACCCCATCTCCTACTTCCAGGCGATCATCCTCGGCCTCACGCAGGGCATCGCCGAGCCGTTCCCCGTGTCGAGCCTCGGCCACGGCGTCGTGATCCCGCGGCTGTTCGGCTGGAACATCCACCAGAACGACAAGTACTTCCTCACGTTCCTCGTCGCCACCCACCTCGCGACGGCGATCGTGCTGCTGCTGTTCTTCCTCGAGGACTGGGTGCAGATCGTGAAGGGCCTGTGGCGCTCGCTGCGGATGCGCGAGATCCGCGCCGACGACAAGTACGCGCGCCTGGGCTGGCTGCTCGTGGCGGCGACGATCCCGGTGGGGATCATCGGCCTGCTGCTCCAGGACCCGCTGCGCGAGCTGTTCGCCTCCGCGCAGGTGGCGGCGGCGTTCCTGATCGTGAACGGCATCGCCCTGCTCGCCTTCGAGCGCCTGCGCCGGCGCCCCCCGCGCCCCGGCGACTACAAGGGCGACGTCGACGGGCGGCTGTCGAAGCTCAGCTGGCGCCAGTCGATCGGCGTCGGCAGCTCGCAGGCGTTCGCGCTGATCCCGGGGATCTCGCGCTCGGGCTTCACCATGGGCGGCGGCTTGATCGTCGGCCTCTCCAACGACGACGCGGCGCGTTTCTCGTTCCTGCTGGCGACGCCCGTCATCTTCGCCGCCGCCGCGCTGAAGCTCCCCGAACTCCTCGGCTCCCAGGGCAACGGCGTGCGCGGCCCGGCGCTGGTAGCGGGCATCTGCGCCGCCGCCACGACGTACCTCGCGGTGAAGTTCCTGCTGCGCTTCTTCCAGACCAACCGGCTGACGCCGTTCGGGATCTACTGCATCGCGATGGGTGCGTTCTGCACGATCGTGTTCGCGTTCAGCTAGCCCGCGGAGGTAGAGCCACCCGCCTCCGAGGAGCCGGTTCCGGGGCCCGTCGCGAACCATGCGAACGCGAAGCAGGCGAGCGCGACGACGACCGCCGCGATCCCGTGCTTGGTGTGGTGGTGGCTCGCTTCGGCGCTGCTTGCGGAGCTGTGACCGGGGAAGAAGGAGGGCAGCGAGTGCTCGGGTGTGACGAAGTAGACGACCGCCACGACGAGCAGCACGATGCCGAGGATCACGGCGGGCAGCGCGAGTTTCCGAAGGCCGGGACTCACGCGCCGATCCTAGAGCAACGCCGCGCCCACCGTCCGCCACGAGACCTCTCACCCGCCATCATTGAGTTCGATGCCGAAGCCGCGCACCCCCCAGAAGATGTTCGAGACGCGTAGCCAGGCCTGGCGCGAGGTGGGCCTGCTGCGCCAGGTGGACCGCCGCGTGGTCAAGCGCGCGCGGGTGGACCTGCTGTTCCTCGTGCCGCTGTTCATCGCGATCGTGCTCGTGTACGACCACCGCGTCGAGCTGTTCGGCGCCGCCGGTCACCACGGCCAGGCGGCGAACGAACTCGAACCGCCGCTCGAGACGCTCTTCACCGTGGCGACGGTGGTGAGCCTGATGGCCCTCGGGTGGGCGATCGCGCGCGATGTCGGCCGCGGGCTCGGACCCGCGCTGTTCAGGCGCCTCGATCCCGCCACCGCCGGCACCGTCGGCTTCCTGATCCGCCTCGCCACGGTCGCCGTGGCGGCGTTCGTGGCGCTGCGCGTGGCGGGCATCGAAACGCGCACGCTCGCGCTCGGCGGCGCCTTCACGGCTGTGATCCTTGGCCTCGCCGCCCAGCAGACGCTCGGCAACCTGATCGCGGGGACCGTGCTGCTCAGCGCGCGGCCGTTCCGCGTGGGCGAGCGCGTGCGCCTCCAGGGCGGGCCGATCGGGGGCCAGATCGAGGGCACCGTGAGCTCGCTGGGGCTGCTGTACACGACCTTCGCGACGGGCGACGACTCGATCATGGTGCCCAACAGCGTCGTGCTCAACGTCGCGGTGCTGCCGCTGCGCGAGCCCGAGGCGGTGAACCTGCGGGCGCGCCTGCGCGCGGGGATGACCCCCAGCGACCTGCAGGAGATCCTCGAGCGCTCGCTGCAGTGTCCGCTGCGCGACGCCCCCCGCATCACGCTCGAGGAGCTCGACGGCGAGGAGGTCGTCGTGCTCATCTCCGCGACGCCGCTCGTCGCGGCGCAGGGCCGTCACCTCGCGAGCGAACTGCTCTCGATCGTCTCGCGCGAGACGCGCTCCGGCGCCTCCACGGCGTAGTGCAGGAACAGGTGGGAGCCGCTCTCGAGCGCTCCCCGCAGCTGCAGCTCGACCGCCGGGTCGAGCTCGGGCCCTGCGAGGATCCGAAGCGCCTCCTCGCCGCCCGCTCCGTCCCCGCCGGCGAGCCTCGGCGCGAGCGAGAGGAACAGCTCGTCCAGCACCCCCGCGGCGAGCAGTTCCGTGGCGAGATGAGGCCCTCCCTCGCACAGCACGAGCTGCACGCCGAAGCGCTCGCGCAGCTCGGCAAGCGCCGCCCGCAGGTCGAGCGCCCCGCCGCGGGTGGCGCGCACGTACTCGACGCTCGCCGCGGTCGCTCCCAGCTCGCCCGTCGCGGGCGTGAGCACTACCACGCGCGCCGCCGGCTCGGCGAGCAGCGGCACGCCCGGGTCGAGCCGCAGGCTCGCCGAGACGATGCACGCGAGCGGCTCCTCCGCCAGCCCGTGCTCGCGCCGCAGCCCCCGCGTCGCCGCGTCGCGGACGATGCGGCCATAGCGCTCGCGGCGCACGGTGCTCGCACCGACGAGAACGGCGTCCACCGGCGCTCGCAGGGCATGGAACAGCTCGCGATCGGCCTGGCTCGAGAGCGGAGCCGAGCGGCCCGCGAGCGCCGCGCGCCCGTCCGCGGTGGACACCATGTTCAGGAGCACGCGCGGCACCGCGCCGGCGGGCGGGTCCCTGCGCCACAGCCCGAGCTGCTCGACGAGCTCGGTCGCCGTCGCGGGCGGCCCCGGCGGCAGGAGGCGGTTCAGCGAGGCGGGCGGCGCGCGCTCGCCCTCGGGGCTCGAAGGTACTGCCACGCCGCCACCCTAGCCGCCCCGGCGAGGCCCGGCGGCTGATGCTCGCGGGAAACATCCGGACAACATCCCGGCGGGACGACGTGCTACGTTCGTGTGGTCTGGCCGGCGCGAAAGCCGGCGAAAGCAGTGCTAGCGCTCGCAGGTCGAAGCTCTGAGCAGCATCCTCCGCGTAGCAGCACGCACACACCGTGGAGGAGTACACAATGCCCACCGGCACCGTTAAGTGGTTCAGCGACGACAAGGGTTTCGGGTTCATCACGCCCGACGATGGTGACAAGGACCTGTTCGTCCACCACACCGGGATCAACGGCGAGGGATACCGCTCGCTGCAGGAGGGCGCCAAGGTGTCCTACGACCCGGAGCAGGGCGATAAGGGCCCCAAGGCCGTAAACGTCACGGCGATCTGAGCCGCCGAGGAGATCACGTCTTGCGAGGGCCCGCTCCGGCGGGCCCTCGACGTTCTGCGACAGCTATTGTCGGCGACGCTTCGATGCAGGGCGACGCGACAACCCTTCCGTTACAGGGAGCGCCCCAGCCGGCGCCCGCCCCGCCCGCAGACCGCACGCGGCGAGGAGGCATCGGCGCGCTCGCGCCGGCGCGCACCGGCGCATGGGCGGGCGCGATCGCGCTCGCTCTGATCCTGCTGCTGAGCCTGTTCCTGGTAGTGATGGCGGCGGACCGGCCGAGCGGCCTCTCGCCGACCACCCACAACAACTTCTTCCCGCGCTGGATGGCGGGGCCCCTCGGCGGGCTGTGGCCCGGCCTCACGAGCAACGGCTACACGATCAAGTACCTCGCGACGGCGGCGATCGTGATCATGTACGTCAGCTATCTGGTCGTCCTGCGCCGCGCCTCGGAGCTGCCGCCGCGATGGCTCATCGGGACGATCGTGGGGGCGCACGCGATCTTCCTGCTCGCGCCGCCGCTCGCGCTCACCGACGTCTTCAACTACATCAACTACGGGCGCATGGAGGTGCTCCACCACCTCAACCCGTACACCTCGATCCCGATCGTCGAGCCGCACAGCGACCCCGCGTTCGTGCTCAGCAACTGGCATCAGTTGCTGAGCCCCTACGGCCCGCTGTTCACGCTCCTCACTTTCGCCGTCGTGCCGCTCGGGGTGGCGGGCAGCTTCTGGGCGCTGAAGGTGCTGCTCGCGCTCGCGAGCCTCGCGCTGATCTACCTCGTGTGGCGCTGCGCGAAGCTGCTCGGCCGCGATCCGCGGCCGGCGATCGCGCTCGTCGGCCTCAACCCGATCGTGCTCGTGTGGGGGCTGGGCGGAGACCACAACGACTTCCTGATGCTGCTGTGCATCGTGCTCGGCTTCTACCTGCTGCTGCTCGTGCGCGAGCGGCACGCCCCCGGAGCAGCGCCCGGCCCGCATCCGCGACTGGGTGCTGCCGCTGTCGGCGCTCGAGGTGGGCGCGGGCGCGGCGTTCGTCACCGCCGCCGCGTTCAAGGCGTCGGGGGGCGTGCTGATCCCGGTAGTCATCGCCGGCCTGCTCCACTCGCGCCGCACGCTCGTGCAGGTGCGTGATCGGGATGCTGCTCGCCGGCGCGGTCGTGGCGGTGGCGAGCCTGCTCGCGTTCGGGCTGCACATCCCCGACCTCAGCACCCAGAGCCGGCTCGTGACGAGCGAGAGCATCCCCAACCTGATCGGGCTCGCCGTGGGCGCGGGCGGCGAGACGCAGACGCTGCACACGCTCCTGAGCGTCGCGCTCGGGCTGTCGGTGATCGCGTGCTGCCGCATGGCGTACGTGCACCGCGACCCGATCGAGGCGTGCGGCTGGGCGAGCGTCGCCCTGCTCGTGACGCTCAGCTGGGTGCTGCCGTGGTACGTGCTGTGGGTGCTGCCGCTCGCCGCGATTTCGGCCTCGCGCCGCCTGCGCAACGCGGGCTCGATGCTCGGCACGTACCTGATCATCGCGTGGGCGCCCGCCGCGGGCCAGCTGTGGCAGGCGATCGGCTTCCACCCCGAGCGCACGTCGCTCGGGCGCCTGCACCAGCGCTACGTGCGCGAGCTGCTCAACTAGTGCCTACTCCTCCTCGCCGGGGCGGCGGCGCTCGACCTTGCGCTGCGAGGCGCGTCGCTTTGCCTCGATCCGGCGCTCGCGCGAGGCCGCCGTCGGCCGCGTCGGACGGCGGCTGCGCGGCACCGTCAGCGCGGAGCGGATGCGCTCCGCAAGGCGCGAGAGGGCGAGCTCGCGGTTGCGCGCCTGCGAGCGCTCGTCCTGCGCGACCGCCACGATCCGCGGTCCCGCGCGCTCGAGCGCCCGCTGCCGCTGCGCCTCGCTCGAGGGACGGCGAGGCGGCCACGTCGAAGATCGCTTCCACGCGCGAGGCCGTGACGTTCGCGTGCTGGCCGCCCGGACCCGACGAGCGGCTCGTGCGCAGCACGATCTCGGCGAGCGGTATCGCGAGCTCGCTCGTCGACCCGCAGGACGCGCTCGGGCTCCGCGCGCTCGCTCACACGCGCGCGGCCCGCTCACTGGGCTGCTCGGAGCGCAGGTCGTGCAGGGCCCGCACGCGCTGCTCCTCGCCGGGCGGCACCTGGCCGTCGCGACCCACGTATCCGTCCTTGCCGCCCGCGCACAGGTAGACGGCGTCTGCATCGCTGGCGTTGCGGATCTTGCGGACGGTCCGCGTCCACCCGTGCGAAGCAGCCCGCTTCCATCCGCTCCACGGTGCCATCGCCGAACTCCATCTCGATCGCGCCGCTGTGCACGAAGTACAGCTCCTCCTGGACGTCGTGGTAGTGGAACCCCGTCTCGATTCCCGGCGGCAGGATGATCGCGTTCACGCCGAACGCGGTGACGTCGAGCGCCTTGCGCACCTTCCGAAAGCCGGGTCCGGTGCCGAAGTCGTCGAGGTGCCCGACCGCGTATCCGGCTCCCCGCCTGACTCCCTCGTACTGCGCGCTCGCCTCCATCTGCAACTCCTCTCTAGTGCTCCGCCACTCGCCCGCCCTCCGGCGAGAGCGGGCGTCCCTCGCGCGCCCAGCGCACGAGGCCTCCGGCCATGGAGTATGCCTCGTATCCGGAGACGCGGAATGCCTGCGCGGCCATCTGCGAGCGCGACCCGACGCGGCAGTAGAACACGACGGGGTGCTCGCGCGCGACGCTGCCCGCCTGCGCGGAGAGGGCTGGCCAGCTCGATGTGGCGGGTGCCGGCGATGTGCCCCGCCTCGCGCTCGTAGGCCTCGCGCACGTCGATCACCTGCACCTCGGGGTCCTCCCGCAGCCACTCCGCGACGCGCTCGGGCTCGACCTCCATCTCGTCTCGCCGGCGGGGTTCGGCGCGCTCATCGCGCATCAGCCTAGCGGCGGGCCGCGCCGCGCGCCGCGGCGGCGCGGGCGGCCGCCCATCACTAGGATCACCGATGCATGCAGGCGGTCAGCGACGTCTACACGATCCCCCAGGAGCACCTCGACTTCTGCGCGACGATCGGGCAGATCGCCAGGGAGCGGATCGCGCCGCGGTCAGCCGAGATCGACGAGCGCGCGGAGTACCCGTGGGACGTGCGCAAGCTCCTCGCCGAGCAGGACATCCTCGGCCTGCCCTTCCCCGTCGAGTACGGCGGCACGGGCACCGGCACGCTGATGCTCAACATGGCGGTCGAGGAGATCGCCAAGGTGGACGCCGCGTGCGCGCTGATCCTGATGGTGCAGGAGCTCGGGACGTTGCCGATCCAGCTGTACGGCAGCGACGAGCTGAAGGAGCGCTTGCTGCCGCGCTGCGCGACGGGGGAGTCCTCGCCGGCGTTCGCGCTCTCGGAGCCCGACGCCGGGTCCGACCCCGCGGGGATGACGACGAGCGCCGTGCTCGACGGCGATGAATGGGTGATCAACGGCACGAAGAACTGGATCAGCAACCTCGGCATCGCGGACTTCTACGTCGTGTTCGCCGTGACCGACCGCGAGAGCCGCCGCATGACGGCATTCGTCGTCGAGGCCGACCGCCCGGGCTTCAGCGTGGGCAAGCTCGAGCACAAGCTCGGCATCCGCGCCTCGCCCACCGGGCAGCCGGTCTTCGAGGACGTGCGCGTGCCGCAGGAGAACGTCATCGGCGAGGTGGGCAGGGGCCTCTCGGTCGCTTTGGGCACGCTCGAGCGCACGCGCCTCGGAGCCGCCGCGCAGGCGGTGGGGATCGCCCAGGGAGCCACCGACTACGCGGTCGCCTACGCGCGCGAGCGCAAGCAGTTCGGCAAGGCGATCAACGAGTTCCAGGGGATCCACTTCAAGCTCGCAGACATGGAAACGCGCACCGCGGCGGCGCGCGAGCTGCTCTACAAGGCGTGCGCGATGGCCGACCAGCAGCACCCGCGAACGCGCCAAGTACTCCTCGATGGCGAAGGTCTTCTGCTCGGACACCGCGATGCAGGTGACCGTCGAGGCGGTGCAGGTCCTCGGCGGCTACGGTTATGTCAAGGAGTATCCGGTGGAGCGGATGATGCGGGACGCGAAGATCACCCAGATCTACGAGGGCACGAACGAGATCCAGAGGCTCGTGATCGCCCGTACGCTGAAGTAGGCCGATGCGCTGGCGTCCACCCCACAGCGCTTCCGGTCACCTGCGGCGCGTGGGCGTGGCAGCGATCATCGCGATGTCGCTCGGCCTCGTCGTGCTCGTCGTCGGGCAGGGCTTCAGCTCGATCGGCGCGGTGCGCGCGCTCGAGGACGTCGCGCTCGGTGTCATCGTCGCCGCCGCGCTGATGGGGAGCGTGGCGTTCGTGGCGGTGCGCATGGCGGGGTGGCGCGACCCCGAGTCCGAGTCGGAGTTCGAGCAGATCGTGCGCAACTCGGAGCTGCTCGCACGCGAGGGGCTCGTGTACGCGCCCGACGAAGGCGAATTCCTGGAGCTCGATCCGCTCGACGACCACGACTTCGAGGAGCTCGTGCGCGACGCCCTCGACGACCTCCCCGACCTGCTGCGCAACGCGCTCGCACACGTCGCGGTTGTTATCTCTGACGGGGGGCGGCGGGCGGGCGCCTATGGCCTCTACCAGGGGGACGGCGCGACGCGCACGAACGCGCACGACCGGATCGTGATCTTCCGCGACACGCTGCGCCGGGACTTCGGCCACGATCCGGACCTCCTGCGCGACCAGGTGACGCGCACCGTGCGTCACGAGCTCGCCCACCACGTGGGCTTCGACGAGCTCGGCGTAAGCCGCTTGGACCTGTAGCACGAGGCCGGTACACTGCCCGGGCGATGGCGGTGTCCAAGCGACCGATTCTCGTCGGAGCTCGGACCGGGCCGTCCGGGCCCAAGACGCGACGGCCGCGCGTCGCGCGAGGGGGCGGCGGCGGGTGGCAGTATGAGCGCCTCAGCTGAGCCATCGAACCCGGAAGGCGGGGCGACGCGCTCGGCTACCCCGCAGCAGACGCCGCCGTCGCCGGCGGGCGTGACCGCGCCGCCCGCCGCGGCGGGGCGGGCGCCCGACTTCTTCATCGTCGGCCACGAGAAGTGCGGGACGACGGCCCTGGATCTGATGCTCAAGCGCCATCCCGCGATCTTCCTGCCGGACGTCAAGGAGCAGAAGTTCTTCGCGCCCGAGCTGCGCGGAGGCATGCGCAACCCCCACGCCCGCGACCGCGGACGTCCGTACACGCTGGAGGACTACCTCGCGTTGTTCGCGGCGGCCGCGCCGGAGCAGCGGGTGGGGGAGGCCTCACCCCAGTACCTGCGATCTCGTACCGCCGCCGGGCGGATCGCCGAGGTCCAGCCTGCCGCGCGGATCATCGCGATCCTCCGCGAGCCGGCGAGCTTCCTGCGCTCGTTCCACCTGCAGTGGGTGCAGAACCGGGTCGAGACCGAGCGAGACTTCCGTAAGGCGATCGCGCTCGAGCCCGAACGGCGGGAGGGCAGGCGCATCCCGCGGGGGCGCCATGTGCCCGAGACGCTCTTCTACTCCGATCACGTGCGCTACGTACAGCAGCTCGAGCGCTATCGCGCCGTCTTCGCCGAGGAGCAGATGCTGGTGCTGATCTATGACGACTTCCTTCGCGACAACGGAGAGACCGTCCGCCGCGTGCTGCGGTTTCTCGAAGTGGACCCGAACGCGCCGATCGAGCCCATCAGGACCGGGACGCTGAAGGCGGTGCGCTCGCCCTTGCTCAAGTACGTGGCGGACTCGGCCCGCGCGGCGCGGCGCAATCCGGCGACCGCCACTGCGCTGGGTCGAACCCTCAACACGCTGACGCCCGCGCCGCTGCGCGGTGAAGCGTTCCGGGCGAAGTGGCGCAGAGCCGTATACAAGGCCCCGGATCCTCCCGACGAGGCGTTCATACGCGAGCTGCGTCGCCGCTTCAAGCCGGAGGTGGTCGCGCTCAGCGAGTACCTCGGCCGGGACATGGTCGACGAGTGGGGCTACGGCGATGTCCACTGAGCGCCAGCTCGCGACCGGCCAGGCGCGCTTCGTCGAGGTCGAGGGGCGGCCGATGAGAGTCCCCGACTTCTTCATCGCGGGCCACCAGAAGTGCGGCACGACGGCGCTCTACCTGATGCTCTCCCAGCACCCGCAGATCTTCATGTCCGAGGTCAAGGAGCCACGCTACTTCGTGCCGGAGCTGCTGCGGCGCGACCGCGAGCTGAGCACGCTCGAGGGCTACCTGTCGCTGTTCGAAGGGGCCTCGCCCGAGCAGCTCGTCGGCGACGCCTCGCCGCAGTACATCCGCTCGAGCACCGCCCCGGCGGCGATCGCCGAGATGCAGCCGGATGCCCGCATCGTGGTGATCCTCCGCGAGCCGGCGAGCTTCCTGCGCTCGTTCCACCTGCAGATGGTGCATCGGGAGATCGAGCCCGAGCGCGACCTGCGCAAGGCGCTGGCGCTGGAGCCGCCGCGCCGCGAAGGACGCCGCATCCCGGCCGGCAACATCAGCCCCGAGCCGCTCATGTACTCGGACCACGTCCGCTACGTGGAGCAGCTCGAGCGCTTCCGCGCCGTCTTCGGCGAGCAGCGGATGCTGGTGCTGATCTACGACGACTTCCGCGCCGAGAACATCGACACGGTACGCCGCGTGCTCCGCTTCCTGGGAGCACGGGACACCGTCGAGCTGGTCGCAGAGCAGACGAAACCGCTGAAGGAGGTGCGGGTGCAGTCGCTGATGCGGCTCTCCCACCGGGCGAGGCGGGCGCGCTACGACCCGCGTGGCGCCGGCGCGCTTGGCCGCGCCGTCAACGCGCTCACTCCACCCGTGCTGCGCTCGCCCTCGTTCCGGGCGCGCTGGCGCGGCGTCGTGTACAAGCAGCCGGCTCCTGCCGATCCCCGGCTCACGGATGAGCTGCGCACGCGCTACGCGCCCGAGGTCCGGGCGCTGAGTGAGTATCTCGGGCGTGACCTCGTGGCCGAGTGGGGTTACGAGGTCCTAGACTGATCGGCCGCCGGTCGGACGAGCAAGGAGACAGAGCGCGCATGCAAGAGCTCGGGAAGGGGGCAGGGATGTCTCGCCGGCGGCCCGCCGCGGCGAAGAAGCCGTCGGTGGCGTCGATGCGCGCGAACCTGAGTCTGCTGATCGGCGATCGGCGACGCATGATCGTCGGTGTCGGCGTGTACTCGATCATCACCGGCCTCGCCGAAGCTGCGACGCTGGCGCTCGTGGCGGAGCTCGCCGCCTCGGTTGTGGGTCAGGGCCACCACGCAGGGCACAACGGCCGGGTTGGGCTCCCCGTCTTGACCCTGCACACCAGCACCACCAACCTGATCATCGCCGCCTACGCGATGTGCGCGCTGCGGCTTGCCGTCCAGGTCCCGCTCTCGGCGCTCGTCGCCCGTATCCCCGCCGAAGTGATGGCGAAACTGCGGACGGAACTCTTCGACGCCTTCAACCGCGCCTCGTGGGATGTGCAGTCTCGCGACCGCGACGGCCAGCTGCAGGAGAACATGACCGGCCAGGCGGCGCAGGCCGTCGGCGGCGCGGTGGCGAGCGTCTCGTTGCTCACCGCGTTCTTGCAGTTTCTCGTGCTGCTCGCCGTTGCGCTGCTGTTGAGCCCGATCGCGGCGGCGGGGGTCGCGGTGCTGTCCACGGCACTGTTCTTGATCCTGCGACCGTTGCGCGCCCGGGGCGGGCGCTTCGCGCGCCAGCTCTCGCGCGCGCAAGTCTCGTTCGCCCGCGGCGTCGCGGAGAACAACAGGGTCGCAGAGGAGATCCACGTGTTCGGCGGCCAGGAGGCGCAGCGGGCCAACCTCGCGCAGCTCACGGCGCAGGTGCGCAAAGCCTTCTACGGCACGCAGCTGCTCTCGCGGCTGATCGGCAGCGCCTACCAGACGCTGATCTACGTCATCCTGATCACCGGGATCGCCATCCTCTACTTCATCGGCGGGCAGCACGCGGACTCGCTCGGTGGCGTCGTGCTGATCCTGCTGCGCGCGGGCAACGCGGGGCAGTCTGTGCAGGGCTCCTACCAGAGCCTCGTGCAGGCGATGCCGTTCGTCGAGCGCACGCAGCGTGCGCTGAAACGCTACCGCGACAGCCCCGAACACTACGGCGACACGCCGCTGGAGTCGATCGAGACGATCGCCTTCGAGAAGGTGTCCTTCTCCTACAACCCGGGCGTGCAGGTGCTGACGGACCTCGACTTCACGATCCGTGGCGGCGAAGCGATCGGGATCGTCGGCCCCTCCGGCGCAGGCAAGTCGACGCTCGTGCAGCTGCTGCTGCGGCTGCGCGACCCCGCCGGCGGGCGCTACCTGATCAACGGCCTGTCGGCGGGCGATTTCGCCGTCGCCGACTGGCACAGGCAGGTCGCCTACGTGCCGCAGCAGCCCCGCCTTCTGCACACGACGGTGGCCGACAACATCCGCTTCTTCCGCGACATCGACGACGAGCGGGTGGAGCGCGCCGCGCGCCTGGCGCGAATCCACGATGACATCATGAGCTGGCCGAAGCAGTACGAGACGATCGTGGGCCCGCGCGCCGACGCGGTGTCCGGCGGGCAGCAGCAGCGGATCGTCCTGGCGCGTGCGCTCGCCGCCGAACCCGAGATGCTGATCCTGGACGAGCCGACCAGTGCGCTGGACCCGCACTCCGAGGCGCTGATCGCGGAGTCGCTGGAAATGCTCACCAGCAAACTCACGCTGATCATCGTCGCCCACCGGATGTCGACCCTCGAGCGGTGCGACCGCGTGATGGTCGTCCTCGACGGGCGTCTCGTGGGCTTCGACACGAAAGCCGCCTTGCTGCGGGACAACCCGTACTACCGGCACGCCTCCGAGCTGGCGCTCACCGGTCAGCATGAGGGTTGAGGAGGCCGCTGGGCGTGCCGGCGAGGATCGCGACGAGCGCGGCGGTGGCTGAGCAGGAGCTGATGGCCGAGCTGCGCAGCGCGCGCGAGGCCGGCAGGCGGCGGCCGGACTTCTTCGTCGTCGGGCACGCCAAGTGCGGCACGACCGCGCTCTACGAGATGCTGCGGCGCCATCCGCAGATCTACATGCCGGCGCTGAAGGAGCCCCAATACCTTTCCCGCGCACTGCACTACCGGCAGGGCTCGGCGCGGCTTCCCGCGCAGCGCCCGCACACGCTCGAGGCGTATCTGTCGCTGTTCGCCGACGCGCCGCCGGATCAACGCGCCGGAGAGGCCTCCACCGACTACCTGCGCAGCACCGCGACGGCAGCCCGCATCCGCGAGCTGCAACCGGACGCGCGGATCGTCGCCATCTTCCGCGAGCCCGTCGAGTTCCTGCGCTCGCTGCACCTCCAGCTGCTGCAGGTAGGCGCCGAGACCGAGCCGGACTTCGGCGCGGCACTCGAGCTCGAGAGCTCCAGACGCGAGGACGTCCTGCGCGGGGAGGGCCACAAGGCGCTGCTCTATTCCGAGCACGTGCGCTACGCGGAGCAGCTGCGGGCCTACCGCGCGTGCTTCCCGCCGGAGCAGCTGCTGACGCTGATCTACGACGACTTCCGCTCCGACAACGCGCGCGCGCTACGCCAGGTACTGGGCTTCCTCGGCGTCGATGAGGCAGCGCAGCTCGAGCCCGTGAGCGCGAACCCGACCGTTCGCGTCCGCTCGCGCTCCGGCGAGCAACTGCTGCACGGAATCTCGGTCGGGCGCGGCCCGGGGTCGCGCGCGCTGAGGCGAGCGATCAAGATGGTCACCTCCGAGCGCGTGCGGGGAGGCGCCCTGCACGCAGCGAGGCGCGCTGTCGTCGACCGCGAGCCGCCGCCTCCGGACGAGCGCACGGTGGCGGAGCTGCGCCGGCGCTTCAAGGGGGAGGTCGTCGCCGCCGGCGAGTGCCTGGACCGCGACCTGGTTTCGCTGTGGGGCTACGATGAGCTCGTCTGAGGAGGGCACCGGCGCGCAGCGGCCGACCGTGCATGTCGCCACCGCCCACTTCCGCTCGCCGCGCTGGATCGAGATCCAGGTGGATCACCTGCGCAGGAACGTCCAGCAGCCGCTCGTGATCTGGGGCTCGATCCAGGGGATCGACGCCGCGCACGCACGACACTTCGACCGCGTGATCGAGCACGTCGGGAGCGTCACGCATCCGGAAAAGCTCAACCACATGGCGCTCGAGATCTCGAGCGTGGCCTCCGAGCAGGACATCGTGATGTTTCTCGACGGGGACGCCTTCCCGATCGCCGACCTCGAGCCGCTGCTGAGTGAGGGCCTGCGCCAGGCGCCGCTGGTGGCCGTGCGCCGCGCCGAGCACGCTGAGGAGCCGCATCCCCACCCGTGCTTCTGCGTGACCACGGTGGGCTTCTGGCGGACACTGCCGGGCGACTGGTGCAAGGGGCACACCTGGATCGATGCGGACGGCACGCGCGCGAGCGGTGTGGGCGCCAACCTGCTGCGCGCGCTGGAGCTCTCGGGGACGCCGTGGCTCGAGCTGCACCGCTCGAACGGGACCGCGCCGCACCCCGCGCTGTTCGCCGTGTACGGCGGCGTCGTCTACCACCACGGCGCGGCGTTCCGTGACCACGGCGTGCTGCTGCGATCAGACCGCGACCTGAGCCCGGCGAACCTGCCGGTACCGCCCGTCCCTGGGCTCGCGGCCGCCGTGCGGCGGCTCAACCGGCGCCGGCAGCGGCGCTGGCGCCGGCAGACCGAAGAGGCCAACGCACGCATCTCCGAGCAGATGTACGAGCGGATCGCGCGCGGCGACGAGAGCTGGCTGAAGGAGCTGCTCGCCGTCGACGCCACCGGCTCGCCGGCGCTCGAGCGGATCGGATGAGCGCCGCCTCTGCGCGCGCGGCAGCGCCGCCGGGGCGGCTGCCGGACTTCTTCATCATCGGGCACCCCAAGTGCGGGACGACGGCCCTCTACGAGATGCTTCGCGGGCACCCGCAGATCTACATGCCGGACGTCAAGGAGCCGCAGTTCTTCGCCGGCGATCTGTGGCGCCCCGAGACCAAACGCGTCCGCGCGGGGCCGCAGAGCTTGGAGGAGTACGCGGCGCTGTTCGCCGCCGCGCGAGGAGACCAGCTGGCGGGCGACGCCTCCACGCGCCACATCTGGTCGCCGACGGCGGCCGAGCGGATCGCCGCGGCGCAGCCCCGCGCGCGCATCATCGCGGTGCTGCGCGAGCCGGCCAGCTTCGTGCGCTCGCTGCACCTGCAACTGCTGCAGAACGGGTCCGAGGACGAGCCGAGCCTGCGCCGCGCGCTCGAGCTGGAGCCCGAACGGCGGCAGGGGCGGGCGCTCACCGATCTCGCGGCGGATCAGCCGCAGCTGCTCCAGTACACCGAGCGCGCGCGCTACCTCGAGCAGCTGCGCCGTTACCACGCCGTGTTCCCCAGCGAGCAGGTGCTCGTGCTGATCTACGAGGACTTCCGTGCCGACAACGAGGCTACGCTGCGAGAGGTAGAGCGCTTCCTCGGCGTCGACGACAGCCTTCCGTTCGAGCCGGTGGAGGCGAATCCCACCGTGCGCCGGCGCGTCGAGGTCGACCGGCGCCTGTCCGCGCTGGCCTACGGCCGCGGGCCGCTCGCGCGGGGGCTGAAGCGGGCCATCAAGCTGCTCACGCCGCGGCGTCTGCGCCGCGACGCGCTGCGCGGCGTGCGCCGGCGGGCGACGCTCACGAGCCCCGCGGCGCAGGACGATGAGCTGATGCTCGAGCTGCGCCGCCGCTTCGAGCCGGAAGTGCGCGAGCTGAGCAGCTACCTCGGACGCGACCTGGTGGCGCGCTGGGGCTACGATCGCCTCGATTGAGTCCCCTCACCACCATGGCGCGACGCGGCGGGGGCGCCGCCGGGGCCCGTCTAAAGCCCTCGGCGCGAGTGTCATACTGCCCGTCATGGCATCGGGCGCTGATGCGCAGGCGGAGGGGCGCCGCGGCGCTCGAGCCGGCTCGACGGAGGCCGCGGCGCGGCCCGAGTCGGAGCGCGCCGCCCGCCGGCGCGGCGGGGTGCGCCTGCCCGACGGCTACGGGCCACCGCTGGTGGTCGCCGGGATCGGCGGCAGCGGGACGCGGGTCGCCGCCCGGCTGCTGGTCGAGCTCGGCTTCTACATCGGCGAGGATCTCAACGACGCGCTGGACAACCTGTCCTACACGCTGCTGCTGAAGCGCCCGCGCTGGTACATGCGCGCCTCCACCCGCCAGCGCCGCGTCGACGCCGGGCTGCGACCGCTCGTACGGAGCCTCACCACCGCCGACCGGCCGTCACCGCGGGAGCGGATCACGCTCGCCGGGGCCGTGATCGGCACCGTCCCGCGTGGCAACGACCGCCTCGGACGCAGACGCGGCCTGCAGTGGGCGCCGGGCGCAGTGCGACGCCTGCTGGCGAGTCACGGGCACGACCCCGCACGGACTCCGGGCTGGGGCTTCAAGGAGCCGAACGCGATGGTGCTGCTGCCGGAGCTGATCACGGCGCTGCCGGAGCTGCGCTTCATCCACGTTGTGCGCGACCCCGATCAGGTGGCGAGGGGAAAAAACCAGACGATGGTCTACAACTGGAGCGCCCATCTCGGGCTCGAGCCGCCCGCCCCCGGCGACGATCTGGTGCAGCGTTCGCTGGAGTTCGGCCGCGTCCTCACCGAGCGCACCGAACGCGTCGGGCGCGAGCGCCTGGGAGATCGCTACCACCAGCTCGACGTCAACCGGCTGTGCGCGGCGCCGTTCACCGAGATCGAGCCACTGCTTGCCTTCCTGGGCGTGGAGGCTGACGAGCAGATGCGCGCGCGGCTGGCGGCGATCCCGGAGCCCGAACGGATCGGCGCGGCGCGCTAGCGGCGCGCCCGGTGGCGCGCTTGCGCCGCGCCGGTCCGGCACGCGTCCACGATCGCGCGCCGGCGGCCGGGCGAGCGGCAGCATCCCATAGGATGCGTGCTGCCCTTCCCCGCAGCGCCCGGCGCTGGAGTGGACCACACACCAAGGAGAGAGCCGCAGATGTCAGAAGCAGTGATCGTCGACGCCGTTCGCACGCCCATCGGAAGAGCTGTCAAGGGGTCTCTGAAATCGGTGCGCGCCGACGATCTGGCCGCCGTGCCCCTGCAGGCGCTGATCGAGCGCAACCCGCAGGTCAAGCCCGGCTCGATCGTCGACGTGATGATGGGCTGCGGTTTCTCCGAGGGCGAGTCCGGCTACAACATCGGGCGTAACGCGACGCTGCTCGCGGGCATCGACCATCACGTACCCGGCACGACCGTCAACCGCTTCTGCGCCTCCTCGCTGCAGACGACCCGGATGGCCTTCCACGCGATCAAGGCCGGCGAGGGCGACACCTACATCGCGGCGGGCGTCGAGGCTGTCTCGCGTGCGGGCAAAGGCGCGGACTTCCAGTTCCACCCGAAGCTCGACGGCTCGGAGAACTCGCTCTACAACGTCTACATCCCGATGGGGCTGACAGCCGAGAACGTCGCGGAGCGCTGCAAGGTCAGCCGCGAGGCCCAGGACGAGTGGGCAGTCACCTCCCAGAACCGCGCCGTCGACGCGCAGCAGTCGGGCCACTACGACAGTGAAATCGTGCCCGTGACGGCACCGGCCCACACGGTCACCGACAAGGAGGGCAACGAGGTCGAGGTGCCCGAGCAGGTCGTCAGCAAGGACGATGGTCCGCGGCCCGGGACGACGTTCGAGAAGCTCTCGCAGCTGCCGCCGGCCTTCAAGCCGGACGGCTCCGTCACGGCCGGCAACGCGTGCCCGCTGAACGACGGCGCGGCTGCGCTGCTGGTGATGTCCGACGAGCGCGCCAAGGAGCTTGGCCTGACACCGAAAGTCAGGATCATCGCCTCGACGGTCGCGGCGATCCGTCCCGAGATCATGGGCCTCGGCCCGATCCCTGCGATCGAGAAACTGCTCGCCGTGACGAAGATGACGATGGACGACATCGACGTCGTCGAGATCAACGAGGCGTTCGCTGCCCAGATCGTGCCGTGTAAGGAAGACCTCGGGATCGACGATGCGAAGCTCAACCCGTTCGGCGGCGCGATCGCGCTCGGCCATCCCTTCGGGATGACCGGCGCGAGGATCATGACCACGCTGATCAACGACCTCGAGACGCTCGACGGCACCTACGGGATCGAGTCGATGTGCGTGGCAGGCGGCATGGGCATGGCGATGCTGGTCGAACGCCTCTCGTGAGGAGTGCGGCGGCATCGGCGACGGCCCCGCCCCGACGAGCAAGCCGCTAGCCGTGCCCGAGGGGGAGCAGCCGGCGGCGGCGGCGGCGTCCGCCGGCATCCTGTACTCGGCGGCCGGCGCCGCCCACGTGGCGGAGGCCGTCCGCTCGGCGCGCTCCTCGCTGCGGCACAACCAGCTGCCCCACCTGCTGTTCGCGAGCGAGCCGGTGCAGGGCGCACCGCCGGGGCTCGAGGTGGCGCTGTTCGAGCCGTCCGGGAACCCGTACGCCGACAAGATCGCGAATATGGCCGGCTCGCCCTTCCAGAGGACGATCTACCTCGACACCGACACCTATGTCGTCGGTGAGATCGGGCACGTGCTGGCGCTGCTCGACCAATACGAGCTCGCCGCCGCCTACGCTGCCGGCTACCGTGGCATGGCCGACCCCGACGTCCCGCAGGCGTTCTACGAGCTCAACACCGGCGTCCTCGCGTGGCGCTCGGACGAGCGCACCGCGGCGTTCATGCGCAGCTGGCAGGAGACCTACCTCCAGTGGGTTCGCGAGCAGCCCTTCCCGGGTGCGGGGCGCCCGCTCGCCGAAACGGCCGCGGCGGCGGCCGGGCGCGCAGGGGCTGCCGACCAGCCCGCATTCCGACACTGCGCCTGGCTGCACGGGCTGCGGGTGTTCGTGCTCGCGCCGGAGTACAACCTGCGCCTCGGCGAGCCGGCGACGGTGGTCGAGCGCGTCCGCGTCATCCATGGCCGCCATCCCGACTACGAGTCGCTGGCGGCGCGCGTCAACGACAGGCGGGGTCCGCGGAGGTGGCCGCGTCCGGTCCCGCTGCGCACGAGGGTCTGGCGGGTGATCCGCCGCGGCGGCCGCCGCTAGCAGTGCGGCTCGGACAGCTTCGGCGATGTTGCCGCGGCTGCGTGCGCGATCAGCGCGGCGGCATCCGCAGCGCGCCGTCGAGGCGGACCGTCTCGCCGTTGAGCATCCGGTTCTCGATCATCTGCACCGCGAGCTGCGCGTACTCGGCGGGCTGCCCGAGCCGCTGGGGATAGGGGACGCCCGCGCCGAGCCGCTGGCGCTGGTCCTCCGGCAGCGCCCCGAGCAGCGGCGTGTCGAACAGCCCGGGCGCGATCGTGTTGACGCGCACCCCGTACTGCGCGAGGTCGCGGGCGGCGGGCAGCGTCATCCCGACGACGCCGCCCTTCGACGCCGAGTAGGCGATCTGGCCGACCTGTCCGTCGAACGCGGCGATCGAGGCGGTGTTGACGCACACGCCGCGCTCGCCGTCCTGCAGCGGCTCGTTGGACACCATCGCCGCCGCCGCCATGCGCAGAACGTTGAACGTCCCCACGAGGTTGATCGCGATGATCGTCTCGAACGGGAGCAGGTCGTGCGGACCCTTGGAGCCCGCCACCTTCTGCGCCCAGCCGGTGCCCGCGCAGCAGACCGCGATGCGCAGCCCGCCCTCGGCGGCGGCGGCGCTGTCCACGGCCGCCTTCACCTGCTCCTCCTCGCGCACGTCGCAGGCGGCGAACGCGATCCCGAGCTCGTCGGCGAGCGCCTGTCCCTTCTCGGGGTTGACGTCGGCGATCGTCACGTGCGCGCCGCGCTCGTGGAGCGCGCGCACGGTCGCCTCGCCGAGCCCGGAGGCACCGCCGGCGACGATCGCTGATGCTGCCTCGATCTGCACGGTGGCGCAGACTATCGATCCGCGGGGCGCGACAGCGTGAGCGCGAACAGCCCGTCCTCGTCGGTGAGCCAGCGGACCAGCTCGAGGCTCGCCGCACCGAGATCGGCACGCAGCCGCTCGGGGGTGAACTTCGCGCTGATCTCCGTGCGCAGCTCCTCGCCCGCGTCGAAGTGCACGCGCAGGTCGAGGCCGCGCACGTGCGTGGTGTGCTCGCGTCGAGCGCGTAGCCGCATCTCGATCCACTCGTGCTCGGCGTCGAACAGCGCCACGTGGTCGAAGTCGTCCGGGTCGAAGTCGGCCTCGAGCTCGCGGTTGAGGACGCGCAGCACGTTGCGGTTGAACTCGGCGGTCACCCCCTGCGCGTCGTCGTAGGCCGCCTGCAGGACCTCCGGGTCCTTCACCAGGTCGGTGCCCATCAGCAGGTGGTCCTCGGGGCCGAGCAGGCTTGCTATCTCCCTCAGGAAGCGGCGCCGGCTGCCGGGCGGGAAGTTGCCGATCGTGCCGCCGAGGAAGGCGACGATGCGCGGCCCGACCGCGGGTGGCAGGCAGTCGAGGTGGCGCTCGAAGTCGCCGATCACGCCGTGCACGCGCAGCCCGGGGTACTCGTCGGTGAGCGCCTCCGCGCACTCGCGCACCATGCTCTCGGTGACGTCCACCGGCACGTAGCGCTCGAGCGTGCCGGCGTTCGCGAGCGCGTCGAGCAGGACACGGGTCTTGGCTGCCGTCCCCGAACCGAGCTCGACGAGTTCCACCGCGTGGGTCAGGCGCGCGATCTGATCCGAGCGCGCTTCGAGGATCTCGCGCTCGGCTCGCGTCGGGTAGTACTCGGGAAGCTCGCAGATCTGGTCGAACAGCTCTGCCCCGCGGGCGTCGTAGAAGTGCTTGGGTGGCAGCTCCTTGAAGGGCCGCGTGAGACCGTCGAGGGCGTCGTCGGCGAGCGAGCGCTCGTCCGAGCCGTCGAGGTGGGAGTCGATCCGGATCTGGACGTCGGCGGCCGTCTGCGGGGGCTCCATCACGCGTCCCTCGCCAGTCGCAGCCCGGAGAAGATCTGCCTCCGGAGGGGCAGATCCCAGTTGCGGAAGGTGAGCGTCGCGACGCGCGGATGTGTCGCCCAGGAGCCGCCGCGCAGCACCCTGTAGCGATCCCCGAAGAACACCTCCGAGTACTCGCGGTACGGGTAGCGCGCGGAAGCCCGGGTACCCGTGGAAGCGGGAGCCCGTCCACTCCCACACCTGACCCACGCCCTCCACCGCACCCGCCTGCGATGGGCCCGTCCTGCCCGGAGGGCCCGCCGGCGGCCCTCTCCCACTCTGCCTCGCTGGGCAGGCGCGCGCCCTGTGCACGCGCGAACGCGTCGGCCTCGAACCAGGAGACGTGGCAGGCGGCCGCCTCCGGGTGGCCGTTCGCGATCGCCGGATGGTGCGTGATGTCGTGCTCCTGCTTCCACGCCCAGCCCTCGTCGGACCACCACTCGCGCCGCTCGTAGCCGCCGCCCTCGCTGAAGCGCATCCAGCTCGCGTTGCTCACCGGCCGCCGCGGCGATGTCGAAGGAGGCGAGCTCGACGACGTGGCGCGGGCGCTCGTTGTCGTAGGCGAAGCCCTCGGCGGGGGCGCCCATCGCGAACTCCCCGGCCGGCATCTCGATCCAGCCGTCGGTGCCCGGCTGCGGCCCGAGCGTCGGCTCCCGCGCCGGCAGCAGCCCCGCGATCGCCATCGTCTGGCGCATCGTCTCGCCGTGCTGGAGCTCGTGACGCACGACCATCTCGCAGATCACCCCGTCGCCGGCCCCGCGCCGCGTGAGCACCTCGATGGTGCGGGCGCGGACCGCCAGGAGGTAGTCCCGGGACTCTGCGGCCCCGAGCGCTTCGATCTCGCCGCGCATCGCGCGCGGCGTCTCGAACGCGTCGTACAAATCGGCGAGCTCCGGGCGCAGCAGGGGCCGCCCGCCGTGGCGGTGCGCGATCCACAGATCCTCGTAGGCGGCGATGTGCCCGAGGTCCCAGGCGAGCGGGCTCATGATCGGCGAGTGGACCCGCTCGAGCTCGTCCTCATCGAGCTTCGCGATGAGGGTGAGGGTCCGCTCGCGCGCCTCCTCCAGCGCGAGCAGCACACGCTCGGCGTCGGTGAAGCGCTCAATGGTCTTGACCGCGTCGGCTGCCATGGGCTCGCTGTAGGGGCCCACTCTAGAAGGTGGGCGCGGCTCGCTCGAAGTCCTCGCTGTCGCTAGCCGGCGTTTGCGATGCCTGCGGGATTATCCCTACTGCGCCGCGCCTGCGCCTGCCGCCTCGTTCCAGCCGGAGAGGATCGCCACGCCGTGCTCGTAGCCGAGCACCGACACGCCGCCCGCCTCGAGTCCCAGGCGGGCGCCCGCGGCGGCTTCGAGCTCGATCCAGCGTGCGCCCAGCACGCGCAGCAGGTGGCCGTGCGAGAACACCGCCGCGGCCCCCGGCGCCGTTTGCAGCTCGGCGATGACGCGATCCACGCGGGCGCCTACCTGTCCCGCGGACTCGCCGCCGGGGCAGCCGTCGCGCCACAGGCTCCAGCCCGGGCGCGCGGCCTGGATCTGGGCGCTCGTGAGTCCCTCGTACTCGCCGTAGTCCCACTCCACCAGGTCCTCGCGCGGCTGCGCTGCGGCGCCGAGACCCGCCAGCTCGCACGTTTCGCGCGCCCGCCGCAAGGGGCTCCTCAGCACGAGCGCGAACCGCTCGGCGGACAGGCGCGAGGCGAGCCGGCGCGCGACGGCGCGACCCTCCTCGGTGAGGGGGACGTCGGTGCGGCCCGTGTGCCTGCCGGCGCGGCTCCACTCGGTCTCGGCGTGGCGTACGAGCACGACCTCGCCCGCCGCAGCCGAGGGGGAGCTCATCGACGCGGCGCGGGCGGTGCGGCGGCGTCGTCCACGATCACCGTCAGGCGCTCGCGCGCCAGCAGGCTCGCGGGCACGTGCGGCGTCGGCGTCGCGAGCATCGCCGAGATGGCATCCGCCTTCCCCGCCCCGGTGGCGATGAGCAGGCAGCTGCGCGCCGCGCGCAGCACCGACAGGCTCAGCGTGATCCGCTCGGGAGGCGGCTTGGGCGAGTCGTGCACGCCGAGACACAGCTCCTCCTCGGCCGCCTCGAGCGCGGGCGCGCCGGGGAACAGCGAGACGACGTGGCCGTCCGGGCCGATGCCGAGCACGACCAGGTCGAGCGCCGGCAGCCCCGCACCACGCTCGCCCGGAACCTCCTCGGCGAGCGCCGCCGCGTAGCGGCGCGCCCCCTCCTCGGGACCGAGCTCGCCCTCCATCCGCCGCACCTCCGCATCGGCGATCGCGGCGGGGCGCAGCAGCATCTCGTTCGCCATGCGGAAGTTGCTCTCCTCGTCGTCGGGCGCCACGCAGCGCTCGTCGCCGAACCAGAAGCGCACGCCGCTCCAGTCGCGGGGCTCCGCGCCGAGCAGCTCATACGTCCGTTCGGGCGTCGAGCCTCCGGACAGCGCGAGGTGCGCCACGCCCCGCTGCTCGCGCGCCTGGCTCGTCTCGCGCTCGATCAGCGCGGCCGCGCGCTGCGCCACCGACTCCGCGTCCAGGCAGGTCGTGAGGCGCGTCACTGCAGCATCTCGCGCGCGGCACGGACCGCGGGCAAGTACGTGGGGTCGCGCAGCAGCGCCTGCCGAATGCCCTCGCCGAGGACTCCGGTCTCGCCGCGGGAGGCGCCGGGGATCGTCCATTCACGCTCGGTTCCGTGCTCGTCGCGGTTGCGCTCGCGCAGCCCGCCCGGCCCGCGCCTGAGGCTCACCGAGCGCCCCGATGCGGTCTCGATGGTGACGCCCTCGAGGCCCCGCACGAGCTGCTCCGGTGCGCTTTCGAGCCGCATCGCCACCTCGCCCGTGGCCGTGCGGGCGCCACCGCAGAAGACCTCGCCCTCGTGGTTCAGCGGCTGCGGCCCCCAGTCGAGCCGCGAGGAGAGCCAGCCCGCCAGCAGCAGCGCGGCGACCGCCGATTCCGGGTGGTGGCGCACACCGAGCTTCGAGATCCGGCAGAGCTCGGCGCGCAGCGAGGGCGGATCGAACGCCGATGCCAGCCGCTCGCGCCACGGCGTCGAGCGCAGCCAGGCGAGGTCGACGACGTAGACCTCGCTCGCGAGCGTGTTCGCGCGCTCGAGCGCGTCGGCGACGATCGGCTCGTCCACCGAGTCGAGCAGCATCGACTGGGCGAGCGGCAGCAGCTCCTGGACGATGTCGTTGTGCCCGTGGGGCGACCACAGCAGCGTCGGCAGGTCCGTCACCACGAGCGGGTCGGCGATCGTCAGCAGGTCGTCGAGATGGCGGTCGCCGAGCTCGACGACGACCGTCTCGTGGAGCAGCGCGTGCTGACCCGGCTGTGGCTCGCCTTCCGAGGCGATCATGACGCGCGCGTCGAGCCGCTCGCGGCGGGGCTCGTAGGCGAGCACCAGCAGCCGCGAGGCGTGGTAGCGGCCGACGCCGCGCAGGCGATTGGCGATCTCGCCGCTCCATTCGCGGTCGACGAAGGCGATCATGTTGAGGACGCGGGCGGGCACGTAGTTGCGGTCTTCGGCGTGGCGCTCGATCAGCAGCTCCCGCAGCGCCGCTTCGATCGCGTCCGGCGTTGTCCCTTCGGCGCTCCAGACGGAGTCGCTGCGCGCCATCAGATCGCGCGCCAGTGGTCGCCCTCGCACAGCAGCCCGTCCGCCTCCTGCGGCCCCTGCGACCCCGCTTCGTACTGCGGCAGCGGACCCGTCATGTCCGCCCACGCTTTGAGGATCGGGTCGCAGATCAGCCACTGCGCCTCGACCTCGTCGTTGCGGGTGAAGAGCGTCGCGTCGCCGCGCATCGCGTCGGTGATCAGGCGCTCGTAGGCCTCCGGCGACTGGGACAGGAAGGAGGTCCCGTACAGGAACTCCATGTTCACCGGGCGGATCACCATGCGCGTGCCGGGGATCTTCGCCCCGAGCCGCAGCGACACGCCCTCGTTGGGCTGGAGGGTCAGCAGCAGCTGGTTGGGCTGGACACCGAGCGAGCCGTCCTGGCTGAAGGCGAGGTGCGGCACCGGCTTCAGCGTCACGGCGATCTCGGTGACCTTGCGGGCGAGGCGCTTGCCGGTGCGCAGGTAGAAGGGGACGCCCGCCCAGCGCCAGTTGTCCACTTCCAGGCGCAGCGCGGCATAGGTCTCGGTCGTCGAGTCCTCGGGCACGCCCTCCTCTTCGAGGTAGCCGGGCACGGCCTCGCCGCCCGCGTGCCCGGCCCCGTACTGGGCGCGAACCGCCATCTCGGGAACCGACTCGGGGGTCGGGTGCGGGATGGCCTGCAGCACCTTCACCTTCTCGTTGCGGACCTCTTCGGCGGCGAAGTTGACGGGCGGCTCCATCGCGACGTGGCAGAGCAGCTGCAGCATGTGGTTCTGGATCAGGTCGCGCAGCGCCCCTGCCCGGTCGTAGTAGCCGGCGCGCGAGCCGATGCCGATGTCCTCCGCCGCGGTGATCTGGACGCTGTCGATGAAGTTGCGGTTCCACAGCGGCTCGAACATGCCGTTGGCGAAGCGGAACGCCAGCATGTTCTGGACCGTCTCCTTGCCGAGGTAGTGATCGATGCGGAACACCTGCGGCTCTTCGAAGATCCCCAGCACCTCGCGGTTCAGCTCGCGCGCCTCCTCGAGAGAGGTGCCGAACGGCTTCTCGATGATCAGCCGCACCTGGGACCCCTCGTGCGCGTTCAGACGCGCCGCGCCGAGCTGATCGATGATCACGGGGAAGAACTCCGGTGCCGTCGAGAGGTAGAAGGCGCGGTTGAGCGGCTCGCCGAAATCCTTCTCGAACCCGTCGAGCAGCTCGCCGAGGCGCGAGTACACCGACGGCTCGTCGAACGTGCCGGGTACGTACTTGACGCTTTCGAGCAGCTGCCGCAGCACGTCCTCGTCGGGCTTGCGCCGCGAGAAGCGCCGGATCGCCTCCTCGCACTCGGCGCGGTAGTCCTCGTGGGCTTTTTCTTTGCGCGACACCCCGATCAGGTGGAAGCGCTGGGGCAGCGCGCCGTCGTGCGCGAGGTTGTAGAGCGCGGGCATCAGTTTGCGGCGCGCGAGGTCGCCGGTGGCTCCGAAGATGACGAGCGTCGTGGGCGCGACGGGGAGGCGCTCGAGCCCCGCGACGAGCGGGTTCTGCTCGAGCGGCTCGGCGGTCGGACGCCCCGCTAGGACCGCCACCTCAGCTGCCTCCCCGCTTCCGCCCGCTGCCTCCGCGGCTTCTCGCGGCGGGGTGGACCGCGTGTCCCCCGAACTGGTTGCGCAGCGCGGCGAGCACCCTGTCCGCGTAGTCGCCGTTCCCGCGCGAGCGCAGGCGCGCGTACAGGGACGCCGTGATCACCGGCGTGGGAACGTCGTGCGCCGTGGCATCCGCGATCGTCCAGCGGCCCTCGCCGGAGTCCTCGGTCCAGCCCTCTATCGCCTCGAGGTCGTTGCCGTCGAGTTCGAACGCCCGCGCCGCCAGTTCGCACAGCCACGAGCGCACCACCGAGCCCTGTCCCCACAGGTGCGCGATCTTCGCGTTGTCGAGCTCGTACTCGCACTTGTCGAAGACGTCGAAGCCCTCGGCGTAGGCCTGCATCAGCCCGTACTCGACTCCGTTGTGGACCATCTTCACGTAGTGCCCCGCCCCGGAGGGGCCGAAGCGCAGCCAGCCGCGCTCGCCGATCGCCGCGCGGCTCTGCTCGTTCGTGGGCGGCGCCAGCACATCGAGGATCGGCGCCAGGCGGCGCACGGCTTTCTGCGGCCCGCCCACCATCATGCAGTAGCCCACCTCGAGGCCCCAGACGCCGCCCGACACGCCGACGTCGACGTATTCGATGCCGCTGCGTCGCAGCGCCGCCGCGCGCAGCTTGTCGTCCGTCCAGCGCGAGTTGCCGCCGTCGACGATCATGTCGCCGCGGTCGAGCAGCCGCGCGAGGCGGTCCACGGTCTGCTGGGTGGGCGCGCCCGCCGGCACCATGATCCACACGATCCGCGGGGGCGCGAGCTTGCGCACGAGCTCACCCAGCGAGGAGGCGCCGCGCGCCCCGTTGCGCACCGCCTGCTTGACAGCCTTCTCCTCGAAGTCGAACGCCACCACCTCGTGGTCGGAGTCGCGGCGGATGCGGTGCACCATGTTGCCGCCCATCTTGCCCAGCCCAACGAAGCCGATCTGAGTCACGTTGGCCTCCTCGCTCCGGCTCGCCGCCGGCGGCACTCGTTTACGTGAACTGGCCCGTGCGCCCCCTGCTCGCGCCGCTGCCCGCCGCGCCGGCATCACGCGCCGCCCTCGACGATCGCCGTCAGCGCGCGCAGCGCCGCCGCATCATCCTCTCCTTCGAGGCGAACACGCTCGGCGGGCAGCCCGAGCTCGCGCAAGGTCTGCAGGTCGCCGATCGCCTGCGCTTCCTCGAGCACGGCGAACCCGTAAGGGGCGCCGGGGATGTCGGCGTCGTGTCGGACCTCGCGCAGCAGCTGCAGGAAGCGACCGGTGGGGGGCCCGCCCTTGTGGAACTGGCCCGTGGAGTGCAGGAACCGCGGCCCGTAGCCGAACGTCGTCGTCGATCGCCCCGAGCGCCGGATCGCCGCGCGCAGCTCGGCGACGGCGGCGTCGAGCGCCGGGCTCGCCGGGGCGTACGCCATGATCGCGACGTAGGCGGGCGGGGCGGCGCCGAGCACCAGAGCGCGCAGCGCGGCGTCGTCGGCGAGCGGCGGCTGCGGCAGCTCCCGGCGCGGCTCGTACCCGGCCAGCACCGCGTTCGTCGCGTCCTTCGCCTGCTGCACGTTGGGCTGGTCGAAGGGGTTGATGCCGAGGCCCCAGCCGGCGACAGCGACGGCGAGCTCGAACAGCAGGAACACGCGTCCGAGGTCCGGCGGCCCGAGCGTGGGCAGCGTCACCACCGGATGCCCCGCCCGCGCGAGCTCGTCTGCGAGCGCGCTCGTGCGCGCGTCGGGGTCGCCCGCGTCCGGCAGGTGCACGAACACCCGGTCCTCGCCGTATTCCGTGACCGCCCCCAGCGGCTCCTCGGCGACCGGGAGGATGCCGGTGTGCTGCTTGCCCGTCGACTCGGCGACGAGCTGCTCGAGCCACAGGCCGAGCCCCGGCAGCGACGCCGGCGTCAGGAACGTGAGCTTGTCGCGACCGGCCTGCGCGAGCGCGCTGAGCGCCGCGCCGAGCCACACGGCCGCGCTCGCGGGCTGCTCGGCGCCGCCGCCCTCGGCGATCGCGGTGTCGAACGCGGCCTGCGCTCCCGTGAGCAGTGAGTGCACGTCGATCCCCATCAGCGCGCCCGGCACGATCCCGAAGGGCGACAGCGCCGAGTAGCGCCCGCCGATCGCCGGGTCCCCGTGGAACGTCCGGCGGAAGCCGTGCTCGCGGGCGAGGTCCTCGAGACCCGTGCCGGGATCGGTGATCGCGATGTAGTCGCTGCCGTCACCGCGGAGCGCGAAGAAGTGCGCGAACAGGGACCGGGGCTCGATCGTGCCGCCCGACTTCGAGGAGACGATGAACAGCGCGCGGCTGCCCTCGATCGCGTCCTCGACGGCGGCGATCGCATCCGGGTCGGTCGAGTCGAGGACGTGCAGGAGCGGGCGCGCCTCGCGGTGTCCGAAGCAGCGTCGCAGCACCTCCGGCGCGAGCGAGGAGCCGCCCATCCCGAGAAGGACGGTGTGCTCGTAGCCCGCGCCCGCCACCTCCTGCGCGAACGCCTCGAGCGCGGGTACCTCCGGGAGCATCCGCTGCGCGATCGTGAGCCAGCCGAGCCTGTCGCCGATCTCGGGTGCGCCGGGCGGGCCCCACAGCGTCGCGTCGCCCTCGCGCAGGCGCCGCTGCACGTCCTCGCGCGCCGCTCGGTCGAGCTTCTCGGCGAGGCGCGCCTGCAGCTCGGAGGGGATACGAGCAACGACGTCGAGGGCGCTGTCGCTCATGCGACGATCGTAGTGACCGGGACGACGTTTGCGTCTGCGCGTCCCGGATACGATGCCGCCGATGAGACCCGAGGAGTCGCGCGCGCGCATCCGGCACGCCGGCAGGCAGCGGCGCCCGCGGCTGCGCACCCGCCGATGAACCGCGATCGGCTGCAGCGGCTCAAGGGCTCGCTCGGCAGCGTCTGGCTGCTCAGCCCGGAGCGGCTGTGGCTGCTCTCGATCGCCTTGAGCCGGCGCGGTCACTGGGTGCTCGCGTTCTGGCTGAAGCAGCTCAACAGCCTCCTGTACCACAACTCGCTGTCGCCGGACGCGTCCGTGCAGCCGGACATCCGCCTCGGCCACAACAGCATGGGGATCGTCGTGAACAGCGACGTGGAGATAGGCAGGCGCGTGAAAATCTGGCACAACGTGACGCTCTCGGCCGGGCGTCACCAGCGCCGTCCCCGCGAGGTCACCGACGCCGACCGTGCCGCCGAAGGCGAGAGCGAGGCCGGCGGCGGCTCGGGCCGCGGGCCGAGGTCGAGGATCATCCTCGAGGACGGCGTGAAAATCGGGGCGAACGCGGTCGTGATCCCGCCGCGGGGGCGGACGATCCGCATCGGCCGGGGCGCGCGGATCGGCGCCGGTGCGGTCGTCACGGAGGATGTGCCCGCCGGGGCGACGGTCGTCGCGCCGCCGTCGCGCGTGATCGCCCGGGCGGCGGCGCCGGATCCCGGCGCCGCGGACGCGCAGGCCGGGCGATCGAGCGGGCCGGGCTCCCCGGGGGAGGAGCCGGCAGAGGCCGAGCGCCCGCATTAGAGTCGCGTAGCCCTTGAGCCCCGAGCAATCAGTCCAGCAGCCCGACCGCAACCTCGCCCTCGAGCTCGTTCGCGTGACCGAGGCCGCGGCGCTGGCGACGGCTCCGCTCGTGGGATCGGGCGACAAGGAGGCCGCCGACCAGGCGGCGGTGGACGGCATGCGCTACATGCTCCAGTCGATCCGGATGGACGGCGTCGTCGTGATCGGCGAGGGCGAGAAGGACGAAGCCCCGATGCTCTACAACGGCGAGCAGATCGGCGACGGCTCGCCGCCGCAGGTGGACATCGCGGTCGACCCCCTCGAGGGGACGACGCTCGCCGCGCACGGGATGCCGAGCGCGCTCGCCGTGATCGCGCTGTCGGCGCGCGGGACGATGTTCGACCCCGGTCCGTGCGTGTACATGGAGAAGATGGCGGGGGCCCCCGACATCGCCGACCTGCTCGACCTCGACCGTCCGCTCGGCGAGACGGTGAAGCTCGTCGCCGAGCGCAAGGGCTGCCCGGTGAACGACGTGATGGTGGTTACGCTCGACCGCCCGCGACACGAGGAGGGGATCGCGGCGGTGCGGGCGGCGGGCGCGCGCGTGCGCCTGATCGCGCACGGCGACGTCTCGGCGGCGCTGCTCGCCGTGACTGAGCGCTCGCCGGTGGACCTGCTGTGGGGGATCGGTGGGACTCCCGAGGGGGTCATCTCGGCGGCGGCGGTGAAGTGCCTGAAGGGACAGCTGCTCGGCCGCCTGTGGCCCCGCGACGAGGACGAGCGCCGGGCCGCGCTCGATGCCGGCTACGACCTCGACAGGGTGCTCACACGCGACGACCTCGTCAGCGGCGACGACGTCTTCTTCTCGGCCACCGGCGTCACCGACGGCGACGTGCTCGAGGGCGTGCGCTACCCGAGCGCCGGGGGCGCCACCACAGAGTCGCTCGTCACCCGCTCTCGCTCGGGGACGATCCGGCGGGTCCGCGCAACGCACGACCGCGCGAAGCTGCGCGCCGTGGGCGGCGAGCGCTTCTAGGCGTCGATGAGCCCGGAACGTCTGTGGATGATCTCGATCGCGCTGCGCCGGCGCGGCTTCAGACGGCTCGCGCTGCTCGTCAAGAAACTCAACTCGGTCATCTACCACAACTCCCTCGCCCCCGGCGCGGAGGTGAGCCCAGACATCTGGTTCGGCCACCACGGCTTCGGCACGATGGTGCACAGCAACGTCGTGATCGGGAAGCGCGTGAAGATCTGGCACAACGTGACGATCGCGGTGCGCTCGCGCTCGGGCTGGGCCACCCCGCACGGCATCACGATCGAGGACGGCGTGAGCATCGGCGCAAACGCGGTGATCATCGGCCCGCTCGAGGGCAGCCTCCGCATCGGCCGCGGAGCGCGGATCGGCGCCGGGGCGGTCGTCACGCGCGACGTCCCGCCGGGGGCGACGGTCGTGAGCGTGCCGGTGCGCGTGATCGAGGCGAGCGAGCGCAAGCGGCTCGACCCGGCGCTCGCCGCCGAGTTCGCGGACATGGACGAGGACCCCGTCGATGAGGCCTCCTCCGCGCCGGCGGACGCCCCGCCTGACGGCCCGGCCGCGGCCTAGCTGCTCGGGGCGGCGCCCCGCGGCCGCCCGCTGGCACTGCTTCATCTGGGAGATTGCGACTGCTAGCTTGATCCGGTGATCGCTGTACGCGCCCTTGCAAGGCCTGCTCCGTGGATGCTCGCTGCGCTGCTCGCAGCGACGGTGGCGGGGTGCGGGCAGAGCGGCCCCGGGGCGCCGGCCAAAGGGACCCCCGGCGGGTCCGGCGCCGAACAGTCCGAAGAATCTGCAGCGAAACGCCAGGAAGCGGCCGAAATCGCCGAAGACCGTGAAGTGCTCTCGGGGGTGGAAGCGAAACGGCGCGAAGAAGCCGCCGAAGCGAACGCCAAACACACAGAAGCGCTCGCGAGGGCGCACGCGAAGAGCAAGGAAGCGGCGGCCGCCAAGGCCGCCAAGGAAGCTGCGCGCAAGCTGAAGCTCGCCGAAGCGAACGCGAAGCGCCGGGAAGCGCAGGCGAAGTCCGAAGCGGGGAAGAAAACGGTCTCGCAGGCCAAACCCCCGGCGAAGAAACCCAGCGCTCCCGCGAAGAAGCCCTCCGAACAGACCTCCGCGTCGGGCCAGACGAGCTCGCTCCCCTGACCGCCGGGATCGCGCGGCGCCAGCTGCGCGGCGCTAGCCGCCGGGCGGGGCGACGCGGGGGCCCGTGAGCCGGCGCTCGGCGAGGTCCAGGCGCGCGAGCGAGCGCAGGAAGCTGTACGTGATGAGCACGTGCAGCCGCGACTGCGTCGCGTTGTAGATCCCGCGGCTCAGCCCGGAGGCGATCGCAGGGTAGAAGTTCGACACCTCCACCACGACGTGCAGCAGTTCGTGGCCGGGCTCCGCGCCCGGTTTGCGGCGAACTTCGATCTGCAGATATCCGCGTCCGTGGCGACCGCCGCGGGCGACGAGCAGCCCGCGGGCGATCCGCCACCGCACGAGCCCGCGCGTCGGATCGATCTCGTATTCGGGTGCCTGGAAGGTGATCAGCTTGAACGGGCGGGCGAGCAGCACGACGTAGCGCTCGCGCTCGGTGTAGAGGACCCTGATCAGGCCGAGCGTCACGCGCGTGAGGAAGCGCCAGTAGGTACGCGCCAGCCGCTCGAGGTGTTCGGGCGTCCACATCTCCTCCAGCGCCGACTCCTCGATCATCAGGTCGGCCTCCTGGACGGAGCGCACGGCGCCGCTCGCATCGTCCATCGTGGTGGAGTCCTCGAGCCGCACGATCCTCGCCCGCGCGCGTCCCCTCCGGCGGCGAAGGCCCACCGCCGCAGCCGCCCCGGCGAACGCCACGGCGAAGACGGCGGCGATCCAGGCGCGCATCATCTCGGCCTCGGCGTCCTCACGGCTCCAGGCTATCCATGGGCGCACGCCTGCGCCCATGGCGTCCCCGCTTGCTGCTATTCAAGTGCTCGTGTCCGAGCAGACAGGACAGGCCACCCGTCCTCGCGCGCGCGCCGTCGAGGACGCCGTGGGCGAGGAGCTGCTCGCGCAGGCCGCGGCGCTCGCGAAGCGCTGGGCGATCGCGCTGATACTCGCGAGGCCTCCCGAGGAGATCGGCGGGGTCCCGTTGGAGGAGCTCGCGCGCGAGGCGCCGGCGCTGTGCGCCGCGATGCTTCGGGCGGTGCGCTCCGAGCACGACCTCGAGCGCCTGCTCGACCCGGCTGACCCCGAGCACGCCGCCGCTGCCCGCGTGCCGGCTCTATGCGGCGCGCCGGACGCGCCGGCGGCTGCGCTGGCGGTGGAGGAGCTTCGCGGCGTGCTCTGGCAGGCGCTCGCCGGCCAGCCGCGCGAGGATCCGCGGCGCCTCGCGGGCGAGACGGGAGATCGCCTCGCGCACGTATGCTCGGCGGTGCTGGCTGTCGGCCTGTCCGCGATGGCGCTACCAGGTGCAGCCGCGAGGCAGGAACCCGGCGCGGTCGCGCAGCCGCTCCCGCTGCAGCCCGGCCGAGGCGGGCGAGCGCCGGCGCGCGCCGTGATCGTGGATGAGCTGGAGGAGGCGCCCGAAGCATCGCGGCACCTCGCGGATGCCGAGATCGCCGCACGCGACGAGCGCAGCGAGGCGGGTCCCGCAGCGTGGATCGGAGCGATCGGCACGCGGCTCGAGCGCTTCCGCGAGGACGGTGTGCCATTCGCGGCGCTGCTCGTCGAGGTGATCGACCCTGACCGCTTGCGCGCGCACGAGCCCGCGGGCGAGCTCGAGCGCGTGACGGCGGCGCTCGAGCAGCTGGCGAGGGCGGAGCTGCGCGTGCGCGCAGCCGGGCGGTGGGAGACTGCCCTGCGCGCTACGGGCTCGCTGACCCGCGAGCGAGCCGGTCGGATGTGGATGCTCGTGCCGGACACCGACAGGGCGGGGGCGCTGCGCCTGGCCGAGCGCCTGGAGGAGAGCGCGGGCACGCTGCGCACCTCCCGCGGCGGCCGGGTGGCGGTTGCGGTGGGCGCTGCGTCGTGCCCGCAGGACGGTCGCGAGGCCGCCGCGCTCGCCGCCCACGCCGATGTCGGGGTGTACGCCGCGCGCGCGCAGGTGCGACGCTCGCCGGGCGCGGGCGAGCCCGCCCGCGCCTAGCGCCGCGCGTCAGCCGGCGACCGCGCCGCCGGAGCGTGCCGCCCCGGCCGCAACGGCGGGCAGACCGAGCGTGGGGGTGTTGGCGGTCCTGCCCACCACGCGGGTATGGATGCGGACGGTGCCGCTGATGCCGAGGGCCGTCGCCGCGCCCCCGGTGAGGTCCCAGTCGGCGATGTGGCTGTAGGGCCCGCGGTCCAGCACGGGCAGCGTGATCGCACGGCCCTTGTAGCTCACGCGTACGAGCGTTCCGCACGGAAGCGTGCGGTGGGCGACGCCCACGACGGCAGGTGTGAGCGTCTGGCCGCAGGCGGTTTCCTGCCCGTAGAAGCCGGGTCCGAACCACGTCGCGATCGCGCTCGGCGCCACCGTCGGCGGGGTGCTCGCCGCGGAACCGCTCGTTGGAGCCGCGGCGCCTCCGGGCGAGCCGGATGCGAACGCAGCCGGGCTCGCGGCGCATGCCGCGGCGGCGAGCACGGCGAGCAGGATCGATGGGCGGATCGGACGGAGTCGCATCTGATTCGACGCCTACGAGGTGAGCTGACGGGCTCGCGCGGCAATGCTGCTGCGGCGCTACGGCTCACTCGGAGCCGATTCGCCCCCGCGGACTGGATCCGCTTTGGTTCCCCCGCCCGCCCCGGTTCGGGGCCGTGGCGGCTCGGCGTGCGCGGCAGTATACAGACGGCGCGCGTCGGTGCCCTGCGGTCCCGGTGCCGGCCGCGTAGCGCGTCGCAGGTGGGCGAGTCGCGAGCGCTCAGCCGAACGGCAGGCGCGAGAGCGCGTCCCTCACCAGCCGCTCGCCCCGCGAGGCGCTCGCCTTCGCGAGCTCGCCCACGAGCTCGGCGGCGGTGGCGAGGAACTCGGTGCTCCCCGGAGGGCTCACAGGCCCGCTCACGCGGTCGCCCTCGCTCGCGTAGCCCTGGCGCGGCACCGGTTCCAAGCGGCTCGGCCTGGCACGGCGGGCGTCCTTGTTGGCACGCTCGCGCGCGGCGGAGGCTCGCACGGCCTTCGGCTTGGTCGTCTTGGGCTTGCGCGCCGCCGTGCCGGTCGCCTTCGTGCGGCGCTGGGCGCCGTCGCCGCCGCCCGCGCTCGTGGCGGGCTTCGGCTTGCCCGTCCCGGCGGCCGCCTCGCGCGCCGCGGCCCGCCGCGCGCTGGACCGCTGTGGACGCGTGTGCGGGAGGTTCGAGAGGACCCCCTCTCCCGGCTGCGCCGCATCTGCGGAGCCGGCGGTGTCCTCGGCGGCGCTCATCGCCACATCATTGCTTAAGGGCCTGCTTCAAGCACGCCCGCATCCGGTCCGATATCCGCGATGACGCGTTAGCATGGATGCAACGAGGACTACCAACGAGTTGTAACGTCGGCAGGCCTGCGGCCGTATGTGATGGGGACCGCCGTGGGCGGCCGCCATCCGGTGTCGAGCGACTGAGGAAATGGAATCGCGAATGTCAGTAGTCGAGCTGCAGGAGCTGGATGAGGTCAAGGGCCTGCTCGCCAAGGGCCAGCAGGTGGGAGTGCTCTCCTACGCGGAGATCTCCAAGGCGATGTCCGAGCTCGACCTCGACGAGGCCGATGTCGAAGAGCTCCACGGCTTCCTCGAGCGCTCCGAGATAGAGCTCGTCGAGGACATAGATCCGGCGATCGCCGCCTCGGCCCAGCTCGAGCGCGCCCCCGACAAGCGGGGCCGCCGCAAAGCAAAAGCGGCGCTCGACCTGAAGCCGGACATGACGACAGACTCGCTGCAGCTGTTCCTGAAGGACATCGGCAAGGTGCGCCTGCTCACCGCCCAGGAGGAGGTGGACCTCGCCAAGCGGATCGAGCGCGGGGACCTCGACGCCAAGCAGAAGATGGTCGAGTCGAACCTGCGCCTAGTGGTGTCGATCGCGAAGAACTACCGCAACCAGGGCCTCCCCTTTCTCGACCTGATCCAGGAGGGCACGCTGGGCCTTGTCCGGGCGGCCGAGAAGTTCGACTACCGCAAGGGCTTCAAGTTCTCCACCTACGCCACCTGGTGGATCCGCCAGGCGATCGCGCGCGCGCTCGCCGACAAGGCGCGCACGATCCGCATCCCCGTGCACGTCGTGGAGAAGCTCAACAAGATCGGCAGGGCCGAGCGCAAGCTCGTCACCGAGCTCGGCCGCGAGCCCACCGCCGACGAGATCGCCGAGGTAACCGGTATCGACCCCGAGGAGGTCGACTCGATCAAGCGCTCGGCGCAGGCGCCGGTCTCGCTCGAGAAGCCGGTGGGCGACGAGGAGGAGTCGGAGTTCGGGCAGTTCATCGCCGACGAGCGCGCCGAGTCGCCCTACGAGCGCGCCGCCGAGATCCTCACCAAGGAGGCGCTCCGCGAGGCGCTCGAGAACCTCTCCTACCGCGAACGCCGCGTGCTCGAGCTGCGCTACGGGCTCGGCGGCGAGCACCCACGCACGCTCGATGAGGTGGGCCGCACGTTCAACGTCACGCGTGAGCGGATCCGCCAGATCGAGAACCAGTCGCTGAAGAAGCTCCAGAGCCTCGCCGAGGCGCAGAAGCTCCGCGACGTCGCCTGAGACGGCCCCTCGCCGCACGACCCTCGCCGCGCGCTGAAGGGCCGCAGGCGCCTGCACGGGCTGCGGGGGCAGCCCCGTCCACCCTGCGCCTCACCGCTCAAGCGATGGGCGCGCGCTGCCGATGGCGAAGCATGTTCGATGTCAAGGCTGCGCTGGTCGAGCTCGTCTCGAAAGAGGGCTCCGATCTGCATCTGAAGGTCGGCGCCACCCCGCTCTACCGCGTGCACGGCGAGCTGCGGGCCGACGGCGGCGAGGAGCTCTCCGACGCCGACACCGAGCAGGCCCTGCGCGACCTGCTCAGCGACGAGATGAAGCTCGAGGAATTCGCGCAGGAACACGAGGTCGACTTCTCCTTCGAAATCGAAGACGTCGCGCGCTACCGGATCAACGCCTTCCGTCAGCGCGGCTCGATCTCGATGGTCTGCCGCGCGATCCCCCATCGCATCAGCACGATCGAAGAGCTCGCGCTGCCCGTCGTCGTGCGCGAACTCGCCGAAGAGGAGCGCGGGATCATCCTGCTGACGGGCACGACGGGATCGGGGAAGTCGACGACGCTCGCCGCGATGATCGACCACATGAACAACACGATGAGCAAGCACATCGTGACGATCGAGGACCCGATCGAGTTCGTCCACGAGGACAAACGCTCGGCCATCAACCAGCGCGAAGTGGGCATGGACACCGCCTCCTTCAAGCGCGCCCTGCGCCGGGTGCTGCGCCAGGACCCCGACGTGATCCTGGTGGGGGAGATGCGCGATGAGGAGACCGTTCAGACGGCGCTGTCAGCGGCCGAGACGGGCCACCTCGTGCTCTCCACGATCCACACCGTGGACGCCACGGAGTCGATCAACCGCATGCTCGACTTCTTCCCTCCCCACCAGCACCACCAGGCGCGGGCGATGATCGCGGGCACCGTCAAGGGCGTCATCTCCCAGCGGCTCGTGCCGGGCGCCGACGGCGGCCGTGTCGCCGTCTGCGAGATCATGCGCATGACCGGCCGCGTGCGCGACATGATCATCGACCCCGACCAGACCGGCAAGCTCGTCGAGGTCATCACGAGCGGCGGCTATTACGGCATGCAGACCTTCGACCAGGCGCTGTTCGGCCACGTGAAGGCGGGCCGCGTGACGTTCGAGGACGCGATGCGCGTGGCGTCGAGCCCGCACGACTTCAAGCTGCTGATGCAGGCGGACGGGCGCCAGGGCACGACGATGGAGGACGTCGCCGCCGCCGAGGCAAAACGCGAGCCGGCCCCGAACGGGACCCTCTCCACCGCCTAGGTTCTCGAGCGCCGACGCGCGCTCGGGTGCGGCGGAGGCCGCCCCACGGATGTCCGCTTGCGCACGCCGGCGATGCCGCGCGGCCGGTCCAGGACGGCCGTATGCCACTTCAGTTGGTAAAGTAAAGAGCAGTATGGCCGTGGATGAGACCTGTCCCGTGTGCGCCACCGCCGAGATCGTGTGCGGCAAGTGGACGCTGCTCCTGATCCGCGACCTCGCCGAGGGGCGCTCGCGCTTCTGCGAGCTCGAACGATCGCTCGCCGGGATCAGCCCGCGCACGCTCTCACTTCGCCTGCGCGCGCTCGAGGATGCGGGCATCGTCGAGCGCCAGACCTTCCCGGAGGTGCCGCCGCGGGTCGAGTACGCGCTCACCGAGAAGGGCCTCGCGCTGTTGCCGATCATCGACGACATGCGCGCCTACGGCGAACGCTGGCTGGGCGGCGAGTGCGCGCAGCCGGGCGCCGCCGCCGCGCAGGCGCTCGCGGTCGCCTGAACGCGCGGGACACTCGCCCGAACGCGCCCGCCCGGGAGGCGGCGCCGGACCGAATCGTGTGCAAGACGGGCTGCGTATCGCAGGAGCGCGACGCTGGAGCGCGAACTGTCGCGAGCATGCACTCGGTTCGTCTTCAGGATGCCCTCAGCGAGTTCGCCGCCGAGGCCTCCGCGGCGCTGCAGAGCCAGGTCGCGGCCGGAGCGGAGGTGGGCTTCGAGCTCGAGCCGCATGCCGGGCGCAGGGGAGCGGGCGGACCGGCGCTCTACTGCTACCGCCCTCTCACCGGCGAGTACCTCGCCGCCGCACCAGATCGAGCTCGAGCGGCTGCCCTCGCACGCGAGCGCGATCGCCGCGCTGCAGGCGTTTCCGGCGCTCGACCGCTACCTCGCCGGTCTCGGCGTCGAGCCCGCCGGGCTGCGCGGACCGCTGCGGGCGCGTGAGGCGCTGAAGGCGCTGCTCGTCGAGGTGTTCGACGAGCAGACCGACTTCGCCCTGCGCCCCGAGCGCCTGTCCGCCGCGCTCGGGCGCCTCGAGCGGGCGGCGCTGTCGGGCGGAACAGCCGTGACGCTCGTCACCTCCCTGCACGGCGTCGCGATCACCAACCCGGAGCTGGTGCTCGCGCGGGGCCTGACGATCGCGCGCCCCGAGGCGCTCGACGGGCTCCCGCCCGCGGTGCTCGCCGACGAGCGTGGCGGCACCGGCCACCTGGTGGCGGCGCTGGCGAGCGAGGAGGAGGATCCGGTAGCGGCGATCGCCGCCGGCCGCGCCGTGCTGTGCGAGCTGCTGCGCGCGCTGCGGCTGTTCGGAGACGGCCGCGTCGCGCTCGGCGCGCTCGCGTGGTGTCGCGTGGGGACGGGCGCGTGGACGCCGCTCGTGCTAGGCGCTGGCGGAAGCCCACGCGGGGTGCTGCTCGTCACCGCCGACCAGGAGGACGAGCTGCGCGCCTTCTGCAACCTCGTCTCGCGCCGCGCGCCGCACGCGAACGAGCTCGCCTGGGCGCTGCGCCGCTTCGAGCTCGGATGCGAGCGCGAGAGCCGCTACGAGGGCCTGAGCGACCACCTGCTCGCGCTGCGGGCGCTGCTCGAGCCGGAGGACCCGCCCGCGGGGATGCTCCCGGGCCGCCTCGCCGCCCTGTGCGCGACGCCGGAGCGGCGCGTGCACCTCGCGCAGCGCGTGCTCGACGCGCTCGCGCTCGAGCGCCAGATCGTTGCGGGCACGGCCGTCGAGCACGCGGGGGGTGAGCTGCTCGCCGCAGAGATCGCCGACCACGTGCGCGCGCTGCTGCGGGACGTCATCTGCGGGCATCTCGACCCCGACCTCGCCGCGCTCGCGGACGAGATCCTGCGCGAGCCCACGATCGAGGAGGCCGCCGCCCAGCCGGTCGAGCCCGACCCCTGGGGCTCCTCAGCCGAGGAGATGTTCCGCGATGCGGGAGAGGCCCAGGAGATCCTGGACCTCTCCGTCTAGGTGGGGTACGAGCACGGGCTCCGGACCCGCGATCGTGCTCGACAGCCTTGCCACAGTCTCGCCGTCGCGCCGCGCGAGCAGGTCGAAGTCCGCGAGGTTGCGCGCCACCCGGCCGGCGAGCTCGTCGCCGAGCTCGGTGCTGAGGATCGCCGCCACCTGATCGCTCGAGTGGCCGCCGAGGCCGTCGCGGTGGAAGCGGTTGACGATCAGCTGCGCCAGGGGCATATTCGTCTCCGACAGCCGCGCGCGCCAAGTACTCGGCCTCGCGCGCCGGCTCCGGCTCGGGCGAGGTGACGATCAGGAACGCCGTCTCCGGCGCGCGCAGCAGCGCGGCGACGCTGCGCGTGCGCTCGCCGAAGCCGTCGATCACGCTCGACAGCGAGCGGAAGAACGTCGACAGTTCGCCGAGCATGTCGACGCCGGTGACGCGCGCGAAGATCGAGAAGACGAGGGCGGTGCCGCGTCCGAACAGCCGCGCCGTGATCCCGCCGGGGGCGAGGAACACCTGCAGCGCCCGGCCTGTCGAGGAAGCCGAGCAGGCGGTTCGGCGCGCTGAGGAAGTCGAGCGCGTTCCGCGACGGCGGCGTGTCGAGCACGATCACGTCGAAGTCGTGCTCCTCGTGCAGCTCGTACAGCTTCGCGATCGCGCTCAGCTCGTGCGAGCCGGCGACCGCGGTGGACAGCTCGCGGTAGACGGGGTTGGCGAGGATCTCCTCGCGCGAGGGCTCGTCGGGCGCGAGGCGGGTGACGATCTCGTCGAACGTGCGCTTGGCGTCGAGCATCATCGCCCACAGCTCGCCCTCGACCGAGACGCCCTGCGCGGCGAGCGTCTCCGGCGGGATGCGGTGCGGCTCGCCCGAGAGCTCCTGCAGGCCCAGCGCGGAGGCGAGCCTGCGGGCGGGGTCGATCGTCACGACCGCCACCTTCTGGCCGTGCGCGGCGAGGCCCAGTGCGAGCGCCGCCGAGGTGGTCGTCTTGCCGACGCCGCCTGCGCCGACGCAGATCAGGACCCGCTTGCTCCGCAGGCGCGAGCGCAGTCCTCGGTGCTTGCCCGCCGCCATGCGCTGATCGTAGTTGCCGTGCAGGAATCGTCCCGCGCTATGCGAATACCCACCGGACGGCTTCTCAGCAACCGGATATCGGAGTCACCGTGGACGGCAAGGCCAAGGTCATTGCTTTCGCCAACCAGAAGGGCGGCGTGGCCAAGACGACGACGACGCTCAACCTCGCGGCCGCCTTCGCCGAGGAGGGGCATCGCGTGCTGTGCGTGGACATGGACCCGCAGGGCAACCTCACCATGTCTCAGGGCATCGATCCCGACACGCTCGACAAATCGATGTACGACGTGCTCGTGCACAAGGTGTCGATTCGCGAGGTGGTGCGCAAGCGCGAGATCGACGTGGCGTGCGCGTCGATCGACCTCGCCGGCGCCGAGATCGCGATGTCCACGATGATCGGCCGCGAGCGCGCGCTGCAGAAGGCGTTCGAACCGATCCTCGAGGACTACGACTTCATCTGCATCGACACGCCGCCGAGCCTCGGGCTGCTCACGATCAACGCGCTCACCGCCGCAGACAAGGTGATCGTCCCCGTGCAATGCGAGTATCTGTCGATGCGCGGTCTGATCCAGCTCCAGAACACGCTCGCGATGATCCGCGAGAATCTCAACCCGGGCGTCGACATCGAGGGTATCCTGCCGACGTTGGTGGACTCGCGCACGATCCACGCCAAGGAGGCGATCGAGATCCTCGAGGAAAACTTCGGCGACCGCGTCTTCGCCTCCCGAATCCGCAAGACTGTGCGCTTCGCGGAGGCACCTGTGAAGGGGATGTCGGTGCTCAAGTACGAGCCCGACGGGGTGGCCGCGCAGTCCTATCGGCAACTCGCGCAGGAGGTGCTCACCCATGGCCAACGCTAGGCGCGCGAGCATGCGCGAAGGCCCGCTCGCGGCTCTCTTCCGCAAGACCGAGGCGGAGGGCGAGGAGCAGCTCCAGGCGCGCGACGCCGGCGTGAGCGAGCCAGCCGCGAAGCCCGCGCGCGAGGCGACGCCGCCGCACCCGCGTGACAGCGGCCTTCCGCACCCGGCGCTGGGACCCTCGACCACCCAGCAGCGCGCCCGCACCGAGCCCGAGCTCGAGCCCCGCGTGCCGACGCCACGCGAGCGTCTTCGCCACGCCTTCTCCTCCGAGATCCCCGACGACGTGATGGAGCGCCCCGACGTGCGCATGCGCGCGGACGAGCGTCCCTACGAGCGCGTCGAGCGCGCCGCCGTCACGCCCGTGACGGGCCAGCCGGTGATCCGCGTGGTGGGGGTGGGCGGCGGCGGCGTGAACGCCGTCAACCGCATGGTGGAGGCCGAGGTCGCGGGCGTCGAGTTCGTCGCCGTCAACACGGACGTGCAGTCGCTGCAGCAGTCCACCGCCGACCTCACCCTGCACATCGGCTCCGAGGTGACGCGCGGGCTCGGATCGGGCTCCGACGCGAACATCGGGCGCCAGGCGGCGATGGAGGACTACGACCGCATGAAGTCTCTGCTCAAGGGATCGGACATGATCTTCATCACCGCCGGCGCCGGCGGCGGCACCGGCACCGGCGCGGCGCCGATCGTCGCGCGGATCGCCAGGGAAGTGGGCGCCCTCACGGTGGCGATCGTCACCAAGCCGTTCGGCTTCGAGGGCACGCGCCGCGGCGAGCAGGCGGAGCGCGGCGTAACCGCGCTCGCCGACGAGGTGGACACGCTGATCGTCGTCCCCAATGATCGCCTCCTGGCGGTGCTCGACAAGCAGACCGCGATGGTGGAGGCGTTCCGCGTCGCCGACGACGTGCTGCGCCAGGGCGTGCAGGGGATCTCCGACCTGGTGACGCTGCCCGGCCTGATCAACCTCGACTTCGCCGACGTGCGCACGATCATGAGCGGAGCGGGAAGCGCGCTGCTCGGGATCGGCATGGGCGTCGGCGAGAGCCGCGCCACCGAGGCGGCGATGCAGGCCGTCTCCTCGCCGCTGCTCGAAACCTCGATGGACGGCGCTCGCTCGATCCTGCTGTCGATCACCGGTGGCGAGAACCTCTCGCTGTGGGAGGTCAACGAGGCCGCCAAGGCCGTCGCCGAGGCCGCCCACCCCGACGCCAACATCATCTTCGGGGCGATGGTGGACGAGAAGCTCGACGACCAGGTGTGGGTGACCGTCGTCGCCACGGGCTACGGCGACGAGGGCCGCCGCAGGAGCGTCGAACGCCTGCGCGAACCGGCCGCCGACGAAGTGCGGGTGCAGCGCTCCGGCGGGAGCGCGCGGGAGCGCGAGAGGGTTACGCGCCCGCGCGGCGGGCTCTCGGTGGACGAGCTCGACGTGCCCGAGTTCCTACCCCGTTCCTGAGCGCGACGGCGGGCGGCGGCGGGGGCGCTCCCCGCGCGTCGCGGCTGTGGTATCGCTCAGCCATGGAGCCATCCTCCACCGGGGTGATCGCCGCCGGGCATCCGGTGACCGCGCAGGCCGGCGCGCGCGTCCTGCGCGAAGGTGGAAACGCGATCGACGCGGCGCTCGCAGCGATGCTCACGTCGTTCGTCACCGAGCCGCTGCTCACGGGCCTCGGCGCCGGCGGCTACATGCTCGTAGCCGGGGACGGGCGCGAGCCGACGCTGCTCGACTTCTTCGTCGAGGCGCCGACGCGTGTCGGCGACGGCAGCGAGGCGGAGCTGCTGGGCATCGACGTCTCCTTCGGTGACGCCGACCAGGTCTTCCACGTCGGCCCCGCCTCGTGCGGGGTATACGGCGTGCCCGCCGGCGTGTGCGAGGCCGCGCGCCGGTGGGGCACGGTCCCGCTCGAGGAGCTCGCCGCGCCCGCCGCCGAGCTCGCGCACGAAGGCGTCGTGCTGAACGCCGGCCAGGCCTACGTCGCCGAGATCCTCGCCGAGCTGCTCAGCTCGACGCCCGAGGTGGCGGCGCTGTGGGCGCCCAGCGGACGCGTGCTGCGCGAGGGCGAGCGCCTGCGCAACCCCGATCTCGGCGAGGCGCTGATGCGGCTGGGGCGCGATGGACCCGAGCCTTTCTACCGCGGCGACATCGCTGCGGCTGTGTGTGACTGGCTGCTGTCCCGCGGCGGCTCGCTCACGCCCGCGGACCTCGCCGGCTACGCCGCCGTCGAGCGCCCGCCGGTGCAGGTGGGCTACCGCGGGCGCACGATCCTCACCAACCCGCCGCCGTCCGCCGGCGGGACGCTGCTCGCGTACTCGCTCGCGCTGCTCGACCGCGGGCCCGCGCCGCCGACGCTGAGCGGCATCGTGGAGGCGATGGCGGCGGCGCAGTCGGAGCGCACGCCCGACTTCGTCGAAGGCCTCGAGCGCCCGGGCTTCCTCGAGCGCTTCCTGGCAGCCAGGCTCGGCTCCACGACGCACATCTCGGTGATCGACGCGGCGGGCACGGCATGCAGCACCACCTGCACGAACGGGGAGGGCTCGGGCGTGGTGGTTCCCGGCACCGGGATCCACCTCAACAACATGATGGGCGAGGAGGACCTCAACCCGCTCGGCTGGCACCTGCACCCCGCCGGACGGCGGCTGCCGAGCATGATGGCGCCGTCCGTGGTGCTGCGCGACGACGAAGTCGAGCTCGTACTGGGGAGCGCCGGCTCGAACCGCATCCGCTCGGCGCTGCTGCAGACGATCGTGGCGGTCGTCGATCACGGCCTCGACGCCCGTGCGGCGGTCGAGGCGCCACGCGTTCACTTCGAGGACGGCGCGCTGTTCGCCGAGCCCGGCATCGACGTGGCGGAGCTCGCCGGCGAGCTGCGGGTCGTCCGCTTCCACGCGCTCAACCTGTTCTTCGGCGGGGTGCAGGCGGCGCTCCGCCGCGACGGCCAGCTCACGGGCGCCGGCGACCCCCGCCGCGGGGGCGTCGCCGTGAGCGCATGAGCGCCCGTGTGGCGCTCGCGCCGGCGCTCGCCTCACTCGCCGCGCTGATCGCCGGCTGCGGCGGGGTGAAGCCGGCGGACCTGTTCCTGGTGACGCGCACGGGCACGATCCCCGGCGCGCCGCTGACGCTGCTCGTCAACGAAGAAGGCGGCGTGAGCTGCGACGGCAGCGCCAAGCCGCGGCTGAGCGACAAGCAGCTCGTGCAGGCGCGGGCGCTCCAGGAAGAGCTCCACGGACCCGCGTCGTCGAAGCTGTCCCTGCCGCCGCGCCCGGGATCGGTGCTGAGCTACGAGGTGCGCACCGAAGCGGGCACTGTCCGCTTCAGCGACAACTCGAGCGGCCAGCCCGAGGTCCTGCACAAACTCGCGCTGTTCGTGCTGCAGGTGGCGCAGCAGACCTGCCACCTGCCGCAGTAGCCGACCTAGCCGAAGCGCACCTTCCCGTTCGAGCGCGCCCGCGCCTGCGCCCGCTCGACGAGCGCGACGCGCTCGATCGCCTCCTGTAGCAGCGCCGCGAGCAGCCGCATGCGGGCGTTCTCGGAGCGAAGCTCGAGCAGCTCCTGCTTGGAGTCCACGGCGAACTCGACGGTGCCCGCCATGCGGTAGGCGTCCATCTCCTCGAGCTCCTCGGGCTCCATCTCCCTGTCGGTGGCCTGGCGCACGAGCTCGCGGTAGCGCTCGCGGGCGGATCGCGCGAGCTCGGCGTCGGGCTCCTCGCCCTCGTCGTCGAGGAACTCGATCACGCCCGCGGGGTAGGGCAGGTCGTCCTGGCGCTGCAGCAGGCGGAAGGGCCGCGTGCCCCGCACGAGGATGTTCATGTGCCCGTCCGCCGTGCGCTCGAGCAGACGCTCCACCTCGCATGCGCACCCCACCTCCTTGAGCTCCTCGTCGGACAGCCACACGATCCCGAACGAGCGCTCGAGCGTGCCGGGGTCCGACTCCAGGCAGTCCTCCACCATGCGCCGGTAGCGGTCCTCGAAGATGTGCAGCGGCACACCCTCGCTCGGCAGGGCGACGATCCCGAGGGGGAACAGCGGATAGCCCCGTGCGAGCGGCGCGCTCATGCCGATGAGTGTAGGTGCGCTTCTCGCGCCGCGCCCGCGTCGCTACGAGGCGGCGGGCTTGCGCGCGGAGAGCAGCAGGTTGTAGAAGATCGTCGCGGGCAGGCGCGGCTCGAGCAGCCCGCGGTCGAGCCGCTGCAGGGCGAGGTAGCCGCGGTAGGCGTACGCACGCCACGCCCACGGCACCTGGTCCGGCTCGGCGCTCGCCTCGAGCGTCCGGTTCGTCCAGCCGAACCAGTTCGCGAGCAGCTCCTCGCCGCTCACGCGCACCTCCTCGAGCCCCGCGCCCGCGGCACGCGCTCGCGAGCTCGGCGGGCGAGAAAGCGTGCACGTCGACGACCCCCTCGAGCTCCGCTTCGCCCCCGTCTCCGAGCTCGGGCTGCGCCGCCGCGCGCGCGCCGATCGCCCGCCGCCACAGCGGTGCGTAGGCGCGAGCGAGGCGCTTGGGCACGTTCGCGAGCAGATCGCCGTAGCGCGAGGGCTCGCCGGCGAAGACGATCGAGCCGCCGGGGGCGAGCACGCGCGCGAACTCCTCGAACGCGCGCGGCAGGTCGGGTATGTGGTGGAGCACCGCGTGCCCGAGCACGAGGTCGAAGCTCGCGTCCGCGAACGGCAGCTGCTCGGCGTCGGCGGGGCGCGTGCGCACCTCGACGCCCAGCTCGCGCGCGTTCGCCGCGAGCGTCGCGAGCATCCCGGGGAGATGTCGCTGCAGGTCGCCCGCCCGATCACGCCCGGCGCGCAGCAGGTTCAGCGAGAAGTAGCCGGTGCCCGATCCGATCTCGAGCGAGCGCTCGAAGCGCACGGGATCGCCGCCGAGCGCGCGGCGCACCTTCGCGAGCACCTGCGCCTGCCCCGCCTCGCCGAAGTCGATGCCCCACTTCGCGTCGTAGTGGACCGCCGCCACGTCGTGGTAGCGCGTGTTCGCATCGCGGATCTCCTCGGCGCTCAGGACGGGCGGCACTGCGCGGCACCTTATACTCGCGCGCCGTGCTCGCGCCTTCGACCGCGGCCCCTCGCCGGCCCACCGCAGCCGCACCGTGACCGCGGCGCAGGAGCATCTCCAGCGCGACCAGCCGGAGGGCGTCCCGCCGCTCGCGCTCACGGGCGAGCGCACGCTGCCCGACGTCCCGCCGAGAACTACTGGTTCCGCCGGCACCTGGCTGTGTACGAGTGGATCGCACCGCGCGTGCGCGGACTGCGGGCGATCGACATGGCGTGCGGCGAGGGCTACGGCGCGAACGTCCTCGCCACGGAGGCCGCGAGCGTGGTCGGCGTCGATGCGAACCCCGACGCCTACGAGCATGCCCGCCTGCGCTACCGCGCCGCGAACCTGCGCTTCGAACGCGGCCTCGTGGAGAGCGCGGGCGTAGAGGCCGACGCGGTCGTGTTCCTGCAGACGATCGAGCACCTCGAGGACCCCGGCGCCGCGCTCGCGCACTTCCGCGCGCTCGTCGGCCCGCGCGGCGCCGTCTATGTCTCCACGCCCAACGTGCTCACGCTCGCGCCCAAGGGCGCCGAGCGCTCGGGCAATCCCTGGCACGTGCGGGAGTACCGCCACGAGGAGTTCGCGGAGCTCTGCCGCGGGCAGTTCGCCGACGTCGAGCTGCACGGCCTCTTCCACGCGCGCAAGCTGCGCGCCCACGACCTCGCGCTGCGAGCCGGGTGGGACCGCGTCCACCCCCGGCTCGGCGTCACGCGCGCCTTCTACGAGCGCTTCACCCCCTCCATCGCCGCCTCCGACTTCATGCTGCGGCCGGCGCGCGAGGCGCGGATGGACCGCGCGCTCGACTTCCTCGCGGTGTGCCGCGCGTGAGCGCCGCCGGTGAGCGCGGCGGCCTGGCGATCGTCCTGCACACGCACATGCCATATGTCGAGGGCTACGGCACGTGGCCGTTCGGCGAGGAGTGGCTGTGGGAGGCGATGGCGGGCTCATATCTCCCGCTGCTCGATCTGCTCGACGAGGGCGCGCCGCTCACGCTCTCGCTCACGCCGGTGCTGTGCGATCAGCTCGAAGCGGAGGGCGTGGCGGAGCGCTTCGCCGACTTCGTGCAAGGAACCCGCACGGTGACCCATCAGGAGGATGCGGCAGGGCTGCGCGCCGCCGGCCACGAGCAGCTCGCGCGCGAGCTCGAGCGCTCGCTCGGCGACTACGAGTCGGCGCTCGCGAGCCTGCGCGGGCGCGGGGGCGACCTGCTCGGCGCGTTCGCGCCACACGCCCAGTGGACGTCATCCGCCACCCACGCGGTGCTGCCGCTGCTCGCCAGCGACGCGGGCGTGCGCCTCCAGGTTCAGACGGGCGTGAGCTCGCATCGCAGGCGCTTCGACGAGTGGCGCGGAGGGTTCTGGTTGCCCGAGTGCGCCTACGCGCCCTGGCTCGAGCAGGCGCTCGAGGACGCCGGCGTGGCGGCGGCGTGCGTGGAGCTCACCGGCCCGCTCGGGCTCGGTGCGTTCGAGCACCTGCGGCCGCTCGTCACCGAGTCCGGCGTCGTGCTCGTGCCGATCGACCGCAGCACCGTCTCGCTCGTCTGGGACGAGCGCGGATACCCCGCCCACGGCGCCTACCGCGACTACCACCACCACACGGTCCACCACCACAACCCGTGGAACAACGCGGGCGGGGCCTACGACCCCGAGGAGGCGCTCGCGCTCGCGCGCGCCCACGCCGCCGACTTCATCGCGCGCACGCGCGATCGGCTGGCGGCCGCAGCCGCGGCGGTGCCGTCCGCGCCCGCGCTCGTCGTGTGCGCGCTCGACACCGAGCTGCTCGGCCACTGGTGGTACGAGGGGATCGCCTGGCTGCGCGCGGTGGTAGAGGAGTGCTCGCGGCAGGGTCTGCCCCTCGTGCGCCTGGACGACGCGATCGAGCGGCTCGAGCCCGCCGCGATGCCGCTCGAGGGCTGGGTCGGAAGCTGGGGTGAGGGGGGCGACCTGTCCACCTGGTCGGGACCCGATGTCGCGGATATGGCGTTCGCCGCGCGTGCCGCCGAGCTCGAGCTGCTCGCAGCCGGGGAGGTGTCGGCGCGCGCCACGCGCGAGCTGCTCGCGCTGCAGGCGAGCGACTGGCCGTTCATGGTGACGCGCGGCCTCGCCGGCCCCTATCCGCACGAGCGCTTCGAGGGACACCGGCGCGAGCTCGCCGCCGCGCTCGCGGCGGGTGCCCGCGCGGGTGAGGACGGGCCGCGCAACCTCGCGGTGGATGCCGACCCCGCGCTGCTCCTCGTCCCCGTCTAGAGGCGGCGCGCTACTCCCAGCGCATCGAGCGCGGCGCCTCGCGCATGCGGATGACGCGCGCGGGCACGCCGGCGATCACCGCGTTCTCCGGGAACGACCGCGTCACCACCGCGCTGGTCCCCACGACGCTGTTGTCGCCCACGCTCACGCCGCGCAGGATGCACGCGCCGTAGCCGATCCACACGTTGTTGCCGACTCGACGTCGCGCTTGTAGATCCCCTGCAGGCGCACCGGCCGCTCGACCTCGGTCACCCCGTGGTCGAAGTCGATCAGCATCACCCGGTCGGCGACGATGCACTCGCGCCCGATCGAGACGTGCTGGTAGGCGGAGATCGTGCACTCCTGGCCGATGACGGTCTTCGCGCCGATGCTCACCTCGCCCTCGTGCACGCGGATCTTGCACGAGTGCCCGATCCACGCCCAGCGTCCGATTCGCAGCGTCGCGCCGCGCTTGATCTCGAGTGCCACGCCCGGGCAGATGAAGCACAGGCCTTCGGTCTGCAGGCGCTTTCCGTAGCGAAGCTTCAGCCGCGCCAGGCGCAGCATCAGCCGCGCGTACTTCGGCGTGAGCATCCCGTTCGAGCGCATGAACCGCAGTAGCGCAAGCGGACCGCCGTGCAGGGGCGCGGGCGGCGCGCGAAGCGCGCCCGGCTCCTGCGCCCCGGGGGCGTCGGCGGGATCGACGAGAAGCTCCATCGGAGGCGAATCGTACGGGACCGCAGGCGGCACCGGCCGCCGCCACGACCCCTGCGATGATTGCGCGCTCGATGGCCGAAGCGAGCCTCGTCACAGCGCCTGCTCGACGGCGACCGGCGCGCCCTCGCGCGCGCGATCACGCTCGTCGAGAACGACCGCCCCGAGGGGTGGGAGCTCGTGCGCGAGGTCTATCCGCACACCGGCCACGCCGAGGTGGTCGGCTTCACCGGACCACCCGGCGTGGGCAAGTCGACTCTGATCGGGGCGCTCACCCGTCTGCGCCGGGAGGCGGGCAGGAGCGTGGGCGTGCTCTCGATCGACCCCTCCTCGCCTTTCACCCAGGGCGCCCTGCTCGGCGACCGCATCCGCCTCACCGAGCACTTCCTCGACCCGGGCGTCTTCATCCGCTCGATGGCCAACCGCGGCGCTCTCGGCGGCCTGTCCGAGGCCGCTCTGCAGGCGGCGCTGCTGCTCGACGCCGCCGGCCGCCAGGACGTGTTCGTGGAGACGGTGGGGGTGGGCCAGGCGGAGATCGACATCATCGACCACGCCGACACGATCGTGCTCGTGCTGATGCCGGGCTCCGGCGACTCGATCCAGGCGCTGAAGGCCGGCGTGATGGAGATCCCCGACGTGATCGTCATCAACAAGGCCGACAACCCCCTCACCGACACGATGGTGCGCGAGATCCGCGGGGTGCTCTCGCTCGCCAACGTCGACCGCTCGCCCGAGGAGCTGCGTGGCAGCTGGCGCGTCCCGATCCTGAGGACCGAGGCGGCGCGGGGCGAGGGGGTTGCGCAGCTCGCCGACACGCTGCGCGAGCATGGCGAGCACATCCGCGCGGCCGGCCAGCTCGCCGAGCGTCGCAGGCGCAACCTGCGCAGCGAGGTGCTCGCGATCGCTACCGCGCGGATGCGCAGGCGGCTCGAGGAGGAGCTGGCGGACGACCCCGAGTTCAAGCGCCTGCTCGACGAGGTCGTGGAGCGGCGGCTCGACCCCGCCAGCGCCGCCACCGAGCTGCTCGCGCGCGAGCCGCGGGGCGACGCCGCCGCGGCGGACTAGGCGCCGAGCGCGCGCGCGATCACCATCTGCTGCACCTCGTCGGTGCCCTCGCCGATCGTGAGGATCTTCGCGTCGCGGTAGAAGCGGCAGACGGGGTACTCCTCGATGAACCCGTAGCCGCCGTGTATCTGCACGGCCTCCTCGGCGCAGCGCACGGCGAGCCTGCCCGTCTTGAGCTTCGCCTGGGCGGCGGTGAGGGTGAAGTTGCGCTCGGCGTCCTTCTCCAGCGCCGCCTTCTGCACGAGCAGACGCGCGGCGGCGATCTCCACCGACATGTCGGCGAGCTTCGCCTGGATCGCCTGGAACTTCGAGATCGGCTTGCCGAACGCCTTGCGCTCCTTGGCGTAGCGCAGCGCCTGCTCGAGCGCCCCCTGGGCGAGGCCCACCCCCATCGCGGCCACGCCGATCCGGCCGATGTCGAGGATGTGCAGGAACTGCCGGAAGCCGGCGCCGCGCGCGCCGAGCAGGTTCTCCTCGGGAACGCGGCAGTCGGTGAACGTGAGCGGGCGCGTGTCGGACGCGTTCCAGCCCATCTTCCGGTAGGGCTCGCCCTGCTCGTAGCCGGGAGTCCCGTTGGGGACGATCAGGTTCGAGATCTCCTTCTCGCCGTTCCCACCGCCCGTCACCGCCGTGATGCAGACGATGCCCGAGATGTCGGTGCCGGCGTTGGTGATGAACTGCTTGGCGCCGTCGATCACCCACTCGCCGTCCGTCCAGGCGCGCCCGCGTGCGCGTGTTGCCCGCGTCCGAGCCCGCCTCGGGCTCGGTCAGTCCGAACGCCCCGAGCGCCTCGCCCGAGCACAGCCGCGGCAGCCATTCCCGCCGCTGCTCCTCGTTGCCGAACAGGTAAACCGGCTGGGTGCCGAGCGAGGTGTGGGCGCAGACCGTGATCGCCACCGAGGAGTCCACCCGCGCGAGCTCCTCCACCGCGATCGAGTAGGCGAGCGTGTCGCCGCCGCCGCCGCCGTACTCCTGCGGGAAGGGGATCCCCATCAGGTTGAGGCTCGCCGAGCTTCGCGACGATCTCGTAGGGGAACGCCTTCGTGCGGTCGAGCTCCTCGGCGACCGGGGCGATCTCGCCCTCGGCGAACTCGCGCACGGTGCTCCTGATCAGCTCGTGGTCGGGCGACAGGTCGAAGTCCATCGTGCGCGCATTCTCACAGGTGCGGCGAGCGGCCAGCCGCGGCGCGCCGTGCCGCCCGGGGCCTCAGCCGCCGGCGTAGGACTTCGCCAGGTCGACGAGCAGGCGCACGCCCCAGCCCGAGGCGCCCTTGCCGACGTAGGCGCGGTCGAGCTCCCACGCCGAGCCGGCGATGTCCAGGTGCGCCCACGGCACGCTCGCCGACGAAGTTCGACAGGAACGTGCCGCCCACGATCGTGCCCGCCTTGCGCGCCTCGGGCGCGTTGTCGAGGTCGGCGTACCTGCCCTTGACGAGCTCGTCGTACTCGGGGTGCAGCGGCAGCCGCCAGACGATCTCGCCGGTGCGCTCGCCCGAGGAGCGGATCCGCTCGGCGAGCTCGTCGTCGGTGCTCATCAGCCCGGCGTGCGTGGAGCCGAGGGCGATGATCACCGCGCCGGTGAGCGTCGCGAGGTCGACGATCCGCTCGGCGCCCTGGGAGACGGCGTGGCAGAGGCAGTCCGCGAGCACCAGGCGTCCCTCGGCGTCGGTGTTGTTCACCTCGATCGTGCGGCCGTTGGACGCGGTCGACGATGTCGCCCGGCTTGACCGCGTGGCCGCTCGGCAGGTTCTCGGTGGCGCCCACGACCGCGAGCAGCCGCAGCGGCAGCCGCAGGCGGGCGATCGCGCGCGGTCGCCTCGATCACGGCGGCGCCCCCCGACATGTCGAACTTCATCTCCGACATCTTCGGCCCCGGCTTCAGCGAGATGCCGCCGCTGTCGAACGTGACCGCCTTGCCGACGTAGGCGAGCGCGGGGCTCGTGCCGGCCGCGGCCGGGCCCGTCGTAGGAGAGGGTGATCAGCGCGGGCTCGCGATCGGAGCCCTGCGCGACCGCCGCGAACGCGCCCATCCCGCGCGCGAGCATGCCCGTCGCGGCCCTCGACCTCCACGCTCGAGGCCGTCGATCGTCGGCCGCGAGCTCCCGCGCGTACTCGCCGAGCGCCGTCGGATCGAGGTCGTTCGGCGGGACGGTTCTGCAGATCGCGCGCGCGGTTCGCCGCCTCGCCGAGCAGCGCCGCCTCGGCGACCGGCGGGCTCGAGCTCGCCGGCGCCCGAGACGAGCAGGCGCTCGATCGCCGCCGGCGCCTGCTCGGCGTCCTGCCGCTGCGGACTCGGACTTGTTGCGCTCGTAGCGGTAGTCGCGGAGGATCGTGCCCTCGACGAGGGCGCCCGCGACGCCGTCGGGCGCTCCCTCGGGGACCTCCCAGCAGAGCGTCCGCGTGGACAGCTCCCGGGCGCGCTCGGCCGCCACCGCGGCTGCGACGCGGGCGCGCTCGGGAACGAGATCTCGCGGCCTGCCGAGCCCGACCGTGAGCCAGCGCACGCCCGCCGCGTGCGTCACCGCGAGCGCCTTGAACGAGCGACGGGCCTCGCCCGAGGCGAGCAGCTCGCCGACCTCCGCAGGCGCGTGCGCGGGGGCGTCGCGTCCCTCGAAGACGCCGATCGCGACCGTGTCCGCGCCGCTCTCGGCGCCGCTCTGCGTGGTCGAGGAGACGTCCATCGCGCGGCACGATAACCGCAGCGCCGCAGGTGCCGTCGGCGCCTCGCGGCGCGACCGCGCCGGCAGGCTTCTCGCCGATGCCGGCGCGCGCGGCGCGCGCGGCGGGCCCCCCGGAGCGCAGCGGCGGTCGACTACCATTCTCGATCTCGCGTCCCTGCTGCACAGACGAAGGAGAGACCCGCCCCCATGCCAAAGACCGTGATCCTCGGCGCAGCGCGCACACCGATCGGCAAGATGGGCGGCGGCCTGTCCACGCTCGAGGCCACCGAGCTCGGCGCGGTCGCGATCGAGGCGGCGCTCGATCGCGCGGGCGTCGAGCCCGGAGCAGGTCGACCACGTGTCATGGGCCAGGTGCTGCAGGCGGGCCAGGGCCAGATCCCCTCGCGCCAGGCGCAGGTCAAAGCGGGCATTCCCAAGCGAGGTCTCCTCCGAGACGATCAACAAGGTCTGTGCCTCGGGGCTGCGGGCCTCGGTGATCCTCGACCAGGCGATCCGCGCGGGCGACGTCGAGGTGGGCGTGGGCGGCGGCATGGAGTCGATGTCCCAGGCGCCCTACCTGCTGCCGCAGGCGCGCTTCGGCTACCGCATGGGCGACGCGAAGATGCTCGACGCGATGGTCCACGACGGCCTCACGAACCCGTTCTCGGGCAAGCAGATGTTCGTGGAGGCGACCGAGGTCGGCGACGAGCTCGAGATGACGCGCGCCGATCTCGACCGCTGGGCGCTGCGCTCGCACGAGCTCGCGCTGAAGGCGACCGACGAGGGGCGCCTCGCCGAGGAGATCGTGCCCGTGACCGTGAAGAGCCGCAAGCAGGAGACCGTGGTCGAGATCGACGAGGGCCCGCGCCGCGACACCTCGCTCGAGAAGCTCGCGGCGCTGCCGGGGCTCGTCGGCAAGGAGGGCTCGCACACGGCCGGCAACTCGCCCGGCGTCAACGACGGCGGCGGCGCGCTGGTGCTCTCCTCCGAGGAGTGGGCGAGCGCGAACGGCAAGGAGGTGCTCGCGGAGATCGTCGCGCACGCCCAGAGCGCCAACGACTTCGCCTACCTCGCGACCACGCCCGCGAGCGCCGCGAAGAAGGCGCTCGAGAAGGCGGGGCTGCAGCCCGGGGACATCGATCTGTGGGAGATCAACGAGGCCTTCGCCTCGGTCACGCTGAACTCGATCCGCATGCTCGGCATCGACGAGGACAAGGTGAACGTGAATGGCGGCGCCGTCGCGCTCGGGCACCCGATCGGCGCCTCCGGTGCGCGCATCCTCGGCAGCCTCCTGCTCGAGCTGCGCCGGCGCGGCGGCGGGCTCGGCTGCGCCGCGATCTGCTCGGGCGGGGGCCAGGGCGACGCGGTGATCCTCAAGGTCTAGTGCGCGCGCGGCCGCGACCGCGCCTTCCGATCGTCGCAGGACGGCGACGCCGCTCTCCCGGGCCACCGGCGCGGAGCTCGCCGGAAGCCGCCGCGCAGTCTGCGCCTGCCGATCGCGCGGACCAATCGCCCGGCGCCGAGGACGTCGCCAGGCGGCCGCCGCGCGCTCGCGCGGCGCCGCGTTCTTCGACCTCGACAAGACGCTGATGGCGGGCTCCTCGGGCATCTTCTTCGCGCGCGCCGCCTACGAGACGGGCATGATCTCGCGCCGGCGGCTCGCGCGCGACGTCTACGAGAACCTGCGCTTCCGCCTGCTCGGCTCGACCGACGACCGCGCCGACGAGGTGCGCCGCAGGGTGGGGGAGATGATCGCGGGCGTGCGCGTCCGCGACCTCGAGCGCCTCTCGCCGCGCGTCCTCTCGGGCGTCCTCCCGCGCCTCTACCCGCAGATGCTCGAACGCGCCTACGCGCACCAGGACGAGGGCATGCCCGTCTACATCCTCACGGCGGCCTCGCAGGAGATGGCCGACCTGCTCGCGCACGTGCTCGCCTTCGACGGCGGCCTCGGCACGCGCTCGGAGATCGTCGACGGCCGCTACACGGGCCGCCCGGCGGGACCGTTCAACTACCGCGAGGGCAAGGTCCTCTCGATGCGCGCGGTCGCCGAGCGCGACGGCATCGACCTCGCCGCGTCCTACGCGTACTCCGACTCCGAGTCGGACCTGCCGATGCTGCGCGCCGTGCGTCACGCGGTCGTCGTCAACCCCGACGCGCTGCTGCGGCGGATCGCGCTCGAGGAGGGCTGGGAGGTGATCGAGCTCGACCGCCTCGGCAGGCGGCTGAAGCTCGCCGCCGCGCTCGCGGGCGCCACGGCGCTCGCCTCCGCGGGCAGGGCGCTGCACACGCGCAGCGCCGAGCGCTCGCGCGACGGGCGCTCCGCCGCGAGGATGCCGCGCGCTCTACAATCCCGCGCGTCCTCACGACGCCCGCGCCCGTCGCGCGCCGGCGGGCGCCGCCGCTGAGACGCAGGAGCGCCCACCCTCGCATGTCCTCCACCGCATCGAATACCCAGGGCAAGATCCGCGTGGTCGTCGCCAAGCCCGGCCTCGACGGCCACGACCGCGGCGCGAAGATCATCGCCCGCGCGCTGCGCGACGCGGGCATGGAGGTGATCTACACCGGGCTGCACCAGACGCCCGAACAGATCGTGGAGACGGTCATCCAGGAGGACGCCGACGCGGTCGGGCTGTCGATCCTCTCGGGCGCGCACATGACGCTCGTGCCGCGGGTCGTAGAGCTCCTGCGCGAGCAGGGCGTCGAAGACGTCGTGATCACCGTCGGCGGCACGATCCCCGCGGAGGACATCCCCGAGCTCAAGCGGCTGGGCGTGGCGGAGGTGTTCACGCCCGGGGCTCCCACGCAGGCGATCGTGGAGTTCATCCGCGGCGCGACCGCCGAGCGGACGCGGTCCTAGATGCTGATTGACTCGTCAGTCAACCGCCGGAAGCGGTAGCATCGCACCCAACAGACCCCAAGGAGAAAGCTCTTAGCGATGAAGATATGCGTCCTGGTGAAGGAGGTTCCGGATGCCGCCGTCGAGAAGAAACTGAACACCTCGACGGGGCGCATGGACCGCAGCGGGGAGAAGAACCTCAACCCGTATGACACGCACGCGATCGAGGCGGCGATGCAGATCAAGGAGGGCGGCGCGGTCCCCGTCGAGGAGATCGTGGCCGTGACGATGGGCCCCGACAGCGCGGTTCGGGCGCTGCACAAGGCCGTCTCGCTGGGCGCCGACCGCTCGGTGCACCTCAGCGACGAGGCCGTGGCCGGCTCCGACGTGGCCGCGACGGGCTACGCGCTCGCTCGCACGCTGCAGCGCGAGAGCCCCGACCTGGTGCTGCTCGGCCAGCAGTCCGACGACGGCGAGTGCTACACGATCGGCGCGGTCGTCGCCGAGCATCTCGGCATGCCCTCGCTGACGCAGGTGATCAAGATGGACGTGGACCCGGAGAGCCTCCGCTGCGAGCGCCAGGCCGAGTACGGCTACGACACCGTCCAGATCCAGCTTCCCGCCGTCATCTCGGTCGGCGACGCGATCAACGAGCCGCGCTACCCCTCGCTGAAGGCGATCATGGGCGCCAAGAAGAAGCCGCTTCAGACCGTCACCGCGGCCGACGTGGAGATCGACGCCTCGAAAGTCGGCGGCGATCACTCCGCCGCCCAGTGGGTCGCCGCCAAGGCGCCGCCCGCGAAGGCCGCCGGCGAGATCATCGAGGACGAGGACACGGGCGAGACCGTCGAAAAGATCGTCGCCTGGCTCGACGAGCGCAAGCTCATCTAAGGAGACTGAGAGAAATGGCGAACATCCTGGTCTACGCGCTGCACTACGACGGCGCGATCAACAAGAACTCGCTCGGCGCCGTCTCCGAGGGCGCCCAGCTCGCAGCAGAGCTCGGCGGCGAGGCGCACGCGATCCTGCTCGGCGAGAACGTCCCGCAGGACCTCGCCGCATCGCTCGGCCGCTACGGCGCGAAGAAGGTGCTCGTGGCCGAGGGCCCCGACGGCCTCGCGCAGCCGCTCGTCGACGCGATGGCCAAGGCGATCACCGACGGCGGCTATCAGCTACGCGCTCTTCGGCGGCGGCCTGCTCGGCTTCGAGATCGGCGCGGGGCTCGCCGCGCGCCTCGGCGCGGGCGTGGCGATGGAGGTCACGAACGTGCGCGCGGAGGGCGGCGAGCTGATCGCCGAGCGCCCGATCCTCGGCGACTCGGCGATCTCCGAGATCAAGTACCGCTCGCCGGTCGGCATCATCATCGGACGGCTGAACGCGTTCGAGATCCGCGAGATCGGCGACGCCGCGGACGCCCCGGTCGAGCAGCTCAGCTTCGAGCTGAGCCCGCACGTCGACGCGCGCGACGATGGTCACGCGCGGCGAACAGCGCGGCGCCGACGTCGACATCGAGGGCGCCGACATCCTCGTCGCGGGCGGCCGCGGCCTCGGCAAGGCCGAGGGCTTCAAGCTCGCCGAGGAACTCGCCGCGGCGTTCGGCGGCAACGCGGCGGTCGCCGCGACCCGCGCGGTCGTGGACGCCGGCTGGTACCCCTACGCGGCGCAGATCGGGCAGACCGGCAAGACGGTCGCGCCGAAGCTGTACCTCGCCGCCGGCATCTCCGGCGCGATCCAGCACAAGGTCGGGATGCAGGGATCGGAGAACATCGTCGCGATCAACAAGGACGCGAACGCTCCGATCTTCGAATTCTCCGACCTCGGCATCGTCGGCGACCTCAACAAGATCCTGCCCAAGCTGACCGAGGCCGTGAAGGTCAAGAAGGGCAGCTAGGACGATGGGCGCGCTCGGCATCTCCGCGGCTGATCGGGCGAGGCGAGGGGGGCGCCGTGTCGGCTAACGGCTCGAGCAACGGGAAGGTCCCGCCCGCGGCCTTCCCGCCGCCGGTCGACTCGCGCGCCGAGTTCATCAAGCGCGGCCTCGACCCCGAGGACGAGCTGATCGAGGTCGGCGTGGCGATCGTCGGCGGCGGAACCGCCGGCCTGGCCTGCGCGAACCGCCTCCTGCAGCTGCTCGCCGACGACCCCGAGACGATGGAGCGCCTCGGCGAAGTGCCGGTCGCGGTGTCGAGAAGGCGAAGACCTGCGGCGGCCACAACCTCTCCGGCGCGGTCATGCGCCCGGGCCCGCTGCAGGAACTCTTCCCGGAGCTCTCCCGCGAGGACTGGCGCAAGGAGGGCTTCGCCTTCGGCGAGGTCCTCAAGGAGGCGGTCTACCTGACCCCCACCGCCAAGCTCGCCGTCCGCATCCCCACTCCGCCGCCGTTCAAGAACCACGGCAACGAGGTCGTCTCGGTGGCGGCGCTGGCCCGCTACCAGCAGCAGCAGGCCGAAGACGCCGGCGCCTACGTCCTCACCGAGACCGCCGCCACGCAGCTGATCGTGGAGGACGGGCGCGTGGTGGGCGTGCGCTCGGGCGACAAGGGGCGCGGCAAGGACGGCGAGCCGCTGTCCAACTTCGAGCCGGGCACCGACATCAAGGCGCGCGCGACCGTGCTGGCCGAGGGCTGCTGGGGCCACCTGACCGGGCGCCGCGATCAAGGAGTTCGACCTCGCCACCAACCGCGAGCCCCAGGTCTGGGAGCTCGGCGTGAAGGAGGTCTGGAAGGTCCCGCAAGCCGCTCGACCGCCTGATCCACACGATGGGGCCGTGGCCGCTGAAGCTCTCGCACAAGTACGGGCAGATCGGCGGCACCTGGATCTACCCGATGCACAACGAGAAGACCGGCGAGGACCTCGTCTCGATCGGCTTCGTCGTCGAGCTCGAGTACGCGCGACGCGACGACATCCGCCCACGACCTGCTGCAGACGTTCAAGACGCACCCGCTCGTGCGCAAGATCCTCGACGGCGGCGAGCGCGTCGCGTGGGGCGCCAAGGCGCTTCCGGGCGGCGGCTACTGGTCGATGCCGAAGCTCTCGATGCCGGGCGCGCGTGCTCGTCGGGCGACTCCGGCGGGATGGTCGACACGATGGCGCTGAAGGGCGTGCACCACTGCATCAAGTCGGGCATGCTCGCCGCCGAGGCGATCTACGCGGCGCTCAAGCGCGGCGAGAGCAGCTTCGAGTCCTACGAGAGCGCGATCGAGGAGTCCTCGGTCGGCAAGGAGCTGTGGGAGGTGCGCAACGCGCGCCAGCCGCTGCAGAAGGGGCTGCTGCTCGGCGGCCCGCTCAGCGGGATCCAGCAGATCACCAAGGGCCGCCTCCCCGGGCGCGCCTCCTGGCACCGCAACGACGCGCAGCCGATGTTCATCGGCAAGACGAAGGACGTCTACCCCAAGCCGGACGGCAAGTACACCTTCGACAAGCTCTCCTCGGTGTTCATCACGGGCAACGCCACCCGCGACGACGCGCCCAACCACATCCGCGTGCGCAAACAGGTGCCGCGCGAGATCGCCGAAACGTGGGTCTGGATGTGCCCCGCGGGCGTCTACGAGATCCCCGAGGACGCGCCCGAGCAGGGCGACGTGGACGTGATCGTCAACTACACCAACTGCGTGCAGTGCGGGGCGATCACGGCCAAGGGCGGGCGCCTGACGACCCCCGAGGGCGGCGACGGCCCCCTCTACCAGATCACCTGAGCGCGGGCGGCGTGCAAGCCGGCGCCCGGCCGCGAAACCTGCGGCCGCCTGTTGTGTTACAGAGTTGTCATGAGGATCGAGCACCGCGCGCCGAGAACGGCGCTTCGCCGCTGGATGCCCGCGCTGGCCTGCGCCGGAGCGCTGTCCGCGGCCGTCGTTCCGGTGGCCGCCCGCGCGTCCGCGCCGCGCAGCCGCCCAGGCGTCCGCGCCGGCAGCCGCCTCGGCGTCGAATAGCGCCCGCGCAAGCGCCGCCGCGACGCTCGAACAGTGCGTCACGGCCAGCAACCAGATCGAACGCTCGGCGACGTTCGTCGGCGAAATGACGCGCGGTGCCCGGCACCGCGCGGATGATGATGCGGATCGAAGTCCTCGAGCGCATGCCCAAAGAAGCGTTCTACCGCGCCATCAGCTACCCGGGTCTCGGCGCCTGGCTGAAGGCGTCGCACGGGCGTGAAGACGTACAAGAACCTCAACAAGGTCACCGACCTCGCCGCGCCCGCCGCCTACCGGGCCGCGATCCACTTCCGCTGGGTCGGCGCCAAAGGGCGGACGATCAAGACGCTCGAACTGCGCACCCCGCGCTGCGAGCAGCCCCTCACCCCGCGCATGCCCGCGAGCGGGAGCCTGACCGCGCCGCCGCCGGCCACGAACGGCACCACCCCCGCCGCAAGCGGCTGAGAGCGCACGCGGCGTGCCCTCGAGACCTTGCGCCCCGCCCGCTGCCGCGCGCCCGGCGGCCGTGCGGCCCCGTCGGGCGCCGGCGGCGGGCCGCTAGAATGCAGCGACGATGAAGGAGAAGATCCACCCCTCCTACGGGCCCGTCCACGTGACCTGCACGTGCGGCAACGAGTTCATGACGCGCTCCACGCGCGACTCGCTGCACGTCGAGGTCTGCTCCAACTGCCACCCGTTCTACACGGGCAGGCAGAAGCTGATGGACACGGGCGGCCGCGTCGAGCGCTTCCAGCGCCGGGTCGCGAAGGGTCGCCTGCACGCCCAAGCCAGGTCAGCCAAGTAGCGGCATGGCCGAGCGCCTGGCCGCCGACCGATCGAAGATCGGCCTGCCCGCGGCGACAGCAGCAGCGGTGAGCGCGCCCGTGCGCGACCGTGAGGGCGTTCGCCCCGCGGGCGGCCCGCGGCCGACGCGGGCGCGTTCGTCGACGTCGGCGAGCACGGCGAGCTCGAAGCCGGGCGCGACGCGCCGCTCGGCGGACAGGCCGTGCTCGAGGGCGTGATGATGCGCGGCGTCTCCAACTGGGCGGTCGCCGTGCGCAAGCCCAGCGCCGAGCAGCTGCACGAGGGCGGCATCACGCCCGAGGAGGCCGCGCTGGGGGAGATCGAGGTGACCACCTACCCGCTCGACTCGGCGATGCGTCGCCATCGCATCCTGCGCCTGCCCATCATCCGCGGCGTGGTCGCGCTCGGTGGCTCGCTCGCGATCGGCTTCCGCGCGCTCGAGGTCTCGGCCAACGCGCAGCTCCCGCCCGAGGAGGGCAGGAGGAGGACGAGAAGCAGGAGATCCCGCGCGGCGATGTGGGCCGGCACGGTGGTGCTGGCGCTGGCGATGGCGATCGTCCTGTTCTTCCTGGTCCCCGTCGGGCTCACGAGCCTGATCAAGGGCCAGCTCGGCTCCTCGGTGCTGTTCTGGCTGGTCGAGGGGATCGTGCGGACGGCGATCTTCCTCGGCTACATGCTGCTGCTCTCGCGCGTGCGCGACCTGCGGCGCGTGTTCGAGTACCACGGCGCCGAGCACAAGACGATCTCCTGCTACGAGGCGGGGCTGCCGCTGACGCCCGGCCAACGCGCAGCGCTTCTCGCGCCTGCACCCGCGCTGCGGCACGAGCTTCCTGCTCGTCGTGATGATCGTCGCGATCTTCGTGTTCGCGCCGATCGGCCTGCCGGCCTGGTACTGGCTGGTGATCACGCGCATCCTCGGCGTGCCGCTGATCGCCGGGCATCTCCTTCGAGCTGATCAAGTTCGCCGGGCGCAACCGCCCGCGCCGCTGGGTGCGGGCGGTGATGTGGCCGGGCCTGAAGCTGCAGCTGCTCACGACGCGCGAGCCCGACCTCGACCAGCTCGCCGTCGCGATCGCGGCGCTCGAGGCGGTGCTCGAGCACGAGCGCCCGGGCGAGCTCACCGCCGCCGACCTCGTCGGCGTCGAGGTCGTCGCCTAGACGGCTCGGCGAGCGCCGCCGGCGACGCCGTCCAGGCGCTCGACCAGCTCGCGCCAGCCTGCCTTGATCAGGCGCTCGAGCCCATGCCGCGGGCCTCGCGCAGGTTGATGAAGAGTCGGCGCCCAGGCTGGCCAGCAGCATCTCCGCGAGCACCTCCGCATCGCAGCCCGGGTCGGCTCTCGCGCAGCAGCAGCAGCATGTGCAGCCGTGCGACGCGCGTACGGCGCCGAGGCGAAGCGGGCGCCGCCGACCTCGGCCGCCACGCAGCAGTTCGGCGTGGGTCGTCGAGCATGTCGAGCATGCTTCGCCGAAGGCGACAGCCGCTCGCAGCGGCGGCGCGCCCGGGCCGAGCGGCGGCTCGCCGCGGATGATCCCTTCCTGGAGGCGCTCTCGTGCTCGGAGAGCACCGCGCTGGGCCAGCGCCGCACGCGAGCCGAAGCGGCGGAACAGGGTGCCCTTGCCCACGCCCGCCGCCTCGGCGATCTCGTCCATCGAGACGCAGCCGGCGCCGCGCTCGGCGAACAGGCGCGGCGCGGTGCAGAGGATCGCGCTCGCGGTTGCGCGCCGCATCCGACGCGTTCCGTCGGGCTCGGGCTTCGATCAGCGGGAGCTCGATATGCGTGCTCATCACAGCGATCATCCTACTAAACGGACTACGGTCCGGTTAGCTGCTACACTGATCGCAGATCAAACCGGACTGCGGTCCGGTAGTGACAGCCTCAACGACATCAAGGAGCACCATATGAGCACAGCAACAGCAGCAGCCGATCGGCGCAGGAACCTGGAAGCATCGACACCGTCCACTCGCACGTCGGCTTCTCCGTCAAGCACATGGTCGTCGCGACCTTCCGCGGCCGCTTCGAGGAGTACGACGGCGCGCTCATCGCCGGCGACGACGGCTCGCCGCGTCTCGAGGGCTCGGTCGAGGTCGACTCGCTCGTCGTCAAGGACGAGAACCTCGCCGCGCACCTCAAGTCGCCGGACTTCTTCGACAGCTCCAACGCTACCCCGAGATCAGCTTCCGCTCAACGCGAATCGACGTCGGCGAGGGCGGCGAGCTCGAGGTCGAGGGCGAGCTGACGCTCAAGGGCCACACGCACCGCGTCACCGGCGCGCGGCACGCTCACCGGCCCGCACGTCGACATCGCCGGCAACGACAAGATCGGGATCGAGCTCGAGGCGGTCATCGACCGCCGCGAGTACGGCCTCGAGTGGAACGCGCCGCTGCCCAAGGGTGGCTTCGCGCTCGAGAACGACGTCAAGCTCCAGGTCGCGCTCGAGCTCGTGCAGGGAGGCCTAGGCGATGCAGATCCTGGGTCTGTCCGGCAGCCTGCGCGCGCGACTCGCACAACACGCGCCTGCTGCGCGGCGCGGGCGAGCTGCTGCCCGCCGGGGCCGAGCTCGTGCTGTTCGAGCGGCTCGGCGAGATCCCGCCGTACAACGAGGACGACGAGCACGCAGCCCCCGCCCGCCGTCGCGGCGCTGAAGGCGCGCGATCGCGCAGGCGGACGCCGTCCTCGTCGCCACGCCCGAGTACAACGGCTCGATCCCCGGCGCGCTCAAGAACGCGCTCGACTGGGTCTCGCGGCCGGTCGCCGAGAGCCCGCTGCGAGGCAAGCCCGCGGCGGTCATCGGCGCGAGCACGGGCCTGTTCGGCGCCGTCTGGGCGCAGGCCGAGCTGCGCAAGGTGCTCGGCGCGATCGGCGCCCGCGTGGTCGACCGCGAGCTGCCGGTCGCGCAGGCCGACGAGGCGCTCGGCGAGCAGCGGGCTGCCGCTCGACCGCGCCATGCGTCGAGCAGCTCTCGGCGACGCTCGACGAGCTGCTCGAGCTGAGCGCCGGCCGCCCGACAGCGCTCGCCGCATGAGGCTGAGCGGGCCCGGCGCGCGGCGCCTACACTCAGCTCGGCGATGATCGAAGAGCTCGTAGAGCAGATCGAGAGCGCGCTTCGCCGAGCTCGGCGAGCAGATGACCGACCCCGAGGTGATCTCCGACCGCGAGCGCTACGCCGAGGTCGGCCGCGCCTACCGCCAGCTCGAGACCGGCCGCCGAGCTGGCCAGCGCATGGCGCCTGGCGCAGGACGATGCGGCCGGCGCCGAAGAGCTGCTCGAGCGAGATGGGCGAGGACGCCGAGATGCGCGAGGAGCTCGCCGAGGCGCGCGCGAGCGGATCGAGGAGCTCGAGGAGGAGATCCGCCTGGCGATGGTCGAGCGCGACCCCAACGACGAGAAGAGCGTGATCGTCGAAATCCAGGGCGGCGCCGGCGGCGAGGAGGCCGGGCTGTGGGCCGGCGACCTCTACCGGATGCTCACGCGCTACGCCGAGCGGCTCGGCTTCCAGACCGAGCCGCTCGAGGTGGGCGAGGGCAAGTACACGTTCGCGGTCAAGGGCGAGGGCGCCTACTCGGTGTTCAAGTTCGAGGGCGGCACCCACCGCGTGCAGCGCGTGCCCCAGACCGAGTCCCAGGGCCGGATCCACACCTCCACCGCCACCGTCGCGGTGCTGCCCGAGGCCGAGGACGTCGACGTCGCAGATCGACCCCAACGACCTGCAGATCGACGTGTATCGCTCCTCGGGCCCGGGCGGCCAGTCGGTCAACACGACCGACTCGGCGGTGCGCGTCACGCACAAGCCCTCCGGGATCGTGGTCTCGATGCAGGACGAGAAGTCCCAGCTGCAGAACCGCGAGAAGGCGCTGCGCGTGCTGCGCGCGCGGCTCTACGAGCGCGCGCTCGCAGAGCAGCAGGCCGAGCTGGCCGCCGACCGCCGCTCGCAGGTCGGCACCGGCGACCGCGCCGAGAAGATCCGCACCTACAACTACGGCGAGCGGCGCGTCACCGACCACCGCATCAAGCTCACCGTGCACAACCTCGACCAGGTCCTCGAGGGCGAGCTCGACGAGCTCACCGCCGGCGCTGCAGGCCGACGAGAAGCGCCGCCGCCTGCAGGCGCAGGCGGCGGCGTGAGCGCCGCGCGGCGCCGGCGCGCGCTGCCGCCGCTGCGCGCGGCACGACGCGCGCGCGACGCGCTCGCGGGCGCGATCACCGCGATCGCCGCGGCCGGCTGCGAGACCCCGCGCCTCGACGCCGAACTGCTGCTCGGCGACGTGCTCGGCGTCGCGCCGCGAGCGGCTGCTCGAGCGACCGCGATCGCTGCGCGTCGCCGGAGCCGCCGTGCGCGCCTTGCAGGACGCCGTGCGCCGCCGCGCCGTCGAGCGCGAGCCGCGTCGCCTACATCCTCGGCCGCCGCGCGCTTCCGCCAGCTCGAGCTGGCAGTCGACCGCCGCGCGCTCGTGCCGCGACCCGAGACGGAGCTGCTCGTCGAGGCGGGCCTCGAGCTGCCCAGCGGCGCGCGTGTGCTCGACGTCGGCACCGGCAGCGGCGCGGTCGCGCTCGCGCTCGCCGACGAGCGCCCCGACCTGCTGATCTGACCGGCAGCGACCTGAGCGAGGCGGCGCTCGAGCTCGCGCGCGCCAACGCGCGAGCGGCTCGGGCTGGCCGTGCGCTGGCTGCAGCGCCGACCTGCTCGCGGGCGTCCCCGACGACTACGACGCGATCCTCGCCAACCTGCCCTATGTGGCCGAGCCCGACGCGCGCATCGGCTCGCGCCCGAGATCACTGCGCCACGAGCCGCGCGCGGGCGCTGTTCGCCGGGCCGCGACGGCCTGGACGCGATCCGCGCGCTGCTCGCGCAGCTGGCGCGAGCGCCCGCGCGTGCGCACGGTCGCGCTCGAGGTCGGCGCCGGCCAGGCGCCGGCGGTCGCCGAGCTGATCGCGCGGCGCCGGCTTCGCGCGCCGTCAGCGCCGCGGCGCGACCTCGCGGGTATCGAGCGGGTCGTCGTGGGCACCGCGCGTGATGCCGAGCGCATGAGCGCGCCGCGAGCGGCTCGCTGACGAGCGACGACGCGCGCAGCGCTGCAGGCGTGCGTCGCCGCGCGGCGGGCGTCGCCGTGTTCCCCGGCCGACACCGTCTACGGGCTCTGCTGCGATCCCGCCGACGAGCGCGCCGTCGCGCCGCGCTCTACGAGCTCAAGGGCCGCCCGCCGCGCGCGCCGGCGGCGGTCATGTTCTTCTCGCTCGAGCTCGCGCTCGCAGCCGCTCGGCGAGCTTGCCGAGCGCGAGCGGCGCGCGCTGCAGGCGCTGCTGCCGGGCCCCGTGACGCTGCTGCTGCCCGAACCCGCGCCGCCGCTACGCGCCGGCGTGCGCGGACCGACCCCGCCACGCTCGGCCTGCGCGTTCCGCAGTCTGCCGGCGCCGCTCGCGCGCGCTGCAGCGACGTGGCCGTGCCGGTGATGCAGTCCAGCGCCAACCTCTCGGGCAGCGCGGACGCGCGCACGCTCGACGAGGTCCCCGCGCGAGCCTGCGCGAAGGGCGCCGACCTCGTGCTCGACGGCGGCGAGCTCCCGGGAGTGCCCTCCACGGTCGTCGACCTGCGCGAGCTCGCCGCAGGCCGGCGCGCTGGCAGCGTGCTGCGCGAGGGCGCCGCTCGCCGCCGAGCGACCGTGGCGGCGCGCCCTCGCCAGGCTGCTGAGGCGCGCTGGATCGCCGGGTGGCGCGCGCGTCCCGCGCGTCGCTGCTAGCCTCGTCAGTCGCTGCCGCGACTGGCGCCTGAGGTGGAAGCGACCACCGGGAAGCGGCACAGCGAGACCGCCGCGCGCCTGGGCACCAGCCGTCGTCGCCCGCCAAGGAGAGCGCCGTGTCCAGAGCTGAGCCCCGACTACTTCAACCGCCCGCTCGCCGAGGTCGACCCCGAGATCGCCGACGGCGCTGCGCGGCGAGCTCGAGCGCCAGCAGGGCACGCTCGAGATGATCGCCTCGGAGAACTTCGTGCCGCGGGCGGTGCTCGAATGCCAGGGCTCGGTCCTCACGAACAAGTACGCCGAGGGCTATCCCGGCCGCCGCTACTACGGCGGCTGCGAGTGGGTCGACGTCTCCGAGCAGCTCGCGATCGACCGCGCCAAGGCGCTGTTCGGCGCCGAGCACGCCAACGTGCAGCCGCACTCGGGCGCGCAGGCCAACGCCGCCGTCTACCACGCGCTGCTGCAGCCGGGCGAGACGATCATGGGCCTGTCGCTCGCGCACGGCGGGCACCTCACGCACGGGATGCGGATCAACGTCTCCGGGCGCCTCTACGACATCGCGCCCTACGAGGTCGACCGCGACACCAGCCTGATCGACATGGACGAGGTCGCCAGGATCGCGCGCGAGCGTCGCCCGAAGCTGCTGCTGGCGGGCTGGTCGGCCTATCCGCGCGCAGCTCGACTTCGCGCGCTTCCGGGAGATCGCCGACGAGGTCGGCGCGCTGCTGATGGTCGACATGGCGCACTTCGCCGGGCTCGTCGCCGCGGGCCTGCACCCGAACCCCGTCGAGTACGGCGCAGACGTCGTCACGACGACCACCCACAAGACGCTCGGCGGCCCGCGCGCCGGGCATCATCCTCTGCAAGCGAGGAGCACGCGAAGAAGATCGACTCGGCGGTCTTCCCCGGGCCAGCAGGGCGGCCCGCTCGAGCACGTGATCGCGGCCAAGGCGGTCGCGCTGAAGGATCGCCGCGAGCGAGCTGTTCGCCGAGCGCCAGCGGCGCACGGTCGAGGGCGCGCGCGCGCTCGCCGCGCGAGCTGCTGAAGGCCGGCCACGGCGTCAACGTGCTCACCGGCGGCACCGACGTGCACCTCGTGCTCGTCGACCTGCGCGACTGCGACCCGGAGCTCACCGGCACGCCAGGCCGAGGACCGCCTGCACGAGATCCAGATCACCGTCAACCGCAACGCGGTGCCGTTCGACCCGCGCCCGCCGATGGAGGCCTCGGGCCTGCGCATCGGCACGCCCGCGCTCGCCACGCGCGGGCTGCAGCGAGACGGACTTCGACGAGGTGGGCGAGATCCTCGCCGTCGCGCTCACGCCCGACTACGAGGCGCGCGCGGCGGAGCTGGCCGAGCGGGTGGCCGCGATCGTCGAGCGCTACCCGCTGTACGAGGGGCTGGCCGCCGCCGCCGCCGCCGCGGCCTGTGCGGCGCAGGCGCTCCGCGACGCTCGCGACCCCGGCGCCTGCGATGCTGTGCGCACAGCCATGGCGCACCCGAACGAGCTCGACGCGCTTTACGCATTCCTCGTCGCGGCGGCCGTGACCGCGCTGTCTGACGCCGCTCACGATGCGCCTCGCGCGGCCGTCGGCGCGATCGACGAGCCGCGCGAGCGCGGCCTCTCCGAACGGCCCGACGCCGCTGCTGGGCGGCCTGGCGATCTTCGCCGGCGTGCTCGTCGCCGGCGCTGATCTGCCTGCCGGCGGGCTACGGCCACGAACACCAGCACGACCTGTGGCACGGCGTGCTGCTCGCGGCCGCGGTCATCACGTTCGTCGGCGCGCTCGACGACCGCTTCGACCTGCCCCCGGCGGTGAAGCTGCTCGGGCAGTTCGTCGCGGCGGCGATCGCGTGCACTTCGGCGTCGCGGTGAAGGCGATCACGCTGCCCTTCGTCGGCGAACTGCACTTCCCCAACGCGGGCGTCACGAACGCCGGGCCGCTGCTCACGGTGCTCGCCCTCGTGGCGATGATGAACGTCGTCAACTTCTCCGACGGCGTCGACGGCCTCGCCGCGGGCGTGTGCGTGATCATCGCCGCGACGATGGCGGTGATCGCCTTCGACCTCGGCGCGCCAGCAGCCCGGCGTGCTGGCCGCGCTCACCGCGGGCGCCGCGCTCGGCTTCCTGTTCTACAACTTCCCGCCCGCCTCGAGCTTCATGGGCGACTGCGGCGCGAACCTGCTCGGGCTGCTGATGGGCGTGATCACGGTCGAGGCGGCGGTCAAGACGGCGGCGGTCGTGTCCTTCGTGCTGCCGCTGATCCTGCTCGCGGTGCCGTTCCTGGACACCACCTTCGTCGTGCTCAAGCGGCTGAAGTACAAGCAGCCGATCTACCGCTCCGACAGCGAGCACTTCCACCACCGCATGGCGCGGATCGGCTTCAGCAGCAGCCGCACGATCGCCTACCTGTACGCGTGGACGCTGATGCTCGCCGGGCTCGCGCTCGCGCTGCGCTTCATCCCCTACAGCGACCACCACGGCCACTTCGACACCGGCTGGACGCTCGTGATGGTCGCGCTCGGCCTGATCGTCGTCGCCGCGAGCGTCTACCTCGTCTACGTGCTCGAGATCCTCAAGTTCCGGCGCCTGGACGCGATGCGCCTGCGCCGCCTGCGCCCCGAGGCCTCACCAGCCGAGATCGAGCTGCACGTCGTCGAAGGACCTCGAAACCGGTGAGTTCCAGGCGGTGAACGACACCGGGGACGGGGAAGCCGCGGAGGTGGTCGCCGGGACGCGGCGCGCGGCGGGGGCTCAGCAGCGGGTCGGCGAGCGGCAGGTGGATCAGCACGGCGTAGGCGCAGAAGACGAGCGCGGCGGCGCGCAGGCGCCGATCGCCGCTGACCGCCGCTAGCGGCAGCAGCCAGACCGCGTACCACGGCAGCAGCCACGCCGTCGAGGCAGCAGCGCGAGCGTGCTCCAGCCGGCGGCCGTCGCGCCAGTCGGCGCCGCGCGCGGTGCGCCACAGCGCGACCGCGAGCACGACCACGAAGCCGGCCAGGAACAGGTCCCGCCACCATGCCGGGCGTGCCGCTCGAGGCCGAACAGGCGCGCGGTCTCGGCGGGCACGCTGTGCGTCGCCACGAGCTGCTGCTGCTCGCCGACCGCGTCGAGGAAGCCGAGCGCGTGCGAGCCGAAGCCGATCAGCCCGACCGCCGCGAGCGACGAGCAGTCCGAGCGCGGCGGCCGCGAGCGACGCGCAGCGCGCTCGCGCCGCTCGGCGCGGCGCGAGCACCAGGAACGGCAGCAGCAGGCCGGCGGTCACCTTCACGCCGACCGCCAGCCGCGACGCCGCGCGGCCGCGCGGAAGCGCGGGGCGCTGCCCGCGCGTCAGGAGCAGGGCCAGCGGCGAGCAGCGAGCATCAGCAGCGTGTCGTTGTGCGCGCCGCCGACCGCCAGCACGCAGCAGCACCGGGTTCAGCCGACGAACGCCGCGGCCCGCGCCGCGAGCGGCCCAGCCGCGCCGCGGCGCGCGGCGATCAGCGCGACCGCCGCCGAGGCTCGCGAGCGCCGCGACGCGCTTTCAGCGTCCACATCGCCGCCGGCGAGCCCGAGCGGCGCCGTGGCGTAGCTCGCGAGCGTGAACAGCGGCCCGTAGGGGGAGTGCTGGAAGGGCCAGCCGAGGAACGCGAAGACGGGGTCGGCGGGCGCTTGCGCGGGGAAGTGGGTGTAGGGGTCCAGGCCATGCAGCGCGCCCATGCGGGCGAAGCGCGAGATAGCCGAAGACGTCCTGGGAGATCAGCGGCGGCCCCAGCGCGAGGATCACGTGGGCCAGCCACGATCGCCGCAGCGAGCGCCCGCAGCGGCAGCGCGCGGGCGCCCGCGAGCACCAGCAGCGTAGCCGGCGCACATGATCAGCATCAGCGTCTGAAGCCGTCGCCGGGGAGTCCCAGCGTGCCGAGCCCGCGAGCGGCCCCGCCAGCCAGCCCGGCCAGCCGCCGCTGCGCGCGGGCACGTAACGCGGTCGGCGCGCCGGCGGCGCCGGCGGCGAGCAGGAACGCGCTCGCGAGCGACGCCCGACGAGCCCGAGCGCACCGAGCGCGCGCAGCGCGCCGCGCGGGCGCGCGCGTGCCGTCCGCGCCGCCGGTCCGGGCGGCCTGGCCCTCGGCGACGCGGACGCGGGTTGTGGGGGTGGCGGCCTGTATGAGCCCATTGTTACGCTGTGCCCGCCTGCAAGCGTCCAGCCGGACCGCTAGCCTGTAGACTGCTGCGCCACCGGGGGGCACCCGAGCGTGTGCGCGCCCTGCAGCAACGCCGCAGCCCGGGGCGGCAGCCCCTACATGCGTACGCCGCAGATCGCAAACGCCAACGTCGCCTGCGCGGACACCGGGTCCGACGCGCGTTCTGATCCTCTCCGCCGACGTCGGCGAGGGCCACGCGGCCGCCGCGCGCGCGCTCGCCGCAGCAGATCGAGGCCTCCCCGCAGGCCGCCGAGGTCACGGTCATCGACGGGCTCGCCGCGATGGGCCGCTGCTGCGCCCGGTCGTCGAGGACGGCTACCGCGTGCAGCTGCGCTTCGTGCCCTGGACCTACACGCTCGTCTACTGGCTGCTCGAGCACGTGCTGCCGATTCGCGTCGTTCGCGCGCTGGCTGCTCTGCGCGTTCGGCTCGCGCCCGCTCGCGCGCGCGATCGCCGAGCACGAGCCGGACGTGGTCGTCTCGACCTACCCCGCCGTCACCGTGGTGCTCGCGCGCCTGCGCCGCCGCAGCGAGGTGGGCTGCGCGACCGTCGCCACGATCACCGACCTCACCGGCCTGTTCTTCTGGGCGCAGCCGGGCATCGACATGCACCTCGTGATGTACGGCGAGTCGATGCCCTCGGTCGAGCGCATCGCGGGCGCCGGCAGCGTGCGGCTCGTGCGCCCGCTGATCTCCGCCGAGTTCCTGCAGCCGCGCTGCCCGATCGAGGCACGCCGCGCGCTCGGCCTGCCCGAGGAGGGCCGCATGGTGGTCGTCTCCGGCGGCGGCTGGGGCGTGGGCGACATCGCGGGCGCCGTGCGCGAGTTCATCGCGCGTGAAGGAGGTCAGCGAGCATCGTCTGCCTGGCGGGCCGCAACGATCAGCTCGCCGAGAGGCTGCGCCGCACGTTCGCCGACGAACCGCGCGTGCGCGTGCTCGGCTTCACCGACCGGATGCCCGAGGTGCTCGCGGCCGCGGACGTGCTCGTGCACTCGACCGGCGGCGTCACCTGCCTGGAGGCGCGCGCGGCGGGCACCCCGGTCGTCTCCTACGGCCTGCCCGTGGGCACGCCCGCCTGAACACGCGCGCGATGGCCGACCTCGACCTGCGTGCGCCTGGCCAACGACACCGACGAGCTGCGCGAGCACGTGCAGGCGAGCTTCGTCGAGGAGCCCGCCGCGAACGGCGACGGGCACCCGGCGGACGAGCCCTCGCAGGAGCCCGCCGCGGTCGACGTCGTGCTGCAGGCGCCCGCGGCGCGTGCGGCCGATACCGCGTGGCGCCTGCGCATGGCGGCGTTCACGAGCCAGGCGGCGCTGCTCCTCGGCGTCGGCTCGTGGATGATGTCGACCGACGAGGTCACGGCGCTCGCGGCGACGGTCCTGCAACGTGCATCAGCTCGCGCACGTACGACACGAGCCAGCGCGAGGTGGGCGTGATCGTGCGCGCGCCGGCGCGCGTCGTGGACCAGCTCGCCGCGAGCTCGCGGCGCGCGGGCATCCACGTGTCGTTCGCCGACGACGCGCGGCGTGCCGTCGCGCGCGCGCGTCGCGCGGCTGGAGTCGCTCGGCGACGAACTGCTGCCGGAAGTCCCCGCCTCGGCGCGCTGTTCCACTGGGTGCGCACGCGCGGCGTGCTCGGCTCGCAGGCCCGCGCGCTGGGCCTGCACCACCACTACTACTACCTCGAGCCGCGGGGCGGGCTGTCGGTCGGGCAGCTCGTGCTCGCGCGCACCGACGGGCGCCACGCCCGTGAAGGGCGCGCTGCGCATCTAGCGCGCCAGGGCCTGCCTCAGCGGCGATGCGCGCCGGCGACGTCATCGTCGTCGAACTCGACGGCTCGCCGTCCTCGATGCGCGGGCTCGAGCGGATCGTCGCGCGGCTCTGCCTCCGAGCGGCTCGGCGTCGAGTCGCTCTCCTCGCTGACGGCCTCCGCCGCCATCAGCGCGAGCAGCAGCGGCGAGCGCGCGAGCAGCGCCGCGCCGCCGACCAGCACCGTGAGCGACGCAGCAGCGGCACCCCGCCCAGGGCGTCGTGGACGAAGCTCTCGCCGAGCAGCACCGGCGCCAGCGCCACCGGCACGACCGTCTGAGTCACGAACACGACCGGCGCGACCTGGATCGCGGGGCGCGCCTGCAGCGCGCTCATCTCGCTGAGCACCCCGACGCCCGACGCGCCGGCGGTCGAGATCGCCCAGGCGAGCGCGACGTGCCGTAGTGCCCCCGCGAGAAGTCGTCGGTGGCGAGCTTCGTCGCCACCCCGCTCCATCGCGAACGCGAGCCCCGCGCCGATCATCGTGACTCGAGCGGAGCGAGCGGCCGAGCACGCGCAGGATGTAGGGCGCAGGCTCGCCACGCCGAGCGCCGACGAGCACGAGCGTGATCGTGCAGCGCGTCGGCGCTGTGTGCGGTGCTGCGCGGCGGCGCCGCAGCGCCACGCCGACGACGCCGAGCACGATCGCGGTGACGGCACATGTACTCGTAGCGGCCCGGGCGCTCGTCGAGCAGCCGCTCGCCGACGAACAGGAGCACGAGCAGGCCCGCCGCGAGCGCCGGCTGCACGACCACGAGCGGGGCCAGCAGCAGCGCGACGAACTGCAGCGGGAAGCCGAGGATCGAGAGCCCCGTGCCGAGCAGCCAGCGCGAGCGGCGCACGAGCCCGCCGAGCAGCGCCAGCGCGCAGCGTGATCGCTCGCGGGAGGCCTCGCGCGCGTCGAGTGCCTGCAGGGCGATCCCTAGGCTGTAGAGCGTCGAGGCCCCGAAGGCCGCCAGTATTCCCAGCACGAGTTCCATGTCAGCCACCGATCATCGCAGCCCGGCAGGCACCCTCGCCGGCGCCGCGCTCGCGGCGGCCGCGGCCGGCTACGTGCTGCCGGGGCTCGCGGGGGCGGTGCGCGCGCTGCGCGCGCCGCTCGGCATCGAGGATCGCACGGCGAGCGGCGCGGGCTACGCGCTCACGTTCGACGACGGCCCGCACCCGCAGGGCACGCCGGCGGTGCTCGAGACGCTCGCGCCGCGAGCGCGTGCCCGCGACGTTCTTCCTCGTCGGCGAGCAGATCGAGCGCGACCCCGCGCTCGCGCGCGAGATCGTCGACGCGGGCCACCAGGTGGCGCTGCACTGCCACCGCCACCGCAACCTCCTGCGCCTGACGCCGTGGCAGGTGCGCGAGGACCTCGCGCGCGCGCAGCACGCGATCGAGTCGAGCACGGGGCGCGAGCCGCGCCTCTACCGCCCGCCCTACGGCGTGCTCAACGCCGCGGCGTGGCGGCTCGCGCGCAGCCGCGGCTGGCGCACGCTGCTGTGGAGCCATTGGGGCCGCGACTGGGAGCAGCGCGCGACGCCCAGCTCGATCGCCACGCGCGTGACCGCCGGCGCCGGCCCGGGCGCGGTGCTGCTCCTGCACGACGCAGACGACTACTCGGCGCCCGGCTCCTGGCGGCGCACGGCGGCCGCGCTGCCGCACGTGCTGCGCACGCTTCGCGCGCGCGAGATCGAGCCGACGTTCCCGTAGCGCGGGCCGCGGCTGCGGCTAACATCGACAGCTTGTCGACCGCGGTTTCGATCGACGCGAGCGGCGCCCCCGCCTCCCGCGATCGGCGAGCTCGGGGCGGTCGCCGCGCGGCGCTCGCGCTGGTGGGTGGAGGCGCTCACGGTCGTCTGGCTGTGCTGGGTCTACGACGCGATCACCAACCTCGCGCCGCTGCGCCTGCACGCCGCGCTCGGCGCACGCCCAGGGCGTGCTCGACGTGGAGCGCGCGCTGCACCTCGATCCCGAGCTCGCGCTCGATCGCTGGCTGGCCGGGCACCACACGCTCGGCCTCGTGATCTCCGACTACTACGACAACGCGCACTTCGTGGTCACGCTCGGCCTGCTCGGCTGGCTGTGGTGGCGGCGCGCCGACATCTACCGGCCGCTGCGCAACTCGCTCGTCGCTCGTGAACCTGCTCGGGTTCATCGTGTTCTGGCGCTTTCCCGTGGCGCCGCCGCGGATGCTCCCCGGCTTCACCGACGTCGTCGCCTCGACGCATGCGATCGGCTCCTGGCACACCGGCGCGCTCGCCTCGCACGCGAACGAGCTCGCGGCGATGCCGTCGCTGCACATCGCCTGGGCGGCGTGGTGCGTGCTCGCCGTCTGGCAGGTCACCAGGCGCGCGTGGGTGCGCGCGCTCGGCCGTTGCGCACGCCTGCGCGACCGGCTTCGCCGTGCTTGCGACCGGGAACCACTTCCTGCTGGACGTGTTCGCGGGCCTCGCCGCGCTCGCCGTCGCGGTGCTGCTGGCGCAGCGGATGGAAGCCGCGTGGGCGCAGCGCTCCGCGGCTGCGCGGCCGCCGCGCGACGGCACGCGCCTGAGCGCGCGTACCGCATGTCACAAAGTTGTTACGAAGTCCGAGACCGGTTAGACTGGCCGCGCCGCTCCAGACCGCCGACGGACGCCACAACGGCTCCGCCGCCCAGCGCGGGGACTTCTGCGTCTGTAGGGTGGCCCTGCAATGCCAGATTTCGATGCCAACGAGGATCTTACGCGCCTGCCCGGCACCGGCCGGGACGAGCCCGCCGAGCCGGCGGAGCCCTCGCCGCCGGTGATCCGCGGCGGCCTTCCGGGCCGCCGTCGCCCCGCAGGCAGCCGCGCCCGCTGGCGCCGCGCGCGCATGCTCGCGCAGTGGCGCCGGAGCGCCCGCGCCGCGTGCAGCCTCCGCGGCTCGCTCCAACTTCCGAAGGCGCCGTCGCGGCGCCGCCGGCGCCTATCGGCGCTCTGCCGCGGGCCGGCTCCCGGGTCGCGAAGCTGACGTGGTCCTGCTCCGCTACCTCGACGTGTGCCTGGTGGCCGCGACGGCTCCGTTCGTGCTGGCCGCGGGCCTGCCGATGTTCGGCTACGCGCTCGGCGCCGGCGCCTGGCTGCTCACGCGCGCGGGCGTGGCGCTCGCGCAGGACCGCGCGCGGCGCGCGGGCGACCCCCGCCTGCGTGCGGGGCTGATCGTCGCCGGGCTGATGAGCCGCGTGTGGATCGCCGCGCTCGCGGTGATCGTCGCGCGCTACGCGGGCGGCAAGACCGACGCGATCGTCGCGGCCGGAGTGCTGCTGGGCGCCTTCACCGTCTACCTCGTGATGTCGTTCGTGCTGCGCAACGACCCGATCGGCCCCGCGCCGTCGGCGAGTGGGAGGCCGCGCACCTCATGAGCACCGCCGACGTCGCCGCGCCCGGACCCGTCTCCCCGCCGAGCTCGCGCGGGCACGAGCCGAAAGGCGGGATGAGCACCAAAACGAAGCTGCTCCTGCTCGGGGGCGTGTGGTTGGGGGGCGTCGTCGTGCTGATCGCGATCTACGGCTTCCACGGCACGCGCAACAAAGCGTATGAACCGCAGAACGAGTTCAAACTCGAAAACTGGGTCAACCTCGGGCGTCTTCTCGATCAACAAGGCCGTCCTCTACCTGTTCCTCGCCGCCGCTCTCACGACCGCCACGATGATCTGGATCGCGCGGCGGATGCAGCAGCGCCCCAACAAGGTGCAGGCCGCGATCGAGGCGCTCTACACGCTGATGCGCAACAACATCACGGGGAGCGCGATGGACGAGCAGATGGCGGCGAAGTGGTTCCCGTTCATCGGCACGCTGTTCCTGTTCATCCTCTTCTCCAACCTGATCGGCTACCTGCCGCTGCCGACCAACACCGAGCACGAGATCACGGTCTTCGGCCTCACGATCCCCTCGTTCTCGCTCTACGCGGCGACCGCCAACATCGCGATCCCGCTCGTGCTGGCGCTGATGGTGTTCGTCTCCTACACGTGGGAAGGGGTCCGCGCGAAGGGCCCGATCGGCTACATCAAGGGCCTCGTGCCCGGCCGGCGTCACCGGCGGCATGGCCGTGTTCATCTTCTTCCTCGAGGTCCTCTCCAACCTGATGCGGATCCTCTCGCTGACGATCCGTCTGTTCGCCAACATCCTCGCCGGCCACCTGATCATCCTGTTCATGGCGGGCGGCGCTCGCCGTGCTGCTCGGCGCGACCTGGCTGGGCTGGCTGACGATCCCGTTCGGCATCCTCCTGTTCGCGTTCGAGGTGGGCCTGGTGGCGGCCCTGCAGGCTTTCATCTTCGCCACCCTCACCGCCATCTACCTCGGCGGCGCCGTCGCCGTCGAGCACTAAAGGAGCAAATCGACGTGCACCTAGCACTAATCACCATCCTTGCCGCGGCCGAAGAAACCGCCAAAGCCGGCAAGTCGATCGGCCTCGGAGTCGGAGGCGGACTCGGCGCCGTGGGCGCCGGTGTCGGCATCGGCATCATCTTCGGGAAGGCGATCGAAGCGATCACGCGCCAGCCCGAGATGCGCGACGAGATCACCCAGCTGCAGTGGCTGGGCTTCGCCCTGACCGAGGCCTGCTTCTTCTACGGACTCGTGGCCGGGCTGCTGGCCGCGTTCATCGTCTGAGGCCATGCTCGCGCCCGCTTCCAGCGTGATCGCCTCCCAGGGCAGCTTCCTGATCAAGCCCGGCGTCGGCCTGATGATCTGGACCCTGCTCGTGTTCGGGGTCACGATGCTGCTGCTCGCGAGGCTCGCCTTCCCGCGCATCAGCGCGGCGCTCGAGCGCCGCCAGAAAGCGATCGAAGAGTCGATCGACACCGCCGAGCGCACACGCCAGGAAGCCGATCGCATCCTGGCCGAATACCGCGAGCGGCTCGCCGAGGCGCGGAGCCCAGGCGGACGAGATCGTGACGCGCGCGCGTCAGATGGCCGAGCGCCACGAGCAGGAGGCCAAAGAGGAGAGCCGCGAGCTGCTCGCCGAGGCGACCAAGCGCGCCGAGCGCGAAATCCAGGTCGCCACCACCCGCGCTCTCCAGGACATCCGCAACGAGGTCGCCGACCTGACGATCCTCGCCACCGAGAAGGTCACGCGCAAGACGCTCGACGACCAGGACCAGCGCCGGCTCGTCGAGCAGGCGCTCAGCGAACTCGACTTCTCCGCAATCTCCTCGGGGAGCTCGCAGAACTGATGGAGGAGCTGGCCCGCGTATACGGACGCTCGCTGTTCGAGGCCGCGCTCGACGCCGGTCGCTCGACGAGCTGCACGAGCAGCTCGGCCAGTTCGCGGACGCCCTCGATCAGAACCGCGGCTCGCCGTGTTCTTCTTCTCGCCCTACTTCTCGACGGAGGAGAAGCGGGATGCGCCTCGGCCGGCTGCTGACCGGAGCGGACCCCCTGCTCGTCAACTTCCTGAAGCTGCTGATCGAGAAGCACCGCATGCCGGTGATCTTCCGGATCCGCCAGGAGTACGAGCGGCTGTGGGAGGAGGAGCACCGGCTGCTGCCCGTCGAGATAACCAGCGCGATCGAGCTCGACCCCGCGACCACCGAGAACCTCGGCCGGGCGATCGGCGAGCGCTCGGGCCGCAGGGTGACCCTCGCGGCGCACGTCGACCCGGAGATCATCGGCGGGATCGTGGTACAGGGTGGGCAACTCGATCCTCGACGCCTCAATTCGCAACCGACTGGAGCAGCTGCGCAGGCACGTTGCCCAAGGAGCCGCTTAGGAGCACAACATGCAGATCAACCCAGACGAGATCACCGCCATCCTCAAGAGCCGCATCGAGGGCCTCGACGCGGGCCGCGCCGAGCTGACCGAGGTCGGCACCGTGCTGTCGGTGGCGGACGGCATCGCGCGCGTGCACGGCCTCGAGAACTGCATGTCGCTTCGAGATGCTCGAGCTTCCCCACGGGGTCACGGGGCTCGCGCTCAACCTCGAGTCCGACAACGTCGGCGCCGTGCTGTTCGGCGAGTGGGAGCGCATCTCCGAGGGCGACACCGCCAAGCGCACCGGCGCGCCTGCTCGACATCCCGGTGGGCGAGCAGATGCTCGGGCGCATCGTCGACCCGCTCGGGCAAGCCCGCTCGACGGCAAGGGCGACATCACGATCGACGAGACGCGCCCGGCCGAGTTCAAGGCGCCCGGCGTGGTGCAGCGCCAGCCGGTCAAGGAACCGATGCAGACGGGCCTGAAGGCGATCGACGCGATGATCCCGATCGGCCGCGGGCAGCGCGAGCTGATCATCGGCGACCGCCAGACGGGCAAGACGGCGATCGCGATCGACACGATCATCAACAACAAGGACACGGGCGTCGTGTCGGTCTACGTGGCGATCGGCCAGCGCATGTCGACGGTCGTCGCGCTCGCGCAGATGCTCGACGAGCACGGCGCGCTCGACAACACGATCATCGTCGCCGCGCCCGCCGACGAGGCCGCGCCGATCAAGTTCATGGCGCCGTACGCGGGCTGCGCGATGGCGCGAGTACTTCCTCTACAGCGGGCGGCACGCGCTGTGCGTCTACGACGACCTGACCAAGCACGCCTACGCCTACCGGCAGATGTCGCTGCTGCTGCGCCGCCCGCCCGGCCGCGAGGCCTACCCGGGCGACGTCTTCTACCTGCACTCGCGCCTGCTCGAGCGCGCGGTGAAGCTCAACGACGAGCTCGGCGGCGGCTCGCTGACCGCGCTGCCGATCATCGAGACGCAGGCCGGCGACGTGTCGGCCTACATCCCCACGAACGTGATCTCGATCACCGACGGGCAGATCTTCCTCGAGTCGAAACTGTTCAACTCGGGCGTGCGCCCGGCGATCAACGTCGGCATCTCGGTCTCGCGCGTCGGCGGCAACGCCCAGATCGGCCCGATGAAGAAGGTCGCCGGCCGCATCAAGCTCGAGCTCTCCCAGTACCGCGACCTCGAGGCCTTCGCGCAGTTCGGCTCGGACCTCGACGCCGACACGCAGCGCACGCTGGCGCGCGGCGAACGCCTCGTGCTGACGCTCAACCAGGACGAGCGCGCGCCGCTGCCGGTCGAGGACCAGACGGTGCAGATCTACGCCGCGACGAACGGCTTCCTCGACCGCATGAACGCCGAGCGCGTGCCCGAGTTCCTGCTCGAGCTGACCGAACGGATGCACGCCCAGCACGCGGAGCTGCGCGAGAAGATCGCGGGCGGCGACTGGTCAGACGAGACGCAGAAGGCGGTCGCACGAGGCGCGTCGAGGCGTTCGCCGAGGACTTCGGCTACGACCTCGACGAGGAGGGCCAGCCGCTCGACGACGCCCAGCCCGAGGGAGCGCCGCCAGGCGGCCTAGCGCCGCCTGCGGACGAGAGCCATGGCGAGCCAGCGCGACGTCAGGAACAAGATCGCCTCGGTGAAGAACATCCAGAAGATCACCCGCGCGATGGAGATGGTCGCGGCCGCGCGCCTGCGCCGCGCCGAGCAGCGCATCCAGGCGCTGCGCCCCTACGCCGAGGCGGTGGGCCGCATGACCCGCCAGGCGGCCGAGGCCGCGGGGGCGGAGGCCACCCGCCTGCCGCTGCTGACCGAGCACGAGAGCGTGCAGAACGTCGGCCTGCTGCTCGTGACCGGCGACCGCGGTCTCGCCGGCGGCTTCAACTCGCAGATCATCCGCGCGGGCGTGCGCATCTCCGGCGAGCTCGAGGAGCGCGGGCATGCAGCAGCGCCTGGTATCGCGACCGGCCGTCGCGGCGTCTCCTCGCTCGCCTTCCGCGGCTTCGAGCTCAGCGGCAGCTACACGGGCTTCGCCGACCGCCCCGCCTACGCCGACGCGCGCACGATCGCCGACGACCTGATCCAAGGCTACATCGACGGGCAAGCTCGACCGCGTCGAGATCGTCTACAACGCCTACGTCTCGCCGCTCACCCAGCACGTCACCCAGCGAACAGCTGCTGCCGCTCTCGCGCGCCGCGATCGTCGGGGACGAGCAGGATGCGAGCCGCGCAGAGGAGGAGCCGCACGAGCAGGCCCGCAGGCGCTCGTCGACTACGAGCCCGACCCCGAAGAGATCCTCAAGCGGCTCGTGCCCGATTTCGTGGAGATCTCGATCTACCGCGCGCTCGTGGAGTCCGCCGCCGGCTTCTTCGGCGCGCAGATGACCGCGATGCGCAGCGCGTCGGAGAACGCGGGGGAGATCATCACCGACTACACGCTGCAGATGAACCGGGCCCGCCAGGCCGAGATCACCCAGGAGATCATGGAGGTCGTCGCCGGCGCTGAGGGATTGAGCTAGGGGCCAGCGCAACCGGCCCGCCTCCGACGAATCAAGGACAGACAGAGGAGAATCGACATGATGGACGCCAGCACCGCCACCGAGCCGACGAGCGCAGCCGAGCGCGCCGCCAACGGAGCCGCAGGCACGCGCAACGTCGGGCGCATCGAGGAGATCCAGGGCGTCGTGATCGAGGCCGTGTTCCCCGAGCGCCTGCCCGAGATCAACCACGCGATCACCGTCGCGCGCCCGGCCGCCGCGGCCGAGGAGGAGCCGCCCGGGCATCAGCTCCGAGCGCCGGCGGCGAGCGTGCTCGTATGCGAGGTCCAGCAGCACCTCGGCGACGACCGCGTGCGCGCGGTCGCGATGGACACGACCGACGGGCTCGCGCGCGGCGCCGAGGTGATCGACACCGGCGGCCCGATCACGGTGCCCGTCGGCGAGGTCACGCTCGGGCGCATCTTCAACCTGCTCGGCGAACCGATCGACCAGGGCCCGGAGCTGCCCGAGGGCGTCGAGCGGCGCGGCATCCACCAGGACGCGCCGAGCGTCGAGGACCTCACCCCGACGACCGAGATGTTCGAGACCGGCATCAAGGTCGATCGACCTGCTCGCGCCCTACGCGAAGGGCGGCAAGGTCGGCCTGTTCGGCGGCGCCGGCGTCGGCAAGACCGTGCTCATCCAGGAGCTCATCCACAACCTCGCCAAGGAGCACGGCGGCCTGTCGGCGTTCTGCGGCGTGGGCGAGCGCTCGCGCGAGGGCAACGACCTCTGGCTCGAGATGAAGGAGTCGGGCGTGCTCGAGAAGACGATGCTCGTGTTCGGGCAGATGAACGAGCCCCCGGGGGCGCGCATGCGCGTCGCGCTGTCGGGCCTGACGATGGCCGAATACTTCCGCGACCAGGGCCAGGACGTGCTGCTGTTCATCGACAACATCTTCCGCTTCGTGCAGGCCGGCTCCGAGGTCTCGGCGCTGCTCGGGCGCATGCCCTCGCAGGTCGGCTACCAGCCCACGCTGGAGACCGAGATGGGCCAGCTGCAGGAGCGCATCACCTCGACGCGCGAGGGCTCGGTCACCTCGGTGCAGGCGATCTACGTGCCCGCCGACGACCTCACCGACCCGGCGCCGGCGTCCGTGTTCGCCCACCTCAACGCGACCACGGTGCTCTCGCGCGCGATCTCCGAGAAAGGCATCTACCCGGCGGTCGACCCGCTCGACTCGACCTCGACGATCCTCAAGGCGGACATCGCTCGGCGAGGACCACTTCCGCGTGGCCAACCGCGTCAAGGAGATCCTCCAGCGCTACAAGGAGCTGCAGGACATCATCGCGATCCTCGGCATCGACGAGCTCTCCGACGAGGACAAGCTCACGGTCCAGCGCGCGCGCAGGATCGAGCGCTTCCTCTCGCAGCCGTTCTTCGTCGCCGAAGAATTCACCGGCACGCCGGGCGCGTACGTGCCGATCGCGGAGACGATCAGGGGCTTCGAGGAGATCATCGAGGGCAAGCACGACGAGCTCCCCGAGAGCGCGTTCTTCCTGAAGGGCACGATCGACGAGGTCGTCGAGGCGGCGCAGACGGCTGAGTGGCGCGCCTCAAGTTCCCCGTCGAAGTGCTCACGCCCGAGGGCGAGGTCTTCTCCGGGAGGTCGAAATGCTCGTCCACGCGCACGGCTGTCGGCTCGATCGGCGTCCTCGCCAACCACGAGCCCGTGCTCGCGATGCTCGACCCCACCGAGCTGCGGCTGTACCGCTCGGAGGGCGACGTCGTGCGCTACGCCCAGGCCGAGGGCTACCTGCAGTTCGCCGAGAACCGCGCGCTCGTGCTCGTCGAGGAGGCGATCGCCCCGGAGGATCTCGACCGCGAGACGTTCGAGGCGCGGCTCGCCGAAGCGCGTGCGAGCGCCGAGCGCGCGCCGGAGGACAGCGAGGAACGGGCGCGCGCGCTGCGCGACATCCGCCGCTACGAAGCGTTCCTCGCGGTCGAGCGCTAGGTGCCGGGCCGATGAGCGCCCCCGCAGGAGAGCCCACTTCAAGCGCCCGGGCTGGTTCACGAAGAACGTCTTCAACCGCATCGTCGCCGGTCTTCACCCGGCTCGGGCATGAGCGTCGTGGGGATCGCGCGTGCTCGAAGTCCGCGGGCGCAGCTCGGGCGAGTGGCGCAGCACCCCGGTCAACCTGCTGACGCACGAGGGCGAGCGCTATCTGGTGGCGCCGCGCGGCGAGACGCAGTGGGTGCGCAACCTGCGCGTGAGCGGGGGCGGGCGGCTGCGGCTGGGCAGACGCAGCGAGCCGTTCACCGCGGTCGAGCTGCCCGACGCCGAGAAGGTTCCGGTCCTGCGCGCCTACCTGCGCCGCTGGAAGGCCGAGGTGGGAGTGTTCTTCGAAGGCGTCGGCCCCGACTCGACCGAGCAGGAGCTCGCGGCGATCGCTCCGAAGCACCCCGTGTTCCGGATCAACGGCTAGCCTTTCCCGCCTCATGAGCGCCGCGCGTGAGCCCATCGGGGTGATCGGCACCGGCTACGTCGGCCTCGTCACCGCTGCCGGCTTCGCCGAGCTCGGCAGCGAGGTGTGGTGCGTCGACATCGACGCCGAGAAGATCGAGCGCCTGCGGCGCGGCGAGGTGCCGATCTACGAGCCGGGACTCGAGGAGCTGCTGGCGCGCAACCACGAGCGCATGCACTTCTCGACCGAGCTCGGCGACGCGCTCGCGGGCGCCCGCCTGCTGTTCGTCGCGGTCGGCACCCCGCCCACCTACTCGGGCGACGCCGATCTCTCCGCGGTCCACGCGGTCGTCGACGCGATCCCCCCCTCCAACGAGCACGCGCTGGTGATGAAGTCCACGGTCCCCTGCGGCACGGGCGCATCGCTGCGACGGATGTTCGACGAGCAGGGCAAGGGCGGGCTCGCCTACGTCTCCTGCCCCGAGTTCCTCAAGGAGGGCTCGGCCGTGAAGGACTTCCTGCACCCCGACCGCGTCGTCGTGGGCGACGGCGGTGACTGGGCGGGCGACGCCGTGGTCGAGCTCTACTCGCCGCTGGACGCGCCGCTCGTGCGCACCGACATCGCGAGCGCCGAGATGGTGAAGCTCGCCTCCAACGCCTTCCTCGCGACGAAGATCTCGTTCATCAACGAGATCGCCAACGTGTGCGAGGAGACCGGCGCCGACGTCGTCGAGGTCGCGCGGGGGATGGGGCTCGACGAGCGCATCGGCGAGCAAGTTCCTGCAGGCCGGGATCGGCTTCGGCGGCAGCTGCTTCCCGAAGGACGTGGACGCGCTCAAGCAGCTCGCCGGCAACTCGGGCTACCACTTCCAGCTGCTGACCGCGGTGATCGAGGTCAACGAGCTGCAGAAGCGGCGGGTGATCGGCAAGCTGCAGAAGCACCTCGGCGAGCCTCGTCGGCAAGCGCGTGGCGCTGCTCGGCCTCGCCTTCAAGCCGAACACCGACGACATGCGCGAGGCCTCCTCGCTCGTGCTGCTCGCGCGCCTGCAGGCCGACGGCGCGCGCGTGACCGCGTATGACCCCGTCGCCGAGGAGCAGGCGCGCAGGCTCGTCAGCGGGCATCACGTTCGCCGACTCCGCGCTCGAGGCGGTCGCGGGCGCCGACGCGGTGGTGCTCGTGACCGAGTGGCCGGAGCTCGTCGAGCTCGACTGGCGCGCAGGTCGCCGAGGCGATGGCGCGGCAACGTCGCTGATCGACGGCCGCAACGCGCTGGACCCCGACGCGGTGCGCGCCGCCGGGCTCATCTACGAGGGGATCGGGCGCCGGTGAGCGGCCGGGGATGCGCCGATGCAGGCCGTGATCCTCGTCGGCGGGCAGGGCACGCGCCTGCGCCCGCTCACATCCACGGTGCCCAAGCCGGTCGTGCACGCTCGTCGACCGGCCGTTCATCGCGTTCATGCTCGAGTGGCTGCGCGGCGCACGGCGTCGAGGAGGTGATCATGTCGTGCGGCTTCCTCGCCGACAGCGTGCGCGGCGTGCTCGGCGACGGCTCGGAGCTGGGCATCCGCCTGCGCTTCGTCGAGGAGCCCGAGCCGCGCGGCACCGCGGGTGCGCTGAAGCTGGCCGAGCCGATGCTCGACGAGCGCTTCCTGATGCTCAACGGCGACGTGCTCACCGACATCGACCTGACCGCGCAGATCGCCCAGCACGAGCAGACCGGCGCGACGCGCCACGCTCGCGCTCGTGCCGGTCGCCGGACCCGACCGCCTACGGCCTCGTGCTGCTGGACGAGGACCGCTCGGTGCGGGAGTTCATCGAGAAGCCGAGCTCCGACCGGGTCGCCGACGAACCTGATCAGCGCGGGCGCGTACGTGCTCGAGCGCTCGGTGCTCGAGCTGGTGCCGCCCGACGCGCAACGTCTCGATCGAGCGCGAGGTCTGGCCGCGGCTGATCGGCGAGGGCCTCTACGGCTACCCCTCCGAGAGCTACTGGCTCGACATCGGCACGCCCGGGCGCTACCTGCAGGGCACCTTCGACATCATCGAGGGCAACGTCGACACGGCGGTGCGCGAGCGGCTCGGGAGCGACTGGCTGGCGATCGAGGACGGCGCCGAGCGTGCACGGTCGCGTGATCCCGCCGGCGCTGCTCGAGCGCGGCGTGGAGGTCGCCGAGGGCGCGCACGTGGGCAGCCTCGTCGTGCTCGGGCGACGGCGTCTCGGTCGGCGCGGGCAGCGTCGTCGAGCGCGCGGTGATCCTCGCCGGCACGCCGCATCGAGGAGGGCTGCGAGCTGCGCGACTGCATCGTCGCAGGCGGCTGCCGGGTCGGCGCGCGCAGCCGGATCACCGGCGGCGCGGTGCTCGGAGAAGGTGTCAGGATCGGGGCGGACAACGTGATAACCCGCGGGGCGCGTATCTTCCCGGGTGTCGAGTTGCCCGACGGCGCCATCGAGTTCTAGCCGCGGACGCCCGCAATGGACCCTGCAAAACCCCACCCCAAGGCGGATCCGATCCGCGAAGCGGCCGACAGGAGGCTGACGGCAGATGAGCGAAGGCGGCCTCGCGGCGACCCCGGCGACCCAGGAGCTCACACGCGAGGCGATCGCCCGGATCGACCTCTCCGACCAGCTGGGCGACGTGCTGGCTCTCCCCGAGCACCTGCGCGACGCCCTCTGGCGCGTCGAGTCGGCGATCATGCAGGACTGGGACACGCCCGCGGGCCTCGTCGTCGCGGGCATGGGCGGCTCGGCGATCGGCGGCGCACTGGCCCGCGCCGCGCTCGCCGACCACGCCTCGCGCCCGATCTTCGTGACGCGCGCCTACGGCCTGCCGACGTGGACGACCCCCGAGACGATGGTCCTGTGCGCGAGCTACTCGGGCGACACCGAGGAGACGCTCGCCTGCTACGAGTCGGCGGGAGCGCTGGGCGCCAAGCGCACGGTCGTCACGACCGGCGGGCGCCTCGCGGAGATGGCCCGCGCCGACGGCGTGCCCGTGATCCCGCTGCCGGGCGGCTTCCAGCCGCGAGCTGCGGTCGCCTACATGATCGTCGCCGCGCTCGAGGTCGCCGCCCTGTGCGGGGTCGGTCCGCGCCTCACCTCCGAGATCGACGTGACCGCCTCGCACATCGAGCACCTCGTCGCCGAGTGGGGCCCCGACGCCCCCGAGGACTCGCTCGCGAAGGAGGTCGCTCGCGGCCTGCTCGGCACGACGCCGGTCGTCGCCGGCGCCGGGCTGACGACCCCGGTCGCCTATCGCTGGAAGACGCAGATCAACGAGAACGCCAAGCAGCCGGCCTTCTGGCACGAACTGCCCGAGCTCGACCACAACGAGCTCGCCGGCTGGGAGGGGGCGAAGGAACTCGGGCGCTTCACCGCCGTGTTCCTCGACGACTCCGACGCGCACCCGCGCGTGAAGGAGCGGATGGACCTGACAGAGCGGCTGATCGCAGGCAACGCGGCCGCCAGCTTCCGCGTCGAGACGCGCGGCGAGACGGCGATCGAGCGCGTCGTCTCGCTCGTGCTGCTGGGCGATCTCGTCTCGATCTACCTCGCCGCGTTGCGGGGCGTCGACCCCGGCCCGGTGAAGGTCATAGACGAGCTGAAGAGCGCTCTCGCGAGCCGTTAGCAGCGCCACCCGTGTGATAGCTTGGATGGCGCCGAGGAGCGCTGCGACGGTCCTTCCGCCACGCTCGGCTCCTTCTTGCAGCAAGGGCGCTCACCTGACCGACAGGAGGCCATGTGATGTCAGCAATGACCCCCGGTACCGCCACGCTCACCGCCGACTTCAAGGTCGCCGACCTCTCGCTGCACGAGTTCGGGCGCAAGGAGATCACGCTCGCCGAGCACGAGATGCCGGGCCTGATGGCGATCCGCCGCGAGTACGCCGACGCGCAGCCGCTGAAGGGCGCGCGCATCACCGGCTCGCTCCACATGACGATCCAGACGGCCGTGCTGATCGAGACCCTGACCGCGCTCGGCGCGGAGGTCCGCTGGTGCAGCTGCAACATCTTCTCCACGCAGGACCACGCCGCGGCGGCCGTCGCCGTCGGTCCCGACGGCACCCCTGAGGACCCCCGCGGGGTGCCCGTCTACGCCTGGAAGGGCGAGACGCTCGAGGAGTACTGGTGGTGCACCGAACAGGTTCTGCGCTGGCCGGGCGAGACGGCGTCCCAACATGATCCTCGACGACGGCGGCGATGCGACGCTGCTCGTGCACAAGGGCACCGAGTACGAGCGCGCCGGCGCGGTGCCGGACCCCGAGAGGCGCCGACTCCGAGGAGTTCGGCATCATCCTCGCCCTGCTCGCGCGCTCGCTCGAGGACGACCCCCAGCGCTGGACGCGGATCGGCGCGGGCATCAAAGGCGTGACCGAGGAGACGACGACCGGCGTGCACCGCCTCTACCAGATGACGGAGACCGGCGAGCTGCTGTTCCCGGCGATCAACGTCAACGACTCGGTGACGAAGTCGAAGTTCGACAACCTCTACGGCTGCCGCCACTCGCTCATCGACGGCATCAACCGCGCGACCGATGTGATGATCGGCGGCAAGGTCGCCGTGGTCTGTGGCTTCGGCGACGTCGGCAAGGGCTGTGCGGAGTCGCTGCGGGGGCAGGGCGCGCGCGTGGTCGTCTGCGAGATCGACCCGATCTGCGCGCTGCAGGCATCGATGCAGGGCTACGAGGTGAGGACGCTCGAGGAAGTCGTCCACGAGCGCCGACATCTTCATCACGGCGACGGGCAACAAGGACATCATCACCGCCGAGCAGATGGGGCGCATGAAGCACCAGGCGATCGTCGGCAACATCGGCCACTTCGACAACGAGATCGACGTCGCCGGCCTCGCCGCGGTGCCCGGCATCGAGCGCATCAACGTCAAGCCCCAGGTCGACAAGTGGGTGTTCCCCGACGGCCACGCGATCATCCTGCTGTCGGAGGGGCGCCTGCTGAACCTCGGCAACGCGACCGGCCACCCGAGCTTCGTGATGAGCAACTCCTTCACCAACCAGACGATCGCCCAGATCGAGCTGTTCACGAAGAACTCCGAGTACGAGAAGCGGGTGTACGTGCTGCCCAAGCACCTCGACGAGAAGGTCGCGCGGCTGCACCTCGACGCGCTCGGCGTGAAGCTCACCCGGCTCACCCCCGAGCAGGCGGCCTACATCGGTGTGCCGGTGGAGGGCCCCTACAAGCCCGACCACTACCGCTACTAGCCAGATGCGAGCGATGGTCCTCGCGGCGGGCCTCGGCACGCGCCTGCGCCCGCTGACCTACGAGATCACCAAGCCGATGGTGCCCGTGCTCGACCGGCCGGTGATGGAGCACATCCTCGACCTGCTCGCTCGGCACGGCTTCGAGGAGGTGATCGCGAACCTCCACTACTTCCCCGACACGATCCGCGCCTACTTCGGCGATCGGCTCGAGTACCGCTACGAGGAGGAGCTGCTCGGCACCGCGGGCGGCGTGCGCGAGTGCGCGAGCTTCTTCGGCGAGGAGCCCTTCCTCGTGATCTCGGGCGACGCGCTCACCGACATCGACCTCGGCGCGCTCGTCGCGCGCCACCGGGAGGCGGGGGGGATCGCGACGCTCGCGGTCAAGCAGGTCCCCGACACGCGCGAGTACGGGGTCGTCCTACACGACCGCGACGGGCGCATCACGGGGTTCCAGGAGAAGCCGAGCGCCCGAGGAAGCGCTCTCGGACCTCGGCAACTGCGGCATCTACGTGTTCGAGCCGCGCATCTTCGACTACTTCCCCGAGCGGCCGTTCGTGGACTGGGCGCAGGACGTGTTCCCGGTGCTGCTCGAGCACGACGTTCCCTTCCACATCCACGAGGTCCGCGAGTACTGGAACGACGTGGGCTCCCTCGCGGAGCTGCGGCAGGGCACATTCGATGCGCTGCGCGGCGAGCTGCGGCTCGAGGTCTCGGGCGAGGAGATCCGACCGGGCGTCACGGTGGCGGGCTCCGCCGTGCGCGAGGACACGGAAATCGAAGCCCCCGCGTGGCTCGGGCGCGACGTGCGCCTGGGCGCCGGCGTGCGCATGATGGGCCCGATGGTCGTCGGCGACGGCGTCAGCGTCGGCGCCGGCGCGGAGCTGCGAGGCTGCATCATCTTCCCGGGCACCGAGATCCCCGGAGGGCGCGATCCTGATCGACGGCGATCGTCGGGCACGCGGGCATCCTCCAGAGCCTGCGCCACCACGGGGATCGCCCGCCCGGCGCGCGCGCGGTCAGCTCCTAGGTCTCTGCTCCGGCGCCTCAGGCGGTCAGCTCGTAGCGTTCGCGACGCTGCTGCGCCCGCTCGGACTCCTCGAGCGCGCGAATGAAGAGCACGGCGAGCGCGATCCCCATCACGATCGACTGCTCGACGGCCATGATCAGGCCGGCGATCGACTGGTCGTCGAGGGATGAGATGCCCCACACGCGCGGGAGGTGGGCGTAGTAGGGGTACAGGGTGGAGGGCGCGAACGCGAGCCCCATGCCGAGCGCGCCGACGAGCAGCTTCGTCGAGGCCATGTACACGATCGGCCCCATGCCCTCGAGGCGCATGCGCGAGCGGATCGGCGAGAGCAGGTGCCACCAGTAGAGCGAGCCCGCGAGCAGGAAGCTCGCGTGCTCGAGCACGTGCACCGCGGGCTCGCGCACGGCGAGGTCGTAGGCGCCGGGTACGTGCCACACCCAGATCACGCCCACGTAGAGGACGACCGCGAAGGCCGGGTGCGCGAACGGCCCCGCGCGGCGCTCGAGCTCGGACACGGCGCGCGTGAGCGGGCGCAGGATCACCTTCGTGAGGCCCAGGATCGCGAGGATCGGAGCGATGTCGAGCAGCAGGATGTGCTGCGTCATGTGCATGAAGAACAGCTGGTCGGCAAGCGCGTCCAGCGGCGAGACGAGCGCTGCGAGCACGACGAGGATCGACGCCGAGAAGGAGCACAGCCGCCACACCGGCGCCTCCGCGTCCCGGCGGGGGGAGCTCGAGCGGCGCACCTGGCGCCAGCGCCGCACATAGACGCCCTCGGCGAGCGCCGCCGCGAGGAGCACGAGCGGGCTGAGCGTCCACGAGAGGTCCGGCCTCACCCTCGGCATTCTCCCACGAGCGGCTCGCGCAGCATTGACCCCGCCTGTGCTGCGGGCTCTCCGCAGCGATCGTCCGCCGCTACTGCGGAGATGCGTCCGTGCGCGTTTACAACCGCCCGCGCCCGGCGTAGCATCGGGGGCAAGCAGGCAAGGCCGACGAGAAGGGAGCCTCGATGCAGATCGACATCAAGGGCCGCAACGTCCCCGTCACCGAAGAGCTGCGCACCCACGCCGAGCGACGGCTCGCGAAGGTGGCGAGGCAGGTCTCCGACCTGGCCCGCCTCGAGATCGAGCTCTTCAAGGAGCCCAACCCGCGCGTTGCCGACTGCCAGGTCGCCGAGGGCACGCTCTACCTGAAGGGCGTCACGCTGCGCGCACGCGACGCCTCGCCGGAGATGCTGCACTCGCTGAACCTGATGGTCGACGAGCTCGCACGGCAGGTGAAGCGCCACCGCGACAAGCTCCGCCGCAGGCGCGAGGCGCACCAGAGCGCCCCCAAGCAGGCGGCCTTCCCCTGGTGCTTCCCCAGCCGGTCGCCGCCGACGCGCTCGGCGCCGACGGCTGAGCCGGCAAGCCATCCGCGCCGGCCCCGGGGAGGGCTCAGCGGGCGGGCCGGGGCGGCGCCGCCGGGAGCTATCCTTGGCCAATGCCCTCACTGCTCGATCGCGCGCTGAACGTCGGCGAAGCGAAGAAGTTCAAGGAATACCAGCGGCGCGTGGCGCTGATCAACGCCTTCGAGCCCGAGCTCGAGCACGACAGCGACGCCGAGCTGCGCGAGCGGATGGACGAGCTGCGCGAGCGCGCGCGAGCGAGGGGGAGTCGCTCGATGCGCTGCTGCCCGAGTGCTTCGCGATCGTCCGTGAGACGGGCAGGCGCACGATGGGGATGCGCCACTTCGACGTTCAGCTGATCGGCGCGATGGCGCTGCACGAGGGCCAGATCGCCGAGATGAAGACCGGCGAGGGCAAGACGCTGACCGCCACGCTCGCGGTCGTGCTCAACTCGCTCGCGGTGCGCGAGGGCGTCCCCGAGGGCGCCGGAGGCGACTCCGAGGGCGCCGAGGGGGCTCCTGACGGCGCGGGCCGCGGGCCCGAACGCAAGGGCGTGCACGTGGTCACGGTGAACGACTACCTGGCGCGACGCGATGCGGAATGGATGAGCCCGATCTATGACGCCCTCGGCGTCAGCGTGGGCGTGCTCGAGAACATGCAGCCCTACGACGAGAAGCAGGTCGCGTACAGCTGCGACGTCGTCTACGGCACCAACTCGGAGTTCGGCTTCGACTACCTGCGCGACAACATGGCCAAGGACCTCTCGGAAAAGGTCCAGCGGGGGCACGCCTTCGCGATCGTGGACGAGGTCGACAACATCCTCATCGACGAGGCGCGCACGCCGCTGATCATCTCGGGCGCGCCCGAACAGGCCGCCGACCTGTACGTGAAGTTCGCGCGCCTGGCGCCGCGCTTGACGATGGGCAAGACGCCGGAAGGGATGGATCCGCGCACCAAGAAGCAGTTCGTGGCGGACTTCGACTACGAGATCGAGGAGAAGCACAAGACCGTCTCGGTCACCGAGCAGGGCGTCACGAAGGCCGAGCGCTTCCTCGGCATCGACCACCTCTACCGCGCCGAGAACGGCCACCTCGTCAACCACCTGATCCAGTCGCTGCGCGCCGAGTCCCTCTACAAGAAAGACGTCGACTACGCGGTGATCGACGGCGAGGTCAAGATCATCGACGAGTTCACCGGCCGCATCCTCGAGGGGCGGCGCTGGTCGGAGGGTCTCCACCAGGCGGTCGAGGCCAAGGAGGGCGTGCCGATCCAGGAGGAGAACCAGACGCTCGCGACGATCACCTACCAGAACTACTTCCGGCTCTACGAGAAGCTCGCGGGGATGACCGGCACGGCGCTCACCGAGGCGACGGAGTTCATGAAGATCTACGAGCTGCCGGTCGTGCAGATCCCGACGAACATGCCGATGGTCCGCGCGGACCACAACGATCAGGTCTACAAGACCAAGGAGGGCAAGTGGCAAGCGGTCGTCCGCGAGATCGCCGCGCGCAACGAGAACGGCCAGCCGGTGCTCGTCGGCACGATCTCGGTCGAGGTCTCAGAGCTGCTCTCGCAGCGCCTGACCCAGCGCGGGATCAAGCACACCGTGCTCAACGCCAAGCCCGAGCACGCCGCGCGCGAGGCCGACATCGTCGCGGAGGCGGGGCAGCCCGGGGCGGTGACGATCGCGACGAACATGGCCGGGCGCGGCGTGGACATCAAGCTTGGCGGCAACCCCGAGCACCTCGCCCGCCAGCAGCTCGCGCGCGAGGGCTTCGAGAGCGACGACGCGGCCGAGGTGGAGCGCCGCGTGCAGGCGCTGCTGCCCGAGATCGAGCGCGACGTGCAGACGCGCCGGGAGCAGGTGATGGCCGCGGGCGGCCTCTTCATCTGCGGCACCGAGCGCCACGAGTCGCGGCGGATCGACAACCAGCTGCGCGGGCGCTCGGGGCGCCAGGGCGACCCCGGCGAGTCGCGCTTCTTCCTCTCGGCCGAGGACGACCTCGTGCGGCTGTTCGCGGGCGACCGCATCTACAAGATCCTCGACCGCCTGGGCGGCGTCGACGACGAGGGCAACGAGGAACCGATCGAGGCGGGCATGCTCTCGAAACAGATCGAGAAAGCCCAGAAGAAGGTCGAGGAGCAGAACTTCCTGATCCGCAAACGCGTGCTCGAGTACGACGACGTGATGAACGAGCAGCGCCGCGTGATCTACGCCTACCGCGACGAGGTGCTCGAAGGCAAGAGCATCGGCGAGGAGGCGCGCAGCGAGGTCGCCAAGGTGATCGAACGGACGATCGACGAGTACACCGAGGTCAGCGACTACGTCGAGGACTGGGACGTCGACGGGCTGTTCCTCGCGCTCGGCCAGTTCTTCCCGCTCGACCTCGGCAGCGAGGACCTCGACGCCGAGACCGTCGACCGCGCGTCGCTCACCGAGCGCGTGGTCGAGATGGCGATGGAGCGCTACCAGGCGCGCGAGGACTCGCTGGGCGAGGAGCTGATGGGCGCGCTCGAGCGATTCCTGCTGCTGCAGACGATCGACGAACGCTGGCGCGAGCACCTGTTCGACATGGACTACCTGCGCGAGGGCATCCACCTGCGCGGCTTCGCCCAGATCGACCCGCTGGTCGCCTACAAGAACGAAGCGTTCACGCTGTTCGGCGACCTCATGAACAGCGTGTGGGCCGACTACGCGCGGATGATCTTCAACGTGCAGGTCAACGTCGAAGGCGAGAACGGCGGCCCCGCGCCTACGCCCGCGTTCGCGGCCACGGGGAGCTCCACCCGCTCCGGCCGCGTCTCCTACTCGGGTGGCCACAGCGAAATGGGCGCCGGGGCGCTCGCCGCGGCCGCCGCGGCCGCCGGCAGCGCAGGGCAGCTCGCCGAAGCCGACGGGGAAGTCGAAGCCCTGCCGGTCGTCGAGCAGCGCGTGCTCGATGAGGAGCAGCAGATCGGGCGCAACGACCCGTGCTGGTGCGGGAGCGGTAAGAAGTTCAAGAAGTGCCACGGCGCCTGAGCGGCGCGTGGCGGCTCCTCGATCGCTCGCGCCCGAGCACGCCAGCTCCTGCGTGCGCTGATCAGCGCCGGCAGGCGTATGGTCGCAGGCGCGCGGCGGCACCGAGCGAGTCAACTCCGCAGCGCCTCGCGGCGATCCGCGAGCAGATGAAGCTGCTCGCGGACTATCTTTGACCCGGCCGCGCTCGCGGAGCGCGTGGCGGCGCTCGAGGCGCAGATGGGGGCGGAGGGCTTCTGGGAGGACTCCGAGCGAGCCGCTGCCGTCTCGGCCGAGCACGCGCGTGCGTCGCGGCGCCTGGAGGGCTTTCGCGAGCTCGAGTCCGACGTCGAGGACCTCGACGCGCTCGCCGAGCTCGCCGCCGAGGACGCCTCGCTCGAGGCCGAGGTCGACGAGCAGATCGCCTCGGTCGAACGGCGCCTGGAGGTGCTCGAGGAGCAGCGGCTGTTCTCGGGTCCATACGACGGCGGCGATGCGCTCGTCACCGTCAATGCCGGAGCGGGCGGCACCGACGCGCAGGACTGGGCCGAGATGGTGCTGCGGATGCTCATGCGCTGGGCGGAAGGGCGCGGGTTCGACGTGGAGCTGCTCGAGGTTAGCCCCGGCGAGGAAGCGGGGATCAAGTCGGCGACGTTCCAGGTCTCGGGCGAGAACGCCTATGGCCTGCTCGGCGCAGAGCGGGGCGTGCACAGGCTCGTGCGGCTCTCGCCGTTCGACTCGGCGCACCGCCGCCAGACGAGCTTCGCGGGCGTCGAGGTGGCACCGGTCGTCGCAGACAGCGAGGAGGTCGAGATCAACGAGGACGACCTCCAGGTCGATACGTATCGCGCCTCGGGGGCGGGCGGGCAGCACGTCAACAAGACCGACTCGGCGGTGCGCATCACGCACAGGCCCACGGGCATCGTCGTGCAATGCCAGAACGAGCGCTCGCAGTCGTCGAACCGCGCGACCGCGCTCGCGATGCTGCGGGCGAAGCTGCTCGAGCGCGCAGGAGCGCGAACGCCAGGAAGAGATCGCGCGCGAGAAGGGCGAGGCGCAGGACGTGAACTTCGGCTCGCAGATCCGCTCCTACGTGCTGCACCCCTACACGATGGCCAAGGACCATCGAACGGGCGTCGAGATGGGGGACGTGCAGCGGGCGCTCGACGGCGACCTGGACGGCTTCGTGCGCGCCTACCTGCTGAGCGCGGCCGCAGCGGACCGCTAGCGATGGACGGCCGGGCGGCTGGCGCAGACACCGAGGACTCCCTCACCTCGCTCGTCGCGCGCGCCCTCGCCGAGGACGTGGGCAGCGGCGACGTGACGACCGCGGCGACCGTGCCCGAGCACGCGAGCGCCCGCGCGGTCGTCGTGCAGAAGGCGCCGGGCGCGATCTACGGCATCGCCGCGGCCGAGCGCGCGTTCACGCTGCTCGACGAGGATGCCGCCGTCGAGCGTCTTGCCGAGGAGGGCGTCTGGCGCGAGCCGGGGGGCGAGGTGCTCGCGGTCAGCGGGAGCGCCCGCGCGCTGCTCACCGCCGAGCGCACCGCGCTGAACTTCCTGGCCCACCTCTCGGGCATCGCCACGATGGCAGCGCTCGCGGTGCGCGAGGTGAGCGGCACGGGCGCGCAGGTGCTCGACACGCGCAAGACCACGCCCGGGCTGCGCGCCCTGGAGAAGGCGGCGGTGGCCGCCGGCGGCGCGGTCAACCACCGCGCGGGCCTCTACGACGCGATCTTGATCAAGGAGAACCACATCGCCGCGGCCGGCGGGATCGCGCAGGCGGTGCAGAGCGCGCGCGAGCACGCGCCGCAGCTCGCCGCGACGCTCGAGGTGGAGGTCCGCAACCCGCAGGAGATCGAAGAGGCGCTCGCGGCGGGTGCGCCGCGCCTGCTCCTCGACAACATGGACCTCGAGCAGCTGCGCGCGGCGGTCGCGCAGGTCGGCGGGACGGGCGGAGCTCGAGGCGAGCGGCGGCGCGACGCTCGCGACGCTCCGGGCGCTGGCGGAGACGGGGGTAGAATGGATCTCGATGGGCGCGCTCACGCATTCGGCGCCCGCCCTGGATCTGTCCCTGCTCCTGGAGGTTTTACGATGATCCGCTTCCCGGCCCTGAGCGGCACCGTCCGGAGCATCTCCTGCGCAGGTGCGCGATGAGCATCCCGCCTGGCGCCCAGCTGCCGATGGCGCCCACCCCGGGTGCGCCGCCCGCGCCCTCGCCGCAGGAGATCACCGCGCTGAAGGACGAGGTGCGCGCGCTCGCGGCGGTGCGCAACGCGGTTATCCTCGCCCACAACTACCAGGTGCCGGAGATCCAGGACGTTGCCGACTACGTCGGCGACTCGCTCGGGCTCTCGCGCGTCGCGGCCGCCGCGGAAGCCGAGACGATCGTGTTCTGCGGCGTGCACTTCATGGCCGAGACCGCGTCGATCCTGTGCCCGCAGAAGACGGTGCTGATCCCCGACCTCGACGCTGGCTGCTCGCTCGCCGCGTCGATCGACGCCGAGCAGCTCGCCGCATGGCGCGAGCGCTATCCCGACGGGGTGGTCGTGATGTACGTGAACACGACCGCGGAGGTGAAGGCGCTCACCGACTACTGCTGCACCTCCGCGAACGCCGTCGACGTGGTGCGCCACATCTACGAGACGCGCGGTGCCGACACCGAGATCCTGTTCGGCCCCGACATGTGGCTCGGCGCCTACGTCGAGAAGGAGCTCGGGCGCCGCATGCACGTGTGGGACGGCGAGTGCCACGTGCACGCCGGCATCCGGCCGGCCGACATCGAAGCCACGCGCGCCGCGCACCCCGGGGCGGACTTCCTGATCCACCCCGAGTGCGGCTGTTCGACGAGCGTCATGGAGTACGTCGCGGCGGGCGACGTGGCCGCGGAGGGCGTGCACATGCTCTCTACCGGCGGCATGCTGCGCTACGCGAAGGACGCCGAGGCCGACATCAGGAGCACGCCAGGCGCTGCGGGCAACGGGCGCGCCCGCGAGGCCGTCGTGGCGACCGAGGTGGGGATGC
>CAWCKZ010000001.1:0-46226 GCA_963796305.1 uncultured Solirubrobacteraceae bacterium | reverse complement strand
CGGGTGAGCGCTCATCGCCCCCGCAGAGCGGAGCTGGGCAGCGCCTTCGTCGCGGCGATGACGCGGGACCGGCTCGAGGTGGTCGCGTCTTGGAGCATCCCGAGCCCAGAGATCTATGACCTCCTGTTCGCCCCCGCGTCGCTGGTATCCGGCGTGCGCCGCACGAGGAGACGCATGGCGCTCGCGGGGAGCGGATAGGCGGGCGGGCGGCGCGGCCGAGTCTCGCGACAGCCACGGCGTGAAGCTATTTCGTTCTCCCGCAACAGCGAGGCGCGGGGGCCGAGCCGGCACCCCCGCGCCTTCGAGGTCCGCAAACGCGAACCTTGCTGGGTCTAGTAGATCGCGAGCGCTTTGAAGGACTTGCCGTCTTTCGAGCCTGTGCCGCTCACTTCTTTGGCGTTCACGAATTCGGGTAGCCCCACCACGTAGTAGAAGTAGTCAGACGCCCATGGCCCGAACCCAACCGGCCCCTTGGGTGTGACCGCGGGGATCGGCAATCCGGTGGTGCTGGCGCACTTGAACTTGTCGGCACCGCCCGACGTTGCTGTCCCGGGGTACTTTTTCGACGCGATGTGAGTGCCTTCGCACTTGATCGGCCCGAAGATCCCATCCGTGTATTCCTCGACGTAGTGAGCCCTTAGTGTGAAGACTTTGCTCCCCGGCACGGCGCGACTGCTGCCGCTGCCGGCACCGGTGAGCGCGAGTGACGACGAAGCGAAAAGCGCGAAAAGCGCGAGCATTACGAGCGCAGCCAACAGCTGCGCTGCGAACAGCTTCCTAGCTCTCATATTGCCTCCTTGCCCTGTGTCTAAAAGGGCGTCTCGGGCACCCCCCTTGAGCGCCTCTTGTCGAGCGTAGCGGCTGCCGAGCAGGTGGGGCATATGTCTTCCAAGGTCTCCCATAGGGCCGACATATGCCGTGCTGCGGTACCTGCGCAGGAGCCGGTCGCGCGGAGCGAGTCGAGCGAAGAGCGTCATGCCCTCCACAGCGCTTCGAGCGTGCGCGCGCGTTTACCGCCGGAGCGTGGCGGCTACACCGCCTACTCCTCCAGCCCCACGGCTTTGAGGCTTCGCGCTTGTCGCTGAACAGGCGCCAGCGCACCACCTTTCCGCCGCGCAGGGTGGCTGGATCGTGGACTACGGGAGCGATCCGCATGCCCACGTTTGTCCCGCCTGCTCGTAGCGGGCGATCGCGTCGTCCTAGGAGCCGGCGGCATCCGCGAGATTCTGGACTTTGGGCGTCCCGGCCTCGTCGATGCAGGCGACCGCTGCCGGATTGACGAGCACGGGCTTCCCGCTCTTGTGTAGCTCTGCGTAGCCGCGCCGGTCAACCGCCTGTAGCTGCTGAGCTGCCTCCGTCGCAGACTCGTCAACGAACAGCGGATCGCCACCGAGGATCTGAAGTCGCGCGCCCACGTTGCACACCGTACTGGCTCAGGCGGCCTCGATCGTGATCCGCTCGGCCCACGGCCGGGACGAACAACGGCGGTCTTGATCGTGGCCCGGATCAAGGCCCGCTGCTCATCGAGGGTCAGGCGGTCCCAATCGCTCGATGCGTTCACGGTGACGGCGACCGAGGCGGCGCCCACTCTTCGAGCCTCGCCTCGGCATCGTCTCTCGCATGCCGTAGTTCGGCGAGCTCGCCGACGTGGAGTCGGCCCCCCAACCCGGGGGTAATGGTGGTGCGCTGATACCAATCCGCGCTTCTGCCATAGGTGACGCTTATGGCGAGCGCAGTGGCGGGCCCGCCCGCATGGGACGTGGGAACCTGGGGTTCCCGATGCGCTACCCCGGGTGGGGTAAAGGACGACCCCCTGAGGATCCGAAGAATGTTGGGTGTCCCCTCGTACACGCAGCGTTCGTGCACCTCGCCCGGGGTGGCTGCTGCCTGCATTCGCCGTGGGCGTCCTCGCGCTCGCCGGGTGCGGATCCGGAGGTGGAGCGCTCGACCACGCGGCGGTGGAGCGCGCGATCGCCCAAACCATCCTCGCGCAGCGCCACCTGCGGGTAGCTGTTTCGTGCCCGTCTGACATGCCCAGCAAGGCGGACGTGCACTTCGTCTGCCTCGCCAAGCTCGACGTGGGCGTCTATCCCGTGCCGGTCGCCGTGACGAACGACGCGGGACATGTTGTCTATCGCAACGAGGCCCCGCTCGTGGCGCTCGACACGCACCAGGTGGCGCGTGCGATCAGCGATTCGATCCTCAGCCAGCGCCGGGCGAGGGCACAGGTCGTCTGTCCCGTCGAGGTGCTCCAGCAGGCCGATCTTCGTTTCACATGCCACGCCGAATTCGGCGGCCGCGAGCGCAGGTTCGCGGTCCGCGAGGTCGACGGTCACGGTCGCGTGCGCTACGAAGAAGTCACGACCGCGGCATGATCGTGAGAGCGCGGGCAAGACAGCGAGCGGGCGCCGGCCGTCGAGCAGCGCACCCGACCCGTAGGGCGATCTTGGTGGCGATTGCGACGGCGCTTGCGATGGCGCTCCTCGTGCCGCTCACGGGATCGGCGGCGGGCTCCGCCTCTCCTGTCGTCGGCGAAACATTCGCGCCCGCAAGGACGAGTGCGCCGCATATCGCTACGGCTGCACGCGCTCGCGGGCGCGCCGCCGGCCGCGCGAAGGGTCGCGCGTCCCGCGGGCAACTTCTTCTTCTTCTTCTTCGTCTTCTTCACCACCTTGCCCGGGGACCGGCGGGTCCGCCTGGCAAACCGGGCAAAGCCGGACCGGCGGGCGCGCAGGGATCCAAAGGCGAACAGGGTGTGAAAGGCGAACAGGGCGAATCCGGCCCGGCTGGTGCCGCTGGGCTGGAAGGGAAAGAAGCCCCGGCCGGTGCGGCGGGCGCTACAGGCGAACAGGGTCCGAAAGGTGAAGCCGGCCCCGCAGGTGCGGAAGGCAAACAAGGGGCGAAAGGCGAAACGGGCGCGGCGGGTGCGGAAGGCAAAGAAGGCAAGGAAGGGGCGAAAGGCGAAACCGGCGCGACCGGGGCGAAAGGCGAAACCGGCGCGACCGGGGCGAAAGGCGAAACCGGCGCGACCGGGGCGAAAGGCGAAACCGGGGCTACCGGGGCGAAAGGCGAAACGGGCGCGGCCGGGGCAAAAGGGGAACAGGGCGTCAAAGGTGAAACTGGCGCGGCGGGCGCGGAAGGCAAAGAAGGCAAAGAAGGCAAAGAAGGGGCGAAAGGGGAAACGGGCGCGGCCGGGGCGAAAGGGGAAACGGGCGCGGCGGGTGCGGAAGGCAAAGAAGGCAAAGAAGGGGCGAAAGGCGAAACCGGGGCTACCGGGGCGAAAGGCGAAACGGGCGCGGCCGGGGCAAAAGGGGAACAGGGCGTCAAAGGTGAAACTGGCGCGGCGGGCGCGGAAGGCAAAGAAGGCAAAGAAGGAAACGAAGGCAAAGAAGGCAAAGAAGGAAAAGAAGGCAAAGAAGGCAAAGAAGGGGCGAAAGGCGAAACCGGCGCGACCGGGGCGAAAGGCGAAACTGGGGCGAAAGGCGAAACGGGCGCGACCGGAGCGAAAGGGGAACAGGGCGTCAAAGGTGAAACTGGCGCGGCGGGCGCGGAAGGTAAAGAAGGAAAAGAAGGCAAAGCAGGGGCGAAAGGCGAACAGGGCGTCAAAGGCGAAACGGGCTCAGCCGGCGCGGAAGGGAAAGAAGGGAAAGAAGGGAAAGAAGGGAAACTCGGCGCCGAATCCGTCCTTGCCGCGAACATCGCCAAAGAAGCGGTGGAAACCGCCAAGATCAAACTGCTGGCGATCACCGAAGGCGTGCTCGGCGCCGAAGCGGTGAGCGAAGGCAAGATCAAAAAAGAAGCCGTCACGGCGTCGCGTCTCGGGCCTGAAGCGGTGGAAACGGCCAAGATCAAACTGCTGGCGATCACCGAAGCGCTGCTCGGCGCAGAATCGGTGGCAGAAGCCAAGATCAAAAAAGAAGCGGTCGTTGCCGCGAAGATCAAAAAAGAAGCGGTGACTGCGGAAAAGCTCGGGCCTCCGACTGCCAAGCCCGGCAAACCCGCGGAAGGCGCTGTCACTGTCGCAGCGGCCTCACCCGGACGCAAGGTGTCGGCTGCGATCCTCGGCAACGGCGCGAAAACGGCGTGGACGATCGAACACAAACTCGAAACCCGGCTGGTCGAGGTGTCGGTGCAGACGAGCGAAGCGGAAGAACCGGCCGAACGCGAATCGCCCTCCAACTACAAAGTCAAGGCGATCAGCGCGAAATCGGTGGAAGTGACGTTCAACGTGGCTCCCGCCGCGGGCAAACTGCTCTACATCACAGTCGTCGGCTGAGCGGTGCCGGCCGTCGGACGCGAATCCCCCGCTTGAGCGTGGTCCAGGGAATGTCCAGAACTGGATTGCCCGCGCCGCGATCTTGAGCGAACCTCGCTACGCGGCGACTGCTCGCCGCTCCTGTGTACGGGAGGCCCGGACGCTGATCTGCCCCGGCGGCGGCGTCCGGGCCAAGCCCGCTAGCGGATCAGCCGGTCCATCCGGGCTGCGGTGATCGTCTCGCGAAGGGTCTGCAGCGCGCCGTGGCGTGGGCGCCAGTGCAGCTCGTGCCGTGCCTTGACGGTGCTCATGATCATGGGCTCGCGAAACGCGCTGATCCACTGGGCCTGCGAGGGCAGGAAGCCGAGCCGGCCCACCATCTCTGCGACCGCGTCGACAGCGAGCTCGGGCATCGGGATCGAGTACCAGCCGAGCTCGTCGGCCAGCTGGCGCACGGTGAGCCGGCCGGTGCCCGCGAGGTTGTAGGCGCCGGGCTCTCCGCGCCCCGCCACCGCCGCGCGGATCGCGCTCGCGACGTCGTCGTGGTGGATCAGCTGGAAGGGCACCCCCGGATCGGGCAGCACGGGCTTCAGGATCGGCACGCCTTCCAGAAGCCCCAGCACCGGCGCTGGAAGCCGCTCGGAGATCTGCGTGTAGGGCAGGCTGTCGATCAGCAGCGGTGCGCCCGGCCCCGCGACGATGCACGGGCGGAACACATACGCCTCCGTTGAGCTTCCCGCGAGGGTGTTCCCCAGCAGCGCCTCGACCTCTGCCTTCTGGGCGGAGTAGTAGTGGTCGTCCGATCCGCGCGCAGGCACGTCCTCGGTGAGCGGCTGCGGGTTGTCGCGGTGGAAGCCGTAGGCGGCTACCGAGGAGGTGTAGACGAGCCGGCCCACCCGTGCTTCCGCGCATGCCTCGAAGACGTTGCGCGAGCCCTCCAGGTTCACCTGCCGGCTCTCCTCGGCGTCACCCATGATGATGAACGCAAGGTGGACGACGACGTCCGCGCCGGACACGAGCTTCTCGACGGCGCCGCGGTCGAGCACGTCGCCGCGCCGGTAGGCGAGCTTCTTCAGACCAATCGCCTTCGCGTCGAACGGCCTGCGCGCCATCCCCACCACGCTGCGCACCTCACGCGAGCGCTCGAGCGCCTCGAGCACCGAGTGGCCGATCTCGCCCGTCGGGCCGGTGATCGCCACCGTGAGGCCTTTGGAAGTGCCGCTACGCGCCGCCACGCGCTGGTTGTACCGCATCCGGGCCGTCCGGCCGCGCCGCGTCCGCCGCCGGCGTGGAGCCGCGGGGCTACATTCAGTGGATGAGCGGAGCCGAAGTGGGGCTGGCGCTTTCGGTGTTCCTCGCGTGTGCGGTGGAGCGCGCCGCCACGCGCTGAGGGGGATGCGGCCGTTGTGCCGCGGCTGTCCATGTCCGTACGCTTGATGCTGTGAGCGCGCTTCCAGGCTCCACCTCCGTCGGGCACAGCATCACTACGTTCTTCGACGCGGTCGGCCAGTTCTTCTCCGATCTCGCCGCGGTGCACTGGCCCGCGCTGCTCCTCGGGCTCCTGTTCTTCGGCATCAACCTCACGCTGCGCTCGCGCGCCTTCTACAACAGCCTGCGCGCCGCGTACCCCGCCGTGCCGATCCAGTTCTGGCGGATCTGGGGCGCCTACGTCGCCGCGGTGGGCTTCAACAACGTCGTGCCGGCACGTGGGGGCGACCTGATCAAGCTCTTCCTGTCCAAGTCCTCGGTGCCCGGCTCGCGCTACCCGACGGTCGCCGCGGCGTTCTTCGTCGAGTCGATCTTCGACGCGAGCGTGGGGCTGCTCGTGCTGATCTACGCCTTCAGCCAGGGCGTGTTCCCGAAGCCCCCCGACTTCTCGAAGCTGAGCTCGTTCGACATCTCCTACCTCGCCGAGCACTTCTCGCTGACCCTGTTCCTGATCACGCTGCTCGCGGTGGTGGCGCTCGTCGCCTTCGCGGTGCTGTCCCCCCGCGTGCAGGCGTTCTGGACCCGCGTGCGCCAGGGGTTCACGATCCTCAGCGACAGGCGACGGTACCTGCGTCAGGTCGCATCGCTCCAGGCGCTCGCATGGCTGTCCCGGTTCGCTGCCTTCTGGTTCCTGCTCGAGGCCTTCCGCGTAGGCGGCTCGGTGCAGAACGTGCTGCTCGTGTTTGGCGTCAACCAGGTGGCGGGCGCCGTGCCGTTCACCCCCGGCGGCGCCGGTGTCCAGCAGGCCCTGCTGGTGAAGGTGTTCGCGGCGAGCGCGTCCACGAGCGTCGTCGCCGCCTACTCCGTCGGGCAGCAGATCGCGATCGCCACGTTCACGGCGATCCTCGGCCTGAGCGCGGTCATCTTCATCTTCGGCTTCCGCTCCTGGCGGGAGGTCATCCATGCGGGGCAGGCGTCACGCGAGGCTGAGCGCGAAGCCGAGCGGGCGGGGACGCACTTCGAGGAGCCGCCGCCGGGCGAGCCCCCTGCGGACCCCGCCGCGCCGCCGCCCGCGCCGCGCCCGGGGGGCGCGCGCGCCCGCTACTGAAGCCCCGAGCGCGCCTCGCGCACGAGTGCCACCGCCTCCGGGAACACGCGCGCGATGACGGTGCGGATCTGCTCCGCCTGAGCCTCGGCGTCGCCCTGGACGTTCACGCGCTGCACCGCCGCCACGGTCATGTCGACGGCGAGCTTGATCGCGTTGTCCGCCCACGCCAGGCGCTGCTGGCCCTGCATCTGGTCGGCGAACTCCGCCAGGCGCCGCTGCAGCTCCTCTGGGTCGCCGAACAGGTCACCGAAGCCGCTGCTCTCCATGCCCGCATCATAGACTCCCCTCGCTCATGCCCAGCGCAGGGGAAATCCGCGAGCAGACCGCGACCGAGCTCGATCGCCGCCGGCGCCTCGCCGTGCCGGCGTTCGCGGGCGGCCTGCTCTACCTGCTGAGCTCGATCGTCATCAGCTCGACGCTGAACGGGGCCCCGACGGTGGGGCTGCTGCAGGGGCTCTCGCCGGCGCTGTCCGGCGTCGCCAACCCGTCGGTGAGCCCGCGCGCGGAAGAGGTCAAATTCATCAGCCACCACGCCCTGCCGCTGATCGCCGGCAGCCTGCTCGCGGCGATCGCGATCGGGGCGCTCGTGCTGATCCTGCTGCTGCTGATCGACGCCACGAGCTTCCGCCGCCCGCTGTGGAAGGCCGCCCGCCCGCTGGTGCTCTATGGCGGGATCGCGGTGATCGTCGTGAGCATCGGCCATCAGGTGGTGAGCGCGATCGAGACGCACAACTTCGCCGTCGGCAGCGACCACTCCAGCCACGCGGTCGACCAGGCGCTCACGAAGGGCGCCGCGAACCAGATCGTGCAGTACCTCGACCTGCTCGCGGGGCTGGCGCTGGCGGCGGGAATGATCGCGACGATGATGGCGGCGCAGCGGGCCGGGCTGGTGCCCCGCTGGATGGGCATCCTCGGCATCTTCACGGGGCTGTTGATCTTCCTGCCGATCGGCGGCGCTCAGCTGCAGGTGATCCCTGCCTTCTGGATGGTGATGATGGGGATCCTGTTCGTCGGCCGCTGGCCGAGCGGGGATCCCCCGGCGTGGGAGGCGGGCGAAGCGCGACCGTGGCCCAGCGCTGCCGAGCAGCGGGCGGCGCGCCAAGCCGCTGCGGGCGCGAAGGGCCAGCCCGCCACCGCCGGCGCCCCGGCTGCCCCCGTCCCCGAGCCCGCCCGGCCCGCGTCGGGCGGATCCTCGAAAAAGCGCCGGCGCAAGGGACGCGGCGGGCGCCGCTGAGGGGCTCTGCGGGACGGCGCCGCCTCGCGCATCGGGGCGGATACATAGGCCTCGCCACCGCCGCTGGGGCTTGGTACGCGTCGTTCGCCGCCGTCACCAACTCGACATTCGGCAGGACCGTGCTTCCCGTCGTGCCGCTCAACCGCCGTGAGGGTGTAGCAGCGCAGGCCGAGACGTACATATAGAGTCGGCGTGTGAGCGCCGAGGAAGGGATGAGCCGGTGAGCATCGAGACACGACCGGGCGCCCAGCACGGCGCGGAAGACGGCAACCAGCTCGACCGGGAGCTCGCTGAGCTCCTGGAGGTGGAGAGCTTCGAGCCGCCCCCCGAGTTCCGCGAGCGAGCGCTCCTGAACGATCCCGCCGTCTACGAGCGCGCGGCTGCGGATCCCGAGGGCTGGTGGGCCGAGCAGGCGGAACAGCTGCACTGGTTCCGCCGCTGGGACAAGGTCCTGGACGACTCGAACCCGCCCTTCTACAAGTGGTTCACGGGCGGGACGCTGAACGTCTCCTACAACTGCCTCGACCGGCACGTCGAGGCAGGGCGCGGGGATCGCGTCGCCTACCGCTGGCGGGGCGAGGCGGGCGAGGAGCGCGACATCACCTACGCGGAGCTGCTCGCGGAGGTCTCTCGCCTCGCGAACGCGCTCAAGGATCTCGGCGTGGGCAAGGGCGACGTGGTCGGGATCTACCTGCCGATGATCCCCGAGGTGGTGGTGGCGATGCTCGCGTGCACGCGCATCGGCGCCCCCCACAACGTCGTGTTCGGGGGCTTCTCGGCGGAGGCTGTGCGCGAGCGCATGGAGTTCTCCCACGCGAAGGTCCTGATAACCGCCGATGGCGCCGCCCGCAAGGGCAAGACGGCGGCGGTGAAGGACCGCGTGGACGAGGTGATGGGAGACCTCGCCACGCTCGAGCGGGTGGTCGTGGTGCGCAGCAAGGGCACGCCCTGCCAGATGAAGGCGGGCAGGGACGTCTACTACGACGAGATCGTGGCGGCTGCCGACCCCGTCTGCGAGCCAGAGGAGCTCGATGCCGAGCACCCGCTCTACATCCTCTACACGTCAGGCTCCACCGCGAAGCCGAAGGGCATCCTGCACACCACCGGCGGCTATCTCACGGGGGTCTCCGCCACGCACCGCTACATCTTCGACCTCAAGCCCGAGGAGGACGTCTACTGGTGTGCCGCCGACGTCGGCTGGGTGACGGGGCACTCCTACATCGTCTACGGGCCGCTCGCCAACGGCGCCACCTCGGTGATGTGGGAGGGCGCTCCCGACTATCCGGACAAGGGCATCTGGTGGGACATCGTCGAGCGCTACAAGGTGAGCATCCTCTACTGCGCTCCCACGGCGATCCGCGCGTGCATCAAGTGGGGCGCCCAGTGGCCCGCCTCCCGTGACCTCTCATCGCTGCGCCTGCTCGGCTCGGTGGGCGAGCCGATCAACCCGAAGGCATGGCTCTGGTACCACAAGGTGGTCGGCGGCGAACGCTGCCCGATCGTCGACACGTGGTGGCAGACCGAGACCGGCGCGATCATGATCACGCCGCTGCCGGGCATCACCGCGACGAAGCCGGGCTCCGCGACTCAGCCGTTCCCGGGCGTGGAGGCGGCGGTGCTCGACGAGAGCACAGGCGAGGAGATCAGCGAAGGGCAGGGCCTGCTCGTGCTGCGACGTCCGTGGCCCTCGATGCTGCGGACGCTGTACCGCGAGGACGACCGCTTCGTCGAGATCTACTTCAAGCGCTTCGGTCCGCGCACATATCTCGTCGGCGACGCCGCCCGCCGGGACCGCGACGGCTACTTCTGGGTGATCGGCCGGATCGACGACGTGGTGAACGTGTCGGGCCACCGCCTGTCGACGGCGGAGGTGGAGTCGGCGATCGTCGCCCATGCGGACGTCGCCGAGGCGGCGGTGATCGGCCAGCACGACGAGGACACCGGCCAGGCGATCGTCGCCTTCGTCACGCTCCAGGGCGACCTCCACGGCGACGACGTAACGATCGAGGGCATCCGCAGCACCGTCGCCGAGCGGATCGGGAAGTTCGCGCGCCCGAAGCGAATCATCTGGGCAGAGGATCTGCCGAAGACCCGCTCGGGCAAGATCATGCGCCGGCTGCTGCGCGACATCGCCGAGGGTCGGGCGCTCGGCGACGTCACCACGCTCCGCGACCCCGCGGTGATGTCGCAGCTCCAGGAGCGCGTCACCGACCTGCAGGCGCAGGAAGACTGACTCCGCGCGGCGCCGCGACGGGCCGCTGCACCAAGCTTTTAGGGGGATCTTCGCCTTCGCACATGTGGCCCTTAGCGTCGAGCGCCACACTTCCCCGAGGCAGAGCGGTCCCCGCAAGACTCACTCGGCTCCCAGCCCCGCCGTCCGCCTCCCCCCTCGGGCGGCGGGGCCCTCAAACCTTGTGGTGCTCGGGCACCCAGGAGCCGTCGTCGCGGCGGGTGAAGTCCTGGAAGAGGCCGGGCGCCTCCGCCTGCATGACGCGGGCGATCTTGTCGAACACGAGCCGCAGCTCCTCCTCGGCGCCCTCCGCCGTGCGCATCTCGATGACGTGGCGCAGCGTGCGGGCGTTCGCCGTCCAGATGATGTCCGTGCTGAGGCCGGTCGGGGCGAGCCGCCGCAGCGCCGAAGTGACCTCCTTCTTCACGTGGAACGGCACCCCGTCCTCGTCGATCCCCAGCTCCTTGGCGGCGCTCAGCTGGAACTCCTCGAGCTGCTCGACGATCGAGAGGACCTGCTCGCGCACCGGCTCGAGCGCCGGCGGCACGCGGAAGCCGATGTCGGTGAGGCGCACGTAGCGCAAGCTCTCCTGGCTGAAGGCGGAGCCGGCGCGATGCCTGACCAGCTCATGGCTGAACACCCGCGAGACGTTCCGCAGCGCGAACGAGTAGTTCGCGTGCTCGAGCACGCTGCCGTGCGCCGAGCGCAGGATGTTCGCGAAGTACTCGGTCTGGTCGGTGCGGACCTTGCTGACGTTGACGTTCAGGCCGGGCTCCCAGCTGCGGTAGCAGGCGCGGCCGCCGAACTCCACGAGCAGCTCCCCGCTGTTCGGCGCGCCGCCCGACTCCTCCAGGCGCCGCTCGAGCCAGGACGCGCCGCCGACGTCGTCGAGATAGGCCCGGATCCCCTCCAGATCGGCGGCGGGCCGGGCGATCAGGAAGACGGAGGGGGTGGTCTCGTGCATCGGGCGGACGATCCTACAACCCGCGCCGGGCGACGGAGGCAGCGAGGCCGGGCGGCCGCTCGGCCCCCTCCCGACGCGTCCCGTAGCGCTCGGGTCGCGTCTCCTCGCCGCGTCTGCGGGGCGGGCTGCGGCGATCCGCCGCCGCGCCGATGGGCGCTCCCCGCTCCGGTCCGTCCGCGGCGCAGGCGCTCGCGGAGCGCGGCAGCGATGCCCGCGCGCGCGAGACGCGGCACGACCGCCGCGCTCGCACTCCCGCGGCGCAGGGTGCCGATCAGGCCGAAAGGGCGAGTGGCCTAGCGCTCACGGCAAGTGGTGAAGAGCTTGTGATCGCGCGGTGCCCGCCGGCTGTGAGCAGCGAAGCGTGACGTCGAGATACTTCAAAAGTGCATAGCTTCATCACCCGGCGGTGTTCGCAAGAGATGAATCCAAACGGTGCCAAGTAGCGCCGACTTCTGGACATGTGCAGTTCAGGATTGGCCAGGTGTCCCTTGCCGAGGGCTATCCAGCATGCTGTAGAATCGCGGCATGCGAGTGGGGGGCCATGGAGGCTCGTCAAGCCCCGCGTCCAGGAGCGGACGCTCACCAATGCTAATCGTCGAGGTCGACGTCGCGGCGGGCGACGCCCCGACGGGCAGCTGTGACGTGCGCCTCGTCCGGCCACCGCACGATTCCAAGCAGGGACAATCGCTGGAGCTGAACGAGGGCGAGGTCACTGGCGTTGTCATCCTTCGCAACGTCACCGCCTCGCGGGTGGTGTCCTGCGTGCGGGCGGCGACCGGCGGTGGCGGGTCGATCTCTCCCGAGCTGCTCGGGGAGATATTCCCCGTGAACGCCGCGAGCCGTAGCGACGTGCACCGACTGCAGCTGACCAGCCGTGAATACGAGGTCCTGCGGATGCTCGCCGACGGAGAGAGCACGCGCGGGCATCGCCCAGCACCTCAGCTACTCCGAGCGCACGGTCAAGAACATCGTGCACGACCTGCTCGTCAAGCTCGAACTGCAAGACCAGGGCGCACGCGGTGGCTCTCGCCGCGCAGCAAGGGGTGATCTGAATCTCCCCACGGGACGGTCGGTGAGCCGCAGGGTTGCGGTCATCGGACTCGACTGCGCCGAGCCGAGCCTCGTGTTCGAGCGCTGGCGCGGGGAGCTGCCCAACCTCCGCCGGCTGATGGAGGCCGGCACATGGGGTCCGCCTGCGCAGCGTCGACCCGCCGATCACCGTGCCGGCCTGGAGCTGCATGATGAGCGGCCGCGACCCCGGCGAACTCGGCATCTACGGCTTCCGCAACCGCAGCCGCCACGACTACGGCTCGCTGCGCGTCGCCGACTCGCGGGCCGTCGAGTGGGACCGGGTGTGGGACCAGCTTCTCCCGGGCCGGTCGCCACGTGGTCGTCGTCGGCGTGCCGCAGACCTCACCGCCGATGGCGGTCAACGGCGAGCTCGTCTCCTGCTTCCTCACCGCCGACACGCGCACCGACGCGACTACACCTATCCCGCCGCGCTCCGCGCAGAGAGCTCGACGCCGCTGGTCGGGACCTACCGGGTCGACGTGCGCAACTTCCGCAGCGACGACCGTGACCGCATCCTCGCCGAGATCTACGAGATGACCGAGCAGCGCTTCGCCGTCTGCCGGCACCTGCTCGACACGAGGCCCGTGGGACTTCTTCATGATGGTCGAGATCGGGCTCGACCGGATGCACCACGCCTTCTGGCAGCTACCTCGATCCGGACCATCCCCGCTACGAGCCGGATCACCGCTACCGCGACGCCATCCGCAACTACTACGTCTACCTCGACGAAGAGATCGGCGAGCTGCTCGAACGCTTCGACGACGACACGACGGTGATGGTCGTCTCCGACCACGGCGCGCGGCCGATGCTCGGCGCAATCTGCGTCAACGAATGGCTGGCCCAGGAGGGGTATCTCGTCCTCGAGCAGCGGCCCACCGGACGCTGACGCCGTTCAGCGAGGCGCGAGGTCGACTGGAGCGGACGCGCGCCTGGGGCGAGGGGGGCTACTACTGCCGCCTGTGCCTGAACGTCGAGGGGCGGGAGCCGCAGGGCACGGTCGCAGCCGCCGAGCTACGAGCCGCTCCTCGACGAGCTCGCCGAGCGTCTCGAGCGGCTGCCGGGACCCGGACGGTCGAGCCGATCGGCACGCGCACGTTCCGGCCCGCAGGAGCTGTGGCGCGAGCAGCGGGGGATCCCGCCTGACCTGGTCGTCTACTTCGGCGATCTCGGCTGGCGCAGCAACGGCAGCCTCGGCCACGGCCGCCGCTGGACCTACGACAACGACACCGGGCCCGACGACGCCAACCACGACCGCGACGGGCTCTGCATCCTCGCGGGCCCGGGCGTGCCGGTCAGGCCGCGCGGATCGACCTCGCGATCCTTACGACATCGCGCCGACGATCCTCGCCCAGGCAGGGCTCGCCGCCGACGAGAGCATACGCGGGCGCGATCTCGCGCAGGCCGCCCATTCCCGCTGACAGCGCCGGCGCCCGATGCGTGCATCCGAGCGCGTGAGGATGAGCTCTTGACCCGCGATCCGCAGACGCCTCCGTGACGGACAGATCGCTTCGCGTGTCTGCGCGCGTGGGCGCGCTGCTTTTCGGCAGCGCGCCGGTACGAGGGGTGGCTGCGCGGCGGCGAGCCGACGGCGGGTGCGACCGTGGCGGTGCCGGGCTGCAGCGCGATCGAAGCGGATGAGCCGAGCGCGATCCGCCACGCGTTCACCTGTTCGCAGAGCATGCCGGGGCACGTCGTCGCCACCCAGCCTCCGGCGACCCACGCCATCGTCGTGACCACTGTGTATGAGGGCTGCGGCCAGCCCGGAATCGTCTTTCCGAGGTTGAGGTTCGGGTCGCCGCCGAAGTAGCTGATCCTCGTAGGCTGCGCGAGCAGCCCGTTCGCTCCCTGGCTGCGCAGGTCGTAGGAGAACAGATCGTCGCCGCCGACGGTGTCGGCGGCGATCGCCGTGTACAGCGTGGTTGGTGCGCCAGGCGCGAACGCTGCGAACTCGTGATAGGCGTCGACCGCCGACTGCCATGGCCAGACGGGGGCGAACTGCGGGCTGATGCGGGTGGGCGCGGTCGTCGCGCGCAGGTCGTCGGGGAGCGTAAACAGCTGCGCCTTCCCGAAGCCGCTGCTGCTCGCGCGGATGGTCGACATGAAGATCAGCAGCTGCGTGTTGGGAATCCAGCCGTACGCCTCGTAGAAGGCCGGTTCACCGTTGGGATCCTGCCATTGGACGTTGTTGGCGAGCGTCCCCGCTGCGAGATTCACGTCGGCGACGTGCAGCGCCCAACGGCCGGAGGGAGGCGCTTCGCTCCCGGTCTTGATCATCTGCGACCAGGCGATTTTCGTGCCGCTGGAGTTGAACCTCGGCCAAATCACGCCCCGCTGCGAGGAGGTCGCCCCGGCGAGCAGGGTAGAGAGCCTCCCGGTCGCACGGTCGTAGAGCTGGATCGCGTTCTGCGAGCCCCGACCAGGCGAGGACCAGGGAAGCGCGCGATCCCAGCCGACGGCCGTCGTGAGCAGCACGTAGCGTCCATCGGAGGTGATGTCGGCGGGACCCCGGTTTCCGCCGTAGGCCGGCAGCAGCGGTGCGCCGTGGCAACTGCCATCGCCTATATAGGCGTCCCACACGCCTGCGCCGTTCTTGGCGTACCACACCATCGTGCCGTCGGCGGCCGCCGCGACCGGGGCGCAGTTGGCAGCGACGGGCGTGCCGCTGGCGCCAGCCGCGGCATCGGCGCCGAGACAGGGACCCGCCGTGAGCGCGAGCGCGAGCGCGAACGCGATGCGAACGCAGGCGACGGTCGACCGTCCACGGGACGGCCGAGCATGGCCGACGGTCCTCGCGTGCGGACCCGCCGCGGTGGGGGACGCGGAGGCGCTGGGCATTCGTCAGACGATCGGCGCGGGGGGTCCCGCACCTTCGCGGCGTGACCGATGATGGCCGGATTTACGATTCCAGCCGCGGTGGCGGCGCGCGCGGCCGCGCAAGCCGAAGCGGCCGCGCCGGCCGGTGTCAGGCGCGGCCGGCTCGCGGCGGCACTAGCCCGCGCGGGCTCAGACGCTCAGCTGCGTGGCCTTCCCAAGCGCATCGATGATTCGGACGATCGCGCGGTGCCGTACACCCCTGCCGCGCCGAGCCCGCTGCTGAAGCGCCTGGCTCTCGCGGATCAGCGGCGGGCGCAGGACGATCGTGGCAGCGGCCGTCCCGCGCCTGAACGTCACCACCAGCTTGCCGCCTCGCAGGCGCGCGCTGCCGAGGTGGGCACCGAACAGCGAGAAGCCCGCCACAGGACGCCCCGCGAGCACGCGGCGTTGGAACGTGAGGCCGCCGGGAAGCGCGATCGAGACCGACGACATGTCGGAGCTGCCCGCGGCATGCACGACGCGGAGCCGCAGCCGCGGGCTGCCGCTCGCCAGGCCGGTCAGCGACGCCGAGGCCCTCGGCCGCGGCGGCGGGCAACCGACGTTCGTGATCGGCGTCGTCGCCACGTTCGTGGCGTTGCCGTTCTGGGGTGTGAAGCGGGTCAGGATCGTGCCCGGCGCGCAGGAGGTGGTGAAGGGCGCGCCTTGGGACGAGCCGGTGAAGGCGAGCGTGAGCGTGGTCAGCGGGATGTCTGGCATGCTCGTGATGTGATCGTCTTTTCACTGAGGTTCACCGGGCCGACGAGCTTGAACGGGTAGGGCGCCGGGAACTCGCTCGTCAGCGACACGCCCGCGAGTGGCGCGTTCAGGGCGGGCCCGCTCACCGAGCCGCTCAGTATGAGCGTGCCGTTGGCGAGCGCCGACGCCGGCAGCAGCGGCGAGCTGGCGTACGCGGAGCCGATCGTGCACTTCGTGCCCTGCAGGCAGGGAAGCAGGATGCGGTTGAGTTTGGTGCCCGTGGGAAGGCCGAATGCGACGCTGCTGGTGCTCGATTCGCCGAGCTGCTGAGAGAACGTCAGCGTCACGTCGGCTTCTTCGCCGACTCGTTTCGTCACGGTTGCGGCGACGGTCGGCGCGTACGGCAGCGCGCCGCAGCCGGTAACCGAGAGCGGGGCGGTCGTGCTCCCGGACAAGCCCTGCCAGGAGGCGGCCGCGACCGCGACTTCGAGTTCGGGCCCGCAACGCGTGGGCAGCCGCGGGCTGGTCGAGGGTGAACTGCAGCTGGGTGGTTCCGGGTGCCAGGAACCTGAAGGACAGCGTGAGGCTGAGGGCGGGCGACGTCTCGAGCGTCACGTCCCCGATGCGCGTCTCACCGCCTTCCACGACGAACGCCACGCCGGCGACATCGGAGATCTTCGGCGGTGCCACCAGGTACAGCGCCAGCGGCGGCCCCCCCGGGCCGTTGATCGTGCCGCCGCCCAGCCGGCAGCCGGGGATCGGCACGGTCGTCGCCAGGCAGGCTCCGCCCGCCGTCTGAAGGTTGATCATGAAGCCGGGCGGAAGCGCGACCACCAGGTCGCGCACCGAATCCGCGCCGAACGTCTGGAAGTCGATGTTGAACCCCGTCGCCGTGGTCGAACCCGCCGTCGTGCCCGCCCCCTGTTCGAGCGCCAGCTTCGGCGCGATCGTCGCCGGTGAAGCGGCTGGGAAGACGGCCATCGCCGCAGCTGCGAGCAGACCGAGGAGTGCTGACTTCAAGAACATTGACGACGCTCCCTGCTAGGCATTGGTGACTCTCACGGGCGCTCGCTCTGAGGAACTCCCGAAGCTCTGCTCGAACGCCTCGACGGCGGTAGCGATCCCGTCCTCTGCGCGGATCCGCTCGCCGAGCGCCACTGCACGCTCGCCGATCGACGGGTTCTCGAGCACCTCCACGATCGCATCGCGCAGCCGCTGCATCGACAGCCGGCGCCGCGGGATCGGGCGGGCGCCGGCGCCGAGCTCATGGATGCCGCCGACCCCAGGAGAACTGTTCGAGCATGTGCGGCACCAGCACCGACGGCAGCCCCGCGCGCAGCACCGCGGCGACCGTCCCGGCGCCGGCGTGGTGCACGGCCGCCGCGCAGCGCTCGAGCAGCCAGCCGTGCTCGACGCGCTCCGACGGCGAGCATTCCCACGCAGGCGGGCTCCATCCCGTACTGGCCGCGACCAGTATCTCCCACGCCGACCCGCGCCCCGCGCAGCGCCGCGATCGTGAGCTCCGCCAGCGCGCCTGGGTCGGCGTCGAGCATGCTGCCGAAGCCGATGCACACCGGCGGCGGCCCGGCGGCGAGGAACTCGACCAGCTCGGCCGAAGGCTCGGGATCGAGCGAGCGATCCAGTGAACCAGAAGCCGGTCACTCGCCGCCACGGCCCCGCGTCCCGCGGCTCGGGCATCACAGTGCGGCTGTAGGCGTACAGTTCGAGCGTCTCGCGCCCGTCATGCCGCCCGAGCGGCTCGCGCAGGCCGAGCGCAGGCAGGCCGGCGTCGCGGCGCACCCGTCGCCAGCCACGGCCGCGCGGCGAGCCACGCCGCCTGGCGCACGACGCCCGCCGACGGGAGTGCGCGCGATCATCGGCGGTGGGCTCAGGCGGGCCCGCGTGAGAGCTGGCTCCGAAGCGCTCGCGTGCCTGCCAGCCCAAGAGGAACGCCAGCTCGCTGGTGATGATTGCCTCGGCCCCCGCGCAGGCGTCCATCGTGTCGCACGAGCCGTGCGCCCGGCGACCGAGTGGGCGTCCTTGATGAGCGCGATCCACGCTGGCTGGCGGCGCGACCCGTGCTCGAGCCAGCGGCGGCCCTCCACGGTGCTGTGGCCCCGGCTCACTCGTCCCTCCGCGAGCGGCGCGAACTCCAGCCCCATGGCGCTCGCCTGGCGCTCGAACTTCGGGAAGGCGGCGAGCCGCACGTCGTGGCCGGCTGCCGTCGAGGCCGGCACCGAGGACGAGCAGCGGCTGCACGTCCCCGCGCGAGCCGACCGCCAGGATGGTGACCCTCATCGCGGCCCCGCGCTCACCGCGCACGCCGTCGCGATCGCATACTGAAGCCTCCGTTCGAGGCGAACGGCTAGCGCGACGAGCTGTTCGTCGCCGGCCGCTCGCGGCCGCCTGCAGCCGTCGCAGCTCGAGCAGCGCCGCGCCGCGGTCGCCCCGCTGCCACGCCGCCTGCGTGGCGTCGAGCAGTTGCGCGGGCCGCGACCTTGACGGCCGCGGTCGCGGCTGTGGTCCACCCGGAGGCGAGCGTCTGCCGTAGCGAGCCGAACGTCGGGGCGGGCTCGGGTACGGGCGCTGCCTGGACGTTGGAGGGATCGGAGGCTTCGCCCGCCGCGTTCACCGCGCGGACCGCGTAACACCTGCCGCGCCGCCGGTGGGGTCGACGAAGAACGGATCGACGGTGCTCGCCACCGGCCGCAGCCCGCCCGATAGCCCCAGCGTCACCTGCACGCCTTCGGGGTCTCCCGCGACGGTGGGCGTCGGCGTCGCGCCTTCCATCTGGAAGCCGCTCGGCAGCGTCGGCGGCGCCTTCAGGTATAGCGGCACCTGCAGCTTCGGAGGCCGCGAGCACTTCGTAGCGCACCGCCGAGTGCGACGGCTTCCACGACAGCAGCGTCCTGCCGCCGAGCGAGTCGGCGATCATCGCGGCCGGTGGCGCGACCCGGCGCCGGCGGTGGATCAGCGACGAGCACGCCGGCGCGCGATCGACGAGCACCATCGTCCCCTGTGCGTGGTTGGCGCTGCCGATGTACAGTTCTTCGCCGTTCCGGCTGCCCGCCTGCAGTGTCCTCGCCCCGAAGTCGTATTCGCTCACGCCGAAGGCGTCGCGGGTCACCGGGAAGAAGTCCACGCCGTTGCACGTCGCCCACATCTGGTACCCGACGTCGGCGGCGAGCACGTCGGTCAGCCAGGAGTTGCCCACGTAGCCTTTCAGCGCGTAGCTCCAGCTGTTGGTCCCGACGTAGAGGCCGCCGTCCTGCGCCGCCATCCGCCAGAAGTGGGCGTTGAAGAGACTTCCGAAGCCGTCGCCGAGGCCGCTCGTCGGGTACGCCGTGGCGCCGTTTGGCAGTGTGCGGGGGTTGCCGACAACGAGGCTCCAGCGGCCGTCGCGCTGGATCCGTATCAGCTCGGACAGCGGCAGCGTGCCGCGGTTGTACCAGCCGCTCGCCCCCACGTAGAGGGAGTTGCGGAAGACCTGCATCGACACCACCGAGGTGAGCAGGTGGCCGCGCCCGGCACCGCCCGTCACCAGCGGCACGAACCGGTGGCCCGGTGCGGTGGCCCTCCACACCGAGTAGCCGCTCTTGGCGTCGCCGGCGCCGAGGTAGAGTCCGCGGCCGAACGCCGCAACCTCGAAGACGTCCACGTTGGGGGGGCTCACCTGCACGAGGCCCGGGTGGCCGGACCACGGCTGGGAGATCTCGAACAGCGCGCCGTCGCCGGTGAGATCGGGCGTGGCGGTCACGTACAGGTGGTGCCTCCAGACGATCAGCGAGCGGAAGCCCATCGGCTGCACGTTGCCGCCGGGGTAGTGGACGACGACGTGCGGCAGGTTCAGCGAGCGCCAGTGCACGCCGTCGTAGCTGCGCAGGATGCGAGGCGGGTTGGTTTCGAGGAGCGGGGGGAGGTACTCGTCGGCGGTCACGCCGGCGGCGTACAGCGCCTTCTTGCCCGACGGGTTCGTGTAGGTGACCATGCCGCGGTAGGCGATGTCGCTGGCCACCCGCCGTTCTGGGGCGAGCGGATTTTCCTCCGTACGCGAGCGGAACACCCGGCGCCACGTGCCGCTCGACGGGGTGTACTGCCAGATCTCGGCGCGCAGGTCCATGTGGTAGGGATCGCGCGGGCAGTGCACGCCCGGCGACGGGTTGCCGACGTAGGTGCTCAGCAGCGGCAGGAAGTGCTGAACGGTCTCGTTTTCGACGCACAGGACGTCGCGCCCGGTGCCGACGTAGAGCTTGCCGTTCAACCATCCCATCGACCACGCGTAGGAGTTGTCGCGATCGCCGAAGCCGTTCTGGGCGATGACTTCGGTCCCGAGCGCGCCGAACGTGCTCGCGGCGCCTGCGCCCGTGCTGAGCGCGAGCAGCGCGAGCGCCGCCCCCAGCGCGCGCAGCAGGACCCGGGGCGCGCGCTGGCGCTTCACGACCGACCCCCTTCGACGAGCGTCTCGGAAGCCCTGCCGGAGGTGCCGTTGGCGCGGTCGGCCGCGTCGGCCGCGAGCGCGTCGGACCCCGCCGGCCCGTTGCTGCGGGCGCGCACCGCCAGGTGGTAGGCGAAGCGGCCGGTGGGCAGCATGTCGTCGACTATGTAGGCGACCAGGTGCAGCGGCGCGATGATCCGCGCCGCACGCGGGGCGCGTAGCGGCACGCGCAGCATCAGGATCGCGAGGTGCACGAGCTCCTGCAGGCCGACGCCGGTGCGCGCGACGCGGTCCACCGTGAACCACGGCCCGAGCTGGCGTGTGAGCTCGTTCGCGGTGAAGTGACGGTGCTCCTCGCCGTCGGTTGCGAGCACGCCGTCCTCGAGCGGCGGCCATGACGGACGCCGCCGGCGCAGCGCGGCATAGACGTTCAACGCGTCCAGCCCGCGCGAAGGCCCGCGGTGGGGGACGCTCACGATCAAGAGCCCGCCGGGGCGCAGCACGCGGTGTGCCTCGACGAGCGCGTGCTCGGGTTCGGCGACGTGCTCGATCACGTCGAGCAGCAGCACGGCGTCCGCGCAGCCGTCGGCGAGCGGCAGCGAGCCCGCGTCGGCGTCGACCAGCGGCAGCCAGGCGAAGCGGCGGCGAGCCTCCGCGACGAGCTCGGGATCGCGCTCGACGCCCACCACCGTCCGTCCCTCGGGTGCGCGTGCCGCCACCGCCGCCGAGCCGTAGCCGAAGGCGCAGCCCACGTCGAGCACGCGCAGCGCGTCCGCGGGCAGCCAGCGCCGCGCACGTCCCCAGCGACCCACATACGACAGCAGTCGCGGACGACGCGGGATCGCCGCACGCTGCTCGATCGCGAATGGATCGGCGCGCGTGCCCGGGAGCGTTGCCGAGCCGAGCGAGCTCAAGCCGACCTCCCGTCGGCGAGCGCGTGCACATCTGCGCCGGCCCCGCTCGCCGCCAGCTGCTCGAGCAGCTCGGCCGCGCGCGCCGGCCCCGGCGCCGCCGCGAGCCGCGCGGCGAGCCGCTGTGCGGCCTCGCGGTAGCGGGCCTCGTCGAGGACCTCGCGCACCGCCGCGCGCAGCTTCTCGGCGCTCAGGCGCCGTGGCGAAAGCCGGATGCCCGCGCCGGCCTCGCTGATGCGCCGCGCATTGTCGGGCTTGTCCCACGTCGTCGGCACGATCACCATCGGGACGCCGGCTTCCGCGGCGGCGAGCACGGTCGCCTTGCCGCCGACGGTCACCAGCGCCGCGCAGCGCGGCAGGAGCTCGTCGTGGTTGAGCCAGCGCGCGACGTGCACGTTCGCGGCCTGCGCGCCCGCGCCGAGCGCCATCTCACCGCGCTGATCGCCGGTCGTCAGGATCAGCTCCACGGGCTCGCTCGCGAGCGCCTCGATCGCCGTGCGCAGCAGGAACGGGTCGCCGTAGGCGAGCGTGCTCTCGGTCACGTGCACCCACGGTCGCTGCGCGGGGATCGAGTCGAGCTCCAGATCGGTCTCGCCCCGCTGGGGATAGCGGATGCAGTTGCCGACGTAGTGGATGCTCGCCGGCAGGTCGCGCCGGTTGTAGTCGAGCTCGCGGATGTTGCCGACGAGGTACAGCGGCAGGCGCGCGGTGAAGCGGTTGATCGATTCGCCGAGCGGTGCCAGCCCTTGCTCCGCGCGCAGCTCGTCCACGCGCCGGCGCATCGGCGTGGCGCCGAGCTCGGTGAGTCGCGTGAGCGTCGCCGATCCGAAGCGGCTGAGCGCGCCGTGCGGCGGGCGCAGCCCGAAGCCGAAGGCGGGGGCGTCCGGGCCCGGTATCAGCGGCCCCATGAACGTCGAGGACAGCGCCACGGGTATGCGCTCCGCCTCCCACAGGATCAGCATCGGGCCCCACAGCGACAGGTCGGTGGCGATCGCGTCCGGCCGCCACCGCTCGATCAGCGGGCGCAGGTCTGCGACCTGGTCGGGGATCGTCTCGATCAGCCAGTCGCGCAGGATCGGCAGCAGCCTGCCCCCGCCCGGACGGCTCTTGCGGTCGCCCGTGTCGACCGCGCGCATGCTGCGGAAGGCGCGCTCCTCGTCGACGCGCTCGAACGGGAACAGCTCGAAGCCCTCCTGCTCGACGATCCCGCGCACCGCCTCGCCGCTGTAGAAGGCGACCTCATGTCCCCGCTCGCGCAGGGCGACCGCGATGCTGAGCTGCGGAAGCAGGTGGCCGGTGAACGGCCACAGCGTGATCAGGAAACGCCGGCTCATGCGGCGGTCTCCACGCTCGGCGCCGGCTCGCCGCTGCGGCTGCGGCGTTCCACCCGGCGAATGTGCCCACCGAAGTAAAGCCGCTCGAACAGGCTCTGCGGCATGAACCGGCGCAGCGCGATCACGACCGAGGCGCCGCGCCCGACGACGTAGCGCATCCGTGGCTGCTTGGCGGTGAGTGCCTTCGCGATCGTGTGCGCCACGTGCACGGGACGCGTCGGCGAGCGCTGGACGAACTTGTCGGCGATCGCCTCGCTCGCGGAGAACAGCCCGTAGTAGGGGCTCGCCGGGTCGCCGGCGTTGGCAGCGGTGGCGCGGAAGCGCGACCAGCGGGTCGTGTTGATGATCCCCGGCTCCACCATCACCGACTGGATGCCGAACGGCGCGAGCTCCTGCGCGAGACCCTCGCCGAGCCCCTCCTGCGCGAACTTGGTGGCGCAGTACATCGTCACCCCGAAGCCGCTCACGCGCCCGCCCACCGAGGTCACCGTGACGATTCGCCCGTGGCCCGCCTCGCGCATGTGGGGGATGACGGCCTTCGTCACCGCGATCGTGCCGATCACGTTCGTCTCGAACAGGTGGCGGATCTCCTCTTCGCTGCAGTCCTCGGTGGCTCCTCGCAAGCCGACGCCTCCGTTGTTGACGAGCCCGTAGATGCCGCCGGCCGCCTCCAGCACGGTGGCGACGGCTGCGGCGATGCTGGCGCCGTCGGTGAGGTCGAGCTTGAGCACCTCGAGCTGCACGCCCCGCTCGGACGCCGCCGCCTCGACCTCTGGTCGCTGATCGGGGTTGCGAACCGTGGCGAACACACGGAAACCGCGTTCGGCCAGGTGCAGTGCGGTCTCGAGCCCGAGACCCGTCCCGCTACCAGTCACGATCACCGCGTCGCCCGCTCGGCCGGGCTTGCCCTTGTTGATTCCGTGCATCACTCCCTCGCGATCTCGACGGATTCAGCTCCCGGCAGGCGCGCGGCGATCGCCTGCGCCACCAGCTCGGGTTGCTCCATTGGGCCGAAGTGTCCCCATTCGCTGCTCGGAAGCAGCACGCCCTCGACGTTCGGCAGCTGCTCGCGTAGGAACTCGAACGTGTCGATGAAGGCCGAGCTCTCGGTGTAGATCAGCAGCACCGGTGTGTCGATCGAGCCCACGCGCTCGAGCGTCAGCGAGCCCACGCGGCGGTAGTCCTCGGGGAGCGTCGTCTCGTCGACGAGCCGCAGCAGCGGCTTTGGGTTGCGCGGCAGCCCCTTGAGCGGACCCCACTGCTTGGGCAGGTCGATCGTCGCGCGGATCATGTAGCGCATGTCCGAGCGCTTCTCGGGCGGCACCGGGTGGCCGGCCTGCTCGAGTGCGTTCGCCCAGTAGGACCAGCCGACCCAGCCGTCGTCGCGCCGGCTCTCCTCGAGCGCAGGGAGAGCAGCCTCGATCGCGATCACCTCGTGCACGCGGTCGGGATGGCGCAGCGCGTGGTAGAGGGCGACGTCGGCTCCGTAGCTGTGACCCGCGATCAGCGGCCGCTCGATCTCGAGCGCGTCGAGCAGCCCGAGCAGATCCTCCGCCATCCCGTCCAGGCTGTAGCCGGTGCGCGGGGTGTCGCTGTGGCCGTGGCCGCGGAGGTCATAGGTGAGCACCCGGAAGCGCTCGCACAGCTCGGGCACGATCTGCAGATGCCAGACCGCGAGGTTGCCGGTCAGCCCGTGCACCATCACGAGGTCGGGCCCCTCGCCGATCTGCTGGTAGTGGACCCGCAGGCCGTCGCGCAAAGTCGCCTTCGGCATCAGTCCTCCGTCTCGCCGCTCATTCGACATACCCCAGCGCGCGCAGCCGCTCCATCACGGCGGCCTGCTCCTGCGGCGCGAGCTCGACGCTCGTCGCGGGGCCGGCAGCCGCCACCCCGGCGGCGGCGGGCACGCGCAGCGCCGGACGGCTCGCGAGCCCGGCGGGTTCGAAGACCGCCTCGGGGACGCTGCCCGACATGTCGTCGGGTGCGGGGAGTCCGAGCTGGTGCAGCAGCAGCGGCGCCACGTCGACGATCGACAGCTCGTCCACCGTGCTCCCGGCGCGGATCCCCGGGCCCGCGGCGATGAAGATGCCCTCCCAGCGATGATGGCCCCTCGGCTCCGGGCGCCGTGCCACGATCGTCTCCGAGGGCAGAATCGAGATCGTGCCCCCGTCGGCGAGCACGAGCGAGATATCGGGACCGAGCTGCTCGAACGGGCCGGCGAAGGCCTGCTCACGGGTCCACACCTCCTCCACCAGCGGGCGCCCGTCGTGGGGGCGCGTCACCTCGCGCAGGGCCGTAGCGATCTCGCTTGCGAGGTGCGCGCGGGCGTCCTCGGGCATCGCGGTCTCCTCACCCGGGATCCGCCCGACGATGTGGATCCCCTGGCTCGACGGAGTTGCGGCGTAGGCGACGGTGCGCGACCAGTCCAGCGCGTGCACGTGGCGGGTCATCTCGGCGAACCCCACGTCGGTGTCCGAGCGGCCGTTGGCGTCCTGCTCGCCCGCCCAGGTCAGGTATCCGTTCTGCTCGAGCCAGGAGTTGACATGGAACACGTCCTGGGTGGGCCCGAAACCATGGTCGGATGCGAGGACCACGGTCGCATCGGGCCCCCCGCGCTCGACGATGTCCGCGATCAGCGCGTCGAGCGAGCTGAAGTAGCGCTCGCAGCGCTTGATCATCTGACGCTCCCACACGGTTGGCCGCTCCGGCCGGCAGGCCGGGTCGATGAACCGCCAGCACAGGTGCTGGAGCTTGTCGACCCCGTCGAACAGCACGCCGACGAGGTCGGCCGGCTCCGTCTCCATCAGGTGCTGCAGTACGTGCGCCCAGCGCTGCTCACGACGGATGTGGAGATCCACGAAGTCGGCGAACTCCTCCTCCGGGCAGCCGTCGATCGCCTTGATCTCGAGCTCCATGTCGAGCATCTCGCGCGGGTTGAAGTCGGGGAGCGCCTGCAGCCGGTCGAAGAGCCCGGGCGGATGGCAGCCGAGCCGCAGCTGGCGCCACGGCATCATCCCGCCGGGCACGACCGCGCCCTCCACCGGCGGCGGCGGGAATGTCAGCGGGAAGTTGAGCGAGATCACGCGTCGCTGCTGTTCGCTGGCGAGCGTCCAGATCGTCGCCGCGCCGACCTGCTGCGAGCTGGCGAACGCGAAATACACGCTTCCCGGCTCCTCCTTCTGGAAGAAGTCGAAGATGCCGTGCTGGCCGGGGCGCTTCCCGGTAACCAGCGACGTCCAGGCGGGCGGCGTCAGCGGCGGCATGATCGAGCGCAGCTCCGCGCGCGTGCCGCGCGCCGTCAGCTCCGCGAGGAACGGCATCACGCCGCGCTCCATGTACGGGTCGAGCACCGTGAACGTGGCTCCGTCAAGACCGATAAGGATGGTTGGCCCCACCTCACACCTCCTCGGGAATCGGTTCGCGGTGCTCGCACACGAACATCGCGACTTCGGCGACGCTGAGGTCGCGCTCCTCCTCCGGACGCTGCCCGATCTCCTCGAAGAACTGGGGGAAGGGCAGCCGGCCGTAGCGGTGCTGGACCATCGTCGAGAGCACGACGATCTCGAGCGACTCGAGGCCGAGGTCCGCGATGAACCGCGTCTCCGGGCCGATCTCGCCGACGTACTCCCAGTCGCCCTGGGCTTCGTCGAGGATTGCGAGGATGCCCTGAAGCACCTGCGGGTCGAGCGTCGTCATCGCCGCTCCTCGCGGGGAACGTCCGCGCCCGCCGTGCCGTCGAGGACGGCGCTCGCCACCACGAGGTCGTCCTCGAGGCCGGTCCATACGAGGACGCTCGAGCCGGAGACGTCGACGAGCACCGTCTGGCGTGCCGGGTCGAGCGCGACGGCGCGCGGGGCACCCGCGCCGCCGCCGAGGCCGGCGCCGAGCGCCTTGCCGGCGGCCTCCCGCGCGCACCACAGCCGCAGCAGCCACTCCTCGGCGACGTCGGCGCCCAGCGGGTCGAGCAGCGCCCGCTCGGCCTCTCGGAGCGCCGCCTCGGCGAAGCCCTCTGGCCGGCGCTGCCGCTGCTCGACGTCGATGCCCACACCCGACGCCCCGAGGGCGGCGATCGCAGCGGCGACACCGTGCGAGTGCGTGAGCGACACCACCGCCGGCTCGGCGAGGCTATCGAGCGCCTCCCCCACAACGACGGGGGCGCCGCGATCGTCCGGCAGGATCTCGATCTCCGCCGGGCGCAGCCCGACCCCATGCGCCGCTCGCATGAGGTCGATCACGCACTCCTTCGCCGCGGTGCGCGCCGCCAGCCATTCGAGCTTCCTGGCCTCGGGAACGGCGAGCGCGTCGAACAGCTCGCGCTCGCGGCGGCCGAGCACGCGGCTGGCCCACACCGACATCCACAGAGAACGCTCGGCCGCAAGCCGCGCGTCGAGCCGCCGGCAGCTCACGCGCTGCTCACCGTGCGCTTGCAGCGGCGTCTCCCACGTGGTCGAAAGCGGCTCCAGCGCGGTCGGGCGCACCAGCGGGGTAAAGCGCTCGGGCACGGCGAAGCGCTTGTCCTCCCATCCCACCAGCCGCATCCGGCAGCGCCCGCTCGCGTCAATCACCTCGATGTCGGAGCGGAGCACGTGGTCGCCGTCGAGCGCGATCGCGGCTGCGCAGCAGAGCACGTCGCCGCTTGGCGGCGGCGGTCCGAACAGGTCGAGCTCGGCGAGCGCGAACGGGAACACGACGCGTGCGTGCTCGAGCATCTCGGCCGCCCAGAAGCCGATCACCTGACCGGCCGCGTCCAGCAACACCGGGTCCAGCACGAAGCTCGGGTCGGGGTCATCGCGCAGCAGCCCCGCCCGCGGCAGGGCCTCGAGCTGCGCACGCGCGCCCGCGGGTGCCAGCGCCTCGAGGCTGCGGACGCCGCGCCACAGCGGCTGGTGGAACATCGTCTCGTACAGCTCATCCGGCGCCAGACGCGACGGCTGCTCGCCGCCTAGCGCAGGCGCGGCCGCCGGAGGCGCGGGCGCGAAGTGCTCGCCGAGGAGCAGCGTCGCTTCCACGATCGGCTCGACGCCGGGGTCCTCGAGGCTGCGCAGCTCCGCCCGCACGCGCTCGTCGCCGTCGGCACCGGCGAGGCGGCGAACGCTCACCTCGAGCGTCTGCGGAGACTCGCCGAACGCGAGCCAGCGCCGCGCGCGGAGGTCGCGCAGACCGGTCACGACGAGATGTGGGAACAAGCACGAAGCGGCCTCGGCGAGGATCTCGACGCTCATCGCGAGCGGCATCAGCGCGCGCGCGTGCAGTCCGGGATCCGAGCGCGACACGTCGCGGCCGAGCGTGTGGTCGAGCAGATAGCGATCGACCGCCGGGTCGAACACGCGCTGCGCGACGAGCTCGCGTTCCGCCTCCCAGGCGACGATCGTGCCGACGAGCGGGCGCCTCGCCTGCTCGACGGCGGTCGCGAGGCCGCCACCGAGGTAGGCGCCGATCACCTGCTCGTTGACTGCCAGGAACTGCGCCATCGTGTCGAGGTAGCCCTCCATCGCCGCCGCCTGCTCCTCGGTGCTTCCCGCGGTGCCCGGCGCGACCAGGACGCCGCTGCTCGCAGGCACAGCGGCAGGCGCAACGGGCAGCGGCGCCGCGGCGGGCTGTAAGCCGCCTGTGCTCCAGCCGGAGTCCTCGGGCCTCGGCTGTGCCGGCATCGGCGGCGCAGCAAGCTCGCCGGCCGCGTGGGACGCCGAGCCATTTCCTGCGGCGATGTCCAGAGCCGGCGTCCCCTGCGCTTCGGGCGCACCGGATCCAGAGCCCTCGCCGTTGGCCGAGGCCCCGCGCACCCGCGCGAGCGCCTCGTCCGAGAGGCGCAGCATCGGCCACGTCGTGGCGAGCGGGATCGCTCGTCCGTGGCCGTCCTCGTCGGCTTTCCGCCCAGCGCGCCAGTCGATCGGCTGCGCGCGGCGCTGCTCGAACAGGTAGTCGAGGTCGAGCTCGACGTCGTGTACCGCGAGCCGAGCGACGAGGTGGTTCAGCTGGGTGGTTCCCGAGCGCCTGCGCACGTCGGCAGCCACCGCGCACGCGGGGCGCCCGCGGAGGATGTCCTCGACGAACGAGGTCAGGTTCCCGCGCGGCCCCACCTCGACGAAGATGCGCGCACCGCCGTCGCAGAGCGCTTCGATCGTCTCCCGAAAGCGCACCGGGCGGGTCCAGTGCTCAACGAGCAGATCGCGGATCTCCTCCGGGTCGTCGGGGTAGGGTGCAGCGGTCGTGCAGGACCACAGCGCCGTCCCGGCGCCACGCACGGGGAGACCCGCGAACGTGGCGCGCAGATCCTCGGCGAACGGCGCGAACAGCGGCGTATGCACGGCGCGATCGTAGGGGAGCGCCTCGCTCATCACCCCCTCCGCAAGGGCGATCTCATGCGCGCGCGCTGCCGCCGCCGCGTCACCGACGAGCACCGCCTGGTGGGGGCAGTTGTCCATCGCCAGATAGAGCTCGCCGCCGGCCTCGGCGCCGATCCGGCCCGCGGTCGCCGCGTCCGTCCCGAGCGCCAGCAGCACCGCCGCCGGCACCTCGTGGCGCTCGGCGGCGTCGGCGTAGGAGGCGTAGAGGCCGTGGCAGAAGGCGGCGAGGCGCTCGTCGGTGCCGACGTCGAGGGCACCCGCGGCCATCGCCGCGGAGTGCTCGCCGGTGCTGTGCCCGAGCATCGCGTCGCAGCGCCGCACCAGCCGGCTGACCACGCCGTGCACTGCGGCGTTGGCGGTCAGCACCGCCTCGACAGCGATGTCGAGCTCCATCAGCCGCGCCTCTGTGCGCTTGCGCTCCTCCTCGGCGAAGGCCGGGCGCGGGAACACCCAGTCGCTCAGCAGATGACCCCGCGGGTGATCGGCGTACAGTCGGTCGACGCGATCGAATGCGGCGCGCGCCTCGGAGAACTGGAGGCACAGCTCGGCGAGCATGCCCGTGTACTGGGCGCCCTCGCCGGGGAACAGGAACACGACCTTCGCCTCGCGGCCGAGCGGCTCGGACTCGTAGTAGATGCCCGAGGTGGTCTTGATCCGCGGGCAGGCGGGATCGCGCAGGCGCTCGACGGCCTGGCCGAGCTTCCCGTGCAAGTCCTCCGTCGTGGAGGCCACCACCGCCAGGCGTCGCCTGCCCCCCTCGCCGCCCAGTTCGCGGGCGAGCGTGAGCGCGAGGTCGGCGAGCGACGGCTCGACGCCGGCCTCCAGCGCAGCGGCGAGCTCCTGCGCCCGGTCGGCGAGCGCCTGCGGCGAGTCGGCCTCGAGCATGCACACCTCGCTGTCCCAGGGCGCGCGGTGGTCGGCGGTCGGGGCGCCGAACTCCTCGAGGACCGCATGCGCGTTGATACCGCCGAACCCAAACGCGTTGACGCCCGCGCGCCGCGGCTCGCCGCCTCCATGGATCCACGGCCGCGTTTCGGTGTTGACGTAGAACGGCGTCCGCTCCAGGCCGAGCTCGGGATTCGGATGCTCGCAGCCGAGGGTCGGCGGCAGCACGCGATGGTGCAGCGCGAGCGCGGTCTTGATCAGGCCCGCCACGCCGGCCGCTGGGATCGTGTGGCCGATCATCGACTTGACCGTGCCGAGCGCGCAGGGCGGCAGCCCGCCCTCGCGCTCTCCGAACACCCGCGTCAGCGCCTGCACCTCGACGACGTCGCCGACCGGCGTGCCGGTGCCGTGCGCCTCGATCAGGCTGACGCTGGCGGGAGCGACGCCCGCGGCCTCATACGCACGCCGCAAGGCAAGCTCCTCGCCCTCGACGCGCGGTGCCATCACGCTCATCCCGCGGCCGTCGCTGGCGACGCCCACACCGCGGATCACCGCGTACACGCGGTCGCCGTCGCGGACGGCGTCGCGTGTCCGCTTGAGGACGATCACACCGATCCCCTCGCCCAGCAGCGTGCCGTCGGCGTCCTTGTCGAACGCCCGCAGCTGCTCGTGGCGGGATAGCGCTCCGAGGCGGCAGAAGAGGTTCATCGTCGCGACCGGCATCCACACCTGAGAGCCGCCGGCGAGCGCCAGGTCACAGTCGCCGGCGAGCAGGTCACGGAGCGCGTGCTGAACCGCAACGAGCGAGGAGGCGCACGCGGCGTCGACGGTGTAAGCCGGGCCCATCAGATCGAGTCGGTTGGCGATGCGTCCGACGATGATGTTGGGGATGAGCCCGGGGACGGTCTCCGGGCCGAGCGGCGGCAGCACGCGCTGCAGCTCCACGCGCAGCCGCTCGAGCTCCTCGTCGGAGCGCTCGGGCTCGAGGCGGCGGATGAGCTCGAGCGTCTGGCCGACGACGAGGCCGCGCTGCACCGCCACAGCGTTGCCGCCGTTCAGGTACGTCCCCTTGCCGAGCACGACCGCCGTGCGCGTGCGGACGTCCTCCGGCAGCTCGTCCATCCCGGCGTCCGCGAGCGCGTCGCGCGCGACCTGCAGCGCGAGCCACTGGTCGGGCTCGCCGCCGACCGCGATCGGCGGGATGCCATGCGCGAGCGGATCGAACCGCGCCATCGCGCCGAGGTAGCCGCCACGTTTGCAGTATGTGCGGTCGACGTCCGTGAAGTCCATGTCGTAGTAGACGTCGGGGTCCCACGCCTCCGCGGGCGGGTCGGACGTCGCGTCCACCCCCTCGAGGATGTTCTGCCAGTAGGCGTTCACGTCGGGAGCGCCGGGGAACAGGCACGCCATGCCGACGATCGCCGCTCCCTGCTGCTCCTCGTGCGCCGAAGTGTCGCTCACGAGCGCGCTCCCGTGAGCCGGTTCAGCGCCTGCGTGCCCACGCCGACGACATCCTCGAGATACGCGAGCAGCCGCCCGTCCGCGGCGTAGAAGAAGTGGTCAGCGTGGCACATCGGCGGGCTGCTCGAGTCGCGGATGCGCAGCTCGTGACGCACCCCCTCGGCGCCCGGGACGGCGAGGCGGACATAGCCGCCGATCTCGGCGGGCAGCAGCGTCACATCCCACTGGAGCCGCGCCCAGAGCACCTGCATCTGCAGCGCGCTGTCGAGCAGCACGGGATCCAGCATCCACTGCAGCCCGTCCGCGCCGCTCACACAGCGCGCCGGCAGCGACGGACGCAGCACCGCCGCCGCCCCGCGCTCGTCCATCCCCTCGACCGCGACGATGCCCTGGAACAACGGGCCGTGGAACAGGAGCTCGCGGTACGCGTCTTCGATCGCCATCGGAAACGCCTTCAGGTCCGCCAGCGGCGCTGGCTCGCCGATCGAGTCGCGGCGCCGCGATCCCTCGCCGAGCTGCACGAGGGCGCGATAGTGCGGGCGACCGCCGCGCTCCGGCCTGATCGTCACCTCGACGTCATCCTCCTCGCCGTGTGGCAGGGTGACGGCGCGCACGGTGGCGGTCCGGTCGTCCTCGAGCACGAGGCCGTCGAGCAGGCGGATGTCCCGCAGCCCGGCGAGCGGGCGCCCAGGCAGCGCGGCGACGGCGACCTCCGCCATCAGCTCCATCGCGACGGTGAACGGCACCACGGGCCGGCCGTCGATGCGGTGGTCGTCGAGGTAGCGGTCGCGCCCGAGATCGAACACGTAGCGCATCTCGAACCGACCGCCGGCGCGGTTCTCGGGCCCAGCGGCGCTCGCGGGCGCGCCGGCCAGCAGCGGCAGCGTCCGCAGCTCGCGCGACCCGGCGTCCGCCGACGGCGTCGCGCCCGGCGCTGCCGCGGCCGCGTTCGCCCCGGTGCCCTCGAGCCCCTCGGCGGCGCCGATCACGACCTCCGCCTCGCCCTTGCGTCCGCGGCCGAGCTCCTCCTCGAACAGGCGCACGCCGTGGTCGAGGCCGATCAGGGCGACGCCGCGGCGGGCGAACTCCTGCTCGAGCGCAGGGGACACCATGCCGGCCGCTCGCCACGGGCCCCAATCGATCGCCACGACGCGCGCGGTCCAGCGACTGTCGAGCTCGTGCGCGAGCTTGGCCAGGACCTCGCTCGCCGCCGCGTAGTCCGCCTGCCCGCGGTTGCCGAACCGCCCCGAGACGGAGCTGAAGAAGGCGAGGAACCGAAGCGCGTCGGGCCTCAAGCGCTCCGCCAGCGTCTGGGCGGCGCCGGCCTTCGCGGACAGCACGCGTTCCAGCGACTCGCGCTGCTTGTCGTGCACGAGCCGGTCCTCGATCACGCCCGCGCCGTGTACGACGCCGTCGATTCGGCCGTGGCGCTCGTAGACCGAGTCGATCAGGGCGGCGAACGCGTCTCGGTCGGACACGTCGCAGCGCAGGTACTCCACAGGCGCGCCGGTCCGGCGAACGAGCTCGATGTTGTCGCGCACCTCGCGGCCCCGCAGGATCGCTCGGCAGTCCTCCTCGATGAGTGCCGGGGTGAGCGGCAGCCCGTCGCGCCTGCGCGACTCGATCATCGCCTGCCGAAGCTCCGCGAGCTCGCCCAGCGCCATCGTCATCGGGCTCTCCTGCTCGACCGGCGTGCGCCCTACCAGCACCAGCGTGCAGCGGTGGCGCTGGGCGAGCGCCAGCGCGACCCGCGCGGTGATCCCCCGCGCACCGCCGGTGACGAGCAGCACGCACTCCCGATCGAGTGGGGGCTCGGCCTCGCGCCCGGCGAGCGGCGCCGCCACGGGCGCCAGCAGGGTGCGCCGGCCCTCGCGGTAGCCGACCTCGACGAGGCCGTCTGCCGCCGTGAGCTCCGCGAGCAGCTGCGCGGCGGCCTGCTCCGGGGGCAGCTCGTAGAGATCGACGGCCTTCACCCTCACGGACGGCCACTCCTGCGCGAGGGTCTTGAGGAAGCCGTGCAGTGCCCCCTGCTGCGCGGCGCCGGGCGGCGCCGTCCCGCCGACACCGAACGCGCCTCCCAGGCGCGTCGCGCCCAGCACCACCGCGCCGCCCTCCGCGGCGGCGGTCTCGAGGTCCGCTTGGAGCGCTTGCGCGAGCAGCAGCAACGCAGCCAGGTCGTCGGTGTCGGGCTGCTGTTCTCGCAGCGCCGCGAGGTGAACGAGCGCCTTCACGCCACCGTGGTCGCGCATGCGCGCAGCGAAGCGCTCCGCCTCGTCGGCGTCCTCCGGCTGCGCAAGCCGCGAGAGGAGGAACACCTGGTGCGTGCCGGCGAGGCTGCCTGCGAGCGCCGCTCCGACACCTCCTTCGTCGTCCACGACCACGACGGCGCCTGTGGCAAGCGGCGCGGTCGCCGTGATCGCGGGAGCGCTCTGCGCGTGCACGACGAACCGGCCGATGCGCTCCTCGTCGGCCGGCCCTTGCTCAAAAGGGCGCTGGTCCTCCGGATCCGGTTGGCCCGGCGGCGAGGAGGCAGCGCCGGCCTGCGCAGCCGCGAGCGCGGCCGGCGGCGCCGCGATCGCCTCGGCGAGGATGTCGACGACGGAGCGCAGCGTCCTGCTGGCGGTCAGCTCCTCCATATCGATCCGCGCACGATCCGCCTCGCCGAGGCTCTGGGTGAAAGTGCTCGCGATCTCGACGCGCTTGATCGAGTCGATCCCGAGGTCGCCCTCGAGATCGGCGTCGAGGCCGAGCATCTCCGCGGGGTAGCCGGTGCGCTCGCTCACGACCGACACGAGCCGCTCCTCGATCTGCTCGCGGCTGAGCGTCGCCGCGGCGCCGGCCTGACCGTTCCCGGCCGCGGCCGGCACCACCGCGGGGGCGGCCTGCGGGGGCTCTCCGCTCGGCGCCGCCGGGGCGGCTCCCGGTCCCGCCGGCAGCGGCGGAGCGGGCGTCGGGGCCGGTGCGAGCTGCGCCGGAGCGGCCTGCGCCCGGGCGGCCGGGAGCGCCGCCGGCCGGCGGGGCGCCGCAGCGGGTGCAGGCGGTGGCGCCGGGGCTGCTCCGAGGTAGCCGAGCATGACGTTGCGGTGCGTCTCGAGGAACTGCTGCATCACCTGCTGGTGGCGCAGCATCACGTCTGCCACGCGATCGCCGACCGGCGCCCGCCCTGGGACTGCGCCGGCGCCCGCGCGATCGGGGATCGGGTCGGCCGGCTCGAACTGCTCCTTGGCGGCGGCCGGTGCGAGCGACGCGCCGCCATTCGTGCTGGTCGTGATCACGGCTGTCTGCTCCTCTGCGTCGGTTGCTGGAATCGCGGTTGGCGTTGTGCTCGAGGGCGTCGCCACCGCCGGTGCGGATGACGCGGCCGCCGGTGCCGGTCGCGGCGAATCGGCGGGCCATGCACGCCCGCCGTCCACGAGCCACGGAGCGGCCATGCGCTCCCGGGAGCTCTCGCCCTGAGGCTCGTTCGCGCGACCCTGCAGCAGCCGCTCGGCGTCCACAGGCACGCCCTCGGAGGCGAGTGCGGCGAGGCAGTGCAGCAGCGACAGCAGTCCCGAGCGGCCCGAGCGTTCCATCGCCACCGCGAGGTGCTCCTCCTCGCCGAGGATCTGTGGTGCGAGACCCGTGAGCACCGACCGCGGGCCGACCTCGAGGAATATGCGGGCGCCGTCGCGATACATCGCTTCGATCTGACGCACGAATTGGACCGGCCGGATGAGGTGCTCGGACAGGGTCTCGGCGATCGCCGCTGCCCGCTGTGGATGAGCCTCGCCGGTCGTGTTCGAGTAGACCGGGATCTGCGGATCGCGCAGCGAAGCGTCCCGGAGGAGCTGCGCGAGCCGCTGCTGGGCGCCCGCGACGTTGGGGGAGTGGAACGCGCATGCGACCGGGAGCACGCGGGCGCCGATCTCGCGCTCGCGGCACCACTCGGCGGCAGCCTCGACGTGCTCGCGCGGACCCGACAGCACCGTCTGACGCGGCGAGTTGAGATTCGCGACCACGACGCCGGCGCCCTCGAGCAGCGTGCTCAGGGCCTCCGGCGGTGCGTCGACCGCCACCATCGCCCCCGCCTCGGACGCGGACGCCTCCTTCATGTAGCGCCCGCGCGCCTCGGAGATCAGCAGCAGCTGCTCGGCATCGATCCCGCCCGCCGCCGCGAGCGCCGCGAACTCGCCGTAGCTGTGTCCGGCGGTTAGCTGGGGCTCGACGCCGAGCGCGGCGAGCACCTGGACGTAGGCGAGCTCGGTCGCCCCGAGCGCCGCCTGCGCCACGTGCGTATCGGTCAGCTCGGCCTGGCGGCGGCTGCGCTCCTCCTCGGTGAAGGTGGGGGGTGGGAACACATAGCTGCTGAGCGGCCGCTCGTAGCTGTCGGTGAGCACCCGGTCGGCAAGCTCATACTGCTCGCGCGCCTCGGGGAAGGCGATCGCGACATCCCGTCCCATGCCGAGCAGCTGCGAGCCCTGTCCCGGGAACAGGAAGGCCAGCTTGCCCTCGGCGGCGAGCGGCTGTTCGCACCAGTGCACACCGTCCGGCTGGTGCACGCGCACCTCGCCTGCGCTCAGCACCTCGCGCGCACGGGCGAGCTTCGCGCGGAGGTCGTCGAGCGACTGCACGACGAGCGCGAGCGTCGGACCAGGAGCGGGGCGGGTACGCGCCGCCCGTGCCAGCTCGCGGGCGAGGGCGGCGAGCGCCGGAGGCGCATCGGATGTGAGCATGGCCGCGAGCTCATCGATCGCTGCGGTCACCTCGCTCCTGGTTCCCTTCCACAGCAGGAGCTCCCCCGGCCATCGCGAGACGGCGGGCGCGGGTCGCTCGAGGTAGGCGCCCTGATACTCCTCGAGCACGATGTGGAAGTCGGTGCCGCCGAAGCCGAAGGCGCTCACCGCCGCGCGACGTGGGTGTGGCTCGGGGCCGGTGAGCCAGGGCCGCGCCTCGGTGTTCACGTAGAAGGGGCTCTCGGCGAAGTTCGCCTTCGGATTCGGCTCGCTCACGCCGATCGTCGGAGGCAGCACGCGGTGGTGCAGAGCGAGCGCGGCCTTGATCATGCCCGCCACGCCTGCGGTCGCCTTTGTGTGGCCGATCATCGACTTCACCGAGCCGATCGCGCACCACTGGTGCTCCTCGGAGTGCTCGCCGAAGACGGTGCTCAGCGCCTGCACCTCGGCTCCATCTCCGGCGACCGTGCCGGTGCCGTGAGCCTCGACGAGGCCGACGGTGGCCGGCGACACGCGCGCCTGTGCGTAGGCGCGCCGCAGAGCTCGCATCTGGCCCTCGGGACGCGGTGCGGTGAGGCTGCGGTCGCGGCCGTCGCTTGCCGCGCCGACGCCGCGGATCACCGCGTAGATGCGGTCGCCGTCGCGCTCGGCGTCGGCGAGGCGCTTGAGCACGATCGTGGCGAACCCCTCGCTGATCGCGATCCCGTCGGCTGCGGCGTCGAACGGGCGGCAGCGGCCGGTGGGCGACAGCGCGCGCGTCTTGGCGAAGCACAGGTACGCGAACGGGTTCTGGATCGCATCGACCCCGCCCGCGAGCACCATGTCGCTCGTGCCCGCCTGCAGCTCGCGCGCGCCGAGGCCGATCGCGCTGAGCGAGGAGGCGCAGGCCGCGTCGACGGTGTAGTTGGTGCCCCCGAAGTCGAGCCGGTTGGCGATGCGCCCCGCGGCCACGTTCATGAGCAGCCCAGCGAAGCTGTCCTCCGTCCACTCCGGGAGCTGCTCGAACAGCTCCTGCTGGAGGGCGGCGTGGTCCTCGCCGAGCAGCGACGGCAGGGCCGAGCGGACGGTGTAGCCGACGGACATGTCCGCGCCGCCCCCGCCGGCGCCGAGGATCACCGACGTGCGCTCGCGGTCGAACGGCCGCTCGCCGTAGCCGGCGTCGCTCAGCGCCGCCTGCGCCGACAGCAGCGCGAGCAGCTGGAAGGGCTCGATCGACTCGAGCGACTTCGGCGGCAGCCCGAGTGCGACCGGATCGAGTGCCACCGGCTCGATGAAGCCTCCCCAGCGCGAGTACACCTTGTCGCGCACGCTCGGATCGGCGTCGAACATTCGCTGCCAGTCCCAGCGCTCGCTCGGCACCTCGCCGATCGCGTCGACCTTGTCGAGGATGTTCGCCCACAGCGTCCCCACGTCGGGAGCCCCGGGCAGGATGCAGCCGAGCCCGACGATCGCGACGTCGGCGGGGGGCGGCGCCGGCGGCTCGGCGGCGAGGGCGGGTCGGGGCACGGCGTCGAGCAGCTCGCTGCTGCCACGGCAGACGTCCTCGTGCAGCTCTGCCATGGTGGTGAGAGAGTCGCGCAGAGCTACCACCTGGCCGATCATGTACATGCCGCGCTCCCACTGCCCGGACCGGTCGACCTCGACGAGCTTCGCCTGGTCGCGCGGCTGTCCGCTATCGGCGCCCGGCAACGCCTCGTCCGTCGTCGCTGGATCGCCCACCGCCGACGGGTCGAACGGCGCTGCCCGGTCGACGCCCTTGGCGGCGATGCGCAGGCGTCCGATGTTCAGCTGCTCGAGCCTGCCGCGCAGCTCCTCGGCGTCGATCCCTGCGGCGCGCAGGCTGCGGCGCGCCTCCTCGAACTGCCCGACGAACGGCGAGTGCAGGCAGCGCGTGGCGTGGCCCGGCCCGCTTTCGAGCAGCGCGGTGTCAGCTGCAGCGAGCGCGGCGTCCTGGAACAGCGGGGTGATTGCCCCGCTGTCGGTCGCCTCGCGCGTGAACAGGTAGGCGGTCCCCATCAGCGCGCCGATGCGCGCTCCGCGCTCGCTCACCGCCGCCGCCGTCGCAGCGGCCATCGCGGCCGATCTGGCGTCGTGTATCCCGCCCGCCAGCAGCACGTGGCAGTCGGAGGCGTCGCGCGGCAGCTCCTCGAGCAGCACCCGCATCATCGTGTCCCACAGGACGAAGCTGGTGCGGGGGCCTACGTGGCCGCCGCACTCGCGCCCCTCGAACACGAAGCGGCGTGCACCGTCGCGCAGGTACAGCCTCAAGAGCTCGGGCGAGGGCACGTGCAGGTACGTCGCGATCCCTTCGCCTTCGAGCTCGCGCGCCTGGTCCGGGCGCCCGCCCGCGATCAGCGCGAACGGCGGCCGATGCTCGCGCACGACCGCAAGCTGCTCGGAGCGGAGCTCGGCAGGGACGAAGCCGAGCACGCCCACTCCCCACGGCCGCCCTCCGAGCAGCTCGCTCGTGCGTGCGAGCAGGACGTCGGCATCGGCCCCGCGCATCAACGCGAGCGCGAGGAACGGCAACGCGCCTCCCTCCGCCACCGCGGCGGCGAACTCCGCGCGGTCGCTCACCCTCGTCATCGGCCCCTGCACGAGCGGATAGCGAGTGCCGTGCGACTGCGCCAGAGCCCCCCCTTCGGCGAGCGGGTTCCCCTCCCCGAGCACATCGCAGGCATCCACGACTGCTGCACGCAGCCCGTCGATGATCCCCGCGACGGTGCCGAACCGGCGCGCGAGGTCGGCGGCGAAGGCAGCGTCCTGTCCGAGGGCGAGCACGCCGGGGTCGGCGGCGGCGCCCGCGACGTGCGCCTTGACGGCAATGCGCCACGCAGCTCGCGAGCCCGCGTCGGCGGCGAGCTCGCGCTCGGCGAGCCGCAGCTGCTCGAGCTCGCGCATGCCGGGGCGGCTGTACACACGAAACGGCGCGCCGAGCTCCGCGCCGGGCGTCGTCGTCTCGCTGCCATCGAAGCGACCGAGCGCGGCGCGCAGGTCATCGGGCAGGGGCGACTCGCGCGTCAGCAGGAGCTGCCCGTCGAGCACGGCGCCGGCGGCGCCGGCGACATACGCGGCGGCGATCGTGTGCAGCCCAACACCGCCGTGCACGTACACGGGCGTGCGCAGCCGCGCGAGCAGCTGCTGGGTGAGCACGAACGAGCCCTGCTCGCCGATCCAGCCGCCGGCCTCCTGGCCCTTGGCGATCACGCCGTCGGCGCGCCCCGCCGTTGCGACGAGCGCGTCCTCCAGGCGCGTGGCGACAACGTAGACGTCGAGCCCGGCGGCGTGCGCACGCTCGATCAGGGGCTGCGCGACCGCATCCCCCGACAGCAGCACCGCATCGAGACCGTCGGCGGCGCCGCCGAGGACGGCCTCCAGCGCCTCGCTCGTGTCGACTAGCACGCCGCAGCGCCCGTTGCCCAGCGCGCACAGCCGGCGCAGCTGAGCGAGCCCGGCCTCGAGATCGCTCGCGAGCTCGAGACTCACAACACCGAGCGCACCGGCGCGGCTGCCGGCGATCGGTACTGCGGCGTCCAGTGAGCCGGTCGGGCTCAACACGATGAAGTCGAACAAGCTGAGCCTCCCGGTGAGAGCTCGATTCCGGTTGTCAGATCCGAGACTGCGGACTTTGCAGGGATTCTGCCCGAGGGCAGGGATTGTGCCCGAGGCAGGACCGCGGTCAAGCAAACGACGGCAATCTTGCCCAAAGGTGCAAATCGCGTTGCTGCGCGTGGCGGGCAACCCTAAGATTGGGCTCGGCTACCCGGGTTGGGGGGTGCGCGTCATGGTGCCCGCATTTGCGCGCCCACCTGGAGCCGGGGATGGCATGGTGGCCAACTGATGAGGCGGGAGCGCCCTTTCTCACTGCCGTGATGTCGCTGTCCTACCAAGATCGCGTCTCACCGCAGCAGCGGCTCGAGTCGCTCTGCGATCCGCGCAGTCTCGAGCCGCTCGCGCCCGTTGCGCCGACGGCTGCGGTGCAGGCCGCGTGGGGGCGCGTGCACGGGCGTTCGATCCTCTGCTACGCACAGGACTCCTCGCGGGCCGGCGGGGCGGTGGGCGTCGCCGAGGCCGAGGTGATCGTCAGCGCCCTGCGGCACAGCCGCCGAGCGGGGGTCCCGCTCGTCGGCTTCCTCGAGTCGGCGGGGGCGCGGCTGCAGGACGGCGCCGCCGCGCTCGGCGGCTTCGGGCGCATCTTCTTCGAGAACGTCGCGCTGTCTGGCCGTGCGCCCCAGATCTCTGTCATCACCGGCCTCTCGGCGGGCGGCGGCTGCTACTCCCCGGCGCTCACCGACTTCGTCGTGATGACCGAGCGCGCCTCGATGTTCCTGACGGGACCGCGGATCGTCAGGCGCGCGCTCGGCGAGCAGGTCACGGCGGCGGCTCTCGGGGGCACGAGGGTGCATGCGCGCAACGGCGTCTGCGACTTCGTGGCGGCCGACGACACCAGCGCGATCAGCACCGTCCGCGAGCTGCTCGGACGCCTGCCGCAGAACGCCTCCGAGCCCCCGCCGATCGTCGCTGCCGAGCCTCCGGTCGGGGGCGACCCGGCGGCTGTGCTGCCGTCGAGCAGCCGCAGCTACTACGACGTGCGCGAGCTGATCGAGCGGGTCGTCGACGGTGGCCGCTTCCACGAGGTGCTCGAGCGCTGGGCGCGCAACATGGTTGTCGGCTTCGCCCGGCTCGACGGACACACGGTCGCGGTGATCGCCAACCAGGCGCGGCATCGCGGCGGCGTCATCGACGTGGCGGCGTCGCAGAAGGGCAGGAAGTTCATCCGCACCTGCGACGCCTTCCGCCTGCCGATGCTCGTGCTCGTGGACACCCCGGGCTTCATGCCCGGCAGCCGCGAGGAGGCGGCAGGCGTCATCAGCCACGGCGCCGAGCTGCTGCGGGCGTTCGCTTCGGCGCGCTCGCGGCGGGTGACGGTGATCGTGCGCAAGGCCTACGGCGGCGCGTTCATCACGATGAACTCCAAGGATCTCGGTGCCCACGCTGCGTTCTGCTGGCCGCAGGCGGAGATCGGGATCATGAGCCCGCACGCCGCCGTCGAGATCCTCCACGGACGCCGCCTGCGCGGTGCGCGCGGCGCCGCGCTGCGCGACCGGCTTGCGCGGCGCTACGCCGAGGAGAGCCTCACGCCGCAGGCCGCATTGCGCTGCGGCGCGATCGACGCGGTGATCGATCCGGCCCAGACGCGGGCACGGGTCATCGCAGCGCTCGACCTCGACGGGGCGCGCGAGCCGCATTCGAGCGTTGCACCGGACGGTGGCGAGGACGCCGAGCCGCTCGCCTCCGGCGCGGCGTCGCATGCGCGGCAGCGCGCGAGCGCCATGCCGAACGGGTACCGCCTAACATCAGCACCGGAAGGAGCGCAACCATGAAGCACCTGTTTCTCGCCACCCTGATCGCGCTGTGCCTGCTAGTGGCACCCGCGGCGCTTGCGTCGTCTGGCCCGAGCGGCACGTACGTCACGACCGTGCGCTCCGCCGGCAACCTCAACGGCACCTACCGGATCACCTTCCATCCCGGCCGTTTCACGCTCAGCGCGCCCTACGGGCTCACGGGCCACGGCACCGACTCGGTGCACGGATCGCGGATCACGTTGTGGGGACCTGGAAGCTGCAGGTCGGCGGGCACCTACGAATGGTGGACCTCCGGGTCGCACCTCACGTTCAGGAGGGTCCACGACTCCTGCCCCCGGGCGAAGGTCCTTACGGCCCACTCCCTCAATCGGGCCTGACGCGGCGCAACCGAGGCAGCGCGTCCGCCGGGACGCTCACTCGTACTGCAAGGCCTCGAGCACGTTCAGCCGCGCCGCGCGTCGCGCCGGGAAGACCGCTGCGAGCAGACCCGCGAGGATCGCCGCGAGCACGAACACGACGAGCGTGCCAACGGGGACCGTGAAGACCGGGTATTCGATCGCCTGCCCCACCATCAGCGCGAGCACGATCCCCACGGGAATCCCCAGCGCCGCGCCGATCAGCGCGGTCACGACGCTCTCGTGGCGGATCATGCTGCGCAGCTGCCGGCGCGTCATGCCGACGGCGCGCAGCATGCCGAGCTCGCGTGTGCGCTCGAACACGGTCAACACGAGCGTGTTGACGATGCCGAACAGGCTGACGATGATCGACAGCGAGAGCAGGACGTAGAGCAGGTTGAGCAAGGTGTCGATGCCTTTCTCCTGGTTGCGCTTGAACTCGCTCTCCGTCTGGATCTTCGCGTTGGGGAAGTACTGAAGCGCTCTCTGCAGGGCGCGCGTGTTCGCAGGGTTGGCGCCACCGGCGATGTCGACGAACGTGTACACGTTCTGCGGGTCCTGGTATTCGCTGTCGAAGCGCGCCTGCGAGATCGTCACGTCGCCGTAGGGCGAGCCGCCTTTGGGCGGCGCGAAGATGCCGAGCACGCGCAGCTCCATTTCGCTGCCCGAGGGGGTCTCGACGATGAGCCGCGAGCCGCTGTGCAGGTGGTGGCTCTTCGCGTATTCCTTCGACACGAATGCCCCGTCTTCGCCCAGCTCGCGCGGGACCGCCGGAGAGCCCGACTGCCATTTGACCTTGATCACCCTGCTGACGTCCGGCCCGACGCCGGTGACAGCGATCGTTTTGCCGTAGGCGCGGCCGGCGCCCGCCCGCACGGGAGCGACCACCTCCACGCCAGGCACCTTGCCGACTGCTTCTGCCGACGCGGTCGATATCGGCGAGAAGTTGTTCGTCGCGGTCAGCGCGTAGTCCGCGCTGAAGAGCTCGTTCACCGAGCTCTCGAACGTCGTCTTCAGGCCCGCCGCGAGCACCGAGACGAGCGTCACGAGCGCAAGTCCGATCATCAGCGCCGCGGCCGTCGTCGCGGTGCGCGCCGGGTTGCGCATCGCGTTCCCGCGCGCGAGACGGCCGGGCGTCCCGGCGAGCTTCGTCGCCGGCCACCCGAGGATCAGCGCGAGCGGGGGTACGAGCGTCTTCGCGAGCATTGCCACGCCGACGAACACTCCCGCCGCGCCCACGCCGATCGCGACGAGGCGCGCGCTGGTCGAGAGGCCGCCGACGAACAGCCCGATCAGCATCAGTGCGACGGCGGCTGCGATCGTCGCCAGCGCCGCATAGGGGCCGAAGCGCGCGAACCGTGAGGGTGGCAGCACCGCGCCCTCGTGAACCGCGGCGATCGGGGGCACGCGCGTCGCACGGATCGCCGGGCGCAGCGCTGCGAGCATCGTGATCGCGACACCGACGATCAGCGACACGACGATCGTCCGCGTGCTGAAGACGGTGGAGGCCTGGGGCAGGTCGATCCCGAACGAGACGAACAGCGCGTTCAGGCCCTTGGCGAGGGCGAGGCCGAGGAACAGGCCCGCGATCGAGGCGAGCAGGCCGATCACGAGCGCCTCGAGCAGCACCGAGCGGAGCACCTGGCGACGCGTCGCGCCGAGCGTGCGCAACGTCGCGAGCTCGCGCGTGCGCTGGGCGATCGTGATCGAGAGCGTGTTGGCGATCACGAACGCGCCGACGAACAGCGCCACGCCTCCGAAAGCGAGCAGGAAGTCCTGGAACGTGGTGAGGAAGTTGTTCGTGTTCTTGGTTGCCTGTCGCGCCTGCCCGGAGCCCGTCCGCGCCTGCGCGTTCGGCGGCAGCAGCGGGCGCACCTCGCGCAGGATCTGCGCCGGCTTCACGCCGGGCGCGGCGGCGATCGAGATCGATGTGAGCTGTCGCTCGAGATGGAACAGCTGCTGGGCGGCGGGGAAGTCGAAGATCGCGAGCGTGGCGCCGCCGAGCGAGGACACGCCACCGATGCGCACGATGCCGGTGATGCGCATCCGCTGCTCGGGGCCGCGCGCGATCACGCCGATCGTTTCACCGACGCGGTAGCTGTGTCGTTCCGCCGTGTTGGCGTCGATCCCTACCTGTCCTGCCCCGACGGGCCAGTTGCCGGCGACGAGCGTGAGCGGGTTGAAGCGCTGGTTGCCGTGCGGGTGGACGCCGAACGCGAGCCCGGGAGCGCCGCCGGCGCCGAGCACCTTGCCGTCGCGTCCGACGAGCTGCGCGGTCGAGGAGACGCCGCCCTGGGCCTGGGCGACGCCCGGCTGCCCACGGACGCCCGCCAGCAGCGATTCCGCGAAGGCGGGGGGTTTGCCGCCGTTGCGGCCGCCTTCTTCTTCTTGGCCTTCTTCGGCGATCGCGCTCTTGCTCGTGATGATGACGTCGGTGCGCTTGTAGACTTCGCTGAAGACGGTGCCGAACGCAGACTTGATCGTGTCGGTGAGCACGTAGGTGCCGCTGATCATCGCCACTCCCAGCACGATCGCGATCGCCGTCAGCGCGGCGCGCAGCTTGCGCCCGGCGAGGCCTTTGAGCGCGACGGCGATCATGCCGCGAGCTCGCCCATCACGTTCAGCACGTCGGCGGCGGTTGCCTCGACGAGTTCCTGCACGATGCGTCCGTCGGCGATGAACAGGATGCGGTCGGCGATCGCTGCAGCCCGCGGATCGTGGGTGACCATCACCGTCGTCTGGTCGTAGGCGTCCACCGACCGGCGCAGGAGCTCGAGGATCTCACCCCCGGTCCGCGAGTCGAGGTTGCCGGTCGGCTCGTCGGCGAGCAGCACGGTGGGCCGCGTGATCAGGGCGCGTGCGATCGCCACACGCTGCTGCTCGCCGCCGGATAGCTGCGCCGGGCGGTGGGTTCGCCGCTGCGCGAGGCCCACCCTCGCCATCACCTCGTCGACCCATGAGGGCTCCGGCCGCTCCCCGGCGATCGACAGCGGCAGGGTCACGTTCTCCTCGGCGTCGAGCATCGGCAGCAGGTTGAAGAACTGGAACACGAAGCCGATGTGCTGGCGGCGAAGGCGCGTCAGCGCGCCGTCGTCGAGCGAGCCGAGCTCGATGCCGGCGATCCGCACGCTTCCCGACGTCGGCTGGTCGAGCCCGGCGAGCAGGTGCATGAGCGTGGACTTCCCCGATCCGGACGGGCCCATGACCGCGACCAGTTCCTGCGCTGCGACCTCGAGATCGACGCCGCGCAGCGCCTCGACCGCCGTGCTGCCCGTGCCGTAGTGGCGCGTGAGCGCCGACGCCGCGACCGGGGCCTCGGCGCGGGTCTCGGCGGGCGTGTCGTCCAGTTCGGAGCTCAAGGGTGGATCCGCCACGCTTCGACCTTCGTGCAGAGCGTATCGGGGCACGTCGTCGCGACCCACGCGCCACGAACCCATGCCATCGTCGTCACGACTCGGTACGACGGCGCCGGCCAGCCCTGCACCCGGGCGAGCCCTTCGCCGCCGAAGTAGCTGATCCGTCGCGGCTGCCCGAGCACTTTGCCCGGCGACCGTGCCCCCAGACGGTAGGCGAACAGGTCATCGCCGCCGACCGTGTTGGCGGCCACCGACGTGTACAGCGTGCGCGGATGCCGGGGGGCGAAGTGCGCGAACTCGTGGAACGCGTCGATCGCGCGCCCTAGGGTCGTGCGCACCCGCGGGCTGATCCGCACCGGCGCCGCCGTCGCGGGCAGGCTGTCGCGCAGCGTGAAGAGCTGGGCTCCCGCCAGCCCCCTGCTCGTGGCGCGCGTTCCGGACATGAAGAGCAGCATGTGCGTGTTGGGTACCCAGCCGTAGGCCTCGTAAAAGGTCGGCCGCCCGTCGGGATCCTGCCATGCAACGTCGTGACTCAGCTTGCCGGTCGCGAGGTCGACGTCGGCGACGTGCAGCGCCCACCTACCGAAAGGCGGCGCCTGCAGCCCTGTCTGCAGCATCTGCGACCACACGAGCTTCGTGCCGCCGGCGCTCAGGCTCGGCCAGATCACCCCGCGCTGCGAGCTCGTCGCGCCGGGCAGCAGCGTCGAGATCCTGCCCGTGCGCCGGTCGTACAGCTCGATCGCGTTCTGGGAGCCGCGGCCGGGCGCGGAGACGCCGAGGCGCCTGTCCCACCCGACGGCGACGGTCAACAGGACATAGCGGCCGTCGGGTGTGATGTCGGCGGGCCCCCGGTTGCCGTCGTAGGGCGGCAGGAGCGGCCTCCCCACGCAGTCGCCGCCGCCGATATACGCGTCCCACACCCCGGCGGCGTTGCGCGCGTACCAGACCATCGTCCCGTCGCGAGCCGCCGCGACAGGTGCGCAGTTGGAGGCGATGAGGCGCGCGCCACCCGGTGCGGCGGATGGCGCTTCGGCCGGCGCGGCGGCGAGGAGTCCCAGGGCGCCCGCGCAGGCCGCCGCGAGCAGCCGGCGGCTCATGAGGCGCAGCGCCACACGGCAACCGCTCGACACAGGCGGGACCCGTGGACGGGCGTGATCTCCATGCGCGTCAATAGTGGCACAGCGA